>NZ_QEHR01000001.1 GCF_003095375.1 Marixanthomonas spongiae
ATACCCGTGACGAAAAAGCCTACCCAAAAAAATCTCAAGAGTCATACTTAGTTTAGTTTTTCAATATCGACACGGAACGTTCCCATCCCGTGTCTCGCTGTCAATTTCAATATATCAATGAACTTTTGTTCTCTAATTTTTCGCTGCTTTAACGTTAAATTAATTTCGTTATTTTAGCGGGTGCAAATGTACAACAGTTTTTTAATTCTGCAACACTTTTAAAAAATTATTTCAAAATATTTTTAGACCGTTGTTTGCTGCTTTTTGATTCAATTTTTATTGACTCATTAAGCGGGTGCAAATGTACAACAGTTTTTTAATTCTGCAACACTTTTTAAAAATTATTTTCAATAATTTTAAAGATCGTTGTTTGCTTGTAAAAACCTCTTACGTTGTTTTTGTAAGCGGGTGCAAAGATACATTGCTTTTCTACTTCTGCAAACAAAACACACCCTTTTTTTAAAGTTTTTTTAACCTGAACAGCTAAGTAGTTGATTTGTTTTATTTTAATTGAAAAATTAATTTTCGACTTTCTAAACACTCCTTTATACCTTAATATATATGCAATTTTTCATACTTTTCCCTGCGTTAGGGATTGAGTCTTTGTTGGAGCGCTTTTTTTTTGAACTTCGAACACCCTCAACCACCAACAAAAAAAGCGACTGAAGAAAGCCCGGCTGTTTCTTGTTTTTTTCTACAAGAAATAGAAACGCCCAAATAATAGACGTGAGATCACTTACTTCGACAAGCTCAGTACAGGTCGTTAATAGATAACTAAAACATTCTAATACAATCCTTCGTGATACAATGTTATGCTGTTTGGCAAGTATAAAACAATTATAACGGATCGATTATTTTCAAGAAAAACTAACCCATTGTATATTGTGAGACTTTTAAAACAGTAGTATCTTTGCTGCTTAAATTACTGTATTATGATACGCATTACCTTACCGGATGGAAGTGTAAAAGAATTTGAAGCTGGCGTTACTCCTATGGATGTAGCAAAAAGCATAAGCGAAGGGTTGGCCAGGAATGTAATTTCGGCTTCTTTCAATAATGAAACCGTAGAAACCAACACACCGCTTACCCAAGATGGTAGCCTAGTACTGTATACCTGGCGGGATAATGAGGGTAAACAAGCCTTCTGGCACTCTTCTGCCCATATCCTTGCCCAAGCTTTGGAAGAATTGTACCCAGGCGTTAAATTAACTATTGGCCCGGCAATTGAAAACGGGTTTTATTATGATGTGGATTTTGGCGAACATAGTGTATCTGAAAAAGATTTCCCTACCATAGAAAAAAAGATGCTGGAGATTGCCCGCGGAAAACACGAATTTTCCATGCGTGAGTCCTCGAAAGCCGATGCATTGGACTATTATAGAAAAGAGGGTAACGAATACAAAATAGAGTTAATTGAAAACCTGGAAGACGGCACGATAACCTTTTGCGATCACGACACGTTTACCGATTTATGCCGAGGCGGTCACATACCCAATACGGGAATGGTAAAAGCCATTAAATTGATGAGCATTGCCGGGGCCTATTGGCGCGGGGATGAAAACAACCCTCAGCTAACGCGTATCTATGGCATCACATTTCCGAAGCAAAAGGAACTTAAAGAATATCTTGCTTTATTAGAAGAAGCGAAAAAAAGAGATCATAGAAAATTAGGAAAAGAACTGGAACTGTTCACCTTTTCGCAGAAAGTAGGTCAAGGATTGCCCCTATGGCTTCCTAAGGGAGCTGCTCTTCGTGAACGTTTAGAGAATTTTCTCAAAAAAGCACAAAAGAAAGCTGGATATGAAATGGTCGCCACACCGCATATTGGCCAAAAAGAGCTCTATGTAACCTCGGGGCATTATGCAAAATACGGTGAGGACAGTTTTCAGCCCATTAATACTCCTAATGAAGGGGAAGAGTTTTTACTGAAACCCATGAACTGTCCGCACCATTGTGAAATATACAATAGCAAACCATGGTCTTATAAAGATTTGCCCAAGCGATTTGCCGAATTTGGAACAGTTTACAGGTATGAGCAAAGCGGAGAGCTGCATGGCCTTACGCGCGTTCGCGGATTTACCCAGGACGATGCTCACATATTTTGTACGCCCGATCAATTGGATGAAGAATTTATGAACGTCATCGATTTGGTGCTATATGTTTTCGGTTCGTTGGGTTTTGCAGATTTTACGGCTCAGGTTTCTTTACGCGATCCTGACAAGCCAGAAAAATATATAGGAAGTGATGAAAATTGGGAGAAAGCTGAGAATGCCATTCTCAATGCTGCAAAAGAAAAAGGGTTGAATTTTGTAGTTGAAACAGGCGAAGCGGCTTTCTACGGCCCTAAACTCGATTTTATGGTAAAAGATGCACTGGGCCGTAGTTGGCAATTGGGCACCATTCAAGTAGATTACACATTACCAGAACGGTTTGACCTTACCTATAAAGGCAGTGACAATGAATTGCACCGTCCCATTATGATACACCGCGCCCCTTTTGGCAGCTTAGAGCGTTTTGTCGCTATCTTACTGGAACATACCGGCGGTAATTTCCCTTTATGGCTTATGCCCGAGCAAGTTGCCATTCTATCTTTAAGCGAAAAATATGAAAAATACGCCCAAAAAGTTTTAAATTTGCTCGAAAATGACGAAATTCGCGCCCTTGTTGATAACCGAAATGAGACCATAGGGAAGAAAATCAGGGAATCTGAAATGAATAAAATACCCTATATGCTCATTGTTGGCGAGCAAGAAGAAACAGATGGAACGGTGTCGGTACGCAAACACAGCGACGGAGACATAGGAACTATGACCGTTTCTGAATTTTCGGATTTAATTAACAAGGAAATTGAAAATAATATTGTAGATTTTAAACAAGTTTAATCAAACCTGTTTTTTCAACAGGCCTAAAATAATTTATAGCCATAGCAATACGAAGAAAAAGAAGTAGAGGCCGAAGGGTCATTAAAGAAGATCAACACCGAATCAACAAAAAGATTCGAGCAGACGAAGTACGCCTTGTGGGCGACAATGTGGAGATGGATATTTATCCTACCAAAAAAGCATTGGAAATCGCACAGGAAATGGGACTGGATTTAGTAGAGATTTCTCCTAACGCCAAACCTCCCGTTTGTAAAGTGATGGACTACAAGAAATTTGTCTATGAACAAAAAAAGAGGGAAAAAGCCTTAAAAGCCAAAGCCTCTAAAGTAGTCGTAAAAGAAATCCGTTTTGGTCCCAATACTGATGATCACGATTACGAGTTCAAGAAAAACCACGCAGAAAAGTTTTTAAAAGACGGCGCAAAGTTAAAAGCGTATGTCTTTTTTAAAGGTAGATCCATAATCTATAAAGATAAAGGCGAGATTTTATTATTAAGGCTTGCTCAAGATTTGGAAGATGTAGGCAAAGTAGAACAAATGCCAAAATTGGAAGGCAAACGAATGATCATGTTCATGGCTCCTACCAAGAAATCAAAATAATATTTCAGCTTACAGCTTGAAAAAATTCAATCTTGCAGGAGCTTAGGGATATTTTTCTTGTGAATATAGCATTAAAATTAAAGTGAAATAAATAGTTAAAAGAAGCAGACATGCCAAAACAAAAAACAAAATCCAGTGCAAAAAAGCGATTTAAGCTTACCGGCACCGGTAAAATTAAAAGAAAGCACGCGTTTAAAAGCCACATCTTAACAAAGAAGTCTAAAAAACGCAAGCTAAAATTGACCCACGATGCTTTAGTACATAAAGCGGACGAGGACAATGTTAAGCAAATGCTTCGAATGAAGTAAACCGCTTAACCGGTTAAAACAAATTATTTAAACCCTGGAGCACGGCCATTTAAAGAATTCATAATTTTGAATTCAGAATTCAGAATTCAGAATTAGAATCGCCTGCTACAAAAACCTAGTAAAATTATGCCAAGATCAGTAAATTCAGTTGCTTCAAGAGCCCGAAGAAAAAAGGTGATTAAGCAAGCCAAAGGTTACTTTGGAAGACGTAAAAACGTTTGGACGATTGCCAAGAATGCTGTTGATAAAGCCATGCAGTATTCGTATCGCGACCGCCGAGCAAAAAAGAGAAATTTTAGATCCCTGTGGATCACTCGTATTAATGCAGGCGCACGCCAGCACGGGATGTCTTATTCAAAATTTATGGGACAGTTAAAAGCTAACGATATCGAATTGAACCGTAAGGTACTTGCAGATTTAGCCATGAACCACCCTGAAGCTTTCAAAGCCATTGTGGAGAAAGTAAAATAAATTTATAAACTGTATTTATTTCACTATACCGAAAGAGCCGCTCTTATTTTTTGAGCGGCTTTTTTAGTATAATCACTCTTAACTTTTAGTGCTAAAAAAAGCGCACATCAAAAATTCAATTTCTCTCTATCACCTGATCACTTTGATTAAGCGCTTCAACAAGATCTTATGATCTTTTCTCTGATAGATTTTATATCTTCGCTTAAGATTACGTTTTATGTCTTTTATTAGATGGTTGGCTCTAAACAATCCACAAAACCAATCACTTTATAAATTCTACTTTAGGACTTAATTCCTAACCATAAAAAGAAATATAATTGCCCATATAAACTATCAGTCCTAGATATTCCGTTCACTAAACGCACTTTAAATCATCACGGTTATATCAATAAAAAAAGCCCCGCAATTGCGAGGCCTTTGATACTGTTAAAGAGCTTTTACTTAGTTCTTAACGATTTTTTCAGTCAACGTACCTGCGCTAGTTTCTAATGAAAGAATGTAAACTCCGTTAGCAAGGCCAGAAACATTGATTTGACCATTTACCATTGATACGTTAGATTTTTTTCCTAACACATCATAAATAGCAACACCAGTAACTTCTACAGATGCTGGCGCATTAATGTTTAACACATCAGATGCTGGGTTTGGGTAAATAGATACTTGAGAAAGTGCATTTTCACCAACACTAAGAACCGGCTCTCCTACTACATTCATCACATAAGATTCTTGCCCTGCTACATCAGCTACAGGAGTAGGCACGTTAACACCACAATCTGCAGCTTGTAAATAACTTGGAGCCGTTTCACCATCTCCATTATTTCCAGGGAAATATGTCTCTCCTGCATTTGCTCCACTATCTCCAGCATTCACTTCAAAAACAACGATAGATCCACCTGGAACTGTGATATCAGCAGGAACTGTAACTAAACTAAGATCATCAGCTGAAGAAGCAGTATGAAGAACCCCATCAACAAATACTAAAGTAGCTACTTCTAAATCAATATTGTCTGCTACATAAACGTTCAAAAATAATTCTTTTCCATCATCGGCTGATCCTTGTCCAAACTCTAAAGATGAGATATTAAAATCACCGTCAGTAACGCCATAGTCTGTCAAATCGTAAGATCTGAAAAAACTGTTTTCACTATATGTTCCATCTCCAGAGTTCCAGCAAGCAACCCCGCCATCGGTAACGTCAACTGGGTTATTGGAATTTGTCAACACAATTTCCGCTCCCGTTCGTTCTGGAGCTGAAGAAGAACCTGAAGCGGTTATTTCAGCTGTATTCCCAGAAATTGATGTCTGTGCAATTGCCCCAACACTAAAAAGCGCAAAAGCAAATAATGTAATTTTTTTCATAATAAAAAGTTTAAAGTTTAATATTCTACCAACAAATATAACAAAGTGAATCGATAAAAAAAGCATTTATCCATAAATAAAATGTTAAAAAAAGAAATCTTAAACCGCCAGCACTTACTATATTTGCTGAAAAGAACCCGCATTCATGAAAAAAACAGTTGCTATTTGTTTCGCACTCATTGTATTGTACTCGTGTACCTCAAACAATCAAAATAAAGACGAACTGAAACCTACCGTATTTGAAAAAACCAAAGGGACAAAAACCGGAACCTACACCCAGGTAATGGATTTTTACAACACCTTGGCCAAACAATACAGGTCTATCGCCCTATACACTATGCAACAAACCGATGCTGGCGAACCTTTGTCTCTGGTAACCTTTAACCCCAACCGCAGTTTTGAGTCTGAATTCAACAATAGAGAAGAAAAAATAGTGCTGCTTATCAATAACGGTATCCATCCCGGCGAACCCGACGGCATCGATGCGTCCATGCTATTGATGCGCGATCTGGCCGAAGGAAAAATAGAAGCCCCAAAAAACACCATTATATCGGTCATTCCCATTTACAATATTGGAGGTGCCCTAAACCGGAACAGCCACAGCCGCACCAACCAGAACGGCCCTAAAGAATATGGTTTTCGTGGCAATGCGCGTAATTACGACCTTAACCGCGACTTTGTAAAAGCCGACACCAAAAATGCACGCGCTTTTACCAACCTTTTCCGTACCGTGAAGCCCGATGTGTTTATAGACAATCACGTAAGCAACGGTGCCGATTACCAGTACACACTTACCCACCTATTTACCCAACACGATAAATTGGGCGGCGAACTGGGCACTTATGTGCATCAAGCGTTGATGCCCCAGTTAGAGGACTCGCTTCATCAAAAAAATTGGGACATCACCCCATATGTTAATGTGTTTAACCGAACGCCCGAAAGCGGATTCTCCCAATTTAAAGATTCACCACGGTACTCCACAGGCTATGCCGCCTTATTCAACACCATTGGGATGATGGTGGAAACACATATGCTGAAACCCTATAAAGACCGGGTGAAAGGTACATACGAGTTGATGAAAAGCATGATCAATATCGTGGATAAAGATGCCGAATTGATACAGCAGCTACGCAACTCCAATAAAATGACCTACAAGGCCGGCACTACTTATCCTGTGCAATGGGAGGTGGACAGCACCAAAACCTCCACCCTACAATTCAAAGGTTACGAAGGCCACATAATCGACAGCAAGCTTACCGGCGCCAAACGGTTGAAATACGACCGCAACAAACCCTATACAAAAGAAATAACCTATTATGATTATTTTAAGTCTAAAAAATCGGTTACCATCCCGGAGTATTACATTATCCCAAAAGGGTACTGGAATGTGGTCGATTTGCTGAAACAGAACAAAATAGAACTTCAGCAAGTGAAAAAAGACACAATAATCACTGCGGAAGTATATAAAATCGAAAGCTATGAAACCGTTAAAAACCCCTACGAAGGTCATTATTTGCATTATAATACCGAAGTAAGCCGCAACACCGAAAAAGTGCGCATACAAAAAGGCGACTATTTGGCTAAAACCAACCAAGATGGCGTTCGTTATTTGGTGGAAACCTTAGAGCCTACCGCTACCGATTCGTTTTTCAACTGGAATTTTTTCGACACTATTTTACAGCAAAAAGAAGGGTTCTCACCTTATGTTTGGGAAGACAAGGCCGAAACGTTTTTAAACGAAAACCCCGAGATTAAAAAAGCGTTTGAGGCCAAAAAGGAAAACGATCCCAGTTTTGCCAAAAATTGGTACGCGCAACTGGACTGGATCCACAAGCAATCGCCCTATTATGAGGCTTCACACCTCCGTTACCCTATCGTTAGGGTGGGTGGTTAAATATTCCTTCGGAAAAAGCAGCTTGATGTTTTCGTAGCTTTTGGTTAAAGCTTTTTGCGATTTTTCGAAGTTTTTCCAGGTTGCTTTTTTTATTCCCTCTTTTTCTTCTGGGCGCAGTTCATCTTCGTAGGTGCTGTACATTTTATACCAATAGGTAACTTTTAATTTAAATTTCCCATTGCGCTTGAATACATGGTAGGTTTTCATTAAAAAGTCGCGCACTTCAAGGTCATCCACGCCGGTTTCTTCTTTTACTTCGCGCACGGCAGCATCTTCATGGCTTTCCCTTTTTTCGATTTTGCCCTTTGGCAGGTCCCATTTTTTGTTTCGGAAAATAAAAAGGATTTCTTTTTTATCGTTGAAGACCATCCCGCCGGCCGCTTCGACCACAGGGAGTTTTTTCCGCAGAAACCGTTCCAATTTCTCTTCGTTTTTATGGTAAAGGTTCACATACTGCAACTGGCCTTTATTGATTTTTTTTATCAGTTTTTTAAACCGTACCAATTCAATGGGGATGGAAGTATACTGTTCGCCAATATTTTCTTCGGTTGAAAGGATTATGGGAATATCTTTAACAAAAACTTTATACATTTGCAGTATGATTTTAAACAAAGAAACCGCACAAAAAACGGCCGAGTTGCTATTGCAAATTAATGCAATAAAATTACAACCGCAAAACCCGTTTACGTGGGCATCGGGATGGAAATCGCCAATTTATTGCGACAACCGCATTACCCTCTCCTACCCCACCATTAGAAATTACCTCAAGGAAAACTTGGCAAAACAAGTAGAAGTACTTTACGGAAAACCCGATATCATTGCTGGGGTAGCCACTGGTGCCATAGGCATAGGCGCTTTGGTGGCCGATGCTTTGGGACTTCCTTTTTGCTATGTAAGGCCCGAAGCCAAAAAGCACGGACGGCAAAATAAAATTGAAGGCTTTGTCCAGCCCAATCAACATGTGGTAATTGTCGAAGACCTCATCAGTACAGGCAACAGCAGTTTAATGGCGGCAAAAGCTTTGCAAGAAGCAAACCTTCACGTAAAGGGGATGCTGGCCATTTTTACTTATGGTTTTTCTGTTTCAGAAGAAAATTTCAACAAAAACAACATCGAGCTGCATACCTTGAGCGATTACGACCACTTATTGCAACAAGCCGAAAAGTCCAGTTATATTTCTTCCGTAGAAAAAACACTGCTTTCCACTTGGCGAATGGATCCTGCCAATTGGAACCCACAAATAAAATAATTCTAAATAAAGCATATACTACCTTAATGAACTTAACCAGTAAAAAAGTAACCTTAAACAAATCAGGCGAAGAACTTTGCCTTTTTTTAAGTGATGTGAAGAATTTTGAGCAACTCATGCCCGAAAACATCAACAAATTTGAAATGATACGCGAAAACGCCTTCGTCTTTGCCTTAAAAGGCATGCCCGAAATTGCCCTGGAGGTAAAAAAATCCAACCCGCCCAATGAAGTGGTTTTAGGGGCCATAAGCGACAAACTACCTTTCACGCTAACCGCCAATGTGGAACCGGTTGATGACAACACCTCTAAGGCCGAGCTTTTATTTGAAGGCGATTTCAACAGCATGATGGCCATGATGATTAAAAGTCCCATTTCAAAATTTTTGGATACGCTTACCACTAATATGGAAAAACTTTAATGCCGCTATATCTTTATTAAAGTTCGTTCTGTTTCTTACTCACCAGACAAGGATAAGTAGCCCGTGGAGCCAGAAAGGTTACCGCCCAAAATACTAGTTAACAGGCACTAACCTTAATATAACAGCTTAATTTCTTTCATCTGAAATTGCTCCATGGCTCCATTTTCATGCTCCACCAGTAAAGCACCAGAAGCTGCAATTCCGGTTATGATCCCGTTGAAATGCGTTCCGCAAGGCCGTTGAAAAGTTGAAACCTTATTTTTTCTGAAAAGTGCCGCTTCATATTCCTGTTTTATAACCTGAAAATCAGTTTCGGGAATGCTCCTGAGCCTATTGAGCACTTCATTGGCTACGGCATGAAAAACTGCTTCTACATCAAATTTTTTCCCTGTCGATATTCTCATAGATGTTGCCATTGGCAGGTTGTCAAAACCTGTTTGGTTTACATTTAAACCAATTCCTGAAATACAGGTGGTTATGGCTGCCTGTTGCAAAGTGTTTTCAATCAAAACACCACACAGCTTTTTTGAACGTGACAAGATGTCGTTAGGCCATTTTATGGCAACAGCCGGTACTTCAAGGCTGTTTAAAACATCTTTTACCGCCAAGGCTGTTAGCATAACCAGCAAAAACTGTTGGTCTGCAGGCAAACTATAAACACGTTTAAACACACTAAATGTAAGGCTTTCCCCTACTTTTGAATACCACATAGCCGTGCGTTGTCCACGTCCTGCCCGTTGGTGTTTTGCACATACTACCACCTCGTCTTCCAGCAAAACTTCTTTGTTTAATTGCTTTAAGTAGGTATTGGTTGAGTCAATGGCATTAAGTTTGATTATCTTCACATGTAAAATATTAGTGCTATATCCTTTTTTTAGGGTATCAAGAAACAAAAAAGTAATAACTTTGCGAAAATTAAATTAGGTTAATGTCGAAGAAAGAGCAAGAAACAGATCAACTTATTACACAGATATTAAAAGGGATTGAAGATGTAAAGGGGAAAGATATTCAAATTCTGGACCTTAGGGATATAGAAAACACCGTTTGCGATTATTTCATTATATGCAATGGTTCCTCAAACACGCAGGTAAACGCCATTGTCAACTCCATTCAAAAAACCGTTAGCAAAACATTAAAGGAAAAACCCTGGCATGTTGAAGGTAGCAACAATGCCGAATGGATATTAATGGATTTTGTGCACGTGGTCGTTCATGTGTTCCAAAAACATATTCGGGAATTTTACGATATAGAAGGATTGTGGGGAGACGCCAAATCTGTTAAAATTGAAACAACTTACTAAAGAAGAAAAGCCTTATGGCATTAGAAAATAATAAAAAGGGCAATAAGCCCCAGGGCAACAAGCCAGAGAACAAGAAACCGAAATTCAGTAATTATTGGATTTATGCGGCCATATTCTTATTGTTTATGGGAATACAATTTTTTGGCGGCGGCAGCTGGGCACAACCCGAAAAAACAACAAAATCACAGTTTGAACAGTTTTTGAGAGAAGGCGACGTAGCCAAGGTCAAGATTGTAAACAATAAAATTGCCAAGGTTTTCCTTACTGAAGAAGCAAAAAGCAAAGATATTCACTCTAGGTCCACGGGCAACAGTATGCTGGATCCCGGCCCTAACGATCCTAATTATCAGTTTCAATTTGGTGATGAACAGAATTTTGAAAATGACATTAACAGGATAAAAGAAGAAAACAACCTCGACACCCAGCTTGTCTGGGACACCGAGGAAAATATGTGGGGCGACCTATTGATAACCCTATTGCCTTTTGTGGTGATCATCGCTATTTGGATTTTCATTATGAGAAGGATGTCTGCCGGTTCGGGCGGAGGTCCTGGCGGACAGATTTTCAATATAGGAAAATCCAAAGCCAAGCTTTTTGATGAAAAAACAGATGTAAAAGCGAGCTTTAAAGATGTAGCCGGATTAGAAGGAGCCAAAGAAGAAGTACAGGAAATCGTAGATTTTCTTAAAAACCCCGAAAAGTACACCTCCCTTGGAGGTAAAATACCAAAAGGCGCCTTATTGGTTGGCCCTCCAGGTACAGGTAAAACCTTATTGGCAAAAGCTGTTGCAGGCGAAGCGAAAGTTCCGTTTTTCTCGCTGTCTGGTTCCGATTTTGTTGAAATGTTCGTAGGTGTGGGTGCTTCGCGGGTGCGAGACCTGTTTAAACAAGCCAAGGAAAAATCACCATCCATTATATTTATCGATGAAATTGACGCTATTGGCCGAGCTCGGGGAAAAAGCAATTTCTCCGGTTCTAACGATGAGCGGGAAAACACCTTGAACCAGTTATTGACCGAAATGGATGGCTTTGGCACCAATACCAATGTCATTGTTTTGGCCGCAACCAACCGTGCCGATGTACTGGATAAAGCCTTGATGCGTGCCGGGCGTTTTGACAGGCAAATTTATGTGGACCTGCCCGACGTTCGCGAGCGCAAGGAGATTTTTGAAGTTCACTTGCGACCGTTAAAAATAGACGATTCATTAGATACAGACTTCTTGGCAAAGCAAACCCCAGGTTTTTCAGGTGCCGATATTGCCAATGTTTGTAACGAGGCGGCATTGATCGCTGCTCGTAAAGAAAGAGAATCGGTTGGCAAGCAAGATTTCCTCGATGCCGTGGACCGTATTGTAGGCGGTTTGGAAAAGAAAAACAAAATCATCACTCCAGATGAGAAAAAGGCCATTGCCTATCACGAAGCCGGTCACGCCACGGTAAGTTGGATGTTGGAGCACGCCGCACCACTGGTAAAAGTGACTATTGTACCCCGCGGTCAATCGCTGGGTGCTGCTTGGTATTTACCAGAAGAGCGTTTAATTGTGCGTCCCGAGCAAATGCTGGACGAAATGTGCGCCGCCTTGGGAGGTAGGGCCGCAGAAAAAGTGATCTTCAATAAAATAAGCACCGGTGCCCTAAGCGATCTTGAAAAGATTACCAAACAGGCACGGGCTATGGTCACCATTTATGGCCTTAATGAAAAAGTAGGAAACCTTACGTATTACGATTCCAGTGGGCAAAATGAATATAATTTCAACAAGCCTTATAGCGAAAAAACTGCCGAAATAATTGACAAGGAAATTTCAAACTTAATTGAAGCGCAATACCAAAGAGCCTTGGACTTGCTGGAAAACAATAAGGACAAGCTTACTGAACTTGCTGAAGAGTTGCTTGAAAAAGAAGTGATTTTCAAAGAAAGTTTAGAGCGTATTTTTGGTGAACGTCCTTTCAAAAAAGATAAAGAAAATAAAATAATAGATAAAAAAGACGATAATAAAGAGGACGATAACGACGACAACGAAGGAAACCAAGAGAACGAAGAAGAAAAGGTAGCGACCAATTAAACTTCTTTTTGCTTGCAAGGGTCAATTCTTATCGTTAGATTTCATATATTTGAAGTTAAACGCATTACAAACTCCTCAATTAACAATGCATGAGTCTGTTTAAGAGACTTTTAAACCCCAAGAAACACAAGTCAGACGAAAAAGCCAAACAGTCTGACACAAGCAAATATTACCCAGAAGAAAAACTTCCTATCGACGAGAAGTTTACCTATAACTTCAACAAGAACGGCGGAAAGTTCTTGTATTGTGAGTCCATGGATGAAATTTTAGAGGCTTTTGACAATATTTTAATTGAAAACGATTGGTACGAACGCGATGTTTTTTGTGTAGATAAAAACCTCGCTTCCCGTTTTGACGGTTTCAACCTCAACTTTACCCAAAAGGGCAATACCACGTTTTTTTTGACTACCTGTGAATCTTTAGTGGCCAAAAACGGTTCTATCCTGTTATCATCAAACCAGATCAAAGAAAAAAAATTGAGCGAACTGCCGTTCAATTTTGTTGTTTTTGCCACTACAAGTCAACTGGTCGATACCATAAGCGAAGGGTTGCGCATCATAAAAAACCGCAATACCAAACAGATTCCTACAAATATCACTACCATTCAGGACTTTGAAACCGATAAAGAAAAGGACTTCATGAGTTACGGAAGTAGCACAAAAAACCTATATTTGTTGCTATTGGAAGACCTATAATATGAAGGAATTTATCGTGCGAACCCTATCGGGTGTGCTCTACATTTCGATAGTTATTATTTCTATGTTTACCTCGCATGAATGGTTTATGGCGTTGTTCTTTATACTTTCCATCGTTACCTTAAGTGAATTTTTAAAGCTGATACACTTAAAAAGTATTCTGGCCTATATTTTATTGGCAGGTTTTCTTTATTTTTTCAGTTATTCCATATTCGACGACAATGCCGTGACCTTGCTGCTCATTTTATGCTGTTTTGTCAACCTGTTTCTTTTAAAGGACGTGCTTTGGGTAAGTAAAATCCCTATGTTTGAAAAGAAGAAGTACGTTGCCATTATTCTATACTTAATAAGCGGCTTTGTGTTTTTAACCCTTATTCCGTTGCACGATGGTAATTTTATTCCTGAATTGATTGGCGGTGTTTTTTTCTTGATTTGGTTCAACGATTCATTCGCCTATCTCATTGGCAAGAACTTCGGTAAAAGAAAACTTTTGGAGCGTATATCTCCAAAAAAAACCGTGGAGGGATTTCTTGGCGGATTGGCCGGTGCTGTTTTGGCAAGTTTTCTTATATTTAAGTGTTTGGAAGCATACCAGCCCGAGCTTACCTTGACATATACGCTAATGGTCTGGATTTTAATGGCCGTTTTTGCATCGGTCTTTGGCACCATTGGCGACTTAATTCAGTCAAAATTCAAAAGACAGGCCGGTGTTAAGGACAGCGGGATATTAATGCCCGGACACGGCGGATTGTACGACAGGCTTGACAGCATCATTTTTGCAAGCCCTTTTATTTACGCTTTTTTACAAATAGTTTACTATGTTTCATAAAGAAGGACATAAAATAATTTTAATAGCACTTGTACTCTGTATTGTGCTGAGCCTTGTGGCCGACTACTTCGTTGAAAATTCATTTATCAAAGGAGGGATCATTATTTCGTTAATCGTTCTGTTGGTATTGATTCTGCAGTTTTTCAGAAACCCCAAACGTGCTTTTAATACAGACGACAACCACGTATTATCACCGGTTGATGGTAAAGTTGTAGTTATAGAAGAGGTATTTGAAAAAGAATACTACAACGAAAAAAGAATACAGGTATCGGTATTCATGTCGCCGGTAAACGTGCATGTAACCCGTTATCCGGTAGGTGGTGATGTGGTGTACAGCAAGTACCATCCCGGTAAGTTTTTAGTGGCTTGGCACCCAAAATCTTCCGAGGAGAACGAACGCACCACGGTAGTGGTAAAATCGGAAAAATTTGGTGATGTACTGCACCGCCAAATAGCTGGTGCCATGGCGAAGCGAATCGTCAATTATGCCAAAGAAGGCCAAACCGTAAACCAGGCAGACGACAGCGGATTTATTAAATTTGGTTCGCGGGTAGACGTTTTTTTACCTTTGAATGCAAAAATTGACGTGAGCCTAAATCAAAAAGTGAAAGGGGGAATTACCCCATTGGCATCAACATGAACGATAAAGAGTTAGATACTGCCTTTAAAAAAGCGGTCGATAGCATCAATGCGCACCAAAAACCGTTTCCCGCAGATGTTCTCTTGCGCCTATACGCTTATTACAAACGGGCAACCAGTGATGCACATCCCACCCCGAGCAGCAAACCGCTTATTTCTGCTTTTAAAACCAATGCGCTGTTTCAAACAAAAGGCATGACTACCCGCGAGGCTAAATTAAAGTATATAGAAGCGGTAAACACTTACTTTTTGTACCGGAAATAAAGTAATACGATTTAAGACGAAATATGGCGTAGTATCCTCTTGTCGAAATGACTTCGGAATGACTGGGATAGCAATACTGAATAATAGCTAAAACAATATAGTTATTGCTGTTGCGCTTTGTTGAATTTTATTTCATATTCATCAATAGCTTCTGCAATTTTATCCACATTGGCCGATGCTTTTTCATGGGCCTCTTCCATTGCTTTCTCCAAGTCTTTGTCCGGATTTTGAAAAAGGTCGGTTATTACGTGGTTAATTTTGTCAATAATGCTTTCTTGGCTGTTTTTAATATCTTCCAATTTATTCAACATCCCTTGCATTTGGTCATACTTTGCCTGGTCCATAATTATGATTTTTACTCAAATTACAGGCAATGCGTTGTATTCAAAAGAAAATTAACGCCTTGTTTGTAGGAAATTAAGAAAATTTAACGCCTTTTGCCTATTTAAGGGATGCTAAACTTGCTTTTATGGTTTCAATTTTAGCCAGCGCATCTGCTTCCTTTTGCTTTTCCATGGCAACCACTTTTTCAGGAGCATTGTTCACAAAACGTTCGTTTTTCAGTTTTCCTTGAACGCTTTTCAAAAAGCCTTCGGTATAGCTGAGCTCTTCGTTCAATTTGGCTATTTCATCTGCTACATCAATTGCACCTTCAATAGGTATGAAATATTCGTTGCTTTTTACCCTAAAGGTCAATGCGCCATCAATTTTTTTGGTGACATAATTCAGTTCAGAAAGGTTCCCCATTTTTATTATCACCGAATCGAAAGTAGTATCGGTTTTTTCATTATTGATCACGGAAACCGAAATGGTATTTTTGAAAGAAATATTCTTTTCTTTCCTTATGGTCCTGATGCCAGAAATCACGTCCTGGGCAAATTCGAAGTCTTTTATCAGTTTTTCATCATAACCTGAATCACTTGGCCACTCAGCAATAATCAAAGCTTCTTCCTTGGTGCGCGTTGTAATGTTTTGCCAAATTTCTTCAGAAACAAACGGCACAAACGGATGCATCAACTTTAAATTATCTTCTAACACCGCGATTACTTTTTTATGTGTAGCAGCCGAGATTGGCTCTCCAAAACCAGGTTTCAACATCTCGAGCAACCAAGAGCAAAAATCGTCCCATACCAATTTATAGGTGGCCATAAGTGCATCACTAATACGGTATTTGCCGTAATGGTCTTCAATCTCGGCAAGAGTTTTCGCAAATTTGTTTTTATACCAATCGATGGCAATGGCATCGGTCTCGGTTTCTACTTTGTCATCTGAAACATCCCAACCGTCGATCAATCGATAGGCATTCCATATTTTGTTTACGAAACTGCTCCCCTGTTTGCACAATTCTTCTTCAAACATTAAATCGTTTCCGGCGGGCGAGCTCAACAGCATCCCTACCCGAACGCCATCGGCGCCGTACTTGTTCATCAGCTCAATAGGGTCTGGCGAGTTTCCTAAGGACTTGCTCATTTTCCGTCGTTGCTTGTCGCGTACAATCCCGGTTAAATACACACTATTAAACGGTTTTTCGTCACGGTATTCATAACCTGCGATGATCATTCGTGCCACCCAGAAGAACAAAATTTCTGGGGCAGTCACTAAATCCCTGGTAGGGTAATAATAGTTTATTTCTTCATTGTCGGGCTCTAAAATTCCATTGAACACACTAATGGGCCACAACCAAGAAGAAAACCACGTATCCAACGCATCGGGGTCCTGAATGAGGTCGGTGGCTTTTAATGCATCATTGCCCGATTGTTCCTTAGCTAACTGCAACGCTGCTTCGGCGGTTTCTGCCACTACAAAATCTCCTTTCCCGCTTCCGTAGTAATAGGCAGGGATTTGATGGCCCCACCACAGTTGCCGTGAAATGTTCCAATCGCGTACATTTTCCATCCAATGGCGGTAGGTGTTGATGAATTTCTCTGGCACCAACTGAATATCTTTTTCAAGAATGGCATCAAGTGCAGGCTGGGCCAGTTCTTTCATTTTTAAAAACCATTGGTCGCTCAATTTTGGTTCGATCACCGCGCCGGTACGTTCACTCGTCCCTATTTTGTTGGTGTGCTGCTCCACTTTGGCGAGAACGCCCATTTCCTTTAATTCGGCCACAATTTCCTTGCGTACGGTAAAGCGGTCTTTTCCTTGATAATGAAGTCCGTATTGGTTTAAGGTAGCATCGTCGTTTAAAATATCGATGATTTCCAAATTGTGCTTATCGCCCAGCATCTTATCGTTTTCATCATGGGCAGGTGTTACTTTCAAACATCCGGTACCAAACTCCAGATCGACATATTCATCTTCAATAATGGGAACCACCCGGTTGCAGATAGGTACAATGGCGTTTTTTCCTTTTAAATGAGTAAAGCGTTCATCGTTAGGATTGATACAGATTGCGGTATCGCCCAAAATGGTTTCTGGCCGTGTGGTAGCGATGGTTAAAGTTTCTTCGCTTCTTTCGATTTTATAGTTCAGGTAGTATAAATTGCCTTGTTTTTCAATATGGATCACCTCTTCGTCAGAAAGGGTGGTCTGGGCCTGTGGATCCCAGTTTACCATTCTGTAGCCACGGTAAATATGTCCTTTTTGGTATAAATCCACAAAAACCTTGATCACAGAGGCTGACATATCGTCATCCATCGTAAATTTAGTACGTTCCCAATCGCAAGAAGCGCCCAGTTTTTTTAATTGTTCAAGAATGATTCCGCCGTGTTTGTGGGTCCATTCCCAAGCGTGCTCTAAAAATTCTTCTCGGGTCAGGCTGTTTTTATCAATCCCTTCATCTTTCAATTTTGCCACAACTTTTGCTTCGGTAGCAATGGATGCGTGGTCGGTACCCGGCACCCAACAGGCGTTATAGCCTTTTAAACGCGCTCTGCGTATCAATACATCTTGTATGGTATTGTTGAGCATATGCCCCATGTGTAACACTCCTGTCACGTTTGGAGGCGGAATTACTATGGCATACGGTTCTTTTTCGTTTACTTCAGAATGAAAATAACCATTCTTCATCCAGTGGTCATACCACTTGTTTTCAATATCTTGAGCGTTATATTTTGCCGTTATTGCCATAATTTGGTCTAATTTTTGAACTAAGTATGCAAAAGTAGCTATATCTGCAAGATTATAAAAGTGAATAAGTTATTTTGCAGATTGCATGAAAGATATGTACATTAGCATACTCTAAATCTTAGAAATCATGAAAAAATTAGCATTAATTGCATTTGTAGCTTTATTTGGACTTGCCGCCAATGCACAAGCAAAATTTGAATTTAAATCTGAAACCATAGACTACGGCGAGATCGCTAAAGGAAGCGATGGCGTTCGTGTTTTTGAATTTACCAATGTGGGCGATGCGCCTCTGGTGGTAACCGATGTTAAATCGAGCTGCGGTTGTACCGTTCCAAAAAAACCTGAAAAAGCCGTGGCCCCTGGGGAAACTGGCGAAATTCAAGTAGAATACGATACAAAACGCGTTGGCCCCATTAGGAAGACCGTAACCGTGTATTCCAATGCCGATCAGCCCGTTAAAGCCTTGAAAATAAAAGGAACCGTTTTGTCGGATAACAAAAGTGTTTTAGAAAAAACAAAATAAGGTACTTTTAAATTAGAAACAAAAGCCCTGCTTTGTCGTGGGGCTTTTTTGTTTTTATGGTTTTTTGCATACCCATAGGGCAATAGAATAAAGACATTAAAAATAACAATACCCAATTTTTTATAGCCTAAGCCGATTGCCTATCTTTGCAAACAGTTTATAGACCACACTTACAACAACAGATGGATTTAGAAAAACAACTACAAGAAATTGAAGCCATGGGCGATGACCACGTAGGCAGCGCTACTGGAACCCCGTTGCGCCCTGATGCTTTCGAACTTAGTGACATAGAAAAAATTGAACGTATTAAAAAAGACGTTCATAATATTATGGACACGTTAGGGCTCGATTTAACCGACGACAGCTTAAAGGGAACCCCCAACAGGGTTGCCAAAATGTTCGTTCAAGAAATTTTTGGAGGCTTGCACCCCGACCGAAAGCCAAAAGCCTCAACCTTTGACAACAAATACAAGTATGGAGAGATGTTAGTAGAAAAAAACATCACCCTCTACTCTACTTGCGAACACCATTTGCTTCCTATCGTTGGGAAAGCCCATATTGCATATATTTCAAACGGCACGGTTGTAGGATTATCAAAAATGAACCGTATTGTAGATTATTACGCAAAACGCCCGCAAGTACAAGAACGCCTTACCATGCAAGTGGTTAAAGAATTGCAAAAAGTACTAAATACAGACGATGTTGCTTGTGTGATCGACGCCAAACATTTATGCGTCAACTCCAGAGGAATTAGGGATATAGATAGCAGTACCGTTACCAGTGAATTTGGCGGAAAGTTTAAAAACGCCGAAACACGTCGGGATTTTTTGGATTATATCAATTTGGATACTGAATTTTAGGGGATGACTGATGCTACATGCTGGATGCTGGATGCTGGATGCTGGATGCTGGATGCTGGATAAAAATTGAAATGCTCTTTTAAAATATTCATTTACTGATTATATTTTCGAAATATATAATTATTAACAACGGTCTCCGGTCTTTCGGCTTCCGACAACAAAGAACATGAAACGTTACGAAGAACAAGAACTTACCATTTACAATTCCATTTCTAAAAAGAAAGAGAAATTCGTTCCCATAAACGAGGGTGCTATCGGCATGTACGTGTGTGGCCCTACGGTTTACAGCAATGTCCATTTGGGAAATTGCCGTACGTTTTTATCATTCGACCTTGTTTTTCGGTACCTGAAACATCTTGGATATAAAGTTCGTTATGTTCGAAATATCACTGACGCCGGTCATCTTGAAAACGACGGGGAAAGTGGTGACGACCCAATTTTGAAAAAAGCCCGGATCGAACAATTGGAGCCTATGGAAGTGGTTCAGAAATACACGGTCGATTTCCATAATATCATGAAAACCTTCAATGCCCATCCGCCAAGTATTGAACCCACAGCTACCGGACATATTGTTGAACAAATACAGATTGTGGAAAACATTATAGAACAAGGCTATGCGTATGAAAAAAACGGCTCTGTTTATTTTGACGTGATGAAGTACAACGAAGACCACAAATACGGCATTTTAAGCGGACGGAATTTAGAAGATATGATCGCCAATACCCGGGAACTTGCCGCGCAGAGCGATAAAAAGAACCCTCAGGATTTTGCCCTTTGGAAAAAAGCCGATCCCGAACACATTATGCGTTGGCCTTCGCCATGGAGTGTCGGTTTCCCTGGCTGGCATTTAGAATGTACCGTAATGAGCACAAAATATCTGGGCAATCAATTTGACATCCACGGCGGTGGTATGGATCTAAAGTTTCCACATCATGAATGTGAGATTGCACAAGCCGAAGCTTCTAATGGTCAAAATCCAGTAAATTATTGGATGCACGCCAATATGTTGACGCTTAATGGTAAAAAAATGTCGAAATCCACTGGAAACTTTATTCTTCCACGGGATATGTTTTCGGGCGACAACGATATTTTCAACAAGCCGTTTGCACCTACTGTGGTCAAATTTTTTATGTATCAAGCGCAGTACCGAAGTATTTTGGATTTTTCAAAAGAGGCATTAGAAGCTTCCGAAAAAGGCTTTAATCGCTTAATGGATGCTTATCGCTCCATTGGCGGGGTAAAAACTTCAGAAAGCAGCAGTATCGACGTAACCCGTTGGCGTCAATCGTGTTATGATGCCATGAATGACGACTTTAACAGCCCGATTCTTATTGCACAGTTGTTCGAGGGAGCTAAATTCATCAATTCAGTGTTAGACGGTTCCGAGATCATTACAGAAAAAGACCTGCAGTTGTTGAAACAAACCATGCAGGATTTTATTTTCGATGTGTTAGGATTGGTCGATATAGCTGAAAGCACCGCTCAGGACGGCAATAAATTGAGTGAAACCATTAAATTATTGATCCAGTTGAGGGACAAAGCCCGTGCCAACAAGGATTTTGAAACGAGCGACAAAATTAGGGACGAATTGCAAAAAGCAGGCATACAGCTTAAAGACGGAAAAGACGGCACTACCTTTTCACTTAATTAATCATCATGTTAGGCTTTCTAACCAGACCTCAAAGTTCTTGAAGACTTTCGAGCTCTATTTCGCCATATCCAAAATAAAATGAAGCAAGTACTTAACAGACTTATAAATCACGAGCAGTTAACCAAAGAAGAAGCCCGAAACATCTTAGTTTCCATTAGTGAAGGAAAGTTTAACCAAAGCCAGATTGCCTCTTTTTTAACCGTTTTCATGATGCGAAACGTCACTCTTGAAGAATTGGAAGGCTTTCGCGACGCTTTATTAGACCTTTGCTTAAAGGTAGATTTATCGGGGTACAACACCATAGACCTCTGCGGAACCGGTGGCGACAGTAAAAACACGTTTAATATTTCCACGCTCTCCTCTTTTGTTACAGCCGGAGCAGGTGTTTTGGTTACCAAACACGGTAATTATGGGGTGTCCTCCATAAGCGGCAGCAGCAATGTTATGGAACAATTGGGGATACAATTCAGTAACGAAACCGATTTTTTAAAACGAAGTCTTGACGAGGCAGGCATCTGTATTTTGCACGCCCCGCTTTTCCACCCCGCTATGAAAAGCGTTGCCCCAATTAGAAGGGATTTAGCCGTAAAAACGTTTTTCAATATGTTGGGCCCTATGGTAAATCCTGCATTTCCCAAAAACCAGTTAGTGGGTGTGTTCAATTTGCAATTGGCACGCTTATACGGCTATATGTATCAAAAAAGCAGTAAAAATTACGCTATTTTGCACGCCATGGACGGATACGATGAAATTTCACTGACTGGTCCCGTAAAAGTTATTTCAAATACTTCGGAAAGCACCATGAAGCCAGAAGATTTCGGTTTCAGCAGCATCGAACAATCTGCTATTTACGGTGGCGATACGGTGGAATCATCTGCTGAACTATTTAAAACAATTATTTCAGGGCACGGAACCGAAGAGCAAAACAATGTGGTTTGCGCCAATGCCGGGATGGCTATTTCGGTTGCCAAACAATGCGGTATTGAAACGGGAATCGAACAAGCAAAAGAGTCGTTACAATCTGGAAAAGCCTTGCAAGTATTGCAAAAACTTCAAAAACTGAGTGCTTAATATATGACTATTTTAGACCACATCATTCAGAATAAATTAAAAGAAGTCAATGCCAAAAAAGCGCTTTTCCCTATTTCGGTTTTAGAAAAGTCAAAAGCATTTGTCCGCTCTCCTATTTCATTGGCGGCTGCCTTAAACCATTCCAGAACGGGGATTATTGCCGAACACAAAAGAAGGTCGCCCAGCAAATCGGTCATTAACGACCAAGTTAATTTGCCTGAAGTTGCCAGTGGCTATAAGAAAGCTGGTGTTTGTGGTATTTCGGTGTTAACAGATACCAAGTATTTTGGCGGATCATTGGACGATTTGGCATTGGCCAGAAACTGTGTGGATATTCCCTTGTTGCGTAAAGAATTTATTATCGATCCCTATCAAATCTATGAAGCAAGAGCGTATGGAGCCGATGCTATTCTGTTGATTGCCGCTGCTTTAAGCAATAATCAGTTGAAGCAATTTTCAAAAACCGCCAAGCAGTTGGGACTGGATGTTTTGTTGGAAGTTCATAATGAAGAAGAGTTGCAACGTTCTTTGTTGCCAACCGTTGATATGTTGGGCGTGAACAACCGAAATTTAAAAAACTTTGAGGTTTCCATCGAGGTGAGCAAAGCACTTTCAGAAAAAATACCGAATGATTTTATAAAAATTTCAGAAAGCGGCATCAGCGATCCTCAAACCATGAAAACATTGCAAGATTATGGTTACAAAGGTTTTTTAATAGGCGAAACCTTTATGAAAACCGATAATCCCGGTGAAAGCGCAAGAAATTTTATTGCATCCTTGTAAGTTTTAAAAGAGCTGTAAGGTATAGGGCCAAATTATGTTGAAGATGAACACACCAAAACTAAAAATCTGCGGTATGAAACATAACCCTACGGAGGTAGCTGCGCTGTATCCAGATTATTTGGGGTTTATTTTCTACAAAGGCTCACCACGCAATTATAAAGGTGACATCCCTTTGTTGCCCAAATCGATAAAAAAGGTGGGAGTATTTGTAAACGCTACCCATATCGAAATAAAGGAACGGGTAGCACAATTGCAATTAGACGTCATTCAATTGCACGGGGAAGAGTCTGCAGATTTCTGTAAAAAACTGGCTTTGAACAGAAAAACAACTACTGCCATTTGGAAAGTTTTCAGCATTAAAGACACCTTTGACTTTTCGGTATTAAAAAATTACGAACCCTATGTTTCGGCTTTTCTTTTTGATACCAAGGGAAAGGCAAAAGGGGGAAACGGCTACACCTTCAATTGGAAAATTTTAGAAGAATATCCTTCCTCAACACCAATTGTGCTCAGCGGAGGCATTGGATTAGACGAATTAGACCAGCTTTCAGAAATACTGAAGACCGACCTTCCCATTGTGGCTGTTGATGTAAACAGTAAATTTGAAGACCAACCCGGATTAAAAAACACCAATAAACTGCAACTGTTTATGGAAAAACTGAACACATTACAATCAAACGTATGAGCTACCACGTAAACGAAAAAGGGTATTATGGTGAGTTTGGCGGGGCTTATATTCCCGAAATGCTTTACCCAAACGTAGAAGAACTGCGGCAAAACTATCTTGCTGTCATGCAAGAACTTAGTTTTCAAAAGAAATTCAAAGAACTGCTCAAAGAGTACGTAGGTCGCCCTACTCCATTATATTATGCCAAGCGCCTTTCAGAAAAATACAATACTAAAATCTATTTAAAAAGGGAAGACCTATGCCATACTGGAGCACATAAAGTAAACAATACAATTGGACAGATACTCATGGCCAAGCATTTGGGCAAAAACCGTATTATTGCTGAAACCGGAGCAGGACAACACGGCGTAGCCACGGCTACTGTATGTGCGCTTATGGGAATAGCTTGCATTGTATATATGGGCGCTATTGATATGGAACGGCAAGCACCCAACGTAGCACGCATGAAAATGCTTGGGGCTACCGTAGTTCCAGCCACAAGCGGCAGCAAAACGTTAAAAGATGCAACCAATGAGGCCATTCGCGATTGGATAAACAATCCCACCAACACCCATTACATCATTGGCAGTGTGGTGGGGCCACATCCCTATCCTGATATGGTAGCACGATTTCAAAGCGTAATTTCTGAAGAAATAAAAACACAATTGCAGGAAAAGGAAGTAAGAGAAAATCCAGACTATGTTGTTGCGTGTGTAGGCGGCGGAAGCAATGCTGCCGGAGCTTATTACCATTATTTAGACCGGCCAAACGTAGGCATTATTGCCGTTGAAGCTGCCGGCAAAGGGATACAGAGTGGCGAAAGTGCCGCTACTTCTGCTTTAGGTAAACCCGGTATTATCCACGGCAGCAAAACCTTATTGATGCAAACAGCCGATGGGCAGATTACCGAACCCTATTCTATTTCGGCCGGTTTGGATTATCCGGGCGTAGGCCCCATGCACGCCCATTTATATGCCAGTGGTCGTGGCGAGTTTATTTCGATTACCGATACCGAAGCTATGGAAGCCGGTCTGGAATTAAGTAAACTAGAGGGCATTATCCCTGCTATTGAAACCAGCCACGCACTTGCTATTTTTAAAAACAGGCCATTTAAAAAAGACGACATCGTGGTTATAAATTTAAGCGGTCGCGGAGACAAAGATTTAAATACATATATTGATTATTTCAACCTATAATGAAACGATTACAAGAAACCTTACAGCAAGGCAACAAGCTATTGTCTATTTATTTTACGGCTGGCTATCCAAACTTGGAGGATACTATTCCTATTTTGAAAGCCTTGGAAAAAAACGGCGTAGATATGGTTGAAATAGGCCTGCCCTTCAGCGATCCATTGGCCGATGGCCCTACTATACAAGCCAGTTCTACCCAAGCCTTAAAAAATGGGATGACCACCGAAGTTTTGTTCGACCAACTTAAAGGTGTTCGAGAGCAAATTTCCATTCCTTTGATTATTATGGGGTATTTTAATCCTGTTTTGCAATATGGCGTGGAAGCATTCTGTAAGAAATGTGCCGATATTGGTATTGATGGTCTTATTTTACCAGATTTGCCTTTAGCCGAATACAACTTGCATTATCGCTTGACCTTTGAAAAATATAATCTCGCCAACATATTTTTGATTACCCCGCAAACTTCGGTAAAACGGATAATGGAAATCGATAAAGCCTCAAACGCATTTATCTATATGGTAAGCAGTGCCAGCACCACAGGAAAAACATCCGGATTTAACGATGAACAAATTGCTTATTTCAACAGAATTGAAGGATTACAACTTAAAAATCCCCAGATTGTTGGTTTTGGCATCAACAATGCCGAAACGTTCAATATTGCAACCAAATATGCCAAGGGAGCCATTATAGGCAGTGCGTTCATTAAAGCGCTTACCACAGACGGTATTGTCGGCATACATCCCTTCATAAATAGGTTACGGTAATTTTAACCATACTTTAGTAGGCATTTAATATAAATTGTGAAGGAAGTTTTTTAGCTTTTATGATTGAAATATAAATTTAAAACAATCTATTATGGCTAAGAAGTTTGAACGTAAAGAAAAGCAAGAGAACCCTACCAATCCCACTGGAAAACCAAATCAAAAAACCAACGAGGTGGATATTGATGAAAAAACCATTAAAAAACAACAAAATAAAGAATAATGGGAAAAGGCGATAAAAAAACCAAACGAGGTAAAATTGCCATTGGCAGTTACGGAAAATTGCGCCCAAAGAGAGGTAAATTTAAAATAAAGCCCAAAACCGTAAAGGGTACAAAAAACAAGTAATCGTTTCCCTTTTCCGTTTTACCTTATAAAAATGAAAACCCCTTCACGAATTCGTGAAGGGGTTTTGCTTTGGTTGGTTATTATGATAGGATTACTTGATAATCAATCGTTTTGAAACGCTTGATGTTTCGCTCGTAATCTGTACCACATATACTCCAGTAGCCAATGATGATACATCGATTACCTGCTGGCCTTGCATGTTGCGAAGGTCATACTGGTTAATCAACTTTCCATTGATGTCATAAATCACTGCATTTTCCAATGCGATGTCAGATTTATTTGAAATGGTAACCTGGCTATCTGCTGGGTTAGGATACATTGAGATAGAATTGCTCAAAGAGTTCTCATCTACACCCAATATACTTTCAACAGTCAATTCAAAAGTACACGTACCAACATTTCCATACTCATCTTCTGCAGTTAATGTAACGGTGTAAACACCATCACCGATCAACTCTCCTGGAGCTGGGTCTTGCGATGTAATGGTTACAGGATTGGTACAGTTATCTAAAGCAGAAGCTTCTCCAGTTGCAAAGTAATCTGGTACTTCATAGAACAAGTTACCTTCTCCTGGATCAACAGATTGGTCTTCTGGACACGTAACTTCTGGTGCCAAGTTATCCACTACATTAAGTTCGGCAGTACAAGACGCTACGTTTCCGCTGGCATCGCTTGCAAAAATGGTAACCGTAAGTGGCGTACCAATATCGGCACAGCTTACTTCAGTGATATCTGAAGCCACAGTGGTAATACCACAAGCTTCATCTACATCTTGTATCAAGCTGTTAGGATCGATCGTTGCTGTACCATCAGGTCCAAGAGCGATGTCGATTGGTGTAATGTCGGTAATTTCATAATCCAACTGGAAGTTGTCAATTCCGGCACCCCAGCCCCAATCGCCTTCATCATCATAAGTAAAGCGAACTTGGAAATCTGGATTTAGGTAAGGCAACATATCAATCGCGCCTGTGTTGGTAGGATCGGTATCCACATCGACAAATAATATTTCTTGCCAAGTGGTTCCGTCCCAAACTTCTACGCTAAGTTCACCTGATCCACCAATTTCTTGTAATGCATAATCAAATGAAATAGAAGCCGTATTAGAACCTGTAATGTTATACACAGGAGACAACAACCTAACAAGGTTCACGTTTCCGCTTCCTGCTTCATCATCGTCAAAAATTGCCGCATTGGTTGGGAAATCACCGCCAATTGGCATATCGCCGCTACCAAAGGTCCAATCATGTGAACCAGCTTCAAGAACTGTACTCCATCCATCAGGGATTGTAGCGCCTTCAAATTCTTCCAGTTCCGATACCGGACCTGGGTTACCAGCACACGTAATAATTGGTGCGGTCACATCGATTACATTCACGGTTGCGATACAAGAAGAGAAGTTTCCGCTATCGTCGGTAACAAATACTTCAACATTGTTCTCACCCAACATAGAGCAGTCAAAACTAACATCGTTATCAACTGGAAGTGGTGCTTCATAATAAATATTACCGTTGAATACACGAGCATCGAATGTAGAGCTTCCGAAAGGATACGATTTACCCGAACCTTCCAAGAACTGGATGTTGTCATCCTCTACAAATACAGTACCGTTAGCGGTTCCATTTGTGTAGTTCATACCACCAGAAGTGGTTGTGATATAAAACGCTCCAGTATCACCGGCTGCAATGGTTTGACCCAAATCAAGGTTCAAAGGTGTTGGAAGACCATCACCAGCAGAAGTAACATTCGCAGACCCAATTAAGGTCCAAGCAGATGGGTCTTCTTCAAAACCTTCCCAAGTACCTGACTTGTAATATACTTCAATATCATCGGTTGTACCTGTATCCAGGTTAACGTCAAACGAGTTGATCACCACTTCGTTAATGGCAACGATATCGAACATGTTTCCGTCCAATCCGTTTCCACCGGCGAAGGTAGTTTCCAAGGTTTCATCGGTAGAACCACCGCCTGTAGCAGGACCACCAACGGTTACGGTGTAACCACAAGCTTCGTTAACTGTTTGGATAAGGTCGTCTGCCGGAATCGTTGCGTTTCCGTCTGCATCCAATACAACGTCATAAGGTGGGGAAGTAGACAGCTCATAGTTTAATGCAAAATTATCTACACCGGCACCCCAAGCATAACCGCCGTTATCATCGTACGTAAAACGCACTTGGAAGTCTGGGTTTGCATACGGCATCATATCAGTTAATCCAAAAGCTGTTGGATCGGTATCTTCGGTTACAAAAAGAATTTCTTGCCAAGCGGCTCCGTCCCAAACTTCAACGGAAAGTTCACCATCACCTACAAAATCCTGTAAGGAATAGTCAAAATCAAGGTCTGCTGAAACTGCGCCAGAGATATCATATACTGGAGATAGCAATCTAACTAAGTTTACAGCCCCACTACCTGCTGCATCGTCATCAAATATGGCAGCGTTGGTAGGGAAGTCAGCACCTCCTGGCATATCGCCCGAACCAAATGTCCAGTCTTGCGATCCAGATTCCAATACGGTTGTCCATCCTGCTGGGATAGTTGCCGCTTCAAATTCTTCTAAAACATTAAATACACCAGGTTCTCCTATACAGGTAATTTCTGGCGCTACATTGTCTTCAATGGTTACAGTGGCCGTACAGGTAGAAGAGTTTCCTTCGTCATCTGTTACTGTTAACGTTACGGTATTTTCACCCACGTCGGCACAAGTAAAGGTATCTTGATCTAAAGAATACGTTGCTATGCCACAGTTATCGGTAGAACCGTTGTCAATATCGGCTGGTGTAATGGAAACCGAATTACCGCCCATTAACTCTAAAGTTAGGTCTTGGCATACCGCTTCTGGATTTTCCATATCGGTTACCGTAACGGTAAACTGACAAGTTGCTTCGTTTCCATCGCTATCAGTTGCTGTGTACTCAACAATAGTATCTCCAGTTGGAAACTGACTTCCGCTTGGAGGCCCCATAGTCTGTACTGCTGTAATCTGGCCATCTTCGGTATCGAATGCTATGGCATCTGCAAAGTTTACGATGGCACCACATTCACCTGGGTCGGTATCAGCCATAATATCGGATGGACACACAATTACCGGTGGGTCGCCAATAATCTGGGTAACGGTAATGGAGAAAGAGTTAAACACTCCATCGTCACTACCAGGAAAAGTATCATCTATTCTCAATGTCCAGTCGCCGTTAGCATCTTCCCCATCAAAAGTGGCAGCAAAAGTACCTCCTTCGGGCTCAAACACACCTGTAAATGGTGCTGAAGCAGCATTGATATCACCTCCGCCATCTTCAAATTGGGTATTGGTATAATCATCGCCACTACCTCCATTACTTAAAGACAGAGCTAAACTTGTTCCCACAGGGGATTCTAAATAGATATCCAAATCGCTATCCCAAGTGTGAGTAAGGTCTATGGTAACATTTTCGATAATAATACCTGCTCCTACGTTGCCCGTTAAAGGCACATTAGCAACAGACAGAACATCGGCAGAACCATCAATGACGGCCCCCGTGTTGTCTCCGTTGTACGTTTGGGCATTAACCTGCCATGCAAAGCATGTGACAAGAAATGCCATTAGTAAAGTAATTTTTTTCATAAGTCTTATAAAATTTAATTTAACAGTTAATACTGCGTTAATATACTCAAATTTTATGTTAACAGAAAAGATATTTTTATGCTTTTAATCAATACGTATAAGATTCTAAAGAAACATACCATTTTAATAGACTGATTTATAAAGACATAAGCGTTTTTAAAAACGTTAAAGAACTTGTGAAATATTTGTGAAATATTTTTTTGAAGAAAACACCTGTCCCATTGAAACAAACAAGTTATTGACGGTAAGGATTAAAATTGAAAAAAGAAAAAAATGCTACTTTAACACTGAATTTTTGCTGTCAATACCGTTTTGGCTTTGCAGTTTGAAAAAACAGTTGAAAATTTTGAATCATAAATAAGAAATCGGGTAGATGAAAAGTGATTTTCACTTTCACCATTGAAACAGCTATTTATTTCCACAGAAAAGTTATTATATATTAAGGTATGTTTTCAATCCTTAAAATAAGGCCCATATTGCAAAACTCGAAAATCAATAGTGGTCATTTGGGGGTTATCGGCTTTCATTTTTTTATAGGTTTTTAAACTGCCCACCGCACGGTTTGCCGCCCCCGAAGGTGCCGTAAGTGATACCGTTTTCACGGTTCTGGAGGTTTCAGGTAATGTAAATTCATGCACTCTTGGCACGGTGTTTTTAATGACTTTTAAAGTAATGCCATATCTTTTGAGTAATTTCCTGAAGAAATATTCTGGGCCGTTTTTGCTGTTCCCACCAGTAAACAATAAGGTATCAACCGTAGGATGCTCTTGAAGTATGCGAATTAAATCGCGCAAGCTGGCTTGTTGCATCCCAATATCGGAAGCACCTACTTTTTCCCGATAGGCGACCGATACCATATCGCAAATGCCGATCCCTTTTTCCCTTAGAAATGCCTTGCGTTCTTTTATGGCTTTTTCCGTGGTTTCAAAAGAAAGGTCTAAGTCAAAAATTTGGTCTATGATTAGCCATAACTGTCCGTCGCGGCTTCCATAGCAAAAGTCAACGTCTCCAGGTCTTAACTCCCCCGTACTGAAACGGGGCGGAGGCAATGTCCCTACAATCAATTTTGTAGCGTTTTTAGGGATAAATGGCGGATATGGATGCCTATGCTCGAACATTATCTAATAAAAACGGGTTCGTTTTCACTTTCGGTATATTTTTCACTGTATGAATAGCCATCGTAATCAAATCCCATAATGCCATCTAAAGATTTAACGTTGTTCTCGATTATATAGCGCACCATACTACCCCGCGCCTTTTTGGCGTAAAAAGCAATCACTTTCAACTCGCCATTCTTAAAATCCTTGAAAACGGGTGAAACGACCGGTACGTTCAACTTTTTGGTGTTGATGGCCTTAAAATATTCATTGCTGGCAAGGTTCACGAAAAGTTCGCCGTCTTTCAGCTCTTTGTTTAAAGCCTCTGTAAGCGAATCGCCCCAGAATTCATATAAATTTGTTTGGTTTTGTATGTGTAGCTTTGTTCCCATTTCCAGACGGTAGGGCTGTATCAAATCCAGCGGTTTCAATACACCATACAATCCAGAGAGGATTCGTAACGAGCTTTGTAGATCATCCAATTTCTTTTCCGAAATGGTATAGGCATCCAAACCATCGTAAACATCGCCTGCAAAGGCATACACGGCTGGACGGGCATTTTTTTTGTTAAATGGGGTGGTAAACTCTTTATAGCGCTGATAGTTTAAATCGGCCAATTTTTCGCTTATGCCCATTAAATCGCGCAGATCTTTCTTGGTCTTCCGTTCCAGTTTTTTGTTAAGGGTTTCGGCTTCTTTCAAAAATTGAGGTTGTGTAGCTCTTTGGGTGGGTAAATCACTCTCGTAATCCAGTGTTTTGGCAGGGGAAATGACAATTTTCATAGTGTTGCGTTTTTATACAAAAATAGCCTAAATATTGTGGCATAGAAAATAATGGTTACTTATAAAAGCTATGTAACCATTATTGTTTTTTATGATAAACAATGATTAATTCCATATAAGTTAAAATAATCGTATATTATTCCTCAAATTATTACAAAAACATTTAAAAAAACACAACAATGAAAAAAGCACTACTCCCTTTTTGTTTGGCAATCCTGTTGAGTTGCGGCTCTTTGGTTGCACAAACGCAATTAGGTAAAAAAGCCACTTTGAACGAAGATGGAACCCTAGAGGTAGAAACGGTACAACTTCCGGCACATCTATCTAATCCCACAAACAAACAGCAAGCAAATGAACTGTTCCAGTTTGGCAGGCCTACCAATCCCATAGTAAAAAACACCCGGGGCGTTACCTTGGCAGACCTTGATGACGATGGGATTGATGAAATCCTTTACGGAATAGACACCACCCTATTTGCCCTAAAAGGCGATGGAACCATTTTATGGGAAAAAACAGTATTGGGCCCCATATTGTTACCTCCAACGGTAGCAGACCTCGACGAAGATGGCACCCCTGAAATTATCGTAAACACAGGCTACCCCACCACGGTAGGCCGTATTTATTTGATGGACAACACCGGTGCCGACCTGGCTGGCTGGCCTTTGAACTTTAACGACAACTGGATGATTAACGCCCCAGTTGTAGCAGATGTTGACGACAATGGAACATTGGACATTATAACGTGCGAACGTGCCGGCAGTGCCGAGGGCTATGTTCACGTCCTTAATTTAGACGGCACACCCATTAACAGCAATTGGCCCGTACAGACTGATGCTACCCCTGCCTTTACACCATCTATTGGCGATATGGACAATGATGGCAATACTGATGTGGTAATTGCAACGTCTTCTACCGGAATGCGCATTTACGACAACCAAGGGCAATTGTTCCCTAATTTCCCCTTAGTGGACCCCAATGTGAAATATTCCTACCAATCTCCCATTTTAGCCGATTTGGACGGCGATGACGATTTGGAAATCATAGGAAGCAACCACGGGGACGCCCCAGGGTTTTACGTACTGAACCACGACGCTACGTATTATCCCGGCTGGCCGGTTCCGTTAGATGGATGGACCTATTCCCCAGCAACAGTGGTCGATCTGGATAGCGATGACGTGTTCGAAATTTTTATGTCGGACCGGGCAACCAGCGGCGATAGCACCCCTCTCGATGTTATTTACGGCCTTACCCCGGACGGAAACGACCTAAACAACTTTCCCATTGCCAAATACGGCGGTACCGAAGGCGTATTGAGTATCGCAGACATCAACAACGATGGTGTTTTTGAAATTATTTTCCCCAGCGTGCTTACCGATGCCAACGGCGATGGATATATTCACGCCTATTCTACAGATGGCAGTGGCGAAATAGATGGCTTTCCGTTGCGCCCAAGAGGATTTACATTTTTAAACGGAGCCGTAATTGGCGATGTGGATAATGACGGAATGATGGATCTTACCGCAAACTCCTATACCCAAACTTTTGGACAAGGCGTTGATTCTACATTTGTAACAACTTACAACTTAAATGTACCGTACGAAGAAAATAAAATCATACGCAATGGTTACAAAGGTAAAAACACTAGACAAGGTCTGGTGGTGCCTGAAATTATAACAGGAATTGAAGAATTTTCAAAAGCCTCCATTAATTTAACTCCTAACCCCTCTAACGGAATATTAAACTTAAACTTGTCGATAGCGCTTGAAAATGCTACCGTCACATTGTACACCATTGATGGAAAACAGGTTTTTTCAGAAGAGCGAAACATTGTTGAAAATGAAACGATAGCATACAATTTTAAGAGTCTTGCCAGCGGATTGTATTTGGTGAACATTTCCAACGGAAAGAAAACGTACACGGCCAAATGGGTAAAGAAGTAATTTATTTGCCTTGTTAAATTGAAAGACCTCAAAGATGTTCGAAAATTTTTGAGGTCTTTATTATTAAGTTACGTTTTTTAATCAATAACATGTTTGGAATAATTACGCCATTTTTCCAAACAAGCCTCCATATCATCCGGTATTTTAGACTCAAAACGTTTTATTTCGCCGGTGGTAGGATGCACAAATCCCAAGGTTCTGGCGTGTAGTGCCTGCCTTGGCAATACTTGAAAGCAGTTGTCCACAAACTGTTTGTATTTAGTGAATGTAGTCCCTTTTAAAATTTTGTCGCCACCATACCGTTCGTCATTAAATAAGGTATGACCTATGTGCTTTAAATGAACCCTAATTTGGTGTGTTCTGCCGGTTTCTAACCTACAGGAAAGCAAGGTTACATACCCCAACCGCTCCAACACCTTAAAATGGGTAACCGCATGTTTTCCGCGTATTTCATCTTCATCTTCTTCAAAAACGGTATTCTGTAACCTGTTTTTTGGGTGACGGCCAATATTGCCTTCAACAGTTCCGGAATCGTCATTAACATTGCCCCAAACCAACGCCACATACTCTCTTTCGGTCGTTTTGTTAAAGAACTGCTTGGACAGATGTGCCATCGCTTCTTCGGTTTTTGCAATGACCAAAAGTCCGCTGGTGTCTTTATCGATACGGTGTACCAAGCCTGGACGATCTTGGCTTTTTTTAGTACCAGATGAACTGGGAAGGTTTTCAAAATGAAACGCAAGTGCATTCACTAAAGTGCCGGTGTAATTGCCATGACCGGGATGCACCACCATACCAGCTTCTTTGTTGACAACCAATACATCATCGTCTTCATAAACGATATCAATGGGGATATCTTGGGGGACCAGCAGGTTTTCGTATGGCGGATGTTCAAATAGTACGGTTACCACATCGCCAGGCTTTACCTTGTAGTTTTGTTTTACCGGGGCGTCGTTTACGTGTATATTTCCGTCTTTGGCCGCTTTTTGTATTTTATTACGGGTTGCGTTTTCAATGCGGTTCATCAAATATTTGTCCACCCTTAGGGGTTGCTGGCCTTTGTCGGCTACGTAACGGTAATGCTCGTATAGGTCGTCATTGCCAGAGTTATCAGTATGTTCTTGAGGGTTATCGTTCATCTGGCTGGGTTTCGGTGGCTGTCGCTTCTTCTTCTTCGGTTTCGTCATTGTCATCAAGATCATCGTGAACACGGTTCAGTGATTCATCTCCAACGATTAAATCGATCACGGCGGTTTTTTGTATTTTGGTTCCGGGCTCCAATTTTTCTCCTTTGTACCGCATTTCTTTTACTTGGTCGCTTATATCGGGACGGTAGCTTATCTTTCCTATTTTAAAACCCATGGCCAACAACGTGGGTTCGGCTTGGCGGCGGGTTCGGCCTATAACATTGGGCACTTCTATTTTTCGGTAACCGGAAGGGTTTAGGTACAAATAGATTTTTCGGTTTTCTTTTACAAACTTTCCGGCTTTAGGTATTTGCTCAATCACCGAATACTTTGGGAAATCAGGGTTATAATTGGCCGAGTCGAGTATTTCGTACCGCAAATCCAACTCGTTCAATTTATCTTCTACCACATCCAACGAAAGCTTGCCCAAACTGGGTACTTCAATTTTTTGGCCGTGGTTGGTCGTTGCCTTAAGCCACCACATGGCCAAAAAACTCAATACAATCAACGCCAGAATGGCCAGCAACAATTGTTTTAAAAAAGATTTGGTGAACAGGAATCTGAAAAATGTCATATACGTAATGTTGATAAGCAAAAATAAGAAACCCAAAGTTAGTATCTTTCTATGGATTAATGATATTTTTGTGGTGCCAATTACATGTTATAAGGTTAATTGGTACTAAACGTCATTTTTAAAATTTTGGTATGGCAAAAAAGCATATTGCCGTCGCAATGGGCGGTTATTCTAGCGAACTTGAAATTTCCTTGCAAAGCGGGGCGATGGTCTGTGAATATTTGGACCAAGAAAAATACCACGTTTATCCTGTGCATATTTTACAGGAAGGGTGGTTTTACGTTTCAGAAAATGGGACGAGGCATCAAGTTCATAAAGAAAATTTCAGCTTTGAAAAGGACGGAGAGACCATTAAGCCCGATGCAGTTTTCAATTGTATTCACGGTACACCGGGCGAAGACGGCCAATTGCAAGCTTATTTGCGTTTGGTGGGCGTGCCACAAACCAGCGCCGGGTATTACCAAGCCGCTTTAAGCTTTAACAAAAGGGACTGTTTATCGGTTTTGAAAGGCTTCGGAATTAACTGCGCCAATTCCTATTACGTAAATAAGGGCAGCGCTATCGATAAAGAAGAAATAATAAAGAAGGTAGGCTTGCCGTGCTTTGTAAAGCCCAACCGGGCCGGCTCCAGTTTTGGAGTGAGTAAAGTGAAAGAAATGGACGAATTGCTTCCGGCCATTGAAAAAGCATACAAGGAAGATTATGAAGTGTTGATCGAGACCGCTTTGATAGGCACCGAGGTGCAAGTGGGAACCTATAAACACAATGGCAACATAATCGCGTTGCCGACGACCGAAATCGTTTCCGAAAATGAATTTTTCGATTACGAAGCCAAATATTTAGGTGCTTCGGAAGAAATAACCCCAGCGCGTATTACCGAAGAGGAAACCGAGAGAATTCAAGCTGAAGCCAAAAAAATATACGAAGTTTTGAATATGACGGGCATTACCCGAAGCGACTTCATTATTCAAAACGGCACACCGTATTTTATTGAGACCAACACCAATCCGGGAATGTCCAAAGAAAGCATCGTGCCCAAGCAAGTTCGGGAAGCCGGAATGACCCTTACCGAATTTTTTAGTATTTTAGTAGAGGACGTACTTTTATAAAGCAACCAGTCAGTTCGAGTGTTTTTTGCGAAATGCAATGGCGGAAAAAATATATCAAGAACTATTTTTAAATGGGGTATTAAATAAAACATTATAAATAAAAATGAAAAAACGCGCTGTATTTCCCGGTTCCTTCGATCCTATCACTATAGGTCATGTTGACATTATAAAGCGTGCCTTACCATTGTTCGACGAAGTGATTATCGCCATTGGCGTGAATGCCGAAAAAAACTATATGTTTCCGCTTGAAGACCGAAAACAGTTTATTGAAGAAGCTTTTAAAGACATTGAGGGCGTTGCGGTGAAAACCTACGAAGGACTCACGGCCGATTTTTGTAAGGCTGAAAAAGCACAGTATATTTTGCGGGGTGTTCGCAATACAGCCGATTTCACATATGAACAGACCATCGCCCAAGCCAATACCGAAGTGATGGATGTTGAAAGTATTTTTTTGGTTGCCTCCCCGGCCGTTTCGTATGTGTCTTCTTCCATCGTGCGTGATATTGCCCGAAACGGCGGGGATTACAGCGGGTTGGTCCCGTTTAAGGTTTAACCAGAATTTTTCAGAAAAACCTCCAAAAATCAAAAAACCCTCTCAGTTTCCTGAAAGGGTTTTGTTTTTGTATAAGAATTTATGGCCTACAACGTGGCAACGTGGCGTGCTATCTGTGACTTTAAACGATCTGCTTTGTTATCGTGGATAACATTGTTTTTTGCCAATTTGTCTATCATTGAGGTAACCTCAGGAAAAAGCTTTTCCGCTTCTTTCTTATCGGTAGAGCCTTTCAGCTTTTTAATAGCGTTACGGGTAGTTCTAAACTGATACCTGTTGCGTAAACGTTTTGTTTCGCTGTTTCTAATTCTCTTTAAAGCTGACTTGTGATTCGCCATAATTCTCTTTCTTTAATTTGTAGCCCGTAGGGGAATCGAACCCCTGTTACCAGGATGAAAACCTGGCGTCCTAACCCCTAGACGAACGGGCCAATTGTATTTCAATTTAAATCCTGTCGATTTATGTCGTTCAGGCGGGTGCAAAAATACAACACATTTTCAATTCTGCAAATAGTTTTCAGTTTTTTTTGAAAAAAATTAATAGGCCTTTGCAAACAACACTCGTTGGCTTGAAGGTTTTCCAGTAACCATGCAGTTTCCCGCTTCTTTTTCACCAGCTATGGGAATACACCTAATGGTCGCTTTTGTTTCGTTTTTCACCTGTTCCTCAGTTTCTACGGTGCCGTCCCAATGTGCCGAAATGAACCCACCTTTGTTTTCCAGTACTTTTTTAAACTCTTCGTAGCTATCTACTTCGGTTGTATGCTCCGTTCGGTAATCGACCGCTTTTTTATAAAGGTTCTCTTGTATTTCGGTCATTAAACCAGTAACTTTTTCAACCACCTCATTTTGATTTACAAATTCCTTAGTCAGGGTATCGCGCCTGGCCAGTTCTACCGTTCCTTTTTCAACATCTTTTGGACCGATGGCAATGCGTACGGGCACGCCTTTCAATTCGTATTCATTGAATTTCCAACCGGGTTTGTGGGTGTCCCTGTTATCAAATTTTACGCGAATACCTGCCGCCCTTAGTTTGGCCTGCATATCTTTTGCCACTTCGCCTACGGCATTAAACTGTTCGTCATTTCTATAAATAGGTACGATCACTACTTGGTCTGGCGCCAATTTTGGTGGCAAGACCAAGCCATTATCATCGCTGTGCGTCATGATCAACGCCCCCATTAACCGGGTGGAAACGCCCCAAGAAGTGGCCCAAACGTATTCTTGCTTCCCTTCCTTGGTTGCAAATTTAACGTCAAAGGCTTTTGCAAAGTTTTGCCCCAAAAAGTGCGACGTCCCCGCTTGCAATGCTTTTCCGTCTTGCATCAATGCTTCAATGCAATAGGTTTCCAAGGCACCGGCAAAACGTTCGCTTTTGCTCTTCAATCCTTTTACTACAGGAACGGCCATATAGTTTTCAACAAAATCTGCATAAACGTTCATCATTTGCTCTGCTTCGGCAATGGCTTCTTTTTCGGTGGCGTGGGCGGTATGGCCTTCTTGCCATAGAAATTCTGCAGTGCGTAAAAACAACCGGGTTCGCATTTCCCAGCGCACCACATTTGCCCATTGATTGATTAACAATGGTAAATCACGGTAGGATTGCACCCATTTTCTATAGGTATCCCAAATAATGGTTTCTGAAGTGGGCCGCACGATCAATTCTTCTTCCAATTTAGCTTCAGGATCGACCACGATGCCTTTTCCGTCTTCATCATTTTTTAAACGGTAATGCGTTACTACGGCACATTCCTTGGCAAAACCGTCCACATGGCTGGCTTCTTTGCTGAAATAGGATTTAGGGATAAAAAGCGGGAAATAGGCATTTTGATGCCCCGTCTCCTTGAACATCCTGTCCAGCTCGGCCTGCATTTTCTCCCAGATACCAAAACCATACGGTTTGATCACCATGCAGCCCCGAACACCAGAGTTTTCGGCAAGGTCAGCCTTGATAACCAACTCGTTGTACCATTTTGAATAATCCTCACTTCTCGTCGTTAAGTTCTTTGCCATCTCGGTAGTTTGGCACAAATGTTGTGCTTTATAGTGTTAAATGATTAGTTGTTCTCGTTTATCTCGACAAAACTAATTATTTTTAAGAAGTCCAACAATTAAAATAAAAGCAGTTATGCAATCACGATACACTATAAAGAAACAGTCAATCCCCTATTTGTTTTTGGGAATGGCTGCTTTACTGCTCGCTTCCTGTGGCACGTACGATTCCGGTTATTCAGGTGCTGATGGCATTTACGATTCCGGGGACGATGTAGCCAGGAACGAAGGCAGTTCAGACCGAGCCAATTACTACAAACAATATTTCAACACCAAGGCAAATGAGCTTGAGGAAATACCTGAAGACGAAGACTTGGTATTCACCGATATTGAAGCTTACACCACTACCGAATATATGGATGATGAAGGTTATATCGTCATTGAAGAAAAAGAGTATAACGAAGGCTATGGCCCATGGGGCACCAATGCTGAAAATGTTACTGTAAATGTGTATAACAGCGGTTATGGTTTTGGCTATTGGGGGAGTCCATATTGGGGCTATAATAGTTATTGGGGCTATCCCTATTACCGCGCTTACCGCCCATACTGGGGCATTGGCTATTGGGGCTGGGGCCACCCATATTATGGAGGCTATTACGGCTACGGTCATTACGGTTGGGGTTATCCTTACTATGGCTATTATGGCCATTACAACAATTATTATGGATATAATAACTACTACGGAAATGGCCATTACAACAATGTTTCATACAACCGCGGCCGAAGAAATACCGATTACAACCGAAACAACTCCCAAGCCCGTGGCAGATCCTCAAACAACACTGTTGACCGGCGTTCTTATTCCCGTTCTGAACTCAACAGAAGGATACAATCGCGCAACAATAAAAGATCGGTAAGGAGCAACAACAGCAACCGTAGATCGAACAGTTCGTTCGGGCAAAACCGAAATAGGGTGAATAACCGTTCAAAAACAATTAGGAGAAGCAGTTCGAACAACGTTAGGCGAAACTCCAACACCCGTTCTATAAGGAGCAACAACTCTTCCAGAAGAACCAAATCGTACTCGCCCTCAACGCGCAGTAGATCGAGCAATTCCAGTAGTTTTAACAGCTCTAGCAGATCGTCAGGCTCTTCCGGTTCGGTACGAAGCAGTGGCGGAGGCAGCAGAAGAGGCGGCGGACGCGGATAATTTCAGAAAAAATAAAAATAAATTGATATGAAAAGAAGTATTTTCTTCCTCATAACGGTCATTTCTATGGCCACGGTGCAAGCCCAGAGTATTGTTGACGGCTTGCGTTACAGTCAAGAAAACACCACGGGTACCGCACGGTTTAACGCTATGAGCGGAGCATTTGGCGCATTAGGTGGCGATTTGTCTGCCCTCGCCATCAACCCTGCTGGAGGTGCCGTCTTTTTACGCAACGAAGCCAGCATTTCTGCCAGTGTTAAAGACCAAGATAACGAATCGCTATATTTTGGCACGTTGGCAAAGAGCCTGAAAACCGATGTAAACCTCAACCAAGTGGGAGGGATATTTGTTTTTGACAACCGCGATGAAAATTCAAATTGGAAGAAATTTACTTTGGGCGTAAACTACAACAACACCCAAAATTTTGACAACGACCTGTTTATAACGGGGAGAGGAAATACTTCCATCGCTAACTTTTTTTTAGAGCAGGCGCAGGGCATTCCTTTGAACCTGTTGCAACTGCAAGGTTCTGAGAGCATTTCAGACTTATACAGTTTTTTGGGAGAAAATCAGGGCACTGCCGCACAAAACGCCTTTTTAGGGTATCAGGGATTTATTTTCGATCCTGTGGAGCCCGAAAATTCGGGCAATACCCAATACACAACAAACGTGGCTCCCGGTAATTTTAACCAGGAATATAGCTTGGTAAGCGATGGATACAGCGGCAAATACTCTTTGAACTTGGCGACACAATTCACCAATGATTTTTACTTCGGGATAAACTTAAATTCGCACATTATTGACTACCGCCAAAGCACTTTTTTAGCCGAAGCCAACAATAATGAGGGAAGTACAGTAAACGGCATTGGTTTTGAAAACAGCCTCGATGTATTGGGCACTGGTTTTTCAGCCCAATTTGGCGCTATTGCCAAAGTAGCGAACAACCTAAGGCTGGGCTTAACGTACGACACGCCCACTTGGTTTACCATTTCAGAAGAAACAACGCAGTATTTGGAAACACGGCATACCGCCGACGGGCAAAACACTACCACAGTAGTCGACCCCAGGGTATTGAACATCTATGAAGATTACGAATTAAAAACCCCTGGCAAATTAACTGCCAGTGCCGCCTACATTTTTGGTAAAAGCGGCTTGATAAGTTTTGATTACGCCTATAAAGACTATTCTGAAATCAGCTTTAAACCGACTTCAGACCCGGTTTTTTCTGCAGAAAATTCTTTTATAAACAATACGCTCCAAGGCGCTTCTACCTTTAGGGTGGGTGGCGAATACCGCTTGGACGAAGTAAGTTTTAGGGCAGGTTATCGTTTTGAGGAAAGCCCTTACAAAAACAAAGAATTAATGGACGATCTAAATGGGTTTTCATTAGGGCTGGGCTATACCTTTGGCAATTGCTATTTAGATATCTCTTACGTAAGAACTGAACAGGAAAGAAGACAGCAACTCTACAACATTGGACTTACCGATACGGCTCTGGTAAACACGGTAAACAACGCCTATGTGTTCACGCTTGGGCTTAAGCTATAATACTTTTTCGAGCCTGAAACGTACTTTAAAAACTCTATCGTTCCGTCTTACTTCCAGAGTGATTCTTTTTCCTTCTTCGGAAGAAAACAAGCGGTTTAATTCATACAGTTTATAGGTGTGTGCGGGTTTTCCGTTTATTCGTAGTATCTCGTCCCCCTTTACGATGCCAGAACGCTCGGCCACTGAATTTTTACGTATTTCGGCAACCACATAGCGGGGCACCAAAACAATCTCGGTGGTGGTGTAATAATCATAAACAACATTTGTGTTGTTTTCAAATTCGTTAGGAAACCCCTTAATGGCACGAGCCCTGCTTTTTTTAGCAAGCAACTCGACCCCTTGATGTTCTAAGGTCAATCCGCTCATATTGTAAAAAAACGGATTGTCAAAATTCCTGTTGCGCCTTAGCATCAACTTTTTATTTTGGTAATCCATTGTCACGGTAAACCGTTTTAAGAAATCACCTCCTAAGCTCCCGTCCCGTTCAATATAAAGGCCCAAGCTGTCGATAGCTTCTTTGTTGGGAAAAGCCACGTTGACGGATTCCAGTTCAAAATCGCCTGCCACCACTTTACCCAGCCTTGACCGTCTTCCGTAAATATGGCCACTTAGCCCCAATCCAAGAAAATCTTCAAAATAATTTTTGGGTTGTTCCACAAGAAAGCCTGCCGTATCGAACAGCCATAAAGCATCGCTGGAACCACTGTCCAACAATAAGGTAACCTCCCTCTCTTTTCCGTTTTTTTGTGATTTCACAACGAGGTCAACATAAGGTTTCCCTCTGTGAAAATACAAATCGAAAAGCTCGCAGCGTCGGCATTCTTTGTAACTATAGGTTTCTGGCTTATAAAATTTCAAGCGTTTGGACCTGTAATTTGTTTTAACGATAAAGCTTTTAAAAAAATCGAGTCCTATAATTCCGTTTATGGGGACACCCATCCTGGACGAAAGGTTGAGCGAACTGTCGAAAACAACATAAATAGTATGGTTTTTACTCACGGCATCACCAATGACCAAGGTGTTGTTTTCGCTCTTCAAACCTTGAAGAACACCGCCCTCGCCTAAGCCCCGCAAACTTATTGGCGTAGTTGTATTTAATAAGAGGGAGTCCTGTTTTTCCAAACTGAATATGATCGTAGATTTAACTCCAGTATCTAACAGAAAAGAAAGAGTAGCGCCATTTACTTCTACGGGAATGACCACCAAATTATTGACCAACTCAAAAGAAATCCTATCCCCTCTGTCGCCCTCGGGAAGCTGAAAAGACCCTTGGGAAAAGGCTGGTGCACCGGCACATAAAACCATACCTAAAAAAAATGCGGCCGCTTGGATGTAATCAATTATTTTCAAACCTTTTCAAGATAAAAAAAAATACCGAAAGAATGTGCGGCAGGGTAGTATTTATAATTTTTTTCAGACCTTTGTTGATTAAAAATCATACGCTATGCCTAAAGTATCCGTCAAAGGGCAGAATATGCCTGAATCGCCCATAAGAAAATTGGTGCCATTTGCTGAAAAAGCTTACAAAGCCAACAAAAAAGTATATCACTTAAACATTGGCCAACCCGATATTAAAACACCACAGGTCGCCATGGATGCTGTTACCTTGCACCATTTGGACATTTTGGCCTACACCCGTTCTGAAGGGTCTGAAGGATACCGAAAAAAGATTGCTGAATATTACAACAGGCAGAACATTCCCGTAAATTATGACGAAATCATTGTTACCACAGGCGGTAGCGAAGCATTGCTCTTTGCTATGGGGAGCATTGCCGATACTGGTGATGAAATCATCATCCCAGAACCGTTTTACGCCAATTACAACGGGTTTGCAACTGCATCTGGCGTTACCATTGTTCCTGTTATTTCAAAAATAGAGAATAATTTTGCCCTGCCTCCCATTTCAGAATTTGAAAAATTGATAACCCCTAAAACAAAAGCCATCCTTATATGCAACCCGGGGAATCCAACAGGTTATTTATATTCCAAAGAAGAAATTAAAAAACTGGCCGAAATCGTAAAAAAACACGACTTGTTTTTAGTGGCCGACGAGGTATATCGCGAATTTGTTTACGACGGTGAAGAACACTATTCCATCTTACAAGAAGAAAGCTTAGCCGAAAACGGCATCATTATCGACTCGGTTTCAAAACGCTACAGCATGTGCGGTGCCCGTATTGGATGCTTGGTAACCAAGAACAAACAAGTGCTCAGCACGGCATTGAAGTTTGCACAAGCCCGGTTGAGCCCGCCTACCTTTGCGCAAATTGCCAGTGAGGCCGCTTTGCAAACACCACAAAGCTATTTTGATGAAGTTATTGACCGGTACAAAAAACGGCGGGATCTTTTAATTGAAAAACTACAAGAAATTCCAGGAGTAAAAGTTGGAACCCCAAAAGGTGCCTTTTACTGTATTGCAGAACTGCCCATTAAAGACAGTGATGTATTTGCCCAATGGCTACTGGAAGATTTCGATCTGGATGGCGAAACCGTTATGGTCGCCCCCGCTGCAGGGTTTTACTCTACACCAGGAGAAGGCAAAAACCAGGTGCGCATCGCATACGTTTTAAAAAGGGAAAGCTTACTGAAAGCCGTTGACATACTGAAAGCCGCACTTGAGCAATACCCAGATAACTAATGCAGGTTGAGGAGCACAAATCGCTTAAAGACTACAATACGTTTGGTATAGACTGTACTGCCCGGTATTTTGTGGCGGTGACCTCGGTGGAAGAATTACAGCAAATCCTTTCAGGCCAGCTGACCGGGGGAGCAAGAAAAAAACTTGAAAACCGTTTTATACTTGGCGGCGGCAGCAATATGTTGCTCACCAAAGATATTGATGCTTTGGTAATTTACCTGAACCTGAAAGGAATAAAAATTTGTTCTGAAACCGACAACCAAGTAACCATACAGGCCATGGCTGGCGAAAATTGGCATGAATTTGTACGGTATTGCTTGGAAAAAGATTATGGCGGACTGGAAAACCTTTCGTTAATCCCTGGCAATGTGGGCACGGCCCCCATCCAGAATATCGGGGCTTATGGCGTTGAACTGAAAGATACTTTTGTAAGTTGCAATGCAATTGAAATAGCCACGGGAAAAGAGCATACCTTCACTAAAGAAGACTGTGATTTTGGGTACCGAAATTCTATTTTCAAAAACGAGGCTAAAGGCAAATATATTATTGTTTCGGTAACCTTTCAATTAACGAAAAAAGATCACGATTTGAACACCGGCTATGGAGCCATTCAACAAAAGTTAACCGAAAAGGGAATAGAAACCCCAACAATCAAGGATATTTCTGAAGCAGTTATTGAGATACGACAATCTAAACTGCCCGATCCCAAGAAATTGGGGAATAGCGGGAGTTTTTTTAAAAACCCGGTAGTTGATTCTCAAAAATTTCAGGAATTCAAGTCCAAGCATCCTGAGGCACCGTATTATCAAATTTTAGAAAACGAATATAAAATCCCGGCTGGATGGCTCATTGAACAGGCTGGATTTAAAGGCAGACGCTTCAAAGATGCTGGCGTTCACGAAAATCAAGCGTTGGTACTGGTAAACCACGGAACGGCCACTGGCGAAGAGATTTGGCAATTGGCCCTCAAAATTCAACAGGCCGTAAAAGACCAATTCAATATTTATATAGAACCTGAAGTAAACATCATTTAATCTACCAAAAGCACCCGATTGATCACGTGAACCACGCCGTTAGAGCCCACAATATCACTCTTGCCCAAAACGGCCTTTTCTCCATTGGCGTTGCCAATTAACAGCTCATTGCCTTTTTTGGAAACAGTTAGCGTAGCTCCGGCCATTGTTGTTAAGGTGTTGGTACCGCCTCCGCTTTTTTGGAATAAAGCAGAAGAATCCACTTCGCCTTCCACAATATGGTTTTTCAACAGTTTTTTTAACGCTTCCATGTTTTTAGGGTTGAAAACCGTTCTTTTTTGCTCGGTGTCCAAACTGTCAAAAGCGGCGTTGGAAGCTGCAAATACCGTAAACGGTCCTTCATTTTTTGAAAGTATATCAGTAAGGCCACTGCTAACCAGAGCACTTGCGAACTTTTTGGTTTCATTGGTCACCATTAGTTTCGACATAACACTGTTCAATTGCTCTTTTTCGGCAATGGTAAGCTCTTTTTTTACTTTTTTTACCGTTTCAGGAGCCGTTTTTACCACGTCTTTCTCTACTGTCACAGGCTCTTTTGTATCGTTTTTACAAGCATAGAAAATAGAAGCTATGATACAAATGGACAGTAGGGGTTTCAAAAGGTTCATATATCTTTTTTTAGATGAATTTAACGCTAAAATTAACTAAAATCGAACCACAACCAAAAGAAAGATTGTATTTTTGCACTATAATAATATGCTATGGAACTTTTACTTATCACAGTTGGATTGTTATTATTGGCCTTTGCAGGAATTGCCATTAAAATATGGGGCAAGAAAGACGGTAAATTTGCCGGTACTTGTGCCAGCCAAAACCCCTTTTTAAACAAAGAGGGTGAAGCTTGTGGTTTCTGCGGAAAAAGTCCGGACGAGTTTGAAAATTGCTCCGAACCCAGCCACAAATAAGCCTTAAACTTCACAAGTTGCCAAAAGCGTTTCAGATACCATTAAACCGCTAAGCCTATGGTGTTCCTTTACGCACTTGCCGCTGTGGTGCTCATAAACTGCGGCTACTACCTCCTTTTTTCAAAATTTTCGTTTTCAAAAACTTCCGAAACGGCACCCAAAACCATACAGGGCGCAGTCAAGGAATCCAATAGTAGCACTAAAGCAAAATTGCAACCGGTCTCTTTGATCGTTTGTGCCAAAAACGAAGTCGAAAACCTTAAAATACACATCCCTTTCTGGCTGGAACAAAACCACCCAGATTTTGAACTCATCTTGATCGACGATGCCTCATCTGATAATACGTTGGCGGTTATGGAGTGGTTTAAGGAACAACATCCTAAAATACAGATTGTAAAAGTAAAAAACAACGAGGCTTTTTGGGGCAATAAAAAATATGCGCTCACTTTAGGATTGAAGCGGGCCAAAAACCAACATCTGCTCTTTACCGATGCCGATTGCAAACCTGCTTCAAAAGATTGGCTTACAACCATGACGGCCCATTTTTCAGAAGAGAAACAGCTTGTTCTGGGGTACGGGGCCTATCAAAAAAAACCTGGACTGTTGAACCGGTTCATCCGTTTTGAAACTTTAATGACCGCCCTACAGTATTTTTCGTATGCCAAGGCGAAGATGCCTTATATGGGCGTGGGCCGCAACTTGGCGTATACCGCGAAACTATATTATGACAACAAAGGCTTTATGTCACATATTAAATTGTCTTCTGGGGATGACGATTTATTTGTTAACGAAGCCGCAACACCCGAAAATACAGCGATATGCGTTTCCGAAGAAGCTTTCACCTATTCCATTCCAAAAAAAACGTGGAAAGGCTGGTGGCGACAGAAAAAAAGGCACATCACCACGGCCAAACACTATAAACCAATTCATAAATTTTTATTGGGATTGTTTTATACTTCAAACCTGCTATTCTGGGTGTTGAGCATCATTTCTTTTATAGTTGTGAGTTGGAAAATCACCTTAGCCTTAATTTTGTTCCGTTTTATATTTCAGTACATAATTGTAGGCAAAGCCGCCAAAAAGCTGAAAGAAAGCGACCTTGCCCCTTACATTCCACTGTTTGAACTGTTTTTGGTATGCTACCAAATGAGTATCTTTATTTCGAATAGCAGAACAAAACACAACCGGTGGAAGTAACCAAGGAAGATATTATAGAACAAGTAGAACAAGCCAAAAACGGCAAACAGAGTGCCTTTAAGTTTTTATTGGATACCTTTTGGAACACGGTTTATGGGTTTCAACTGAAACGGGTAAGAAATGAATATGAGGCCGAGGACATTTCCATTGAAACTTTTGCAAAAGCGTTTGACAACATTGAAAGTTTTGATCCCCAATACGAATTTGCCACTTGGTTGGTCACCATTTCAAAAAATATACAGATAGACAAAAGCCGAAAGAAAAATGCTTCGCTCTACAAAAACACCACTGAAACTTCTGCCGAACACATTCAAAAAATAGCCGACCACTCCCCCACGCCCGAAGACAAGTTGATTACCGAGCAAAATCTCGCTGAACTGCTTCAATATATAAAAAAGTTAAAACCACATTACCAAGAAGTGATCAATTTGCGCTACTTTCAGGAAATGAGCTACAACGAAATTGCCACCACCTTAAACCAACCGCTGGGCAACGTGAAAGTGCGTTTGTTGCGGGCTCGAAAACTTTTGTCCGAACTAATCATGGACAATTATAGATAATCCCAACATCACAGAACTTATATTTTAAAACCTTGTAATCAAAATCAAACAAAGCAAATAAACCCAGCGTCTATTTTAACGCTGCAACATCGAAAAACAGCTTTAATTATTTATATCTTTGCTCGGTATGAGCACACAAACTTTGCAACGCACCAAACCCGCCCCAAAACCAAAATGGTTGCGGGTAAAGCTACCCACCGGAAAAAAATATACCGAATTGCGCGGACTGGTCGATAAATACGACCTACACACCATTTGCACCTCCGGAAGCTGCCCCAATATGGGCGAATGCTGGACCGAAGGCACCGCGACTTTTATGATTTTGGGCAACACCTGTACCCGTTCGTGCGGCTTTTGCGGCGTAAAAACCGGCAGGCCAGATACCATAGATTGGGCCGAACCCGAAAAAGTAGCCCGCTCCATTAAATTAATGGATATTAAACACGCCGTGATCACCTCGGTAGATCGTGATGATTTAAAGGATATGGGCTCCATTATTTGGGCCGAAACGGTAAAGGCCATTCGCCGCATGAACCCCAATACTACCTTGGAGACCCTCATCCCCGATTTTCAGGGCGTAACCCAGAACATAGATCGCATTATTGCTGTTAAGCCCGAGGTAGTCTCGCACAATATGGAAACCGTAAAACGATTGACCCGTGAAGTACGCATCCAAGCAAAATACGAACGCAGCTTAGAGGTGTTGAACTACTTAAAACAACAGGGCATCGACCGTACCAAAAGCGGAATAATGCTGGGCTTGGGCGAACAAGAAAACGAAGTGGTGGAAACCTTGAAAGATCTACGTTCCGTTGGGCTGGACATTGTTACCATTGGCCAATACCTGCAACCTTCGAAAAAGCATTTACCGGTAAAAGAATTTATTACTCCCGAACAGTTTAAGAAATATGAAGAAATAGGCCTCGATATGGGGTTCCGTCACGTGGAAAGCGGGGCATTGGTGCGCTCTTCGTACAAAGCCCAAAAGCACTTAACTTAAGCAAATCGATATGGTAGAACCCATTAAAATTGGCATTAACGGCTTTGGCCGCATTGGCCGAAGTCTTTTTAGACTGTTGCTAGACAACGCAACTATAGAAGTGGTGGCCATCAACGACCTTGCCGACGCCAGGACCCTCTCGCACTTACTAAAATACGACAGTGTGCATGGTGTGCTGCACGAAGATGTTTCCTATACCGAAAACAGTATATTGGTCAACGGCAACCCGTACCGGTTTTCTTCAGAAAAAAACATCGAGGCCATTAACTGGGACGGCGTTGATGTGGTGGTGGAAAGTACTGGCAAGTTCAAACTTCGCGAACAATTGGAGCAACATATAAAAGACAATGTAAAAAAAGTGATTCTTTCGGTTCCGCCACTTGAAGACGATATTAAAACCGTGGTATTGGGCATAAACGATGAGATTTTGGACCAAAATGACACTATTGTTTCCAATGCATCGTGCACCACCAACAATGCGGCACCAATGCTTAAAATTGTTCATGACCTCTGTGAAATCGAGCAAGCGTATATTACCACGGTACACTCCTACACCACCGATCAAAGTTTGCATGACCAACCTCACAAAGACTTGCGCCGCGCCCGCGGGGCGGCACAATCTATTGTTCCTACTACAACTGGAGCAGCGAAAGCACTCACTAAAATTTTCCCCGATCTGGCTTCAGTGATCGGCGGTTGTGGCATTAGGGTCCCCGTTCCCAATGGTTCTTTATGCGATATTACCATAAATGTGAAAAACAAAACTTCCATCGAAGCGATAAACGGAGCGTTTAAAAAGGCTTCAGAAACCGGTTTAAAAAATATTTTACAATATACCGAAGACCCCATTGTATCGATAGACATAGTGGGCAATTCGCATTCCTGTATTTTTGATGCTGGGATGACTTCGGTAATTGGCGGAAAGATGGTAAAAATCATAGGTTGGTATGATAATGAGCGCGGCTATTCATCGAGAATAATCGATTTAATCACAAAGGTTTCGATTAAATAACTATATTTAGCGACAAAGTACAAGGTGCAAATGCAAAAAGCATTATTGAAACATAAGTGGCTTTCACTTTTTTTTACGCTACTGTTCGTGTTGGGAAGCGTTATGGCTCAAGAACGCGATACAGATACGGTGGCATTAATAAACAAACACCGCAAAGAAGCAATTGATGCCATACACAAACAGGATTTTGAAGAAGCCATGACAAACCTTGACGAGGCCAACAAATTAGCGTTGACCTCTAAGGACAAGCTTTTAAAATCGGACATTCGGTACCATATCGCCGAACTGCACTACCACCTGCAAAACTTTCAGAAAGCTTTAGAGGAAATCAACAAATCGATCGTGCTCTTGGAAACCCTCGACACCGATACAGAAAACGAAATTGCCAAAGCCTATACCTTAAAAGGCCTTATACTGCTGAACACTGGAGCTTATGAAAAGGCTGAACTTTTTTTAAAAGACGCCTATAAAATTTTCATAAACTTAAACAATGAAGCCGAACAAGGACAAGTTGTTTCAGGCTTAGGTCAATTAGAATTAAAAAAAGGCAACTATAAAACGGCCATAAATTATTTTGATGCTGCCATCCCTTTGCTACGGATCAATGATTTTACTTACAAAGAAGCAGAAGCCCATTTAAAAAAGGCCGAAGCGTTTATAAACCTGGACAGCGGTTCTCAAGCCACCAATTTAAGAAAAGCTCAAAATTCCCTCCATCAAGCACTGGTACTAATAGATGCCAATGCCTTTAAAAAATTAAAAGCAGAGAGTTACAAAATCATTTCTTATATCGCCTTAAAGGAAAACAACTTTAAAAAAGCCGAAGAAAACCTATCAATCTACGAAAAACAGAAAGAAGCGCTCTATAAAACATATATGGAGGCCGTTTCAAAAGGGGTGGATGTAGAATCGAACGTGGGCGACCTCAATGAAATCATTGCCACTCAAAAAGACGACCTGGACAAAAAGCAAAAGTCCATTAAGTTCACCCAAATGACCACGGGTTTAAGCATTGCGTTGATTGTTATCCTTTCGCTGTTAACCTTATCGCTTTACAAAAACAACAACCTCAGGGCCAAAGCCAATAACCTGTTAAAAGACAAAAACACCGAATTGCAAATGGCCAAGGAGAAAGCAGAACGGGCTTCGTTGGCCAAAGCGCAGTTTTTATCTACCATTACCCACGAACTGCGGACTCCACTGTATGCCGTTACGGGGCTTACGCATTTGTTGCTGGAAGAAAACCCCAAGGAACACCAGCGGGAACATTTAAATTCCTTGAAATTCTCTGGGGAGTATTTACTTTCCCTCATCAACAACATACTGGACCTCAATAAACTGGAAGCAAACAAAGTAGAACTGGAACGTACTTCATTCAATCTCAAAAAGCGAATAGACCACGTGCTGATAGCGCTTAAAAAATCTGCAGACGACAAAAACAACACCCTTCATTTAGAGTTTGACGAAAACATTCCCCAGAAAATGGTGGGCGACCCTTTAAAGTTATCACAAGTTTTGATAAACCTAATTGGTAACTCCTTAAAATTCACTCAAAATGGCGATGTTACCGTTCGTGTTCAACGTATGGAACAGCAAAAAAACAAAGTGAAACTTCATTTTGAAATTGAAGACAATGGAGTAGGTATCTCGCGCAAAAAGCAAAAGAGCATTTTTGAAACATTCTCTCAAGGCTCTCTTCAAATAAACCGGAAATTTGGCGGTACCGGCCTTGGTCTTTCCATCGTGAAAAACCTCCTTGAACTGATGAACAGTAAAATCAACCTGGAAAGCCAATTGGGCAAAGGCTCTAAGTTCTGGTTCAATATCACATTGGCGGTTCCTGAAGAAGCCCAGGAAGACAAAAACAAAAAAACACCCACTCACGATGTAGATTACGCAACCCTAGAGAACAAGTCTATTTTGGTGGTTGAGGACAACAAGATCAACCAAATGATTACTAAAAAAATATTGGAAAAAAACAATATGCACTGCGAGGTAGCCGATAATGGTATGGATGCCATAAAATTGGTTAAGGAACATACATTCGACGTTATTTTAATGGACATTCACATGCCAGGAATAAGCGGTATTGAAGCCACTCAAAAAATAAGGGACTTTGATAAGCAAATTCCCATCATCGCATTAACCGCGGTTACCGTAGATGAAAACCTGGACGATTTTTACCGTGCCGGATTTAACGACATCATCCCGAAACCTTTTAAAACCGAAGAGTTTTTCGAAAAAATTTATAGAACCATCAAAAACAGAAAAGCTCCCGTTGACAGCTAAGCCTTAAACCGTGCCGTCACCCGTTGCAAAATTGTTTCCTTTAAAAAAGCTTCTTGTCCGTTTTTTATTTTGGTGGTTATAGGCAAGTAATACAGTGCAAATTTATCCAGTTTATGCTGTAACCGCATAAAATCTTTTTCGGTGGTTAAAATGAGTTCCTTTTCTTTTAATTTTTCAATTTCTTCAGCAGAAAAATGATGGTGATCTGCATAGCTGTCATGCTCAAAACGACATCCTTTGTCTTTTAAAAACTTAACCAACGGGGCAGGGTTTGCAATTCCGGTAACCAAAGTAAAATGCTTATCTGTTAGGTACTCCAAAGGCAAGGTTTCGGTTTTTCCGTAAATTAACCCATCGTAGCCAATAGAGGAAAAATACAGCTTTTGATGCTCCTGCAAGGGTAATTTAAACTCAATTTCCTGCAATTTTGAATACGGTACTTTATCGGGGCACTTAGTAATCACAATAATATCAGCGCGCTCGGCACCGCTTCTTGGCTCCCGCAAATTACCTGTAGGCAACATATAGTCGTTAATGTACAAATCGTGAAAAGGCGTTAACAAGATGTTGGTATCGACCGTTACTTTTCGGTGCTGAAAGGCATCGTCCAGCAAGATCACTTCTGCTTTTTGCTTCAGTTTTTCAATTCCCGTTCTTCGGTCTGCACAAACGGCAACGGTAACCTTTGGAAATTTCTTTTTAAACTGAAGCGGTTCGTCTCCAGTTTCTTCAGCAGTATGCGAGGGCAACACCTCCAGATAACCCGACGTTTTTCGTTTATAACCACGACTTAACACCGCTATTTTATAGTCATCCTGTAAAGTTTCAATCAAAAATTCAATCATGGGCGATTTTCCCGTTCCCCCAACCGAAAGGTTCCCCACGCAAATAATGGGCAGGTTATATGCTTTGCTTTTTAATATGTTTTTATCGTACAGATAATTTCTGAAACCAGTTACCCAACCGTACAGAACAGCAAAAGGAAACAAAAGGGTACGCAGCGTTTTCATATAGCGAAAGTACTAATTACCGGGAATATGATGGTTATGGTTTCAAAATTAATGCAAAATCACAAACAAGTTGATACAAATATGAATAAACGCCCGAAACCACTATCTTTACGGAAATTAAATTGCAATTTATGAAAGTACAGGATATCATACAGATTTTAGACGATTTTGCCCCCCTCGCCTATTCCGAAGGTTTTGACAATACCGGACTTTTGGTAGGCGATAGAAACGCCGAGGTGTCTGGGATTCTCGTAACCTTAGATACCTTGGAAGAAGTAGTTGACGAAGCCATCGCAAAAAATTGCAACCTCATTGTGAGTTTCCATCCCATAATTTTTTCAGGATTGAAGAAATTGACCGGGAACAGCTATGTGGAGCGCACCGTGCAAAAGGCCATCAAGAATGATATCAATATTTTTGCCATACACACCGCACTGGATAATGCGTGGAACGGTGTTAACGCCATGATCTGTGAAAAACTGAACCTCAGCAACAGGAAAGTGTTGATCCCCAATGAAGGTTCCATTAAAAAACTGCTCACTTTTGTCCCCGTCAAGGATGCTGCAAACGTTCGGGAAGCACTGTTTAACGCTGGAGCTGGCGAAATTGGCAATTACAGCAATTGCAGTTTTAATGTTACAGGGCAAGGCAGTTTCAACGGTAACGAAGCCAGCAACCCAACGGTGGGAAACAAAGGGGAAACTCATTTTGAAGAAGAGGTGCAAATGGGCATAACCTTTCACAAACACAAGCAAAACGACATACTGAAAGCACTTTTTAATGCACATCCTTATGAAGAAGTCGCGTACGAAATCACGACTTTGGAAAATAAAAACCAGCAGTTAGGGATGGGAATGATAGGGGAGCTTTCAGATGAAGTTTCCGAAGAAGATTTCTTAAGTTTTATTAAAAAAACCATGCAGACCGGTTGCGTTCGGCATTCAAAATTTCAGCATAAAAAAATAAAAAAAGTGGCGGTTTTGGGCGGCAGCGGAAGTTTCGCCATAAAAGCCGCCAAAGCAGCAGGGGCCGATGCTTACGTGACGGCCGATTTAAAGTACCACGACTTCTTTACCGCCGAAAACGAGATCCTGCTATGCGATATTGGCCATTACGAAAGCGAACAGTACACAAAAGACCTTTTAGTTTCTTTCCTTACAAAAAAAATTAGTAATTTTGCACCTGCCTTGCCGGGAGGCAGGATCGTTTTATCACAAATAAACACCAATCCTATTAGCTATTTTTAATTTATGGCAAAGAAAACAGAAACCACTGTAGAAGAAAAGTTACGAGCACTGTACGATCTACAATTGATTGATTCCAGAATTGACGAAATCCGCAACGTTCGCGGTGAATTGCCTTTAGAGGTAGAAGACCTGGAAGATGAAGTAGCCGGAATGAACACCCGTCTTGAAAAATTGAACACCGATCTTGAAGTTATTGAAAACAACATCAAAGAGAAGAAAAACGGTATTGAAGAGTCTAAGGCGCTCATAAAAAAATATACCGCACAACAAGACAATGTGCGCAATAACAGAGAGTACAACTCTTTGAGCAAAGAAATCGAGTTTCAGGAACTCGAAATTCAGTTGGCCGACAAACACATTAACGAGTTCAAAGCACAGATAGAGCAGAAGAAAGAAGTTATCGAGCAAACCAAGGAGCAACTTGAAGAGCGCAAAGAGCACTTAAAACACAAGCAAAGCGAGCTGGACGATATCCTTGCTGAAACAGAGAAAGAGGAAAAAGCCCTCATCAAAGAATCTGAGAAATACGAAAAGAAAATCGAAGAACGTTTGGTAAAAGCCTACAAGCGCATTCGCAACAGCGTGAAAAACGGTTTGGCCGTAGTACAGGTAGAACGCGGTGCTTCTGGCGGTTCGTTCTTTACAATTCCCCCACAGGTGCAAATGGAAATTGCTTCAAGAAAAAAAATCATCACCGACGAGCACAGTGGTCGTATTTTAGTGGATCCCGCCCTTGCAGATGAAGAAAAAGAAAAAATGGACAAGCTGTTCACCAAAGTTTCATAAACTACTTTTTTACAATTTATAACAAAGCCTTCACAGTCCGTGAGGGCTTTTTTTGTTACCTTTTCTGAAAGGTTTGTCATCAAAATCGACTTATTCAAAAAAGAAGTATTATGAATAAAATTTTCTTAATTGTAACCGCTGCCCTCTTGTTTTCGGCTCAGGTATCCTGCCAATCCAACCAAAAAAATAAAGAAGCCGAAGCGATGGCCCAGAAAAATCAAGAACCCATTGAAGTACCTTCCAAAGATGGTTTGGAACATGCGTATTTTGCCAGCGGTTGTTTTTGGTGCGTCGAGGCTATTTATGAAAGCGTAAAAGGAGTTGAAGAAGCTATTTCGGGTTACAGCGGTGGCGAGGCTAAAAACCCAACTTATAGAAACCACGCTGACCATGCCGAAGCCGTAGAAGTTATTTATAATCCAGATACAGTTAGTTTTGCTACACTCGTTGATGTATATTTTGGTTCGCAAAATGTAACCCAGGTTAATGGCCAGGGACCGGACAAGGGTCGCTCCTACCGTTCTATCGTGTTTTATCAAAATGACAAGCAGAAAAAAATTATAGAAAACAAGATAAACGAACTGGAAAAAGAAGTAGGTGAAGGAGAAGTTGCAGCCCAAGTGATGCCGTTCCAAAAATTTTGGAAAGCCGAAGCTTACCATCAAAACTATGAAAAAAACAACCCCGACAATCCGTACATTCAAAATGTTTCCATTCCGCGGTTAAACAGGTTCAAGGATAAATTTCCTGAACTGTTGAAAGACAAAGCAACACATTGATAGACTATATGAGTTTTAAAACATAAAGGAGCTGAACTGCTCCTTTTTTTTATGGCAAAAACTACCGAAAGTTTTAAAAAGAAAACAACCACTACAAAAAACCATAATTTTGTTTAATTTTAACAAAACATATTTAAACACAATATATTTTGACTTAGAACAATGGGCAACAAGAAACAATACCTCCCCACAAAAACCTGTCCGGTATGTCAACGTCCTTTCACTTGGCGCAAAAAATGGGAACGCGATTGGGAACAGGTAGTCTATTGCAGTAACCGTTGTAAAAAGAAAAAAAATGAAACATAGCTTAGTGTGGTTTACCAATAATATAAGGGTTAAAGACAACACAGTCCTGCACAATGCCTGTGAGGAAGCAGGTAAGATTATTGCAGTGTATTGTTTTGATCCCAGCCATTTTGAACAAACAGAATATGGTTTCAAGAAAACCGGTGTTTTCAGAACCCGTTTTTTAATGGAAAGCATAAAAGACCTTTCGGAAAATTTAAAAACACTAAACATTCCACTTTTTATCTATTCTGGCAAACCAGAAGAAAATATCCCCCGCCTTTGCAAGCGCTACACCATTACCGATATATATGTCCAGAAGGAATGGACGCGGGACGAAGTTTCAGTTCAAAACAAGGTAGCGGACGCACTTGAAGGAAAATGTTACTTACATCAGGTTTTTGATCAGTTTTTATTTCACCCAGACGCTATTCCTTATGAAAGCTTCAAAGAAATCCCAGAGGTGTTTACCACCTTCCGTAAACAATGTGAAAAACACGCTTCCATCCATAAACCGGTATCCGTTCCAAAAAGCCAACCTATATCAAACTGGGAGAACACAAACACTAACTTACCATCTATTGACGAATTAGGCTTAAAAAACATAGAAACGGATTCCCGTACCGCATTCCCATTTTCAGGAGGCGAAACAGCGGCATGGCAACGGGTACAGGACTATTTTTGGGAGAGCAGACACCTTTCAAAATACAAGCACACCCGCAATGGATTGATTGGCAAGGATTACAGCTCTAAACTCTCGGCTTGGCTCGCCAATGGCAACATTTCGGCACGAAGCGTTTATCATGAGGTTAAAAAATACGAAGCCGAAATTGAGAAAAACCAAGATACCTATTGGCTTGTTTTTGAACTCATTTGGCGTGATTATTTTAAATACGTTTCCCTAAAACACGGCGCCAAGCTTTTTAAGATTGGCGGTATTTTGGATAAAACCTATTCTTGGAAACGAGATGAAGAAACGATTTCAAATTGGATTGAAGGCAACACAAAATACGACTTTGTAAATGCCAATATGAAAGAATTAGCCGCCACCGGATTTATGAGCAACCGCGGACGCCAAAATGTGGCCAGCTATTTTGCTAAGGAAATGCAACAAGATTGGCGTGTGGGTGCCAGTTATTTTGAAAGCCTGCTCATTGATTACGATGTGCACAGCAATTGGGGCAACTGGATGTACAATGCGGGGGTGGGCAACGACCCAAGGGATAGAAAATTTAATATTGAAAGTCAATCCAATCGATATGACCCAGACAATAAATACACAAGACTATGGCTGAAAAACACGTAAAAACCCTCCGTTTGGTTTTGGGTGACCAACTGAACCATCAGCACTCTTGGTTTTCAAGCACCAATGAAAACCACCTTTATTTTATGGCCGAAATGGAGCAGGAAACCAATTATGCGACGCACCACATTCAAAAAGTGGTAGCGTTTTTTGAAAGTATGCGCAATTTTACAAAGTGGTTAAAAGCGCGTGGGCATAGCGTTGTTTACTATAAACTGGATTCTTCAGAAAATAAACAGGACTTGGCGGAAAACCTGAACTACTTAATAGAAAAACACCATATTGAAAAATTTGAGCACCAACTACCAGACGAATACCGGTTGGACGAACAGTTGAAAAAATTTTGCAAATCGGTTTCAATTAAGACCAAAGCTTATGATACGGAGCATTTTTACACCGAAAGAACCGAATTGGAGACCTTTTACGAAGGTAAAAAAGAACTCACCATGGAGTACTTTTACCGCCACATGCGCAAGAAGCACAATATATTAATGGGCAACGAAAAAGACCCGGAAGGTGGTAAATGGAATTTCGATAAAAGCAACCGAAAAAAATGGAAGGGCTCACCGTCCATCCCACATGAAAAAGGGTTTCGAAAAGATGTTTCAGAAATCGTTTCACTCTTAAATAAAAAAGGGATTAAAACCATGGGCAATATTGATAAGAAAAACTTTAATTGGCCTACCAGCAGGGAAGATTGCCTTTCGGTATTGAATTATTTCTGCAAAAACCTGTTGCAGCATTTTGGTGACTATCAAGATGCCCTGCATACCGAGCAACTATACCTGTTTCACTCGCGGCTTTCTTTTGCCCTGAACAGCAAAATGCTTTCGCCTCAAGAGGTCCTCGAAAAAGTAATCTCGCACTGGCGGGAACACAAGAATAGCATCGATATTTCGCAACTGGAAGGTTTTGTACGGCAAATTTTAGGCTGGCGCGAATATATGCGCGGGATATACTGGAAAGAAATGCCAGGGTTCCGTCGCAGCAACAAATTGGATAACCAAAACAAACTTCCCAATTTTTATTGGACGGGAAAAACAAAAATGAACTGCCTGCACCACGCTATCAACCAGAGTTTGGACCACGCCTACGCCCACCACATCCAGAGGTTAATGATCACGGGAAATTTCGCGTTGTTGTTGCAGTGTCACCCAGACGAGGTGGATACCTGGTATTTAGGCATTTATATAGACGCGATAGAATGGGTGGAGATTACCAACACCCGGGGAATGTCGCAATTTGCCGATGGTGGCGTTATCGCTACAAAACCATACGTTTCCAGTGGAAATTATATTAACAAAATGAGCAACTATTGCAAAAATTGCCAGTATTCGGTGAGCAAAAAAACCGAAGACGATGCGTGTCCCTTTAACAGTCTCTATTGGAATTTTCTGGACGACAAACGGAAACATTTTAAAAACAATCAACGTATGAACATGATGATGAGCCTATTGAACAAAAAAACCGCCAAGGAGCTTTCCGCATTAAAAAACAGGGCCCAAGAAATCATGAAAAACCCAGATAAATTTTAACAAAACAAACCCAACACATAGGTTTGGTTAAAATGATGTGTAATTCATAAGCATTTAACATTTTTGGTTAAATAGCGGTTAAAAATTTTAGCGCCAACGTTTTTTTATTGTAGCTTTAATCCAGCTTAACAAAAAAACAACTATTATGGGAGATTTAATTTGGCTTATTGTCGTGATATTGATTATTGGATGGCTGGTGGGCTATTTCGGTTTTGGAGAAGCCGTAGGCAGCTTGATCCATATTTTATTGGTACTGGCAATAATTGGTATTTTGTACCGTCTTGCCACAGGCAGGAGACCGTAAAGAAAACACTATTTTAAATTTAACACTAACCTTTAAACAACCATTATTATGAAAAAAGTATTTTTATTATTATTTATGGCCGGCCTATTTAGCACTGGCTTAGTAAGTTGCCGCGATCAAAAATCGGCTGGTGACCAAATTGAAGACGTGGCCGACGATGTTGAAGATGCAGTAGATTAATTTTATAATACGTAATACGCAGCCCCTTTTTCTGTAAAAATCAGAAGAAGGGGCTGTTTTTTATCATTCAGCTATATGCCCTTCGTATTCTGGATGCCGTTTTAAATAACCGGCAATAAAAGGGCATTCTGGATCCACTTTCAATTTTCTCTTTTCTGCTTCTTTTAAAACCTCTTTTACCATTCCTGAAGCTATACCTTTTCCTTCCAGTTCTTTTGGAACTTCGGTATGGGTCAATATCAACTTGTGCTCGGTAGGCTTATACTCAATAAATGCGGTTTTCCCGTCAATTCTGGCTTCAAAGCGATTTTCGTCTTTATTATCGATTACTGTAAATTCCATTTTCTCTTTTTTATAGGGTTTTCCATAAAGATACAAAATTTATGCAGGCTTGTTAAGTTTCTGTACTTTTACATAAAACCGAATTATGAAAAAACTGATCGTATTCCTCTCTTTTTCAGCACTTTTTATAAGCTGTAAAGACAACAAAACCGTTTCCGATGACAATAATGAAACTGAAATTAATTCAGAAAGCCCGGTCGCCGATGAACAGGAAAAAATGCCCAATAACCCTACCACAGCACAAGCTTTAGCATTTGCCAATGGATATGGAAACTGGAACGATGTTTCTGAAATATCCTTTACCTTCAATGTAGATCGGGGCGACAACCATTTTGAACGCTCTTGGACCTGGATGCCCAAAAATGACAAAGTCCAAATGGTTTCAGGGCAGGAGACGGTTACTTACCGTCGGGCTGAAGTGGACAGTACTCTTCAAAAAACTGATGCTGCATTCATAAACGACAAATACTGGCTGTTGGCGCCCTTTAACCTTATTTGGGATGAAGGTACGACCTTTTCAGAAAAAAAGAATGTGGTGGCTCCTATTTCAAAAGACACGCTCAGTAAGCTAACTGTTGTTTACAGCAACAAGGGTGGCTATACTCCCGGTGATGCGTATGACTTTTTCTACGATGAAGATAATAAAATACGTGAATGGAATTACCGAAAAGGAAACGATCCTAACCCTACCATGACCACCACTTGGGAGAGTTACGAAACCCACGGCGGACTTGAAATCGCCACCACGCACCAAGATAGCACAGGTAATTTTAAACTGTATTTTACAGATATTTCAGTAAAAAAATAGCTTACTTTTTCAATAAACGGGCGGTAAACAAGTTTTGTTTCTCGGTATTCTGAAGTGTTACAAAATAGATCCCTTGGCGCAATGCTGAAACATCGAGTGTTGTTTTATGGTTTTCTCCAAAATCTGCCAAGTGGAAAAGCACTTCCCTTCCTTGAATATCGTACACCTTTATATACAATGATTTTTCTGTGTTGTACGAGATGGTAACTGTTTCCGAAGTTGGATTAGGGTACAGCACCCCTTTTTCGGCAAGAGCTTTTGTGAAGAAGTTTTCAGCAAATGCAAAGGCGTGTTTCCCTAATTTCTCGCCTATTATCCGTCCGGGAATATCATCGATCGGCGGGTGGATGCCTCCCCAAATACGGGACAAACTGCATTGGTCCGATGCATCCCGATATGTGGCCCATTGCAATTGCACATCAACACTGGGGCCGTCTTCAAAAACAAGGAACTCGCCTTTTTTAGCTTCAAAAGTGCCCATCCCTCCTGGAAAAAAGGGGTCGCCCGTCAGTAAGGTCAAAATTTCTGCCGCCGCCCTTGAAAAGGTAGAATGACCTGAAACATACCCGGCAAAAGGCGGTGTAACGAACGAAGGACGTTGATACGGGAACCATTCTTCGGCCAAAATCCAGCCCACGCCCGCTTCATCTTCATTGGGATCGACAATTTTACTCGGACCGCGCCAACAGTACAATTTTATTTTTTCAACGTTTTCATTGAAAGCCCCGGCAAGCGGATCGCCTTCTTGCACCAATTCAATATAGTTTTCTACTAAAGGTATTCCGTGTGGATTGTATCGTGGCAAATTGGGGTCGCTGGATTGTCCTTCATCGCTCATATACCGTATGGCGCTTACCGGCCGTACATAATCGTAATAGCCTTTTATGCCCCAAGCAGAAATAGCCACGTCGTGCATCGCACCTCCGAGGGTAAAGTAGGATTTTATGTCCCATTCCAAATCGGAGAGCACTTCTCCTCTACCTTTAAATTTTTTGATTAACTCAGGTTGATCGTTTACGTAGTTTAGGATGGTAAACCAATGGCCTGGCGGGGTTTCGCTATCGGGGCCATCTGCCCAAAATTCGGCCAGCACACGGGCGTAATCTCCGCGTGGTACGAGTTGTTTTCTATATGGTTTTCCCGTGACAGGGTTCAGGTCACGGCCTTTGCTGGGATCGCCCCCATTTTTATAATTATAAAAGCTTTTATATTCCTTAAAAGTGGTGGGGAAATCGGTACTGTCAAAATTACCAATGCTTGCCGGCGAAATATCAATCATCACTCCATCTGCAGGGTCCAAATGCGAGCTCCATACGGCTACCATAGCAAAGCTCCATTTGTAGGGATCGTCCATTCCCAAGAAATCCTGAATGTACCAAGGGTCGCCAGGATCGTAATAACAGTTGTAATCAAAATCTGGTGTGGTATGGGTTGTTAAATCTTGTTCCCTCAAAGAAAAAGGGACGACCGCTCCCCATTCGGGCCCTAAAAATGGCGGTTGACCACCGGGAATGGTGTTTCCGCTTTGGTCCACCCAGTTTTCTACTTTTAAGGGTTGCCAATGGTTTGGGTACTCTAAAGTTGAATTTCCTGCAAAGTCAAGGTTTAGCGCTTCATTTAAAGGTTCGTAATATCGATTTTCATAATCATTGGCCTCATTGGACCCGTCCTGAAGCCCAAAAGCGATCAATTGTTCGGCTATATAGTTTCCCAAGGCGGCGGGATTTCCGTTTTTATAATTTGAAGAAATGTAATTTATATCATACCCCAATTCATTCATTACTTGGTTGATCGATTTAAAAATCTCCTCTTTCCCTGGTGAATTTTGAAAGCGATGCTTCATTAATCGAAAAACAGCATAGCTCAACGCTTTTTTTGTTGCTTCAGAAGTGTTTTCAGAAGTTTTAAACCCTTCAAATTCACAGGTGTAATCACCTATTGTATTTCCCAAGAAATAGGGCGCAGCCTGCTTATCGAAAACCGCCCAAACATCATACATTGCAACCGAAGTATGAAACAGGTTACGTGCGTGCACCACGGGACGCGCAAAATCATTGCGAATGCCATGCAACACTTCCTCGTTCCACGTTCGGGCAATGGATTGTGAAAAACAGGTTGTCGAAACAGCGACCAATAGAAATAGAAGCACTAATTTCTTCATAATGAATTCAAATGTACGAAACATCACACAATCAGTTCGTTAAAATTATCCTACAAGCAAGTGACTTCAGTAATACGAAACCATATTAAATTGCTATTTTTGTTAGCCTACGAAATTAGTTTTATATGAAGTATCAAAACTCGCTTGAATTTGCCCAACAGCAAGACGCTGAAGACAATTTATCGCATTTCAGAAAAAAATTCCACATTCCTACCGACGATAGCGGCAACGAATTAATTTACCTCTGCGGAAACAGTCTTGGGCTACAACCAAAAAATACTTCAGAATACATTCAAAAAGAACTGCAGGATTGGGCAAAATTAGGGGTTGAGGGCCATACCGAAGGGGAACACCCTTGGTTGCCCTATCACGAGTTTTTAGCCAATAGCATGGCTAAAATAGTAGGTGCCAAACCAAGCGAAGTGGTGATGATGAACACCCTGACCACTAACTTACATTTAATGATGGTTTCGTTTTACCAACCTACCGATAAAAAATACAAAATTGTAATTGAAGCCGATGCCTTCCCTAGCGATAAATACGCAATGGAAAGTCAATTAAAGTTTCATGGGTACGATGAAAAAGAAGGACTCATCCTCTGGAAACCTAGAGAAGGGGAAGAATTATGTCGTTTTGAAGATTTAGAAACTATTCTGAAAGAACAAGGTGATGAAATTGCTTTACTTATGATTGGCAGCACCAATTATTACAGCGGGCAATCGTATCCGTTAAAAAAAATCACCGATTTAGGCCATAAACACAACTGTAAAGTAGGTTTCGATTTAGCGCACGGCGCCGGGAACATTCAGCCAAATTTGCACGAAACGGGGGCTGATTTCGCCGTTTGGTGCAGTTACAAATATTTAAACAGCGGCCCTGGAAGTTTGGGCGGTTGTTTTGTGCACGAGCGTCATGCCAACAATAAAAATTTAACACGGTTTGCCGGTTGGTGGGGCCACAACAAAGAAACCCGTTTTAACATGCGGAAGGAGTTTGATGCACTACCGGGTGCCGAAGGCTGGCAATTGAGCAATCCACCCATTTTATCGATGGCGGCCATTAGAGCGTCGCTGGATGTTTTTGAAGCTGCCGGTTTTGAAAACCTGCGGAAAAAATCGGTTACATTGACCGGATTTTTAGAGTTTCTTTTAGATGAAATGAATAACGAGAGTATTTCCGTAATCACACCAAGAAACCCCGAAGAACGCGGTTGCCAACTGTCCATTCAAGTAAAAGATGCCGATAAAAGCCTACACACCAAATTAACCGAAGTTGGCGTAATCAGTGATTGGCGCGAGCCGGACGTAATCCGTATCGCCCCTGCCCCACTCTACAATAGTTTTACCGATGTGTATGGGTTTGTGGAACGGTTAAAAGAGGTTTTAAAATAATTAACTTGTCTCCTCGAGCGCAGTCGAGAGGTTAATCAAGAGAATATTTTTTTAAAAAGTTGACTGCATCGATTTTTGATACATTATGAACAAAAAAGATAATATTTTAATAGTCGGCGCCGGCCTCTGTGGCAGTTTACTCGCTTTACGGTTGGCACAACGCGGCCATCAAATAACTTTGGTTGAAAAGCGACCAGATTTAAGAAAAGTAACCCAAGATGCCGGACGCTCCATTAATTTAGCATTGAGTGACCGGGGATTACGGGGATTGCGGCTTGCCGGTGTTGAAGAAGCAGCTAAAAAACTGTGTATCCCTATGAACGGGCGGATGATTCACGACCGGGAAAATAATACCTTTTTAAGCAAATACAGCGGACGCAAAAACGAATTCATCAACTCTGTTTCCCGACCTGGACTGAACATGGTGCTTTTAGATGCCGCCGAAGCCCTGCCCAATGTGAAAATAATTTTTAATCACGGTTGTGAAACAGTTGATTTACCACAAGCTTCAGCAACATTTAAAAATTACGAAACCAACGAAGAGGTTACCCTAAGTGGTGACATTTTATTGGGAACGGACGGTGCGGGCTCTGCGGTACGGCAGAGTATGTTTATGCACAAAAAGTTCTTGTTCAGTTTTTCGCAGGATTGGTTAACGCACGGGTATAAAGAACTGGAAATACCCGCGACCAACGACGGTGGCTATCGCACCTATAAAAACGCTCTGCATATTTGGCCACGCGGGGAAGATATGCTTATTGCGCTGCCCAATCTCGATGGAAGTTTTACGGTCACCCTATTTCTTCCGTATAAAAACAGCGATTACTGTTTCGAAAATTTGAATACACCCGAACGCGTTACCGAATATTTCCAAAAAGAATTTCCAGATGCCTTGGCATTGATGCCCAATCTCGCCGAAGAGTTTTTCAACAATCCCACCGGACCGCTGGGTACCGTAAAGTGTTCGCCTTGGAGCACCTACGGAAAAACGCTGTTGCTGGGCGATGCCGCGCACGCCATTGTTCCGTTTTATGGACAGGGAATGAACGCTTCGTTTGAAGATGTAGTGGTTTTTGATGAAATTTTAGATAAATACGAAGCTAAGAAGGATGAAAAAACCGATTGGGAAACCGTGTTTTCAGAATATGAAGCCAACCGAAAGAAAGACACCGATGCCATTGCCGATTTGGCGGTGGACAACTTCCACGAAATGAAAGAACACACGGCAAGTCCGTTGTTTCAGAAAAAAAGAAAACTGGAAACCGCATTTGAAGCCGAGTTTCCACAGGAATATTACAGTAAATATTCTTTGGTTACCTTTAACGAACATATTTCCTACGAAGAAGCATTGCGAAAAGGCCGTGCACAGGACAAAGCGATTCTAAATTTAATCGACGATGGAAAATTACCCGAATCCATGCCGCTTCAAGAGAAATTAAAATTGGTGAAACGGGAAACCAAAGAAATCATGCACGACGATTCTGTTGTAAAAAATTTGAAGTAGAAAATGTCGCCTCGAGCGCAGTCGAGAGGTCAATCAAAATCTCGATAGTTTAATAAGGTCTCGACTTTAGTTTATCCTGAGTGAAACCGAAGGGCTCGACCAGACAAAGTAAATAATCAAATAAAAATATTTAAAATGTCAAAAGAACAAAAAGATTCCCGTCTGCAAGGAAAGTTGGTAGAAGGAAAAGCAACACCGCGAGGAGCCTACCCACACGTAAAACGAGTAGGTGATTTTATATTTATTAGCGGAACGAGTTCCAGATTGCCCGACAATACCATTGCCGGGGCCAACCAAGTGGACGAAATGGGCAGTATGCAGTTTGACATTAAAGAACAAACTAGAGCTGTTCTTGAAAATATAAAAGACTACCTCGCCACCGAAAACGCCACCTTGGACGATGTGGTCGATGTTACCTCTTTTTTGGTCAATATGAATGATTTTGCTGGCTATAATGAAGTTTATGCGCAATATTTTAATAAAGAAACGGGGCCGGCACGAACCACGGTCGCCGTACATCAATTGCCGCATCCGCATTTAATGGTGGAAATTAAGGCGATGGCCTATAAGCCAATCGACTAATGTCTGTCGATTAGTAAAATTAGCGGTGCCTGAGTGTTCCGACGCAGGAGGAATGCGATGTACTGAGTTTGCCGAAGTATATCGAAGGCTAAGCTATAAAACCAAACAATTATGAATCTAATTAAAAAAACAATTCTGCCCTTTATTCTCTTAGTAGTTTCTATAAGCTATGCGCAAACGGAGCCTATTAAAGTTTCAAAAAAACCATTTACAATAGGCGAATCGCTTACGTTTTATTCTGAAACTTTAGGAGAAGAACGGACTCTGAACGTCTATTTACCACATAGTTTTTCCGAAGAAAAGGAATACCCGGTTATTTATTTGTTGGACGGGTCGGCCGACGAAGACTTTATCCATATTGCGGGCTTGGTTCAGTTTGGATCTTTTTCGTGGATCAATATGATTCCAGAAACCATTGTCGTTGGTGTTGCCAACGTAAGCAGAAATAGAGACTACACTTATCCTTCCACCGATAAGGCGTACGTGAAAAAGTATCCCGAAACCGGTCATTCAGAAAAATTCATTGAATTCATCGAAAAAGAACTGCAACCCTTGGTAGAAAAGCAATATCCGGTTACTTCGGAAAAAATATTGATTGGGCAATCATTAGGCGGCTTATTGGCAACTGAAATCTTATTCAAAAAGCCAGATCTTTTTAAAAACTACATTATTGTAAGTCCAAGCCTTTGGTACGATTATGAATCCTTATTGAAAAAAGAACCAAAACCATACGACACCGAAAAGTCAATATATGTTGCCGTCGGTGAAGAAGGATCTGTAATGAAACGTGTGGCAAAACAGCTTTATAAAAAACTGCAAAAAAATAAAAAGGGCAACACCAGTTTATACTACCATTTTTTAGAAAAACAAGATCACGGTGATGCCTTACACTTGGCTGTTTACGATGCGTTTGAAAAACTGTTTGCATCAGAGAAGAAAAAATAACCTACTGCTATGGAGAAAATACTAAACTATATCGACGGAACATATACTGAACCACAATCCAACAACTGGCTGGATAATTACAATCCATCGAATGGGGAAGTGTATTCTCAAATAGCAAGTTCCGATGCTGATGATGTAGCGCAGGCATACCAAGCAGCTGAAAAAGCATTCCCAAAATGGAGTAACACCACTATTGACCAGCGTAGCCGCATCCTTTTAAAAATAGCCGATTTAATTGAAGAAAACTTAGTCAAATTAGCTGAAGCTGAAACCAAAGATAATGGTAAACCCTTAAGTTTAGCGTTAGCAATCGATATTCCTAGAGCTTCTGCCAATTTCCGTTTTTTTGCACATGCCATCACGCAGTTTGCCAGTGAGGCGCACGAAAGTGTAGGATTGGACAGTATGAATTTTACCCTGCGACAGCCATTGGGTGTCGTAGGTTGCATTTCCCCTTGGAACCTTCCGCTCTATTTATTCACGTGGAAAATTGCCCCAGCCATCGCAGCGGGAAATACGGTTGTAGCAAAACCCAGCGAAGTAACACCGATGACAGCTTATCTGTTAGGTGATATTCTAACAAAAGCCGGTTTACCGAAAGGCGTTTTAAATATTGTTCAGGGAACTGGGCCTTCTGCCGGTCAAGCTATTGTAGAGCACCCAAATATCAAAGCCATTTCGTTTACTGGCGGCACCAAAACCGGCGAACATATTGCCCGCACTGCCGCGCCGATGTTTAAGAAACTTTCATTGGAACTGGGCGGAAAAAACCCCAACCTCATCTTTGCCGATTGCGATTATGATACGATGCTGAAAACGACCGTAAAATCCTCCTTCGCCAATCAAGGACAAATTTGCTTATGTGGAAGCCGAATTTTTGTGGAAGAATCCATCTACGAGCAATTTAAAAAAGATTTTATAGAGAAAATATCGCAATTAAAAGTGGGTGATCCGTTTGATGCTGAAACCAATCTCGGAGCTTTGGTATCGAAATCCCATCTAGAAAAAGTACAGTCCTACATTAAAATCGCTGAAGAAGAAGGTGGAAAAATCCTGTTTGGCGGAAAAACCGTTACTGTTGATAATTTAGAAAATGGGTATTACCTACAACCCACCGTTATTGAAGTATACGACGATCAATGCCGTGTAAACCAAGAAGAAATATTCGGCCCTGTGGTTACTATTATGCCGTTTAAAACCGAAGCCGAAGCTTTAAAAATGGCCAACGGTGTTCAATATGGACTTTCCGCAACACTTTGGACCAATAACTTGGATAGAACTATGCGACTATCAAAACAATTGCAAGCTGGGATTGTTTGGGTAAATACGTGGCTCAATCGAGATTTACGAACGCCTTTTGGTGGTATGAAAAACAGCGGGGTAGGCCGTGAAGGTGGTTTTGAAGCCCTTCGGTTTTTTACGGAGCCTAAGAATGTTTGTATTAAGTATGATAGTTAGAAGTGAGATTTTAGATATGAGATGTGAGACAAGAGGTGATTCCTAAAGGTGCCTGAGTGCCTCGACGATAGAAGAGGTGTATCGAAGGCCCAACTTCCAGCATTTAGCTTCATTCTTCCTCATCCGCTCCATACACCAAATTGATAAAATCCTCTTTGGGGATGGCGCCGAAATATGTTTCGATATCGACATTTTTAAGAATGTCCTCGATATCGCTTTTTTCGTAACGGGCGCCGATAAAGAGTTCCTCCAATTTTTCAACCGGCTCCCTTCCGAAGAAATCTCCAAACACCTTAAAGTTTTGAATGTGTCCTTTTTCAACAAATAGGCGCAGGTCCAGTGTTCCAGCGGGAAATCTGCGTTCACGTTGAATGTTGAATTTTGGGGAACTTCCATAATTCCATTCCCAAGTGTCATATTTTTCTTCTTTCAATTTATGGACACCTTCCCATTCCTCATCGGTAAGCCGATAGGTTTCAAAATCGTCCCGTTCTTCATACAGACCGTTCAAAATCTTGGATCGGAAGGTTTCAATATCGATCTTTTCTTCCATAAATTCTGAAATGTTCGCCACCCGACTTCGTACCGATTTATGCCCCTTACTTTCAATTTTGCTCATTTTAACTTGTAACGAATTGGCCACTTCGCTTAAATCACTGTCCAATAATAAGGTACCGTGACTAACCATCCGCTTTCCGGTTGAAAATTGGGCGTTGCCCGATATTTTTTTATCGTTCGCCACCACATCGTTCCTTCCTTTCATTTCGGCCGGTACGCCCATACTGTTCAGTACTTTTACAACCGGTGCCGTTACTTTTTTAAAGTTGTTCAGGCTTTTGATGTCGTGATCGGTAATGAAGCTGAAATTTAAATTTCCGAAGTCATGATACACTGCTCCCCCACCTGAGACCCGCCGAACCACCTTGATATTGTGTTCTTCCACGTATTCGTGATTGATTTCTTCCAAGGTGTTTTGGTTCCGGCCAATGATGATGGACGGTTCGTTGATGTAAAACAACAGGTAATCATGGTCAAAACTGAAGTTCCTAACGATGTATTCTTCTAAAGCCAAATTAAGGTGCGGATTGGTAACCCCTTCATTTTCAATAAAAATCATAGCATTGTTTTTAACAAAATTGAACGCTCAAGTTACTTAAAATTTATGGAATGAGACGTATTTCAGAAATAGGCTTTCTTCTTTATACTTCCCATAAAATCATAGTATATTTACAGAACAAAGGATATAAAAATTGCTCAATCAATAACACATGGATTTAAATTTAAACTTTAAATCGGCCTTGGTTTGCGGCAGTACAGCCGGAATAGGAAAAGCATCTGCCATGGAATTGGCTTCGTTAGGGACAAGTGTCACTTTAGTAGCCAGAAATGAAGATAAACTGAAAGATGTCGTTTCCCAATTACCAACAGGTGACGGACAACGCCACGATTATATAGTAGCCGATTTTTCAAACCCCGAAACACTCAAAGAAAAAATTGAAGAAGCTACCAAAGACAAAATTTTCCATATTTTATTAAACAATACCGGTGGCCCAAAAGGCGGGCCAATTTTTTCTGCCGATACCGAAGAGTTTACCAAAGCCTTCTCACAACACGTTGTCTGCAATCAAATATTGGTACAAGCGGTTGTTCCTGGAATGAAAAAAGTAGGCTACGGGCGTATTATCAATATTATTTCCACCTCAGTAAAGCAACCTATTGAAGGTTTGGGCGTAAGTAATACCATTCGTGGTGCAGTTGCCAACTGGAGCAAGACCTTGGCCGGCGAACTGGGTGGTTTTGGCATCACCGTAAACAACGTACTGCCCGGTTTTACCGCTACCGACCGCTTAGACAGTATCGTAGAAAACGCTGCCAAAAAGAAAGACAGTAGTAAAGAAGAGGCAGCCGAATTTATGAAAAGCATCGTTCCTGCCGGACGTTTTGCCCAACCTGAAGAAATCGCCTATGCGGTTGCATTTTTGGCCAGTGAAGCAGCTAGTTACATCAATGGCATTAACTTACCGGTTGATGGCGGCCGGACAAAATCACTCTAAAAATTTGTACCTTTAAAAATTGAACTTTTAATTAAACAATGTTGTAGGCTGAAAGAATATGAAACGAAAACTTCGCATAAACGGACATTCGCACCTGCTTCCTTATCCTGAAGAAATTCCAAAATTCATGAAGGACAAGGGAATTTTTTGGGTTGACAAAGATCGCAAATTCATGCTTCAGAAAGATTGGAGCCGGCCCGTGACCGATTCCAGTTTCTTTTTAAATGAAAAGCTGGAATGGATGGAACGCTACAAAATTGACCACGCGGTGGTTTTAAACCTTTCACAACTCTACGGAAATGGGCTTCGGGTTGAAGAAATGAAACAGGCTTTGCGGTTTCAGAATGATTTTAACGCAAAAGTACAGCACGAAAATCCGTCGAAATTTACTTGCGGGTTTGTGGTGCACCCAGGGTTTGTACGCGGCGCCTTATGGGAAATTGAACGGTGTGTGGAAGAATTGGGCTTACAGCTTTTATGCCTGCCTACGCACTATATGGACACCATAGGAACGTGGCGCTGTATTTTTGATGAAGAAAATGAACCCATTTTTGAATTGGCGAGTAAATACAATCTCGCTGTTGAAATTCATCCGTACGATGGCGAAAAGTTCATCAAGCTCGAAAACACCGCGTGGCGGTTCCACCTCATCTGGATGTTGGCCCAATGTGCCGATGCCTATCATTTTTTAACTTTAAACGGCTATGCCGATAAATACCCCAACATGCGCACGTGTTTCGCCCACGGCGGGCAATTGGCACAAATTAATTTAGGCCGCCGCATACAAGGTTTTGATGGTCGCCCCGATCTTTTTGAAGGCAAAGTACATCCGCGAAAGGCTGTTGGGCATAAAAATATCTTTTTTGACACCTTGGTGCACGATACCGGTTCGTTGAAATTACTGGTTGAAAATCAAAATGCCAAACAAGTATTGATGGGGCTCGACGACCCCTATCCGCTTGGCGAAATGGAAAGTGCCGTACAATCCTCTTATCCCGGTAAAATTTTAGATCTGGCCAAAGAACGCGATATTTTAACCCAAGAAGAATGCGATGCTATCTGGGAAGACAATGTAATACAATGGCTTTGCGGCGATGACGAAGCTGCTAAAAAGAAGCTGGTTAATAGAATTCTTGGCTAATGGATTTCCTTCCCGAAGAAATAAACACCTACGTAGAAAACCATTCGCAACCCGAACCGGAACTGCTACAAAAACTAAATAGGGAAACCTGGCAAAAAGTATTGGCACCCCGTATGCTGAGCGGGCATCTGCAAGGAAGGGTGTTAAGTATGCTTTCGAAATTAATAAATCCCAAATATATTTTGGAAATTGGGACCTATACCGGCTATTCGGCATTGTGTCTGGCTGAAGGAATGCAAAAAGAAGGTGAATTACACACCATTGATATCAATGAAGAATTGCATGATTTTCAAAGGAAATATTTTGATGCTTCCGGTTTTGGAGAGCGGATAATACAACACACCGGAAATGCGTTGGAAATCATCCCAAAGCTATCGCAAACTTTCGATTTGGTGTTTATAGACGCCGATAAAAACAACTATCCAAAATACCTCGACATTATTCTTCCGAAGCTACAAAGCGGCTCGGTTATTTTAAGTGACAATGTGTTATGGAGCGGAAAAGTGGTTGAACCTGTTAAAAAAGACGATGAAGACACAAAAGCACTGCTGGAATACAATACGCTGCTCAACAACAACCCTAAACTGGAAACAGTGCTGCTTCCCATTCGGGATGGGTTAACGGTGAGCCGGGTAAAATAAAATGACAAAACATACTTGAAATACGACATAAGAAGTAATGACGTATGACTTTTTCATTTCTACGGAATATTAATTTTACAAATATTTTGTCATATTTCCTACGTGATTCAGTCCTAAGTCTAATTTAGGCCTATACGTATAAATATCAAACAAAAAAGGTTCAGAAAAACTTCCGAACCTTTTGTTATATTAAACTGAATTTTACTGCACAGCTTGCAACGCATCGATATTTCCGTAACCTTTGGTGCTGTCTTTATTGGGATAGAACTCGGAGCTCTGACGCATTCTGTTCAACACTTGGCTTCTGCTCCAGTTAGGGTAACGTGCCCAAACCAAGGCTGCAATCCCAGCTGTGGTCGCCGTAGCCACTGAGGAACCGCCCACATAATCGGTGTTGCCATTATAAAAGCCCAATACCGTTCCGGTACGGCTGTTGTCGCTATCACGCTCCATAATAATGGTAAACTCTATTTCGCTGCCGTCGTGGCAGGTATCGCATTGTTGATAGGTGCCATCGTCGGTTATTCCGGTTACGGCAACGGTTTCGCTCATGCTGGCTGGAAAAATTACCGGATACCAATTGGTAAAATCCAAAGACGTCCCACCGGCTGCAAAAATCAATTTCCCCTTGCTATGCGCATAACGCACGGCATCTTTTACGTTGTTGATGGACCACGGATACCCAATGGACATTGAGATTATTTTTACGTCGCTCCGGTTTGCCAATTGGCGCAGTGCATTTTTAACGCCCTTGCGTTCGTGGTAATCGTTCAACAGCACATCTTCAGTAGCGCGGTAGGATACCAAATTGCAATTGTAAGCCACCCCAACCGGTAAGTTATTGTTGTTTCTGGGTGAAGCAATGGTCGCGCCCATGCTGGTTCCGTGGCCGCATTTGTCGTGTGGGCCATCGTAATTGTTGCTCCACCACCAAGGCGAATCGATAAACGTACCGTATTTTTGAATGCTGCGTCCATTGCTGTAGCCATCGTTAAAGTTGCTTCCTAAAAGGGGTTGACTTTGGGATACCCCAGTATCGATCAAACCTACCGTGACACCGGCACCGGTGCTATAAGCCCAAGCTTGCTCAATATTGTGTTCGTCATACGTCCAGCTTACCAACGATCCCGGTGCAATGGTGCGGTAATCATTGCTGTTCAAGGTTTTGCCGTCTTTGCCACAGCCGCTTGAGGAGCGGTTTTGCGGATATTGCTCACTGTAAAAAAAGGAGTAGGCGTTCGGTTCCATGTACCTTATATCATCCCGTTTTCTTAATTCGGTAATGGTTTTTAAGGATTTTACCTGTACATCGATCACGTTCAAGATTTCGTCATCTTCAAAAAGGGTCTCGTTGCGAGAGGTGTTTTCCAGTTTTATTATTTCTGAAACTATGGTATTCTTGGATTGGGTAAGGCGCGCATTTTTCTTTGCACTGAAACTTTCGCCCTTTTTGCCATATCCAATGGTCAAAATACCGCTTCCATGCACCGTGGCACTCCACAGCACCTGATCGGAAGTTTTATCCCAACTGAAATCGCCCGTACGGCGCAGTTGCTCGTCAATGATTTTGTTTATTTGGGGGATGGTCAACAATTCTTGTGAAGTTTCCGAAGTAAGGTCGGTTTCATGTGTTTCTTCTGTAAGGGGATTGTCTTGGGTACAGCCTATTACAATAAGTGCAAGTAAGGCCATTACCGCGAGTTGTAATTTTCTCATAGGTTTGATGGTTTGGTTAATAATCCATCAAGATACGAAAAAATATGAGTTGAAAAAGCAGGTTTTTATGCTAAATCTTTGACTTTTAACCTATCGTGTCGCAGGGTTTTTTTACAGAGCAGGTAAAACAGAATTGCAAAAACAGTCCCTACCAAAGCGCCTACAAAGATATCACTTGGGTAATGAACACCCACAAAAATCCTACTGGTCACAAAAAGCAAGGGCCACAAATAAGCAAAATAGATCCATTTTGTTTTTTCTTTTAGAGCAAGCACCACAAAAGTGGTTATGGAAAAACTGGAAGAAGCATGGCCGGAGAAAAAGCTGTAATTGGTGGGTTTTTGAAGAATGCGTATCACTTCAGATAATGCTTCTACATTGTTAGGCCGCAACCTGGCTACAAAATCTTTTACCAAGCCGGTACACAATATCGTAATGCCGAAGGTAAGCAACAGGAAAAAAAGGATGGTTCCGCCACGTTTCCATTTAAAATAATAAAAAATAAGAATGAAAAACAACAAAAACAACGGGATCCATGTTTCTATTTGGGTAACGATAATCCAGAACCCGTCAAACCGTTCTATGCCCAGCGAATTAAGGTAAATGAACAGTTCCCTGTCCCATTGCTTTAGGGTTTCGAGCATTAAAATCTACGTTTAATGGGGCCGGTTACTTCTTCTACATCTTCTTTTACCTTATCTATTTCTTGGCGTACATCTTTTGTAATGTCCACATCGATGCCCTGTTTTTCGGCACTTTTGGTTATTTCGCTTTTAATATCGTTGGTGGCGTCTTTAAGCTGGCGCATGCCTTTCCCTAAGCCGCGTGCTATTTCGGGCACCTTATCGGCACCGAAAACCAACAGTACGATAAACAGTATAAATACGATTTCGGTACCGCTTATGAATAAAAAAATTGCCGTTGCATACATACTGCAAATATAAACAAGAATATTGTGCTATACGAAAAAGCCCCGTTAAAACAACGAGGCTTTTGATTGTAAATATTTCAGAAAAGATTATTCTTTCACTTTGTTTTTAAATTTATCAAACTCACCCAGCTTTTTACGTTTGGGCCAAGTATTGTTTTCTGTATCGATATCAGCGGTTTCTTCATCTGGATCAACCACTATCTTTGTGATTTCTTTATCTGAAGCAATCACTTTCCCAATTTCCTTATCATTGTGCCTCCAAATTTGAGCGGGATATTTTACACGTTCGGTGCTTCCGTCGCTGTAGGTATATTCGGCAATGATGGGCATTGGGATGCCGCCAGGTTTTTCGAAGGTTATTTCGTAAAAATAGTTGGGTTTCTTTAAGTTCGCCCGTTGTTCTGGCGTGAGGTTGTCCATAATATATTCCTGAAGGGTGGACACATCATCCAAGGTAGCATTTTTCATACTGGCTTCATAATCGTCGCTACCTTCTTCTACCATATACACCAATGGTGGCAAGTCGCTTTCTTTAATACCGCGGGCTTCTACCATTTCCCTTACTTCTTTGTTCATTTTTGAGGTTACATAGAAGCGTTTTACATCTTTTACCCCAATATCGGTGTATTCGGTACTGTAAAACCAAGCTCTCCAATACCAATCAAGATCAACGGCCGAAGCGTCTTCCATTGTCCTGAAGAAATCTTCCGGGGTGGGATGCTTGAACTTCCAGCGATTGGCATAGGTTTTAAAAGCATAATCAAACAGTTCACGGCCCATTACTGTTTCGCGCAAAATGTTCAACGCCGTGGCCGGTTTTGCATAGGCATTGGCCCCAAAGTTATAGGTATTCAGCCCCTTCGTCATAATTGGCGCAAGGTAGTCTTGGTCACCAGACATATAGTTCACTATTTTTTTGGCAGGGCCTCGTCGTGAGGGGTATTTTTTATTTGGCGCAATTGCTTCGGGATGCCACTCTCCAAAGTCTTGTTCTGCCACATATTGTACAAAGGTGTTAAGACCTTCGTCCATCCACGTCCATTGCCGTTCATCACTGTTTACGATCATAGGGAAGTAGTTGTGCCCAACTTCGTGTATTATTACCGAAATCATTCCATATTTAGTACGCTCGCTATAGTTTCCATCTTCATCTGGGCGGCCATAGTTCCAGCAAATCATAGGGTATTCCATTCCTTGGTTTTTGGCGTGTACCGAAATGGCCTTGGGATAAGGGTAATCGAACGTCATACGCGTGTACGTCTTTAAGGTGCTGGCTACTGCTTTTGTGGAATATTCTTCCCAAAGTGGGTTTCCTTCCGGCGGATACAAAGAAACAGCCATAACATCCTCGCCGTTTTCTTGTTTAACGGCCATCATGTCCCAGATATAACGCCTTGAGGTGGCAAAAGCATAGTCCCGAACGTTTTCAGCCTTGAATTTCCAAGTCTTTTTGTTTTTTGCAAATCCTTTGGAAGCGTTTTCAGCTTCTTCTTCGGTTACGATGATCACCGGCTTATCGTACGATTTTTTCGCTTTTTCGTAGCGGCTCATCATTTCTTTGGTAAATACTTCCTTTCTGTTTTGAAGGGTTCCTGTTGCATCCAAAATATGGTCGGCAGGAACGGTAATGTTCACTTCAAAATCACCAAAAGGCAACGCAAATTCATCACGGCCCCAAAACTGACTGTTCTGCCAGCCTTCCACATCATTGTAAACGGCCATGCGTGGATAGAACTGGGCAATAACGTACCCGCGGTTACCATCGTCGAATACTTCATAACCGCTTCGCGCCCGGTCTATGGTATGGTCTGGGATGTTGTACCACCAAGCAATGGAAAAGGTAAAATCATCACCCGGTTCAAGATGTTCGGGCATTTCTACCCGCATCATGGTACGGTTGATGGTGTATGGAAGGTTATTCCCTTTTTTATCCTTAACGGCCTGTATGTTAAAACCACCGTCAAAGGCCGCTCCCATATGCTTTTGCACAAACGACCCGGCCATATCGGCAGGTGCCGTGCTGCTGGATTCGATCAATGGTGATTTTGAGTCTTTGGCCCTAACGTTTTGATCTAATTGTACCCAAAGGTACTCCAGAACGTCGGGTGAATTGTTGGTATAGGTAATGGTTTCGTTTCCGGTTATTTTGGCATTCACATCGTCGAGCACAATATCCATTTTATAATCGGCCCGCTGTTGGTAGTATTTTGGACCGGGGGCACCACTGGCACTCCGGTACTGGTTGGGCGTAGAAAACTCTTCGTACAATTGCTTAAAACGGTTGTTATTGGTGTGGCCTGGCTTACGCTCCTCACCACTGTTTTGTTCCTGCGCATAGCTCATTCCCGCAAAAAGGAACAAGACGGCCAAGGAAAGGCATTTAAGTAGTTTCATAATCTGTTTTTCTGAAATTTAAAAAGGTTAAATGTAATTTTATCTAATTGAATGAAAATTGGTTCAGTCGAAGTTTAACATATCTTTAGGATTATCGATGTCCAAAATAAAACTTCTTCGCGTTTCCGGAGTTTTTATGTGAATAATATTTTGTTGTTCGGTAAAAAGGTCCATCAACACTTTATTTTCAATTTCAATGGAATGTAAGGGTTCAACATCCGTAATTTCTATATATACATGCACAATATCAACATCGTATTCCCGCCCAATATACTTCAGTGTCGCAGGTTTTCCGTTCACTTTTATCTTCAATTTTTGAAAGAGATATCTTTTAAGATACTCAATATCTTTTTCCGTTTCTTTGGCGGTCGCAATGGAAATGGAAGGGTCGTACCGTTTTTGAAGCACGTTTTCTATATCATCTATAAAAATTCTTGTAATGATTTGAACAGACTTCTTTTGCGGCACATACTCCATATTGGTCGTGCTCACATAAAACTTATGCGCTGGTGCTGAAGCGGTCATTAAAGGAAATAGGACCGCAAGGATTACTAAATTCAAAAACTTCATATAATCAATGTGTGTCAATAGGTCGCAAGGTATGCTGAAATGTTACAACAATCATTCCTTTTCTGCAATTTTAGATTGTTGCAGCCTTTGGGTGTATTCCATTCCTTTTTCTTTGAAAATGTTGAGTACCAAAATGTAGTTTTCTTTTTTAAAGTGTTCCTGAAGATCGCTGCTTTCCGCACAAAACAGCAAAAAATCATACAACCTGCCCTTGGGAATGTTGTAGGCTTCTTCAAAAAAACCAGGACCGTAAAAATCGATAAGCGAGGTAACGGTATTGTTTTGGGCTTCCCATTTACGCTTGGTTTTAAGCGTTTTATAGTAGCCGCTGGTGTATTTGTACAAAGCTTCTAAATCCACCTGAGTAGGAAAAGCGGCAGCCCATAAAGGCACGATTTTTTCCTTGGGCTCGCCCCTGAAACCGGGTAGGCCCACATCGTAAAAGTTGAGTTTTTTTTTGGTTTTTATGGTTGCCAAATCGGCTTGCAGATTGCCCGACAATCTCGGGCCGAGATAAACTTCGTCCAGTTCATATACCAATTCTTCTAAAGTAAGGACCATAATGCCCTTTTCAATTATTTCAGCCGAAATTGCCATCTTTTTAGGCGCATAATTAAGCGATGAAAACAACAAGGTGTCCCGTTGCTTCACGGCGATGGAAAAATTGCCATGCGCATCGGTAACGGTGTTATAACGCGAAGTAAGGTTCATGACATGGATGCCTTCCACATCGGTTGTGTTGGTAATGGCACCATTTAAGGGTTCCCGCTGGGCAACAGTTTGTGCAACTGCAATAAAACAGAAAATCAGCAACAGCAGCTTATTCTTCCTCACTCTTTTGTTTGTAACGGTTACTTTGCTGGTACATGTATTCGAGCAACTCCATTTCGTTTTCGGCTTTAAGTATAGAAACCGTCAAGCCACCTTCTTCGGCAAAATAAAGAAAGTCGTTCGCTTTTTCCTTTGGAATACCAAAAGTCTCTTCAATATACGCATTGCTGAACCGTTGGCGAAGCGTTCTGGAAATTCGCAGCCGATCTTCTATTTTTTTGTTTTTCACAAGATCGATTTCCATATTTTCAGGAAACAACAGTCCTATAATCCCCAGCAAATTGGCTCCATCTTTTAACCCTTCATTGTTCAGGGCTTCTTCTGCAGCGTTCCCATCGATTTTGGTCAAGGCATCGGGCTGGAATTCATAATCAAAATTAAGTGTTTCCCATGACAAATCCAGTTTCGGTGCAAAAGTGTAGGTTTTAATCCGGTTGACGTCTGCAACCACATTTCCCGAGAGATCATACGGCCTTACGATTACTTCTTCTAACTGATTTACGGCGGGGTTCAGGTAAATGTTCATGGTTTTGCTGTTTACAACCCCTTTGTCCACGATAACCGTAAAACTTTGAAACTGTAGGGCAGTAACCAACACCCTGTCGTTGATGCCTACTTTTAGTTTAAACATCCCTTTTTCATCGGTGACAGTACCCTGTTGGGAAGAAGTATTATAAATGCTAACACCCTCTACGTCTTCACTTTTGGGCGCGGTTATAACTCCATCAACAACAACTCGTTCCACATCTTGTGCCATTAAAAGCAGTGGAAACAAAACAAGCAACATGGTTAGTTTTATACGCATGGTTAGTTAAATTACAATATAAAGACGTCATTATTTACAGTACGTTTGTTAAATTTATCATATAATTTTTTAAATTGAAACATGAAAAACCTAATTGTTGCCAGTACCTCAACCATTTATAGCGGCTCGTACTTAGATTATTTAACCGAAGCGTTGGCAGAACTTTTTTCTGAAACCGATGAAATACTTTTTATCCCCTACGCCCGGCCGGGAGGTATTTCCCACGACGAATACACCCAGAAAGCCTCCGAGGCATTTAAAAAACTAAACAAAAAAATAGTGGGCCTTCACTCTTTTCAAGACCCCGTAAAGGCCATCAAGGAAGCCACCGGAATCTTTACCGGAGGCGGCAATACCTTTGTATTGGTCAATGCCTTACATAAAAACCAAGTGATGCAACCGTTGCGGGAAGTTATTTTTAATGGCACTCCTTATCTTGGCACCAGTGCCGGCAGTAATATTTGCGGGGTGAGCATGAAAACCACCAACGATATGCCCATTGTCTATCCGCCATCATTTAAAACCTTGGGGGTCATTCCTTTTAACGTGAACCCGCATTATTTGGACCCCGATCCCAACAGCGAACATATGGGTGAAACCCGTGAAACGCGGATCAAAGAGTTCCACACCCAAAACGATATTCCCGTAGTGGGATTGCGCGAAGGGAGTTGGTTGCGCGTCAAGGACAGTTCGATCGTACTGAAAGGCGAACACAGCGCACGTTTCTTCAAGCAGGGAGAAAAACCTGTGGAAGTTTCAGCTTCGAGCTCGTTGAGTCAGCTTACGTTGTAGAAATCGGTTTAAAGCTCCTTCACAAAATGGTAACCTTTTGCCACAAACCCTTGGTTGTAATAAAATTTATGCGACGGAAAATTGTGCACGTAGGTATTGAGCTCCATCCAGCTGCATTGTTTTTCTTTGGCGTATTGGGTTACGAAATCCATTAATTTTTTACCAATGCCTTTTCGTTGGTAGCCGTCGTCAATAAACACGTGGTCCAGTTCCATGTTTTTGCCGGCGTAATGGCGGGTCTGGAACCACAAACCGCAAATGCCCATCAGTTTTCCTGAATCGTAAATACCGATGCATTCGTAATTTTCTTGGGCCATAGCCAGCACCCGCTCTTTTAAAACAGGTTCAGGCACTGGGGTTTCTTCCATTTTTTGCAACAGGGGGATGATGCTTAAAATTTCAGCAGGTGGAATTATACCAAAAGTGAGTTCCATAAGTTTTATAATTATAGTACTTTTAAACAAACCCCTAAGATACCAAATGAAGCGAAAACAATTTATAAAAACTTCAATACTTTCAGCAACGGCATTGGCGATCTTGCCCCATTTGTCTTTCTCAACGCTTCAAAACCAATTTACGGTGGACCAATTGATAGGGAAGGGCAATCCAGATATTGTAGGCGATAGTTACCGGTCTAAAATGCACAAAGAAGCCAAAAAAGCCTTTTTTAAAATGAAAAAAGCCGCTGCGGAAGAAAACATACAAATTGAAGTGGTGTCGGCCTACCGAAGTTTTGAACGCCAAAAACAGATTTTTGAAGGTAAGTATAGCCGGTTTATCAAACAAGGCCTCTCCCCCACTCAAGCTATTGAAAAGATTATCGAATATTCTACCATTCCCGGCACCTCCCGTCATCATTGGGGTACCGATATCGATATCATTGACGGGAATGCCCCAAGACCTAAAAGCGTGTTACAACCCGAGCATTTTCACGGTACCGGCCCGTTTTGCAAACTAAAGGCTTGGCTTACCGAACATGCTAACAGTTTCGGTTTTTATGAAGTCTATACCAACAATGCCAACCGAAAAGGTTTTAAATACGAGCCTTGGCATTTTAGCTATGCCCCGGTTTCAAAATCGATGTTGCAGGAGTATAAACAACTGGATGTACAAGCTATTCTGAAAAAAGAGAACATTAAAGGGAGTGATTATTTTTCAGGAAAATTCATAGAAAAATACCGCTCAGAAAATATTCTTGATATCAACCCCAAGTTACTTTTGTAACTTAGTGTGCTAAAAACCAATATTATGGCTTCACGACGCAGTTGGAAAATCAGGATTTTTATCGGTCTGGCAATCGTTGCCTTTGCTTTTTTCAAAAAGTGCATGAACACCGAAGAAAATCCGTACACCGGAAAAGAACAGACCATCTCCATGACCACCGAAAAAGAAATCGCAATTGGCTTGCAGAGCGCTCCGGAAATGATCGATCAATACGGCGGTATGCACCCCGATCAACGCCAACAAGATTATGTAGATAAGGTTGGGGCGAAACTGGTTAACAACAGTATGGCGAAAGACACCCCATATCAATACGAATTCCATTTATTGGCCGACAACCAGACGGTGAATGCCTTTGCACTACCTGGCGGGCAGATATTCATTACCCAAGCGTTGTTTTCAAAACTTCAATCTGAAGACCAGCTTGCTGGGGTTTTGGGGCATGAGATTGGCCATGTGCTCGGGCGTCATTCCGCAGAGCGTATCGCAGAAACCGAATTTTGGCAGACTGTTTCGCAAGGGGCTTCAGTGGGGGCTGATGCCGGTGGCTTGGTTGCCGGAATCGGTCAAAATGTGCTGCTGGGCAACGGCCGTGATGATGAACTGGAAAGCGACGATCTTGGCGTTCGGTTTATGATTAACGCAGGCTACAACCCCCGGGAGATGATCGAGGTAATGCGAATTTTAAAAGCCGCAGCCGGCCCCAACCGCCTGCCCGAATTTAAAAGCACGCACCCCGACCCAGAAAACCGAATCGAGAAAATTGAAGAAGCCATTGAAAAGTACGGCGGATAGATTTTTTTAAAAACACCACGTCTTTTTCATTATTAGTACCTTTGCACTTCAATTATTACTATGAACAAAAAAGTCCTTTTGCTCATCCTCGATGGATGGGGCGTTACCAAAGAACCAGCGGTGTCGGCCATAGAACAAGCCGAAACCCCTTTTATAGATTCACTTTACAAAAAATATCCCAACGCCCAATTGCGCACCGATGGCATGAACGTAGGCTTACCCGAAGGGCAAATGGGCAATAGCGAAGTGGGGCACATGAACTTGGGTGCCGGTCGCATTGTGTATCAAGATTTGGCGAAAATCAACTTAGCCGTACAAAACAATACCTTGAAAGACGAGCCTGTTTTAAAAGAAGCGTTTGACTATGCGAAGAAAAATGACAAGAAGGTTCATTTTATCGGTTTGGTTTCCAATGGTGGGGTGCATTCGCATATCAACCATTTAAAAGGGCTGCTCACCGCCGCCAATAACCAAGGGGTCGACAATATGTTTGTCCACGCCTTTACCGATGGCCGGGATGTAGACCCCAAGTCTGGTGCCCGGCATATTCAAGATTTACAAGATCACTTAAAAAAAACCAATGGCAAATTGGCTTCAATAATTGGCCGGTATTACGCAATGGACCGGGATAAACGCTGGGAACGTGTAAAAAATGCGTATGATTTGTTGGTCTTCGGAAAAGGTCAACATACAACTGATGCCGTGCAAAGCATCAAAGAAAGTTATGAAAACGGGGTTACGGATGAATTCATCAAACCCATCGTAATGAGCGAAAACGAAAAACCCGTTGCTACCATTGAAAAAGACGATGTGGTGATTTTTTTCAATTTCAGGACCGATAGGGGAAGGCAACTTACCGAGGCCTTGACACAACAAGATTTTCCGGAATATAATATGAAAAAACTGCCTTTGCGATTCATCACCCTTACAAATTATGACGAATCGTTTAAGAACATAGCTGTCGTCTATAAAAAAGAAAACATAAAAGAAACCTTGGGCGAAGTGTTGGAACAAAACCATAAAACCCAAATACGCATTGCCGAAACCGAAAAATACCCACACGTTACATTTTTCTTTTCCGGTGGAAGGGAACAACCTTTTACCGGCGAACGCCGCATTTTATGCCCGTCGCCAAAAGTAGCCACGTACGACCTACAGCCCGAAATGAGCGCCTATGAAGTTCGGGACAAGATTATTCCTGAAATCAACTCCAAATCGGCCGATTTTATTTGTTTGAATTTCGCAAACCCTGATATGGTAGGCCACACCGGTGTTTTTGAAGCAGCCGTAAAAGCCTGCGAAACGGTCGACAGTTGTACCAAAAGCATCATTGAAGCGGCGCAGGCCAACGAGTATACCACTATTGTCCTGGCCGATCATGGCAACAGCGAGACCATGCGCAACCCAGATGGATCGCCCAATACGGCCCACACGACCAATCCCGTACCATTAATTATTGTGGATGAGGAGATTCAAGAAGTGAAAAAAGGCATTTTAGGCGATATTGCCCCCACTATTTTAAAATTGATGGGCATTGACAAACCTGAGTCTATGACACAAGATTCCTTAATTTAAAACCTATGAAAAATTTAATATTGGCCTTTACCGCATTGACCTGCGTGGCGTGCGGTTCGCCAAAAGAAAACAAAGAAGCACAAACACCAGAACAACCTGTTTCAAAAGAAAGTAAACCACCTGCCTTAAACAAAGAAGTGCCCGATGAAGAAGACGGTGGCACTATGCTTATAGGAAAAATCAACAAAAAAGCATTCCAGAAAGAACCGTATGCCGATTGGTTTCAAGCAAACGAAGATTTCCATACCTTGGACACGGCCACGGTTAAAAAAATAAAACCGCTCCTAAAAGACGTAAAAATAACGGCCTTTATGGGTTCTTGGTGTTCCGACAGTCAGCGTGAAATACCGGCGCTTTACAGTATATTGGAGTATGCCGATTATAATTTTAACCGTTTTGACCTCTATGCCACCGACCATCAAAAATTAACCGAAGAAGGCTATGAAAACAATTTGAACATTGACTTTGTACCAACCATCATATTCTACAAAAACGGAAAAGAACTGGGCCGTTTTGTAGAATACGCACAAGAAAGCCTTGAAAAAGACATGCTCACCATTGTAAGTGGCGCCGATTACAAACATGCTTACGAAGAATAAGTGCCGCATTATTTGTATTTTTGCCCTTCAAAATAAGCTATGATTGCCAAAACCTTGACCATTGCGGTAGATTTTGACGGCACCATTGTAGAGGACCACTATCCTAACATTGGCAAGCCCAAACTGTTTGCTTTTGAAACACTTCGGAAACTTCAGGAAAACGGGCACCGGTTAATTTTATGGACATATAGAAATGGCAAGGCTTTAGATGATGCAGTGGCTTTTTGTAAAGAACAAGGCGTTATATTTTATTCGATTAACAAGAGTTTTCCTGAAGAAAATTTCGATCCGAAATACAGCCGGAAAATAAACGCCGATATTTTTATCGATGATCGAAACATTGGAGGCCTACTGCAATGGGGGCAGGTTTATCAACAGCTAATTGGCGAAGAAAAGCCGGATATACAAACCAAGAAAAAGAAGAGCGGATGGCTTCCTTTTTAAAAAAGAAAAAAATGATTGTAACAAAAAACAAGGAAGAGATAGCATTGATGCGGGAAGCGGCCTTGATCGTTTCAAAAACCTTGGGCATGCTCGCAAAAGAAGTAAAACCAGGCGCTACGTCCCTTCAACTGGACAAAATGGCCGAAGAATTCATTAGAGACCACGGAGCCGTTCCAGGCTTTTTGGGACTGTACGATTTTCCCAACAGTTTATGTATGAGTCCCAATGCGCAAGTCGTGCACGGGATTCCCAATGATGTTCCGTTTCAGGAAGGCGATATTATATCCATTGATTGTGGGGCCGTGAAAGACGGGTTTTACGGCGACCATGCGTATACTTTTGAAGTAGGCGAAGTGGCGCCGGAAGTGAAAAAACTTTTAAAAGTCACCAAGGAATCGCTGTATGTTGGTATTCGCGAATTCAAAAAAGGCAACCGCGTGGGCGATGTGGGCTATGCCATTCAAAAATACTGCGAAGAACACGGTTATGGCGTGGTGCGGGAGTTAGTAGGTCACGGTCTGGGGCGTAAAATGCACGAAGATCCCGAAATGCCCAATTACGGCCGGAGGGGTAGAGGCAAGAAATTTATAGAAGGTATGACGGTTGCCATCGAACCAATGATCAATTTAGGCACCCGCCGCATTGAACAATTAAAGGACGGTTGGACCATCTTAACGGCAGACCGAAAGCCAAGCGCCCATTTTGAGCACGATGTGGCCTTAATAAACGGTAAACCGGAACTGCTTTCCACATTTGCTTATATTTATGACGCCTTAGGCATAGAAAGTGATGAAGAAAATGAATTCCGGCAAAAGGAATTGGTGCTGTGATATTTTTTTAAGACCTCAAAGAATCTAAAACCCTTTGAGATCTATCTGTCCAATAACAATAAATCACATTGAAAAAAACCTTTAAAACCATATTGGGCATTTTCCCCCGTCCCCTATTAATTAGGGTGAGCTACGTAGTCCGTCCTTTTGTCGCTTTCTTTTTAAGGGGCAACAAGTATACAGACCCCATTGACGGAAAGTCGTACCGAAAGTTTTTACCCTATGGCTATGAACACGTGCGCGAGAACGTTTTGGCGCCCGGCACTTTGTCCTTGGAACGCCACCGATTGTGTTGGCTGTATTTAAAAAATGAAACCACTTTTTTTTCCGAAGCATTAAAAGTACTGCATTTTGCACCGGAACAAGCGTTTTACAAACGGTTCAAGAACTTAAAACATTTAGATTACACTACCACGGACCTTAACTCACCCATCGCCGATGTTAAGGCCGACATTTGTGATTTACCATTTCCCGACAATGAATTCGATTTTATCATTTGCAATCACGTTTTGGAACACATTCCAGATGACACCACAGCAATGAAAGAATTGTACCGTATATTGGCTCCGGGAGGGACGGCGATATTACAAATTCCGTTAGAAAACGATAGAAAAATAACCTTTGAGGACAACTCGATAACCGACCCAAAAGAGCGTGCCAAGATCTTTGGGCAATACGACCACGTGCGAATTTACGGTATGGACTATTTTGACAAACTGGCTTCGGTTGGCTTTGCTGTAGAAGCGGTAGATTACACCAAGCATTTTTCCGAAGAAGAAATAAATGAATACCGCTTGGCAAAAGGCGAATTATTGCCCGTTTGCAGGAAAAATTAATCTTGTATTCTCGCTTTCATCCCTTCGGTTAAATATTCTTTATGCTGGTTTAAAGAGTCGGTATAGGTAAGGTACGCCTCTACTTTTGGCAGGGTTTGCAGCAGTTTTTTCGCTTTTTCGAGCCCCAAAGCCATAAATGAGGTGGCATAGGCATCTGCTTCTGCACAAGTGGGCGCTATAACGGTCGCGCTGGTAACGTTGCTTTGCTGGGCCTTTCCGGTAATTGGGTTTATGGTATGCACATATTTTTTGCCGGTCAAGGAATCAATCCTGAATTTTCGGTAATTTCCCGAAGAAGCCATCGCTTCATTTTTAAGCGGTACGGTTTCGGCAACGTTTCTATTATTAATTTCTGAATTGACCGACTCAATGCCAACAACCCACGGCTTTTGTTTTTCTACATTGATCCCTTTAGCTAAAATTTCACCTCCCAATTCAATTAAATAATTGGTTATCTGGTTTTTTTCCAAGTAGCTTCCTAATAAATCAATCCCATAGCCCTTTGCGATGGCGTTGAAATCGAAATATATTTGAGGGTGCGTTTTCTGAATCGTATTTTCTGAAGTAAGGGTTACCTTATCAAAACCAACAAATTGCATCAAAGAGTCTAATGTAGTACTGTCTATTTCTTGAAGGGGTTTTGCATCGCCAAATCCATAGGCGTTGCGCAACACACCAATGGTAGGATCGAAATAGCCTTGGGTTTGTTTGTGTATCTTTTCTGAAAGGACAAACACCTCTCTAAACGTTTGGTCTATCACCACGGTGGAGTCGCCACGGTTTATTTTTGAAATATCGCTATTGGGAATATAGGTGCTCACCGAATGGTTAACCGCTTCCACAACGGAATCAATTCCTTCTTGAGCATCAAAGCCTTCCTGCGAAAAATATTGAATATGATAGGTGGTGCCAAAAGCCTTACCTTCCATATATATTTTTTCAGGGCTGTTTTCCCCGCAAGAAAACAGAAGAAAAAGAGTGGTTATAACCAGTAGACACCTCATACTATTTCCTGCAAACCGTTATACACCATGGTGTAATCTTCATTTTTTAAAACCGGTTTTGCATAGTCGCTTCCGTGGCCTAATCCTACTCCGGCGTAATAGGTTTTTGCCTCAAACTTTTCGGCGTGGGCTTTAATGGTCTGCATAAAAACGGGATCGTAGGTATTGGCGTCTTCAGGATAGCTGACAGCGCGGACAATTATAAAATGCAGGTCTTTATTCTTCAAGGCCACAAATTGCGGATCTTTTTTCAATTTAGAATTGACGCCCAAGAATTCAAAACCGTTCGCCTCAAGATCTTTTCCTACAATGTTCATAGCAAGGTTGTGCAGTTCCTGTTGGGTAAGTGGTAAAGCCATATTGCAAAAATATGAAGTATTTGGTTAATAAAACAGCCGTTTCAGAAAAACTGAAACGGCTGTTTAAATTTTAAAGAAATTTTACTGGTGCTTACCCTCCAAAATCATCAAAGCGTATGTTCTCATCTGGGATACCGAAATCTTCTCCCATTTTCTGAACTGCTTGGTTCATTAACGGCGGACCACAGAAATAGAGTTCAATTTCTTCTGGTTCTTCGTGGTGGTTTAAGTAGTTGTCGATCACTACTTGGTGGATAAAGCCTACAAAACCATCACCTTCTTCATCATGGATATCTTTCTTTACTTTCCAGTTATCCTCTTCTAAAGGTTCTGAAAGTGCCAGATAGAATTTAAAATTAGAAAATTCACGTTCCAATTCACGGAAGTGCTCTAAGTAGAACAATTCCCTTTTGGAACGACCTCCGTACCAATAAGTAACTTTACGGCCGGTTTTCAATGTTTTGAACAAATGGTACAAGTGTGAACGCATGGGCGCCATTCCGGCTCCACCACCAACGTATAACATTTCGGCATCAGAGTGGTTGATAAAGAACTCTCCAAATGGTCCTGAGATGGTTACTTTATCTCCTTTTTTGGCATTGAATATATAGGACGAAGCAATACCGGGGTTTACGTTCATCCAGCCGTTTTTGTCCCTATCAAATGGTGGAGTAGCCACACGAACGTTCAACATAATTTCACGTCCTTCGGCTGGATAAGAAGCCATGGAGTAGGCTCTTTCAACCGTTTCATCGTTCTTCATGACCAACGGCCATAATTTGAACTTATCCCATTCCTCTTTAAATTTATCAGGCGTGTCGTGTTCTTCTGGATGGGCGGTAATGTCCATATCTTCAAACTTTACCTCACAAGGTGGTATTTCAATTTGGATATAGCCACCAGCCTTGTAGTTCATATCTTCAGGAATTTCCACTACAAATTCTTTAATAAAAGAAGCCACGTTATAGTTACGCACCACCGTTGCTTCCCATTTTTTGATACCGAAGACTTCTTCCGGTATCTGGATATTCATATCCTGTTTCACTTTTACTTGACACGAAAGACGTGCGCCTTCTTTTAACTCTTTACGGGTAAAGTGCGGGGTTTCTGTTGGCAATGCTTCTCCACCACCCTCAAGTACGTGGCATTCACATTGAATACATGTACCACCACCTCCACAGGCCGAAGGCAGGAATATTTTTTTTCCGCTAAGGGTAGATAACAACGTTCCACCGGATTCTACTTCCAGTTTCTTTTCGTCGTTAATGGTTATGGTTACCGGACCAGAAGGTGACAACTTTTGTTTGGTAAAAAGCAAAAGTGCAACCAATAGTAAAATAAGTACCAAAAAGGCAACAACCGTTGCGATTATAACTCCTAATGTGCTTGCTGCTAAAAACATATTACTCTTTTGTTAGTAGGGTTGAAACTTCGGGTGTTTCGGTTGATTCAATATTTTCTTCTACTTGAATTCCTAAATTGTCGGGATTGCCGTCCAATGCGGGTTTTTCTTCACTTCCGCCGGTCAACATTCCTCCAAAACTCATAAAACCAATCGCCATTAGACCAGTAATAATGAAAGTTATTCCTAAACCTCGCAAAGGTGCCGGCACATTCGAATAACGTATTTTTTCACGAATGGCAGCAATGGCAAGGATAGCCAAAAACCACCCAATACCAGAGCTAAAACCGTAATTAAGCGCCAATCCAAAAGTTTCGATATCACGGGATTGCATAAACAACGACCCTCCTAAAATGGCACAGTTTACAGCAATCAATGGAAGGAAAATACCTAACGAATTGTAGAGTGAAGGAGAAAATTTCTCTACCACTATTTCTACTAATTGCACCATAGTGGCAATGGTGGCGATAAACAAGATAAAAGACAGGAAGCTTAAGTCGTATTCAGCATATTCTGGGCCTAACCACTTTAAGGCGCCTTCTTGTAATATGTACTGGTCCAACAACCAGTTTAAAGGCACGGTCACGGTCAATACAAATATTACAGCAGCTCCTAATCCAACGGCGGTGCTTACTTTTTTGGATACTGCCAGATACGAACACATACCTAAAAAGTATGCGAATACCATGTTATCCACAAAAATAGATTTAAAAAATAGCTCTAAATGTTCCATTTCATATAATTTAAAAGGGGAACACCCCTAACCCTCTTTTAAAGAGGGATTAATATATTAATTCTCTTCTATTAATTCTTTATTTCTGCTGCGTTGAACCCAAATGATAATCCCCACTACAATCAACGCCATTGGAGGCAAAACCATAAATCCATTATTTTCATATCCTATGCCATACAATCCGGTTTTGGTAACTGGATTCCCAAGCACCGGGAAGCCGAACAATGTTCCAGAACCCAAAAGCTCACGGAAAAAGCCAACAATTACAAGAATTACCCCGTACCCTGCAGCATTTCCTATACCATCAAGAAACGAGCGCCAAGGACCGTTACCCAATGCAAAGGCCTCAAAACGTCCCATAATGATACAGTTGGTAATGATCAACCCGATGAAAACCGAGAGTTCTTTGCTCAATTCGTAAGCAAAAGCCTTCAGAACCTGATCTACAATAATCACCAAGGTTGCCACAACAATTAGCTGGACAATGATCCTGATTTTTGAGGGAATAATATTCCGCATTAACGAAATCACCACGTTACCAACACCCATTACAAACAACACAGAAATAGCCATCACTATAGAAGGTTTTAACTGAGCTGTAATTGCCAAGGCCGAACATATTCCCAACACCTGAATGGTAATAGGGTTGTTGTCCGCCAATGGGTCCAATATAAGTTTACTGTCTTTTTTTGATAAAAGTCCCATATTTTTATAATGTCTTAATTTCTAAAGTTTTAAGTGCGCTAAAATTATTCCTGCAAGGATTTAAAGTAAGGCACGTACATTTTCACATCTTTTCGCAACATGGCCGCAACACCGTCTCCTGTAATGGTTGCGCCGGCAATGGCATCTACTTTATTGTCATCGGTATTGGTGTTTGTAGGGTCGTTGTTGCTTTTTGAAACTTCAATCCCTTCAAAAGCACCGCCGTGCAAAAAGCTTTCGCCGGTAAAGTCGTCCATAAAATACCGCTGGTTTATTTCGGCACCGAGACCTGGGGTTTCTCCTTTGTGATCATAAAACACTCCTTGGATGGTCATGGATTTATCAACGGCCACAAAGCCCCAGATTGCGTCCCAAAGTCCTTTTCCGCGAACCGGGATGACGTAAATTTCCTTTCCGTCTTTTTCCCCGATAAACAGCGGTAATTTTCTAGTGTAATCTGGATCTTTGGCTTTTGTTTCTTCTTTCTTAATATCGATAAGGTAGGCTTCGTCGTTTTCAGTAATGTCATCACCTTGAATGACCAATTGCTTGGTAATGTATTTATGAAACTGCTCTTCTACTTTATCTGTAGAGACAAAAGTTACATCGTTAGGCCCTTCATTTTCATTGACACCCATAGCGTAGAGGATGTTCTGTTGCTTTTCAAATCGCTGGTTTTCTTTGATCTTCGGTTTCAGTCCATTGGCAAAACCGGCCAAAATAGAACCTACCACTATAACCATAATGATGGCAAAGATGATAGTATAACTGTTTTTATCTGTATTGATCGCCATTTCTTATGCGGTTTTAACTTTTATTCGTTTCATTCGCTTTTTAACATTTCCTTGTATCACATAATGATCGATGGTCGGTGCGAAAACGTTCATTAAGAGGATCGCTAGCATAACCCCTTCTGGATATGCAGGGTTAAACACACGTATCAATATGGATATGAACCCAATAAGGAAACCATAAATCCATTTTCCTTTATTGGTCTGGGAGGCGGTAACTGGGTCTGTTGCCATATACACCGCACCAAAGGCAAAGCCTCCAATGATCAAGTGATGCCAGAATTCGGTGTTCATCAATCCGTAGAATTTACTGGAACTGTCTATCCAACCCATATCCACAATACCGTTAAAGAGCAAGCCCATTGCCAGAGCGCCCAATACTGTTGAAAGGATGATACGCCAACTTCCTATCTTTGTAAAAATTAGGATCAAGGCACCCAATAAAATGAGCAAGGTAGATGTTTCGCCTACCGAGCCTGGAATAAACCCAAGGAACATATCGGCAATGCTGTAACTTATCTCATGCCCTTGCGCCAAGCTTCCGAGGATGGTTTCTCCTGAAATGGCATCGGGTTGACCGGCAGTCTCCACTGCGCCGTGTACCCATACTTTATCACCACTCATCCAAGTAGGATAAGCAAAGAACAAAAAGGCACGGATGGTCAAGGCGGGGTTCAGGATGTTCATCCCGGTCCCTCCAAAGACCTCTTTTCCTATCACCACGCCAAACACTACGGCTACGATCAACATCCACAACGGAATGTCGATTGGCATAATCAATGGCACTAACATACCGGTAACCAAGTACCCCTCCTCTACTTCGTGGCCTTTTATAATGGCGAACAAAAACTCCACCGCAAGCCCTACACCGTAGGAAACCAGCACTAACGGAAGTACTTTCCACAAACCTATTTCAAAGTTTGCCCAGTTCCAGAACTCACCACTAAAAAAGCCAGTTGCTTGGGTAATGTTAGGGTCTGTTTGCAAGTTGGTTTGATAACCGGCGTTGAACATCCCAAAAATCAAGCAAGGGATCAACGCCATAATCACCGTGTTCATGGTGCGTTTTAAATCGTCTGCTGCCCTCACGTGTGAACCAGAATGGGTCGTTTCGTTGGGCAGGTACAAAAAGGTGTGCAGTGCATTAAAAGCCGGCGCCATCTTTTTGCCTTTGTATTTCTGTTTTAGCGTATGTAATTTTTGTTTCAATCCCATAGCATTATCCTATTTCTTTAATCATTTGATCCAAACCATTGCGAATAATCTCTTGGTGTGGTTGTTTCGATACACAAATAAATTCAGTTAAAGCAAAATCTTCTGGAGCCACTTCGTACATCCCCAGGGCTTCCATTTGGTCCAGGTCTTGCACCATGCAAGCTTTTAATATCTGCAACGGGTAAATGTCCAGCGGAAACACTTCTTCGTAATTCCCTGATACCACAAAAGCCCTGTGCTCGCCATTGGTATTGGTGTCCAATTCGTATTTTTTCTTCGGAAACAACCAAGAGAATGTCAATGCACGTGATGGTGAAATTTTATCAAAAACAGGTTTGTTCCAGCCAAAAAATTCGTAGTCATCGCCTTCAGGAATTATCGTTACCATATTGTGATAGTAGCCCAGATGCCCTTTTGGTGAAATTTTATCCCCTGTAAGCACGTTTCCGCTTATCACGCGAACGTTTTCTTCTTCCAAACCAGAATCATATACAAAAGTTGAAACCTCAGCACCAATTTTGGTTCGGTAATATTTTGGGTTTTTAACCGAAGAACCTGCCAAGGCTATAATACGCTCGGCATTAAATTTTCCGGTTAAGAGCAACTCCCCGATAATCACTAAATCCTGGGCGGCAACCGTCCATACAGTTTCGCCTTTGTTAACAGGATCGATCATGGCAATCTGCGTCCCTACGTTTCCAGAAGGGTGCGGCCCCGATACTTTATGAAGTGCAATGCCATTTAGGTTATCAAAAGGCGAGGTGCCGCTTGTCCCAATGCTTACGTGCACATCACCATCGGTCAATTTGCCAAGGGCGGTAACTGCGGCCTGAAGCTCGGCTTCTTTTCCTTTTAAGGTAAAATCGTAATCTGCTGCCAAAGGAGCACTTGCATAGGCCGAAATGAAAATGGCCTTGGGCGTGGTGTCGGCTTCGGCAATAATATCGTACGGACGCTGCTTGATAAACGGCCAGCATCCAGCCTCCAGCAAACGGTCTTTAATCGCTTGGGCATCGGCGGTCTGCACGTTGGTGATGCCAAAATCTTTGTAGGTATCTTGTTGATCGGCCTCGATCACAATACGCTCAATAACGCGTTTTGCACCTCTTTCAATAGCTGTGAGGGTGCCGCTTACGGGCGAAACAAAATTGAGTGCTTTGTTCTCCCTTGAATAAAATACAGGGTCCCCAGCTTTCAATTTACCACCTTCTTTCAATACCATCTTGGGTGTAATGAGGTGGAAGTCCGAAGGTCTAATGGCAAAGGTTCGCGAGCGCGGCGCATTGGCAAGTGTCTTATCCGCTTCTCCTTTTAAACGAATATCAAGACCTTTTTTAATCTTAATGTCTTTGGACATAGGATAGTTGTGTTACAGTTATCTTTTTCCCGGCCTATGATGGGCTAAAAATTCGGGTCTGCAAATTTATAAATTTATAACCGCTTTCCCCAACAAATAATTACAATTTTATTTAGTACTATTTCCAATTTTATTTATTTCGCATCAAGGCACAAAATTTGATTACCTTTAACTCAAAATTATTTATATGTTTCAGAAGTTAATATTCTTTTTGTTTTTCATTTACGGTACTAACATTGCTTTCTCGCAATTAGCTGAAATTCCAGCTCCCAATTACATTAAAACCATTCAATTTAAAGGCACGACCGCCCAGAGCGAGCTGCCTGTTATTCGGTTGGGCGAACGGCTTCAACTCTCTTTTGATGCTTTGAACGGCAAAGAAGAAGATTTCTACTACACCATCACCCATCATAATTTTGACTGGACCGAGAGCGATCTGGCCAAAAGTGAATATCTTGATGGGTTTGACGATGTGCGCATTGAAACCTACAAGAATTCCTTGAACACCTTGCAGATTTTTTCGCACTACACCCTATCGATCCCCAACCGGGAAACAAGGGGCGTGACGAAAAGCGGGAATTACCTTCTTACCATTTTGGACAGCGACAACAACCCGGTTTTTTCCCGCAAGTTTATGGTGATCGAAAATATTGCCAGCGTGAGCGTAGCCATAAAACGCTCGCGTGACCTGAAGTACATCGAAGAAAAACAAACCGTGCAATTTACCATCAACTCGCCCAACCTACTTTTAATAAACCCAAAACAAACCGTGCATACACTCGTCATGCAAAACAGCAACCTAAAAACCGCCATAACCGACCTGAAGCCACAATATACCTTAGGTAGCGAACTAATCTATAAATATGACGAAAAAGCGTCTTTTTGGGGCGGAAACGAGTTTTTAGCTTTCGACAACAAAGACGTTCGGGCTGCCGGCAACAGCATTAGCCGCATTGGCGTGAGCGATGTGTATGACAACTATTTGTTTACCGATATTGCCCGGTATGACCGGCCGTACACCTACAACCCGGACATCAACGGAAACTTTGTGGTGCGCAACATCAATGCCAACGATCCCGACATTGAAGCCGAATACGTGCGCCTGCACTTTAATTTGCAGTATTTTGATGATATTGGCGACAAAGAAATCCATCTCTACGGAAATTTCAACAATTGGACCATCGATGGCTCTACCTATATGAAATACGATCCACAAAGCGACACCTACCGAAACTCCCGTTTGTTTAAACAAGGGTTTTACAATTACAAATACGTTGTGGTAAACCGCGATGGCAGCATTGAGCCCGGTGCGGTAAGCGGAAACTTCTGGCAAACCGAAAACGATTATACCGTGCTGGTCTATTTTAGAGACCTTGGCGCCCGGTATGACCGTATCATAGGGATGGGCAGGGGAAATTCTACCAATATTAGTAATAATTAGGGTGATGAGTTTTACATTATTATGCCATGAGCAAAAAAAACCGCCTAACCTCCAACAGCCGTAAAGCCCTAAAGTACCGTGGGGACGAATGCCTTAACTGTGGGCAGCCGTTGGACAAAAGCGACGTGTATTGCCCCTACTGCTCACAATTGAACAGTACCAAACCGCTTTCCTTTAAAGATTTTTTTGCCGAGTTTATTGGTAGCATTGTCACGTACGATTCCCGTTTGCGCTATACTCTAAAAGATTTACTTTTCAGTCCGGGGACCATTAGCAAAAGATATGTAAAAGGCGAACGGCAAAAATATGCCAACCCGTTCCGGTTTTTTTTAAGCGTTTCCATTATTTATTTTATTCTGCAAAGCCTCATTGGGATTGTTTTTCCTGAAGAAAACAATGCATTTATATCCAATGCAGAAAAAGGAGAAACAACCAATGAATTTTATGATAACTGGCGTACCATTAACGATCAAGTAAAAAAAGCTTCGGCTCAGGCAAAAGCCATACAGGATTCCATTGACGAAAGCCAAAAAACCGACACGCTAACGCACACAACAACCACGTCTGGTGTTGACTATATTTCCGAAGCCAGCTTAGACACCTTAAACTGGTTAAAGCGCAACACCAAACGGTTTGAACTTTACAGGGATTTCTATAAAAAACATGATATTAAAAATGCCCGCTTGGCCTTGGACAGCTTAAACCACAGCAACACGATGTACCACCGGTGGCTGTACAACAAAAACGAATCTATTGAACGGGTGGAGGACAACCCCCGGGCATTTTTAGACTATTTGTTTCAAAAAACCCCGTTTTTCGTGTTCTTCTTTATCCCTTTTTACGCGCTGTTTTTCTGGCTCATCTATTCAAAAAGAAAATACAACTACATTGACCATACGGTGTTTTTGTTCCATCTGTTCAGTTTTTTGTTTTTGGCATTGATAATTTGCTTGATTCCCGACACCTTGATGGACAGGGAGATTTTCCAGAGCATCTTGATTTCCCTTATTGGCCCATTTTATTTTTACAAGGCCTTGCGCAACTTTTACAAACAAAGCCGTTTTATAACTATCTTAAAATTTGTATTTTTGAATATCGTATTCTGGATTGGCGCAACGATAGCGGCGGTTCTATTCTTTGGGGCAACAGCCGCTGTTTATTAACGATATGGTACAACAAATAACAAAAGGGATCAAAATTTCGGTCATTCCCCGCTTTGAAGGGACGTTGATCAACAAACAAAGGGAATGCCATGCTTTTTCGTACACCATAACCATTGAAAACCAAAGCAAAGTGCCCGTACAACTGCTGTCCCGCCACTGGATCATCAAAGACTCCTTAAAACCCATAGAAATCGTGGAAGGCGATGGTGTAATCGGCGTACGCCCCCTCTTGCCGCCCGGCGAAAAACACGCCTATAGCAGTGGATGTTTGCTGCAGTCGCCTTTTGGCTCCATGGAAGGCCATTACATTTTCCGCAACCCCAATACCTACGAAAAATTCAAAATTCCTATTCCGTTGTTCAAGCTGCATGCGGCATTTGCATTGAACTAGGTTAGTCTTAGAATTTACCTTTAAAAAAAGTCCCGTCCCAACCTCCCCAATGAGGAGGAGAGACAAACGTAACTACTCCCCCCTTGGAGGAGTTGGGGGGAGGACAAAAGCAAAACTCGTTTTAAACCAATTTTAAGCCGAAAAAGACTCCTTGAAAACTGCTTCTTTTTCAAGGTCTTCGTACCGCATGGTTACTTCATCGTTTTTCACCACTTGGGTGATGCTCTTTGTTTTCACGAAACCGCGGTCCATGATCACGTCGCTTTCCGTATTCCCTTCTCCGGCTGTTTTATGAAAGTGCAGTATTTTTTCTGAAGTTGGTCTCAAATTTTCAAATAAGAAGCCAGAAAACCATTGTTCGCGTTTCTGCTTCATTTTTTCTGTATATAACAACGAGGAAGACCAAATTTGCGGCGCCAAGGGTTTTTCGGAAAAATGAATGTCAGTTTCGTCCCAGACCAACTCAAATATCCGCAGGTGATGCGACCAGTCTACCATAACAATAGTGAACGGCTCTATGCCTTCAAAATCATATTTTTTTACTTCTGAAACTGCGTCATCCACAGTTAATAGATGGGTTACAATAATACCGCGGCTCATTCGGTATTCGTCTTTGCGTTCGTGGGCGGTAAAGCCACCATTCAACAAACAAACAAGTCGTTTTTTATCGCTCACCCCTATCCACGTGCCGCCAGCCAATTCATCTTTTGGGAATAGCAAACCCGTGTTATTTTCATAATATATTTTAGGGGGCAATGTTTTTCTGCCGGGCGCTTCGTCCCGATTGGAGGTGAGTATAAAACCCTTATTAGAGGTTGGGATGAACGTAAGCGTACACATAATTAAGCAATCTAAAATTCATTTCTGTAAATTACAAAGACATTTAGCAATTTACAATGAAACCTTCATAAAATTAAATCAGGGGCACTTTAACATACCTAAAGAAATATCAGCTTCTATAAGCGAATAACTTAACAGCTCGATAACACATATTCTACAACCTTATTTTGTACCTTTGCACCCTTAAAATGAGTACAAACCAATAAAAAATTGATACCACCTATGGGAAAAGGATTTTACGAGGTACCGGTAGCCAAAAATGAGCCTATTTTGAGCTACGCTCCCGGGACTCCTGAACGAGAAGAGGTTTTAAAAGCCTACAAAGAGATGTACAACAGCACCGTTGATGTGCCGCTATATATTAATGGAAAAAACATAGAGACAGGCAACACCGCCGTTATGTCTCCTCCCCACGATCATAAGCACAAGCTGGGCGTGTACCACAAAGCCGAAAAAAAACACATAGAAGAAGCTATTGAAGGTGCTTTGGAAGCTAGAAAAAAATGGGCGACCATGCCTTGGCCTAACCGAGCTGCCATTTTTCTTCGTGCAGCCGAATTGATTGCAGGACCTTACCGCGCCAAGATCAATGCCGCTACTATGTTGGGGCAATCCAAAAATATATTCCAAGCTGAAATAGATTCGGCTTGTGAATTGATCGATTTTCTGCGTTTCAACGTGCAGTCGATGATTGAAATTTACAAAGAACAACCCGAATCTACGGCATCGGCCTGGAACAGATTGGAATACCGTCCGCTGGAAGGATTTGTGTATGCCATTACCCCGTTTAACTTTACTGCCATTGCCGGAAACCTTCCGTCCAGTGCCGCTTTAATGGGAAATGTAGCCATCTGGAAACCGAGCGCTGCGCAAATGTACTCGGCCAAAGTAGTGCTGGATGTCTTTAAAGAAGCTGGTGTGCCAGACGGCGTGATCAACATGGTCATGGGAGACCCCAATATGATTACTGAAACCATCTTGGACAGCCCTGATTTTGCCGGATTGCATTTTACCGGTTCTACAACCGTATTTAAAGATATTTGGAAAAAAATTGGGAACAATATCGACAAATATAAGACCTACCCGCGCATAGTAGGTGAAACCGGCGGCAAAGATTTTATCATTGCTCACAAAACCTCAAACCCAAAACTAGTGGCCACCGCTATTTCAAGAGGGGCTTTTGAGTACCAAGGACAAAAATGCAGCGCCGCTAGCCGATGCTATATTCCTAAGAGTTTATGGGGCGATGTAAAAAAATACGTTCAAGAAGATTTGGAGTCCTTTAAAATGGGAACCCCAGAAAATATGGACAACTTTATCAATGCCGTGATCCACGAAAAATCGTTCGATAAACTGGCTGGTTATATAGACCGGGCCAAGGAAGACGACAATGCCGAGATCATTGCTGGCGGCGGATACGACAAAAGCGAAGGGTATTTTATTGAACCCACCGTTATTAAGACCGAAGATCCAAAATACACCACCATGTGCACGGAGCTTTTTGGCCCGGTAGTGACCATTTATGTGTATGAAGACGATAAATGGGAAGAAACACTTCACTTGGTAGACGAAACCAGTGAATATGCCTTAACGGGCGCTGTGTTCAGTGAAGATCGTTATGCCTTGCAACAAGGAGTGGACATTCTTGAAAACGCAGCTGGAAACTTCTACTTAAACGATAAACCAACGGGTGCTGTTGTAGGGCAACAACCCTTTGGTGGCGCACGAGCCAGTGGAACCAACGATAAGGCAGGAAGTAAATTAAACCTCTACCGATGGGTTTCTCCTCGTATGGTAAAAGAAACTTTTGTTTCACCTACCGATTATAGATATCCGTTTTTAGGAGAAGATTAATTTTTTTGAATAGTTTCACGAAATGAGGCTGTCCAAATTGGGCAGCCTCATTTTTTTTAACAAACCAATGTGTAATTGATCTAATTTTCCTCACTGGAGCCTGACCGACTGGCCATTAAGAAGGGAATGGGATCCATAAGGCAGGAAAGATAGAAGTTTAAATTTTCATATTTTAAAATCTTTACGCCTAACAACTTTGGCGTTGAACACGGCAAACGGACGCAGAACATAACACAAAACACTATCCAAGATAACTACCTACTTAGAATTTTGATTCAGCTTCCCATTACATATCTTCCTGCTCACTAACCGGCCCTATGGTCTTGTAGCCCACACAGCATAGGTTATTTACAAAAATTTACCTCAACCATTTTTAAAAACCTTCTTCTTATTTTCGTATCTTTTCGCTATGAACTATTCCATTAAAAACGAACGCGTGGTTTTTAACGACCATTATAAAATTTTAAAGGCTCAAGCAACCTACGACACTTTTAAGGGCGAAAGCATCACAACAGACCGGTTGGCCTTTCACAGGGGCGATTCGGTGGGCATTGTGCTTTTTGAAACCGACACAGACAGTATATTGCTCACTAAGCAATTTAGGTACCCCGCCACCCAACACGGTGAAGCTTGGATACTGGAACTGCCGGCGGGTTCTTTGGAAAAAGACGAAACCCCATCCAATTGCATTTCGCGCGAAGTTTTGGAAGAACTGGGCTATCACATTGAAAACCCAAAATTGATCACTGAGTTTTACACCTCTCCCGGCGGCTCTACCGAAAAACTTTTCCTATTTTATGCTGAAGTTGCCTCGACAGCTAAAACTGAAGCGGGTGGCGGTGTGGAAAGCGAAGATGAAGACATCCAATTAGTCAAAATACCGGTTGCTGAATTAGGGCTTTATCTTTCCAATGAAATAAATGATGCCAAAACCATGATTGGGCTGCAATGGTTCTTGTTTCAGAAAATGAACGACATAAAACGGTAATTCTTTCCAAAAAAATTATCCTTTATATTTTAAAGGCAAATGCACTACGCTTTTGGTTTCAAAAAATTCTTCTGAAAAATAATCGGCCAAATCATAAACGGTTGCTTTTGGGAAGTTGGCAAGTTCTTCGGTAAGGTCACCGCCTTTCAAATAAAGGATCCCGTTTTTAAGTTCGTGATTGCTTTTTTTGGCCACCCTACCTTTTACCCAACGCACAAAGGTTTCCATTTGCGCTACGGCACGACTGACGATAAAATCGTATTGCCCGGTTATGTTTTCGGCGCGATCGTTTGTGATTGTTACATTTTTTAAACCTAACCCTTCTGAAACTTCTTCGACTACTTTAATTTTTTTCCCAATACTATCAACCAAGTGAAAATGGGTGCGGGGAAATAAAATCGCCAACGGAATGCCGGGAAATCCCCCGCCAGTGCCAACATCTAATATTTTCGCATCTTTTTTAAACACTTGAACCTTGGCAATCCCCAACGAATGCAATACGTGGCGCAGGTACAACTCTTCAATATCCTTTCGGGAAACTACGTTGATTTTCAGGTTCCAATCATGATATAATGCTTCGAGCTTTGTAAATTGACTGCGTTGATTTTCAGAAAGATGCGGAAAATAGTTTAAAATGAGGTCCATACTGGAAAAATTAAGTTGCAAAAATAGCGGTTATGGAGGAATTTTATAAGGTTGGAGCAAGGTATTTACTTAAAGATATGTATTTTTACACCTAATTTTTTCAGTAGAACTTCTATCTAAAAAACATTTTTAGTGAACACTCCTCATATTAAATTTTCTCGCGTAGATTCAGCCAAATTTTTCAGAACGCTGAACAAACGCGTAAACTCCTATTTCAAGGAAAACAACATACAACGTACCGGTAATTGGAAACTGCACCTAAAAGCAATTGTAATGTTTTCGCTCTACCTTACCCCCTATTTTTTATTATTGACATTAGATTTTCCCACCTGGGCGCAACTGCTTTTTACTATTATCATGGGTGTAGGAATGGCCGGAGTGGGCATGAACGTGATGCACGATGCCAATCACGGTTCTTATTCGTCAAAAAAATGGATCAACAAAATTATGGGCGGCAGCATGTACATCTTGGCCGGTAACGTTTACAATTGGCAGGTACAGCACAATGTGTTGCACCACACCTATACCAACATTCACGGTCATGATGAAGATATGGAAGCGGGGCGCGTCATTCGTTTTTCGAAACACGCCAAATGGCGTAAGTTTCATAAATTTCAGCAATATTACAGTGTATTGCTCTATGGGCTGCTTACGTTTAATTGGGCCTTGACCACCGATTTTAAACAAACCCGCCGGTATCTTTCAAAACAGCTCTCGTACGGCAAAATGCCAAAACCCATAACGCAATGGAGCGTGCTTATCATCACAAAGCTTATCTATATGGGCGTTTGGATCGTTATTCCTATTTTATTTTTCAACATTGCGTGGTGGAAAATACTCATCGGGTTTTTCATTATGCACTACGTAGCCGGGTTAATCTTGAGTATTGTATTTCAATTGGCCCACATTGTAGAAGATACCGATATGCCCTTGCCCGATAAAACTGGCAATATGAAAAACACTTGGGCGATACACCAACTGTTTACCACGGTTAATTTTTCAACCAAAAACAAAGTGGTAAACTGGTTTACCGGCGGATTGAACCACCAAGTGGAGCACCATATTTTCCCGAACATAAGCCATATCCATTATGCAAAAATCGCTGATATTGTAAAGGAAACGGCCCTGGAGTTCAATTTGCCGTACCATGAATACAAAACCACCAGAAGCGCCATTGTAGCGCACTTTAAACATCTAAAACAAATGGGGCTCAAGCCCGCAATACCTGCTTAATCTCCAACTAATATGAAACAGCAACTTTCTGACCGCGTTAACAAAATGGCCACCTCGGCCACACTTGCCATGGCCGCAAAAGCCAGAGAACTTCGAGAAGAAGGAAAAGATATTATCGGCCTCAGCCTTGGAGAACCCGACTTTACTGTTCCGGAATTTGTTAAGAAAGCTGCGATAAAGGCCATAGAAGAAGATTATCACGCATATACCCCTGTTGATGGGTATGGAGAGTTGAAACAAGCTATCATTAAAAAATTTAAACGCGACAACAATCTTGACTACAAACCATCGCAAATAGTTGTTTCCACCGGTGCAAAACAATCGCTGGCCAATCTGGCACAAGTGCTCTTGAACGAAGGTGACGAAGTATTGCTTCCCGCCCCTTATTGGGTAAGTTACAGCGACATCGCCAAAGTCGCCGAAGGCGTGCCCGTGCCCATTAAAACGGGTATCGAAAGTGATTTTAAGGTGACACCTGAAGCATTGGAAGCAGCCATTACCCCAAAGACCAAGATGATCATGTACAGTTCGCCCTGCAACCCAAGCGGATCGGTGTACAGCAAGGACGAACTCCGTGCCTTGGCAGATGTTTTGGTAAAGCACCCCAATATCATTGTTGTGAGCGACGAAATTTATGAACATATAAACTTTACCAGCCAACACGCTTCTATGGCACAGTTTGACGATATGTACGACCGCACCGTTACCGTTAACGGAGTTTCAAAAGCGTATGCGATGACGGGATGGCGAATAGGTTACATTGGTGGCCCAGAATGGATTGCCAAAGCCTGTACCAAAATGCAAGGCCAAGTTACCAGCGGCACCAACTGTATTGCACAACGTGCAACCATAACTGCTTTGGAAGAACCACCTACTAAGATCAAGTATATGGTAGAGGCGTTCAAAAACCGCAGGAAACTTATTTTGAACTTGCTTTCTGAAATTCCCGGGATGAAAACCAACGAGCCTGAAGGTGCTTTTTATGTGTTCCCCGATGTGTCGAGTTTCTTCGGAAAAACGATACGCGGCACCAAAATAAACAACGCGACCGATTTCTCCCTGTTTCTTTTAGAAGAGGCCTTGGTGGCAACCGTTACTGGCGAAGCGTTTGGCGACCCTAACTGCATTAGGCTTTCGTACGCTGCTTCGGAAGCGGATATCGTGGAAGCTATGAAACGCATTAAAAAAGTACTCTCAGAAGAAGCCTAAAGTTTCTATAAAAAATCCGGTATTGTTTTATTACCTATTTCTCCAAAAGAAAGGAGTTAGCAATATCAATACGGTAAACAGCTCCAAACGCCCTATCAACATTAGAAAAGAGGCCCACCATTTTGCGGCGGCAGGAAGCAGGCCGTAATTATTTACGGGACCTAAATCGCCCAACGCAGGACCTACGTTCCCCAAGGTGGAAGCCGCACCGCCCAAGGCTGTTTTAAAATCCAGCCCCAACCATGAGAACACCAAAACGCCCATGATAAAAGAAAGCATATACAATATAAAAAAGCCCAATATATTATAGACAATAGGTTGTTCTACAGCCTTGTTGTTGTATCGTACGGGCAATATGGCATTGGGGTGCAGCGAACGTTTAAATTCAAGTATCCCATTTTTAATCATAATTAGGTGGCGAACTATCTTAATCCCTCCAGCAGTAGAACCTGCCGAACCGCCCAAAAACATTAGACCAAAGAAGAATGCTGAAAGAAATGGGGTCCACAACGTATAATCTGCAGATACAAATCCAGTGGTAGTAATAATGGTAAGCACTTGAAACAACCCATGCCGAAACGAACTTTCCAACCTTCCCCACACCATGGCGTGGTCTATAGAAGACAACGAAATATCAGCCTTAAAATAAATAAGCAACGTAGCAATCACGGCAAAGACCCCAATAAACAAACAGTACCACCGAAACTCATCGTCTTTAAAAACTTTGGAAAACTTGGTTTTGAAGGCAAAATAACTCAACACAAAGTTAGTCCCTGCTACAAACATAAATAAGATGATGATATACTGTATAATGGGCTGGTCGTTCCAATGGGCTACACTGGCATTTTTGGTGGAAAAACCTCCCGTGCTCAAGGTGCTCATAGAGTGGTTAATCGCATCGAACAAACTCATGCCCGCCAATTTCAAAAGCAAGGTTTCAACCAAGGTGTAGGCCACATAAATAAGCCAAAGGCGTTTGGCCGTATCGGTAATGCGCGGATGAAGTTTGTCGCCTCCCGGACCAGGTGCTTCGGCCGAAAACAATTGCATGCCACCAATGCCTAATAAAGGAAGTATGGCAATGGCCAAAACGATGATCCCCATACCGCCTATCCAGTGTGTAATGCTTCTCCAGAACAATATGCCTTTGGGAATACTTTCAATATCACTCAAAATAGAAGCACCGGTTGTGGTATAACCGCTCATGGTTTCAAAAAAAGCATTGGTGATCCCCGGAATGGCCCCACTGAACAAATATGGCAAAGTACCTGCCAAGGACATGGTCAACCAGCCAAAGGTTACAATAAGATATCCTTCCCTTTTTTTTATTTCCTTTCGGTGGTTTCGGGTGATCAACATGGCGGTTGCCCCCAAGACCATGGTCAACAAACCCGCATAGAACACTTGGAGCGCCACACCGTCTTTGTATAAGTAGCTTACCAAGGCCGACAAGAACATAAACCCAGCGTTCACAACCAGCAATAGCCCTAAAAGATGCGCAATTATTTTTAGGTTAAGTCTTGCAAAACTTCGCATTACACAAAAAGCTTTTCCACCTTGTTAATGGATTGCGGCAAACAGCAAATCACGATATGATCACCATTTTTTATAGTAAAGTCGCCCAAACCGATCATTCCTTTTTTATCCCGTACCACACCACCTATAATGGCAGAGCGCGGCAAATCGATATCCTTTATTTTTTTATTGCACACTTTTGAAGAAGAAGTCACCCTAAACTCCAACAGTTCGGCATTCATATTATTGAGCTTTGTCATCGCAACCACCTCACCCTTGCGAACATACCTGAATATATTGTTGGCAGCCAACAGCTTTTTATTGATTAAGGTATCAATACCAATGGATTGCGACAATTGAAAATAGTCCATGTTCTCCACCAAAGCGATAGTTTTTTTCACACCTTTAGATTTTGCCACCAAACAGGACATGATATTCGTTTCGCTATTTCCCGTTACCGAGATGAACGCATCCATTTCATTGATGGATTCTTCTTGCAATAAATCTACATTTCGTCCATCACCATTGATAACAAGACAGTTGGGGATATCGTCGGCAATATCAAAGGCTTTATCCTTTCTGCTTTCGATCAATTTTACTTTAAAGCTGTTCTTGCAGAGGTCGCGAGCCGTTCTATAGCCTATTTTACTTCCACCAAGGATCATGACATTCTTAATTTCTTCCCGTACTTTCCCAGTGAGTTTGAATATTTGTTCCACTCCTTTTTCGGTAGTGGTAAAATATACTTGATCGCCTTCTTTAAATTGGGTATCCCCTCTAGGTATCAAGGTATATTGCGTGCCAAAACGTTGAATGGCAAGAGGTACATACTTCAAGTCTGGGTGCAAGCTGCCTACTTCTTTCACGGTCTTGCCCACAAAAGCCGCAGTTCGCGAAAGATTAAGCCCGATCATGGTAAGGGCGCCGTCTTCAAACTCATACGTATCGTTAAAAGCACTTTGCCCTAATAACAACGCAATTTCGTTGGCTGCCAGCGATTCTGGCGATATAAGTTCGTCTATACCAAACTTGGTAAATCCTACTTCATCTTTCTTTTCAATAAATTCGGTATTCGAGATACGTGCCACGGTACGTTTGGCCCCTAATTGCTTTGCCAGCACACAAACGGTAATATTGGTGGTTTCGCTGGAGGTAACGGCAATTACAAGATCGGTAGATGCTATCTGTGAATCTTTTAAAACCGAAATGGAAGTAGCATCGCCTTTTACCACACGAATATCCAAATGCGTATCCGCATAAGCCAAAGACTCTTTGTTGATATCTATAAGCGTAATATCCTGTGATTCATAAGACAGTAGTTTAGCTAAATGAAAGCCCACTTCACCGGCACCGGCAATAATAATCTTCATATATGTCTTCTAAAATAAGTGCGGCAAAGTTATATAAATTATATGTAGTTACTGAAGCGGAATTTTATAAATCTCTTTCGGTCAAGAAGATTTCGGTCAAAATTATAGTTCAAAATACGTTTGCTAAGCGTGGCAACTATCAAAAAAAACGTAGTTTTGCCTTTGCTATGATTTCAGAAAAAAAAGTGACGCCCTACAAAGGTTCTGCTGAAAACAAAAAACAGCAGGTGGAAAAAATGTTCGATACCATTTCGGGCGAATACGATGGCTTAAACCGTGTTATCTCGTTGGGAAGCGATGTAAAGTGGCGAAAAAAAGTGATCAAGATGGTCATAAACCGCAAGCCCGATACTATCCTTGACATTGCTACCGGCACTGGTGACCTGGCCATACAATTTGCAAAAAAAAGCGAGGCATCGAAAATCATTGGGCTTGACCTTTCAGAAGGTATGCTTTCGGTTGCGCGGAAAAAAACAGCGGGAACACCACTGGAAAAAAAAGTTGCGTTTGTAAAAGGCGATTCAGAAGCGTTGCCCTTTGAAGATCATACGTTCGATGCCATAACCGTTTCCTTCGGTATCCGGAACTTTGAACAGTTGGAAAACGGCCTTTCTGAAATTTTAAGGGTGTTGAAAAAAGGAGGGCTCTTTGTCATCCTGGAAACATCGGTCCCTACAAAATTTCCGTTCAAGCAAGGCTACTACCTTTACACCAAGGGCATTTTACCACTTATTGGGCGTATTTTCTCAAAAGACAAAGTCGCCTACCAATACTTAAGCGAAAGTGCTTCGGTTTTTCCACACGGGGAAGCACTCAACAATATTTTACGTAAAATTGGGTTTATAGAAGTGAAAAACAAACCACAAACGTTTGGCGTAGCCACCATTTACACCGCTACTAAATAACTATGAAGAGACTATTTTTTCTACTTGCCGTATTGTTGTTCGTCCAAAGTGCCCAAGCGCAGCTGTTTAACAAAGAACGGCTGGCCAACCGTGAAACATTTGACCAACGTTTTTTAACATGGGGCTATTTTTTAGGGTTCAACAGCTACGATTTTAAGTTTGACTACAAAAACGAAAACCCGGACGACCGTACCGACATCCTTGTGGAAGGCGATGTGGGTTTTAACGTAGGCCTTGTTGGTGATATGCGGGTAAACAATTACGTTAATTTACGGCTGGAGCCCGGGCTGTACTACACGCAAAGAAATTTACGTTTCCCCGGTTTTGAAGAAGAAAAAGACTTTTTGCGCGAAGTGAAATCCACGTATATCCACATACCCTTGTTGGTAAAAATTTCCACTAAACGGCTCAACAATTTTAAACCGTTTATCGTAGGGGGCATTTCCACTTCTTGGAACCTATCGAGTAATGAAGGGAACCCGCAGGACAACTCGGGAGGGGAATTCAGGATGACAAAAGGCACCAGTTATTACGAAATTGGCTTTGGCATCGATTTTTACCTCTACTACTTTAAATTTACCCCTTCCATTCGAGGCGTATTCGCCACCAGCGACGAATTGGTTAGGGACGAAGACCCAAACAGCCCGTGGACAGGAAACGTAAGCCAGATGTCAACGCGGGGTATTTTTATCAACTTCACATTTCAGTAAAACGCCGAGCCTCGCTCAACAATATTGCGGTTGCCGTAGCCACGTTAAGGCTTTCGGTGGTTTGATGGCCAAACTGCGGAATGGTAATTTTTTCTGAAATCAACTCTTCAATGGGTTTTGAAATTCCGTTAGCTTCGTTCCCCATTACGATTAGGGCGTCTTGCCGAAGTTGTTTCGAATAAACACTTTTCCCATCCATAAATGCACCATAAATTGGAAGGGAAGTTGTTTTTAAATAATTTTCAATATCCACATAATGCACTGCAACCCGGGCCATTGACCCCATGGTCGCCTGCACCACTTTTGGGCTGTAACAATCGGTGGTATCGGTAGAACAAACCAATTGCGATACGCCAAACCAATCGCACAACCTGATGATGGTGCCCAAATTTCCGGGGTCGCGAACGGCATCGAGCACCACGGTAAGACCGGTGCTTTCTATTTGTTTTATTTCAGGGATTTTAAAAACGGCCAAGGACATATTGGCTGTTTTCAGAAAGCTGATTTTCTGAAGCTCTGCCTGGGTAACATAAAAGTGGTTTTCGTCGAATACTTCTTTTTCATCAATTGTGTAAAAAGAATGGAGTTGCAAGCCTCCCTCTTTCAATTCTGAAATAATCTTTGGCCCCTCGGCCACAAAAAGCCCGTGTTTTTCCCGGTACTTTTTTTGCTTTAATCCCGTTATGAACTTTATTTTATTTTTACTTATCAAATTATAGTATTTTTGAAATTAAGTAAACCTGAACACTTGACCCAAACCCTCACAAAAATAGCATTATTTTTAGGAGTACTTGCACTGTTTCTATCCTGTAACGCCGTAAAACGTGTGCCGGATGGCAGGTTTTTGCTCACCGAAAACAAAATTATTGTTGACAGTTTAGAAATAAACGATGCACGGGTGTATAGCCAGCTAAAGCAAAAGCCCAATCCCAAAATACCGGTGGTGGGCATCCCGTTGGGACTTCACATTTACAATCTGGCCGACCCACATCCAGACTCCACTTACTACAACTGGTTGCACAAAAAACCCAAACGGGAAGAACGTTTAGTGAAATTCCTTTCCCGAAAACAGGTTCAAGAAATAGGCAATAGCTATGTGGGCTTCAACAATTGGCTGAAAAAATCTGGCGATGCCCCTGTCATCATCGATAAGGAAAAAGCCGAAAAATCCAAAGAACGATTAGAACGTTATTACGCCAGCTATGGATATTTCAACACCAAGGCAGATTACACTATAGACTCTATTGAAAACAAGAAAAAAAGAGCGGCCATGACGTACCGGGTAAAAAGGCACCAACCCTATATTGTGGACTCCATTGCCAAGCAAATCGCCTCTCCGGTGGTCGATTCCCTTTTTCAAGAATCCAAAGAAAATACCTTCATAAAATCTGGAAAACAATACAACGCCAACGATTTTGTGGACGAACGCGACCGGTTGACCATTCAGTTCAGGAATTCGGGGTTGTTTCATTTTGACCAAGATTATGTAGGTTTTGAAGCCGATACCGTAAACACCGGCCACAAAGCCAACATAACCTACCAAATACCCAACCGAGAGGTGACCAAAGGCGACAGCACGTATACCGAACCGTTTAAAATACATACCGTAGAAGAAATACGGGTAGTGACCGATTTCAGCTATGAAAACCGAAACGAGACACCAACAGATTCGGTGGAATACGAAGGCTACAAGATTTACAGTTTCGATAAGCTGAAATACAACCCCAAAGCCATTACCGATGCCATTTCCATTACCCCGAATTCCATTTTTAAGGATATAGACCGTACCTTGACTTACAATCAATTGAACGATTTAAAGGTCTTTAAATACCCCAACATTAGTTATCGAGACGATCCAAGGGATACTACCGATACTAAATTGATCACCACCATCCTGCTCACGCCAAGGAAAAAGTACAACCTTGGGGTGGATTTTGACGCCTACACCTCTACCATTCAACAGTTTGGAATAGGGTTCAGTTCTACTTTCCAGATTAGGAATGTTTTTAGAGGTGCTGAAATTTTAGAGATTTCAGGCCGTGGGAGCGTGGGGTCTTCTGCCGATAAGGAAGGCAGTTTTTTCAATACCTCCGATGTGGGCGGCGATGTAAAGCTCACCTTCCCAAGAATTTTGTTCCCTACCAACACCGATGGTTTTATAAAAAAATACATGTCGCCCTCTACCGAAATAAGCGTAGGGTTCAGCGCACAAAACAATATAGGCTTAGACCGGCAAAACCTCAACGCTATCTATAATTACCGTTGGAAACCCAAAAAAATACGCACCAACCAGTTTAACTTGGCAAACATACAATACGTGCGCAACCTAAGGACAGACAATTATTTCAACGTTTACAAAAGCACCTATAACCGGTTAAACGATATTGCCAGGGAAATTGGTTACGATTTTATGAACCCTGATACTGAAGACCCTAAACTGGGCATCCCAAATGAAGCCAACCAGTTTATCGACGACATATTGGAGGAAAACCTCCCCAATACCGTTTCTCCAGATATTTATGAAGAGGTTTTAGGCATTGCAGAACGTAAATTCCGTCTTACCGAAGACAACTTGATTTTTGCCTCCAATTTCACTTGGACCCGTGACACCCGGGAAAACATATACGACAATACCTTTTCCCGCCTACGGTGGAAACTGGAAAGTGCGGGCAATTTTCTCTCTTTGGCATCCAAGGCGACCGGCCAGGAAAAAAATGCCAATGGCAATTACGAAACCTTGGGCGTGGTCTATTCGCAATACGTAAAAGGGGAAACCGAGTACATAAAACATTGGGACCTGGGCGACGAAAACATTTTTGCGATCCGTGCTTTTGGCGGTATTGCCATTCCCTACGGAAACAGCAACTCCATCCCGTTTACGCGCAGTTATTTTGCCGGGGGGACCAACGACAATAGGGGTTGGCGGGCCTACGATTTGGGACCTGGCAGCAGCGGAGGCATTTTAGACTTTAACGAAGCCAATTTTAAACTGGCTTTTAATGCAGAATACCGGTTTCCTATTTTGGGTGCTTTTAAAGGAGCTTTCTTTGTCGATGCAGGAAATATATGGAATGTGCGCGACAATGAAACCAGGGAGGCGTTCAAATTCAATGGTATCGAAGACCTAAAAGAATTAGGCGTTGCCTCTGGGTTTGGGCTTCGGTACGACTTTGGCTTTTTCGTGTTCCGGTTCGACATAGGTTTTAAAACCCACGATCCCGCAAGACCGGTAGGCGAACGATGGTTCAAGGACTATAATTTCAGGAACGCTGTTTACAATATAGGGATCAACTATCCCTTTTAACCCGTTAAAAATTGTTATTTTTGCACGTAAAACTACCGAAAACCATGAAGCATTCCATCCAGCCCGGCGTAGCAACCGGAAGAGAAGTCCAAAAAATCCATGAATACGCAAAGGAAAAAGGCTTTGCCCTGCCGGCCGTGAACGTGGTTGGTTCCAACAGCATCAATACTGTTATGGAAACGGCAGCCGAATTGAATTCGCCCGTAATCATACAGTTTTCAAACGGTGGCGCCTACTTTAATGCGGGAAAAGGCTTGAGCAACGATAACCAAAAAGCTGCTGTTTTAGGCGGTGTTGCTGGTGCTAAGCATATTCACGATTTAGCAAAAGCCTATGGCGCAACGGTTATTCTGCACACCGATCACGCTGCGAAAAAATTATTGCCTTGGATTGACGGCCTGTTAGATGCCGGTGAACAGTTTTATAAAGAAAAAGGGAAACCGCTTTTCAGTTCGCACATGATTGATCTTTCAGAAGAATCCATTGAGGAGAACATTGAAATCTCAAAAAAATACTTGGAGCGCATGAGCAAAATGGGCATGACGCTTGAAATTGAATTGGGCATTACCGGTGGCGAAGAAGACGGCGTGGACAACACCGATGTGGATTCTTCAAAACTCTATACCCAACCTGAAGAAGTAGCCTACGCTTATGAAGAGCTGTTGAAAGTGAGCGATCAATTCACCATTGCCGCGGCCTTCGGAAATGTGCACGGGGTTTATAAACCTGGAAATGTGAAACTAACGCCAGTTATCCTTAAAAACTCTCAAGAGTACGTTCAGAAAAAGTTCAACACAGGTCACAACCCTATCGATTTTGTTTTTCACGGCGGAAGCGGTTCCACTGTTGAAGAAATACGGGAAGCAATTGGTTATGGAGTAGTAAAAATGAACATAGACACCGACCTGCAATACGCTTTTAATGAAGGGGTTCGCGATTATATGATGAACCATATCGATTATTTAAAAACACAAATAGGCAATCCCGAAGGCGAGGAAAAGCCCAACAAAAAATATTACGACCCCCGAAAGTGGTTGCGCGAAGGCGAACTCACTTTCAAAAAACGTTTGAAAAAGGCTTTTGAAGACCTTAACAACGTAAACACATTATAACATAAAACCCCTACACTATGTCTTGGTTTAAACGAACAAAAAAAGGTATCCAAACCCCTACCGAAGAAAAAAAAGACGTCCCAAAAGGATTGTGGTACAAGTCGCCCACGGGAAAGATCGTGGATTCTGAAGAGCTTGAAAAAAACTTTTACGTAAGCCCCGAAGACGGATACCACGTAAGAATAGGAAGCAATGAATATTTTGAACTGCTTTTTGACAACAACAAATATAAAGAGCTGGACAAAAACCTCACTTCGAAAGATCCCTTGAAGTTTGAAGACAAGAAAAAATACCCGGATCGTTTAAAAGATGCGCAAAGCAAAACCGGACTTAAAGATGCGGTACGTACCGCTGTGGGAAAATCGATGGGCGAAAATTTAGTGGTCGCCTGTATGGATTTCAGCTTTATTGGTGGTTCTATGGGGAGCGTAGTGGGCGAGAAAATTGCCCGTGCGGCAGACTATTCGCTTGAAAAGAAAATCCCGCTCATGATCATCTCTAAAAGTGGTGGCGCCCGTATGATGGAAGCCGTGCTGTCGTTAATGCAACTGGCAAAAACCAGTGCAAAACTGGCACAATTGGCCGATGCGGGTATTCCGTACATTTCCTTGTGCACCGACCCAACAACCGGTGGAACAACCGCCTCTTTTGCTATGTTGGGCGACATTAACATAAGTGAACCCGGTGCCTTGATTGGCTTTGCAGGACCCCGCGTAGTGCGCGACACAACAGGACAAGAACTGCCCGATGGCTTTCAAACCGCTGAGTTTTTAAAAGAACACGGCTTTTTGGACTTTATAACGCACCGTAGAGACTTAAAAGAAAAGGTAAACCAGTACCTCGATTTGGTGCTCAACCGCCCAATGCGGGAAAAAACAGCATAATAAAAAAGCAGCCGGAATGGCTGCTTTTTTTATGTCTATCAGTAACTTAATTTTGGCCATCGCCATTGTCTTCATCTTTCTTATGATCGTCAATTATGGCTTCATCCCTGTACCTACAACAATCGTGAAGACTGTTGTACGCCTTGTCGGTGGCTCTTAGATCTTCGACATCGTGCCCAACGGCCAATATATTTTCTTTTATCGAACTTAAATCTGTTTTCTTTTCGTTATAGATCAATTGAAGTTCGTGGGTTTTTACATCCCAAATTGCACTTTTAACACCTTTGGTTTTAATGCTTGCTTTTTCTATTCGTTCCTTACACATGCCGCATACGCCATCTACCTCCATTGAAGCCCTGGCATTTTTGTTTTGTGCGAATGTTATGGTGGTAACCAAGAGAACTAATACAGTCAATACGTTTTTCATTGTTTATAAAATTTAAAAATTATTATTTAATTCGGTACCGTAGCCCGGCATAATACAGGCTTCCAAAAATGGGGCCGTACACAAATGTACTATCAAAGTTTGAACCAAAAGGGTTATCTGCGCCCAAAATTGGATTGCTTTGCCTAACATTGGTAATATTTTCGCCACCTATATACAGTTCAAATTTTGGTGAAAACACTCTGGTTACCTGTGCATTCAAGGTATTGACCTCTGGAGAAAAATCAGGCAATTGAAATGCTACAGGGTTGGCTTGTGTTGAAGGAAAACGCTGCTTGCCCAACCAATTATAGGTGGCATCAAACTTCCATCTGCTATTGTTTTTAATGGGGGTTTGGTAGGATGCATTGGCAAAAAAGCGATGCTGCGCGGTTAACGGTTTTATTTTTCTTCCAGTTTGATATTTGGTCTTTATGTCGTAATACTTATAAGCTAAACGGGCATCAAACCCTTCAAAAAGATTGTAGTTGAATTCGGTTTGAAAACTATTAGCAGAACTTTCATCTTTTAAATTGTAAAAATTTATTTCTTGAGGGTTTTCCCAATCTACCACTACTTGGTTTTGAAAGTCGGTTCGGTAAAAATCGACGGTAACATCGGCTTTATTTCCGAACAAATTAAACCCTTGAAGATACGATACCCCGTAGTTCCAAGCAATTTCTGGTTCCAGACCGTAAATGGCCCCTTCGGCTGAAGTTGTTATGTCAATAGCCCTGGAAGTTGAAAACAGGCTTTGGTTTTCTGCAAAAATATTGGCCGAACGTTTCCCCCTTCCTACAGAAACCCTAAAAGCAGATTTATCCCAAGGCGTGTATTTTACGTGAAGCCTTGGGGTTACAAACAACCCCAATCTATTGTGATTATCTGCGCGTACCCCTGCGCTCAGGTTTATGTTTTCCAAATCGTCAAAATTATACTCAAAAAAAGCACCTACCGAATTGTCTATGCGATTATAAGCAGTGGTTTCCACCAACTCGTCATACTTATCGTAAGTGAAATCAATCCCGGCTTTGATTTTGTGCCTCGAATCGCCAATAATCGAGTTATACGTGAAATTTGAATACACGCTGGTATGCTCAATATCATAAGTTCGCAACCCAAAATAGGAATCCTGCTGGTGGTTACTAAAAGCAAATTGCAGCCCTGCACTACGCCAAGGCAATTCAGGATTTACATACCCGAGTTTACCCGATAAATCGTAGCGCTCTGTATTGATTTCACTTCCCCAAGCATTTGTGGTCAATTTATCGGTGTCTGGATCAAAGTCCAATTCACCAGTTTGTTTGTCATCGTTAAGGTATCTTATGTTGAAAAAGCCCACAAAACCTTTTTCGGTATTGGTGTACTGCCAACGGTTCATGACGTTTATTTGATGGTACAATGGCATATCCAAAAAATTGTCGTGGTTAACATCATGTTCTTCTTGGTGCATATTTCCGTGCAAATAAACCCCGGTGCTCCATTTATCGGTCACTTTGGTATTATAATGCGTATTCAGCTCCAAACGCTGGTTGCTGGCACCGTAAAGGTTTACAAATAAATGATCGTCTTTGGTGGGTTTTTGCAATTCTGCATTAATTTGTCCTGCTATGCTTTCGTACCCATTGACCACGCTTCCAGTCCCTTTGGTTATCTGGATGCTTTCCACCCAAGTTCCCGGTGTAAAGGTTAACCCATAAGCTTGTGCCGCCCCACGGACCGTAGGAATATTTTCCATGGCAATGAGAATATACGGACTGGTAAGGCCCAACATTTTTATTTGTCGGGTACCCGAAATTGCATCGGCAAAATTAACATCAATGGATGGGTTGGTTTCAAAACTTTCCGACAAATTACAACAAGCAGCCTTTAACAGCTCATCACTGCTTACGTTAATCACATTTTGAGCTTCTATATACGACCTTGAGCTTGCTTTTCTTCTTGAAATAAGCTTCACTTCGTCTAAGCTGCCTTTAGCGCTTAATGTTGCTTTTATTTTTTCTGAAGGGTCGGTAACCGTTAGTGTATCTGCCTCATACCCTACATAACTAACAATTAATTTTTTATATGATTTGCGGTACGGGATGGTGAATTTCCCATCAAAATCGGTTACCACGCCCACATCGGTATTAAGCCAATATACATTGGCCCCCGGAAGTGATGCGTTGGTTCCTTTTTCAAAGACTTCACCTTCAACGTTATTTTGGGAAAAAGCAGCTAGTGAAAGTAAAAATGTTAAAATAGTAATTCCTGTTTTTTTCATTATTTTGATCAATAAATTTTATGACTGAATTTAAGTGAATGGGCATTTTAGTTCAAATTAGACGCGAAAACACCCATTTAATTGGTCGTGATAAAATTTAGAAATCAAATTAAAAAAACTTGGTTAGCCACGTGAACATCGGCCACCAAGGTAGGAGGAGTATAACTTTTGTGAGGAACTACCTGTGCCGATAGCTCTTTAAACGAAGAAGAAGAGAAAGAAGCTTCTGCTAAGGCAGGCTCCGATAGTGGATGGTTGTATTTATGCACGCTAAGTTTATGCACCACAAATTTTCGACCTTCAACTACATCGACGACATCACTGCAACAATCGGGTTGCGCCATCAAGGGAATATTCAATGGGTTTGAACAGGGCGCATCGCTACATTTTTCCAATGGCGAAAAAACAGTTGAATCGATAAGCGCGTCACCACAAAAATGTTGTTGTACCGCAAACGAGCTTGTGGACAACAAAATCAATGTTGCCAAAAGAAAAGAAAAAAACGTATGTAGCTGCCTTTTTTTCACGATACAAATTTAATGAAATAAAACAATTGAAAAAGCAGTTGAAAGACTGTTCTTTTTCTGAAACAAAAAAAACAAGGCCATAGCGGCGCATAAATTATTTTTTTAGCTTATATTTGCCGCTTGGTAGAAAACCTATCAATACATAAAAATCATTTTAACAATATTGGCATGTATTTAACTGCAGAAGACAAACAAAAATTATTCAAAAAACACGGTAAGTCTGAAAAAGACACCGGTTCTACCGAAGGGCAGATCGCGTTGTTCACGCACCGTATCGAGCACCTTTCGCAACACCTTAAAAACAACCAAAAAGACTTTAACACCGAGCGCTCTTTGGTTAGGTTGGTAGGTAAACGTAGATCGCTTCTTGATTATCTTATGAAAAAAGATATTGAAAGATACCGTGCAATCGTTAAAGAATTGAAATTACGTAAGTAATTGACTAAAAGGGGCTTTTTTAGCCCCTTTTTTGGTTTTTTCAATAAAACCGAGCTTGTTTTTTTACATACCGTATAAAAACATAGAAAAAGCTACCCTTAGGTTTTTCATTGGTCACCACAACAACACAACTTTTGCCCGACAACCGGGCAACGACCAATTATAAACGTACGCCTATGCTAAAAGCTACGGAGTACCAAAGAAAAACTATATGATACCTAAAGTATTTAAAGAGGTCATCGACCTCGGTGATGGTAGGGAAATCTCCATCGAAACCGGAAAATTGGCGAAACAGGCCCACGGTTCTGTTGTCGTGCAATCTGGAAACTGTATGTTACTTTGTACCGTCGTTTCCAATTATGAACAAAAAGACCTGCCGTTCTTACCTTTAACAGTAGATTACCGCGAAAAATTCGCTGCGTCAGGACGATATCCAGGCGGTTTCTTTAAAAGAGAAGCGAGACCCAGCGATGGGGAGATCTTGACCATGCGCTTGGTGGACCGCGTATTGCGCCCCTTGTTCCCAAAAGACTACCATGCCGAAACGCAAGTCATGATCCAACTAATGTCGCACGACGACGAAGTTATGCCAGATGCCATGGCAGGATTGGCCGCATCGGCAGCCATTCAGTTATCCGACTTTCCTTTTGAATGCGCCATTTCCGAAGCCCGCGTAGGCCGCGTAAATGGTGAATTCATCATCAATCCCAGCCGCACACAACTGCAAGAGTCTGACATCGATATGATGATCGGTGCTTCGGCAGAATCTGTGATGATGGTAGAGGGCGAAATGAAGGAAATCAGTGAAGAAGAAATGGTAGAAGCCATTAAATTCGCCCACGAACACATTAAAAACCAGATCGACGCACAAATGCGATTGGCCGATGCCTTTGGCAGAAAAGAAGTACGTGAGTACGAAACGGAGCACGAAGACGCCGATTTGGAAAAGAAAGTATACGATATGGCCTACGACAAAGTCTATGCCGTAGCAAAAGCGGGTTCGTCAAAACACGAGCGCAGCACTGCTTTTTCTGAAATAAAAGAAGAGATAAAAGCCACTTTTTCAGAAGAAGAGCTGGAAGAAATCGGCGATTTGATTTCAGACTATTACCGTAAAACCGAAAAAGCTGCCATCCGCGACCTTACCTTGAACGAAGGAATGCGATTGGACGGCAGGAAAACAGATGAAATCCGTCCAATATGGTGCGAAGTGGACTATTTACCTTCCACCCACGGTTCTGCCGTATTTACCCGTGGCGAAACACAAGCCTTGGCAACCGTAACCTTAGGAACTTCAAGAGAAGCGAATGTAATTGACATGCCCTCGTACGAAGGCGAGGAAACATTCTACCTGCATTATAACTTCCCGCCGTTCTGTACTGGGGAAGCACGCCCAATTCGTGGAACATCCCGTAGGGAAATAGGCCACGGTAACTTGGCTCAGCGCGCCTTGAAAGGTATGATCCCAGAAGATTGCCCTTATACCGTGCGCGTAGTTTCAGAAGTATTGGAATCTAACGGTTCTTCCTCTATGGCCACCGTATGTAGCGGTACCATGGCGTTGATGGATGCCGGGGTCCAGTTAAAAAAACCCGTTTCAGGTATTGCCATGGGCTTGATCTCTGATGCCGAAACCGGAAAATATGCTGTACTTTCCGATATTCTCGGCGACGAAGACCACTTGGGCGATATGGACTTTAAAGTTACCGGAACGGCCGATGGAATCACCGCGTGCCAAATGGACATTAAAGTGAAAGGCCTTTCATATGAAATTCTCGTAAAAGCTTTGAAACAAGCTGCCGACGGTAGATTGCATATCCTTGGCAAGTTGACCGATGCCATCGCAGAGCCTAACGAAGACGTGAAACCGCACGCCCCAAAAATGGTGACCGTAACCATAGACAATGAGTACATTGGTGCTTTGATTGGCCCTGGCGGAAAAGTGATCCAAGAGCTTCAAAAAGAAACCGACACCACTATTGTAATCAACGAAGACCCAGAAACCGAAGAAGGAATCGTGGAGATTTTAGGCACCAACCAAGCAGGCATCGATGCCGTGTTGGCCAAAATAGATTCCCTGACCTTTAAACCGGAAGTAGGGAGCGTTTACGAAGTGAAAGTGATCAAAATCCTTGATTTTGGTGCTGTCGTGGAATATGTTGAAGCGCCCGGCAACGAAACGCTGTTGCACATTTCGGAACTGGCTTGGGACCGCACCGACAATGTTACCGATGTGGTGAACATGGGCGACGTAATAGACGTGAAGTACTTTGGCTTTGACTCCCGTACCAAAAAGGAAAAGGTATCGAGAAAAGCCTTGCTGCCAAAGCCTGAAGGCTATCAAGATAGAAAAAGCAGTGGTGGAAACCGCGACAATAGAAATAGAGGTCGTGATAACCGAAACCGCGATAACAAAAGAAGAGACTAAAGATCTCTTTTTATAACACCTAAAAAAACGCCTTCCGTATTGGAGGCGTTTTTTTCATTTAGAGAGCTGTTACAATAATTGTTTAAAACCGCTTGCCAATGGAAATTCCAAGCCTTGGATACACTTCACTGAGTACCTCTGTATTGGAAAAGTTACGGCCCAGTCCGCCAACCAGCTCAGCAATCCACCCTTTTTTGGTAATAAACTTACCTCCAACTGCCATCCCGAGGCCTAATCCAAATTTAGATTCAATACTCGCATTGTTATATCCGTAATCAGGGTGAAAATCCCCATAGTGAATATATTCTTCAGAAAAAAGACCGGCATTTCCTTCAACAAAGAAACCCGCATTGTTCTTTTTGCCGAAATAAAACCTAAAATAAGGTACAGCAATAAAATTGTAATCTATATTCTCTTCAATGGAAAATGCAACTGAAACACCAATTGCAGTTTCATCAGTCAGGTATCTTTCGTAAGTCACTTCGGGCAATCCTGCTATAACATAGCCAATATTGAGTTTAATCTCGTTTTTTTCAGGCGGGGTTTCATTGGTTTCTTCTTGAGCTATACCGGTAAAGACCACTGTAAAAAAAAAGGCCGTAAACAATCCTATTTTTAAATTGATAGATTTCATAAGTATGAATTTGAGTTAAGGTTTTTAAGCAAGCAAAGAAACGACAATATTTGAAATGAACAAGGTTAATTGTTTCTCATAAAAAAGCAGGCGTATCGCGATATTTTCTCACATGTTAAACCCCATCTTAAAACGTGAATCCTAAACCAGCTTGAATTCCGGTATTTGACTCTTCACTATTGATATTTGCAAAAGGTGAAATCCCTATGCTAAATAGTTTTCCAAATTTGAATTTGAATATAACCCGGGCATATCCATTGAATGTTGTTTTCCTATTTTCTGTAGAAGTTGTAGAAATCCTTGCGCCATTACCAAAATTAGGACCACCAAAACCACCGCTAGCTGGACTATAGCCATAGGTATAATCGCGAACCTTTATAAAACTTAGGCTTGGCCCTGCTTGAATATCCAAAGCAAAAAAAGAACCGAAATCCACTTCTTTTGCCACATATACTGAAACACCAGTAAAGACATCATCATCCGAACCCTTCACAAGAACTGGGGGAACAGCACCCTCGGCATCATCTGGATAATGGGCTATTATTTCTTTACTGGGAGTAAAGTTGAGCGCTGGAGATTGATAAAAACCTCGAGTAACATCGAGTCCAATACTTAAGGTGTTTTGTATACCAATTTGCCCATTTACCGAAACATTAAAGCCTTTAGTATCCTTGAAGAAAAATCCTCCAAAGGCATATACATTATACCTGTATTCTCTTTCTTTATCAACGGTATGTTTTTCTTGGCCGAATACTAAAATCGGGGCAATAGCCAATAAAATCAATAGAATCTGCTTCATAATTATTCAAGTTTTTTCAATACGTCGCAATCGATGAATAAATGTAATAAAACAAATTATAACTCTTTCACCACCCTGCCATAATAGCACAAATTCCAATATGGCAGAAAATTTCTGCCATTTCTGCACCGAAGAACATTTCATAAAAAATTAATAATTATTTAAAGAAATGCGCTAAAGCCTTATATCTATTGCGTTTATCGGAACAAAAATCGAAATCACCTCGAATATTTCAAAATTACTGAATTCTCGCATGGTCCTTGCACCACTTAGGGCAAACAAACAAGTAAAAATATGAAAGTATTAATGATCGGCGCTGGGAATATGGGATTGACCTACGCCGAAGGCATGGCAAAATCGCCATACTTAAACCGAAGAAACTTAATGATATTTGATGTTTCCAGCCAAAAAACGGAAGCATTAAGCGCCATTCCGCATTTCGATGCATACGACAGCTTAGAAGATTGCCTACCCAAGGCAGATGTGGTTTTTATAGCTGTGAAACCGTACCATAGCGAGGATCTTTTCAAAACCATGAAAGAACAAGTAAATCAAGACCAGGTTTTTGTATCCTTGATGGCAGGGATTACCATTGAAACCATCCAAGAAGGGTTAGGCGTAAAAAAAGTAGTGCGCACTATGCCCAATTTACCGGCAAAAGTAGGTAAAGGCGTCACTTCATTTACCGAAGCCAAAGAAGTAAGCCGCATCGAACTCCTTATGATTCGCAATCTCTTGGACACTACGGGCGAAGCCATCCACGTGGAAAACGAGAACTTTATTAACGCTTCCACTGGAATTTCGGGCAGTGGTCCTGCGTATGTGTTCTACTTTATGCAATCGATGTTGGAAGCCGCTTTAAAGATGGGCTTTTCGGAAAACGACTCAAAAGTATTGGTATCGCAAACTTTTGAAGGTGCGGTTGCACTTTTCAACGATTCAGATTTGTCACCAAACAGTTGGATGGACCGGGTCGCTTCAAAAGGGGGAACAACCCGCGCCGCATTGGATTCCATGGAAGACAATAACATAAAAGAATTAATAAAAGAAGCTGCTTACGCAGCATTTAACCGGGCGACAGAGCTTGGAAAATAAGCAAAACAATAAAACAAACAGCATGAGCAAAAAACGAGTGGTTATAAAAGTAGGAACCAACGTTATGACTAATAAGGACAACCGCATTGTCGGTCCCATCTTAAATGAATTGGTACGCCAAATCGCAGAGTTGTACGAGAACGATATTGAACCTATTTTGGTCTCTTCGGGCTCGGCAATCGCGGGCAAGGAAGTATTGGGCGATTGTTCGGCCGAAGACCCATCGACCCGTAGGCAAATATTCTCTGCGGTGGGGCAACCCCGGATGATGCGCCATTATTACAGCCTGTTTCACGATCACGGGATGCGCTGTGCCCAAGTGTTGGCCACCAAACGCGATTTTGCACCCGGCAGGCATCGTGAAAATATGATTACCTGTTACGAAGGTTTAATGAGCGAAGGCGTAGTGCCCATTGCCAATGAAGACGATGCCGTTTCCCTAAAGATGTCGATGTTCAGTGACAATGACGAACTGGCAAGCCTTGTGGCCGAATTGGTCCAAGCCGATGCCCTGATCTTGCTCACTGATACCGATGGGCTTTACACTGGCCATCCAGATGATGATGATTCAGAAAAACTGACCCAAGTTCGCCACAACCAAAATGTGGAGAAATATGTTCAGAAAAACGAAAAAGGCGAAGGCGAAGGCCGCGGCGGCATGAAATCTAAATTGAAAATAGCCAAGGAAACCGCCCGTAAAGACATTCCAACCTTTATAGCCAACGGGAAGCGCAAAAACGTAATAGTTGAACTACTGGAAGGAAAAGACGTAGGGACCAGATTTTATGCCTAATTTAAGAACTTTTGAAAACTTGCCACCTATATTTATGTAGAAGTGAAGCGTGAAATAAAATCACAAATTTCAAAAAAATCAAATAACAAAGCACCTGGGCTTAAAACCAGGTTTCAATAAACACATTGAAGCTTTAAAATTACAAACTTAGAAAGAACGAACTATGCAATTGATAGACACACAAACAAAAAACAACGTATTGGACAGTATGATCTCCATTCTCGATAAACGAAGAGGGGACATTCTGGAAGCCAACAAAAAGGATTTGGATGCTTTTTCAAGGGACGACCAAGCTTTATACGACCGCTTGGTGGTCAACGATGCTAAAATTGATGGGATGATAAAAGCCATTTCGGAAGTGAAAAACCAAGAAGACCCTGTAAATAAAGAGATTTCGAGTCTTACATTAGACAGTGGCCTTGAAGTGAACAACCGAACGGCTCCATTTGGGACCATTATGATTATTTATGAATCCAGGCCCGATGTAACCATTGAAGCAGCCGTACTCGCCTTTAAAGCCAACAACAAGATTTTGCTGAAAGGCGGAAAAGAAGCTTACCACAGCAACGTAATTCTTGTAGATTGCTGGCACCAGGCTCTTAGGGAAAACGACCTTAAAAAAGAGTGGATTACCATGCTGCAAATGAACCGCGAGCAAACACAGGAATTTTTACGCAATCCGGACGAGCAATTGGATTTAATCGTGCCAAGAGGTGGCGAACGTTTGATCCAGTTTGTAAAAGAACACGCCAAATGTGCGGTATTGGTGAGCGGAAGAGGAAATAACTTTCTCTATGTTCATAAAGATGCCGATTGGAAAAAAACGCTTGAAGTGATCGTCAACGCAAAGACCGATAAAATTTCGGGCTGCAATGCACTTGATAAAGTATTGGTAGATAAAAACATACCAAATTACGAGGAAAAGCTTCAAGAATTGAAAAAAGTGCTGACCGCTTCAGAAGTTAAGGTTATTGTAGATGAGGAAGTGAAAAAAACCTTGGATGATTGCGAAGTGATATTAGACAAAAATGTCTGGATGGAAGAGTTTCTGGCACTAAAGATTGCCATTGGGGCCGTTGACACCCTGGACGATGCCATTGAAATGATAAACCGTTACAGTGGTGGACATTCCAGTGCTATTTTAACCGAAGATAAAGAAATTGCCAAAAAGTTTATGGAGCACATAGACAGTGCGGCAGTCTATCACAACGCTTCTACCCGCTTTACCGATGGTGGACAAATGGGCGTAGGCGCCGAGCTGGCCATCAGTACTGACAAATTGCACCACCGCGGGCCATTAGGACTCAAACAATTGGTGACCAACAAATATTATGTATTTGGCGATGGGCATGTAAGAGTGTAAAACACACATGAGACAGATTATTGAAAGCCTCTTTTTTAAGGGGCTTTTTTTATTTGCATATTCTGTTATTTACTTTTTAGAATGAAATAAAATTAAAACACACAAAGGAAATTCTTATTTCTATAAGAGCGTTTACTTTTTTTTGATGTACAAAATGAGCCTAAAATTTATAAATGTTGGCAATCAACAGACAATGGCTTTAATTATTTTTTTAACTTTTCTGTAACATTTCTTCAAAACATTACGTACAACCATACAGAAAGTCTAAAAAGCAAACCTATTTAACAGCACATGAGACAGTTAAAAATAACAAAACAGGTTACCAATAGGGAAACCGCCTCGTTGGACAAATACCTTCAGGAAATTGGAAAGGTTGACCTAATCACTGCGGAACAAGAAGTGGAACTGGCCCAGCGCATAAAAGCAGGGGATCATTTAGCTTTGGAAAAACTTACCAAAGCCAATTTGCGTTTTGTGGTTTCGGTGGCAAAACAATATCAAAACCAAGGCTTGACCCTTCCCGATTTAATCAACGAAGGCAACCTGGGGCTGATCAAAGCTGCTAAACGTTTTGATGAAACCCGCGGCTTTAAGTTCATTTCCTATGCCGTTTGGTGGATACGGCAGTCCATCCTACAAGCTTTGGCAGAGCAGTCCCGTATCGTTCGCTTACCACTTAACAAAATTGGCAGCATCAATAAAATAAACAAAACATTTGCCTTTTTAGAACAAGCCAACCAGCGTCCCCCTTCGGCCGAAGAAATCGCCAAAGAGCTGGACATGACCATTACCGATGTAAAAGAATCCCTTAAAAACAGCGGCCGCCACGTATCGATGGATGCACCCTTGATCGATGGGGAAGATTCCAACCTATACGACGTGGTACGAAGCGACGAATCGCCGCACCCAGACCGCTCTCTGTTGCACGAATCCCTTAGAACCGAAATAGAGCGCTCCCTAGAGACCTTAACGCCACGCGAGGCAGATGTCGTGCGCCTATATTTCGGACTGCAAGGCCAACACCCCATGACCTTGGAAGAAATAGGCGAAACCTTCGACCTTACCCGCGAACGCGTTCGGCAAATAAAAGAAAAGGCCATCCGGCGGTTAAAACAGACCTCCAGGAGCAAGATATTGAAAACCTATTTGGGATAATAGTGCAGCACCGCTATTACATTTTTTTTTCAAACAACAAATTATTGATTGACCTCCAGCCCATAACTGGAGGTTTTTTATGGTATATTTGAAAAACAACCTAACACCATCCAAGATGAACCATACCATCTGTTATTTAAGCAGTGCAGCAGGCAATTTGCCAGACCACGAGTTGAAACAACTTTTCAAAAAAACCCAGTCTCGCAACATCGACCAAGAAATAAGCGGGATTTTGCTCTTTTACTACGGAAATTTCCTTCAAGTCTTAGAAGGTGACAAAGACAGGCTGCACCCGCTGTTTGACATCATAAAAAAAGACAACCGCCATAAAAATATCATTACGATTTTCAACAAACAAAATGAAGGCCGTACCTTTGCAGGGTACAAATCTGGTTTTAGCATCGTGAAAACAAGTAGCGATTTAAAAAACCTGAACGTCTATTTAAACAATAACAAGGACAAAACCCCTTTATCGTCAAGTGTGTTGAGCCTTTTAGAACCTTTTTTAATTTAAATTATGAGCCAGCCCATTATTGCCCCTTCCATCCTCGCAGCAGATTTTGCCAACCTTAAAAAAGACATCGATGTAGTAAACAACAGCGAAGCCGGCTGGTTTCATTTAGATGTCATGGACGGTGTGTTCGTGCCCAACATTTCGTTTGGCATGCCCGTGATTGAAGCTATTTCGCGCCATGCCAAAAAACCATTGGATGTACATTTAATGATTGTCCAGCCCGAGCGGTACATAAAAGACTTTGCCTTATTGGGAACCAACACCTTAACAGTGCATTACGAAGCCTCCACACACTTGCACAGAACACTGCAAGCCATCAAGGCCGAAGGGATGCAAGCTGGTGTAGCACTGAACCCGCATACCAATGTTTCAGTTTTAAAAGACACCATCAAGGATATTGATTTGGTTTGCATGATGAGCGTAAACCCGGGGTTTGGCGGACAATCGTTTATTGAAAACACCTATGAAAAAGTACAAGAATTAAAACAGCTTATTTCAGAAAAGGGAGCTTCCACCAAGATTGAAATTGATGGCGGGGTGACCAACAAAAACGCAAAACAACTGGTCAATGCCGGTGCCGATGTGCTCGTGGCTGGAAGCTATGTGTTTGGGTCTGAAAACCCAATAGACACCATTGAAAATTTGGCAGCACTAACCCAGCAATAAAAAATTTACAAATACATTTCTAAACAACTTCTAAATCAAGTTCTTGTAGTTTCCTTTTTGTTTTTTTTATAACTTTATAAGCAACAGAATAACAAAATCCATCCATTGATTTTTCAAAAAAAGGTAGGGTTTTTTTAGGCAAGCCTGTTGTATTAAAAAGGAAAATCATGAAAACAAAACTACTGATCAGCTTATTTTTATTTGCCTTAACCATTCAACTTCAAGCACAAACAGACCCGAACTGGACGTACATACGTTCCGATAACACCGGGATTGGTGGCCAATTGCACTTCACCATTAAAGGGGATAACTTCAATAACGTTTGGACAGGCGGCTACACCTCTTCTTCAGATGAAGGAAGCTTGGTCCGCATTGCCACAAACGATACCGTTTATACCAACTGGGGGACCTATGCAGAAAATTATTTGCCAAACGGGCTCATATTCGATATCGATTTTGACCATACGGGAGTAATCTGGGTAGGTACCGAAAAAGGCATCGCAACCTCTAGCGATGGATTGGATTGGCAACATTTCGATACCACAAACAGTCCTCTTTTGGCAGATCAAACCGAGGCCATGGCCATTGGCCTAAACAATGATCTTTGGGCCGTTACCACCAATGCCGATAATACGGTGAACGGAATAGGATTTTACAACGGCATTCAATGGGAATATTACACCAGTGATAATTCCGGCCTTCCTGCAGCAACAAAATTCAATGATATTGCCATAGACGGAAACGATGTTAAGTGGATTGCCTCAGAAAACGGGCTGATAAAATACGATGGTGTTGACTGGACAGCGTTTAATACTGCAAACAGCGGACTATCTTCAAACAATATTCGTGAAGTTGTCATTGACGATCAAGACAGGGTTTGGTCGCTCGTTGGTAATGCAGTGGATATTTTTGACGGAACAGACTGGACCCACATAACGAGCAGTGAATTACCTGTTTCAAATTTGAATGCAACTTCTATTGCAATCAGGGGGGATAAGATAATTTTAACCGAAGGAAGCAGTTCTAGGTCTTTGATTTTTGATGGAACCGATTGGATAGCGGAAACCACAAACTTCACCATATTTGATTGTTACATTGATGCCGATGGTAATTACTGGATATCGGGCTCAGGAGTGGTCAGTAAATTTGATGGCATCGAATGGACACGATATACACGAAACAATACAGGGTTACCAGATAATTTTAACGATGATATTTTCATTGATAGCCAAGGTCGTAGATGGTTTGCAAATGGCGGTGGTGGCATTCAGGTGTTCGACTGTCCAAACTGGGAAGTCTATGGTCCCAACAATGAAGGGCTATTCCCTAACCCACAACCGCACTATCAAACAACCATTGGCACTTCCATTACTGAAGATGCAGATGGCGACATTTGGTTTACCTACGATGGAACCTCAGGATATGCCATACAAGTGCCAAACGGCAATTATAGCGATTATGCTTCTTGGGTGATTTGGGATAACACTACCGCTCATCCCAATCTTCAACTTGTTCAAGAAGTAGAAGCTACAGACAATGGATTGGTTTTTTTAAGAACGTATTACGGAAATACTTTTATGTATGACAAAACTGCTGACACCTGGACGCAATGGGATTTATCAAATGGCCTAACGAGTAACCCAGATTGCATGACAGCCCGGTCTGGCGGAAAAATGTACTTGGGGCATTATCAAGGCATAGACATTTATGACAATGACACTTGGAGCAGAATGGATTTATCAACTGTAGGTATTGAACATGTGAACGATATTCAATTTGACAGCAATGATGTAATGTGGGTTGCTACTACATTGGGCCTTTGGAAATATGATGGTACCGATTGGACAAACTGGAACACTACCAATAGCAACATTGCCGCTGACAACGTTAGGGCTATCGATATAGATGCGAATAACAATATTTACATAAGTGCGCACAATACACACACATATCCGTATTATGGAGGCATTTCATATTTTGAGGGGACCGGCAATACCTTTACAACCTTTTTAGCAGCAGATTCACCATTGGCACATAAACAAGTGGAAGACATTGCAGTGGATGAGTTTGGCAACATCTGGGCATTGACCCAAAGTGAAGGCTTCAGTATTTATAACCCCAATGGGATTAGCGGTTTTAAATGTATTGACAGAACATTGGAACGTACACTTGGAGTTTCAGGTTTTGCCCTGGAAATTTCAGAAAAAGGCATAAGCTACCCAAATCCTTTTACAAGCACCACAACTATTTCCTTTAACGTCAAAGACACCAAACCGGTCTCAATAAATATTTATGACGTGTTGGGAAGGAGAGTTAAACGCTTTGACCTTAAAAAACCCGTTATCGGCACGAATAATTTTACGTTAGACCTATCTAATCAAAAAAGTGGTATTTATTTTTGTGAAATACTATCAAGCCAAAAGAGCAGTACTATAAAACTTCTAAAAAAATAGGCGAAATCAGTATTTTGCTTATTTTTTAGAATAAGCCTGTTTTGGGCAACCAAGCAGGCTTTTCTTATCTTTGCATAAAAACACCTTGTGATTACCGAAAAAGAAGTGCTCATCATCGGCGCGGGCCCTATTGGCATTGCCTGTGCTTTGGAATGTAAAAAACGAAATATCGATTATGTGGTGGTTGAAAAAGGCACCTTGACCAACTCTCTTTACAATTATCCATTGAACATGACCTTTTTTTCCACTTCGGAAAAATTGGAGATCGATGGTATTCCGTTCATCAGCAACAACCCCAAGCCCACTCGCAATGAGGCCCTGGAATATTACCGGAGGGTCGCCACTTCCAACGAGCTGAACATTCATTTATACGAAACCATTACCGATGTTGAAAAACAAACCGATGGAACTTTTATTGTCATTTCAGAAAAAAACACCTTTGAAGTAAATAATATTATTGTCAGCACTGGTTTTTACGACATCCCAAAATTGTTGGGGGTACCCGGGGAAGATTTACCGAAAGTTTCACACTATTACAAAGAAGCACACCCCTACGTTATGCAGAATACCATTGTTGTTGGGGCGAGCAACTCATCGGTCGATGCCGCTTTGGAAATATGGCGCAAAGGCGGAAATGTCACTATGGTAATTAGAGGAGCAACCATTGGAGAACGTGTAAAATACTGGGTAAAACCCGATATTGAAAACCGCATTGCAGAAGGAAGCATCAAAGCATATTTCAATTCGGAAATCAAAACGATAAAACAACAAGAAGTTATCGTGGAAACGCCTGAAGGCACAAAAACCATTCCCAATGATTTTGTGGTGGCACTGACCGGCTACCGCCCCGATTTTAAATTCTTGGAAACCTTGGGTATCGAACTTTCAGATGAAGGTAACTATTTCCCAAAATACAACCCCAAGACCATGGAAACCAACATCCCCAATTTGTATTTGGCCGGTGTTATTTGTGGTGGGATGGAAACCCACAAATGGTTTATTGAAAATTCAAGAATTCACGCTAAGGTTATTGCCAAGGACATTGCCACTAAACAGCGCAGGACAAAGGAACTAACGAAATAGCTTACTAAAAAACACGTTGTTAACACGTTTTTATCGTAAAAAAGAGCCAATAACGCCCGTTGCCTGTTAATAAAAACCTGCTTTCAGTAGTATAAAATCGTTTTTTTTACAGCAAAAGTAGGACAGTCAACCTCACGGAAGCCCCAGTTTTAATGGTATTTAAACACTAAACCAACCTTTAAAGGGTTGATTATTAACGCTATAAACAAATGTTAAAAAACCGATAAAAAATTTAACGTTTATTAAAGGCATAAAGCCCACAAATTAAATAGATTTGTATCAAGCTTAACAAAAAATACACATATGAGACAAAAATTTAAAATTCTGTTAACGTTACTGTCTTTCGTAATGGTGCAAACGGTGTTTGCCCAAGAGAAACAAATTACGGGATCAGTACAAGATGCGTCTGGAGTTCCTTTACTGGGAGTAAACATTTTAGTAAAGGGCACTTCGACCGGAACACAAACCGACTTTGATGGAAATTACACCATTGAAGCCTCGACAGGCGAAACCTTAGTATTCAGTTACGTTGGGTACACGCCTAAAGAAGTCGTTGTGGGCGAAAGCAACACAATCGACGTCGTTCTTGAGCAAGGAGAAGCTCTTGAAACTGTAGTAGTTACTGCCCTTGGTATTTCAAGGGAAAAGAAATCCTTAGGGTATTCCACCCAACAGGTAGAAAGTGAAGAGTTGACCGAAACACGACCTTCAAACGCACTTAACTCATTATCGGGTAAAGTTGCAGGGGTTTCGATTTCTTCTCCTTCAGGTTCTTTGGGAGGTTCAACCCGTATCCTATTAAGGGGGCCTGGATCGATTACCCAAGAAAACAAACCGCTTATTGTAGTGGACGGTATCCCATTGGATAACTCCAACTACAACTCCACTTCCACCCAAACTGGTGGCGGAGGCCGTGATTATGGTGATGCCGCTTTTGACATCAACCCAGATGACGTTGAGAGCGTAAACGTGCTTAAAGGTGGTGCTGCAGCAGCACTTTATGGATCACGTGCACAAAACGGGGTTATCTTGATTACCACAAAATCTGGTAAAGAAGGTAAAGCCGAAATTACAGTAAACTCTGGTGTTACTTTCGAAAGCGTAAACGTGCTTCCTAAAGTACAAAAGCTCTACGGAGGTGGTGGCGGTAATGCCGGTACTATTGAACAAGTAGGTTTTGATACCGCTGTGATTAATGGTACTACTTATAAGATCGCTGACTTTGCCACTGATGAATCTTGGGGGCCTAAATATGACGGGCAACAAGTATTGCAGTGGGACAACTTCGATCCTGAGTTCCCGAACGATTACTTAAACCCAAGGGAATGGAAATACCCTGACTATGACAAAGAAGACTTTTTCAACACAGGTATTTCATTAAACAATGGTGTAGCTTTTAGCCAAGGAAGCGAAAACTCTAATATGCGTTTATCGGTTAACAACACACAAACTAAAGGTATTGTGCCGAACACGCAACTGGACAAAACAAGTATCAACTTCAACGGGATGTCACAATTAACAGACCGATTAAAAGTTGATGCTGGGGTAAACTTTACCGTTACAGAAGGCTTTAACCGCCCGGCTATTGGTTATACTGGCGAAGGAGTTATACAGCAATTGTACCAATTCGGCCAGACCCAATTGGATTACGAACGCCTTAAAAAATACAAACTGCCAAACGGTCGTCAACGTACTTGGAACCGTACTGCATTCAATGATCCAACACCACGATATACAGACAACCCGTATTGGACTCTTTATGAGAATACATCCGAAGATAAACGTAGCCGTTGGTATGGAAACTTAGGATTGCAGTACAATATTACTGATGAGTTATATGTAGTAAGTAAAGTATATGCAGACACGTACAACCTACGTATCTCTGAACGTACAGCCATTGGATCGCAAGCGCCTTCCAGCTATTCTGAAAGCGATAGAAATTTTGAAGAAATCAACTACGAAGCGCGTTTACATTATGACAACAAATTCTTTGACGATAAATTGAGTTTGAACACCTTTGTGGGCACCAACCGTCGGGATAACGAATTCCATAGATTAAATGGAAATACCCGCGGGGGATTAGCCACTCCAGGTATCTACAACTTAAACAACTCCAATAACGATGCTGCAGTGGATGATTTCGATTCAAGAAAACGCGTAAACAGTGTCTTTGGATCAGCATCTTTTGGTTGGGATAATTTTGCCTATCTTACTGTAACAGGACGTAATGACTGGTCTTCTACCCTACCTGATGACAACAACAGTTATTTTTATCCATCGGCCAATGCCAGTTTAGTATTTTCTCAACTTATTGATGCCGATTGGTTGTCGTTTGGTAAATTAAGAGGTGGTCTTGCGCAAGTGAGTAGTGATACAGATCCATATAATTTAATAAATACTTTCTTTAGTGGTCCATCATTTTTTAGTGTAATTCAGTTCCAAAACTCAGGTACAAAACTAAATCCTGAACTTAAACCCGAAATCAAAGATACGTGGGAAGTAGGTTTGGAGATGGCATTCTTTAAGAACAGGCTGAGCTTTGATCTTACCTATTACAATGAGCAAACCAGCGACTTGATTACACCGGTACAAATTGATCCGGGTGCTGGATATAATGGTACTTTTACCAATGCCGGTAAACTGGAAAACAAAGGTATCGAAGCCTTGGTTAATATCACGCCATTGAAAAGTGAAGATTTCAGGTGGGATCTTACCTGGAACTTCGCCAAAAACGAAAACGAATTGTTAGAGTTGATCGAAGGTGTTGAATCTTTGCAAATTGCACGCTTCCCATTTAACGGGGTTACCATAAATGGCGTTGTAGGAGAGCCTTATGGCGTTATTAGAGGGACCAACTTTGTATATGATGATGAAGGAAACAAAGTGGTAAGTGCTGAAGGAAGATATTTAGAAACTCCAGATGTGGAAAATCTTGGTTCTGTATTGCCAGACTTTAACATGGGCTTGAGAAACAGTTTTGAATACAAAGGTATTAGATTGAGTTTCTTGATCGATTGGCAAAAAGGCGGTAAATACCGTTCTTTAACCAACCTATGGGGGAACTATTCTGGTATTTTAGAATCTACTGTTACTAACAACAAACGCGAAGTAGGTACGGTACTAGACGGCGTTACCGGTGATGTTACCTATAATGATGACGGTACCTATACCGTTACCAATACGGCACCAAACACCACCGTGATTCCTGCACAATTGGAAGGTGTGGATCACTACTTTGGTCCAGATGCTATAAACGTTTTTGATGCCGATTATGTGAAGTTACGTGAACTTTCATTAGGCTATACCCTACCTTCTGAATGGGTAGGTGATTTAAGCTCGGTACGGGTATCTGCTTTCGGTAGAAACTTGTTTGTATGGGGCTTGGACAATGACAACTTTGACCCAGAAGTAGCAACTTCTGGTAGTGGAAACATTCAAGGGTCTGAAGGTGGTTCGTTGCCATCAACACGCTCAATTGGTGTAAATGTTGAACTTAAATTTTAAAAAAAGATGAAAAAGATATTCATAATAACATTATTGTTCGCATCAACTACTGGGTTTATATCCTGTAGCGATGATTTATCGGACTATAATAAAAACCCAAACGCACCGGAAAGCGTGTTACCCAACACGATTTTCAATAGTGCAACAAAACAATACACAGATTTTCTACGCGATGATTTCAACTCGGGTAGATTGACACTCCCTTGGATGCAATATTGGGGGCAAAACGCTTACGCAGATGAAGACCGGTACTTATACCGTGAAACCACTGCTGAAAGCTTGTACCGCAATACGTATTTAGTTGCAACGGAATTTAAATCGATCATCGAAATTAACAGCAATCCTGAAACTGCTGTAGCAGCTTCAGCAGTTGGTAACAACAACAACCAAATTGCTGCTTCGAGAATTATGTTAGCCTATATGTTTCACAGGTTAACTGATTTCTTCGGTGATGTGCCTTATTATTCTTATGGCAGTGATGACCCTGATTTTCAAGCATTGCAAATAGATGTATTTCTTTCACCAAAATTTGCACCACAAGAGAAAATCTATGCCGATGTTCTTAAAGAGCTAAGAGAAGCTGCAGATATGATCAATACTTCTGAACCTGTATTTACCTCGGGCGATAATATCTTCAGTGGTGATGCAACAAACTGGAAAAAGTTTGCCAACTCTTTAATTTTAAGGGTTGCCAACCGTTTGAAAGAAGTGGATCCTGCCACGGCCAACAACGCGATGAGCGCAGCGATTGCTTCTGGGGTATTTACCTCTAACGACGACAACGCCGTACAACCTTATGAAGCTAACGACACGAATGGCTCGCCATTTTGGTTAGCTTTCTTAGACCGTACTGACTTTGCCGTTGCAAAGCCATTTGTTGACCTATTAAAAGGAGATACTGGATCTTTTGGCCCAGACCCTCGACTATTTGAAATGGCTGCACCAAAAGATGCTTCTATTGCTTCTATTAAATCCAATAGCTATGACAGAAGCGAGGATTATGATGATTACGTAGGGATTCCTTATGCGTTCCCATTGGCCAACACTTTAGGCTTTGATCTTTACTCGTTCCCAAGCGGAAAGATTATCGATCCAGATTATGGTGAAGTATTGATGGAATACGCTGAAGTTGCCTTTATCCTTTCAGAAAACAACAACTGGGATCAAGGTGAATATGAAAACGGTGTTCGTGCTTCTATGGAGCGCTGGGGCGTTGCAGAAGCAGATGTAACTGCTTTTGTAGGAAGCCTACCAGCAGCAACCGAAGAAACCGTATTGAACCAGAAATATGTTGGCTTGTATATGCAACCGCATGAAGCTTGGTCTGAATACAGAAGAACAGGATTCCCAAGTACATTGGTAATGCCAGGTGAAACCATTACGTTGCCACCTGAGCAAGCCGCAGCTGCAGAAGTTGACACCTATGTGTTTGAAGCTGGACAAGGTCTTACCGACCTACCAACAAGGTTACGTTACCCACAAATATTGCAGACCTTAAATGGTGCCAACCGTGCCGAAGCCGTACAAGGCTTAGATGGTGGCGATGTTATCACTGCAAAATTGTTCTGGGACGTCGACTAAGAACAACCCATAAAATTGCTACCTCACAGTAGCAAGTAATATAAAAGAAGCCGCTAAAATTAGCGGCTTCTTTGTTTTATAAAATATGAACGTAGAAACAGAAGTTGTTTACTTTTTAGAGCCTTCCCCTTTAAAATATTGGCTTTTGTTTTTAAAAAGCACATTAAAAGTAGTCAAACTACCATAGCAACGCGTGATGTATTGTTGCAAGTCCACCTTATCTTGATCTTCCAGTCCCTTATTAGAGTTTATTTTCTGTTCCATCACCCGTAGCCGGTCCCGTAGCATCACGATTTTGTGGAAAAAAGAATCGATAGGAATTTCTTTGTTGGATAAATTACCGTCTTTGGGTTGAAGGATTAAAGTGCCTCCCTTGTATTTATCGGCAATAGGCACGATTTCAGAAAAGCCGTTCCATTTCTTTAGAATGTTGCGCAGCGTTTTTTCCACTTCATAAAAACTTACCGTATCCAATTCATCCTCGCAAGCTTCGATGACTTCAAAATTTGAATCCACATCAATGGTTTCTAAGCCTTTGTCAATAAAAGTTACCCAGTACATCGTAGGCGATACATTGGTAATTACACCTTTTCCGTATGCTTCGTGATCGATTCGGGAACCTATGCTTAAAATTTTATTCATTGTCTTATATTTTTTTGTTCAGTTGAAAAAATACGGATATTTTAAAGAACATTCGAAAAAAACAAAGCATAAAAAAAAGGCTTGATCAAGCAAACCCTTTATAGGTAATAATCTTGAGCTAAAACTGTTCTAACTTTTTGAACGTAGCTATTAAGCTAATCTTTTCAAAAAGTAATGGATGCCATGTTCATGCTATAATTTAAAGGAGAATTATTTTTATATTTTGGAGATTTGTTAGTTATCTTTTAAAATTTTCAATAACTTCTTAGGGTTTTGATTGTTATCCCATAAAGCTGTAATAACTATTTTCTCTTCAACTTTTCTATAAAAAATAGTATAATGCTCCAATGGTACTGTTAGATGATTGCCATATTCAGCTTTTTTACCCATCTCTGGAAATGAGAGAATCAACTTTGTTCTTTCATCAATTACATTTCGCAATCGTTTAGAATATTCTGTGCTCTTATTTCTTTTATTCCAATATTTAAAAATGAGATTACGCTGTTTTAAAGCTGTCTTGGTCCAAACTAATGTTAATTGAGCCATTCAGCATCCATTTTGTCAATTTCGGATTGTGATACTAAATTTTCATTTTCAATATCCGCATCACTCATTTTAAGCATTTCTATTTGTTCTTCAGTTAACGATAAAAGTTCATCGTTATTACCAGTAAGTATCTTATCATAAGCTGATAATAGTTCTGCATTTGTAATAGAAAGAATTTTATTTATTATACTACGCCTGATTTCTTCAATATGTGTCATAATTATATAATATATTCTGGCAATACCTTGTAAAGATACTAAAACTACAACAAATTTTATACCTGTTTATAGTTCTACAAACTCTATTTTCAGTAGATAAGAACTACTTTCTATGCTTTTAAGTAAAGAAGCTAAAGTAACTCACAAAAATTATTTTAATTCTCTTACCTATTAAACAATCATAAAATTTGAAGATACCTAAGCTAAGACACTTAACTATTTATATTTAGCTAATTATAATAAATTTAAAAATCAAGATAAACAAAAAACGTTATAATAAATACGTTAGATGTTGGGAAAATGTCGGGAAAATCAAGCAAAAATAAAAGCGCAATGCCTATAATTAAAGGTGTTGCGCTTTTTTATGTGTGACCGCGGAAGGATTCGAACCCTCAACCCTCAGAGCCGAAATCTGATATTCTATCCAGTTGAACTACGCGGCCTAATTCCTGCATTTTGATTACGCTCAGCATAAACTTTGGCAGGTTCTATTGACTTAATTTCTCTTTAACAATCCCAGAAATGGTTTTTCCATCTGCTTGGCCGGCTATTTTCTTATTGGCCATCCCCATTACTTTTCCCATATCTTTCATAGAAGAAGCGCCGGTTTCAGCAATAATTGCGTCAACAACCTGGGCCACTTCTTCATTGCTCATTTGTTCAGGTAAAAAACCTTCGATGATGGCTGCTTGTTTTAATTCAGGAGCTGCGAGGTCTTCCCTGCCCTGTTCTTTGTAAATGGCAGCACTGTCTTTACGCTGTTTTACCTGCTTTTGAAGCAATTTAACCTCCTCGGCTTCGGTGAGCTCTTGTTTGGCTCCGCTTTCAGTCTGTGCCATCAATATAGCCGATTTCACTGACCGCAACGCTTCCAAGGCATTGGCATCTTTTTCTTTCATGGCTTTTTTCATCGCCTCCATTACCTGCTTTTGTAAGCTCATCATCTTTATTTTTTAACAATACGCGAAGATAGGCAATCTATTTTTATTTCTAAAGAAAAAAACCTACAAGGAAGCCTCGTAGGTTTAATAAATGATCGCAATATAACTTAATCGACATTGTCGTGCAAAAACGAGTTGTTGCTGCGCAGCTCTATATCGTCATCGTCACTGTTTACCGATGTGCGCGAAAGCGAGCTGTCCGAGGTATTCTCATCCAGATCAATGCCCATACGCTTATACGCAGGTTGTTTTTCGATATCTTCAATTTTTGAACTGCTGTTCCTGAATTTATAATTAAAATCCTTCATCTTACGCTTTCGCTCTTCGGTACGCTCTTTCAGTAATTTTGAGATTGGTGAGTTCATAGGGTCCACCTCATCTTGTTCGGCTTCGGTTTCTTTTTCGGAAGGTGTTACGGTTTTCTTTTCAAAAACCAACTCTTCCGCTATCGCATCATCGGCTTTTCCATCGGGTTTAGCGTTTAAAAGCTCCTCTTCTTTTTCTTGGTAATCATCCAAACTATAGCGTTTTACCCCTTCGTTGGAAACTTCGGTCACCGGGATTACCTCAACGTGGTCGTTTACTTCAATAGCGTCAATATCTGAAGTTAATGCCTCTTGGCCGTCTTCTTGTTTTTTATTCGTGTTTTGACTATGTTCCCCACGTTTTGAACGGTCTTGCCCATAATTCTTATTTGATTCTGAAACCTTGTTAACGGGAAGATCGAACATCAGCATTTGCTCGTCGTTTTGCGATATTGGTTCCTGTCTTGTTGGTGTCTTTTCTTCGGAAGCTTGGCTGCCTTCTTTCCTTTTCGGTTCTACGATCACAAAATCATTAACGTCCATCTCATTGATCACCAATTGTTCAAATTCGGCTATACGGTGGATGTCTATTTCTTCATAAGAAACATCTATATTTTTCAATAATTCTGAAGTTTCCACATACCCTTCAAAAGGCACTGATTGTTCTTGTTTTGCCACCGTATGCGAAGCTTCAGGCTGTTTTGGTTTAGTGACAGGAGGCATTTTTTCTTCAACCTCTTCTTCTTCAAACAAAGTATGCTTAATAATCGGCTTTTCTTCTTTTAGAGGTTTGTTGTCCTTTTTGGGCAATTCAACAGGTGTGGCTCCAGGTTTTACCGAAAGGTCCTGTTCTGCTTTTTGTTCGTCCTCTAACGTATGGATTATTTTTTTGCTTTCGGTATTGACGATGTCATCTTGTTGTTCGGCATTGAACCCCGTGGCAATAACGGTGATACCAATGGCTCCTTCCAGTTTTTCATCTTCGCCCACACCCATAATGATATTGGCGCTGTGGCCGGCCTCGTCTTGAATGTGATCGCTTATCTCGCCTATTTCGTCAATGGTAATTTCTTCGGTACCTGAAACGATGAGCAACAGCACGTTTTTGGCACCTTTTATTTTATTATCGTTCAGTAATGGGGAGTCCAGCGCTTTACCAATAGCCTCACTGGCACGTTTTGCACCTGTAGCACTTGCACTTCCCATAATAGCAGTACCACTGTTGGCCAGTACTGTTTTGGCATCGCGCAAGTCAATGTTCTGGGTGTAGTGGTGGGTAATTACCTCGGCAATACCACGGGCAGCAGTGGCAAGCACTTCGTCTGCTTTGGAAAAACCGGCCTTAAACCCTAAATTTCCATAGACCTCACGCAGTTTGTTGTTATTGATGACGATGAGCGAGTCACAATTTTGACGCAATTTCTCCACACCAATCTGTGCTTGTTCGTTTCGGGTTTTCCCTTCAAACTGAAAGGGGATGGTAACGATCCCTACCGTTAAAATATCAAGCTCTTTAGCCATTTTTGCAATGATGGGCGCCGCTCCAGTACCGGTACCACCGCCCATTCCGGCTGTGATAAAGATCATTTTTGTATTGGTGGTGAGCATGCTTTTAATCTCTTCCATACTTTCCATGGCAGACTGTTCGCCTATCTGGGGGTTTGCCCCAGCTCCAAGTCCTTCGGTAAGCGAAACACCCAATTGGATTTTTATGGGCACGGAGCTGTTTTCCAATGCCTGTGCGTCGGTATTGCATATCACAAAGTCAACCCCTTTTATGCCTTGGTTGAACATGTGATTGATCGCATTGCTGCCCCCGCCACCAACGCCAATTACCTTAATGACGTTTGACTGGTTCTTGGGCAGATCGAACGAAATGTTGTTAAAATCTGTGTTGCTGCTCATATTGTTTGTTTTTGTGAGGTTTCTTTTTCCTTTTTTCTGTTTTTTTCTTTTATTCTGCGTTATCTAAAAAATCCTTGAATTTTTCGGCCCACTTGTCAAAAAAACGCCTGCGCTCTTTTGGGGGTTCTTTTTTAGGCTCTTCTTTTTCTTCGGGCCTTGTTGTTTCTTGGTTTTCAACGGCTTCAACTTTTTCTTGCCGTTTTTGTTTTGCTTTTTCTTGATTATTCAAACTGCTTAATACCAACCCGACTGCCGTGGCATAGGTTGGGCTCGTGGTTTCATCATCGCTGCCACCAGCCAAATGCTCATTGGGGTAACCTATGCGGGTATCCATTCCGGTAATGTACTCTACCAACTGTTTTAAGTGCTGCAATTGGGCACCTCCCCCTGTTAATACAATCCCGGCAATAAGTTTTTTCTTTTGCTCTTCGTGGCCGTAGTTTTTAATTTCCAAATAGGCCTGTTCAATAATTTCGACCGTGCGGGCGTGGATTATTTTTGATAGGTTTTTGAGCGTTATTTCCTTAGGTTCGCGACCGCGCAGGCCGGGAATGGACACAATTTCGTTTTCCTTGTTCTCGCCTGGCCAAGCAGAGCCAAATTTGATTTTAAGCAACTCGGCCTGTTTTTCGATAATGGAACAACCTTCTTTTATATCTTCAGTAATCACGCCACCACCAAAAGGAATTACTGCGGTGTGACGAATGATACCGTCTTTGAAAATGGCCAAATCGGTTGTTCCGCCTCCAATATCTATCAATGCGACGCCTGCTTCTTTTTCTTCAGTGCTCAAAACAGCATTTGCCGATGCCAACGGCTCCAATGTAATTGCTGAAAGGTTTAAGCCTGCACTTTTAATGCATCTACCGACGTTTCGTATGGAAGAAACTTGCCCAACAACTACATGGAAATTAGCTTCCAAACGGCCACCGTACATCCCGATGGGTTCTTTTATTTCGGCCTGTCCATCTACTTTAAAGTCTTGCGGAAGAACGTGGATGATCTCTTCTCCTGGCAACATGACCAATTTATGCACTTGGTTGCACAGTCGTTCTATATCGGCTTCATCAATTACCTCATCACTGTCGCTACGGGTTATGTAATCACTGTGCTGCAAACTGCGTATGTGTTGGCCGGCAATGCCCACCATTACATTATCGATTTTCATTCCCGAAGCTGTCTCGGCATCTTGAACGGCTTGCTGTATGGACTGGATGGTCTGGGTGATATTATTCACAACTCCCCGGTGCACCCCGAGACTTTTGGACCGTCCAATACCCAATATCTCCACTTTTCCGTATTCGTTTTTACGACCGATCATCGCGACGATCTTGGTGGTTCCAATGTCTAATCCTACAGCTATATTCTCATTTTCCATCGCTCTGTATTTTTGTTGCTACTACTTGGTTTCCAAATTGTAAATTGACCAACTTATAGCTTGAAAGCTTATTGTCTTGTTTTGTTTTCTTGTAAAATGCCTTAAAGTTCTGAAACTTATTGGCTATGGCTTTTGGTTTCCCAAAGAGCACTTTAAAATCATGTTTGCGCAACCGCAGTACAATTTCCCCATTTTGTTGCTGCTCCAACCCTACAACACTGCTTTTCATAAACGGATCTTGGTCTATGGCAATCAACAATGGGGTCAATTCGGTAAAAAACGATTGCGTTGTTCCCGTAATCAACGGTACCCTTGCAGCATACACGGATGACAAAGGCATTTTTTTTCCTTCATCATCAATGTAATAATCGGGTGATGCCGCTACCCTTCCCAAGGGGTTTCGCTGTGTTATTTTGGCACCGAGTGTTCCTTGTAAATTAATAAACACCTCTGCATTGCGTATCATTTCATTTTTGAGCAGGCGAGACTCCACCTCTTTCAAAACTACCTTTTCTTTTGGCATGCTCGTAACACTGTCGTGATTTTGTATCAACAATTTATTAACGGTGTGGCGGGTAATGAAAGGGCTGTTTTCTTCTAAAAATTCCACCTTGGTTTTCGTTAGGTTTCTGCTTTGATTTCGTTGGTTGGTAAAACTGAACAAAAAGACCAGCAAACCAAACAACAGCACGAATTTTATGTATTCCCAACTACGCTTCATTTTCTAAACTTTTTTTAACCTTATCCACCTCAACGCCAATGTCTCCAGCACCTGCCATTATTTTCAACCTACAATTTGATTGTTTTACGGCTTGGACCAAATCGTTTTTTGATACCAGCTTTTTATGTTCCATATCGATCATTTCCAACAGCCATTTTGAGGTAATGCCTTCCATTGGGGTTTCTCTTGCCGGATAGATGTCTAGTAGGATCACTTCGTCAAATTGCGCCAAACTTTCAGCAAAACCACCGGCAAAATCTTTTGTCCGGCTGAAAAGATGCGGCTGAAACACGATCAATTTCCGCTCATTGGGGTACATTTCTGTAACCGCTTGGTATAGCGCGTTCAATTCGGTGGGGTGATGGGCATAATCGTCTATCAACACCACATTATCGGTTTTTAGTTTATAGGTAAACCTACGTTTCACACCTTTAAAGCTTTGTAACGCTTCGGGTAGGCGATGGGTTGGGGAGCCTGCTAAAATCGCCATACCCAGAGCAGTTACAGCATTGTGTAGGTTGTGTTTTCCTGGTAATTGAAACCGTAAATTTTCTAGGGTCTGTGTTGGGGTTTTTAAGTTGAACACATATCCCCCTTCTTCTATACGAACTTGCTGCGCTTCATAATTGGCTTCTTCTTCAACGGCAACGGTTTTTCCGTAAAGCGGAAGCCCTTTTTTGTGCAATAGGTTATCCTTTTCAGAAACCAAGGCCGCAAAATCTTCAAAGGTTTTTTCAAATTCTGAAATATCGCCATAAACGTCCAAATGGTCGGCATCCATAGAGGTTACGCAAGCAATATCGGGACGCAATTGCATAAAGGAGCGGTCAAACTCGTCTGCCTCGACCACGGTTATTGCTGTTCCGTTGGAAATGAAATTGGAGTTGTAATTCTCGGCAATTCCTCCTAAAAAAGCGGTCACCGCCATTCCGGTTTCGGCCAATAAATGCCCCAAAATAGCAGAGGTCGTGGTTTTACCGTGCGTTCCGGCAACGGCCAAACAAAAAGTATCTTTGGTTACTTCACCCAAAAGCGTGGCTCGTTTTACGATTTTGTATTCGTTTTCCTGAAACCAAGTCAAAATTGTACTTTGTTTTACTGCAGGAGTAAACACTACCAGCGTGGTTTTTTTATCATAACCTTTGTTTGAAATCGCATCTACTGAATCTATAAAAGACACCGGAATTCCTTCTTTCTCCAAAGTTTCGGTGATGTGACTTTCCGTTTTATCATAGCCCAACACCTTGTAGCCCTGTAATTTGCAGTACCGGGCCAACGCACTCATCCCGATACCGCCGATACCGATAAAATAAAGGGTTTGTATGTCGTTTAAATGCTTCATTTGTTATTCTCTAGTATCTTCAGGAATTAATTTTTCAATTTCTGCAACAATATCATTGGTGGCATTGGGCTTGGCCATTTTTTGGATATTTTCTGAAAGCTGTTTTTGTTTTGCCGAAGAAGCAAGCAACGCTGAAAATTCAGCTTCAAAACGGTCTTCCAGTTCATTTTCCTTCAATAAAATTGCGGCATTGTTTTCTGAAACCGCTTGGGCGTTCTTGGTTTGATGGTCTTCGGCGACATTGGGTGACGGGATAAATATCACCGGTTTGCCTACCAAGCACAATTCAGAAACCGAAAGTGCCCCAGCCCTTGAAATAATGAAATCTGCCGCTGCGTAAGCCAAATCCATTCTGTTTAAAAACGCATGAACCTGTATTAATCCTGAGGTTTTACTTTTATAAAGTTCTTCATAAAGCTTGCCGCACTGCCAAATTACCTGAACATGCTTTTCTTCAAAAAACGAACGAGACGTATCGATCAATTGGTTTATTCTTTTTGCGCCCAAACTTCCGCCCAAGACCAACAATGTCTTTTTACTGGAATCAAGGTTGAAAAATTGGTGCGCTTCGCTCCTTTTTCCTGTCTTGTCGGCTCGTCTGACGCTCTCATCCGGGCCGGCAGGTGGGCTGGAAATATTCAATAAATCCTGTCTAACTGGATTTCCGGTCAGCACTATTTTTTCAGCAGGGAAAAATTGCTCCATACCTTGATAGGCCACGCAAATGGTTTGCACTTTGCTGCTCAGCCATTTATTGGTGATTCCCGCATGGCTGTTCTGTTCTTGAATAACGCAAGGAATCCCTTCATGCGAGGCAGTTCGCAAAAGCGGAGCGCTGGCATATCCGCCTGTGCCAATGGCCACTGTGGGTTTGAATTTTTTAATTATTTTTCTCGATTTTACCAAGCTTGATATCAATTTAAAGGGAAACATCAGGTTCTTTAAACTTAATTTTCGTTGCAATCCTGAAATCCACAAGCCTTCAATTTCATAACCAGCTTGCGGTACTTTTTCCATCTCCATACGGTCTTTGGCGCCTACGAACAGAAATTTTGCTTCGGGATACCGCTGCCGAAGTTCATCTGCAATGGCAATGGCAGGATAGATATGCCCGCCGGTTCCGCCACCGCTGATAATGAATCGATATGTTGACTTGTTTTGTTTAATGATTTCTATTTATTGTCTTTTTTTCAATTTTTGAGCTACGCGTCCAGCAGGCTGAGTTTCGAATTTCGATTTTACTGGGCTCTGCGTTTTAACAGGTTGCTGTTCAAATTATCTTTTCCAATTAACTTTATCCGTTATTTCTTATCTATATTTTGTATTTCATATTTCGTACTTCGTATTTACAACTTCGTCATTCGTACCGCGTCATTCGCATTTCATATTTTATTTAAATTGTTTCGCTTAAAATATCAAGCGGATTTTCCTCACTTTCTTCTTTTTCTTTCTTTATTTGCCGGTTAGCACTCACGCTCAATACCATACCCACGGCCAAGCAGGTCATCCAGATGGAGCTTCCCCCGCTACTTATCAACGGTAGGGTTTGTCCTGTTACTGGAAACAGCTCTACGGCAACGGCCATATTGATCAAAGCTTGAAACACGATGGGCAAGCCTACCCCTATAACCAATAGTGTTCCGAAAACAGAACTGGATTTATGTGCCACAATGAGCAACCTGAACAGTAAAAACAGGTATAAAAACATTAAGAACATGGCGCCTACCAAACCAAATTCCTCTACAATAATCGCGTAAATAAAATCGGAGGAGGACTGTGGCAAAAAGTTTTTCTGAACGCTCTTTCCGGGGCCCAAGCCTGAAATGCCGCCAGAAGCAATGGCGATTTTGGCTTTTTCAATTTGGTAATCGGCTTCGGTGTCCTTCCCGTCGGCATAGTTTTCTACCCGGCTAATCCACGTATCAACCCGATTGGGAAACACGCCCGGGAATGCTTTTGCGGTTAAAACAAATAAAGTTAAACACAGTAAACCTGCGCCTAAAATGACACCTAAATATTTTATTGGATATCCTCCCACAAATACCAGTACTACGACCATCGCAAATATAATCGCCGTAGTCGAAAAATTGGCTGGAAGTATTAACGCCAATACAATAAATACCGGTAACCAAAGCGGAAGCAACGTTTCTTTAAAGGTTACGGTTTTGTCTTTTATTTTAGATAAATACCGCGCTACATAGGTTAACAACACAACAGCAGCCAAGGTAGAAGTCTGGAAGGTTACCCCAACAAATGGTACGCGTATCCAGCGGCTGGCATTGGCGCCGTCGATGGTCGTTCCTTGCCCCAGGGTCAACAATAACAGCACAATAACCAACGGTAATGCAATAATGGACAAGCCCCTAAAGTAATGGAAGGGTATTTTATGGATCCCGTATAAAATGGCGAATCCCAACAAGAGGTGTGCCAAATGTTTCAACAAGTAGGGCAAGGTGTTTCCATCGCCGTACAGGTATGCCAAATTACTACTGGCACTATACACAGGCAAAAAGGAAAATACGGCCAATAGCGCCACAATGGCCCATATTACCCGATCGCCTTTTATATGTTGAAATATTTGCCGCATTGATTTTTCCGTCTTCTTATTTATAATTGTCTTACTGCTTCTTTAAATTGCCTTCCCCTATCTTCATAATTTGTGAACAGGTCGAAACTGGCACAGGCTGGAGAAAGAAGTACATTATCCCCGCGTTCTGCCAAGCGATATGCGATTTTAACCGCTTCCTGCATGGATTGCGTTTCCACCAACATATCGACGATGTTCCCAAACTGTTTGGTCAGTTTTTCATTGTCGACGCCCAGACACACAATTGCTTTTACTTTTTCGTTAACCAATGGCAATAAATCGGTGTAATCGTTGCCTTTGTCCACGCCGCCCACGATCCAGACCGTTGGGCTTTCCATACTGTCCAATGCGTAAAATGTGGCATTTACATTGGTGGCCTTAGAATCGTTGATGTACATCACGTTGTTTATTTTCAATACTTTTTCAAGCCGGTGCTCCACACCCTGAAATCGTTCCATGGATTCACGAATTGTCGCCTTTCGTATTTTCAGCAGTTTAGCGACAGTAGAAGCCGCCATTGCATTTTTTGTATTGTGTTCTCCCTGTAACCCAATAGTTTTTATTGCCATAGTAAATTTATTGTTATCTATTGTTAGTATTATTTCGTTGTTTTTTATATAAGCGCCTTGCTTCAGTTCTTTCTTTGCTGAAAAAGGCAGTAATCGAGATTGCAGCGGGTGTTCCGAAAGCCATTCTGTGATCACTTCATCATCTGCATCGTAAATGAAGTAATCGTCAGCCGTTTGATTCATCGCTATCCTGAATTTTGCTGCGATATACTTGCTGAAATCATGGTCATACCTATTTAAATGATCGGGCGTTATATTTGTTAAAACAGCTATGTGCGGAGCGAAGGTTTCAATTCCGTCCAACTGAAAGCTGCTCAGCTCCAGCACATAGTTTGTAAATGTTTCTTCAGAAACCTGTTCGGCAAAACTCTTTCCTATGTTGCCGCCCAATGCAACGTTTAAGCCACCGTTTTTGAGCACTTCATAGGTGAGGGTCGCTGTTGTGGTTTTTCCGTTGCTCCCGGTGATCCCTACAATGGTAGCATCGGTAAATTTTGAAGCGAATTCAATTTCAGAAATCACTTTAATTCCTTCATTTTTCAGCTTTTTAACAATTGGTACCGTATCGGGAATCCCCGGGCTTTTCATTACCACGGTTGCCGAAAGGATCTTTTCTTCCGTATGGCCCCCTTCTTCCCACTCAATCTCATGATGTTCAAGAACTTGTTTGTACGTTTCTTTTAGTTGCCCGAAGTCTGAAACAAAGACTTCAAATCCTTTTTTCTTTCCTAATAGTGCGGTTCCTACTCCACTTTCACCGGCTCCTAAAATCACTAACCGAGCGATTTTCGATTTTCGATTTTCGATTTTCGATTTACACATTACGATATATACTACTTTTTACAGTTTTTATTGATGCGACTGTAATCGATAACAATTCATTTGCTTCACTGTGTAATCGCTTTATTTCTTGGTGTTCCTTATCACTTATTTCCAAGAGGACTTCTAACCAGAACATGCTTTCATCAGCTTCTTCTTCAACAATTTTTAACTTGTTCAAAAAATCCCTATCAGATTTCCCTCTACACGCTGCCCGATAATTTGCTCCAACTGAACTTGAACTTCTAATTAACTGGTTGCAATACGCATTGTATTCTCTCGATAAAGGAAACTTTGTACATAATTTTCCAGTATCTACAGCAAATCGAAACATTCTTTTTTTTAATTCATTTTTCATTAAATTCAATTAAATCAAATCCCTCATTCGTAAATCGTCATTCATAAATCGTACTTCGTGTCTATCTAATTTTAAGCGTCACAATAGTCAGAATCGCTAGGAAAATTCCTATAATCCAAAACCGGGTCACAATTTTACTTTCGTGAAACCCTTTTACTTGATAATGATGATGTAAAGGCGACATTCTGAAAATGCGTTTCCCTTCACCAAATTTTTTCTTCGTGTATTTAAACCATCCTACTTGTAGCACTACTGAAAGGTTTTCCATCAAAAATATTCCGCAGAGAATGGGGATTAACCACTCTTTCCTGATAGCAATGGCCATAACAGCGATGATCCCTCCAATGGTGAGACTCCCCGTGTCTCCCATAAATACTTGGGCCGGATAGGCGTTGTACCATAAAAATCCGATGAGTGCTCCTACAAAAGCTGTTATGAAAATAGTGAGTTCTCCCGTATTTGGTATGTACATAATATTCAAGTAATCTGAAAAAATAACATTACCGGAAACCCAAGCGAAAATGGCGAGGGTAATCCCGATAATAGCCGAAGACCCAGCTGCCAGACCATCGATTCCATCCGTGAGATTGGCACCGTTTGAAACAGCAGTGATGATAAAAATTACGATTGGAATAAAAATGACCCATACATATTTGGTGTATTCTTCGCCTGCCCAACTGATTAATTTTTCATAATTAAACTCGTTTTCCTTAACAAAAGGAATGGTGGTCAACAGGGTTTTTTCTTCAGGGCTAAATTCTTTTTTTGATTTATCTGCCGCTACAAGTTCTGTACTGTCCGTGGCAGGAATGGTTTTGCGCTTTACCGTGACGCCGGGATGCAAATACATGGTCACACCAACAAATATCCCCAAGCCTATCTGTCCAATTATTTTGAATTTCCCTGGCAATCCGGCTTTATCGTTTTTAAACTTTTTAAGATAATCGTCTATAAAACCAATGATTCCCATCCAGATCGTGGTTACGATCAACATGATCACATAGATGTTTTCCAGTTTAGCGAACAAGAGAACGGGGATCAAGGTGGCCAAAATAATGATGATGCCACCCATGGTTGGGGTTCCTGCTTTTTCATTTTGGCCCTCTAGCCCTAAATCACGTATTTGTTCCCCCATTTGCTGGCGCTGTAGGTATTTGATGATTTTTTTTCCGTAAACCGTTGCAATAAACAAGGATAAAATAACCGACAAAGCCGCTCGGAACGTAATAAACCCAAAAAGGCTCGCTCCCGGAAGCTGGTATTCTTTTTCTAAGTATTCAAACAAGTAATACAGCATGGTTATTTATCTAAAGCGGTTAAAAATTCGGTTACAATTTTAAAATCGTCAAAATCTATTCGTTCGCCATTTATTTCTTGATAGGTTTCATGCCCCTTTCCGGCAATTAGTATAATGTCGTTCTCATTGGCCATCTGGCAGGCACTTTTAATCGCTTGCTTTCTATTGGTTATGGAAACGGTTTTTTTGAAATGTTCGGCAGGGACGCCTGCTTCCACTTCTTCTATAATTTTATCAGGATTTTCCGTTCGGGGGTTGTCGCTCGTAAACACCACTTTCGTGCTCAAAGTGGCGGCAATTTTGCCCATAATTGGTCTTTTGGTCGCATCACGGTCGCCGCCGCAGCCAACTACGGTTATTAAGTCTTCGTTTCCGGTGCGGATGCTGTTAATGGTTTGCAATACGTTTTTTAGGGCGTCGGGCGAATGTGCATAATCAACAATAGCAGTAATCTTTTTTTCTGAAACCATATATTGAAAGCGGCCGTCCACACTGTTTAACGTGCTCATGAGCTGAAGCAGTTTCATCGTTTCCATTCCTAAAATGTCGGCAGCTCCAAAAATGGCCAGCATATTATAGGCGTTAAAGGTCCCAATTAATTTTACCCATATTTCATTGTTGTTAATTTTCAACAATAAGCCGGTAAAATTATTTTCCAATATTTGGGCTTTGTAGTCTGCATGGGTTTTAAGGGCGTAGGTATATTTTTTTGCACGGGTGTTCTGGAGCATAAAGCCTCCGTTTTTATCATCTCCATTGGTCAAGGCAAAAGCCGTTTTTGGCAATTGGTCGAAAAACTGCTTTTTCACATCCCGATATTCTTTGAAATTTTTATGATAATCCAAATGCTCGTGCGTGAGGTTGGTAAAAATCCCGCCTGCAAAATGCAAGCCTTCGGTACGTTTTTGATGGATGCCGTGCGAGCTCACTTCCATAAAGCAATATTCCACCCCAGCCTCGACCATTTCTTGCAAATACTGGTTTATAGTAAGCGAATCTGGTGTAGTGCGTTTTGCCTCGTAACGCGTATCGTCCACCATAACTTTTACAGTGGAAATCAACCCTGTTTTATGACCGGCAGCGGCAAACAGATCGTACAACAAAGTTGAAATAGTGGTTTTTCCGTTGGTGCCGGTAATACCCACCAGTTTTAATTTTTCTGAAGGATTTTCATAATAATTTGCCGCCAATAAAGCCAAGGCTTTGTGCGTATCGGCCACTTGAATATATGTTATTCCATTGATAATCGTTTTGGGAAGTGTTTCGCAGATAATGACCAACGCTCCTTGTTCCGAAGCTTTTAAAATATAATCGTGCCCATCTGCAACCGTTCCTTTTATGGCAACAAAAACATCGTTGAGGCCAACGTTTCGTGAATCGAATTCAATATTCCGCACGGCCACACCGGTGCTTCCTATTGTTTTTTCAATAGGTATCCTGTACAATATGTCTTTTAGTACAATCACGATAATTTCAAGGTTATTTGTTGTCCGTGTTTCAACGTCTCTCCAGATTTTATGGATTGATCCGCAACGGTGCCATTTCCAACTATTTGCACTTTTAAGCCTAAGTTTTCCAGCAAAGAGACTGCGTCCATCCCCGCCATTCCTTTCACATTGGGGACTTTGGTGTAATGTGCTTGTGCTTTTGGATAGTAGGTTTCATAATCTTTTTCCAAAAGGGGGTCTTCTTTATTTACATTTGCCACTTCGGCAATTAGCGGCGAATCGGTAAAAATCTTTTGTGCGATACGCTTGAATACCGGGCCGGTAACGTCGGCTCCGTAATAGCCTTTTTTAATGCTGGGCTTGTGTATGACCACAATGCAAGAATATTTCGGTTTTTCGGCCGGAAAATAGCCTGCAAAAGACGAGATGTACCTTCGGTTTTGTGCCCAATCGTCCTCCCAATATTCGGTACGTGCTGTTCCGGTTTTTCCTGCCATGGAAAAATACTTGGAATAAAGCGGCCTACCCGTGCCTCGTTTCACTATATTCTTGAGAATATCGCGAATTTCATGCAGTGTTTCTTCTGAACAAATTTGCTTATTGACCACCTGGGTTTCAAATTGATCCACTTTTTTGTTCCACGCTCGTATTTCTTTAATGAAACGGGGCTTTACCAGTACTCCATCGTTGGCAATGGCATTGTAAAAAGCTAAAGTCTGCAAAGGCGTTAACCGCAAATTGTATCCATAAGCTATAGACGGGAGGGCATTTTTGCTCCACAATTTGTGTCCCGGTTCGGGGATTACAGGTGTTCCTTCGCCTTTTATTTTAATCCCAATTTTCTTATCTAAATGCCATCGCTTTAAGTGATCGATAAACTGGTTGGGGTTTCCAGAATACGCTTCATCCAAGATGCTGGCCAAACCAATGTTTGAGGAAACTTCCAATGCTTTGGCCGCGGAAATTTCGCCATATCCGCCGTGTTTGGAGTCGTGAATGTAACGACCATAAAACTTTTTTCGGCCTTTTTTGGTGTCTACCACCGTCGATGTATCTATTTTATCGTCTTCCAAAGCGGCCATCAGCGCCATGACCTTAAAGGTAGAGCCCGGTTCGTGGCTTTCGCCAACGGCATAATTCAACTTTTCGTAATAATTTCCGTTAGAAGTCCGGCCCAAGTTGGCCACCGCCTTTATTTCACCGGTTTTTACTTCCATCACGATCACGGAGCCGTGTTCGGCCTCGTAATGTTCCATTTGTTTTAATAAGGCGTGGTGTGCAATATCCTGAATGTTGGCGTTGATAGTTGAAATCACGTCATAGCCATCTTGCGGCTCCACTTCGTTTTCATCAAAAACAGGTTTCCATTGACCCCGGGCTATTTTTTGTTTGAGACGCTTCCCCTCTTTTCCACGTAAATATTCATCAAAGGCACCTTCCAAACCTACTTCATACACGCCGGGCTGGTTGTTTACTTGGTCGCCTACCAAACGTTCGGCAACTTTTCCCAAGGGATGCTCGCGAACGGTGCGCTGCTCTACGATGATCCCTCCTTTGTAAGGCCCCATTTTAAAAAGCGGGAAATTTTTTAGTTTTATGTAGTCGGAATAACCCAAATTCTTGGCAATTAACAGGTACCTGTTTTTATTGGCTCGTGCCTTTCTGAAGACATTTTGATAATACGAAGCCGGGCGGTTGAACATCTTTCCCATTTCTTTGGAAAGCGGAACGATGTTGTTTTTGAAATTTTCAGAAGAAACCGTTACGGCATCAAACCGGATATCGTATTTTGGAACCGATGTGGCCAACAAGCTGCCATCTTCGGCATATACATTGCCCCGGTTGGCGGGGATCGTAAAATTTCGGGTCGTGCTATTGTGGGCCAATTCACGGTACTTCTCCCCTTCCACAAACTGGATATTGACCAATTTGACGGTTACGGCAATCGCAAAGATGAACATACATCCTGCGATAACATAAAGGCGGTTTAATATGTTCTTTTCCGCTGTGGCCACCGTTATTCGTTGTTTATAATCTTTATTTTTTGTGGCGGTGTTACCGAAGGTTTTAACCCCCGCTTGGCCATCGCCGTTTCAATTTTACTTTCCATCCGGGTCTGCATCAACCGTTTTCGGATGTCGAGGTATTCGCTTTTAAGCTCCTTAACCTCATTGCTCAATTTTGCAATTTGATACACCTTTTTATCGGCACTGTGCGAACTGGCAATCATCACCAACGCCAATAGGGACAGAAAAAAGATGAAGCGCCAATTTTTAAGCGCATCATCGTTTACCAGAAACTTTCCTTTTATGATGTTGTACAAATTCTTCTTCATTATAATTTTTCTGCTACCCGTAGTTTTGCGCTCCGGGCACGGTTGTTTTGTTTTATTTCTGCTTCGGAAGGGGTTATAAATTTCCCAACCGGCTTAAACGGAAGGTCCACCCTACCAAACACATCTTTCTCGGGCTGGCCTTCAAATTGACCGTCCCTCATATAGCGTTTTACCAAACGGTCTTCCAGCGAATGGTAGCTTATCAAGCTCAACCTGCCGCCGGGTTTTATCACTTCCTGTGTTTGCAACAAAAACGCCTTAAGGGCTTCCAGTTCTTGGTTCACTTCAATGCGGATGGCTTGATATACTTGGGCCAAGATTTTATTTTCCCGATGTTTCGGAAGAAATCGTCCCAATGCATTTTTTAATTCTTCACTGGTTTTTATCTCTCCGTGCTGCCTTGCTTCTACCAGTACGCGCGCCATTCCGGCCGCAGCCCTTAATTCTCCGTATTGCGAGAGCACGTCCCGCAACTTTTTTTCGCTGTAATTATTGACCACGTTATATGCCGAAAACTCGCTATTTTGATTCATTCGCATATCAAGATCAGCTTCAAACCGGGTGGAAAAACCACGTTCGGCAACATCAAATTGATGCGACGAAACCCCAAAATCACCTAATACACCACTAATTTGTGTATGCCCATAAAACCGTAGGAAGCGCTTGAGAAACCTGAAATTTTCATTAATCAATAAAAACCTAGGGTCGTCGATAGCATTCTCAAGCGCATCCTTATCTTGGTCAAAGGCTATCAATTTTCCATGGTCGCCAAGACGCCTTAGTATTTCCTGCGAATGCCCGCCACCGCCAAAGGTTACATCTACATACACCCCATTGGGGTCTATGTTGAGCCCATCGACCGTTTCGGTCAACAACACTGGATTATGATATTCCATGGTCATCGTCATTGGCATCGCCCATTACCTCTTCGGCCAGATCGGCAAAATCACTGGCAGCATCGGTAATGGCTTGTTCGTATTTATTTTTGTCCCAAATTTCCACAATGTTTATTGCCGAAGAAAGCACCAGTTCTTTGCTCAACCCAGCAAAGGACATCAGGTCTTTTGGTATCAACAACCTGCCCGTTGCATCCAATTCCACCGTTTTAACACCGGCAGTAAAACGACGGATAAAATCGTTGTTTTTGCGGTTAAAGCGGTTCAGCTTACCCATCTTGGCCATCAACGCATTCCATTCTTCCATGGGGTACAGCTCTAAACAGGGCTGAAAGACCGCCCGTTTTACCACAAAGCCATTAGGGCTTACCGGCGCCAACTGTTTTTTTAGCGCAGACGGCATCATGACCCGTCCTTTCGCGTCTGCTTTGCATTCGTATGTACCTATTAAATTGAGCACTAAGGGGTTGCTTTTGGCTATTATCAATTTCAAATATAAAGAAGTTTTACCACTTTTTACCACTTTTTACCACTTTGTTGATAAGTTTTACCACCTGCAGGATGTTAGGCCACACAAGCGGTTTGCATGTTAATAACCTTCTACGGCAACGGCTCGCTAACCAATTGCCCGTTGTTTAAAAAAGCGTGTCGGGGTTTTTTGGGTTTCGTATTAATATTGTTACAGGTATAATTTAAACCAAATAACACACTGCCTTTTAACAAAACACCATGGTTGTATAATTTTGATTACTTTTGTTTCTTATAATTTCAGCATTGAATGGCAAACCAATTACACCAAGAAGGGAAATTCAACTATATTGAAAAAGGCGAAGGCACGCCAGTTGTTGTTTTACATGGCCTTATGGGCGGATTGAGCAACTTTGACGGAGTTACCGATTTTTTCCCCGAAAAAGGCTACAAAATCTTAATTCCGGAGCTGCCAATCTACACGATGTCCTTATTAAAGACAAATGTCAAGAATTTTGCAAAATACGTTTCCGAGTTTATAGACCACAAGGGGTTCGACAAAGTAATCCTTTTGGGAAATTCGCTCGGCGGCCACATTGGCCTGCTTTGCACCAAGCTTTATCCTGAAAAAATAAAAGCCCTTGTGATAACCGGAAGCTCTGGCCTTTACGAAAGCGCTATGGGCGAAAGTTACCCTAAACGAGGTGATTACGATTACATCCAGAAAAAAGCGGAAAACGTGTTTTACGATCCCGCTGTGGCCACCAAAGAAATTGTGGACGAGGTGTATGCATCGGTCAACGACCGAAACAAATTGATACGCACCCTGGCTATTGCCAAAAGCGCCATTAGACACAATATGGCGAAAGACCTGCCCAAGATGACCACGCCAACTTGTATTATTTGGGGAAAAAACGACAATGTAACCCCTCCAGAAGTTGCCACCGAATTTCATGAACTCTTGCCAGACTCCGATTTATACTGGATCGATAAATGTGGGCACGCCGCCATGATGGAACATCCAGAGGAGTTTAACAAACTATTGTACGCTTGGCTGCAAAAGAGGAACTTTTAAGCACCATGAAGATTAAAGCTGCAGAATTTGTAATGAGCAATAGCGACGTCGCAAAATGCCCTACAGCGCGGTTGCCCGAATATGCTTTTATTGGCCGATCTAACGTGGGTAAGTCTTCGTTGATCAATATGCTGATGCAACGCAAGAATCTTGCAAAAACATCGGGCCGTCCCGGCAAAACACAGCTTATCAATCATTTTTTGATCAACAAAAACTGGCATTTGGTCGATTTGCCCGGCTATGGCTATGCCAAGGTTTCCAAAAAAAGCAAAAAAACGTTCCAGAAGTTTATTACCGAATACTTTAAAAACAGGGAGCAATTAGTTTCAGCTTTTGTATTGGTAGATTGCCGTCACGAACCCCAAACCATAGATCTTGAGTTTATGGAATGGCTGGGCGAAAACCAACTGCCCTTTGCCATTATTTTTACAAAAGCCGATAAATTAAAGCCCAAAGCCTTGGAGCGAAACCTAAAAGCTTATCAAGAAAAAATGCTTGAATCTTGGGTGGAAATGCCACAGTATTTTGTAACCTCATCGACCCATGCCACTGGACGGGACGAAGTTTTGAATTATATTGAGCAGGTTAATGCGGCGTTAGACCTTTCTTGATTGTTTTAACCAGACTTTCAACAGTTTCTATCTTATTTAATTTTTCCGAAGAAAGAAAAATTTTTAATTCACCACCGTTTTCTAAAAGGATAATTGGGAAGGTATATTTAGGCAACCATTTTGATTTGAATTCCTTTATAAACTCATCTTTATGGTAAAAATCCATTGCCACATTTTCCTGCTTCCGAAATCGTTTCCAAGTTTTCTTTTCTGAAAAAAAACCGTAAGTCAACTCGCAAAGACTGCAATTATAGGTTGAAGGGCTTACAATTTTGTGCACGCTATCTAAATAAGCATTTCGTTTACCTGAATCTGCATTATACACAAAAATGAGCCGCATTATTCTTTTTTAAGCTCTAACTTTTCAGCAAAATAATCGCAAAAGTCGCGCATGGTGGCACTCATCTTTTTATCGTTTGTTGCACGCTCGAAGGTATCGGCCATGGCGCTCAAGGTTTGATGGAAGAAAATTTTCATATCGTCCAGCGGCATATCTTTGGTCCAAAGATCGATACGCAACGACTCCCGTTTTTCACTGTCCCAAACATTTAAAAAAATGGCTTTTGCTTCTTCGTTGGTCATACCGCCGTCTGGTGCAGACCATTGTAATTTCTCGGGGACTTTATTTTCGTCAAGATCGATGTGTATGTTGATTTCTGAAGTACGTTTCGTCATTACTTTTTAGGTTTATATTTTGAATTGTTAAAGATTGTTTCCGGTTGTTCCCGAAGCATTTTTTTAAGGCTCACCGAATTGTTTTCCATATAGCTTTGTACAATTTGCCAGCCCAGGTATCGCCCCAACATTCCTGGGGATTCGTTATCGATTTCCAAATAAAATTTTGAAAACGGCGCTTTGTTTATAAAACGGGCTGGTAGTTTGGGGTTGGTGCTGTACAGCAGTTCTTTTTCCACAAAATACCGCCACATGTATTCTTCATTATCCTGCGCCCACAACATTTCGGCTTCGCTATAGCCTATTATTTCGGAATCGGGGGTTTTGGGCAGCCAAAGGTCTTTTAAATACAGCTCTTTTCCGAAGAAAATCATTTGCGCCAAAAGCGTGCGTTTTTGTGGTCTTGCAATGAGCTGCCGGGCGTAAACCGAAGCTACATCGGGCGCCAATTGAGATGGTTTTAAATCGTTGGCTATGTATTTTTGAATACCTTCGTAAAAACGGTGATCACTCCCTAAATAGGCATCCAAGGCTACAACCAACATCGTATCTGTGGCTATTACTTTGTTATTGTAATCTACATCTGAAGTTACCGTATAGACCGTTGGCACCTTGAAGTCTGGAAAATAATATTTTATGTGTTGAAACAATGGAGTAAGCTCGTCTTCAATTTCAGCATTATCTGGAAATTTTTTGGACACTTCGGTCTCCAATTGATGTTGGAGGGTGTCTTGTACCTTGTTCACCCAAACGCTATCGGCAAATTGTTTCGGGAAAAACAAGGGATATTCTTTTTTAAGCTTCGGGATATCTTGTATTGTTGCAGCGGCAAAAGCTTTGTCAAAACGAACCACTTCCACATCTACTGGAATGGCTTCGATTTCTTTCTCCTTTTGGGTTTTTGAATCGCATGCCATAAAAAGCACGGCTGCACATAACAATAGGTAGTATTTCATATACATCTATAGTTTGGCGATGGTTTAACGCCATCGGTTTTTTTTACTTTTAACTTTAGCTTATTTTTGTGTGCAAAGGTAGGCTTTATAGTTCAAAATATCGCTTTTTGGCATTAGCCTATAAAAAACTACCACAACACCAGCGCATGAGAACCGAAAAAGTAGCAGACCACATAGTACAATGGCTAAAAGAATATTGCACCAACGCCAATATGGATGGTTTTACCATAGGCATTAGTGGTGGTATTGACTCTGCGGTCACCTCTGCCCTATGTGCCAAAACAGGCCTTAGAACCCTTTGCTTGGAAATGCCCATACACCAAGCTCAAAGCCAAGTAAACAGAGCAAAAGAACATATCTCTTTTTTGAAGGGCAACTACACCAATGTAAGTGATGTAACGGTTGATCTCACTTCTGTTTTTGAACAGTTTAAAAATGAAGTACCCCAGAGCCATGAAGATCCTAATTTAAATTTGGCACTTGCCAACACGCGAGCCCGGTTGCGTATGACCACTTTGTATTATTTTGCTGGGCTACACCGCTACCTTGTTGCCGGAACCGGAAATAAAGTAGAGGATTTTGGAGTAGGTTTTTTTACCAAATACGGCGATGGCGGGGTAGATTTAAGCCCGTTGGCCGATTTGTTAAAAAGCGAGGTCTATGAACTGGGACACTACCTTAAGGTTCCCACCTCCATTTTAGAAGCGCCACCTACCGATGGGCTTTTTGGCGATAACCGTACCGATGAAGACCAAATAGGCGCCAGTTATGACGAGCTGGAATGGGCGATGGCCATGGAAAACAAAGGCAAGAAACCTAGCGATTTTGAGGGCAGAAAACAAACGGTCTTCAACATTTACTTACAGCTAAATAAAGCCAACCAACACAAAATGAAGCCCATTCCTGTGTGCATTACCCCAAATTCCTACAAGATTTTATAAAATTCAACGAGTATTCTGTACGTTGAACGAATAATCTGCAACGCTGGCAATCTTTTTTTTAGTTTTGATTTGTAGTATTAGTATTACAGACCTCACACTTTTTGCTCCTTTACAAAATTATAATAGGGAACATTAATAAAAGACTAATGAAAAAAATTGTCATTGCAGATCACCATCCAATAACCCGTAAAGGGATTTCTTGTATGTTGAAAAAGAAAAAAAGCGAGTTTTCCATTATTGCAAAAGCCAACAATGGGGAGGAGCTGTACAAGAGCTTAGAAGACCACAACCCGGACATCTTGATCATGGAGATAGACATGCCGCAAATAAATGGCATTAATGCTTTGCGCAGCATTAAAGAGTCATTTCCGCAAACACGGGTATTGATTTTCTCTACACATCCAGAAGAAATCTACGCACTTAGGGCCATTAAGTCTGGAGCCGCAGGGTATGTGCCCAAAACGGCATCTACAAAAGTGTTTGTGGAAGCATTGACCAAGATCGCCAAGGGCGGCATTTTTCTTAACGAAGAGCTCACCTCTACTTTTACCAGCCGCAATGTGGGCGAAAGCAGCGCCATAAGCCGGTACAAAAAACTTTCATCTCGGGAAATTGAAGTGCTCAACTTGCTGTCAAGAGGAAAACGCAACAAAGACATCGCCAACGCGCTTAACATTAACGAAAAAACCGTAAGCACCTATAAAACAAGGTTACTCAAAAAGCTCAAAGTAGATAACCTGGCCGATTTGATCCATCAATCGCGTATGTTTCAGTTTGGATAAGGTTTTATACAACCCTTCGCAGTTTTTCCGAAAGAAGTTTTTTTAAAGTAATATAGTCCACAACATCCTGAAGATTTACTTGTTCATCATCAGGCCCTTGCTGTTTAATGGTTTCCGAAAGCTCTTTTATTTTCTGGTTTATCAATTCGCGCCGAAGGTTTAATATGGTTTCGCTCACTATTTGCGAAACTGAATGCTTTTTTTCCTTCACATAAATTTCCTTGCGTTCCCAATTGTGCAGGCTGTATTTTTCTTCTTCCATTAAAATATCGGTCACGGCATGCGCTTTTTCGGGTTCCAAAACCTTCACAAAATCATCCACCTTTAAATCTTCTTCACGCATAAAACGGTCGGTTATAGCGGTGTAAAGTTCTTTAAAGGCATCGTTGGTAAACTCAATTTCATCTTCTTGAAGGTCTAAATATATTTTCCGAAACACCGTCTTGGTTTGAGTTTCTGGCTTAAAGTCAATTTCTCCTTTTTCGTCAGTTTCTAAAATCAATTCCTCAAAATCTTCTTCCTTTGGGCCGTACAGCAACAACAATTCAATTATTTTGCGTTCCAGCTCATACTGCGCATCAACTTTTTCGACCGGTTTTTTTTCTGAAGCGACCACCTCCATGGTTTTTTTCTCACTTCTTTTCTTCCGTGAAGCATCCCGTTGCTCTTTTTGAAGCAACTGTGCGAGGGTGTTGAAAAGCACCGCTTCGGAAATATCCATAATCCGGGCACATTCTTTAATATACACCTCTTGCTTGATCACATCGGGTATTTTTGAAATACTCACGACCATATCGCGAATGGTATCGGCTTTTTTAATGGGGTCGTCTTTTGCTTCTGAAGCCAGCAATGACGCCTTAAATGAAATAAAATCTTGAGATTTTTCCTCTAAATAGGACTTTAATTCTTCCAATGAATTTTTCCGCGAAAAACTGTCTGGGTCTTCACCTTCAGGGAACGTACATATTTTTACGTTCATTCCCTGCTCCAATATTAAATCCACGCCTCGAAGCGAAGCCCGCAATCCTGCCGCATCCCCGTCAAAAAGCACGGTGATGTTCTGCGTCAATCGGTTTACCAACCTAATTTGTTCTGGTGTCAATGCCGTTCCGGAGGAGGAAACCACATTTTCGATCCCTGTTTGGTGAAACTGGATGACATCGGTATAGCCTTCAACCAAATAACAGTTGTCCTCTTTAGCAATGCTTTGTTTGGCATGGTAAATCCCGTACAGCACCTTGCTTTTGTGGTAAATATCGCTCTCTGGAGAGTTAAGGTATTTTGCCGCTTTTTTGTCGTTGGTCAAGATACGGCCACCAAAACCCAAGGTACGGCCGCTCATACTGCGAATAGGGAACATGACCCGGCCTTTAAAACGATCGAACATTTTGGTTGCTGTGCCTGTTGAAGTATCGTCTTTAACGATTGTTAACCCGGTTTTTTCAAGATAATCGAGTTTGTATCTTTTTTTTATGGCGTGGTTGGTAAAGGCGTCCCAGCTATCGGGGGAGAACCCCAAATCGAATTTTTTAATGGTTTGTTCGGTAAAGCCGCGTTCTTTAAAGTAACTCAGGCCAATGGCTTTTCCTTCTTCGGTTTTAAACAGTACGTGCTTAAAATACTCTTTGGCAAACTCGCTAACGAGGTACAAACTTTCGCGTTCGTTGGCTTGTTTTTTTTGCTCGTCCGTCTGTTGGGTTTCTTCAATTTCGATCCCGTATTTTTTGGCGAGGTATTTTATGGCTTCGGGATAGGTAAAATGTTCATGCTCCATTAAAAAAGCGACCACGTTGCCGCCTTTTCCGCTACTGAAATCTTTCCAAATCTGTTTTACCGGAGACACCATAAAACTGGGCGTGCGCTCATCGGTAAACGGGCTGAGCCCCTTGAAATTGCTGCCCGATTTTTTTAATTGCACAAAATCGCCTATTACCTCCTCTACCCGAGCGGTATCAAACACATTGTCTATGGTGGTTTTTGAGATCAAACTTCAGGAAGTTTATAAAAACAAATATAATAAATTGGTAATCGCTTTTAGGATTTAGTTTCAGAAAACGAAAAAGCCTCTTTTCAGAAAAAAGAAGCTTTTAAAAACATGGCTATTCAAGGTATTAATCTACGTCAAAACGAAGGCCTAAAGAAATATTTCTTTGATCGATTGGATTGTCCTTAAAAATAGTGTTCAGGTCGTATTTCACATATACAGCTGCCCATTTCCATCCTAAATATCCACTAAGGCCATAAATAAAGTTGTTCGTGTTATAACTTGCTTTCAACTTTTCTTTTACATCTTCACCGTCTTCTGAATATTTCAGCTTTTGACGCGAACCAAGATTAAACCCTGCGTAACCACCAAGACCGACTTTGATTTTATTGTAGGTATTGTATCTAAAATAACCGTCTTTTTCTATTTTTTCTGAAGGTCCAAATTCAAAATGCACCGGAAACACCAAGTTGTCCATCCTGAATTTTGACTTATCCAAATCCAATGGGAATTCCTGAAGTTCGGTTTGGTCGCCAGTGTCCACATAGTATCTGTTATCGGTAGGTTTCAATCCATTAAACTGAAAAGAAAAACCGTACTTTACCCGAAACCAATTGGTGTTTTTAAATACCCGTGTTCGCCAAGCCCAGCCAATTTCAGCAAAACGGCTACCACCAATTTTAAAGTCTGAATCGTTCAGGGACTCCCCTTCTGTCATCACATTATTTAAACCAAAAGCAAAGACAAAAGCACTTGTTGTTCTACGGTCATACTTTCTTTTCTTGGCGGTCCCCCTTTCCCGTACTTTTATGCCAAAAACACGATCGTTGTCTTGATCGAGACTACCCACACCTATTGATATTGACGAACCTTCCGCCTCTTCCATTTTTCCATTGCGCTCCAGCAGCGCAATTTTATTATCGATAATGGCCAAGCGGTTTTCAATGTTCAATGCGCGTTTTTCGGCGGCCTGCTCTTTTAAACCTTTGGCTTCGGCTATGGATATTTCGTCTTGTTCCAATCGCTGGTTGATGTTCTCCACTTCGTTTGTAAGTGCTTCTTTTTCTTCAGCTATAATTTGTTCTTGAGCAGCTTTTAAAATTGCAATAGCATTGGCTGCATCGTTTTCTTGTGCTTGGGCTGAAACAATAGTCAGCACCCATACCGTAACAACGGTACAATACATAAAAATTTTCATAATGTGCTTGGTTTAGTGCCTTTTGGCTTTCCCTTAGTTATAAAGAGAATTGCCATTGGCGTGATTGATGAATGAATGGTTCTTATTTAGGGATTTTAAAGCCTCTTGCCTTCGCAAGAGAGCTAATCGTTACGTTTCACAACGGCGGTCCGTATTTTATTGAAGCCCTCGCCGAGCGCATCGAACACTTTTTCCCTGAAACTTCGCTCCAGTTCTAATTCCACATCCAAAAGAAGGGCTGAAGCATCTACTTTTTGGGTATGGGGATTGAGCAATTGTCTTGTTTTAATGTCCCGCTGGGCTTTAGCTAAAAGCACATCGACTTCTCTGGCGGTGACCGTGTTGTTTTTGGTTTGCATTTCTTTTACTTGAGCCACTACTTCGTTAATTTTTTTCTCAATAAAAAGGTCGTTGGTTGTACCTTCTGTTTTGTGCTTCGGAATAGATTGTGCTTCACCATTGGTTTCAGTTTTAGCGACTGCTTTTTGTTTTTCAAAAGAAGTTTCAGCAGATTGGTTTAATTTTGTTTTTTTTGCTGCAAGCCGTTCTTCAACAATTTGCAAATTCTCTGTTTTGTCTGTTGTGGTATTCTCTTCAACAGCAACGTCCTCTAAACTGGCTTTCTGCGGAATTAATGCCGGTTGTTTTTTATAGTCCCTTAGCTCTATATTGGTTGGGGTTTCAACAAGATTTTCGATTTCTGAAACCTCTTTACTTTTAGTGAACAACAAGGCCCCGATCACCAAAATACTCACCAAACTGGCAGCGATTGCATACCACATAAAATTGCCGTTCTTTTTTTCAGGTTTTCCCAAACGGGCATCTAATTTTCTCCAAGCGTCACTGGACGGCTGTATTTCCCGTTCCTGTAACTTTTCGCGAATGGTTTCTTCAAATTTATTGGGCTCCATAATTCACGTCATTTTTATTGTTAATGGTTTTTTGAAGCATGTTGCGGGCTTTGGACAATTGCGATTTTGATGTGCCTTCGCTAATTTGCAACAATTCGGCTATTTCACTGTGTTTATAGCCTTCAACCGCATAGAGCACGAAAACCGTTTTGTACCCGTCGGGCAAACTGTCTATCATTTTTTGAATTTCTTCAACTTCAAACGTGGTATCGATAGACGTTGCGTACTCCAGTGAATTTTCAATGACCGTTTCATCTTTAAAAAAGAGTTTCTTTTGCCTTCTCAATTCACTGATGGATTCGTTCACCATAATGCGGCGGATCCAACCCTCAAAGCTACCTTGACCGGTAAACGATTCCAGTTTTGAAAATACGTTGTAAAACCCGTTGAGCATGGCTTCCTCAGCCACATCGTCATTTTTAAGGTATTGCCTGCAAACACTTAACATTTTGGGCGCGAACATTTGGTATAGCTCGTGTTGTGCGCGACGATTTCCCTTCTTTGCTTTTTTTATAAGCGCCGTATAGTTTTTATGTAATGGAATTAATTTCACGGTTTGCTTCGCATGGCGTTCTATTTATATAGACGCAATTTTAGTAAAAAGGGTTGCCTGCAGTAAGAAAATTTTCAGTATTCAGTATTCAGTATTCAGTATTCAGTATTCAGTATTCAGTATTCAGTATTCAGTATTCAGTATTCAGTATTCAGTATTCAGTATTCAGTATTCAGTATTCAGTATTCAGTATTCAGTATTCAGATAGTAAAGATGTAGAAATTTATTAATGTACAAATTTCAATGGCTGGATTCTTATCAACAAAAATACTTCAAAGAAGATACAATAAGGAAGCGCTAGGTTGCCGTGCAGGATATCAATAGCGGCAATTTTAGACCAGCCCAACTGAAAAGCAAGAAGAGATACAAATAATACACGTATATTGACTCTTAAAACATAATTACACAATGAGAACAGTATTGCATCGCGTTAAAAAAGCATCCGTAACGGTAGAAGGAAAAATTGTTTCAAAAATCGATCACGGTTTTTTGGTTTTATTGGGCATTGAAGATGATGATACCCGGGAAGACATTGATTGGCTGTGCCGAAAAATAACAAGGCTACGAATTTTTTCGGATGAAAACAATGCTATGAACCTTTCCGTCAAGGATGTTGATGGAGATATATTAGTGGTAAGTCAATTTACTTTGCATGCGAGTACCAAAAAAGGAAACCGTCCATCGTTTATTAAAGCCGCTAAGCCAGAAGTGGCAGTTCCTCTTTATGAAAAATTTACCCAACAACTTGAAAAAGAACTTGGCAAAGTAGTGCTAACCGGTGTGTTTGGGGCTATGATGGATGTTGCTTTAATCAATGATGGCCCCGTAACCATTACCGTTGATACAAAAAATAAAGAATAATTTCACATTTTTTTAACAATTATGTATATTGCGGGCTATGAGAACATTCTTTGCCCTAAGTCTTCTTATTGTTGTTTCTTTTACTGCTTTTGCTCAAGAAACACAATTTTCCATTGCTGCATTGCCAAAAGGATTGTCCAAAAATGCCAACAGCGTTTTATTGGATGAAAAAATAGAAATTGATATTACCCAAAACGACCGCAGAATCTTTAAAAATTACAGGGCCGTTATGGTTCTCAACAAGAAAGGCAACAGCAAGGTAGATGCTTATGCCCACTATGACGACGATGCCAAGGTAAAGGATATCGAAGCTTGGGTGTACGATGCCATGGGCAACGAATTGGAACATTTTAAAAAACGTGATTTTAAAGACATAAGCGCCTCTGACGGTATTTCCATTTACAACGACGACAGGGTGTTGTACTTAGATTATACCCCAACCACATACCCCTACACGTTGGTCTTTGAGTCGGTTACACAAAGTAATACCACGGCGCATATTCCCAGTTGGTTTCCGTTGGGAGGATACGCTACGGCAACAAAAAACAGTGAGTTTACGGTAAAATTCCATCCTACCAACAAACCGAGAATATTGAAAAAAAACCTTGAAGGTTTTGATATTTCGGTTTCTGAAACCCCAGAAGCTTTTATTTGCAGCGCCAAAAACTTAAAAGCCGTGCAATATGAAGAATACAGTCCTTCCTACCGTGCCATTTTACCACATGTTAAATTTGCACTCAATAATTTCTACTTAAAAGGAGTGCCCGGCCACGGAAAAGATTGGAAGGAGTTTGGCGCTTGGATGGACCGAACCCTTTTAAGCGACGTGAGCGACCTCTCCCCGGCCACAATAGCACGGGCCAAACAATTGGTGGCAGGCGAAACAACCCATATAGGAAAGGCCAAAAAAATTTATGAATACCTTCAAAACAAAGTCCGCTACATCAGTGTACAAATAGGGATTGGCGGCTGGAAGCCTATGTTGGCTGAAGACGTTGACAAGTTGAGCTATGGCGATTGCAAGGCCTTGACCAACTACACCAAGGCTTTATTGGATGTCGTAGGCGTGCCATCATATTACACAGTGTTATATGCTGGAGACGAAGAAGTTGACTTAGAACCCAATTTTGCAGGAATACAAGGCAACCACGTTATTTTAGGGGTGCCCGATGGCGAGGATATCATTTGGTTGGAATGTACCAGCCAAGACACACCATTTGGATATGGCGGAAACTTTAGCGATGACCGCGACGTATTGATTGTTACGCCAGAAGGCGGCAAGATTGTCCATACAAAAGCCTATACCTTTAAGGAAAATGTTGAACAGCGTTCGGCAACTATCAAAATCACGCCTTCCGGTGCCGTGCAAGCAGATTTCAAAGGCACCTACACCGGCTTGGCCTACGACGATAAATACCGGCTTAGCAACCTCGATGCGGACGATCTTGAAAAACAGTATAAAAATAGATGGGCGCACATCAATGGGTTTACCATAACAAAAAAAGCATTGGACAACAACCGGGACAACATTCAGTTTACCGAAACACTTTCTCTTGACATGCCCAGTTACTGTTCATCAATTGGCAACGATTTGCTGTTTGGGCTAAACGTGTTCTCGCAAACGGTAACCGTTCCGCCACGATTTTCCAATAGGAAGCAAAAATTAAAAATCGCCGAAGGTTTTACCGAAAGGGACAGCCTGACCATAAATATCCATGAGGCCTTGAGCATTGACAGCCTTCCTGAAGCTGTGAGCATCGAAAATAAATTTGGCAGCTATAGCTTTTCGGTGACTGAAATTTCAGAAAACACCATACAATACAAACGCACCTTTATTCTTAAAAAAGGGGTGTTCCCGGCTACAGACTATAAAAAGTACCGAGCCTTTTTACGAACGGTCTCTAAATTGGACCAATCAAAAATTTTACTGAAACAGAACACTTAACCATTTAGTTATGAAAATTGTATTTACCCTTTTAATCACACTGGGTTATTTCCAGTATGGCTTTTCCCAAGATTTTAGGTTTGGGAAAGTTTCAAAAGAAGAACTGCTGGAAAAAGAGCACCCAAACGATTCTACTGCAGATGCCGCTGTTTTGTACCGCGAGATGAACACCAATTTCGACTATTCACAAAACGACGGGTTCTATTTAACCACAGATGTGTTTGAACGTATTAAAATATACAACAAAGAAGGTTTTGACTGGGCCAACAAAAAAGTGAAGTTGTATCAAGGCAGTGGAAATTCAAACGAAGAAATATCCCGCTTAAAAGGCTATACCTATTTTTTAAAAAGCGGTAAAATAGAAGATGAAAAATTGCGCAGTGACGGGATTTTTGAAGAAGAAGCCACCGAATTCCTCGAAACGGTAAAATTTACCATGCCGGCCGTTTCCGAAGGATGTGTGATCGAATACAAATACACCATCACTTCCCCGTTTATAACCAATATAGACGAATACCGGTTTCAAGAGCAGATTCCTGTAAACAAAGTAGCGTTGCGTTTTACCGCCCCTGAATATTTTAATTATAAAATGCACCAAAAAGGCTGGGTGCCATTTCGCATAAATGAAAGCGGGAAAACCCGAACTATGCATTACAATACTAAGACAGAAGTAATTTCAGGTTTTGGGGCAGTAAGACAGAATACCAAAACCCAACGAGCAGAAGTCAAGTTCATGGAAAACACCTATTCGGTCTCCATGGAGCACGTACCAGCCCTAAAGCAGGAAGCTTTTACCAACAATATTGATAATTATTCATCCTCATTGAAGTTTGAATTATCCTACACCAAATTCCCAGGCTCAACTTTGGAAATGTACACCACCACCTGGGAAGACGTTTCAAAATCGATTTACGACTCAGATGCTTTTGGCGATCAGTTAAAGCGTAACAACTATTTTGACGATGATATAGACCAATTGTTGAGTGGGGTAAGCAATCCCAAAGAAAAAATCCTTAAAATATATGAATTTGCAAAAGCCAAGATGAACTGGAACTCGTTTGTAGGCCTTTATACACAAGAAGGAACCAAAAGTGCTTACAAAAAAGGATCCGGCAATGCAGCCGACATCAATCTACTTTTGGTTGCGATGTTGCGCTATGCAGACATCAATGCCAACCCCGTCCTGGTAAGTACAAAATCTAATGGTATCCCTATGTTCCCCACTCGTAATGGCTTCAATTATGTAATCGCCGCTGTTGAAGACGGCAACAACACACTACTATTGGATGCTACCATTAAAGAAGGCGAACCCAACATCCTGCAACCAGAGCTCTTAAACTGGCAAGGCATGATTGTACGCGAAGACCGAACCTCGTCTTGGGTTTCGCTTTATCCTAACCGCCACGCACAGCAAAGCACCATGATGAACCTGACCGTCAATAAAGACGATTATTCCATTACGGGTGCAGCACAAAACCGATTTACCGGCCATTACGCCCTATTGCAGCGCAAAGCATACAGAAACGCTAACGAAGAAGAAATTCGTAAAAAGCTGGAGGAAAACAGCGGAGAGACTGAAATTTCAAATATCGAATTTACAAACCTCGACAAATTATACCAACCCGTAGCTTTAAAATACGATTTTGAAAACTTTGATGCGGTTGAAGAAATAGGTGGCAAACTGTACTTCTCGCCCTTGTTGTTTTTGGCAGTGGACGAAAACCCTTTTAAAGTGGAAGAACGCAACTACCCTATAGATTTTAACTACCCTATGAAAGACCGGTATATCGTAACCGTTGATATACCAGAAGGCTATACCGTGGAATCGGTACCCGAAAGTGCCGCTTTTGCATTAGGTGAAAACTCTGGTGTGTTTAAATACGTTATCAATAAAATTAGTGGCAAATTGCAAATATCGGTAGAGTTTGCTTTAAACGATGCTGTAATGCCCGCACGGGAATATGCCAACATCAAAAAATTCTTTAAAATGATGATCGATAAAGAACAGGAGAAAGTGGTGCTTGTTAAGGCATAAACGGATGTTCTTGCAATTGATAGACCAGCATTTATATGTAGGTTGACTTTTTATTTTTCTATTTAAAAAGAAAAGATAAAATAATTCAAAACCCCGTAAAATCGATGTATTTTTGAAATAAAGAATTCAGCTCATGAACATTAAAAACGCACAAAAAGCAGTCGATGAATGGATAAACCAGCACGGGGTACGCTATTTTGATGAACTTACCAATATGGCCCAACTTACCGAAGAAGTAGGCGAAGTGGCCCGTATCATTGCCCGCCGCTACGGTGAACAAAGCGAAAAAGAAAGTGATAAAGGCAAAGACCTTGGCGAAGAACTGGCCGATGTGCTTTTTGTAGTGCTTTGCCTGGCCAACCAAACCGGCGTAAACTTAGAAGAGGCCTTCCATAAAAAACTCGACATCAAAACCAAGCGCGACCACGACCGTCACCACAACAACGAAAAATTAAAATAATGTTCAAAAAAATTGTAACCCATAAAGGATTTTGGAAATCGGTAATAAGCTTGGCCATTGCCTTTGTTTTTTTATTCATTATCGTAAAATGGGCCTTGGATGGCTTTAGTGGTGATTTTTTTGCCGAACGCAATCCCTACCTCTTAATTGGCGGAAGTCTTTTGGCCGGTCTGGTCTATGGTTTTTTTGTAACCTACGGAAAGTTTAAAAACAAACTGAAACCATAGGTTTTGACCACTCTTCAAACCTATTTAAAATAAGACTTAGAACTTTTAATCGCAGGACATTAGTCTTGTTTCCCAATTTTTTTAATCCTAAGTTTGATTACTCTTAGACTTCGGATGTTTATCATTTTATTAAAAACAAAAAAAATTAAGCAAATAATACACTTTTAAATGAAAGCCCTGTTCACGAGCAAAAACAACAAAGCACTTTCGGCCACCATACAGGTTTCTGGCTCCAAAAGTGAATCCAACCGGTTATTGATATTGCAATCGCAGTTCCCTAACCTAAAAACGGAAAACCTTTCGGAAAGCGATGATACCATGGTACTGCAAAAAGCACTGTTGTCCAAGCAAGGCGAAGTCGATATTCACCATGCCGGTACGGCCATGCGATTTTTAACAGCTTATTTTGCCACTCAACCAGATGCTTCAGTAGTATTGACAGGCAGTGAGCGCATGCAACAACGGCCCATAAAAATTTTGGTCGATGCACTAAAGAATTTGGGAGCAGAAATAAAATACCTTAAAACCAATGGTTATCCCCCAATTGCCATTTCCGGAAAAAAAATCACTAAAAACTCTGTTTCCATCGCTGGAAACGTAAGCAGCCAGTACATTTCAGCTTTATTATTAATCGCGCCTTCCTTACCAAACGGCTTGACCATTACCATTACGGGCAAACTCACTTCGGCGCCATATCTTCGTATGACGGTTGCTTTACTTCAAAAAATTGGGGTTTCTTGTATTTTATCTGAAAATACCATTTACGTAAAACCTGTTGCAGAAATTGAAAATAAAGCGGTTTTAATAGAATCAGATTGGAGCTCGGCCTCTTATTTTTATAGTATGGTCGCCCTTTCCGAAGCGGCGAGCATCACCTTGAAAGGCTATTTCAAAAACAGTTTGCAGGGCGACTCCATTTTGGCGACTATTTATGAAACCTTGGGCGTTACCACTCGTTTCAATGAAAAAGATGCCTCGATCACACTTACAAAAAACAACGCCCCAATTGCCGACCACGTATTGCTGAACCTTGCCGATGCCCCGGATATTGCACAGACCATTGCCGTTACCTGTTTCGGGCTGGGACTGGGCTGTAAATTAACGGGGCTGCACACCTTGAAAATTAAAGAAACTGATAGGTTGCTGGCACTACAAACCGAATTAAGGAAGTTAGGCGCCAAGATAACGGTAACCGATGATTCGCTTGAAATGGCCACTTCCGAAGCGAAAAACAGCAACAAAAATATACTTATACAAACCTACAACGATCACCGCATGGCCATGGCCTTCGCCCCTTTGGCATTAAAAGTGCCTATTGAGATCGACGATGCCGGCGTAGTTTCAAAATCGTTTCCCACCTTCTGGGAAGACATTCAAAAAACGGGAATAAACGTTGATTTTGAATAATAATTGCCCTTTTACTTGACAACGCCTATGCGCAAGTTGTATATTTGCAACTTTTTACGATAAAACAGCACTTTCTATGGGAATGAAACTTTCAAATTTCAATTTCGACTTACCAGCCGAATTATTAGCCGAATATCCAGCCTCTAACCGCGATGAAGCCAGATTAATGGTCTTAAACCGAAAAGAGAAGACCATTGAGCACAAAATGTTCAAGGACCTCATCGATTATTTTGAAGAAGACGATGTATTGGTACTCAACAACACTAAAGTCTTTCCTGCTCGGTTATTTGGAAATAAAGAAAAAACAGGAGCCCGCATTGAAGTATTCCTATTGCGGGAATTGAACCCTGAAACCCGACTTTGGGACGTTTTGGTAGATCCCGCCCGAAAAATACGCATTGGCAACAAGCTGTATTTTGGGGAGGACGAATCGTTGGTGGCCGAAGTGATAGACAACACCACCTCCCGCGGACGGACGCTTCGTTTTCTATTTGATGGCTCATACGAAGAGTTCAGGAATAAATTGACCGAACTGGGTGAAACACCACTGCCCAAATACATAAAAAGAGAGGTAGAACCCGAAGATGCCGACCGTTACCAAACCATTTATGCCAAAGAAGAAGGCGCCGTTGCCGCACCAACAGCAGGATTGCACTTTTCAAAACATCTTTTGAAACGTCTAGAAATTAAAGGCATCAACTTTGCCGAAGTTACCTTGCACGTTGGCCTGGGGACCTTTAGCCCGGTGGAAGTTGAAGACCTTTCGAAGCACAAAATGGATTCTGAAGAGATTGTTTTACCACAAAACTCCGTTGACATCATCAACCAAGGGATCAACAGGAAAAAAAGAGTGTGTGCCGTGGGAACGACCGTGATGCGTGCTTTGGAGAGTTCTGTTTCTTCAAACAGTATGCTCAACCCGTATGCTGGATGGACCAATAAATTTATATTCCCTCCCTACGATTTCAGCATTGCAAACTGTATGGTTACCAACTTCCATACACCAAAATCCACTTTATTGATGATGGTAGCCGCTTTTGCAGGCCACGATTTTGTAAAAGAAGCTTATGCTGAAGCCATCAAGGAAAAATACAGGTTCTATACCTATGGCGATGCGATGCTTATCATATAAATAACGCAATAACTTATTTAAATTATGAAAATCCTGATGCTTGCATCGGGATTTTTTCATTAAAAGAGGCGGCCAATATTTTCCCATTACAAAATAATCAAGTATCTTGTAGTGTTGTAACCGTAACACGGTCAAGAGCGTATGAAAAAAATTACCCTTTCTTTTCTTCTACTTTTTTCAATATGCGCGGTGTTTTCCCAAGAAAGTACCCACCACATACCTATTAGCTGGGAAACACAAAACATTGAAGACATTACCACCTTCGATTTGCCACCATTGGATCTTTTGGGCCTACAACATGAAGACAGTATCAACGACCTCGACAAAAGTCTTCCTTGGCGGTATGGGGTGGAGCGCAGCTTAAAAATAGATGTTCACAAAAATGGGGCACTCACAATTTTGGACAATGGTGACAAAGTATGGCGCTTGGCCATCAATTCGCCAAATGCGGTCAATATGAGCATCAATTTTAACCAATTTTATATTCCTGAAGGCGCCAAGTTGTTTCTCTACAATGAAGACCGCAGCGATTTATTAATGCCTTTAACACAAAACCAAAACCGCAGCAACCAGCAATTGGGCTCTTGGTTTATAGATGGTGAAACTATTTTCGTGGAATATTACGAACCGGTCTCAGTACAAGACGAGGTGCTTTTAAACATAAACAGCATAATACACGGCTACCGTATGGGGCAAGTGGAACGGTATGTAGAAGGTACCCGTGGCCTTAACGATTCGGGCGATTGCAACTATGACGTAAATTGCCCCATTGGCGAAGATTTTGACAGTCAAAAAGACATTCTGAAAAAAGCCATCGCTTTGCTCAATTTAGGAAACGGCTACCTATGTTCTGCCGTCCTCATCAACAACACCAGTAAAGACAAAACACCGTATTTACTTACCGGAAACCACTGCTTGGACTATAGCGACCCGGCATTTTGGTCCGTTAGGTTCAACTGGATGAGCCCAAGCCCCGTTTGTGGGGAAGACGATCCCAGCCCGGACCTTCAGACCAATTTTACCATGAGCGGTGCCGAGTTAAAAGCAGCCAATAGCCGCAGCGATTTTGCACTGGTAGAACTCTATAATGAAATTCCCTCCTCTTGGGATGTTGCTTTTGCAGGTTGGGACATTACCGATGAGCTGCCACAATTTGAAGTAGGGATTCACCATCCCAATGGCGATATTATGAAGGTATGCCGGGACAATACGGGAGCCATACATGAAACAGCAAACGGCACCGAAGTTTGGCTTGTTGGCGGTGTTTCTGTCGGCGAAGGAAATGGTTGGGAAATAGGCACCACCGAAAGCGGGTCGTCAGGTTCACCCTTGTTTAACCAAAACGGAAAGATCATTGGGCAACTTTATGCAGGAAACGCTTCTTGCGACGGACTGGAAAACAACAACGAATATGATATCTATGGTCGTTTGGCCGTTTCTTGGGACGCTGGAACAAGTTCTGAAAAACGGCTGAAAGAATGGTTGGATCCCAACAACACAGGGCAAACCGAACTGGAAACCATACAAAACCTATTGAACGTGCCCGATTTTGACAGTACAGGCGAGTTAAAAATATACCCTAACCCTGCATCAGAAATCATTACCGTCATGAACAGCCGGTATCCAAACCTCTCCTACCATTTTTATACTGTAACAGGCCAGCAAATAAAAGCAGGCACCGTTTCAGACACCATGAACACCATTTCGGTGGCGCAACTGGCTGAAGGCATTTATTTTCTACGATTGACCGATATGGACTCTAATTCGAACATGACTCAAAAAGTGGTCGTTAGCAGGTAGCCTTTAGTTGGCAATTGAAAAAACCATTGCTTTCAGTATCCAGCATTCTACATCCAGCCTCCGCTTTCCAATCCTTCGACTTCACACAGAACAAACTTCAAAACACAAATACTTCTTAATCATTCTGTAAACTGATTTCTAAACCGTAATTTTGCAATCTTATGGTTTCAGAAAAAAAAGACATCCGCGCATTATCAAAACAGGAGCTCCGTGACTTTTTTGTGAGCATTGGCGATCAAGCCTTTAGGGGCAACCAAGTGTACGAATGGCTATGGAACAAAGGCGTCCATAATTTTGATGAAATGACCAACATTTCAAAGGAAACACGTGCTCATTTAGAACAAAATTTCGTGATCAACCATATTGAGGTGGACAGTCTTCAAAAAAGTAACGACGGTACCATTAAAAACGCCGTTAAACTGCACGATGGTTTTGTGGTAGAATCGGTATTGATCCCTACCAAATCGAGGACAACGGCTTGTGTTTCTTCACAAGTGGGTTGCAGTTTGGACTGTAAATTTTGTGCCACCTCCCGCTTAAAACGAATGCGCAACCTAAACCCGGATGAAATTTTCGACCAAGTGGTCGCCATTCATAAAGAGAGTTTGCTGTATCACGATAAGCCATTGTCTAATATTGTTTACATGGGAATGGGCGAACCGTTGATGAACTACAAAAACGTGTTGGAATCCATAAACATGATCACTTCGGAAGAAGGTTTGGGCATGTCTCCAAAACGGATCACCCTTTCCACATCGGGCGTGCCTAAAATGATCAAAAAGCTGGCCGATGATGAAGTGAAGTTTCATTTGGCGGTTTCCTTGCACGCTGCTATCCAAGAAACTCGGGAACAGATCATGCCTTTCGCCAAAAATTTCACCTTGGAAGATCTTCGGGAATCGCTGGAATATTGGTACAAAAAAACCAAACGTCGCGTTACCTACGAATACATTGTTTGGAACAACATAAATGATACCGAAAAAGATGTGGATGCTCTCATACAGTTTTGTCAAGCGATTCCGTGCAAAGTAAACTTAATTGAGTACAATCCTATTGACGATGGCGAGTTTCAGCAGGCAGCCAACTCGGCAATCGATATGTATATTGAAAAACTGGAGCACAACAAAATTCCGGTTACCGTGCGCAGAAGCCGCGGGAAAGACATCGATGCCGCCTGTGGGCAATTGGCAAACAAAAGCTAAGTTTTTAAAGGCTTTTCTACTATTTACAAAGGCATCAACTTTTAGCCTTATTAGATATGGAAGTTTCAAAAACCAAAAACTTTATTGTTCTTTAAAGGTTCCAAAGGTTTGGGTTTTTACTTATTTTTGAAACAGCAATGAAAATCGTTTCGCAAATAAAACTTCCCATTGAGAACGAAATGGAGCTTTTTGAAAAAAAGTTCTCTGGTGCCATGTCTTCAAAAGTAGCATTGCTTAACCGCATTACCCATTATGTAGTAAACCGAAAAGGGAAACAAATGCGGCCTATGTTCGTGTTCCTCATTGCAAAAATGACCGGCAATGGCACGGTCGAAGAACGTACCTATCGCGGTGCTTCGGTTATTGAGCTTATCCATACCGCAACTTTGGTGCACGACGATGTAGTGGACGACAGCAACCGACGGCGGGGTTTTTTCTCTATCAATGCGCTGTGGAAAAACAAGATTGCCGTTTTGGTTGGCGATTATCTGCTCTCAAAAGGATTATTGTTGTCGATAGACCATGAAGATTTCGATTTATTAAAAATAATTTCGGTCGCTGTTCGTGAAATGAGCGAAGGCGAATTGCTTCAAATAGAAAAAGCGAGACGCCTGGATATAACCGAGGCGGTTTACTTTGACATTATCCGCCAAAAAACTGCCACGCTTATTGCTGCTTGCTGTGCAATGGGAGCCCAATCGGTCAACGCACCAAAAGAAGAAGTGGAAGCCATGCGCGAGTTTGGAGAATTAATTGGGATTGCTTTTCAGATTAAAGACGATCTTTTTGATTATGGCGAAGAAAAAATAGGCAAGCCCACCGGAATTGACATCAAGGAACAAAAAATGACCCTTCCTTTGATTTATACATTAAACACCGTTCCTCCTAAAGACAAACGATGGCTTATCAATTCGGTAAAAAACCACAATAAAGACAAAAAACGGGTAAAACAGGTTATATCTTTTGTTAAGGATACCGGCGGCCTTGATTATGCCGTTTCAAAGATGAAAGACTACCAGCAGCGGGCTTTAGCGATTCTTCAAAACTACCCCAATTCACCTTATAAAGCTTCGTTGGAGTTGATGGTAAACTATGTGATAGAACGAAAAAAATAGAGTGTTTTCAATAGTAATTTATAATCCCTATCGGGCTCACAAATTCACTAAAATTGACTTGTCAAGAATAGGTTGAATAATCAGTTCGAATGATTTTGATTGACCTGCAAGGGCAAACAAAACAGTATCGAGAACAAGCATCCGTCACTGATCATCCAGCATCAAACACTCTTTCCTCTACTCTTTTTTATAAATATCCTTCCGGTAGCCTTCGTCTTCGCCTTCCAATATTTGCAGGTAACTTTTATAGCGCGACCAGGCGATTTCTTGGTTTTCCAAAGCCTCTTTTATGGCGCATTGAGGTTCATTAACGTGCAAGCAGTTATTGAATTTGCAGTCTTGTTTTCGTTCAAAAAACTCGGGAAAATAATCACCCAATTCTTCTTTGTCAATTTCAACCACGCCAAAACCGCGTATTCCCGGCGTATCGATAATTTGGGCACCAAAGGAAAGGTCGTGCATTTCGGCAAAGGTTGTGGTGTGCTGCCCTTGTTGGTGTTGTTGGGATATTTCAGCAGTTTTTAAATCGAGCGTGGGTTCAATAGCATTTACTAAAGTGGATTTTCCTGTACCGCTATGGCCCGAAAACAAGCTTACTTTATCTTGCATCAAAACTTTCACCTTATCTACATTTTTTCCTGTTTTTGCTGAAATGCCGATGCACTCATACCCAATATCCCGGTACAAAGCAGCGAGATATTTCACTTCCAGCAACTCTTCTTTGTTGTAGGTGTCCACTTTATTGAAAAGCAAAACAGCCTTAACATGATACGCTTCGGCTGTGATTAAAAAACGGTCTATAAACGTGGTGAAGGTTGGGGGATTGTTTAAAGTGACCAATAAAAAAGCAACATCTATGTTTGCTGCGATAATATGGGTTTGTTTAGAAAGGTTGACCGATTTGCGGATGATGTAATTGTCCCGCGGCTCAATTTTATGAATCACACCAATGGTTTCATCGCCTTTGGTCTCCACTTTAAAAACTACCTGGTCACCAACAGCCACTGGATTTGTGCTTTTTATGCCTCCAATCCTGAATTTTCCCTTTATACGGCATTGATAAAAATCACCTTGTTGCGATTTTACGGTGTACCAACTTCCGGTAGATTTATAAACAGTGCCTTTCATGAATACAAAAGTGTAAAATTAATTTGAAAGTCACGTTTCTTTAAAAACTTTCTTTTGGTGCCCGATGGATTCTTGGTGAATTGCTTTGTACAAACGCAACACAAATTCTTCGCTTAATTTATTGTGTTCTCCGGCTAAAATCATCCTGCCTAAAATTTCGTTCCACCTTTTAACTTGTAAAATGGCAACGTTATGATCTTTTTTAAGCACACCAATGTTATCAGCAATGTTCATCCGTTTGCCCATCATTTGGACAATTTTGTCATCAATGACATCAATTTGCGCCCGTAATTTGCTCAATTCATTATTAAACTCCACTTTATCATCCCCTTTTTTTCGAATGCGCAGATCGACCGTCATTTTATCTAATGTTTGTGGGGTAATTTGCTGTTTGGCATCGCTCCATGCACTGTCAGGATCGAAATGGGTTTCGACCATTAAACCATCGTAGTTTAAATCTAATGCGGTTTGGCACAATTCAAAAATAATATCGCGCCTCCCAGCAATATGCGAAGGGTCTAAAATCAAGGGCAAGTCTGGAAACTGATTTTGCAAATCAATGGGTATTTGCCATTCTGGATTGTTACGGTATTTGGTTTTTTCGTAGGTAGAAAAACCACGGTGAATAACGCCTAAATTCTGAATATTTGCACTATAAAAACGTTCCACGGCTCCCAACCACAACGCCAAATCTGGATTGACCGGGTTTTTGATTAACACCGTTTTATCGGTTCCTTGTAACGCATCGGCAATTTCTTGAACCACAAAAGGCGAAACAGTGGTTCGGGCTCCAATCCATAATATATCAATATCGTGCTTTAAGGCTAAATCCACATGATTTGTATTGGCCACTTCGGTGGTGGTCATCATACCGGTTTGGTCTTTTGCTTCCTGAAGCCATTTTAAACCCAAGGCTCCAACACCTTCAAAGTTTCCAGGACGGGTTCTGGGTTTCCATATCCCGGCACGCAGCACAGAGGCATCGGTATCTTTTAATTGGTGTGCAATTGCTAATACTTGTTCTTGGGTTTCGGCACTGCAAGGCCCTGCAATCACCAACGGATGATCCAGGCCAAAAGCGTCTAACCAATTGCGTAATTTTTTGCTGTTTTGCATAATTTTTTAAACCTATTTGCTGTTAGGCACGATAAAAAAAGTCCCATAAAGGGACTTTTATATATAATAACATAAGTACAATAATCCCGGTAGGCTACAGTTTAAAAGGATGCCACCAATAAAGTGAACGATTGCACATAATTGTTTTTTTAACAACCGCTAAAGTAGCTAATAAATATTCATTTAAAAAAGGTTTTATGTAAATTTTAAATCTTTCACAGCAATAAATTTATGTAGTTTTGTTTTTAAAGATATGTCAATAACCGTTTCAAATATTACTAAAGCCTACGGAAGTCAAAAAGCACTTAAAAATGTATCATTTGACATTTCAGCAGGGGAAATTGTTGGTTTTTTAGGCCCAAACGGAGCCGGAAAATCGACCATGATGAAAATATTGACCACGTATCTTCCTGCTTCAGAAGGCACCGCCATGGTGAATGGATTTAAAATTTCAGAAGAAAACCACGACGTCAAAAAAAGTGTAGGCTACCTGCCGGAACACAACCCATTGTACCTAGAGATGTACGTACGGGAGTTTTTAAGCTTTCAAGCTGAAATATACAATATTCCAAAAACCGAAATAGAGCGCATTATTGAACGTACCGGTCTTGTACCTGAAGCTAATAAAAAAATACAGCAACTTTCAAAAGGTTATCGACAACGAGTAGGAATTGCCAGCTCATTATTACACAATCCTGAAGTACTTATCTTGGATGAGCCTACTACAGGTCTAGACCCCAACCAATTGATTGAAATACGCGAGTTGATAAAAAGTATCGGAAAAGAAAAAACAGTTTTGCTATCCACCCATATCATGCAGGAAGTGGAAGCTATTTGCGACCGGGTGATCATTATCAATAAAGGCGAAATTGTATTGGACAAAAAACTGAGCGAATTACAGTCGGGCCAACAGCAAATCGTGGAAGTGGAATTTGATTATCGCGTGGAAACAGTTGCCTTACAACAACTGCCCAATGTGACAAAAGTAGAAAACCCTGGCGGGCATTTTGTTTATAATATTTATTTTTCTTCGGAAAAAGATATGCGCAGTTGTGTTTTTGATTTTGCATACGACAATGGATTGAAAATCCTTCAGCTTCACCAAAAAAACACAACGTTGGAAAAACTCTTTGTTGAACTGACTACTCCTCAAAAATAAGGCGGCCCCGGTACAATTGTTCCACCTCTACGATGGGCGGACGGTTTTTAGCAACTACATTTCCCAAACTCACCAATTTCCCTCGAATGGCCTCTTGCGGGTTAACAATCATATCTTGTGTGCCGCGGTGAAAGACTGACAATTCCCCGACTATTAAGTTTGCAGCTTCTATACGCGAATCTCCCGCATAAATGCCAAAGTTGGCTTTGGTTGCCGTTCCGGAAAGAAAAAAATTGGACAGCCCGTTGGCTACTATTTGTAAATTTTCAACTTGAAGGTCCAACTTAAAATCTCCATCAATATGGTAGGCGTCTTCATTTTCTTGATCTTCGCTTATCAGCGACAGATTAGGGAACGACAAAGTGCCAATACCTTCAACAGCCAAGCCTGAGCTGTTTCGAATCCTATCGATATTGGGCGTGGTTACATAGACTTTTGTCAAGCCATAATCGCGCACCAAGTTGCAGCCGTTGGTATTGCGCAGGTTCAACACGCCGTCTTTTACGTGTACTTCAATATCGTTCAACAAGTTTTCACCGGTTTCGACGACCACTTTTTGAGTGTCGCCTTGTTTTATAAAAAGTTGCGTACGCTCCCATACCGTAATTTTACTGAAGGTATCGACCGTAAATTCTTCTTGGATGATATCGCCAGCAGCCTGAAAGCAGTTCAACCCTTTGTCGGAATCACATCCAAAAAAGGCAAGTAACACTATGATGAAGATTGATTTTTTCATATTCTGGATCATTTCAGCAATCATTACAAACGGATACCCACTCCAAATTCTACACCTTCAGCTTTGGCCCAATGGGCTTTTACGGTTACCGAGGCAAATATAGTGTTGTTATAAAAATAGCGTTTTAAGCCCAAGCGGTTGTACACCCTGTTTTCAAACTCGTATGGGTAATAAAGGTAATAACCCAATTGGGACACAAAAGCCACTTTGTTGAAACGGAGTTCATGGCCCACAAACAGCCCTACTCTTTTGTAATCTTCATTGCCCGAAAGCTTATATTCAGGAAAAGCAATCGAGCGGTAATAAATCAGTTCTTTTAAAAAATTGGCAAAAAACACATCAACCCCGGCCTGAAAGGTACTTTTATAATTAATGCGCTTATCCACAAAGGCCGAAGCCACATAAAACGGATACTGTCCTTGCCCTACCACATCGCTTTCGTTCCAACCAAAACGGAACACAAAGTTATATTTCAGCTTTTCAGCGTGGGAACTGCTTGGCGGATCGTCTTTTTCAATATATTCGGGAAAATTATCATGATCGAACAAATAACTGAGACCAACGTTAAAAGCCCACGTATTGGTACTGTTGTTGGGCGCACGCAAATTGGCATTGCTATAATGAATAATGTTGAAACCGGCGTGAAACCCCAGGCCTTTATACAGGTTTTCTTTCACATAATTGGCTTTTAAAAAAGTGGTGCTTAAAAAACGGGTGCCGTAGGCGTTGTTTATATAGTTGGTTTGCCGGTCGTACGGATTATTGGCATATGCCACACCCTGTCCCAGTCTAACGACCAGGTTCCTGTTTAAAAAGTACCAGTTAAAATGCCCATACACTCCATAATTTTCGCCCAGATATTGGTTTTTCATGTTTTGATAGGTAAACGTAAACCCCCAATCTGGGTAGTGATAGCGGCGTTCCCATTCGTTAAAACCGTAAGTTTTTTGGTTATAGCTAAGGATAAAACCTCTTGGGTGCCCCGTGATTAAATGAGCAATATCGGGGTTGTGCTCTAAAATGCTTCCGTAAAAATAATCGGCTTCCAAAGAAAACGGTTTTTGTTCTTTTTCTTGTGAAAAAAGACAACCTGTAAGCAAAAAAATTAAAAGTACGGAAAGTAGGTGTTTCATATTTTTAAACAAGGCTTAAATATACATTAATCCTGAAAGATTAAGCGGCCTGTAAACAATTCTTCTACATCCACTTTTGGGGGACGGTTTACCGAAATTACATCGCCCGTTCCTTGAATGACGCCTGAAATTTCAGCTTTTGGATTGACAATCATTTTATTTGCACTTCGTTGTCTTATTTTTAAGGTGTCTATCACAAAATTTTCACCTTCAAACCTTGGAAATTCATCACTAAAAACCAAAGTAGCATTCTCAGTTGTTCCCGAAACATAAAAAACACTTTGACCATTGGCCGATACGGTAAAGTTTTCACATTGGAGATTCAGATAAAAATCGCCACTTTTACGCACACCCTCTATGCTTCCGGTACTATTGCTGGTAAGCGTGAGTTTGGGAAAAACCAACCTGCCCACTCCTTGAACATCCCGGGATGAGGCATTTCGTATTTCAGTAATATTGGGCGTGGTGACTAGGGCTTGCACATTGCCGTATTCGCGCACTAAATTGCACGTATTGTTGTTTCTTATCACCAAGGTGTTGTTTTCTACACTTACGGAAACATCGGGCAATAGGTTTTTGCCGGTCTTGATCACGACGCGCTGTGTGTCGCCTTGTTTCAGTTGTAAAGCTACATCGGTCTCTATTCTTATTTTACTGAAATGTGCCACAACAAACTCCTCTGTAACGGCATCACCAACAGCTTGAAAGCAATCGGGCGCCTTTTCCGAATTACAGGAAAGCAGTATAAAAAGCAGGGCTGTTATGTATGCTAATTGTTTCATATGCTATATTCTGAAGCCAATTCCAAATTCAACACCTTCTACTTTGGCTCCGTGCGATTTTAAGGTGGTCGCGCCGAAAATTTGGTCTGTGAAGTAATATTTTAAACCCGCCCGAATATAGGTCCTTCCTTCAAAATCGTAGGGATAATAGGCATAGTATCCAAATTGTGATACTATAGCCAGTTTATTTAATGTAAGTTCATGACCCACAAAAATACCTATACGCTTATAATCTTCATCACCAGTAAGCGAGCGATCAAGTTGTGATGCGACTAAATATTCGATTTGTTTTTTTAGAAATTCTGAAAAGAACATATCGGCCCCCACTTGAAATGTGCTTTTATAGCTTACCCGCTTGTCCAAAAAGGCTGAAACCACCAAAAAAGGATGTTGGCCAAGCCCTACGTAATCGCTTTCATTGACCCCGCTTCGCAGTGCTAAATTAAATTTTACAGGTTCGGTTACGGGGTCATCTTCTGTATGGGCAGGGTTGTTAATCTTTTCGGTTTCAAAATCGTATTGCAAACCAATATTAAAGGTAAATGAGTTGGTACTGGAGTTCGGTGCCCTAAAATTTCCGTTGGAATAATGCACCAATGCCAGTCCTGCCTGCACCCCGATGTTTTTAAACACATGCTGCTTGTTATAGTTGAGCAAGAGGTAGGTGGAGCTTAAAAAATCGCTTCCGTAGGCATTGTTTTTAAAATTGGTTTCCAAGTCGAACTTATTGGTGGTGTACGCAATTCCTTGTCCCACCCTTAAAACGATATAGCGCTTTAAAAAGTAGAAGTTAAGATGGCCATACAGCCCATAATTTTGGCCTAAAATATCATTCCCAGGGTTTTGGTGCACAAAAGAAAATCCCCAATCGGGATAATTGTATTCACGGTGCCAGCGCTTTTCACCAAACGTTTTTTTATTGTATCCAATAATGAAGCCTTGGGGATGGTTGGTCACCAAGTGTGCAATGTCTTTGTTATGCCTAACAATCGTACCATAGAAATAATTGGCATCCACAAAAAAACCTGGGTGTGTTTCTTCTTGTGAATACAGCAAAAAAGGGACAAAAAGGAACAATATGAGCAGGTTGTTGTTCATCGCGGGCAAAGTAACGCAAATTTCAGCTTAAAAAGGCAGGTTTTTTAAATCTACATTTCCGCCAGAGATAATGACTCCTACCTTTTTATTTTCGAAAAATGGTTTCTTTTGAAGTATTGCCGCCAAAGCAACGGCCGAAGAAGGTTCTACTGCAATTTTCATCCGTTCCCAGATGAGTTGCATCGCTTGTATTATTTCGGTTTCTTCCACTCGAATAATTTCAGGCACCAGTTTTTTAATAATAGGAAAGTTTTTGTCGCCCAAATTGGTGCGCAACCCATCGGCAATGGTATTGGCTGTTTGGTTGGTTTCAATTTTACCTGATTGTAGGGAACGCCAGGCATCGTCGGCTTCAAAAGGTTCGCTGCCTATTACTTGGCATTTTTTTGATAGATAATGAGCTGCCAAAGCGGAACCGGCAATCAATCCGCCGCCGCCTACGGGTGTTACAATATAATTTAAATCAGGGTGTTTTTTCAACAGCTCGATGGCTGCTGTACCTTGCCCTAAAATTACCTCTGTATTATTAGAAGGATGGATAAAGGTCGCCCCTGTTTCGGTTTGAATACGATCTGCCGCGGCTTCACGCGCCTTCAATGTAGATTGGGACTCCGTGATGATTCCTCCGTAGCCTTTTACGGCATTTTTTTTAATCTGTGGAGCATTTTTGGGCATCACGATATAGGCTTTCACCCCAATATTCTTTGCTGCCAACGACAGTGCTTGCGCAAAATTTCCAGAGGAATGGGTAACCACTCCATTGTTTTTTTGCGCTTCAGACAACTGTAAAATGGCATTGACGGCGCCGCGCATTTTAAAAGCCCCCATTTTCTGAAAGTTTTCGCACTTAAAATATAGTTCGGTTTCCGCTAAAGCATTCAATAAATGGGAAGTAAGCACCGGTGTTTGATGCACAAATGGCCTAACACGGTTGTAGGCGGCAAAGACCTCTTCTTTTGATGGAATCATGTAGTTTGTTTTCTGAAAAGGGAAAGTACCATTATTTTTTTAAAAACAACCTTTTAATACTTTTTGACCCTATTCTTGAAGATGGATGCCACATTCCCTGTTTTCTAAGGCTTTTACAGGATCGTAATAATCAAACTCCACTGGAAGGTCGTGAGCCTTTAGAAACTGCTCTAAGTCTGCGTCTGTAAAATGGTAGAAAGGACATACTTTTAAAATACCCTCATTGGTAAAGCTCAATATATCAAGGGAATCACGATGCGTTGTCTGGCCTTTTCTAAGATTGGTGAACCAAACATCTGGTCGGTGTTTTTGCAAGGCTTCCCGAAAAGGTTCCAATTTCACTTTTTCCGAAAAAAAACCGTGGTTGGGGTTGTCAATGGTGGGTTCGCCCACCTTATTTTTTATATAGGCGGTGGTGTATTTTGGGGTGCAGATTTCAATGTTCAACTGCAGTTTTTCAATTAAGGAGCGGGCGTGGTTGTACGTAGCATTGGTATTGAAACCGGTATCGCACCAAACTACCTGAATATCGGGTTTCTCAAGGGTTACGGCATAAAGCAAGGCTGCCGAATAGGGACCAAAACTTGTAGTAAGCCAAGGATTTTTGGCAAATTGCAATACAAAATCAATGATTTCTGAAGGTTGTTCGTAGCGCAAGTTTTGGTTGAAAAGCTGTATGTTTTTTTCAGAAACTCCTTCCATAACCTTATTATCCTATGGGGTTTGTAGATTGTACAAATGTACGCTATTTTAAAAGGATAGACAAGGAGGGTGTTACGCTTTTATAATAATATCTTCTATGGTGGTATTTTCGAAAATATCCAAGGTATTGTCGCGTACTTGAATCATTAATTTGTGCACCGAGCAGAAGGCCTCGTCTGGGCAATCATCGCATGGTTCATAAAAATTCAAACTTACGCAGGGTACCAAGGCAATTGGACCTTCCAAGATACGGTACACCTCGCTAACTTTTATTTGGCCGGCTTCTTTCAGCAAATAATATCCGCCACCTTTTCCTTTTTTTGAGCCTAAAAAACCCGCCTTGCGCATACTCAACAAAATACTTTCGAGAAACTTTTGTGATATGTTTTCCGACTCTGCAATCACCGAAATTGGGACAGGCTCGTTTTCTTCCCGCTTGGCAAGAAAGGTGAGCGCTTTAAGCCCATATTTTGTTTTTCGTGATAACATTATCTTTATAAGATAAGAAAAAACGTAAAATTATCACAATTTAAATTCTGCTCTAAAGTTTTTCAGATTTTTTTTGTTTTACAGTTTTTTCCCGTTCAAAAATATATCATAGGTGATTTCAACGTTGCCTTCAAGGGTAATGGAAACCGAGCAGTATTTTTCAAAACTCAAAGCCGCTGCGCGTTTGGCTTTTTCCTCATCGATGGGGCCTTCCAAATAAATAGTGGTGTGAATGGCTTCGAAAGGTTTTGCACTTTTTAAATCTTTCCGCTTTCCTTCTACTTCAATTTTATATGACGTAATTTCCTGCCGCTGTTTTTTCAAGATCAAAATAATATCGATCGCGCTGCAACCGCCAACTCCCATTAACAATAGTTCCATTGGGCTGGAACCGTGTACCTCATCGCCGGTTTTATTGTCGATATGCACGGGAATGCCCGATGCGCCTTTGCCTTCAAAATGATAGTTTTCGTTTACCCTGTTGAGTGTTACTTTCATGCTTGTTTAGTTTTAATTTAATCCAATTTGTCGCTTAACCGGAGAATATCACCAAACACCCCTCTGGCCGTAACGGCAGCTCCAGCACCTGCCCCTTGGATTACAATGGGGTTTTTGCCGTAACTTTCGGTGTAGATTTCAAAAATGGAATCGCTTCCTTTCAATTGCCCCAGTGCACTGTTTTTAGGAACAGGCACCAGATTAACGTTTAGAACAGCGCCATCTTCTTTTGATAAATCTCCGTGTAAGTCACCAATGTACCGCAAAACTTCGTCTTTTGCTAAATTTTTTCGTTTTATGTGAAATGGAACGTCCAATTCGTGCATTTGTTTAAAAAAAGCTGACTTTGAAACGCTTCTTAGGTGCTTCGGAATTAGGTTTTGAATGGAAATATCGTCCAGTTCGTTGTGCAAATCGAGTTCCCGGGCTAAAATCAACAGTTTTCTGGCCACATCGTTTCCGCAGAGGTCTTCCCGTGGGTCGGGTTCGGTAAAACCGTTTTCAATGGCTTGGTTCAACACCTCACTAAAGGTTTTTTCGCTTTCTGAAAAGGTATTGAATATATAACTTAACGATCCTGAAAACACCCCTTTAATACGGGTGATGTTCTCTCCGGAAAGGTGCAACAACTTTATGGTATCGATCAACGGTAGTCCGGCGCCTACATTGGTTTCATATAGATATTCTTTCTTTTTTTCTGAAAGGGTTTTTCGCAGGTTTCTATAAAAATCCAAACCGATTGTATTTCCTATTTTATTTGAAGACACCAAACTGAAACCACCTTCGACCAATTTTTTGTAATGCAACACAAAGTCTGGATCGGCTGTATTATCAATAGCGATCAAGTTTTCCAGATTATGTTCTTCTGAAAATTTAATTACACTCTCAACGGTGTAGGCTTTCCCCTTTTCATTTTTTTCTTCAAGCCAGTTTTCCTTCACTCCTTTTTTATCCAGCAATACCGTTTTGGAATTTGCCACGGCAAAAATGGTTAAATCTAAATCGCGCCTTCTTGATATTTCCTTTTGTGAAGTGATAATTTGATCTATTAAACGTCCGCCTACCGTGCCATGGCCAAAAACAGCAACGTTCACTTTTTTCTTTTTTATGGTGTCCAAGTCAATTAATGGAAATGGTTGTTCTTGTATGTTCTTCTCTAAGGTTATTGTACTCATTACGTATGTTTTTTTTCGAAAATATGGGTTGTAAAATGGTTTGTAATTGTTGAAATTCCATTAAAAAAGCATCGTGGCCGTGTACCGAGTTTAGTTCATGGTAATACACGTTGCTTTTTATGGTTTTAAAAAGATGGTAGGTGTCTTTAACTTCTTTGTTGGTAAAGAAAAGGTCTGTGTCCACCCCTATTAAATGGACATTCCCTTTTATGTTTTTTACTGCAGAAAGGAAGTTTCCCGTTTCTTTTGCAATGTTAACCGTAGTCAACAAATGATTCATCGTTTTATAAGCCTGTAACTGAAATCGGATTTTCAACTTTTCACCATGATGCAATAGCCAACTTTCTACGTTAAATACATTCAATTTTTCATTAAAACTGCGGTTAAATTTCTGTTTCAGTGATTCTGGTGTTCTGTAAAAAGTCATGGCATGCATTCGTGCATCGTGGACCGGATTTATAGAATGTTTCAATATCTGTTTTTGCACCCGGCAATTTGCCAAGAGCCAATCCGTTGCTTTCCAATCGGTCGCTATTGGGATAATGTTTTCGAACAGCTTAGGGCGCAATACTGCCATCTGCCAAGCAAGGCTTCCGCCAAGCGAACCGCCAATAACCGAATGAACCTTTTCAATTTTTAATTGGGTTATCGCCCGTAGAAAAAGCTGGGAAACATTATATACCGAGAAATCTTCGTGGTTTTCTAATATAAATCCGTCATAGCCATTTCCGGGAATATTAAAAGCCAGTACCGTAAACCGTTTTGTATCGATACACTTTCCATCGCCAATAAGTGGTTTCCACCAACCCTTTTCCCCGGCGACCGAACTATTGCCCGTCAAAGCGTGGTTTACCACTACAATTGGGGCGGTACCCAAAGAAGGTCCAAACACCTCAAAACTTACAGGTATCGTGCCCGAAAAACCTTCGTTTTGGGCGGTGTAATCAATATATAAAGTCTTTAGGTTCATATCGTTTTAGATAAAGCGGCAGCATACTCAACCGCGCTGCCGCTTTTATACAACTAAAATTAAACTAGAACTGTTTTTTCGATCGCTTGGAAGGCCTGCTCTAAATCTTCTGTAAGGTCCTCAATGGCTTCCAACCCCACCGAAAGCCTAATTAAATCTTTTGTGACACCGGTGGTCTCCTGCTGTGCATCGCTCAACTGTTGGTGCGTTGTGCTCGCCGGATGAATTATCAAGGATTTCGTATCCCCAAAATTGGCCAACAAGGAAAATAGCTTGGCGGCATCAACAACTTTTTTAGCGGCGTTGAACCCGCCTTTCAAGCCAAAAGTGAGTAAGCCGCTTTGACCTTTTGGAAGGTACTTTTCCGACAGGTTAAAATAATGGCTTTCGGAAAGTCCAGGATAGTTTACCCAAGCCACTTCTTCCCTATCCTGAAGCCATTTGGCAAGTTTTAATGTGTTTTCGCTGTGTTTTTTAATCCGTATTTCCAAGGTTTCCAAACCTTGCAGAATTTGAAATGCGTTGTACGGACTCAAGGCCGCCCCAAAATCGCGAAGCCCCTCAATGCGTACTTTAGCGATAAAAGCTGCTTCTTTCAAGGTTTCAGAATACACCAACCCGTGATACCCGGGGGAAGGTTGTGTGAATTCGGGAAATTTTCCATTGGTCCAGTCGAACGTTCCGGCATCGATTATGGCGCCGCCCAAAGCTGTTCCGTTTCCGTTGATGTATTTGGTCAACGAGTGGATTACAATATTGGCTCCGTGCTTAATTGGGTTTAGCAAAGCTGGCGTTGGCACAGTATTATCGACAATCAACGGGATTTTGTGTGTTTTTGAAATTTTTGAAATCGTTTCAATATCCAACACATCCAACTTGGGGTTTCCCAACGATTCGATGAAAACGGCACGGGTGTTTTGTTGAACCGCACGGCTGAAATTTTCAGGGTCGTCTGCATTTACAAACGTGGTTTCTATGCCCAATCGGGGCAAGGTTACATTAAGTAAATTATACGTTCCGCCATATAGGCTGCTGGAAGCGACAATATGGTCTCCCGCCCGTAAAAGCGTTAACAAGGTAGTGGTGGTGGCAGCGGTTCCAGAAGCGGTTACCACTGCGGCGATCCCGCCCTCCAAAGCCGCCAAACGTTGTTCCAAAACATCGTTTGTGGGATTGTTGATACGGGTGTACAAAAACCCAGGTTCTGAAAGGTTGAACAAATTGGCAGCGTGATCGCTGTCTTTAAAAACATAACTGGTAGATTGATAAATTGGCACCGCCCGGGTTCCGCCGTTCGCGGTTACATCGTGTCCTGCGTGCAACGATAAGGTTGCTGATTTTTGTGTACTCATTTTTCTTTTTTTTTGAGTTAATAAAAAAATTAAACCAATCCCGAACAATCGGGACAACAGACGCCTATTGGCGTGCTTTAAAGAAAAATGTTATGAAGAAAATGATTGGACAATTTTAAGGATTTAAAATTGCCGGTTTCGTTATCTATTCCCGTTTGCACGGGATAGAATGTAGCACCTTCCCCGATAGATCGGGAGGTTGCTAAGGCGTCATAGGGTCTATTCCCTCGGCCTTTCTTGATAACATTTCAATAAAGATTTGAACTTTGTGAGCACAAAGATTGCTAAACATTTTTTGATATTCCAAACTTATTTTAAGATTTTTTTGAAATACCCTTTTGTAAAAGTCTATTTTTAATACCTATCTTTGTCCGCTGAAAGAGGAAAGATTTGACTGATTGCAACCTCTTCGGAACACCGGAACCAACTTTAAAGGTCCCGGAACGAGTCCGGGAAAAAATGCTAAAGGCAGTGTAAACTTCCTTCGACGCGTTCGTCAAATCTTCAGAATATAAAAATTAAAAAGACCTTTATGGCGTATTTATTTACTTCAGAAAGTGTTTCTGAAGGACACCCAGATAAAGTTGCAGATCAAATTAGCGACGCATTGTTAGACCATTTTTTAGCCTTTGACCCAGACTCTAAAGTAGCCTGTGAAACCTTGGTAACAACAGGCCAAGTAGTATTGGCAGGTGAGGTTAAAAGTGACACGTATTTAGATGTGCAAAACATTGCCCGCGATGTCATCAATAAAATTGGCTACACTAAAGGAGCCTATCAATTTAGCGGGGATTCTTGTGGAGTTATTTCATTGATTCACGAACAATCGCAAGATATTAATCAAGGCGTTGACCGTGAAGATAAAGAAGAACAAGGAGCCGGCGACCAAGGAATGATGTTCGGCTATGCGACCAACGAAACCGAACATTACATGCCGTTGGCGCTTGAGATTTCGCATACCATTCTTATTGAATTGGCAAAATTACGTCGTGAAGGGACCGAAATACCTTATTTACGCCCCGATTCAAAAAGCCAAGTAACCATTGAATATAGCGACGATAATGTTCCGCAGAAAATAGTATCCATTGTTTTATCCACGCAACATGATGATTTTGATGAAGATGAAGCTATGTTGAACAAAATTAAAAAGGATATTGTTGAGATTTTAATTCCGAAGGTAAAAGCAAAATTACCGGAGTATGTTCAAAAGTTATTCAACGACGATATTACGTATCATATAAACCCAACCGGAAAGTTTGTAATTGGTGGTCCTCACGGGGATACTGGTTTAACGGGCAGAAAAATAATCGTTGACACCTACGGCGGAAAAGGCGCACATGGCGGTGGTGCCTTTAGCGGAAAAGACCCGAGTAAAGTTGACCGAAGTGCCGCCTATGCCGCGCGACATATTGCCAAGAATTTAGTGGCCGCCGGGGTTGCCGAGGAAGTATTGGTGCAGGTGAGCTACGCTATTGGCGTGGTTGAACCAACCTCTATCTTGGTGAATACCTACGGTACTTCAAAAGTAAACTTGACCGATGGTGAAATTGCCAAAAAGGTAACTGAAATCTTCGATATGCGCCCAGCAGCCATTGAAAAACGATTAAAACTACGTAACCCTATTTATGTGGAAACCGCTGCTTATGGACATATGGGACGCATTCCAGAAACCGTAACCAAAATTTTTGAAAGCCCTTACAAAGGCACCATCAAAAAAGAAGTAGAACTTTTCACTTGGGAAAAACTGGATTATATAGATCAAGTAAAAAAAGCATTTAATATTTAATAACTTTCAAGCTTTAAACCCTTTACAAAACCATTCTTCTAAGGATGGTTTTTTTTATCTTTATAGAAACCTTTTGAAAATGAAACAAGCAACTACTCTTCTTTTTTATTTCTTACTACTCACAAGCCTACACGGCACCAAAACTTATGCTCAAGACACCACTCTTTGGAATGCTTATGATGAAACCGAAGAAATCAAAACCCAACAAGAGCACGCAAATCCAAGAATGCGGTATAAGCTTATACAATCTAAGTTTTTGAACAAAAGCGAAGTATTTCAACAACTGTCGCCATCTGTTTCAAATTTTTCTGAAAAGCGCTATAACCAACTGAAACCGTACATTATTGAAAAAGACATCCCTTCTATTCAAGATTCCATTTCAAAAGGGATTTTCACTTATGAAGAATTAGTTCTCTTTTATCTAAAACGCATTTTTATGTATGAACTTGATAAAGATAAAAGTTTACATACCATCATAGCCCTCAACCCAAACATACTTGAGCAAGCAAGAGAACGGGATAAAAACAAAACAACAAGTGATCATTTAATCTACGGCATGCCCATACTGCTAAAAGATAATATCAATACGGCAAATTTAAAAACAACGGCCGGCGCTAAAGTACTGGAAGACAACCAACCGTCTAATGATGCGTTTATCGTTTCGCAATTTAAAAATAAAGGAGCGTTGATTTTAGGAAAAGTGAATTTAAGTGAATGGGCATATTATTTCTGTCAAGGTTGCCCGTTAGGGTATAGCGCCATTGGCGGGCAAACGCTAAATCCCTACGGAAGAAAACGGTTTGAAACCGGCGGAAGCAGTGCCGGAAGCGGTACCGCAACAGCTGCAAATTATGCCATAGCCGCAGTTGGAACCGAAACGGCAGGCTCTATTATTTCGCCTTCGGCGCAAAATTCGCTAGTTGGCTTAAAACCTACTATTGGGGTTTTGAGCAGGAGTGGTATTGTGCCTATTTCGCATACCTTGGACACACCTGGCCCAATGACAAAAAACATCATCGACAACGCCATTTTGCTAAACGCCATGACCGGCAAAGACGAAAAAGATGCCAGTAGTGTTTCTGTTTCTGAAAATTATATTGACGCCGTTAAAGATGCCTCAATAAAAGGAAAGCGATTAGGGGTTATAAAAAATTTACTGTCAGATTCAATCTACGCAGCAACGATTTCAAAATTAAAGAAAGCCGGTGCCGAAATAATTGAATTCACACCGCCAAAGTCTTCATTGAATGGTTTTTTAACGCTCCTGAATTTAGATATGAAAGAAGACCTTCCCAACTACTTAGATGAATATGCTTCAGAAAACATAAAGGTTACAAATCTCAAAGAAGTGATGGCTTTTAATAAAAAAGACAGCTTAAACTACATGCCCTACAACCAAGGTATTTTTGATGGAATAATTTCGGACACTACTTCTGTTGAAGCTTTTAATAAGTTAAAAAAGAATTTACACGAACAGGGTGCCACTTTTTTTCAAAAACCTATAAAGAAACACGATTTAGATGCGGTTTTATCTATAAACAATTACCACAGTGCTGAAGCGGCTGTTGGACTTCACCCTTGTTTAACCATACCAATGGGCTATAAAAAAAATGGAGAACCAATAGGCTTGACCCTAATTGCTTCACCATTTTCTGAAAATACGTTATATAAAATAGGTGCTGCTGTCGAAAAAATATTAAATAGCAGAAAAATACCCGAACAATACGCTCATTAATTGGCCGCATCTATCGCTAAGTTGTTTAAAGCACTTTTAATTTGTTGCAATGTATCTTCGTTGCCAGTAATTCCGTGTCTTTCTTGTAGAAAACTTGGATTGTTGTACGATATGTTTACCGTACCGTCCTCTTTTTCCCAAACCAGCATTTTCTGTGGTAAATCAATTCCTGTAGTTTGTGAATTTTTCATTAAAGGTGTTCCCAGCTCTGGATTTCCGAAGATTATAACCCTTGTAGGGTTTAATGTCATTCCCACTGTTTCTGCATTGGCTTGATGATCCAGTTCTGCAAAAAGGGTAAGGGCAGCATTATCGACAACTGCATTTCTTAGATTATTGTAGGTTGTATTAAAATCGTTATTACTCGTCAAGGTAATAATACCATCTTTATCGGTAATTCCTGTACTGGAATTTTCTGTAACTGAACCATTGGTCGCATTTTCGGTAAAACTAGCAAGCGCTCCTTTAATTTGTTGTAAAGTTGAAGCACCGCCAACGCCTGAATGCCTAGCGGCTAAATATTCCGTTCCGTTGTAAGAAACAAAAACATTGTTGTCTGTATCTTGATATACCAACATTTTTTGAGGTAAATCAAGGCCTGTTAGCTGATTTTCTTGCATTAACGGAGTGCCCAAAGCGGGATTTCCGAAGAAAATGACCCTTGTATCCCTTAAGGTTTCGTCGATACTCTGTGCGTTTGCCGTGTGGTTTACTTCAGCAACAATCGAAATATTCGAATTTGTCTGTAATTCACTTCGCAACGAGTTGTAGGTAGTTGTAAAATCAGTATCACTTAGTGCATAAGCTAACCCCGGGGTCTCAGGGTTATTGATTACTTGTGCATTATCGTCATCGCTATTGCAAGCAAAAATCACGGTTGTAAGTGCAAGTACTAAAAGCTTTTTCATAGTCAAGTTTTAATTTGTTATTGGAGTTAAAATACAAAATTGCACACTCCTGTCATGATATTTATAAATCCTTAACAAGAAAGTATCAATATATTGTTAACGTGAAAAGCTATGTGTTTATTGAAAAGTTAAATGATATTGTGCCGTTTGGCCTTTTGCACGGCTTCTATCTTGCTGTGTACTTGTAGTTTTTTGTAACTGTTTTCTATGTGTTTTCTTACCGTACTGGGCGACAAAAAAAGATTTTTGGCAATGGCGGTGTAGCTCAACCCTTTGCTCAGCTGTTCCAGCACCTCCACCTCTCGTTTTGTTAACGAAATTTCTTCCTTGTCTTTCAAATTATCAATATCGATAGGATTGCGCAGCAGTTTTAAGGTTTTTAAGGCAATGGAAGGATTCATGGCAGCACCGCCATTTAATGTTTCTTTAATTCCTTTGTAGAGTTCTTCGGGGCTTATTTCTTTTAAAAGATATCCGTCGGCCCCTGCTTTGATGGCATTAAAAATGTGCTCATCATTGTCAAAAGCTGTGAGCATAATAATTTTAATCTGCGGATATTTCTGTTTGACCATTTGGGTGGTCTCGACACCATTGAGCACCGGCATTTCAATATCCATTAGAATAATATCAAGGTTGTGGTTTTCTTCCAGCTTGGTGAGCAGTTCGCTTCCGTTAAGGGCGGTATGTTTTATTTCAATATCATCAAAAAAAAGGAGCTTTTCTTTAATGGCGTGGATTAAAAACGAATTATCGTCAACAATAGATACTTTTATTTTCATCACTTGGTTAGTTGTACTAAAGGTACTGAAAAATAGGTAATTAACACACTGAAAGAAATACGACAGTTGACCTATTCTTTTCTTTCTGGGTTTTTAGGTACTGTGAGGATAATTTGGGTGCCTGTATCCGCGGCAGCATGATATTCCATACTTCCATTAATTTCCCGAGCCCGTTTTTTCATATTATTGAGTCCGTTTCCAAGTTCTGTTTCAGCAATATTAAACCCTTTTCCATCGTCTGAAACCTCAATAAGAAACGTGTCTATATCTTCTGAAATTTCAACATAAATTGCTGTGGCATCGGCATATTTCAACGCATTGTTAACCGCTTCCTGAATAATACGGTAGATGTTCATTCCCACGACCGAAGTAAAGGTATGTTGTGCCGAAATAGTTTCTGAAACGTAAAATGTAAATTCAACATCCTGTGAAGCTTCACTTGCTTGGTTGATGAAGTTGGTGATGCGCGCCTGTAAATCTTCAAACGTGATGGCCTCTTTGTTCATGGCCCATATTGTATCACGCAGTTCGTAAATGGTCTGGGATGTAAATTCACTGATCGATGAGAGTTTTTCTTTTGTTTTTAACGTAGCGTTTTTTAGTCCAAATTTTAAGTTGTCTATGGACGAAATGATAAAAGTGAGCTGCGCACCAATGTTATCGTGGAGATCGCGGGAAATCCTAAGGCGTTGTTCTTGCAACCTATTTTGGGTCTCGATTTTGGCGAGGGCGGTTTTCAGCTCACCTTCTTTTTTTAATTGGCGGTTTTTCAGTTTTTGTTGGTTGTACAATAGATAGCCCAACATTCCCAGTAAAAAAGCGAGGCCCAAACTGCCATAGATAATGGTGTTTTTTTGTTTTACTTGTAGCTCTTTTTCTGCCAATTGAGCATGCTGTGCAAGTATTTGGTTTTCTTTTTTTTCAGTTTGATATTGAATTTCCAGCTCAGCCACTTTACTATTTGTTGCTATGTTTAGAATACTGTCTTTAAATACTGTAAACGACTTATAATAATCCAATGCTTTCTGTGGTTGTTTTTTGGCTTCATAGTATTGCGAATAATTGTGAAGCGCTGTTTCTATATCAGCTACAGATTTTGCTTTTTTCGTGTAATAGTATCCACTGTCTAAATAGGCTTTTGCTTCTTTCAAACGGTCGTTTTCAATCAGTACACTTGCAATATTGTTATATGTGGCCCCTATCCCAGTTTGATTTCCAATGGCACGTTCTGCTTTTACGGATTGATTAAAATATACCAAAGCGGAGTCGATTTCTCCCATATAATAAAACACAGCTCCTACATTATTAGTAGACTCGGCAATTCCCTTTGGACTGTTCAAGGCTTCTTCCAGGCGAAGTGATTCTTTAAAATATGTCAATGCGTTATTTAAATCCCCGTCATTGGCATAAACAATAGCAATACTGTTGTACACTTCAGACATTCCTTTTTTATTGTCCGCATTTTCAAAAATATCTTTTGCCTTAAGGTGGTTTTCTATAGCCTGCTTATTCATTCCTAAATAACTATAGACCGTACCTATATTATTTGTTACGGTGGCTTGTTCAGAAGACATATTTTTGGCCTCATAAATTTTAAGGGCCATCAAGTAAGCAGTCAAAGCCTCCTCGTATAACCCTAAATTTCGGTTGCAGGCACCCAGATTGTTGTAGGCCGAAGCGTTAATGATTGAATCTTCTGAAATATTCAACGCTTCTTGAGAAAGGGTTTTAGCCTCGGTAAATAAACCTAAATCACGTTTAACAATACCTAAATTGTTTTTGCTTTTGGCAATTGCATTGATAGTTTCATTTTCTTCGGAAATTGACAATGCTTTCTCCAATAACTCAACTGCTTTTTGAGGGTTTGATTTATAAATAACCATGGCAGAATCGTTAAGCTTTTCTGAACGGTTTTGCGAAAATGCAATGGAGGTAACTAAAAAAACGACGCTTAAGACTTTTTTCATATTATTTACGTATCCCTTATTTTGACTAAGGTATTAATTTTAAGCAAAATAGACCTTATAAATTTAAATTGATGTTTTTCTGCGTGAATAACGAATCATTCAAATTGTATTCTAAAAAGTCATACGTGTTTAAATAGCTGTTCCTTACTTTAATTTGTTTTTGATGGATGGCTATTTGTTTCTTTATCCTGTTTACTTTTAGAGCTTGCAATTTTTGAGATGTCCTATTTCTGAAACAAAACAAAAGCAACATCCCCACCAACAACAAGAGAAAAGCAACTATCAAAACGACTGGAAACATAAGAGATTCAATTTTTGTAAAATTATATAGCAGTTCCTTCCGAAACCATACGTCACGTAGCGTATTTTTAAAAAAACAAAACCCCAATCTAAAAAATAGACGGGGTTTCATAATTGGCCTTCCCTGCTCCTCATCAGGTGGGGCCAGAAACTAACTTGGTTAATTGGTTTATTTGTTTAAATTGTACGCAAAAATGCTATTGTTGTCGGCTTTATAATACAATATCCCCGCAATTTCATCCACTTGATATTCTGGTTTTTTGTCTTTTAACACAATCTCTTTTTCTTTTGCGCCAGAGTCTTTGTTCAGTTTTACCAAACCAACACCATCGTCAAGTTTGGTCAATACAAATTGATTGTTTTTTGTTGCGGCTGTTGCTTTAAAACGCTTCAACATTTCGGCTACCGAGGCACCGCTCGCCATTGCCATTCCGCCACCTAAGTCTGCATAGCGTTCTCCCCTATCAGTATAATTACCCAATTTATTACGGTTTTGATTGGCTGCATTATACGCCGCAGCAGAAGTTGCCGCCGCCGCTACCGCCGTTACGCCGGCAATTATTGCACCAAATGCACTTTTGCCCGGTGCACGGTAATATTCGTGCCAGCTTTTACCGCCTTGCCAATCCAACAGCATCATGTTTTGGTCGCTGGTCAATAAAATGCCACCATCCCGAACCTCCACTTGGGTTGGGTCTTCTTTTCCGTCGAAATCACATTCGGCCAAGGTTGATACTTCGCCTGAGTTGGCATCGACGGCAAACAGCTCATCATCGGCACTTATTAAATAACGTGTGTTTTTACTGTCGTAAGCAGAACTTACCGCATCGGCTCTTCTATACTTTAATGGCTTTTTCCAAACTTGTTCCCCGTTTTGTAAATTGACGATGTTTGCATCCTCCGAAGTAATATAAATCAGGCCCTGCGGCGTGTCGGCCATCGTTAAAATGTTCTCTCCCGTTTTCAGTGGTTTTTTGAAAAGCGTCTTCCCCTCATATGAAATTTTATTGATTCCACCTTCATAAATTCCGAAGAGAATCCCATCGTCCATAATGTAGAAATGCTGTACGTAACCTTTTGTTTTTGGTGCTTTGTCCCAAAGATCTTCACCATTTGTTGCGCTTAAAAAAGCAATTTTAGACTCTGAACGGCCACTGGCCAATTTCATCAACCCTTTTTTACCACTATTGTCAACATTGCTAACCACAGCAAGACCATTGGGTAAAATTTCAAAATTTGAAATAGTACCTTTTACTTTTTGTTCATCTTTCCACAGTTGTGAACCGTTGGTGCCAATTTTATGGATTTTTGTATTCCTGCCGTTATTAACACTTTCGAAAGCATAAATCTCCTTTTCAGTATTATCGGCAACCATCCAATTTATATTTTTCACCTTGTTATCCATAAGGTTTCACCCGTAAGCGATTTCGCAATGATCCCTTGACTTGTAGGTACCAACATTTTATTTTTCAATAATAATGGACGCCCGGTAACCATATAGTTTTTCATGGTCACCTTGCCCGGATCGACCAAATTAAAACGGTAGTCTTCATCTCCAGTGTTCAAGTCGTACACCGCCACCTGTGCGGCATACTTTTCATCGGCACGGCGCTGACCGCTGACCACCAATTTGTTTTGTGGCATCATCACATCGCAAGTCATTACTTGTTTCCAGCCATTGTCCTCGGTACTGAACAACTTTTTCCCTGAAATATAATCGATTACCGCTTTTTTTGTTGAAAGATTGGCAAAACCTGTTTGCCCAACAATTACGTATGGCGCTTGTGGCACAAAGAACAATTCTTCAGGTTTTACACGGCCGTAATCGGTAAAGTTAAAAAGTAAATCATTGCTTCCTGGCTTAATACCTACCAACCCATCATTGGTGGCAACGACCATGGTGCCGCCTTCGGTAAGGGTCATTTCATTTATTTTTGCTCCGGTGTCATACCGAAAATCAGGTTGTTCGGCGCGTTGTGCCGAAACCATCATTGTGCAAAGCATACAGATAGTTAGCAATAATTTTACGTGTTTTGAAGTTTTCATAATCGTGGTTTTAGTTAATTGAACACCTCAAAGATGCTACGTAACCTCTTTATTTTCAATAGGGCAATTGTCGTATTTAAACCCCTCCGCCCTATCGGGCACCTCCCCTAAAAAAGGGGAGGAAAAGTAAAACGCTGCTTTTAAAATGGGATTCCCGCCTACGCGGGAATAAAAAACCGGAAGAAAGACATTTGTCTCGCTCCCGGTTCCACGTAAAAACCTCAACATCTGAGATTTTAAAAATTACATTTAGTTTTTCTTGTTCACCTTTATATTGAACGAGCCTTCCGTTACGGCTACGGTATCGTTTAAATCATCAAGGTTGTAGCCTGTAAAGCTAAAAGTTCCTTTAACACTATCACCATCGTAACTCGACACCTTTAATTCGCCATAGTTATTTTGGGCATCACCTACCGTGGTATACACCACAACAGAATTCGGGTCTGGGTTGTTTGGATCTGGCAAATAACTGTAGGTACCAATATTGGTAAAGTTTAGCTGGTAGGTTCCTTCACCGTCAAAGCCGATGATGATTACCTGTAAATTTTCAGATTTGCTCGTTCCGCCACTTACGGCCAGTGTTTGCCCAGCCCCATTTCCAGACACTTCTGCCACGACGGTGCCAGACATCCCTTTGTAAGAATTGCCGTCAACTTTAGCAGTGAAATTACCTTCTCCTCCCTGTGGATCGTCGCCGCCATCGTCATCACTTTTACAGGCAAGTAACGATAAGCTCACAAATAAAATTAAAGAAATAGTTTTAATCGTTTTCATAATTGTTGGGTTTTTGGTTATTGTATGCTACAAAGATGCCCAACAACATCTTGTCAATCAATAAGGCAGTTGACGTATTTGTACCCCCCTCTGCCCATCGGCATCTCCTCCTTAAATAGGGGGAGAAATAACGTGCTTTTTTATATACTGAAGTAAATGTTCGGAATTTTTTCCTGAAGGGATGCTATTTTCTTCTGAAGGTTTTTCTGAAATTGTTGATGTGCTTCGCTTGAGGGATTGAAAGGCCTGTGCTTTAACCCATTTTGAATGGTTTCAATTTCCTTTTGTATTTCTTCGGTTTCAGAAGCTATCCAAACATTTTTAAACCGCTCCCAAATAATTGAAATTGCAACGTTGTTTGGATGTAGCATATCTTCTTCATAAAAGCGATAATCGCGCAATTCGTCCATCATGAGCTCAAAAGAAGGGAAATAAAAAGCCTGCCTTTCTGAAGAAATAGCTTCGTGCAAACCCGATAGCAAATGTGCCTTGCTCTGCATGTTTTCTACAAAACCGTCCTTTATATGTCGTACAGGAGAGATAGTTGAAATAACCGTAGCGTTAGGATTTACGGCTTTTATAAGTGTAATAATATTTTCGATTGCCGCGGAAATATCTTCCACTGAAAGCAGCTCTTTTAAAAACTTTTTCTGCGGCACTTTATGGCAATTGGCTACAATGGCATCAGTTTCTATAAGCCGGTACACCCAAGCTGTTCCGAAGGTGAAAATGATATGGGAAGCTTGTTCTAAAATTTTTTTTAGCTCTTTTAAATTGCTGTTTAAACATGAAATAAAAGTTGTCTTGTTATTTGTTGAAAGTTTAGAATGCACCTCAAAACAATGCCACTGCCCATTATGCTGAAATACATCTGCCTCCGTAAACGCTTCTTCATTTATGGCTCTGGTAACCAATTTTTCAATCGCTGCCGGATGAAACACGATCCCAAACGGATTTTGAAGGTTCTGAAATTTATAATACTCCAATTTCCCGCCCATGTTCTCCGTAAAACAAGATCCCATTAACAAGATTTTAGAGCTGTAGTTTATTTGTGGCTGCTCTTGGCTTAGTTTTATTTCGGTTTGAAGCTTCATTTTTTTATTTAAAACTCTGCATACTCTGTTTCTTCATGGTTTAAAGTTTACCACAGAGGCACAAAGTACACAGCGGGTAAAAAGTTTAATTCAAAAAATCTTTTGCCTTGTTTAGCGCCTCATCAATCCCATCTGTATTTTTACCTCCGGCAGTTGCAAAAAACGGTTGTCCGCCACCGCCACCTTGGATATATTTTCCAAGTTCGCGGACTATTTGACCCGCATTTAAATTTCGTTCAGCAGCCAATTCTTTTGAAATATAGCACGTGAGCAACGCTTTTCCGTTTTGTTTAGAACCGAATAATAAAAACAGCTTATCAATTTCGCCACCCATTTCAAATGCTAAATCTTTCATCCCGGAGGCGTCTAAATCTACTTCTTTAGCTAAAAAGTTGATGCCGTTTACTGTTTCCAGTTCTTTTTTTAAATCGCCTTTTAGGTTATTGGCTTTGTCTTTCAATAATTCCTGAACTTGTTTTTGCAAGGCAGCATTTTCTTCTTGTAAACTGTTTACTGCTTTAACGGGGTTTTGGGCATTCAGGGTTTTCTTTATTTCGGCGTAGTCGTTGCTTCTGTCTATAAAATAGTTTTTGGCAAATTCGCCGGTGATGGCTTCAATTCTTCTAATTCCACTGGCCACCGAGCTTTCCGAAGTAATAATAAAATGCCAAATGTTCCCGGTGTTAGGAACGTGGGTACCACCACAAAGCTCCATGGAATTCCCAAAACGGACGGTACGCACCGCATCGCCATATTTTTCGCCAAACAAGGCTACGGCACCTTCGTCGATGGCTTGTTGAAAAGGCACACCGCGCTGTTCTTGCAGGTCAAGTTTTTCGTTAATTCGGGCATTTACAAAATCTTCTACTTGTTTCAACTCTTCATCGCTCACTTTACTGAAATGCGAAAAATCGAACCGTAAATATTGATTGTGCACCAAAGAACCCTTCTGCACCACGTGATCGCCCAAAACATTGCGCAACCCTTGATGCAACAAATGCGTCGCCGTATGGTTGGCCGCAGTGTTGGAGCGGTGTTGTGGGTTTACTACTGCCTTAAAAGTCGCTTCGGGGTTTCGGGGCAGGTTTTTGGCAAAATGGATTATCAAGTTGTTTTCTTTCTTGGTGTCTATAATATAAATCACTTCGCCATCGGGTGCCTCTAAGTAGCCTTTATCGCCTATTTGACCACCGCCTTCTGCGTAAAAAGGGGTTAAATTGAATACCAATTGATACAATTGGCCTTCCTTTTTACTTTCCACTTTACGATACCGTGTTATTTTCACAGTAGTTTCTAAAGAATCGTACCCTACAAACTCTTCAACATCATCTTCTTGCAACACTACCCAATCGCCCGTTTCCACTTTTGTGGCAGCACGGGAACGGTCTTTTTGTTTTTGCAGTTCGGCTTCAAATTCTTTTTCATTTAAATGAAATCCGCGTTCGCGAAGTATCAATGCCGTTAAATCAATGGGGAAGCCGTAAGTATCGTAGAGTTCAAACGCTTTTTTACCCGAAATGGTTTTGGTGGTTGCATTTGAAATCACATTCTCGAGCAGTATCAATCCTTGATCGAGCGTGCGCAAAAACGATTGCTCTTCTTCACGGATCACATTGGTAATGAGGTTTTTTTCCGAAACAAGCTCGGAAAAGGTGTCGCCCATTTGTTTTACCAAGGTATCGGTCAATTTGTAGATAAACGGTTCTTTTTTATCCAAAAATGTAAACCCATACCGAATGGCACGCCTTAAAATACGGCGTATCACATAACCCGCTCCCGTGTTGGAAGGCAATTGCCCATCGGCAATGGAAAAAGCCACCGCCCGCACGTGGTCGGCAACAACCCGTATGGCGATATTTTTTTCTTCATCTTCTTCGTACTTAGTATTGGTAATGGCTTCAATTTCGCGAATTAAGGGCGTAAACACATCGGTATCATAATTGCTTTTTTTGTCTTGAAGCACCATACACAAGCGTTCAAAGCCCATTCCGGTATCCACGTGTTTTGCGGGAAGCGGTTCAAGGTTGCCATTGGCTTTTCGGTTAAACTGCATAAAAACCAAGTTCCAGATTTCCACTACTTGCGGATGGTCTGCATTGACCAAATCGATTCCAGGTACTTTTGCTTTTTCTTCTTCTGAACGAAGATCTACGTGGATTTCGCTACACGGCCCACAAGGTCCCTGCTCGCCCATTTCCCAGAAATTGTCTTTTTTATCGCCGTTTAAAATTCGATCTTCAGCAATGTGCTGTTTCCAAAAGTTGTACGCTTCGGTATCGCGCTCCAACCCTTCAGAATCGTCTCCTTCAAAAATAGTGACGTAGAGTTTGTCTTTTTCAATACCGTAAACATCCGTGAGCAGCTCCCAAGACCAGGCAATGGCCTTTTCTTTAAAATAATCGCCAAAACTCCAGTTCCCCAACATTTCAAACATTGTATGGTGGTAAGTATCCATCCCCACTTCTTCCAAGTCGTTGTGTTTTCCGCTTACACGAAGGCATTTTTGGGTGTCGGCAACCCGAGGGTTTTTGGGCGTGCTGTTTCCGAGGAAAAATTCTTTAAACTGAACCATTCCCGCATTGGTAAACATAAGCGTAGGGTCGTCTTTAATTACCATAGGTGCCGATGGGACAATGGCGTGCTGTTTTGATTTAAAAAACTCGAAAAATGTGGATCGTATTTCTTTGGATTTCATGCGTATTGTTTTATTGAACTATAACGGTTAAGGCAAAACGCAAAACAATTTCTATATTTGTAATTCGTTATCCAATGGTTAGCGTTGCCCATCAACCGCAAAAATAGGATTTTTTAACGTATGTCTAAGGTTAAATATTACTACGATAGCGAAACACTTTCCTATCGTAAAATCGAAAAGAAAAAAGGCCGTAAGCTCGGTATCGTGCTATTGAGCATTGCGGGAATACTGCTGGCGGGCTTTTTGGTGTTTTTGGTTTATTTAAATTTGCCATATGTTGAAACGCCCAAGGAAAAATCACTGAAGCGCGAATTGGCCCAAATGGAACTGCAATACGAACTGCTGAACAAAAAAATGGCCGAAGCAGAGAACGTGCTTTCCGAAATTGCGGAACGCGACAACAACCTCTACCGTGTTTATTTTGAAGCCAACCCCATCCCCGAAGAACAGCGAAAAGCAGGTTTTGGCGGGGTTAACCGGTATAAAAACCTGGAAGGGTTCGACAACTCTAAATTAATCATAAACACCAGCAAACGGTTGGATGTATTGACCAAGCAGATTGTAGTGCAATCGCGATCGCTTGATGAAGTTTCGCAACTTGCTTCGGAAAAAGAAAAGCTGTTGGCTGCCATTCCGGCAATACAACCGGTAGAAAACGAAAAACTTACCCGGGTCGCATCAGGATATGGCTACCGTACCGATCCTTTTACCAAAGCCCGGAAATTCCACTATGGGATGGACTTTACCGCTCCACGGGGCACGCCGGTATATGCTTCGGGTGATGGCGTAGTAGTACGTGCAGACAATAACTCCACCGGTTACGGGAACCACATTCGCATTGACCACGGATATGGTTACGTAAGCCTGTACGCCCACCTGTACAAATACAACGTGAAAAAAGGCCAAAAGGTGCAGCGTGGCGATTTAATCGGGTTTGTAGGAAGTACCGGGCGGTCTGAGGCTCCGCACTTGCATTATGAAATTTTTAAAGACGGCGACCGCATAAATCCTATACATTTTTATTATGGAAACCTATCTGCCGAAGAATTTGCCGAAATGCAAAAAATAGCCCATCAAGAGAACCAATCGCTGGATTAATTCAGAATTCATAATTTAGAATTCATAATTAGATAACATGCACATAGACCTCCCAGAAAAACGATATTACAGCATAGGTGAAGTAGCCGAAGCTTTTGACGTGAACACGTCGCTCATCCGTTTTTGGGAAAAAGAGTTTGATGTACTAAAGCCCAAAAAAAACGCCAAGGGAAACCGTAAATTCACGCAAGAGGATATTAAAAACCTGGAGTTTATCTATTATTTGGTAAAAGAACGCGGTTTTACCCTCGAAGGCGCAAAAACACATTTAAAGGAGAACAAACAAAAAACGTTGAGCCGCTTTGAAATTATCCGTAAATTGGAAACGGTAAAAGCAGAACTGCTCAAAATAAAAGACCAACTATAAAAAATACCTTACTATGAAAAAATGGCTCATCCCTGTAATCATCATTGTCGCATTGGTTGCAATAGCCGGATTTTGGTTTGCCAATGTGAACAACAAGCTGGTAAAAATGGAAGAAAACGTAACCGCCCAATGGGCAAACGTGGAAAGCTCCTACCAACGCCGTGCAGATCTCATCCCTAATATCGTAAACACGGCAAAAGGATATGCCGAATTTGAACAGCAAACCTTAACACAGGTAATTGAAGCCCGAAGCCAAGCAACGGCCGTGAACATTGACCCTTCCAACATCACGCCAGAACAATTGCAGCAATTTCAACAAGCGCAATCGGGTTTGACCTCTGCCCTTTCTAGATTATTAGCTACGTTTGAACGCTACCCAGACCTGAAAGCCAACGAAAATTTCAAAGAACTTATCAACGAGCTGGAACGCACCGAAAACCGCATCAACGTAGAGCGGAACCGCTTTAACGACCAAGCGCGTATTTTTAATTCGGAAGTGCGGCAATTTCCAACCACCATTGCAGCAAGCATTTTAGGTTTTGAACGCAAAGGATATTTTGAAGCCGATAAAGGCACTGAAAATGCACCCGATGTGGAATTTGATTTTAACAGTTAAACCTCGTTCTATATGTCTAAAGTAGAAGATTTTCTCTCCGCTGAAGCCGAAGGTGATATCATCGATGCCATCCGTACGGCCGAAAAAAACACTTCTGGCGAAGTCCGTATCCACTTAGAAGCTCATAGCGAAATAGACCCGTTTGAGCGCGCCGCCGAAGTGTTCGATATGCTAAAAATGAACAACACCAAACAAAACAACGGCGTGTTGATTTATGTAGCCGTTGAAGACCGCACCCTCGTTATTTTGGGCGATAGCGGCATAAACGATGTGGTACCGCCCGATTTTTGGGAAAGCACCAAAGACACCATTATCGATCAGTTTAAAAAAGGAAATATGGAACAAGGCCTGATCGATGGTATTTTAATGGCCGGCGAACAATTGCAAAAACACTTCCCCTATCAAAAAGACGATAAAAACGAATTGCCTGATGATATTTCGGTTGGGTGAATTAGTCGGTAGTTGGGCCTTCGATACACTTCGACAAGCTCAGCACATTGCATTCCTCCTTTCGTCGGAACACTCTGGCACCGATGTCAATAAATAAAAAATAATAAAAGTATGCCCAGATTATTTCAGAAATATAACCTTATTTTACTTTTAATAGGATCCCTGTTTTTTTCTGAAATAAGCGTTGCACAGTACGATATTCCGCCAAAACCTACGAAACAAAGCGAACAGACTTCGGTGTACGATTATATTGATCTGCTGAATCCTTCACAGAAAAAGAGCCTTGAGAACAAACTGTTACGCTACGCCGATTCTACCTCGACACAGATTGTGGTAGCGATTATCAGCACCACAAAAGGGGAGGATATTTCCTTTCTGGGCGCTAAATGGGGGCAAAAATGGGGTATTGGGCAAAAAGATGAAGACAACGGCATATTGATCCTGCTTGCCAAAGAAGACCGTAAAATAGACATCAATACGGGCTACGGCATTGAGTACCGCATCACCGATTTGATGGCCGAGCGCATCATAAACCGTATTATGATCCCTGAATTTAAAAAAGGAAACTTTTACTCGGGTTTAGACCAAGGGGCCGATGCTATATTTGCTGCTTTAAAGGGCGAGTTTAAAGAAGATAGGGATTTCGGTAAAAAATCTGGTGGCGGTGGTGGCAACTTTGTTTTTATCGTTATTGTTTTCATCATTATCATCATCTCCCTGATTTCCAAAAAAGGCGGTCGTGGCGGTGGCAGCGGCGGCCGAAGAAGCGGTGGCCTACTCGATATGATAATCTTAAGCAGCATGGGACGTACTGGTGGATTTGGCGGTGGCAGTTCAGGTGGCGGTTTTAGCGGTGGCGGCGGATTTGGAGGCGGCTTCGGCGGTGGTGGTTTTGGAGGGGGTGGTGCTTCTGGGGGGTGGTGATTTCAGTGCTCAATACTCTTAGAACATACTATTTATTTTGCTTGTAGGAAAAAACAATCAAATTCCTACAAATCAATGAACTATCTATGGCTTATCTATGGAGTATCTATGGGATTGGGTCGAGTGATAATTTGACAAGACTATCTATTTTGCAAAAAAACAAAGTATTTATTTTTCTACCTCCCAACTTTAGAAGCCATCAATCAAACCAAAAATCACCACCTCTTGTTTCTCCTTTTTTACCCAAGGTATTAAATTTATAACTAAACCCGACCATAAAATACCGTTGCAAGACCGTGCTTTGCACATCCTCGATATAATCTTGTGTAGATGTCCTACGGGCATTGGTGTTTTGGTTGAGCAGATCGTAAGCTTTTAGGGTGATCAACCCTTTATCTTTCATGACTGAATAAGAAAGCGTGGTGTTCCAAAAAATGGCATCTTTTTGAAAGCCCGGGGCAATATTAGTGTTGTAACTGTACGTGATGTCGTTGTTCCACTCCAATTTTTCAGGGAACGTGGTAATTGTTTCCAATTTTAAATCGTGTACGACGTATGTTCTGTCTTCAAACAGATTGATGTTGAAGGTGTTTTTGTTCAAAGAAACACGGTAGGAAGGCTCTATCTCAAAGAGCCTGTCCCATATAAAACTGAAGCTTACAAACGGGGAGTACGTTATGGTCCGGCTCGCATACTGCACATTATTGTTAAAATTGACGTTTCGGTTTGCATTTACACTCCCGCCAACTCGATATTTAATGCTTTTAACGCTGTCCAGTTTTATGGTTTTACTGTACCTCCCATTACCATGAATACTATAATAGCCATCTACATTGGCATAGGTGGTGCGGCGCACAAAATTATTGTCCACCGTGGTTTTGGGCACTACTCGATCTTGTGAAAATTGAGCATTGAAATAGCCGTATATGCCAGATTTGGTTTGAAAATCGAAGTTCCGCAATCCCAAATACACATTATTACTGTTCGACGGCCTTAAATCTGGATTTCCTTGAACAATGTTCAATGGATCTGAAACATCCACATAAGGCGATAATTGCGAAACCGATGGTGCCGTATTGCGCAAATAATACCCCGAATACATCCTAAATTTTTGACTGAACTGATAACTTAAATTAGCTGAAAGTTCCAGGGCATTAAAATCGTTTTCAAAGTTTATATCGCGTAGAGCGTCTTCACTTGCCAGCGTGCGCATCACATACCCTGCATTGATGCCAGCTCTCAGTTTTTTATCGTTATAGCGTAAACCTGCTTCAGGCCGGGAAGTGCGATCGGTATTGGTAAAATCGGTACTTTGGTCTATGTTGAAATTTGAAAAATCCTGAGCTGTTTCATCAAAATCGAACACGCTTTGACGGTCTTTTCGCTTATCGTTTTTGTAAGCATATTCCAAATCGAAGTACAGTGTTTTTGAAAGTATTGGCAACCGGAATTCTGGTTTTATCTCATATTGGTTAGAACTTTGCTCGCCATCGGTAAATTGGTTTCGGGTGATGGTTTCGGGGTCGTCACCATATACTTCGGTAATGGAGTTTATCTTGTTTTCGAGATCAGAATTTTCAATCTCATTGTCTATGTTCAATTTAAAAAAACCGCCACCGGTACCGTACTTTTTAGTCAGGTTTAAATTATTCTCAAACGATTTTTGAATGTTGTCCGAGTTTCGTTGGGTGTTTGAACGGTTGGTCAATTCGCCGTTTAATCGGGTGGTTTCTTCTGTATTGGAATAATTTGAGTTCCCAATATTGTACTTAAACTGTGGCCTGATGTTTATTAAAAACGTAGAGTCTATCTGTGTTTTAAACTTCAGGTTGGCGGCGTGGCTATCGGTATTGCTTTGGGTACTGGAGCTTGAATTTGAAAAATAACGGTCGTCCGGTAAAATGTTTTCCCGGTTTCGCACGACATTGTTATAAGAATTGGCGGCCGAGTAAAAATAATCGGTGGTCAGCTCGGTGTTTTTTCCAAAATCGTCTGCGTAATTGGCACCTGCCGTTCGCGAATTGGTGATCCCTTGTCCCCCGCCAAACTGCCGTCCACCAAAATTGATGGCGCCATTGCTGTTTACGCTTATATAGCGTGCGCCCCCGTACATTTTCTGTATTTCGCCAAAACTGAAGCCTGCCGTATTGATATTGTTTCCGCCCCCAAGGAGACTGATGCGCACGTCATTATCAAAATAATTGACCAGCCCTGCATATTCAAAGCGTTCATCGGTGCCCACGCCACCTGCAAGACGGCCAAAGATGCCTTTGTTCTTTTCTTCATCTATGGTAATATTGATGGTTTTGTTTTGGTCGTCGCCTTTTTCTCCTGTAAAAGCTTCCGATTCGGTTTTGGTATCGGTCACTTGTATTTTATCGACAATATCTTTGGTGAGGTTTCGGGTGGCGATGGTGGGATCGTCGCCAAAAAAAGGCTTGCCGTTCACTAAAATCTTGTTTACCGGTTTGCCATTTACCGTTATATTTCCTTCGGAATCCACTTCGACCCCCGGCAATTTTTTCAGCAAATCTTCAACATTGGCATCTTTTTTTGTTTTGAAAGACGCCACGTTAAACTCCAACGTATCTGTTTTAACGGTAACCGGGGCTTGCGATTTAATGACCACTTCATCCAACACATTATCGTCTTCAGCAAGCGAAATTTCACCTAAATCGATCTCTTTTTTATCTATTGAAATGGTTTTAAAGTAGGTTTTATAGCCCACATACGAAATGTACAGGTTCAGTTTATCATCACTTGTTTTATCTTTCAGAAAAAAATCGCCTTGTTTATCTGAAATGGTATAAGTAACCAACGAACTGTCTTTAACTCGCTGTAGGTATATGGTAGCCGACTCTAATGGTTCTTTTTTTTCTTCGGAAACAAGCTGTCCTGAAATTTCGAAGTCTTTGGTTTGTGAAAAGGAGGCAACAGAAAGCAAAAGCAAAACCCCAGTTAATAGGTGCTTCATAAGAATTTTAATTTGATTGATAAAAGTTAGTTATAACGGTAACGAAGATAGTATCCTTTTCGTATAACTTAAGTACCAATCAAACAATTTATTTCTTCCGAAGGTAAACGGTAACCGGAACCCCTGTGAAATCGAAATTCTCCCGCAGTTTATTTTCCAAAAACCGTTTGTATGGGTCTTTTACGTATTGCGGCAGGTTGGCGAAAAATGCAAACGTTGGGTGGGGCGTGGGCAGCTGTGTTATAAATTTTATTTTAACGTATTTCCCTTTGTATTGTGGCGGTGGCGTGGCTTGGATAATGGGCAGCAACACATCGTTCAACTTACTGGTTTTAATGCGTTTGCTTCGGTTTTTATAAACCTCAACCGCTGTTTCGATGGCTTTGTAAATACGCTGTTTGTTCAATACCGAAATAAACACGATGGGCACATCTGTAAACGGTTCGCATTCGCGGCGTATCAATTTTTCATAATCTTTTACGCTGTTGGTTTCTTTTTCAACCAAATCCCACTTATTGACCAAGATCACTACGCCTTTGTTATTGCGGTGTGCCAGCCAAAAAATGTTCTGTACCTGCCCGTCGAAACCACGGGTGGCATCGAAAATCAGGATCATCACGTCGCAATGCTCAATAGCGCGAACGCTACGCATCACGGAATAAAACTCTAAGTCTTCTTTTACTTTGGTTTTCCGCCTAATCCCGGCGGTATCGACCAAGTTGAATTCAAACCCAAAACGGTTGTAGCGCGTATCGATACTGTCGCGGGTGGTTCCGGCGATGTCGGTAACGATATAGCGCTCTTCGCCTATAAGCGTATTGATAAAGGACGATTTCCCGGCATTGGGCCGACCTACCACAGCAAAACGTGGCAATTCGCTTTCTTCGGTTTCTTCTTTTTCCGGCAAGACTTTTACCAGGTCGTCCAGCAGTTCGCCTGTGCCGCTTCCGTTAATACTGGACAGCGTGTAATATTTTTCAACGCCTAACGAGTAGAACTCCACGGCATCGTTTTCCCTAGTGGCGCTATCTACTTTGTTTACTGCCAAAAAAAATGGTTTTTTAGACTTTCGGAGCAAGGTGGCCACTTCTTCGTCCATACCTGTCAATCCCGCTTCTACATCGACCATAAAGATGATGGCATCGGCTTCGTCGATCGCCAACTCCACTTGTTTGTCTATTTCGGCTTCAAAAACATCGTCGCTCCCTTTTACATAACCGCCGGTATCGATCAAGGAAAACTCCTTGCCGTTCCAATCGCTTTTTCCGTAGTGACGGTCTCGGGTTACGCCGCTTACCGCATCGGTAATGGCTTCCCGCCGCTGTATCAATCTATTGAAAAAAGTTGATTTTCCTACGTTTGGTCTTCCTACAATGGCAACTATGCTCATAATCTATAATTTAAGGCCTCCCTTTTTTTGGCAGGCACGTGCAAAAATAGCTTTTAGTTGTCAGAAAAAATAGTAATTTAATCGCTTTAAAACCAAAATACCTTAATGAAGCTTTCCAACGAAATAGTATTACGACCCCGTTTTTCCTTACAATTTAACCGAGACAGCAGGCATCTTAAGTCGCTTTTTGAAGACGCCAAGCAAAGGCAGTCGGATTTTAAAATTTCGTGCGTAGATGACCATATTTTTATTAAACTACCACAAAAAGAACAACATTTCTGGTCGCCGCAACTGCATCTGGAACTTGAAGAAACCAAGGAGAACTCCTGCTTGGTCAAAGGTTTTTTTGGGCCCAACCCTACGGTCTGGACCATGTTTATATTCCTGCACGTTGTGGTGGGCATTCTATTCTTGGTCAATGCCACGTGGCTGTACAGCAATTATAGTTTGGGAAATTATATAGGGGTTCAAATTGGAATCGCGGTGGCATTGATTATAATGTGGATATTGCTCTATTTTGCAGGGACTATTGGCAAACAAAAAGGCAAGCCCGACATGCGCGCCCTCTTTGATTTTACGATATCCATCCTCCCCCAAGAGGACGAAGATTTGACAAATGATTGAAAACCACCACCAACTTGTACTGAGCGCCCGCCTGAATGACAAAGTCGGGCAGAAAGCCTAAGGGCCGGCTACTAATTATACCCAAACCGCCGCAACTGCTTATCGTCGTTACGCCAGTTTTTGTTTACTTTTACATAGGTTTCCAAATGGATTTGTTTTCCGAAAAACTTCTCCAGGTCTTTCCGGGCTTCAACACCCACACGCTTTAGGGCCGAACCTTTGTGACCGATAATGATGCCTTTTTGGCTTTCCCGCTCAACCATGATTACACTGCGGATGCGGATAATGTCGTCATCTTCGAAAAATTCTTCGGTATCTATCTCTACCGAATAGGGAATTTCCTTTTTATAGTGCATCAATATTTTTTCGCGAATAGTTTCGTTGACGAAAAAACGTTCCGGTTTGTCGGTCAATTGGTCTTTTGGATAAAATGCAGGCGATTCTGGCAACAACTCGATAATGCGTTTGAAAACTTCAGAAACACCAAAGTTTTCCAAAGCTGAAATAGCAAAAATTTCGGCATTGGGTACTTTTTCCTGCCATAATTGCAAAGCTTCATTGAGTTTTTCTTCATTGCCTTTATCTATTTTATTAATAAGAAGCAATACAGGAATATCGGCATTCTTTATTTTATTGAAAAAGGCTTCGTCTTTAAGGTCTTTCTCGCCTAATTCAACCAGATACAACAGGATATCGGCATCTTCAAAAGCAGATTTCACAAAATCCATCATACTCTCTTGCAACTGATACGCAGGTTTGATAATGCCCGGTGTATCGCTTAAAATCACTTGAAAGTCTTCTCCGTTAACAATTCCCAGAATACGGTGACGGGTAGTTTGCGCTTTACTGGTAATGATGGAAAGCCGTTCGCCAATAAAGGCGTTCATTAACGTGCTTTTACCCACATTGGGGTTACCAATGATATTTACAAATCCTGCTTTATGTGCCATAACTTTAATTTGTTGCAAAGATAGTTTAAATAGAATTAGGGTTCCATTTTTCTGATATTTCAATAACAAATAAGCTTTCTGCTAAAATTTTAACGATAAAAAAAGAACCTTCCCGAATGTTATGATTTCGTTTAATTAACAATAACAGCTAATTAACTAATGCACTTATAATCAATTAGTAACTTCGTAATTGAACAACAAAAAAACCTAATTATGAAGAAGAATAATTTAATACTCGTATTACTGATGTGCTTTAGTCTAACCTTATTTGCACAAAACGACAAAGACCGTGAAGTAATAAACGATGCCGAAAAAGCCAAAGAAGCATTTATCGCTAAAAACAAAACAATGGCAAAACACTTTGCCGATGCCGATGCATACGTGATTTTCCCCAATGTAGGTGAAGGTGCGTTTATCGTTGGCGGTGCTTCGGGCAACGGAGCTGTTTACGAAAACGGCCAACTTATAGGCATGGCCAAGATGAAAAAAATAGATGTTGGCGCCCAAATTGGTGGCGAAGCGTATAGAGAAGCAATTTTATTTAATAGCGATGAAGCCCTGAAACGCTTTAAAGATGATGACTTTGAACTTTCAGCTAAAGTCTCGGCTGTATTGGTCAAAGACGGCGCCTCATTAAATGCCGATTACCGGGATGGCGTTGCAGTCTTTACCATGCCCAAAGCCGGATTGAGCTTAGAAGCATCAGTTGGCGGACAGAACTTTGAATTTATTCCTTTTGAGGAATAGGGAAAACTGAGTAAAAAAAGTGTCTAAAAAGTAATAAATAGATAATATGTCCGGTCGAGCGCAGTCGAGACCTCATTAAGGGTTGATCAACTTGTAGTTCTCGACTGCGCTCGAACAGATAGCAAAAATCACTTTTTAGACATTTTTTTAACCATAAGAAATATTAAGTATTTTTAATTTCCTTACCTCGTTGCCCAACTTAAAATCTACGGTTGCCCCTTTTTTTGAACCGGTAACTGCCCTAGCAATTGGCGCCACAAAGGCAATTTTGCTTTTGGTAACATCGGCCTCGTCCACCCCTACAATGGTAAATTGTTGTTTGGTGTTGTTCTTTTTATTTTGAAGTCTTACCGTAGCGCCAAACCGCACCTCCTCCTTAGGTTGTTCTTTTGGGTTTAATACGCGGGCGGAGCGAATACGTTCGTTCAATATTTTTAGTTTTCCTTCAATTACGGCCAATGCCCTTCGGCGCTCGCGTTCATCGGTAATGGCGAGTTCCTTGATTTCAGTTTGCAGCGTTTCTCGTTCCTGCACCAATTGTTCCATACCAGTTGGCGTAACGTAATTCACCACGCCTTCCGGCAATGCTGCCCGCGGTGGAATCATTGGTGGTTCTTCTTGGTCGCCTTCTTTTACAAATCCTCTGCTCATAACAATGCCCGCGCAGGCGGGTATCTTTTAAGGTTATTCTTACTTTCTTTTAAAATTTTTATTTTAGCTTAAATGCTAAATAGTTTTTGAAAATTCTATTTTGAAATTATAAATGAATTCTCACGTCTATTGTCTAACAGCGTAGCGTTCTAATGTCTGAGTCACGACTTCTGAATATACTAAATTTTCGGCTTATTCCGTCCTCGATCGTACAAAATTATACTGCCGGCCACTGCAACATTTAAACTTTTTTCTGAAGGGAATTGAACCAAAAAATGCGACTTTTCAATCGCTTGGTTGGACAGGCCGTGATCTTCTGCTCCCAACAAATATACGCACCGTTTTGGATGTTTAAAACTTTCAAGTTGAACAGCCTTTTCCGTCTTTTCAACGCCAACAATGCGACAGCCTTTTGGCAAGTGTTTATAAAAATCTTCAAAGGTTTCATAATGAAAGTACGGTAGCGACTTTACGGCATTATGCGTATCGCTCGCCTGATTGGCATAGCGGTTGCCAATGGTAAAAATAAAGCTGGCGCCCATATTTTGGGCCGTTCGCCAAAGCACGCCGAGATTTTCGGGCGTTTTTCCGTTTTGAATCCCTATTCCGAAGAATTCCGTTGTAAAATTGTTGGGTTGCATAACTGCAAAAGTACAGAACTTCTACCAACGGCGCTACTGCACGATCCCCTTTAAAAGTACGGCAACCATATCGCGTTTTAGGATATTTTCATCTAATTTCCCCCGTTTTTCATACCACAAATACAAGGTGCGCAAGGTGGAAAGGATGGAAAACAAAATTACTTCTGGATGCCGCGTTTCAATTTCGCCGGCCTGTATCCCTTTATTGATGATTTTTCTGAAATTTTCTTCATAACTGTCCCGCATGGTTATAAATTCGGTTAAATCTCCACTCTTTAAATGCATCCAATCGTTATTCAGTACTGCCAAGGCTTCAGGATAGGTAACAGTAATATCGATATGAAAAGCTATGATCTTTTCAATTTTTTGTACCGAAGTTACATTTTTTGAAACCACCTGCTCCATTCCACTGGTAAACTCGCGAGCCACTGTTAAAATAAGGGTTGATAGTATTTCCTGCTTGCCCGAAATATGGTTGTACAAGCTGGAAGCCTTGATGCCCATGGCTTGTGCAATGTCGCGCATAGATACGGCATTGTAGCCTTTTTCTTTAAAAAGACGCGATGCTGTGGTTATTATTTCGGTTTTTCTGGAAGCAGGCTTCATAGTGTTTTGCAAGATACAGCTTTTAGAAACGCCTTCATAAAACTGTAATAAGGTATTATTAATTACGTCTTAAGTAGTTCTAATTTCATTATTTTTGAAACCATGGAAGAGCGCATCGAAACAAACGAGTTACTGGACCGGTTACCACCGCATTTAAAGCAGTACATTAAACCACAGGATTATGACCAATACACCCCGATAAACCAAGCGGTTTGGCGGTACGTGATGCGTAAAAACGTGGATTATTTAAGTCAAGTAGCGCATGAAAGTTATTTGGACGGACTTAAAAAAACCGGTATTTCCATCGATGCCATTCCTTCTATGTACGGGATGAACCGTATTTTAAAGGAAATTGGTTGGGCGGCCGTTGCCGTAGATGGATTTATCCCGCCCAATGCGTTTATGGAGTTTCAGGCATACAAGGTGTTGGTGATTGCCAGCGATATCCGCCAATTGGAAAATATTGAATACACCCCAGCACCCGACATTATTCACGAAGGTGCTGGCCACGCCCCCATTATTGCCAGTCCAGATTATGCCGAGTATTTGCGACGGTTTGGGGAGATTGGCGCCAAAGCCATTTCCAGCGCACACGATATGGAATTGTATGAAGCTGTACGAGAGCTGTCCATTTTAAAGGAAGCCGAGGGGATTTCAGAAATTATTATCCAAAATGCTGAAAACCGAGTGGATGAACTTCAGCATAAAAAAACAGCACCTTCCGAAATTGCCCTTATCCGAAATTTACATTGGTGGACTGTTGAATATGGTTTGGTGGGCACGGTTGAAGACCCCAAGATCTACGGAGCCGGTTTGCTGTCTTCCATTGGCGAAAGCACTTGGTGCATGAAGGAGGAAGTACAAAAAATTCCCTACTCCATCGATGCGGCATACCAAGAATTCGACATTACCAAACCGCAACCACAATTGTATGTAACACCCGATTTTGCCTACTTACAAGAAGTTTTGGAAGAGTTTGCCAACACCATGGCTGTGAGAAAAGGCGGTTGGCGCGGTTTGAAAAAACTGATAAACTCCAAACAATTAGGCACCATTGAACTGAGCACGGGATTGCAGGTGAGCGGTCATTTTTCCCGGATGATTCAAAATGAAGACAATGAAGTGGTCTATTTTGAAACCGAAGGCGAAACCGCGCTCGCTTACCGTGAAAAAGAAGTGATTGGCCACGGTATTAGCCGTCATACCAACGGGTTTAGATCTCCTTTGGGGAAACTGAAAAAAATAAACCTCGCCATTGAGAACATGGGGCCGCGCGATTTACAAGCTTATAATTTTTATGACGGGAAGCCTATCTCATTTGAATTTGAAAGCGGCATCACCGTTGAAGGCCTAAATGTTACCGGAATGCGGAATTTACGGGGCGAATTGATGCTCATCCAGTTTACCGATTGTACGGTAACCTATAAAGGTGAAGTGCTGTTCAGTCCAGAGATGGGCGATTTTGATATGGCGGTAGGCAAGGAAATTGTTTCGGCTTTTGCCGGGGCAGCCGATTATTTATCGTTCTCCATTTCGCTTCATAAATTGAGCGAAACGAAAACCAACCGGACTAATCTTTCTAAAAAAGAAAAAGAATTAAACGATTTATATAAACAGATAAGAGAATTCCGAAGAGAGTCAAATCCCCCTCTGCCTGCGGCATCTCCCCCAAAAGGGGAGAAAATTTCTCTAATTTTTGAAAAGTTGAGAGAAAATCATCCTAACGACTGGTTGCTTCCTTTGGAAATATTTGAGTTAACCGCTACTAATAATGATGCTTTTTCTGAAAAAGTATTGAAACATCTATTAGCACTTAAAAAAGAACGCCCCAAGGTCGCCCATTTAATCGATGACGGATTATTGTTGATAGAAAAGAACAGCAAACAATTAAGCAAATAACGTATGGGATTATTGAATTTTTTATTCGGAAACAACAACAAGAAAATACAGGATTTTAAAAAGCGGGATGCGGTGATTTTGGACGTTCGCACAAAACCCGAATTTGATGCCGGTGCCATTTCTGGATCCGTGCACATTCCTTTAAATGAAATTCCTTCCAAAATCATAGAAATTAAACAATGGAACAAACCGGTAATTACCTGTTGTGCCAGTGGCGTGCGTAGCGGCAGTGCTGCAAAAACGTTAAACAATAACGACATTGAAGCCATTAACGGCGGTGGCTGGAGGTCTTTACAAAAGAAGTTGTGATTTTTCTCCCCTCCTTGCTAAGGAGGGGTGCCGAAGGCGGGGTGGTTTCTTTTAAAAATCTAATTACCCTAACTACCTACCTTTCAATAAACTCAATTTTAATCCGTTCCAGGACCATATCCAACGAACTTTTAATATCATCATTTGTAAAACGAATTACAGTGTTATTCAAAGATTCCAAATACTGGGTGCGTTTAAAATCATGATCTTGGTTAACGGTATTATCGTGAACAGAGCCATCAACTTCGATGATTAACCGTTCGGAAGGACAATAAAAATCCACGATATAATCACCAATACTATGTTGCCTTCTAAACTTTCTTCCTTCCAATTGCGATTTCTGCAATGCTTTCCACAATCTCTTTTCTGAAAGTGTAGCATTGTTCCTAAGTTCTTTCCGGAAGTTTTTTAGGTATTTTCTGTTGTGGATATTTTTGTTCATAGTTTAGGTTTTTGGCTTTCACCGCCCCGCCCGTTGGGCACCCCTCCTAAATTAGGAGGGGAAAAAGTTAAAACTTTATGTTTTCTAAATCTGCTTCATCGTAAATAGGTTCGCTTTCATATTGCAGCGTCCACCCCATAGAACTGGTGAGGATGTATATTTTCTGAAGTTCGGAAATCAACCTGTTTTCGGCATTGGTCATTAATGTTGAGGCTTCTATTTTTTTCCGAAGGGAGGTTTCTACTTGCTTTTTAATTTTGTTGTAGTCTTCAGCTTCAAACTGATTTAGGTAATCCTGCTTTACATCGTAATATTCAATATTGGGGTTGATGCTCAACTGTGGTTCGGGGATATGAGTGATGGTTACGGTCTTGGCTTCTTGATCTATCTGGGTTTTAATTTTACTGAGATCGTATGCGACGGTGGCTTTCGCATTAACCACCACGAGAGCTTTTTTACGCGCCGAGAAAACATCTAAGTAGAATTTTTTCCAATCTTCATAGGTAAATACTTGGGCATAACTTCCTTCGGTAACAATGAGTTTACCTACATTTTTCAGTTCTTTTTGAATCAATGCCGTATTGGCTTCCAATTGTTCCTTATCGGTTTTGGTGTGCTCGCAATACCGCAGGCCAAATACAACAACAAGGGCTATCACCACTCCAAAAAACACCTTCCGCATAGTTTGATTTTTTCAATAAAGATACAGAAATATAACCGTGTAGCTAAAATACGTAGTAGCACGTAAATTTTGTAAGAATAATGCCACAAAGCAATTTTTTATGTATCTTTCGGTCAAATCAAACTAACATGGGACTTTTTTCCAACGGACAAGACCGATCCATAAAAACGATAAAACGCTTAAAACAACAAGCCCACGACACCAACAAGGATATCGATGATATTTTATCCCGGTTTTTAAAAAATCAAGAAAAATACGATTCGGTGAGTGATGAGTTATTGTTATTGTCGAAAAACATAAAAGAAAAACTGTCGCCAACGGAAACCGACACCTTATATGCACTTATAGAAACGGTGTACGACCTACAAGAAGAGTATTTAAACACCTTCAGGATCATCGCTTCCATACAGGAAAAACAAAAATTAAGGATCGAGCCTACCGCCGGAAAACTCACTACCATAGCCGAAAAGACCAGTCAAAAATTCATGGAAGCCCGGAGCGTTTAAATTCAACCGCCTAAATATAGCACGCTTTTTGTATCTTGAACTCCATAATGAAAGTCGTGCACCTTATTTTTTTATTGCTTAGCCCAGTTTTACTGGCACAACCAGTGATCCCAATTTCAAAAACCCCATTAAAAGCCGATGGGTTTATTGGCGTTGATGCCTTTACCAATATGTATTACACTGCCAATATGGAGCTGCACAAAACTGGGGTGGACGGTGATTTTGTGTTCAGCGACTTGCAATTGGGGCCCATAACTTCGGTAGATATACTCAACCCCTTAAATGTGGTTATTTTTTATGAAAACACCAACACCGTGGTTTTGGTCGATAACAAATTGAACGAAATAGAGCGCATCAACTTCAATACCCTCCCCGGCTTTCTAAACATAAGCACCGCTACCAATGCGGGGAACAACCGTCTTTGGGTCTTTAATGTCGATACGCAACAGCTGGAGCTGTTCAATTACCGAACTTTAACCAACACCGCCGTCTCACAACCGTTTTCAGGCACATTGCTTTCGCAGACCAGCAATTTTAACTATTGCTATGTGCTCACCGAAAACAAGGTACGGGCATTCAATGTATATGGAAGCCTACTTTCTGAAATAAAAGTGGATGGTTTCATCAACGTGTTGCAACAAGATGAAAGGGTATTGGGCGTAAAAGAAAATTCGCTGTATTATTTGGCCCAAATAAGCGAAGGCACCACCAAAAAATATCCCGAAGCCATAAAAATACCGTTGCCCCAAATAACCATAAAAGACTTGTCGCTTACGCAGGAATTCCTGTATATTTATGACGGAAAAAACATCCACACCCTGAAACTAACCCACCCTAAGAAGTAAACACTATGCACGTAGCAATTGCAGGAAACATTGGCTCTGGAAAAACAACCTTAACCCGTTTATTGGCAAAACATTACAAATGGCAACCTCATTTTGAAGATGTAGAGGACAATCCTTATTTAGATGATTTTTACAACCAAATGGCACGGTGGTCCTTCAACCTACAAATTTATTTTTTGAACAGCCGGTTTCGTCAAATTCTCGAAATCAGGGACAAAGGCAAAGACGTTATTCAAGACCGAACCATCTATGAAGATGCCTATATCTTTGCTCCCAACTTGCACGCAATGGGCTTGATGACCAACCGCGATTTTGAAAATTACCGTTCCCTGTTCGACTTAATGGAAAGCGTAACCGAAGGCCCCGACCTATTGATTTACCTTCGCAGTTCCATTCCCAATCTCGTAAACCAAATACACAAACGTGGCCGTGATTACGAAAACTCGATAAGCATCGATTACCTAAGCCGTTTGAACGAGCGCTACGAAGCCTGGATCCACGGGTACGACAAAGGCAAACTCATTATCTTGGACGTGGACAATCTTAATTTTGTGGACGATCCCGAGCACTTGGGGGAAGTGATCAGTAAAATAGATGCAGAATTGCACGGGTTGTTTTAAACTAAAATCATTTTTTTTATATTTAAATTTAGACGTGTCCGACTAAGATGTAAGATCGCTTCGCTGAAAGACGTAAGACGAAAGACTTTATTTTAAAGATGACTACCATTTCGCACGGTGAAACCAATACAATAGAACAACCGATTATAAATTCATATACTGGTACTTGGACTAGGGAAAACAACACCATTAATATATCTGTTGGAGATAAACACACTTCTGAAACCATCGCTAAACTAACTGAAACACGATTAGAATATGTTTCGAAAGCTACTGAAACCATTACTAAATCAGGAATTAAAACTATAGTTGAAGTGACTATAACCACAGTTTTTACAAAACAATAATTAATATTTTCAAATTTTTTGTTAAACAGACCTGTTTTGCGCAGGTCTATTTTAGTTTAATAAAGTTACCTTTAGAAGATTCAAAAATATAAAGCCTTGTTGAGGTTTCTTCTTTCAAATAATGATCAAACCTTAACATTTCAAAAACACCCGTTTTCTTCGGAATTGCTTTTCTTTGGTAAAGTTCAAATGTTAATTAACTAAAGAGGGACCCGCCTTCACCGGGCATTCATGGCAAAACTGTACAACACAAAATATTACCATCGCGATCTTTCGTGGTTGCGCTTTAACCACCGGGTTTTACAAGAAGCCGCAGACAATCGTAATCCACTGTATGAACGCATTAAGTTTTTGGCGATATTCTCTTCCAATCTTGATGAGTTTTTCAGAGTTCGGGTGTCCGATATCCGGCAGATCAAGGAAATTGAGAAACCTTTCAGAAAAAAACTGATTACCAAGCCCAACAAGGTTTTAAAGGAAATAAAAAAGCAGGTTGAACTGCAGCAAGAAGAATTTGGTACGATTTTTAAAGAACAGATCATCCCAGATTTAAAAGCAGAAAACATTCATTTAATAGACCATAAAGAATTTTCGAGCACCCAAAAAGAAATTGCCAAAACCTATTTTGAGGAAACCCTTAAAGACAAACTGGAAATAAGCTGTAATCCCTGTTCAAACAGTGATACGGTTTTTATTGAAAACGAAGCGCTGTACCTCGCTGCACAACTGGAAAACGACACCTTTAAATTGGTTAAAATCCCACATGACGAACCCCGGTTTTTTACATTTCCGAAGCAAAACGGAAAGCACTACATTACATTTATAGACGACATTCTAAAATACTGTTTAAAACAAACCCCACAAAGAGAGGAGAACATCACCTTTTATTCGGTAAAAAAATCGAGGGATGCCGAGCTCTATATTGAAGATGAATTTTCCGGCAATGTTATGGAGCGCATCAAAAAATCGCTCCCCAAACGCAACACGGGTCAAGCCACACGATTATTGATCGACAACAGTACCCCAAAAGAATTCCAGGAAATCCTTAAAAATGTCTTGGAAGTTTACAATGCCGATATTGTGATGGGCGGCACGTACCATAATTTTAAAGATTTTTTCGACTTCCCAAACCCTACTTCAAAAAAACTCTCCATTGAACACCTGCCGCCCTTGCCCCACCCGGTATTGGCACATTGCCATTCGGTTTTTAAAGCGATTGACAAGAAAGACCAATTGGTGCATTACCCTTATCAAAACTTCGAGCCGGTGATCAAATTGTTGGAAGAAGCCGCAGACGACCCACAGGTCACCACCATTAAAATGACCATTTACCGGGCTGCCAGCGAATCCCGGCTAAACGATGCTATTGCAAAAGCCGCGAAAAAAGGAAAAGAAGTTGTTGTTTTTATTGAAGTTAAAGCCCGTTTTGATGAGCACAATAACTTAAAGTGGGGCAAAATATTTGAAGAGAACGGTGCTCACGTTATTTATAGCTTTCCGGCCATTAAAATCCATTCCAAAATACTGTGCATAGAACGGGAAACCAATGGAACACTAAAAAGGTACAGCTATATTGCCACGGGAAACTTTAACGAAAACACCGCTAAAGTCTACACCGATTTTGGCATCATGACCGCCAATGAAACCATTACCGAAGACCTAAACAAACTATTTTTAGTGCTTCAAGGCAAAATGATTATCCCCAAACCCGAAAAGCTCTTGATCTCCCCTTTTACCCTACGGCAAACATTTGAAAGCTTAATTGAAAATGAAATGGAATTGGCCAAAGCGGGTAAAGACGCTTATATTATTGCCAAAATGAACAGCTTGCAGGATAAAAGCATGATCAAACTGCTGTATAAGGCCAGCAATGCAGGAGTTAAAATCAGGTTGTTGGTGCGCGGTATCTGTTCGCTTGTGCCGGGCATTAAAGGACAAAGCGAAAACATTTACATTACCAGTATATTGGATCGTTTTTTAGAGCACGGCCGCATCTATATCTTTGGAAATGATGGCGATGAGAAAATGTACATTGGTTCGGCAGATTGGATGAAACGCAACCTCAGCCACCGTATTGAAGTGGTCACGCCCATCCTGGACCAAGACCACCACAACACCATAAAGGAATTAATAGACATTCAGCTAAACGATAACGTAAAAGCCCGCATCATTGACCCAGACCAAAAAAACGACTATATAAAACACGGCAAACCGGCTATACGGGCGCAATATGAGACGTATGCGTATTTTAAAAACCACAACAAGCCTAAGCAATAAACCCCAACGACCTAGCATGGGCTATCGCCTCTTTACTATCTGAAACCAACAGTACGGGTGTAATTTCAAAACTTGAAAACAAGCCTCTAATTCGCGCCATTTTCTTTTTGTGCGTTACGCTTCGTAAATAAATTGCTTTAATGCGTTTAGGGAATTTTTGGGCAATTTCAATATAGATATCGGCATCGTGTTCGCCGCTGTCGCCAATTAAAATGAAGCTCATTTTGGGATAGGTTTCTAAAATATCAAGAATCTCTTGTTGCTTCTGGGGTTTCTCCTCTTTTTCTTTTCTTCGGAAAGGGGTAGGAAAACTGCGCAATAAAATAGGGCCCTTCGGAAAATTGTTCGCTTTTAAAAACAATGCTAAATAGCGGTATAAATTCCAAGGGCTGTGGCTCACGTAAAATAATGGGTTGGCTTCTTTTCCCGTTTTTCCTTGGTGCAGCAATTGATAAAATTTTGAAGCGCCTTGCAGTGGTGACCGGCTTTCCGCATTTCTGAAAAATGTGTTGAAAATCAATTTCAGCTTTAAAAACGAAGTAACGCCGGTTTGTAGAATGGTATCGTCAATATCACTAATCACACCAAACTCGGTCTTTTTAACCTGTGGGGAAGACCAGCTTGATGAAATTAGCATTTTACCCGGAAACCTGTTGTTATTGTTGATGACCCGCTTTGAAAATGTCTCTTCAAAAGAAATTTCGTAAGGCAACCAACCCTCTTCATTGGTCATTTCAGCAAGGCCGCGAATATTTTCCTTGAATTTAAAATAACCCCTTTTATCTGTTTTGGTATAGTAAACCGAATCGTTCGGCAATGTGATTTTAAGTTTTGTAAACGGAATTTCATCGGTTTCAAACCGTTTATAGGTGTTTTTTATCAAGCTGAACAGCCCGTTTTTTGAGAGGTCGATATTTTCATCTTCCAAGGCCCTTCCGCGGATATAAAAATGCGAATCCGTTCCATAGCTTTGGAAGGTAATGATTTGCAACGGATCTTTTTTAAACCATCCCATATTACAAGTGCCATCCTTGTGGCCACAGCCAAATTAACAATAAACCTGCTAGAATGGACAGCACAATGGCCAGCCCCAGCCATTTTACCAGCTGCCGGGTTCCTAATACTGCAGCAATCAATATCTTGAAAAATAAATTGGAAAGCACCGCTGTCATAATCAATCGCCAACCCATAGAAACAGCGACGCCGCGTTCAATCAAGTGCGAAAGGGAAAGCGTAATGGCATCTTTATTGGCCAATCCACCAATTATGGAAACGATGTAAAGCCCTTTATCGCCAAATTCCTCTTTGGCAAATGCGACCATTAATAATATTACACCATACAAAACACCAAAAATCAATGCGCTTTTAAATTGCGCCGGATTTTTGGGCTCGGGCATTTTGTCCATCGCAGGATCTTTGTTTATCCTATAAAATATAAATGCCGAAAGTGCCGCCATAAATATGAAGAGTACGATGAACGGCAGGATCATTTGGGGCAATTTATTGGGAATAACCACGCCTATTTCGATCATAACCCGAATAAGTGAGACCGTAACGGCCAAGAAGATGACAAAGGCTGCCAACTTTCCGCCCGATTTTCCGTCTTTGGATTTTTTGGCATAACTCACCGATGTCGCCGTGCTGCTGATAATGCCACCAAGAATACCATTGGACACCATCCCGGCCTTTTTGCCCATCCATTTGTAAATAAAATACCCGAGGAGACTGATACCCACAATCAACGTTACCATCAACCAGATGTTCTTAGGGTTTAGGACATCCAAAGGCCCAAAGGTTTCATTGGGCAAGATGGGCAGTATTACCAAGGAAATACCGGCAAATGTCATAATGGCAGCAAAATCCTTCTTTTTCAACGAGTCGACAAAACCGTGCAAATGTTCTTTAACGTAGAGTAAAATGGCCAAAACACCACCTGTGATCACGCCGATTATCTGGTTGCCCATGACCAAGTAGGCACCAATGGCAAAAATGAGCAAAGCCGCAACTTCCGTAGTCTGGCCTACTCCAGGTTCGTCAAGTTTTTTAAGTTTAATAACGTTTGAAACCACCATCAAGGTAGTAATGGCAATACCGAACATAGGGATGATAAACGGATTGTCGTATTCCCGGGCAAGAAACCCAGAGACCACCCCTAAAATAGAGATGAGGGTAAAAGTGCGCACGCCCGCCATTTTATTATCGACGGTTTCCCGCTGCATCCCGACCAGCAGGCCCAGACCAAATGCGATTCCCAGTGTTATTAAATCGTCGTAGTTCATTAGCAGAAAGATACTACAAAATCATAAAAAAACATTGAAATTGCGGGGATTTGGTTACTTAACGAATAGGAAAGACCTTGCTCAACTCTTGATCAAATTCAGCAGGCGTTACTATTTTAGCAGTTTTAAATGGATTGAGTTCTAATAAATCTTTGTCGCCTGTTACTAAAAAATCTGCCTGTGAAAAATCAATCAGATCTAACAGAAAGTTATCCTTTGGGTCTCGATTTAAAAAGTAGGTTGGTTTTATTTCAACTTTATCAGCAATAACATCCAATAGTTCAAACAAGTCTTTTTACACTATCTTCCGGAAAAAAATTTTTAAGTTTTTCCCTTTTTGTTACAGTTCTCAATTCCATTAAGAGCTGTTCGGTTATTACAATTTTTATAGTGCTATTAGAAATGTGTTTCTTTATTTAGACAGCCGTTTTCCTATAAGGAAACTAATCCAAACGTTCGTATCGAAAATAACCTTAACGGTTTTGTTTGTCATATATTTCCTGTCTTACCTGTTCTACTTCTTCGTTTACAGTTTTTAAATCGAGCTCTTTTGTTTTAAAGGTTTTAAGAAGTTGAGATAGTTTTGAATCAATGGCCTCTTCCTCCAAAGCGGCGGTCAATTTTAATTTTTGTCGTCTTGGCAATTGTTTTACAATCGATAAAATCTGGTCAAAAGTCATATCTATCTGCAAGGCTGTTTTCATCTTTTCCATATTTACTTATTCAAAATTAAGAAAATTATCGATTAGCCTAACATTAATGTAAACCACAAAAAACCCCGCCGTAACAGCAGGGTTTAGATTATTCTACCAATAACGTTTAATTGTTAAGCCTACTCCCGTAGCGCTTCTATTTGCGCCTCCACTTCTTCTTCTGAACCAGTAAAGGTTTTAGTTTCAGTGGTTGTTTCGCCATCTTTCGTGGTCCTGATGGTAACTTCGGCGGTAGTTAATGTATCGTTAGATGACAAACTGACCATAATTTCTTTTGAAATCTCTTTTACCTGTTCCGCTTGGTTATCGGTCAATAAGGTTTGGTTGCCTTCTGCATCGATCATATACATTTCTTCTGAAACGTTCTCCATTTCCACTTCTTCGTCCATTCCATGACCGCCCAGAATTGGAGCAATCACCAAACCGACCAAACATGTTAACTTAATTAAAATGTTCATCGATGGGCCTGAGGTATCTTTAAACGGATCTCCCACTGTATCACCGGTAACGGCCGCTTTATGCGCATCGCTTCCTTTATAGGTCATCTCGCCGTTGATCATCACCCCAGCTTCAAACGATTTTTTAGCGTTGTCCCAAGCGCCTCCGGCATTATTCTGAAATATCGCCCACATCACGCCGCTTACACAAACTCCGGCCATATAACCACCAAGAGGTTCTGCGCCAAACGCCAAGCCGATAATTACAGGCGTTACAATGGTCAACAGGCCAGGAAGAATCATTTCGCGCAAAGCTGCTTTGGTTGAAATATCCACACACTTTCCATATTCTGGCGTAGCTTTACCTTCCATGATACCGGGGATTTCTTTAAACTGACGACGTACTTCTTGCACCATTTTCATCGCGGCCTTCCCGACCGATTTCATAGCCAAAGCTGAAAATACTACCGGAATCATTCCGCCTACAAACAACATCGCCAACACATCGGCACGGAAAATATTGATTCCGTCAATTCCTGTAAACGTTACATAAGCAGCAAATAAGGCCAAGGCCGTCAACGCTGCCGAAGCAATGGCAAAGCCTTTCCCTACCGCTGCAGTTGTGTTTCCTACTGAATCCAATATATCGGTACGTTCCCGAACGTGTGGTTCCAGTTCGCTCATTTCGGCAACACCTCCGGCGTTATCGGCTATGGGACCAAAGGCATCGATGGCCAGCTGCATCGCTGTAGTCGCCATCATCGCTGACGCGGCCAAGGCTACGCCATAGAAACCAGCCAATTCATACGATCCATAAATGGCAGCGGCAAAAAGCAACACGCTCCAAAAGGTAGATTTCATTCCCACGGCCAACCCTGCAATGATATTGGTCGCCGCTCCAGTGGAAGAATTGTTAACGATATCCATGACCGGTTTTTTACCCAAACTGGTGTAGTGTGCCGTTACAAAAGAGATTAACGCTCCAACGGCCAAACCAATACAGGCCGACCAGAATACGTTGATGCTTGCAATTTCTTTAGTGCCTTCGCCAAAGAACACCATATTCATGGTTTCCGGCAACATCCAGTCTATTAAAAACCAACTGGCAACCAAGGTAAGTACGATGGCCGTCCAGTTACCCATATCCAACGCTTTTTGAACTTGGGGTTCTTTGGCTTCATTATTTTTAATACCGACTAAAAAAGTCCCGATGATAGAAGCTAAAATTCCAACACCAGCGATCAATATCGGCAGAAGAATTGGCCCCATATTTCCGAAGGCATCCGTAAACTGACCATCCACGCTCATATCGCGAATTACGTAATTACCCAATACCATGGCGGCCAAAACGGTTGCCACATAACTTCCGAAGAGATCGGCCCCCATTCCGGCAACATCCCCTACGTTATCGCCCACGTTATCGGCAATGGTAGCCGGGTTACGCGGATCGTCTTCTGGGATGCCGGCTTCCACTTTTCCTACCAAATCGGCACCAACATCGGCCGCTTTGGTGTAAATTCCGCCGCCTACACGGGCAAAAAGCGCAATGCTTTCTGCACCCAATGAAAATCCTGCCAAGGCTTCGAGCACAACGGTCATATTGCCATAAAAATCACCATTTTCGGTAATAAACTGGCTCACGAAAAACATAAAAAACAAACTAAGCCCCAGCACAGCAAGGCCGGCAACACCCAGCCCCATTACGGTTCCACCGCTAAAAGAGACTTTTAAGGCCTGTGGCAAACTGGTTTTTGCAGCTTCGGCAGTACGGGCATTCGCATCGGTGGCAATGCGCATTCCGATGTTTCCGGCCAAGGCTGAAAAAACAGCTCCTATTAAAAAAGCGGGCACGATCATCCAGCTGGTGGTTGGCACCAAGGTGGAAATAACAAACAGCAAGACGCCTGCTATAACCGCAAATACAGCCAATAGCCTATACTCTGCACTTAGAAAGGCCAAGGCCCCTTCTTTAATGCTTTTTGAAATAGATTGCATACGCTCGTTTCCGGCGGGTTGTTTTTTTACCCAGCTCATTTTTATGAGCATAAACAGAAGTCCTAAAACGGCCAATGCTATAGGTACATAAATAATGTTTTGTTCCATAATTGTATAAAGGTTTTGTTAAAGCGGTGCTAAAGTAACAAAATAGAACAAAACAAAAAAGCAATAACCGGCTTGGTTACTGCTTTCTATTTTTAAGTCAATACGGTATGGGAAAAACGTCGGTTACCTAATGCTCACTTCTTGAAATGGCACATCGCTGTCGCGAAAACGCTCTACACATTTGGCAACGATTTCCTTGGCTTTTTCAACATCACCCCAACCGCCAACATCTACTTTCTTTTCTTCCAGGTCTTTATATACTTGAAAAAAGTGCTCTATTTCCTTGATCAAGTGTGGATTCAGTTCAGAAAGGTCGTTCACGTTATTGGAAATGGGATCGCTCACGGGCACACAGATTACTTTTTCGTCAGGCCCTTTTTCGTCGGCCATGTGAAACACGCCAATGGGCTTTACTTCAATTACACAGCCGGGGAAAGTAGGTTCGGTCACCAACACCAACACATCCAATGGATCGCCGTCCAACGCTAATGTTTCCGGTATAAAACCATAATCTGCCGGATACATCATAGACGAAAAGATCATACGGTCGTAGCGTATTTTTTTCAATTCAAAATCGTATTCATATTTGTTCCGGCTTCCTTTTGGAATTTCAACCAACACATCGAAGGTCTGTACTCTGTCTGCAGTCATTTTTAGTTCAGTTTATTTAAATCGTTTTTCCAAACTGTGTCTATATAGTTTGGGCGTGCAAAAATAACGCTTTTAGACGGTTCTTGCACTAAAAAGAGGATTAAATTTTTACCCAGAAGGAGCATTTCAAAACTCAAACCCCTACGGGGTGAAAAAACCTTTAAAATAATTACATTTGCCTGCAATTTCCCCAGTATGAAGAAATACATAAGCACCCTCTTACTGCTCTGTTTGCTGCTTCCTTCGGCGGGGACCTACCTATGGCTGTCTCTTCATAAAATAACCCTTAAAAAAGAACTGAAGCACAACCTCATCGCTGGCATTGACAAGGAAGAATTGGTTTTGCTGAAATTTTCGAAGGCTGAAATAGATGAAAAGCTACGATGGGAACACTCCAAAGAGTTTGAATACAAAGGCCAAATGTACGATGTGGTGGAAACCAAAAAAACCATAGACAGTATTAGTTATTGGTGCTGGTGGGATTATGAAGAAACAAAACTCAACCGAAAGCTTAACAAGATCCTTTTAGGTGTGCTGGACGATGACAGTCAAACAAAAGAACAACACAAACGGCTTACCAAATTTTACCGTAGCTTGTTTTTTAACGAACGTCCTACAATTCATTTTTATACTTCAGAAATAGAGAACATACAGGAAATCGGTTTTTTTTATTCCATAGATTATCAATCCATTTCCCTTCCGCCCCCAGATATGCCTCCACGTATAGGTTAACAGCAACTTTTCATATACACCTTACTTTTTTAAGTCGCACAGTTATTTAATTAGCTGTGCCATACCTTTTATTTAAAACTTAATTATCCAACAATGAGACATATTATTTTATTGATGGTGTTGCTTGGCTTTGTCCACATGGCAAGTGCGCAGGTAATCACCATTAAAGACCAGACCACGGAAGAACCGCTGGAACTGGTCACCCTTATCAGTAAAAGCACGCATGCTTATGCCACCACCAACGGTAAAGGGCAAGCAGATATTTCGGCTTTAAAAGATGCTGAAAAGATTGAAATACGAACCCTTGGCTACAAAACCGAAGTGAAAAGCTATGCTCAACTGGAAGCCGAAAATTTCCTTTTGTTCATGGAGCCTTCCAACATCAGTATGGACGAAGTGGTGATTTCGGCGACCCGGTGGAATCAATCCTCATCTGATGTCCCTTCAAAAATAACCTCCATTTCTTCTGAAGAAATCAAACTGCAAAATCCGCAAACGGCAGCCGATTTGTTAGGGATTTCAGGGGAAGTATTCATCCAAAAAAGCCAACAAGGCGGCGGAAGCCCCATGATACGTGGGTTTGCCACCAACCGTTTGGTCTATACCATAGACGGGGTACGAATGAACACCGCCATTTTTAGAGGCGGAAACCTGCAAAACGTTATCTCGCTCGACCCATTTGCCACTGAACACGCGGAAGTGCTTTTTGGGCCAGGATCGGTCATTTACGGAAGTGATGCCATTGGTGGCGTAATGAGTTTTCAAACGCTTACCCCACAATTTTCGTTGGACGACAAACCGTATATTACGGGAAAAGCAGTGATGCGATACGCTTCGGCAAACAATGAAAAAACCGCCCATCTCGACGTAAACGTAGGTTGGAAAAAATGGGCATTTGCCACCAGCATTTCTTCTTACGATTATGATAATTTAAAACAAGGCAGCGAAGGTCCTGACGAGTTTTTGCGGCCGTACTACGTAAAGCGTCAAGACAGCATGGACGTTGTGGTTGCCAACGAAGACCCTAAAATACAGCGGCCTTCTGGTTATTCGCAGATGAACTTAATGCAAAAAGTTAGGTTTAAACCCAACAAAAACTGGGATTTCCAATATGGTTTGCATTATTCTGAAACCTCGGATTATGCGCGGTACGATCGCCGCCAACGCACCCGAAACGGAAAACCCCGCTATGGCGAGTGGAACTATGGCCCACAAAAATGGATGATGAACAATTTGAATGTTACCCATTTCAAAGAAAATAGCGTTTATGACCAATTATCTGTGCGATTGGCGATTCAAAATTTTGAAGAAAGCCGCATTAGCCGAAACTTCAACAAACCCGATCGTGAAACACGTATTGAAAAGGTGGATGCATATTCGGCCAACGTGGATTTCACAAAAGCACTTGGCGAACGCCACGAACTGTATTATGGTGTCGAGGCCATTACTAATGATGTAAACTCAACCGGAACTGACCTCAACATTGAAACAGGCGTGAGCCAACCGGGACCAAGCCGTTATCCAGAAGCAACTTGGTCATCGTATGCCGCGTATGTTTCCGATCAATTTACCATTAACGATCAAGTGCTGCTACAGGGAGGGCTGCGGTATAACTTTATTGAACTGGATGCCGAATTCGACACCCAGTTTTACCCTTTCCCTTTTGAAAAAGCTTCCTTGAACAATGGCAACCTTACCGGTAGTTTAGGGGTCGTGTACCGCCCAACCCGTGATTGGGTGATCAGCTCGAATGCCTCTACCGCTTTTAGGGCACCCAATGTGGACGATGTGGGCAAGGTGTTCGATTCTGAACCCGGTGCTGTCGTCGTTCCGAACCCTGATTTGGAAGCCGAGTATGCGTATAATGTCGATTTGGGCATTGCCAAAGTTTTTGACGATGTGGTAAAAATAGATGTAACGGGTTATTACACCCATTTAAAAAATGCTCTGGTACGCCGTGATTTTAAATTGAATGGGCAAGACAGCATTATGTACGACGGGCAATTGAGCCAAGTTCAGGCCATTCAAAATGCTGCCGAGGCACATGTTTATGGCGTGCAAGCCGGTGTGGAAGTGAAACTGCCCAGCGGATTTGGGTTTTCTTCAGACTTCAATTACCAGTACGGCGAAGAAGAACTGGACGATGGCTCGACCAGCCGTTCCCGCCACGCCGCACCTTGGTTTGGGGTTTCCAGATTGACGTATGCTGCACAAGGCCTGAACATGCAATTATATATGAATTACAGCGGCAAACGTGAGTTTGAAGACCTGCCGGAATCGGAAAAAGGCAAGACCGAAATCTATGCCATCGACGATAACGGGAATCCGTATGCGCCCGGTTGGTACACGCTTAACTACAAAGCAAGTTACCGCCTAAGCGATATGTTCACCGTTACCGGCGGACTTGAAAATATAACCGACAGACGGTATCGCCCGTACAGTTCAGGGATTTCTGGACCAGGACGTAATTTTATTTTATCGCTTCGGGCCGATTTCTAAGGCTTGTTAGGCGATCATTATTTCAAAAACTGTCATCTTTTAAGGTGGCAGTTTTTTGTTTCTGAAATGATAACGGGAAAGATTATTGTGATTGTTACCTTCAAATTGAAAAGCAGGACGTGAGTCACGGTATGTGATTTCTCCCTACGGTCGAAATGACTGATGGTCGAAATGAAATAAAGCACCCATCAACCCATCTTCTAAAAAAAACCAAAAACAGCAGTTGCACCAAATTCGCGAGTCTTGTTATTTTCCGAATACTTTCCGCAGCATAAAGTGACATTTTTTTCTGAAATGTAAGGGATAAAATACTTCTACCGGCTCATATTACTTTTTAGACAACCTCTTTTTATCTACACGTCAACCTGCTTCCATGTTCCTTTTTTAAACCAAAGCATAGCGATGACGGCAATGAGCACTTCGGCAATGGTAACTGCCCAAAAAACGCCTTTCGGCCCCCAATCCCACCAAAAGGCAGCTATATAAGCAAAGGGCAATTGCAGCACCCAAAAACAGAAAAAATTAATCACCGTAGGCGTTTTGGTATCCCCGGCACCGTTAAAAGCATTGTTAATGGTCATACCATAAGCGTAAAAAACGTATCCAGCCGCTATAATTTGTAAACTCAAGGCCCCGTATTCAATGATATCAGCTTGTGGGCTGAACCAGCTTATAATAGTTTCAGCAAAAGCAAGGTAGCATATAGACACGAAAAACATAAACCAAGCGTTGTATTTTCCAGTTTTCCAAACTGAAATTTCTGCCCTGTCGGGTTTTTTTGCACCTAAATTTTGCCCCACCAAGGTTGCTGCGGCGTTGCTCATTCCCCAGGCAGGCATCAATGTAAACATAATAATACGTATGGAAATAGTATAGCCGGCAAGTACCTCACTGCCAAATTCGCTTATAATCCGCATTAAAAATATCCAGCTGGATGTGCCAATAATAAATTGCCCAATTCCGCCTAAAGAAACTTTTATCAAGTTCCACATAACCGAAATATTAATCCCTATATCTTTGACGGCCAATTTAATTCGCGTAGCTCCATAAAAAAGAACCAACAACTGAAACAATACTGCCACTCCCCTACCAATCGTGGTCGCAATAGCAGCACCGGCGACGCCATATTCGGGAATAGGCCCTAACCCAAAAATAAATATCGGATCTAATATAATGTTTAATCCATTAGAAAGAATTAAAACCCACATTGCCATAGAAGCATTTCCAGCGCCCCGGAAAACAGCATTGATTAGAAACAGTAAAACGATGGTAATATTTCCGCCGAAAAGAATTTGGGTATAGCGATACCCTTCTTCAATTAAATCGTGTTCCCCGCCCATAAGGTTTAAGATCTCCTTTGGGTATAAAATACCGAATACCGATACTATGGCGGCGACCAAAATGCCCAAAATAATTACTTGAACTGCTGCTCTATTGGCGCCCGACGCATCCTTCTCGCCAATGCGTCTCGCAACCACAGCAGTTGCGGCCATGCTCAAACCCACTGCCAAGGCGTAAACAAGAGTGATTACAGATTCAGTAAGACCAATGGTTGCAACTGCATTGGTGCTTATACGCGATACAAAAGCGATGTCCACCAAAGCAAATATCGATTCCATGCACATTTCAAGAATCATAGGCACCGAAAGCAAAAAAATTGCTTTGCGGATACTGCCTTTGGTGTAGTCTATTTCTTTTCCGGAAATAGCCTGCCTAAAAAGTTTTATAACATTTTTTAGTGAGTGGTAAAATGAAGTCATTGGTTGGAAGGAATTGGTTAGTACATACCGTAAAACCTCTCCAAGCAGAGAGGGACATTCCAATTAAAAACGTTTATTCAACTACGTTTTTTTAACAGAATGTATTGTTATGCAATATCCAATTTCCTCATAATGAAACAAATATAGTGTATTAATTCAGTATGTTGTACTTCTGAAAAGATTTTTTTTGAAAAGAAAAGTAAAAAACACCAGTTGCGTGAAATATACCTCCCCGAGATTGCCCTAATAATTCCCACGGAATAGGGTGGCAGCTTTTTTCTGAAATGTTAGGGAAAAAATACAATTTGATCATTTTTTTTTAGTCGTGTCCGACTAAGACGTAAGACCTGATAGTTAATCATCTGGTATTTGTGTTTAAAATTTGTTACGTTTTAAAAAATAACCAAAACTAAACAGAAAGGTGTCTATAAAGAAAACACTCGAAACAGTTATGTTTGTTGAGCTTTTAAAAATTTAAAAAACTTTCTTTGGACACCAATGATTTTTTTTAAATGGAAACCAAGACGGAACAAAGGGAATGTGATTTCTCTCTACGGTCGAAATGACAATGATGCAAATCATCAACCCATTTTCTAAAAAGAGAATCCAAATACGCCCGTAACGCCAAACTCACGAGCTCCGGGATTGTCCAGATAATTTCCGCGGAAGTTGAAATCCAGACGGAAAATCCTGAAAATATTTCCTACGCCTACGCTCCACTCCCAATAAATATCCCCTGGCGCGCGGTAGGTAATGTTAGAGGCGTTAAGCGCCCGGTTTTCGTCGGATATTTCACCATATACCGCCCTAAAGCCAACTACTTCCCGCAGGTCTAAATCGCGAAGCCATGGGATACGGCCAAAAATACGGCCTCCAAAATTGTGCTCCAAATGCAGCGAGGTGTAGGTGTCGGTCACAAATTCGTAATAATCCAAGTTGGTAAACGCATTGTACAAACTGAAATAGGTTTGGTTTCCAGGCACCGGACTTAACAATCCCAAAGGCACGGGGTCGAATATTTTCCCCACCTCAACAGTGGAATACAACCGGCCAAAACCACCAATGTTCCAAGGTTGGGTATAAAAAGCTTGCAGTTTTTTATATTCAAAATCGCCATCGAGGATGTTTTTTAGCCCATACGTATAGCCCAAATAAAAACTGGGGAAATCGCCATCGTTGATGATGGTTCGTTCCACACCATAACCAGAGGTTTTTCGTTGCGGGGTGTAAAAAAGCCCCAACTCTATTTCGGGTTGTGAAATGGTGCTTTTTATGGTTCCGTCTTCGGCAAAATAATCCAAACTAAAAGTATCGGTCGCCGAACGCAGTTTTCGGTGTGAACCAGTTACGCGCACTACAAAATTTTTGGCAGGTTCTACAGAAACGCCTGCCGTGGCCAATTTTATTCGTGTTAAGCGATCGTTAGAACCTACTGAAATAAGCGATGATGAGGCCAAACTCCGCCCCAGCACGTCATTGCTCGTTGTTAAACTGGCCCCGGTTTGTTCTACATCTTTTCGATAGCCGCTAAATACTTTCAACCGTGATTTCCGGTCCAGCAACAATTTGCCCGAAATGCCATATTTAAACCGTTTGTCTTTAAACCCGTATGCACCGAAGGTTTCAATACGCCAAGGATCGTTTTGACCAAAATAGGTCCTTCCGCCCAAACGGATGCGCAATCCTTCGGCTTCGTTAAAGCCAAAAATGGAAAACACGGGACCAATGTCCACATTATCTACTTCGTAATACCCGGTTGCCAAAGTTGCGCCTATGTTGTACAACGTTTTAAATCTAGGAACGGTTTTTAAGGTATCGAGCATTTTATAAATACCTTTTTCATCTTTGTTGAGCGACTCTAAGCGGTTTTGTTCCCAAAAGCTATCGGGACGGTTGTAAACGGCTTCATTATAAGGGTCGGTCTGTTCGCCATAAAAGCTTTTGTCTTTTTTGATGTCAAATTCGTAATTATCGTACAACGTGGTGCGTTTGCCGTAGATTCCTTGGGCCTCTTCCTTTTTCCGAAGGCTGAAATCGCTCAAAAAGTGATCGCGGGTTATTAAAAAAGTACTGTCGTTGAGCACTTCGAATTCCTGTTCAATATACACTTCGCGCACCCAGTTGATGTTGGCACTTTTTGAAGCTTGCAGGTTGATCTCTTTAATGGCCCAAGTGGTGTCGTTTACCCAAAAATCGCCTTTAAAAGTCAGTTCGTTTTTTCTGCGCGGGTAATACACAATGTTATAGCACCATTTGTTATCGCGGTACGCACTGTCCAGCAATTTGTAGTTATACACATCGATGCCTGTTCGGGAAAGGGGGCTTACAAAGGCTTTGTCGAAAAATTTCAGGTAATTGTCATAGACATTGTACTCCTTATAAAGATCTTTTACAAAAGCTATCAAGGCTTGGTTGTTCTGAAAACCGGAGTTTTTGTTCCCTTTAAGGACTTCTTTTTCCTCATTCAAAACATTGTCGCCATACACTTTGGAATACGCTTCATTGATAAAAATAGGCAAATAGGAATTTCCGGTAACGTTCGAGGTATCGATTTGGTCCCAGATAAATTCCATTCCTTTGAACACCTTGCTTTTTATCAGCGTGCTGTCTATGGTATTTAAATCGAACTCCAGTTTTTCGTATTTGTCGTAGCTGTACTGCTTAAATTGTTTAACGCCGTTTTCGCGCCGGTTTTCCCAAATTTTCCGAAGAATATCAATGGCTGGATTGTTCTTTTTGGGCTGTTTGCCACTAATGAGCACCACCTCGTCCAAGGCGGCGGCTTCTTCTTGCAGCACCACTTCCATTTTATAGGTGTTTTTCGCGCCTAGCGGAACCTCTTTGCTTTCAAAACCTATAAAGGAAAACACGACCGCTTTATAATTGGTATCGCTCTCTAGGTAAAAGCGTCCTTCTTCGTTGGAAATGGTCCCTTCGTTTGAATTCTTAAAGATAACGTTCACGAAAGGCAGCGGGTCGCCAGCCGCATCGGTAATTTTACCGCTTACTTTGGTCTGGGCAACCACAATGGTCGTGAACAATAAAAAAAATAGGAAAAGGGACTGCCTCATAAAGGTATTAGAATGGAAATATGGGAAAATAACCAAAATACAATGAACAAATCACAAAAAAATCACAAATAATTATGAAGAAAATTTGTGATTTTTTTTGTTTGAAAAAAGTAGCGGGATCTTTAAACCCAATACTCGATGCCTGTTTGGCAGGTTTTATTTATACATCACTTTTTTCACCGCTTTCACCACATCTTTTGGGCCGGGCAACCATTCTTTTAACAGTTCGGGCGAATAAGGTGCCGGAGTATCGGCAGTGTTGACTTTAACAATGGGTGCATCTAAATAATCAAACGCTTGACTTTGTACCTGATAGGTGATTTCGGTCGCAACATTGCCAAATGGCCACGCTTCTTCCAGAATGACCAAACGGTTGGTTTTTTTAACCGACTCCAAGATGGTGTCGTGATCCATAGGACGCACGGTGCGCAGGTCGATAATTTCACATTCAATGCCTTCTTGGGCCAAGTCTTCGGCGGCTTTGTAGGCAGCTTTAATGATTTTTCCGAAGGAAACGATGGTTACATCGGCTCCCTTGCGTGTTACTTCAGCAACTCCTAACGGAATTAAATATTCCCCTTCGGGCACTTCGCCTTTATCACCGTACATTTGCTCGCTTTCCATAAAAATCACGGGGTCGTCATCGCGAATGGCGCTTTTCAACAGCCCCTTTGCATCTTTAGGGTTGCTCGGCACCACTACTTTCAATCCGGGGCAGTTGGCGTACCAACTTTCAAAGGCCTGCGAGTGTGTTGCTGCCAATTGTCCTGCCGAAGCCGTTGGCCCCCTGAAAACGATTGGGATATTGAACTGTCCCCCGCTCATTTGCCGCATTTTTGCTGCGTTGTTGATTATTTGGTCAATCCCCACCAACGAGAAATTGAACGTCATAAACTCGATAATGGGGCGGTTGCCGTTCATGGCAGAGCCAATACCGATTCCGGAAAACCCAAGTTCGGAAATGGGCGTATCGATAACGCGCTTGGCGCCAAACTCGTCGAGCATTCCTTTACTGGCTTTATAAGCGCCGTTATATTCGGCCACTTCTTCGCCCATTAAATATATGGTATCGTCGCGGCGCATTTCTTCGCTCATGGCTTCGGCTATTGCTTCTCTGAATTGTAGTGTTTTCATTAATAGTGGTTCATTTCTGTTCTGAAAAATTCATCAAGACGACAAAAATAGTATATTCTGGATGTGTGAACGTACTTTTTATTAACATTTAACGGAAATTTATTATGCGCGCATAGCATATTTTGGAAATATATCCCTATCTTCGTGCCTAAATAATTCAAAGCCAATAAAGCTCTGGATTGTTCGAAAAAAATATTACCTATAAAGATACAAAATATATGAAAATTTTAGTGTGTATAAGTCACGTACCGGACACTACTTCAAAAATTAATTTTACCGATAACGACACCAAATTTGACACAAACGGGGTACAGTTTGTCATCAATCCCAATGACGAATTTGGCCTTACCCGCGCTATGTGGTTCAAAGAAAAACAAGGTGCTACCGTACACGTGGTGAACGTAGGCGGCGCCGAAACCGAACCTACATTGAGAAAAGCCCTCGCCATTGGTGCAGACGAAGCCATTCGTGTTGACGCCGAAGCTACCGATGGTTTTTCTGTGGCAAAACAATTAGCCAATGTAGTAAAAGAAGGTGGTTACGACCTTATAATTGGTGGTCGTGAATCGATTGATTATAACGGCGGAATGGTTCCTGGAATGATTGCTCAATTAACCGGAGCCAATTTTGTAAATACCTGCATCAGCCTTGAAATTGAAGACGACACCGCAACGGCTATCCGTGAGATTGACGGCGGTAAAGAAACCGTAAAAGCGAAACTGCCATTGGTGGTGGGCGGACAAAAAGGAATTGTGGAAGAAAGCGATCTGCGCATCCCAAACATGCGCGGTATCATGCAGGCCCGTAAAAAACCGTTAACCGTAAAAGATCCCGTTGACGCAAATGCCGAAACACAAACGGCACAATTTGAAAAACCAGCTCCTAAAGGCGACATCAAATTGGTTGAAACCGTTGACGAATTGGTCGATCTATTGCATAACGAAGCAAAAGTAATATAATGCTTCGCCCTCTTTGGGGAACGCTCACAAGACAAAGGGGAACAATGAAGCTAAAGTAATTTAATAATTTAGAATTAAGAATGCTGAATTCAGAAAAGAGAGAAAAACCAAACCTGAATCCTAATTCATAATTCATAATTCATAAATAAAAATGTCTATACTAGTATATACCGAATCTGAAGAAGGAACATTTAAAAAAATAGCCCAAGAAGCCGTTTCCTACGCTAAAGGAATTGCCGATAAAATGGGCACGCATGTAACCGCTGTTTCCATTAATGGCGACGAATCTAACGATCTTGGAAAATACGGTGCCGAGAAAGTGTTGAATGTTTACAACGATAAACTCAAAAAATTCAATGCAGAAGCCTATGCCGATGTCATTGCACAAGCCGCCAAGAAAGAAGATGCCAAAGTGGTCGTAGTGTCCAGTAGTGCCAACAGCAAATATATGGCCCCCCTTTTGGCCGTGCATTTAGATGCCGGCTACGTACCCAACGTTACCGAACTGCCAGAAAGCACCGACCCTTTTAAAGTCAAGCACAGCGTGTTTACCAATAAGGCATTTTCCATTACCGAGTATAAAACCGACATCAAAGTAGTGGGCTTGGCCAAAAACGCTTACGGCGTCAAGGAAAGCGAAGCTACCGGAACTACCGAAGGGTTCTCTCCAAAACTTTCTTCGGAAGACTTTTCGGTAGATGTGGTTTCTGTTGACAAAGCAACCGATAAGGTGACCATAGCCGATGCCGAAATTGTAGTTTCTGGCGGACGCGGCCTGAAAGGTCCCGAAAATTGGGACATGATCGAAAACCTTGCCGAAACCTTGGGCGCAGCCACCGCTTGCTCCAAACCTGTGAGCGATATGGGCTGGAGACCGCACAGCGAGCACGTGGGACAGACCGGAAAGCCTGTAGCCGCAAACTTGTACATAGCTATAGGTATTTCAGGAGCCATTCAACATTTGGCAGGAATTAATGCGTCAAAAACGAAAGTGGTCATCAACAACGACCCTGAGGCCCCGTTCTTTAAAAATGCCGATTACGGTATTGTGGGCGACGCTTTTGAAGTAGTGCCAAAACTGAATGAAAAACTTAAAGAGTTCAAAGCCCAGAACGCATAATTATTCAATATCCGGCGGCTGAGCCTACCTGTCAAATATTGACAGAGAATCCCGAAAGTAAACTGCTTGGGGATTGTTTTGAAGTTTAGTTTAAGACGGATAAAAAAATTATACACAAGCCAACGCACAAAACACATATTTTTTGTTACTTTGTGCCTATAATAAAAGGCTGTTTAATTAAGGAAACTTCCTTTTTTAAACAGTTTTTTATTTTTATCGCACATTTTCAACCCGCCCTGTAACACCTGCCTGTCATCATAATTTAAGGGAGGCACAAGTGCAAGGGCCGAAGCACTGAACCATGAGTCTCGTAAGACTGAACATAAAAGGAATATCGTACAGCCAAACGCAAAACGGCGCCTACGCCTTGATATTGAGCGAAGAGGAAGGCGAACGAAAACTGCCCATCGTTATTGGTGCGTTTGAAGCCCAGTCCATCGCCATTGCTTTAGAAAAAGAAATAAAACCGCCCCGCCCGTTAACGCACGATCTTTTTAAAAACTTTGCCGACCGTTTCGGTATTGTGGTAAAACAGGTCATTATCCACAAACTGGTCGATGGCGTATTTTATTCCAGTATTATTTGCGAACACGAAGGGCTGGAAGAGATTGTAGATGCCCGCACCAGCGATGCCATCGCTCTTGCGCTTCGGTTTAACGCCCCTATTTTCACTTACAAGAACATACTTGACAAAGCAGGGATTTATTTAAAAACATCTAAAAAAAGCCGTCCAACCGGGAAAAAGGACAAAATTTCAAAAGAGGAAGAAACTGTTTTGGAAGAATTGATCGGTGGGGAAGACAAAGAATCGGTCGCGCCGTCAAAACAGGACTTCAGTAAATTTTCCTTAAAAGAACTGAATAAAATGTTAGACGAAGCTGTTGCCAATGAAGACTACGAGCGAGCAGCCAGCATCCGGGACGAAATTTCAAAACGGGAGTAGTTTTAAAATTTCAGAAACACATAGATATGAACCGTTATATTTTTCAGAAGTAATTAATAAACCCTAAACGCTATGCGGCAATTTTTATTGATTGCTCTTTTATGCCTTGTCGGCACCACTGCCTTTTCACAATCCATTGAAAAAGTCTGGCAATTCACCGAAATAAAAAACCAAGAAGGAGCGTCCTTGTTTAAATTGGACCCCTATCACGATTACCTGTCGTTAGATAAGGGCAGGTTTGAATACAGTTTGCAGGCAAAAGACAGCTTAGAAGCCTCTGGGGATTATATTTATCAAAACAAGCTGCTCGTCTTATTTTACAGTAAACCCAACGATACCATACGCAGGTATCGTGTTTCCAAACTAACCGACAGCACCCTCGTTTTTTCTGAAAACGATGTAGTTTACGCTTTCAAGGCAAAGAAAGATGCCGCAACAGCAACAGCACCTGAAACCAAAGAGGTTGCCAAAGTAATCCCCTCGCAAGGATTTTCGCTCAACAGTTTGTGGCGCGGTGTTTTGGGGATGGTCACGTTATTATTGATTTCGGTGTTGTTTAGTTCCAACCGAAAAGCCATTAACTGGAAAACCGTGGGCATCGGCCTTGCTTTCCAACTCATCATTGCCATTGGCGTGTTGAAAGTGCCTTTTATAAAAAGCATTTTTGAAGCCGTTGGGCAATTGTTTGTTAATGTATTGAATTACACCAAAGCCGGTAGCGAATTCCTGTTTGGCGGTATGCTGGACGTCAATTCGTTCGGGTTTATCTTTGCTTTTCAGGTATTGCCCACCATTCTTTTCTTTTCGGCCTTGACTTCGGTGCTGTTCTATTTGGGCATCATCCAGAAAGTGGTAAAAGCCATGGCCTGGCTGTTGTCGCGGGCATTGAAAATTTCAGGAGCAGAGAGTTTGAGCGTTGCCGGAAACATCTTTTTGGGCCAGACCGAAGCTCCGCTTTTAATCAAGGCATATCTGGAAAAGATGAACAAATCTGAAATCCTGTTGGTCATGATCGGCGGCATGGCAACCGTTGCCGGAGCCGTATTGGCCGCTTACATCGGGTTTTTAGGGGGGGACGACCCATTATTGCGATTAACTTTTGCAAAACACCTGTTGGCTGCTTCGGTAATGGCGGCGCCAGGTGCGATCGTGATTTCAAAAATACTCTATCCGCAAACTGAAGAAGTGATAAAGGATGTGGAGGTTTCTTCTGAAAAAATAGGCTCCAACTTTTTAGATGCCATCGCCAATGGTACCACCGAAGGGCTTAGGCTTGCTGTTAATGTGGGGGCTATGCTCTTGGTGTTTGTAGCGTTTATTGCCATGTTCAACGGTATTTTGGGATGGATAGGGGATATTACTTCGCTCAATGGCTGGATTGCCAAAAACACTGCCTATTCCGGTTTAAAGCTGGAAGCCATTTTGGGAACCGTCTTCGCTCCTTTAATGTGGCTAATTGGTGTGGCAAAAGAAGATATTATGATGATGGGGCAACTGCTGGGCATTAAACTCGCCGCCAGCGAATTTGTAGGCTATATCCAGTTGGCCGATTTAAAAGACGTTTCTAACGACCTTCATTTAAAGTATGAAAAATCCATTATCATGGCCACGTATATGCTGTGCGGATTTGCCAATTTTGCCTCCATTGGTATCCAAATTGGCGGGATTGGTTCTTTAGCACCGGGACAGCGCAAACAATTGTCCCGCTTTGGAATGAAAGCCTTGATTGGCGGGACCATCGCTTCTTTAATTTCGGCGACGATCGCTGGGATGATTATTGGGTAGTTGGTTTTAGGTTTTCTTTCAAGCAAAAAAACTTGTGTCTCAGCCGACGCCATAAGCCATAAGCCTGTGCAAACGGTGGTTCACTAAAGCTTGCGATACGCAGGCGGAGCACAAGCAGGTTCAGGTTTAATTTATAGACTCATTTAGTAATTGATTTAACAATATTTTTTTAATTATCGATTATAGAAATCAAATGATGATAAAACGGAGATGATTGCTATCCCATAGTTGTTCAAGTTTGCTTATCTATTATCTCACAACTGGCTGCATCTTATAACTTTTATTTCGAAGAAATATCAAACAGATAAATGCCTATATTTGATAAAAACACTCAGAAAATGAACTTGAAAGCCCGAAAATTAGAATTTGTTCAAGAGTTTTTAAAACTTCAAAACGAAGACACTATCTCAAAACTTGAGAACATACTGCATAAAGAAAGATTTGGCGCCGAGGACAAAAAGATAAAATCCATGTCTGTTGAGGAATTGAATAAGCGGATTGATAAAGCAATGGAAGATTCTAAAAGCGGAAGATTAACCGAGGCAAATGACCTTTTAGCTGAAATTGAAAGGTGGACTTAAAAATTTTTTGGACAGATTTCGCAAAAGCTGAACTTAGAAAGATCTTTATTTACTTAAAGGAACATGCCAGCAATAGGGTTGCAAAAAATGAGAACCGTAAAATAGTGCTTGCAACATTACGATTACGAACACAACCGGAAATTGGACAAATAGAACCAAGGTTAAAAAACAGAACAAAAGAATTTCGCTATTTAGTGCATCAAAAAAAGATAATTTATTGGGTAAATACGAAGAAAAAACAAATCGAAATAATAGACGTTTTTGATACACAGCAATATCCCGATAAAATAAAAAAGAACCAAGTAAAACCAATAATTACCACTTGTTCACTAATAGCAAAACATTTTTTCGAACACACACGGATAACCTATCCATAAACTCACAGACTCAACAATAAACATTTCGTTGATAACTATTGGACCTGAAACAAATTCCTATTTTTAAATAACGGTTCATTTGTTTACATTTAGCCATTAATTTTTTTGACGATGAAGCAATACCACGACCTTATAAAGCACGTTCTTGAAAACGGCACCGAAAAGCACGATCGCACCGGTACCGGCACCAAAAGTGTATTTGGCTACCAAATGCGGTTCGACCTCAGCGAAGGCTTCCCCATGGTAACCACCAAAAAACTGCATTTAAAATCGATTATTCACGAACTGTTGTGGTTTTTAAATGGCGATACCAATATAAAATACCTTCAAGAAAATGGTGTGAGGATCTGGAACGAATGGGCCGACGACAATGGCGACCTTGGCCCGGTCTATGGCCATCAATGGCGAAACTGGAACAGTGAAGAGATCGACCAGATTTCAGAAATCATTGAGACGTTGAAAACCAACCCCGATAGCCGCCGGATGTTGGTCAGTGCCTGGAACCCCAGCGTAATGCCCAATACCAGCAAACCATTTTCAGAAAATGTAGCCAACGGTAAAGCAGCGTTACCGCCCTGTCATGCTTTTTTTCAGTTTTACGTTGCCGATGGAAAGCTATCTTGCCAATTATACCAACGCAGTGCCGATATTTTCTTAGGTGTTCCCTTCAACATTGCATCCTACGCGTTGTTGACGATGATGGTGGCACAGGTTTGTGGCTATCAAGCCGGCGATTTTGTGCACACCTTTGGCGATGCCCATATTTATAGCAACCATATGGAACAAGTTGAATTACAATTATCCCGAGAACCAAGGCCTTTGCCTACCATGCACATCAATCCAGACGTCAAAGATATCTTTGGCTTTAAATTTGATGACTTTACTTTAGAAAATTACAATCCGCACCCACATATCAAAGGAGCGGTAGCCATTTAAAAACCTATTCTATGAAAAATGCCCTAATTATATTCTGCATTGTTTTTTCAACCACACTCTTTGCCCAAGAAGAATGGGGTGATGTACAAAAAAACGTGGTGACCCTTAAAGAAATCCCTCCCGTGTGGCCCGGTTGCGAAGAAGGAAATGTTGCCAAACGTGATGCTTGTTTCAACAATAAATTGGCACAACACATTGCAAAAAACTTCAAGTACCCACCACAAGCGTATAAAAACAACGATCAAGGCCGCGTGGTGGTGAAATTCATCATTAACGAAGCGGGCTTGGTGGAAATCAAAAGTGTTTCAGGAGGAACGGCTGCACTTCAAAAGGAAGCCAAACGCAACATCATGGCGATGCCCAAAATGACCAAACCCGGCATGATGGGCGGTAAGCCTCGAGCTATTAAATTTACGGTTCCGATAACATTTAAAACAGGTAAATAGTATTGCGTACCTTTTTTTTACTTTTCTTATTATTTTTTTTTCAAGCCTATAGTTTTGGTCAGCAAATTAGTCTCGAAGCCTGCAACAGCAAAAGTAATATAGCGGCAAGAAATATCTGTTTAAAAAGTTATGTTGAAAATCTTCTGTTAATTGAATTTGAGAAACGCAAAAATTCTATAACCCTTGAAAATGAATCTGAGAATATTATTTTAGAAGTATTGGTTGATCAGGCCGGAGGTTTTAATATTATGCGCCTCGAGGTTGACAATATAGGCCTTTATATGGCGGTAAAAGAGGTAATTAAAAACCTAAGACCTATTTCTTCTTATAAAAATAAAAATGGTGTTATACTTTATGATTCATTTACCATAGCCATGAATTATCCAGATGTGGTCAAAAAAAACAGGCAAGGCTCTACTAGTGTTAAAAAACATATTTCATTTCAAAATGTTCAAAAAAGCCCTGTTTTTCCTGGTTGTTATGCAACGGCCAATAGTGAGTTTAAAAAATGTTTGTCCAAAAATGTGGAAGAGCATATAATGAACAATTTTAACCTTTTTGTTGGAATGATCCATGGGATTCCTTCTGGAAATCAAAGAATTAATATTCAATTCGAAATTAATGAATATGGCTATATATCAAATATTAAAGCAAAAGCTAATTATAAAAAACTAGAAGAAGAAGCCATACGAGTAATCAAAGCCTTGCCGAGAATGACACCCGCTAAACAAGATAATGAACCAGTAGCCGTGGTTTTTTATTTACCTATGATTTTTAAATTAAGATAGTAGCAATATTATCTAACTTCAATCACCAGCCTTTAACAAACCGTAAACATCTTTCAAAAAAAGAAATGGTATCTTTAAAGTGTCGGTAAAATCCGGCGCTTTATTGTTATTGTTATGACTGAAACCCAAAACCTCGTTTCCCTTTTTCGGGAAACACGTGAACATACCGAAACTATTTGCAAACCCTTGGAAATCGAAGACTATGTAGTACAGCCCATAGTCGATGTTTCCCCACCCAAGTGGCATCTGGGCCACACCTCATGGTTTTTTGAGGAATTCATTTTGAAACCGCACAAACCCAATTATAAACTATTCCATAAAGATTTTGCGTTTGTGTTCAACAGTTATTACGAAACGGTTGGTAAACGTGTGGTACGGAACAACCGCGGCAATTTAACCCGACCCAGCGTTGCTAAAGTCTATGATTATCGCCATTATGTAACAAGCGAATTGAAAGAGTTTTTAAATACAGGTAAAATAACTTCAGAAATCGAAAAAACACTTTTAATTGGCATCCACCACGAAAAACAACATCAAGAACTGTTATTGACCGACATAAAATACATCCTCGGAAACAATCCGTTGCTCCCAAAATACAACAACTCGTTTACCGAAAACCCCGTTCAGGATTTTGAACAGGAATGGATTACTGTATCGGAAGGCATCTATGAAATTGGTCACAATGACCCTGAAGCATTCTGTTACGACAATGAGCTGGGGCGGCACAAAGTGTACCTGCACGATTTTGAAATTTCAAACAAGCTCGTTACCAATGCGGAATATCTAGATTTTATCAAAGCCGGCGGTTACAAAGACCACAACCTATGGCATGCCGAGGCTTGGGATTGGGTAAACCAAAACAACATTTCACAACCCCAATATTGGCATAATATTGATGGCGAATGGTATCAATACACCCTAAACGGACTTCAAGAACTGGATTTAAACGCACCGGTAACACATATTTCATATTACGAAGCATTTGCTTTTGCACAATGGAAAGGTTGCCGCTTGCCCACCGAATTTGAATGGGAAGCCGCTCAAGACCAGTTTAAATGGGGCAGCCGCTGGGAGTGGACCGAAAGTGCGTACCTCCCCTACCCTGGTTACAAAAAAGCACCGGGAGCCATTGGCGAATATAACGGGAAGTTCATGGTCAACCAAAAGGTTTTGCGCGGCGGTTCGGTAGCGACTTCGCCCAAGCACACCCGACCTACCTACCGCAATTTTTTTCAAACAAACCTCCGATGGCAATTTACCGGGTTAAGGTTAGCCAGATAATTCCGACTTTTTATATATGACAACAAAAACTCACGTCAAACTGGATACTTCTTTTAAAAAAGAGGTGTATGAAGGGCTCACTGCATTTCCGAAGTACCTTTCGTCAAAATACTTTTACGATAAAGCCGGGGATAAACTGTTTCAAGATATTATGGCGATGCCGGAATATTACTTGACCGATTGCGAATATGAAATTTTGAAAACGCACACCCAGCCTATTGCCGAATATTTCCGCGGAAATGAAAACGGGTTCGATTTTATTGAACTGGGGGCCGGTGACGGAAAAAAAACCAAGATATTGTTGAAATACCTTTCAGAAAACAAATTCAACTTTATTTATAAACCCATTGATATAAGTCAAAATGCCATTGACAGTCTTTATAAAAAATTAAAAAAGGAACTTCCCAACGTTGAAGTTGACGCTGAAAAAGGGGAATATTTTGAAGTCCTGAAACGCTTAAAAGAGTACAACAGCCGTAAAAAAGTCATTATGGTTTTGGGATCTAACATTGGTAATCTATTGCACCCACGGGCCATTGATTTCCTCTCAAAACTGAAAGATACGATGCAAAAAGGCGATATGCTGTTTATGGGTTTTGACCAAAAAAAAGACCCGCAGACCATATTGAATGCCTACAATGACAATGCGGGGATCACGGCCGCTTTTAACAAAAACATTTTAACACGTATCAACAGGGAACTCGATGCCGATTTTGAAGTGGGAAAGTTCAAACACTGGGAAACTTACAACCCTGAAACCGGAACGGCCAAAAGTTTTTTGGTTGCCACCAAAAAAATGGAAGTGACCATAAAACAATTCGGGCTGACCATTGACTTTAAACCTTGGGAAACCATCCACACCGAAATTTCACAAAAATACACCGACAATGTAGTGAACTGGCTGGCAAATGAAGCGGGGCTCAAAATTGAAACTTCGTTCACCGACAGCAAAGGGTATTATAAAAATTATGTGTTTAAGCGAAAAAATGTGTAATTTTCAGCAAAATAAAGCAATGAAATACCTCAGCCTTTTAGCACTTATAGTTGTTTTAACTTCTTGTGAAGATCCTTTAAAAAAAGAAAAAATAGGAAAAGACCTTACCCACGATTGGGAAAGCAGGGAAATTGACCTAACCACGCCTGACAGCCTATTGACCAAAGGCAGTACCTACTTGCCCATCTACTCGGAAATTTACCAACAAAACAGGAGCTTTACCTTCAACCTCACAGCAACGGTGAGCATACGCAACATCAGTTTACAGGATACTATTTATATTTACAAAGCCGATTATTACAACACCTATGGTAAATTAATTAGGCAGTACTTGGACCACCCAGTGTATTTGCAGCCTATGGAAACCATCGAGATCGTTGTTGAAGAAGAAGATGAAGACGGCGGTACCGGCGCCAATTTTATATTTGATTGGGCCACGCAAAAAAACACAGCCGAACCTTTTTTTGAAGCCGTAATGATTTCAACCGCAGGGCAGCAAGGCCTTTCCTTTACCACACGCGGTATTCGTAAGGAATGAAGTTGAAAAAGGCGGTTGCGTGATTTTAGGTAACCGCAGCTTATCTTAAAAATGGTATTTAAACCACCGTGAAAATAAAAATTACATTATGAAAGCAATCTGGAACCATACCATACTGGCCGAAAGCGATGACACCATCGTTATTGAAAACAATCATTATTTTCCGCCAAGCAGCATAAATAAGGAGTATTTCAAAAAAAGTGAATCGCACACCCATTGCCCTTGGAAAGGACAAGCCTCCTATTATAACATTGAAGTGAACGGCGAACAAAACCCCGATGCAGCTTGGTTTTACCCCGATGCTTCCCATGCCGCCAAGTCTATTGAGGGCTACGTTGCTTTTTGGAAAGGAGTTGAAATCACCGAATAATCAAGCGTGTAAAGCTTTTAAAAAGATTTCCAAGTCTTCTTCGGTGTTGTAAAAATGAAACCCCACGCGAATGCCGCCACCACGTTGGGAACAGGTAATGTTATTGCTTTTTAATTTCTGAAACAATGCGTCATTGCCTTTTAAATTAAAAATAGATGAATGGATTTCCCTATTGGCAACTGTTTCACTTAAAAGCCCAGCCTTTGTAAAAGCCGTCTTTGCTTTTTGGGAAAGTTTCACTATTTCATCTTGAATGGCCTCGACGCCCAGTGTTTCCATAAACTGAAGCGACTGCTGCAAACTTCCGAAGTTAAAAGCATCCAAATGCCCGGGCTCAAAATGCTTGGCAAAGGTGGTTTCTTCGGGACGGCTATCAAAACCGGCAGCCGAATTAAACCCAATGGCACTAGGGAAAACATCTTCTTTTATCGTTTCCTTAAACAGAAAAAAACCATTGCCATATCCCGAAAGCAACCATTTGTAGGCACTTGCACCCAGTACATCCAATGGGCTATCCCGAAAGTTAAATTGTTCGGTTCCTAAGTATTGCGTTCCATCGGCAATTAACAGCAAATCGGGATGGTAGGCTTTTAATTCTTCTAAAAAACCAAGGTCTAATTTTATACCATTGAGCCATTGCACCACACTGAATATAAATACAGTTGGATGATGCCTGGCCACCGCAGCTTCGATATTATGCTCTACATTTCCAGTGGTTTCTGCAACACAAACATCGAAATCGCGCATGTGCACCGGCCAATTTACAGAGGGATAATCACCGTTTAACAACAGGATTTTCTGTTGCTGCGGCAACCCTTCCAGCAACATGTTCAATCCCAGCGAAAAATTGGGCACCAAGGCAATATCTGTTTCCGAAGCATGGAAGAACCGGCCAAGTGTTTTCCGTACATCGTTTAAGGTTTCGATGGTCTGGGCATAATCGTTCCCGTGCTTAAAGAATTGGTCTTCTTGGGCTTTCCGCCATGCATAAACAGGTGCTGGAAGCAGCCCCGACGCAGGGGTATTTAAATAGGTGCATTCTTGCAGGGCAGGGAAGTGTTTTTTAAAATCTGGCATCGAGTTGGATTAAACAATTAAAATTAGGTATTTTTACTTTAGACATAAAAGTAACCATCTATGTTTTCAAAATCGAAAAAAACCGAAAAAATCGACCGCGAACAACGCGAACAGTACGAGTATGCCCGTAGGCGCATTAAACAGAAAAAGAATGTCATGCGGCATTTCATTTTTTTCTTGGCCGGGGCCATCTTAGTCTTGGCAATTGAATATGGAGTTCTTCGGGATAATCCTATTCTTTTTCCTGACTGGTCTGTTTGGATTGTCATAATCTGGGCATTTATCCTGTTAATTCACCTATTCAATGTTTTTGTCATGAGCAAGTTTATGGGAAAAGAATGGGAAGACCGCCAATTGGAAAAACTAAAAGCCAAACAAGCCGAACGCATAAAACAGCTTCAAAAACAGGTGGATGCTGATTTGCCACTGCCCAAGAAAAAAGAAGTACAAAACCCACCGCCACTTTCTGAAAAAAAAGACAACAACCCCTTACCTCCAGACGTACAATGATCACTTTAATAGCTGCAGCAGGCGAGAACAACGAACTGGGTAAAGACAACGGCTTGGTCTGGCATTTGCCGGACGATTTTAAACGGTTTAAAAAACTCACCACGGGCCACCACATTATCATGGGGCGCAAAACCTTTGAATCGTTCCCCAAACCATTGCCCAACCGCACCCACTTGGTTATTACCCGAAATTTGCTCTACCATAAAGAGGGGGCTTTGGTCGTTCACAGCTTGGACGAAGCCTTACTAAAAGCACAAAACGATCCACAAGCGTTTGTTATAGGGGGAGGCGAAATTTATAAGATGGCCATGGACGTTGCCGATAAAATAGAACTTACAAGGGTTCACGGCACTTTTGAAGCCGATACGTATTTTCCTGAAATACCCGAAGCGCAATGGCAACTGGTCGCTGAGATTAAACACGAAAAAGACGAAAAACACAACTATGCTTTTTCCTACCTAACCTACGAACGCAAGTAGATTTGGATATCCTTACTAAAATAGCTTCAGAAAATGACTTGAGTTTGCTTGAAAGCAAACCACTTTCAGGAGGGGACATCAACGAAGTGTTTTTGCTGAAATGTGCTTCAAAATACGTTGTGGCCAAAACAAATGATGCCAATGAATTTCCCGGAATGTTTGAGGCCGAAGCAAAAGGGTTGGATTTGCTGCGCGCTTCAAAAAGCTTTAAAATCCCTTCGGTGATTGGTCTTGGCATTATTGAAAACACCTCTTATTTACTGTTGAAGCATATTAAAGAAAGTATGCCCATTACCGGTTTTTGGGAGCAATTTGCCAGCAACCTATCCAAACTGCACAAAACCACTCAAGCTAAATTTGGGCTGGACCATAACAATTATATCGGCAGTCTTCCACAGTATAACGGAAAAGAACATTCGGCAGCCGACTTTTACATCAACCAACGTTTGGAACCTCAGTTTAAAATGGCAAAAGACCGCGGTTTCGGTTTTCATAACCTAAACAGCTTCTATAAAAACATTCTTTCAGAAATCCCGAATGAGCCGTCGTCGCTCATACACGGTGATCTGTGGGGAGGCAATTATATGGTTTCTGAAAATAGTGCTCCCACTTTAATCGATCCCGCCGTTTCCTTTGCCCCACGCGAAATGGATTTGGCGATGATGCAATTATTTGGCGGATTCTCAGAAACAGTTTTCCCTCACTATCATGAACGCTTCCCCTTAAAAGAAGGTTGGAAACAACGGACACCATTGTGGCAACTGTATTATCTATTGGTTCATCTTAATCTTTTTGGATCGGGCTATCTATCCCGAGTGCAAAGCATTGTAAAAAAATATCAATAAGATTGCTTTCAATTAAAGATCTCCACCTACCCCAAAGGGAAGAGTAAATACGCACTACGCTTCTTTGGAGAGGTTGGGGGAAGATATTAACATACAATTGCATTACTTTAATAAAAAATTGACGTTCCAACACGCTCAAAACCCGTACCTTGAAAAGAAAAAGATATGAGCACTGAACACATAACCAAAGACGAAGCAAAAAAGAAATTGAAGGCTATGGTAACCGACATTAGAGTGGCTATGTTTGCCACTCAACTGGGTGAGCAGCCTTTAAGTGTTGTACCCATGCACACTAAGGAAGTGGACAAAGAAGGCAACATTTGGTTTTTAAGCCGAAATGACAGCGACCATAACAACGATCTGCTCAAAAAACCTGAAATCCAGTTGTTGTACAGCGATCCCAACGCCATGAAATTTTTGAGCGTATATGGCCTTGCCGAAATAATAACCGATCAAGCCGTTTTGGACGAACTGTACAATAAAAAAGACAACGCATGGTTTGACGGGGCTGAGGACCCTAACTTAACCGCCATAAAATTTTATCCTAAAGAAGCGGCGTACTGGGACAATAACAACAACAAACTGGTTACCTTTCTCAAATTACAAGCAGCGGCAGTAACGGGCGACGACAAAGATATTGGCACTTCTGGCAAGATGGATTTACGATAACCTATAACAATCCCCTTTTCAATTTATGCTAAGGGGATTTTTATTTTTACTTTTACAGTATAAAAACAACCAACTATGAAAGCATATGTATTTCCCGGACAGGGAGCGCAATTCCCGGGAATGGGAAAAGATTTATATGAAACTTCAGATAAAGCAAAGCAATTGTTCGCACGCGCTGACGAATTATTGGGCTTCAACATTTCAGAAATCATGTTTCAAGGTTCTGCTGAAGAACTGAAACAAACCAACGTAACCCAGCCTGCCATTTTCTTGCACTCGACCATTTTGGCAACCGTTATGGGCGACAACTTTAAGCCCGATATGGTTGCGGGACATTCCTTGGGCGAATTCTCGGCCTTGGTAGCCAACAAAGCTTTGGCTTTTGAAGATGCTTTGATTTTAGTTTCCCGACGGGCGCAGGCCATGCAAAATGCCTGTGAAGTAAAACCATCGACCATGGCTGCCGTTTTGGGCCTTGAAGACCATGTGGTAGAAGCCATCTGCGCCGATGTTGACGGTACGGTGGTCGCGGCAAATTACAACTGCCCTGGACAACTGGTTATTTCTGGCGAAACCGCTGCAGTTGAAGCCGCTTGCGAAGCCTTGAAAGAAGCGGGGGCACGCCGTGCCTTAATGTTGCCCGTAGGTGGGGCATTCCACAGCCCGCTTATGGAACCCGCTCGAGAAGAACTGGCCGCCGCCATTGAACATACCTTTTTTTCAAGGCCCATTTGCCCAGTGTATCAAAACGTGAGCACATTTGCCGTTACCGACCCCGAAGAAATAAAGAAAAACCTCATCTTTCAATTGACCGCTCCGGTAAAATGGACCCAAAGTGTGCAAAACATGATAAAAGATGGCGCGGACACCTTTATTGAGGTAGGCCCCGGCAACGTATTGCAAGGCTTGGTCAAAAAAATCGATCGCTCGCAGGCTACTGAGAAAGCCGAAATTTAATAAACTACTTTCTGCTTGTTCGAGCCTGCCTTTGTCGGCAGACAGGCGCGGTCGAGAACTATTTGATTACCTTCATCTACCTTCGAGCGCGCTTAACCAAGCCATTTCATTCTCGGATTTGAAACGTCACAAGATTAAAAATTCACTGTTCACAAATTTATGAAACACGTAGATTACATAGTAGTTGGCCTTGGAATGGCGGGAATCGCTTTTTGTGAAACCCTGCAAAAACACAATAAAAGCTTTGTGGTGTATGATACTGGGAGCAATCACTCTACTTTAGTCTCGGGCGGCGTTTTTAATCCGGTGGTTTTAAAAAGGTTTACTGCCGTCTGGAAGGGAGACGCTTTTTTACAGAAAGCCATTCCCTTTTACCATGCTGTTTCAGAAAGACTCCAGCTTCACATTTTGGAAAAAACACCCATTTATCGGGTATTAAACAATATTGAAGAGCAAAACGATTGGTTGGTAAGCAGCGACAAAAAAGCCCTCTCCCCTTTTCTTTCTTCGGAAATCATAAAAAATGAAAACCCATCCATAAAAGCGCCTTATGGCTTTGGAAAAGTACTGCAATGCGGCAGAATCATTCCTTCAAAAATGATTGAAAGCTATCGCGAGCTGCTTCAAAAAAACGATGAACTAATCACGGAAGAATTTGAACATGAACACCTTCATTTACAAGGAAGGGGAGTGTCTTATAAGGATGTTTCAGCTAAAAAAATCGTTTTTGCCGAAGGAGCTTCCGTCGTTAAAAACCCATTTTTCCCAACGGACAATTTTGTGGGCAATAAAGGCGAATACCTCATCATTAAGGCACCTAAATTAAAGTGTGATGCGATTTTAAAAGGACCGTTGTTCATCATTCCGTTTGGCAATGACACATATAAAGTGGGCGCAACGTACAGTCGCGACGATTTCAGCAAAAACACAACCGAAGAAGCGCGAAAGGTTCTTGCTTCAAAATTGGAAAAAATGATTTCTTGCCATTATGAAATCGTAGATCAAGTAGCGGGCGTGCGTCCCACGGTAAAAGACCGCAAACCGCTGTTGGGCAATTTGGAACACGAAAACCTCTTATTTTTGAATGGTCTGGGTACTCGAGGAATTTTAATGGCACCACTCTTGGCGCAGTGGTTGTTCGATTATTCAGAAAATAACAAAAGCCTTCCTTATGAAGTAAACTTGGCCCGTTTTAAAAATTAATCGGCTTTATCCGGATCATATTTCAGGAAAAAATTAATCCAAATATTTCGGGACAACCGTAGGATTATCGGAAAAAAAACAATCAATGTCCCTGTAATCGCAAAAAAAGTGTTCAAGCGCCCCAAACCGATAAAAAAGTATGCAATAATAAAAGCGGCCACCGCAAATGCTACACCCACCGCATAACTCACATACATAGCGCCATAGAAAAAAGAGGGCTCTATTTTAAATTTTGTGCCGCAATGAGGGCAGTGTTCGTACATATCCAACGCTTTAGTGAGCACATAGGGGTTTTTGTTTTTATACATACTTCCCGTATGGCAAACAGGGCAAGTGCCGGTTAAAATGCTGTATAGTTTGGTACCTTTCATAATCATTTCCCGAATTGTCGGGTAACTTTTAATTGAAAAACAGGTTCATTTTTTTTGCGTTGCAAATTTAAGCATCTTTGCACAAGTTTATCGTCACAATAGTCACATATATGCTCAACGTCCACAATCTTTCTGTTTCATTTCAAGGGGAATACCTGTTTGAAAAAATCACTTTCCAACTCACGCCGGGCGACCGCGTTGGTTTGGTGGGTAAAAATGGTGCGGGCAAATCAACCTTGCTCCGTATTATCGCAAAGGAACAGGAATACGACGAAGGCCAAATAGCCACCGATAAAGAAGTAACCATCGGTTTTTTAAAACAGGACATTGATTTTACCAAAGGAAGAACGGTGCTGGAAGAATCGTACGAGGCTTTTTCTGAAATCAAGGAATTGGAGCGAAAGTTAGAACACATCAATACCCAATTGGCTGAACGCACCGATTATGAAAGCGACAGCTACCACCAGTTAATGGTCGATTTAAACGATGTGCAACACCAATACGAAATACACGGCGGGTACAACTATCAAGGCGAGACCGAACGCATTTTACAGGGCCTGGGGTTTAAACGGGAAGATTTCAACAAACCTACCGATACGTTTTCCGGTGGTTGGCGCATGCGTATTGAACTGGCAAAACTACTGCTACAAAACAATGATATCTTATTGCTGGATGAGCCTACCAATCACTTGGACATTGAATCTATTTTATGGTTAGAAGAATTTTTAAACGGCTATCCCGGAGCCGTTGTGGTGGTGTCGCACGATAAAATGTTTTTAGACCACGTGACCAATAGAACGATTGAAATTTCCCTTGGAAAAATATACGATTACAACCACCCTTATTCCAAGTACTTGGTACAACGGGCCGAACTTCGCGAACAGCAGCTTGCAGCGCAAAAAAACCAGCAAAAACAGATAGAGAATACCGAAAAACTAATTGAAAAGTTCCGCGCCAAAGCCAGCAAGGCCACCATGGCCCAATCGCTCATCAAGAAACTGGATAAAATGGACCGCATTGAGGTAGATGAAACCGACAATGCAACCATGAGCCTATCGTTTCCCGTTTCGGTAACGCCCGGAAAAGTAGTGATCGAGGCCGAGGACATTTCAAAAAAATACGGCGATAACCAAGTGCTGAACCATATAGACCTAAAAGTAGACCGCGACAGTAAAATTGCGTTTGTTGGGCAAAACGGGCAAGGCAAATCTACATTGGCCAAAATAATTGTGGGCGAAATTGAGCACCAAGGAAAACTAAAGTTGGGGCACAACGTACAAATAGGGTATTTTGCGCAAAACCAAGCTGAGTATTTGGACGGCTCTAAAACCGTGGAGGAAACGATGATCGATGCGGCCGATATGAAAAGCAGACCGCGCGTGAGGGATATTTTGGGCGCTTTTCTATTTCGGGGCGAAGAGGTTGACAAATACGTGCGCGTGCTCTCAGGTGGCGAACGCAACCGTTTGGCCTTGGCAAAATTGCTGTTGGAACCATTCAACGTCCTAGTTATGGACGAGCCCACCAACCACTTGGACATACAGTCTAAAAACGTATTGAAAGATGCTTTAAAACGGTTTGATGGCACGTTGTTACTGGTCTCGCACGACAGGGATTTTCTTCAAGGTATGACCGATAAAATCTATGAGTTCAAAGACCAAAAAATAAAGGAGTACCTAGGCGATATTGACTACTTTTTAGAGCAACGCAACCTTGAAAATATGCGCGAAGCCGAAAAACGAACGGTCATCAAAAAATCAACGGCCGGCGAGCGCGAAAAAGACCAAAAAAAAAATGGTTCTGGAAAAGAAAGTTACGAACAGCAAAAAAAGTTGAAGTCCCTTCAAAACAAACTGAGCAAAGTTGAAAGCAAAATAAGCAAACTGGAAAAGGAATTGAAGGAAATCGATGTGGAACTCGCCATAAATTATGACGAAACCATCGCCAAGCCCAACTTTTTTGATGACTACCAAGCCAAAAAGAAAAAACTGAACAGTTTAATGGATGAATGGGAAGCGTTGCACGAAAATATAGCGGCATTATCATAAAACCCAATCCTTCAAGCGTTTTGATCGCTGGAAAGGTTTAAAAACAATACGATGTTCGAACACTTTTTTCAATGTCCGTATTGCTGGGAGGAAATTTCCATGCTTCTGGACCCTTCGGTATCCACTACTTATGTGGAAGATTGCGAAATTTGTTGCAACCCGATAGAAATTTCGGTAAAATTCCGTCAGGGCGAGTTGATTTCTTTTTCAGCAGAAAATTTGGAGCAGTAATATTTTTGTATCTTTAATAACCATTCAACATGGTTAAAGATGATTTCAAATTTCAGCTTTTCGGACACTACCGTTGGATTTCTTATTGAAGGCACTTTCAATAAGAAAACCGTTGACAATTTTATTGAAGCCATCAATGAAAAGTTAGCGCAATTTGAGACCATCAACCTGTACATTGAAGATACGGGGATCGAATCTTTTTCATTGCCTGCATTGGTGGAAGAGCTGTCGTTTAAGATAAAACACGGCAACCGGTTTAACAAAGTAGCGTTGGTATGCGACCGCCAATGGCTAAAACGATGCGGCGACCTGTATGATTTTTTCACGGATTCTGAATTTCAGAATTTCTCTTCAGAAGAACGGATACAAGCCATGTCGTGGATTGCGCAATACCCTTAATTTTTACCGCCGGTTAAACTGCTTTTCAATCCTTTTTCAACGTTGAGCCACAAATAATTAAAAAACGATTTAGTTTTATCGCGGGAAACATTGCCCGATCCTTTTCTGAATCCCTCATTGCTTTTATCGCTGTCCTTTGAAATAAAAATATTGGCAATTGCCGATAAAAAATTATTTTTTTTAGTCCCCTTTTTATTCAATACAGCAACTTTAAAGTGATCGTAATTGATCTTTAAATCTACCTGCGATGTAGTGTTATTGCCATCAATGGTAAAATAGGTTTTATTGGCTTCGCCCTCCAATTCTACCTTAAGGTTTGGCACGGTAAAACTATTTATGTGGTCTGCTTGTAAACTTCCCACATCGGCTTTAAAAAGAAACGCATCGTTAGTGTTGTTTACATCAAAGCTCCATGTTGCCGTAAATGGCGTGTTTTCCATAAAAACGGCATCTATATCAATTTTTGTCTTTTTAGGGGCGGTGTAGGTGTTGCTAACATTGCTTATGGAAGCGTTTAAGTTTTTGAAATTGATGGTTCCACCTTTGTTTTCTTTTTTTACCTTTTCGGTATAGACAATGCCGGCTTGGTTTATTTTCAAGGAATCCAAGGTTAGCTGAAACGGTAGCGTCCGTAGCATTTTGCTGTACAAAGGTTTTATAGTTTTATCGTCTGCCACCAACTTGTTTCGGAAAATATCCAAAAACGGATTTTGCAAGGCCATTTCATTGCTGGTGATGAAAAGGGTTCTGTTGTTAAAGCCAAAATCGAGCTGTTTTACCGAAATGGAATCGATTTTCAAATTAAAATGATCTCGTTCTACGGAAATCATCCGGGCGTGTTGGGCACGGGAATATTTTGTATATAAATGAATGCCTGAAACCTCTAAGTTTTTGTCTTCCAACCGAAGGTTTTTTATCGTGGTATTTTCATAAGCGCTTACTTTCACAAAAACAGAATCTGTTTGGGCGCTATAGGCACCAAAAGCAACCGGCATCCTATTTGTGATTAGCTTTTTATTGGTCGTGATGGAATCTACCTCAACAGAAAGTTGATCGGTATAAAGCATTAGGGAGTCTTTTGTTCCATCAAAAATACGCACCGTGGCGTCTTCGATTTTTAGACGGTCCAGAAAAACAGGCCTGTTTATTTTTATAATACCTGAATTTGTACTGTCTTGATCATGTTTTAACCTGTTTTTATAATAAACAATATTTGGTTTATCAATCAACAATTCATCAATGTGGATTTTATGTTTGAACAAATAGTCCCAATAGCTAATATCGTCGATTACCAGTTTTTTTACTGAAATGTCCGTGTGTGTTTTGCCGTCATCTTTGTTGATGATTTGCACGGCAGGGTTAATGAGCGTCAACGTGCCTTCGTAAATATCGAGCTTAAGATCGTCGTACGACTGGACAATGGTGTCCGGTAATCGTGTTTCCAAGAAGGTTTCTACTTTGTTTTTCAGAAAAAAATTTATCGCCACAATACTGCCAACGACAATAAGTATTGTCGAAACTAAGACGATTAAAACAATTCGGGTTCTTTTTGTCATCACCTAAAAATACAAAACACAATCTTGAAGTCGAAACATTTATGAAAAGCTGTTAAATTTCATGGAGCAACCGCTTGTTATATTAAAAATACTTTGTATCTTTGCCGTCCATATCGCGGGATAGAGCAGTAGGTAGCTCGTCGGGCTCATAACCCGAAGGTCACAGGTTCGAGTCCTGTTCCCGCTACTAAATTGAAAGCCATAACTTAAGTGTTGTGGCTTTTTTTTATTGGTATGGGTTTATAATGGTGCGAGAAGACTGCCTTGAGCAAGGCGTGACTTGAAGAAACTCGAATGCAGCTACTAGCAGAAAACGACAGTTATCCCGTTAATCTTATTAGTGTTGTGAAATGCAAGAACACCTATTCTGCATTTTGGCCTCAGATAAAAGAAAGCAGAGCAACCCCTAAAGGCCGCTCTGTTTTTTCCCACAAACTTATTTTAGACTGTTGAGGAATTTTTTAAATTCTGGATCATTGTAATCGGCCATTCCCTTGTGTGTCAATGCCAGATTACCTTTGGCATCGATTACATAAGTGGTAGGGATAGCCGGGGATTGATACATGGACGGAATGTTGCCTGCCGGGGCATAGATAGGCAAATTGTAGCCCTTTTGTTTATCGAATTTTTTAGCTGTTTCAAAATTGCGGTCCATAGAAAGCATGACAAAAGCCACCTCATCGCCCATTTCTTCGTGTAGCTTGTCAATACTAGGCATCTCGGCTACACAAGGTGGGCACCATGTAGCCCAAACATTCATGAAAATCACCTTGCCCTTTAATTCGGCCAACGACTTGGTGTTTCCTTCCCTATCTATCAATTTAAAGTTAAAATCTGCTTTGGTCAAATTTGGCCTTGACGCAGCCTGGTTTTCATTATTCGTGTCGTTTTGGACAATTTCCTTCACATCTGGATTCATCAATCCCGTTGCGAGCAAACCGCGTTGGGCAAAACCAACAACTTCAGCATGCAATCCTGTTGTATATAGGATAATGGCTCCTACAGCAAGTACCCCATAGGTTAGCCACGATTTCTTTTGTTGTTTATTTTTCTTAGTTTTCATTTTCTATGATTTTTGATATTAATAATTTTAGTTTTTTTAATTACAGGCTTATGCTCTTATAGCCTTTTTTTTGAAGTTGAAAGTTGTATAAAACTCCATGGTCCACAATCTTCGTTTCTTTGGGTACTTTTGTGCGGTGTCTAACTGCAATAAATCCACTCACCGTACTGTTTAGGTACAAGAATCTACTGCAGCAGCACCGTCTTTATATTTTTTTGAAGTCAGTATTATGCCAAACGAGGTGGCGGAGAGGCGTTGTCCAAATACAGGTATCTAAGCCTTGAAGAAAAATGTTCGTCAAACACGGCTATAGGTTCTGAAATATGGACATTCCATGTAAAAAGTTGCAGTTGAAATTGCGAGGCACAAAAACCGTTTAATGCCATAAATTGGGGGGCTGAAAGATCAGCTTTCAAAAAATCAGCTGTTTTATTGCTTTCCGTTGGAGGGTTTTTGGTTTTGCAATGTGGGTTTACAAAAGTGATGTTGCTTTCACTGAATAAAACATTCAACCCATTGGCATCAATGGCCAAGAATTTAGCTAAAAAGATGCAAGCTAACAGCGCCGCTATGTAGGTTTTGCTTTTCACAATCGATTACAAACATATACAATTATTGTTATGTAGTTTGTAACCTGCGTTACTTTAGGGTGTTAAATATTGCCTAAAACTATGCGAGCAAATGGTATTCCTGAAAACCGTCGCCACGGTGATTATCTTAAGTTATTCCATAGGAATCTCAATAACCGTCTCAACCCCTTTTCCATCATCTTTATTCCGTATTTCAAAAAAATAATTGTCGCCGTACAAGTTGCGCAACCTATCATTGATGTTGGCCAGCCCTACTCCATCGTTCAACAAAAGGTGGTGCTTTTTAATTAATGGCGCCCCATCGTTTTCAATTTTAATAAGCAGCCGCTCATTGTGGGATTTTATTTCAATATGCACCTTTAAATCGGTGTGGTCGTAGTTGTAGCCGTGCTTTATGGAATTTTCAAGTATAGGCTGCAACAACAAGCTAGGAACCATTTTGGACAACAGGCCCTTGTCTATATCCTTGGTGACAATCAAATGTTCTGAAAACCTAACTTTTATAATGTTCAGGTAATGGTCCATGATGCGCAATTCTTTTTTAAGAGGGATTCTATTGCTTTCGTTGTCATAGAGTATTTCCCTGAGAAAATCACTGAGATCGGCTATGGTGTCTTTGGCTTTGGCGGCGTCGAGATCGGTCAACACGGCTATGGAGTTTAATGTATTGAACAAAAAGTGTGGTTGAAGCTGGGAAGACAGCATTTTCATTCGGGTGTTTACCAATTGCACTTCCAGTTTTCCATGCTTTTTTTCGGCTTTTTTCACTTCTTTTACATAGTAATAAGTGTAGATCATAAAAACCATGGCAAAATAGATCAAAAAATTTAAATCGATCACGTACATGAACCTGTAAATACTTCCCTCAAAATCATATTCGGCCAAACGCAGTTTACCTATTACCATTAAATAAAAGTCGAACAACAACCGTATGACCAGTCCAATTAAAAGCGAAAAAAGGATATGGGTAGAAATGATCTTGACCCACGAATAGTTTTTCCTTAAAAACCGTTTGGTGCTTATCGCGATTAGCGTCATATAGCCTACTACGATGATAAAATCGAACAACAGGTTATCGACCAAAAAGGCTTTCCAGGAAAAATGGTCCATTTTTTCCATTTCAAAAGACATCATGTAGGCCGTTTTTACGATCAGCACTAAATCAAAAAGCGCATAAAACCCCGCCAACAGAAGCACCAGCTTTAAATCGATGTATTTGTTATTTAAAATGGAATGTTTCATTATATACCTATTTTTTCAAGAAATGTCCCTTTATGTGATTTACTGATGTGCACTAATTTTTCATTGGTCATCCGGGCATCGATTTCAGAAAACCCTGAATGTACTATTTCCTTAACGTGGCTAATGTTAACGATACTCGATCTATGAACCCGTAAAAAGATGTTGCTGTCCAAAATATCGCACAAGTTGGTAAGCGACTCCCGAAGCACGTACTTTTTATCGCCCGTGAAAATTTCAGCATAACACCCCGATGCCTGTATGCAGACAATGTGCTCCGGATTTAACAGCACTGTTTTGTTGCCTTGCTTGACCGGTAATTTAAATTGATTGCTTTCTTTATTAGATTGCTGTTTATATAGGTTGAACAGCTCAATGATGCGTTTTTCAAAATAGGAATTGGCTTCAGCTTTTGAAATGTTCAACACCTTGTCGATCGTTCTGAAAAAACGTTCATCTTTAAATGGTTTCAGTAAGAAATCGAATGCATCCACATCAAAAGCCTTCAACGCATAATTATCGTAAGCGGTTACAAAAATAACGATGGGTTTTGAAGCTGCTTTTACATGTTGCAGCACCTCAAAACCATTCATATCCTTCATATTGATGTCCAAGAAAATAAGGTCTGGGTGTTGGGAATTTATTGCTGAAATGGCCGATTTCCCATTGGAACATTCCCCGCTCACCTCTATTTCAGGGACTTTTCCCAATAAGGAAACCACCCTTTTCCGGGCCAGTTCTTCATCGTCTATTACCAGTGCTTTCATTCTGTTAAATTACTGAAATTCTTTTATTTGCTATATGTTTATCGGCCTGAAATGTATTTTCCACCCTTAAACTAAAAGCGTTATCGTACGCTGGTCGTCCAAAAAACCCATATAAGGCCATTAGCAGGGTAGTGCCAATGGCCTCTTTTGGGCGGTGTTCCTTATTTGGTGTGTTCAATTTACCGCAACACCAATACCTTGGTCCACGGCGTCGAATTTCAGGTTTTGCCTTTCATTGCCATTTTTGAGTTTTGCCCGGTAAGTTGCCTTTACCAGCAAGTCGCCTTTGGTTTTAGCGGCATATTTGGTTTTTACCAAGGTCCATCCCTTATAGGTCTCGTGCATTTGCTGCCGCAAGGCCAATGGCAATACCACGTCTTTGAATTTTTGATAGGTTTTAAGGAGTTTCCCTTCATTGTCAAAATCTGCCTGCAAATACCCGTTGTTGCTCTTAAAGGTAACCAAGTACGTGTCAAAATTCTTGTTTGCCGAAGCCGCAATAACCTTATGGATATTGAAATGGGCATTCATAAAGGCAATGGGGTTTTCTGCAAACTGGCCATTAAAGCGTTCTTGCACTTTATAGGTCAAGTTTTCCCCTTTTTGAGAGATCGATTTGCTGAGCGGAACATACGTCAACTCAGTGGCGTCCAACATAATTTCCTGTGCGCTTAAGATGGTGGCACTTAAACATAAAATTGCACTAATTATTAACGTTTTCATTATAAAAAAGTTTAAGGTTAAAAAAGGTTTTTTAAAGCTTGTAAATGATTGTACAATACTATTTTACAGCAACTAAATTACGAGAGAAGCAGGTTCATTATCGATAAATGATGTGAACGCCCAATTTTTTATCATGAAATTTATTTATTTTGATGTGGCGTGCTTTTGTGCATTTTACCTGAACAACTAAGTTGACTCTGTAAAGGCTTAAATAAGCTAAAAAGATCATTTTTAGGTTATTTTTTTTGCGAGTATTCACCCATTATCGTATATTTACACCAATAGTATTAATATTTAAACATAAAATTGGTTATGGCTACCGTTAGAAAAACAGTTACGTTCACAGAACAACAAAATAAGTGGATCAAAACGCAGATTGAAGCAGGTGATTTTACAAATGACAGCGAATATTTGCGGGACCTCGTACGCCGCGACCAAGCACAAAACGCTAAATTTTCAGCTTTAAAATCGGAAATAGAAAAAGGAATTGACAGTGGAATTAGCGAAAGAGCCATTCCAGAGATCATGAAAGAAGTTGAAAAGAAAATGCGTGAAAATGGGCGTCTATAGACTCTCTATAAAAGCCGATTTGGACATCGCAGAACTTTATGAACATGGGATAGCGACTTTTGGTTTGCTTCAGGCTCAAAAATACGTTACTGGCATGCACCACCATTTTCAAACGCTATCCAACAATGCCGAGTTAGGAAGGGATGCTTCGGAGTTTGCTCCTTCCCTATTACGTTTTGTTTATAAAGCACATACCATTTTTTACAGGATCACAGACGACGGTGTATTTATTGTTCGCATTTTGGGACAGTCAATGGATTACCCAAGACATATTTAACTGTTCCAAAAAGATCGCATGAAAAGATAAGTTTTTAAAATCAAAATGATTAGGAGCTAAGGTAACTCAAAAAATTTCAAAATAGATTTTAGTTTGCGAACCTTCATGCCCATCTCAAATAACCCTCCGCACTTCAACAAAGGCATTGTTCCAATACCGTTCATTGAGCGAAGAAACAATCACCCCTCTGGACGTTGTGGAGTGTATAAATTTAACCGCGCCTTTTCGCGATTCCACCACCAACCCAACATGATTAATAACCCTGCGGCTTTTATTGGTTTGAAAAAAAAGCAAATCGCCTTCTTCCACCTCCCGTAATGAAATGCGTTTTCCCTGTTTGGCCATATCGCGCGAAACCCGGGGCAAGGCAATATTTTCATTTTTAAACGAAGTATAGACCAACCCAGAGCAATCCATCCCTCTTTTTGTAGTACCGCCAAATTTATAGCGTGTGCCTTCAAAAGATTTGGCATATTCAATGATGTTCTGGGCTTTTGGCGCAACCGAATGGTTTTTATGCGAAATGGTCCGCACTGTATTTCTTTTTTTCGACACGTTTCGGGAACTTCCGCAAGAAATAAGTGCCAGGGCGAGGAATGAAAGAAGGATGATTTTTTTCATAACGGTCGTGTTTCAATACCTATAACTTATTTTTTCAGGTTTTATTTTTTGTTTCAGCAATTATCAATTGGGCCGTTTTCTCGCTGGCACCTTTACCTCCCAGTTTTTGCTCTAAGTCGTAATAGTCCAAAAACAGTACGGCGCGGTTGTATTCGTCCAATATTTTATTCAACTCCTTTTTTAAACGCTTGGTGTTGAAGTCGGTTTGAATGAGTTCGGTCACCACTTCCTTGTCCAAGATCAAATTCACCAACGAAATGTAGCTTAGGTTTATCACCCGCTTGGCGATTTCATACGAAATACGGCTCCCTTTATAACAAACCACCTGCGGCACTTTATATAAAGCCGTTTCCAGTGTGGCCGTGCCCGAAGTCACCAAGGCAGCGTGCGAAATGCTCAACAGATCGTACGTTTTATTGAGCAACAGGTGCACATTCTGCTTTTTTAGAAATGGGGCATAAAAAGAGGCTTCTTGACTGGGGGCACCGGCAATGACGAACTGAAATTCGGTAAAATCCCCCACTACGCTCAGCATCACTTTCAGCATTTTTGAAATCTCCTGCTTTCTGCTTCCGGGGAGCAACGCGATGATAGGGCGTTCGTCCAATCCGTTTTCTTCTTTAAAAGAAGCAGGAATTACCTGCTTGCGCTGGGCTATTTCATCGATTAAGGGATGTCCCACAAAATGAACAGGAAAGCCGTGCTTTTTTTCGTAGAATTCTTTTTCAAACGGAAGGATCACGTACATAAAATCCACATCGCGCTTAATGCTTTTTATACGGTTTTCTTTCCACGCCCATATTTGTGGCGAAATATAATAATGTGTGACAAACCCGTGTTGTTTGGCCCATTTTGCGATACGCAGGTTAAATCCCGGATAATCGATAAAGATGATGGCATCGGGCCGGTAAGCTTCAATGTCTTTTTTACAGAATGAAATGTTCTTCAATATGGTACGCAGGTTAAAAAGCACCTCTACAAAGCCCATAAATGCAAGGTCGCGGTAGTGTTTTACGAGCGTTCCGCCAACAGCTTCCATTAAATCGCCACCCCAAAACCGAAAGTCCGCTTCAGGATCGTGAACCTGCAACGCTTTCATTAAATTGGCCCCGTGCAAATCGCCGGAAGCTTCGCCTGCTATGAGGTAGTATTTCATGATTTTTAAGTACTTCGGAAATAGCTTCAGAAACAAAAATAGGGCTTTAATTGCAACTTTTTAAGGATAGGTGTTGCAATTTGGTTTCAGAACGCTGTTCCAGCACAATCTATTTCTGTTATAAGAATTTTGAAATTAAAATCACCAAAGCCGCCAAAACCGTAGCTAAAACAACACCCCTGGCGCGATACATTTTATTTTTCTTCAAGAGGATAAAGAAGGCACATAAATTTAAAATAGCACCCAAAGCGATGATGTTGCCCAATACATCCTGTTCAATGGAATATTGGATGGTTTTCTCCAGTGTTTCTTTTGAGAAAAAATAGATGTACAGATAGCTTCCTGCAAGGTTGGCGAACACCCCAATTAAAAACCCAACTATAATTTCTTTGCCCATTTTGCTCATGACAATTTCCAGGTATTTAAATCTTGTATGGCGTGGTGGGCCGTAAGGTCGAATTGCACGGGCACGACCGAAACAAAACCGTTTGCCAAGGCCCACTCGTCGGTATCTTCGCCTTTGTCCTCGTTTACAAATTCTCCAGTAAGCCAGTAATATTCGCGCCCTAACGGATTAACACGCTTATCGAACTGCTCCTCCCAATGGGCATTGGCTTGTCGGCATACTTTTATGCCTTTTAATTTAGATGCCGGCAGCTTGGGAATATTCACATTCAAGACCACTCCTTTGGGCAAGCCGTTTTTCAAGGTTTCTTCGGCAATGGTTTTTATAAACTTTTTGGTAGGTTCAAAATCGGCCTCCAAAGAATAATCCAACAGCGAAAAGCCAATGGAAGGAATGCCTAGGGTACCGGCCTCGACCGCCGCACTCATAGTCCCGCTGTAAATCACGTTGATGGACGAGTTGCTCCCGTGGTTTACGCCGCTCACGCAGAGGTCAGGTTTGCGTTTTAAAATTTCATTTACGGCCAATTTTACACAGTCCACCGGCGTGCCGCTGCTACTATACTCTTGCTGCGGCTCTTTCTCCCGCACTTTAACCGTATCGCAGTACAAGGTGTCGTTTATGGTAATGGCGTGTCCCATGCCACTTTGGGGCGAATCTGGAGCCACGACACACACGTCGCCCAAGGTGTTCATTACCTCAATAAGTGCCCGTATGCCCGGAGCGGTTATCCCATCGTCGTTCGTAACTAAAATAAGTGGTTTTTTCTTTGCCATTGCTACAATTTATGGCTGCAAAAATACAATTTTACCGTTGGGTTTGGTTGTTGAAGTGCTTCATTTTTCTGAAACCTTACACTCATTGATTTTTTCAGAAACGCATTGCGCTTTAATTGAATGGACAATAACATTGCACCCCGAATTCAATTTTCGTAATTTTGATGAAACAATCCCTTCAAAAAACAGTATGCGAAAAATTCAAATGGTCGATCTTAAAGGCCAATATCAAGATATCAAAGAACAAGTAGATCAATCGATGCGGGATGTAATAGCCTCCACTGCATTCATCAACGGGCCGGAAGTTCATAAGTTTCAGGAAGAACTGGAAGCCTATTTAGACGTAAAACACGTGATACCCTGTGCCAACGGTACCGATGCGCTGCAAATTGCCATGATGGGGCTTGGATTAAAACCCGGCGACGAAGTAATCACGGCCGATTTTACCTTTGCGGCTACCGTAGAAGTCATTGCGTTGTTAGGCCTGACCCCCGTTTTGGTCGATGTAGACCCCGTTAGTTTCAATATTGACGTGGAAGCCATTAAAAAAGCCATTACGCCAAAGACCAAGGCTATTGTCCCGGTTCATTTGTTTGGTCTTGCTGCCAATATGGAGGAAATCATGAAAATTTCCGAGGCTCATAATCTATACGTTATTGAGGACAATGCACAGGCCATTGGTGGCACCTATACTTCAAAAGACGGCACCAAAACAAAAACTGGGACTATTGGGCATGTAGGTTCTACCTCGTTTTTCCCTTCAAAAAATTTAGGCTGTTATGGGGATGGCGGTGCTATTTTTACCAATGATGACGATTTGGCCCATACCATCCGTGGCATTGTAAACCACGGAATGTACGTTCGCTACCATCACGATGTGGTTGGGGTGAATTCGCGTTTGGATTCCATTCAAGCTGCCGTATTACGAGCAAAATTACCAAAGCTCGATGCCTATAATGCCGCCCGTAGAAATGCCGCAAGGGCTTATTCAAAAGCATTGAAAGGCATTCAAAATATCGTGATACCCACTGGGTATTGCGAAGCCGAAAATTCGGTTTGCGAGGTGTGTGATTGCCACGTGTTCCATCAATATACGCTTCGGGTTTTAGGTACCGATAGGGATGCATTAGTAAAACATTTAAACGATAACGGAATCCCGTGCGGGGTATACTATCCTATTCCACTGCACCTTCAAAAAGCTTATAAGGACGACCGTTATAACGAAGCCGATTTTCCGGTCACCAACCAACTGGTGAACGAAGTAATCTCACTCCCCATGCACACCGAACTGGATGACGAGCAAATTGCCTTCATTACCAAAACACTCATCAACTTTATAACAAAATCATGAAAAAAATAGTCGTAACCGGAGGATTGGGCTACATTGGCTCCCATACTGTTGTAGCACTTCAAAACACCGGATTTGAGGTCGTGGTTATCGATAACCTGTCCAACTCCTCTTTGGATGTTTTGGGTGGTATCACCAATATTACCGGTCAAGCTCCTGCTTTTGAGCGCTTGGACCTTCGCAACAAAGCCGATGTCACCGAATTTTTCAAAACCCATAACGATCTGGACGGGGTGATTCATTTTGCGGCGAGTAAAGCCGTTGGTGAAAGCGTGGAAAACCCCTTGTTGTATTATGAAAACAACTTGAACACCCTTGTTTATCTATTGCAGGAATGCAAGGCTCATAGCATCAACAATATTATTTTCAGTTCGTCGTGCACGGTATATGGCGAACCCGACTCGTTGCCCATCACCGAAACAGCACCCGTAAAAAAGGCCATGTCCCCCTACGGAAACACTAAACAAATAAGCGAGGAAATCTTAAATGATGTATGTTCCATTTCTGAAATAAAAGCGATCGCCTTGCGGTATTTTAACCCCATTGGCGCCCATAAAAGTGCTGAAATAGGGGAATTGCCAATTGGTGTTCCCCAAAATTTAGTTCCGTTTATTACACAAACGGCAGCTGGCATTAGGGAACAGTTATCTGTTTTTGGAGATGATTACGATACTCCCGATGGAAGTTGCATTCGCGATTACATTCACGTGGTCGATTTGGCCAAAGCGCATGTCATAGCCATGCAGCGGCTTTTGAACAATAAAAACAACACTAATTTTGAGTTATTCAATATTGGTACCGGAGCGGGAAGCTCTGTTTTTGAAATCATAAATACTTTTGAAGCAGTAACCGGGAAAAACTTGAATTATAAAGTAGTAGATAGGCGTCCAGGCGATGTAACGGCCGTTTATGCCGACACACAGAAAGCCCATGAGGTTCTGGGTTGGAAAGCCGAAAAATCGTTGGAAGAAGCTTTGGCATCTGCCTGGAAATGGGAACAAAAAGTTCGCAGTAAAAAAGTGATTTAACTATCGTTTTGAAGGGTGTACCCTAAATTTGAGTTGTATTAAAATTTTTGACTAAAGACAGCATTAGACGTAAGATAAGTTTATTGAATTTCTTACGCATTTATTTATTAATATTGTTATTAACCTGTTAAGTAGCAAATATTATGAATCATAAGTCTTTCAGTCCTGCGCCAGTTTTTGTTGAAATTTAACATCTTATTTACTTTCGACATCCATGATAGAATCGTTTTAAAAAATAAACACTCAAATTACACCCTATGATGAAAAACTTTTACATCTTACTTACTGTTCTCTTTATTTCTTTCGGAAGTTTAGCCCAAAAAACCTATTTGCACTGTGGCAAATTGGTTGATGTGAAAAATGAAAAGGTGCTGAGCCAGAAAACCATTATCGTTTCAGGAACTAAAATTGAAGCCATTGAAAACGGTTATCTAACCGCCAAAAACGAGCAAGACACCACCATCGATTTAAAAGACAAGACCGTCCTGCCCGGCTTGATTGATATGCACGTACATTTGGAAGGGGAAACCAGTCCCGATAATTACCTGAAACCTTTCACCTTAAACGAGGCCGATGTGGCCCTTAACGCTGTAGGATACGCCTATAAAACGTTGATGGCTGGTTTTACCACGGTTCGCGATTTGGGCGGAAGCGGTGTTAACGTTGCATTACGGAATGCCGTAAACAACGGAAAAATTACAGGTCCAAGAATTTTCACTGCCGAAAAAGCATTGGGCACCACCGGCGGGCACGCCGATCCTACCAATGGCCGAAAACGCAACTTAATGGACGATCCGGGACCTAAAGAAGGCGTGGTCAACGGCACGGACGATGCCAAAAAAGCCGTTAGGCAACGCTATAAAAACGGTGCCGACTGGATAAAAATCACAGCTACCGGCGGGGTGTTAAGCGTTGCCAAGAACAGTAAAAACCCACAGTTTACCGAAGAGGAAATTAAAGCTATTGTTACAACAGCCCAAGATTACGATATGCAAGTGGCCGCCCACGCCCATGGCGATGATGGAATGCAACGTGCCATTAGGGCTGGAGTAAAAACCATAGAGCACGGGACATTGATGAGCAACGAAACCATGGAATTAATGAAACAGCACGATGCTTATTTAGTACCTACCATAAGTGCAGGAAAATATGTAGCCGAGAAAGCAAAAGTGGACGGGTACTATCCGGCAATTATTGTCCCAAAGGCATTAGAAATAGGGTCTCAAATTCAAGACATGTTTAGACGGGCCTATAAAAAAGGTGTCTCTATTGCTTTTGGCACCGATGCTGGCGTGTTCCCACACGGCGACAACGGAAAAGAATTTGGTTATATGGTCGAGGCCGGAATGCCGGCTATAGAAGCATTACAGTCAGCAACGATAACCAGTGCCAAGTTATTAGGCCAAGAAAGCAACCTAGGACAATTGCAGCCTGGTTACTTAGCCGATATCATTGCCGTTAAGGATGATCCCACCCAAAACATAAAAACGATGGAAAACGTTGTTTTTGTTATGAAAGAAGGCATCGTTGAAAAGGATTAATCTATGTTTAACAAAGCATACTTGCATAAAACCGTAAGTCTTTGTTTCTTTGTACACTAACTTTAAAACAAAGTGATGAAATTAGTTTCAGTGAAACGAAAAACAAAGAGTGAAAAACGATTTACCCAAAAAATGGGCATGTTTACTGCCAAAGTGATCTATGTAAAAAAGCGGTTTTTAAACATTCCGTTTAAAACCATACACAAATACCGTGAGACCTATTACGGCAAAGTAAAGGATTGCGAAGATTGCCAGATCAAGGCTTAAAGCCTTATACATAACCCTATAAACTAAAAAAACCCTCCTAAAACTGGAGGGTTTTTTAATATCAATACTACTAGACTAGTTTTATTGGATTTCTTAATAGTTCCAAAGGTCTATTTCCATGTTGCGTATTTTCTCTTCAATACGGTCAGACTCCAACAATTGCATTAGAGCATTGTCGTTTATGTAGTCGCGTACGCCACGGTCGCCCTGTACGTTATCTTCCTTATAGATAAGGCCATCAAAACGCCTTGAGTTCAATAAATGGTCGTACGATATGGGTTGCGAGGTGTTTTTTCGGTTAAAAGCTTTTGCGTTGTGCAACACTTCCCGTGCACCGGGGAACCATACCCAGAACAATTCAACTTTACTGTCGATGTTATCGTCTGGGAATGCTTTCGAACGGGCTTCGTTTGCAACTGGGCAAATGCCCAACAAACGGTACTTCAATTCGCCCTGGCGCTTATCGATGTACCAAAGGCCACGAATTCTCCATTCTTCGAGATCACCGGCATCTAAGGTGAATTTACGAATGTACTGTTCGTCCACTTTCCCTTCGGCATTGAACTGCTCAATACCAAGGTCGGTTGTGTCGCTATATACCAATGAGGCGCTAAGATCGTCCAAGGTTCTTTTTTCAGTAAAATAGGAATCTGCATACACGTGCTCTATTTCACCGTTTTTAATGGCAGTAACCAGCACATCGTACAAAGACCGACGTTCTGAACCAATGTTATTGGTGTCGATAGGGTAATACAACGGAAAGTTTACCCGTTCGTCCAGGTCAATGATTTCCCAAACGGCTTTAGACCACAGTACATCGCGTTCATCTACATAACCGTAGGGTAAAGGCTCATCATTATCATAGGCAATTTGCGCCTCGGTCTTTTTGCCTATATCCTCCGGGGTCTCGGCATTCAATATGTTTACCTGTGCCGAGGCACCAAAACACATGACAAGGCCAAAAACCGCCGTAATAACATTTTTATTGTTCATAGTCTTTATTTTAGTATTCTAATTTGTCAACTCAATAAATACAGGAGCTGTTTTCTTCAACTTAACATTGCTGCCTGAAATACTGGTATTGATATCGTAAATTTGTACCGCTTCGCCACGTTTTGCCCTACGCAAGGCTGCTTTGGCTTGGGCGTTTAGTTTAGTTCCATTGACCGTTACAGTAGGTTGTCCTGAAACTTTAAAGCTGAAACCGGTTACCCGTAGGTTAAGGTCAAAATCAAAGTCTTCAAGAATGGCGCTTATACTGGCAATCTCCAGTCCTTGCCGCTGCATTCTTACAATTCCCGTTTCGCCACGCACCGCTCCAATTGGGGCTGGAATGCCTTTGATACGGAATTCTTTTGGGGTACTTATACGTTGCCCGTCGGGTAAAGTTCCGCTGGCTGTAATTGTCACCTTTGATCCCGAAGTAGGACGCATTACATATTTACTACCGGAGACTTTACTCAAACCAGGAGCAGTGGCATTTACCTTATTATCTGGAATACCGGGGATGGAGACCGTCATTGGGTTGTCCACACCACGATACACCACGTTCATTTTATCGGCAGAAATCACAGCTGAATTAGGTTTTGAAATGGTTGAAAATTTTTGATCAACATTAATACCTACTGGTTTTCCATTTTGCAAAAATACCAGTTTACCTTTAATTTCGTGATCACCTGGACTTCCAGCACTAATATTTAGTAAAACACGCCCATCTTCAATAGTATATTGATTTTCAGTTAAAGGTTTTCCATCTAAAGTTAATTCAACACTATCTGGTTTTGTAGCATCGTCCTTTTTTCCAAGTACAATTGCCCCATTAAAATTTTCACCTGAATAATAAGCTGATTTAGGTTGCTCAAGAAGTGTTGTATACTTATTAAAAGAAAGAGCCATAGCTTGTTGACCAGATAGCATTTTCTGCAGTATTTCGCTTTGATTTGTCTTTACATCATTTTGAATAGATGTCATTTTAGTCAACGAAGCAATTAAAGGGAACCCTTCATAATGATAATTCAACCAATTTTGATTGCCTCCCTCTCTTTTAACAGGATCCGTGCTAAAGTTATCATTGATATCTTCTTTTAACGCTTCTACTCCCGCAACCTTGTTAGCAACAGCCGTATCAGAAAGAACTTCGATCATTGAGGTTCGATACGTATTCATTTTATCAATGAATTCTTGTCCTTCTGGCCTTAACTTATCGCCTACAAAAAATAGGTTGTTAAAATAATCTGCTTTATCCATTACCTCATATTCGGTAGGGTCTTCCATATTTTTAACAGCACCAGCCTTTAGATTTTCAAGATAGGTGTCTAAATCTGATGTGATTGCTGAAATCTCTTTCGCCTTTTCTTCCACAGCACCATATTGTGCTGGCTCATCATTAGCTTTGGTAGCTAATCCTTCCATAAATGCTTGATTTCGCTGTGAAGCATCTACATTTGAAGATTGAATTTTTTCATTTAAAAGTCCAAAAGCAGACAGTACTTCTTTTGACATATTTAAAGCCAGCATAGCGATAAAGATCAAATACATCAGGTTGATCATCTTCTGCCGGGGTCCTAGTTTTCCTTGTGCCATGTGTTTCTTTTTTAAAAATTAAAGATAGTTGGTTGAAAAACCGGATTAGTTTCTGTTCATTGCTGAAAGCATTCCACCATACACACCGTTAAGCGATGATAGGTTGGTTGCCAAATGCTCCATTTGTTGTTTTAGCTGGGTCGCGTTTTCGGCTACTTGCTCGTTTACTTCGGCTTGGCGGCTGGTAGATTCTACTTGAACTTTGTACAAGCTGTTCAACGATTCCATCTGGGCTGCTGCCAAGGCCATTTCCTCGCTGTATTTTTTGGTAGAGCTCATAGCTTCAGCCGTTGGGGCCATGCCTTTTGCAGCTCCTTCAAAAGAACGGATGCTCGTGCTTAAGCTGTTCATTAATTCTGAATCGATACGGGCATCTTTCAACATAGCGTCCAGTTTTTTGGACAGCAATCCTTCTGCATCTTTAGCTTCCTCTTTCTTTTTTGCCCTAGTTTGGCCTCCTGCCAGTTCAGGATATACCAAAGACCAATCCAAATCGTCATCTACCGGCTCGAAGGCCGAAATAGCAAAAATGATTGCTTCGGTAATAAGTCCTACTGCGAGTAGAAACCCACCTGTTAAGGTAGCAAAGCCTAAAGGTAACTCCCAGTGCAGGATTTTAAATAAAGCTCCTAATATTACGATAGACGCACCAAGGCCATAGGCCATATTAAACAGTTTTTTTGATGATTTTGACTGTGCCATAATTGAAAAGTTTTTAGTTTAGATTAGTTAAGTTATGTTTTTGTTTAAGTTAAAGGTTGGTTGCAAGACAGGGGCTTATCGTCCGTCACCAAAATTTTCGTTAAGGGTTACATCGGTACCCATATAGTCCTGTACCGTTCTGAAACCGATATAGCTTCGTGCAGAATCTGCATATTCATAGTCGCGGGTGCTTACTTGCAAGAAGTAGGCAACATCTTTCCAAGAACCGCCACGAACCACTTTTCGCATATTGTCGGGATCGTTCACGTTAGGGTTCATGGTCGATGTATATTCATACGAAGCGGGATCGTAAGAAGAAGCGACCCACTCGCTTACGTTACCGGCCATGTTGTACAGGTTGTAATCATTTGGTTCATACGCATCTGCTTCAACGGTATAAAGCGCTTGATCAGCAGCGTAGTCGCCACGCAAGGGTTTAAAGTTTGCCATAAAACAACCTCTATCATTTTTTGCATAAGGGCCACCCCAAGGGTAGGTAGCAGATTCCAATCCCCCTCTCGCAGCGTACTCCCATTCTGCTTCCCCAGGAAGACGGAACGAGTTTACATGCTGACGGTTTCGGGATTTTTGATAGGCGTTTTTATACAAGGTCCTCCACGCACAAAATGCTTTGGCCTGTTTCCAGTTTACCCCAACCACGGGATAATCGCTGTAGGCTTCGTGCCAAAAATAGTCGTTGTGCATTGGTTCGTTATAAGAATAGTTGAAGTCTTTTATCCAAACGGTAGTGTCTGGATAGATTTTTATCTCTTCCTTTTTTATAAAGTCTTTTCTGTTTTTGTTTTTGGCTTTTGCCGCCGCACCAATATCCATGTAGGTGTACTGAAATTTCAATTTGTCCACATCAATGGTACGCTGGCCGTTGTAGGCTTCTTCAGCTGGGATGTACATGGTGTCCATCACTTCGGAATAGTATTCATCTGGAAATTCTGAAGTATCCCAAATAATATCAATATCGTTATTGATTTTTCTTCCTGCATAGTAATCTTCGCCCATGCCGTAATAATTGTCGTAGTTGTATTGTTCCCAAGGGGTCATTTCCTCGTTTTCTTGGTCCACAAACGCATATTCGCCAATACCGCCATTGCCGGGTGTTTCGCCCACCTCATCGGCCAAGATTGCCAATTTAAGGCGTACGGTAGAGTCGCGTACCCAGTTTACGAACTGTCGGTACTCGGCATTGGTGATTTCGGTTTCGTCCATATAGAACGAACGAACAGTCACGGTTTTTGTAGGCGCGTCGTTAACGGCCACAAAGTCGTCGTCAGCTTTACCCATGATGAAAGATCCACCAGGGACAAGAGTCATCCCATATGGTTTTTCGGGATGCCATTTTTTACCTTCGGCGCCTATTAGCTCACCCCGGTCTCCGGAATTACAACTAAATAAAAAGGCAACGATCGCAGTTAATGCAATAAACTTCTTCATAGGTATCAGGTTAAGTTTTCGAGATTTAAGGGCGTAAACCTATTTATAAAATATTTAAAAAGCAACATATTTTTAAAAAAACCTTAACTCTCTTTGTTCTTAGTTTGTTAGATTATACTTCGTTTTTGCGGCGGGCCTTAAACCACCGCTCAGGGATTTCCTGATTGGTTGCACTCAAATAATCGCCATAAGTGCAAGGTAATAACGTTGGTGTTTTTAATTTATTATTAACATTTGAAATAAAAGGCAACTCAATCCACCATCTTCCGGTTTTATTGCTCTTTTTAAACACTAAAATATCGTCATCGACCGGTACTTTATAGGTGGTATAGTGCTGGTCATTGCTAAAATCACCTTCTTGAACCCTAAAATTAACACCCTCGATAAAATACCAAAGCACCTGTGCCACCAACATAGCACCGGTTTCAGCATTTTTAAAATCTTTCAGTTCATAAATCCCAAAAGAACTCACACGGTTGCTGATTCCCGCATAACGGGATATGGCACAAATCTCCCGTCCATCGAACCCGTTGGGACTGGCTGTAGTAGCATAACTCATTTCTGTGCTTTTTATTGCCGAAATATCCAAAGCCACCACATCGGCATCCCGCAAAATGGGCTCGACAACCGTAATGTCGCGGGTTACTTCGCCCAATCTGTACGCATCAAAATACAGTTTCTCCATTAAAGCAATCTCGCCTGGAGGGTTAAAATAAGACTGATACCCTAATGTGCTGTAGTTAAAAAGATTGTAAGGTTTATCGACAATGATTTTACCAACATAGGATTTATTGTTGATGGGTTTCTCGGCATCGCCAAGGTCAAAATTAGTATCCACGTTCACTATATTCACCATACTTCCGTGGGAGTCGTACGCACGGTACTGAGCATATAACAGGTCTTGGCTTCCGCCTAAAATCAATGGGGCAATCTTTTTTTTCAACAAGGCCTCCACCACTGTTTTAACGGCAAAATAGGTGTCCTCCACAGTTTCGCCCTTTTTGATATCGCCCAGATCGACAATGCCGTGTGACCAATTGCCTGGATACAGGGCATAAAACGCTTTTCTAAACGCATCCAACGAAACGGTTTCGCCCAGATAATTTACATCCTTCCTGTTTTCTAGTATGCCCAAGAGGGCGAACTTTGTATGTTGTAAATCGGGCAATTCCCCTTCGGCGGTATGGGCATCAATCTGTTTCCCTAAAACGCCTTCGGGCAAAACCTCTTTGTGCGCGATCGTTTTTTTTGAAATCGGCGAGAGAAATTCTATCATTATTTTTTCTTGGCAGTCTTTTTCTTGGTTGATTTTTTACGCGTTTTCTTTTTTGGCGCTTTCTTCTCTAAAATATCCTTGGCTTCTTCTAAGGTTATCTTATCGGCTTTTGTTGATTTTGGCAGCTCTACCTTGGTTTTGCCTTTAATAAGGTTGAAACGACCCCACCGTGCTTTTTCCAACCGAATGCCTTCATCAGGCCATTCGTTGATGAGCTTGTCTATTTCTTTTTGCTTTTTGGCCTCGATGAGTTCAATGAGGTCTTCTTCCGAAAGGTTATCGAAATCGTACTTTTTGTTCACATTAATGAACATATTGTTCCATTTAATGAATGGACCAAAACGGCCTTTCCCTTTGGTTACGGGCAATCCTTCGTATTCATAAATGGGGGCATCGGCTTTTTTCTTTTCTTCTATCAATTCTTTGGCTTTTGCCATATCAACATCAAGAGGATCCATTCCTTTGGGAAGTGAAATGAATTTTTTCCCCCAACGCACATACGGCCCATAACGGCCGTTGTTGGTCTCTACCTCTTCGCCGTCATACACCCCTAAATCTTTTGGCAGTTTAAACAAGTCCAGCACTTCTTCTAAAGTTACCAAATGCAATTGCTGGTCTGGACGGAGGCTGGCGAATTGTTTTTCGTCATCTTCTGGCGCCCCAATTTGGGCCATAGGGCCGTATTTTCCTAATCGAACCAAAACGGTCCTTCCACTTTCAGGATGCTCACCCAAAATACGTTCCCCGCTCTCTCGTTCGGCATTTTCCTGCACATCTTCCACATGGGGATGGAATTTTTCATAAAACTCCTGAAGCATCTCTTTCCACTCTTCTTTTCCTTCGGCTATGTCATCAAAATCTTCTTCCACTTTAGCGGTAAAGTTGTAATCAAGGATATTTCCGAAGTGCTCCACCAAAAAGTCGTTCACGATCATCCCAATATCGGTGGGCACCAATTTTCCTTTATCACTGCCAACAGTTTCGGTCAGCGTTTTATCTTTAACAGTATCCTTCGCCAACGTTAACTGAAGGTATTTGCGCTCCTCACCTTCCACCGTTCCTTTTTCAATATAATTTCTGCTGATGATAGTAGAAATTGTAGGTGCGTACGTTGACGGACGTCCAATACCCAACTCTTCCAACCGTTTCACGAGGGAAGCTTCGGTGAAGCGGTACGGAGGCCTTGTAAAGCGTTCGGTGGCAGTTATGTACTTGTTGTCGAGAGTGTCGCCTTTGGTCAATTTTGGCAACATGCCGTCTTTTTCTTCGTCTTCGGTATCGGTACCTTCCAGATATACTTTAAGGAAACCGTCAAATTTTATCATTTCGCCATTGGCAGTAAATTGCTCTTCTACTTTTTCTTTTCCGAGTACATCTATTTTCACATTGGTTCGCTCCAATTGCGCATCGCTCATTTGTGAAGCAATGGTTCGTTTCCATATTAAATCGTACAACCGTTCTTGGTCGCGATCCCCACTGATGCCGTGTCGCGACATATCGGTAGGCCGTATGGCTTCGTGGGCCTCTTGCGCTCCTTTCGATTTTCCTTTGTAATTGCGCGGTTTACTGTATTTTTCGCCATACGCCGAACCGATTTCCTTTTCGGCCGCTTTTTTGGCATCATTGGAAAGGTTCACGCTATCGGTACGCATATAGGTGATTAAGCCAGCTTCGTACAGACGTTGGGCGATGGTCATTGTTTTTCCTACCGAAAAATATAATTTTCTCGACGCTTCTTGCTGCAAGGTAGAGGTGGTAAATGGCGGTGCTGGTGATTTTTTTGCCGGTTTTTTGGTGAGGTCGGCTATTTTATAGTTGGCACCTACGTTTTTCTGAAGAAATTCGCGTGCTTCTTTTTCGGTTTCAAAATTCTTCGGAATTTTTGCTTTAAAGGTGCTGCCGTCTTCGGTTTTAAATTCGGCATCCACGCGATACGAAGCCACCGGACTGAAGGCCTCGATATCGCGTTCGCGTTCCACAATTAAACGCACGGCCACACTTTGCACACGCCCAGCGGAAAGGCCTCCTTTTACCTTTCGCCACAATACCGGGGAAAGCTCATACCCTACCAAGCGATCCAAAATACGGCGTGCCTGCTGGGCATTGACGAGGTTGTAATCTATTTTTCGAGGGTTTTCTATTGCTTTTAAAATGGCGGTTTTCGTGATTTCGTGAAAAACAATGCGTTTTGTTTTTTCGTCTTTCAGGTCCAACTCTTCGGCCAAATGCCACGCTATCGCTTCTCCTTCCCGGTCTTCATCACTCGCCAGCCATACGGTTTCAGCGCTATTAGCTAATTTTTTCAAATCCCTTACCAAGCTCTTTTTATCGCTTGGCACGATATATTTAGGCGTGAAATCCCCTTCGGTATCCACCCCTATTTCCTTGGACGGCAGGTCTGCAATGTGCCCAAAGCTGGAGGTGACCTTGAAATCTTTTCCGAGGAATTTTTCAATGGTCTTAGCCTTTGCGGGCGACTCTACTATCACTAAATTCTTTGCCATATTGATTTTTGTTTGGGTTACAAAAGTATGTGATTTTTTTTACTCCGTTGTTCGGCCAATAAAATTTAGGTTTCCGTTAACACGATATAAGCCAAAAAATCAAGAGATTAAATGATCAAATTTTAATACCACCCAACGTATGATTTCATTTTTTGCACTTAGAAAACAGCTCGCTTTAAAGTTGATGCTTGTAGGAACGGCTGTCTTTTTACTTCAAAGTTGCCGGTCTTTGGCAGATGTGCCTACTTTTTCAAGCAACAATGCGGTTCACGTGGCCATTGAAATACCGGCCGGTACTAATGCCAAAATAGAATATAACAAAAAACTCAACAAATTAAAAGTAGACCAACAGAACGGGAAAGACCGCCTTATCGAATACTTGCCGTACCCGGGAAATTACGGGTTTATCCCTTCTACCTATTCAGATCCAGAAAAAGGTGGCGACGGCGACCCGTTGGATGCGCTGGTTATTTCTTCCAGTTTGCTTTCGGGCTCTGTGGTGGAAACCATCCCAATAGGCATGCTTAAATTGATGGACAATGGCGAACAGGACTATAAGGTGATCTGTATTCCTTCAGAAAAAAGACTCCAAACGGTTTCGGCTACATCATTAACTGAATTTTCAGAAAAATATCCCGATGCCCTAAAGATTATCGAGCTTTGGTTTTCCAATTATGACCCCGCAGATACGATAGTCATCGAAGGTTGGGGTGATGAGAAAGAGGCGCTTGCTGAAATAAATAAAGTTTTAAAAAAATGACTCCCTAATTATATAGTCACTGTTTCCGAAGGCAAAGGATCTTCATCAAAACCAATCGAATCTTTATACACATAATACATAGGCAAATGCACGAAAGAAGCCGTCACAAACACCCCCACAAAACACAACAACATTCCCAATTGCGCAATGAGGCTAGATAAAATGATGAGTCCAAAAATGATAAGCCAGAATTTGTTGCCCAATTTAAAACTTGCCTTGATGATTTCTGAAACGGACAATTGAGGATTAAAAGCAAATAGCACAATAAACAACTGCAAGGGAACCATCACGTAAAATAATGGAAGGTAACATAATAATGTCGCTAAAAGGGCAATCCCCATGGCTGTCAATGACAAAACAAAAAGTTTTCCGAAATTACGTTTCAGAAAAACAAAATAACCACCGGTATCAAGTGGCTTGCCAGTGTCCGCTTTTTGAATAACCTTATAAAAATGGGCGGAAATCCCATAGGCAAACACTTGCGAAACAAGGATCAACACAAGCAAAAGCAAAATATACCCTATAATTACCGGTAATGAATAGGCTACAAAAGGGTCGAATTCCTCTCCATGGGGCAATTTACTATCGGCTATCATCACGGGCACTAATGGAAGGTAAGCCAAAATCATCACGGGAATAGCTATAGCAAATGTAATTAAAACGTGCACGGTGCCTTCTACCCATACTTTTTTGAACAGCTCAAAACTCTTTGACAATACATCGCCAAAATCTGGTTTGTTGGCTTGTTCTACTTTCTGAAATATCACATGTTTCATTTTTTTGATTGGTTTGGTTGTTTAGATGGTAAATTTATAAAAAAGAAAACTGCCATTTTGGCACGAACCCGTTTTTAATTGTATCTTTGCCCATCCAATTGTTTTTATAGCAATTCATATTATTTAGATTGAACTATGGAAGAGAAAATCATTGACGAAAACAAACAAGGCGAAGCGTTGGTTTTAGAACCACAACAGCAAAACGCCAGAAAACTCTATATTGAAAGTTACGGCTGCCAAATGAATTTTAGCGACAGCGAGATTGTGGCCTCCATCTTGGCAAAAGAAGGTTTCAACACCACCCAACAACTGGATGAGGCCGATTTGGTGCTGGTTAACACCTGCTCCATCCGGGACAAGGCCGAACAGACCGTGAGAAAACGCCTTGAAAAATACAACGCCGTAAAACGCACCAATCCAAAAATGAAAGTAGGCGTCTTGGGCTGTATGGCCGAACGCTTAAAAAGCAAGTTTCTGGAAGAAGAAAAAATCGTGGACATGGTAGTAGGCCCCGATGCCTACAAAGACCTCCCCAATTTAATTGAAGAGGTTGAAGCCGGCCGCGATGTCGTAAATGTTATCCTGAGCAAAGAAGAAACTTACGGCGACGTATCACCGGTACGTTTGGGCGGCAATGGCGTAACCGCTTTTGTGAGTATTACCCGTGGCTGCGACAATATGTGCACCTTTTGCGTGGTGCCGTTTACAAGAGGGCGCGAACGCAGCCGTGATCCACAAAGTATTGTAGCCGAAGTAAACGATTTAGCCGAAAAAGGCTACAAAGAAATAACCCTTTTGGGCCAAAACGTGGATAGTTACTTGTGGTACGGCGGCGGGTTGAAAAAAGATTTTAAAAACGCGACCGACATGCAAAAAGCCACGGCCACCAACTTTGCCGGCCTATTGGATTTGGTGGCAACCGCACAACCCAAGATGCGCATTCGGTTTTCTACCAGCAACCCGCAGGATATGACCGAAGACGTGTTGCACAGCATGGCGAAACATAGAAACATTTGCAATTACATCCATCTACCGGTACAAAGCGGAAGTACCCGTATTTTAAAAGAAATGAACCGCCAGCACACCCGCGAAGAATATTTTGAATTGATTGACAAGGTACGCGAAATCATCCCCAATTGTGCCATTTCGCAGGACATGATCGCTGGTTTCCCTACGGAAACAGAACAAGACCACCAAGACACCTTAACCTTAATGGAATACGTTAAGTACGACTTCGGGTTTATGTTTATGTATTCAGAAAGGCCTGGGACCATGGCCGCGCGCAAACTGGAAGACGATGTACCAGAAGCCGTTAAAAAACGCCGGTTGACCGAGATCGTAAACCTGCAACAACAGCACAGCGCTTACCGCACCAAACAGTTTTTGGGCAAAACCGTGGAAGTATTGATTGAAAAAGAATCCAAGAAAAGCGATAAAGAATGGAGCGGCCGTACCGAGCAAAACACCGTTGCGGTTTTCCCAAAAGAACACTATAAAGTAGGCGACTTTGTAAATGTGAAAATAAACGATTGCACTACGGCCACCTTGATTGGGGAAGCTGTGGGATATTCAGAAAATAATTAAGAATGAAAAACGTATTGCTGCTTTTAATCCCCATCCTTTTTTTGAGTTGTTCTTCAGATGATTCAAACAAGGCTGAAGAGACTGAAGAAACGGTTGATTTGAAAATTTCAAAACTAACTGAAGCTCATAACAATGATACTTTCATTAGATATTATAATGAGGACGGAACTGTTTCTAAAGAAATATGGATATTTGATGGAAGTAGTGAAAACGAAAGGCCTTATTCACTTTTTATCTATAATGACCAACAAAATTTAGAAAGCATAAAGTTATATTCTGAAAATGATGAATTTGCACGAAATCATCGCACTTATGAGTATAACAGCAATAATCAATTAGTGAAATTAACCGATTATGGGGATGGCACTCACGAGCCTTATCATACTACATTTACATATAGCACAAATAGAGTTGACTTTGAGGAGTTGGAAACTGAAAGGTCTGGCTATATAAAGTTTGATAATAAAGGAAAGATTATAGAGACGTATCATCAATCAGGTCCAAGTTTTTGGATTACAAATTTTATTAAATACAAGGATAATCAAGTCAGCGAAATAAGTCAACTGAATGGAAGAAAGTATATTTTTGAAACAGTTGATACGCCAAATCCCTTATTTCAATTTTTCATAAAGAAGCCTATGCAATATATCCTTACGGAACATTATTTATATGATATTGATTTTACTTTTGACACTTCATATTCTATTAATAATGTCACAACAATCCATAATATACCGGGAGGAAAAGAAGAAACCGTTTTTCAATATAAGAAAGACGATTACCCCATAAGTTCCACAACGATAAGAGAAGATGGTTCAGTGATTGAAAGGAGTTTTGAATATTATTAAATTAAAAAGACCCCTGCCTTCGCAGGGGGTGACTATGGAAAGCATACAAGCAACAAAACAACGGTTCGGGATTATTGGGGACGACCCCAAATTAAACCGTGCCATAGAAAAAGCCATCCAGGTGGCGCCTACCGATATTTCGGTATTGGTGACCGGCGAGAGTGGTGTAGGAAAAGAAAGCATCCCTAAAATAATCCACGCGCTTTCGCATAGAAAACATGGAAAATACATTGCCGTAAACTGTGGCGCCATCCCGGAAGGAACCATAGACAGTGAGTTATTTGGTCACGAAAAAGGAGCCTTTACCGGTGCAACGGCAACAAGGAGCGGTTATTTTGAAGTTGCCGATGGCGGAACCATTTTCTTAGATGAAGTGGGCGAACTGCCTTTACCTACGCAAGTACGATTGTTACGGGTACTGGAAAACGGCGAATTTTTAAAGGTTGGTTCTTCCAAAATACAAAAAACCGATGTACGCATCGTGGCCGCCACCAATGTGAACATGGCGCAGGCCATTCAAAAAGAAAAATTCAGGGAAGATTTATATTACCGCCTAAGCACGGTAGAAATAAACATCCCGCCGTTGCGCGAACGCAAGGACGACATCCATTTGTTGTTCCGCAAGTTTGCGGCAGATTTTGCCCAAAAATATAAAATGCCCACGGTACGGTTGAACGATGACGCTGTTGAGTTATTATTGAAATACCGCTGGGGCGGAAACATTAGGCAGCTTCGAAATATCGCCGAGCAAATTTCGGTCTTGGAGCAAGAACGTTCCATCTCGCATGAGACCTTAAAAAACTACTTGCCCAACGTAGGCAGCAACCTTCCCGCAATAATCAACACTAAAAAGGAAGAAAGCAGCTTTAGCAACGAGCGCGAGATATTGTACAAAGTGCTGTTCGATATGCAACGCGATGTAAACGATTTAAAAAAATTGACGCTGGAGTTGATGAAGAGCGGGAACGCCAGCAAGGTGCGGGAAGAAAATTCGTCCTTGATCAATAAAATCTACGATGAAGACAACAACCACGAAGAGCACTTGGCATCTATAGTGGAAGATGATGACTCCGCTTCAGATATTGAAGTGCTGGGCATTCCTTCAAAAGTTTCAGAAAAAGACCCTAACCATTCCAGGGGCAATTCCGAAGAAGAAAAAAGAAACGACAAATACGATTTTGCCGAAGAAATCCAAGAAGAAGAAAGCCTCTCGCTTCAGGAAAAAGAACTGGAGCTCATTAAAAAATCTTTGGAAAAATACGACGGAAAACGCAAGGACGCCGCCGAAGAACTCGGCATTTCCGAACGCACCCTTTACCGCAAAATAAAACAGTACAATCTATAACCAAGCAGGCAGTTGAAAAAAATAAAGCACATAATGTTCATTTGCATAACCGCAATGCTGTTGCAAGGTTGTGGCGTGTACTCGTTTACCGGTGCCGATATCGATTATTCACGCACCAAGACCTTTCAGGTAAACCTGTTTCAAAACAACGCCCCAATTGTAGAACCAGGAATTGCGCGGGATTTCACCATTCAGCTGCAAGACCTCTTGCTGAACCAAACAAGCCTTGACCTGGTGAACAATAACGGCGACCTTGTTTACGAAGGCGAAATCGTGGAATATTACATCGCGCCCATCACGGCGACATCGCAGAGCACCGCAGCGCAAAACCGGTTGACCGTAGCCGTGAACGTCCGGTTTTATAACTCCAACGACGAAGAAAAAGACTTTGAGCAACGCTTTTCTTTCTACTACGATTATGATGGTGCCGCACAATTAACCGGCGCCGCACTCGACGATGCGCTAAACGTGATTTTTGAACGCATTACACAAGATATTTTTAACAAATCGCTCGCAAATTGGTAATATTTTGAACACTGAAACCTATACCGATCTACTATCAAAACCTCAACAATTGAACAAAGAGGCCATGGAGCAGTTGGAAGTAGTGATCAGCAAATTCCCCTATTTTCAAAGCGCCCGGGCCTTGCAGTTAAAAGCCCTTAAAAACCAAAGCAGCTTTTTGTACAACGATGCGTTAAAGGTTACTGCCGCTTACACCACCAACCGCGATATTTTGTTTGAATTTATCACTTCGGAAACGTTCGCCCAAAATGAAATTTCGCAGCTCATTCAGCAGCACGATCCGGCGGTCAACGAAATTGAAGTGGTTTCAGAAGATGTTTCCAAACAAACGGCCACTGAACTGGACAACCAGATGAAAGCCGAATTGAAAAAAGCCGAGGCCATTTTGAACCCCGATCTGTTTGAACGCAAATACCACTCGGTGGAAAAGCTGGCCGGTATCCCTTCGGAAGAAGAAACCACAGGCGAACCTGAAGCAACTTCTTCAGAAAAAGATAAAGCCGAAGCAGAAAAAACGCTGGAACTGGACAAACCGATCGATTTTACCAAAAAAGACACGCATTCTTTTAGCGAATGGTTAAAATTGACCCAAGCCAAGCCCATCGACCGATCAGCAGAAAAAAAAACGGAAAGCCAAAAAGTTGATGAAAGTATTTCCGAAGCCTTGCCTGCCTGCATTCAGGAAAAAAAACAAGAAACCCAGACCTCAGATCAAGAACGCAAGTTTAAAATGATTGAAAAGTTCATTCAGGAAAAACCCAAAATAAAACCTGCCGAACAGCAGCTTTCCAAAACCAACCTGGCCGAGCCTTATACCCAAACGCCTAAGGCGTTGATGACCGAGACATTGGCGAAAGTTTACCTGCAACAAAAAAACTATAAAAAGGCCATGCAAGCATATAAAATATTAATTTTGAAAAATCCCGAAAAAAGTGGTTTCTTTGCAGACCAAATTCGTGCAATCGAAAAACTAATAGATACACAATAATATGAGTACGTTTACAATATTTTTAGTCTTGATCATTTTTGTCGCCTTTTTATTGGTGGTAGTCGTTATGGTACAAAACCCCAAAGGAGGCGGATTGTCTTCCACTTTTGGCGGTGGCGGTGGCCAGCAAATGGGCGGTGTTAAAAAAACGACCGACTTTCTCGACAAGAGCACCTGGACCTTGGCCATCGTGCTGTTGGCGTTGATCCTGTTGAGCAACATCCCAATTATGGGCGGAAGCGGCGCAGCCCCAACCGATACCTTTGGCGATGAAGCCATTGAAACCCCAATGCTCGATCCCACTGCGACCGATGCAGACACAGACACTACGGGACAAGGGAACTAAGAAAAGTCCGTTTAAGAGAATTGAAAATGCCAGCTTGTCATAAGCTGGCATTTTTTTTGCCCGTTTTTAAAAAAGAAATCTCTTAAAAAAAAACAATAATTTAAACAAGAAGCATCATCTTGTTTTTCAGCAATATATGACTAATGATGACATTCGTTTATAATTATTAAAATAACAAAGTTTTGACGTATTAATTAGATATATTATATTGTCAGTGCAAATTTAAGCTCCCTTTTTATGAAACCTCTCTTCTTTTTACCTCTACTCCTATTATTTTGTTTTTCCGTTAATGCCCAAGTGGGTATTAACAACACCAATCCTAAGGCTATGCTCGATGTTACTGCAAATAATGCAACATCGCCAAGCAATACAGACGGCATTCTTATTCCTAGATTGGACGCCTTACCAACTAATGTTCCTACTGCAGATCAAAACGGGATGTTAATCTTTCTTACCTCTGCATCTGGTGGTTTTCAGCCTGGATTTTTGTATTGGGATCAAACAATCCCTAATTGGGTTGCCATTAATACCGGCGCCAATACAGGCGCAGGTTGGGAGCTTGAGGGAAATAAAATTGAAGACACTGACTTTTTTGGAACTACGAACAATAAACCCGTTAAAATTTACACCAATAACACCCAGCAATTTAGTTTTACTCCAGATGGGCAACTGAATTTTACCGGCGGAATTGAACTTGGTAATGGCAGCACAGAAACAAGTGGAGGTATTGCTATTGGAAAATCACTACTCTTAGGGGGAAACACTAAAGCAGATAGATACAATACTATTGCTATTGGCAACTCAAGTCAAGCTTTACAAAATTCTGCAGTTGCACTTGGACACAATTCGGAAGCTTCGGGAGTGGCTGCTGTTAGTATTGGCCACCTTAGTAAAGCAGAACAGAAAGCTTCGGCCTTCGGTCCCGAATCCGATGCATCAGGAAAAAGAGCAATAGCTATAGGCAATAAAAGCATTGCATCAGCTGAGAGTGCAATATCTATAGGCGATGAAAGCATTGCATCTGCAAACAATGCTTTAGCATTCGGATATAAAGCAAATGCTTCAGGTAGTAGTGCATTGGCTTTTGGAAGAACAGCGGTAGCAAGTGCTACTGCGACAGCAATTGGAAGTTCTTCTAAGGCTAGCGGTCAATCTGCTATCTCAATAGGTTATTCAGAAGCATCTGGAGAAAAATCGATTGCAATCGGTGGTCAAGGTACTATTGGACCTGGCTTAACTGGTAAAGCAACTGCTTCATTCAAGAATTCAACAGCTATAGGGACAGGTGCTAAAGCCTCTCAAACCGATGCAACCGCCATTGGAAGAGGCTCTAATGCCTCCCAAACTGACGCAATAGCCATTGGAAGATATACTTTGGCGTCAGAGATTGGTTCCGTAGCCATAGGAAGCGAAGCAAATGTGTATGACCAATATGGAATCGCTATTGGTTTTTCAAGTGAAGCTGATGTTAGTAGCATAGGAATTGGTAGATTGGCCAATGCTTACGGCGATCTTTCAGTAGCAATAGGTGATGATTCTGAAGCTGATACAACTGCAGTAGCCATTGGCAATAAAGCTAATGCATATGGGGAAAACTCAATAGCAATTGGAAATGGTGCGAGTGCAGGAACAAACCAAATTCGTTTAGGCAACTCAAATGTAATTTCAATAGGAGGTTATGCAGCTTTTACAAATATATCTGACGGCCGTTTCAAATACGACATACATCATAATGTACCTGGTCTCAAATTCATTAAAAATTTACGTCCAATTACGTATAAACTCAATAGAAAAAAATTAAGTCAATTCAAAAAAGAACATGAAATTGCCTCAAATACTGAACAAATCGAAACTGGTTTTATCGCGCAAGAAGTAGAGGCCCTTGCCAAAAAACTTGACTATGAATTTAACGGTGTCAAGCGTCCAGATGATTTAACAAAAGACAACTACACTCTTAGCTATTCATTATTCGTTGTCCCACTCGTCAAAGCCGTTCAAGAACAACAACAAGAAATTGAAATTTTAAAAAATAAATTAAGCGAGCTGCAAAGTATAAAAGCAGAATTTGATGCTTTAAAGAAAGTTGTTTTAAACACTCAAAAAACAGACAACTCAAAAGATGACTTAATGGATGCTACGGCCAAGTAAAATTCTCAGAATAATACAATTAAACCGCTTTCCTTGAAGGCGGTTTTTTTATGCTAGGTTTTTCGTATAAAAAAATTTATCAGGGGTAATCTTACATTCACTTCTGCCAAGCTGGCATTTTTTGTTTCAATGTGTCAGTTTTAAAGGCAGTGGCACAGTTTCTGCCTATTAAAATCCCGAACATAAAAACAATAAGTTTAACAAGCTTCCTCCCTACACTATTTAGGGTTCTTGGAAGTTATAAATCAAAAAAGAAATATGGCAGTAAAGATTCAACCCCTTTCAGACCGGGTTCTGGTAGAACCACAAGAAGCAGAAACCAAAACTGCAAGCGGCATCATCATTCCTGATTCGGCCAAAGAAAAACCACAAAAAGGAACCGTGGTAGCCGTAGGAAAAGGTAAAAAAGACCACGAAATGACCGTGAAAAAAGGCGATACCGTACTTTACGGAAAATATTCTGGCACCGATTTAAAGTATGAAGGGAAAGACTACCTTATCATGCGCGAAGATGATATTTTAGCGATCATCTAAGGGTGTTGTAAAACACAAGCAAATTTTTTTATAAAAGTAAATACCTGTTCTCCTCCCCTTCGGGAGGAGATGTCCGCAGGACAGAGGGGGACACCTCAATAAAAATAAAATTAACCTAAAACTTCCACCTTCAAGGAAGTTTAAAAATCAAAGATTTTTAAAATGGCAAAAGATATAAAATTTGATGTAGAAGCACGCAACGCGATAAAAAGCGGTGTAGATGCATTGGCAAACGCAGTAAAAGTAACGTTAGGCCCAAAAGGTCGCAATGTAATTATTAGCAAATCCTTTGGTGCGCCACAAGTGACCAAGGACGGTGTAACCGTTGCAAAGGAAATTGAACTGGAAGATGCTCTCGAAAACATGGGCGCCCAGATGGTAAAGGAAGTAGCCAGCAAAACCAACGACCTTGCTGGTGATGGTACGACCACAGCAACCGTTTTAGCACAGGCCATTGTTAAAGAAGGCCTTAAAAACGTTGCTGCCGGCGCAAACCCAATGGAACTGAAAAGAGGAATCGACAAAGCTGTTGAAACCATCGTTGCAGAGCTTGAGAAGCAAACCACTAAAGTGGGGAACTCTTCCGATAAAATAAAACAAGTCGCTTCCATATCGGCCAACAATGATGAGCAAATTGGCGATTTAATTGCCAAAGCGTTCGGCAAAGTTGGTAAAGAAGGAGTGATCACTGTAGAAGAAGCCAAAGGAACCGAAACCTACGTGGACGTAGTGGAAGGAATGCAGTTTGACCGTGGATTCTTGTCACCTTATTTTGTGACCGACAGCGAAAAAATGCAAACGGAACTGGAAAACCCTATGATTCTTCTTTTCGATAAGAAAATCACCAATATGAAGGACTTACTTCCCGTATTGGAACCTGTTGCGCAACAAGGAAAACCGCTATTGATCATTGCTGAAGACGTGGAAGGCGAAGCATTAGCTACCTTAGTGGTGAACAAATTGCGCGGAAGCCTAAAAATTGCTGCTGTAAAAGCACCAGGGTTTGGCGACCGTAGAAAAGCTATGCTGGAAGACATCGCTATTTTGACCGGTGGAACCGTAATTTCAGAAGAACGCGGCTTCACGCTAGAAAATGCAACTGTTGATATGTTAGGTTCTGCTGAAAACGTAACCATTGACAAAGACAACACCACTATTGTAAACGGTGCTGGAAACAAAAGCGACATCAAAGCAAGAGTAGGGCAAATTAAAGCCCAGATAGAATCGACCACCAGCGACTACGATAAAGAGAAGCTGCAAGAGCGTTTGGCCAAGTTGGCCGGCGGTGTAGCCGTATTGTACGTAGGTGCCGCTTCTGAAGTGGAAATGAAAGAGAAAAAAGACCGTGTGGACGATGCCTTGCACGCCACCCGTGCCGCTGTAGAAGAAGGTATTGTTGCCGGAGGTGGCGTAGCGTTTGTGCGCACCCTGAAAAAACTGGAAAAATTGACCACCGACACTTTGGATGAGTCAACTGGAATCCAGATTGTGGCACGCGCCATCGAAGCACCTTTGCGCACCATTGTTGAAAACGCGGGAGGTGAAGGTTCGGTTGTCATCAATAAAGTGTTGGAAGGCAAGAAGAACTTTGGTTACGATGCCAAAACAGAAGATTATGTAGATATGCTGAAAGCAGGGATCATCGATCCTAAAAAAGTAACGCGTATTGCACTGGAAAATGCTGCTTCGGTAGCCGGCATGATCTTGACCACCGAATGTGCTTTGGTTGACATTAAAGAAGACAACGAAGGCGGTGGCGGAATGCCCCCAATGGGCGGCGGAATGCCAGGCATGATGTAAGCCTAAGCTACACAAGGCCAAAACAATACAAATGAATAATTTGTTATAAAAAAGTCCTTTGGTTTAAATCCAAAGGACTTTTTGCTTTAACTATGTTCTGTTTTTACTTCTTTTAAAAATCATTCATTTTGAGAGATGGTTTAACGTTCAGTCCGTTGTGCTCATCGTGGATTTTTCTTAGCATTCTTCGTGGTTAGATTAGTTGAGCACACACGCCATCTTGGTTTATTTTAAGAACCAAAAAAACCACCTTTTTTAAGGGTGGTCTCTCTCCTCATTAAGTTTCTTTTTTACACCTACAAAGTTTAAAAACCTTGCAGGAAAGGTTTATACGAAATAAACCCGCCACAAATTACTTCTTCTTAGCAGCAGTCTGTGGAGCCTTTTTAGCCTGTTTTTTAGGCTGTGCCTTTGCAGGCATCGGCTTACTGTTTGACTTTTGTTGTCCCATAATATTCTAATTTAAGAACACTGTAAATTTACGTCGAAAAAGTATTCGTGATACGCTGTTAGCTAAAATTTAACTAAACTTTTTTCAAGGTTTATAAACATATCAACCGGCTAATCACTCTGTTTCGGTAGCTTTCTTTTTATAAACAACCATACTGCTTGCCAGGTAATTCAAAATAAAAAGCCTATCGTTTTGCAGGTAAACCTCGGAAGGGCTCTTGATGTCTTTGGTAAGTTCCTGAAGTAATTCCCCCTGGTGGTCATAAACCAACACACGGTTGTTGTCAAAATCGGTTACAAAAAGTTCTTTTTCAGAAACAAACAACCCCATCGCCACATCGATACTGTCTTGTTCGCCAATAGTATTCAGCAACTTCCCGTCTTTGCTATACACCTGCACCCGGTTGTTGTACCCATCGGCCACCCAGATGTTGTCTTGGGTGATCTGCACATCGGTGGGTTGGTTTAATGCCGCTTCTTCTGTAGCGTTTTTACCAATGTGAAGCCAGTCTTTGCCATTATTGGAATACAGCACCTGATTATCCTCGAAATACGAAACCGCCATCTCATTCTCGAAAACCGAGACTGCAGAGGGCTTGGAAAGACTATCCCCAACAGGTATTACAGCCCGCTGCACGCCAGAGGTTATCATCACTTGATTGTTGTTGAACTCGGGCACAAACAGGTTTTTGCCATCGGTAGCTATGTGCATGGGGCGGACAAATGAGTCTAAAGTCTGTATGGCTTCGTTGTTTTCGGCTACTGAAACAATGCGGTTGCCAACGGCATCGCTCACCCAAAGTGTGTTGCTTATTTCTGCAATTCCCATCGGGCTTACCCCTTCCAGTTTAATGGTTTTTACCGCTTGCCATTTCGGCGGTTCTTCTTTGTTGGAGTTTGAGCAAGAAGCCAGTAAAACGACAGCAAACAGCAATGCAACTAAATTTTTCATACAGAAAATTTCATATATACAAAAAAAAGCAACGACCAAGTATTGGCCAAAACAGTTTCACTTATTGTATTTCGGCATCTACCCGACCACATTTCAGCATTTTATCGCCAAAATAGGGGTTCATGATATCCTTGCTTTCACTCAACCAGTAGGCACCTTCGTTGTTGAAGGCCATTGGGCAGTACTGTTTGTAAATGGTACCGGAAGCCAAAGCGTCGTCCATCATTTTTTCAACTTCGGAAGTAACGGTAACAAAAGCGGTACGCTGGGCTTTAATATCATCGCTTTCTTCAATATCCTGTACAGCTTGCAATGCGACATCGTCCACGCCCACATTGGCAAAAGCAGTCATAAGTTCTGATGCTTTCGCTGAGGCTTTTTCGGCATCGGTGTTTACTAAAGCTGTTTTCAATTGTATGTATTGGTCAAAAACCTTGGCCATTTTTTCATCTTTAAATTCGGCATCGGTTTTTGCTGCGGTATAGGGTTCACTTTCCGCGTTGGTATCAACGGTTTTTATTTCCGGTTCGGCTTGTTTTTTAGTGTCATTGCACGAAATAGCGGTGATCGCCACGAATAAAACAGAAAGAAATGCGTACTTTTTCATAAGAATGGTTTTCAAAAATTAATATCTTCCAAAGATACAAAATGCTTTATGATTTTTTCTGAAAATAGAACGCCGGCAACAAGATCAATAAAAACAACGGTTGAATCAAAAAACGGCGCACGTAGAAAAGGGTGAGGTAATTTCCCTCTTGATAGGTGTAAAGCAACAGGATATAGGCCAATGCGAGTATTAAGAATAAGACAGCATACAACAGCAGGGACAGTTTTAGTATTTCGGTCTTTTTAAAAAGCAGCCAAATAACGCATAACGACAAGACGGTGTTTAGCACATACCTTATAAAAATGTTCCCCAATAGCTTGAAGCCGTCAAAAGCAGGAAGTTCTTGGCTTAGATACCCTGTTTCAAAAAATACAGTCAGCGGGTCGTAAAAGAGCGTTGTTTCAAAAAAACGAACAGCGACCAAACCCAGTACGGCCAACAGCAATAAAAACACTGTTAATGGTTTACCCATTGCTTTGTGGTTTTATTGAAATTCCGCGCACCCAAAACAACCACAAAAAAAACACCATGCCATAGATAATGGCGGGAAACACAATTTTGTGCAAAAACTCATTGTATTCGGGGTAATGGTACAGTGCGATGGTTAAAATTGCAATGCGCAGGATATTCACCGCATACAGCAAGGCTACGCCAGCAAAAATAAAAAGAAGTGTTTTTTTAACTTTTTGCGCAAAAGCAATTATAAACGAAACAAACAAGATTAAAATGCTTATCGCATTGCAGCCTTCAACTACGCGCGCCAAAAACACCTCATTAATGTAAAGCCCCATCGACGATCCCGGTACATCTGGCTTTACCATTGCCTCGTACCCAAAGGCACGAATCACTTCGTTGCTTTGCCGAGCCACCAGATTGGTAAAAAAATCGGGATAAAAGGCACCATTTTCAGCGTACTTTAAATACAACGAGTACAAAAAAGTAAACAACAGATAAGTGCCCAAAAACAGAAGCACAAAGCGGACAACCTCCTTATATTTTACAAACAGTTTTTTCAATGAATCCGAATAAATTTTAACAAAAATAAAGCATTTACCGTTGGCGTTTGTCTTGGTTTTAAAATACTTTTACCTATAAATAAACAATTATGCCTTTTGACGCTTTAAAACCCAAAGTAACCACAATTTTAGCACATGACAAGGAAAGCATTGGCCAACGCCTAACAGAAATCTGCGAACTGTTACAGACTACCATGGGCTATTACGACTGGGTTGGGTTTTATTTTGCCAACCACAAGGAAAAAACCTTGCATTTAAAAGCTTTTGCCGGCGAACCTACCGACCATACCGTCATCCCCTTTGGAAAAGGCATCTGTGGACAAGTGGCCGAAACCAATTCCAATTTTGTGGTGGCCGATGTAAAAGCCCAGAACAACTACATTGCGTGCAGTATGTACGTAAAAGCAGAAATTGTGGTCCCATTATTTAAAGACGGAAAAAACGTTGGACAAATAGACATCGACTCCCATACCGAAGATCCTTTTTCGGAAGAAGATGAACGTTTTCTAGAATGGGTAAACCAGCAAGTTGCTGAAATATTGTAGATTGCCGGGTGCGGGAAGCTCAAATCTTTTCTTTTTTTGTGACTTCCATCTAAATAAAATCCATTCCACCGATTTTAATTTGAAAGCCGACACTACTTGAACACATCAAGTGGAAATAGAACTAATTTATCTTCACAGTAGTGTTTTATTAAATATCTATATATTTGATGGGAATATTATTGACTAATCAATAGTTCTTGCCTATTATTTCCGGTAAAATTTTCTATGTCAATACAACAACAACTCCTATACACCGTAAAATCTTTTTTCTTATGTATGTTTTAAAAACTATCCAAAAAGTAGTGCCCGTAGCAATAGTTGGCATTTTATTGACAAGCTATTGTGCGTCAGCGCAAACCAATTTTAGCAAACATTACCAGTATACAACCAACAGCAACCAGGCCGACATTGAAATAAGGGTGGGTGATATTGACAACCTTGGTTTCGGCTGGTCGGAAGGGTTCGATCCTTTTTGCGGCAAAAACACTAAAAAACACAAATATCCTTGGGATATCGACCCGAAAGACCCTCCAGGAACCGACAAGATCATCCTTGGAAGCGGCTATAAGGGTAAAGGCAGAAGCGACGGCTACGCAGCCAGGACCAAAAGGCCGGATAACGCTCCAACCCCCATTACAATAGAATATGATAAAGTAAACATTCCTATAAAAAACGTGATCATCCAGCTTTTTGCAGACGATTTTCAAGCCCCCGTTTGGGGATCGTCGTTCCAATTTTCAGTGGACGGAAAACGGCTTCCCTATGTTGAAAAAGTACTCAACTCCCTCAAGCAAACCGGGCCTATTGGCAAATTGGTAAACCTCGGTATTTTACCCGAAGACATAGCATTATTTGCCGATGGAAAAGTTGAAATCCTTATCGACGATCCTTTAACAGGCGCAGGCGATGGTTTTGCAATAGACTTTGTTAACGTGCTCATTAACCCTAAAGGCAACTACGAATGCACAGGCACTGTTTACGGAGTGGTCTTGGATGAACAGCGTAATCCTGTACAAAATGTTTCCGTTAACACCAATGCACTTGCAGAAACGTTAAGCGATGCAGAAGGTAAGTTTAATTTTCAAGATATTCCGGTAGGGCTCATTTCCGTCAATGGAAATAAAAGCGGATATGAATCGGCAAACGTAGTGGTAGAGTTAAATAAAGACGATAAAAAGAGGGTAGAGCTCATTCTAAAACAAAAAAAGGAATCTGGCGAGTTTATGAAAGAACAGCTTGACAAAAAAGGTTCTGTGGACCTTTACGGGATTTATTTCGACACCAATAAAGATGCTCCCAAACCTGAATCCAAAGCTACTTTAGAGGCTTTAACCAACCTACTTAATGAAAACCCAGAATTATCGCTTACCATTGTTGGGCATACAGACGCTGACGGCACTGAATCTGCAAACCAAGACCTCTCCAACAGAAGAGCCAAATCCATCATCAAATTGCTCATTGCCAAAGGAATTGACGCGGCAAGACTCAAAGCCGAGGGAAAAGGTGAAAAAGCACCCGTAGCCAGCAATAAAACCGAAACAGGAAAAGCACTGAATAGAAGGGTGGAAATAAAGAAAAATTAAGCTTAAGAAGACACAAGTTGGAACCTCGAAGGCGAAGCCCAAAGCTTGAAAATTGGTTTTTTTTAAAATTTGGGTTTAAAGTTTGAAATTTTTCCGAATAGTTACATCCCTGTCCTAATCGCCTCAACCGGATCCAGTTTTGAAGCTGAAATTGCCGGAAGAATACCCGATATAAGCCCAATTACTGCTGAAATGGCCGTACCGACAAACATATTCCACAGAGACAGCACAAACTCAAAATCACCCGTAAATTGAGACGCTAAAATTGAAACCAAAAAGACCAGGAATAACCCGATCAACCCACCAATTACAGCCAAAATAACCGCCTCAAACAAAAACTGCAGCAAGATAAACCGGTTTTTGGCACCCAACGATTTTTGTATCCCAATTAAATTGGTCCGTTCCTTTACGCTCACAAACATAATATTGGCAATGCCAAAACCGCCCACCAGCAAGGAAAATCCACTGATAAACCATCCCGCCAAATTCATTTGGCTAGTAATATTATCAATCAAATCGGCGAAGCCCTGCAATTGGTTGACAAAAAAACTGCTTACCTCATCGGGTTTAAGGCCTCTTTTCAGCCGCAGTTTTTGTCCTAACAGGGCAATGAACTCTTCGTTGTCTATATCTTTTTTTGGCTTGATCACAATTTGCGGAAAGGTACTTTTATTGTTGTCGCCATACATACGCCGCACTATGTTCACCGGCATCCATACGGAAGTATCTTTAGAGCCGCCAAACAAGCCCGCTCCTTCTTTTTCAAGGACCCCGATTACTGTAAATTTCCTGCCGTAAATACGCACTTGCTTACCAATGGCCTGTTCGCTTCCGTTAAATAGTTTTTGGGCAATTTCATACCCCAATACCACCACGGGCGAGCCGCTGTTGGATTCGGCTCCATTAAAAAACCTGCCCGAGTCCAACTGCAGGGCCTCAATGTAATAGTAACTGCTGGTTACTGCGCCAATGGGTACATCACTAATTTGGTTGTCTCCGTATTTAATGGTCTCATTGGGCACATTTAAAGTATAAGTGGCATAATCTAGGTTAGGCACACTGCTTTCAAGGTATTGGTATTCTTCGTACGTTACCATGGGAAACTGCTCCCGTTTCCATCGCGGCACATGGGTTGGCCCAAAGGAGAAATGCGATAGGATAATCGTGCTTTTATCCAGTGAACTGATATTGCCCTCTATTTCCTTTTTAAGCGAATCGACCGCCGCCAATACCGCTATAATGGAAAAAATACCAATGGTAACCCCCACCAACGACAAAAAGGTGCGAAGTTTGTTGTTTTTAAGCGCATTGACCGCAAAGCCAAAGCTTTCTTTTAAAACCCGTAAATAAACCAACATTCGTTTTTCAGGAATTTAATGGTAAAGCAATATATCACTGCTGTTTCTATTGAAAACCGTTTCATTGCTTTTAAAACCACAAGGTATCAAAATTGTTTGGAAACAGTTTGAAACCATAAGACGGATTCTGCATTATTTTGTTACAGTTTTATAGGTAATTATGTACTTTTGCCGCCTGCCACTCAAGTTAAAAGCAAAAACCGGCAGGGTTTAAATTTCATTTCATGGGCAACACAAAAAAAATCACTTCGGCATTAATTTCGGTATTCCATAAAGATGGGCTGGCCCCTATTGTTAAGCAACTTGACAAACTGGGTGTAACCATCTATTCTACGGGCGGAACACAAAAATTCATCAACGATCTGGGCGTGGATGTCATTCCTGTTGAAGACGTGACCGATTACCCTTCCATTCTTGGTGGTCGAGTAAAAACACTGCACCCAAAGGTTTTTGGCGGTATTTTAAACCGGCAAGACAACGATGACGATGTAGCCGAAATGGAACAGTACAACATCCCGCAGCTGGATTTGGTGATCGTGGACTTATACCCTTTTGAAAAAACAGTCACTTCGGGCGCTTCGGAAGCGGATATTATTGAAAAAATAGATATTGGCGGTATTTCCTTAATCCGTGCCGCAGCCAAAAACTTTAAGGATACGCTTTGCGTTTCTTCTATGGAAGATTACGAAGAAGTGTTGCAGTTAATTTCAGAAAACAAGGGTTCAGTTTCATTAAACGACAGAAAGAAATTCGCTGCAAAAGCTTTTAATGTTTCATCGCATTACGACTCAGCAATATTCAATTATTTTAATTCCGAAGAAAAAATCACGTCACTGAAAATAAGCGAAACAAAAGGCAAGGTATTGAGGTATGGCGAAAACCCGCATCAAAAAGGGTATTTTTTTGGGGATTTTGATGCCATGTTCGATAAATTACACGGAAAAGAATTAAGTTACAACAACCTCTTGGATGTGGATGCGGCCGTAAATCTAATGGCTGAATTTAAAAACGAGGCCCCAACTTTCGCCATATTAAAACACAACAACGCCTGCGGAATTGCCCAACGCGAAACCGTGAAACAGGCGTACTTAGACGCATTGGCAGGCGATCCGGTTTCGGCATTCGGTGGTATTTTAATCAGTAATACCGAAATTGATGAAGCAACTGCCGAAGAGATTCATAAGCTCTTCTGCGAAGTGGTGATCGCCCCTTCTTTTTCAGAAAAAGCATTGGAAACCCTGAAAGGAAAAAAGAACAGGATAGTGCTAATGCAGAAAGAAACGAAACTTCCTGAAACCATCACCAGAAGTTGTTTGAACGGTGCTTTGGTACAGGACAAAGATAACAAAACGGATACTAAAGAAGAATTAACGCACAAAACCAACAATAAACCGACCGATAGTGAGTTAGAAGATTTGTTGTTTGCTTCAAAAATATGCAAGCACACCAAGAGCAACACCATTGTTTTAGCCAAAAACAAACAGCTTTGTGCCAGCGGGACTGGGCAAACCTCGCGGGTAGATGCGCTACGGCAAGCCATTGAAAAAGCGAAGAGCTTTAAGTTCAACTTAGATGGGGCTGTTATGGCCAGTGATGCTTTTTTTCCGTTTCCAGATTGTGTGGAAATAGCGGACAAGGCCGGAATTACGGCAGTAATCCAACCCGGAGGCTCCATAAAAGACGAGCTGAGCATTGATTATTGCAACGAAAACAATATGGCCATGGTATTTACCGGTACCCGTCATTTTAAACACTAAAAATGTTACATTTGTGAACAGCAGCAGCTTATCACGTATAATTTCAATACCACCAACATAAACTATGGGATTTTTTGATTTCTTAACAGAAGAAATAGCCATCGATTTAGGAACCGCCAACACCCTCATCATCCACAACGACAAGGTTGTGGTAGATGCCCCCTCCATCGTTGCACGCGACCGCAGTACCGGAAAAATCATCGCCGTGGGCCGCGAAGCCAGCATGATGCAAGGGAAAACGCACGAAAACATTAAAACAATACGCCCGCTCAAAGATGGTGTAATTGCCGATTTTGACGCCAGTGAAAAAATGATCAATATGTTCATCAAGGACATTCCGGCGTTAAAGAAAAAATGGCTTACCCCTTCCCTAAGAATGGTCGTTTGTATTCCCAGCGGGATTACCGAGGTGGAAATGCGCGCGGTTAAAGAAAGTGCCGAACGGGTAAACGGCAAAGAAGTGTATCTTATCCACGAACCTATGGCAGCGGCCATTGGTATTGGTGTGGATATTATGCAGCCCAAAGGAAATATGGTGGTCGATATAGGAGGTGGTACTACTGAAATTGCCGTAATAGCCTTAGGCGGAATTGTTTGCGACAAATCGGTTAAAATTGCGGGCGATGTGTTCACCAACGATATTATTTATTATATGCGCACCCAGCACAACTTGTATGTTGGAGAACGCACTGCTGAAAAAATAAAAATCCAAATAGGGGCAGCGACCGAAGATTTGGAGCTTCCGCCCGAAGAAATGTCGGTGCAAGGACGTGATTTGCTTACCGGAAAACCAAAACAGGTGCAGACGTCGTTCAGGGAAATAGCGAAAGCATTGGATAAATCCATACTGCGTATTGAAGATGCGGTTATGGAAACTTTATCGCAAACCCCTCCCGAATTAGCTGCCGATATTTACAATACCGGTATTTACCTGGCCGGTGGTGGTTCTATGCTAAGGGGGCTGGACAAACGACTGTCCCAAAAAACCGATCTTCCAGTTTATATCGCCGAAGACCCGTTGCGGGCAGTAGTACGTGGCACGGGAATCTGCCTGAAAAACCTGAACAAATACAAAAGTGTATTGATAAAATAAACCGCCTTGGCTTAAAAAGGGACGGCTGCACCAAAAGCATTAAAAGCACGTTTATGACATGAGATTTCATGCCTAAGTTTAAAAAAGAGGAACCAACACCATTGCCCTGTACCGCAAAACAATCCTAAAATTTAAGGCACATGCAACAGATAATCTTTTTCTTTATTCGGAATAAAAACTTCCTGTTGTTTGCTGTCTTGTTTTTTGTTTCAGTTTACTTAACCATACAAACGCATGGCTACCACAATGGCAAATATGTGAGTTCGGCCAATTTTATAAGTGGAAACGTTTTTAGCGCCAAGAGCAATGTAACCGGGTATTTTGGCCTTGACGAGCAAAACCAGCGGCTTTTGGAAGAGAACAAAAGGCTGAGAACGCAACTGGAAGCGTTAAAAAGCAGCGATGAAAGCCATGGTGCAGACAGCATCACAATCCCTTCTGGGTTCAAATACAAAAGTGCCCGAATTATCAACAACACCTATTCAAAATCAAAAAACTACCTCACGCTCCAAAAAGGGAAAAAAGACAGTGTTAAAATCGATATGGGCGTTATTTCTTCAAAAGGGATCATCGGTATTGTTAATGCCGTTTCAGAAAACTTTTCGACCGTCCAGTCCATTTTGAACACCGAGAGCCAGATCAATGCCCGGTTAAAAAAATCGAACCACTTTGGTACGTTGACTTGGGACACCAAAGACCCAAATATCGTTCAGTTAATAGACATTCCCAGATTGGCTCCCGTAAAATTTGGTGACACCATAATCACTGGCGGAAAATCGACCATTTTCCCCGAAGGAATATTAATTGGCACCATACAAGAATACAACCTTGACGAAGCCGATAATTACTACGATCTGCAAGTTAAGCTGTTCAATGATATGACCAACTTAAAACACGTCTATTTAATCGAAAATACGAACAGCGAAGAAATCCTGCAACTCGAAAACCAAGTAGAACATGCAGAATAACGCCATTTTAATAAATGCCTTACGCTTTGTGCTGTTGGTTTTATTGCAGGTATTGCTGCTCAACCACATTAATTTTTTAGGATATATCAACCCTTACGGCTATATCCTTTTTATAGTGCTTTTTCCGCTGGACGGCAACAAAGGGCTATTGATTTTTCTAAGTTTTTTATTAGGCTTTTCCATAGACATTTTTGGCGATTCGGGCGGGGTGCATGCGGCAGCTTCTGTGCTTATCGCTTATGTGCGGCCTTGGATACTCAAATTTTCTTTCGGCATCAGTTATGAGCACAATAACATAAAAATCTACAAGACCTCTATGGCACAGCGGTTTTCATATATTTCCATATTGGTGCTACTGCATCATATTATTCTGTTTAGTCTTGAAGTATTTAATTTTTCCCACATACTTTTAATATTAAAATCAACGTTATTTTCAGGAATTTTTACTATACTGCTATTAATGAGTTTATTAATTTTATTCAGCAGGAAAAACTAACGACCACGATCAATACAATATTAATTAAAGCCCCATAAAGAAAGGGAGTTCCCAGCATGCGCAAAATTTTATTACTTGTTGTAGTCTTGATCACCGGCGTGGTTTTTGCCGGACGTTTGTTCTATTTACAAGTGTACGACACCTCATTTCAGCAATTATCGCAGAACAATGCCGTAAAAGTACTTTACGACTACCCACAGCGCGGCTATATTTTTGACCGTAATGGCGAACTGTTGGTCTCCAATCAACCGTCTTATGACGTGATGGTCATCCCTAGGGAGGTAAAACCATTGGACACCACCGAATTTTGCAAATTGCTTAAAATCACCAAAGGCAGGTTCGACACAATTTTGCAAAAAGCCCATGTGTATTCGCCAAGATTGCCTTCGGTGGTGATTCCGCAGTTAACAAAATCTGAATATGCGTTTCTTTCTGAAAAGATGTACAAATACGAAGGGTTTTATATCCAAAAACGTTCGTTGCGCGATTACCAAGTAGCGCACTCGGCCAACGTATTAGGCTACATCGCCGAAGTGAATAAGCGCATCATTAAAGAGAACCCGTATTACCAAATGGGGGAGCTGATAGGCAAACAAGGCGTTGAACTTCAATACGAAGAATTGTTGCGGGGCGTAAAAGGCGTTAAATACATCCAGAAAGACCGGTTTAACCGGGACATTGGCCCTTTTAACAATGGCGCTTTCGATACCCTTCCCAAAAAAGGAAAAGACCTTACCCTTACCATAGACGAAAAGCTGCAAGAGTACGGCGAGAAATTGATGGTCAACAAACGTGGCGGTATTGTGGCCATAGAACCGGAAACCGGGGAGATATTGAGCTTGGTTACGGCACCTAACTACGATCCCGGCTTATTGGTAGGACGGGAGCGGTCTAAAAACTTTACGAGATTATGGTACGATACCATAGCAAAACCTCTATTTGACCGTGGGTTACAAGGCGAATATCCTCCTGGGTCCCCTTTTAAAACCTTAACGGCCTTAATAGGGATGCAAGAAGCCGTGATCGACAGTCAAGAACACATTGCTTGCCACGGTGGTTATTTCTACGGAAGAGGAAGGAAACTGGCCTGTCACCGCCACCCCAGTCCATTGGCCATGGTAGGCGGTATCGCCAATTCATGCAACACGTACTTTTGTACAGTGTACAGACGGTCGATAGAAAAATACCCAACACCCCAAAAGGGGATGAATGCTTGGGAAAATCATCTGGAAAGTTTTGGCCTCGGTCATTATTTAGGCTATGACCTGCCCAGTGGCCGACCTGGCAAAATACCAGATGCCGAAACCTATAACCGTATGTATCCCAACAATAATTGGTATGCCACGGCGACCATATCGAATGCCATAGGCCAAGGCGAGGTGTTGATGACCCCCATTCAAATGGCCAATTTTACTGCGGCCATTGCCAACCGGGGTTGGTATTACACACCACATGTGATAAAAAAAATAGAAGGAACCGATACGATACCCAGTGAATATACCACGAAGCACCAAACCACCATAGACCCAAAATATTTTGAACCTGTTGTAGAAGGCATGCACCAAGTTTATACCAGCGGAACCGCCTATTACATTGGTATTCCCGATATTGAAATCTGCGGTAAAACCGGTACTGCTGAAAATTTCATCCGGGTGGACGGAAAACGCATGCAATTGACAGACCACAGTATCTTTGTAGCATTTGCCCCTAAAGACAACCCAAAAATAGCTTTGGCCGTTTTTGTTGAAAACGGGTATTGGGGCTCTCGCTGGGCTGGCCGTATCGCTGGATTGATGATCGAAAAATACTTGAAAGGTGAAATTACCCGTAAAGACATGGAGAAGTATGTTTTAGAAGGTAGCTTGGAAGAAGAATATGCCAAACCCTACAGTGGCGAACCTTTTAAAATAAATAGGTAATGGCGGCAGGCAAAGGTTTGGTAAAATTAGATTGGCTTACCATTTTTTTATACATAGCGTTGGTGGCCATGGGCTGGATGAACATCTACTCTGCCTCTTTAGACACTACTGCAACCAGTTTTTGGGATTTAGACCAAATTTACACCAAACAACTGCTCTGGATTTTTATGAGCGTCATTCTCATTGTTTTTATCCTCGCCATAGAAGCCAAATTTTACGAACGGTTTGCCAGTGTTATTTATCTGGCTTCTCTGCTCTCCCTGTTAGGGCTGTTTGTATTTGGAAAAACCATTGCCGGTGCAACCGCTTGGTATTCCTTGGGAGGAGTAAGCCTCCAGCCTAGTGAGTTTGCGAAAGCAGCGACCGCTTTGGCTTTGTCCAAATTTTTAACCGACATACAGGTGGACATCCATAAATTTACCGACCAGCTGAAAGCCTTCGTTATCATAGCGTTGCCGGCCATCCTTATTTTGCTGCAGCCTGATGCGGGAAGTTTATTGATTTACGTCGCGTTTATCTTCCCACTCTACCGGGAGGGGTTGCCGTTCATCTACCTATTATTTGGTTTTTTCGCAGCTTTTTTATTTGTGTTAACCTTGGCGGTCGGGGCGTATTGGGTAAGTGGGATGGTGTTGCTCCTTGCCGTCTTCATTTTTATGGTGGATTTTTATAAATTCAAACGGAAACGTCCCAACACATTAAAATACATCGTTATTGTTGCTGCCTGTATTGGGTTTTCATTTTCGGTAAACTATATATTCAATAATGTCTTTCAGCAGCACCAGCGGGACCGTTTCAATATTTTATTGGGGAAAGAGGTAGATTCCAAAGGGATTGGCTACAACCTCAACCAAAGTGAAATAGCCATTGGCAGTGGCAGATGGCTGGGCAAGGGCTGGACCGAAGGAACCCAAACCAAAGGTAAATTTGTGCCCGAGCAGCATACCGATTATATTTTCAGCACTGTGGGCGAAGAGTGGGGCTTTTTGGGCAGTATGGTAGTCGTGTTTTTGTTTGTAGGCTTGATCGTTAGGATTTTGATATTGGCTGAACGTCAAAAAAATGCGTTTAGCAGAATTTATGGCTACAGTGTGGCCTCCATCCTTTTTTTCCATTTTTTTGTGAACATTGGCATGGTCACGGGGCTTTTCCCCACCGTGGGCATCCCCTTGCCCCTTTTTAGTTACGGCGGTTCTGCCTTATGGGGCTTTACCATCCTTATATTTATTTTCATTAGGCTGGACGGCGCCAACTCGTATTACGGCCTGTAATTTTTTTTCTGAAAATTGCAGCGGTAATTCCTTGTGAGAACCCGTTAACGCTTGCCCCAATCTTTTAAATTGAAAGTGGCTTCCATTTTGTGTTCTATGGAATCGGGCAACTTTGGAAAAAAATCGATTCCGGCCTGCTGTTCCAATTCATCTATGGAAATTGCAAAGTTGTAGTACGACTCACTTGTAGCTTTATTGGGAATTAAAAAAGCAATGGCTTTATGTTTCCCCTCGGAAATATCAACTATGATCTTAAAGAAAGATTCAGGAACCGAAACCCTTTCGCCGCCAATGGTTTCGAGCCCTTCTCTTAAAACACCGCCCGTAACCACATAGACCCCATCGTACTTTTTGGCCCAATAGCGCGTTTTTTGTTCCAATCGGTTCCAGATTCCGGCATTGAATTCGTGGTTTTGCGGACTTATATTACTGGTTAAAAATGTTTCATGATAGGCGTTTTCTGAAAATTCCCGATCGGCTGCGGGAATAAGGTGCCCCCTATCGTATCCTGAATTTTTATAATTGCGCCAATCTGCCGACCCGGTTTTTACCTCGCGGTCCACTACAAAATACGGGCGTTTAAAATCATTGTTAACTATTTGGTCTTTTCTAAGCTCGTAGGCCACCCATTCGGCTTGCTCATAAGGCTCGGCGTAGGAAAGCGTATAGTATTTATGGATCACAACAGCATCATAGGTTGATTGCGGCAAATAATCATCGTTGAATTCAGAATAGACTTCAGCGGTTTCATTGGTCATATCTGGATAAGGCTCGTTCTGCTTGTCTATATATTTTTCGGCATAATACAGACCAGCGGTGACCAAGACGACCAATACGGGATAAAGGAGTTTTCGGTTCATTGGAAGAGTAAAATTTTACGGCAAATATATCGAATGGCCGTAAAGAAGGGAAAACTATTTATTCAAAGTGTCAAGTTGCCCTTTCAACTCTTCCATAGATTGTTGCAACTGTTTAAATAAAATCGTTTCAGAAGGCTCATCGACTCCAAAAGTCAACTTGCTGTTTACTTGCCACAATTCTTGAATATCCTTTATCGCCACCTCAATGGGGAGATATTCCGCATTCAGGGAAACCAAACGGACTTTATTGGGAGTGTTCGCTACTTTCTGTAGCTTTTTCACCAGTACCGAATCGCGTAGCACCACTATGTAAATTCGGCTATTGCTGGCTTCGGAAATGCTGGGCACGGCTTTTCCCAAAACCCATTCTTTGGGCCGGATGTTGGGCAGCATACTATCGCCTTCAACCTGAAATCCACGATAAGTGGCATTGCGGTATTGCGGTAAAGGGATATTGAAGGCCGGCAACGTATCGTACCATTCTACATCCTGAAGGTTATGGGGATAGCCCGCAGCCGCTTTTTGGTTGACCAAGAGGATGGTGTCCTGTTCTTGTTTATCAACGGTAATGACTTTTGGACTGCTATCGCCACTGTTCAAGTTAATATATTGATTAAAACTTTTACCGAACAACCACAGCGGATTGATATTAAATTGGTACAGCAATTCCATAACGGCCTTTCCCGATATTTTGGTCTTGCCCCGTTCAATATCGGCCGTGGTGGTGCCAATGCCCAATAAGTCCGCAAAAGAATGCTGGGTATGGTTTTGCTCTTCGCGTACTTTTTTAAAACGCTTGGCCTCAATAGGTACTGATTTTTGCATATCCGAAGATACACTTTTTTTGGAATATATCCACAAATTGATGGATTAAAACCAAAATTTTACCTCAAAGAAAGCAAACAATTCATTAAGTTTAAAGGGCTAAAAAGACAATTGAATCCCAGAAAATAAAAAAAGTGTATTTTTGGGATATTATTAATCACTAATCACACATATTATGAAAAGAGTATTTTTATCCTTTGCCGCATTGGCATTGGTTGCATCTGTTTACTCATGCAGGGAAACAAATCAAGAAAAAGCCGAAGAAAACATGGAACAAATGGGCGAAGACCTTGAAGACGCTGCTGAAGATACCGGCGACGCCATAGAAAATGCAGCCGAAGAGACCGGTGAAGCCGTGGAAAATGCTGCTGAAGAGGCAGAGGACGAAATGAAAGGGAACGACGACATGTAACCCGATCACCATTGTATAGCTGAAAAGCCGCTCCCAATACCGGGGCGGCTTTTTTCTTTATTGAAATTTTCAGCTTTTTTTATATGATTTTCGCAATCAAAAATTAGTGCTGCACCATAACAACCGAACGTTAAATTTTCAGTTTAAAAGAACACAAAACAAGCATTTTGTCGGTATTTTATGTAATTTTGACGGATAAAGTATGGTTTTTAAGATTAAATCAACCTACAAATGTACGCAAAAGATATATTTGATTGGCTATTAGAATTTTAAGGATTTCGCTGTATGTTTGTATCAGAATTTAACTTAAAAACTATACATCATGAAAAAACTTATGTTTATTTTAGCCGTACTTGCCTTAGCTGCAAGTTGCACCCCAGAATCGTTAGCAACAGATGAGCAACAAATTAAGAAATCAGAATACGAAGTCCCACCAAACGGATAAAAAAAAATCTTATATAACCGGGGTGTTGTTAACCGTTATATTGGTGGCAACACCCTTTTTATTTTATTCATACAAATTAGCACCTAGTGATGCTGAAGTTTGGGAATCACCACTTGGAACTATATCCTCTGGAGGGTTCGGCACCATCTTAGCATTTCTTCATGCCTTAGTTACAAAACTGACTTTCGTATTAATAACAAGTATTTGGTTTTTAACCTCAAAAAATTGGTGGCGGTATGCGATCTTGATTCCTCTCACCATGTTTTTATTCCAGTTGGCTGGAGTAATCAATTACAAAGAAGGCTACATAGACGAATTCGATTTTTGGTACTCCCTCCCTATCATTGTACCTATTTTAGTACTGCTCGTTTATATTTCATACGTTGCTCATAAAAAAAGCGGCAAGGACGATGAGCTTAAAAAGGAAGTGGACGATGAAATCAAAAAATTGTTGAGCGACGAACTTTAAAGCACAACTACTACTAAACAAAAAAACCTCATAATCAAGCGATTACAAGGCTTATAAGTACTGAAGGCGGGACTTGAACCCGCACGGCCATTTCTGGCCATTGGATTTTAAGTCCAACGTGTCTACCAATTCCACCACTTCAGCAGTTCGACTTCGCTCGTTGCAAGCAAAGTTCAACTCCGCTCAATACGAGCACCATATAAAAGACCATTTTGCCTTAAAAGCACGCTTACTGAGCGGAGTCGAAGTGGAGCGAAAAACGGGATTCGAACCCGCGACCTCCACCTTGGCAAGGTGGCGCTCTACCAACTGAGCTATTTTCGCATTTTATATGAACTTGACCAACTTTCGTTAGCGGAAGCAAATTTAAAACTTTTACCTTAAATGCAAAGCTATTTCTTCAAAAAAAATCTGCTCTTTTTTACTTCTTCATTTTTACCGATGCATTGCGCTGCAACATCCGTTTTATTTCATTGAGCTTCATTAAAGCTTCAACGGGCGTAAGGGTGTCAATATCAATGTCCAAAATCTCTTCGCGCAGCTCTTCCAGCAAAGGGTCGTCCAGTTTAAAGAAACTCAACTGCATTTCGTCTTTGGACAGTTGTTTCATTTCTTCGGTCAATTCTTCTGAAGAATGCGAACGCTCCAACCGTTTTAGTATTTTATTGGACCGCTTGATGACCGCTTGTGGCATCCCGGCCATCTTGGCTACGTGGATACCAAAACTGTGGTGCGAACCGCCCGGCACCAGTTTCCGGAGAAAAAGCACATTGTCCTTCAATTCCTTTACTGAAACATTATAGTTTTTTACCCGGTCGAAGGTTTCGGTCATTTCGTTCAGTTCGTGATAGTGTGTCGCAAACAAGGTTTTTGCCCGTGAGGGGTGTTCGTGCAAATATTCACTAATGGCCCAGGCGATCGAAATACCATCGTAGGTACTGGTGCCGCGGCCTATTTCGTCTAAAAGCACCAAGCTGCGTTCTGAAATGTTGTTCAAAATACTGGCCGTCTCGTTCATCTCGACCATAAAGGTGCTCTCGCCCATCGAAATATTGTCGCTCGCGCCTACCCGCGTAAAGATTTTATCCACACACCCCATCCTAACGCCTTTTGCAGGGACAAAACTGCCCATTTGGGCCAAGAGAACAATAAGGGCCGTTTGCCGTAAAATAGCCGACTTACCGCTCATATTGGGCCCAGTGATCATCACGATCTGTTGGTTTTCCCGGTCCAGAAACACATCGTTGGCAATGTATGGACTGTCCGGCGGCAACTGCTGTTCAATAACCGGGTGGCGGCCTTCCTTGATGTCAAGGTCGCAACTATCATCCAATAACGGCCGTGTATAATTATGGGTTGCTGCGTGGGCTGCAAACGAACATAAGCAATCTAATTCGGATATTAAAGCCGCATTTTGCTGTACCGAACCAATAAACTGCAGCATCCACTCCACTAGTTTTGCAAACAATTCCTGCTCCAACACCGTAATTTTTTCTTCGGCGCCCAAGATTTTCGCTTCGTATTCTTTCAGTTCTTCGGTAATATAGCGTTCGGCGCTTACCAAAGTCTGTTTGCGTATCCACGCTTCTGGCACTTTGTCTTTATGCGTGTTTCGCACTTCAATATAATAGCCAAAAACGTTGTTCGAGGCAATTTTCAAAGACGTAATCCCCGTACGTTCTGCCTCGCGTTGCAGCATATCGTCCAGATACTCCTTTCCGCCATTGGCGATGTTTCGGAGTTCGTCAAGCTCCTTTGAAAAGCCTTCGGCAATGGCATGTCCCTTTAAAATATTGACCGGCGCTTCTTCAACAAGCGTTTCTTTTATTTTTTTCCGAAGCAACTCACACTCGTTCAATTGTTCGCCCAATACCTGCATCGATTCGTTCTTGGCCTGCAAGGCTTCGGCCTTAACAGGAATGATCGCTTCCAATGAATTTTTAAGCTGAATCACCTCCCTTGGGTTAATCTTACCCGTTGCTACTTTTGAAATAAGGCGCTCCAGGTCGCCCATTTTCTTCAAATAACCCTGAATGCGGGTCAACGTTTTTTTATTGTCCAGCAAATAACTCACTACTTCGTGCCGGCGGTTAATGGCATCGGTGTTTTTAAGCGGAAGGGCCATCCAGCGTTTCAACATCCGCCCGCCCATAGGCGAAATGGTTTTGTCAATAACATCCAGCAAGGTCACCGCATGTTGTTGGTTGGCGTGGTACAGCTCCAAATTACGAATGGTAAAGCGGTCCATCCACACGTGTTCCTCTTCGGCAATACGTGCTATTTTTGTGATGTGTTGTAGCTTATTGTGCTGGGTTTCATCTAAATAATGCAAGGCAGAAGCTGCAGCAATAATCCCACTTTCCAGATGATCGACACCAAAACCTTTTAAATTTTTGGTGTTGAAGTGCTTATTCAATGTTTCGGAAGCATAATCGATCTGGAACACCCAATCTTCCAAATGAAAGGTGTGGTATTGATCGCCAAACGCTTCGGAAAATTGCTTCCTTTTTTGTTTGCTGAAGAGAATTTCAGAAGGATTGAAATTTTGAAGCAATTTGTCTATGTATTCTACATTTCCTTCCGAAGTTAAAAACTCCCCGGTGGATACATCCAGAAAAGCAATTCCCAGCGAGTCCTTATTGCGTGAATTGAAATGCAAGGCCGCCAAAAAATTGTTTGATTTAGACTGTAAAATGTCATCGTTTAGCGCCACGCCAGGGGTTACCAGTTCGGTTACGCCCCGCTTTACGATTTTCTTGGTTTGTTTGGGATCTTCCAGTTGGTCGCAAATAGCCACCCGGCAATCTGCCTTGACTAATTTTGGCAAATAGGTGTTCAACGAATGATGCGGAAAACCGGCCAGTTCCGTACGGTCGCCACCATTGTTTCGGGCCGTTAAGGTGATGTTTAAAATTTTGGCGGCCCGCACGGCATCTTCACCAAAGGTTTCGTAAAAATCGCCCACACGAAACAACAACAAGGCATCTGGGTGCTTTGCCTTGATGGCATTGTACTGTTTCATTAACGGGGTTACTTTCTTGGCCATAGTCGTTCAATATTGTATGTAAAAATAACAAAACAGGGATGGTTTCCGCAATATTGCAACCAACAAGTTGTTGCTTTTTATCAACAAAGGCTTAACCTGCACCCCGTGAGATTGGACTTTTTATTTCTTAAATTTACAGTAAAGAAAACTGCGAAAACCATGGCTATGCAAGCTGACTACCTTAACAGCGTTACCAAACAGTTTGAATATTACAAACTGCTGGGCGAACGCACGTTTGACCAACTGGAAGAACACGACCTATTATGGCAATTCAACGAACAGTCTAACTCCATAGCCGTTATAGTAAATCACCTTTACGGCAATATGAAATCCCGTTGGACCGATTTCTTGATCACAGACGGTGAAAAAAAATGGCGCAACCGGGACCTGGAATTTGAAAATGTGATAAAAACCAAAAAAGAATGCTATTTCAAATGGGAAGAAGGTTGGGAATGTTTGTTTACCGCCTTAAGGACGATAAATAATGATAATTTTGAAACACAGGTTTACATTCGCAACCAGAGCCACAGTATTGTAGCGGCCATAAACAGACAATTAGCCCATTATGCGTACCATATTGGCCAAATAGTGTTTATTGGGCGAATGCTAAAAGGCGAACAATGGAAAAGCCTGTCAATTTCAAAAGGAAAGTCGACCGATTTTAACACGGCCAAATTTTCAAAAGGAAAACACGACGGGCATTTTACAGATGACTTAACCTAAAAAAGAACACGAAACACCCTTCAATAAAAAAGCATGCAAAACCGAAAACTAAAAAACAGCGAACTGGAACGGATTTCCCCTTCTGAATTTAAGGAGGTCGAGAAAACACCGCTCATTATCATCCTTGACAACATTAGAAGCCTCAACAACATCGGGTCGGTTTTTCGTACCGCGGATGCTTTTTTGGTGAAGAAAATCTATTTGTGCGGCATCACGGCCAAACCACCGCACAAAGACATTCAAAAAACGGCTTTGGGCGCTACCGATAGCGTGGCGTGGGAATATGCCGAAAAGACCATGGACGTTGTTAAGAAACTGCAAGAGGAAGGGGTTTTTGTGGCTTCGATAGAGCAAGCAGAGCTCACCGTATCATTGGAAGATTTTTCCCTTCAGAAAGAAATGACCTACGCTGTGGTGTTTGGCAACGAAGTAAAAGGCGTACAGCAAGAAGTGGTTTCGGCCAGTGATGCCGTGATCGAAATCCCGCAATACGGCACCAAGCATTCGTTGAACATCTCGGTAAGTGTAGGCGTAGTGGTTTGGGATTTTTTCAGTAAGCTGACGCAGTGATTGCCGGTGGTTTCGATACGCTCTGCTTTCAGCAGAACACTCAACCACCTCACTTTTAACTTTTAATATAACAATGCAGAACAAGTTGATTAGCAGAGGGGGTTGCCTGTTTTACCTTCGGTAAAACGTATCGAAACCTCCGAAAACAGAAAGCCCCATCCTACCCCACAATCTGCCGTAAAATAGTAAGATAGTCCTTTCTATTCTTAACAAAATCCAATGCTGAAATATCGATAATTTTGATGCGTTCGTCGTGTTGGTTTTTAATGAATTCCAAATAGCCTTCGTTGATCTTTTTCAGGTAATCTGCCTGTATGCTTTGCTCGTAAGTTCTGCCGCGTTTTTTAATGTTTTCCAACAAGCGCTCGGTGTTTTGGTACAAATAAATATACACATCTGGTTTGGGCAGTTCTTTGTGCATTAAATGAAATAGCTTTTTATACAAGGCATATTCTTCTTCGGCCAAGGTAACTTTAGCAAAAATCAGGGATTTGTAGGCATCGTAATCTGCGATCACGCATTCCTTAAACAGGTCGAACTGTTTGATGTCTTCCAACAATTGTTGATAGCGGTCTGCCAAGAACGACATTTCCAACGGAAAAGCATACCGCTGTTGGTCTTTATAGAACTTAGGCAAGAAAGGGTTGTCCTTAAAGCGTTCCAAAATAAGTTTTGCATTAAAATCGGTCGCCATCTGGGTGGCGAGGCTTGTTTTTCCGGCGCCAATGTTTCCTTCAATGGCAATATAATTAAAGGTGGAAATATCGTAATCGCTCTTTGGGTTCACCAGCCATTTGGATTGTTTTTCCAGTTTGCTTTCATCTTTGGTTGCGGCAAGAAGCTTGATAATTTTTTTTCGGAAAACAGGGTGTGCTACTTCTGCGGCTATATCGGCAAGGGGCTGCAATACAAATTTCCTGTTTTGCATTTCGGGATGTGGCACGGTCAATTTAGTGTTTTTTTTCACCAGATCATCGATCAACAGAATATCAATATCTATAGGCCGCGAAGTATATTTGCCCGTTTGTTTGCGTTCCCTGCCCATTTTCAGTTCAATGGAAAGGATTGTTTCTAAAACCTTTGCAGGCGAAAGCATGCTCTGCACAAGCACCACACAATTCAAAAAATCATCGCCGTCAAAACCCATTGCAGGGGTTTTGTAAACAGGTGAAATCTTAACAATGGCACCAACATTTTCGTAAATCGCATGGATGGCCTGTTGCAGGTGCTCAAATTTATGGCCTTGGTTGCTTCCAAGCGATAAGTATATGTTTTGAAGTGGTTTGATGGAGTATATTAGACTATTTAAAGTTTTATTCCGAAAAGACTCCGAGACCCCGCTTTGCAGCGGGGTTAGTTCGGCTAAGCACCTTCAAAAACAAATAATTGTTTTTGAAGGTGCAGTCTCACTAATTTAAGACGAAATTAAGGAAAAGAAAATTACCGACCATTATTTTTGTTGCTTTAAAAAAGCCCGTGGAACTACAACAACGCAAAGATCTGTTATCGGCACAGCGCATTTATTTGATTTTGGGCGCATTATTTATCGCTTCGTTGGTGGTTTCCAATTTAATATTCCAAAAGTTTTTTTACTGGGATTTTTTTGGGATTTACACTTTTGAAATTTCTGTGGGCATTTTGCCGTATCCCGTTACCTTTTTAATAACCGATATAATTAGCGAAGTGTACGGGAAAAAGAAGGCCAACCAAGTGGTTACGGCGGGAATTTTTGCTTCGTTCTTTTCCCTATTGATCATTTATACCTCGGCTGCTGTACCGGCAACGGAGTGGAGCCCAATTGACGATGCGCTGTTCACAAAGGTATTTGGGGCCACTGCCATTGCCGTGTTGGCATCGATGATGGCCTATTTGTTTGCACAATACATTGACATACAGTTATTCCATTTTTGGAAACGCGTTACCAAAGGCAAGCACTTATGGATACGCAATAACTTTTCCACCTTCTTTTCGCAGTTTCTCGATACGTTTACCGTATTGTTTCTGCTGTGCAGCTTCGGAAAGATCGATTGGGCACTGTTTGGCAGCTTATTGCTCAGTGGGTTTTTGTTCAAGGTTTTTGTGGCCATTTGCGACACGCCATTTTTATACGGAGCTGTGTATGCCCTTCGGAAACGATTCGGGCTGAAAATGGGAGAAGAAATTGAAATGTATGAAGAAGAAAAAAATATAGAATTTAGAGAATAGCATATAGACTAGGTGACTGAGTGTTTCGAAGCACGAGAAACGTATCAAAGCCACGAACAATCAAAAACGAATAACCATTTTGGGTGTTTGAGTGAATTTGTAGAACCGGTAGGGGGTTACAAATTTGTATCGAAAACACTAAGGCGAATAACGAAGTTCAACCAAACTTTAAAAATGGCATTAACTGAAATATACTTATGAAAAAGATTTTAAAAATAGCAGCAATTATAATCGTAGTAATCGTATTACTGCTCATTGCGGCCCCTTTTCTATTTAAAGGTTCGCTGGAAAAACTGTTGAAGAAAAACATCAACCAAAACCTGAACGCCACCGTGGAATGGCAGGATATGGACTTGAGCCTTTTCCGTAGTTTTCCAAAAGCCGCCGTCGTGATTAACGATTTCAGTGTGGTTAACAACGCCCCTTTTAAAGGCGATACCTTAGCCAAAGGAAAATCGATCAAGCTCGATATGGGCATTACGCAACTGTTTAAAAGTAGCAATGAGCCCATAGTTGTTGATGCCCTGCAACTGGATAACGCCCTTGTAAACATCAAGGTAGATTCGTTGGGCAATGCCAATTATGATATTGCTGTAAAAGAAGATGCTGTTTCTGTTTCAGAAAACAATGAATCCCCTAAAACATCTGAAGGTTTTACGTTCGACCTGCAGCATTACGAAATCAATGATTCTCGTATTAATTATCTGGATGAAGCCACACAGACATTCTTGATCTTAAAAGAAGTAAACCACGAAGGCACCGGTGATTTTTCACTAGAGGTTTCAGAACTAGCAACACAAACCAACGCCTTGGTTTCCTTAAAAATTGAAGATACCGAATATTTAAGCGACAATACCATGACGCTGGACGCCGATTTTCAACTGGATTTAAAAAACCAGAAATACACCTTCTTGGAAAACGAAGCCAAAATCAATGAGCTCCCGTTAACCTTTGATGGTTTCGTAAAAGTGAACGAAGCTAATAACGAAGTGGATGTAACCTTTAAGACACCATCTTCAGATTTTAAAAATTTCTTGGCCGTGATTCCAAAAGCGTATGTAAAGAACTTAGACGGCGTTACCACAACGGGAAATTTTACCGTAAACGGCATGCTGAAAGGAATAATCGACGACACGCACATCCCCAAAATGGATATTAGCGTACACAGCGAAAACGCGTCGTTTAAGTTCCCAGATTTACCCAAAACCGTCCGCAACATCCACATCGACGCCGTGTTGAAAAACGAAACCGGCTTGATGAAAGATACCTACCTCAACATTGGTGGCCTTACTTTTAAAATAGACGACGACGTGTTTTCGGCAAACGGAAGCATTAAAAACCTTATCGAAAACGCCTTGGTAAACCTAGCACTCAAAGGCACCATTAACCTGGCGAACATAGAAAAAATACTGCCAGTTGAACTGGAGCAAAACCTCAGCGGGGTGTTCAAGGCCGATGTCACTACAAATTTTGATATGCAATCCATCGAGAACGAACAATATCAAAACATACAAAGTTCAGGGACGGCCAGTTTGACCAACTTTAACTATAATGATGCGGCATTTAAAAACGAATTGAAAATTGCCCGTGCCACTGTTTCGTTTACCCCCGGAAATATTAAGTTACAAGACCTTAAAGCTTCTACCGGGCAAACCGATATCTCAGCCACCGGAACAATGCAGAATTTAATTCCGTGGATTATGGCGAAGCAAGATTTAAAGGGGTTATTCAATGTACAATCGAACACCTTTAACGTAAACGATTTTATGGCTTCGGAAACCGATGGAAAGGACATGAAACCTGCTTCCGAAGAAAAAAACAAAACACAAAACACAGCTGCGAATGAAACCATTAAAATCCCCGATTTTCTGGATGCCACGCTTAATTTTTCGGCAAACAAGGTTATATACGACAACCTAAACTTAACCAACGTAAAAGGGACAGCGACCATTAAAAACGAAACGGTGACCCTTAGTAAGGTAACGTCCAATCTTCTTGGTGGCCATATTGCATTTGGCGGCAATGTTTCCACCAAAACCGAAACGCCAACTTTTGCGATGGATTTGGATTTAAGCAAAATTGACATTGAGCAATCCTTCAAAAGTTTGGATATGCTTCAATATTTAGCCCCCATTGCAAAAGCGTTACAGGGAAACTTGAACACAAAACTGGATTTAAACGGGGAGCTTTCCGAAGACTTTACGCCAAAACTTTCCACCTTGGCAGGAAATGCCGTAGCGCAAATATTAACTGCCGAAGTTGACAAAGAACAAATGCCGCTGCTGTCCAAACTGGGCGAAAAAGTTTCTTTTCTGAACATAGACCGATTGAGTTTACGCGACGTAAGCACGGTTTTGAAATTCAACAACGGAAATATTGAAGTGCAACCGTTCAATTTTGATGTTAAAGGAATCAACGTGGCTGTAAGCGGAAGCCACGGCCTCGATAAAAGCATAAATTACAACGCCAAATTAGACGTGCCCGGGAGATATTTGGGCGGCGATGTTTCGAAGTTATTGGCCAAGTTAGACCCTTCAAATGCTGAAAACGTTTCGGTTACAATCCCCGTGGGCATTACTGGCTCGCTTGCCAACCCTTCGGTATCGGTACACACAAAAGAAGCCGTAAATGAACTTACCCAACGGCTCATCGAAAAACAAAAAGAGGAACTAAAAAACAAAGGCACCGATATTTTAAATGATATCATTTCTGGCGGAAAAGACAAAGACACTACAAAAACAAATACCGAAACCGAAAAAAACACCGGAGAAGTTGTAAAAGACATTTTAGGTGGTATTTTTGGGGGCAAAAAGAAAGACACGACTAAACAAGGAAATTAAACCGAACATAATCATGAAAACCATTACTGCAATTGCTTTGTTTTTTTTGCTGTTTACCAGCTGTTCCAATAATTCAGGAAAGGATGCTTTTTTGGGCACATGGGACTCCATGTCCATGTACAACCAAACAACCATACAGGTTACCAAAGATTCGCTCACTACGGATAAATTTGGGTTAAAAGCAGTCCACATTTGGAAAATCGAAAATGGAAAGTTGCACATAAAAAGAGTAAAAGGTGAAAGTGTCAGCCCTAAGGAGACTTCTGTTTTAGACTATAAATTCAGTAAAAATAAAGACACCTTGTACCTTAAAAGCACGACCGACACTGTTTTTCGCACCAAATATGTAAAAAGCTAATGCCGGAACCATCTTGCAATTTTAAGGCCTTCTACCGTTAAACGCTAAAACGCACTAAAAGCGGACAACTTGTTCTATAACGCTATCTAATTTATTTCAAGTTAAAACCAACTGTTTTGTAGGTGTTCTAAAGTTTTGGGGTATCTTTAATTTATTCAAAATCACCAGCAATGGTTTACGACATCTTAATGTTACTGGTTTTTCTCCTCACGGGTTTTTTGGCTTCAGGTTTGGGGGCCATTCCGGCAAGTTCGTCCAATGTGGCCGTGGTGACCACCACGCTGGAAGAGTCGTTCAAGAAAGGGTTTCGAATTGCCCTTGGCGCTGGGCTTGGCAGTGTGCTACTATCGTTTATCGCCTTAAATTACAGCCGTACGTTCACCGATTTTTTTGAAGACAACCGCTGGCTGCAATACGCCATTGTTTTCGTGTTTTTTGCCATAGGGATTTTGGTCTTGTTGCGCCAACGGTTTCATGTGGACTTTCAGAATCCGTTATCTGAAACTTGGCAAGTAGGCAATTTTTGGAAAGGATTTTTATTGGCCCTTATCAACCCACCAGCTTTGATATTTTGGATTTTGCTCATTACCCTTGCCAATACCTATTTGTTTTCGCTTTCAAAATTCAGTCCTTTGTTGAACCTTCTGCTCTTTTTCGCCGGAATATTTTTAGGAAAGGTTACCACCTTATATTACTACGGAAAAATGAGCGACAAACTAAAAGAGCGAAAGCACAAAAAACGCCCGTTGGTTTACAACATCATCGGTACCGCCTTGGTAGCCGGATCGGTGGTACAGTTTATCAGGATGTTGATGGATTGAAATTCCAAATAATTACACTTCACATCTCAAAGAAAACTACGCTCAGGTTTATAATAAAGCAAATACAACCTGAAACTTGAAGCACGGAAACCATAAGCACGATGAGATTTCTCTCTCCACGTTTCGGGATTGAAATGGGAAATTAACCCACCGAAATGGAAACCACATACCCTTCGTTTCCACGAACATTGAACACGGTGTTGTCTTCAAAAATTAAATATTGCGCTTTGATCCCTTTTAAAACCCCTTCAAAAAATGGGGTTTTCTGTAAATTCAGACTCTTTAATTTAGTAGGATATTGTAAAACCGGAAACTCTAAATTGGTTTCGATATTGTTTGCAATAAAGTATTCTTTTGCTTCATCGGGAACATATTTTTTGAGCCTATCGCGCCATTCCACCAGATTTTCGTCTTTTATGTCGTTTTTGAGCATATTGCGCCAATTGGTTTTATCGGCCACGTGGTCCTTTAGGGCAACTTCGGTAATTCCTGCCAAGTACCGGTTGGGCACTTCCACGATTTCAATGGCTTCGTGTGCGCCTTGGTCTATCCAGCGGGTGGGTACTTGCGTTTTGCGGGTCACCCCTACTTTCACATTGCTGCTGTTGGCCAAATAGACAATGTGAGGCTGCAGTTGCACGCCTTTTTCGTATTCCAGGTCACGGTCTTCTTTATCCAGATGGGCCGTGCTCAGTTCAGGTTTCATAATCCAATCGGCAGCTTGCGGAATTTCATAAAAACAGTCGTAACAAAAACCTTGACGGTATATTTTTTTCTCCAGACGGCAGTTGAGGCATTGATATTTCAGAAAATTTATGGACACTTTTTTGTCCAATAATTGATTGACATTGAGGAAGTCGTTTTCAAAAACCAAGTAATATTGAATAGGCGATCCGTTTTCGGTCTTCATTTTAGTGAGCACACCTTCGTAATTCATAAAAAGAAAATTGTTATTTTTATGCTTTAAAGATAGGTTAAAATATGCCAATCCCCATAGTAAACTCCATCGCTTCCTGGTTTTTGAAGAAACGCTTCCATCAAATCGATTTGTTTCTGAAATATCCTGTAGAAGTACAAGAAGAACTGTTGCACAACCTATTGGACAAAGCGAAAAACACCGAAGTAGGCAAGCAGTACGATTTCAGCTCCATTAAAAACTATGACGAGTTTACCCGGCGTATCCCCATAACCACGTATGAAGACAACGAAGTCCGTATTGAGCGTGCGCGCAAGGGGGAAACAAATATATTTTGGCCCAAGCCCATTAAATGGTTTGCCAAAAGCAGCGGTACTACCAGCGCCAAGAGCAAGTTTATTCCGGTGAGCGACGAGTCGTTGGAAAATTGCCATTACGCCGCGAGCAAAGACCTGTTGTGTATGTACCTGAACAACAACCCCGATTCGCAACTGTTTTTAGGAAAAGGGCTTCGCCTTGGGGGCAGTAAGGAACTTTATAAGGACAATGGCACGGTATATGGCGATCTTTCGGCCATATTGATAGACAATATGCCTTTTTGGGCCGAGTTTAGCAGCACCCCGAGCAATGAAGTTTCCTTGATGGGCGATTGGGAGACCAAGCTGGACGCCATAGTAAACCAGACCGTTAAAGAGAAAGTGACCAGCTTGGCAGGCGTGCCCTCTTGGATGTTGGTTTTGCTGAATGCCGTTGCCGAAAAGACCGGGAAAGAAAACCTATTTGAAATCTGGCCCAGCCTAGAGGTCTATTTTCACGGAGGCGTTAGTTTTGAGCCATATGTGGACCAATACAAAAAACTGTTGCCAAGGGACAACTTTAGGTATTATGAAATCTACAATGCTTCAGAAGGGTTTTTCGCCATCCAAGATCAAAACAGCAGTAACGAATTGTTGCTTATGCTCGATTACGGTATTTTTTATGAATTTATCCCCATGGACACCTACGGAACCCCTGAAGAACAAGTGATTCCATTAAGCGAGGTGGAGAAAGATAAAAATTATGCTATTGTAATCACTACAAATGCTGGTTTGTGGCGGTATAAAATTGGCGACACCGTCCGCTTTACTTCTATTGACCCCTACCGTATTAAGGTTACGGGGCGCACCAAACACCACATAAATGCTTTTGGGGAAGAGTTGATTATTGAAAACGTCGAGGCCGCCCTGAGAAAAGCCACCCATTTAACCCAAACCGAAATCGTGGATTATACCGCAGCTCCCATTTTTATGGAAGGTAGGGAAAAAGGTGCCCACGAATGGATTATCGAATTTAAAACCCCACCCGAGGATTTTGAGTTTTTCTGTCAGTTACTCGATAAGGCGCTTCAGGAAGTGAACAGCGATTATGAAGCAAAACGCAACAACAATACCACCCTTAAGGCACCTACCATTCATTGCGCACGCGAACGGCTGTTTTACGATTGGCTTAAGGACAAAAATAAATTAGGTGGGCAGCATAAAGTGCCTAGGCTATCAAACTCCAGAAGATACTTAGAAGAACTCCTTTTGTTGAATCGGTAATTCAATTTTGAGAAGTCTCAGGTCGGTTATTTCTGCACTTCATCGAAAATTAAAAACCGGCCTGTTCTTTACCGAATTTACCGTTCCGTTCATCAAATATTTTTGGTGCTATTTTTCTTACACAGTACGTTTGTATTAAATTAGAAGGACAACGAGAAAATAATGAAAAAAGCAGCAATAATCGTATTAGGAGCATTTTTTATTCTTTCAGCCGCATCTTGTGCAACAGCAAATTCAGCTAAAAAAAATGAAACTGAAATTGCTGGCTATACTTTAAAAAATAAAAAGGAATTGATGCAACAGAAAATTCTTAACCGAAAGAAAAAATCGGTTATTGCCACACCATAATAGTTTTTAGATAGATTAGTTTAAGTTAGTTAAAAAGCCCCGGAGCGATAGTTGCTTCGGGGCTTTTGTATGAAGTAAATGTGTATCTGTGTCAAGAAACGGCTTTGAGCTTTTTAATGGTAGTTTTGCTCAATTTTTCAGCTGCGTAATCCTTGGTAACGTGCAGTTCTTTATTGTCCGTTCCGGGAAGTTCGAACATGGCATCGGTCAATACCGCCTCGCACAAGGAACGCAATCCTCTTGCGCCCAACTTGTATTCCACGGCTTGTTCTACGATAAAATCGAGGGCTTCTTCGGTTATCACCAGTTCGATACCATCCATTTCAAACAGTTTTTCATATTGTTTGACGATGGCGTTTTTAGGAACCGTCAAGATATCTTTCAATGCAGCTTTGTCCAACGGATTCATATAAGTCAAGACCGGAAGACGGCCTATTATTTCAGGAATCAAACCAAAATCCTTCAAGTCCTTCGGAATAATATACTTAAGCAGGTTATTGCGTTCCAACGAGTCTTCTTTTTTGGAAGCACTGAACCCAACAGCCTGCAAATTCAATCGTTTTGATATTTTCTTTTCAATACCATCGAACGCCCCTCCTGCAATAAAAAGGATATTTTCGGTATCGACTTCAATAAATTTTTGGTCTGGGTGTTTTCGCCCTCCTTTTGGCGGAACATTTACAGTAGTCCCTTCCAATAGTTTCAACAGGGCTTGCTGTACGCCTTCTCCACTAACATCGCGGGTAATGGACGGGTTGTCGCTCTTACGGGCAATTTTATCTATTTCGTCAATAAAAACGATTCCTGTTTGGGCTTTTTCCAAGTTATAATCGGCAGCTTGTAACAGCCGCGTCAATATACTTTCAACATCTTCTCCTACGTAACCAGCCTCGGTCAAGACTGTGGCATCGACGATAGCCAAGGGCACGTTCAACATTCTCGCTACGGTTTTTGCGACCAATGTTTTCCCGGTCCCGGTTTCACCTACGATGATGATGTTGCTCTTCTGTATTTCTATATCGTCATCGCTTTTGGGTTGCAACAACCGTTTGTAGTGGTTGTAAACAGCTACGGACATCACTTTTTTGGTGTTCTCCTGTCCAATTACATAATCGTCCAAGAACGCTTTGATGCTCGTTGGCTTTTTTAGCATCAGATCTTTTGAAATTTCACTATTTGTGGTGTGCAGCGCTTCTTCAACCACGATACCGTGCGCCTGCTCGATACAGCGGTCGCAGATATGGGCGTCCAAACCAGCGATAAGCAGGTTGGTCTCGGCTTTTTTACGTCCACAAAAGGAACATTCCAATCCTTCTTCTTTCGACATATCAGTTTTTTTTCAAATTCAAATTTTTAATTAATTACGGGTCAAAATCTCATCGATCATACCGTATTTAAGGGCTTTGTCGGCTTTCATCCAATAATCGCGGTCACTATCCTCATACACCTTTTCGTACGTCTGCCCACTGTGCTTGGCAATTATTTTATACAATTCTTCTTTTAAGGTAATGATTTCACGAGCGGTGATCTCGATATCACTGGCCTGTCCTTGTGCGCCGCCCAATGGCTGGTGGATCATGACGCGTGAATGTGTCAAGCCACTGCGTTTTCCTTTTTCGCCGGCACAGAGCAATACGGCGGCCATAGAGGCGGCCATTCCGGTACAAATTGTTGCCACATCGGGTTTAATGAATTGCATGGTATCATAAATGCCCAATCCTGCATATACGCTGCCGCCTGGCGAGTTGATGTATATCTGGATGTCCTTGGAGGCATCGGTACTTTCCAAAAACAACAACTGTGCCTGAACTATATTAGCCACTTGATCGCTAATGCCCGTCCCCAAAAAGATGATGCGGTCCATCATCAATCGGGAGAAAACGTCCATGGCCACGGCGTTCATTTGGCGTTCTTCAATAATATTTGGGGTAAGGCCCACTGGGCTCATACTGCTTACTATTTTATCGTAATATATCCCGTTTATGCCTTGGTCTTTTATAGCAAAGTCCTTGAATTCTTTTTGGTAGTCCATAAATTTTATAGTCGTTTTTCTTTAAACAAATTAGGCGTTGAACCCATATATTCAACGCCTAAAGATACCTTTTTTTTGCTGAATTACTTATAGGCTTCTTTTACGAAGTCGTCGTAAGAAATCTCTTTTTCTTTCAGTTTTGCGTTTTCTTTGAAGAATTGAAGCATCTTATTGGTGTTCAATTGCTCAGTCATACGCTTTACTTCTTCTTCATTGCTCAAAATACGGGCAGCAATGCCATCCAGCTCTTCATCGCTTGGGTTGGTGTTGCCAAACTGGGCCATTTGCGCTTTGATCATCTGTTTGCTGTAATCCTTCAATTCGTCAAAAGAAACTTGTAAGTTGTGCTCTTTGCGCAGTTTCCCTTCTATCAATTGGTAGCGCAAACCTTTTTCGCTGCGTTCGTATTCGGCTTTGGCTTCTTCTTCGGTCATGGGTTTTTCGCCTGAAACTTGTATCCAGCGTTGCAAAAACTCGTCCGGCAGATCGAATTTTGTGTTTTCGATCAAGCTGTCCACCACGTCGTTCAACAATTTTTGGTCGCTTTGTTGCTCAAATTGTTTTTCGGCTTCTTCTTTTATTTTTTTTCGAAGTTCTTCTTCAGATGTTACCGTGCCTTCCCCAAATAGCTTATCAAAAAGCTCTTGGTTCAACTCGGCCATTTCGCGGGTGTTGATTTCTTCTACTTTGAAATCCACTTCAATATCAAGACCATGGGCATCGTCGTGGGAAACGCCCAAATACTTTTGGTTATCGTGGTCGTCATTAAACAGCCCTTTTGTTTTTAAAGTAACCGTATCACCAATTTTAGCTTCCTTTAAGGTTTTTAACTGTTTTTTGCCTTTAATGGCTTCGGTGCTGAACGTGGCGGGGTTGTCAATATCGTTTTCATCTGAAACAAAAGTCCCGGTAATCTCATCTCCGTCTTCAACTGTGGCTTTGGCGACCAATTTTCCATACTGCTTGCGGATGGCTTTTACTTGGTTATCGATCATGTTATCGTCGGCCACTACTTTATAACGGGTTACGGTCTTGCCCTTGAGGTCCACATCAAATTCGGGCGCCAAGCCAAGATCGAACTCAAAGGTGAAATCGTCTGCGTTCCAATCTACTTCATTTTCGTTTTTCGGGATGGGGTTCCCTAAAACGTCTAATTTTTCTTCGGTTAAATACTTGTGCAGGTTATCCTGAAGTAATTTGTTCACTTCTTCTACCAATACGGCGGTACCATATTGCTTTTTAACCATCCCCATGGGTACGTGCCCTTTTCTGAAACCGGGGATATTGGCGTTTTTACGATAATTTTTCAGAATGGATTCTACCTTATCTGAATAATCGTCTTTTGAAATTTCCACTGTAAGCACAGCGTTCAAGTTATCAATGTCTTTTTTTGTAATGTTCATTTTTTCTGAAAAATTTTCCCCAAAAGGGCCGTGTTGTCTTTTTCTTTTTCCTTAAAATTTCGGGTTGCAAAAATAAGACAATTTCGGTAAGCCAACAAATAGTACGGCCTGTATTTCAACCGGTTATTTTTCAGTGTCCAAGAGCGAAAACAAAATGGATTGCAAAAACGAAAGCAACAGGCTAAACAACAATGCCCACCAAATGTTTGAAACGGCGAAACCGCCCACAAACCAATCGGCCATTAAAATAATGATGGCGTTGATAATCAGCAGGAAAAGCCCTAACGTGATAATGGTGACCGGAAGCGTTAAAATAACGAGTATTGGTTTTACGATAAACCGAAGCAAGGCAATGACTATCGCCACGATAATGGCTGAAAAATAGCCTTCAACGGCCACACCTGGAAGAATTTTGGCAAGCACCACCACGGCAATTGCGGTGAGTAAGAGTCTTAAAATGGTATTCATATCTATATATATTTGATATTGATGTATCAGGTAATTGACGAGGTACGAATAACGAATTTCGAATAATTAATATAAAGATAAAAAAAACCGTTTCAGAAAAGGCTCCTGAAACGGTTTTTAAAACAATGGACAGGTCTCTTAATTGTTTGTTAAGGTAATTGTGGGGTAATTTCCTATTTCAACTTTAGGAATGGTTGCATTATATTTAGCATTAATGGCATCGATAATCACGTTTGCCGTGTAGGCATAACCTCTTGGGGTTGGGTGTACGCCATCAAGGGAGAATGCGCCTCCTGTTCCAAATTCGGAAGTCAACACCCCGCCATTATAAACTATCCCGGTTTCATCAATTTGTTTCAACAAGGCCTTCGCATCAATGTAAATTAAATCTTTAGCATTGGCAATGGCATTAATGGTTGCGTTGTATGAAGCTGAAGCTGTAGCCACCCTATCTTGCTCTACCGCTGTTAATACAAGTTCATCGCCTAATGGTACCGTTACGCCAACAATATTGGTTGGAATATCGGGATTTGGCGTTGTACCAATTACTGATGAAGCCGGCAGTACAATTAAATCACTGTTGTTTACTTGTCTCAACTGCCCTAAAAGCTCCGCAGTAGCAGCTGGAACCCCCTGTGCGATTAATATTTGAGTGACATCTGTTAAATCATCATCCGTCATAATAGGGTAGTTCTGTCCAGCAGAAAAGGTTACTTTACGCAAATCGGCTTCTTCCTGGGTAATAAAACCTGCTGCTACCAAACCTGGCAACACTTGGGTATTGTACAATGCAAATTGAGCATTTAATTGCGCTGCCGTAGCCGCATCCAATGGAACTACTTGAGTAGGAACCGTTGTAAAGTAAGGTATAGACGTAACATCGGGGATATTAAGCAAGACGCCACCTGATGCACTTGCCGACAAAGCATCTACTTCTTGGCTATACACCGAAGCAAACACATTAGGGTCGGTTATATCATTGGGACCATACGTTGTTGGATCTAAATTCCCGGTTTGGTCTTCACCTACCCCTCCAGAAGTGGCATAGCTTAAAATATCGTTATTTCCTATCCACAAAGAAAAAAACGTTGGGTTTTGGGAAGCCGCATCGGCCAATACCGTAGCGTTCCCGCTGGTTGCGATACGGGCATAATAGGGGTTTGCCGCACCTGTTAAAATTCCGCCAACGTTTCCATAGCCAGGAGCGACCAAGTGGAAACTTTTGGCTCCGGGAATACCCATGTTATTATAAGGCCCCGTTGGACCGTTTGTTACTTCGGTTGTTGGCTCTCCTTCTAAACGCACAGGCGCTCTATTTCCTTCAGAATCAACCGATAAAACCAAGCGGTTTTCGGTGATTTGCTGTCCGTTTAACAACAGCCCGCCTAAATTGTCATCCATCATCGGTTGGGTAAACTCGCCACCACCCACAAACTCAAACTGTCCCGCCAAAATATTGGGAAAGGAGTTTTCTTGTCCGGTAATATAAAGGGCTCCATCGGCATAACCTGCCGTCAAAGAGTTACCAACGGCCACGTAATTTGCAAGGTTGGCACTTCCGCTATCGTAAAATCCTTCTTCATTCACTGGGTTCTCCAGTTCTGGCTCACAGCTTACAAAACCTATGGCCAGTAAGCTTAAACATATATATAGTGTATTTTTCATTGTTTTCAATTTTTTAGCTGTTACAGTTTGTACGATACGCCCAAGCCTGGCACAAAGGCATTGGATTTATAAGTTCCTCGGAAAGGTGCTTGAACGCCTTGTTCAAAATAATAGTCATACGAAGCATCTACTTCCTTAAAGTGCAAATACAGGAAGGAGGCATCTATCTGGAAATGTTCCCCTATGTTCACGGAAAGCCCGGCCGTATAGCCACTGCTGTCGTTTCTTGGAGTTTCGGGAGCAAAATAACCTTCGCGTACCGGGGTTTCATCAAAATAATACCCGGCGCGCAGTGTGAACATTTCGGTTACGTCATACTGTAGCCCAAAACGGTAAGTGGAGGCGTTTTTATAATTCCGAAGGTTTTCAGAATCTGGCACTTGTGGGTTGGCGAAATCGATGCTCAACGATTCATACACATCCCAGTAGGCACGGTTATAATCGAAAGCGAACGTCCATTTATCACAAAACTCATAACTTAGCCCCACGGCCAATTCTGCAGGCATGGGTAGCGAAGCATCAAATTTGGTGTCGGCAAATGGCGTTAAGGGAGAATTAGGTATGTTTTGAAAATCGGCATCCCCTTCTTCAGCTTCCAAAATAATTTCTGAACGGTAATTGGCACCAATGCGTAAATTATCGGTAGGGTTGAACATAAAACCTGCCGTCCATCCCCAGTTGGTAACCCCGGAGGCATCAACGGTAACTTCGGAACGGTTTCCATTTAAATCGGTCAATGATCTCGTAAGGTTTCGGTTAAAATTCACCGAACCCGTTGCATAAATGGGTCCACCGCCAACACTAAACTTATCATTAACTTTTATAGAAACACTTCCCTGAATAAAAATAGCCTGCAGGTCGATGTTGTTCACCAGGTGCGAACCGGCCCAATCGTCTTCATATTCAACGGTACTTCCATAAGGTGTGTAAACTCCTAAACCAACCGCAAGCCAGTCGGTCGCTTGGTACGAAGCGTACAAATACAAGGGCGTGCTTAACGGGTTATCGGTTTCGGCATAGGTACCAAACGCATCGTTTTGATAGGCCACCGAAGAGAACACCCCGTGAACCCCGGCCGATATACTAAGTTGATCTTCAAGATACACCAACCCGGCTGGGTTAAAAAACACACTTTCGGCACTGTTAACCACGGCAACGCCGGTATGCCCCATGGCAAGGGCCTTATTGCCCTGCAATGCTACACGATACCCGCCTGCATAGGTTACCGCCGTAGCAAGTGCACATACGGCCAGTAGAACTACTTTTTTCATAATAGATTTGAGTTAAATTATAGAATTATTTTTTTCTGATTAGGATTTTCATCGCATTTTTCAATTTATTATGCATACATAATAAATTGCCTTTACAATGTTATAAAAAATCCATAACATTTTCATAGAATTTGTCAGGATTTTCTGCGTGAAGCCAATGTCCGGCTTTTTTTATGGTTTCTATTTTAGCCTTTGGAAAATGTTTGGCGATCAACATTTCGTCCATTTGCTGAATATAACCCGACTTACCGCCAGCCAAAAACAAGGTATCCCCTTTAAAAATGGCATCTTTCCCCAGTGGTTTCCCTACCTCGTCTATATGTTGGGTCAATACGGGCAGGTTCATACGCAAAGCGAGTTCTCCCTTGTTTTTCCAATATAGATTCTTCAACAGAAACTGCCGAACGCTCTTTTCTTTCACATATTCTGACAGTTTTTCATCGGCCTGGGAACGGCTTTCTATTTCAGAAAAGTCCAACGACGCCAAACCCTTCAAGATATCTTGATGATGCTGTGGATATTCCTTAGGGGCAATATCGGCCACAATCAATTTTGACACCAAGCCCGGGAATTGCGTGGCACAGTGCATTGCGGTCTTTCCGCCCATGGAATGCCCTAACAAAACAATGTCGTTTAAGTTGTGATGGTCGCAATAGGCCTTTATGTCTTCTGCCATCACCTGATAGTTATGTTCAGGAGCATGAAAACTCCTACCGTGGTTGCGTTGATCGATAAGGTGAACTTGGCACCCAGCTTCTGCAAAACGCTTGCCCAAGGTTTTCCAGTTGTCGCTCATACCCAGAAAACCGTGCAGTATTAAAAAAGGGCTACCTTCGCCCAAAATTTGTGAGTGCAGTAATTTCATTGTTTTAATTTTTCTAGGTATTGATTAATAACGGACTCCAGACCTTGGTAAATTGCTTCGCAGATTAGCGCGTGACCAATGGAAACTTCTTGCAGATGTGGCACGTTGTTTTTGAAGAATTCAATATTTTTCAACGACAGATCGTGCCCAGCATTGACGCCTAAATCCAGTTGGTGGGCCAGGTGCGCACATTCAATATAGGGCTGTACCGCTTTTTTATTGTCTTTTGCATAGGCTTTTGCATACGCTTCGGTGTACAGTTCAATGCGGTCTGTACCGGTATGGGCAGCACCTTCGACCATATCTAAGTTGGGATCGACAAAAATAGAGGTCCTAATCCCGTTGTTTTTGAATTCTGAAATCAATTCAGACAGATAACTTTGGTGCTTCACCGTATCCCATCCTGCATTGGAGGTAATGGCATCTACCGCATCGGGCACCAAGGTTACCTGGGTAGGTTTAAGTTCCAGCACCATATCCATAAATTTTTCAATGGGGTTTCCTTCGATGTTGTATTCGGTAGTTACAATAGGTTTTAGGTCGTACGCATCTTGATAGCGAATATGGCGCTCATCGGGCCGTGGATGAATGGTCACCCCTTGCGCCCCAAAAGACTGTACATCTTCTGCTACCTTTAATACATTGGGCATATTGCCTCCACGCGCATTCCGTAGCGTGGCTATTTTGTTAATGTTTACGCTTAATTTTGTCATTTACAATTTGTATTATTATTTGTAGATAGGCTGTTGAGCGGACTTCGGCCTTGGAAAAAACCAAATTAATACCGAAACCCCACCTTTTTCTTGTTAAAACTCAACCAATGTTTAACAAAAATACAAAGGTTTGAGGGGCTTTTGCATTTATATTTTAAGTAATTTGCACCTAAAACAGCTATTTTGGACACACAGCATTATATATTGGACGATGTTTCGCCTTTTGACATTTCTTCAAGCATAAAAGATTTGCAAAAAGCGTTCAACAACCTTACCTATACGCATATTCCCGTAAAAAAGGGAGCTACTTACGTGGGGTGTGTATCTGAAACCGACGCCCATTGTTTTGATACCGATAAAAGAATAGAGGATTACCAGTATGCTCTGGAAGGTTTTTTTGTGCGGGAACACACCAATTGGCTCGACATTTTGGAAGCTTTCGCATTGCATAACAGCAACATCATGCCAATTTTAAGTGAGGAAAACACCTATTTAGGCTACTACGAACTGGGCGATATTATGAGCCTGTTCAACAACACCCCTTTTTTAAACGAAGCCGGTGCCATTATCGTGGTAGAAAGAGGCATTAACGACTACTCCTTTAGTGAAATTTGCCAGATCGTAGAAAGCAACGGCACCCGTATTTTTGGGGTTTTCGTTTCAAAAATAGAGAACGACCGGATGCAGGCCACCATTAAAATAGGCCACACCGGCATGAACGCTATCGTACAGACCTTTAGAAGGTACAATTACACGGTGGTGAGCAACCATGAAGAAGACAAGTTTTTAAAGGACTTGAAAGAACGTTCTGATTATCTGGACAAATATTTAAACATGTAAGATGAAAATAGGCATTTACGGTCAATTTTACCACAAAAACTCTGAAACCTATATTCAGTTGATCCTTGATGTGCTGAAAAACAAAAAAGTGACGGTCTTCATTGAAGAGAACTTTTTGGACATCATCAACCTGAACCACGAAATCAACCGGAATTTTTCAAATTTTGAAACTTTTACCGAACTGGATAACAGCTACGACCTGTTTTTCAGCATTGGCGGCGATGGCACCATCTTGAAGTCGGTCACCTTTGTAAAAGACCTCGGTATTCCCATCGTGGGCATAAACACGGGACGGTTGGGCTTTTTGGCGACCATACAAAAAGAAGAAATAACAGAAAGCCTTGCCCGTATTTTGAACGGCAATTATATGATATCGGAACGCAGCCTGCTCACTATCTCCACCACCCCAAAAAACACCGAAATAAAGCCCAAGTTGAACTTTGCCCTCAACGAGATTGCCGTAAACCGTAAAAACACGACCTCCATGATCAAGGTAGAGACCGATGTAAATGGCCATCACCTTACTTCGTATTGGTCCGATGGCTTGATCGTTTCCACCCCAACAGGGTCTACGGGATATTCCTTAAGCTGTGGCGGCCCTGTAATTGAACCCAGTGCCAAAAACTTCATCATAACCCCAATTGCCCCTCACAACCTCAATGCACGGCCATTGGTGTTGCCAGACGACAGCGAGCTTACCTTAAAGGTTTCCGGAAGGGAGAAATCATACTTGGTATCGATGGATTCCCGTATCGCTACACTGGAAAACAACACGACCATTCATATTAAAAAAGCCCCCTTTACCATTAAATTGGTACAATTGGCCGAAGACAGCTTTATTAAAACCCTTCGCAAAAAACTATTGTGGGGCGAAGACAAACGCAATTAAAACAATAAAAAGCCGTAAATCTTGTTAACTTCCAAAGAGTAATTCACGAATTGTCCCATAAAGCAAAGTTTATTATTATATTTGCAAACTTTTAAGGTATATGAAGTATATCGCGACCATAATTTTGGCGATAACAGCCACATTTTCATTACATTCGCAAACATACGAAATAGGCGGCATCCTTGGCGGTGCTAACTATATAGGCGATGTAGGGCGTACCAATTACATAGCTCCCAACAGCTTTGCTTTTGGTGGCATTTTTAAATGGAACCGAAGCGCCAGGCACTCCTTTAGAGGCTCTGTATTAATTGCCAACATTAAGGGCGACGATGCAGATTCTAACCAAGAACGAAGGCAACAACGGGGATTGTCGTTTTCAAACACCGTAAGCGAAATATCGATAGGAATGGAATATACCTTTTGGGAATTCAGTATGTACAGCGGAAAACCGGCCAGTACGCCTTACCTATATACTGGGCTTACGTATTTTTGGTATGATGCGCTATATAAAAAGAATGACGTCATCACAGATTTCGATGGTGCTTCCACAGTGGCCATTCCAATGGTGGTAGGTTATAAAACCAGTTTGGCCAATAGGTTTGTTCTGGGTTTTGAAATAGGTGCCCGCTACACCTTTACCGATGGCTTGGACGGCAGCAACCCCGTCAAGGGCTTAAAAGACAACCAAAACGTAAAATTTGGCAATATAAACAGTGATGACTGGTATGTTTTTACGGGCATAACCTTTACCGTAACTTTTGGCAGAAAGCCGTGTTATTGTAACTTTTAATCCATGACCGCAAAACAACAAATAGACAAGAATAAACTGCCCAAACATCTGGCCGTTATTATGGATGGCAACGGCAGGTGGGCCAAGCAAAAGGGCCTGTTTCGTACTATAGGTCACGAAAATGGCACCAAGGCCGTTCGCGAAATCGTGGAAGCCTGTGCCGAGATTCATATTCCTTATTTAACACTGTACGCTTTTTCCACCGAAAACTGGAATCGCCCCAAACTCGAAGTAGAATTGTTGATGAAGCTGTTGGTTTCTTCTTTGAAAAAGGAAATAAAAACCCTTCAAGACAATAATATAAAACTCAACGCCATAGGCAACCTCGAAGCCCTTCCCAAAAAAGCACAACGGGAATTAAACGACGTTCTTGAGAAAACCAAAGACAACACCCGGATGACCTTAACCTTGGCCCTAAGCTATGGTGCAAGGGAAGAAATTATAAAAACCATCCAAGAGATTAGCCATAAAGTTAAAAATAACCTAATTTCGCCGTCAGATATTGATGAAACGGTTATAAATAATCATCTTTACACGCAAAATTTGCCAGATGTAGACCTACTGATACGTACCAGCGGCGAACAGCGCATCAGCAATTTTTTGCTATGGCAAATAGCATACGCCGAACTGTATTTTACAGATACCCTTTGGCCAGATTATAGAAAAAACCATCTTTTTGAAGCAATACTAAATTATCAAAACAGAGAAAGAAGATTTGGAAAGACCAGTGAACAACTTAAATAAAGGCCCATTATTGAAATCCTATAAAAACCTCTATTGTATTTTCCTTTTTACAATGATGATGGGTTTTTCCCTTACTGCACAACAGCGGGACCTGGACAGTGGTAAAAAATATACTATAAACGATATTAAAGTTACCGGAGCGCAAAGCTTTAACGAGCAAACCGTCATCGCTTTTACCGGCCTTAAAAAAGGGGACCGTATATATATTCCCGGAGAAAAATTAAGCGCCGTTACCAAAAAACTGTGGGAACAGAACCTCTTTAGCGATATTGCTTTTTACGTAACCAACATAGATGGCGACAAAGCAGACCTGGAGCTGTATATTGTAGAACTTCCTAAATTAAATGAAGTTACCATAGAAGGCATCCGTAAAGGAAAGAAAAAAGACATCTTGAAGGAAAACAAGCTGGATCCTGGGACCAAGCTAACCAAGAACCTGCTTACGACCACCAAAAACAAGATAAGGAACAAGTTTAAAGAAGACGGGTACCTAAACGCCCAAGTAATCCTTAGCCAAACGCCCCATCTGGACTCTACCGGACAGGAAATTGCAAAAAACCTGAACATCACCATCGATAAAGGAGAACGGGTAAAAGTTTCCGATATCGATTTTGAAGGCAACGAACAGTTTTCCGATGGGAAACTGCGCAGGGCCATGAAAGAAACCAAACAAAAATTCTTTTTCAGGATATTCAAACGTTCCAAATACACCAAAGAGGGCTTCGAAAAAGACAAGGTTTCCATTATTGACAAATACAAAGCAAACGGATACCGCGATGCACGAATTATCGAGGACACCTTGATTATAAAAGACGATAAAAACGTGGCCTTGAACATCAAGGTGGAAGAAGGTGATAAATATTACTTCGGAAACATCCGTTTCATTGGCAATAGTGTTTACACAGACAGCCAATTGCGCCAAGTATTGGGTATTGAAAAAGGCGCAACCTACAATGGCGTGTTGCTGCAAGAACGTATTGCCGACGTGGAAGACCCCGAGGCACAAGACCTTACCAACCTGTACCAAAACAACGGATATCTATTTTCTAACATCAATCCTGTTGAAGTGGCTGTTCGCAACGACACAATCGATTTTGAAATACGCATTCGTGAAGGGAAACTTGCCTATTTTGATCATGTTACCGTTGTTGGGAACGACAAGACGAACGACCACGTGATCTACCGGGAACTCCGTACGCGACCTGGGCAAAAGTACAGCAAGCGCAATGTGGTTCGAACCATTCGCGAATTGGGGCAGCTGGGTTATTTCGACCCCGAACAACTTTCCCCAAACTTTAAGAACGTAGACCCAAACAGCGGTACCGTGGACTTGGAATACTCAGTAGTTGAAAAAGGTGCGAGCCAAATTGAACTGCAAGGCGGTTATGGTGGCGGTGGCTTTGTAGGGACCTTAGGCCTTTCCTTTAACAACTTTTCGCTTCGTAACATTTTCAACAAAGAAGCCTATAAGCCATTACCTATGGGCGACGGCCAAAAACTGTCGCTTCGGGCGCAGGCCAGTAGTTTTTATCAAACTTACAGCCTCTCCCTTACCGAACCATGGTTTGGCGGTAAAAAGCCGGTACAGTTGAGCACCTCATTTTCTCATACCGTGCAGTATTTTTACGACTACCGAAACCGCGATGTGGACAAAGACAGAAGGTTCTTGATCACCGGAGGTTCCGTAGGGATTGCGCAACGGTTGAAATGGCCAGACGACTTTTTTCAATTGTCGCAAGCCATCAGTTTTCAGCATTATAACCTAAAAAATTACAACACATCATTATTTACCTTTGGTGACGGATATTCCAATAACTTGGCCTATACCATTGGTCTTAGCCGAAATAACACCGCTACAAACCCTATTTACCCCGTAAGCGGTTCAGACTTTGGCATCACGGCAAAATTGACCGTTCCCTATTCGGCCTTTAACGGTGTTGATTATGGTGCCTTGGCAGACGAAAGAGCCACCTTGGCCGAAGTCCCCAACACCAGTTCAAATTTTAGGGCAGCACAAAACCGAATTGCCGACATAGACCAAGAACGCTTTAAATGGTTGGAATACTATAAAATTAAATTCAAAGGAAACTGGTACACCAACCTCATCGATAAACTCGTGCTGAAAACTGGTACCGAATTTGGGTTTTTGGGAGCTTACAACAAAGAAAGAGGCATCCCTCCCTTTGAGCGCTTTTTTGTAGGAGGCGATGGCTTGGGCTCTTTTAGCCTCGACGGCCGCGAAGTCATTCAACTTCGAGGATACGAAAACCAGTCGTTATCCGATCTAGACGGAAATACCATATTCAATAAATTTTCGTTAGAGTTACGGTACCCCGTTACTTTAAAGCAGATGGCTTCCATTTATGTTTTGGGTTTTGCTGAAGGAGGAAATGCCTTTAACGGTTTTAGGGATTATAACCCTTTTGAACTGAAACGTTCTGCTGGGCTAGGATTGCGTATCTTTATGCCGGCATTTGGGTTACTGGGAATCGATTTTGGATATGGATTTGACAACGAATTGGGCAGGATAGGCCCCAGCGGATGGTCAACGCACTTTATTCTTGGACAACAATTTTAATTTTGGCACGATATTTTCTTAAACAACAACCAAAGATCATGAAAACGAACAAGCTACTCTTTTTATCATTCATTTTTATAAGCTTGGGGTTCACCGCCCAAGCACAACGGGGAGCCCGGATTGGGTATATCGATATGGAATACATTCTTGAAAATGTTCCTGAATACCAAGAAGCCTCCACGCAATTGGAAGGAAAGGTGCAACGCTGGAAAAAAGACATCGAGAAAAAGAACAAAGAAGTTGAGCAAATGAAGCTTAACTTAAGCAACGAGCGTGTGCTGTTAACCCAAGAACTAATAGAAGAGCGGGAAGAAGAAATCAAGATTTTGGAAAATGAAATCATGGATTATCAGCAAGACCGTTTTGGCCCCAATGGCGACCTCATGATACAAAGACGGCAATTGGTGCAGCCCATTCAAGATCAGGTTTTTAATATTGTTCAGGAAATTGCCGAAAACAAAAAGTATGATTTTATCTTTGACAAATCTGCCGATGTGGTCATGCTTTTTGCAGCAGAACGCAACGACATAAGCGACGTGGTTTTACGGAGCATAAACCGAGCGGCAAAACGAGAAGAGGCAAAAACCAAGCGTGAAGAACGCGAAATAGAACGTAAGGAAGCTTTAAGCGCCGAAGAAGAAGGAGCCGTAACTGAGCGCGAGCAAGAAATAGAAGACCGAAAAAACGAACGTGAGAAAATGATGGAAGAGCGCAGGAGGCAACGCGACTCCATTCGGAATGCCAGAAAAGCCGAAATTGAAAAAAGAAGGGAACGCATTTTAAGGGAACGCCAAGCACGAATGGATTCTATAGAAAAAGCAAGAGAGCAAAAACGAAAAGAACGCAGCCAAAACAACGATTCTGGCAACGATGACAATCAAGAAGAATAAAACACACTATAAATCAATAACCCATAACACTTAAATTTAATACAATGAAACATCTAAAATCAGTACTAATAGCTTTAGCGATTTTTGTAGGAGCTACAAGTTTTGTAAATGCACAGACCAAAGTTGCCCATATAGACACGCAGGCCTTGGTTGAAGCAATGCCCGAAATGAAAGCGGCACAAAGCGAACTTGATAAAATACAGAAAACCTACGATACCGAGATCAAGGCGATGGCAAAAGAACTGCAGACCAAAATGACGCAGTACGACCAAGAGGCTGCCTCTAAAACCGATGAAGAAAACCAAAAACGTTTTGAAGAGGTTCAAGGCATGCAATCTAACATTCAAGCGTACCGTCAGCAGGCCATGCAAGATCTTCAAAAAAAGCAGGAAGACATTTTAAAGCCTGTGCTTGACAAAGCGCGCCAAGCCATTCAAAAAGTAGGACGTGCCCAAGGATTCCAATACGTAATGGACTCTACCACCGGCAGTGGTTTGTTATTGGCCGATGGAAAAGACCTTATGGCAGATGTTAAAAAAGAATTGGGAATCTAATCACGGTAAACTAGATTATTCCTAAATTTTTTAAAAACTGCCTGCAAAATTTGCAGGCAGTTTTTATTTTTACCTATATGAACAAAAACAGTCCCATTGGTATTTTCGATTCTGGTGTTGGCGGTTCTTCTATCTGGCAAGAAATCCATCGCCTGATGCCCTTGGAAAACACCATTTATCTGGCGGACAGCAAGAATGCCCCATACGGAAACAAAACACAAAGCGAAATTGTTTCGTTAAGCATAAAGAACACCGAAGCCCTTATCAGCATGGGATGCAAAACCATCGTGGTGGCTTGCAATACTGCGACCACCAATGCTATTGATGTATTGCGCTCCAGTTACAATCTCCCCATACTTGGCATTGAGCCGGCAATTAAACCCGCAGCCTTGCAAACAAAACACAAAAGCATTGGTATTTTGGCTACCAAAGGCACCTTGAGCAGTACGCTTTTTCATAAAACGGCCACAGCATTCACCAAAGAAATTTCAGTGGTCGAAATCGTGGGCGAAGGATTGGTCCCACTAATTGAAAACGGAGCACTTGAAACTGAAGAAATGACAACCCTGCTAAAAAAATACACCGCACCTATGATTGCTGCCAACATCGACTATCTGGTGTTGGGTTGTTCACACTACCCCTATCTTATTCCGCAGTTAAAAAAAATACTTCCTCAACACGTCACGATCATAGATTCAGGGCAAGCAGTGGCCAAGCAGACGCAAAACGTCCTGCAACAACGGCAGCTACTTATCGATAGCGACAACAAACCAACCCTTCAATTTTACACTAACAAGAATACAGGCACCTTAAAAAAACTATTGAACGCTTTTTCAGAAACTATAAGCGTTGAAAAAATGGACTTTTAAGCGCTTTTACATCGCAGTTCAGGATTGTTTCAAAAGGGGTCAAAATCTTTTCCATCAAAAGATTGTGGTTCGATCAACTCAATTTTGTTAAGGCCGCTTATTTAAGTAAAACATTGGTTTACTTTCCGTAATTTTGTAAAAAATATCGATATGTCCACATACACTATTTCCATAGAGCCCACAAACAACGACAGCATCGTAAAATTTGTGGCCAATTCATTTTTAACGCGTTCCAACAGTTACGAGTTCAAAAACATAGACGACGCCAAGCCCAGTCCCATTGCCCAGCAGTTGTTCTATCTTCCGTTTGTGAAGACTGTTTACATTTCGCAAAACTTCATTGCCATTGAAAAATTCGATATAGTAACCTGGGAAGATGTCCAGGATGAAGTTGCTGAAGCCATCACGGAATACCTGAACAGCGGCAAAGAAGTCGTTACCGCCACCGACACTCAAAAAAAGGTGCCCGTTACCGTATATGCCGAAAGCACCCCAAACCCTGCAGCCATGAAATTTGTGGCCAACAAACCTTTAGTTGATGGCACTTTTGAGTTTAAAAACATCGATGAGGCCGTAAACGCACCCTTGGCAAAAGCCCTTTTTGCGTTTCCCTTTGTAAAAGAAGTGTTCATCAGCGCCAACTATGTTTCAATACTAAAATACAATATGGCCGAATGGCAAGAGATATCCATGGAGCTTAGGGAGTTTATTCGAAAATACATTGAAGAAGGCAAACCCGTACTTAACGATGCCATTCTTCAAAAAGAAGAAGGATCTCAAGACGGAAATTCAGAAAATAACATTTCAGAAAAAGATTTGAAAGCCATTGACCGGGAAATCATTTCCATTCTCGATGAATATGTAAAACCTGCCGTGGCAAGCGATGGGGGCAATATTGCGTTCCAATCGTTCAATGAAGATACCAAGACCGTACGTGTGGTCCTGCAAGGAGCCTGCAGTGGCTGCCCGTCTTCTACGGTTACATTGAAAAACGGGATCGAAACTATGTTGAAAGACATGATGAACGGCCGGGTGCAAACCGTTGAAGCTATTAATGGATAAAACACCAATGATCTTTGCCATAATTATAACAAGGTTTTAACGATTATTTGAGAACGTAAACCGCTGTAAAACCGTAACTTGGAATTTGAACCTAAAAAACCAAAGATTATGGCAGTATTAAAAGTTATTGAAGTATTGGCAAACTCCAATGAAAGTTGGGAAGATGCTACCCGAAAAGCGGTAAAGCATGCCAGTAAAACCGTAAAAAACATTAAATCGGTTTATGTTAACGAACAAAGTTGCACGGTAAATGGAGATGATGTCAATCAGTTCCGTGTAAACGTCAAAATTACTTTTGAAGTAAGTTAACCTACTTTTCATAAAATAAAACAATACGCTTTTGAATACCATCAAGAGCGTATTTTGTTTTTCTGAAACCCCTCCTTAAATTCAATAAAGGCTTGAAACCAAAAGACAACGAACTACATAACGAAACCAGCCCTTACCTGTTGCAACACGCGGGCAATCCCGTGCATTGGAAAGCTTGGAACAAAAAAACGCTCACGACGGCCAAGGCCGAAGGTAAATTGATGATCGTGAGCATTGGGTATGCGGCCTGTCACTGGTGCCATGTAATGGAGCACGAAAGCTTTGAAGACCAAACAGTGGCCGATGTTATGAACAAAGATTACATATCGGTTAAAGTAGATCGGGAAGAACGCCCCGATATTGACCAGATTTACATAAACGCCGTACAGTTAATGACCGGTCATGCAGGATGGCCTCTAAATGTAATTACCTTGCCCGACGGCCGTCCGGTTTGGGGTGGCACCTATTTTAAAAAACAACAATGGGTTGATGCCTTGCAGCAAATTCAACAAGTATATAAAGCATCGCCCGAAAAATTGGAGGAATACGCCTCAAGACTTGAAGATGGCGTTAAAAACATGGATCTGGTGCAATTGAATACCGATGAAGCCGATTTTTCTAGCTTTGACATGACAAGCTTAATTGAAAAATGGAGCCGAAACTTTGACCAAGACTATGGCGGTTACAAACAGGCGCCCAAATTCATGATGCCCAACAACTACCTTTTTTTGTTGCGATATGCAGTTCAAAACAACGACAAATCTTTTTTGGAATACGTAGATAAAACCCTGACCAAAATGGCGTACGGCGGGATTTACGATGCTGTAGGCGGTGGATTTTCCCGGTACAGTGTAGACGGGAAATGGCACGTGCCCCACTTTGAAAAAATGCTCTACGACAATGCCCAGTTGGTAAGTTTATACAGCAAGGCGTACGCTCACTCCAAAAAACCCTTGTATAAAGAAGTGGTAGAAGAGACCTTGCAATTTGTTTCAGAAACCTTAACCAACGATGAAGGTGCTTTTTATTCTTCCTTGGATGCCGACAGCGAAACCAATTCTGGAAAGCTGGAAGAAGGGGCCTATTATGTGTATGCCAAAGAGGAATTACAGAATCTTTTAAAGGAAGATTTCAATATCTTTCAAGCATATTACAACATCAATGACTTCGGAAAATGGGAAGATTGCAAATATGTACTTATCCGAAACAATACAGATGCAGAAGTTGCTGAAACCTTTTCAATTTCAGAAGAAACACTTCGGAAAAAAAAGGAGAACTGGAAACAAATTTTGTTGAATCACCGAAACAAACGCCCCAAACCCCGTCTAGACGACAAAACGCTCACCTCTTGGAACGGCTTGATGTTAAAGGGCTATGTAGATGCGTACAAAACGTTTCAAAAGCAAGAATACCTTGACGCTGCGTTGCGAAATGCCAAATTTATAACTGCACGGCAATTACAGGATGACGGTGCGCTGTTCCATAATTATAAAAACGGAAACAGCACTATAAATGGTTATTTAGAGGATTACGCTGCTGTAATTGAAGCCTTTATTGCTTTGTATCAAGTAACCTTGGACGAAAATTGGTTAGATCGCTCAAAAAAGATGGCAGATTATGCGTTTCGCTATTTTTTTGATGACAAAACACAGCTATTTTACTTCACTTCAACTAAAGATGACAAGCTCATGACCCGTTTGTTCGAGTATCGGGACAACGTAATTCCTGCTTCAAACTCTATGATGGCAAAAAACCTATTTAAACTATCACGTTATTACAATGATACACGATATGCCACAACAGCAAAACAAATGCTGAACAACATTTTAGGAGAAATAACGACCTATCCTATAGGGTTCTCCAATTGGCTGGATTTACTAGAAAATTACCGGTCAAAATTTTATGAAGTGGTCATCGTGGGCGAAGCGGCTACAGAAAAGACAAAGGAATTAACCAAAACATACCTGCCCAACGCCTTAGTTGCCGGCAGCACAAAAAAATCAAGCCTGTTTTTAATGCAGGACAGGTTTGTAAAAGATGAAACATTGGTTTACGTTTGCATGGACAACACGTGCAACACGCCTGTTTCAGAAATAAAAAAAGCTATCAATACAATTAAAAAAAATTAAAAGTATATGGACAAATTGAATGACTGGGAAACTTACGCAAAAGAATACGGACAAAAACTGATCGATTTTTTACCTACGTTGATAGGGGCAATCGTCATGTTGATCATTGGTTTGTGGGTGATAAAAATCATCAACAAATTTGTACGCAAGTTTTTTGATAAAAAAGAATACGACGAAACCCTTGAAAACTTTGTGGCCAGTTTAATCGATTGGGGGTTGAAAATACTGCTTTTTGTACTGGTCATTACGCAATTGGGCGTAGAATCTGCCTCGCTGGTCGCCGTTATTGGTGCCGCTGGTTTGGCCATTGGTTTGGCTTTGCAGGGTTCGCTGGCCAATTTTGCCGGAGGGGTATTGATTCTATTGATAAAACCTTTTAGGGTTGGCGATTGGATTTCGGCCCAAGGTGTGGAAGGGACTGTCAAGGAAATTTCTATTTTCAATACGCGCATCTTGACTTTTGGCAACCAAGAAGCGATTGTACCCAACGGAAAACTGTCTAACGACAACATTGTAAACTACTCTTCTCAAGGAATTAGACGGGCCGCATTAACTTTTGGCATAGGTTATGATGATAATATCAAGGAAGCTAAGGAAATTTTGCTTAATTTGGTAAACGAACAAGAAACTGTTATACAAGATGAAGATAAACAACCGATGATTGTTGTAGGCGATTTGGGCGACAGTTCGGTCAATCTCTCCTTGCGCTATTGGGCCAAAAACGAAGATTTTTGGGGAATAAAATGGCACACCCTTGAAGAAGGAAAAGCACGCTTGGAGGCCGCTGGAATAAGCATTCCGTTTCCACAACGCGATGTGCATCACTTCAATTTAGACAGTCTCCAAATAAAAAGAAAGTAATTAATTTAATCACAATGAATGATGTTTAAAAAGATATCCATACTCATACTTATATTATTTATAAACGGCTCGCCCTTGTTTGCTCAAAAATACAAAGGCTATTTTGAGAGTGTCGTGGAATTTTACACTAGGGATTTAGATGATTATGCTTCTAACAATTCGATTAAAAGGTTATCACAAGAGGATTTGAAAAGAATTGAAGGTTCACCTTATGTAAACAAATTATTTATACCTGGCAACTTGTATAAAAAAGACAGTTTAATTGCGACGCAAGTGCCAATGCGATATAATATCCTTTCAGATCAAATAGAGCTGAAAGACCCTAAATCAAATTCACCCGAGCCACAAGCTGCATTGTTGAAAAATGCAGACTTAACCGTGCAAATTTACGATAGCAATTATCGTTACCGTGACGATTTTATTTCAGAAAAAGGCGTGCCCGGTTCATATTTTGAGGTGGTTTGGGAAGGTAAACACAATAGCCTCTACAAAAAAATGGAAGTTACCTATCACCCTCCTTTCAAGGCAAAAACTACTTTTGACAACGATCGCCCTGCTGAGTTTACACAAAATGAGACTTTTTATTTGGTCAATAACAAAGGTAAATTTACAGAACTGCCTACGAGAAAATCGGCTTTGTACAAAGTATTGGGAGATAAGAAAAAAGAAGTTAAAAATTACGTTAAAAAAAACGACCTCGACACAGACAAGGAAAGGGATTTGGCTAGATTGATCGCCTATTACAATTCGTTATTGTAAACTCATTGCAACCTTATCCCGCAATAAAATCCTTTAAATAATACGGTTCAAAATAAGCGACATCTTCAAAGTCGCTTTTTTTGAACTTTTTTTCTGAAAGTTCGGCCATTTGTTTTGCTGAAGGAAGTTTGTCTTCCACAAAAACAGCATTGGGATGTTGGCAAATTGCTTTAAACTTTGAAACCCCATCGCCTATAAATACGGTTTTTCCCTTTTTTAAATAATCTGAAAAGGAATCTTCTGTTAAGATTTCTGCTTTTGTCTCCCTAATTTTATCCTGCCTGTCGTTAGGCATGGCTTCAGAAGAAAACACCGCCGAATACACTTCCATTCTTCGTGCATCAAGAAGCGGAACGACATACGCATTCGTTTCTTTCACCTGAAGCGAAAGAGATTGTAAAGTAGCTATAGAGATTAAAGGGATGTCTAAGGCAAAACACAACCCTTTAGCGGCAGAAACGCCTATCCTTAACCCCGTATAAGAGCCCGGGCCTTTGCTCACCGCTATAGCATCCAGTTTATCTTCGGAAAGATCTCCAGATTTTAACACTTCTTCTATATACCCATGCAGTTTTTCGGCATGCGAATACCCTTTTTGCGAACCGTCTGGATTGTCTTCTTTAAAAGCAACAACGCTTCCGTTTACCGAAAGCGCTACCGAACAATTAGTCGTTGCTGTTTCTATGCACAATATGGCTGCCATACTACTCTTTGTTGCGTTTTTCTTTTTCGCTCACTTCAACTTTATCTCCGTTTTTCAAGGAGCGTGTAACGGTGGTGTAGGGTCCGGTTATTATTGTTTCGCCTTCGGACAAGCCTTTGGTGATTTCAATGTTGCTGTCATCTTGAATTCCGGTGGAAACGACCCTTAATTTTGCCTCCTCCCCATCTTTTACGAAAACACACTCAAACCGTTGATCGGTTTCGGTGGTTGTTTCTTTTATTTTTTTCTTTTTGGTTACGGCCGTATCGCTTTTTATCACAATGGCACTAATGGGCACACCAATTACATTGTTTTTCCTATTGGTAATAATATCTACCGTTGCGGTCATCCCAGGACGAAAAGGCGAATAACTTTCAGGTTTACCTTGGGTTAAATCGGCGTACGAGCTTGGTAAAATACGCACCTTTACCTTAAAATTGGTTACCTGGTCTGCACTTAAAGCCGTTTCTGGCGAGTTGGCTATTTCGGTCACCACACCTTTAAATTCTCTTTTTAAATAGGCATCTACTTCCACATTGGTCGAGTCGCCCAAGGATACTTTAACAATATCGTTTTCATTTACATCTACTTCAACCTCCATATTGCTCAAGTTGGCCACGCGCATGATTTCGGTACCGGCCATTTGCGCCGTTCCCACCACACGCTCGCCCAATTCGGCGCTCAGTTTTGAAATGGTGCCGCTCATTGGCGCATAAATTGAAGTTCGGGATAAATTATCCCTAGATTGTTTTACACTGGCCGCAGCGCTTTGCACACTGTAATAGGCCGCTTCTTTGTTGGCTTTGGCTACTTCGTAATCTGCAATGGACCGATCCCATTCAGATTTTGAGATAACGCCTTTTTCAAAAAGCGTTTTGTTTCGGTTGTAGGTTGCTTCAGCGTTTTTTAAACTTGCTTGTGCTTGCGAGAGTTGCGCCCGCATATTTTGCAAACTGGCCTGCGACTGGCTTAGAGCAGATTGTATTAAATCGGGGTTTATTTTCACCAACAACTCCCCTTTTTCCACTTGTTGACCTTCTTTTACTGGAAGTTCAATGATTTCCCCGGAAACTTCAGATGATAAACTAACTTCTACCTCTGGTTGTATTTTACCTGTGGCGGCAACGGTTTCGGTAATATCGATGGGTTCTACTTGGGTAATTTCAACTTGTTTATAATTACCCGATTTACCAAACCATCCCGCTTTTTTCCCCACTATCAACAAAATAATGAGCAATACGGCAATGACAACGATCCAGATGATGGTTTTTTTCTTCATGGTTAGAATTTTAGTTCGGTGGGCGAAATGCCAAAATACAGTTCCAATACTTTCAGTTTAAAAATATAATCGTATTTGGCACGGTTTACTTCTATTCGGGCATTGTCGTACCGAAGTTTTGATTGGCTAAAATCGAACGCATTGGTTAAGCCTACATCATACCGGTCTTTTGCATAGTCGTAGGCCAATTCTTGAGATTCCAATGCAACCAACGCCGCTTCATAAGCTTTTAATGCCCCTTTGGCATCAACGTAGGCTTGGTACACATTAGACTCCAAGTCTAACTTCGCTTGTTCTAATTGATACTTGTTGCGTTTCAGGTTAATTTTACTCCTATTTACAGAACTTCTGGTTGCAAAGCCATTCAAAATAGGCACATTAAGTTGTAAACCATACCCAATACCATCGTTTTGGTACAATTGGTCGGTAAAAGCCCTGTCTAAAAAATCATTATCGGAGTATCGGGTGTTGTAACTGAAAAATGCCGATAGCGTTGGGTAATACGCCCCACGTGCCATTTGAAGGTCTTTTTTGGCCAACTCTACATTTTTTTGGGCTATTTTAACCTCGTTTCGGTTTTCTTCGGCAGCAGTGATGACTTCCTGCACCGGTTTTTCAATAATTTCGTCCCCTATAATATTGTAGCCTTCATCGGCAATATCGAAAGTCGCGTAATCCTCAATCAATAATAGCTGTGCCAGATTTATCAATGATATGGTCACGGCATTTTCATTTTGGGCTATTCGTTGTTTTTCGCCAGCGTCGGTGGCCTGTATTTCCAATAGATCGCCTCTTGGCAAAGTTCCGGCATCGACCAAGTTATTGGTGCGCTCAATTTGTTGCAGGGTCACTTCGTTTTGTGCCCTGGCCACCTCCAAGTTGGCTTTGTTGAGCAATACTTGTAAATACGCATTTGCCACAGCCAAGGAAATATCGTCCTTCATTTTATCCAAGCGATATTGGCTGGCTAATTTTGAAAGTTTGGCCCGTTGCAGCTCGCGTACATTTCGCAGTCCATCAAACAAAGTCAAACTTGAATTGAAGCCTGTGGTAAATGAAGAGAACGTTTCATTTTCAAAGGCATTGGTCACTGGGTTAATGTTAGCACCCGTATTGGTTGAATAGGAAGCGCTTCCGTTTAAACTGGGTACAAAATTACCTATCGCCTGAAGCTTATCGGCATCGGTAACCTCAACGTCCAATTGGCTCTGCTTAATCGATATGTTGTTTTCTAGCGCATAGGCTACACATTCGGTCAAGGTCCACTCTTTGTTGTCTTGGGCTTGTGCGGTAAATGCCATGGCAAGCAGTAATACTAAAACCGGTATTCTTTTCATAATAGATTGTAGTTGATACATGTGTCTTTAGTTTCTTGAAAGTGTTACGTTTTCCTTTGTGAAAATTTTAGTTTCCTTATCCGCGTCCGGCAGATTTGGCTGGTTTTATCTGGTTCCACACTTTTATTTTGTCGTCTTTGCCAACACCGCTCAACACTTCTACCTTAATGCCATCGCTTACGCCCAACTCGACATCTTTGCGTGTAAACTCTTGGTCGCCTGTTTCCACTTCTACAAAAGGTTTTTGGGTTTTAGGGTCGTATTGCACCAAGGCTTCATTAATGGCCATCACACTATCGGCACGTGCCAATATAATGGAAGCGTTGGCACTTAGCCCAGCCCGTATAAATGTTGTGGTATCAATTTTCTTTAAAGATCCTTTAATTTCAAACTGAATGGCACCGTTCTCATCCACCCCTTTAGGGGCAATGTAATCCAGCACAGCATCGAATTTTTGGTTTTCGATAGCCCCGACGGTAATTTCCAACGGAAGCCCTTCCTTGATTTTGCCCACTTCGCTTTCATCCACTTTTCCTTCAAAAATCATCTTCTCCACATCGGCCAAGGTGGCAATGGTGGTACCGTCGTTAAAGTTATTGGCCTCGATTACCTGGTTTCCTGTTTTCACGGGAACATCGAGCACCATTCCTGAAACCGTCGCCTTGATTTCAGTATTTGCCGAAGCGCCCAATCCGCTGGTGGTTCCTGTTTTTATGATGTCGTAATTTTGGCGGGCTCCCGTTAAATTTACCTGTTCTTGCTTGTAACGTTGTTGCGCTTGGTTGTAGGACAGTTGTGCGTTATCGAACTCATTGGCCGAGATAACACCTTTTTCAAACAGTTCTTTTTGGCGGTCGTAGATGCTTTTTTGGTTCTCAAAAGCCAATCGGGCCGTTTCCACTTGCGTACGGGCGGCATTGATGTTGTTTTTTGCGCTGGTTAAAGACGAAACGTTAGGCACTACTTTAACCTTTGCTATTAAATCGCCCCGCTCTACGATATTTCCTGCCTCCACGAAAATTTCATCTATAATTCCTGAAATGTTCGGTTTGATCAATACTTCTTCTTTGGGGACGATACTCCCGGTGGCAACCGTTTTTTTAATAATGGTATCGGTTGTTGGAGTTTGTGTTTTATAGACTATGGGGTCTTCTGCATTTTTTTTCCACAGCCAAAACATGGCTACGGAAAATAGCAGTACAATACCCACGAGAATTACTATAGTTCCTGTTCTTTTCATTTTGAATGCCGGCGGAAACCGGTATTTTAAAGGTTAAACGTTTATTTATTCAGTCCGCAGTGCATCTACGGGTTTTACTTTTATTGCATTTTGTGCAGGGATCAACCCAGCCAATAATCCGGAAACGATCAAGATCAACAAAGCGATCAAGACCACCCCAATATTTACTGATGGGTTTAAGAACATCATGTCGCTGGTGTCCATTCCTTCCATAAAATAATTGACCAACGCCAATACGCCCGAAGCCAAAACAATACCGGCCATTCCTGAAATAATGGTCAAGAATATCGATTCCAACAGGACTTGAGCACGTATGCTCCAAGGCGTTGCGCCTAATGCCCGGCGAATGCCAATTTCTTTGGTACGCTCTTTTACTACGATCAACATAATGTTGCTGATGCCGATAATCCCTGAAAGCAACACCAATATCCCTACAAAATAGGCGACAAAATTCAAGGCAACGAAGAGCCCGTTTATTTTGCTGTACTCTTCATATAAATCAAAACTGCCCACTGCACGGTCATCTTCTGGATGTATGGAATGACGGGATTTAACCACATCGAACACTTGGTCTTTCAATTTAGTAATAGACGAGCCGTCTTGTGCGGTAATAGCCATCCAGCCCACGCGTTCCCCCATATTAAATGCTTGTGAAAATGAGGTAAATGGTACATAAATTTCCTTTTGGGCTTCTTCAGCATCTCCGCCACCGTTGGATTTCTTTTTGTAAGTGCCAATGACCATAAAATTCACCCCATTGATCTTAATGTAGGTGCCAATAGGCTGCTCGCCTGGATCGTACAAGCCTGTTTTTACCGATTCTCCAATGATGGCCACTTTTCGCTTGTCATTAATATCAGCATAGTTTATGAACCGCCCAGAGGTTATGTCCATAGGTTGTTGTTTGATGATTTCGGGATAATCGCCGTACACGTTATAGGCCCCTGTTTTCAATCCGCGGGTAACGTTGTTGGCGCCCCTAAAACCACCCAATTGATTTCTGGGAGACACAAAGCGCAAGTTGGGTACGTTTTGTTTTATAGCATCCACATCGCCTATTTTGAAATTGTACCTGCGGCCCTTTGGCAACCCTTTGTAAGGTTTTGAAGCCGTTTGCGCCCACATAAACATAGAATTGGTCGCCATACCGCTAAATCCTTGCTTTACGCCATTTTCCAGCCCATTGCCGGCAGCCAATAAGATAACGAGGATGAAGATGCCCCATAACACACCAAACGCTGTCAAAAGCGTTCTGAACCAATTTGAACTCAGTGCTTGTATTATTTCGCTCCAACTGTCCCTACTGAATATCTTACTCATCACGCAATGCTACTATGGGTTTAATGTTTGAGGCTCTATAGGCAGGGAAAAATCCGGCAACAGCTCCTGCAACCACCAAAATGATGACCGTGGTGACGGCGACGCCAAAATCAACCGATGGATTACTAATAAAATTGGTTTCTATTAACGGACCTACAAATTCTATTAAAAGAAGGCCAAAAATAAGTCCGATAAACCCTGCAATAGCCGTTACAAAGACCGATTCGTGCAAAATCATCCCTATAATCGACAACGGCTGGGCACCAATGGCTTTTCTAATGCCTATTTCCTTGGTACGCTCTTTTACAATGATGAGCATAATGTTGCTCACGCCCACTACACCTGCAATGATGGTACAAATACCGACGCCCCAAAAGAACCACCGAATCATATCCATAAGGTCGTAAAAACGTTTTGCATTTTCAAGGGAGTTGTTGACGTTAATGGCACGCTCATCGGTCGGGGCCACAGTGTGACGGGTTTTAAGATCGTTTTCCAGTTGTTGGGAAAATGCCTCGGAAGCAGCCACCGCATCTTCAAAATTCTCTTCCGGCTTTAATGTAAAAACCAACGAACGCAACTTGTCGCCCGCATTAAACACCCGTTGCGCGGTAGTCAACGGAATAAACATGCGCGTTTCTTCCCGTTCACCCCCTGGATCTGTGTAGATGCCCACTATTTTAAATTTCACTCCCGCCATGGTTAGGTACTCTCCTATGGCATTTTTTCCTTTAAAAAGATCTTGATAAACGCGGTTTCCCAACACGGTTACCTTTTCATACCCTTCCAGGTCACTTTGATTAATGTACCGCCCCGCAACAAGGGATTCATTTTCCAAAAATTGATAATCGCCACGAACGCCTTCCACCCGGTAGGACCCTGTTTCACCTTTGTAGGAAGTCATTACCCCCCAATTGCTGTAAACCCCCGATTTGTATTCCAGTTTATCACGGTTTTTGGCCTCGGCCAACGCATAATCTTGGTTGTCCAGCTGTATCCTGCGACCGGGGTTCATGCCTTTGTATTCTTCTGAAGTTACATTGGCCCAAACCGATATCCTGTTTGCGGCATCGTTTTCAAATTCCGATGATATACCGTTTTGCATGCCTTGCCCAATGGCCAGAAGGATGACCAATATAAAAATACCCGAAGCTACGGAAAGCCCCGTTAAAAAAGTTCGTAATTTGTTTTTACGGATGGTTTCAAATATTTCTTGCCAGCGCTCTAAGTTAAACATGGGCCAATGCTTTTTTCATGGCGTCTTTTGCCCGAACTTGTTTCACTTCGGAATCATCTAAAATAATTCCATCTTGTAGGTTTACGATCCGTTTGGTCATATGGGCGATATCGTCCTCGTGGGTAACGACCAAAATGGTCTTGCCTTCATCGTTAATGCCTTGAATCAACTCCATCACTTCGTAAGAGGTCTTGGTGTCCAACGCCCCAGTGGGTTCATCGGCCAACAGCACCTTAGGGTCGCTGGCCAAAGCACGGGCAATGGCCACCCGTTGTTTTTGACCTCCGGAAAGCTCATTGGGCAAATGATCTGCCCAATTGGCCAAGCCTACTTTTTCCAGGTAATGCATCGCTTTTTCGGTGCGTACATTTCGGTTTACCCCTTGATAATACAAAGGCATAGCAACATTATCGAGGGCCGATTTGTAATTAATAAGGTTAAACGACTGAAATATAAAACCAAGGAACTTGTTTCTGTACTTTGCGGCCACCCGTTCATTGAGGTTTTTAATTTCGGTCCCGTCCAAATGATAGGTCCCTTCGTCGGCCTCATCCAAAATGCCCAAAATATTGAGAAGGGTAGATTTGCCTGACCCCGAAGACCCCATAATGGAAACCATTTCGCCTTCAGAAACCGTGAAATTGATTCCTTTTAAAACGTGAAGCGAGTTGTTACCGGTACGGTACGACTTGTGTAAATCCTTGATTTCTATCATAATGGAAAAATAAAGCACAAAGTAACACCTTTAAGGGCATTATTTGTAAAATTCTTGTTAAGACTTTCAGGCTTTGCCGGCAGGAGTCTATGTAGTAAGACTGTTTTAAAACTTTTTTGTTACACGCCCAAATGTGAAGATAATGTTAATGTTGGGTTTCTTTGGCATTTTTACGCATTCTATAAATTGCGTAGCCAATGCCGCCAATTAACAGGTAGGGAAATATCATAAGGTACACAATACCATTGTTAATGCCTTTGGCTGCTCCACCTCCATCTTCGTTTTCTAAAACAGCACGGCACATAGCACATTGGGCATCGGCCGGAAGGCTCACAAAAAACAACAACAGAATGAAGATGATTAATTTGGTTTTCATAAACTTAATAATAAGGAGAAATCATTACATATACAACCACGCCGGAAACTGCAACATACAACCATATTGGGAACGTTATCCTTGCTATTTTTTTGTGTTTTTCAAATTGCCCGGTTAATGCCCGTACAAAGGTAATCAACACAAAAGGGATAACCGTTATCGACAGTACAATATGTGTTATCAATATGAAGAAATATACATATTTTACCACCCCTTCACCGCCGTAAGGGGTTGAATGCGATGTCATATGGTAAATTACGTACATCACTAAAAATAGTGCTGAGAGCCCAATACAGGTTTTCATGATCAGCTCATGGTTCTTTTTGTTCCCTTTTTTTATTTGTATAACGGCCAGTACCAGCAAAATAGCTGTAATAGCGTTGATTGTTGCATAAATAGGCGGTAAAAAACCCAATCGCTCCACCCCCGGTATTGGAATCTTGACACTAAAAAGAATGGCGACCATGAGGGGAATGGCTACGGACAATATCCATATCCAAACGTTGTATTTTTTCGGGTTATTTGAAACCATTTTGGCCATAGGTACTTACAATAGTTTTTTAATGTCTTCAATTAACATATGTATGTTTTTCTCATCCAACCCATCGTAATAGATTAGCGGGTTTCCGTTTTCGTCGATTCGCGAACGCACGTTACCATTTTTATCCACCAGTGCAAACATTCCCGAATGCTCAAAACCACCTTCGGCTTCAGGGTTTTCGGCGGCATACAGTTTAAAACCTTCGTTGGAAAGCTTTAAAATGTCTTTTTTATCGCCCGTTAAAAAATTCCAATGGGGATGGTCAACGCCATACTTTTCGGCGTATTCTTTCAATACCTTAGGCGTGTCGTGTTCGGGATCTATGGAAAAGGAAGCAATCCCGAAATCTTCTTCATTTTTAAAAGCCTCTTCTACCTTTACCATATTGGCATTCATAATGGGGCAGATGCTGGGGCAAGTGGAAAAGAAAAACTCCACCACATAAACTTTTCCTCTGTAATAATCATTTGAAATGGTATCGCCTTCCTGATTGACAAACGTAAACTCAGGAATTTTATTGATGGTAACCATTTTAGAGCCTTCAGCAGTTTCAGTAGTGCCTGAAATAGGCCTCTTGGTGCTCAGGCGATCGTTTTTCACTACTTCGCCATGACTTAACCGGTCGATAATTTTTGGCACGGCCCATATCCCAAAAATGAGTATAATGGCGGTAATCCCTATGTATGAATATTTTTTCAAAACAATTGTTCTTTATGTTTCAGCTTTAGTTTAAATTTCGCGTTTGGCGTTGTTCTTCTTTAAGGCCAAGCGGTATTCTGCCAACACTACTTTAATGTCGTCGCTCATTTTGTTATTGATCTCAGCAATCTCCCGGGAATCATACCCGTAGAGCACCCCAACATCTTCATCATCTTTTCTGCCCCGCAAGTTTTGGTCTTTATCGATGATAAACACATACGGGGTGGCCAAATTTTCATCTAAACTGAAATTGCTCTCTAATGAAGAAAATACGTTTTTTATTTCTTCGGAAGGGCCAAAAGCAAATTTCCATTGGTCCGTGGCTGCAATTTCAGCTAATCGTTGTTTCAGCTCTTGCGAAGTTTGTTCTGCTTCTTCAGGTAACAGAAAAACAATTTGGAAATCTTTGAACTCATGGTTCTTTTTGTAGATTTTGTGGGCCAAGTTATAAGCGCCCACTTTCTGTTGCAAAGGATTTTTTCCGAAGAACCCCAAAACGGTAATGTTATCCTTAAGTTGCACGGGGCTGCCGTCTTGCAATGTAAATTTTTCGAGACCGTGCACCGACGGCGTTAAGGTGGGCAATTTTGCAAAGTTATTGACGCCCGAAGCAAAAAAAACGTACGCCGTAATGGGCAGGGCGAACAAAATAAAGATTACAATATATTTTTTGAACGGCTGTGGCTTCATTCCCTCGGTTTTTTTGGAACTGCAAAATTACAGGCTAAAAGCTCTATGGGCAACCTTTTAAAGTTAATTTTTAATTCTATAAAAACAAAAAGCCCAGCATATCGCCAGGCTCTTTTTAACTTGTGGGACACATCCAGTTTAAAAGTCGAATTTAATGTACCCGTTGTTATATACTTCGTAAATATAATCACCTTCTATCAATAAAATCAGCACAAGATAGGCTATAAGGAACACTGCTGTCCATACCACGGCCCGGCGCAATCCCGGTAATTCGTCGCGCATGTGCATAAAGTCCCACGTAATATAATAGGCTTTGACTATGGTTAGCAAGATGAACACCCAGTTAAGCAGCCGCATGGCCAAAAAGGTGTTGTCAGTTAAAAACTCGGGCCTAATGATTCCTAAAACAACTTCAATAATGGTTATTATGGAAAGCACTATAAAAACGCCCCATATTTTACTTTGGTTGCTTTTAAAGGTCCATGCGCCTCTAAATATTGCCAGTTTATGATTGTCGTGTGCCATTTTTTATTTTTTTAACGCTTTAAACAAGGTAAAAGAATGTAAATACAAATACCCATACCAAATCTACAAAGTGCCAGTACAGCCCTACTTTTTCAACCATTTCGTAGCTTCCCCTTCGTTCGTAGGTTCCTAAAATAACATTGAAGAAAATAATGATATTTATTAGTATTCCAGTAAAAACGTGAAAACCGTGAAAGCCTGTGATAAAGAAGAAAAAATCTGCAAATAACGGCGGGCCATATTCGTTGTGTCGTAAATTGGCCCCTTCGACCACCATAAGGCCTTCGTTTGTAAGTTTATCGATAGACTCTTCCCGGGAAAGTACCGTAGGCACTCCATGTTCGTTTAAATATCCTGTTCTAACCAAAAGGTTTTCGTTGGCCATGAAACCGGTTTTTACCTCTTCGAAAGTATAAGTGGGTGCGCTAGTGCCCGTTTCAAACCAAATACCCTCACTCTCACTTTGACTTTGAATGGCACCAGGAAGTTTGGTTGCAAAGTCTGCCAAGGCAACACGTTCGCCTTCGGTATTTAAAAACTGCAATATATTACCACCTTTAGTCTCTACAGCACCATAATCGCCTTTAATGAAGGTTTTCCATTCCCAAGCTTGAGAACCTATAAAAATTATCCCTCCTAAAATTGTAAGGAACATATACAGCGTTACTTTGCCTTTTTGCATTTTATGGCCAGCATCTACCGCCAACACCATGGTTACGGAAGAAAAAATCAAGACAAAGGTCATAAATGCCACATAATACATAGGTGCTTCTACCCCGTGTAAAAACGGGAAATGGGTGAACACCTCATCGGCAATGGGCCATGAGTCTATAAATTTGAATCTTGAGAATCCATAAGCGGCAAGAAATCCTGAAAAGGTAAGCGAATCAGAGACAATAAAGAACCACATCATCATTTTGCCATAACTGGCTTTCAAAGGCCGGTGACCTCCACCCCAAGTTTTTCCTTCGGTACCTGTTTCAACAACGGTAGCTTCCATACAAAGAATTTGGTTTAAAAATAGACTTCAAAAATACGATTAATTTTTATCTAACGAAATAGAAAAACAAAAACAGGTAAATCCACAGGATATCCACGAAATGCCAAAAAGTAGCAGCCAGTTCTATTCCAAGGGTTTTGCCGTTTGTATATTTTAGTTTATAATGATTATAAATTACAACGATAAGCGAAATCAAGGCCGCACTAACGTGGGTTAAGTGCAATAATACCACCAAATAAATGAACGATGTGGTGATGGTACTTTCACTACCGGTAAAATAATACCCGTTTGCTATGATCTGTGAAAAGCCCCTAAACTGAAAGAAAACAAAAGCACCGCCCAACAAAAGGGTTGCTAACAATAAAACCATTCCTTTTTTGTTTTCTTCTTTAGCAATGGCCTTTTTTGCCAAATGAATGGTTGCGCTACTTACCAAAATTACCGCTAAGCTCAAATAAAATGCTTGGGGTATTTGAAAATCGGTCAACCAGTCCGGTCGTTCCTTACTTACCACATACGCACTGGTCAATCCGGCAAAACTCATGGAAAGGCTTATAATACCAAACCAAAGCATCATTTTTTTGGCTCGCCTTATTTTATGTTCTTCTGTTCCTCTTGTGTAATCCATTATCGTATAAATTTATCGAGCACATACACCACTTGCAGCAGTGTAATGTAACTAACGCTCGCCAACATCAATTGCTTGGCGGCTTTATTTGTTTTTTCCTTGAACAACCGAACGGCGCAATATAGCAACCCAATGCCCAATAGCCCTATTATAACAGCGCTTACAGGGGTTATGTACAGTTTTCCGGTGACACCAAAAACTGGAATTAACGATGCCAACACCGTCCATATGGTGTATAATACCACTTGTATGGCCGTCCCTTTGTCCCTTTTCCCTGTGGGCAACATAAAGAACCCCCCTTTTTGATAGTCTTCATACAAAAACCACCCAATGGCCCAAAAATGGGGAAACTGCCAAAAAAACTGAATCATGAATAAGGTGCCCGGCTCGATACCAAAATTATTGGTGGCTGCCACCCAGCCCAACATATAAGGGATGGCTCCTGGAAAAGCACCAACAAATACCGATAGCGGTGTTTTGGTTTTAAGAGGCGTGTACAAGCTAACGTACATAAAAATGGAGATAGCCCCAAACATAGCCGTGATTGGGTTGATGCTGTACAAAACCACCAAGCCAATAATCGTCAAGACAATCCCTAATGCAAAAGAGGTGCCCACTTGCATACGGCCAGCTGGGATAGGACGGTCTTTAGTCCGCTCCATCAACGCATCGCGGTCGCGTTCAATAATTTGGTTGAAAACATTGGAGGCTCCAACCATGCAGTATCCACCCACGCACAACAACAGCAATATATAGTAATCTACGGTTTCGGCACCCAACAAATAGCCTGCAACGGATGAAAACACCACGCTCACCGACAACCGAAACTTGGTAATCTCGGTAAAATTCCTGACAAGGGTTTGCGGAACAGATTGGGTTTGTGTTTGCGTTATGGACAAGCTCGTTTTTTTTTTGCGGTGCAAAGATACAGCAACTACACATCTTCCACAATTTATTCTATCTTTTCTTAGTGCTTATTTATTCTTTTTTGTTATTTTAATACCCAAATAAAAATACAACCCATGAACATTAAAAACACCATTCTCCCATTGCTATTATTGTGCACTGGCATCCTTTTTTCACAAACCGATTCAGGCGAAACAGTAAACCTCAAGGTCATTAAGGCCAATGACGATGTGTACATGCTGCAAGGCAAAGGGGGAAATATTGGTTTAAGCTTCGGAAAAGAATCCATTTTAATGATAGACGACCAATATGCCGACCTTTCTGAAGACATCCTTAAAGCCATTAGAAAAATAAGCGACAAACCCATTAAGATGCTTGTCAACACTCACTTTCACGGAGACCATACCGGTGGCAACATGGCATTTAACAAAGAGGGGGCTGTTATTTTCTCGCACGAGAACACCCGGAAACGGCTGGCTACCAAAGTAAACAGCGATCAAAAACAAATAGACCAAAGCGCCTTGCCGGCTGTTACCTTTACCGACAACCTGCAATTTCACCACAACAACGAAACCATACAAGCATTCCATATAGAAAGCGCCCACACCGATGGCGACGTGGCCCTGTATTTCCCTAAAAGCAACGTGATTCATACAGGCGATGTGTTTTTTAACGGCGCGTATCCTTATATAGATACCGAAAACGGTGGCTCTATAAATGGATATTTAAGGGGATTGCAAAAAATAAAGATGATGATAAACGAAGACACCAAAATCATCCCCGGACACGGAAACATTGGCACCATTGACGATCTCATCTTTACCATCAATATGCTCACCGACCTCCATAAACAAGTAAAGTATCACTATGCCAAAGGAAAATCGCTTCAAGAAGTCAAGGCGATGAAAGACATCACTTCAAGATACGATAAAAAAGGCTATGGCGAAGGTTTCATTTCTTCTGAAAAAATAATTACCACTATTTACAACGACTTAAAAAAAGCCAGCGGTTCTGTGGACAATCGAAGCATGGAAGAACGGCTTAAAGATAAGTACAAAGAACAACAGAAAGAAAAAAAAGACAATTGATTTTTTCCTGATTTTTAAAAATCGTAATACCAATTGAAGAGATCGGTACGCAAGCCAAAATTCAACCACGTGGTGTTGTTTTCAAAAACGGTGGGGGTATCGATTTCCGGTTTAAAATCCCGAACAATCAAACTCGCGTAGATTTTCAGGTTGGTGGCTGGGTTTATTAAATAACCGGCTTGCAATTCGCCGTGAAAAAAATCAGTGGTATTACCCTGTGCCAAATCATTGCCGTTGTCTGATACGCGATTGTCTTCGGTTCCGTAGATATTTCCGCCGTAAAAAAGATTATCCTCATCGGTATTGAACTCAAATCCACGTTTGGCAAATATCATCTTTAAATCACCAAAAATGCGGCCTCTTTGGTAACGGGCTATGGTTATAAATTCAGAAAAATTAGCCCCTAAAGTGTGTGCCATCGATTGGTAGTTGTGGCCGTAATTCAAAATAATGGAATTGTGCGAATAGGTATAAGGCCGCACGCGGTTGTACTCCGCTTGCAGGTACAAACCATCCAACCCAAAGGCATCGTAATATTTGGCTCCTAATTGGTAGCCAATTTTATTTTTGTAACTGCCTTCGCCCCCAAAAATATCACGGGAAGAAAACTCGTCTATGATCAATTGCCCATAGGCGTTGATACGATCGGTAAACTTATATTTTGAAGTAAGCCCAATCAAGGCATTACCGCCCCGCGGACCCGTGGAAAACTCGATGGCCCTGTAAAAAATAACCGGGTTTATGTAATTGAAATCAAAGCCACGGTCGTTATCGTTTTCCCAAACAACAGATTCAAACAAGCCAATATTCAGGCGTTTTGTTACATTATAACTTAGGTAATGATTGGCAAAAAACTTGGTCCGAAACGACCCACCATCCTGCACTTCTGGCCGTATATCGCGCAGCGACATCCAAGTATTGGTGTATTTAAGTTTCCAAAACGTGGTGTTTATTTTAAAAAAAGGGTACGGGCTTGCATTGTCGCTTAGCAACAACGAACGGTAGCCATCGCCATAAAAGTTTTTTCCATGCCCCAATTGAAAATTAAAGTATTTTGAAGGCGAATACGAAATATGCCCAGTGGCGATGGGGTAATCGTAGGAGTCGCTCTTGAATCCTTTGGCAATGCCACGCCCTGGGATTAAAGCTGGATTTCCGCCAGCTGGTCTTCGCGCTTCCCCAAAACGGTTAAAATAGTCGGCAAAGCGGCCTTGGCTTTCATAGATAACGGCGAAAAAATTAAAATTTTTGCCCAACCCACCTTGCGTATAGACCAAACGGGTATTGTTATAGGTGTCGATGTCTGTACCAAAATCCTTGCCTGCCTGCAAATCGACCCCAGCATCTAGGGTAATCCAGTAATCTTCGCCTTTTAGGGCTACCAAATGCTCGTTCCAGAGCTTCCGGCCAAACCAAGACGATTTGTCCTTGAGCAGTTTTTGGTTTTCTGCCTCAAAATCATAGTATTTGTTTACTTCAGCGTATACAAAGGGTTTCTGTGCGGTATGGTTGTTTTGCCCCACCCGGTTTAATGCGGGATCGAACAAACTGTAGCTGTGGTGCGAAAATGGGATGTTTATCTGGCTGGTATATTTCTCGTTTTCGTAGGGTAGGTTTTTAATTTCGTCGTATTCCCTTTTTAGAGTTTCCACTTTTTTTGTTTCCGAAACAGCTGTTTCATCTTTCATCTTAGTTGGCACCGCTTCTATAGGAATAGGAATCGCCATGGTAAACTGTACGTAAGCGGGATTACTGTTGTAGGTAGCAGGTTGTATCTGCGGAAGGGATTCAAAAACACGTCGGGTCTCTTCTTTGAGGGCATTGTACATTGCATCTACATACAGTACTTTAAATTCACCCTTTTTGGTTACTTCAAAAAAGACCGACACCTTGCCTGTATAGTTTTCTTCGGCTACCACTTCAGGTACTTCAAAGCTTGAAAACACCTTAGCGCGCAACGTTAGCTCAAAGCATTCTTGAAGGCTATCAAGGGTTTGGGTTTCACATTCAGGGAATACAGGATATTTTTGAAACGTACCGCTTACTTTTTGGGCTGCTGCCGAAAAACAAGCCAATACAAGGAAGATTATAAGAAGTCGCTTCATTGCAGGATAGAAATTTTGCCGAAAGATACGGTTTTTTCGTTTTCTGTAAGGATAAAAAAAGACCGTTTCAAAAACTTGAAACGGCCTTGTAATACTTGTTTATAGAAATCTTTAGTTCTGTACTTGAAACAAAATTGGTAGGGAGTACAATACCCCAACGGCTTTCCCCCTTTGTTTTCCTGGAGTCATTTTGGGTAGTGATTTTACTACCTCAACAGCTTCCCGTTCCAATCTTGGGTGCGGGGCACGGGCCCTAACATCGACCACATTACCGCTTTTATTGATCTTAAACTGAACAAAGATTCGTTGTTTTCCGTCCAATCCTAAATCATTGGCAAGCTCAGTGTCGAATTTTTTCTGTACGAATCTCTGTACTTTTTCCGACATACATTTCTTTTTGGCAGCGTTTCCACTTTCATTTTCACAACCTGGATAAACTGGCACGTTTTCAATTACCGCAAAAGGCACATCGGCGATTTCTTCTTCTACTTCCTCTTCTACAATCTCTTCAACCTCGACGATTTCTTCTTCTTGGCTTGCTTCGGTAGATTCTATTATGGTTTCTTCCACTTCTTCTTCGTCTTCAACAACCTCAATTACTTCGGGCGCTGGTGGTGGTGGCGGCGGCGGCGGTGGTGGCGTTAGCTGTTGCGTGATCGGTACTTCTTCTTCCAGATCATCGCCAACATCGACCATCCCGGTATCCACATCGGATTTATCATACGTTTTCCATTCAATGGCCTGCCAAGCCAATAGCAGCATGACAATCATTCCTATTTGAAAGAACAGCGTGCTCCTTCGGTTTAAATTGGCTTTTGGATTTTTCTTCGGTTCCATAATAGACGATTTTGTAGTTGCTAAAATATAGAAATTATAGTTGAATTGAAAACTAAAATTCCATTTAGTTTAAAATTTTGTTCTTTACCTTATTAAAGAGGCCAACACCCACGAGCAATCCCAAGATGTTTGCCACGACATCGAGCAAATCTGCTTGGCGATAGGTGGTGAACATATACTGTAAAGTCTCAATTATTATGCCATAAAGCAGGCAAAGTCCAAAAACTGCGTAAATGGTGGTTACTGCCATCATTTTATTTTCCTTGGCATAAAAAAACAACAACCAACATATAATTAAAATGCAATTAATTACAAAGTGAGCCAGTTTATCATATGGGATTCCATCTTGCTTGGGCAAAATTCCCTGCGAAGGTATCAGCAACAAGATAGTGATACAAACGGTAAAAAATATGGCAATGGCGCCCAAGGTTTTAGGCTCCGATAATTTCTTTATAAGCTGCTGCATCCAACAAATCTTCTAACTCTTCAGGGTTTGAATATTTGATTTTAATCATCCATCCTTCTCCATAAGGGTCTGAATTGACTTTTTCGGGTTCTTCTTCCAAGTTTTCGTTGAACTCAACAATCTCGCCCGAAAGCGGCAAAAACAAATCTGATACCGTCTTAACCGCTTCCACGGTACCGAAAACCTCTTCGCGGTCCATGGTTTCATCTACTGTTTCCACTTCTACGTAAACAATATCGCCCAGTTCGCTTTGGGCAAAATCGGTAACGCCAACGGTAGCAATACCGTCTTCAATTTTAATCCATTCGTGGTCTTTGGTGTACTTTAAATTTTCTGGAATGTTCATAATATAAGTTCTTAAAAGTTTATTTTGTGTTAGTTCCCAAAGTTGTACCTAAGGGTTATCCCACTCCTGATAGTGGTTTGCGGAAATGCCGTTGAAATGGCATATTCTGAAAACGTATGGTCGTAATAAAATAATGCCGTTAAGTTCTTGCTCAAGGCATAATCTGCCGAGAACTGAAGTCCATAAATAGTCTGCCCGGCAGTGGTTTGGTTGTTTTCGATGTCCAAATAACGGATAATGGTCTTATTGTCCCTTCTGGAAAGATCAAACTTGAAGTTCAAGTCGCTTTTCAGTATTTTCTTTTTCCCGCCAAAGTTGGTTCCTATAGTAAGGTCTTTCAGTCTGTATCCCAATCCTACGATGATTTCGTTGCCTTGTATTTCGGTCAAGAGATTATTGGCAAAACTCAATGACAACGCCCTGTCTTTTCGGTATTCGGCAAGGATTTTTATGGAGTTCTTCATTTCAAAATCCACACGTAACAACGGTGAAAATTGCTCGGTAAGGTTTACGTTGCTCAATAAGGTTTCGCTTTTAAAGTTGCCTGCTTGGTCCACGGCGTCTGGGTTGAACCTATCATAGTCCAAGTTGGTCTGAAATTGATTTACCGTATATCCGGCCCTGTACCCGTGCTGCAAGGAGAAACGTTTAAATCGTTTTTTGAACCAGTCCAGCCTCATAAGCCCGGTGTATTTTATGTCCCAGTTGGGCAAGGGCACATCTCTTAAAAAGCCTTTCTTTTCGTCGGAAGCGTCACTTCCTTTATAAGCGGCCAAAAATGCCGGAAGTAAAACGTCTTGGCTCGTCCTTCCAAAACCTACGGGGTAGCCCGTATCGGGATTGCGCGGAATATTGCCCGCCCCGTAATATTCTTCGGCCAGCCTGTTGGCGATAATGAGCCTGTTGTTTCTGAAATCGTTAAAAGGCTCTGAACTGTTTTCATCACTGGTACTGAAAGCTGTTTTTATCAATAAGGTGGAAATATTGAAATTTCCGAAGGTATTGGGGGTCAACGACCGGTAAAAGCCGTCTTCCACAATATAGTTTTCGGCGTAGTTTTCAGAATACAAGCGGTTTGCGTTAACATCGATGGTAAGGTCTCTCAACGGTTCTATGTTTACCTGAATATCCATTTGCTTGTTTTCCACTTCAGTGTATTGTTCGTTGAATTCAGGATAAAGCGTTAGCCAACCTTTGCGCGCCGCTTCTTCGCGTATTTCGGCTTGGCTTCCAAAGGTAAACCCGGCCGAGGGTCGTAGGGTACCGATAAAGCCTATCGATGGGGTGTAGCCCGGAAGGAAGATACCTTGGTTTTCTTGATAATTGAATTTTATTTTCTTGATGGATGTCACCAAACCAATAAGGGTATTCACCGCTTTATCGCCAGTGCTCAAAGAACCGCTACCTGTTTGGGTGCCACCACGGTTGCTTGTGGGATTGTTTTCGGTTCTGTTGGCAAACAAAGAACCTTTGTCTTCTTCTGTTTTTCCTTCCCGGTCGCTTCCTGTCTTGTCATTGCCCAATCCAGCTTTACCTCCCATAATGTTGTTGCCCGGGTTTCTTCTTTCTTGACCATTTACATCGTTTTTGGTTTTTTTGGTAAGGCCAACATAGCGGTAAAAACCGGTCATATCGATATTGGAATTGATGCTGTGCGTCATAGCGTTTTGAACTGAGTTCCCCAAGTCGTAAACCTGACTGCCAGTTCCATCGCGGTTGGGAATGGAAATGTTATTGAACAGATCGCTACCATCCTGCCATTGGAAATCCCCGGTATAGGAATACGTGGCCCTGATGAATTTCAGGAACGGGAACTTGTTGAAAGGCAAGTCGTAATTTACCTGTAACGACTGGAAATGCTGGTTGGGGTCTCCAATTTCGAAAAAGCCGTCCCAGATGCCGATGCTGTCGTCGGAAAATCCGTCGTCATCCAAATAGTTGGTCACCACCCTGTTATTTGACGAATTGAAATTGAACCGCAACGATTTGGTCAAGTTGTAATTGATAGTATATTCCCAATCAAACAAAAACTTGCGTTGATATAAAGTAGGAATACCGATGTTGCCGGGCAACCGGTTGAGCTCCCTGAACTTTTGTTCGTTGTACTGGCGCACGATATTGGAACTTACCGATATGTTGGTCGGCTTGTAATTGATATTGAAATCTTTTAAAAACTGCCAATATTTGCCCGTGAACAAAGAGTCGTTCTTTTTAAAGGGTTCATACGGTTTTTGCTCGAAATTATAGTTGTAGGTTCCGCCCAAGCGCACATTTTGGTCAAGGGCTTCCTGAATTTCAAAATCGTGGTGATCTACTTGGTTGTACGAATATGAAAAAGTAAAGTTTTCAATATCATACGGTTTTGGTTTTTTATCCCCGGTTCTGTCTTTTCTAACACCTATAAAGTTAACGCTCTGCCGCTTGGTATAATCGACAGACTGCTGCCTAATGGTTTCCTTTTCATCTTCGTCTTCGGTATTGTCAAGACGGGTGTCCAGTTCAATATCCTGAAATTCAGGATCGTATTGTGGTGTGATAAGCTCCTCCGACCGGCCGTAGTTAAACGGCAGTTGAATGCCCCATTTTTCTGGCAAGAGTTGCCCTAAGTTAAAATTGGTGACAACATCGTACTGCTTTACATCTTCGCGGCTTCGCTGATTAGGGCCTTGCTCTACCGAACCGAAACCAATGGTGCTTCTACTTCCGGTGGCGCTTACGTTCATAAAATCGGCCATGTTTGCATCGAGGGTGGCAACCGCAGCCCAACCGCCTTCGTTTTTAAGTTCAGAAAGGCGCAATTCGTTAAACCACACTTCCCCGGCAATGTCACCAGTATTGGTCTCTCTGTTTTTTAACCCCAACATAATATTGCGTACACTACCGAAACTTGGGTTCCCTTTTATACCAATGCGCATTTCATTTTCGGGCCCTGAAAAATTAGGGTCGAGTTCAGATTGGTCAAAGTAAACAGGCTGGGTGGGGTCGTCTGGTGGCTCTGCAGCGCCCAAAACCCGTGTTTTTACTTCTTGAAGCAGAGCCAAGGGAAGTCGTATGCGGTTTTCAATTGGCCAAATTTCCTCTCGGGAAGTCGTCCCAAATGAAGTTGGCTTCAACGGAATTTCAATCTCGTAATAATTTTGCGAAAGGTCGTTCCCCAAGCGCATAAAAGCCACCATTTCGCCATCGTCCAGGGCTGTTTCGCCTTGAAGCGACTCTGCGTGGATAAACATCTCCAAATTTTCATATTGTCGCATATCCACATTGAAGTTTTTATACACCCCACGGCCATCGCCAGCTTCCAATCCTTTAACCCGCAGCGCAAGTGATTGCTCATTTTGACGGATCAAGTTATTGTTGTTGTTCAGCTCTTCACGCGTAACCCCTGGAGGCAACACATACGGGATAGGCTGCCGGTTCTCGTTTTCCTCTATATTAACGGCTTCACTTTCAAAAACCGTATCGTCCAATTCGGGGTCTTCGCCTGTGAGGTCGAGTGTTTGGGTGTACCTTCTGTAATCGCCACGAACCAATTCCAACGTACCGAAACGAAGTACGGTAGGTTGCGTAAATTGAGAAAGATACATTCGCATAAACCGGATAGACCTGAAATCGGAAATTCCATTAATGGTCTGGTCAGGATCACTTATTGGCACTTTAAACTGAACCCAACGGGCATCGATGGTTTCGTTGTTTGGTGTAGTGACTTCTATATTCTTTACGTCGGTTATATAATCGTTATTGTTTTTGTCCATGCCAGGGAACAAAGGCACATTGTATTCAAAATAGGCATCAACCGTGTTCATGGTGTTGTCGCGGTTAATGTCTTCCACGTCTGGTTGTGAGGTAGAACCGCGGTTGGTATTGGTTACCTCAACCGGGGAGTTGCCCTCAGTGCCATTGTATCTGCGGTATCGGTTTATAATATCGCCATCTGCCTGTAAAAAGTATTGGTAGTTGTCATTTGCCGGGTCTTCCAGATTACTGAAATCGCCATATTTGGTTGCTTCATCGGCATCATTGAGGCCATCGTAACCAATATCTTGGTTAATGCGTTCCTGTCCTTCGGTATCAAAAGTATAGACCAACGATTGGTTGGTGGGCACTTTTCCAAAGATGGTGGGAATGGTATTCGCATCGCCGCCGTCTTTGGGCAGGCCGTTTTCATATTGTTTCCTACCGTCTTTTAAAAGGTCTTCGGAAATGTTCCCCAAGTTAAAACTAAGGGTTCCTCCAGTATTTGCGCCTGTTTCATCATAAATAAAGGGATCCATCACCCAAAACTGGATGTACTCCACGTTGGAGCGTTCAAAATCGGTGGTGTTCATGGCCCTTGAAATACCGGCAAACCGATCTTGAGGGTTTGGCAACGTATTGCCACCAGCCGCTTCTGGATTGTAGTTGTAGGGTCCTCTTTCCGATGGGAAATAAGCTAAATCCAGTGTAAATAAAGCTTGTGTCTGTCCTTGTATAATATCTTGCTCGGGGAAAATCTCGTCCCTGAAAACCCTTCTGGTAAAAGGCGAGGAGAGGTCTGCATCGGTTATCCCGTCTGGACGTTGGCTGCTGTAAAAAATGGGGTCAATAGTGTACCAAGCCAGTTTTGCGCGGTTGTAGTTGTAGGATAATTCGTTTGAAATTTCACCACCAAATCCTACTGGGGTGCTTCCCAAGAACCAGGTGTTGGGCGTGCTGATGTCCAGCTCGGTTTGCGAGGCCTCAAAATCGTCAACATACACCGTGGCCTTGCCGTCAAAATCGGAAACTTTCGGCGCTCCGGGCAGTAGGTAGGCAAATTCCCCGCGGAGCGATACGTTCGATTCCACATCGGTATCGATATTGGGAAGTTTGTTCACCAACCGTGTCAAAAACGGAACTTCGGTGGAATAGTTGGCGTTCAGTCCAAAAATAGTGTTGTTAATGGGCTCTACATTGTAAGAGGATTTTTGCGTTAACGGACGTTCGTTCAAGTTTAAATAGGTCGCACCCACCTGAAACTTATCGCTGAACTTATGCTCTACGTTCAAGCCTGTAAAACGCTTGGTTTGCTGACCGAACAGGGTATTGTTTTCGGTGGAAATCTGTATTGGCGTGTTGGAATTCAACAATGCCGGGTCTAAAATCTGAACCCTTCCCAACTGGTAATTCACGGTGTAATCTACACCTTCTACCAGTTCGCGGCCGCCGGCGGTAACCGTTACCGACCCCTGCGGAATGTTGAATGAGCCAATTGGGATACCATCGGCACCAGTGGATTTATAGCTACCCTTTAACTGGAATTTATTTTTGTCGCTGTCCTCCTGCTCGGCTTCTGTTTTTGTTGACGTATATAAGGTCCGGAACACATATTTGCTCTGGTTGGCGTTATAGGTAGAAGGCATGTTGTAGTTTTCCACACCGCCCGGGGTATTGTCCAGCTTGTCAAACAGGTATTTACCAAAAGGTTCTACCGAGGTAAAGATAATCTGTCCGTTTTGGGTATCTACGGTGATATTCGGTAAAAAGTCGAAAAAACCATCCCCTCCTTGTTGTGGATCGCCGTTAAAATTCAACCGGTCCAAGTTAAAAACCCGAAGCAGAGTGGTACTTTCCACATCTTCAGGTAATGGCGTTCCGTCCACTGCGGTAATGTAATTGAGCGGGGAAGGATCGGTGTAAAGAATGTTCATCCTAAAATCTTCCTCTTCCAATTGAAAAGCACCAATGGAATAGATGTTTTTCATCATCAGGTCCCACACGGGCTCTTCTACATTGGTAATATTGCTTTTCAGCATTTTCACCACCAAGTTTTGGGCTACGCCTTCTATACCACCTTGTGGCGGGTCGTTAGGGTCGCCATCGCCCACTTCGCCGGTTCCGGTAGCTTCTACTCCATCGTTGGAAAATTCACCTACTTGATACACCTTTCCGTTTACGGTAAATTGAAACGCCACCCCCAGCACTTCGTCATTGCTCAAACGTTGGTTTAACGAGATGTACCCCAATTGCGGGTGCAAGGTATATTCGCTAGGCTGCAATTTCCTTACGTTTTCCTGTACTACATAATCAACCCCTTGTTGCACGGGAACGCCGCCAAAACCGGACTGAACCGTCGCTACGTCCCGTATGGCACTGTTTAAAATAGAAGGAATAGAAGGGTCGTTGATGCCAAAAGGGTTAAAGTCGTTATTGCTATTATCGGGATACGAATTTCGGGGCTTGTTGATAAATCCTCCAGGAGGAACGGTAAGCCCAACATTTTCAGGGTCCGACTCCCCTATATCCTGCAAAGCGACGATGTTGCGCACGTTTTCGGTATCGTTGCTGCGGTTGGTTATCCAAGCTTCCACGCGTGTAATTTGCACGTTCGAATTAATAAAAGGATATTGCGCCAACACTCTGTCGTAATTGTCCCTAAAATAGTGCGCTAAGAAAAAGTGGCGGTTTTCATCGTATTCTGAAGCAAAAAGTTCATAATCGGTTACCGTGGCACCCCCTTCAGCGGTTACGGTGCGGGTTTCCGATTTTTGTTCGGAAAACACCCCGGTAATGGTCGTTTTACCAAATTGCAACTGTGTTTTCACCCCAAATAGGCTTTGTGCTCCTTGAATCAAGGAGCTATTGAGCGGCATGCTCACGTTACCTACTTCTATTTTCTGAATAATATCGTCTTCGGTCGGGGTGTACTCCAATTTTATTTGGTTTTGGAAATCGAAGGTGGATTGGGTATCGTAATTGGCGGTTATCTGAAGCCGTTCACCTACTTTTCCCAATAAACTCAAACTGATGCGTTGGTCAAAATCAAAAGACAGGTCGCTTCGGTTTCTGGGCGAAAAAGCCGGGTTGTCCTGTTTGGTATATAACAGGCCAAGGTCTATTTCTACCGACCCTTGCGGAATGACCTCGATGGTATTTCCGCCGAAAATGGATTCAAAAAAATTGGAATTCACATAAAAAGTGGGCAAGAGATTTTTCTGAGCTTCTTCAGACCCTTCTTTCCTGCCGTCGGCCGCATCGATTTTTTCTTTAAAATAAGATTTCATCTCTTCTTCCAGAATGAGCTGTTGGTATTCTTCTGGAGTAAGGATTATGGGATAAGATATCCTAAAACTGCCCAAGGTCCTGGAGTAGATGTACCGGTCGGTCACCGGATCGTAAGTGTACAGATCTTGAATGCTGGTGGGCTCGGGAAGGTCAATTCTTCCTTTATCGTACCCTGTTTTGGTGGAATCCTGTGAAAAAGCGGTAGTTGTGGTTACAAAAACAGCCCCGAATATTAGTAATAACCTACAAAAGTTAACCATGTAGTCGTAATTTTTTGCGCCCAATTGTTATAGATTTTTTAAAGCTTGTTTTATAATTTCTTCAGCAGTGGCCTGCGGGTTTTGTTTGGTGATTTTATCGCAAACTTTTTCAGATTGTTTACGCGCAAACCCCAGCGTCTCCAAAGCAGATAACGCTTCATTTTTGTTCGTATTGCTCGAAGGCACAGAAATACCGGACAGCCCCTCTACATTCAATATTTTGTCTTTTAGGTCCAAGATAACCCGTTGTGCCGTTTTGGTGCCTATCCCTTTTACCGATTGAATTACCTTGGCATCGTCAGTGGCTATGGCATCTTTAACCTGTTCTGGGGTTAAAGACGATAACATAGTGCGGGCCGTACTGGCACCCACCCCCGAAACCGATAGCAAGAGCCTGAAAATTTCCCGTTCTGCCTTACCGTAAAAACCAAACAGGGTATGTGCATCGTCACGCACCTGCAAATGGGTATATACTTTTATGTTTTCGGAAGCGGGAAGCTGTGTAAAAGTGTGTAACGAAACGTTGATAAAATAACCAACCCCGTTACAATCTATCACGATGTCGGTTGGGTTTTTTTCCACTAATTTGCCCTCAATGTGGGTTATCATACGTTATAAAAATGTTAAAGGCCAAATATAGCATAATTATTTGCATCTGCCAGCCTGAAAAATGTGAAAATACGGAGGGGAAAAGTTAGTTTTCTTGTTGCTTTAAGGCTTCTTTTTTACGTTTTTCTTTTTGTTGGGCATCTACTACTGAAACAGCTGCCATATTCACAATTTCTTCTACACTTGCTCCCAATTGAAGAATATGCACCGGTTTGCGCATACCCAACATAATAGGGCCAATAGATTCTACCCCGTTGAGTTCTTTGAGCAGTTTGTAATTGCTGTTTGCCGAATCTAAATTAGGGAACACCAGCGCATTGACCTTTTTCCCAGCTAATTTGGAAAAAGGGAAATTTTTCTGAAGCATGTCCTGATTTAAAGCAAAATCGGTTTGCAGCTCACCATCTACGTGCATATCGGGATTGCTTCTGTGTAAATAGGCGACCGCTTCTTGCACCTTCGTGGCATGGGGATCTTTTGAAGAACCAAAATTAGCATATGAAACCATGGCGATCACCGGCGTTAAACCGAACATTTTCATGGTGTAGTTGGTCATTTGCGCAATATTGGCCAGTTCTTTAGCGCTGGGGTTGATGTTTATGGAGGTGTCCGAAATAAAGAGCGGCCCCCGTTTGGTCAACATCAAGTTGGTCGTGGCTACTTTATTGACACCATCAAACTTGCCTATGGTTTCCAGAACAGGTCTCACCACTGATGGGTATGCCCGGGAATAACCAGATATCATAGTATCGGCATCGCCTTCATCCACCATCATAGCCGCAAAATAGTTGCGTTCGCGCATTATTTTCTGGGCATCATACAGGGTAATGCCATTTCTGCGCCGTTTTTTCCAGTATTTTTCGGCATAGAAGTTTCGTTTTTCTTCCTGTTCATCAGTTTTGGGATCAATGATTTCCAAGTCTGCCGAGTCAAATTCAATTTGCTCCATCAATTCCAGGATAATTTCCTTTCTTCCCAACAAAACAGGAACGCCAATGCCTTCCTCATAGACAATCTGCGCGGCCTTTAGCACGTCGAGATGGTCTGCTTCGGCAAAAACTATGCGTTTGGGGTTGGTGCGGGCACGGTTCAATAAGAGGCGGATAATCTTGCTATCGCTGCCCATACGTTCGTAGAGTTCATCTTCGTATTTCTGCCAATTGGTAATTTCTTCTTCGGCCACGCCGCTCTCCATTGCGGCTTTTGCCACCGCCGGGGGAACAGCCGCAATTAAACGGGGGTCAAAAGGCTTTGGAATAATATACTCCCGGCCAAAGATAAGCTTGGTTTCACCATAAGCAATGTTCACCTGTTCTGGCACGGCTTCTTTGGCAAGGTCTGCCAAGGCTTTTACCGCTGCCATTTTCATTTCTTCGTTGATTTTAGTGGCACGCACATCGAGCGCACCCCTAAAAATAAACGGAAACCCAAGTACATTGTTCACTTGATTGGGATGATCGCTTCGGCCCGTGGCCATGATAAGATCTTCCCGGGTTTTAACCGCAAGATCGTAATCAATCTCGGGGTTGGGATTGGCCATGGCAAAAACAATAGGGTTGTTTGCCATGCTTTTGAGCATCTCTGGCGAAACGATATCGGCAATGGAAAGGCCCACAAAAACATCGGCATCTTTCATGGCTTCTTCCAAGGTGTCTATTTTTCTTGCCGTGGCGAACTCTTTTTTCTCTTCGGAAAGCGAATCGCGATCTTTTCTAATAACGCCTTTGCTGTCGAGCATTACGATATTTTCAGCCTTGGCACCAAACGATTTATAAAGCTTGGTACAGGAAACTGCCGCCGCCCCGGCACCGCTGATGACGATGGAAACCTCTTCAATTTTTTTGTTGGCCAGCTCTAAGGCGTTCAACAGGGCAGCGGCCGAAATGATGGCCGTTCCATGTTGGTCGTCGTGCATGACGGGAATGTTCAGCTCTTCTTTTAAACGGCGTTCAATCTCAAAAGCCTCGGGAGCTTTGATGTCTTCGAGGTTGATACCGCCAAAAGTAGGAGCTATTTTTTTAACGGTTTCTATAAATTCATCTACATTTTCAGTATCCACTTCAATATCGAACACATCGATATCGGCAAAAATCTTAAAAAGCAGGCCTTTTCCTTCCATTACGGGCTTTGACGCTTCCGGGCCGATGTTCCCTAAACCCAGAACGGCTGTACCGTTGGATATCACTGCGACGAGGTTCCCTTTATTTGTATATTTATAAACGTTGTTGGTTTCTTTTTCAATTTCCAAACACGGCTCGGCAACGCCAGGGGAATAAGCCAACGAAAGGTCCCGCTGGGTGGCATATTTTTTTGAAGGGACCACTTGTATTTTTCCCGGTTTTGGTTTTGCGTGATATACCAAGGCCTCGCGGCGTCTGCTTTCTTTGCTCATATTTTAGGTTTCTAAAGAGTTTATATAGTTGTCACGATACGGCGAACATACAAAGTTAAAAGGTTACGGGAGATGACGAAATTTTTGGAAGGTAATCTTTTGTAGCCTCCAAAGTCCCTATAGATTGGTTTCTTTATCATTTTGAACATTCAACGGCTTTCGCAACCACCCCGCCCTGCGGGCACCTCCCGAAAGAACTGCGGAACAGGCTCTTATTACAAAGGAGGAGATTGGCTAATTTTTTAAAAACTGGATGTTCCTTTTCAATCCTTCATATTTAGTGCGTTTTACGGCACTTTTCCTGAAGATTTCGTTGAAAACTTCTTTGGTTATTTCTTCCCAATCTTGTTTTGAGTTTTCCAATAATGCTGGATGTGGGTTAAAAAGCGGTTCGTTATGCGGCTTGCTAAAACGGTTCCAGGGACAGACGTCTTGGCAAATATCGCAGCCGAACATCCAGTCTTCCATTTTGCCTGAAAATTCATTGGGGATTTCATTTTTCAGTTCTATGGTCAAATACGAAATGCACTTGCTACCATCCACCACATACGGATCAACAATGGCTTGTGTGGGACAGGCATCGATACAGGCGGTGCAACTTCCGCAGTGATCGGTTACAGGGGTATCGTATTCCAAATCAAGATCGATTATCAATTCAGCAATAAAATAAAAGGAACCGGTTTGTTTGGTCAATAAGTTGCTGTGCTTGCCTATCCAGCCCAGACCACTTTTTGCTGCCCAAGCTTTGTCTAAAACGGGAGCAGAATCTACAAAAGCACGCCCATTTACCTCCCCAATCTCCTCCTGTATCACATGCATCAATTGTTTCAGTTTGTCTTTTATAACAAAGTGGTAGTCCCTTCCGTAGGCGTATTTGGAAATTTTGTAGGTGTCGGATTTTTGTTTTTCGGAAGGATAATAATTCAGCAGCAGCGAAATGACACTTTTAGAGCCTGGAACCAGCTTGGTTGGGTCTAAGCGCTTATCAAAATAATTTTCCATATAGCCCATTTCGCCGTTCATGTTTTTGTTGAGCCATGTTTCCAAACGCGGTGCCTCGTCTTCTAAAAATTCGGCTTTGCTGATGCCACAGGACAGAAAACCGAGGCGTTTGGCTGCGGCTTTAATGAGTTTTGTATGTTCCTCCTTACTATTCAAAACAACCCTCCCTGCGTTCCACTTTTATTTTTACCTAAGTGCTTGTAGGCTGCTGCTGTAACCTCCCGGCCCCGTGGCGTACGGACAATAAAACCTTGTTGTATTAAAAAAGGTTCATATACTTCTTCAATGGTTTCTGGACTTTCGGAAACGGCAGTGGCAATGGTGGTAATGCCCACAGGCCCGCCTTTGAACTTATCGATTAACGTGGTGAGGATTTTGTTGTCCATTTCGTCCAAACCAAATGCATCGACATTGAGTGCTTTTAAGGCGAACTTTGAAATTTCAATATCGATTTTCCCATTGCCCTTTATTTGTGCAAAATCGCGAACCCTTCGCAACAGGGCGTTGGCGATACGTGGTGTCCCCCTGCTTCTGCCGGCAATTTCAATGGCAGCTTCCATGGAAATAGGAATGTTCAATATCCCTGCGCTTCGCTGTACAATTGAAGTGAGTAACTCGGTGGTATAATATTGCAATCTGGACGAAATACCGAACCGGGCACGCATAGGCGCCGTGAGAAGCCCTGATCGTGTGGTGGCCCCGATTAAGGTAAATGGATTTAGGTTAATTTGAACCGTTCGGGCGTTGGGGCCCGTCTCGATCATGATATCGATTTTATAATCTTCCATGGCCGAATAGAGGTATTCTTCAACAATGGGACTCAAGCGGTGTATTTCATCAATAAACAACACGTCCCGGTCTTCGAGATTGGTTAACAAACCAGCAAGGTCGCCGGGTTTATCCAATACCGGACCCGAGGTTACCTTGATACCAACTTCCAATTCATTGGCCAAAATATGGGCCAAGGTGGTTTTTCCCAGACCCGGAGGGCCATGAAACAAGGTATGGTCTAAAGCTTCTTCCCGGAGATTTGCTGCCTGCACAAATACTTGCAGGTTATCCAAAGCTTGGTCTTGGCCAGTAAAATCGTCGAAAGTAAGCGGTCTTAGTTTTTTTTCAACGTCAATTTCCTGGGGGGAAAGGTTATCGCCGGTTGGGTCTAAGTGTTCGTTCATATAAACAAATATACAAAGTGTATCATTAGAAAAATAGACAAAGCAAGTTTAGAAACACTATTAATAAAAAAACCGCACTCCTCCTCAAAAGTGCGGTTGTTAAAAAATTAGTAAACTCCTCATTTCACTAATTCCTTGAAAATCAAAAATAAGCATTTTGTTTCAGTATGACCAATACCCAATTTTGGGTATATTTTTTAATATAAAAGCCGCACGTTTTTACAGTACGGCTTTTACAGTTACAAAGTCCCCACTCTTTGCTCCTTTAATCGTTGTACAAATATACGAACAGAACGGGGTTCACTCCATAAGTACTATTACGTAAATTCAACTTATAAAAAAACCCTTCAAAAAAGAAGGGCTTTTGTGTATAGGTTGATAATATGTTTAATGGTTCAGTTCGTCCTCGTTTTCCTTTAGGGGAATGGTTTGAGGTACAAAATCCTGACCGGGTATCACATAATCTGTTTCATCTTTGTTCAACTTACTATAATCGTAAGGCCAACGGTACACGTGCGGTATTGGGCCGTCCCAGTTACCGTGAATGTGTTTCATTTCGGCTGTCCATTCCAGGGTTGTGGATTTCCAAGGGTTTTTTGGTCCGATCTTTCCGTAGAAAATAGAATGGAAGAAGTTGTATAAAAACACCACTTGTGCTGCCGCCGTGATGATCGCAAATACGGTAATGACTACGTTAATATCGGCAAGGTCGTCAAAATATGGGAAGTTGGTATTGGTATAGTACCTTCGGGGCAAGCCTGCCATACCCACAAAGTGCATGGGGAAGAAAATTCCATAAGCCCCTATTGCCGTTATCCAAAAATGGACGTACCCTAAATTTTTGTTCATCAAGCGTCCTTCGAACATTTTTGGGAACCAATGATACACCCCGGCCAATAAGCCATATACTGCCGATATTCCCATTACCAAGTGGAAGTGGGCAATTACGAAATACGTATCGTGCACGTTGATATCCAGTGCACTGTCACCAAGAATTATCCCCGTTAACCCTCCTGTAATAAAGGTGGATACAAAGGCGATACAAAACAACATAGCAGGGTTCATTTGCAAATTCCCTTTCCATATCGTGGTAATCCAGTTAAAGGCTTTTACAGCTGAAGGGATTGCGATCAACAAGGTTGTAAAGGTAAAGACAGAACCTAAGAACGGGTTCATTCCCGAAACGAACATATGGTGCCCCCAAACAATCGTTGAAAGAAAGGCAATAGCCAAAATAGAGGCCACCATCGCACGATATCCAAAAATAGGCTTACGGGCGTTTGTTGACATGATTTCGGACACGATGCCCATGGCCGGCAATATCACGATATATACCTCTGGGTGGCCCAAAAACCAAAAAAGGTGTTCAAATAAAACAGGGGAACCGCCTTGGTTGTGCAATACCTCACCTGCTATGTAAATATCTGAAAGGAAAAAGGAAGTTCCGAAACTTCTGTCCATGATCAGCATCAAAGCAGCAGACAATAATACTGGGAATGATACAACCCCAATGATAGCGGTTACAAAAAACGCCCAAATAGTCAATGGGAGACGTGTCATGGACATGCCCTTGGTACGTAAATTTAATGTTGTAACAATATAATTAAGCGACCCCATTAATGAAGAGGCAATAAAGACAGCAATTGAAATCAACCATAAGGTCATCCCTACTCCTGAACCGGGTATAGATTGCGGCAACGCACTCAAAGGAGGGTAAATGGTCCATCCTGCAGATGCGGGGCCAGCTTCAACAAAAAGGGAACAGACCATAATCACACTAGAAATAAAGAAAAGCCAGTACGATAGCATGTTTAAAAAGCCAGAAGCCATATCCCTCGCGCCAATTTGCAACGGGATTAAAAGGTTACTAAAGGTACCGCTCAACCCTGCCGTCAACACAAAGAATACCATTATAGTACCGTGGATGGTTACCAATGCCAAATAAACACTGGGATCCATCACGCCACCTTCGGCCCATTTCCCTAAAAATATCTCATAAATAGTGAACGGTTCTTCCGGCCATGCTATTTGCATCCTGAAAAGAACAGACATTAAAATACCTATGATTCCCATAAAAATACCCGTTATAAGGTATTGTTTAGAGATCATTTTATGGTCTTGACTAAATATGTATTTAGTTATAAACGTTTCTTTATGATGATGCCCGTGATCGTCGTGGTGATCTACTGCTACATCTTGTGCGTGTGCTGACATATCTTTCTAAGCTATTATTTTATTGATCTTTTAAAACTTCGGCCATATCTGGTTGTTCTGCCAACCAGGCTTCATAGTCTTCTTGGGATTCTACAATAATCTTCATCTGCATATTGTAGTGGTTAATCCCACAAATTTTATTACAAAGCAATAAGTAATCAAATTCGTACGGATCTAAAGGGGATTCTCCCTTTGCGATTAATTCTTCGCTGTTTTCTTTCCGCAACTCGTTGATGTTACGTACTTTTTCGATAACATATTCTTCTTGCCTCATTTCTTCGGTTGTCACGGTAGGTGTAAAGGCAAATTGGGTTACCATTCCCGGGACTACGTTCATCTGGGCCCTAAAGTGTGGCATATATGCTGAGTGCAACACATCTTGTGATCGCATTTTAAACAATACCTTTCTACCCACAGGAAGATGAAGCTCGTTTGTTATTTTATCATCTTGGGCATTAGGGTCTGAGGCATCGACACCTAATTGGTTCACACCTTCAATTAGACGTACATTGGCTTCTCCCAAGGTATTATCTTCTCCGGCATAGCGGGCACGCCAATCAAATTGATAGGCGTAAAGTTCGATAACCAAAGGATCGTCTTCTTCGCTAACGTTCATGATATCGGTCCAGGTAAAAAGGCCGTAAATAATCAAGCCTGCCAAAACGATTACCGGGATGATGGTCCAAATGAATTCCAATTTGTCGTTATCTGCGTAAAAGATGGCCCGTTTCCCTTTTTCGCCTCTATATTTAAATGCGAAAGTTAGCAACAGCCAATGTGTTAAAATGCCCACAACGAAGAGCAGGATCATCGATACAAGCATGAGGTTATCAATCTGCGATCCATGTTCAGAGCCGGCTTTTGGCAAGAGTACGTCGCCCCATTTCCAAAAACTAATAATAACCAAGAGGTATAGAAATACCAAAAACATGATCATTAAGTATCCGTTGACCTTATTGTCCTTGTCCGATGCGATGTCTCCTGTGTCTGTCTGTTTGGTTTTAGACAATTCAAATATCTTGGACATTTGCCAAACAGCAACTCCGAAGAGAATAATTACTAATACAACTAAAAATGCGGTCATTTTATATTATCTTCTTATTTATTAATAATGGTAATTTTCGCTTTCCTTGATAAATGGATCTCCTTTTGGTTGTAACGGTGCTTTGGACAAGCCGGTACCGACTACAAAAATAAACAATCCAAAGAAAAAGAATATACTTGCAATTTCTGTAATCCCGAAACTCCAGTGTGCTCCTACGGTAGATGGCATCACCAAAAGGAAAATATCTATGTAATGTCCTACCAGTACCACAATACCGGCCATTACCACAAACCAAGGAATACGTTTGTAATCACTGTTCATCAATATCAATATAGGGAATACAAAGTTAAGCACCAACATACCCCAGAACAATAGATTGTACTCTTGAATCCTTATAATGAAATAAGTTACTTCTTCAGGAATGTTTGCATACCAAATAAGCATAAACTGTCCGAACCATAAATAGGTCCAGAAAATACTGAATGCAAAAATGTATTTTCCTAAATCGTGAAGGTGGCTGTCGTTAACAAAAGGCAGGTACCCTCTCCCTTTCAGGAAGATCACAACCAGTGCAATTGCAGTGATAGCCGACACAAAAATACTTGCAAACACATACCAAGGGAACAGCGTACTGTACCAGTGCGGTGTCATGGACATGAACCAATCCCACGCCATCATCATTTCTGTAAGGATGAAGAATATCAAGAAGTACACAGAAATTTTAAAGTTTTTCCTGTACGGGTCGTAATTGTCCACTTCTGCTTGTCGCAGGGAGTTTCGTCTAGAAAAATAACGGTACAAGTTCCACCCCAGAACGTATATAATTGCCCGTATTAAAAAGAACGGGAAGTTAAGGTAGGTAGATTTTACCTGCAATATCTTATCGTTAGCCACAAGTTCTTCGTTTTGCCAAGGGAAAAAATGGGTTCCGGCAAACACTACAATAAAAAACACAATAATAGAGCCGGGCAAGACATAGGCTGTGATCCCTTCCATAACGCGGTACAGAACTGGCGACCACCCAGCTTTTGCGGCATATTGTATGGCGTAAAAAACCAGTGTTCCCAACGCTAACATAAAGAAGAAAAATGCCGACACAAAGGTTGCAGACCAAGGTTTGCTTTGCATTTGGTGCAATACGTGTTCTAAATGCGCATCGCCATGACCGTCCATGTGTACATCTTTCTCATGTTTCAGTGCATTTTCGGCATACCCTTCTTGGCCTCGGGCAACATCCACGAAGTTGGCATCGTGTTCTTGCTGGGCTGCATGTTCTTTTCCAGATGCTGAGCCGTGTCCATCGCCATGGGCGTTTTCTGCAGCCAATATTTCTTCTACATCATCAATAGTAGATGGAACCGTGAAAAAGCCATAGGCTATTCCCACAAGGCCAAGTACCATAAGAATGATAGAAAACAGTTTTACTTTATTAGGTAGCGTGTACATATCTTTAGCTATTCTCTTTATTCTTTAGTTAGTTTCTTCTTCTGAAGTGTTTGAAGCTTCTGTGTCGTTTGTATTATCGTTGTCCTGCTCAGAAGTATCAACCTCTGTGGAGTCTGATGTGTTTTGCTTTTTGCTTTCCAGTAATCCAGGGTTACCGTTCAATGCGGCTTTTAAGTCCATCACGTGCATGGCTATTTGCCAACGCTCCTTATGATCTACTTGTGATGCGTAAGAGCCCATTGCGTTAAGCCCGTGCACTTGAACAAAGTACGTATCTCCCATAGTAATGTCCCTCGCTGGGTCTGCATAGCTTGGAATCCCTAAAAATTTCTCGCGTTCTGCCAAAATACCTTGGCCGTCTCCTTTATCCCCATGGCACACCGCACAATATATGGTGTAGAGGGCTTCTCCTTCATTTATATTTTCTTCGCTGATTTCAAAGGGGTTCTTCAACTCGGTTTTGGCCCTTGCCTTATCAGCGGTTGTATTTTCATAATCAAAGGGCACATATCCTCTTGGCACAGAGCCTTCAGCGGGCAATTTAGCTTCTTGTCCGTTTACAAAAATATCGCCTTCCCCATAAGCTTCGTAGCCAACCGGTTGATACATATTGGGAAAATATTGATAGTTCCGTTCTTTTTCGTTAAAACAAGAAACCAACGTAGAGGCTACTAACAACGCAATTGTTATGTGTAAACTATTTTTCATATTAATGGTCTTCTTCATGTTCTATTAAACTGATCTCCTTTGCTCCGGTATCGTAGAGAAACTTAGTAAGCTTTTTAATATCGTGGGAACCGGCATCGACTTGCATTAAAAAATGATCGTCCGTTGTTCTCAGATCAGGGTTTTCTGCTTTTTTAAAGGGCCAAAGCTTACTTCGCATATAAAATGTGATGACCATCAAGTGGCCTGCAAAGAATACCGTAAGCTCAAACATAATAGGTATAAAAGCGGGCATATTTTGGTAAAAATGAAAGCTTGGCTTTCCACCTATATTCTGTGGCCAGTCTTCTATCATCATATAATCCATCATTAAAACGGCTACTGCAAGGCCAACTAAACCATACAAAAACGAAGTAATCGCAAGGCGTGTGGGTTCCAGCCCTACGGCTTTGTCCAAGCCATGTACCGGAAACGGGGTGAAAACCTCAGTTATACGGTAATTTGCAGTACGGGTTTGCTTAACGGCCTGCATTAGCAAATCGTCATCGGTATAAATAGCATGTATTGTTTTTGCTGCCATACTTATTGGTTGTTTTTTAAAGTTTTTGCCTGTCCTGCCCAATCGTCGCGTTTTGCCCTTCCGGGGAACTCACCAATTATGCCATCCAGTATCTCATAATCTATATCGGTCATTTTGCTTACTTGATCGTAGGTATAAATGCCCAACTCGTGCAACTTCTCTTCCATTACGGGGCCTACACCGGTTATCTTTTTCAAGTCACCGGCGGTTTCCGTATCGGGATCGTACCTTCCAATACGGTCCAGCATATCGTTTACTTGATCTCTTTTTGCTTTAGAATCGATAAGCGCTGTATCGCCTACTTCAAGTTGGTTTTCTTTTGTTTCTTCCTCTGAAGTGAAATATTCTCCAGTAAGATTTGCAGACGGTCCTCCCGAAGCAGGATACTGCTCCACGTTATGATCTACATGATCGCCGTGTTCTGCGCGTAACCTTTTGAAATTCTCACCAGAAGATTTTAAAATGGTCTTCACTTCTGCCTGCGCAATAACCGGGAAGGTTCGCGCATATAGCAAAAACAAGACAAAGAAAAATCCTATGGTTCCAATAAAGGTTCCTATATCAACAAAGGTAGGTTGAAACATCGCCCAAGATGAGGTAAGCCTGTCTTTACTTAAATCGATTACAATAATGTCGAAACGTTCAAACCACATTCCTACGTTGATGATAAACGCCACAAAGAAAGTCCACATAATGTTTCTTCTCAATTTTTTCACCCAAAGGGTAAGCGGCACGATAAGATTACAGATTATCAATGCCCAGAACGCCCACCAATACGGTCCTGTAGCGGCACCGAATGACAAGTAGGTGTAGTTCTCATACGGAACACCAGAATACCATCCAATGAAATATTCTGTAATATAGGCTACAGTTACAATACCTCCGGTAAGCAAGATTACCTTGTTCATATACTCGATATGAAGGACGGTTATATAGTCTTCAAGATTGGACACTTTGCGCATAATTATCAATAACGTCTGCACCATCGCAAATCCAGAGAAGATTGCCCCTGCCACAAAATAAGGCGGGTAAATGGTACTGTGCCATCCCGGCACAACAGATGTAGCAAAGTCAAACGATACAATGGTGTGTACCGAAAGTACCAACGGTGTCGCCAATCCTGCCAAAACCAATGAAACTTCTTCAAACCGTTGCCAGTCTTTTACACGTCCTGTCCACCCAAAGGAAAGTATTCCGTATATTTTTTTCTGAAATGGGCTTTTTGTACGGTCGCGTATCATCGCAAAATCGGGCAACAAACCAGTGTACCAGAACACCAATGAAATAGAAAGGTAGGTTGAAATGGCAAATACGTCCCAAAGTAAAGGCGAGTTAAAGTTAACCCAAAGCGATCCAAATTGGTTTGGTATGGGCAATACCCAATACGCTAACCAAGGACGCCCCATGTGAATGATAGGAAACAACCCTGCCTGCACAACGGCAAATATGGTCATGGCTTCGGCCGAACGGTTTACTGCCATCCTCCACTTTTGACGGAACAACAATAATACTGCTGAAATCAACGTCCCTGCGTGACCAATACCTACCCACCATACAAAGTTGGTAATATCCCAAGCCCAACCTATGGTCTTGTTCAATCCCCAAACCCCGATACCGGTGGAAACCGTGTAAATGATACATCCTAATCCCCATAAAAATGCTATTAGGGCAATAGTGAAAACAATCCACCAAGATTTATTGGCCTTTCCCAAAACAGGAGCTGAAACATCTGCAGTGATGTCATGGTAGGATTTTTCTCCTAAAACCAAAGGCTCTCTTATGGGTGCTTCGTAATGTGACGACATATTTATTTCTTAATAATTGATTCGTATTGTATATTTTTTATGATTCTGAAGTGTTTTTCACTTTCATTTGGTACAACACATTGGGTTTTGTGCCAACGGCTTCCAAGAGGTGGTACATCCGGTCATCATTTTTCTTCTTCACGATTTCAGCATCTTTATCGTTGATATCCCCAAATACCATGGCACCGGTATCACAGGCTCTTGAACAAGCTGTATGGAATTCTCCGTCTTTGATTTTCCTGCCATCGCGTTTGGCGTCCAAGATAGTTTTTTGCGTTATCTGAATACACATAGAACATTTTTCCATAACCCCACGCGAACGTACTACCACGTCCGGGTTGAGCACCATGCGACCAAGATCGTTGTTCATATGATAGTCAAACTCGTCGTTTTCATTGTACAAGAACCAGTTAAAGCGGCGTACTTTATAAGGACAGTTGTTGGCACAATAGCGTGTACCCACACAACGGTTGTATGCCATTTGGTTTTGGCCTTGGCGGCCGTGCGACGTTGCGGCAACGGGACAAACCGTTTCACAAGGTGCATGATTACAATGCTGGCACATGACGGGCTGGAAAGCCACTTCTGGGTTCTCTTGACTTGGCAATTCTACTTTTTCATACGTTTCGAATGCTGGTAGGGTTTCCAAATCTTCTATCTCTTGTTCAAACGAATCGGCTGAAGAATAGTAGCGGTCAATACGCAACCAGTGCATGTCCCTGAACTTTCGTACTTCTTCTTTCCCAACTACCGGCACATTGTTTTCGGCGTGACAGGCAATTACACAAGCCCCACAACCTGTACAGGCGTTCAAGTCTATGGAAAGATTAAAGTGCGGCCCAATCGAATCGTCGAAAGACTGCCATATATCGGCATTCTCTTCACGTACCGAAATAGGGTTATGGTCGTAATCGGTTACCGGATCGGCATTGTAGTACCCCTTTTCCCGTGTGTTGAAAATTTCAAGGGTTGTTTCTTTTATAATGTCATTGCTGCGGCCTGCCATGGTATTCTGTAACTGAACACAGGCAAACTCGTGCATGCCACTCGCTTTCTCTAATTGTACGTTCTGTATGGACTTAAAGTCTTGATACAGTGGGTAGGCGTTAACACCGGTTTGCATTTCTTCTTGAATGGCGGCCGTCTTGCCAAAGCCCAGTGCCAGCCCAACGGAGCCTTTTGCCTGTCCTGGCTGAATGATCACGGGTACTTTCTCAACGGTTACGTCGCCTAAAGTGACATTTACGTAACTACCGTTCAACGCACCATTGGAAACGTGTTTGTTAACAAGGCCCATATCTTCTGCATCCGCAGCCGACATGGCAATGTAATTGTCCCAAGAAGTACGGGTAATGGGGTCGGGCATTTCTTGCAACCAAGGGTTGTTGGCCTGTTGCCCATCACCCATCGAGGTTTTGGTATATAACGTTAGCTCGAAACCTCCGTTTTGCGCCGTAGTGGAAAGCGCTCCGTTATTGGTGCTGCTTTCCATCGCCATTCCATCTTCAATAGCCGTGGCGTCTTCAGTAGGAACTTCGGCATCAGTTACGATAAAGCCATCGTGCAATGCTTGATTCCAAGAGCTGCCACCCAAAATCGAAGTGTTCCAGGTCTCTTTTATGTAATCGTAGTAATTTTTTGAATTTCCGGTCCATTTCAACAAGCAATCTTGAAATTGCCGGGTATTGAACAATGGCCTAATGGTGGGCTGCATTAAACTGAAGCTTCCCTTCTGCATTTGTATATCACCCCAAGACTCTAAATAATGCGGCGTAGCTGCCACCATTTGCGCGAGTGAGGCCGTAGCATCTTGCTTCATGGAGAACGCCAACGACATATCAAGGTTTTTGTACGCTTCGGCAAAAGCTTCGTTGTTTGGGAACGAATACACAGGATCAACACCTACAGTGATCAAGCCTTTGATGCTCCCTGAGATAACCCCGTCCATAACGCGTTTTACCTCAGCGGAATTTCCTTTTCGGGTCAGTTTAGGCTTTGTGGCGTCCATGACCACGCTAGATGCATTGGCATTGAGCGCCATGGCCTGTGCTTGTACGTCTGGCAGTCCAGTTATGATGACGCCTTTATTTCCTGCTTTGCGTAGTTGCGCTTTGGCCTTTGCAACGGCATCTTGTAATTTTTCAGGCAAGCCAGAAGTACTTCCACCTCCGGTTAACGCCTTCAACACCTGCATTTGTTGCGAAGGTGTTGCCAAGACGCGCTTATCGGCATTACCACCAGAAAGGGTCATGTTAGACTCAAACTGAATGTGACGCGACATTTTCCCATTCTTCGGAATCCTTCCTTTTCCATAGCTTGCACTATGACCGCCACCTTGCCAGTCGCCCAGCAAATCGGCACCTACAGAAACAATCACTTCCGCTTTTGAAAAATCGTACTGCGGGAGTGCGCGGGTTCCATATTTGTTTTGAAAAGCATCCAAGGCTTCAGAAGAAGACACCGTATCATACACCACGTGGCGTACATTTGGATACTTTGCAATAAAGTCTTTTATTAAATTTGAAGTAGATGGGCTGGCAAAGGTTTGGGTAAGCAACACGATGTCTTTCCCACCCATTTCGTTCATTTTTTGTGCCATCGCAGCATCAAAATCATCCCAAGACGTTTCGGCTCCATCAATTAATGGGGACATCAAACGGTTTTTATCGTATAGGGACAAAACCGAGGCTTGTACCCGAGCGTTTACACTGCCATTGTTCACCGAAAGCTCATTGCGTTCAATTTTAATAGGGCGTCCTTCGCGGGTTTTTACCAAGACATTCGCAAAGTCGAAACCATCTGCCATAGTCGAAGCATAGTAGTTTGCCACCCCAGGGACAATCTCTTCGGGCGCCACTACATATGGAATGGACTTTACCACCGGCCCTTCACAGGCAGCTAGTGATGCCGCCGCAGTGGTAAAACCAACGTATTTTAAGAAATCACGACGTGTGGTTGAAGATTTCTCCAGCGATTCTTTATCTCCTAAAAATTCATCTATGGGGAGCTCTTCCACAAACTCATTATCCCGTAGCTTCTTAACAACAGAGCTGTTTTCGTCAAGCTCTTCAACACTCTTCCAGTATTTCTTGTTTGATGCCATATTATCCATTTAAGAAATTTTGACCCTTCGACTGGCCACCTTCGCTAAAACTGTAGCGGCCGCAAATGCTCAGGGCAAGTTTATAAGGTACGAACTACGTCATTAAGATTGTTTTTCAATCGGCGAATTCATCATTCGTCATTCGTACTATTATTGTTTTTAATTAGTATTTTATTTTTTCATTATTAACGTGCATATAATTTCCGAAGAAACCTCTGCTTTGATTAATAATGGCATTTACCGCACTCGATTCCTCCCATTTGGGCCACGGTTACTTTTTCTACCCCATATTTTTGGGCGAGCTGCTCATGTATCTTGTCATAATATTCGTTGCTCTCCATTTTCACATTGGTTTCGCGGTGACATTCAATACACCAGCCCATGGTAAGCGGCGCGTGTTGTTTCATAATCTCAAACTCTTCAACGGGACCGTGACATTCCTGACAGGCAATTCCGGCAACGGTAACGTGTTGCGAGTGGTTAAAATACGCTAAATCAGGCAAGTTATGGATGCGGACCCATTTTACCGGTTTCTCCTCGCCGGTGTAGGCCTGTTCTTCAACATCCCAACCCACTGCATCGTACAGTTTGGAAATTTCACCGTCGTAAAATTCTTTTGAATATTCTTCGGTAGCTGTTTCAGGAGCCACTTCAGCAATGTTTTTATGACAGTTCATACAAACGTTCAACGATGGAATGCCCGAATGCTTGCTCCTTCTTGCCGAAGAGTGGCAATAATTACAGTCTATACCGTTGTCGCCAGCGTGTATCTTGTGTGAATAGTGAATAGGCTGTACCGGGGCATACCCTTCGTCAACACCAATCTGCATCATATACCCAAAAGCAAAGTATCCTGCGCCAAGCAATAAAACAATAGTCGTTACCAAAACCAAAAACTGGTTTTGAACAAAAGCTTTCCATATAGGGGTGCGTTTTTCTTTTTCTGGATATTCTACCCCTTGTGCCGTAGCAATTCTTTTAAGGGTATTGGTCACCAAGAACAGCATAACCACCAACAACAAAAACACCAAGGCCAATGCCCCCAGAACAATGTCGTTTGTTACACCACCGCCACCGTCGCCAGTACCTTGAGCACCGCCCGCAGCAGTTTGGGCAACTTGAGGCTCGGTCTTAGGCTGGCTTGTATAAGCCAAGATATTGTCAATATCGATATCGCTCAACTGCGGAAATGACTGCATCACAGCCCCATTGTACTCTTCAAATATTTTTACCGCTTGCGGGTCACCAGCCTTAACCATAGCCTGGCTGTCCTTGATCCAGCTGTGCAGCCAGTCACGGTCATATTTGTCGGCCACGCCACGCAATGCGGGTCCGGTAGCCTTACGGTCCAGTTTATGACATGCGGCACAATTTGCCTTAAACAGGTCTTCTCCGGCCGCTACATCACCTCCAGCACTTTCGGTTGCAGCAGCCTCATCGGGCGCCGCTTCATCTTGTGCCGAAACGCTGGTGGAAACTGTTAGCAATAGAGCCAACAAGAGAAATGACAAAAAAGAAGATAGATTTCGGTATTTTACCTTTTTCATATTGACGGTTAATTATTGTCCATAAGTTTGGCACGTAATTAGTTACTGAAATTAGCGTTTAACGCACCACAAATAATGGCACAAAAATACATTATAAAGTGGATTTTAGAAATCCAAACAAAGTGTTAACAACTAATTTATACTTGTTCTAAATAATATTGAAGCCTGTTTTACGGTTATTATCAAGTACATTTGCAACATATCTATTTTTTATGAAAACAGCTTATATCTATAAAGTAGTACTAGCCAGCCTACTGTTCGTCTTTATATCGAAAACCACTTGGGCTCAACAGGGAACAGTGACCATTGAACAAGACCCAAAAATCACGACCTTGCTGCAATTAAAGAAAGGCTTGGAAAAAGACAACAGGCTATCCAGTGGCTACACCATACAATTGTATTACGGCGAGCTCAATAAAGCCAACAGCATTATAAGGCGGTACCGCGGTATCTACGGCACTTGGCCGGCCTCGATTGAATATGAAACCCCCAATTACAAAGTTTGGGTAGGAAGCTTTAGCGACCGCCTGGACGCAGATAGGGCGTTGATCGAAATTAAAAAGGCCTTCCCCTCGGCTTTTATACTAAAACCACAGAATAGAGGGTAATTGGGTTTGAAGTAAACTAAAAAAGCGACCTGTATGTGGTCGCTTTTTTAGTTTCTATATGCTTTAACACTATTATTTAAGTTTCTTTTTAACGGCAACCTCTTGGAAGGCCTCAATAACATCACCTTCTTTAATGTCGTTGTAGTTTTTAATCTGGATACCACAATCGTAGCCTTTTGAAACTTCTTTAACATCGTCCTTAAAGCGCTTCAAGGAAGCCAGTTCGCCCGTGTAAACCACTACTCCTTCCCGTATTAAACGAATACCGGAGTTGCGGTAGATCTTTCCGCTGGTAACCATACATCCTGCAATGGTACCCACTTTTGAAATTTTAAAGGTTTCCCTAATTTCGGCGTTTCCTGTGATTTCTTCCTTGATTTCGGGAGAAAGCATGCCTTCCATCGCATCTTTAAGGTCATTGATGGCCGCATAGATAATGGAATACATCCTGATATCGATTTCTTCTTTATCTGCTATCTGGCGCGCATTGCCCATTGGCCGAACGTTAAACCCGATGATGATCGCATCGGAAGCCGAAGCCAAAAGCACATCGCTTTCAGTAATGGCACCAACACCTTTGTGAATGATATTCACTTGTATTTCTTCGGTTGAAAGTTTCTGGAACGAATCGGTCAAGGCTTCTACCGAACCGTCCACATCTCCTTTAAGGATAATGTTCAGTTCTTTAAAGTCGCCCAGGGCAATTCGCCTTCCAATTTCATCCAAGGTAATGTGGCGCTGTGTCCTTACAGATTGTTCGCGCTGCAATTGCATGCGTTTGTTGGCTATTTCCTTTGCTTCCCGTTCATCGTCAAACACGTTGAACTTATCACCTGCTTGCGGTGCCCCGTCCAAACCAAGAATGGAAACCGGTGTAGACGGTCCCGCTGTTTTTACGTTGTTGCCGCGTTCGTCCTGCATGGCCTTTATTTTTCCGCTATGCTGGCCGGCCAAAACGTAATCCCCTATTTTTAAGGTACCGCTTTGTACCAATATGGTAGAAACGTATCCGCGACCTTTGTCCAAATAAGCTTCTACAACAGTACCGTTGGCTTTTTTGTCGGGATTTGCTTTCAGCTCTAAAATTTCGGCTTCGAGCAATACTTTTTCCAGTAATTCTGAAACGCCTTCCCCGGTTTTTGCCGAAATATCCTGCGATTGAATTTTACCGCCCCAATCTTCGACCAACAGGTTCATATTTGCCAACCCTTCTTTTATCTTATCTGGGTTTGCTGTAGGCCGGTCTATTTTATTGATGGCAAAAACGATAGGAACGCCTGCTGCCTGCGCGTGGCTAATGGCCTCTTTGGTCTGCGGCATAATGTCATCATCTGCAGCGATTACAATGATGGCAAGGTCGGTTACTTGGGCACCCCTTGCACGCATAGCGGTAAACGCTTCGTGACCGGGTGTATCCAAGAATGCTATTTTCTGTCCATCTTCCAACTGAACCCCGTATGCACCAATGTGCTGGGTGATCCCACCGGATTCACCGGCAATTACATTTTCTTTACGAATATAATCCAACAACGAGGTTTTACCGTGGTCCACATGACCCATTACGGTAATGATAGGTGCTCTTGGTTCTAAATCTTCTGGTGCGTCCTCTTGTTCTTCAATATTTTCTTCAATATCGGCCGTCACAAATTCCACGTCGTAGTCAAATTCTTCGGCGACAATGGTAAGGGTTTCTGCATCGAGGCGCTGGTTCATGGTCACCATCATCCCCAACGACATACAGGCCGAGATGATTTTGGTTACCGGAACGTTCATCATGGTCGCCACTTCGCTTACGGTTACAAACTCGGTAACTTTAAGCAGCTTGCTTTCTGCTTCTTGTTGCGCCAAGTCTTCTTCGGTTTTTTGACGGTGGCTGTCCCGTTTGTCCCTTCGGTATTTGGCCCCTTTCCCTTTTGAGGATTTCCCTTGCAGTTTCTCGAGGGTTTCCCGTACTTGTTTTTGGATTTCTTCTTCGGTAGGCTCTTCTTTAGGAGCGTTGGACCTTCCTTTTCCGCGGCCTCGGCTGTCTTTGTAATTGCCTTTGTTGGGCGCTTTTTTACTGATGCGCCGTCTGCGGCTTCGTTTGCCTTTTTTATCGTCGTCTTTTTTGTCCTTCTTCTTCTTTTCGGGTTTTTTAAACTTAGACAAGTCTATTTTCTCACCCGTGAAGTTAGGGCCTTCCAGTTTTTTATAATTGGTTTGTACCGCTTCGGAATCTTTCTTCCCTTCGGTTTCATCGGTTTTTTCTGAAACAGCTTCCTTTTTGGGTGCTTCGACAGCTTTTTCGGCTTTTGGCTTTTCGGCTTCTGCCTTTGGCGTTGCTTTTTCGGCTTCCGGAGGAGCAGGTTTGGCTTCCTTTTCGGCTTTTGGAGTGGCTGCTTTGGCTGGTTCGGGCTTTTTGGCTTCGGCTTTCTCGGCAGGTTTTTCCGCTTCTTTCTTACGCGCCGGTTTGCCACCATCCAAATCGATTTTGCCCACTTGTTTTGGGCCGTCCAGTTTGGCTTCGGCTTTGACTACCTTTTTGGCTTCCTTTTTCTGTTTTTCTTCCAGTTCGCGCTCGCGCTCTAACCGGAGCTCTTCTTTCTCTTTGCGTTTTTCTTCACCAACTTCCTTAGACTCCATCTTCTTGCTCTTGTCGGTTTCAAATTCGTCAAAAAGCACTTGGTATTCCTCATTCGTGATTTTCGTGGTAGGACGTGCGTCCACCTCGTAGCCTTTGGAACCTAAAAATTCCACGGCACGATCCAGCGAAATGTTGAATTCGCGTAATACTTTGTTGAGCCTTTTCGATTTTGCTTCAGCCATATAAATGCGTTCTCCTTTTGTGTCTTATAAATATGTGTAAAAGTAGTGAAACTTACAACTACTCTTCAAATTCTTCTTTTAAAATGTTAATGACGTGCTTAACGGTTTCCTCTTCCAGGTCGGTTCTTTTAATCAAATCGGCCATATCGTACTCCAATACGCTCTTGGCAGTATCGAGACCTATTTTCTGGAATTCTGCGATGATCCAATCTTCTATTTCATCGGAAAATTCGCGCAGCTCCACATCTTCTTCTGCTCCTTCGCGCAACACATCGATCTCATAACCCGTTAATTGCCCAGCCAACCTGATATTGTGACCGCCGCGGCCAATGGCTTTTGAAACCTCTTCGGGCTTCAACAGCACCTCTGCACGTTTGTTCTCTTCATCAATCTTGATGGAGGTTACTTTTGCAGGGCTCAGCGCGCGGGTGATGAACAAATTGAGGTTATTGGTGTAATTTATCACGTCTATGTTTTCGTTGCCCAGTTCGCGCACGATGCCGTGGATTCGGGAACCTTTCATCCCTACACAGGCGCCAACAGGGTCAATGCGGTCGTCATACGAATCTACGGCTACTTTTGCTTTTTCGCCCGGGATGCGCACTACTTTTTGAACGTTTATCAAACCGTCGAACACTTCAGGGATTTCCTGCTCAAACAGTTTTTCCAGGAATATGGGGCTCGCGCGCGACATGATTATGGTGGGTTTGTTCCCTTTAAGCTCTACGCTTTCAATAATACCGCGCACGTTGTCTCCTTTCCTGAAAAAATCGGAAGGGATCTGCCTGTCCTTGGGCATGATTATTTCGTTGCCTTCATCATCGAGCAAAATAACGGCGCGGTGGCGAATGTGGTGCACTTCGGCCGTGTAAATATCGCCTTCCAGTTCTTTAAATTGCTTGTATATGTTGGTGTTGTCGTGTTCGTGTATTTTTGAAATCAAGTTCTGACGCAGTGCCAAAATAGAGCGGCGTCCAAGATCGATCAATTTCACTTCTTCTGAAACATCTTCGCCAATTTCAAAATCGGGCTCGATTTTTTGTGCTTCGGAAAGGGATATTTCTTCATTTTCGTCTTCAACTTCGCCATCTGCAACCACTACCCGGTTGCGCCAAATCTCCAAATCTCCTTTATCGGGGTTGATGATAATATCGAAATTATCGTCGCTTCCGTATTTCTTCTTTAAAGCGTTTCTAAAAACGTCTTCCAGTATCGCCATAAGCGTTACCCGGTCTATGAGTTTATCGTCTTTAAATTCTGAAAAAGAATCGATTAACGCTAAATTTTCCATGTCATTTTAATTAAATGTTATCATCACTTTTGCTTCAACAATATCGTTGTAAGGCACGACTGCTTCTTTTTTCACAGTGTGCTTGCCCTTGCCTACCGGTTTGGGCTCTCGGGTTTTCCATTTTAGGGTGACGTCATTCTCTGTTGCATCGGTCAATTCACCTTCAATGGATTCTCCGGCTTCGGTCTGTACTTTCAGTTTTCTGCCAATATTTTTTTTGTATTGACGGGCAGCCGTTAAGGGTTGCGAAACTCCTGCCGACATAACTTCCAAAGAAAAATCTTCTTCTTCCCGGTCCAAATTATGCTCTATGGCACGGCTTATTTTTATACAATCTTCTACCGTTACGCCATTATCGCCATCGATGGTGATGCGTATCTGGTTGGTTTCGGTAACGGTAAAATCGATCAAAAACAACGACGGGTCGTCTTTGAGGGCTTTTTCCAATAATTGCAATACTTTCTCGCGCATAAATTAAAGCTATAAAAAGAGGGGACTTTCGTGTCCCCTCGGCTAGTTGCTTATTAAATTCGGTGCAAATATACTACAAATTTTAATATTATAAAAATGAGCGGCTACCAATTTATTTTTGTAATTTAATGGTGGAAAAACAACGTAAAAAACACACGAGCCTATGAACCGGATTTTAGTACCCACCGATTTCTCCGCACAAGCCGAAAACGCCTTAAAAGTAGCCGTACAGTTGGCAGAAAAACACAATAGCGAAATCTACTTGTTCCACACCGTGGAATTGCCAAGCCACCTCGCCACAACGGGTGAAACCAGCGCCCTGCCAGAATCCATCTATTTTATAAAACTGACCGAAAAACGGTTTTCGGACCTTATGGAACGCCCCTACCTTGACGATGTGGCCATTAGCCAGACCATAGGCCACGGCGAAATTTACGAGGACATCCTCAACACGGTAACAGACAACAACATAGATTTGATCGTCATGGGCTCGCACGGGGCCAGCGGGTTTAAGGAAATGTTTATTGGCAGCAATACCGAAAAAGTGGTACGGACTTCAAAAATACCGGTCTTGGTCATTAAAAACGAACACGAAAATTTTGAAGTGACCGATTTTGTCTTCGCCACCGATTTTTCTGAAGAATGCCGCACGCCCTTTAGCAAAGCGCAACAATTTGCAAAAAACTTAGGGGCCAAAATACATTTATTGTACGTAAATACCCCAAGTGGTTTTAAAACCTCGACCGAAGCTTATAAAATGATGAACGATTTTATAAAAGGAATGGGCGTTGAAAATTACACCTTGAACATTTACAACGAAACCGCCGTGGAAAAAGGCATCTTGAATTTTACCAAAGAGAACAACTACCAATTAATAGGGATGGGTACTCACGGCCGGAAAGGGCTGGCACACTTTTTTAACGGCAGCATTAGCGAAGATTTGGTAAACCACGCCAAAATGCCAGTGATAACATTTAAAATTTAATGAAACCGCTTTGTGCATTGCTATTTTTACTAATCATTTCAAGCTGCGGCAGTCCTGCAAAAAAACAGAACAAGATCATTGGCGATGGGGTTCCTGCTGATAATGAAGTTGTAATCAAAAAGCCCCCTAGGCCTGAGGGCGCTATTGTCGCCAATTTTAACGGCGATAGCGTGCCATTTTACAGCTATGTAAAAAACGTGGATACCGTTAAAGCAATTACTACCATTGCTTTTGAAGGCAACCAATTTCCGGAAATAAACATCCCGAAAAGTTATGGTGCTGTATTGGACACCCTACAATTTAAAGGCATTGATAGGGATTTACTGCTGGCCACCGCAAAACTGAAAGATACCAGCTTCAACAAATATTTTCTCTATAAACTGCACAACAACCAATGGAAACCCGTGGTAAACGGCTTTGCCATCCATAAAAGCAATCGGCCCGACACATTGCGGCCCATTCGCATCGCCCCAAAAGATTCCACCAAGGTGATTCGCTATTATTCGGTTTTTGATTTGGATAAAAATTCGGAAACAGGATATCGGTGGAAATTGTTGCGGGAAACGATTCCTATGGAAAATTAAAGCGCGTGCCTATACTTTTCTTTTATCAACAATAACCTGCGGCTTCCTATCGGTTTTACCCTTTCTTAAATTTTGGATCGTTTCAAGCTTCTCAAAAAGAATGCTTGGCGTTACCCGAAGTTTGGCCCTAAAATGGTCTTTGATATCCTGGATCAGTTTTTCAGAAGGCGTTCCCGAAGCTATTTTCAACACAATTTCATCGGTACCCAACTCATTGGTCGAAATTTCAATAATAAATGTTTCCACAGCCTCAAAGTGTTGCAGCACGTTCAACATAGCTGGTGGGTACAAAGTGGTGCCTTTATATTTTATCATTTGTTTTTTTCTTCCAACAACCGGACCTAATCGCGCTGTGTTTCTTCCGCAAGAACATGGTTTGAAATGTGCTTTGAGCATATCGCCTGTTTTAAAACGCAATAACGGCATGCCTTTCACGCCCAAGGTGGTAATGGTCAACTCGCCTACTTCACCTTCTGGAACCTGAACATCATTTTCGTCTAAAATTTCAGTAATTATTAATTCAGGGTGATGATGCCCGCCAAGATGGGCTTCGCATTCGTTGAAAGCCGTGCTCATTTCGGTGGAAGCGTAGGTGGAAAACAGCTCGATATCCCATATAGATTTTATTTTTTCAGAAAGAGTATTCAACGTAAAATCTTGGTTTCGTATAGGTTCGCCAATACAGATCGCTGCCTTCACGCTCGTATTAGCCAAATTTATGGCATGTGTTTCGGCATAGGTTATCAATTTCAGTAAAAAAGAGGGTACCGTAATTAAATACGTAGGCTGGAACTTTAAAATGGAATCCCACTGCAATTCGGGCACGCCACTACCCACGCGGATTATTCCCGAGCCCAGTTTTCGTGCCCCCAGAAAATAGGCCATCCCGGCCATAAACCGGCGATCCATCGTGGTCATTAACTGTATGGTATCGTTTTTTGTAACACCCGAACACGCCAACGAAATGGCTTCGTTATACGCCAACCGATCCAAATCGGCGTCGGTTAAACCCATTACCACCGGATCGCCCAAGGTGCCGGAAGTGGTAACATAATCTATTATTTGTTGCTTAGGTACACATAAAAAATCATCGTTATGTTTTTGCAAATCATCTTTGGTGGTCACCGGAATCTGCTGTAAATCCTCTATAGTTTGTATATGCTCTGGCAAGATTTTATGCGTTTCAAAAAGCTTTTTGTAAAATGGCGAATTAGTATTCACATAGCCCACAGTTTCTTTGAGCTTTGCTTCCTGAAAGTGTTTAATTTCTTCGTTCGATGCTCTTTCTATGTCAGGGATCATTAGCGTAATTTTCGTTTTGTTTTCCTAAGGTATTTATCCACTTTTTCTTTGTCTGGCACTGTTGTTATTTCTTTACGTTTTGCCAAAATAAAGGCTTTTAAGGCTTTTTCGTACTGTTTATGTTCGTAATAATAGTTTCCTGCCAAAAAATGGGCTTTCCAATAGTCAGGGTTTAACGTTTGCAACTTTGAAAGTTGAACAGCATCTATGACGGTTTTTTCTTCTAAAACCGATTCTACTTTCCGCTCTAATATACGATAGGCTTCATAATCTTTAAACGCTTGGGTATGTACAAAAGGGTCTTCTGGGATGGTCAATTGTTTTTCTGAAATATTCTCAAATGGAATATCGTTTCCCTTGTTTTCAAAAATGTCACGTAAATTATATGCTACAAACTCGCCTAATTGATACGGGTTGGAAGACACCCAAACCATCAAATCTTCTGGCTGAAATACAATGCCGTGGTGTGCCAATAGTTGATTCAATGCTTTTTCATTGCCGTAACCCAAAGATATGTCATCCAGTCCCTTTTTGTTCCGAAGGATGGCCACTGCTTCTGTGGGATTTATTTTAGGCTCTTCATCCAATAATTCTTCCATCCGGTCAAAACGGTATTGTGAATGGCTTTCTTCAATCCATTTCACGTTTTTTCGGTCGTTTGCAAATGGTTCACTTTGAAAATGGTTGGAACAGATCAATTCACTGGTATTTTTTACATTATACACTCCTAAATCGTTGGGCGAAACTTCAATAATAGCTGCTTTTCCATCTTTGGCACTCCCCACAAAAATAGCTTCGGAAACAAATACTTCCCTTCTTTTTGCAATTTCAATTGCCTCATCGATTGTAGATGCGTATTGTAAAATTTCCCGCGTAACAAGCGAAATCGGGGTTTTCGCCACCAACGGAATATCAGACTTTCCCGCATTGATGGTTACGGTCAATCCTTGATTGTTCATCCCGGAAACCACGCCCATCATCCCGCCCCAAGTGACCGACATAAACGGATATCCAGCGTCAGGCTTTACAAAGGCGATTATTTTATCTTCGGCAAAGGCGTCGCCGGCGTAAAAATCAAAATTACGGCCAATGAGCAAGTTACCGTCTTCCGATTTTTCGCCCCAAACTGCAAACGAGCTGCAGCCCACCAGCATCAAGTCTTTCAACGCGTGCCCAATATCGTGTGCGCCGTGCAAATACAACGCCCGTAAATACGGCGGCGCGATGTTGTTAAATTCATTTGAAGCATAGCGGGAAACGCCGTAGATTTCGGTTTTGTATTCTTCGGTCACATGTTTGTATAGCTTGCGGTTGTACCACGATAGAAATTTCCGAAGGAATTTTTGTTTCCCTTTTGAAGGCACCAACGCTTCCACTTTGTTTAAAAACACCTGCTCTTGTTTTTGAAGCAATTCCCGTGTTAAACTTCCGGTTAACAAACCAATTTCCAGCGGGTCGCCTTCTACATACAATTCCCATTGGCCGTGTTTGTTTTTAGTAAGAAAATTGTTTCCGGCAACGTATGTTGAATCGTTTAGCTGCTTCCGTTCAGGAATATCAGAATTATACTGACTGATATCCGGCCGATCTTCCAACGATTTTTTAACGCCACAGGAAGTCAACACCAGCAAAAGTGATAGCCAAATAAAATAGTTTATTGCAGGTTGATTACGCATTTTTATTGCGTTTTTTAAACTTTTTGTTCACTCGCTTTATCATACTGCTTTCCTTGTAATCCACCCACTTGCTTCCAGCCACGTACCGCATGATGTTTTCGAAATTGCGCATAAAAAGTAGATTTGAGAGTAGTTTTCCCAGTTTTTTAGGTTTTCGTGGAAAGGCTCGAAGCGTGATGGAAAAACCCGCATCTTCATACGTAATATAATGCCAATAGCCACTGGGCATGTACAACGCATCGCCGTGTTTCATTTCTACGGAAATCCCTTCCGCCTGTTGTAAAGCAGGATAGGTTGTAAAATCTGGATTATCCATATCGATGGCTTCGATATTGTGAACGGTAAAGGGCACTCTATAAAGATTCTTTGCTTGTTTAGGTTCAAACAACATTGCTTTTTTGGTACCGTGGAAATGTACGTGCAACAAATCGGCCAAATCCATATCGTAATGTGCCAGTACTTTCGAACCTTTTCCGCCAAAGAACATCACGGGTAGTTTTTTAAAAAATGGCAATCCAATATCAGGATAGTCAAAATCCTTGGTCAACTCCGGCATTTTCTGAAGCACATTGTAGAAAAACATCCGTAAATCGGTTGGCCCCGCTTTTAACAGCTTGATATAATCGTACAACTTCATTTTTTTTGCTGGCACGACCGACTTTTTGTGTCCTTTGGTGGGTTTATTATTGTACAGCGGCACAATTTGATCGCCCGCCAATTGCTGAATGTATTCCAAGTTCCATTTTTCGTAGGCTGGCCATTGTTTTGCAAACCCTTCGATTAACACAGGATGTTGCGGTTTGTAATGGTTTTTTACAAATTCCGCTTTCGTGATGGACAGCACACGTTTTATTGGTGTCGTTTTAAGGGTTCCCATGATAGTACTTCATTTCGATTCAAAACTTTATTGTGTTACTCCAGAAAGTTTCCTAAGCTCAAGTAATAAGTGCAAAATTGTTTTTTAAAACTTTAAGGTTAGTCCCAAAGAGTTTTTTATCCACACGCTATATTAATCTGGCATGAAAAAACACAAACAATTGACTATTCATCAAAGGTATCAAATTGAAGCCTTAATGGAAACTGAAATCAGCAAAAGTGAAATCGCTAAAATCAAAGGGATAGACCCCAGTATCATTTACAGAGAATTGGCCAGAAACGCAGCAAACCGTGGAAAGACCACTGGCAGTTATATAGCAAGAAACGCACATAGGCTGGCAACGCCATTCAATCGGTAAAGCTAATAAAAATCTAAAAAGTTGTTTTTTGTTTAGTATCTTAAAAGGGAGAAGTGTGTGGCACTTTTCCCTTTTATTATTTGGGAAAACAAAAGGCCATCCCAAACAGGACAGCCTTACTAAATAAAAACTGAGAAGCAACTTAGTTTTTTATCAGCTTTATGCTTTTTAAAAGACTGTCAGCGGCATTCAATTTCATGATATAGATACCAGGCGCCCATCCCTGCACATCAATGTTCATTTGAGTGGCTCCGCTGTAGGTTTTGGTAAAAATTTGTTGGCCCAACACATTGTATATGGCAACAGCATCAATCCCTACAGTACTTGTAAGCACTATTTCATTTTGAACAGGATTGGTGTACGACACTGATGCGTTTGAAAATTCTTCTGTCCCTAAGTCTTCATTAACCACATTTTGCGCATAGATTTTAGTGCCATCGCCTTTATCTTCCACAAATACGGCCACGCTTTGGTTGTTCACGGGCATAGTATATTGAACCCTGCCTTTGCTTGCTGCAAAAGTTGCAACGGGTTTTGTTTCTTCAGTCCAAGCAAAATCACCGTTTTCATCAAGATACACCGAATTTAAGGTTGTTGGGGTAGCGCCATTATCTACTCCTTCTTTCATAATGAACAGCGGACTGTCGTTTTTTAGCTGAAGGCTTCCAGCATGTACCTTTTCAGAACCAATTGCAAAAACTTCTTTTGCATTATCGGTAAACTGTCTTGCACCGGTATCTTTATCAAATTTTTGAACAAATTCACCATGTTGATCTTGCAGGCTATTCGTAAATGTTGAAACGGCCCAGACATATTGTGAGCCAGGTTGAAATGCAACCTCCGTACTCATTTCATAGTCCGTTTGTTCAACATCAAAATCTACCCCATTAATTCCCCATGGAAGCGTCCCATCTGGATTTATGCGCTGTAAAAATGAATCAAAACGGTTGTTTGCTGCAGAAAAATACCCCATATACACCACATCGCCGTCTTGAACGCCAGGATACAGTCTGTTATAAGCAGTTAGCCCGTTTGCAAGCTGGGTGGCATCTGTCCAAACTGGGTTGCCATCGCTATCATAGCGCTGTGCATATAAATTTGAATTGATCCCGCTCAACAACGAATGGAAAACGGCGATATAATCACCTCCCGAAATTTCAAAAAAGTTTGCAGGGGCCGTAAATCCAGATTCTAATTCTATTGGCATGGTAGTTGGCCAAACCGCGGTACCGTTATTGTCATATTTTTGCATCACCGCCCCGTTTGAATCTAACCAGCTTATCAATACTTCACCCGTAGAAAGTGGTAAAAGGGTTACCACAAAACCGTTGCCTATATTAACACCATTGGTATCCCATAAATGATTTCCGTCGCTGTCCAGTTTAAAAACGTAAGCAGGGTTGTCACTTTCGGTTCCAGTTACACCAATATACAAATTATCGTCAGCGTCAACTTCCATATCGAAGGTGACGGTAAAACCACCCATAGGTATTTGATCGCTCACCAACATACCATCAGGCCCCAGCATTTGGTTGCCATCGACATCGAGTACTTGCATGCGCAGTTCTATGTTCACTGGAGCGCCAACGTCTTTCCAGAAAACCACATAGGTCATTCCGTCGGATGTTCCTTTTGCTTGCATGGCCAATGCCTCAGAGTCTGCGACCAAGGTGTTCACATGGGTATCGGTGGTCCATTGTGCCTGCGCTACAAACACTGTTAAAAAGATAATACTTGTAATAATTGTTTTCATTCGTTTCATTTTAATTGGATTTTGGTTTAGAATTTTCATTTTTGTTCAACTCTTCGATAAGCTTTTTTAAAGCATTTTTTTTGTCTTTGCTGTTTTGCAATAGCTCATCGAGATTGTCTTCTTTGTTTTTCTTTTTCATCCACTTTTGTTTTGCACTTCAAAACGTTGCCAAATATATTGCACGGCTAACACCTTCTCTAATTTTAAGCCCTGCCAAAATCACTCATTAACAAAAAACAACCCTGTTTTTATCACTCAATGCGCTTTAATAGCTTGTTTTTAAGCTAATTGATGTTTTACTGAAACTTTAAGGATTATCTTTATTTATTTTCCGAAACTAGATAAGTAAGCTGATAGTTCCACATCGGAATGGGTGATATCCAGTTTTTTCCGAAGTCTTGTTCGGGCATTTTCGATGGATTTTGAAGACTGTCCCGTAATTTGCGCAATCTCTTTTGACGTAAGGTTTAATTTCAGCAAAGCGCACAACCGTTTGTCTTTTGAAGTTAAATCCGGGTGCTTCTCAGAAAGGTTTTTATAAAACGATTCGTGCACTTGCTCAAAGCGCATTTCAAACTCTTTCCAAATATTGCTGTTAGTATCACGCTTTAGCCGCTTGGCGATATAATCGATGGCCTTTTGGGTTTCTTTTTTGGCGGCTTTTCGCTTTACTTCTTTTAAATCTTGCAATATTTCTTCAATGATTTCGGTACGGTGTATTTCCACCATGGCCTTGCCAATAAGTTCTTTGTTTTTTAACTGAAGATTAGAATCGAGTTCTTTTTGTTTTGCTTCAACCAACTGTTTTTCGAGTTTCGTATTTCGTAACTTATTTCTGAACCTAACCAATAAAATCCCCAGCAACAATAAAACCGCTAATAGAACAAGAAAGATTATATAATTCCTGAAACGTTGCTTACTTTCCCTTAAATCGCGTATTTCTTCCTTGTTTTTATACTCCTGCTCTACTTTTATCTTTTCTACATTGGCAGCTTTATCTTCCAGGTTTAAACTATCCCGTACGGCGTCATACTTCTGAAAGTATTCGGCAGCGTTCTTGAAATCATCTTTTTTTAAATAGGTCTTATAGAGTGTTTGCAAGGCCGCTTGGTTTTCGAAACTGAATTGGCTCTCGGACAATGCTTCATTTGCTTTTGTAGCGTACACAATGGTAGAATCCAATTGATTGATTCTCTCGTAATACGTTGAAACCGTATTGTAAACCCATCCTTTTGATTGTGGCCTTTCAATAGTGTCCTTTTCTATATAATTTACCGCTAAGTCAAAGTATTTCTGTGCTTTATCTAAACTGTCCCTTAAAAAGTATGTCCTCCCTAAATTACCATATAAATAGGCCTTTAACTGCATTTCATTAGGAATGGTTTTCAACAAATTTTCAGAACGTTTATAATAGTAGGTGGCCGAGTCTATATTGGAATTTAAATAACTGGTGCCCAGATTGTTCAGTATTTTCGCCAACAAAACGGAATCACGCTCTTTTTTGGCATAACTAAGCAGTTTTCTGAAATACGTGCGGGCTTTTGTTGGTTCTTTTATACGGCCATACACAACCGCCAAATTTTGCTCAAGCGCAATCGATGTATCGGCAAGAGGCTGATTTTGATAATAATCATAAGCTTTCAAATAATGATTCAATGCAATATCTAGGGCATCCTTACTGAAAAAAAGATCACCGGCAGCCTTGTAATAATCAGCAAGGGTTTTCTCTGAAGCAGAATTGAGCGCATTTCTCTTGGCAATTTCCAAATAATACAAAGCCCGGTCCCAGTCATCGTTTTTTAAATGAGAGGCAATAGATAGACTTATCCTCGATTTTTCCTTTTCAGAAGAAGTATTGGCGAGACTATCCATCAACACGGAAACAGGCTCTTGGGCTATTCCTGAAACCGAAAGGACACATATAAAAACTATTCGAAGCAGCATAAGTGTTAATTACTCCGAAAGATACAGAAATCTAATAATTTAAAAGTTCCTTTATTTTAACTTTTACCTTTTCAGTGGAAGGAATCATGGTTTCTTCAAAGGTTGAATTCAATGGGATTATGTTTGCCGAAACACAACACTAATGCTAGGTTCTTAGGGAAAAACCTTATAAATATCGTTTCTTTTTAAAAACCTCGCCAATATTACTGTATCGTCTTCAAAGTACAGACCCATCCTGTAAATGCCAATCCTAATTCGATATGCTGAAGGGTGACCACTCATTTTTTTTAATGAAGGGACTTCTTTAAGAGTCGATGCTTTTTTAATGTTCTGGATAATTTCTAAAACAGCATTTTTTGTTTTTTGGTCTTTTATCTTCCTAACATCTTTTGTGATAGCCTTTGTATAAACTAAATTCATTTTTGTAAAAAAAGTGTTGGATTATTAATCCTATTTCAATTTTTTGAAAATCAAAATATAAGCTAAATCCGAAGTATTATTCTTCCAAAGCTTTCATAAACTCTTCTTCTGAAACAGTATCTGCTTTATCCACTTGTTGCATAAGTAACAATAGTCCCAAATCTTCCTGCTCTTCTTTTGAAAGCTTATCAAATTGCTTTTGCTCGGCAGCTTTCACAAATAAGCGAACAGCTTCTTCCATAAGCGCTTTTACACTCATGTCTTCAAAAGCAGAAATAACTTTCAATTTTGTAAGGGTAATCTCGTCTATGTCAATGTTCTTTCTCATTTTAAACATACTTTATTCAAATATACATTATATATATGGCACATACCAAGCGTCAGTACTCCAAAATTTCCAAAACTTTTTGTTTTATCTTTTCAGTAGAAGGAATCATGGTTTCTTCTAACGTTGAATTTAATGGAATTGCGGGCATATTTTCACTACCAATTATCATAACAGGTGCGTCCAACTGCTGGAAACATGCTTCTTGAATTTTTCCCTGTAAGGCTCGAGCAAACGTGTTTTCCGAAGGTTCTTCTGTCACGACCAAACATTTTCCGCATTTCTTGACCGATTTAAACACTGTTTCATAATCTAAAGGATGCAAGGTTCTTAAATCCACAATCTCGATTCTATCTTGCATTTGTAGTTCCATAGCCGCGTTCATGGCCCAGTGTACGCCCATTCCGTAAGTAATGATGGAAAGCGTTTCTACATCCTCTTGCTTCCAAATTTCTTGAAGTAACCACGCTTTTCCAAACGGAAGCACATAATCTTCGGCAGGTTCTAAAGAAGTAGCGCCCTTGGTGCCTTTTACCTTGCTCCAGTACAGCCCTTTGTGTTCAAAGATAACCACCGGGTTGGGGTCGTAATATGCCGCTTTCATCAAGCCTTTTAAATCGGCGCCGTTACTTGGGTAGGCAATTTTGAGTCCACGAATATTTGTCACCACACTTTCTACCGAAGACGAGTGATACGGACCACCGCTACCATACGCTCCAATGGGCACACGAAGGATCATCGATACCGGCCATTTTCCGTTTGACAGGTAATTACTTCTGCTTACCTCGGTAAAGAGTTGATTCAGTCCCGGCCAAATATAATCGGCAAACTGAACCTCAACAATGGGTTTTAAACCAACAGCACTCATCCCAACTGTTGAACCCACAATGAACGCTTCTTGAATTGGTGTATTAAATACACGGTTATCGCCAAATTTTTGCGCCAACGTAGCTGCTTCTCTAAAGACACCGCCTAAACGACCTCCTACATCTTGCCCATATAACAAACATTCTTTGTGTTTACCCATCAACTCTTCAATGGCAAATAAAGCACAATCTACCATCACTACTTTTTCACCACCTTCAGGGGATCGTTCTCCTTTTTCTTCGGTAATTTCGGTCGGGGCAAAATCGTGGGTGAATAAATCTTCAGGTTTAGGGTCTTCAGCTTTCAACGCTTTTTCATAATCTTTTTGAACCGATTTCTGAATGTCAGCTTCTATTTTTGAAAGTTCTTTTTCAGAAAAACCATTGTCTAATAATAGCTTTTTAAGTTTCGGATACGGATCTCGAGATCTAGCTTCTTCCAAATCATCTCTGTAAAACTCCATCCGAACACCCGATGTATGGTGATTTAATAACGGAACTTTGGCGTGTACCAAAAACGGGCGACGTTCAGTTCTAATTTTTGAAATCACATCTTGAAGGGTGTTATAACTTTCTTCAAAATCGGTTCCGTCTATTGAAACTGCTTCCAGTCCATTGAACCCTCTTGCATATTCACAAGCATTTTGAGCACGGGTTTCGGCTTCGTTTGCTGAAATATCCCAACCATTATCTTGTACTAGATATAAAATTGGCAACTGCTTTAAAGCTGCCATTTGAAAGGCTTCGGCGACTTCGCCTTCAGTCACAGAGGCATCACCTAAGGAACAAACTACGATTGGGGCATTCCCGCGCAGGCGGGAATCTTTTGAATGAACCTCTTGGTCATACCATCCATTAACAGCATTTTGTTTACTTTTTTCTCGATCATTACTCTCTTTTCCATTTTCGAAAAAATTACCGCTTTCGCGGTAATGAAACCCCATCGCTACCCCCGTTGCCGGAATAGCCTGCATACCGGTTGCACTACTTTGATGCGGGATTTTTGGTTTATCATCATCACGTAAACTTGGGTGTGAATAATAGGTGCGACCTCCTGAAAAAGGATCGTCTTTCTTTGCCAATACTTGTAGCATTAACTCGTACGGCTTCATTCCTATTGACAATAAAATAGAATCATCGCGATAATAAGGGAAGGCGTAATCCTGAGGCTTTAACTGCATCCCAATAGCAATCTGAATTACCTCATGCCCTCTCGATGTTGCGTGCACATATTTTGAAACTGTTTTAAAATTCTCTTCGTACAGCTCGGTCAAAGACTTGGCAGTGACCAAGTTTTTGAAGGCTTTTTTTAATATATCTTTTGAAATCTTCTTCATCTTAAAATTTTCTTTTAGTATCAAACTGCTCCATATTATCGGCTACTCTTTTTAAAAAAGAGCCTGCCAGATAGCCATCTACAATGCGGTGGTCAAAGGACAATGATAAATACATCATATGTCGAACTTCGATACTGTCACCGTCTTCGCGTTCCATGACTTCGGCACGTTTTTTTATAATTCCAGTTGCTAATATGGCGGCTTCGGGCTGATTGATAATTGGGGTTCCCATTAAACTTCCAAAAGTTCCCACATTACTAATTGTAAACGTGCTTCCTTTGGTGTCATCGCCTTTCAATTTGTTATCTCTGGCTTTCCCCACTAACTCATTTGTGTTTTCTGCAAGGGCTTTTAAATCTTTTTTATCGGCATTTTTTACCACGGGAACGATTAAATTTCCTGAAGGCAAAGCTGTAGCCATACCAATATTTATTTCTTCTTTTACAATGATGTTTTCCCCATCCAAACTGGAGTTGATCATCGGGAAGTCCTGAATGGCCCTGGCCACTGCCTCGACAAAAAGCGGTGTAAACGTGAGTTTTTCATTATATTTTTCTTTGAAAGCTACCTTGTTCGCATTGCGCCATTGTACCATCTCGGTCAAATCTGCTTCAACATAAGCGGTAACGTGCGGTGCCGTACTGGCGCTAAACACCATATGGTCGGCTATCATTTGCCGCATACGATCCATTTTCACGATTTTTCCCGTGCCTTTGTCAAATGTAAGATCAGGAACTTGAAAGCCAGAAACTTCAGGGACAGGTTGCGCAAACTTAAAAGGACGCCCTTCTTCAATATACGTAATCACATCACTTTTACGAAGCCGACCTTCCTTTCCGGTTCCCGGAATTCGTGACAACTCTTCATAGCTTATATGGTGCGCTTTGGCCATACTTTCAACCAAAGGACTTATGAATATGTTTTTGTTAACAGTAAATGACGAAGCCTGTTTTGGCTTTTTTTTAATAGTGTTTTTTGGAGCTGAAGGGTGAACTATATTTTCTTCATTTTTAGATGGTTTCTGCTTTGTCCCCCTCTGCCCTTTGGGCATCTCCCCCGAGGGTGGAGAAGATTTGTTTTTTTTATTTGATAATTCTAAAATAGCAATTACATCGCCTATCGGAACTACTTCTTGTGCGCTTTTTACATGCTCGAGCATCCTACCGGAAGCGGGTGCTGGAACTTCATTATCTACTTTATCGGTTGCTACTTCGCAAAGGATATCGCCTTCATCAAACGAATCGCCTTCGTTTACCAGCCAATTGATGATGGTTCCTTCGGTTATGCTCTCACCCATTTTGGGCATCTTAAATTCAGTTTCCTTCATTTTATTCGTTTCTCTTAATCTCTTGTAGTGTTTTATAAAAATCTTCCTGAACAGGCCTATCCTTCGGAATTTCCCGTAATGGCTCTACTTCCTTTAAGCTCTCGTGACAGTCGGAAGGTAATTGTTGATATAAACGCGTTCCAGCTGTTTTCCACTCGATCATTTCATCTGAAATATCCTTAATGGCTTTTGCGGGGTTACCAACTATCAATTTCCGCTTCGGGAAAATAGTCTCAGCTTTTACAAACGCCATTGCACCAACTATACATTCGTCGCCTATTTCAGCATCGTCCATAATCACGCTGTTCATACCTATTAGGCAGTTGCGACCTAAATTAGCACCGTGAATAATGGCCCCATGACCTACGTGCGCACTTTCTTTAAGCACAATACTTTTCCCGGGAAACATATGTACCGTACAGTTTTCCTGAACGTTTACACCATCTTCCAAAATAATTTCGCCCCAATCGCCACGAATAGCCGCTCCCGGACCTATGTAACAGTTTCTACCAATAATTACATTTCCAGTGACTGCTGCCAACGGATGTACAAAACTGCTTTCGTGAATAACGGGTATGTGACCTTTGAAACTGTATATCATAACCTATTCCTGCGTAGGCAGGAATCTTTTTGTTTTATAGACTGAATTTACACTGTTTTTCCAATTCAAGGAAATATCCATCCAATCTGGATTCATATCATTTATTAAATTTAATTTCCAATCTCGTTTCCACTTTTTTAGCTGTTTTTCACGAATTGCTGCTTTATTACCGTCTTTAAATTCTTCAAAATAAATCAGTTTATCACAGTTGTATTTTGCAGTAAATGACTTTTTATAGACTTTGTCTTTATGCTCTAACACACGTGCCTCTAAATCATCCGTAACACCAATGCAAATAACTTCGTTGGGTTTGTTTGACATTATTTAGACGAACCATTTTTTCATGTGTGCTTGATATGAGATTCCTGCCTACGCAGGAATTATTTAAACCGTTTCAACTTCTCTTTTGTAAAAGAAGAAAGTACCAAACGTCCGCTTATTTTGGCGCGTTCTTGTAATAGTTCATCCCAATTTTCGGTTCCTCGCCAGAACATTTGTTTCATTTCTTTTACCGCTTCGGGGTTGTAGCCGCACAATTGTTCGGCCAAGGCTTGTACTTCTTCGTCTAGCTCTTCGGTCGTTTCAAAAACTTTGGTAAATAAACCTTTGTCTCTCGCCCACTCCGGAGAATAAAAAGAATTGGCATCAATCGCAATTTGCGACATGCCGCTCACTCCGATTTTTCGTTGTACTGCCGGACCTACAACAAAAGGACCTATTCCCAAGTTTAGTTCACTTAATTTTATAGCTGAAAACTTAGTTGCCATCGTGTAATCCATGGCTGCTGCCAGTCCGACACCGCCACCAACAGTTTTTCCTTGCACACGACCGATAATAAACTTAGGGCATTTGCGCATCGCGTTAATTACATTGGCAAAACCACTGAAGAATTTTTCGCCTTCTTGTTCATTTTCAATTGAAATTAATTCTTTAAAACTTGCTCCGGCACAGAAGGTTCTATCGCCGCCGCTTTTTACAACAAGTACCAAAACCTCATCATTTTGACCGGTTTCGGTGATAGTATTTGCGAGTTTTGCTAGAATATCCCCCGGCAAACTGTTGTGCGCCGGATGGAAAAATTCTATGGTTGCTATTCCTTTTTCTATGGTATGTTTTACGTATGGTTGTGTCATGTTTACTTCCCGCGTAGGCGGGAATCTTTTTAGGGTTATACTTCTATTTTAAATCTTTAAATAAATCGTTCCAATTCGGGTTATTTTTTTCTATCAATCTGATTTTCCATTCACGATTCCACTTTTTTAATTGTCTTTCACGAAGCAAAGACTTATTCTTTAATTCAAAATCCTCAAAATATATCAACTTATTCAAATTGTACCTTGCGGAAAAAATTGTTGGATGAACTTTTCTTTTATGTTGACTTATTCTTCGTTTTAAATCTCCAGTTTGACCAATATATAAAACTCCATTTTTTATATTTGTTATTATATATACACTATAAATTTTCACTTTCTTTCTATCAATAGATTCCCGAGATTCCCGCCTGTGCGGGAATTTTGAACAGTTTAATCTAAAAGATTAAACTGTTCAAAATGATGATTAAGGTGTTTCCGCTCCAATAAATATGATTCAAACTTATTAAGTTCGCCGAAAACCAAATTTTTAAGTTTGGCATCTGGGTTTTCTTTAAAAAACTCGATATACTTTTCGCGTTGCTCTTTAAATTTCTTGATGGCCGTTTCTAAATCGGGGTGTTTTAAATCATCCAATTTATCCTTTTCAAGCATTGGGAATTGCGAGTTTTGCGGAAATTTCTCATAGTTGTATAAACTCGCATGTACCTTCTCTAATATCTTTTCTGGAGTGGCAATATCAAAATCCTGAATTTCACCGGAAGCAATCTTATAGGTGTATTCTAAATGCTCTACCATATGCTGTGGGGTCATAATGCCCCATTTTGGTTTAGCATCTGCAGTTAATTTTGACAGACATTCATCGATTTTTTCATCGGTAATTTCAACAAAGGTTTCTTGCTTTTTCTGCACCATCGTTAAAATGGTCGCTATCGCAACCAACGGTTCTTGGTCCTCATCCGGTTCGGCATCGAACACTTCTACGAACCACTTTACAATTCCGGAAGGAAGTTCGGTTCCTTTTTGCTCACGATCCACTTTTTGCTTGCACGTTAAACGCACATAAATTGTATCGTTGTGATACAACGGCCGTAAAAAACGAATGTCTTCCAGACCATAATTTGCCGCTACCGGACCTTTGTTTGGATACACAAATAATCCCGCTGCTGCCGAAATAATAAAATACCCATGTGCCGTTCGTTTTTCAAAAATGCTTCCTTCAAGGGATGTAATATCGGTATGTGCATAGAAATGATCCCAAGTTAAGTTTCCGAAGTTAATAATATCGGTATCGGTTAGGGTTCGTTTGTGTGTTTCCAATGACATTCCGGGTTTGATGTCTTCCCAATGATAAGCAAAAGGGTGTTTTTCAGATTTTTTATAAACTGATTTTGGTTGATAAATACCTGTAACTTCAGTTAACGATGTTGGTGAACCTTGAATGGCACAACGCTGTAAATAGTGTTTTACACCGCGAACACCCCCCATTTCTTCTCCGCCACCGGCCCGTCCTGGACCACCGTGAATTAAGTTAGGCAATGGCGAACCGTGACCGGTGCTTTGCTTCGCACTTTCTCGGTTCAAAATTAAAATACGCCCGTGATGCGTAGCTGCGGAAACGGTATATTCCTTGGCAATTTTATCGTCATTGGTGACAATGGAACTTACCAAAGAACCTTTCCCCATTTTGGAAAGCTTAATTGCATCGTCCAATGTTTTATAAGGCATTATGGTACTTACTGGGCCAAACGCTTCAGTGATATGGGCGGCTTCGTTGGCAAAAGGATTGTCTTCGCGAAGTAAAATTGGTTTTACGAACGAACCTTTTTTAGCATCGGCCCCTACTGTTTTGGCTTCATCAAAGTCACCATAGACTATTTGTGCCGTTTTGGTGATTTTTTCAATTTGTTCTTTTACTGAATTCCGTTGTGCATCGCTCACTAAAGCGCCCATTCGCACTTCTTTTAAACGAGGATCGCCAATGGTAACTTTATCCAGTTGTTTTCCAAGCGATATCTGTACATCTTCAATTAAGTTTTCTGGAACAATAACTCGTCTAATCGCCGTACATTTTTGACCGCATTTTACGGTCATTTCATTTCGGACTTCCTTGATGAAAAGATCAAATTCTGGTGTTCCAGGAACGGCATCTTCCCCTAAAATTGCAGCGTTTAACGAATCGGCTTCCATCGTAAACGGAACCGACTCTTCAATTAACCGTGGATGTTTCTTCAGTATTTTCCCGGTACTTGCCGAACCGGTAAACGTCACCACATCTTGTGATTCTACCGTGTCCAAAATGTTTTTGGCAGTTCCGCTAATCAATTGCAATGACCCTTCTGGCAATATTCCAGAAGCGATGATTTCTTTTACAACAGCTTCGGTTAAATATGCCGTTTGTGGTGCCGGTAATACAACCGCAGGCATCCCTGCCATCCAGTTTACCGCACACTTTTCAAGCATTCCCCAAACTGGGAAGTTAAAGGCGTTAATGTGAACCGCCACTCCTTCGCGAGGCACCATAATGTGATGTGCCATAAACCGCCCGCCACGTGATAAATCGACCGGATCGCCTTCTACGTGAAACGGCTGATTTGGGAATAATTTCCGAAGCGAAGCATTGGCAAACAAGTTTCCGAAGCCTCCTTCAATATCAATCCAACTATCCACTTTGGTTGCGCCAGTTCGGTAACTTACTTCGTAAAAGTCTCTTTTTTTCTTCTGAAGATAGAATGCTAATTTCTTCAGCATTAATCCGCGTTCTTGGAAGGTCATTTTGCGAAGGGTATCGCCTTTTTGTCTTCCGTAGTTTAATATTTCAGGAATATCTAACCCTTCCGTAGTGACACTTGTAAAATGCTCGCCAGTAACTGAATCGAGAATTGGGCTTCCTTCGCCTTTTCCATCAGTCCAACTTCCTTGTATGTAATGTTGTGTTTTTGTCATTCTTAAAACTTTATAATCTTATATAGGCTTTCAACAATTTGCTCAAATTCTGCTTCCGTTAATTTTCCATACTTTTTTAGAATCCTTTCTTTTGAAATGGAACGGATATGAATCGTCATAACTTCGGAAGTTTTTGACAATCCATTTTCCTTTGTCGGTTCTACAATCAAATTACCTTTATACCGCTTTAGCTTACTGGTCAATGGACAAACTATGACAGTGTTAACGAGTTCGTTGACCAAATTTCCCGAAAATATAACCGCAGGCCTACGTCCACTTTGTTCGCTACCGAGAGTTGGATCTAAATAAACCTCATAGATATCACCCTGTTTCATTGATTTTCGAAATCTTCAAGCGTTTTAAGGTAATCTGCCATACCCTCTTCTGCCATAAGCAGCATATCCTTATCTTTTGCCATACGCTTATAGGATTTTACGTACTCGGCACGCTCTAATTGCTCCAAATAAATTTTCAATGCCCGCTCAATAATCTTGTTTTTTGGAAGCTTTAAATCTGAAGCTGCCTTGCCCAATTCGTCCAGCAGCTTATCCGGTAGCGATGATGTGAATGTTGCCATAATATATTTATTTATTATAAATATAATTTATATTTATTATCTACCCATAAATTATGCTCTTATTTTAATTATTTCACCGTTAATTTTCCCTTTTACACTTTTAAAATAGCCGTCGGTTATTTTACGCATCGGGACAGGTGTGTTACCAGGAAAATAATCTTTGTATTTTTCATATGCATCTTCAACCATATCGGCAGAGACGACATTTATTCGCAATCCGTTGGTTAATTCTAAAGCTGCTGCTTTAGTAAAACTCTCTACGGCGCCGTTAACCATTGCGGCACTTGTTGTCTTATCAACAGGCTCATCGGCCAAAATCCCCGTGGTTAACGTGAAGCTTCCTCCTTCATTTAGGTATTTTCTTCCTAATCGAACCAAATTAACTTGCCCCATCATTTTACTTTTAATACCGATGTAAAAATCTTCTTCGGAAAGGTTATCAAATGAATCCCATTTCGCATCACCCGCGATGTTTACAATAGCATCTACGTTTCCAGTTTTCTTAAACATTTCTTCAATAGAATCTGGATTTGCAATATCTACCGTCACATCTCCTGAAGATCTTCCAGCGATTATAACCTCATCATTTTCTTCAGAAAAACGTTTCGTTACCGTTTTTCCTATCGTTCCGTTTCCTCCTATTATTAGTATTTTCATATCTATGCCCGCGAAGGCGGGTATCTTTTTGTTTCTAAATAAATTAAGCTCTAATCAAATGTCTTTTTCTTCCGACTGTGAGATTTCTGCCTACGCAGAAATGTTTTCAATTACCGCTGCATATCCTTGTCCAACGCCCACACACATCGTTACCAGTGCATATTTTTTTCCCGTTTCCTGAAGCTCTAAAGCTGCAGAATAGGTTAATCGTGCTCCTGTAACGCCTAGCGGATGACCAATTGCGATTGATCCTCCATTTGGATTAATACGTGGATCATCATCTTTTAATCCCCATTCTCGGATACATGCTAAAGCTTGCGATGCAAAAGCTTCATTAAGCTCAATAACATCCATATCTTCCATAGTCAAACCTGCTTTTTTCAACGCTTTATTAGAAGCTTCCACTGGGCCAATCCCCATAATACGAGGCTCCACGCCTACAACGGCTGAACTTAAGATTTTAGCCATTGGTTTTAAGTTGTATTTTTTTACGGCATCTTCTGAAGCAATAATAGTCGCAGCAGCACCATCATTTAACCCAGAACTGTTTCCGGCTGTAACACTTCCCCCTTCTTTTTTGAAGGCTGGACGAAGTTTCGCCAAAATCTCTTTCGTTGTTCCCGGTTTGATAAACTCGTCATCTTTAAAAATAATTGGGTCTTTTTTCCGCTGTGGAATTTCCACCGGTACGATTTCCTTGGCAAAACGGCCGCTTCTTTGTGCTTCAGCAGCTTTCATCTGACTGTTATACGCAAAAGCATCTTGGTCTTCACGAGTGATTTTGTGCTTTTCAACTAAATTTTCAGCAGTATTTCCCATTCCGTCGGTGCCGTACATATCGTGCATTTTCTTGTTGACGAACCGCCATCCAAAACTGCTGTCGTACATTTTGGCATCATTACCAAAAGCGCTGGAAGGTTTTGCTATTACGTATGGGCCTCTCGTCATATTCTCCACCCCACCTGAAATGAACAAATCACCATCGCCGGCTTTAATTGCTCTGTTGGCGTGAATTATGGCAGATAAACCACTACTACACAGTCGGTTTACAGTTTCACCAGGTACCGTAAAAGGCAATCCTGCTAACAGAAGAGCCATTCTCGCTACGTTTCGGTTATCTTCACCGGCTTGGTTGGCACAACCCATGATTACATCGTCGAATGCTTCCTTTGGGATGTTTGGGTTTCTTTTAACCACTTCTGCAATGACCAATGCGGCCAAATCGTCCGTACGGATTGTGCTTAGTGTTCCTTTGTAACTTCCTATTGGCGTTCTAATGCCGTCTATTATATATGCTTCCATGTTTTTTATTTATTATATTGACCGGATTCCCTCTCTGTCCTTCGGGCATCCCTGCCTTGCCGTCAGGCAGGTCTCCCAAAAAGAGAGAGGAATGGTCTTTTTATTTCATTTCTAAAAATATTTCAAGTTTGGGAGGTTTTCAAAAAGAAACCACCCCGCCCGTTGGGCGCCCCTCCTTAAAAAGGAGGGAATAGTTTTATTATTTCCAATCTTTACTTGTTCTATATACCACTCCCTTAAATAATGCAACCAACTCGTCGCCTCGTTTAACTTCTACAATATTAAACCCTAATTTATTAGTTGCTTTTTCAATGACCGACTCTGCCGTAATGTAATCACCTTCGTTTAATGCCTCTATATGGTTTATAGACGTTTCAATGGAAACTGCATACTTTCCGTGCGTATTTGCAGCAAAACCAAAAGCAGTGTCAGCTAAGCTATAGCTAATGCCGCCGTGGGCTTTTCCCATACTATTGAGCATTTCCTTTCTAACGGTCATACCTACTTTACAGCGGCCAAGCTCAACTTCCAATATTTCAATGCCTAGCCATTGGCTGAAAGCATCGAGCGAAAGCATTTTATGTGGGATTTTTTCGCCTTGCATCAAAAGAATGTTTTATTGTCTTTTTTCAATTTTCGTAATAACGGACTACAACGGTATCTATCTTCACGATATTCATCGTAAAGCGTATCCATTTGTTCCACACACCAACTAATTCCTTTTTCATCTGCCCAAGCCAATAATCCTTTTGGGTAATTAACTCCTTTTGTCATGGCGTTATCGATATCTTCCGCGGAAGCGATATTCCAAAATAACGCATCGGCGGCTTCGTTGATCAGCATAACCAAAACACGGTTGAAAATCTTTTGAGCCAAATCTGAGTTAAAAGACCCCTCGACTGCGTTCGGGGTGATAACTTTGCCGTCTTTGTATTCATAGTATCCTTTTCCAGATTTTCTACCAAGATACCCTGCTTCGGCAAAACGTTTTTGAGTGAAGGATGGTTTATACCGTGGATCGTAATAAAAGGCTTTAAAAACGGTTTCGGTTACAACATAATTTACATCGTTTCCTATAAAATCCATCAACTCGAAAGGACCCATCCTGAAACCGCCAATTTCTTTCATTGCGGCGTCTATTTCGTGAAATGAGGCAATCCCTTCTTCATAAATCCGTAAGGCTTCGCCATAAAAAGGACGTGCCACCCTGTTGACAATAAACCCAGGGGTGTCTTTTGCTATGGCAACTGTTTTGCCCCAGTTTGCAATGTTCATTTTAATTTTACGCAATACTTCGCCGGAAGTTTGAACGGCCGGGATAACCTCGACCAATTTCATTAACGGCGCTGGGTTAAAAAAGTGAATCCCGATACATCGTTCCGGTTTTTTTAAGGCTGAAGCAATGGAAGCGATTGATAAAGAAGAGGTGTTTGAAGCAATGATGGTTTCTTCGGAAACATAGCTTTCCAACTCTTGAAATACTTTCTTTTTAATTTCCAAATTTTCAACTATGGCCTCGATGGTCAGTTCAGAATCGCTCAATTCCTTTAAGGAATCCACATACGTAATATTATCTTGAATGCGGGACTTTTCAGCTTTATCGATTCGTCCTTTTTCAACCAAGCGAGCCATTATTTTCTCTAAAGCTGCTTTCGACTTGTCTAACGCTTCTGTATTTGTATCGTAAAGTTTTACCAAGCAACCGGCCGTTGCAGCAACTTGCGCAATTCCGCTTCCCATCGTTCCGCCTCCTATTATTCCAACTTTTTTAATCATATATTTTAGCTAGAAAATTTAAAAAGGTTCAAGTTCAATTCACTTTTACATTTTAAATTTTTCGGTTTATTATTTTGTATTTTTTTACTTTCCTTTAAAATTTGGTTTCCGCTTGTTTACAAATGCATCAACACCTTCGGCATAATCCTCACTTTGAGCGGATTCAATTTGCAGCTTAGATTCCATTTCTAACTGACTTTCTAAATCGTTAGACATCGATTCATTCAACAAGCGTTTAGTGAGTCCTAATGCTTTTGTGGGCATATTCGCCAAGTTATTTGCAATGTTGTTTACTTCTTCCATAAATGTTTCCGCAGCAACTACTTTGTATACCATTCCTAATTTTTCAGCATCGGTTGCTGAAACTTTATCGCCCAGTAGCATTAATGCGGAAGCTTTCTGAAATCCAATCAACCGCGGCAAAAAGAACGTTCCAGCACTGTCTGGGATCAACCCGATTTTACTGAATGCCTGAATAAAACTCGCCGTTTCTGAAGCTACCACGATATCGCAAGCCAAGGCAATATTAGCACCCGCTCCAGCCGCTACGCCATTTACGGCAGCTATGATAGGCTTTTCAATACTTCGGATTCTTTTGATGATTGGGTTATAATGCTCTTCCAATATTTTCTTGAAACCAGGATTCAGTTCTGGCGAAGTGACTTCTTTTAAATCTTGACCCGCACAGAATGCTTTCCCGTTTCCGACTAAAATAATGGCTCTAACTTCTGTATTCTTCTCGCAAGCATCTAATTCGTCTTGTAATAAAAACGCCATCTCACGATTGAAGCTGTTAAACTTTTCGAGACGGTTTAAGGTGATAGTCGCTACTTTGTTTTCTATGTGGGTGGTTATGGTCTTGCTCATTATAACTCCTTTGTTTTAATCTTCTTTAATTTAAATTTTTAATAGGAAAACATCCCCCTAACCCCTTCAAAGGGGGAATTCAGCTTACTTTAAACACTTGAAATAATCAAATGGTTCTTGGCAGTCGTCGCATTTAAATAAGGCTTTGCAAGCCGTAGAACCAAACTGACTGACTAAATGCGTGTTTGTGCTACCGCAATTGGTACATTTTACCAGTTTCTTATCTCCCAAAAGCACATCTTTATCTGCTGTTTCGGTCAACGGTCGTGCAATGCCGTATGCTTCCATTTTTTTAAGGCCTTCTTCGGAAATCCAATCGGTACTCCAGGCTGGGGAAAGGATCAATTCTATTTTGGCCTCTTTCCCTACTTCAGAAAAAGCAGCTTTGAGATCATCGCCAATCACATCCATCGCGGGACACCCGGAATAGGTAGGCGTTAATTTGATATGAACAACGCCATCTTTTTCAATCGCTTCGCGAATAACACCTAAGTCTAATACTGTAAGCACAGGTATCTCGGGATCTGAAACGGTTTTCAGAACCGGAATTAAATGTGTGTCGATATTAGTGATATCAGTCAACAAAATTGTTTTTTTAAAATTTAAAAACCCTTCGACTGCGCTCAGGGTGACATGGTTCTACCAAGTCATGTTTGGATAGGTTCGTTGCATATATTGCAAATCGGCCAATATATAGCCCATATGCTCGGTGTGCACACCTTTTTTTCCTCCTCGAGTAAAATACTTTCGCTCTGGGATTTCCAATGTTGCTTCTTCTAAAATTTCTGAAACTTTTTCATAATACGTTTCTTTCATTTCTGAAACAGCGATACCAATACCTTCATCTATCATTGCCTTATCGGCTTCGGTTTCATCGAACAATTCGTCAGTATAGCGCCATAAATCATTAATGGCCTCCTGCATTTTTTGGTTGCTTTCATCGGTACCGTCACCAAGACGCTTTACCCAATCTGAAGAAAAACGCTTGTGATAGCTTACTTCTTTAATTCCTTTTTTTGCAATAGCTACTAACGTTTCATCTTGACTGTTTTGAAGCCGCTCCATCAGCATTAAATGATACACATCGAATAAAAATTGACGCGCCATTACGTGCCCAAAATGTGTGTTGGGTTGCTCCACTAGCAAGACGTTTTTATACTCTCGTTCTATCCGCAAAAAAGCAATATCGTCTTCGGTTTTATCTTCTCCGGCAAGCTTTGCTGCATATTGATAATAACTACGTGTTTGCCCTAATAAATCTAAAGAGATATTTGTTATAGCAATATCGGTTTCTAAACTCGGGCCGTGACCACACAATTCCCCTAATCGCTGTGCGAGGATAAGCGAGTTGTCGGCGATGCCGAGAATGTAATTATATAAATTCCCGTGAAAGCGGGAATCTTTTTCTTGAGATTTCATGTTTCTTTAATCTTTCATTATCAAATCAATAATATGCTTTTAAATATTTTTACCTTAAAAACGTATAGCAAGGTTAGAGATTCCCGCCTATGCGGGAATGCTACATATGCTTTACATCATCCGGTAAATCATAAAACGTGGGATGGCGGTATATTTTATCTTGGGCGGGCTCAAACATTTCGCCATTATCTTTTGGGTTTGAAGCAGTGATATTCTTGCTCTCTACGACCCAAATACTAACACCTTCGTTACGTCTTGTATAAACGTCACGGGCATTTTCCATTGCCATTTCAGCGTCTGCTGCGTGTAAACTCCCGAAGTGACGGTGCTCTAAACCATTTTTACTTCGAACGAATATTTCCCAAAGGGGCCAGTTTTTTTTATTGTTTTCCATATTAACTTGCTTTTGCAACTTTTCTTTTTGCTTTCTTTTCAGCGTGTGCCATGGCTGCGTCGCGAACCCACTCGCCTTCTTCCCAGGCATCTACCCTGGCTTTCATACGTTCTTTATTACAAGGGCCATGACCTTTTACAACTTGCCAAAATTCATCCCAATCAATCTCACCAAAATCATAATGACCGGTTTCTTCATTAAATTTCATATCTGGATCTGGTATTGTCAATCCTAAAATATCGGCTTGCGGCACGGTTTGATCTATAAATTGTTGACGCAATTCATCATTTGTTTTACGCTTCAGTTTCCATTTCATGGATTGCTCGGTGTGCGTTGACTCATCATCCGTTGGGCCAAACATCATTAAACTTGGCCACCACCAACGGTTTAAGGCGTCTTGCGCCATTTCTTTTTGTTCATCTGTTCCATTACAGAGCGTAAGCATAATTTCGTATCCTTGACGCTGGTGAAAGCTTTCTTCCTTACACACGCGCACCATCGCACGTGCGTATGGCCCAAAAGAGGTGTTACATAACGGCACCTGATTAATAATTGCTGCACCATCTACCAACCAGCCTATGGCCCCCATATCGGCCCAGGTTACTGATGGATAATTAAAGATTGATGAGTATTTTGCTTTCCCGGAATGTAATTGCTCGTACATTTCTTCTCGAGAAATACCTAAGGTTTCACAAGCTGAATATAAATATAATCCGTGTCCAGCTTCATCTTGAACTTTCGCTAATAAAGCCGCTTTTCTACGCAGGGAAGGCGCCCTAGTAATCCAGTTTCCTTCAGGCAGCATCCCAACAATTTCGGAATGTGCGTGCTGCGAAATTTGGCGAATGTGTGTTTTCCTATATTTCTCCGGCATCCAATCTTTCGGCTCTATTTTCTCGTCACGCGCAATGCGTGCTTCAAATATTTCTTCTAAATTTTTTATTTCTTTATTACTCATAATCAGTTTATTTAAAATCTCAGCCAGTGTTAGATGAGACCCCCGTCTAAACGAGAATTAAACATCAAAATCTACTTTTATTTTTGAAGATGTTGGCACTGCTTGACAACTTAACACAAAGTCTTGAGCGACCTCATGATCTTCTAAAGCATAATTTATTTTCATCTCTACATCGCCTTCCAACAATTTACATTTACATGTACTGCAAACACCACCTTTACAGGCAAATGGCAAATCGGCTCCATTGTTCAAGGCTGCATCGAGAATGTTATCGAAGTCTTTGGTCATTACGAATTCAAACTCCTTTCCGCCATCTACAATGGTAACTTCAACACCTTCCACATTTTGTTTTGCCAGTCGTTCTGCCCGTTTTTTATCTTCTTCTGAAAGACCGGTTACGAACAGTTCAAAATGAATTAAGTTTTTCGGTAATCCAGCTTCAACTAAATAGTTGCTTACGTATTGAACCATTTGTTCTGGGCCGCACAAAAACACTTCGCTGGTATCGGGAATGTCGATGAACGTATTGATTAACACCTTCATTTTATCGTCGTCAAACCGCCCATTGAACAATTCGATATCGCGTTTTTCGCGGGTTAGGAAATAATAGATTTCCAACCGCCCAAAGTACTCATTGCGAAGCTGTTCCAATTCCTCCTTAAAGATAATGGATTTAGCGGTTTTATTCACATAAAACAACTTACAAGTGGCGTTGGGCTCTAAGGCCAAATGTGTTTTAATCATAGACAAAACAGGGGTAATGCCACTTCCCGCGGCGAAAAAAAGATAATTTTTAGCTTTTTCCGGCTCCGCATTGACCCCGAACATGCCACTGGGCTCCATTACTTCCAAGGTGTCGCCTGCAGTTAGCTGTTCGTTTACGTAGGTGGAAAATTTGCCCCCGTAAATCTGTTTTACAGCCACCTTCCACTCTTTATCTGCCGGACTGGAGCACAAACTGTACGACCGGCGAATGTCCTCGCCATCAATATCGGCTTTAAGGGTAAGGTGCTGCCCTTGGCGGAAGTTAAAATCTTCTGACAGCTCTTCTGGAACATTAAAGGTGATTACCGAACAATCGTCTGTCTCTTTATAAATGTCCTTTACTTGTAATGTATGGAATTTAGCCACGGTTTCTTTGTCGAATTAATTACACAAAACTAACGATTGTTAGTTAAAACGGCAAGTACCGTCATGTTAAGTGTTTTTTAAAGTACGCATTAACAATCAACTTATTGCGATTATTTGTTAAAATCATTTTTGTGCACTATCTTACACTTAATTAAATCTCCCCAGTATTTAGTGCCGTGTATTTATACTATCGCACATGAGATTTATCAATTTTGCCGTCGTCAAGTTTTCTGTGTTCCTGACCTTAGGAATCCTTTCGGCGTATTTTTTCCCTACAGCTACCTCTACGCTCCCTTTCGTTCTTTTTGGTTTCGGACTGCTAATTGTGCTTTGGTTTATTGAAAGAAAACACCTCCAAAAATCGATTTTTTTCGGAATCTTAACCTACCTTATATTCTTCGGAATTGGCTCCGCCAGCTATCAATTGCAGCTTCCCAAGTTTCAAGATAGGCATTACTCGAAGGTTATTTCAGAAATAAATAATTCTGAAACACCTTTACTATCCTTAAAAATCACCGAGGTTTTAAAACCAGACCGCTACAATTATAAATACATAGCCGAATGCAATGCCGTCAACACTTTTGAAACAACCGGCAACGTGTTGTTGAACATTAGAAAAGATTCAATTTTAAAAGAATATACTATTGACGACGTTTTATTGATATCCGAACGCGTGGTTTCTATCCCGAAACCCTTGAACCCGCATCAATTTGATTATTCAGCATACATGAAAAAGCTCGGGGTATATTACCAATTAAGGACCAAGCCCCGGGATATTTTAGCCTATGAAAAAGGGCGCACCACCATTTGGGGCAACGCTGCAAGTTTTCGAAACCACTTGATTGCCAAACTTAAAAAAAGCAAGATCACCAAAGATGAACGTTCCATTATCCAAGCCTTGGTCTTGGGAGAGCGCAGGGATATCGACAAACAGTTGTATGCAGATTATGCCGCAGCTGGAGCAGTACATATTTTAGCCGTTTCGGGATTGCACGTGGGTATTTTATTCTTTATTTTAAAATGGCTGTTCCTGCCTTTGGGAAATCTGCGTTATGGCGAACAACTCAAAGCCATTGCAGTTATTGGCTGTTTGTTCGGTTTTGCCCTGTTGGCTGGGCTTTCGCCTTCGGTGGTACGGGCCGCTACTATGTTTTCGCTGTTTTTGTTTGCCGAGCAGTTAAAACGCCCTACCAACAGTATAAACACCTTGTTTTTATCGTATTTGCTATTGTTGCTCATAAACCCGTTGTGGTTGTTTCATGTAGGGTTTCAACTAAGCTATTTGGCCGTGTTCTTTATTTTATTGATACAGCCCAAGCTGTATGCATATTGGCATCCCAAAAACGTGGTGTTACGAAAAATCTGGGCCATCGTGACGGTGACCGTTGCGGCACAAATAGGGGTCGTGCCATTAAGTTTGTTTTATTTTCATCAGTTCCCCGGTTTGTTTTTAATAACTAATATTGTGGTGCTTCCGTTTCTGGGGATTTTGCTGGGGATTGGATTGGTGATCGTGCTATTGGTATTTTTAAACACCTTGCCATCGTGGCTTGCAGAAGCCTATAATTATGTGGTATCCTGGCTAAACAGTTTTATACGCTGGGTGGCCAATCAGGATGGTTTTCTGTTTCAGGACATTCACTTTTCCGAAGGAAAAACAATGGCCTCTTACTTGGTGATCATTTCAATTATTTTACTCTGGAAACGGTATTCCTATCGCCGCTTAACGGTTTGCTTAGCGAGCGTCTGTGTGTTGCTTGGCGTTTTTATATGGGACAAGCAGAAGGTTTCAGGGAATGAGTTAATCGTGTTTCAGAAAAACAGGAATACGTTGATGGCGGTTAAACAAGGTGCTAACTTGACGCTTTTCCGAAGTGACACCCTTTCAGAAACGTTAAAAAACACGTTCCCTATTAAGGCATATCGGACTGCACATAAAATTGACCATTTTTCAGAACAGCTGTTTCCGAAGGTATTTTCGTACGGCAACAAAACCATATTGGTAGTGGACAGTTCAGCCATAGTCCCGAAACGTGCTAAAATCGATTTGGTAGTGCTCACACAAAGCCCGAAAATAAACCTGGAACGATTGATAGACAGCCTGAAACCAATGAAAATAATAGCCGACGGGAACAATTACAAAAGCTACGTGAACCGCTGGCGCAGCACCTGTGCAACAAAAAAGCTCCCCTTTTACCACACGGGTACCAAGGGAGCCTTCATTTTAGAGTAGTGAAACACTTAACTAAAAACCCTACTCTTAAAAAGTGCTTTCAAAGTTCTTTTGATATTCCTGCCACGCTTTGGCAGTTGTTAATTTCTTATAATCATCATTGGCGATCATTTTTAAATAGATCTCCAGCTGTTTTGGGGTTTTGTAACCGGGGAGAGCCTGTATAAGCTCACCATCTTCTTCAAAAAACACCAAATTGGGATAAGCCCTTATTTTTAGCGCATGCGCAAACAAGTGCTGGGCATTGCGCCCTTTTCGGCCCTCCTTGTAATTGGGGTTAGTATAGGTGAAGTCTTGGTAGGTAACTTCTTCGGTCCCTTCGGCATTGAACTTTACGGCATAATAATGCTCGTTTACAAACGCAATGACATCTTTGTTGCTGAAGGTGTTCCTATCTAACATTTTACATGGTCCGCACCAGCTGGTGTAGACGTCCATGAAGATTTTTTTCGGTTCTTTTTCTTGTGCTGCCAAGGCTTCGTTCATGGTCATCCAATTGATTTTTTGAGCGGAGACGGATGCTGTAGCCAGTAAAATAAGAAGCAGTAGTGTTTTTTTCATATCGTTTATTCTTTTTGCTTGGGTTATTAATAGCAAAAAACGTTCCACACAATGGGAACGTTTTTTATCTCGATTTGTTGTGTTCGTTATCGTACGCCGTGCATTAATCGCTTCAACACTGGGTTAAGCGCTAAAATCAGTAAGCCGGCAACAGTTGGCACTATGGTAAATATCAAAAAGAAGGTGGAAAGTGAGTACTGCTCGGTAATGTTTTCTATCTGTCCACCTACCACAGCGGCTAATTTATTACCAATGGCAATGGCCAAGTACCACATACCGAACATCAAAGCGATCATTCTCGCCGGAACAAGTTTCGATACGTAGGACAAACCTACCGGAGACAAGCACAGCTCGCCGAGGGTATGGAACAAGTAGGCGAAAATCAACCAGATCATGCTCACTTTTACCCCTTCGGTTATTCCGTGCGAACCATACGCCAACAATCCGAAACCTATGGCCATAATAATAAGCCCCAAGGCATATTTAACCGCCGCTGACGGATTGTACTTGCTGTCCCACCATTTTGAGAAGAACGATGCAAAAGCAATGATAAAGAAGGAGTTCAAGATACTGAACCACGACACGGTAATTTCTATTTGGTTTTGTTTCACCTCGGTAACGGTGGCTTCAATGATGCCGTTATCCCTGTCTTGGGCAATGGCATTTTCTTTGGCAAAGGCCACTTTTTCTTCGTTGAGATAGCCAAAAATGGTTCTTTCGTTGTCTTTATTGATGATTTTTATGGTAGAACCTACTTCAAAATCCTTAGGTTCGGCAATGGAGGTCACACGATCGACCACTGTAACGCCCGTTTCAATATTAGTATTTTCGGTAACGGGAATGTAATCTACGGTTTTGTTTCCTTCTTCATCTGTATTTTCAACCTGAATGGCCTTATAGGTAACATCGTAAGCGGTAGTAGAAAGATCCCTGTTGAGCATCCAGCCCACCAAGCCCCACATGCTCAAAAAGCAAATGGCCAAAACAATGTTCGAGCCCGGAATGGTTTTGTACGTTTTTTTCCATAGTAAAAACAACACGTAGGTTATAATGCCCAACGGCACAACGGTCAACAAAATATTGACAATATTATAAGCTATTGCAGCATTGCCGCTCAACACCCTATCCACATTATCCCTGGCAAATAATATTAATGAAGATGCGCCTTGCTCGAATGAAAGCCAAAAGAACACGGTAAAAAAGGCAAAAATGACAAAGGCGATCATCCGGTCGCGGACGATTTTACTGTACCTGGAAATACGTCGAATTACCAACACCAAGAACAACAACAATCCAATTAGTACCGTGACTATTTGCCCGTCGAGCCCAAAAGCTTCGAACGGAAAGAGATTTACGTTGCCAATTTTTGAAAGTGGATCGTTTATCAAGTATCCCAATCCAATAATGGAGGTTATAACGATCAAAACCTTGTCCAATATGGTAAACGGGTTTTGTTTTTCCACTTGTTCTTCCATGCGGTCTTCTTCGGGACTGCCTTCATTGATGTTCTGTGGTAGTTCTACCTCATGCACTTTAGAAGGTTTCCCCCCTATTTTACCGAACAACGGTTTTGCCAGCCAAAACTGCAAAGTACCCAAAAGCATAAAAATCCCTGCCAGGCCAAAGCCCCAAGACCAGCCTACGCGTTCGGCTAAATAACCACACAGCATCATCCCAAAAAAGGCACCGGCATTTACGCCCATGTAGAATATGGTATAAGCACCATCTTTCTTTTCGGGGTTTTTCTTGTACATTTCAGATATAATGGAGGTAATATTCGGTTTAAAGAAACCGGTACCAATGACCAATAGCGCCAAACCTACATAAAGCGAGGCTTCGGTTTCAATGGCCATACTGGCGTGGCCCAAGGTCATGATCAATGCACCAATGACCACTGCCCAGCGATAGCCGGTAAGTTTATCGGCAATGATACCACCAAGAATGGGCGTTAAATACAGCAACCCTGCATAGGTTCCGAAAAGTGCTCCTGCATTTGCCGCGGTCCATTCCCAACCGGGATTGTAGCCAATGGCGGCCATGGTTAAAAAATTCACCAATAGAACGCGCATTCCGTAGAATGAAAAACGCTCCCACATTTCGGTAAAGAAAAGGACGAACAAACCGGCCGGATGGCCCATTACTTTATCCTTAAACAGGTTTTCAATATCTGTGTTCATATAGTTACGTTAAATTATAGAGGTTTATTGATGTCTTCGTCTGCCAGTTCGTACTGCTCCTGTTCAAGCATCTCCCGCTCATTGTCTTCGGCACCGTGGGTGAGTTTTTCGAGTTTCTTTCTGAAAATCAGCACTAACAGTCCAAAAGCCACACAGAAAACAGCAATACCTGTAAATACAGTATATTCACCTAAATCTGAGGCAGACTCGCCCAATAATCCGGCAACTTTATTTCCTAAGCCAGTCATCGCAAAATAAACCCCCATCATCAAAGAAGCGTATTTAAGCGGCGCCAATTTAGTTATATAAGAAAGCGCCACTGGCGAAAGACACAATTCCCCAATGGTATGAAACAAATAGGCGGCTACCAACCAGTACATAGCCGATGCGCCTTCAATATTGTATTGCGCGGCGGCTCCTGTCATAAAAAAGAAGCCAGCGCCCATAATTATAAGGCCGACACACATTTTAAAGAGAGAGGTTGAAACCTTCCCTTTTAACTTCCGCTTTGCCCAATATCCCGCTACGATGGTACCGAAAATAATAATGAACATCGCATTTAGCGATTGAAACCAAGAGGCAGGTACTTGCCAACCAAAAAGCATTCTATCGGTTTTTTCGGCAGCATAAATATTCATCAACCCACCGGCTTGTTCAAATGCACCCCAGAACACGATTACCATAATAAAGGAAATGAAAAGTACTACGATACGATCTTTTTCTTTTTTATTCAGCGGACGGTTCATTGCGGCTTTTTCTTCTTCGTTTTCTGAAGTATTGGTATTATTGCCCACATATTTTAGGTGTTTTTGCCCTAACACGTATTGCAATAAGCCCAATGCCATTCCAATAGCGGCCAAACCAAATCCATAGTGCCAACCATATTTTTCGCCAACATAACCAACGATGATACTGGATAAAAACGCTCCTACGTTAATACCAATATAAAAAATGGTGAACCCTTTGTCTCTTCTTATATCTCCTTTTTTATATAACCCACCTACCATGGTCGAAATATTGGGCTTAAGCATCCCTACACCGGCTACGATGAGCCCCAAACCTGTGTAGAACGCCCACATTTCTTCAATGGACAAGATACCGTGACCTGCCACCAGTAAAATACCGCCCCATAAAACGGATTTTTTCTGTCCCAGAAATTTATCGGCTATCCACCCTCCAGGTATAGAAGCGACATATACAAACATGGTGTACCATCCATAAAGCTCTAAAGCCTCATCGTTGCTCCAGCCCAATCCAGCATTATCGCTTACGGTTTCGGCCACTAAATAAAGCACCAATATCGCCCGCATTCCGTAGTAGGAGAAACGCTCCCACATTTCGGTAAAAAACAGGATATACAGGCCTACGGGATGGCCAAATAATTCTTTCTGATTTTTATACTGTACTGTATCTGCCATGATCTTAAAAGATTAGAATAGTTGATTTATAAATTTTCTTTAATGAAGTTGGTCATTTTGGTATAGAGGTGCAAACGGGTGTTTCCTCCGTAAATGCCGTGGTTTTTATCGGGATAAATGGCCCAGTCAAATTGTTTGTTGGCCTGTACCAAGGCTTCAATAAGCCGCATAGTGTTTTGAACGTGCACATTGTCGTCTGCACTTCCGTGTACCAACAAATAATCGCCTTTCAGTTTGTTTACGTGCGAAATAGGCGAATTTTCGTCATAACCGCTTGGGTTTTCCTGTGGCGTGGTCATATAACGCTCGGTATAGATACTGTCGTAAAAGCGCCAGCTTGTTACTGGAGCGACGGCAATGGCCATTTCAAAAGTATCGGCACCTTGAAACAAGCAATTGGAACTCATAAAACCACCATAGCTCCAGCCCCAGATACCGGTTTTAGACGCATCGATGTACGGACGTTCACTTAATTTTTGTGCAGCGGCAATTTGATCTTCCACTTCGTATTTGCCCAATTCTTTTTGGGTCATTTTTTTAAAATCGCGCCCTTTGAACCCTGTCCCACGGCCATCTACACAAGCAATAATGATGTCTTGCGTATTTGCCAGCATCTCGTGCCAGTAATCGTTAGAACCGTACCAACTGTTAGACACGTTTTGAGAACCAGGCCCCGAATATTGATACATAAACAAGGGATATTCTTTGTTAGGGTCAAAGTCCCTGGGTTTGATCAGGTACATATTCAAATCGTAGCCATTTACCGAAATGGTAGAAAATTCTTTAGGCGACATCACATAAGTATCCACTTTATTTTTAAGCTCCTCGTTGTCTTCTATCACACGGATCAATTTCCCGTCTTTCGCCCTGTTCAACGTAAACAGATAAGGAGTTTCGGTATTGTGAAAGGTATTGATGTAGTATGTGAAATCGGCACTGAAATCGGCACTGTTGGTTCCAGTCCTGTCGCTTAACCGCACTTTGTTTTTTCCAGAGCGCAAAATGGAGTACACATCGCGGTTAATACTTCCATTTTCGGTACTTTGGTAATAAATACGGCCTGTGTTTTGGTCAAATCCGTAGTAATTGGTCACTTCCCAGTCGCCCTTAGTGATCTGGTTGATCAACTTTCCGGTTTTGTCGTAATGATAAATGTGGTTCCAGCCGTCTTTTTCGCTGGTCCAGATAAAGCTGTTATCGTTTAAAAAGGTCAGGTTATCGGTAATATCAACATAAGCGTCGTCCTTTTCCTGAAGAATCAATTGTGCAGTATTGTCTTGTGCATTAACAAAAACCAGGTCCACAGTATTCTGGTGGCGGTTGGTCAATTGGGCACTGAGCACATCTTGGTCTTCGGTCCATTTAATGCGCGGTATGTAGTAGCTGTTGTACGCATCCAGGTCTATTTTTTGGGTTTCGCCCGAATCTACATTATAAATGTGCAGTGACACTTTTGAATTTGGCTCCCCGGCTTTTGGGTATTTAAATACGTCTTGCGTTGGGTACAGTTCTTGTCCGTAGAGGTCCATAGCAAAGCGGGGCACTTCGGTTTCATCAAATTTAATGTATGCCAGTTTGTTTCCGGCTTTGTTCCAGTCAAAAGCGCGCACAAAGGCAAATTCTTCTTCATATACCCAATCGGTAATCCCATTGATAATGCTGTTCTTTTTTCCGTCGGAAGTGATTTGAAAGGTTTCACCCGTTTTCAAATCTTTAATGAACAAGTTATTGTCCTTCCCGTAAGCAATCTTGTTGCCGTCTTTACTGAAATAAGGCTCCTGTATCTGTTCTTCTGAAACCTTTGTCAATTTTTTCGAAGCAACATTGTACACATAATACGTGCCCAAGCTGGAACGCCTATAGATTTGTTTCAGTCTTGTTGCCAACAACATTTTGTTTTCATCCGCACTGAATTCACAAGAAAGCAGTTGATCTACTTCTGGTAAATTGTTAGAGTTTACCAGGGTACGTACTTTCTTTCCGCTTTTGTAGTCGTAAACATCGATGGTGGCACCATTACGGCCTCGGTTCAATACCGAATATTCTTTCCCGTTATTCAAGGAATGGAGCGCGTCTAGGCGTTGCGCCCTAAATTCACCGCCCCAAATAGCCTCTAAAGTTATGTCTTTCTGTTGTGCTGTAAGTGTAGAAACTGCTGTGAGAAAAAGCAGTAATAAAGTAGTAGATGCTTGTATTTTCAAACTGTTAAAATTTTAATACGCCAATGTTACTAATTTTTACTGAAAATTGAATGGTTTTTTGTGTTAAATACGGTCTGTTGTCGGCAATTTTGCCCTTTTCAACAATGTTAGAAATAGTATCTTTGTAATTCAATTTCACAAATATGGCGGAGCCCGTTACCGGATTTTCAAAAAAAACCAAAGCAGAGAAAATAGATTGGTTGGCAAAAACCTATCTAAACAACAACCCTGAAGCCCTTCGTACGCTTCAAAAATACTGGAACGAAGACCTCAAACTGCAAAAACTCCACGACGATTTTATTGAAAACACCGTAAGCAATTACTATTTGCCTTTTGGCGTTGCGCCCAACTTTTTAATAAACGGCAAGCTGTTTGCCTTGCCTATGGTAATCGAAGAAAGCTCCGTGGTGGCAGCGGCCAGCAATGCGGCCAAGTTTTGGTTGCAGCGCGGCGGGTTTAAAGCCCAAGTGCTTTCCACCCAAAAAAACGGGCAGGTGCACGTGGATTACTTCGGAAAGGAGCAGGATATCGTTTCGTTTTTTGCTGAAGTGAAACCGAAATTAATCGCAGGTATTTCCACCATTCAAAAGAATATGAAAAAACGGGGCGGCGGTCTTGTCGATATTGAATTGATTTCTAAAACCGAAGCCCTAAACGGTTATTACCAGCTGCACTGCACTTTTGAAACGCTGGATGCGATGGGCGCCAATTTCATTAACAGTTGCTTGGAACAGATTGCCAAAGACTTTGAGGCCGAAGCCGACTCGTACGCTCCCTTTATGGCACAAAACGCTTTTCCTGAAATTGTAATGAGCATCCTGTCCAATTACGTGCCAGAATGTTTAGTAAAAGCGGAAGTGAGCTGTCCCGTAGAAAAATTAGCACAAAAAGATATCTCTGGAGCAACTTTTGCCCAAAAATTCGTCCGCGCCATACACATTGCCAAAACCGAACCCCGCCGGGCCGTGACCCACAATAAAGGCATCATGAACGGTATCGACGCACTTATTTTGGCCACCGGAAACGACTTTAGAGCCGTTGAAGCAGGTATTCATGCCTATGCGTCTAAAGATGGGAAATACACTAGCTTAACCAATGCTAAAATTGAAGAAGGCATCTTTACTTTTTCCATAGAAATACCCTTGGCGCTAGGCACCGTTGGCGGACTTACCAACTTGCACCCACTTGTAAAATTCGCTTTCGATTTATTGCAAAACCCCAATGCCAAACAGCTTATGGAAATCGTTGCCGTGGCCGGACTGGCCCAGAATTTTGCCGCCATCCGCTCTTTGGTGACCACCGGCATTCAAAAAGGGCACATGAAAATGCACCTCATGAATATTTTAAATCAATTGGAAGCTTCAGAAACCGAAAAAAAGAAAGCCGTTGCCCATTTTAACGACAACACGGTTTCACATAGTGCGGTGATTTCTTTTCTAGACAAAACACGAGCTTAAAAAAATGAGTCTGTATTAATACTATCATGGAAATAATTTGGACAAATAGAGCACATTATACTTACGACAGCGATATTGCCTACCTTATTGACGAATGGTCTATAGAAGTTGCCAAAAGTTTTATCGATAAAGTTGAACAAACGGAAAAGCTGCTTTTGGAAAATCCCGAATAGGGAGATTCGATGATGAATTAAAGTTAAATAAACTACTGGTTGTTAGCCAAATTTATTTGTTTTATGAAATACACGGCGATGAAATTGTATTGATGGATTTTTGGAACAATCACAAACACCCTTATTGGTTATAGCCCATATTTTTTTTTGATGTTTTCCCTAACATCGTTACTCGTCTTTATCCTCCCCTCCTTATAATCGCGCCTACCTTGTTCAATTCCTTCAAGCATTTCGTGACGCAATGCCTCTTTTGGAAATAATAGTCTGGTAAGGACTTCAACTTCCTTTGCGGTAAAAGCCTGTTCCCTTAGTTTTCTGTATAACGTTGGTTTGCTTATGTCCAGTTTTTTCATAAAAAATTCCAGTTTATAGTCCGATTTTTCTATTAACTTTGGCAAGCTTTCAACATAAGAATTATATTTTTTTACTAACGCTATCATATTTTAATACTATTGCAGTTAAATGATTAATCAAATTTAATTAAATTTTTGAACAACACCTTTTACAGCCACGGAAAATTATTGCTTACTGGCGAATATGTCGTACTCGACGGCGCCAAGGCGTTGGCCATTCCCACCAAATACGGACAGCGATTAACCATATTGCCTACTACAAAAGGTGATTTGTTATGGAATAGTTTTGATGTACACGAGCATTGTTGGTTTGGTGCCGGGTTTTATCGTGACAATTTTGAAATAGAGGGCAATAACAATCCACGTGTAGCCCATACACTGCAACAGATTTTATGTGAAGCAAAACGCTTGAACCCCAATTTTTTTACACAAACTGATGGGATACACGCTATCACCGAACTCGAATTCCCGCAAGACTGGGGTTTGGGTTCTTCATCAACGCTCATTAACAATATTGCCCAATGGGCAAACGTGGATGCCTATGCGCTTTTAAAGAATAGTTTTGGCGGTAGCGGCTACGACATTGCGGCAGCGCAACAGGACGGTCCCTTTCTATACCAATTGAAAGATGGGCAACCAAAGGTTCAACAAGCGCATCTACAATGGGATTTTAAAGACGCGCTGTTTTTTGTCCATCTCAACAAAAAACAAGACAGTAAAGACGGGATTGCACACTATAGAACCGCTTCCGTTTCTGAGAAAGACATTCAGGAAATTTCAGATATAAGCAACGAGTTAGTGTTTTGCCCATCCCTTTCAGATTTTGAAGCTATTTTGCAACGTCATGAACAGCTCATTTCAGACCTAATCAACTTTCCCACCGTTAAAGAGAAACGATTCAAAGATTTTAAGGGCGTCGTGAAAAGCTTAGGGGCTTGGGGCGGCGATTTTGTATTGGCAACGGGCGATAAAACAAATCAAGACTATTTCCGAAGAAAAGGGTACTCCACCATCATTCCTTTTAACGATATGATCCTATAAAAAAACCTCCCCAGCAAACGGGAAGGTTTTTTTTGATACTTTAAAAAGCTGCTTTTAATTAATAAAAGTTGGCCCTGTTATCTTCAATATCGGCTTTTTTCTTCAACGCTTGGTACACTTGGTTGTTAACCGCTCCATTTTTAGCGTTCAGCTGATTTACGTAACTGGCATAATTATCCAGCTCTGGTGCTTTGTTAACAGCCAAGACACGTACTTTGAACACACCGGTCTCCCCTGCGATCAAGCCAGTGGTTTCGCCGGCTTCTTTGCCAAACGCAGCACCAACTACTTTAGGCTCGCTACCAGCACCCGGAATTGTTGGGTTTGCCATGGTTACGGCCGTGGCTGTCTGTACTTGTACGTTTTGGCTATTGGCCATATCCTGAACGGTCGTTCCGGAGATACCGGCCTTGATTTTTTCTGCTTTCTTCTGTTTGCGAATGATGGGCGTGACCGTTGCCGAAGCTTCCGAAACGCTCATCAGGCCTTTTGGGCTTTTACGCGTTAATTGTGCGATGACATATCCGCCGGGAACGTTAAAACGCTTTACATCGCCTACTTCGGTTTCTTCTTCAAAGCCCCAGGTGATGAGGCTACGGTTGTTGCCAACTCCTGGAATATTGGCGTCCAGTTCGCCTATTTTATTTACGGGACGCACGGTCAACCCTTGTTCTTTGGCCACTTCGGAAAAATCGCCCTCCTTCGCCGCCACTTCAAAATTGGTGGCCTTGCTAAAGGTATCGTTTATAGTATTTTCTGAAGGCTCAATAGTTTTAATGACCGTTGCAATCTTCACGGCACGTTGTTTGTTTTTCTGCTCCAATACTTGAGCTACGTGATAGCCAAAGTTGGTCTCTACCACACCAACAGTTCCTTCATTATTATCGAAAATAAAATCGTTGAATTCCGGCACCATACGGCCAGGGCCTACATAGCCTAAGTCGCCACCATCGTCTTTGTTTGAGTTGTCTTCCGAAAATTCGGCTGCCAAGGCTTCAAACTTGCTTTTATCTTTATTGATGGCTTTTGAAAGGCTGTCCGCCAATTTTTTGGCTTCCTCCTTGGTACGGGTTACGTCTTGCGGTGCGGTTTGCAAACCAGCATATCGAATTAAAATATGACGTGATTTAACCGAATCTGGCAATTGCTCTACGGCGATCACCTTACTTAAATTCAAGGTAGCCCCTACTTGGTATGGCCCGTAAATATCACCTTCGTTCATAGATGGAATGGTATCTGCCAAGGGCTCTGGTAGGTCATTTTTAAAATACCAACGGTCTGTATAGCCTTGATCTGAATATTCATTCACAAATGCCTCATTGTCATCTGTGTTCTTGAAGCCTTTCACGGTTTCGCCGTATTCTTCACGGTCGTTCAATAAGGCTGCAACATTGGCATTGGCCTCTTCTATGTCTTCTTTTGAAGCTTCTTCGGAAATAGACACATATTGAATGTCTATTTGCTTATCCACTTCGTATTCGCTTTTGTGTTCCTTGATGTACTGTTTTATCTCTTCGTCGGAAACGGGAACTTCTTCATCAGGTATTTTGGTGTAAGGCACCCGAGCAAACTGAATGTTTATCTTATCGTTCTCGAAGTGGTACTGTTGTTCTGCTTCGGCCAACGTAGTGGTCAACCCTCCTTTTACAAGATTAATGTACATATCCTGAAGGGCAGCTTCTTTTATGTTTTTAATATAATCTTGCCATTGCCCGTACAATTGAGGATTGTTTTTAATGCTGGCAACGTATTGCTGCACCAAACCTTCATCGTATTCGCCCAACTCGTTCTGGAAGGTTGGGTTGTTGGCCAATGAGGTGCGCATGGCGTTGTTCAACTGTTCTTTTTCAACGGTAAGGCCTAATTCCTCGTACTGCTCGCTAAGCAAGGTGTTTCGCAATTCGCGCTCCCAAACCATGTTCATGGCCTGTGCGGTGGTTGCGTTTGGCCCCAAGTTACGCTGTGCGGTCTCTACCTGCTGCATAAAATCTTGTCGGGAGATTTCGTTTCCATTAACTATTGCTACGGTATCTTGGTCTTTGCCAATGCCGGAACCCTTTGTAAGGACGTCACTTAAAATAAAGGCGAAAAGCGCCAATGCGATGATTAAAATAAGGAAAATACCTCTTTTTCTAATGCTGTTTAATATTGCCATCTGTCAGTCAAATTTATAGAGGGCGAAAATACCATTTTCAACGCATTAATAAAAAACTTTGTTAAAAAAAATTGCCCTTGGGTTTTTTAGCTGCTTTTTTATGATTTTCTTCCTATGAAAAATAGCTGAAGGAACAGTTGCTTTTTGATTTCTTCCATTATTTGAAAAAGAACAGGCTAATCTTCTTCTTTTACAAAAAGTTCAACCATTTCAATTTTAGTGCTGGACACTTCGAGAATTTTAAAGAGGAAACCTTCAATCTCCACGATTTCGCCTTGGTTGGGGATACCTTCGGTAAAATAGACGATAAGGCCACCCAGGGTTTCATAATTTTCGTTTTCGGGCAGGTTGAACTTATAAGCTTCATTCAGGTAATCTACTTCATGGCGGGCCGAAAATTTGTAGTGATCATCGGCTTGTACTTCTTCGATCAATTGAATGCTGTCGTGTTCGTCTTCAATCTCGCCAAAAAGTTCTTCTATAATATCTTCAACCGTCATGATACCCGAGGTGCCTCCATATTCGTCAATGACCACTGCAATGCTTTTGTGTTTACGGGCCAATATATTAAGAACGTCTTTTGCGAGCATAGTTTCCGGGACAAAGACAACGGGCATCAACACTTTTTTTATGGTCGTTGGTTTTTTAAACAGCTCAAAAGAGTGTACATACCCAACAATATCGTCTATATTTTCTTTGTAAACAATAATTTTAGAGAGCCCGGTTTCGGTAAAAAGCTTGCTCAGTTCTTTTGGTGTTGTTTGTATATCGACCGCCACCACTTCGGTTCGGGGTACCATCACTTCGCGCGATTTCACTTCGGAAAAATCCAGGGCATTCTGAAATATCTGTATCTCGCTGTCCACTTCATCATGGGTCTGGACGGTTTCCATCTGTTCGCTGATGTAATTCCCCAGTTCCATTTTACTGAAGGTAAGCTGTATGGTATCGCCTTTGGACTTGAAAAAGAGTTTCAGCACCAAATCTGAAATCCAGATGACAAATTCTGAAACAATAGAAAACAAGATATAAAAAAAGTAAGCCGGGATGGCAAACACCTTAATGAGCTTGTTGGCATAGATCTGAAAAAACACTTTTGGCAGAAACTCTGCTGTGAGCAAAATCACCAAGGTTGAGATGACGGTTTGCACCAACAGGCCGGTCATTCCTGTGAGCGGGATAAACTCCATGAGCAAATCGCCCATAAACAGACCATAGACCACCAATGCAATGTTGTTGCCCACTAACATGGTGGTGATGAACTTTGACGGCCGGCGGGTTATCTTCTGAAGTATTTTTGCCAGCAAGTCGTTCTGCTTCTTCTCAATCTCGATGTGGACCTTGTTTGAAGACACGTAAGCGATCTCCATACCGGAAAAAAAAGCCGACAGGATAAGCATGCTGACTATAACAAGGATACTGACCTCCATTAGTGGTTTTTATTGCGCTCTTCCATTTTTCTGCGGAAGTTGCGCTTAAAGAAAAACATAAAGATAGCCACTACGGCAAAAAAACCAAATAAATAGGCCCGGTTTCGGTTATCGGCCCAATTTTGCCAGACCAGATAGATTGAAAAAGCGGCCATAACCAAGTAAACGTATTCAAAAAGTTTATATATTGTCTTGTGCATTGTTCTCTTCTTTTTTAGTGTCTATTAATTGCACCCCTTCATTTTTACGGGACAGGAAGGTAGTAAAATCTTGGCTGGAATCAAACCAAGCACCATCGTTGTAGGAGCCGTCCTTAAATTCAATTTGATAGGGCTGGTTGGTAAAAACCCACTTGTTTTTCTGGTCCCAATACAATTGGTCTGCCCGCAACACTAAACTATCATGGGTAACCAAAACCACACTGTCCCTTAGGTCAACGATACCGGTATTTTCATACTGTATGGCATAGTTGGAGGTAACGGTGCTTTTCTGGTCTTTTTTGTCCCAAAAGTGCACTTCAACGCCTTTTGGAAATTCTTTGTAAGGAAACTTCAGGTTTGAAAAATCCAAGAACAAAGGAGTAATCACATTGGCAACCACCTTGCCAGAGTCGGTATATTTAAAATTGACATCTTTCCCTATGCCCAATGGCTCGTTGTCTTTTAAGGACAGTTTTTTTACGTTTTTATAATTTCCTTCACATGAAAAAAACGTGATGGCAAAGAGTATTGCCACCACGCTTTTAATACTATGACTGAAAGTGATCATTCTTACAAATTAGGTACCCTTACGCTTCCGCCTACCCAACAGCTAAAGGTAACGGTTTTTCCGCCCATACCTTCACTGAAGATATCCTGTTTACTAGGAGCGCGCTGTCTGTAACTGCTTGCAGCCGATCTTGCCGTAGAAGCAACCGATGCGTCAACACGGGCGGCTTTGTCGGCCATCTCTGCGGCTTTCCAGTTAATCGCTCTTTTTTCAAACGGAGTAGTACCACAATTGTTTGCGCTTTTTGCATACATAGATGCAATATGCAAATACGATCTACCGTCTGATGGTTTTATCTCAAGTACTTTTCTATAGTACGTTCTGGCTTGGCTATAGCTTCCTTTTTTACGGAAGTTATCTGCAATTTTTCTAAATATTTTCACTTTTGCAGCAGGCTCTGTTTCAAGATCGGCAGCTTCGTTATAATACTCCATTGCTTTGCTGGTATTGCCATCTTGATCGGCCAACTGACCTAAGTAGTAAGCAGATTTTGCAGAAGGCTCTAAAGTGTGCAACTGTTGCACCAATTTAAAGAAAAGTGGGGTATCACATTCTTTAGCACTTAAACGCCCTGCAGCTCTTTTTAACCAATTTACATCGTCTTTCTTGTTTTCGAAATCTTTTTCGTACAACGGAATCAAGTTAGGACAATCTGCCAAAATACCCAATTTACCGTTCACGCTTCCTTTAACCTGGCCATACGCCTTTAGGTTATTTTCGTAAGCGCTCATGTACCTTTTCTCTTTAGAAGAAAGATCATTACCGGCATCTTGCTTGTCCATGTACTTGGTAAGCCTTTCTGCCAAAGAATTTTCTTCTTTTTCTATTTTTTCGGTTACGGCGTCGTACAGGTCAAACACCTCTTGGATGTCTTTTTTGCCTTCATCGTACAAATCTACCGCCAATGAAAAGTAGGCGTACAATGCCTTTGGGCTAGTAAAATCTTCCTCATGCTTGGTAAACGCTTCATCAAAAGCATCAAACTGTTCTTGCTTGGTGCCAATGCCGTTTTCATACTTTAACTTGGCAATGTCCTGCAACACGCTACCTTCTTTGGTTTTCTTCGGAAAGTTTTCCAATCGAAGCTTATACGATTGAATTAAATCCTGAATCTTGCTTTTATCGCCCTTATCGATAAAATGCTTGAACATTTTTTCGGCATATTGGTAGGTTGCCAGGTTGTAGTTAGGGCAATCCTTTATAAGTTTTTCGTAATAGGGCAAAGCAGCCTCATAGTTCTTAGCTTTGGCCGGTTCGACAAACAAGGACAAGTTAAGTTGACAATCGTCCATTTGAGCGAAACTCTTACCGCCGACCAATAAGGTCAAAGCCGTTAAAATTAAAATCGCTTTCGTTTTCATAGTTATAGTTTAGTGTTTAATAATTAATCTATCAATCTTTTTTGGAACCACCTGTCGTTCAATGAAAGGCTTATAAAGGCGTTGAAGAAATCTTCTTGAATGAGGCCAGCATTTTTGGTTCCGCGCCTTCCTACTTCAAACCCGACATTAATATTGGAGAATGACTTGCTAACCGGTAAACCTACTCCAAAAGATATGCCAAACTCATTAATATCTTCTCCATTGACGTTGATGCCCGTGCCCTCAAAGCGCATTCCAGCACGGTAAACCACCCGTTTCCAATAACTGCCAAACCCGTTGTAGTTGGGGATATAAAAACCGCCCAATTTGTATTTTGAAGCGTCTTTAAACTCCACGTTGTCCAAGTTTACAGTGCGGTTTGTAAAATTACTGGTTTTTTGGTTGGTATATTCGGCCCCTACGTACCATTTTTTGGGTTTTCCCAACCCCGCTCCAGTGGTAAATTGCGAAGGAAACGAGAAATCGGTATCTGATACCGGTATGTCCCTACCATCAACAACAGCTTCGGCACCTTCTGAATTTATGATGACCGTGGCCAGTTGGCGGGAATTTTCCGAAGTGAAATCGGTTTCTGGGGTATAGCTAACCGATGTGGAAAGTTCTAAATTTTCAGTAATCATGGTTTTGTAAGCCGCTCCAAAATTAACACTGAAACCTAAAATTTCAGATTCATTGATCTCGCGCGTAGCAAACTGGATATTTTCTTGCACATTTAGGGCTTTGTTCTCTATATTTCCGAAGTTATAGTTGGCATCGACCCCAACGCTAAGCTTGGGGGTTACTTGGTATGCCAAGGTTAAAAAAGCCTTGTTAATGCCACCGGAACCGGTATACCTTGTAACAGACCGGCCGGTTTCGGCTTGTTTTTCGGTTTGCAGCTGATACCCGACCGAAGTATAGGGAATCAACCCGAAACTGGCCCCGAATTTCCCCATGGGAATACCAATGGCCAAATAATCCAAGGAAGTGGTGGCCCCATTTTGCGAATCGCTGTCGGTTTTCAATTTGCTTTCTTTATGGCTGGCGCCCACGGTAAAGTTTACCAAACGTAGCGATGCCACGTGCGCAGGGTTTTGAAGGTTAAGGTGAATACTATCGGAAAGCACCCCGATGCCGCCCATCATCCTGTTTTCGGCAGTACCTTTAAACTTTAAAGAACCTATTCCGTAAAAGGAATACGGAGACGTGGTTCCTTCCTGAGCCATAGCAGCACTTGCTATAAATAGTACTAAAACCGTTACTATACTTCGTTTTAACATCAATGTTTGTTATGTTCTAAAATGTGGTTTAACCCCTGCAATAAAAAATTTGAGTTGGCAAAGATGTCATTTTTTAAGCGATCTCGCAAAAAAAGGGCGTCGCCTCCTGTTAAAATAACTGTTAAATTCTTGAAATCTGAGGCATAATCGGTTATAAAGCCGTCTATTTCGTACACCATGCCGTTAACTGCGCCGCTGTGCATGGCCCGGATGGTGGAGTTCCCAATATAGTGCTCAGCCTGCTCTGATTCCAAAAAGGGGAGTTTCTCGGTAAATTCGTGCATCGCCTTATACCGCATTTGCAAACCGGGCGATATCGCCCCTCCCAAATAATTGTTTTCTTCTGAAATGAAATCGTAAGTCACGCAGGTGCCCACATCGACCACCAATACATTTTTATTGGGATACTCTTTTGCAGCGGCACTTATTAATGCTATGCGGTCTACACCAAGGGTTTTTGGGGTGGCATACCTATTGTTGAACGGAATAGCAATATTGTGGTCCAACACCAAAAGGGAATATTTTTTTTTGAGTCTGTCAAGTTGCGCCTCACTGATTTTACCTACACTGGAAACGATACAGTTTTCAATTTGTGGGTATTTGGAATGTGTTTCTGAAAGAATTTCAGGAAAATCACCTTTAATGGCTGTTTTTTTCAGCAGCAATTCTCCTGCTTTAAAAACCGCAAGCTTTATCAAGGTGTTCCCTACATCTACTATTAAATTCATTTTTTTTTCAGTAAGTGGATAAAAGTAAACAATGCAGTGGCATTTGGTTGTTAACAGGATATTAAATTGAACGTTTATTGAAATATTTTTCACTTTTATGTTTTGGGAAAAATAAATAACGTTTATATTTGCACCCGCCTACGCCAAAGTATTGGCTTCTGGCGAAGATTGAAATACTGGTACCTTAGCTCAGTTGGTAGAGCAACGGACTGAAAATCCGTGTGTCCCTGGTTCGATTCCTGGAGGTACCACATAAGCCCGAAACGTTTGTTTCGGGCTTTTTGTTTTATTAATGTTTTATCACCAACTATCTTACTTCATTTCCAAAATTCTAAATATCTTTATACCTCAAGATAAGTTAACGAAAAAGATACCCGCCTTTGCGGGCATTTATATGAAACAAGAAGACATCATAAAAGCAATAAACGAAAAATATACCGCCTTGGGCGAAAACCCCGACACTTACCTTAAAGGACTTTTAGAAGCCAAACCCATTAATTATTGGGACTATATTGAGGTGGAAACCTTGCTTTCCCTGCAAAAACCCCGTACCGATTATAAAGATGAAAAAATCTTTATCATGTACCATCAAGTAATTGAATTATTACTGAAAATGGTTCGGCATGAGGTGATTCAGTTACACGAAATGGACGGGGTGGACGAAGAAATCTGGCTCGATAAGTTTTCCCGATTGAACCGTTATGTGCATATGCTCATCACATCGTTTGATATTATGAAGGACGGCATGAGCTATGAAGACTACAACACGTTCCGTGCTACCTTAACACCGGCCAGCGGATTTCAGAGTGCGCAATTTCGGTATATCGAAATTTACTGCACCAAATTGGAGAACCTGGTAAACGAAGAAGGCAAAAAACGGCTTCCTGATAATCCAACAGTTGAAGACTATTTTAAACATATTTATTGGCGCGATGCCGGTTACAACCGCCAGAAAGGCACACGAACCTTGACGCTGCGACAGTTTGAAGAAAAATACCTAGATTCATTTATTGATCTTGCCAAAAAAACAAAAGGACAAACCTTGGAAGAAAAGTTCCTTCAAGTAGAGAACCCTTCATCAGCTTTAAAAGACATAATCTTGGAATTCGACAAATTGTATAATGTAGAATGGCCTTTGGTGCATTTAAACACGGCCAAACACTATCTGGATAAAAAAGGGGAAACAAAAACCGCAACCGGTGGCTCGGAATGGAAAAAATACCTGCACCCTAAATTTCAGCAACGGAAGTTTTTCCCAACGCTTTGGAACGAAAAATCATGAAAATACAAATAAAACGCATATACGAAGATGCCGCAAACCGGGACGGTCACCGTGTGTTGGTAGATCGCGTATGGCCCCGTGGCGTGAGCAAAGAGGATGCACGGTTAGACGACTGGAACAAAGAAATTGCCCCAACGAGTGATCTGCGAAAATGGTTTGACCACAAAGAAGAACGCTTTTCAGAATTCAAGAAAAAATACAAAAAGGAGCTTTCAAACCATACCGAGGACCTTAAGGAAATCGCTGAAATTGCGAAAGAGAAACAGGTGACCTTATTGTTCGGCGCAAAAGACGAAGAGCACAATCAAGCGGTTGTGCTAAAAGAATATCTTGAAAGCAATTTTTAAATCACGATTTTCGCCTTGATGCGTTTTTCGGCCTTCTTTTTAATCGCTGTAAGCCGTTTCATAATGTCCATCAATTTGGCATCTTTGGTTTTTTTGTAGCGCTCGTTCAAGGCCAAAATGAGCTCTTTGGCCTTTTTGGAAGCAATAATACGTTCGTTTGTTGATTTAAAACTTGAAGTTTCTTCTTCAAATTGTAAAGCTTCATTTACAACATCCATAGTAATTTCTTTTTTATTTGTCAGTTTTTTTTGAAAACGCATTAAAAAACGAACCTGTTTTTATACTCTGCATTTTGGCGGTTAAATGTAATAGCTTCTATCATCTCTGAATAATTTTAAACAATACTTTAACACACTTCCATAATTAATGAAATTATGGTTGTAAACCGTTATTTTTGTATCGATTGTGCTTATTGGCAAAAGATAAAATTTATGACATTACGTTTTTTTTCTCGCTATCAGTATGGTTGCGCTACTGTTTTTTTCTTCTGAAACCGCTACTGCTCAAATTCTAAATGCCGAGTCACTTCGCAAGGTAACCGACACCTCGGGCTTTTCTGGCGCTTTGGCATTGGAGTTTCAGTTAAAACGGAACAAAAACGATTTTTTTACTGTTTCGAACAACCTCCATCTTCAATATAAAATGAAACGGCACCTCACTATTTTTAAAAACGACATCGATTTTCAGAAAATAGAAGGCAAAAAACTAAGCAACAGCTTTATTTCCCATCTTCGGTACAATTACAAACTAAATTCCTGGCTTACTTGGGAAGCCTTTTTACAAGGGCAATACAACAAAGTGAATTTGATAAATTTTAGGGGCTTGGCCGGCACAGGGCCCCGATTTAAACTCTCGCAGCTCGAAAACTACAAATTGTACCTCGGCACCTTAGTGATGTACGAACAGGAAGAGCTGCTGGACGAAGTAACGCCCGTTTCCAGGGACCTGCGGGGCAGTATGTATTTCTCGTTCAGCCTATACCCTACTGAAAACATTAGCATTGTAAGCACCACCTATTACCAACCAAAATTGAAGCAATTTAAAAACTACCGCATTTCCAGCCAATCGTCCTTGGTGGTTGGCCTTTTTGAAAATTTTGCCCTAAAAACCAGCTATACCTTTACGTACGATGCCTTTCCGGCACAGACCATCCCCAATTCGCAATACGATTTTACCACCGGTATTGCTTATACTTTTGACTGATTTCACAAAAACTTCCGTAAGCTTTTTGCGTTTCAGAAGACTACTTCCTTATATTTACCAAAGTAAAACCAAAACGGTTTAAATTTCGTAACTATAACAAATACCACCAACCATGGCAGATTATTATGACCCTAAAGACCTTCGTAAATTTGGAAAGATCACTGAATGGAGTGAAGAATTAGGAGAGAAATTTTTTGATTACTACGGAAAAGTCTTCGAAGAGGGCAAGCTCACAGCCCGTGAAAAATCGCTAATCGCATTGGCCGTGGCCCACACCGAACAATGCCCATATTGCATTGATGCCTACACAAAAGATGCCTTACAACGCGGTGTTACCAAAGAAGAAATGATGGAAGCCATTCACGCAGGAGCGGCTATTAAAAGCGGGGCTACCTTGGTACACGGCGTGATGATGATGAACAAAGTAAACAAACTCGACGGATAATCTATGACCAAACTCAAAACACAATCCCTACATAAACGGAATAGCGAACTCGCACAATCCAACAAACAGCTTGAAATTCTCTCAAACGGAATTTTTGCCAATGGCGAGTTGCCCACATTTGCTGAAAAAATTGAAGAAACCGGGCAATTCCCGATGAAACCAAAAAAACTGGAAATCCTCCAGATTAATTTAGGGTATATGTGTAACCAAACTTGCGATCACTGTCACGTAGATGCTGGTCCCGACCGAAAGGAAATCATGACCGTCGAGACTATGAAACAATGTTTGGAAGTTATAAAAAACACCGGTGCCCACACAGTCGATCTTACCGGAGGTGCCCCAGAGATGAACCCGAATTTTAGATGGTTTGTAGAAGAAGCCAGCAAAGCAGGGATTGAAGATTTTATAGTACGAAGCAACCTGACCATAATCCGGGCGAATAAAAAGTATTACGACCTACCGCAGTTTTTTAAAAAGCACAATGTGCACGTGATTAGCTCCATGCCACACTGGACGCGTGGAAAGACCGATAAACAACGTGGTGAAGGTGTTTTCGATATGTCTATAAAAGCCTTGCAGGAATTGAACGCCATCGGATACGGAATGCCGGATAGCGATCTTCGATTGGACTTGGTGTACAACCCAAGTGGTGCTTTTTTACCGACCAATCAAGAAAATATGAAAAAAGATTTTAAAAAAGCGTTACTGGAAGATTTCGGGATTCATTTCCACGACCTTTTTGCCATCACCAATTTGCCCATTGCCCGTTTTCTGGATTTTTTAATTGCTTCGGAAAACTATGAGGAATATATGTACCAATTGGTCGAAGCCTACAACCCTGCCGCCGTTAAAAACGTGATGTGCACCAATACCATTTCCATTAGTTGGGACGGTTGGCTATACGATTGCGATTTTAACCAAATGCTGGAATTAAAGGTTGATAGCGACGTAAAGCATATTTCAGAATACAACGAAGACGTATTGAACGACCGAAACATCATCATTTCGCAACATTGCTACGGCTGTACCGCCGGTGCCGGCAGTAGCTGCCAAGGTTCTGTTGCCGACTAATCTATGAACAACAATACTGCAATATTAATTTTCGCCAATTCGGCTCAGCAAGAAAGGATTGCAAAACCCTTTCGGAAATCGGCGGATTTGTTTGGCACACTTAATAAGCAGACCCTCGCTAAGGTTAAAAAAACCGGCCTTCCCTATTTTTGTTTTTCTGAAAAAGAGCAAACTGGAAACACTTTTGGCGAACGCTACGTCAATGCCATTCAATCGATTTACAACAAAGGTTTTGACAGGATTATAACCCTCGGAAACGATACACCGCATTTACAAACCCGCCACATTGTTGAAACCGCTAAAAAACTACAAGAGAACCCTATTGTTTTAGGGCCTTCAAAGGATGGCGGTTATTATATGATGGGGTTGCGCAAATCACATTTTGATAGCACACTATTTCTGAAACTTCCGTGGCAGACTTCCAATTTAAACCGAAAGATCACACTGTTGTTCCGTTCAAAAAACATTCAAATAGAATGGCTGGAAACATTGACGGATATCGACTCGGTTTCCGATGTTGAAATTATTCTGAACAGTTTCAGGAGACTTTCTTATTCATTAAAAAAATTACTTTCCAACCTTCTTATTTCTGAAAAGATTTTATTTGAGGTAACGCCCTTACCTTTTCAAAAAACACTTCAAAAAACACCTTTCAACAAAGGCTCGCCCAGTATTGCTTTATAACAGAATATCTGAAAAGTAAAGTTGTTTAACGTGTCTGGTTGAGCGCAGTCGAAACCTTCATGATTATAGACAATTTGCAATCCTCGACTTTAGTTTATCCTGAGTGAAACCGAAGGGCTCGAACAGATAGCAAGCACTTTTTAGACATTCCACTCTCGATTGCTGAAATTTTTCAGCAAAGCACATATTTACTTACCAACCAACACAAATTTATGAAGCAATTATATATATGCTTATTGCTTTTTAGGACCGCAATAAGCTATTCTCAAATAACTGTTACTGGCACCGTGACAGATGCCGCAAATGGCATGACTATCCCGTTTGTAAATGTGATTTCCAGCAATGGGGAAGCCACAACCACCGATAAAACCGGAAAATTCACGATTGAAATTTCAACCAACGAAGCTATGTTGACTTTTTCTTCCATAGGATATAGCACTCAAACAGTATCTGTTGGTGATGCCACAGAGTTTTCAATTCGATTAAAAGAATCCACAACAAATTTAGACGAGGTGGTCGTCACTGCATTGGGATTAAAACGGGAAACAAAGAAATTAGGCTACACGGTACAAACGTTGGATTCTGAAGGTATTAACGAAGTAAAGGCCGTCAATTTTTTGGACAATCTTTCCGGAAAATTGGCCGGGGTTACCGTGTCGCAAGGAGCAACGGGCGTGGGTTCGTCTTCAAAAATCACCATTCGGGGCGAATCTTCTTTTTCAAACAACAACCCACTGTTTATAGTCGATGGAACACCCATTAACAACGAAACGGTCTTTAATTTTACCAACGAGGCCGCCTCGGGATTTCAAGAAATAGATTTTGGTAATGGCGCGATGGAAGTAAACCCTGACGATATTGAATCTGTTACGGTATTAAAAGGTCCTAGTGCTGCTGCTTTATATGGAACACGTGCCTCAAACGGAGTTATTGTTATTGAAACCAAAGACGGTAGCAAAGCTAAAGGATTAGGTGTTAGTATTAATACGTCGCTTTTTGTGGAAACGCCTTTTAAACTTCCTGAATTTCAGAACGAATATGGACAAGGTAATGGTGGTGAATTCGCCTACGTAGATGGACTAGGTGGCGGCACAAACGACCTTATTAGTTATTCTTGGGGCCCACGACTGGATGTTGGTAACTTGATTCCGCAATACGACAGTCCGGTTACGCTGCCCGATGGCACGGTGGTTCGTGGCGGTGACACTTCGCTGTACAGTGGTTTGCCCATAACGCCAACACCTTTTGTGTCGCATCCAGATAATTTGAAAGATTTTTACCGAACTGGGGTTACCACTATTAACAACGCATCGGTTTCCAATGGTTTCTCCACAGGCAGTTACCGTTTGTCCTTTACCGATTTGCGTAGCGAAGGGATTATTCCCGGTGTAAATTTAGATCGGCAAACCGTGGCTACAAAGCTTGCTTTTAAGCCCACCGATAAAACTAAATTTAACGCCTCTGTAAGTTATGTAAATTCAGGGAGTGACAACCGCCCATCCAATGGTTACGGAAGTGAAAATGTAAACTATGCCTTGGTAGCGTGGGGACCACGTTCGTTGAACATCCAAAATATGCGCGATTATTGGCAGCCAGGACTGGAAGGCGTGCAGCAGTATTCGTTTAATTACACCTATTTTGACAATCCCTATTTTACCTTATTGGAAAACAGAAACTCGTTTGTGCGCGATCGTGTCTTCGGTAATATCTCTGTAACACAATATTTGACGAAGCATTTAAGTGTTTCGCTTCGTTCGGGAATGGATTACGCTTCTGAAAAACGCCAATTTAGACGTGCCTTTAGTAGCAACCGGTTTAAAAATGGCGGCTATGCCGAACACGATGTACTATTTAGGGAAGTGAACACAGACTTCTTGATTAACTACAACACTATTTTTGGTGATATTTCGCTGGATATTTCCGCAGGGGGAAATCGGCTGGATCAAACGGCTACTACCAAGCAATCGCAAACGGTAAACTTGGCGCAGCCCGGTATTTTCAACCTCAATAACGCCGCATCGCCCATTGAAGTATTTCAGTTTGAAAGCAAAAAACGCATTAATTCGTTCTACGGAATTGCAAAACTGGGCTATAAAAACTTTTTGTATTTAGACCTAACCGGCCGAAACGATTGGTCCAGTGCGCTGGCAACGCCTTTTTCGGTAGATGGTACCTCATTTTTTTATCCATCGGCCTCAGCAAGTTTTATTCTTTCAAATGTAACAAAGTTGCCTGACGTATTTTCATTTGCAAAACTACGGGCCAGTGTTGCCCAAGTTGGTAACGACACGGCACCGTATCAAACCTCGGGAGCTTTTGTTTCGCAAACACCATATTTAGGACAACCTACCTTTAGCGATCAAAATTTTATCCCGAATTCAAACTTAAGACCGGAACAGACCACCTCGTTTGAATTTGGTGCCGACCTTCGGTTTTTCAAGGATCGCTTGAATTTTGATCTCACCTATTACAATACCTTAACGGAAGACCAAATTATTTCGTTGCCCATTGGTATTTCCTCAGGTTACAACCAACAAGTCATAAACGGCGGAAAAGTACGAAACCAAGGGCTCGAAATCATAACTGGAATTACACCAATTAAAACAGCCGGTTTCCGCTGGAACACGACTTTCAATTTCAGCACAAATAAAGCGGTGGTAGAAGCCCTTCCGCAAAGTGACGGTCGGTTAACACTGGCTTTTAGCCGAATTTACGACAGTGCCAACCAAACGGTTTGGTTTCAAGTGGAAGAAGGTGGCGAAGTGGGCGACATCTACGGAACAGGCTACACGAAAAATGAAAACGGCGACTTTATCATCGATGAAAACGGCAACTATATTGCCGATAACAATCTCAAAAAAATAGGGAATTATACCCCAGATTTTATGTTGGGCTGGAACAACGATTTTCAATATAAAAACTGGAGCCTTGGTTTTTTGTTCGATTGGCGACAAGGCGGCGAATTGGTTTCCCGAACCCGTGCATTGGCAACAGTAGGCGGTCAATTGGCAGAAACCACCCCACGCCCGGAAGCAGGCATCATTGCCGACGGTGTTGTGAATATTGGCACTGAAGCAAATCCAGAATACGTAGCCAACACCACGGCTATTTCGGCAGAAAGTTATTACCGCCAGTTTTACGACCGGAATCATGAAGAAAACAACGTGTATGATGCATCGTACTTAAAGCTTCGCCAATTTTCCATTGGATATAGTTTTGAATTGAAAAAAGGCTTTTTAGGTCTGACCGAAGGCGGAAAGGTAAATTTTAACATTATTGGAAGGAATATTTTTGCGGTTTCAGAAATCCCGCATTTTGATCCCGAGCAACTGGCCGTTCAAGGAAACGGTTTTGTAAGCGGCGTTGAAGACATGAGCTACGCCACCACGAGAAGTATCGGTTTTAAAGCCGGAATTAATTTTTAAGATGAAAACCATGAAAAACACACTCTATATATTCAGCTGTATCTGTTTGCTTGTTGCAAGTGGATGTACCAAAGATTTTAAAGAAATCAACACCAATCCCAATGCTCCTAATTCGGTACAGCCTTCATTATTGCTCAGACAGGTAATTTACGATTATGGCGAGCAAATGAGTTACGAAGGTTTTGTGGCTGGCGATTTATTGTCGCAGCACCGCACTGCATTGGATTTTAATTTATTTGATCGCCACGCCTTAAAGTCACCACAATTGGGTGGAAATCCTTGGCCTATTTTTTACACCAACCTTCGGGATAACCAGATAATAATCGAGCAATCCCAAACCATTGAAACCTTCGCCGTTTACGAAGGTCCAGCCTTGATTTTAAAAGCCTATATGGCAGCAGGCCTGACCGATTTATTTGGCGATGTCCCCTATTCTGAAGCATTTAATGGCGTAAATGGCACCGTAACCCCCAAATACGATAAACAAGAAGATATTTATTTAGCTGAAGGTGGAATTATTGATAACCTCAACAAAGGGATTGCAGCGATTGAAGGGTATGAAGATGTGATTCCGTTAGAAGGCGATATTTTATTCGATGGAAATTTAGAGAGCTGGATCACCTTTGCCAACTCCTTAAAGATAAAACAGTTGCTCCGTATTTCGGGAAAAGTAGATGTTTCTTCAGAATTGCAAACTATTTACAATGAAGGAAATTATTTAAAAACGAACGATCAAAATGCTATTTTCAACTTTACGAATACCGACCCCAATAGTTTCCGGTTGGCGCAACTTCGGATAGGCGATTTCAATAATTTTGTGCTTTCTGAAACGATGGAGGATATTTTAAAAGAGCTTAATGATGATCGAATTGGCGGATTTTTTCGTCCGTTTGAAAATTCAGATGCGGGGGAATTCAATGGATTGATCAATGGAATTGACGCCTCAAACACTTCTATTGAACTGGCAGATTATTCCTTGGCAGGCACTGCTTTTCGGGAAGATACGTCCACATTGGACGCCAACTTTTTAACAGCTTGGGAAACCTATTTCAATTTAGCTGAAGCTGCTGAACGCGGACTCATTTCAGCAGATGCACAGACGTTATACGAAACGGGTGTAACTCTAGCTTTTGAATATTGGCAAACAGAAATGCCCACAGATTATTTAACAGGATCGGCGGCTTATGATGCAGCAGGGACCACACCAATGCAACAAATTATCACGCAAAAATGGATTGCCAATATCATTAACGGCTATGAAGGCTGGGTAGAATGGCGACGCACCGGTTTCCCCGAATTTAAACCCGTAGCCGCCAGCTTAAACAATGGGATTATCCCAATACGGATGCCCTACCCAGCTGAAGAAGAAGCGTTGAATGCCGAAAATTACCAAGAAGCAGCCAACGCCACCGATGGCAATAGTATTAACGTACCGGTTTGGTGGGACGAATAGTCCCCACTTTAAAAATAGAAATTATTCATCAGTTCCCCTCCCTTTTGGGGAGGGGTTAGGGGTGGGGACTCTTAAAAACAACAAAGGGGGTTGGGCTTGCCTGCCGCCAAGGCAGAGAGGACTTTTAAGAATATCCTGCAAGGTTTTTAAAACCTTGTAGGTCTAAAGAAAAGATTATGAACGTAACAATCTGGCAATGGGGACTGATAATCGTATCGAGTTTGATACTGTTTTTTCTATCGCCTTTGGCAAAATCCACCGACCAATTTTTTAAGGCGACCCACCGCAAAAAAGCACCCTCTGCATTATGGTTAACGGGAAGCTTGATTATCTCTTGGATTTTTGCCAAAAGCATTACCAATGCAGCAAATCTGGGGTTGGATTTTGGTATTGTTGGGGGTGTCGCCTATGCCGGTTATTACCTGTCATTTGCCGTTGCCGGGGTTTTAATTTACCAACTTAGGGTTCAAGGAGGGTTTAAAAGCATCCACGATTTTTTAACCAACCGTTTTGGCAAAGGAGCGATGGCTTTGTTCTCTATTTTGATTGCCATTCGGCTTTTTAACGAAGTGTGGAGCAATACCATTGTAATTGGAACTTATTTTGGCGACCAAGGCAGCACACCGTATTATTGGGCAATTTTAGTTTTTACCACCTTGACCTTGGCGTATGCCATAAAAGGCGGGTTGAGCAGTTCGATTTTTACCGATGTGATTCAAATGGGGCTTTTTGCCATTTTACTTGTTGTTATTTTAGGGGCTATTTTTTCTACGGAAGATTTTACAGTTCAAGAAGTAGCAACATCCGGCTCTTGGACATTTGAACTAGGTCTGAATTTATTTTTTGCCGCCATTATTCAATCGTTCAGCTATCCGTTTCACGATCCGGTATTGACCGACCGGGCTTTTTTAAGTTCGCCAAAAGTGACGCGGCGTAGTTTTTTATGGGCCAGTTTATTGGGCGGGATTTGTATTGTACTGTTTAGCGTTATTGGCGTGTATGCCCAATCGCAAGGAATGAAAGGACAAGCAGCGGTTGAAGTAGGCAAGGCATTTGGCGTCGTGATATTATTGGTCATAAATTTTATCATGATCACCTCGGCCGCTTCCACATTGGATTCTACGTTTTCATCCTTTTCAAAACTATTGGCAGTCGATTTAAAAATGGGCATCGACCTTACCTTCGGAAGAGCATCTATGGCAGCAATTGCCATTTTAGGCACAATTCCCGTGTTTTTAAATGCTGAAATATTATCGGCTACCACCATTTCGGGCACTATGGTCATCGGCTTGACGCCCGTATTCTTGTTCTGGAAACTTCCAGCACCTAAAATCAGTTTTTATTTAAGTGTTATTTGCGGATTGGTCTTTGGTTTTTTATTGGTTTTTGAACTTTTCCCGCAACAACTTATTTTTACCAAAGGAAAATATGCCGACTTACTTTGGGTGAACGTTTGGGGCATTTTAAGCTGTTTCATTTTATATTTGACACCTACATGGATAAAAAAATAGAACATATAAACATACAAGGCAAAGTGCTGCTTTTTGGCGGCGTTTACAGCAATTTGCAAGCGCTTGAAAAACTGAAAAACATTGCCGAAAAAAACAATATCCCGCCTGAAAATTGCATTTGTACGGGAGATATTGTGGGGTACTGTGCGCAACCTGAAGAAACTGTTCAACTATTTAAGTTATGGGGCGCCAAAAGTATTGCCGGGAACGTAGAAATACAATTGCGGGAAGGTGCTGAAGACTGTGGTTGCGATTTTAAAAAAGGATCTCGCTGCGATGGGTTTTCGCAATTGTGGTACCCGTATGCGCAAAGTAAACTTTCAAAAAGCTCATTGGATTTTATAAAAGAATTACCCGACCATATTCGGTTTACGCACGCCGGAAAAAAGACAACGGTTGTTCATGGTTCGTGGTTTAATATTTCAGAATTCATCTTTAAATCAACACCTTGGAAGGTAAAACAGCCCAATTTTGAAGCCTCAAATAGCGATATAATTATCGCCGGACATTGTGGATTGCCGTTTCATCAAACCGAAAACAAAAAAACATGGATAAACCCTGGGGTTATCGGTATGCCCGCAAATGATGGGAACCCGCAGGTTTGGTACGCCATTTTGGATGATACTGACGGAAAACCATCGATTACACACCGTACTATGGATTATAACCACAAATTAACCAGCAACCTCATGCGCAATGGCTTATTGCCCGAAGAATACGCCCGAACGATCATTACCGGAATTTGGGACAATACTGAAATTTTACCTCCAGTAGAAAGCGGATTGCAAGGGTTTGGCGTTCAACTGTAATTCATAGCATTTTAACATCAAAACAACGGGCAAGCAATTTGATATTATGTAATTTTAACGTCCCAAACAATATGAAGCATTTACTTTATTTTTTCCTGCTCTTAATTTCCATAAGCGGATTTTCACAACAACGGTCATTGGAAGACCTTTTACAGCAGTACAACACCCGTAGCATTCCTTATATTTCGGTGGAAGAACTTCGTATGAAGCAAATGAACGATTCTGTAGTGATTCTGGATGCTAGGGAACAAAAAGAATACAATGTAAGCCATATTGCTTCAGCAAAATATGTAGGGTTTTCAAAATTTTCGATTGATTCGGTTGCCAATAGAATTCCTAATAAAAATACTCCCATTGTGGTGTATTGTTCGTTGGGGATCCGTTCTGAAGAAATTTCAGAAAAACTGAAAAAAGCCGGATATACCAACATAGAAAACCTCTACGGTGGTATTTTTGAGTGGAAAAACAAGGACTATCCAACTGTAAACAATCAAGGGAAAGAAACAGACAGCATCCACGGTTTTTCGAAAAACTGGAGCAAATGGCTGGACAAAGGGCCTATAATTATTAAATAACTAATGTAAATCAAAATAGTAAAGGGTGAAAAGTATTGAAACTATATAAAGTTACTGAGTTACTAAGTTATTGTGTTATTGGATTGTCTCTAACTAACCTAATAACTCAATAAACAATAACTTGTAAGCAGCCTTATTTGAAAGAAAGCAGCACAGGTTATATTACTATAAATAATTTTAAAATCATTAAATAGAGTCCAATGGGTTTATTCACAAAAAATAACGTTGGCGGCGATGAAGACTTGGCCAAAGATTTTCATTTTCCCACTTCAAAAAAAGCACTTATTATTTTTACCCGAAATCCAGAGCTGGGAAAGGTAAAAACACGTTTGGCCACCAGTGTGGGTGACGAATCTGCTTTAAAAATCTATAAATTTTTAGTGCAACACACGGCAGAGATCACAGCAAATGTACAAGCAGATAAGTTTGTATATTATAGTGAAGGCATTCAAAAAGAAGACAGTTGGGACAACAATACTTACAGTAAAAAATTACAACAAGGTGACGACTTAGGCATTCGTATGTACAATGCGTTTACTGAAGTTTTTTCGCTTGGTTATGACCAAGCCATCATCATTGGCAGCGATATGTACGATTTGACCACGGAAGACCTCAACAATGCTTTTACGGCATTAAAAGACCACGACTATGTAATTGGCCCTGCCAAAGATGGCGGTTATTATCTTCTGGGCATGAAGCAACCCAACCAAGCCATTTTCAGTAAAAAAGAATGGGGAAAGGATTCGGTATTGCAAGCCACGCTTGACGATTTAAAAAATGAAACCGTAAAAAAACTGGAAGAACGAAACGATGTCGATTTTTATGGTGATATTAGAGACAATGAGGCTTTTCAAGAGTTTTTACCCGATTATCTCGACACTGATTTTTAATTTTAAAAGTAAATTATGTTTGAATATATAAAAGAATCTGCCGACTATTTAAAGGATAAAGGATTTGACAAACCTGAAATTGGCATTATTCTCGGCACTGGCCTCGGCAAATTGTTAGAAGATGTTGAAGTACAAAGCGAAGTTAGTTACAATCACATTCCCAATTTCCCGACTGCTACCGTAGAATTTCATAAAGGGAAACTCATTTTCGGGATGTTGGGCGGCAAAAAAGTGATGGTCATGCAAGGCCGTTTTCATATTTACGAAGGCTACTCGTTGCAGGATGTTACCTTTCCCGTGCGGGTAATGCACGAGTTGGGCATTAAAAAACTGCTAATTAGCAATGCTTCTGGAGCAGTGAACCTCAACTTCAAAAAAGGGGAAATTATGCTGATCGATGATCATATTAACCTGCAAGGAAGTTCGCCATTGGCCGTTCGCGGTATTGAAAAAATGGGCGAACGCTTTGTCGATATGAGCGCACCTTATGATGCTGAAATGAACAGCCTGATAGAGCAAATCGCTTCAGAAAAAAACATCAGTATTCACAAAGGCGTCTATGCCAGTGTGGTGGGACCACAACTGGAAACCCGTGCCGAGTACCGCTATTTAAAAATTATCGGTGCCGATGCCGTAGGGATGAGCACCGTTCCTGAAATTATTGTTGCCAACCATTTGGGGTTGCCCGTTTCGGCCGTTTCGGTGTTGACAGACGAATGTGACCCAGATAATTTAAACCCGGTTGATATTGCTGATATTCTGGCCATGGCAGCAAAAGCCGAGCCCGATATGATTACTTTGTTTACGGAGTTGATAAAGAAATTATAACAACTAATAAGCTTTCATAAAATCTTCTCCAAAAACAATCCGCAACTTATCAATAAGCTCTTGGGCGTGCTCCTTGTTAAAAACCACGGGAGGTTTTATTTTTAATACATTGTAGTCGGGACCATCGGTGCTCATTAAAACGCCCAAAGTTTTCATTCGGTCAGAAAGGTACGCAGCGTGTTCGGCCAAGGGATTTTTATTGTTGTCTGTGAGTTCAAACCCTAAAAAAAGGCCTTCCCCCCTAACATCGCCAATGATCGGGGATTCTTTTTGAAGCTGAAGCAATCCGGATTTTAAAAATGCGCCAGTTTCCAAGGCATTTTGTTGCAGGTTTTCTTCTTCAATTACTTCCAACACTGTTCGCCCGATGGCACATGAAACGGGATTGCCGCCAAACGTATTGAAAAACTCCATCCCAGTATGGAATTTCTCCGATATTTCTTTTGTACACGCTACCACTGCCAGTGGATGCCCGTTACCCGCCGGTTTGCCCATCGTTACAATATCGGGCACCACGTCGAACAATTCAAAAGCCCAGAATGTTTTTCCCATCCGGCCAAAACCTGTTTGTACCTCATCGGCAATGCAAATTCCTCCAGCTTCCCGAACCGTTTTATATACTTTCTTAAAGTAATTTTTGGGCGGAACAATCTGTCCGCCGCAACTTATCATCGATTCTCCTATAAAACCAGCGATACCTTTATCCATTCCCCTTAAATGCTCAATATGCCTTGTGGCATAATTAGCATATTCTGTTCCAGCGTTTTTGCCACAGTGTTTTCCTCGAAAGATATCGGGCAATGGTAAAATATGGGTGTTTGCAGGTTGTGGAAAGCCGCCTTTACCATCAAATTTATAAGAGCTCACGTCCATAACCGCATTGGTGTTGCCGTGGTACCCAACTTCGATGGCCAACATATTTTCCTGTCCGGTTACTGTTTTTGCCATGCGTAACGCAAGTTCATTGGCCTCACTACCGGAATTGACGAAATGAAGCACCGAAAGTTCCTTGGGTAGCTTTTTCAGTAATGCTTCAGCATAATTTATTATTTCTTTGTGCAAATAGCGCGTATTGGTATTCAACACTGCCATTTGTTGTTGCCCGGCCGCTACTACTTTGGGGTGTTGATGCCCTACGTGATTTACATTATTAGCGGTATCGATGTATTTTTTTCCGTCGGAATCTATTAAATATACGCCTTCACCTCTTACAATATGTAAGGGTTCAGAATAGGAAAGACTCAAGCTTTTTCCTAAATGCTCTTTTCTGAAATCAATGATTTCTTCATCTGAGATTTTCTCTGGTGTATCTTGTGTTTCTTCGGTAAACAACAGACCGGGGTTTTGACAAATGCTTTTCCAAACCTGTTGTTCCGAAGGAAAAGCCACACCTGGAAAATTTTCGGTGTTTCCCAGCAAATCGAGCATCACTTGAAAATGAAGGTGTGGTGTCCAAATTCCGTTTTCCGAAGCATCGCCAATATAGCCTATCAATTCGCCTTGTTTGACTTCTTGGCCAATTTTGGTCAACTCCAACGAAGAAAGTGTTAAATGACCGTACAGGGTGTAAAATGGATTACCTTCAAATTCGTGTTCCAAAACCATTAAAGGACCATAGTCTTTTAAGTAGTTATTGTGGTGAAGGATGACCACTTTTCCGTCATACGCGGCGTGGAGCGGTGTTTTGGCAGCGACCCAAAAGTCGGTGCCCAAGTGTACTGTTCGGTATTGCGGGCCGTTGTTACCGTCCATTCTAAAGGCTTTGGTGGTGTAAAAAGGACGGACTTCCATATATCCATTCGCTAAAATGCTTTCAGGGTTTTCTGCTTCAATTTGTTTCAGTTTATATGCGGTGATATCGGTATCGCTGTACTCTTCTTTATTCCCTAACCACGTACTGCCAATACTCATATCGACATGGGTAACATTCTTAAACTTCAAAGAAGGAAAAAGCGTGTTCAACGATATTTTATTATTTACAACCCACTCTTTAAATTCGTATTCTTTTGGGTGTGGTGTATAATCGCAGGCATTTCTGAAATTATACAACACAAAGCTCTCATACGTACCATACCAATGTTTCAACAATTGCCACGCATCGTGTTCACTGATAAAATGATATACATTTTGGGAAACATCTGCCCTTCGCAAGGCCGCTTTTGTAACCGTTATTACCAAGCGCATACCAACAAGTGTATAGAGGCATTCCAATTCTTTTTCGGAAAGCTTGTATTTTGAATGGTAGCCTTGAACGATTTCCACGGCTGCTGCCAATGGATCTGGCGTATTCATAATGGCATAGGCAATCGTGATGGCCAAATCGTTTATGGTTTGGGTATAAACGGCATCCCCAAAGTCAATAATCCCGGTAACCTCAGGGTTTTTTAAATTAGATGAAACGATGATGTTATGGTCGTTCACATCGTTATGCACCACGCTCTTCGGAAGGGATTGATAAACCAGTTGAATTTCCTGAAACCGCTCCTGAAAAAACGAGACCATATCCTTTTCAATATCCTTAAAAAGGTCGGTGTATTTTTCGGTCCAAAGCGCATCGGCCAAATTCCAGTCAAACGATCTATTGGCTTGGGGATGTTGAAAATTCTGTAATGCTGTTGTGATTTCGCCGGCCTTTTCCCCTAAACTAAATCGCAGTTTTGAGGTTTTTGGGTTTACATGGGCCCAAAGCCTTCCGGGAAGCCACGTAAGCAAACGTGCTGTTCTTTTCTCTTCGGAAATGATAGCTGAAGTTAATGGCTTCCCTTCCTTGTTTAAGAGTATTTCGGAAAATTGACAGCTTGTTTTTTTAGAAGCCAAATGCTCCAAAACCGCTGTTTGAAATTGTAAAAAACGGTCATCTGTTTCAGTAACGGCAACCTTTAAAAGATATGTGTTGCCGTTTTCTGAAACCACTTTAAAGTTTTCGTCCTCATCGCCTTGTAGGGCCGAAGCTTTAACGGTAAACCCATAGTGTTCCAGTACTATTTGAGAGGCAATTTCCGCAGTCATTTCGGTTTAAAATTTGACTAACAATATTATGAAAAATTACAGTCATTTCGAGGAGGAACGACGAGAAATCACACATGGGTGAAAGCCAACTTTTTCTTAAAATGTTATCATATAAAATAGGGTGTGATTTCTCCCTACGGTCGAAATGACTATTGCCAGTCATTTCGAGGAGGCCCGCCTGAATGACGAGTCGGGCAGGAACGACGAGAAATCCCACCTGAGTAGAAGGCAAATTGTTTTTCGAAAAGCAGCACGTGAAATGTGGGATGTGATTTCTCTCCCGTACTTACGGGATCGAAATGATTATAGCGCGCTTTTCTGCTTTTTATAAAACGCATCGGCCTGCAGTTGCATGAGCTCGCGGGCTTTTTTGCGTTTGTAGTCGTACAGCTCTTGTTCTTCGGCAATATCGGCATAGACGCGATTGTTAATATCGCGGTCAGTAGTGACCAATACATCGCGTTGCGCTTGTTGCTGTGTAACCCACGATTTTAATGCGCTTTCCTGTTCTTCCAATTTTAAGTCATAAGCACCTTTTGGGGATAACAATTTGGCGATGATGGGTGCGGTTTCAATGGCCAAGAACAATAAAAAGATAAAGAACGATGGCAACCACGGCAGTTTGCCAAGAGCGTTTACACGGGCCATCAATCCATCAAATCCGTCGATTACCGGTTGGGTTTCGGCGACTTTGGTTTGGTATTCTGAGCTCATCGTTGCTATTTGACTTTCTAAAGCAGCTATTTTTTCAGTATTGGTCGTTCTTAATTGTTGTAAAGCGGCCAATTCGGCATTGTGTTTTTCACGTTTTTCTTTATAAACAGGACCTTTACCTATGAGTTCGGTTCCTTTTCTACCTTCGGCTTCGGCGATGTAGGTTTCATACAAGGCGTTTACTTCGGCTTCTTTATCGGTTACTTCTGTTTTAAGGGCATCGATTTCGGCATTCAATGCCTCGATGGACGGGGTGTATTGCAACGCCAATTGGTCTTTGTTGGCGAGGGTCATATCGTTTTTTTCTTCAAGCAGGACTTGATTGATTTCCTTTTCAAAAATTTTCATTTCCAAGGGCTTCGATATGACAATCGCGATAATGATTGCCAAAAGAATACGGGGCGAAGCCTGTATCATTTCGTCAAGAAAGTTCTTTCGTTTTTTAATGGTTGAAACGATAAAGCGGTCAAGGTTAAAAATGAGCAATCCCCAAACCATTCCGAAGAAAATAGCGGTAAATAGATTATCGAAAACCGTGTACAACGCATACGATCCTGCGATGGCGGCCATAACAGCGGTAAAAAACACAGTGGCGCCAATGCCAGCGTATTTGGTGCGTTCGCCGGGAGAGCAATCTTCGAGAATGGCCGTATCGGCACCGGAACAGAAAATAAAGAAACGTTGTAGCATAGGTTGATTGATTTTTGATTGATGAATACTTACAACGCTGAAAATCGGGGTTTTGTTGTGCTTTGGAACAAGAAGACCTCACAGGTTTTCCTCCTACGCTAAAAAGCTTCGGCGGACAAGTAGAAACCTGTGAGGTCTGTTGAAAATTGTATTATGGAATTTTTTATCTAAAACTAAAAGTTTCTGGTAAAAATCAACACCCGTTTAATCTCACAATTGGATATTCGCTTACATCAATAGATGCGTCCTTGCTTTTTTTAACCATTTTAATAGCTTCATCCGCACTGTATTCATGAGGGCCTATATAAAATGTTGCTCCTTTTTTTTCCAACTCTTTTATATATTCTTCTGGGTTTGGATTTGGTGGCGGAGGTGCTGGTGCTGGAAAGATTTTATTCCCATCTACTTTTGGAGCAGGAGGTGGCGGTGGTGGGGGCGGTATGTTTGCTTCGCTATCATTAACGCCTTTAATTACTTTTTTAGGGGGTTTTGGAACATCAGGAGCTGGTGGCGGTGGCGGTGGCGGAATTTGCAACGTCGCCCCTTTTTTATGTTGTGCATAGTCTGTTTTCTGAAATTCCACTTCCAGTTTTTTTAAGAAATGTTCACTGTTTTTTGAAATTAGAATAGAAGGAAGGGCCTCGTTAAAATCAGTCTTAGTCCAATCTTCGGTTATAGCATTTAAATCATCTTTAAATGTTTTAATGCTCGACGGTTTTCCGTTCAGGGTGACATTGTTCATACTAATCATAACTACAAATGTCTTTTCGCCATTTCTCGCTGCTCCTTCCATAAAATCTTCTGCATAGGTATCATACCGGCCTATTTTGTTCTCCAAATAACATTCGGGAAAAGGTTGTGCGGTCTTTTTTTGCTCAGTCGTCATCAACCCGTAAATATATTCTAACTTTTCAAGATCGGCCAAAGGGATTTTACGGTTTTCAATGGCTATGGCATTGTACCTTTTGGCTAATTTGTTGTACTGCGCCAGTTGTTTTTTAGTGGCTTTTTCAGTGTTTATTTCTAAAATCTGTTCGGTTTGCGAGCTTTGTTTTACAACTGTTTCTTTGCTACTAAAACCATACAACATCAGTGCTACTAATGGAACCAACAACAAGCTTCGGAGCCAAACTACTTTTTTTGAGGTGTGTGTTTTCATAACTGTAAATCGTTTTTTGAAGGATGAATAATTTATTGAATGCGCCAATTGTGGTGTGACGGCATGTGATGAGTATGCCAAAACCAAATTTTGATACGCCGATGTTTCTGCACCGTGCCTTAACACTGCCTTATCTGCCAAAAATTCGTGATTGAGCCTTATACTTCTTTTCAGAAACAGAAACAACGGGTTAAACCAAAACAGGACATGGAGCAGTTCTATAAAAAGGATATCAAGCGTGTGTTTTTGTTTTACATGAGCGTGTTCGTGAAGCAATACTTCCTTAGGAATCGAATTGGCTCCGTATTGTTGCTTATTCAAAAAAATATAGTTGAGAAAAGAATGTGGCACCACGTGCTTTTGGAGCAATACATAAAAAAACCCTTGTTTTTTCAGCAATGGATGTTGTTGAAGCTGTTTCCAAATTCCGAAAAGATTTCTGCAAAAACGAAAACCGAAAAATGAAACGCCTAATCCATAAATAGACCATAAAATGTATGGCAAATAATCAATGTTTTCTTTAACAGGGATTGTTCCATCTACTGAAACAGCCCTATAAGCTGGGTGGTTGGTAATGCCCGCCATTTCAACATAATTGGTAAATGTTACCAACGGAATTGATAAAGAAACCGCAACCGAACCCAACAAATAGAACCGCTTAAAGGTGTGCGCACTTATGTTTTCTAAAAAAGCCTTATAGAAAACAAAGAAAATCAATAGACAAGCGGCCGATTTAAATAGGTACCCTTCCATATCACTTTTCTTTAAGTTGTTGGTCAATCAGTTTTTTTAAATCTTCCAATTCTTCTTTACTCAAATCGGTTTCTTGTGTAAAAAACGAAGCAAATTGCGAGGCGCTATCGTTAAAAAAGTCTTTGATCATGCCATTCATTTGCTTGGAAAAATAGTCCTTCTTTTTTACCAACGGAAAATATTCCCTAGACCGCCCCAGTTGTTTGTAATCCACAAATTTTTTGTCCTGCATACGTTTCAATAACGTAGCCACCGTGGTTGGTGCCGGTTTGGGTTCTGGATAGGCCTCGATTAAGTCTTTCATAAATGCTTTTTGCTGTTTCCAGAGCAATTGCATGAGTTGTTCTTCGGAATTGGACAGTGCCATGTTTCTACAAAATTAGAATTAACTCTACAAATATAGAATAATATTTTGTATTCTACAAACATAGAATAGACTTTTTTTCAGAAAAAATTAAAATTTCAATGGAGATTGAATTAAAGTATCTTTACCGAAAATTAAAAATTATGAGCCTGGAACGCGACCTATACAAACGAGCTGAAAACAAATGTGAATTGTGTACTTCTACAGAAAATCTATCTGTTTTTGCAGTTCCTGATTCCCCTAAAGAAGGTGTGGAAGCCAGCATCTTACTTTGCTCAACGTGTAAAGAACAAATTGAAGATGAGTCCAAGCGCGACCCCAACCATTGGCGTTGCCTCAACGACAGTATGTGGAGCACCGTCCCAGCAGTGCAGGTTATGGCTTGGCGTATGTTGCAACGCTTGAAAAATGAGGGTTGGCCACAAGATTTGTTGGATATGATGTATATGGAAGACGACATCAAGGAATGGGCCAAGGCAGGGCTCGCAGAAAACAAGGAAAAAGCAATTGTGCATCGCGACAGCAACGGCAATGTTCTGGAAGCGGGCGATTCGGTAGTTCTAATCAAAGATTTAAAAGTAAAGGGAAGCAGCATGGTTGCTAAACAGGGTACAGCCGTTCGCCGTATTTCTTTGGATCACGACAACGAAAAGTATATTGAAGGCAAGGTTGACGGGCAACAAATTGTAATCATTACCGATTTTGTAAAGAAGATGTAACTTACCTAAACGCAAAGTGCACCAAGTTTGCAGCCTTTTTAAAATTTCAAACTAACTCTTTGAATAGGTTACCGGTTTTTTTTCTGAAATTTTTGTAAATCCGTTAAGATAAATTAATACTTTTTACCGCTATTTTTAAAGATGGCAAAAAAAATACCCGATCTTAAAAAAATACTGAAAAAACCTGAAAAGGCCGCCGCATTGGCAGATTTGGTGTATGTTACCGAAAAAAAACTCACCATACAAAGGCACCGCCACGGCCGTGGTTTCTATTACACCGAAGCAGGTAAAAAGATTAAAAGCAAATCGGCCATTAAGCGTTTTAAAAGTTTGGTCATCCCTCCCGCTTGGACCGATGTCTTTATCACCCCCTTAAAAAACGGTCATTTGCAAGTAGTAGGACGGGACGAAAAAAACCGCAAACAATACCGCTACCATCCACATTGGTCAAAAATACGCAACAGGACCAAGTTTTTTAAGATGGCTGCTTTTGGCAAAATACTCCCTAAGATAAGAAAGCAAATTGAAGAAGACCTGAAACGCCCAAAAATGGACCAGCGAAAATGTTTGGCGGTCGTCTTGCATTTAATGGAAGAAACCCACATCAGGATAGGGAATTCCTATTACGCCAAGAACAACAAATCGTACGGGCTTTCCACGTTGCGAACCAAGCACGTAGCGGTCATGGACAACAAATTGTTGTTTGAGTTTACAGGGAAAAAAGGCAAAAAACACCGCATCCCCTTAAAGGACAAACGCTTGCAGAAATTGGTGTTACAGTGCGAAGAAATTCCCGGTTGGGAACTGTTTCAGTACTACGACGAAGATGGCGATCACCACAGCATTGACAGTGGTATGGTAAACGAGTACATCAAGGATATTTCGGGAGATATTTTTTCGGCTAAGGATTTTAGAACGTGGGCAGCCAGCAAGATCGTTTTTGAGACCCTTTATCAATTAGGCATCGAAGAAAACAAGAAACAGAACAAAAAGAACATCCTCACGGCCATAGATGCCGCTGCCGAAGGTTTAGGCAACACCCGTTCCGTTTGTCGAAATTATTACGTGCACCCTGTTATAGTTGAAAAATACGAGGACAGTTCTATCCAGACCTATTTCGAAGAACTGGATACCATGAAAAATACGACTAAATTTTTATCGACTACTGAAACCGTACTTTTAAAATTGCTCCATGAATTTGAAGTTACTATTTAATAGTTGAAAAAAATGAATTTCTTCGCCATAAAAAGGTTGAAGGCTACAAGTCTATAGAAAAAGACCTGCACATTAGGCTAACTTGCAGGTCTTTTTTATGAACTGTTATTTACTCATCTCAGTAAAATAATGATAAAACTGCGGGATGGTTTCAATTCCTTTTAGATAATTCCATATCCCGAAATGTTCATTAGGGGAATGGATGGCATCGGTATCCAACCCAAAGCCCATTAAAATGGTCTTGCTTTTCAGTTCGTTTTCAAACAAGGCCACAATCGGGATGCTGCCACCGCTACGTTGCGGGATTGGAGTTTTCCCAAAGGTTTCTTCGTACGCTTTACTGGCGGCTTTATATCCCGTATTATCGATTGGCGTTACATACGCTTGGCCGCCGTGATGTGGCTTCACTTCTACGGTAACGGCTTTGGGTGCTATGCTTTCAAAATGATCTTTGAACAATTGGCTTATTTTCTTCCAGTCTTGGTTAGGCACCAATCGCATGCTTATTTTAGCGTAGGCCTTGCTGGGAATTACCGTTTTGGCCCCTTCGCCAGTGTAACCACCCCAAATACCGTTGACATCCAAGGTTGGGCGTATGGAATTGCGTTCATTAGTGGTATATCCCGCTTCGCCATACACATCACCAATACCGATTGCTTTTTTGTAGGCTTCTTTGTCAAAAGGAGCTTCGGCCATTTTAGCACGCTCCTCTTCTGAAAGATTCTCAACATCGTCATAAAACCCGGGAATGGTAATATGGTTGTTTTCATCTTGAAGCGAGGCGATCATTTTTGCCAAAATATTTATGGGGTTGGCCACTGCTCCACCGTACAAGCCACTGTGCAAATCGCGATTGGGACCGGTCACTTCAACCTCAACGTAACTAAGGCCACGCAAGCCGGTGGTGATAGATGGCGTGCCTTTAGCGATCATCCCAGTATCGCTGATTAAAATAACATCGTTGGCCAGTTTTTCCCTGTTGCGGGTAACAAACCATTCCAGACTGGCGCTGCCCACTTCCTCTTCACCCTCGATCATAAATTTTACGTTACAGGGCAGTTGGTTGGTTTCGGTCATATATTCCAAGGCCTTTACGTGCATGTACATCTGTCCTTTATCGTCGCAGCTGCCACGGGCAAAGATGGCTCCGTTGGGATGAATTTCGGTTTTTTCAATAACCGGATCAAATGGCGGACTGTTCCAAAGATCCATCGGGTCTGGTGGTTGCACATCGTAATGGCCATACACGAGAACCGTTGGCAAGTTTTTATCGATTGTTTTTTCGCCATAGACAATGGGATAGCCGGGCGTTTCGCAAATTTCAACGGTGTCGCAACCTGCTTTTTTAAGGCTGTCTTTTACGGCTTCGGCTGTGTTGAACACATCGTCTTTATATGCTGGGTCGGCACTAATGCTCGGAATTTTAAGCAGTTCGATCAACTCGTCAATAAATCGTTGTTTGTGTTCTTCAATATATGGTTTTGCACTTTTCATAGGAATGTATCGTATTTTTTTACTGAAAAGCTAAAGGTACCAAAAACAAAATTTTATCTAAAAAATTTGTTTGCCAATTATCAAGTTTATGTATATTTGCACTCCTTTTGAAACAAAAAGGAATGTATTGAAATGCGGGCGTGGTGGAATTGGTAGACACGCTAGACTTAGGATCTAGTGCCGCAAGGTGTGAGAGTTCGAGTCTCTCCGCCCGCACTTAATAAGAAAGCTAACTTTAACGAGTTGGCTTTTTTTGTTTTTAAACATAACGAAACTTTAATGGAGACGAGAAGTTTATCCTGAGCGAGGAACGAGCCGAAGGGAGTCTCTCCGCCCGCACATTATAAAGCTTCTCTTTTACAGAGGAGCTTTTTTTATTTAGCCCATTCTTTAACACAACCTTTAAATCTTTCCCCCCGATCTTTTTTACCTTTATGGTAAATAATCTCCAAGATGTCAAAAAAACTAAACCAATTGGAGGCTACTGCAATTTCGGGCAACGATATCAGCTCTTCTTGTTTATATGTTTCAGCCCTGGCCATATTCTACGCAGGGCAATACGCTTGGGTTTCCCTTTTAATAGTTGCCGTTGTTCTTTTTTTATTCCGAAAAATATATGGGGAAGTCGTTGGCGCCCTGCCATTGAACGGCGGAGCCTACAATGCATTGCTCAATACCACCAAAAAATCGACCGCCTCGCTCGCTGCAGCCTTGACGGTGTTATCGTATATGGCAACCGCCGTGCTTTCGGGTAGTGAGGCCGTAAAATACGCCGCCAGCATATGGGATGGCATCCCGGTGTTTCCGGTAACCATTGGGGTGCTTTTTGTTTTCATGTGTTTGGTTATTTTAGGTATCGGGGAATCTTCAAAAGTGGCCATTGCCATATTTTTGTTTCATTTAACTTCTTTGACCTTGCTTTGCGGTTTCTGTATCTACCATTTTTTTACCAGCGGGTTCGACATATTGACGGCAAATTTTAACACCCCTATTCAAGGAAGCATCGTAACGGCCTTGTTTTTCGGCTTTTCTGCGGCTATGCTTGGTATTAGCGGGTTTGAAAGCTCTGCCAATTTTGTAGAAGAACAGAAAAAAGGCGTCTTCCCCAAAACCTTGCGGAATATGTGGGTTATTGTGAGCATTTTCAATCCGCTTATCGCCTTTTTGGCTTTGGCCATCATCCCCATTGAAACTGTAAATGCGAATCAAGATGCTTTGTTATCGTTTTTAGGGAAGGCTTCTGGCGGAAATTGGCTTTCGTTTTTAATTGGGCTGGATGCCGCATTGGTGTTGAGCGGGGCGGTATTGACATCGTTCGTTGGGGTTGGCGGATTGATGGAACGCATGGCTTTAGACCGTATTTTGCCAAAATTTTTACTGAAAAAGAGCAAACGGAACACCTCTTACCCCATTTTTATCTTGTTTTTTGTGCTCTGTACCTCCATTTTATTTGTAACCGAAGGCGATCTCGCCAAACTTGCTGGGGTTTACACCATTGCTTTTTTATTGGTCATGGTGCTTTTTGGCATTGGCAATATTTTGCTGAAAGTAAACCGAAAAACCCTTCCCAGGCCCGAACGCGCCAGTTGGACTGGACTTTTAATAGCCATCACCGCCGTGGCCGCTGCCATTGTGGGCAATATTGTATTAAACCCACCCTACCTTGCTATTTTTATCGAGTATTTAATCCCTACGCTTATGGTCGTGTTTTTTATGTTGTACCGTACGTATATTATGAAAGCTGTTTTATCGATGGCAAAATATATTTTTCCCGAAAACCACAAGTTTTTACGGCTGTTGCACAGAAAAACCGTCAAAGAACTGGCGCAGATTAATAATCAGGAATTTGTGTTTTTCACCAACCATGAAAATGTTGAAATGCTCAACAAGGTCATGCTCTATGTAAAGAAAAATGAACCAACCCGAAAAATAAAAATAGTTGCCGTACTGGAAGAAGGCGCCACGGTTGAAGGCGAGCTCAAAAAAGACATTGAAGTGCTCAACAGGGCCTATCCAGATATCCAGATCGATTTTGTAGAAGAACCCGGAACATTCAACCCAGAAAAAATAAAAGAACTTTCCAAACGATGGAACATCCCTACCAATTTTATGTTCATTGGCGCCCCAGGAGAGCATTTTCCTTACCGGATACAAGAATTGGGCGAAGTGCGGCTTATTATTTAAAATTTCGGTTTCTAGTCAAACACTATTTTCCCTCCTCGATTTTCTCATTAACCTCTTCTTTCTCCTCGCCATTCAGGTTTCCTTTGGTTTTCGGTTTTTTGCCGTTTTTGTGATGTATCTCATAGTACATGGCAAAATGGTCGCTGCCAAAGTTTTTGGTTCTTACCATTTTTTTTACAAACAGATCCTTGGTATGGAACAAATGGTCCAAAGGAAAACGCATCAACCAGTATCCAGCATGATAGGTAGGAAAAAAACCACGGCCAATGCGCGGATCGATCATGGCGGTCATTTTTTTGAACAAACGCGTGGTGCGGCTCCAAACCACATCGTTCATATCGCCACAGACCACTACCGGCTTGTCGAGCTTCCTTATTTTTTTGCCCACTACCATCAATTCGGCATCGCGTTCTTTAGAGGTTTCGTTTTCGGTGGGACTTGGCGGCGCAGGATGTAAACAAGCGAAAAACACGGTTCGGTTTCCTGAGAGCGGATAATCAAAAAGTATGGAAGGCACCCCTTCTTCTACAAAGTAATGCGTTTCCACGTTTTTCAATTCGGTTTTGGAATACAACAACATTCCATAATAATTATCCAAAGGTATTTTGACGCTATAAGGATAGGTTGCTTCTATTTCAGAAAGGCCTGCCTCCCAAGATTTGTCGGTTTCCATGGCAAGGACAAGGTCTGGATCGTAATGTTTTATTTCAGCTTTAAACAAATGGTACTCCTTATTGTCCTGTAACACATTCCCCGCCAATATAGAAACACAGCCATCACTGGGGAAATCTGGCTTACGGCGCGGATAAAATTGACTGTACGGAAACACTTTAACCACTTGATATGCAATGGTCGCGATAAGCGCACCTAATAATACCCAACTAAAAATTGTAAACGGATCTTCAAAAATCAAGAAAAGAACAAGCAAAACCAACTGTATGGCAATAGACTGCAACCTGATGAAATCGGGTATCCTAAAAAACCAGTGCGGGTTTTCAGTAGCCGGGAAAAAAGGACTTATAATGAAGATAATGATAGCAACATATAAAACCATGCTATAAATGTAGTGTTTTTAATTGATTGTTTTCTTCAGAAAAAAAACAGAAAAATTTTAAAATTTTAAGGCACACCTTAAAACCGGCTGCTTATTTGTATTTTTGGGCATAGAAACAAAAAATACTATCATGAAAAAAATTACCCTATCGTGTTTACTTGTTGTATTCACTTTTTCAGCATTAATCGCCCAAACCTACACAACGCCCAATGATGGCGGCACTTACACTTTGGATGATATCGCCACGCTAAGCCCTACCACTGTTACAGTATCGGGAACCGATTACACACTATTGGAAAATCTTGTCATTGCCCAAACCGATACTTTTTTAATAGATACCGACCTTACGCTCTCAATCGATGCAGCTTTGTTGATTACCGTTGAAGGAACCTTTAATGTAACCGCTACTGCTGTTACCGTTACCGCAACCGATACGTCACAACCTTACGACGGCTTCCGTTTTGAGGAATCTTCAAGCATCGACATTCAAAACACAACCATAGAATATGGAGGCGGGTTAAAGGTTATAACTGCCGATTTCACCATTAACAACTGTACGCTGACCAATAATGTTTCGGGCGCTGCTACAGGCAGTGTTATTTCCTTGTCAAATGGAACACCGCAAATTACCAATAATACCATTACATTTAATGAGTTGCCGGCAATCAGCTCGGGTGCAAACAGTGAGGTATCCCCTTATATTTTCAACAATTTCTTAGAAGGCAATAACCAGTCCAACTCTAACCGTCCGCAAATTAATCTAGGCATTACAAAACCAGCCGATACCCTTAGGATAATGCAAAACACCATTATCGGCGACCGAAGTCTGGATCAAGTGGGTGGAATCGCCATAGCCAACTTTTTTGGGGGAAGCGGACAGATACTGGCTCGCATAGACGATAACACGATTGTTGATAACCGCTACGGAATGACTGTCGTGGGGTCCAACTCTTTCGCTTACGTAACCAACAATATAATTGAAGACAACGACACGCAAGGCAACCCAGCATTGGGCGGAAGCGGAATTTCGCTCAACAGCGCATCTGCGGGGATGGAGGTAATCGCTTCTGGCAATGAAATTAGACGAAACCTTTGGGGCATCACCGTGATTGACCAAGCTTCCATCAATCTGGGAGATGGCGCAGACAACATAGGCGAAAATGTCTTTTCTGAAAATGGAAACAATGGACAGACCTTTGCCTTGTACAACAACACCCCCAACACCCTGCAAGCCATTAACAATTGCTGGATAGAAGGACAGGAAAGCACCGAGCAACAGGTTGAGGATGTTATTTTTCACGTGGTGGATGATGCATCTTTGGGCGAAGTGATTTTTGATCCTTTTCTATGTGGTGTTTTAAGTATTGATGAAAACACCATTGAAAATTTCAGTTTTTATCCAAACCCTGCCACAAACCAAATTCAGTTTGACAATCGTTTTTCTTTTTCTGAAATAACTGTTTATGATGTTACAGGAAAATTGATTGTTGCCAAATCGCTTTCCGAAGGGAAAAACACGGTACCGTTGAACATTCCATCTGGGGTTTATTTTGCAACCTTCAGCAACGGGAAAGCTTCAACTACCGAAAAATTAGTGATTCAATAAAACATCACTTTAATATATTTTTAAAAGCACGTTGGTTTAATTATCAACGTGTTTTTTTATTTAATGCTCCCTATCTACTGTTAAAACCGTAATTTTGCACTTCTAAAAACCTCGTAACAAAAAAGAAGTGAAGCTGGATAAAAACGCAAAATTAGAGTTGGATAAAGCCGAAATGAAAAAATACGGCTACGAAGTAGTTGATGCCATAGTAGAACATTTTGACACCCAAAATGAAAAACACCCCGTAGCTCTGGCCTCCAGAAAAGAAATGGACAATCTTTTCTTGGAACAAGCCCCTGAAAACCCAGAAGACGCCCATAAAGTACTCGATTTTGTGTTGAAAAATGTGATGACCAAAAGTAACATCGTATCACACCCAAAATCGTATTCCTTTGTTCCAGGTCCCAGTAATTATATCAGTGCGATGGCTGATACCTTGGCAACTGGATTTAATATATTTTCCGGTGGTTGGGCGGCTTCACCTGCTGCGGCAGAACTTGAAATCGTAACCTTAAACTGGTTACTTAAGATTTTTGGCTTTCCATTGAAAAAAGGAGGCGGAATTTTCACTAGTGGTGGTTCTATGGCCAACTTAACAGCAATTGTAACAGCACGGCGCATTAAATGCGGTGATAACTTTTCAAAAGCCGTGATTTATCTATCAGACCAAGCGCATTCTTCAAATATAAAGGCAATTCGGATATTAGGGTTTAAAAAGGAACAAATACGTATTATCCCTACGGATATCGAATTTAAGTTATCACTCAACAAACTGCGAAACGCCATTGCCAAAGACCGTTTGGAAGGTCTGCAGCCTTTTTGTATGATCGCCACGGCGGGAACCACCAACACTGGAACGGTCGATCCGCTTTCCGAACTTTCAAAAATCTGTAAAAAAGAAGATATCTGGTTCCATATTGATGGTGCGTACGGTGGAGCCGCTATTTTGGCTAAAAACGGCAAAAAATTATTGAAAGGCATTGAAAAAGCAGATTCGCTCACCGTAGATCCACACAAATGGTTTTTCCAACCATACGAAATGGGATGCTTGTTGGTGCGTAACAGTAAATGGCTTAAAAACACTTTTACTGAAACGCCAGAATATTTACGCGATGTAGAAGGCAACGAAAGTGAAATCAACTTTTACGATCACGGTGTGCAATTGACCCGTCGTTTCCGAGCGTTAAAGTTTTACATGTCTATCAAAACATTTGGCTTAAAAGCGTTTAGAGATGCTATAACATACAACATTCAATTAGCTGAAAAAGTAGAAGATTTACTTCGGAAAAGTGCCAATTGGGAAATTATTTCGCCTGCAACATTGGCGGTTATCAACTTCCGGTACAACCCCATTGGCAACAAGCTCTCTGAAGATGAACTCGATGAATTGAACCAATACATTTCAGAAAAAATTGTGGGCTCTCGCAAAGCATTACTGGTTACCACCGTTTTAAACGGACAAACTGTTTTACGCATGTGCTTGATTAATCCCCGTACTACACTTGAAGATGTAAAAGAAACCATCCTGTTGTGCAATGATTTTGCCAAAGAGAAATATTCAAATTGATATATGCTGATGTCATAATAATTGGCGGCGGAGCAGCCGGTTTTTTTACAGCTATCAATGCTGCGGAAAGAAATCCGGAATTAAAAATAATCATTCTCGAACGCGGAAAAGAAGTACTTACCAAAGTAAAAGTTTCCGGTGGCGGACGTTGCAACGTGACGCACGCCGAGTTTTTGCCAAAAGAGCTCACCCAAAACTACCCAAGGGGCGAAAAAGAGCTGTTGGGCCCTTTCCACAGTTTTATGACGGGTGACACTATCGGGTGGTTTTCAAAAAGAGGTGTAGAACTAAAAATTGAAGAAGACGGCCGGATGTTTCCGGTAAGCGACAGCTCACAAACCATCATTGATTGTTTTGTTTCAGAAACCGAACGGTTGGGGATTGAAGTATTGAAGGGACAAGCGGTGAAGGTTATAAACAAACAAGATGAGTTTTGGAACATCGAAACGGCTTCCGAAACATTTTCAGCAGAAAAATTAGTGGTTGCAACCGGCAGTAACCCCAAAATATGGAAATTATTGGAAGGGTTAGACCATACTATAATTCCGCCAGTTCCCTCTTTATTTACTTTTAATATTGATGATGAGCGGATAAAAAACTTACCAGGTATTAGCACGGAAGCTTCCGTTAAAGTGTTAAATAAAAATGCAAAAACAATCCTCGAAAGTGAAGGCCCTTTGCTTATCACGCACTGGGGCGTGAGCGGGCCGGCCATTTTAAAGCTTTCGGCGTGGGGCGCCCGATTGTTAGAGCCAACGAATTATCACTTTTCGATTCAAGTTAATTGGCTGCTGGATGCTTTAAAAGAAGACACTTCAGAAATGCTTAAAGACCTTAAAGTGCAACTTGCTAAAAAAACCGTTTTAAAAAACGCCCAATTCGACCTTCCCAAACGGTTATGGCAAAGTTTGGTAACTGCTTCAGGCATTTCAGAAACCCTCACTTGGGCCGATATTTCAAAAGAACAAATTGTTGCGTTAGCGTCACAACTTACCGAAAGCCGTTTTAACGTTCACGGAAAAAGCACCTTTAAAGAAGAGTTTGTGACCGCGGGTGGGATTGAACTGAAAGAAGTGGACTTTAAAACCTTTGCAAGCAAAAAACACAAAAACCTCTATTTTGCAGGCGAAGTATTGAATATCGATGCTATTACTGGCGGTTTTAACTTCCAAAATGCGTGGACAGGCGGTTTTATAGCTGCCCAAAGTGTTGCAGATTAGATATATAAAGTATATATTTACTATATAAAAAATATATCATGGCGAAAAAGAAAAAATTGATCGAACTGGACGAAAAGACCTTGGAAATACTTGAAAAAGAGGCGAAAGCTAACAATAGGTCTTTGAAAAATTATATTGAAAATCATTTTGAAAACTTAGCACGTCAATTAGCAGAACCATCTGTGGAATATAAAGCGATGATGGACGATCTCTTGGAACGTCAAGAAAAAGGCACTTTAAAAACTATTCCAATAGACGAAATAAGAAAGAAGTATGGCATTTCTCGTAATATTGTCGATTGATGCAGAACGAGAGTTGAAAAAGGCAGAATGCTTTTACGATGCTATGGACAAGAAAATGGAGTTTTTCTTTGATTTTGATGAGCATATTCAGTTTTTAGAGCAAAATCCTTATCTTTTTCAAATTAGATATAGGAATGTACGCATTGTTCATTTCAAAATATTTCCATATTCACTTCACTATAATGTTATTGGCAACAAAGTTACCATCTTGAACATTTTGGGTCAATACCAAGACTTTTAATCATGCAAGCCCACATCGCATTTTTACGGGGCATCAATGTAGCTGGGAAGAAAAAATTTCCAAAAGCCGAGCAGGTTGCTACGCTAAATAAGTTAGGTTTTAAAAAACCTAAAGTGTACCTCCACACAGGGAATTGGATTTTTGACACTTCGGAAAAAGATGTGGCTTCAAAAATTTCTGAGGCTATTACCAAAAAATACGGCTGGGACGTACCGGTATTGGTCAAAACCGCTTCAGAAATTGAAACCATTGTACAAAATTGTCCTTTTTCCGAAGAAAAGAAAATCAAAAGCTATTTTACATTATTACACCAACCACCCCAACAAGAGCTCATAAAAGCAATTGATCCTAAAGCCTATCCCAATGAAGAATTCCACATCACTCCATATTGTGTGTATTTTTACAGTGAAACCGGATACGGTAGGACCAAATGCAACAACAATTTTTTTGAAACCAAACTAAAAGTCTCCGCCACCACACGGAATTATAAAACCATGATGAAAGTGCTTGAATTGACCACCTGATTTTTTAATCTGATTTTAGAGTTCGTTTTTTGTCAGGTTGAAGTTTTCTTCATCAAAACACACAAAAACAACTTTTTCGATTGTATTGTTTCTTTCTGAAAACATTTTCATGGTCTTAACGGCAATTTCAGCTGCTTTATCTTTTGGAAAATCGTATACTCCCGTACTTATATTGGGAAAAGCAATGGTTTTGCAGTTGTTTTCCACCGCAAGAGCTAAGGAGTTTTTATAACAATTGGCAAGTTTTTGCACTTCATCCTTGTTGCCTCCTTTCCATACCGGGCCTACAGTGTGAATTACATAGTTTGATGGCAGTTTTCCTGCTGTGGTTACAACGGCTTCACCCGTTTTGCATTTACCTTGTTTGGCAACGATTTTTTTACATTCTTCTAAAATTTCCGGTCCGCCCGCTCTATGAATAGCTCCGTCCACACCGCCGCCACCCATAAGTGAGGCGTTAGCAACGTTAACTATGGCATCTGCTTCAATGGTCGTAATATCACCTTTTATTGCTTTCAAATCCATATACCCTTTATGCTTTTGAAAGTGCAAAGCCCTTGTGCGCAGCGATATGATCGGTTTTGTCACTTTTTATCTCGTATTGAGGATCATCCTTGCTGCCATGATGGGTATGGCCTTTGTAATCAAAATCGGAATGATGCACCTTGATTATTTTGCCGCTTACTTCCCCTGCTTCGGAATTCCATTTTACGTGATCGCCTTTTTTGAAATTTTTCATAACATTAGATTTTAAAAATCAATTTCTCTATTCTAAAGTTAGTGAAAGCTTCAGAAAGAATGTTATAACGCTATGTTAAACAGCTAAAGATGAGTTGTTTTTAATTTTTATGTTCATTCAAAAAACAAATACATGCTTTCTTTTTCACTGTGAATAATGGGTTCTAACCGATACGCAGTTTTAATATTTTCCTTGGTCAACACCTCTTCTTTAGAGCCAGCGGCCAACAACTTTCCGTGATCTAGCAATACAATGTGGTCTGCAAATTTAGCTGCCAAATTAAGGTCGTGCACCACACCAACTACCACAATGTCCTTTTGGTTTAACAATTCGAGCAGTTTGTGCATAAAGTGAAACTGATAATGCACATCCAAAAAAGTAAGGGGTTCGTCCAACACCAAATAGCGTCCCATATTATTTTCAGGCGGATACCATATTTGCGCCACCACCCGGGCAAAATGGACACGTTGTTTTTCGCCTCCGCTCAGCGTCATATAATCCCGGTTGGCCATCTCCCAAACATCAAAAAAGCGCATGGCTTCTTCGCATGCGGTTTTGTCTTTTTCCGTGGGTTTAACCGAAAAGTGCGGGTACCGTCCCATCATCACCACTTCAGAAACTTGCAATGGGAAGGCCAATTCAATGTTCTGGGACAATACCGCACGTATTTTTGCCAATTGGGAAACCGTCATGTCAGCTAAATTTTCACTTCCATACTGCACCCATCCTTCTTTAGCTTTAATTTGATTGCAGATCACTTTTACCAATGTGGATTTTCCGGCACCGTTGGGGCCAATAATCAAGTTGAGGTTTCCAGGGTTGAACGTGACCGAAATATCGTCAAGGATTATTTTGTCCCCAATTGTATAGGTTATGTTTTGTGTTTGAATCATCTTTAGAAGAAATAATTTTTCTTTCGTAACAGGATTATAAAAATAGGCACGCCCACTACCGAAGTTACAATCCCAATAGGAAGTTCGGCTGGGCGCAAGAGCATTCGGGACAATAAATCGGCCAGGCACAGTAACACACCGCCCAAAACGGCGCTATTCAGAATAAGAAAACGGTTGTCCGATCCTTTTAATATCCGCAACAAGTGTGGCACAATAAGCCCCACAAAACTGATAACCCCTACAAAAGCCGTTGCTACCGCTACCATAATGACATTGATAAGCAAGATTTTCCATTTTAGGCTTTTGAGGTTGACACCAATAAACTGGGCTTCCTCCTCGCCTATCATCAAAGCGTTCAAATGTTTCGCATACCGCAATGAAATCACCAAGCAAGTGATGGTAGAAATTCCCACGATTATGACGGCTGGCCAATTGGCACCGGAAAGGGTACCCAAGTTCCAAAAAATGATGGACCGTGCTTGTGGATCACGCGCAATGTAGGATAAAAAACCAACGCCGCTCAAAAACAAGGCGTTGATGGCAATACCGACCAACAATAAGGTTACGACAGAGCTTTTACCGGTTTGTTTGGATTGCGACAGGAAGAACACCAACGCTGTGGAACAGATCGCGCCCAAACAAGCGGCTAATGGGAGCGTATATTCCCCAACATTAAAATTGAACGTGGCTCCCAATGCAAAATACAATGCAGCACCAAAAGCCGCCCCGCACGACGTACCTACCAAACCAGGTTCGACAATTGGATTTCGAAACAAGGCTTGCAACAAAGCCCCACCAACCGCAAGACTGGCCCCAACAAAAATACAGAGGATGGCCCGTGGCAAACGGATTTCCATAAAAATACGTTCGGTGAGGTTTAAGCCTTGTTCTCCTGAGAGATGTTTTTGAAATGCCGAAACCATATCCTCCAACGTGATCGAAACCGCTCCATACCGGATTGAAAGCAATACAATAATCAGCAGTACCACGCTCAATACTGGAAAAATACCTTTATAGCGACTACTGGCTTTTTCCATCTTGATGTATCAGGTTTTGAAGTTTTAATACCACTTCGCCGGTTCGCGGCCCAAAATAGACCATATCGTGTTCTTCCACCCGATAGACCCGTTTGTTTTTAAAAGCCCTGGTACTGGAAACACCGGGAAGATCGGCTATTCCTTCCATAGAGCCCAAACGGTCGTATCCATAATCGGTGAGCAAAATAACGTCTGGATCTGATTTTGCAATTACCTCTGGTGAAAATTGCTTCATGCCACGTTCGCCCTCCACGGCCATTTCGCCTCCGGCCCATTCCATCAGTTTTCCGGCTGTGCTGTTTTTGGTCATGACCAAGTAAATATTGGAAGCCCTTCCGAAGTGAATCATCAATACTTTTGGTTTTTCTTTATAGCTATCGGTGTTTTCCAATGCTATTTTCATATCACTGTCCAGTTTTTTGCAGAGCTCTTCGGCTTTAGATTCTTTTTCAAAATACCGTCCCATTTCGTGCATTAACGAATCGGTGCCGGCAATGGTATGCTCGTATTTCCCAAATTGTTTCATCGGAATTTTTAGCTTTTTTAACTGGGTGATCACGTGTTCGGGACCTATATTATTGTCTTCCAATATTAAGGTTGGTTTCATGGCCAATATGGCTTCGGCACTCAATGCGCGGTGATAGCCTACGTTTGGCAGTTCTTTTATTTCTGGTGGATAGGTGCTCGAAACATCGACTGCAACCACGTTTTCTTCCGCGCCAAGCGCATAAATAATTTCGTTGTATTGTTTTGAAATAACAACAAGGCGTTCTTTATGGTCTTTCTTTTTATCCTCATTTCCAAAACGACCGCAAGCTGAAACCGAAAGTACCAATACCGTATATATAATTATTTTTTTCATTCATTTAATTTTTTAAAAAAGAAGGTTGAAAAGAGCTTTCATTTAATAAAGCCCTATTAAGAAACGATTCAACTAAAAAAGTGTTGGCCCTAAAAACATGCAAAGCGCCTTTTCAATACCTTCTTCTTGTTCTATGTTTATATGTTATACCTATTTCCAAAGCAAATTATTCTTATCTGTCGCCTCGAGCGCAGTCAAGATGTTTAACCCTTCGACTGCGCTCAGGGAAACAGAATCATTAAAACCTAATTTAACTTTAAACTGCTTTAATTGCATTTAATCATATTATTTCTTAGAAATTATATTTCAGGTTTACACCCCCAAAATAATTGGTGTCCAATGGTGCTGGAATGTAGGCATCGTCCAATTGGTTCAAGAAGAGCATATAGTAATATTGCGTGCCCGTAATGTTGTTGGCACCAAAAAATGCATCTAAGTCAAACTGCCCAAAGCTGGTTCTATAGCCTATTTTTCCATTAAGCAAGCTGTACGAATCGGCTACATTCAGTCCGTCCGAAGTAAAAGGGACAGCATCACGGTACATATACGTAATATTTCCGTAGAACCCAAGGTTTGTATTTACATCTACCCCTGCATTAATCACCCAAGGTGCAACCCCGGCAACGTCATTACCGCTGTAATCTTGTGAAATGAGTTCGCCATCCCTGCTTACGGCTTCATATTGGAAATCCTCATATTTAAAATCGGAATACGTTACATTTAGATACGGATTCACGCTTCGGAAAAAACCTGTTGCAGATTCATAAGCGTTGTATTTCAGCAGGGCTTCAACACCTTTGTGATCCTGTTTTCCTCCATTGGCTAAATAGGAATACAATGTTGTGCCATCGCCAGCGGGAACTGCCACTGAGGTAAATTTATTTTTGAACGTTGCCTGAAACAACGCCAGTTGATAATATAATTTGTTTTGCAGCAAATTACCTTTAGAACCTATTTCAAATTGATTGCCTTCTTCAGGTACCAAACCGGTATTTAAACCGCCCGTGGCAGAGATGATGATGTTTCCGCTCACCGGTGCTTTATACCCGCTGCTATAAGAGGCATAAACCGAAATGTTATCGTTGAACACCTTATTCAAGGCGAAATGCGGCGAAACCAAATCGTCATAATTTGCCGAAACCACCCTCGGTTTACCCCTAGCAGGATCGTATAATCGATCTTCAAGATCTATAAAAAGCGAGCTCTTGCCCACTCCAGCCGTCAATGAAAAATCATACGGCATTTTCAGTACCCATTCGGTAAACAACAAATGGATTTTTGATGTGGCAAACTGATTGCTCCTCGTTGCTCCAATAATATTGTAGCCGTCTGGATCGCTGGGGTTTTCAACCATTTTATAGCTCAATGCCTGTGAGCGTTTCTCTTGAAATTCGAGTCCGGCCTGTCCTGAAAGGCTAAAATCACCACCAAGGTCAAAATCAAGGTCAAAAACCGAGCGTGTACCGTAATTGAGCGGTGCCTCCTCACTCCATCCCGCCGCAGAGCTGCTATTGGAGCTTGTTCCGGTGCCGAAGACGGTTGTGGTATTGCTCAACCAATTAGTGAACGAATACGTATGGCTCAATCCCGCACGAAAGCTAATTATTTCGCTATGGGCATTGTTTTTAATATATCGCTGACTCCCGCTGTAATCTTCATTTTCATACTGTTCAATGGTCAGTTCGCCGCCACGCTCGTCATAGCTGTTACTAAAGCCAAAGTACGTGCTGATTTGTTGTTTTTCACTTGGTCGGAAATCAAAAACCAAATTCATAAAATCTTTAGTGGAATTGTTATGGTCCATAAATCCATCGGAAATCTGGTGGCCGTAATTCAACAATAACGACGTTTTTTCTCGCCCCATTTGAAATTGAGTAGTAAAACGTGCCAAACCATAATTGCCCACGGTCACTTTTTGTGAAAGGGACGTTTCCCCATTTTTGGGGCGGATGGTCCTTAAATTTACCGCCCCTGCAATGGCAAAACCATATTTACTGGCTGCGGGGCCTTTTATAACGTCAACACTCCCAATGGACGCAAAGTCAATATCATCCAATAGGGTTACGTTTTCAGCAGCGGTAATCGGGATGTTATTAAGGTACACCTTATAGCCTTGCCCGTCAAAGTTATTGCTGATGCCTTTAAAACCAACACCATTCCCATAGCCGCGGATGTTAAATTGTTGCCCAGAAGAAACCCCACGCCGTGTCATGATAACCCCAGGCACGTTGGCATTAATGGCATCGTCCAAAAACAGGCCGGTACCGCGGTTTAACTCGACAGGGTTCAGTTTTACTTCAGAAACCGGTTTTTTTAGCGATTCTTGCCTGTAACTATTTGCTGAAAGTTGCACCTCATCCAAGCTGCTGGTCGATGGGACCATCAAAATTTGAAGGTTCTTGCTGCAATCGGTTACTTCGGCTGTATAAGGTTTGTAGCCAATATAGGTTACTGTCAAAGCCATTCCATTATTATTGCATGGTAATGAAAATGCCCCATTGGCATCTGTGGTGGTTGTTTCGATTCCATTTTTTTTAATGGTGGCTCCCGAAAGAGGGTTGTTATTGGTGGCATCCAAGACTTTCCCGTTCAATTGGGATTGTGCAAAGACAGATGCGCACATAAGTATCCCACAAAGGGATAAAAGTAATTTTTTCATCATTTTGAAAGTTTAATCCTCCTTCGCGTTTCGCTACGGCGGACGAGAAAAATGTATAATTTCCCGATGCGCTGCGACGCAAAATTGGTTCCAGGGTTCTATCCTTGGGTTATTAGTTTAATAGTTGTATAAATACGAATGGGCAGGCATAGTGGCTATGTTGCCTAATTTAAAGCGAAAGCAAGAGGTGCTTTCTATAATAAACCATCAAACTTTTTTGGGTGGAGGACTTGAAATATCAAGTTTGGGCGGGTTGTAATAATTTACATAGTGGAAATTAACCTCTGGGGTAGGTTCAAAAATTGCTATCCCTTGTTTTTGAAATTGAGGGGGAATTTTATTTAAAACCTTGAAGAATGTTTTTACTGGATTCTTCCTATTGTTTTTCGTTTTTTTGTTCTTTTTAATAAGATCTTGAAGTTCTGCGAGCAAATTGGTTTCTTGCGTGTCGGTAAGGCAATGATAAACGGTGGTTTTGTGGTCAACTTTTTCGGTGTGCACCACATCGTACATGATCCCTTTGTAACGGAATTCTTCCCCATCTTCCCAAATAAGTTGATCTTCGTTTTCTGGAGTGATTCTTATTTGGGTCAAATCTGCATCAGCAACACCTGCTTTAATCTGCTGGATCATTTCCCTTTTTACCTGATGTTGTTGAAATTTCAGAATAATATAACACCCTCCAAAGTTAAAGAGGAACGTTATTAGCAAAAATGTGGCAACCGCACTTTTCAAAATAGTGTAATAAACAAGATTTTCACGAAAGTAAAAAAAAAATGTGGAGCCATGGGGTTATTGGTTCTTATTTAACTAATAGAATTAATCGTGTCCGACTAAGATTTAAGACCGCTTCGCTTTTAGACATATGACGTAAGACGAAATCAATAATAGATTGTATTCGCGTCTTTTTATAAATTAAAACAAATCAAATTATTCCTTTGAAAGGAACCTTTAAAAAAGGATAAAATCAGCCTTAAATCAGTAAAATTAGTCATTTCAGTGTATTTCGAATTATTTACAGGCCGCTCAAAGAGCGGAATAAAAAACCCAGACTACAACCATTTCAACAGAAAGAAAAACAGACAAAAAGCCAGTACGGCAATACCGGCATATATGTACCACGAAAATCCGTTTTGCGGAAGTTCTATAGTCGCCGTATTACCCATAATTGCCAATCCGCCCCAATAAAGCGGCGCCAACGTGCGCCCTTCTGCTTTTGAAAGATAGGCTAATTTTGCTTCTTTTAAAGCCTGGTCTTTAGCAAGGCCATTTTGCAAATTGTCGTAAAATGCCGCGATAATTTCTGCACTTGATTGCTCGTCTATTTTCCAAAGGCTGGTCAAAATGCTCTCGCTCCCGGCATAGGCAAAGGCGTGTGCCAGAGAAATCATCCCTTCGCCGGCTTGATAGGAAGGTTTTCCCGTTTCGCAAGCGGTAAGAATGGCAAGGTCTGAAGACAAGTCGCAATTGTAAATTTGATAGGTGTATAAAAAATTTTCATCCTTTTTTTCTTCTGAAGTGGTTTTGGCAAAAATCAGCCGGGACAGCTCGGGACTTATATTGTTGGACTCTGCGTGCGTGCCAATATGAATGATTTTATGGTTTTTGGCATAGTTTACAAATGCATCTTTTGAAGCGTTTTCGTTAACATACGCCATCCCGTCCAGCTTTTTAGCATATTTATCGACCAAATCAATACTGAACGGTTGCGGCAACAGGGTTAAGTATCCTTGATCCATTAACAGGGAATCTGTTACGGTACTTGCATAATTGGTTTTCATTTCTGAAGAAAATTGGGGTGCGAAAGCAATAAAGTTTTCAGAAAAATCAGTTTGTTTTTTTTGATTTTCCAGAATCAGAAAACTGAAATTGTACGAAATGGTATGCTTTGCCAACAAACTGTTTGTTGCTAATTCTTTGAACGAAGCAATCCGTTTTGGCGTCAAGGTTTCAAAACTGACATTGTACAATTCGCCGTCTGGAATGATAATGACTTTTTCCGTTTCTATTTCATTTTCAAAAGGTTTCCATAAAGCATCATATAGGTTCTTTAGTTTTGGCGCTATTTCAGCAACGTTAAAAGGGTTTTCATTTATCTGGGCAATGTCCTGCTGCACGTTTTTAAAAGGTAATTTACGGAGACTTTTTTCAGTATTCGTAAGGACCAGAGCGTACAGGTTTTCTTCAATAAAAACATACCGCACAACCGTTGTGCTGGCAGGAATAAATTGTTTTAGATTTTTTAATGTAGGGGCTATTTTAGCATAGCGCATTTGGTAATATTTGGGATAGTTTGCTTTTAATGAATCTTTAAATGCCTGCCATTGATCTGAAATTTCAAAATAATTGCTCAGCCCTTCTTTTGAAAGTGCTGTCGAAAGTTTTTCCTTCAACCTTTTTTCCCGAATTAAAACAGTTTTTGGCACATTGGGGACATTGATTTGCTCCCTTAAATTCAACCGGGAACGTATTCGGTTATAAAGTGATGTTTCGTGCAAGGAAAGCACGTTTGTTAGATAGGTTTTATTTTGGGTTTTTTCATACAATGCTATATTCAGTTTCTTTGCAAAGTCGTATAGTTGGTTGTTTTCTTCAATAAGCGCTTTTATATTCTCGGGGGCGGCAACAAATTGTTTGCGCCGTTTTAATATCGAAGTAGCTTCCTGCAAATTGCCAAGAAGACCTTTTAAAAAAACCGAATCCCTTCCTTTCTTCAATTCATATTTGGCTTGGGATTGCACCAAAATCGCAGCTGGCTTGTTAAATTCCACTTGAATGGAATCCAACGTGTTTTTACGTTGAAAGGCTTGGTCTTCAAAAGTTCTTAACGCATTGGTGCTATACTCCAACGCCTTTTCTGTTTCGCCTATTTCAAGATAAACAGCGGCTAAATTCACGGTTTGCAAAAAGGCTGGAAGGGTGTTTTTCCCTTGATGCTTTGTAACATATTCATAAGCGTTTTCAGCCAATTGCAACGCTTTTCCCTTTTGGTTGTTTTTGGCGTAAAACTGTGAGGCATCTTCAAAAAATGTAAGCACAATGGGGTCGTAATAGTCTTGTGAAGAGCGGCTGAAATCTGTCGCGGCTTTTTTATAAAATTGTTTTGCCTTTTCCGTCTGTCTATTTTCGGCATAAATTTTTGCCAACCCATAATGGGCACTTGCGCTCCAATCATAAAACGTACTGGGAAGTTTTTCTATGGCCGCAATGCCTTCGCTAAAGTGTTTTTCGGCTTCTTTAAAATTCAAAAGGTTTAATTGCGCATTGCCCAACAAAATTTTCGATTTGAACAACTCTGGATGCCCGGCTTCAAAAGCTTGCTGTTTTCCACGGCTGGAATACATCAGTAAATCCAGTTGTTTGTTATAATCGCCCAGTTTTTCGTAAATCCCCGCCAAGTTATCTATGTATTGAAAATGTGCTTTTTGCGCATCGGTCTTTTTATAGGCTTCGGCGTCAGATTTCAGAAACTTTTCATTGTAAGCAATGCTTTTTTTCATCGCTTCAAGGCTTTGTGCGGTGTTACCTTGAAAACTATATAAACCCGCAATATTGTTGAGCAACAGAGCTGGGCGATAATACGAATTCATTGGTGAGTCTTCCAGTTGCGCTACATTATCCACCGCTTTTTCATAAAAATAAATGGCGCTGTCTATTTTTGAGGCATAATACATAGACGTGCCCATGCCTGAATAGCTGAAATAATAATCCAGAAAATTGGTTCCTGGGTCGCTTTTATAATATCGCAATGCCTTCTTGTAATTGTCGATCGCTTGGCTTACGTTACCTTCGCGCAATTCTCCTGTCGCCAAATTGTAATAGCCTTTGCCAATTTTTTTTCCGGGCTTTCCGGGAATTTTCAATGCATATTCCAGTGCGGTTTTATGACTTTTGGTTTCCTCTTCATGAAGCCCTATGGATTGATAAAAGGAACCTATTTCGGCATATAGGTCTTGAAGAAATATCGGATTGGCGGTTCGTTCTTTAAAATCGGCCACGAACGTGTTTATTTCTTGAATCGCTTGCTGCCGATCGCTATTTTCCAATGTTATTTTACCCACATAATAAGGATAGCCGGAAAGCGTACTGTAATCGTTGCTTTTTTTTAATTGGTCTATTTGTGCATAAAGTTCGGCTTGGGCCTTTTCGTATTTTTTTTCTGAAAGCAAGCTGTCCAGAAGCGAAGTGCCCTTTTTTTGTTGCGCCAAACCGAATTGTGATATAAAAACCACAAAAAAAACGAATGATACAACAATAGGCTTCATCTTATTTTTTCAGTTCTTTTAAGAGTGTTTGGCTTTCTTTAGTATTGCTTTTTTCAAAATTTGTCTTGGCTTTTTCAATTTCGCCGTTTTTCAAAAAGGCCAACCCTAAATAATAATAGCTTTCCTGAAGGAACATACTCGATTGGATTTTTGAAACTTCGCGAAGGTATTCAATGGCTTCCTTTTCATTTTTTTCAGCAAGGTAGGCTACGCCCAAAAAATAATTGAGCGTGTCATTTTCTGGTTTTTCGCTCAATAACGGTTTCCATTTTTCGATGGCTGTTTTATAGTTTTGCTGTTTGTAATCTACCATGCCATCAAAAAAAGTATAGTTATTTGTTGTGCTCATGGTGGTGGGCAAACCGGGATCTGGCGTAAAATGCTGGGCAAACAGTTTTTCGTTTGGATCGGACGAATTGTAAAACCACAAAATACCAAAAATAACCACCAACACAGCTGCGATGGCATATAAGGGCATTTTGGACCGTTTTGGTTTTTGGATCAGTTCCCCTTTATTAACTACCTTGGAATGTGTTTGTGGCAACTCTTTATGAAAATCGTCCAGTTTATCTTTTAAAGCCGAAGCTTCCACGCCATCGATAAGCGTGCGCACTTCGTTTACTTTTTGCTGTAAGGATGGGTCGTTGGAGAGGCTATCGACAAATTGTTTTTGCTCTTCAGCAGACATTTTATTTGTGATGTAGCGTTCTATTTTTTCAAATTCTGCTTGTGTTATGTTTAGTTTTTCTGTCATGATTTTGTTGGGGATAAAGTAAGTTCTCTCAATTTATTGATGCAACGGTATTTTTTGTTGCGGGCCGAGGCTTCTTCAATTTCAAATTGTGAAGCAATCTCGCGCATGGATTTTTTGTTGTAATAAAAATCGGTTAATAGTTTTTTACATTCCGTGCCTAACTTTTCAAAAGCAAGCATGGTCTGTTTGCGTTTTGTTTCAGTTTCCGTATCAATGGTTTCTGAAATTGCCATATCCTTGTTGTTTTCCAAAGGTTCAAAAGGCGTAGTTTTTTTATAGCGCGACGACCGAAGAAAATCGAGCCATTTATATTTCGCTATTTGATACAGGTACCCTTGTACGGCCGTTTCATTTTCAGGAACAAATTTCCCGTCTTTGATGTTTCGCCAAACCGTAATAAAAGCTTCTTGGTATGTGTCTTTTGCTTGGGGCATGGTGCCGTTGTTTTTTAAAATATACTGTTCGGTCTTGTAAAAATTTTCGATATATAATTTTTGCAAAGCCCTTTCGTTATTGGCTTTTATGGCGCTTATCAGTTCAAATTGCTGTTCTATGTGTTTGATTTCCCCCATCTTGTAGATATAGGAAAGTTACACATTTTTTTGCTTTCTTAATTTTCTTTTTCAAATTTTACCCATTCGGTTCCGTTGATTTTATTGTCAATACGCGGATCGAACAGCGAATTGTCCGTCCCAAAATATTCGCCATTGTTGTTTACCCAATAGTATTTGCTTCCGGCCTGTACGTTGTAATGTTCTCCCGTATTATGATTGCCTATAACCGTACGCTCTCCGATTGTATTGATAGTTTTTGAATGTCCGTTGCTATTAATGTTACTTCGTTTAAGGAATCCTGCGTGACTGATGTCGGATATTTCACTATAGGTTTTAGCAATTGATTGAGAGGCATTGCCCCGTGCTTTGATTGCTGCCATACGTTGTTGATGGGCTGTGTTTCTAATATTGGCGCGGTTTATCTCATTTTGATTATGGACAGCTATATATTTTGGATTGTATTCCATATTTTCCAATCCATATAAAAAAGCTTTTTTGGCTCGTTGGAAATCTTGAGAAGGGGCTTGCAAAAATTTTCCATAAAATCCCCAATTACTGCCTAATTGAGATTGATCATTAAACACATTCAATACTGTTATATACTTCATCCCTTTCGTATCTTGCCACTCCATGGCATAGGCCTTTGTGGATTGTTGGGAAGGGGCATATTGCCACAATCGGGTGCGAAATCCGTGTGTGGTTTGGGCAACCTTCGGCACCTCATAGGTGGTAAGCAAGCTGCGGTTTGTTTGTTGTGCAACAGGCATAAAAAACTCGTCTATAATTTGTTGCAATTCCATTGGGTTGCGTGTATTGCCGCTATATTGCCCATAAGGGGTCCCGTACATAAAATGTTTGCCAAACTCACCGCTAACCTTAATATCATTAGAGCCTTTGAAAGTCCATTCGCGATCGTTATAGATTTGTTGCCAATCACTTGGAAACGGGATGGTGGCCGAAACCATTCCGGTTTTGGGGTCACGTATCTCAAAGAGGCGAATGTCTTGTTGAATACTTTTCGGGTCACTTGGGTTTTCAGCTTTCTTAGAAGCCGTGCCTTTTCTCCTGTTCAATTTTGTTTGTTTGGGCTCATGCTGTTTCTCTAAGGCGACCTCGTTTACCGGTTCATCGGTTTTTGAAGTATCCAACAGGCAAGATGAAAGAAAAAAGGCGACAACGAGTACAAGTAGTGTTTTCATATCAAGCTTATTTGTTTCTAATGAATCATCGTAAACAAATTGATTTGTCATCACAAAATGAGCGGCAGTTTTTTACGATATACTAAAAAACGCCCCTAATAGCAGGGCGTTTTCGAACCACTCCAATTCTCCTCACAACAGGAAATGGCTTTTTAAGTATTGTTGAAACATCGTTTTGTTTACAATATGTCATCACATATTTTTTATTCTTTTATCACATAGTGCATTTACCTATATTTGTTTTCTGAAAAATCATTTTGATGACCGAAGCCGATTTCATCCCAAAACCTTACACCAAAACCCTTGAAAAAGGCAGTGTATCCTACCAAAGCCCAAGCAATATTGCTTTGGTAAAATACTGGGGAAAATATGGCGAACAGTTGCCTAAAAATGCTTCCATCAGTTTTACATTGAGTAATTGCTATACGAAAACAACACTTTCCTATCAAAAACGCTCTTTGGCTGAAACTTCGGAGCATAAGGATTTTGATTTTGAAGTTTTTTTAGACGGAAAAAGGGAAGAAAGCTTTGAACCAAAAATTGAAAAGTTTTTTGAACGGATTGAAAAATACGTCCCATTTCTGAAGGATTACAAATTTAAAATCGAAACCACCAACAGTTTTCCGCACAGTAGCGGAATTGCCTCTTCGGCCAGCGGGATGAGTACATTGGCGTTGTGTTTGCTTTCCATTGAAAAACAACTGGTTTCAGAAAAAATACCGCAACAACTTTTCAACAAAAAAGCTTCCTTTTTGGCTCGTTTGGGTTCCGGCAGTGCGTGCAGGAGCATTGCAGGCCCGCTAATGGTTTGGGGGGAACACCCAGACATTGACGGAAGCACTAATTTATTCGGAACAAATTATCCTTTTGAAGTTCACGATACTTTCAAAAATTATCAGGATACCATCTTGTTGGTCGATAAAGGTGAAAAGCAAGTGAGCAGTACTGTTGGGCATAATTTAATGCACGACCATCCGTTTGCCGAACAACGTTTTAAGCAAGCCAATGACAATCTTTCAAAACTCATCCCGATTTTAAAAGAAGGTACTATTTCAGAATTTATTAAAATCGTAGAAAGTGAAGCCTTGTCCTTGCACGCAATGATGATGACGTCGATGCCTTATTTTATTTTAATGAAACCCAATACGCTCGAAATTATAAACCGTATTTGGAATTTCAGAAAAGAAACAGAAAGCAACGTTTGTTTTACGCTGGATGCAGGCGCCAATGTTCACGTTTTATATCCTGAACCCGAAAAAGAAGCTGTTTCAACGTTTATTGAAACGGACTTAAAACAATTTTGTAAAAACGGGGAATACATTCATGATCACACTGGCGAAGGAGCAATTGCGCTGTAAAAACCACTGTAATTGTTTGATAAAGCATATTTTATAAAAAAATTCAGAAAATATTAACGCTCCCTTTATATATTTGCATGACCGAATTGAAATCGGTACATTTAACCATTAACGAAACCTTATGCACGGTCCCCTGTTTTATTCAAAAATCCTATTGTTCGGTGAGTATGGAATTATAAAAGATTCTAAAGGCTTGTCCATCCCGTATAACTTTTACAATGGCGCCCTTAAAATCGATGAACACAAAACCATCCACACCAAAAAGAGCAACGATGGTTTATTGCGGTTTGCCAAATATCTGGAAACGCTTCAAAACGAGAATCCAGAGCTGGTAACCTTCGATATTGAAAAATTAAAAGCCGATGTGGCAAATGGACTGTATTTTGACAGCAGTATTCCGCAAGGTTACGGCGTAGGCAGCAGTGGTGCTTTGGTTGCGGCCATCTACGATAAGTACGCAAACAATAAAATTACCGTTCTTGAAAACTTAACCCGCGACAAACTGTTGCAGTTAAAAGCCATTTTTGCCGAAATGGAGTCGTTTTTCCACGGAAAATCGTCTGGGCTGGACCCTTTGAACAGTTATTTAAGCCTACCTATTTTGATTAACAGCAAAGACAATATCGAGCCGGCGGGCATCCCTTCGCAAACCGAAGACGGTAAAGGAGCTGTTTTTCTGTTGGATAGTGGCAGTACGGGAGAAACCGCACCCATGGTTCAGATTTTTATGGAAAACATGAAGCAAGAGGGTTTTAGGAGTATGGTAAAAGACCAGTTTGTAAAACATACCGATGCTTGCGTACACGACTTTTTAAAAGGCGACGTAAAATCCCTCTTCGGAAATGTAAAACAGCTTTCAAAAGTGGTGCTGGACAACTTTAAGCCGATGATCCCAAAACAATTTCACACCTTGTGGAAAAAAGGGATCGACACCAACGCTTACTACCTAAAACTTTGTGGCTCTGGCGGTGGCGGTTATATGTTAGGTTTTACCCAAGACATCGATAAGGCGCGCCAAGCCTTGAAAGACTATAGATTGGAAGTGGTGTATAACTTCTAAATATATTCAACCCACATACCTTATGTTAAGTCGAAAACAAAAACATTTTCTACTAAAGGTTTTCAGTTTGTTTTCGGTGGTTCGTGGTTATAACATTCTTATAATCATAATTGCACAATACTTAACTTCCATCTACATTTTGGCGCCCAATTTACCGGTAAAACAGGTTTTACTGGATGTTAATTTGTTGATGCTGGTATTGGCTTCGGCGGCCGCAATTGCGTCTGGCTACATCATCAACAGTTTTTACGATAGCGAAAAAGACTTAATAAACCGGCCACGAAAAACCATGCTCGATCGGTTGGTGAGCCAACGCACCAAACTTTCGGTGTATTTTATATTGAATTTTTTTTCGGTCATTTTTGCCAGTTACGTTTCGTTTAGGGCCGTACTATTTTTCTCCATGTATATTTTTGTGCTTTGGCTGTATTCGCACAAGCTGAAAAAGTATCCCTTTATCGGCAACATTACGGCAGCGATCTTGGCGGTTATCCCTTTCTTTGCCGTATTTATTTACTATCGAAATTTCGATTTGGTGATTTTTGTGCACGCCACCTTCTTGTTCCTGCTCATTTCCATGCGCGAACTGGTAAAAGACCTCGAAAACATTAAAGGTGACTTGGCACAGAATTATCATACCATCCCTGTAGTGTATGGTGAAACCATATCGAAACGAATGTTGACCCTCATGTGTCTTATTGCTTTTATCCCCGCGCTGTTGCTTATTTTTAAATTTCCAATTGGGTACATGAATTATTTTTTCTTCGGAAGCATTCTGGCACTGTTGTTTTTTTTGTTCATCCTTTGGAAATCGAAACGAAAACTACACTACATCGTGCTGCACAATATTCTTAAATTCATTATTGTAATCGGTGTGTTCAGCATTGTGTTGATCGATGTCGATTTATTGCTCAACCGCTTCCTTTTGAAAATTTAACACCACGGATTTTTGGCTATTGTTATTTGAAAACCAAAGCCTTTGCCTACCTTTGCAAAAAATTTGAGAACCTCGCCTTTATCACAGGCATTAAAAAATTCTAGATTAAATCTGGAAATGAATATGAGCAGAAAAGACAATAGCGGAAAAGGAAAAACTACCAATAAAACAGGCAAACCTTCTGGACGCGGTGCCGGAAACACCCGAAAACGAAGCAGTGCACGAGGAAACGCCCCTTTAAGTAGAAAAAAGCCTACCGTTAAAAAAGAAAGTAAAGATGGTAAAACCAACCATCAGAAAAACCCCGATGGCATCCGTTTAAACAAATACATTGCCAACAGCGGCATTTGTTCGCGAAGGGAAGCAGACACCTACATTAAAACCGGCTTGGTATCGGTGAACGGAAAAATCATCAACCAGATGGGCCATAAAGTTCAGTTAAACGATGATGTTCGTTTCGATGGTCGCCGCATCAACCCAGAACCAGACACGTATATTTTATTGAACAAACCTAAATCGGTCGCTACAACAACCAGCCAAAGCAAAGGCCTGACCGTAATGGATTTAATCTCAAACGCTACTACAGCTAGCGTAAAACCAATTGGTCGCTTGGGCAGAAATGCAACCGGCCTATTGCTGTTTACCAACGACGATAAACTGGTTAAAAAACTGCACAGCAAAGGAATGCCACGACTATTTCACATAGAATTGGACAAAAATCTTAAAGCTTTTGATCTTCAAAAAATAGAAGAAGGCTTAACCATTAACGGCAAAACCGTCGAAGTAGAAGAAATTAGCTATGTTGAAAATTCGCCCAAAAAGGAAGTAGGTTTAAAAATTAAAAATATGGGCAACAGCATTATCCGTGATATTTTTGATCACTTAGGATACGATGTAGTGAAGGTAGATTGTGTAACTATTGCACACCTAACTAAAAAAGACCTACCGAGAGGCCGCTGGAAAATATTGACCAAAAAAGAGGTTGAGCTTTTTAGCATGATGTAGTAAATTACTGATAATTAAAATATAGCACCTCTTTTTACAGAGGTGTTTTTTATGTTAAATTTTTACTGAAATAATTTCACATATTAAAAAATAAATTACATTTGCCGCGCATTTAGCTGAACAAATTGAACCGTGTTTCTGTGTTCGGGTTTTTGAAAATTAGGAAGTCATATTCAAAAACAGGTTGCCAGGCAACCAACCGAAATTTAAAGCTAGCTTCCGCTCTACCTTTAAAACCTATAACAGGTTTCTCACAACGTTTGGCCTACTGGCTCAACCCCATCCGTATTTGAAAATTCCGTTAATTTTTTGTTATAACGCTCATTTTTAGAGCATTTCAACTAATTGATTTATAATTTTCATGTCTAAACGTTACAAACTAAGATGAATACCAAATACATCGATCTTATCGATCAGACCTATTATTTCCCACAGGAAGAGTTCGCTTTAAACGATAACAAAACGCTTAATTTTCATGATATTGACTTAATGAAGTTGGTTTCAGAATACGGCGCGCCTTTAAAGTTCACCTATCTTCCTAAAATTTCAGAAAACATACAACGCGCCAAAAAATGGTTTGGCGAAGCTATTGAAAAACACAACTATCAAGGCAATTACAACTATTGTTATTGCACAAAAAGTTCGCATTTTAAGCATGTTTTGCACGAAGCGTTGAAAAACGACATCCATATAGAAACTTCATCGGCTTTCGACATCGATATTGTTGAAAATTTAAAAGCCGAAGGGAAAATCAATGACAACACTTATGTAATCTGCAACGGTTTTAAGCGGGAACAATATATCCTCAACATCGCACGATTGATCAATGAAGGGCATAAAAACTGTATTCCCGTAATCGATAATTATGAGGAAATTGGGTTGCTATCAGAGCAAATCGATGGCAAATACAAAGTGGGCATTCGCATCGCTTCGGAAGAAGAACCCAAGTTCGAATTTTACACCTCTCGTTTGGGCATAGGCTATAAAAACATTGTCCCCTTTTACGAAAAACAGATTAAAGACAACAAAAATGTTGAGCTTAAAATGCTTCATTTTTTCATCAACACCGGAATTCGCGACAACGCTTATTATTGGAACGAATTGCTTAAATGCTTGACCGTTTATACCAAGCTGAAAAAAATCTGTCCAACCTTGGACAGCTTAAACATTGGCGGCGGATTTCCTATAAAAAACTCCTTGGCTTTTGAGTACGACTATCAATATATGATTGATGAAATAATCAACCAAATAAATAAAACTTGCGCTGAAGCCGATGTGCCCGTTCCTAATATATTTACAGAGTTTGGCAGCTTTACAGTAGGTGAAAGTGGCGGCGCTATTTATGAAGTGTTGTATCAAAAACAACAGAACGATCGTGAAAAGTGGAACATGATTAACTCCTCTTTCATTACCACCTTGCCCGATACTTGGGCCATTAGCAAACGTTTTATCATGCTGGCCATTAACCGTTGGAACGACGAATACGAACGCGTGTTATTGGGTGGATTAACTTGCGACAGCGACGACTATTACAACAGCGAACAACATATGAATGCTATTTATTTACCAAAATTCAAAAAAGAAAAACCATTGTATATCGGTTTTTTTAACACCGGAGCTTACCAAGAAACCATTGGCGGGTTTGGAGGCCTGCAACACTGTTTGATCCCTTCGCCAAAACATATTTTAATTGACAAAGATGAAGATGGAAACATCACGTCTAAATTATTTTCACAACAACAAACAAGCGAACAATTGCTAAACATTTTAGGTTATGAGCACTAAAACGTATGCCGGGATCCCACAAAAATATGCGGCCCTGGAAACTTCAAAAATCGTATTAATTCCTGTTCCTTACGATGGGACCAGTACGTGGCAAAAAGGAGCCGATAAAGGCCCTGAAGCATTTTTACATGCTTCGGAAAATATGGAATTGTATGATATTGAAACCGAAACTGAAGTCTATAAACAAGGAATCTATTTAAGCGAACCCATTACAGAAAACGCTTCCCCTGAAGCCGTAGTGAAGGCAGTTCACAAAAAAACGAAAGATTATATCCTTCGGAATAAATTTGTAACGGTTTTCGGTGGTGAACATAGCATCTCGATCGGCACCATCCGTGCGTTTAACGAATGTTTTGACGATTTGACCGTGCTTCATATCGATGCACACGCCGACCTTCGAAAAGAATATGAAGGTTCAAGCTGCAACCACGCTTGTGCGGTGTACGAAGCCAGCCAGACTACCAATTTGGTGCAAGTAGGCATTCGCAGTATGGATGTTGCCGAAACAACGGTAATGGACCGCGAGAAAACGTGGTTTGCCCATGAAATGGCCACAGACGAATATTGGATGGACAACGTAATGGAAGCATTGGGCGAAAACGTATTTATTACCTTCGATTTGGATGCGTTTGATCCTTCCATCCTACCTTCAACCGGGACACCGGAACCAGGCGGACTGTTCTTCTATGAAACGCTGGAGTTTTTAAAGCAAGTATTTGCAGAGCGCAATGTAGTTGGGTTTGATATTGTAGAGTTATGCCCAAATCCAGAAGAGAAATCTTCCGACTTTTTAGCGGCTAAATTATATTACAAAATGCTTAGCTATAAATTTGAAGGAACAGAACAAGAAGACGAATTTGAAAGTAATTTCACCGACTCAAAAAAAGGAATTTCAAAATTTAACAACACCGAAGATGAGTACTAATAAAGGAGCGATTTCAGAATTTATTCAAAAATATTATTTGCATTTCAACGCTGCAGCTTTGGTAGATGCCGCCAAAGGCTACGAAGATCAATTGAACAACGGTGCTAAAATGTTGGTATCGCTGGCCGGGGCGATGAGCACAGCCGAATTGGGCAAAATATTTGCTGAAATGATCCGCCAGGATAAAGTGCATATCATTTCTTGCACCGGTGCAAACTTAGAAGAAGATATTATGAATTTAGTGGCGCACAGTCACTACAAACGCGTACCGAATTACCGTGATTTAACCCCAAAAGATGAGTGGGATTTACTGGAAAAAGGACTTAACCGAGTAACCGACACATGTATTCCTGAAGAAGAAGCTTTTCGAAGAATTCAAGAACACATAGTGAAGATTTGGAAAGAAGCCGAAGCCAATGGCGAACGCTATTTACCGCACGAATATATGTACAAATTACTTTTAAGTGGCGTGTTAGAAGAACATTACGAAATCGATTTAAAAGATTCTTGGATGTATGCTGCTGCAGAAAAAAACCTGCCTATTGTTTGCCCAGGTTGGGAAGACAGCACCATGGGGAATATTTTTGCCAGTTACGTTTTAAAAGGTGAGCTGAAAGCTTCCACAATGAAAAGTGGTATTGAGTATATGACCTTTTTGGCAGATTGGTACACCGATAATTCAGAAAAAGGGATTGGTTTCTTCCAAATAGGCGGTGGTATTGCCGGTGATTTCCCTATTTGTGTCGTACCGATGTTGTATCAAGATATGGAACGCACCAACACGCCATTTTGGAGTTATTTTTGTCAAATTTCAGATTCTACAACCAGCTACGGAAGCTACTCAGGAGCGGTCCCAAACGAAAAAATCACATGGGGAAAACTGGATATTGACACACCAAAATTCATTATAGAAAGTGACGCTACTATTGTCGCCCCTTTAATTTTCGCATACCTGTTGGATATGTAATCTATGGAAAACAAAATTGAAAATATAGAATTAAAATTCTTAACGCTTAAAGATTATGAAGCGTTAAAAAAGGCAACACTCCAGTCGTATGGCGGGTTGCCAAATTCCTATTGGAAAATTGAAGAAATTGGCAACTTAATTTCCCTTTTCCCCGAAGGCCAAGTGGTCATTATGGCCGATGGTGAAATTGCAGGTTGTGCCCTCTCGATTATTGTAGATTATGATACCATTGAAGACAATCACACCTACGATGACATCACCAAAGACCCCACATTTAAAATTCATGACCCCAACGGCGATGTGCTTTACGGAATCGACGTATTTATCCATCCCGATTACCGCGGACTTCGCTTAGGCCGCAGATTGTACGATTACCGAAAAGAACTGTGCGAAAACTTAAACCTGAAAAGCATTGTATTTGGTGGCCGAATGCCCAATTATCACAAACACGCCGACACTATTTCGCCTAAAAAATATTTGGAAAAAGTACGGAGCAAAGAAATTGAAGATCCAGTACTTAACTTTCAATTGTCGAACGATTTCCATCCGCTTCGGGTATTAAAAGGCTATTTGGAAGGCGACGCTGCATCGGGCGAATATGCGGTCTTAATGAAATGGGACAACATCTATTACACCAAACCCGAAAAAAAGCCCACCACAACCAAAAGCGTGGTGCGTTTAGGGCTTATACAGTGGCAAATGCGCTCGTATAACGGTATGGAAGACCTTATGCACCAAGTAGAATATTTCATTGACAGTGTAGCTGGCTACCGAAGCGATTTTGCCGTGTTCCCCGAGTTTTTCAACGCTCCGCTTATGGCAGAATACAACCATTTGAGCGAACCGGAAGCCATACGGGAACTGGCCACCCACACTGCTGAAATCACCGAACGGTTATCAAAACTTTCCATTTCGTACAACATTAATATCATTTCCGGAAGTATGCCAGAAGTGGTAAACGACAAACTGTATAACGCAGGCTATTTATGCCGTCGCGACGGAAGCGTGGAACGCTATGAAAAACTGCACGTGACCCCTGATGAAGCAAAAGTTTGGGGCATGCAACAAGGCAGCACGCTTAAAACATTCGATACCGATTGCGGAAAAGTTGGAATACTGATCTGTTACGATTCTGAATTTCCTGAACTTTCACGGCTTTTGGCCGATGAAGGCATGGACATCTTATTTGTCCCTTTTTTAACCGATACCCAAAATGGTTATTCCAGAGTACGATTGTGTGCTCAAGCGCGTGCTATTGAAAACGAATGCTACGTGGCCATTGCCGGTAGTGTGGGTAACTTACCGAAAGTACACAATATGGACATTCAATATGCGCAATCGGCTGTGTTTACGCCTTGTGATTTTGCTTTTCCCAATAACGGTGTTAAAGCCGAAACCACCCCAAATACCGAAATGATCTTGGTTGCTGATGTAAATCTGGATTTATTACGGGAACTGCACACTTTTGGAGCTGTAAGAAATTTAAAGGATAGACGGAAGGATTTTTACATTCTAGATCGGGTAACCAAGTAAACCCTAAAAGACTAAAATATTAAACTTCTATACATCCACTACAAAAAACCACAAAATTATTCCTTGGATAAATCGAGAATAAAATCCTTCGATGTTAGGCAATATCCTATGAGAACCAAGAGAACGCAATAAAAGCAGATGGCTATAACGCCTATTAGCCCAGCGGAAATTATCGAGTAATTATATGGGTAAATATAGTAGTCTACTAAACTTTTTAAGCTGGCCCGTGCTCAACTAAAAACTTATCTTTAATTTGTGCACCACAAGCCAAACACAAAACCGTAACCCATAAAAGACCTTATGAGCCAAAAAATATCGCTTTTAATAGCAGTTCTCCTCTTGTTTTCGTGCCAAAAAAATGATGATGACGCAGATCAAACCATAGCTTTAGATGATATTGAAGTTCAGATCCAGAACCCTTTAAATTTTGAAAATGTTTTTCCGGGAGAAGAAGTGTATTTCAGAGGGGTTGTAAGTACAGATAAATCTTCAGACCTTACAAATTTAAAAGCCAGTTGGACCAGTGATAAAGACGGGTTGATTTTTGAAGATAATATAACTGAAGATGGTGAAACTTCATTTACTACTTCGACATTAAGCAAAAACATCCATCATATTAAATTAAATATATTCAATGAGGTTGACTCCAGTATAAGTGATTCCATTGAAATTTACAACGCAATTAAGCTGTTCCCTATTGAAAAAACAGATCATTCTTCTACCTTAACGTGGTCTTCCCTGAAAGACCCTCAATTTCAATCTTTCAAATTGTACAGGTCCAGGTATAAAAGCAACATATTACAAGGTGAGCCTATTTTTGTGACCACCAATATCGAGGATACTACATTTGTAGATACCACCGCTTTGTTAGGCGAAAAACACTTTTATAAAGTAGTCTTAAATAGAGCATCTCAAGCACCCGATAAATTTGAAAGCAATATAGAGTCCATCCAAACCGGAAAGTTTATAAAAAAAGATTATCCTATTCTTAAAATCGTAACAGATACAACTAGGAATTATGCTTATGGAATTGTAAACCTTCAAAGTATATATGACACCAATGGAACAGGATATGGGTTGATTTTTATTAACCTAAAAAACTTTTCTGTTGAAAACAGAATACTTCAAAATATTAGATTCAGTGATTTAGATATAGCGTCATCGGGAAATTATTTATATCTGGCAGCCAGAAGCAATACTGTATATAAAGTGAATTTAAACACTAAAAATTTAGAATCCACAATCACGTTGGCTAGAAGCGCCCATAAAATTGAAGTTGGTAACAACGGTAAATTGTATTATCACGTTACACCACCTACAAGCGGTGCTACTGTGTTTAGAATTTATGATCTCGATAATAACATAAACCTGCCTTACCGTACCACTATTCCTGACGCTGACGCAAGTTTTAGTCATGGTGATTTTGAAATAGATGAAAACAACATCCTCTACCACGGTGAAAGCAACTCTTCTAGTTCAAAATTGTCAAAAATTGGCACAACAGACAATACTTTCTCCCTTATTAATCAATGGGACAGCAATGATTATCAATCTGCCAAGATTGTTCTAAATAACAATAAATTGTACTGGAATCAATATTTGCTGGATTTAGATTTAAATATTCAAGGGACTTTTCAAAATAATTCCGGTGATATAAACATACAAGATGTTTCTCCAAATGGAGACACTGTGTTGGGGTGGCGAAATTTATTTAATAGTAGCGACCAATCAATCATCAAAGAAATTCCAGCCATTTTTAACAGTGGTGTATTTATTAACAACTCGCAATTATTGCTTTATAAAATCGACGACCCTCTTTATCAGCAGTATGAGAGCACTATTTATCTGTACAGCTTTGATTAATTGAATAGATTCCTAAAACGAGACATTTTATTTAGATTCAGTTACAAAATAACACCTTGAACAAGAACCATCTACAACTTCAGCTTATTGGCATTAAATTTATTTTCCTCAACTTTAAAAAACAATATTTCCCAAACCGCATACCCAATTACCACGATATATTCCGTAGCTACCAACCAGAGGTTTTCTTTAAACCCATCGGGGCCGTATGCGCTATAACTCAGTATCACGGCTGCACTCCAAACCACAGGGAATCGGTATTTGGTAAATAGACATAAGATTAAAGGTGTCGCAACATACCAAGGATGCACCGTCGTGGAAAGCAAGAAGTAAAATGAAACACCAAAGAGCATCGTCGTCATTAATTTGGGTAATGTTTCATTTCTTCGGAAAAAGGCAAGAACCAATAAAAAAGCCATCACGATTAGTGGCATTATTTTACCTACCGTACCAATAATATTCCATCCCACGGTTTGAAAACCAACCCAGCGGATGATGTAATACACACTGGCGTTAAACTCAAAATTTTGAAACCATAAGGCGATGGTTGCTGAAAAGTTCTGAAGAAATTCTGAAGAAAGGAATGGTAAGAAGGTCACCAATACTGTTAGCAAACAAACAGCATAAAATAAAATCAAATTTGTCATTCCGAATGGAATGAAACGTAATGAAAAATCTTTTTTGTTTTTTAGAAAGTAATTAAAAAATAGTGGTAAAAACAACAGCGGCAACAATTTAACTGAAACAGAAACACCTAACAATACAGCAGCCCAAAACCATTTTCCCTTGAATAACAAATACAATGCCCAGACCAAAAAGAACAGCATCACACCTTCAAAGTGCAGGTTTCCGGTGAGTTCAATAATGATAAACGGGTTCAGGAAATACCAGAAAATAGTATGTGGATTCAGATTCAGATTCTTTAACAGTTTTCTTCCGAAGTAAAAGACTCCTACATCTGCCAAAATCATAATAATCCGTAATACTACGACCGAACCGAGAATACTGTTTTTACCAAAAAGAGCTGCGATTGCAAAGAACAATTGATTAACCGGCGGGTAATTACTGAAATGACTGGCGTTTAGAGCGCCCATTCCGGCAATTAACTCACTGGCTTCGACTCCGTTCAACCATCTTGGTAAGCTCAGCAAGCCAGAGATACCTTCGGTGTACATTTCAGGAGTAAATAAATACGGATTTATCCCTTGCAACAACAGTCGCCCATCCCAGATAAAACGGTAAAAATCCTGTGACAGATTGGGGATTGCTATTAAAAACACCAATCGAAACGCAATTCCGAATCCGAACAGCACCCAAAAATTGCCTCTTGTGATTTGAATGAGTTTGTATGCTAATAAGAATAAGGCTCCATACAGAGGAAGTAGCTTTGCAAAATTACTCCGGTGCAAATCGTACCCAAAACTGGCGTATAAAGCCACGCTTATGACAGCGAAAAGCAAGGGTATTTTATATAGTTTTAGAAAACTCGACACCTATTTTATGATTGGTTTGAGAGCAAGGTACAAAACCTCAAAGGTTTTTAAAGCCTTTGAGGTTTATTGAATGTTGCCTTAATCTTGCCACTCTGCAATAAACAGATTGGTATCCCGAGTGCCACCGTTATTTCTATTGGATGAAAAAATCAAGTGTTTCCCATCGTTTGAGAAAACCGGAAAGGCATCAAAAGTTTTACCATGCGTAACCCTTTCGAGGTTCTTTCCATCGATATCGATTAAATATAAATTGAACGGAAAGCCACGTTCTGCTTCAAAATTACTGCTGAAAAGTATTTTCTCGCCGCTGGGATGAAAAAACGGTGCCCAATTGGCATTTCCAAGATTGGTCAATTGGCGCAGGTCGCTACCATCTGCATTGCAAATGTACAGTTCCATCTCGGTGGGTTGTACCAAGCCTTTTGCCAATAAGTCTTTGTATTCTTTTATTTCAGCATCTGTTTTGGGGCGCGATGAACGAAAAATTAATTTACTACCATCGGGTGAGAAAAATGCTCCTCCGTCATAACCTAATTCGTCTGTAATTTGCTTTACCCCGCTTCCGTCCAGGTTCATGGTATATAGTTCCAGATCGCCGCTTCGGTCGCTGGTGAATACTATTTTATCGCCTTTTGGTGAAACGGTTGCTTCGGCATCATAACCGGGTTCGTCGGTTAATTGAGCCGTGATGTTTCCTTCAAGATCGGCCACAAAAATATCGAAACTGTCATAGACCGGCCACACGTATTTTCCGTTGTTGCGCAGCGGAACTTCAGGACATTCTTCATCTTTTAAATGCGTGGACGCATATACAAAATGTTTGTTATCCGGCAAGAAATAAGCACAGGTCGTCCGTCCTTTTCCCGTACTAATCATAGGTGGTTGTTTGTCCTTAAACGTTTCATTGGCATTCATCAAGAACATTTGGTCGCATTGAACACCCCAACCTTTAAAATTGGATTGAAAAATTAGTTGTTTGTCATCAAAACTCCAGTAGGCTTCGGCATTGTCACCGCCAAACGTTACCTGTCTGAGCGACTTAAAGTGTTTTTCTTCAGGGTAAATAAGACTGTCGTTTTGCTTTGAAATATCATTTTCAGAAGTTTCAGTTATAGCGTTGTCAGCATTGGGTTTTTTTTCTTCTGAAGTATTTTTACATGAAATTAATAAGACGATAGTCATTAAAAGGGCAATAATTCTCATAATTCAGTTACTTTTGTTGCAAAAATAAGGATATGCGCGCATTATTTATACTATTTGTAACTACAATCGCCTTTTTTTCGTGCAAAGAAGAAAAGCGGAAACCGGTTTCCATGAAAGAAGACGTCACCATTCTGGCAGATGACACCTTCAATGGCCGCCGCACGGGCACCGAAGGCGAACGAAAAGCAGCCGATTACATTATAAAACGGTTTAAAGACATCGGTTTGCAACCAAAAGGCTACAAAGGCCATTTCACTCAGACGTTTAGTTTTCGTGCGAGCAACGACCCGCATAAGGAAGCAGAGTTTACCTCGAAATCTGACAGCACCACAACCGGAACCAACGTTATTGGCTACATAGATAACCAAGCAGAAACTACCGTAATTATAGGGGCACATTACGACCACTTGGGAATGGGCGGCGAAGGTTCGTTGTACCGAGAAGGCAAAGCCATCCACAACGGCGCTGATGACAATGCCAGCGGTGTTGCCGTGATGTTGAAACTTGCTGATTCGTTGATCACTTCAGCTCCAGCCAACAACCAAAACAATTATCTTTTTATCGCATTTTCAGGCGAAGAAGAAGGGTTGTTGGGTTCTAATTATTTTGTAAAAAACCCAACTATTGACACTAAAAAAGTAAGCTATATGATCAACATGGACATGGTGGGCCGGTTGAATGAAAAAAATACCTTGGCAGTTCACGGCGTGGGAACTTCGCCGGTTTTCAAACAGGTGCTTTTTGCCAATAATGACGAAAACCTCAACATTGTGGAACACGAAAGCGGCGTGGGGCCTAGCGACCATACGTCGTTTTACTTGGCTGATATCCCGGTGCTGCACTTTTTTACGGGACAGCATGAGGATTATCACAAGCCCGGTGATGATGCCGAAAAATTGAATTACGAAGGAATGCGGAAAATTTTGAATTATATTTTTGCTATCATTTCAGACTTAAACGATAACGGACAATTGACTTTCACCAAAACCAAAAATGAAAGCGAAGTAGTGCCCGACTTTAAAGTAACCTTGGGCGTAGTGCCCGATTATTTATTTGATGGCGAAGGGATGCGCATTGACGGCGTGAGTGAAGACCGCCCCGCACAAAAAGCAGGGTTGCAGAAAGGCGATATCGTAAAAAGAATGGGCGAACACGACATAAGCGATATGATGAGCTATATGAAATCGCTTTCAAAATTTGAAAAAGGGGAAACCGCTATCGTTACTGTTGAAAGAGATGGTAAATTAATTGAAGCTAATGTTACTTTTTAAGCCCTACTCAACAAACTCTTAAAAAACACAAAGCCAAAGCCTACAAAAAGCATCAAGTGGAATGGAAAGAGCCCAAAGTCGCCGTCTTCTTTTCCCACTACAAAAGCACTGTACATCCCAAAGGCGAAATAGAGCATTAAAATCCCTTCAATAATCGTGTTTGCCGAAAAATTCTTGGTCAGGTATTTATTGCCTTTCCAGCTTTGTTTCAACGTGGAAATATTGAATTTAGGCGTTCTTATAAAGTCACTCTTTTTACCAAAATGTCCTTCTAACACCGCAACAGAATTATGCACTGAAAAACCCATTGCCACCGAGAAAAAGGTAAAGAACATCCCAATGTATTTCAAGAAGTTTTTAAATCCGCCGCCATGAATTTTTGAATACGTAAGCCAATAGCACATAAAAAAGATAACGGTACTAAAAGCAAAACCGGCCAACACATAAAAAACCACAGCCCATTCAGGATGCGCCGCCTTGATATAGAGCATCGGCACGCTTAGAACGGCCACGGTCAGGATCAACAAAAACATACTGCTGTTCAACAAATGGAAAAAGCTGTGGAATTTTGTTTTCCATGAAACCGTTGGGTCTTTTAACAACCTCCAATATAACTTCTGAAAATTCTCGGCAGCCCCTTTGTTCCACCTAAATTGTTGTGATTTTGCGGCACTGATCACCACGGGAAGTTCGGCCGGGGTTTCCACATCTTCCAGGTATTTGAATTTCCATTTTTTTAATTGCGCGCGGTAACTTAAATCTAAGTCTTCGGTGAGCGTGTCGCCTTCCCAATTTCCAGCATCGATAATGCACGTTTTCCGCCATACGCCAGCGGTACCGTTAAAATTGATAAAATGGTTTCCGAAATTCCTACCTACCTGTTCCAGTACAAAATGAAAGTCCAATGCAAACGCCTGTATCTTTGTGAGCAACGAATAGTTTCGGTTAATGTGACCCCAACGGGTTTGTACCACGCCAATTTTTTCATCTTTAAAATAAGGAACGGTCTTCTGCAACCAGTCTTTCTTCGGAAGGAAATCGGCATCAAAAATGGCAATAAACTCGCCTTTTGCTGTTTTCAACCCTTCTTCTAATGCTCCTGCCTTAAAGCCAGAACGCACTTCCCTGCTCAAATGTTTAATATCCAAACCAGATTGTTGCAGTTTTTTTATGTGGGCCGCGGTGGTTTCAAACGATTCATCGGTGGAGTCGTCTAATACTTGAATTTCCAACTTATCTTTTGGATATTCTAATTCTGCAATGTTATTCAACAGACGTTCCATTACATACAACTCGTTATAAACGGGCAATTGTATGGTTACAAAAGGAATTTCTTCAGGGTTTGAAAAATCGAAAACCGGTTCGGCTTTTTTGTGTTTTTTTGCTCTTAAGTAATTGACAAACAAATTAAGCTGCGCCAATGCATACAAAAAGATAAGCAACAAGGCTAAGGAATAAATTACGACGATGCTTATTTCGATTATCATTTTTTAAAGCTGTATTTAAAGATCCAACTTAGGATTTTCACGCCGGCAAATATAGCACCTTTTACCGTTCCTGAAACTTTTGAAACGCCAATTCTGTTGCGATAATGCACCGGAACTTCTTGGTAGGAGTACTTTCGTTTTAAGGCCTTTAACTGCATCTCCACGGTCCAGCCGTAGGTTTTGTCTTCCATTTCAAGTGCCATTAATTTGTCATATTTTATGGCTCTAAACGGTCCCAGATCGGTGAATGTTGAATTAAAAAACAACTGCATTAACGAAGTTGCCAGCCAGTTGCCAAACTTCTGGGGAAAGGTCATAGAACCGTCTTCCCGTAATCGTTTTACCCGTGCCCCGATTACAAAATCGATGTTATCTTCAACAATTGGCGCAACAATTTTTGAAAGCTCCTCTGGGTAATCGCTGTAATCGCCATCCAAAAACACGATGATATCGGGCTGGCTGGTTTGTCGGGCAATGTAGTCCATTCCTTTCAAACATGCGTGCCCATAGCCTCTTTTTTCTTCGGAAAGAACCGTGGCGCCGGCTTTCTTGGCTACCATTTCGGTTTCATCGGTAGAATTATTACTGACAACTATAATTTCTGAAACTTCTTTTGGAACATCACCAATCACCTTGGCAATGGAACCGGCTTCGTTATAAGCGGGAATTATGACTTTTATACTAGTGGGCATGCTGTTTATTAAAGTTGCGAAGATGATAAAAATTTAGCTATTCCTTAAACCTCACAAATTTTAGATACTTGTGAGGATACTGATAAACTTATTTTCCATTAACATATTCCATTAAATCCACATCGTTCCCTAACAATACTTCATTACCTTCGATACGTCCTTTTCGGGGGCCATCTTCCAGTTTTAAAACGCCGCGCGGGCAGACGGCGGAGCAAATTCCGCAACCCACACACGAGCTTCGCACGATGTTTTCTCCTTTTTGAGCATAGGCTTTTACATCGATTCCCATTTCGCAATAGGTGGAACAGTTACCGCACGAGATACATTGCCCGCCATTGGTGGTAATCCTGAAACGTGAAAACAACCGTTGTTGAAAGCCAAGAATAGCGGCCATAGGGCATCCAAAACGGCACCAGACCCGATTTCCGAAGATAGGGTAAAACCCAACCCCAATCACCCCACTGAATATGGCGCCTATTAAAAACCCATAGGTTTGCCGCAATTGATAGGCATCGAAAAAGAACAGTTTCCCTGGCGAACTGAAATAGGTGAACAATAAAATAGAAATTACCACTACAAAATATCCAACAGCGCCATATTTGGCATCTTTAGCCAATTGTTCTCTTCGGAACAACATAACACCACCAAAAACTACTGTGAGCAAACCGATAACAAACCAAACGAAAAATTCTTTCGAGATCCACAGGTTATCAAAAAACGACGTTTCAGTTGTATCGGCAATTGTTATGTATTCTTTAGCTGCAGAATCTACTATTAAGGAAGCGCTGAGTCCGTTTTTTAATCTGTTAAGGGCACTTTCATTTTCAGTTTCAGAAACAACATGAAATGGAATGTTTACCCCTTCGGTATTTTCTAAAACAGGGGCTTTCGCAGCATCTTCTTTATTTATGAAAATAACCTGACTCGCTTTTGCTTTTTGAGCTGCCAAAATACGTTCATAAATGGGTTTCCCGGCGGGATCGCTCATAAAAACAGCTTTGTTTTCCAAGTTGCTCCACTCACTAATGGATTGCGATTCGTTGCCTTGCAAGTAGCTGAACACAACGGCTGTGGTCATCACCGTTACAAAAACCACCACGCTATGTACAACCCAACGCTCTATTTTCCAAGCGACCATGCGTTTATCGGAAAGGTGTCGGAAAGGATCGCCAGCGGTTTCGGCCAAGCCACCGCATCCACAGACCCAAGAACAATACCAGCGTTTTCCGTACTTATAGGTTAAAATAGGTGTAATAACAAAAATTGAAATCACTCCGAAGATGAGCATAATCAACCCCACATCGCCGGCACTTAAAAATTCACCAATTTTATAGCCTGCAAACAGATCGTAATTAAGGGGCCAAACGTTTTTAAAATCGTAATACGGTTGGTTTAGGCGCACTAATATTTCAGGAATGACAAAAGCGAAACTTAACTGAAAGAACATCACTGAAAATGTTCGAATTACTTCGTAGCGGTTATGGCGGTATTTCCAGATAAATTTTACTCCAAAAGCTAAAATGGCCAACGTATATAAAGTCCCGTACAAAAACCATTGACTGGCCGGATTGCCGCTCAAGAATTTGCTCAACGGGTCGAAAAGTGAAATCACCCCTGTGTTATCGCCCTCTTTTACCAACCCTAAATACTGCGGAAACCAATACAATACCACATAAAAAAGTGTCAAGGTAATGCCCAAAACCCAAGCCCAAAACCCACGAGAGGTTAGCGATTTAAAATACACGCCATCGTTTTTTATCCCTTCGTGTTTAGATAAGTATTCTGCTTTGGCAAACCAAATAGTACCCGCTGCGATAGCGAGTAACGAAATTGTCAACCACAACGTTTTATTAGGAAAATTAACGTTAAATAAAGCTAAAAACAAAACCAAAAGCCCTGCCAAGCCAATAAAACTGGCTATTTTTTGTTGAGTATTGATTGTTTTTGGTGGTTGGCCTGTTAGGCTCATATTTCTTTGAAAAGTGCTCATAAAATTATGTGGTTACAGGTTGTTGGTCTTTATATGCTGAATAGATTTCGTTTTCATATCGCTTATAAAATTCAGGATCAAAATTGGCTTGTTTTAAATGCTGCATCACATAATCGACATCCCGGTTTTCATTGAGCCAGCGGTCAAAAACTTCGTGGCGCATCCGGATTCCGAAGGTATTTATGCCCAAAAATTCATTTGTTTCTTTGTGATAAGAAACGGTAACGGCCCGTAAATCGCTTTTACATTTCCAGTGGAATTGCGCTTCAAAATCCTTCCGTCGTTCTTTGGGCTGCACCCAACCGTAAGTTTGGTATTCAATATCGAAAAATTTGGCACTGTTAAACCAGTTTCCAGGGTTGTATTCCCACGGATTGCCGCAAATGGTTTGCGCCACCGTTTCGCCCATAATGCGGCCAGTGTACCAAACGGCTTCAACAGGAGGGCGGTTGCCAATGGGTTCGCGTTGTTGGGCACAATCGCCACTGGCATAGACGTCTCTTACGTTTGTTTCCAGTTTACGGTTGACCAAAATACCTTTATCGGTTTCAATCCCGGAATCTTTTAAAAATTTAATATTCGGTTTTACACCCGTAGTAATCCCTACTACTTTACACGGAATTTCCTCTCCTGTTTCTTTAACAATGACAGAGCGTACATTCCCATCCTCGTCACCTATTATTTTATCTAGATTGGTTTCATGACGGATGTCAACGCCGTGTGATTGAATATGCCGTGATAACATTTCAGCTTCACCGTGGGGCAAGGCATTGGTCCAAAAAGCTTCTTCACGAACCAACATGGTTACTTCTATTCCTCGGGTGCGGAGCATTTCGGCCATTTCCACGCCAATCAATCCGCCGCCTACAATAACGGCATGAGGGCACTCTTCTTTATTAGGGGCGTTTTTTTCCAGTTCTTCTAAATCTTGTTTGGTCACCAAACCCTGCACGCCGTTTAAATCGAGCCCTTCCCAACCATAGGTATTGGTGGTAGAGCCGGAAGCGATAATTAATTTATCGTATTGCGTGGTGCCCCCTTCAGCAAAATGAAGCGTTTTGGCATCGGTATCGACCTTCTCTACGTAGGCATTTTTAAGGTTTAAGTCGTTTTTCTCCCAAAAATAGCTTTCGTATGGTTCAATATCCCACCAGCGCATATGGCCCATATACACATACATAAGAGCCGTTCGGGAAAAAAAATAATCTGCTTCAGCAGAAATAAGGGTTACTTTTTTATCGGAATTTTTTCGAATATGTCGGGCTGCCGTTACGCCAGCAATGCCGTTGCCAATAATGACGATGTGTTCCATAGAATGAAAAGTGTTGCGTTTAGGTCGTATTTAAATGTACGGAATTACAAACAAACGAGATTTGAAATTAGGCCATAAGAACAATATCTTTTTCCTTATCAATAATTACCGTACTTTTCCGTGGCATTTATAGTAGCTTGTTTTAATGAAAAAATCACTTTTTATTTTTTATATATTGCTGAACTTTTGTGCAATTGCTCAACAAACAACAATTAAAGGCATCAGTTTTGTAGCCTCACGCGATTCCATTTCAGAAAAACACGTAACCCCTCTTGTACAGTTAAACGCCAATTATGCGGCCGTTATACCTTTTGGGTTTATAGAGCGGTTGGACCATCCAGAAATTTTATACAACACGGACCGGCAATGGTATGGCGAAACGATAGAAGGCACCAAACAGTATATTTTCAAGCTACAACAAAACAATATCAACGTGATGCTGAAACCTCAAATTTGGGTTTGGAATGGTGAATTTACCGGACATCTTTCCATGACTACGGAAGAAGATTGGAAACTATTGGAAGCCTCCTACCGCAACTTTATCCTCGATTTTGCGCGTCTTGCCAAAGAGACCAATGTCCCACTCCTATGTATTGGCACCGAATTAGAGCTATTCATTAAACATAGGCCCGCATACTGGACGCAATTAATTTCAGAAATTAAACAAGTTTATTCTGGTAAGTTAACGTATGCTGCCAACTGGGATGAGTACGCGCGTGTTCCTTTCTGGAACCAGTTGGATTTCATTGGCGTGGATGCGTATTTTCCTATTTCAGAAAAAGAAACACCAACATTGCAAGAAGCTAAATACGGATGGTCAACCTGGAAAAATGAACTGAAAACCGTTTCCAGAAAACACAACAAAAAAATACTGTTTACTGAATATGGCTACAGAAACACCGACTTTGCCGGGAAAGAACCTTGGCACAGTGGCAGAGAGCGAAAAACCGTAAACCACGACAACCAAGGTACTTTATTGGTCGCCCTTTTTGAAGAAGTTTGGCAAGAACCGTGGATGGCCGGCGGGTTTTTATGGAAATGGTTTATAGACCACGACAACTCTGGCGGTGGTCTTAATAATCAGTTTACAGTACAAAATAAACCATCACAATTGGTGGTGCAGTATTATTACGCGATTGATGAGTAGTTTATCGTTTTTCTTTCATCACCCGTAAGTATTCTTCACCAATGGAAACTTTCTGTTCTTCGGTAAAAACTTTTCCTGCTAATTGGAAAAATGTATGTTCTTCATCTTCTAAGTGGTGTTCTACTTTTTCGCAAAGCTGCTTGGCGTGAACCAACCAAGCGGGAGAATCTAAATCGGTTTCATCAATTTTTTCGATTAACTCGTCCATTTCATGATGTTCTGCAATTCCGTGACGGGCATGGTCTTGCATCATATCATTCTGAATAAGCGGACTGTAAAAGGTGCGTTCTTCGGCATCTGCGTGAACTTGCAATTCGTGTTTTAATTTTTCCCACATTTCTTTTCGGCCTTTGCTGTCGCCCGAAGTAGAGGTGACTAGCTTACACAATTCACGTTGTTTGTCGTGGTCTTTTCTTATTGCTTCAAAAATGTTCATAGTCGGTTTTTTTTTTGGTTTTGTACCCTCAAAATACAACCAACTAAGTTGTTCCAGTGTTTAGAAAATCATAAAATTTCAAGGAAGGAATCTTGAAGACGGTAATACAAGTAAATCATAAATTTATTTATCCGCAACAACCTTTCTTGGAGTTTCTACGGAAATGGTCTTTTCCTGCTTGTTATTACGTAAGTGCTTGCAATAATAGTCGAACAACTCGTCTGCATCGGCACCCAACCATTTTTTCACATAAATGGCCCAAAAGTGATATTGTACGTACCAAACTCCTTTTTCGCGGTACAATCGGGCGGAAGATGTCAATTTTTTATTAATGACCACAAAGTTGTTGCGTGCATAGAGTTCGTTAATGAGGATGTTATCTTCGTAAATTATATAGTTTTCATCGTAACCGCCTATTTCATCAAATAATTTACGCGTGATGAACTGACTTTGATCGCCGCCACGGCATGCGCGCCAACTAAACTTGGTCAACCAACTTGCCAACTGCAGCCACCAATGGTTACTGTCAAACTGCATCCTGAAACATCCTGCGGGGTTTCCACTTTCTACTTCGGAAATAATTAGTTTATCAAAATCTTTCGGGGGAAACGAATCGGCGTGAAGGAAATAAAGAATATTTCCTGTTGCGTGTTTGGCCCCCGTGTTCATTTGTTTGGCCCTTCCTTTTTCAGAAGAAAAAAACCTCACAGGATTTGAAAACCCGTGAGGTTTATAGTTTTTTGTTTTTTCTTGCGTACCATCGATACTCCCGCCGTCAGCAATGATGATTTCGGCTATATTTTCTTCAGAAGAAACCGTAGTTAGATGATCCAGTAAAGAAACTATGGTTGCTGCTTCATTTAAAACGGGAATAACAATACTGATCATAGGCTAAACTTACGAAATAAATAGCCCGGGAGTTTTATCCGGGCCAAATAACTTCAGAAAAATTATTTCTGTTCGTTCAACTCCCAATTATAATCTTTGTACTGTAACGCTACCCTCGGGTTGATTTCGGTGTCACTATACTTGTTTATAAAACCGATAACGTCTTTCCTTCCGTTTACGGTATAATCTTTAGCATACCATTTAAATATAGCTGAAACTTTAGGGTTATTGGCAGTAATGTCGTTTTTATCGCTATTGATAAACTCGCGGGTTACCTCATCTAACTGTTCATTGATTTTTGAAGCGGTATAGGCTTCGTCCAACAATTTTGGGCACGAAATGGAAGCACAGTTAATAGCAAAGTGAATACGGGGTTCGTTCATTTTACGAAGAATTCCGTTTTCAATACCTCCCAGGGACAATTCACGATCGCCTACGGGAATAAACCCTTTGGTAAAGGCGCCATCAATATCTTTTATACTTTTTACGGGGTAATTGTTCAATATAAGATCGACTGTGTAAGCATTGTATAAGTTTATGTAAAACGCCAATAATTCTTGAACGCTCCACTTATTGGTTGGTTCGGTTGCAGATAGTTTTTGAAGGTATTTGTTAAGGGCTTCACGGTCATTTTTAAAACCTTTATAATCGACCATTCCTTCTGAATCTACATGCTTTTTCAACAAGTTGTCCCAAGCTGAATGGTCAAAATTTACAGCAGAATTCGCTGTGGTGGAAGTTAATTCGCCTTTAACCTCTTTGGTTGGCTGTCCTTGGCTGGTCAATCCTGCTGCCGAAGTTAAGTTGCAACTTACCATTGAAACCAAAACAATTAATACTGCTGTTACTTTAATAAAATAGTTCATGATTTTTCTTTTTGTACCCTTATATACGGATACTTTCGTTTTTTGGTTTTTATGGGATAGATACTTTGGTGAATAAAGTGTTGCGGAAACTGTTCGTCCCCGTCAAAGCCGAGTTCTATATCCCTTCCGTTGTGCGGAATATGGTTTGTTCCAAAAAGATAATCCCAAATACTTAAACTAATGCCGTAATTAACACCGTATTTGGTGTGTTTTGGCAAAACTTTAGCGTGATGCCAAATGTGCATCTTCGGGTTATTGAAAATATATTTTAAAATTCCGTAGTCCCACCCCAAGTTCGCATGGTTAAGGTGGCCAATGGTTAAAGCAGTGAAATGGACAATCGCTACATCGGTTACATCAAACCCACCGATAATTGCCAATGGAATGTATAAAATGGATTTATAGACCACCGGTTCCATCCAGTGATAGCGCAAATGAGCCGCAAAGCCCATTTCCTTAACGGAATGGTGCACTTGATGGAATTTCCAAAGTATGGGCACGCTATGCAACAACCTATGGGTGTTCCATTGTACAAAATCTGAAACCAGAAAGAAGACCAAGAGTCCCAATCCATACGGTAAAGCATCGACATTTAGTAATTCAAAATCTGAAACGTGCAATCCAACCAACCCGAGAAAATCGTTAAACACAGCTGCCGTAGCATTAGATAAGAATATAAGTACAATCAAGTTCAGCAAAAAGAAGTTGAAGAACATATAAAAAGTATCCAACCAAAAGTCTTTACGGAACACTTTTTGGTTTTTCCGCCACGGGAACAGCAGTTCCAACAACCAAACCACTACCGACACGACAATAAGTCCGTAGAAATAATTTTCCCAATGGAAACGGGTGATCTCATCCAACAAATAGTTGAAATACCCTACATAAGAATCTTTAAATATCTGAAAATACTTTTCCATAGCAAACTATTGTACTTGTCGGATTTGTGGGTGCAAAATTACAGATTGTAAAAGTAAATTGGGGATTGTGTATCTTTATATTTCTATTTTAGGAAATTTAAAAGGCAATACATCCTAAACAGTAAACTAATTGAGTGTTGAGAAGTACCTTTTCAATAAATAAGACATTTTATGCTAAAAAACACTTCTAATTTGAAAAGAATAATCTGCATCTTAATTTTTTCATTTCTATTTTCATCTTGTTCCTCTAAATTAACTTACATCAAAGCGGAAGAAATTATAAATAAATATTACACAGCTCTTTCAGAAAAAGATATAAATTATCAAATTGAACAAGCGCCCGTTAGAACTATTAAGACAACATATGGAAGTAAGAATAAAGCCAGAAAGCATTTTGAAGATAAATTCCCGAAAGATAATAATGATACCACTATTCAGTATACTGATATATCAAATCTGTTAGTTTCAAATCTGAAAAAATGTTTTGGAAGAAAAATACACATCGTGACTTATTCTACTCATTCAGCTCAATTCGCCCCATATTTTAATGAAGACGCCAAGCAGTTTGTTGAAAAACAATATGGTAAAGAAAACTACTACTTTCATAAAAAGACGAAAATTTTAGAGATAACAAAAAGTGACAAAAAGGTAATTATATATGATAAAGACAGAAAGTGGAAAATCACAAGTTATGATTTTAAAAGTATTGAAAATGGTTATGGAGAGAAAGTCGCAAATTGCATAATTAATCAGTAAGATAAAAAAAACTTACCTTAACCAAGTACAATCGCAAATTCGGCAAATTCGACTAGTTTTGAGCAATTTTCAATCCTAAATATAGCATACATCACAATTAAAACCTATACAATGAAAAAACTACTATTCTTAATCACTTTTTTCACCCTAACCACAGCCTTTGCCCAAACCGAAGCCGAAGACAAAGCCGCGATTTTAACCGTCATGAAAATGCAAGAAAAAGCATGGTCCAATAACGATCTAGAAGGTTTTATGCAAGGCTATTGGAAAAGTGATTCCTTAAAATTTTATGGCAGTAACGGCCTCACCAAAGGCTGGCAACAAACGTTGGACAACTATAAAAAAGGATATCCAACGAAAGAACATTCTGGTATGTTAAACTTTACCATCAAGGACATTTCAAAAATTAGTGATGATAGTTATTGGGTCATGGGCGAATATCATTTAAAACGAAACCTAGGCGATGCCAATGGGGTGTTTATGATTATTTTCAAAAAAATTAATGGCGAGTGGAAAATTGTGGCGGATACGAGTTGTTAAGTTATAAGTAGGTATTTGGTATTAATTTTTTAATAAGAATAAAAAAAATGAAGAAGCTTACTTTAATAGTTTTATTAATAAACATTCCTTTATTGGGACAAACAAGTTTGAGTGAATTTTCAGTTAGTGGAAATCTCAAAGTATATTTTGGAAGTGAATCAATCTCGCCAAAATTTGCCTCAATAGTTTTACTTCCTAACAATCACATTACGGAAATTGATAGTTTAGGAAATTACAAATTTGACAACCTAAAAAGTGGAACATACAAAATAATGGTTATTGACTATAATCCGAATCCTAAAAAATTTAGATTTGAAATCGACTCATCTTCAATTTCAGATTTTAATTTAATTGTAGATGCAAATTGTGAAGTTAGTAAAGAGATCGCCGAACAAGATATTCAAAATGACAAACCAAGGTTGCTTTTAATTAGCGGTATAGCACCTTATGTATCTTTTGAAGACAATAAGTTCGCTAAAAAATATGGAATTATTTTCCAAGATTTTGGTGATACGCCACCAGCAGAAAACTGTGTAAAACAATATAATAGTACAGTTTTTGACTTTTTAGATAAAAAGTTTGGAAAAAAGTGGAGAGAAGAGGTAAGGGATGATGTTATCGGACTAAAATAAGTTGCCTCTGCTTACTGAATACTGAAATTTAGTTTCCCTTTACCCGTTCCCAAAGATCAGCCAACAATTTTTTGGCATCATCCCTGTTTTTGGGTTCTTCAACAACGTTTACACCTTTTGAAGTTGGCTCTAACCGGTAGCTAAACGCATATTTTTCGGTTTGTGGGTCCACGCTCAGTAACCCAAAACGTAAATCGTTAAAATAAATTTGGTTTTCCTTTTCAGAAATGGCGTACCAACCATTGGAAATCGCAATAAGACGCTGTACTTTATTTTCTTTCTTTAAATCGCCTAAGGCTGCATGATTCTTGGGATGCCTATAAAACTGAATGGGTTTGCTATCAAAAAAAGAGTAATCGCCAATTAAAAAAGCATCGTCCACCTCAACATTGGCGGTCCAAAGAATGGTGTTAAACGGACTCGGTTTGGTTTCAACAGCTTTGTAGGCAATGTTTTGTTGGTTCAATGCGTTGGTAAATTTATGATATGTAATTCCTTTTAAGATCAAGGTGATCGCCATATAACCACTACTTATTATCAGGCCAGCATTGTTTATTTTACGGCGTTTTTCAGTTCCCCGTTTCAAGAAAGCCGCCCAGATCACACATATTAAAAACGGCAATGTATATAATGGATCGATCACAAATATATTTTTGTACGCCAAGCGAAGGTCAAAAGGCCAAAACAGTTGCGTGCCCCAAGTGGTATGCGCATCGAGCAACGGATGCGTGATAAAACACATAAACCACAACCAGTACCATTGTTTAAACGTAGCACGTTTTTCGTATAAGGAAGTAAGCCAAGCAAAAAAACCGCCAAAAACCACCGAAAACACAATGGAATGCGTAAACCCACGGTGCATTTCCAAAGCGGTGACCGTATCAACAAAATTGCTGGACAACACATCCAAGTCTGGAATGGTGCCGGCGATGGCTCCGTACAACATGGCTTTGTTGCCCATGGTTTTTCCAAGGGTGGCTTCCCCTACCGCGGCGCCTAATACAATTTGGGTCAATGAATCCATTCAATAATTAATTTATACTTACTAAGAAATTTCAAAAAGAGGTTTCGACTGCGCTCAACCAGACAAAGATAATCCACTTATTTTTTTACCTCTTTCTTTATAAACGTTTATAAAAATTTTCTGCTTTTGTAATTTGTTTTTTGAATATTGGAATTTTCCCCGTAAGGGGTCTAATCAACAATTTCCATTTTCTTCAGCAGAAAAGAGGCATTCATATTTTGGCAAATTCCGGGTTTGAAGGTGTAATCAAAAAACAGCTCGTCATCTTCAATCCGGGCATCGAAAAAGTAGTTTTTTACCTGCGGGATGCTTTCAGAAACTTCACACAAACTTAAATCGTGCGTGGCAATGATTCCTGTGGCGTTTCCAGCGACTAATTTCTCCACAAACTTTTTAGAACCAATCGCTTTATCGGTGCTATTGGTGCCTTTTAATATTTCGTCCAGAATAATAAAGTATTTATCGGTTTTAATTTTTTCAACAATAAATTTTAACCGTTTCAGCTCACTGAAAAAGTACGACTCGTCGTCCGTTAAACTATCGGTCGTCCGCATACTGGTAATGAGTTTAATGGGTTGATACGTCGATTTTGTGGCACAAACCGGAAGCCCCACATTTGCCATGACAATTTGCAAAGCGACCGTACGTAAAAAGGTGCTTTTCCCCGCCATGTTAGCACCGGTGACAATAAAAAATTCTTCCGAAGCTATTTTAAAATCATTTCGCACCAACTTGTTAGGGTCTAACAACGGGTGTCCGGCGCCATCTGCTTGCAATTGTGTATTCGAAGTTGCAATTGATGGAAAAACGTGATGCGGATGGTTAAAAACGTAATTGGCCAAGGTGTTGTAGGCATCAAAGAAAACAATGCTATCTATCCATTTCTCAACGTGTTCGCTATGTTCTGAAATCCATTTTTCGATATTGTACGATTGCCTAAGGTCGCGCAACATAAAACCATTGGCAACAACGCCCACCAAAAGGTTGCTACGTTGGTCCAATGCATCCAAGTGCTTGGCAAATTGTTTTAAGATGGTAGAGGCTTTTTCGGTTTCGCTTACAACGGTTTTCTTTTTTTCGGAAAGTAAACTACTGCTGAAATCTTCTGTTTCAATTTCCAATAACAACTTATGAAACTGTTCAAACGTACTTTGTATTTTAGCCGTATGCTGTGATAAATCGTTTACTTTTTTCAAATAGCGTCCGCTAATAACAAGGCCGAGCAAAAACCAGCCGAACACAATATATCCCGAAATAAAACCTGAAAAATAGGCGACTAAAAGACCCAATGAAATAATAGAAAAAACGGTAGAACCCACTTTTATCCAATTCGGGACAAAGCTTTTATAACTGTTCAACCAATTTAAAACAGTGTTTGCTGAAACTTCCGTTTTTACCAACGAAGCCACCGCCGAAAAATGCTGTCGCCACGTTGCCTTTTTAGCTAATTCTTGAATGGCTTCTTGTTTCTTGGTGATGTTATCAATATCGTTTTCAGTAAGCAGATGCGCCAAGTGGTCTGAACCACTTTCCAAAGCCGTTCTATTGATATATTGGTAAAAAGAACCTCTTCCGAACAAATCAATATCCTGACTAAATTCATGCTCCGGATTTTTATAGCTGTCTCCATCCGGCAAATGATGGAAGGCTCTGTTAAGCACTTCCAGTTCAACGTTATTGGTTTCAAGCAAGGCTTTGGTAACATCACGTTTGTACTGTAAATTACTATGACGTGACACCAAAAACACAAACAGCGCAATGCCTCCCAAGATGATGGCGATTACAAGTTTTGTGTTTCCGAAGGTAAAATAAACCCCTGCGCACAACGCCAAAAAAACCAACAATCGAAACGTTCCGGAAAAGGCTAGTTGCTTTTTAAGGGTTTTAAGGGTTTCGGTATGTTTGGTTATCTGTTCTTTATAAAACGATTCGGGTTTCTTCATTTTTCTTTTTATAGCTTTTCTAATTCCGCTTGTACTTTTTTTGTCAATCCTTGCACTACCAAATTATACGAATGGTCAATTAATTCTAGTAGCAAATCAGCAGGAATGTTGCGTTCCAATTCGACGGTGTTCCAATGTTTTTTGCTCATATGATAACCGGCTGTGATAAGTCCATCGTATTCCTCTCTCAATTCTATGGCGCGTTCTGGGTCACATTTTAAGTTGGCGGTAGCGGGCATTTTTTCCAAAGCACATAACGCAAACATCTTATCCATTACTTTAAACACCAACACATCTGGACCAAACGGCAAGGATTCGGTCACGCCTTTTTTTGACAGACAATACTCTCGGAATGCTTCAATATGCATACTAATCAATTTTATAGCCTAACGCTGGTTGGTCGTCAAAATAGATTAAAAGTGTGGAAACACCTAATTGCAAAGGAACTTTAAAGTTGATGACATTCGCTTCTTTTTTAATTTCTGAAATAACAATCGGCTCCTTTCCGAAGGAATACGAAATACTTGAAGGATTACTATTTCGAATTTGAAAATCAATAATCCCATCATCATCTTCCGAAGAAATAACGCCAGTTAACGGTTTTTCCACGTCTTCCCTTCGTAGCGTTTCCGGAATGATAATCGGCATATTGGCAAATACTTCCTTTGAGATTACCGCATCGATCAACGCATCTTCATATAGCGCCGGATAATGCGTTTTAAAAAACAGTTTAGGGGGTGTTTTATAATAAAAATAGGTTGGCTCTTTTATAAATTTTCCATTGTATTTTCCAGCGCCCCACGTGGGATCGAACAGATATTGCTTTCCATCAATGGTGGCGATGTTCCACATGTGGTTTTTTTTAAACGGACGGCCAATATCATTAAAACTGGCTTTGATATCGCCACGCACCAAGTAGTTTTTAATTCCCTGAAGTTCACATAAACGTTCAAAAAGCATCGCATAGCCTTCACAAACGGCGATTCCTTTTTGTAAAGTACGTTCGATTATTTTTTTGCGGGTGGCTTCTTCCTTTTGGTTGCGCTCCCTAAAATTTTTAAAGTTATAATTGAATTTTTTGTATTCCGAAGGTTCATACGCCACATTGTTTACAATCCACGTATAAATGGCGCGGACCTTATCTTCTTCGGAAGTAAAATCGCGGGAGATAAATTTTGAAAGCTGTTCTGGGTTGTCAAACTTTTTAGGATATAACTGAATGGTGGCGGCTACCTGTTCGTAGTTTTGGGCTTTTGCAGAAAATAAAACGCTCCAAAAAAGCAAGCAGAAAACTATCAAATTTAAATATGAATACCGCTTACTTTTCACTTCTTTCTGAAATTTTTTCCTGAGCGTTGCGATCTGTTTCCAAAGCCGAATAATCCAGTTTCCAATTGATGGTTTCCACTAGTTTTTCCATCAGTTTTATGGTTTCCATCGCTTGATTGGATGCTTCGAGCAACAAACCACTGCTTGGCACTTTATCTATAATATGTTGTTTGGCTTCGCGGTTTATGTCGGTTAAATCGGATGACGTAAAGGGGTTTGCCCAACCTTCGCGCTTATCGTAATATTTAAAGTCGGTTTCGATGGTCATCAGTTCGGGTTGGGGGAAGTTGGTGAGGGTGATGGTTTTATTTTTGGTGTCGGCATTCATATTGATTTTCGTAAGATCGAAACCAACATGTGCTTTCGCTTCAATTAAAATAAGCGCTTTTTTCTTTCCCAAAATCACGTTTAGCCACTTGTCTTTTACGCTTTCGTAGTGATAGATTTCAGAAAAATCGCCTTCCACCGTAATAAACTTACAGACACTGCGAATGCGCTCCATCAATACCACCGACTGCGAATGCACTTTCTCTTTTTTCCGTGAACCTACAAACCAAGAGAAAATGAAGTACGCCACTACGGCTCCGGCGGCCAAGCCTATAAAAAGTAATTCCATATTAGTTGTTTCCTATGCTTCCTAAATGTGTGTTTTTAAAACTATCTGGATATTTTAAGCCATACCCAAAAATCCGATCCATTGCTGAATGGGAAAACAAAATAACCCCTATTAAGGTACAAATTTCGCCAAAATAAAGTATTCCCACTACAATTAACAGGATTGCGATTGCTTTGTGATGAAATAAATTATACGTAACCGCTCCCATTCTCGGGTTTATGGTATACCCTAACATACCAATATCGGGCACTAACAATAAGGCTGGAAAAACCCACCACGAGAAATCCAATTGCGAGAACAAGAAGATTCCGAATATAAATTGAGCAAGCTCTTCAATTTTAAGGATTGTTTTCATCTAAATATATTTATACAAAACCGGTTTACTGGGCGACGCATCGTTATGAAACGACGCTATTTGCAGGTTGAGCAAATAGCTTCCGTCTTTCACCTGGTTGGGCACGTAAATAAATTCGGTTATGGTAGTTTTGTGCCTTGGCTTTTCAGGATAATTCCAAAAAGCTTTGTGCGCCAACAGTTTTCCCTCGTCTTTTTCTTTATCTACTGAAGGTAAATCGATCAAGAGATGTTGTACGCCTTTTTCACGTAACAACAACGCGGCCTCTTCGTGCAAATAAGGCCAATTGGTGCGCGACCACTGCTTTTCTTTTTTTTCTGAAGTATTTGGCAACGTCCTAATGACAACCGCTTCGGGGTTTTTATCTTTTAGTGCCACTTCAATTTCGCAAACCGGTATAATTTCATCATCGCCTATTTTTTCGGGAACGACCGAAATCACTTCCGCCGAAAAAAAGAAGGTCTTCAATACTTCGTTTATTGAATGGAATTCTTTTGAAATATGCCCCACACATTCCGTATGCGTTCCGTGGGCGTGCGGATTAAAGGCAATGTTATTGAAATTAACCGAAGCCCCTTCGCTTACTTTCGCCACCCAATCGTCCATTTTAACGGGTTTGATTTTAGGCGGTTGTAAATACCAGGCTTCCGGGTTTTTTTCTGAAGCCCGCAAAGGAATCGAAAGGTCTAAAGGCTTCGAAAGATCGATTGTTTTTAATGTTCCGTCTATGTTAAAAGTGGCGCGCAAGTACTTGGTTTTTAAAAATGTAATATACGATTCTATTGTGAGATTAATCTGTTAAAAACAAATCGGACGCGATGCCATCGCTTAAAAACTTCCCTTTTTTGGAAACTTTAAGCGAATTGTCTGCTATTATAAGCATTCCTTTTTTTAAATGCTCATTAGCTTGCTCTAGCGCATACTCTTTGTATTTTCTTCCGAAAGAATCTTCCAATTTATCCAACGAAACTCCCCATTTGGTACGCAGACCGGTCATAATGTATTCGTTGTAACGGTCTTTTACAGATAAAGTTTCCTGCTCCTGTGGAAGTTTCCCAGCTGCAATGGCCTTGATGTATTTGGTGTTGTTGGCCACATTCCAACTACGGATTTTGCCATCAAATCCATGTGCTGATGGACCAATACCCAAATACGGTTTTCCTTGCCAGTAGGCGGTATTGTTTCGAGAGTGATAGCCGGGTTTTCCAAAGTTTGAAAATTCGTAGTTTTCAAATCCGGCGATTTCGGTTTCTTTGAGCAGCGTTTTGTAATGCGCTTCAGCCACGGCATCTTCAACGGGCAGAACAATCCCTTTTTCGATGAATTTTTTTAAAGCGGTTCTTGGTTCTACCGTCAAGGCATAACATGATAAATGTGGAATATTAAGTGAAATGGCGGTATGCAAGTTTTGTTTCCAACGGTCGTTGGTCATTCCAGGAATACCATAAATTAGGTCGATGCTTATATTATTAAAGTGTTTTTTTGCTTCTTCAATGCACAGAAAAGCTTCTTTTTCATTGTGGGCGCGGTTCATTAAGGTTAAATCTGCTTCAAAAAAAGACTGGACGCCAATGCTTAACCGGTTTATTGGACTGTTTGCTATGGTTTCAATTTGGTTCTTTGTTAAATCGTCTGGGTTGGCTTCAAGGGTGATTTCAGCATCGGGAGCTACCGTAAAATTTTTAAATATCGTTTCAAACAGCTGCTTTAATTCTTCTGAAGTAAGCAATGACGGTGTTCCGCCACCAAAATAAATAGTCTGGACGGTTTCAGTTACTTCTTTTTTCCGAAGGATTAATTCTTTGCATAACGCATCGACCATTGCTCCTTTTTTCTTCACGGATGTCGAAAAATGAAAATCGCAATAATGACACGCTTGTTTACAAAAAGGAATATGTAGGTAAATTCCGCTCATTGAATACTAAAAAGGATTCTATTGTTGTTTTTGGCAAAAATACGCTATATTTTACGGCAATGCAGGTCTAAACACCTTAGATTTAGAAAAGACCTCACCGATTTTTGAAACCTGTGAAGTCTAAAATCACATTACTTTTTTAACACTGGCTGGAATAAAAATACAATCAACAAATCATTTTTTTATGATCAAAAAAATCAGTTTTCTTTTACTTCTCTTAATCGGTTTTTTCGTTTCGGCGCAAACAGCACAGGACACTACCGCCATACGTGTGGGCATTACAGGCTCAGCCCCGTTTTATATACAAAACGAAAAGCCCGAAGGGATTGTGCCCGATTTGTGGCGTGAAATTGCTTTTAGCTTGAACCGCCAATACCAGTATACAAAGTTCGACTCGGTTAAAGAAGGAATGCAGGCCACGGCAAATGGCGATATTGATGTATTGGTAGGCCCCATTACCATTAACTCCCGGCGGGCAGAAACCGTTAGTTTTTCGCAGCCTTTTTTCGATACCCAGCTCGCCATTTTGGCCCCGGTGCTGGACCTTTCGTTTTGGGACCATATAAAACCATTTTTCTCGTCCACTTTTTTATATGCAGTTTGCTTGCTGCTTATCATCCTCTCTATTGTAGGGACGCTGTTTTATTTACTGGAGGGCAGGAAATTTCCCGATGAGTACGGCGACCATCCTATAAAGGGCATTGGTATTGGGGTTTGGCTGGCCATTGTAACCATGACCACCGTAGGATATGGCGATTTCGCTCCTAAAACACCCCGTGGCCGTTTTGTAATGGGCGCTTGGATGGTTATTTCGCTGATAATGGCTACCTCGTTCGTGGCAGGGATTGCCACGACCCTTACCGTTAGCAGCCAACAAGAAAAGACCATTAAAAATTTAGGGCAACTAGAAGGAAAAAAGGTGGCCACACCCTCCTACGACAAAGTGCTCAATCAAGTACGGAATGTGGGCGGAAGCCCCGTACCCGTAACCAATGTTAATGAAGCATACCAACTGCTGAAAGATGAACAAGTAGATGCCGTTCTCTATGACGAAGTACCGCTGGAGTATGTATTTAAAAACGAAGACAAAGAAGAATTCATATTGAGCAAAAAGAACATTCAACCGCAACATTATGGATTTATCTTTCCTTTGAAAAGCGACCTGCGAAGGGCCGTGGACCTTCAAATACTGCAATTGCGGGAAGACAATACCATTAGCGACATCATTACCCAATGGATCAACTCGAAAGAATAACCGTTGGCAACTTGTTGAAATGTGGTACCGTTAATTTTCAAAAACAGTCCCCATGACCACCATATCGGCCCCGGCATTATAGGCAGCTTTTTTTTGGACATCGGTTTTAATACCGCCACCCACAATAAGTGGCATAGAAATAGCTTTTTTTACTTCGGAAATGATCTTTGGTTTTACTGGGTTTATGGCACCACTTCCAGCCTCTAAGTAAATTAATTTCGCGCCCATAAATTCACCGGCAATTGCCGTATGTACAATTGTTGAAACTGCTTCTTGCGATAGCGGTTTTGTGTTGCTCACCCGTGCTACGGCAGATTCTGTGCCGCCATCGACCAAAATGTAGCCTGTGGAAATCACTTCGAGGTCCGATTTTTTCAACTTTTCGACAGCCTTTAATTGTTGGCCCACCAAATATTCGGGATTTCGGCCAGACAACAAAGACAGAAACAAAATGGCATCGGCAAAGCTTGTTATTTGTGTATGATCGCCCGGAAACAAAATTACAGGCAGTTGAGAATGATTTTTTAATGCTTTTACGGTAGCTTCGGTATAGCCATTTGCATCGGTACTACCGCCTACGAAAAGGTGCGTAGTTTCTGATGGAAGTTGCTGAAGAAAAGAAACGGTTTCAGAACCATTGAATTTATCAGGATCGACCAGTACGGCTAAGCTTTTCCTTTTTTTCTGTCTTCCGGAAGGCGAGGCTGAAATACTTGATAAAATCTTGTTGTAGTGCCCGTGGTTCATTCCCCAGCTTTTTCTGAAATTAACGCATAGGCGCAGGTAAAGCCTTCAAATTCCAAAAACCAGACGTTATAGGTTTCTTCTTTGTCTTCAAAAGAAATTTCGGCTGTGGATTTCATATCGTCCAGACGGAAATCTTCTACATAAATATGTTCTAGAAAACTTACGCCTTTTCGGGCAAAACTTTTGTATAGCGATTCTTTTGCGCCCCAAACCATGGTCAATTTGCGCATCACGGCATCGTCGTTGGCGAGGGTTCTATATTCTTCAATCGGAGTGAATTTATGGGCTATTTTCAGTATTTTTTGCCGTTGCTTTTCAATATCGATGCCCACTTCTTGATCACTGATAATAATTGCCGAAAATATAAAAGAATGCGTAATGGAAATGAATTTGTCATCGGTTAAGTGCGGCTTTCCCTTTTCATCATAATACAAATCGTGATCGGTATAACCTGCGGCGGCCAACAAATGCCGAACGCTCATAAACCCACGGCGGTGCAAATCGCTTTTCATGCTATCGACACGCTCGCGGCAATGGTTGGTGAGCGAGATCCCATCGGAAAGGTAGTCGTACGATTCTTCAATCTTCCAAATCAAGACCTTAGTCGCGTTATTTACTGTTATAGTTTTGTAAAGTGGCATAAAATTCTGTTATATATTGTGTATTTTTGCGACCTGAAACTGAACGCTATCAGTTAAAGTATAAAATTAAGGAATTAACAATGAGTTTCCCACCTTGGTGGGAATAAAAAATAAATTTATGTCAACGAAAACAGTGCCGTACACGGCGTACAAAGTAAAAGATATTTCCCTGGCAGACTGGGGACGAAAGGAAATTGAACTGGCCGAAGCCGAAATGCCCGGTTTAATGTCCTTGCGCGAAGAATATAAAGATGAGCAACCGTTAAAAGGTGCCCGTATTGCAGGATGTTTACACATGACCATTCAAACCGCGGTATTGATTGAAACATTGATTGAGTTAGGCGCCGAAGTTACGTGGAGCTCATGCAACATTTTCTCTACGCAAGACCAAGCTGCTGCTGCGATCGCTGCTGCCGGAATCCCGGTTTATGCTTGGAAAGGAATGACCGAAGAAGAGTTTGACTGGTGTATCGAGCAAACACTTTTCTTTGGCGAGGACCGCAAACCGTTGAATATGATCCTGGATGACGGTGGTGACCTTACCAATATGGTTTTTGACAAATACCCTGAACTTGCTTCTGGCATTAAAGGTCTTTCTGAAGAAACCACCACTGGAGTACACCGCTTGTACGAGCGTATGAAAAACGGAACATTGGTGATGCCGGCAATTAACGTAAACGACAGTGTTACAAAAAGTAAATTTGATAACAAATATGGATGTCGTGAAAGTGCTGTAGATGCCATTCGCCGTGCTACTGATGTCATGATGGCTGGAAAACGTGTTGTGGTATGTGGCTATGGTGATGTTGGCAAAGGTACAGCCGCTTCCTTTAGAGGGGCTGGCGCAATTGTTACGGTTACCGAAATCGATCCTATTTGTGCGTTGCAAGCTGCAATGGACGGTTTTGAAGTGAAAAAACTGGAAACTGTTGTTGGTAAAGCGGATATCGTTATTACCACAACCGGAAATAAAGATATTGTTCGTGGCGAGCATTTTGAGGCGATGAAAGATAAAACCATCGTTTGTAATATTGGACATTTTGACAATGAAATTGCCGTTGCATGGTTAAAGGAAAACCATGGTAACACCCACGTAGAAATTAAACCACAAGTAGATAAATATACAGTAAACGGAAACGATATCATTCTTTTGGCCGAAGGCCGTTTGGTAAACTTAGGCTGTGCAACCGGCCACCCAAGTTTTGTAATGAGTAATTCATTTACTAATCAAACGTTGGCTCAAATTGAATTGTGGAAAAACACCGATCAATACGAAAACAAAGTGTATATGCTGCCAAAGCATTTAGATGAAAAAGTAGCCAAGTTACATTTGGAAAAAATTGGTGTGGAATTGACCGAATTAAGCGAAGAACAGGCCAAATATATTGGTGTGGAAGTAGAAGGACCGTTTAAACCGGAATACTATCGTTACTAAATAGATCGCTTCGCTGTTAGATATTAGATTTTAGACCGAGCTGAAGCGCTATTAGATTATAGAAGACCCTCACAGATATTGTGGGGGTTTTTATTTTGAGGTTTTGCTCTTTAAATAAACCTCTATATACTCAACAGTGGTAAGGTATTCTTGGCGCAAGGCGTCAACATACGTCTTTACTTTATTGTGTTGCGGATAGCTTGGCTTCAGGGCATCTTTTAAGCCTTCGTTGGTTACCGTAAGTGCGATGTACCAGCTCCCTGATCGTGTAATATGGGCATCTTCCAATATGGGACCATGCCCTTCTTGATCTAATTTGGCATCTACCACAATGGGCACCAAATTCACCGTTTGGGTGCTTCGTTCCACTTCATAAAAGGTAAGGTAAAAGGTGTTATTTTCAATTTCTATTGGGATATTTCCTAAGTCGTCATCATAAACAACTTGAAACTTAGCATTTATATAGTTGAAAAACTCGTTGGCATTTTTGGGGTCCTCAAAAACATACACGTAATTTTGAGGCAAGTGTTTTTTAAATTTTTTAGGCGGATAGATCTTGCCGCCATCTATATTTGGAGCAATACTCAACGGAATACACGACATAAAAAAGAATGGAAGCAATAGGGTGTAAAGATATTTCATAAAACACTGGTTAGCTATTCTAAAATTGTAAATCAATAATTATACCGACTTTACGTGTATTTACTGAAATATTTGACACGAGATACCGTTATTGGTATATGCGTATATCATTACGAAAACATGTGGTTCTATTGGGGATTTTTAGCTTTTATTCAATAATCGGCCATTCACAGATAGGTGATGTAATTAATGCGCGTAATGCTTCTGAAAGAATAAAACATTCCGCAAAAGAAACTCACGTTAATACAAAAAGCTTAGCAAGACAGATTACCAAAAATAGCCATACAGATTTTGAAAAGGCACAAGTTATTTTTATATGGATTGCAAGGAACATTGAATACGACAACGAACTTCGCACTAACACTTCTCTTCAAAAATTAATTTACACTTCTGAAGAAAATGTACTAAAAAAGGTATTGGAGCGTAAAAAAGCCCTTTGTGGCGGGTATGCCTTTCTTTATAAAATGCTATGTAAAGAAGTTGGAATTGAAAGTCAAATAATACACGGCTTTAGTAAAAAATATTATAACACCAGTACAAGAAATGGAGTAGATCATACTTGGAATGCCGTGAAAATAAATGGGAAATGGCGTTTATTGGATCTTACTTTGGCAAGAAGCCAGCGTAAAAATAATAATCCAAATTTGTATTGGTTTGATACAGACCCAAGATATTTTATTAAAACACATTACCCGGAGAATATAAAATGGACTCTGGTGACAAATCCTATTTCAAAAAAAGAGTTTGACCGAATCCCTTCTAAATAACAACATTGTACAGAATAAAAAAACCCTTAGTTAATATTTTAACCAAGGGTTTTTAAAATTTGTAATAACGTTTACTTACGCTTCTGCACCAGGTACAATGGAAACGTACGATTTGTTGTTTTTCTTCTTGGTAAATTTAACAACACCATCAACTTTTGCGTGCAAGGTATAATCTTTACCGGCATACACATTATCTGCTGGATGATGCTCCATTCCACGTTGTCTTACGATGATATTTCCTGCAACGGCATTTTGACCACCATAAATTTTAACGCCTAAACGTTTCGATTCTGATTCCCTACCGTTTTTAGAACTACCTACTCCTTTTTTATGTGCCATAATTCAAGGGTTTTAAATGTTATTATTTTCTTCCGCCGTCAAGTTCGTCTTGTAGCTTTTCCAGTTCGTCCCACTTGCCATCGGCAGCTAATTGAGCTTGTTGTGGCCAAGTGTCGGTTACTAAGTGTGCTAATCTTGAACTTGCTTCAGTTAAAATTTCAGTTAATTTTTCAGGTTTTGCCTTTGCTACTTTTGCAAACGTATCAATCCCTGCGTTAACCATCGCTTCCATAGCTTTTGGCCCTACGCCTTCAATCTTTTTAAGGTCATCTGCCTTAGTTGATTTTTTTGGAGCTGCTTTTTTAGTTTCTTCTTTTTTAGCAGAAGATGTCTTTTTAGCTCCAGAAGAAGCAATGCTTTCAATCACGATTTCTGAAAGGGCTTGTCTGTGACCGTTTTTAACACGGTAACCTTTTCTACGTTTCTTTTTGAAAACTATTACTTTGTCACCTTTAAGGTGCCTTAAGACTTTTGCTCCAACAAGAGCACCGTCTATAGCCGGGGCGCCAACAGTAACATTGTCTCCGTCACCAATAAGAAGTACGTTGTCAAAATCGACTTTTTTCCCTTCTTCAGTGGCCAAACGGTTTACAAAGACTTTTTGGTCTTTCGCAACCTTGAATTGCTGCCCTGCTATCTCTACAATTGCATACATAGCGTATCGTTTATGATATTAATTTATTTAAAGCTTTTCACGATAAAAAGCCCGCCTATTTTTAAGGCGGGTGCAAATATAATCCTAATAATTTAAATTTACAACCTGTTTTATAAGTAATTTACATCGTATTTCGTTTGCCCTCAGGGGTGTTCCACGAATCTTTTAAAAGTTGCATGAAAGCCAATGTAAGCACCAACGAAGTGGAAATCCCCATAATGACTATAGAAATTATTAAAATAAGGGTTCCTTTGTTGAAGTTTAAATTCCAGGAATCTAAGATGTTTTGAGCAAATTCGGTATCAAGCTCAAAAATATACAGTGCCATAAACACGGTAAAAATCACTGTTGCAATTGCTCCGCACCTAAAACCAACCTCAAACCCTTTTGCATAATCAAATTTTCCGGCATCGGCCTTATATTTTTTTATGGCCAACAAAATCCCGGCTCCGTATATAACGCCATTTGCCGCACTTAAAACAGGATATTCGTGAAGCCCAAACAGTTTTAGCAATAAAAAATAAACGATTAAAACTACGGCGATTAGAACTCCGTAACGGGAATAAATTTTGAACATGACAGTTGGTTTTTGACTTTAAAGCTACTGAAAGTTACAAAATATTCTTCTAAAGAATGTGTTAAGTTTTTTTTGACAGCAATACGCCCAATAAAATTATCCCAGTGGCCACCAGCTGAAACCACCCGAATTGTTCGCCATCCAAAACGCCCCATAACAAAGCTATAACAGGGATGTTGTAGGTAACCGAAGATGCAAAAATAGGTGTGCTTATCTGGACCAACGTGTTGTACAATACTTTTGCCAAAGCGGTGCCCACCAAAGCCAAAATCAATAGATAGCCCAAAGACGGGTAAAGGGCTTTAGCCTGAAACGTGGCTTCGGAAAAAAATCCCGAGCCCAGCAACACAATCACGGCCGGAATGATGATTACCGAAAATTGCCCTGCCGTAATGGCCAAGGCCGGCACGTTTTGAAGGTGCCTTTTAATAATGTTTACATTGCAGGCGTAACATACCGATGCGACCAGCACCAGCCCTGCGTACCAGTAATTCTGATTTGGGTTTATCTCACTACCGCTCCATATTAGCAAAAAACTCCCTACAAGCCCGATAATAACACCTATTAATTGGTTTCGGGTAAAGCCAATACTAAAAGCCACAGCGCCCAAAAGCAAGGTCATAATCGGGGTGGTGGAATTTAAAATGGAAGCCACGGCACTGTCTATTTCCGTTTCCGCAAAAGCAAAGAGAAACGCAGGGATAAACGTTCCGAGAAAGCCGGAAACAGCAATCCACTTCCACTCCCGCTTATGTATGGTTTTTAGTTTCCTGAAACCGATGAGCAACAAAAAAGCGGCGGCAAACAGCGTACGGAGCGCCCCGAGCTCAAGCGGTGTCAACCCTATCAATGCTTTTTTTATAAGAATGAACGAACTGCCCCACACCACCGAGAGGATGGCGAGATATATCCATTTTTTGTCGATGCCTTTCATGCTTCAGAAAATTGAAGCGGCAAAGGTCGGGAAATTGAGTTGGTTTTAAGTTTAAAAAGAATGTAGTTTTATTTAACCGTGCAATTTGTGTTTTTCTATCTCTTATGCTGAGGATTGTTAGTAAAAAATATCAACAATGGCAAAAAAGATCGGGAAATGTATTGAACATCTGAGGTTTTAAAAGCGCGAAAAAAATCAGTTTTACTGCCACTCCATCGTCTCCATCAATACCCGGATGTCTTTACGAAGGTACATCACGGCCGGGTAGATAGAATCGAAATTGGGCTTGGCCTTAAAGTACAACGAGCCCGTGATGAAATGTTTTACGCTGTCGGTCACGTAAAATTGCGATTGGGTGGCGGCGTTACCGTCTATCATGTAAAACATGCCATACACATTGTTGATGGAGTCAACCCTGGGCTGTTCCAAAATTTTATTGGCTTTAATAGTATGGTCGTAGGTAAGTTTTTGCGCATCGTACAACAAAGAATCTATACTGTGGTTTTTAACCGATTGATAAGTAAGGTAGATAGTGGCATTCATTGCAGGATAATCAATGTCCAAATTACAGCCGTGATCGGTATTTAAAGTGGCATTAGCATTCATATTAAACGAATAAGGGCAGTCTACATCCACTTTTTTATAGGTGTTCTCTGGGTACTCCAACCTAAGTTTGGCGGCTGGTTTTACCACAACTTCTTCATTACAGGCCAAAATAAAAAAGCAAAGAAATACAACTGTTAAAAACCTCATATATTGATGGAAAGTTTAATTTGTTTAATGCGTTTGTTATCGAACGCTTCAATAGTAAACGAATAGTGGTGGAAGGTTATTATTTCGTTTTTCTTCGGAAAACCTTTTGAAATTTCCAGCAAGAATCCGGCCAACGTTTCGGCCTCGCCCTTTTGGGTTTCAAAAACCTGCGGATCTTCCAGACCAATTACCTTATAAAAGTCCTTTAAAGGCGTTTTCCCTTCAAAAACATAGTTGTTTTCGTCCAATTTTGAAAAAACGAGGTCTTCATCATCAAATTCGTCGCTTATCTCGCCTACAATTTCCTCAATGATGTCTTCTAACGAAATCAATCCACTAGTGCCGCCATATTCGTCCACCACAATGGCCAAGTGCATTTTCATTTCCTTGAATTCATTTAAAAGATCGTCCAGCTTTTTGTTCTCCGGCACAAAATAAGGTTCCCGTTTCAAGGTTTTCCAATCGAGTGTTTTTCGGTCAATGTACGGCATGAGATCTTTTACATATAAAATTCCGGTAATATTGTCGATATTATCTTTAAAAACCGGGATGCGCGAATAGCCGTTTTCCATTATGTGCGGCATAATGTCTTTATAGGACAGCTCTTCGCTAAGGGCAAAAATGTCCATACGCGGTTTCATTACCTGTTTGGTATCGGTGTTGCCAAAGGTTACGATACCTTTGAGTATTTTCTGTTCTTCGTGGGTGGTTTCTTCTTCATCGGTAAGCTCCAACGCCTGTGAAAGCTGGTCCACGCCAATGTTCACTTTTTGTTTGCCAAAGCGGTTGTGCATGTACAGCGTCGTGCTGCGCATAGGCAAGCTCAGTGGCGAAAAGAGTTTATCGAGCACCTGAAGTGGATAGGCCATAAATAAGGAAAAGCCCACTTTGTTACGGCTGGCATAAATTTTCGGCAAGATTTCGCCAAACAACAAGATTAAAAAGGTGGCTACCCCAATTTTTAAGACCAACAATAAACTGAGCTGGAAAAAGTACAGATTTATGGTATAATCTATACTACTGAACCACGCATCGCTCAACGACTCAAACAGTAAAACAATGGCAATGTTTATGAGGTTATTGGCTATCAATATGGTGGCCAGCAGCTTTTTGGGCCTATCCAGCAACCGCTGTACGATTTCCAGTTTTTTGGAAGCCGCATTGTCATCGCCTGTATCAAAATCGGTTGGGGCAAGGGAAAAGAAAGCGACTTCGGCCCCAGAAATCAAAGCCGAGCAAAGCAACAGCACTACCAGCATGAGTATGCCGGGGATTTCGGTATAGCTAAGCAATGCAATAAATAAACTCGGAGGTTCCGGATCCAAAATCAAAGGTTAGGTTATACGTTGCGGTGTTTACAGCATGGTTTAAAACGGTAGGTCGTCCTCTTCTTCCCCACTGGGTTCTTGTGCTTTTGGAGCTTGGGCTTGGTTTTGTTGACCGCTGTTCTGGTTGTTTGGTGTACCTGTGGCTTTTTGTGGCGCAGGCCCCTTCCCCGATTCGTTTTTTGGCGTTAAAAACTTAAAATCGGTACATTGTATCTCGGTACTATAGCGGTCGTTACCGCTGTCGTCCTGCCATTTTCGGGTCCTGATGCGGCCTTCAATGTAAACTTTATCCCCTTTTTTTAAGTATTTTTCGCAAATTTCTGCCCCTTTGTTGCGCACCACGATGTTGTGCCACTCGGTATTGTTTATCCGTTCGCCGGTGGTGCGGTTGGTGTAACTTTCGTCCGTTGCAATTGGGAAACGCCCTATGCATCCGTTATTATCAAAATAGTGCATTTTCACTTCATCACCCAGATGCCCGATAAGCATCACTTTATTCAATGTTGCGCTCATAATTATCGTATTAATTTACAAAGGTATATATAGTTTTAAAGATAGCGAATTTTTCAGTTTTTAAAAACCGAAAAGTCCGAAATAAAATTCTGGAGCAGCACCGGTACGGGATAGTTTTGTATTTCAGAAAAAGGGATCCCCGTGTTTTGTATTTCAGAAACCGCTACGATCCAAAACCGTGCAAAAAGGTGTTGGTGCGACAGTTTATGAACCACGGATGTTTCATTATATAATACCATGTCTTCAATGTTCACTTCTTCTGAAAAAAGCTTGAACCCTTCCAGTTTTTTCAGTTCCTTTTCTGAAACTTCTTTCCCGCTTTCAATTAAAGGAAACTCATACAACTGTTGCCAAATCCCTTTGCCGGTTCGTTGGTTAAGGAGGGTTCTTTTGCCTTCTGAAAGCACTACCATATAATTAAAGTAGCGTTTCTTGACTTTGCGCTTTTTAAGCTTTACCGGTAAAGCCGAAACCAGGTTTTTTTTATACGCTTCGCAACGGTTGTTGAAAATACAGGCCTCACAATTGGGGTTTCGCGGCACACAATAACGGGCGCCAAACTCCATAAGTGCCTGGTTATAGGTTCCCGGTTGCTCCGCATCGATTAATTGTTGTGCCAATTGCTTGAATTCTTTTTTCCCGGCGGTGCTGTTTATTGGCGTTTCAACACCAAAAACCCGGGAAAGCACGCGATAGACGTTGCCGTCAACAACCGCTTGAGGTTCATTGTAACAAATAGAAGCAATGGCACTGGCGGTGTAATCCCCGACGCCCTTCAGGTTTAAGAGGTCTTTATAATTTGAGGGGAACTCCCCTTTTAATGTTTCTGAAATATAGTGTGCCGCCGCGTGAAGGTTCCTGGCGCGGGAATAATAGCCCAGTCCTTGCCATAGTTTGAGCACGGTTTTCTGTGGCGCTTCGGCGAGGTGGAAAACCGTAGGAAACGCATCGACAAATTTTAAATAATAGGGCAATCCTTGCTCAACACGGGTTTGTTGCAACATTATTTCGCTGAGCCATATGCGGTAGGGGTCCTTGGTTTTTCGCCATGGTAATTCCCGTTTGTTTTCTAAATACCACGTTATTAGTTTGTTACGAAAAAAAGTTGTATTTTCTGGCATTGGGCAAAAATAGGCTTTATCTGTTTATATTTTAAATGATTAAGGTTTGAGTATTTGATTTTAAAATTGTTATATTTGCCCTTTTGAAAAAAATAACCCTAAATAAAATTTATAATAATGACGAAAGCAGATATTGTAGCGAAAATCTCAGAAAAGGAAGGAATGGAAAAAGCTGACGTACAGGCAGTAATCGAGACTTTTATGAGTGAAGTAAAAAACACCTTAGAAGGTGGGGACAATGTATATTTAAGAGGTTTTGGAAGCTTTATCATCAAGAAAAGAGCCGAAAAAACAGGAAGAAACATCTCTAAAAACACGACCATCAAGATTCCCGCACACAACATTCCCGCTTTTAAACCAGCAAAAGTATTTGTAGAAGGTGTAAAAACCAACGTGGAAGTAAAATAATAATAACACTAAAAACGAGCGTAATATGCCAAGTGGTAAAAAAAGAAAAAGACATAAAGTAGCGACACACAAGCGCAAGAAAAGAAGACGCGCTAATCGCCACAAAAAGAAAAAGTAGTTTCTAACTACTTTTTTCGTTTAAAAGCACTTCGTTTGGGCTTCTTGTGCTTACAGGAAGCAAAAGCGGACTAAAGAAATTTAAAACGTTCTTTGAAAATGAAATCACCCTGTTTCTTTTCTTAAATAAGTGATTTCGACGGGTTATCCTGAACACAGCAATTTCAGGATACAAAAAAACCTGTTATAAAATATTGTATAATCCATCCCGATAAAATATCGGGACAAAAATCATGTACAAGTGAGCTACGAATTATTTATTAGATCCAGTTCACAAGAAGTTGATTTTGCCCTTTTAAAAGATGGAAAACTATTAGAATTACATAAAGAGGAAGAAGACAACAAGTTTTCGGTAGGCGACGTGTTTATCGCCAAAATACGGAAAACCGTTCCCGGTCTTAACGCAGCTTTCGTTAACGTAGGCTACGAGAAAGATGCATTTTTGCATTATCACGACTTGGGACCAAAGGTCACTTCGCTTTTAAAATTCGTAAAACGTGTAAGCACAGGTAAACTTAAAGACTATTCTTTAAAGGATTTCCCTTTTGAAAAAGAGATTGATAAAAACGGCGGCATTAACAATGCGCTTAAAAACAATCAATCTATTCTGGTACAAATTGTAAAAGAACCTATATCCACCAAAGGCCCGCGGATAAGCTCTGAGCTTTCCATTGCAGGCCGGTATATAGTATTGGTTCCTTTTTCGGACCGCGTTTCCATTTCCCAAAAAATAGAAAGCAAAGAAGAAAAAGACAGGCTTAAACGCCTGGTAACCAGTATTAAACCCAAAGGATTTGGCGTTATTATACGTACTGTAGCAGAAGGCAAAAAAGTAGCAGAACTGGATGGAGATTTACAAAATCTCATGGATCGCTGGACGGCGATGTGCAAAAAGCTACGGGGAGCGCACCACCCCAGCAAGGTGCTCAGCGAGTTAAACCGGGGAGCGTCGATTATAAGAGATGTGTTCAACGACGAATTTTCGGCGATACACATAGACGACGAGACCCTTTACTTGCAAATAAAAGATTATGTGCAGCAAATTGCACCCGACAAAGAGAATATTGTCAAACTGTACGACTCGAAAGTACCGCTTTATGAAAAGTTTGGTATTGAACGTCAAATTAAAACATCCTTCGGGAAAACTGTTTCCAGTAGTAGAGGAACTTATTTGGTGATCGAACACACGGAGGCCATGCACGTAATAGACGTGAACAGCGGCAACCGTAGCAATAAATCGAAAAACCAAGAAGACACTGCCCTGGAAGTTAATTTAATAGCAGCGACCGAAGTGGCCAGGCAATTGCGCCTACGGGACATGGGAGGCATCATTGTGGTGGATTTCATCGATATGGGACACGCCAAAAACCGCAAAAAGCTCTACGATCATCTTCGCAACGAAATGAAAAACGATAGGGCCAAGCATAAAATACTGCCCCCAAGTAAGTTTGGGTTGATCCAGATTACCCGCCAGCGGGTTCGTCCAGAGATGAACATTAAAACGCGCGAAGATGCGCCCGGCGGTGAAAACGGAGAAATTGAAGCACCCATAGTGGTCGTGAACAAAATTACCGAAGACCTTAAAAAGCTCTTCAACAAAAACTATAAAAAGATAACCTTAAACACACATCCTTTTATAGCGGCTTTTTTAATTAAAGGCTTTCCATCTGTGCGAACCAAATGGTTTATGGAGCACAAAAAATGGGTAAAAATCCAACCTAGAGACGCTTACACGTATCTGGAATATCATTTTTACGACAAAGACGGAGAAATGATTAAGTAAATCCAATTGAAAACCCTTTCAAATTTATTTTTGAGAGGGTTTTTTTATGCATTGCACTCACCTAACCTTTCCCAGAGGGAGCGGAATTGTTTTATGTTTTTAATTAAAAGTGAGCTACTATTTTTAATTGCTACTACTTTAAAAGGTGGGCGTGCATTTTTTTTTCTTAACTTGGAAATCCCACCCTTAACCCCTCCTGAGGGGAGGGGAATCGGTTTTGCTTTTATTTTTTAAATTCTCAAGTCTCACATCTAATATCTCAATTCTCACAACTCATGTCTAATTCTCCTGAAACTTTCCTTATTTTTATCCTGTGAACCCCGTAAAAACATATACCGTAGATGAAGCCACTCGAAAATTAGAGAATTACTGTGCCTATCAAGAGCGTTGCCATAAAGAAGTTCGGCAGAAGTTAAGGGATATGCGAATGATCCCTGATGCCATTGATCATATTATCCATCATTTGCTGCACCACGATTTTTTAAATGAAACCCGATTTGCGCAAGCCTTTGCCCGCGGAAAATTCAAGACCAAAAAATGGGGCAAACACAGGATTGTGCGCGAATTGAAGTTTCGGGATATTTCGGCCTATAACATTAAAAAAGCCATGGAAGAAATCTCGGAAGCAGAATACTACAAAACCTTTCACGAGCTTGCTGAAAAACGGATGAAGCAATTGGAACGTGAAACCAATCTTCAAAAGAAAAGAAAAAAACTGGCTGATTACCTACTATACCGAGGCTGGGAAAGCAATTTGGTGTACGAGAAGGTGCGGGAGTTAACTGCATAAAAAAACCGAAAGTCCATGCTTCCGGTTTTTAATTAGCTGTACGGTAAAAATTATCCTAAATCATCGACATCCAATTCATCAATAGCGTCCCAAGTTTCGTCTAAGTCCATATTGGTACCGCTGGCTTTTATGTAAAAACGGCCGTCTTCCATTAATTGTATGTTACTGTTGTTGTCGTTCTTTTTGTATTCTTCAATGGCCTTGTTGCCGTCTTTTTTTACGGTCCTACGGGTTTTGTATTCCGTCTCTTCTTCAAAATCCTGCGAAAAGAGCATGCGCATCCCGGCCGTGGCGGCAGCGCCCATTTGGCCTGCACCATCGATAATTTGGAACTCAAATTTTTTAGATTTATCTTCATTGGCATACGTTGCTTCTATCGAGGCAATTTTCATATACGAAGCCTGTCCTGCTTTGTACGCAATGCGTTTCATGCCGTTTACCTCATCGGGCAGCCAATCTTTGAAATCTTCATTGGTAAGGGGCTCCATTTTTTGAAGTTCTTTAATATCGTCCCCCATTTTATTCATTTCCTTTACTGCATTGGTAGTATTGGAAACAGTTTCACGGGTTTCCTTTATCTTTTTTGAAACGGGGTTGTCTTTGCAACCAAAAAATAGTGTTAATGCAAATATTCCTAAGAGTAGTTTTTTCATAATATTGAAATTTTAAGTTGTGTTTTGGTAGTTTATTTATAGTGCTAATATACTAAAAGCCAAGGATTTTGAGCTATAGTCGACATTATTTTTCACTTATAGCCTCCCCTGAAACTTCAAAAGGTTTTTCAGGAAAACCGTAGAGCACCAGCTGTTTATCGGTTACTTTTTTAATGGGTATTGAGCCTAACCTTCTATCATTTCTGTAAATGGAGAGAAAATAAGTGTTGTTTATGTTTTCCAATCGGGTATCCGGACCTTTTATTTGTTCAGTTTTTCCAAAATTTGTTGTCAAGGTTCTTCCTTTATATTCTATTTCAAAGTTCATTTTTTCAATTGCTGTTTTTGGCAGGACAGTCTTGGTAGGCAAGAGCCTAACAAAGTCTATAGAGTCTGCTAACCTATCTGGAGCTAACCTAAACCTGTTCTTGTCAACAAACCTAAACACACCTATGGATGTGGTATCAACATCGATTCTATTATCGTTTATTTTATAAGGGGTCGCTGAAAACCGTTCCTTAAAATCGTAGTGCGTTAAGCTGTCTTTGGTAAATTGCATAACGTGCATATTGAGAAATGAATTTTTATTGTCTTTTTTGGCCATTATCCACGTTCCTTCTATAGATTGCCCACAAGAGACCAGCGTACTGAAGAGTAAACATCCAAAAAAGAATACAGTTTTCATAATATAGAGTAAATTTTAATTTTTAACATTTTATAACCCTCGGCAACACTTTTGTTCACTTTACTAAAATGAATACATCAAGTACATTTCAAAAATATACTCAGCCATTGTAAAGCACTATTAATTATGTAACAAAAGGTGTTGCTTATGTAACTTGACCCTTTCTTTTTAAATAAAAACCCTATGCCAGCTCTTTGTGGAATTGGCATAGGGCACATTTATTAACAAGCATAAAGTTCGCTTAAGTAATTTTAAGGAGGCCACAAGCTCGGGTCGAATTTATTTTTAAAATAGTCAGGTACAACAAAAATTTAAGATCCCCCCAAGTGTCGGAGTTTGAAGACCCAAAACCTGCTTTTTAATGGTTACATTTCAATGACTAATAACAATAAGCTGTCATTATCAACATTTTTAAATGCTTGCTATCTTTGGGTCAACAGCTTTTTGTCATATTTTAATCGGTCACGAATGATTTTATATATTGAATTTCACACCAGCTGCCAATACGAGTTGCCCGCCATCGATAATAACGTACTTTAATTCGGCAAAGGGCATAATGTTGCTGCCTAAATCCATATTGGCACCGGCACCGAGGTTAAGGCCAAATCTTCCGTCTGAACTATCCACGCTATAACCAAAATCACCATAATCAATATCTGCATCTATGCTAACATTAGTGTAGTTAAGACCTCCCAGTCCGTAAAGATGGAACCCTTCATCTTGAATAAAGTAATAGTTTACGTTTCCATTTATCTCCCACCAGTTTACTTTAATAGGCCCTTCTTCTTTAGGGAAGTAGTAAATAAAACTTGGTGAAATACTAAGGTTGTCCAGCACGCCAAATTCGGCATTGGCACCAATACCCAGGTTTTCGATTTCTGTTCCGTAGGCAAGCTCAGCGCCAATACGGGTATCGATTTGCGCTTGCGAAACGACTAAGCCTGCAAAAAATAAAAATGCTGTGAAAATTAATTTTTTTGTTTTCATTATATGTTGTTTAGTTAATATTGATGTAAATATCTTTAACAAAGGCGGTTATGGCAACACAGAATGATTGTATGTCCTATTTCAATGAGTGAGCGTCCCATATTTTTATTTAAAGCTATTCCCACATGAATACCCCCTCCAAGCATCTTTCCCCAACCCATACCGCACTTAGAACCCATGTAAATGGCTTTCGTCAACATTTATTTAGAGGTTTTGAAAGAAGTTGTATATTTAATGTCTTTTACCTTTTTAGCTGAAAGCCATTAACCTTTAAAGCAACTCCTTAAATTATGAAAGCTGTTATAATGAATGATGAGACACGCTATATAAAAAGTCTTGCAATGCACATAAAGAACAGGCTTTCTGGAGCCAAAATCGTATGTAAAATCACAGGCTGCTCAACAGGTGTTTTTTTATTCGCAATCACAAACTTCTTCTAATCACTGCAAATTACATAAAAATTTACCACTGTAATGATAGAAGTTACCTTGTCATGCAAGACAGTGCATCCATCCCGGGGAGCAACGACAAAAAAGAACTCGTTACCAGTTTGTTCGATGCTATTGTTAAAATCATTATCTTAGTCGACAATTGCTTCCATTTTAATAAGCCCTAAATTATGCCTTCTCCTCCAAAAAAATTTTGTCTGTTTGTGCCGTATCAGGCCTTGATTTTAGCATTATTGGTGCCTTGTATTGTGTTTTCCCAATCAAAATCGCGATTAGACAGCCTTGAAACCGCTTTTGAGCAGGAAACCAACGACTCGCTACAAGTGATTAAAGCGATCGATCTTTCCAGGTACCTTCATAGAAAGGAACAGGATGAAGATAAAGAATACCGTTATGCCGAGCGTGCTGTAGAAAAGGCACTTCAATTAAATGATACCATCATGTACGCCAAAGCATTAGATAATTTAGGGCTGTTACACCGGTATCACCAGTACTACAATGAGGCCATCGACCTTCACATTAAAGCATTTCAGCTTGTGGAACACAAAGATGTTCCACCTATCCTTAAAATGATATTTGCAAACAATGCCGGCGTAGCGGCACGGTACAACCAGAAGTACGATACGGCCATTTCTTATTATATGAAGGCCTTGAAATTGGCCGAAACCGAAAACAACATAAAGAACATTGCCATATCCAATAACGGAATAGGCAACACCCTCTCGAACATGCCCAAGCGACAAGATGAAGCAATAAACTACTTTAACCGGTCCCTACAAGCCGAAAAGCAACTGAACGACAGCCTTGGCATCGCCATGAATTACCTTTCCATTGGCGATTATTACATCGATAAAGAAGCGTATGCGACGGCGCGGGAATATTTAGGTGAATTACTTAAATTAAACACCAAGAGAAATGACCCTTTCGGTTTAGCCATTACCTACGAGTATATGGGATTGGCTTTTTTAAAACAAGGGAAAGACCTACAAAAAGCAACGCTTTATTTTAACAAAGCCCTTGACCGTTTTAAGGAGCTTAACAACAGACATAGGCAAGCGGGCATTCTTAGTTACTTGGGCAATGTTGAGTTGCAGAAAAACAACCTCGTTCAGGCCGAAACATATTACCGCGAGTCACTCGCCTTGAGCAAAACATTGAACCAACACAGTTTGATTATTCAAAACTCTTTCAAATTGTCTGAAATATTCGAACAGGAAAATAACCCCAAACAAGCCTTGCAGTATTATAAGCAGGGCAAAATATATGAAGACAGCATTAAGCTCACCGAACAGAATGTAAGAATAGAAGGACTTACCCGAAAATATAACTTAGAACAGAAAGAAAACCACATACAGTTATTGGAAAAAGACAAAGAGCTGCAACAAACCGAACTGGCAAAACAAAAGCAGGAACTGGAACGACGGCGTAGCGTAACTGTGCTCTTGGGCATTGGTTTTTTCTTATTGTTGATTATTTTCTTCTTGCAGTACCGCAATATGCGCCTGAAGAAAAAGAACCAAGAACGCATTCAAAAAGAAGAGAAGGAAAAAATGAACGCCATTTACGAGCGCAACCTTGCCCAAGCAGAAATATTGGTCACCCGCTTGCGAATCAACCCTCATTTTCTGTTCAACAGCTTGAACGCCATTACCTATTTAATACAGAGCGATCAAAACGAAAAAGCCATAAAATACCTCGTAATATTCAGCCGTTACACAAGGATGGTGCTGGAAACATCAAAAAAACACGTTATCCCGATAGAAGAAGAGCTTAAACTAACGGAATATTATCTTAAGTTAGAAGAAAACAGGTTTAAGAAAGACTTTACTTTCAGAATTACCGTAGCGGACAATGAAGAAGTTGATGATAAGGATATGGGCATCCCTCCATTATTATTGCAACCTTTTATAGAAAATGCAATTTGGCACGGACTCTTGCCCAGCAAAAATGAGGTAAAGACGCTTCACATTTCCTGTTCGCCCACTTCCACAGGCATACAGATAAGCATAGATGACAATGGTGTGGGTCGAAAGGCCCAAAAAGAGCAACCGTACAAAAAACACAACAGCATGGGCATCGAGATCATAGAACAGCGTATTGACTTATACAATAAAAGCCATGCCGAAACGATAGCCTATAAAATCATTGACAAGAAGGCTGAAGACGGCTCACCCTTGGGCACACGGGTGGTTTTAACCCTTGTACAGGCTCCAGTTAAAGAATATGCAATGGAAGTTTAATGCCGCTATCGTTCGGAAACGACTTTCTCCAATTCGGCATACCAATCTTCGCCATATTTGCGTATGAGGGCATCTTTCACAAATTTATAAACAGGCACTTGCAGTTCTTTGCCCAAAGTACAGGCATCATCGCAAATAGGCCACCTGTGATAGTTTACGGCCGAAAACTCACTGTAATCTTGAATTCGGACGGGATATAAATGACAGGAAATAGGTTTTCTAAAATCAATTTCACCAGCATTAAAAGCATCTTCAATGCCACAACTGGCCGTTCCGTTTTCAGTAAACGTTACATAAGCACATTCTTTCCCATTTACCAAGGGGGTTTCAAGTTCGTTTTGTGGACTTTTTATGTAAGTGCCCTGCTGCTCGATGGCCTGGATGCCTTCTGGGCGCAGGAAAGGTTTTACTTTGGAGTAAATTTCCTGTAAAATGTTGGTTTCATCTTCGGTAACAGGCGCTCCGGCTTCGCCTTCAATACAACACGCCCCTTTGCACGCACTGAGGTTGCACACGAATTCTTTTTCTATAATATCTTCCGAAATGATTGCTTTTCCTAATTGAAACATACGGCAAAGGTACTTGGTTTTCTGTGTTTTTTTCAGGAAAAAACAACTAAAAATTTAACACGATCATAGGCTTGAATAATTTACAATATTGATTACTTTTGCCGGCTTAAAATTTTAGGGTATGGATTTTAATTTCAAACAAATTGCAACCGCCACCATGGTATTGTTTGCGGTTATCGACATTATAGGGAGCATTCCTGTAATCATTTCTCTGCGGGAAAAATCCAAGGAAATAAAAAGCGGGCGTGCCTCGATTATTTCGGCGGTGGTTTTAATCGTTTTCCTATTTATCGGCGAGCGTATTTTAAACCTCATCGGCATCAATGTGAATGAGTTTGCGGTTGCTGGGGCTTTGGTACTGTTTTTTATCGCCTTGGAAATGGTCTTGGGCATTACCTTGTTTAAACAACAGGACCACGACCTGAACATGGCGACGGTGTTCCCTATAGCTTTCCCCATTGTTGCAGGTCCCGGAAGTTTGACAACGTTGCTTTCTCTCCGTGCTGAATTTGAATTGCAAAACATCATTATCGCCATATTTGTAAACATTATCATCGTTTTTATTGTTTTGAGAACCTCTTCCTCACTTCAAAAATTCTTGGGAAAGAACGGTATTGGTATCATTGAAAAGATTTTTGGGGTTATTTTGCTGGCTATTTCAGTAAAACTGTTTACTTCCAACATTCAGGAATTATTTAGTTAATTTTGTGCTGTGCACTACAACTTGAAAAAGAAAATGTGCAACTGATACATAATAAAAAAACAAAGCGATGAAAATTTTTATATACATTCTTATGGCCCTCGCCGTTGGTTTAATAATCTTCAATGCCACAAAACTGGATTTTGACCATCTTTTTGAAGGAGATAGCATGGTGGCCGCCATTAGCGTACTGGCCGGTGTCTGCGCTATTTTGCTGTTGGTTATTTTGCAGGTTTCGCAAGTTATACAGAAAAAGAAAAAAGGTCTTAAAAAAGAGGGGGTGTAATCTCCATCCCGGACCTTTAGGATTGAAAAGGCTACAAACGCCATTCCGATAGAGGCTCGTCTCAATGATGATTCAGTCAAGCACGACTAGGAATCAAACGACAATTTTTTAACCCAAAGGTTGAAACAGGAAATGAAATGTACGGCGTGATTAGCAGAATGTGATCTCTCCTTCGTCGAGATGACTATTCTCTCGCTTCCAGCTCCAATACCTTGGTGAGCATCGGGTCGCCTTGATTAAGAATATATTCCTGTGCATTGGTACCATACAACTGTTGGGCGATATTGGCTTTCAGCGCTTTTTTAAGCCTCGCTTCGTAGCCCGTTAAATTAATCTGCGCCTCGTTAAAGCGCGCATACTCTATAAATTCTTTTGAAAGCGACTCGTCAACTTCGTAGTTTTCAGCAAAATCTTTGAATTCCATACCGCTAAACGCTTTGCGGTGCTGTTCTAAATATTCAAATATAAAATAAGCCATAAACCCGCTCCTCGAGACGTAATTAATGGTTTCACTGCCTACGCTGGTATCTTTTGGCACAAAGACATCGGGGATGATGCCACCGCCACCATAGACTATTTTGCCCTCTGGAGTCACAAACTTTAAGGAGTCCACCACCTCAATATCTTCCTTGTGCTCCAGCTCGCCATTTTTGTATCGTTTTTCGTATTCACTGAAATAGGCATCGTTGCCATTGCCATACGGCCGTTGTATGGAGCGGCCGGTGGGTGTGTAATACCTTGCTATCGTTAATCTAACGGCACTGCCATCGCCTAAGGACATCTCGCGCTGTACCAGTCCTTTTCCAAATGATCGCCGCCCGATAATGACACCTTTATCGTTATCCTGTAACGCCCCGGCAACGATCTCACTGGCCGAAGCCGAGTTTTCATTGATAAGCACATAGACTTTGCCCTTTTCAAAATCACCCCGGCGGGTAGCGTAGGCTTTATTGATGTCGCCACTTTTGTTTTTGGTGATGAGCATCAGTTTATCGTCTTCTAAAAATTCATCGACCACCCGCTCGGCGGTTGAAATGTATCCCCCTGGATTATTGCGAAGGTCCAACACCAGGCTTTTAATATCCGCGTCGGTTAAATCGTCCAGCGCTTCTTTAAACTCATTGTACGTAGTTTCAGAAAAGCGGTTTAATTTTATGTAGCCTATGGCATCGGTAAGTTTATAGGAAGCATCGACGCTTACCAAAGGCACTTCTTTTCTCCTGAACTTGAAATCCAACAGGCCATCTTGGTTCTTTCGATAAACTTTCAGCTTAATTTTAGAGTTTTTTTCTCCTTTCAAATAGCTTACTACGCTATCGCGGTTAATGCTGTCGCCAAATATTTTTCGGCCATCGGCATATAGTATCCTATCGCCACCTTTAATTCCGGCACGTGCCGCCGGGCCGCCTTTTATGGAGCGTATCACGGCAATGGTATCTTTATAAATGTAGTAACTCACGCCAATGCCCACGAAGTTGCCGCGCATGTCGTCGGCGTTTTCTTCATAGCGGTCGCTGGGAATGTAGACCGAATGTGGGTCCAGGTTTTCCAGGATGCCGTTTACCGTGACATCGACAATGCTATCGGTGTTCACGCGGTCCACATACTCGTAGTCTATGTAATCGATAAGGCGATTGAGTTTGTCCTTTTTGCTGTTGGTCGCAAAAATCTTTTCGGTGGTATCGCTAAAGTTGAGTTTGGAGCCCACAAAAACGCCTGCCGCCAAGGCTGTGCCAATAATCAAGGGCAAATATTTTTTGTGGTAACCCATTTGGTTTATTCTAAGTTTTCAATATGCGTTATTTTAACGCCGGCCTTTTCCAAAAATTTTAGGCCACTGTTATCTTTATAGCCTTTATGGTACACCAAACGGGTTATGCCGGCTTGGTGTATGAGCTTGCTGCACTCTTTGCAAGGCGACAAGGTAATGTACAGGGTAGCCCCGTTGCAAGACTGTGTTGATGAGGCTACTTTTAGTATGGCATTGGCCTCGGCATGGAGCACATACCATTTGGTATAACCTTCTTCGTCTTCGCAAAAATTCTCGAAACCGCTTGGGGTGCCGTTGTAGCCATCGCTAATGATCATTTTATCTTTAACAATAAGTGCGCCAACCTGCTTGCGTTTGCAATAAGAAAGTTTGCTCCATTCTTTTGCCATGCGTAAATAGGCAATATCGTACTGTCGTTGTTTACTGATATCCATACTGTTAAATAAGTAGCGAAAATAGCAGGAAGTTACACTTTTGCAAAATATACGGTGTTAAGGCTTTGCAAAAGCTTTACCATCATAAAAGTATTACAATTTACTGAAACTGAAACCGATTGCCTTCAAGATATTCCAGATTTCAGTTAAAAAATCCAGTTCTCTACGAGCATGGGTATCACCAACCCAATGACAATAGATGAAATGACCAGCACCCAATCCCGTTTGTTGAAGCGGAAAATGGTCTGTACTATAAAAGCCAAGATAAGCACTAACACAACTACTATTAACTGAGCAGCTTCAATGCCAAGGGCAAATTCCAGCAAATGCAGTACGTCATTGTCGCTGCTTATCATTTTAAAATAGCCTGCAAAGCCAAAACCGTGTATCAACCCAAAAAACAGGGTGGTGATGTAAAACAGGCCCAGTTTTTCGGCCCGTTTTTCTTTTCCGGCCGTAAAGAGGTTAAACAAGGCCGTGACCAAAATGGTAATGGGGATCAAAAACTCGATCCAACTGCTGGAAACACTTACCACGCCGTAGTTGGCCAACAACAGCGAAACGGTATGACCTACCGTAAAAAGGGTAACCAAAATAAGCAGTTTTCGCCACGCATTAAAGTTGTAAGCGGCACAAAGCACAATAATGAAAAGAACGTGATCGTAAGCTTGCCAATCGAGCACGTGTTCCAATCCTAATTTAAAATACAGCCAAAAATCGGTCATTGCAGGGAGATTTAAAGTTTCCCAAAGGTAGGAAAACTCGACAGAATTTTATAACTTTATAATCAACTGAAAACCAACCAATATGAAAACACTATTACTTTTTTTACTAGCACTGGTTACCTGCTCTTCACTTTTAGCTCAAAATCCCGAACTTTTTGAGAATACTTGGTATTTGGAACGCCTTTCTATTGATAACACCGACGTTTTTCCGCCTTCAAACAGTGAAGTGCCACACGTGGATGCCATATTTGAGGTAAATGGTGAAACCAATCAATTTTGGAGCACCGTATGCGAATCATTGAGCGGCACGATGGTTTTTGATAATTCAAACGATCAATTTTCGTATCTTGAATTATACCAGAGTCTCTGCGGAGGCTGTACCGATGCTGACAATGCCGATTTTGAGAGCACATATTTTCAATTTTACTTCAACAACTCAGCAAATCCGTTTACCTATGCGATCAACGATGTAGAAAATGATGACAAGCAGTTAATCGTAACAGGAGAAAACGGCAATCAGGCTTTTTACCGGAATACAGTATTGAGCAATGCTGTTTTTTCTGAAACCTTCTTCAGTGTTTATCCCAATCCCGTTTCAGAAACACTTTTCATCATTTCAGAGAACAATGCCATTCAAAATGTTTCTGTATTTGCGATCAATGGGCAGTTGACTTTTTCAGAAAAAGGAAACACACAACATTTGGACGTTTCAGCACTTTCCAATGGGTTGTATTTTATTAGAGTTGCTTCGGAACAAGGCACAAGCGTTCAAAAATTCATAAAGCATTAACCCATGAAAAAAATATTCCTGCTTTTTGCAATGGCCTTATTGGGGTTTGCTTCTATAGGCCAACAGCCCAACCCAGATGTGATAAAACAATGGTACCTGCATGCCATTACCATTGATGGTATAGACTATTCACCTGCGGATTATGGGTTTTATCCTGATATAGTGTTTGAAGAAAACGGTGGCATAGTCAATTTTGTCATAGAAACCCCAAACAGTGTAGGTTGTTTGTTTGAAAACATCGATTTTTCGGAAAATCCTGCTTTTTTTCAACTCTTGGAAAACTGGAACTGCTTAACCCAATTAAAATGCCTTGACGGCCCCGAAGGTCCATGCAACCAAATCTACGGTATGCACGCTGATTTTTATTTTAACACCCTTCAAACCCCGTTAAACTACACCCTTACCTATAATGAAGATGAAACCCAGACCTTAGTAGTGGTGAACAATGACGGCGACACCTCGCTATACGGCAGCGAACCTTTATTGAGCACTCCCAGTTTTTCCGAAACCCCTTTTGCCGTCTATCCCAACCCAGTTTCAGAAACACTTTTTATCTCTTCGGAAAACAATATTGTTCAACGTATTTCTGTATTTTCGATAAACGGAAAATTGATTCTTTCAGAAAAAGGAAACACACAACAATTGGACGTTTCGGCACTTTCCCATGGGTTGTATTTTCTTGAGATTGCTTCGGAAAATAAAACAGCCATTCAGAAATTTATAAAACGATAAGTATGAAAAGACTACTGCTTCTTTTAATAGTTTCAGCAAATTTACAAGGTTTGGCGCAAGAACCGCTTTTATTTCAGACCGATTGGTATTTACATAGCTTTACATACGATGGGGTGGAATACGATATTCCTGCAAACGATCCATTTTATAGCCAACAACTATTTTTTAATGACACAAATGACGGATACCAACTTTCTACCTATATTACCATTGAGACCTTTTCAGCAAGCCCAACTTTTGAAGCCGACACGTTTACAACCGTGATGCCAACAATAACCTTGTTTGGCTGTGAGGATTATTGCGATCTTGAACAAGCTTATTTGTACGATTTCTTTTTTAGGGAAGGCGATCCCTACACTTTTACCTACACTACTTTTATTATTACCGATGAGTTTGACGAAGTGTTTGAACTTTACATAACCGATCAAGATGGTAATCTAGCTGTATATCGTGACACACCTCTCCTGTCAGTCCCAAAACAGGAAGAGCTTAGGGTTTCTATATACCCCAACCCTGTTAAGGACCAACTATTCTTTAAAAAAGCGGGAAATCCAATTCAATCTGTTTCAATCGTAAACTTAAATGGTCAAAAAGTATTGGAATTTCAAAATTTACCTGAAACTATTGATATATCCTCACTATCTTCTGGTGTTTATTTTGTTGAGATTACTTCGGAAGATGGTAGCAGTGTTCAAAAATTCATAAAAAATTGACCGTTTTCAGACAAACTTCAAAACTTTAACAAAAATTCATTTTCTTAAAAAAACAGCATTAAATACTGTTTTTTAAAGATTTTGTCTTTCCTTTTAACAAACCCACCGTACGCATCGTCATCTTTTTTGTTAACAGGACTTTACCTACCAATTTAGTAGGTTTTAAACATATTTTTTTTGTCTGTTTTTAAACAATAAGTTTGTTTAAATTCATTTAAAAATTCTACACCATGACAAAAAAAATACACTCTATTTTAATTGTGCTTCTGGTCTTCGCAACGGCTGTACAAGCGCAAACATTCCCTACAACATCTTGGAGCGATCTTGCCGATACAAGTTGGCATAATTCAGCTCAAGATGAATTTACACTTTCTACTGCTGAAGAATTGGCTGGTTTAGCACAATTGGTGGCAGATGGCAACTCTTTTCAAGGTAAAACAATACAGTTAGACGCAGATATAGACCTAGACGGAAATCTATGGTTTCCTATTGGAGTAGATGTAGACTTGCCTTTTTCAGCGACTGTAGAAGGAAACGACCATACAATAAGCAATTTATGGATTAATATGCCAGATACTGAAATGGCGGGTCTTTTTGGACATACTGCTTCGGCTTCTTTTTCCAACATCCATGTTGACACATCTACTATTGTTGGAGATGACAACACCGGAACTCTGGTGGCTAATCTATTCGACAATGGCTCGGTTACTAATTGTAGCGCTATCAACGTAAACGTAACTGGACAATATACCACAGGCGGGTTAGTTGGTGGATTTTTAACCAACTCTACGATATCCAACAGCCACGCGATTGGTGATGTAGTCGGATACGGACAAGTAGGAGGTCTTGCTGGCACTGGTTTCGATGCTTCAGCAGTAACTGAATGCTATTCTGAAGGTACAGTAACTGCAGATTTTCTAACTGGTGGATTAGTGGGCTCATATCCATTTGGATTTGGAGGAGCAAACACTATAGATAATAGTTACTCACGATCTAATGTAGTTTCGAATGTAGAACGCGCAGGCGGACTTATTGGTGGCGGAGACATTGCTTTGGTCATTAAAAATTCTTATTCAACAGGTACGGTAGCTGCACCTGAATTTGCAGGAGGTGTAATTGGTTTATGGGGTCAGATTGAAGTGGAAAACTTGTATTTTGACACAGAATCCTCTGGAATGACAGAAGGCGTAGGTGACATTCAAGGACCTCCTGTTACACCAGACATCACAGCTTTAACAACGGCCGAAATGAAATCTGAAGCAACTGTAGATTTATTAAACTCAGGTTCAACAGAGGCCCCTTGGTCTATCGACTCAAGCGTTAACGAAGGTTATCCTGTTTTAAATTTTGTTTTAAATGTGCAAAACAACTCTTTTAATGCAGCGTCTGTAAAAGTATATCCTACTATTTTTGAAACAGAATTCACGGTTTCTTCGAGTTTAGGATTAAATTCTTACCGCATTTTTAGCCGTTCGGGAGCCTTGGTTTTAGAGGGCACTCTAAACGGCACCACAACCATTACCGCTGGTAATCTTTCGGCAGGGGTTTATATTTTGAACATCCATACCGAAAATGGCATGGTTACCAAAAGGATTATTAAAAAGTAATCCCGAAGAACACCAAAAGCAATAAAGCCGCCGAAACCATTTTTGGCGGCTTTTTTTATCTAATGATTTTTTTGTTGAAATGTTCCGTACATAAAAAAAGCCCCAACATCTCTGTTAGGGCTTTGTACCTTGGGTGGGAATCGAACCCACACTCCCGAAAGAACTGGATTTTGAATCCAGCGCGTCTACCAATTCCGCCACCAAGGCAAATACGGACGGCAAAATTACAATTTTTTTTATTTCAAACCGTATTCTTGCAAAAAAATTGCGCTTTGAAGGTCATTTTTTTCCTTTCATAATTTGTTGCGCTATATCCATTACCCCTATTCCTAAAAAGAAAAGAGAAACAACACTACAAGGGATCAAGTCCAAAAGTTGGGTCTAGAGTGAAAAATAGTTTTCTTTGCGGATAAATATTTTCCAATGAATAAAGAGACTGATTTACCCCTGCTAAGCTTAATCCTTCCTGAAGGTTTACTAACTTACTTTACCATTGTTGGGTTTGATAAAAAACCCATTAAAGACCCCTTATACGTTAATCGGCTGACCATTTATTTAGAAGAAAAAAAGGAAATCCCCGAAGCCTATAAAAATCACCAATATAAAGCTAGCGGCTTTATGGAGCCCCGAATAATTGAGGATTACCCAATCAGAGATAATTTGGTAAGCTTAAGCTTGAAGCGAAGA
>NZ_QEHR01000002.1 GCF_003095375.1 Marixanthomonas spongiae
CTGTAAAGGGTAAGCTGTTCCCGGTCTTGTCCTTGTTGGTATTCCATTCCTAAAGATAAGGCAAATTAAAATTATATCCTTGGAAAAAGGCTGCAATAATGGCATGGTTTTGAGACAGTCTGACGGTCTCGGCTATGAGTAGTGCGGGGTTTTGAAGCCGAAACTTTCGATTAACCCCGAACCTAAGCGAGCCATTTTTATATTTGTTAAATTATCTAGCTAATATACAAATTGCGAGCGAATTAGAAAGATTGACCTTTAAATTTTTCCTTTAGCCCGCATTACTTATAGCCATTGTTAGCCACTGGCTTTTTTGTTTCATTTTTAAATTCCCAATGTTATTTGGTCTTTTACATTATGATACCTTAACGATGCTTTTATGCATTCTTTTAACTCCAATTCAGGGATTTTTTGGTTGAGTTGGAAAATGATTGCCCGTTTTCCTTCAAATTGAAATTTGTGGTCAAAAACTAGCCTAAATGTATCAACCAATCTACTGGTGCATTGAAAGTACATTGCATATTGGTCAGGTGTTTTTTCTTTCCAATCCATTCGTAAAGTACTACCGTTTTTAGTAACAAAACTGGGTTCTCCCCATTTTAAGGTTTCTTCCAAAACAGCTATATCCTGCATTTCTTCTGCCGTTTCAATTACCAATTCCCGTAAATTCTGCATCTTATCCCGAACGAAATCAGGATAATTCTCAAATTTTTCAGCTACTTTCGGATTGGTTTTTAGTTCCATTATTTATTCTTTAACTGCGATAAATATGTCCACCTCCGCATTTTCTGGGTTTTGTGCTTTCTCTCCGTAAACTTCAAAATCAGCCGTATATGCTCTTTTTATCTCTGATTTCCAGATTTCTTCCCAAGTTTTATAAACAATTCCTTCGTTCAAATTACCTTTAGAAATAAACTTCACATAGTTTCCGCCTTCAAATTTTTGTCCAATCATTCCTTCGGGTATTTCTTCCAATGAATTTACTTTGCAGCCTAAAATCGTGTCGTATGGCTGTGTGAAATCTCCCTGATAATTTGTGTAAATCGAGAAAACTGAGTTTTCAACTTTATTGGGAATTTTTTCAGCGATTTTTTCGGTCAGAAACTTTGTCCATAAAGCTCCAATATCTTGTGCCGATTGACCATTTTCATTGGTTGTTCTTACTTTAATTCCAATTATTTTAAAAGATTGAATTTTTACCGTTTGCATAGTTCTAAATTTTATTGTTCAATGCAAAGTTAGATTGACCTTGTGTCAAAGGTGTGTCAGGGGTCGGAAAACAATTTTTTCTGCATTCCTCAAAATATTCTTCCAAGGTTATTTTATGCGGATTGAATTTTTTGTCGGTTACCATTAGGTTTTGAATGCGGTCGAGGCGAAATGCCCGAAACGCATTTCTCATTTGGCAATAAGCTATTAAAATCCAATTGTCTTGTGTGGTATATAATGCAAATGGCTCAATCGCTCTTTTAGTATGGTTGTTTTCCAATGAAAAGTAATCGATTTTAATGACTTGAAAATTAGCGATATTGGATTGAAGTTGAATGAGTAAGTTACTTGTTTTTTCGTTTTCTTGATTGTTACGGACTTGTATTCGGTCGGTCAAAAATTCGGTTTTTTCTTTTTGACTATACCGAAGTACTGACTTGATTTTGGTTAAGGCATTTTGATATTGGTCGGATAGCGATTTGTCTTTGTTTTTCAGAATTAAATGTTCTGCCATAAGCAAAGCATTGGCTTCTTCTTCGGTAAACATAACGGGCGGAAGTTTGTAGCCTTCCATCATTGAATAGCCTTTTCCATCTTCTGTTACAATTGGAATGCCTGATTTTTCAAGTGTCCGAATGTCCCGATAAATCGTTCTGATACTTACATTATGTTTTTCGGCAATTTCTGTAGCGGTTACAATCCGTTTTGATTGTAGTTGTGTTAGGATTGCTGTTAATCTTGCAAGTCTTGGTTTTTCTTTATCCATTCGGTTTTTCAGCTTGTGGCTAACGAGTTTGTATATGAAAAGTAGCGTAGAAATTAGCGATTAACTTTCCGTTATAAAACAAGCCAAAACTTTTGCATTTTGATTTTATCTTTACCTTTCAAAAGCCAAATCAAAAGATTTGGCGACTTACCAAATATACCAAAATTTACGATTTAGAAACCACCTAGCTATTTTTTATATACATTGTTACCTGCTGGCTTTTTTTACTATCGGTTTTTATTATTGCTTTATTCATCGCAATTCAGTCCGTGTTTTTCAAAGAGATGTACAAATTTATTCGCATCATATAATCTACCCAAGAAATAAGTGAAATTGTCAGCTTGTCTTTCTTGTAAAAAATCTGCTGTTATTCCATCTTTTTTATGTGAACTTATAAAAATCTGAATATCATCATCGGTGCTATTTTTAATTATTATATCACACAATTTTTCTGCTCCGTGTAACCTTTTACCTTTAATTAAATCTTCGCTACTTAATTTTTTCAGAAAACTCGAAATTTCCTGAATTGCAGCACTATCTTTAATTTCAAAGTTGTTTTCTGAATCCTTTTTTATTGCGGAAATTTCTAAATCTGTAAATGGATAATATTTTTCTTCTTTTTGTTTATTAAACTGACAAGATGTTATAATCAGTAGAACAAAAATTATCCAAAAATAGTTTTTCATTTTCATCAATTTTTTAATCCGCAAATTTTTTTTCAGCTTGCAGGTAACGGTTTTGTGTATGATTAGTGGCGTGTTTAAGCACCTAGTTTAGCAAATAAAAACCGAATAGAAAATCCGCGAGGATTTTCGTAAGTAGGCGAGAACTAGCCATTAATTATACACGTTGTTGTAAGTAGTGCTTTTTCGCTTACTTGCTCAATTTCAGTATTCGGAATGCACCTTGAATTACCAATGCAAAAACAATTGTTCCGATAATCAAATCAGGTTTATTAGAACTCAAATAATGCACTAAAATTCCTGCAATAATTACTCCCAAATTGATAATCACGTCATTCGAAGTGAAAATCATACTCGCTTTCATATGTGCTTCTTCTTTGCTCTTTGACTTTTGCAAAATATAAAGACAAATTCCGTTTGCAATAAGTGCAAAAATCGAAACTATAATCATTGTTGAAAAATCGGGAAGTTTCTCGTTTCCGAAAAATCTTCTCAAGACTTCCACAAATCCAATAATCGCAAGTATTATTTGAAAATATCCAGCAAGTTTGGCAATCCGTTTTTTCTTTATTACTGTTCCGCCAACCGCAAACAAACTAATTCCGTACACAAAACTGTCCGCAAGCATATCTAAACTATCGGCAACAAGTCCCATTGATTTTGAGATTATTCCTGTTGTTATTTCGATAATGAAAAAAGCAAAATTGATTGCAAGTACAGACCAAAGTAGTTTTTTTTGGTTTGCGTTTTCTTTAAATTCCGTTTGGTCGGTTTGTTCCGTTGAGATTTTTTTTCCACCTAAATTCAATTCGATAACGGACTTTTCGATTTGGTCAATTTCTCCGCTGTGAAAAACGGTCAATTTTCGATTCGGAATATCAAAGTCCAAATTCGCAATGCTTGAAATTCCGTCCAATTTCATTCGGATAAGATTTTCCTCTGAAGGACAATCCATTTTGGTTATTTCAAATATTGTTTTATTCACTTGGTTTCTGGGTTTTTCGGCATTACTTACAACGGTTTTGTATATGGCTCGTAGCGTCTAAATTAGCGATTATTTTCGGATTTAACACAAGCCAGATTTTTAAATTTACTACTTATCTTTTTTAGTGGAAAGTTGTCAAATTTAAAAATTTGGCGACTTTCCAAACAAGCCGAAACTTATGATTAGACAACTGCTTAGCTATGAGTTATATACAGTGTTAGCTGTAGTTGTTTTCGCAATGGTTTATTATGAGAAACAAGCATCATTCTTTATAACCTCAAAAGATAAATCATAATATTCTGTTCTCATTTCTTGATAACATTGTATTAGAGATAACTTCGCAATGTTAGAGGTATATTTGCTTATATTTTTCTGAAGCGGTTTGTTTTTTAAATGGCTAGTGATACACATTACATATTTAATGCTATCACTTTCTTTAAAAAGGTTCACAAACTGTTCTTCTGTTAAGTTTCTATTTTTTTCTTTTACTTCTAAACCTTTAAAGACAGCTCGTAAATATTTATTTTCTTCGTCTTTAAGGTCATTTTTTAGTCGCCTTGCCGAAGATATGATTTGGCTATAAAGTTCTCTCATATCTGTGCTGAAACCATATTTTACGTGGCATAAATAAATAACGTTATTCTCGATATACATAACATCTGCTAATTCAATCGATTCTGGACTTATTGTATCTAAGACAAGATAATTTTTCTTGTCATACCTGTCATTATATGTCGATTCATTTTCTCGTTTACCACTTGCCTTTTTAATCCATTCCTCATCGAGAACCTTATTTCTTAAATCTTGCCCATTTAGTATTTCAGAACATCGGTCGTTCATTTCATTTATGAAAATGTCTCTTAATTTATACCATTTAGAGTCTAAATAAATATAAGTGCCTAAGCTTTTGATATAAAGTTCTGTATTCAGATGATAAATTAGAGCTGTTTTTAAAATTGGTTTTTTTGTTCCATTTTTATAAGTGTATATGTAAATATTATATAACCTATAACTGAACGATTCCAAATTGGCATCAAAATTTTCGGCATTCAAGTATGCCAAAATCATATTCAGAATTTCGCTTTTGTCATTTGTTCTACCAATTTCCTTATATTTTCTTTTGGCTTCTTTTAGCTTAATTACATATTCATCAGCACTGTAAAAATCCTCGACTTTATTAGGATAGCATATATCAAAATTCGAAATTTTATTATTTATAATAATTGTTCGTTTGTTGAATAACTCGTTAATTACAGCTGGTTTTAATGAGTTAGAAATTGCATCTTTATTCGTGATTTCTTTGTAAGAACTAAAAAAATCATCCGCTTTCTTTTTTTCGATATGTTCTAATATTTCTACTAAAAGACCTAATTCCTGAAAAGAAAGCTTTTTATTTATATTGAAACCACTTGATATATTTAAAATTATATTTGGCGATCTATTCGTTAGATACTGACTAAAATAAAGTTCTGCTGTTTCATTTGAAAGTTTAATTTTTAACTCTGTCGGGATTTTACCAAACTTAATATAGTCCATTAAACGATAATTATCTTTAAACTGTTCTGACATTCCAGCACGTAAGCCAGTAACACCTCTAGTTTTGATTGTAATTATTTTGTCTTGGACAGGATTCATTATACGCGAATAAGTGTTTAAACCATAAGATGTGTCTAAAAATGGTAAGATATATTTATAGAATGCTCCTCCAATTATTGAAAAGATTCCAGAAGTTGTATTTACAAGTATTAGGATAGAGGGTATTTGATATTCAAGGGATATTCCTTCGGTGTATTCTTTTGGAAAGAACTTAGCCCATTCCGATTCTTTTTCGCTAGATTGAATTACAATAAGCTTAGCATCATATTCGCTCAGCTTGATATCACGAACAATTGAAGGCTTTTTATTTAATGATAAGTGAGCTAAAATTCCATCAACCACAGAGGTGAAGTCATATTCTCGCTCTACTTTATATATAGTTGGATTTTGTTTCAAAAATTAGTCAATATTTTTTAAAATGTTGCAAATCTTTTATTTGTTTATCTGAGTTTTTTTACAATTACAGCTAACGGTCTCGGCTATGAGTAGTTGCGTGGTTTAGCGGTTAACTTTATAAGTATACACCAAATTGAAAATCTGCGAGGATTTTCAGAAGTAGGCGAGAACAAGCAATTACTTATAGCCATTGTTGTGCCTCGTTTTTTATAATCGACTGTTGTTTATTTTTTCAATCATATTAACGTTTCTCAAATTGTCAATTTCAGATTCGATAAATTCTAAATCTAATTTTCCGTCTTTATTAAGTGGAAGTATTACATCTATATTATTTTCCAATCTAGTTTTAGTCAAGCCTAGATTATACGAATAATCGGCAACTGCTTTTCTAATTGTCGTTATTAAGTAAATTGCAATTTTAGGGTTTATGTATTCAATTTTTTCTTCTCTTGGCTCTAAAATCCAAATATTTTGACCAGAACTAAACGGATGATGTTGGTAAAAAGTTGAGCCTGTACTTCCATCTAGAGCTATGGTTATTTGACCACCATCGTTTACATAACCTTTTCGAAATTTAACATAATCTACAATACCATTATTTGTCGCAGAACGACCAAGAAAAGGAATAGCATCTTTGTCATTTTTGTTTGCTAACTCAAAATTAATTTTGTCATCTTGAATTGCAGAATTTATTTTAAAGTATGTAGAAAGTTTAACCTTTTTCATAAATAATTATTTAAAAATAAATAAGAAACATATTCATTCAGTGTCTCTTGAAAATCAATTGTTTCCAGATTATAACTAACATCGTAATGAATTGTATAAACCCATTGGTCTTCAGATGTCATTTCTTTATTAAAAGAGAAAATAGTATCCTCTTTACTTTTATAAGCTTGAATAAATTCTTTGTGATGTTCTTCAGATTTAAGAGATGGTGTTCTAGTTTTTTTATGTTTTATTAACTTATAACCATCATCATATTTGGCAAACCAAGTTTTATGATTTTCATTTGGTATTCCAGTCTGAAAAACTAAAATTATTGTCTCTGTCCCTTTAGGATAGAACAACTGATTTGGCATTTGAATTGAAGCTAACAATTTATGTTTTTTAAGAATACGCTCTTTTACAGTGTTTAATCCTGAATGTTTTTTTGTTCTAGAGGAAACAGAATTGACAGGGATAATTGCTATTCCTTTAGAATTAGGCAATAATGAATCCAACATTAATTCTACAAAACTGATTTCTGAATAAATAGAATCTGAATATGGTGGGTTTATAAATCCTACATTACACTCAAATTCTTTAATTTTATCTTTTAATGTAAAAGCATCTCCGTGATGTAAGTTTGAACGACCATCTTTGTTCAAGAACATATTTAAAGCAATAATTGTATAAATGCTTTTTTCCTTTTCAATTCCGAAAATATTATTTTTCCTAAATTCTTCTTTTTGAGAAAAGGTTAATTTGTTGTTTAGAGATATTCTTTTCCAAGAACTTGTTAGAAATCCACCTGTTCCCGCACAAATGTCCAAAACTTTATGATTGAGGTCAAACTCGACTAAATCACAAAACAAAGATGTTATATGAGAAGGTGTTAAAACAATCCCTAAATCAGAACCACCAGAAGTTGAATATGAAAGAAATACATTGAAAAAAGTTGAAATCATATCCAACTCACTATTCTTGTAAAAGTCAAAAAGAATGTTATCTACATTTTTGACCAATTCTAATAAAGCTCCGTTTGGATATAATTCTTTTACTTTTTCTTTACCTGAATCTTTCAAACCCAATAAAACAGGACGAAGTTCATTAGCGATTAATTCTTTTTCCTCTAATTTTGAACCTTTAATTTTTCTTTCTATAGTTTGAAAAATAAAAACAGCTAAATCATTGTCCGAATTTATTTGACCATATGATATTTTAAAAACAGGGTCTTCAAGTGCAAATAAAATTGAACCTACAACATATAATCTTTCGTGTTCAATTACGCCAAGAATATTTCTTAAAAACTCATTTATCTCAATTGCTTTTTCGTTAAGTTCAATTAATGAATTTCTTGATTTTGAAGCTTTTATTGATTTGTTTATTATATCTCTATAAACCTTTATTTCTGAAAGTTCGTGTAAGTTAAGGTTCGTAAATGTTTCAACACCTTTTCGCCAAGCAAAAGAGTCAATTTTTAATTCTTCTGTTTTATTACCAGAAATTCCAATAGCAATAACATTAAATTCTTCCTTTAAAAATGAAGCGTACCATAATGCTCCATTAACTGCATATTCTGATACTTTTTCATCTGCATTTTCATAGAAATGTCTATTCAGGTCTTTTTTGTTTTCTATAACTATGACTATTTTTTCTTTCTCGTCATATATTAAATATTCAGGAAAACCTTTTTGACCTGTTCCTTTTTTAGAAGATTTAGATAGGATGTCATTTATCTTTCTATTAGAAGATTTTTTAGCCCAGACTTTTACTTTTTTGTCCAATTCATTAAAGTCTCCATCAACATAGTTTTTTAATCGAAGCTGATTAAAAACAATTAAATCTGTTGTTTTTTCAAGTCTTGACATATTCCTAATTAAGTTTTTTTTCAAAGGTAGAAAATTATTTCCTCATTTTTTGAAGAAATTTCGGGTTTGTCTAAATGAGGCACAACGGTCTAGTATAAGAATAGTAGCGGATTAAAATGCACTAATTTTCGGTTAAACACAGACCTTATTTATATTTACATACTTTCGTTTTAGCGATAAAACCGCTATTATTTTTATACATTGTTGTAAGCTGGCTTTCCACGTCCTGCTTGGTTTTCCGAAGTTTTCTGTTATTTCGGAAGTGAGCGTTGGCGAGACATACTCTTTTGCAATTTTTGGCGTAGCGTTGGCTGGTGCGAATTGCAAATGTGTATGGCTTTTTAGCGTTGGCTTAATTCATAATTTCTAATATTCTAACATATTTATCTAATCCACCAATTTTCACAGTATCTCCAACAGATTTTCCTTTTAAAGCAACTCCTAAAGGTGTTTTAATATTTATTTTCTGAATACCATTTGATTTTTCAAGTTTTGACACAATTTGGTCTACTAAATGAACTTTCAAATCTTTATCAATATTCAAATATTTTACTTTCACTTTACTATTTACAGTAATGGTTTCTTTAAATAATGTTGTTTGAACTTCCTCTTTTTTACTTACAGCTTCAATTGTTTCTTTTAAATCCTTTTTAAGATGTGAAGAAACTTTAGAAATTTCATTTTCGATAATCGTAATATTATCTGTAAACGCTAACCCTGTTTTTGATTTATCTTCAAAAATTGAAGGACTGCTGTTTTCAATACTCTTTATAAATTCAACTAATTTTTTTGTTTCCTTTTGTGGGTTTCTCCACCAATTTGTACTCCATATTCTATGAAATACAAAACCGTGACCTTCAAGAATCTTTTGTCTGTGTCTGTCGTGCAAATATGCTTCTTGGCTAGAATGATAAGCAGCTCCATCACATTCTATTGCGATTTTTGGAAGTCCAATATGTTTTGTGTCGTAAACCAAATCAATTCTGAAACCTGCAAATTGAAGTTGAGGAATTATATTTTTTTCGTCAAAATGTTCAGTTAATGCTTCATAAACTTCTTCCTCAAATGGTGATTCGAGGTCTTCATTTAAGTTGTCAATTGTAGTACTTTTCGTAGAATTTTCTGCTAGTGTATTTAAGACTGAAATTCTAGCTTCATTGTCTTGGTCACTAACAGCTTTTGAGTACGCTAAATAAGCATATAAAGCACCTCTTCTGTTATTTGAACCTTCATTTATTAAGTGCTCTTTGTAATTTAAAAACACATCTTCTGGGATTGAAGAACATACATATACTTTGTATTTTGCTCTTGTAACAATAACGTTTAAAAGCTTGTAACCTTTTTGGTGATTTATTGAACCAAATCTTTGAGCAAATTTCCCTTCTTTGTTAATACCGTAAGTGGTTGAAAGAATTATTACATCTCTCTCGTCTCCTTGAATATTTTCTAAATTTTTGACAAAAAATCCGTTTTCTTCTAGTTCAATTATTTTGTCGTTAAAATCTTTATATTTTTCAAATTTTCTTCTTTCATTAATCTTACCTAAAATTAGGTTTCGTTGATTGATGTTGAAAGTTGCCACACCAACTGTTGGGTATTCTCCGTTTGGAAGTCTTGAAATGTTGTTATCTATAATTGAAAGAACTGTTTCAGCTTCTGCATCATTAGAATTATCGGAATATGTGCCATTTACGGGAACATAATTTATCGGAATATATTCAAAACTGTTTGGAAGTGGTTTTAACCGTTGATTATAAAAGGCATAATTTGAATAATCAATTAAGTAAGGATGTCTTGAACGATAATGAAAGTCTAAATGTTTTTTCTCAAAACCCAATTCGGATGCAAAATCAAGAAGTGATTCACAATCTGAAAGTGAATTGCTTATATCGTTTTTAATTTTATCTATTTCATCTTCAAACTCATCCTCATCATCAATTACACCGTCAAATATTTTGCTGAAATAATTTGAAGGTGGCATTTGGTGTTCGTCTCCTGCAATGATAATTTGTTTCCCTTTTAAAAGTGCTGGTAAATTATCTTCTAACTTTAATTGACTTGCTTCATCAAACATTACAATATCAAAATATTGATTTTTGCCTTTAAATAGATTACTTGCTACGTCTGGTGTTGTTAGAATTATTGGAAAGAAAGTAGTGAATAAATCCATATCCAACTTTACTATTTCTCGCAAGGATAATCGTTTATGTCTTTTTCCTGCTCGTTTGTTATATAGATTTTCAACAGCTAAATTTGGATTATTATTATCAAATTCTCTCGTTGCATCTATTTGTTTTGAAAACCAATATTCTCTAATATATTTAATCTGTTCTTTTTCAAGTTCGGATAATGATTTTCCTAATTCAATATGGTCATTATCATTTGTTGGTAAATCTGTGTTTGCAGAATTTACAAGCATAGAATTAAGGTAGAAAATCAAAAATGTTTTTCTCCAATCTGTTTTTTCCTTTAATTGGTCAATTATTAGTCTATTCTCTTTTGATAATGAATTGTAAAATTGAAACCACTTAAACTCAATTGAAAAAAGGTCGTTTTCATTTGCGAAAAATTGTTCCTTTGAATCTACTAAAGCCTGAATTTGAGAGATTAAAACATTGTGAGAATCTCCATTCATTTCTTTTTTAGTCCAATTTTGCTCTTGGATTTTCGTCTTTAAATTGCTAAAGTTTGTTTTTATTGTTTGAAGTAGTTCTGTGTCAAATTCCTTTTCAGTTGATTTGAGTAAGTTTAAGAATTTGTACTCATTTTCTATTTTAGATTGAAATTCATTATTAATTCTCTCGATAATTAGCTTATAGTTTTTAAGAATGTCTTGATTCTCTTTAATTGAATTAGAGAAGTTAATGCTTTCAAAGTCTTTGTTATCAATGGTTTTTGACAAATAATCTTCAAAAAGTGAATTTATTGTTTGTTGGTCAGTAAGTGTTGTTTTCTTTTCTTTTGAGAAGATGGAAATTGTTTTAAATAAAAATCCATTTGTTTTTTCTTCATCAAAAAAGTCGTCGTTTGTTTCGTGGTTTGTTAGGATATTTTGGATAGAATTTTCAATATCGCTAATTGAGGATTTTTGCAAATTAAATTGTTCATTTCTAATTTTATAATATTCTACTTCATAGCTTGAAATGTCATCTAATATTATTTTCAACTCTTTTTTATAGATTGAAAAGTCTTCTTCAATCTGCTGTTCTATAATAAATGGATTGTCTCCAACTAATTTTGCAGAGTTGATAAAAGATAGATTTAAATGAGGTTTAAACTCGTCATATAAATTTTGTCCTTTTCTAATGAGTTCTAATAAGTGATTTAGTTCAGATGATTCATAACTGAATGTGTCTTTTGATAAATCAAGATTGTATTCTTCGGAATTGTCTTTTAATTCTGACAATAGTGAGCCGACAATATGAGTCCAATTTTTATTGCCAACTAAATTTGCTCCTAATTTTTTATGCCTCTTATTTATTGAATCAATTAAGTTTTTTGATTTTTCAATTATGTTGTCTAACGTTTCTTTAGAATGAGTGTATCTATATCTTCGATATGAGGAATTATCAACTCTATCTCTTACAGAATCAACTGCCACTCTTCTGTCTTTAACAATGTCTTTTAGCAGAACGCATTGATAATTAAGACCTTTTTCATTTAGGGCATTGTGAAGCACTTCTAAAGCTGTTCGTTTTTCACAAACAACAATTGTCTTTTTTTGATTCTCTAAAGCATTTACTAAAATCGCTGTAAGCGATTGACTTTTCCCTGTTCCTGGTGGTCCTTGAATTAAAATATTCCGAGATGCTTTTAAAGAATGTAAAATCCCTTGTTGTGAAGGGTCGGTTTCGACTGATGATATTGGTTGAAACGTATGTTCTTCCATATCCTCAAGGTCAATTGTTGCACCTTGTAATTCTAGTAAATTCGTATAATCGTGAATGATATTTTGCTTCTGAACCTCAAAAATTGAAAAAAGTCCGCCAAAATCTATAAATGAATTATTAGATGTTAATGGAAGCTTTTCGTAATGTTTCTTTTCTGGAATAGATTTTATTTCATTCAGTTTTTTCTCAAATGTTTCACGAAGGTCATTTGGTATCGAACTGTTTATAGATTCAATGATATTTACACAAATATCTAAAAGTTCACTTTTGTCAATTAAACCGTCATCCAACAAGTCCGTTGAAATTTGGTTAATCTCAATCTTGGAATCATTTTGTAAATGGTTTATTAGAACCTCATTTATATAAATTGGGTCATCTTCTGTTCGTAGTATCTCCCAAGTATTAAATTCTTTTGTTCTTCTTATTCTTAATGACCAAATTAAAATTGGTGCAACTGTTAATTTGTTGTCTGATTGGTCTCGTCTTATAAGTATTGGAAAGCCAAAACCAAATGTGTTTATTCCTTTTTCCGATTCTATTGCATCTGTTTGATTAATTAGATTTTCAAAAGACTTTGTTATTTTCACTAATTGTGTTTGGTCATCTTCAAAGAGTGAATTCAAATCGGGAACATTATCTTTCCAACTAATTTTAAATTTTAATGGCAACTCGGTCAGTAAGGCATTAATAAAATTTGCGGGAAGATTTTCGTCTATATGAGATAATCTCGTTAAGTCAAACTTGTATCTTGAACGTGCTGGAATAGCATTTAAATGAACTCCTCTTCGGCTACCAACTTTTAGTCGGTTTTGTAATTCAATCAGTAGCTTTTCGGTTATCTCCATTTTTTCGGTTGGTTTCAGTCGCTTAAAATACGGTCTTTTTTTTAATTCAATTTACGGTTTTTCTCATTTCGTTCGAGCGTTGGCAAAAAACAGCTCTTTTGGTTTTTTCAGCGTTGGTTCGTGTGTCGGCAAAAACCAAATGTGCTGTTTGTGCGGCTGGTTTTTCAGCTTGCTTACAACGGTCTCGGCTATGAGTAGTTGCGTGGTTTAGCGATTAACTTTGCAAGTACACACTAAACTGAAAATCCGAGAGGATTTTCAGAAGTAGGCGAGAACAAGCAATTACTTATAGCCATTGTTGTGGTGCGTTTTTTCAATTTCAGTTTTTAATATTTGTAACATTCCAGCCCAAGTTTTTTCTGCGTGAATTTTGTCATCTGTATCTAAAAAGCCTTTTCCTCTTAAAATAAGTTTGGAAGAATTTTTTCCATTTCTTTTTATTGAAAAACTTAACTCGGTAAAATCATCAGAACCAGATTTAAAGTAATTATAAGTCAATAATTTATTTTGCAGAAATTCCGTAATTTTCGCTTTATCACTAAATTTCAAGTCGTTTTTAAATCCATTAAAATAAATTGTTTGTCCTTTTTCCCATAAATCACAGTTAACAGATATTTTTAAGCAATCTGATAATTTTTTGTTCGAAGTTATGGTATTCCATATTTCGAAGGAATTAGCTTTAATTTCAATTTCTTTCAGGACATTTAGAGAGTAATTCATTTTTTGAAAGTATTGATTTAAATAACTCAGTACGATTTTTTGGTCAAATGCGCCACAACGGCTTTGGCTATGATTTCGTTGCGGAAAAATACGCAGGATTTATTCGGTTGTAGCTCAAAGATAGAAAAAAGGATGGAATTTTCGGTAGAAAATTCCGCCGCAATGAATTATAGCCGTTGTTGGCTAAAGTACCGACACGCTCTGCTTGGAACGCTCTGTTATGCCGTCCGTACAATTTTTTCCACTTTGCTCTTTTTCCGTCCACTTTTTATGTCTAAAAATTATCTGATTTATTTTTAAAACTGAGACTTCAAATTCTTTTTTTCTTCTACTTCAAATTTCTGATTTGATCTTCACTCCGGCTAATTTTTTTTCCGTTTCTTTATTTTTATTCAATCCATCTTTCTTGTCAGCGTTGTGTTTTTCATTCGGCGTAATGCTTTTCAATTCCGCTGTTTTCTTTTTAAGTCAGTTATTTCTTTTAAGAACTAATTTTTGTTTTTTACTTCATCTTTTCAAGCAGTCGGATTCATTATTTTTCCGCTTTGCTTTTCATTCCGAGGTATTTTTGCCAACGGTTGTGTATAAGAACAGTAGGGCTGAAAATGAGCTGTTACCATTCGGTTGGACACAAGCCGAATTTTTAAATTTTCTTATTATTTTTTCTTTGTCAATAAGCCAAATTTAAAAATTTGGCGACCTCGCAAATGCACCCGAACCATTGGGTTTAACTACAATTGCCCTATTGTTTTTATACGTTGTTACCACACGTTTTTTGGTTTATATTTATACTTTGATTACCTCTACAAGCAAATTTTCACTTATAAATTGCAAATCAGATTTATTTTGAGTTCTACAAATAATCTTACTAATATTTGACCCCATTTGGCTCACTATAATCTCAACTGTTGTTGGTAATTTACGACGAATTTTAATCATACCTTCCAGTCCAAAATATTTACTGTCGCTCCCAATGTTAACAATAAATATTATGTCGTTTTCATCTAAATTCTCAGTTACAAAATTCTTCATATTTTTTTTTCTTTATCAATTACGATATTTTAATTGAATAATTTCTTCTTATAAATAAAATAGAAAAAATAATGATTGCAAGTATTGCCACATACATTATATCCGCATATATGGCTTTTATGTAATAAGGTAATCTTTTTAAGTAGCTGTCAAATTCTCCGCCTTTGTATGAAGTATCACTAAGAGTGTATCCTTGACCGTCAGTTTGTACTTTATTCCCGAACAATGTTTCATAAGTAATTCCTGTCACAGGTGTCTTATAGGGTTGTTGGCCACCAAAAAACTGATAAGTAAAACTCCCAAAATGCTCCAAAATAAAAAAGAAAATTAATGAACATAATAACGATAGAAGTATGTTTTTGACTATAGATTTGTTGAGAGTTAATTCTTTTTTGCTCATAATTTTTTTCTTAAATGTGTGGTAACGTTTTTGTATATGGAACGTTGCGTGGGTTAATAATTATTTTAGTTAATATTTACTGTTTTTTGGTTTATAATTAGTTTTTCCAAGTGTGTGAGGAAAAGCAATGTTTTATATACGGTGTTACCTGCTGTATTTTTTCAACCGTTTTGTTTATATTAGTTGTCTAATTTAATTATTTATGTCAAGACAACCTGTTTCTAATACTGACTTTATTTCTCTATCAGAGAAAACGTTTTTAGATGTTCAATTTTGCTATTCTTTACCTACCGAAGATATTATTAATTTTAAAAACTGCATTGTTACAACATTTAGTCCAAAGTATAAAAGTAAAAGGGTTTATAAGGTCGTTAAGTTTTTTAATATTTTAAGTAATGAACACTTAAACTCTTTAGAAGGTGATTATGCTTATATTTCTACAGATTTTGATTTGGATTCTGCTCATTCTCTTGTAGAAAAAATTAAGTTAGTACATTCTATCGAGTAGATTCCTCATCTGTTCCTACCATACGGTCAATTGTTCGTTTTTCATATCCCGCTCCTGAATTCCAAGAGCCTGTCATAACAAAATCCCAAATTCCATTTGCCATTGGTAAATTTACATCTCCTGTTTGTGGGTCGTGAGTTAATGTTACAGCATATAATCTAGTCAGAGAATGGTCAATCTCTCCTCTTCGTGTTCTGAATTTCATAAATGCTTCTAAATCTTTTATTTCCATTCGATTGTTGTTTTACCACAACGTTGCTCCATATTGCAGGTAACTTGTTTATATGAACACTTTTTCCGCTTTTAGTTTTCCCGTTTGGCATGCTATGAACGGTTTTTTTACTTTTAATACATTCATATTTTTAACTAAATAGTTCATAGGTTCATTCATTTTTTCAATATAATTATTTTAATTAAATCTCGTCTAATGGATTTTTAATTTTTTTTAAACTATTATCGGTTACGTGTGTATAAATCATCGTGGTTTTTGGACTGTTATGGCCTAACAACTCTTGTATGTATCTAATATCGGTGCCATTTTCTAATAAATGAGTAGCAAAGCTGTGCCGTAACGTATGCAACGTAATGCCTTGTTTGGTAATTCCGGCTCGTCTAACTGCCCGTGCCAACACTTCTCGTGCACTGCTGTTGCTATAAACATCATGGTGGCGACCCTCAAACAAGTATTTTTTTGGCTTATATTGTATGTAATATCGGCGTAACAATGCTAAAATCTTGACCGAAAGAAGCGTATAACGATCCTTTTTGCCCTTGGCGCTGCGCACAAAAATCAATCCCCGTTTACTGTCCACATCGGTAATGCGCATAGATAGCGCTTCCCCAATACGCAAGCCCCCACTGTAAAGTAACGCCAACAGCGTTTTGTGTTTTACATTGTGCGTAACATCCAATATGCTTTTTATCTCTTGCTTGGTTAATACAATAGGTAATTTTTTAGGTTTTAGGGGTCTTTCAAGCGATTCCAATTGAATGTCCATACCGCAAAACTCAGCATATTTCTTTATGCCGTTAATACATTGGTTTTGATAGGAAACAGAATACGCCCTCAAAATAACATAATCATGGTTAAAACGCTGTACCCATATCGGGTTAATCCCAGCTGCTTTCTTAAGTTGCAGGTAACGTAAAAACAAAGCCGTTACCCCTTTATAAGTGTATATGGTGTTTTTTGAAAGACGCTTTTCAAGCATCCACCGTTCAAATTTATTCAACTGCTGCTCAGCAGTTTTGGCTAATATGGGCAGTTCTATCGGTTTTTTAACCTGTGCGGGTTTGTGCTTTTGTGTTTTGAGCAATTCAGAATAATCGACATAACAGTTCAATTTCCTTAATTCAGTAAACAGAACATGCAATGTCTTGTGTCTTTGTGCCACATAATACTGCTCATGCTCATCGCTCCATTGAAAGCAACCTAACTCGCTAACAACAGTCTGTTGCGCAAGCTTAGAGAAAAAAAGAATAAAATAACAAGCTTGCCCACGATAAACGGACTCCGTTAATTTAATTTGAAAACTTGCCTGATCCATAAAAATAGGCTGACTATTTACAAAAATTATAAGCAAAAATAAAGGGGGAGAAGTATCTTCAAATATAACTAAAAAAATGAAACTACCGTGTATTGGCTTAGGTATATTTCTGTAAATGAACCACTGTAAACCCTTATAAAGTTGCGAAAGGTCAAATTCGTTTTTCAAATAAGAGAAATGGACTGGAAAAGGTAAATGGGTTCTAAAAGAATGTAGAATCTTCTAAAAAGCAATAAGATTACTATTGTTAGTAGCCGAACTCATGAATGATACTCCAGATAGTCGTCTTAAATACATCGAATAAGTTAAAAAATTCCACGCTAAAGTAAAAATATTCCATAGATGCTCCATAGATACTCCGTAGATAGTGTATGGATAGTGTATGGATAGTGTATGGATTTGTAGGATAAACACTTTTTTTCCTACAAAAGTTGAAATGCCACTATTTTTTTCTTCTGAAAAATGATAAAAGCATATATAAGTAGCTGCTAAACCGACCGTCTATTTATTTGAAGCAACCCATTGTCAGAAATTGATGGCGTTTGATGTTCTTTGACCGGGTTTGCTAACTGTTGCAGACGTATGATGGCCTATAGATGCTGCTGCATTCATTTGCCGTCATTTGAAGCCTATTGCGTAAAACACTGTGATTTTGTTCGGGTTCCCTTCGAGGGTCCTTCGGGATCGGTTTAAGGTTGTTTTCCTAAAATATACCGAAACCCGAACAACGCCCGAAGTAAATAAGAAAAAAAACCTACCGAAAACAACAAACTAAACCGCTAAGTGTACTGAGCTTGAAATCGTGGTATAAAAAAAAGCGAGCTACAATAACTCGCTTTATCTTATTTGCTAAATTACAGGGAAATTAAAATGCATCGGCACCAGCTTTGGCCACCGTGTGGTCGTCATTCACGGTACTGCCACTAACGCCAATGGCCCCGACAATGGTGCCGTCGTCATTGGTGACAGGTATGCCGCCAGGAAACGAAATCAGCCCCCCGTTGGAATGCTCAATATTGTAAAGCGATTCCCCCGGTTGGGAGAGTTTCCCTATTTCGCCACTGTTCATATCAAAAAAGCGGGCTGTTTTGGCTTTCTTTAGTGCGATGTCAGCGCTTCCCAACCAAGCACCGTCCATACGTACAAAAGCTACTTGATTGGCACCGGCATCGACCACGCTAATGTTCATTTTGGTGTCTATTTCTTTCGCTTTGGCCTTTGCCGCCGCGATCATCTTTTCTGCTTGTTCTAAATTAATCGTATTCATGATAGTTCGTTTTTAAATTAGTAATCGTTTAATTTTTATAATTGTGAGTTAAATCCAAGGTGGCTGAGCGGAGAGGTTGCTGAGCGGAGCCGAAGCATCGAAGCCCCAATGATACAGCCAAATATAAGGTGGCTGAGTGTTTTGGCGAACGCCAAAATGTATCGAAGCCACCGACATCAACTCAACCGCATCACCGCCTTCGCATTCACAAACTCCTTAACGCCAAAACCACCATGTTCACGTCCGTAACCAGAGTTTTTCACACCGCCAAAGGGCATATTAGGCTGCGCCAACCCAAAAGAGTTAATAAATACCATCCCGGTGTCAAAATGGTGTTTGGCAAGGTCAAAAGCCTTGTCGGTATCTTCTGAAAAAATACCTCCGCCCAGTCCAAAACGGCTATCATTGGCAATGCGCATAGCGTCCTCGGCATCTTTGGCGCGTATCAATGATGCTACGGGACCAAACAATTCGTCGTCATAGGCGGGTTGTCCAGGTGCTACATCTTCCAGTACGGTCGCTGGATAATAAAAACCTGCTTCATTGGGCATTTCACCACCGCACAGTATTTTGGCACCTTTTTTTACGCTTTCGGTTACTTGTTGGTGCAGGTCGTCCCGAAGATCTTCTCGGGCCATGGGGCCCATCTTAGAATTCTCATCGGTTGGGTCGCCGTGGGTTACGCCTTTCATGCGTTTTACAAAAGCTTCTTTAAATTCATCATAGACCTTATCTACTACGATAAAACGTTTAGCTGCCACGCAGGTTTCACCATTGTTGTAAATACGACCGTTTACACAATGTTTTACCGCCTTATCTATATTGGCGTCTTCCAGAACAAGGTAGGCATCGTTGCTGCCCAGTTCCAATACGGTTTTCTTTAGTTTGGCCCCTGCTTTTTTGCCAATGGTCTTTCCGGCTTCAGGGCTGCCCGTCAAGGTAACACCACGCACCAAATCGTTTTCTATAATAGCGTTAGATTGATCGTGATTGACCAATAATACGGTAAACAAGTGTTTGGGCAACCCGGCTTTGGTATAGATTTTTTCCAATAATTTGGCCGATCCGGTTACGGTTTCGGCATGTTTCAGCAACACGCCATTGCCGGCCATTAAATTGGCGATGGAATATCGAATTACTTGATAAGCAGGGAAGTTCCACGGTTGTATGCCATACACCACGCCAATAGGCGAATAGGTGATGACACCTTTTCCGCCATTGGGAAGTTCGCGTTCTTCATCGGCCAGTTCGTTAGGGCCGTTTTCGGCGGTGTAATCGCAAATCTCGGTGCATAGATCCACTTCCTGTTTGCTTTGTTTCAACAGCTTGCCCATTTCTTGGGTCATCAAGTTCACCAATTCTTCTTTATGGTCTTGCAAACTTTTACCAATCGCCTTAATGACTTTGGCCCGTTCTTCAATAGGTTTGGATTTCCATTTTAAAAAAGCGTCGTGGCAGTGTTGCACGGCTTCTTTTGCTTGATTGTCCGTCATAAACGGATAACGCTTTATCAGCTTGCCCGTTGCCGGGTTTATTGTTTTTAATCCTTCCATTTGTTCTTTCATAGTGTTTTATTTTAATAGTTAAAATTTCCGAAGAAAAGTATACTTCTATTTCTCTGTCACGCAAACAGTTTTTGCTTTAGGTTCATAGTCGATATAGCCTTCTTTTCCTTGAGTATAAAAAGTGTCTTTGTCCCAGTCACTTAACGGAATGTGGTGTTTAAACCGCGCGACCAAATCTGGATTGCTCACATACGGTTTACCATAGGCCACTAGATCGGCATCGCCTTGCTCCAGTACCGCATTCCCTTTTTCTTGGTCAAAATTGGTATTGATCATCAATGTACCCTTGTAGATGGGACGGTAGCGTTTGGCAATTTCGGTTTCTGCATACGGTACATGGCTAACATCGTTAAACGGTTCGCTTAAATGAAGGTACGCTAAATCGTACGCGTTTAATTTTTCAATGATATAGTCGAACGTGGGGATGGTTTCTTTATCTACCGTCACGCCAAAAATGTTGTGTGCCGAAGGGTTCAGCCGCAACCCAATCCTGTTTTCGGGCATGACTTTTTTCACGGCGTCGAGCACATCAAACAAGAAACGGGCGCGGTTTTCTATGCTGCCGCCATACCTGTCGGTTCTGGTATTCGAGGTGGCATTAAAAAACTGGTGAAACAAATACCCGTTGCTGGAATGTAATTCTACCCCATCAAATCCGGCTTTCATCGCGTTCACGGCGGCATTTGCGAAATCTTTAATGGTTTGTTGTATATCGGTTTCAGTCATCGCCTTGGGCGTAACCGTATCTTTAAAACCTTCCGGCGTAAACGATTTCGCATTCGGATTGATGGCCGAGGGCGCATGGGGCAACGCACCGTTGTGAAAATCGGGATGCGACATCCGCCCCACGTGCCACAATTGTATAAAAATGCGTCCGTTTGCTTTATGTACGGCTTGTGTTACTTGTTTCCATCCGTCTATTTGCGCTTCGGTATGGATCCCTGGTGTGTGGATGTAACCCACAGCTTTTTCCGAAACTTGCGAGCCTTCGGTAATGATCAGGCCTGCCGAAGCTCGCTGCTGGTAATAAATAACATGTTTGTCTTTGGTTGGTTTTTTTTCTGGGTTGTTGGCACGGCTTCGGGTCATAGGTGCCATAACCACGCGGTTGGGCAAGTGTAACTCGCCCATAGTATAAGGTTGTAATAGAGCTTGTTGGTTCATATAAGTATTCAATAGTTAAGTGATCTTTTTTATTCTGAAATTTTAAGGAATGAAAATAGGATCGATTATAATAACCGCGATGTATAGTGTGCTGCTACTCAGTAAACTTGAAAATTAAATTTTCATCCGAAAAGCTAAAAATCATTCCGTACTGTAAATTTCTTTTAAAGATAAGGCAATCACCCTTCAATTCAGCAGCTATAAACCTAAGCCTGTGTTAAAAGAGTGATAATGTTTTCAAAATTGAAATTGAAAACGAAACTCGGACTCCCCACTCCCCACTCCCCACTCCCCACTCCCCACTCCCCACTTCCAACTTCCCACTTCCAACTCCCCACTTCCCACTTCACCCTTCGTATTTAAAAAAACCCTTTGAAACTCCCTATCAGAATGTTATCTTTGCATTTCCAAACCCAAAGCCTTGGCGAATAAGGGGTTAACCTTTAAAAGAATACAACAATATGTTCGATAATTTAAGTGATAAGTTAGATAAAGCCATGCACGTCCTCAAGGGACACGGCCAGATTACCGAAGTAAACGTAGCCGAAACCCTTAAAGAAGTACGCCGTGCCTTGCTCGATGCCGATGTTAACTTTAAAACCGCTAAAGAATTTACCAATACCGTTAAAGAAAAAGCCCTCGGTCAAAACGTATTGACCACCCTGCAACCAGGGCAGTTGATGGTAAAATTGGTAAAAGACGAATTGACCCAGCTTATGGGCGGCGACACGGCAGGGATCGATTTAAGCGGCTCGCCAAGCGTTATTTTAATGTCGGGGTTGCAAGGTAGCGGTAAAACCACCTTCTCCGGTAAATTGGCCAATTACTTAAAAACAAAAAAGACCAAAAAACCGTTACTGGTTGCTTGTGATGTGTACCGCCCAGCCGCCATCAATCAGTTGCATGTAGTAGGAGAGCAGATAAAAGTAGAGGTGTATAGCGAAGAAGGGAATAAAAACCCGGTAGAAATCGCTCAAAACGCCATTGCGCATGCTAAACAAAATGGTCATAATGCGGTAATTATCGATACCGCTGGACGCTTGGCAATCGATGAAACGATGATGACCGAAATAGCCGATATACATAAAGCCATTACGCCTAATGAAACGCTATTCGTAGTCGATGCCATGACGGGTCAAGATGCAGTAAACACGGCAAAAACCTTTAACGAACGCCTTGACTTTGACGGCGTCGTATTGACCAAGTTAGACGGTGATACGCGTGGTGGTGCGGCCATTTCCATTAAAAGTGTGGTAAACAAACCCATCAAGTTTATCGGTACCGGTGAAAAAATGGACGCCATCGATGTCTTTCACCCGGCACGTATGGCCGATCGGATTTTGGGAATGGGCGATGTGGTGTCGCTTGTTGAGCGTGCCCAAGAACAGTTTGACGAAGAAGAATCTCGCAAGCTACAAAAGAAAATCGCCAAAAATCAGTTTGGGTTCGACGATTTCATCAAGCAGATTCAGCAGGTAAAGAAAATGGGGAGTATGAAGGATTTAGTGGGAATGATCCCCGGAGCCGGAAAAGCCCTTAAAGGAGTAGATATAGACGACGATGCCTTTAAAGGGATCGAAGCCATCATCCATTCCATGACGCCTGAAGAACGGAGTACACCATCAGTAATAAACGGTAGCCGAAAAAAACGAATTGCCAAAGGTAGCGGCACCTCGGTACAAGAAGTAAACCAATTGCTGAAACAGTTCAACCAAATGAGCAAAATGATGAAGATGATGCAAGGCGGTGGTGGTCGCAAAATGATGCAAATGATGAATAAGATGCGGTAATTAAGTTTTCATATCAGTAGATAAAAGGTATTAGTTAACAAAATCATCTCCAGCACAGTCGAGAGGTCCTTAACCCAACAAAAATGACAATATTAGACGGTAAAAAAATATCGAACGACATTAAAGCCGAAATCAAGGCCGAAGTGGACCGAATGAAAACCAACAATGAAAAGGTACCTCATTTGGCAGCCATTATCGTAGGGAACGACGGTGCCAGCATGACCTACGTAAACACTAAGGTTAAAGCGTGCGAACAAGTGGGGTTTGAGTCAACTTTGGTCAGGCTGTCCAGCACCACCAGCGAAGTGGAGCTTATGGATAAAATTGAAAAACTGAACAACGAAGACGCCATCGATGGGTTTATCGTGCAGTTGCCGTTGCCACCGCAAATAGATACACAAAAAGTGCTTCTGGCTGTGGACCCCGATAAGGATGTGGATGGATTTCATCCCACGAATTTCGGAAAAATGTCGCTGGATATGACCTCCTTTATCCCCGCAACCCCATTTGGTATTTTGGAATTATTGGAACGCTATGATATCCCTACCAAGGGTAAACATACCGTTGTTATTGGGCGTAGTCACATTGTGGGAAGGCCCATGAGCATTTTAATGGGCCGAAGTGGTTTTCCGGGCAATTCTACGGTAACGTTAACGCACGAATACACCAAAAACATCACGCAAATAACCTCCCAAGCCGATATTGTCATTATCGCTGTGGGCATCCCAGATTTCTTAAAAGCCGAAATGATAAAAGACGATGCCGTAGTGATCGATGTGGGCATCACCCGCGTTCCTGATGAAAATGCTAAAAAAGGCTACGTGCTAAAAGGCGATGTGGATTTTGAGAATGCAAGTAAAAAAGCCTCGTATATTACTCCCGTTCCTGGAGGAGTAGGGCCCATGACCATTGCTATGTTATTGAAAAACACGCTGCTTGCCAGAGAACAACGTAGGGGAAGAAAATAGCGATAAACCATTATTTGCAATACTAAAAGATGCTCTATTTAATGGGAGTGCCACGTACCTGTGCGCTGTTAGGCGAAAGCAGGTAAAATTATATACCTAAATCATTCTCTAGGCGCCAATCCAAGTACCGGTGCAGGTCACTTTCTATCCAGCCTACGCCCATGGTCAATACGGCCACATCGTCAATGTAACCAACGCCGGGTATAAAATCGGGGACAATATCCATAGGGTTCAGTACATAGAGCAATGCCATTACTACGGTAGCAATGGTAAACCACGGGATGTTCTTGTAGCGGCCGTTTTTTACGTCTTTCAGCATACTCACCATAATTCTGCCCAATTCCATATATTTCGAAAGGGAATTGTTTCCACTGAATTTTTTGTCGATATTTTCTTCGTTTTTCAAAACAACTTCTACATCGTCTTCATCGATTTTGTTCACCGTTTCTTCAACGAAGTTTTCATCGACGCCATCATCACGGTTTCCGGGATTAAAATGCACTTTCTCTTTCTTTTTTCCGAATAACATAGTTTATCTTTTCTATTTTTGGAAAGATACTGCTTCAAAAAAGAAAATTGTTTTAAAAAAGTGTTATAAAATGGTCCACAAGAAATAAAATGCCGCAAATACCGCTAAAAGATAAAGCAACCAATAGGGTTTTAAGTGTTTGGGATCGCTTCCGAAACATAATTTGGTCAAATCAAAAAAAAACGGACGGTGCTTGGCAATGTAATTGTATCCGTGGTCGCTTAAAGTCGCAAACCAGTTATAACGGGTGTACCAATTATGCCACGGCCACGTTTTGTTTGTATAGGTATAACTGCGGTAAGCCGAATCGGGCCCACTATACACACATCCATCGGTTTCAATGAGGCGGGAAGCCTTTTTGAATTCTTTTATTGGAATATCTTGAAACTGGGAGGCTACTTCTTGATAGGTTTTATACACGATATTCCCAGAGGTGAGGCTTTTCCACCGGATTACCCAATACTTGCAAAATCCACATTCGCCGTCCCAGACCAATACCGGTTTATGCGAAGGTGGATATTTGGTTTTTTTAAACTTGCGGAACATGGCTATACTTTTTTTCCACCGGCCTTTCCATATTCCTTGCGGTAAATGCGCAGCACGATCAAAAATAAACTGATAAGTAACGGCCCAAAAATTAACCCGATAAATCCGAATAGCGGTACACCAACAACAACCCCTATAAAGGTTATCAACGGGTGTACATTATCCAGCCTTTTCAAGGCGTACATCCTGAAAATATTGTCTGTGGAGCCTACCACCACAAATCCGTACAACAATACACCCCATGCCTGAAAGGTGTGACCAGCAGAAAGGGTTAATATAAACACGGGTAAAATACCCACTAACGTACCAATAAAAGGGATCATGGAACCAATTGTGGTAATGACAAACCAAAAAAATGGGTCGTCAACCCCGAAGATTAGAAAACCAATCAAGGCTACAATCCCTTGAGCAAGGGCGACCAATGGAATACCAATCGCATTGGCACGTACCATTGCATTGGCTTCATCGCCAATCTGCTTTAGGTTATTGTCTCCAATGGGAATATAGTCAAACAGGGATTCTTTCAGTTCTTGTCTGTTGGTGAGCATATAATAAAGCATAAAATACATCAACCCGATAGCAATAAACATGTTAAACGTTCCGCCGGCAAAACTTTGTAGCTGTGTGGAAATCCAAGTTGAAATAGCGGTAGTATCAATTTGTGAGCTTATTTCGTACCCAATCTGGGTTTCCAATTCCCCCAACTGCTCCTTAAGAGCCCTAATGACTTCTTCAGAATTTTGAACGGCGTTTCCTATTTTATTGCCCAACATCAGTACGATGCCCGAAACCGGCAACAAGATGCCAATAAAAGAAAGCAACATCAACAGCCCGGCGGCAAGATCAGGGTTCCATTTTTTTTTATTGACCAATTTTTTCATCCAGCCCCGCAATAAAACGTAGATGGTAACCGCGCCCAACACTCCAGAAAGATAGGGGACCATTTCCCTGAAAATAAGGCTGCCCATCAATAAAATGAGCAACAATACAAAGAGCTGACGGATAATGTTTGGAGAAATTGACTTCATTTGGTTAGTGGGCAAAGAGTTGGTTGAGGTTTTTAAAAGCTTTAAATTCCAAGGCGTTACCAGAAGGGTCTTTAAAAAACATCGTGGCCTGTTCTCCTGGTTTTCCTTTAAACCGGATGTACGGCTCGATGATAAAGGTAATATTTTTACTTTTTAACAAAGAAGAAAAAGTGGTAAAGGTTTCCATGTCAAGCACCACCCCAAAATGCGGAACGGGCACGTCTTTACCGTCCACTGGGTTCGAGGTTAAAGTTTCAGTCGTTGGTTTTTCCTTATAATGAAGCACCAATTGATGTCCAAAAAAATCAAAATCTACCCAATGGTCGCTGCTTCGTCCTTCGGTAAAACCCAGTACATCACGGTAAAATATGCGACATGCGTCTAAGTCGTCAACCGGAATGGCCAAATGAAATGGGCGTATATTCATTATTTACTGTGTAAGGCGTTGATCATTTGTTACTTGTTTGGAACGAACCATGAATGCCTATAATTGTGGCTTGGTCGTACTTTTCGTCTTTAATTCTTTTTTTGTTAGGTATCGAATTTCCGCCCTTTGTTCCAGCGTCTTCGGTATGGGCAATACGGGCCGCTTTTCTTTGTTAAATTACTTAATGTGCAAGGTTTTGTATCGATCTTCAATTTTTATCCTTGCATCTGGCATAATTCAACAGGTTAATAAAAATAACGTTTTTAGGTCTCATCGGTGTCGCTTTTTCTTTTTAATAGACCGATGCCTGCAAAGAAGAAAATCACTCCCAATATGATGAGCGCCCAAGGGCTCATGCCAGCGTCTAAACTGCCAAACACGCTCAGTATTCCAAGCACCAGTGCAATGGCACCACCTATAGTTAATATGAATCCTAAAATCTTTATCATAACAATATTATGTATTGGTTAGGTGTTAAAATTAAAAGAAAAACCCCGCTTTTGGGCGGGGCTTAACAAAATATTGAGATGATTTTTACAAAATTTTATTCAATTTCAGTAGCAACTTCAGGTTCCCAGCCAATCATAAAATACTTGAATTCCGCATCATCGGGTATCTGGCTGGCCTCAATTTTTGCATTGGGATTGTACCGCAAGTTTTCCGGAAGCTCTTTTTTGTCAATGGTCAAATAAATTTCACTGTCCTTTAAAAATACCACCACGGCATTAATAGTGGTCTCAATGTTCGAGATGGTATAATTGGCCTTTACATCCTTGAAGGTGCTGCCGCTGCTCAACCCCTTATCGGTTTTGTAACGCGAATCGAACACTTGAACGTTTGTAATGGTTGCATTGGGGTCGTTTTCATCTTCTGGGGAAAGCAAAAGCAGTTTGTTGCCGTCCCTGTCATAAACCTCCACTTCGCCTTGGGTTCCCAATGCGTTTTTAATGGGGTTGAGTTTTACAATGGAGTCTTCAGCAAAAATGGAGTCCACCTGTTTCATCTGGATGGTTTTATCCAAGTTGCCAATACTCCCTTCGCCAATGGAAAACGGATCTTTGTTTGTATCGCAAGAAGCAAATAGAGTGGTGGCCAATACGCCTAATAATAATGTCTTTTTCATCTTTTTTTATTGTCTGTTTATTTTAATAATTTTCCTAAAATGCCCAATACGCTTCGTATCACGGTTGGGCTGCTCAATACTTTCACAATGGGGTTTTGCCTGCTGCTTCGGGAAGAAGAACGGCCGCTGGAACGGCTTACCTTGGCTTTTTCCTTTTTTGCTTTTTCACGTGCTTCTTCTTTTTCGGCAATGGCTATCTTTTCGTTGAGCAATTCATAAGCGCTTTCCCGATCTACGGTTTCGTTGTATTTCTCAATAAGTTCCGACTGTTCTAACAGCTCTTTCAGTTCTTGGTCTTCCAATATATCCATACGGCTCATCGGTGCGCGCATCATCGTAGCGGCCAAGGGTGTTGGGATCCCTTTTTCATTCAATGCCGAAACCAAGGCTTCGCCAATTCCCAGTTGGGTCAATACTTCATCGGTTTTATAGTATTCTGAAATGGGATAGTTTTCAGCAGTCAATTTAATGGCTTTCCGGTCTTTGGCTGTAAAGGCTCGCAGCGCATGCTGTACTTTTAAACCTAATTGGCTTAACACGGCATCAGGCACATCGGTTGGGTTTTGGGTGACAAAATAAAGCCCCACACCTTTAGAGCGAATGAGCTTGACGATGCTTTCAATTTGGTCCAACAACGCATCGCTCGCTTCTTTAAAAATCAAGTGTGCTTCATCAATAAAAATAACCAGTTCTGGCCGGTCGGTGTCTCCTTGTTCAGGGAAAGTGGTGTAAATCTCGGCTAGCAAGCTCAACATGAATGTAGAGAATAGCTTGGGCCGGTCTTGTATATCCGTAAGCCGAACGATGTTGATGTAACCCATACCGTTTTTGTCAATCCGAAGCAAATCGTCGGTATCAAAAGATTTTTCACCAAAAAACAAATCGCCACCCTGTTGTTCCAGTTCGATCACGCGGCGTAAAATAGCTCCGGTAGAGGCAGAGGAGATGCGGCCATAAGCATCGGCAAACTCTTTTTTGCCTTCGTTGGTGGTATAATGCAATAGCTCTTTAAAATCTTTAAGGTCCAGAAGTGGCAGTTTATGGTCATCGCAATACTTGAAAATCACCGAAATAATTCCCGCTTGGGTTTCGGTAACATCTAAAATCCTGGATAGTAATACCGGACCAAACTCGCTCACCGTGGCACGTAGCCGCACACCGTTTTGTTCTGAAAGGGTCATAATCTCCACCGGAAATTTTTTGGGTGTAAACGGGATGCCTATCTGCTCGTGGCGTTCATCGATCTTTCTATGTCCAGGGCTGGGTTGGGCGATTCCGCTGAGGTCGCCTTTCATATCCATTAATAGCACAGGGACTCCTTTTTCTGAAAGGTTTTCGGCCAACACCTGTAGTGATTTTGTTTTTCCGGTTCCCGTGGCGCCGGCAATCAGCCCGTGGCGGTTCAGGGTTTTCAAAGGGATTTTTACCAAAGCATTGGTAAGGGTTTCACCTCCCAGCATAGCGGCCCCCAAAGTAATGGAGTCGCCCTTGGTGGTGTATCCCTTTTCAATATGATCAAAGAAAGCCTGTTTGTCAGCCATTGTTCAAATTTTCGATAAAAATAGCAATTGTAAGCAAGCTTCTGAAATATATTTTGAATTAGTCGTGCCCAACTAAGACTTAGGCCCGCTACGCTGAAAGATTTAGGGTGTGAGATTCAAGTGGGAGGTGATTGTTAATATAAAAAACAGAAATAAAATTTATAAATCAACAGAATTAAAAGATGAGTTGCCGAAGAGTATCCTTAATATCTAATACGTCTAACTTATACAGGTTTCAATTGATTTTTGACGGGTAGCCGTAAATTTAAATAAGTAGTGCTTAGGCATAAAAAGCAATCGAAGTTTCCGTAAACTGCCAACTATAAATCGTATTTTTGCAGCCTATGCAGGACGAGAATCAAGATTTGGTAAATAAAGGAGAAATGCTTCCGTTGATGGAAGAGTTTTACACTATTCAAGGAGAGGGCTTTCACAAGGGTACAGCAGCTTACTTTATACGGGTTGGCGGTTGCGATGTGGGCTGCCATTGGTGCGACGTTAAAGAAAGCTGGAATGCCGATTTGCATCCCCCCACAGCAATTGACCAAATAGTGGAAAATGCCGATAAATACAGCAAAACTATTGTAGTGACCGGTGGGGAACCCCTCACGTGGAATATGAACCCATTGACCCAAAAACTGAAGGAAAAAGGCATGCAAATCCACATTGAGACCTCTGGAGCGTATAAACTTACGGGCACGTGGGACTGGATTTGCCTTTCGCCAAAAAAGATAAAACTGCCGACTCCTGAAGTCTATAAAAAAGCAGACGAATTAAAAGTAATAGTTTATAATAAAAACGACTTCAAATTTGCCGAAGAGCAAGCCGGGAAAGTTGGTGACAACTGTATCTTGTATTTACAGCCCGAATGGAGCAAACGCGACAAAATGATGCCGTTGATCGTGGACTACGTCATGCAAAACCCCAAGTGGAAAGTGTCTTTGCAAACGCATAAATACCTAAACATTCCGTAGTAATGCTATCCCTTTAAACCTTCTTAAAGAATACTGTTATTGCTCCGCTCTCTTCATCAAAAGAGCTAAGGAAAAACATAAAATGCTATAGCTTGTAGAAAATTACCCAGAACGTTTCAATTACGGCGAACAATCCACTGAACACTAATCCACCTCTTTAAAAGGAACCTCCACGTATGTTTTGTCCCATCCAATCATAAGGGTGGTGCCATGGGTCTCAGGCCTAAAAACCATCGATAGCGATTCACAAGGGGCAGCCGCGGTTCGGGCTGGGGTCTCTATGCGCACTACATCGTTTTCTTTGTTGTAAACCGTACCCCAAACATTAGTGTTTTTATTGATGATCACCGTCCAGCTGTCCGCTTCGGGAATGGTATAAATGGTATAGGTGCCCGGTTGCAACAGGGTGCCATTAAGTTGCAAGGGTTCGTAGATGGTGAGTTCAGTAGCTTCGTTTGCGCCGGTGCGCCACACTTTTCCATACGGCACCAATTCGCCAAAAATCTCACGCCCTTTTTTTTGCGGACGGCTATAAATAACACGGGCGATTGGCGGGGCATTGCGATTGGGGCGTGCCATAGCCAAATCCATAGGACTCATGTCCATTTTAGGGAAGGTTTGTGATTGAACGCTTGGCACGGCAAAAGCGGTAAGAGCCAAAAAAACGATTGCGGTAACTATTGGTTTCATGTTTTTTCTTTTACATATAACTTCAAAAAAGTAAAATTGGTATGTGTTTTCACTTGATAATATCCTGTGATTTTTGTCGTGTTTTCAACGTGTAAATTACAAGGATTGTTTTTTGTTTGACCAAAATTGTGGCATTTGGTTTAATTTCGGCTTTTTTCACAACAATCTGTTAATAACTTCCGAAGGTAAAATAGGCGAAACCCATTAATATATAAAGGCTTTCGTTATATTTGTTCGTTACGAATTTGTTTGAAAAACAACCTATATTTATGAAGGACGAAAAAAATATTAAAGTATATGGTGCCGATAGCATTCAGGCATTGGAAGGAATGGAACACGTACGCATGCGACCGTCGATGTACATTGGCGATGTGGGCGTTCGTGGGTTGCACCATCTAGTGTATGAAGTAGTCGATAACTCCATCGACGAAGCCATGGGCGGTTATTGCGACACTATAGATGTTTGGATCAATGAAGACAACTCCATCACCGTTCAGGACAACGGTCGCGGTATCCCGGTGGACATGCATAAAAAAGAAGGGGTTTCTGCCCTGGAAGTAGTGATGACTAAAATTGGTGCTGGAGGTAAATTCGATAAAGACTCCTATAAAGTTTCCGGTGGACTTCACGGGGTAGGGGTTTCGGTGGTGAATGCACTGTCCGAAAACCTGAAAGCTACCGTACATCGCAACGGAAAAATATGGGAGCAGGAATACGAGCGCGGCAAACCACTACATCCAGTAAAATCTACAGGAGAAACCGATTACAGGGGGACCGTGGTAACCTTCAAGCCCGATCCGGAAATATTTAAACAGACACGCCACTTTAACTACGATACCCTTTCTAGCAGGATGCGCGAACTGGCGTTTTTGAACAAAGGCCTTACCATTAGCATTACCGATAAACGCGAAACCGACGAAGACGGCGATTTTATTTCTGAAACCTTTCACAGCGAAGAAGGGCTCAAAGAATTTATCCGTTTCTTGGATGAAACCCGCGAACCGATAATCAATGATGTTATTTCCATGGAAGGGGAGAAAAATGATATTCCCGTAGAAGTGGCAATGATTTATAATACTTCATTTAACGAGAATCTCCACTCCTACGTCAACAATATCAATACCCACGAAGGAGGAACCCATTTAACGGGTTTTAGGCGTGGATTGACAACAACTTTGAAAAAATATGCCGATGCCTCCGGAATGCTGGATAAACTGAAGTTCGAGATTATGGGCGATGATTTCCGCGAAGGTTTAACGGCCATCGTTTCGGTAAAGGTCGCCGAGCCTCAGTTTGAAGGGCAGACCAAGACCAAATTGGGTAACCGGGAAGTATCTTCGGCCGTGAGCCAAGCCGTTTCCGAAATGCTCGAAAACTACTTGGAAGAAAACCCGAACGATGCCAAGACCATCGTTCAAAAAGTTATTTTGGCTGCACAGGCCCGTCACGCAGCCCGAAAAGCCCGTGAAATGGTGCAGCGTAAAACCGTAATGGGCGGTGCCGGATTGCCCGGAAAACTGTCCGATTGCTCCGAACAAGATCCCGAAAAATGCGAAGTGTTTCTCGTAGAGGGTGACTCGGCGGGTGGAACGGCAAAACAAGGCCGTGACCGTAACTTTCAGGCTATTTTGCCATTGCGCGGTAAGATTTTGAACGTGGAAAAAGCCATGCAGCACAAAGTGTTCGATAACGAAGAGATACGAAACATCTTTACCGCCTTGGGCGTAACCGTAGGTACCGAGGACGACAGCAAAGCGCTCAACCTCTCAAAGCTACGTTACCACAAAATAGTGATTATGTGTGATGCCGATGTGGACGGTAGCCACATTGCCACATTGATTCTAACATTCTTTTTCCGGTATATGAAAGACCTAATCGAGGCCGGACACGTTTATATTGCAACGCCACCTTTATATTTACTGAAAAAAGGCAAGAAAAGCGAATATGCTTGGTCTGAAGAAGAACGGGCTGAGATCAATGCCGGTTTTGGCGGCGGTGCCAGCATACAGCGTTACAAAGGTCTGGGTGAGATGAACGCCGAACAATTGTGGGATACTACTATGAACCCAGAACACAGGATCCTACGCCAAGTCACCATTGACAATGGAACCGAGGCAGATCGTATTTTCTCTATGTTAATGGGCGATGAAGTACCCCCAAGACGCGAATTTATCGAGAAAAATGCAAAATACGCAAATATCGATGCGTAATTAAATTAGCTTTTTTTAATTCACTTAAAAACCCATAACAACCGTTGTGGGTTTTTTTACAACCTGCCCAATGCTATAGCAATTGCCCTTAAAATAAATTGGTTATATTTAATGAAAACCAAATAGTATGAAAAATTCAATTATTTTTTTGCTTCTGTTAACGATTGTTCCCTATGTGCGTGCGCAAGGAGGAAAAACCTATCCCGATGGTAAGGGAGGAGAAGTGTATTTTCCCTTGGGCGATGTTTCGTTTGCAGATGAGGTGGTTTCTTTTAAAGTAGGCGATCCCGCTCCGGTGGATGGGTATGGGCCAGAAAAATCGCTTCACATACCAGATTATACCGGTGGATTTCAGGAAAAATACACCACCTTGGGATATGGAGGGGAGTTGATTGTAAAGTTCAACGACAATACGTTGGCCGATATTGAAGGGCCAGATTTGTATATATTTGAAATTGGCCCAGCTGTAGAACCGGTTGATGTCTATATTTCAAAAGATGGAAAAAATTGGATCGCGGTTGGCCGTACCGGCGGAGGATTTTCAGAAGTGGATATTTCAGAATTTATCCAAAAAAACGATGTGTTTCGCTATGTGAAAGTTGTGGATATCAAAGATAAAAAAAGCGGCAAATGGCCCGGGGCAGACATCGATGCGATTGGTGCCATAGGTTCGGGTTTAAATTTTAAATTAAACGATGCTTTTTTGTTCGATACAGGGAAGGCTGTTTTAAAAGATACTAAAGAGTTAATTCAAGTAGTAGAGAAAATAAAAAGCTTGGAAAATTATTCCATTGTTATAGAAGGTCATACTGATAACGTTGGCACAACCGAAAGCAATCAGCTTCTTTCAGAAAAAAGGGCAGGCGCCATAAAAAGCTTCTTCCTTGACCACGGGATCGAAGAACAGGCGATAACGGCCCGTGCCTACGGTGAACTTCAACCTATAGCAAACAATAACACCGAAGAAGGCAAAGCACAAAACCGAAGGGTTGAAATCGTGGTACTGTTAAACCGGCAATAGCATTAGACTATAACTGCTTTAGCTTACGGCCGAAAACATAAGGGTGCAACACAGTTGCTTACTTTCAAAATGAACCGTTTTTGATATACCTTTTCTAACAAAGGTTTACTAATGCCATTTCTTTTCCTATCTTTAAAAAAGCAATTAGATTTTAAAATAGATAAGGCATGAAACATATTTTGATTTTACTTGGCTTCTTTATAACGTTGCCAATCTTTTCACAGGATAATTTAGAAGATCTGTTGGCTGCCGGCATTGAAGATGCACAACGTTTTACCAAGGGCTACATAAGCCCGGCCGCAGAAGGGATGATCTACAATACAGCAAATGGCTGGGTGCAGACGGCCAAAGTGAAAAAACCGTTAAGGTTTGAGATTTCGGTAGTGGGAAACGCCTCGTTTATTAAAGACGAGAACAAAACCTTTACCCTGAACACGGCCGAATACAACAACCTTTATTTTCGCGATGGGAGTACCCAAAAACAGGTGGCCACGGCTTTTGGGGAGAACGACCCCAATATAATTGTCTATGCCGAAGTACAAGATGAAACCGGTACTTTTACCCAAGAAGTAGAGTTTACCCTTCCGCAAGGACTGGCGTCTGCCAATCTTGATTTTTTGCCCACCGCCTTTTTACAAGCAAGGTTGGGCGTGTTTAAAGCTACCGAAGTAAAAGTGCGCTACTTTCCGAAAATAGAACGGGAAGATGTAAAAACAGGTCTTTTTGGCGTGGGCCTACAGCACGAATTTACGCAATGGCTTCCGGCAGATGTAGTATTTCCGGTTGCTATCTCGGGCTTGGTAACCTACAATAACCTTAGCGGAAATTACGATTTCACGGACAGCAGCATCATCAATGGCGAAAACCAGCAATTTGATGTAAAACAGAACAGTTGGCTTTTTCAGGTTCAGGCTTCTACCAAATTACCGGTGTTCAATGTCTATGGTGGTATAGGTTATGTGAGTGGGACATCAGATTTCAATGTGTTGGGCACCTATCGGGTGGCCGATGGTATCCCCTTGTTTGAAGACACCAACGAATTTACCGACCCGTTTACGGTACAGACAAAAGTTTCTGGGGTACGCGGCACTTTGGGAGCCAAACTGCAATTGGGCTTTTTTGGCTTGCACGCAGACTATAATTTTTCAGAATACAACACGGTCACGGCCGGGATGCATTTCGGAATTTAATACGCTCGTGTAAGGGCATTTACCAATGATAATTGTATTTTTGCACAACGGGCTTTTTCAAGTACCGTTTCAAAATACATCATTCATTCAAAAAAATTATATATAATGAAAGTTACAGTAGTAGGAGCAGGTGCAGTGGGCGCAAGTTGTGCCGAATACATTGCCATTAAAAATTTTGCAAGCGAAGTAGTTCTTCTGGACATTAAAGAAGGCTACGCCGAAGGAAAAGCGATGGATTTAATGCAAACCGCTTCCTTAAACGCATTCGATACGCGCATTATTGGTACCACCGGCGATTACAGTAAAACGGCAGACAGCGACATTTGCGTAATCACCAGCGGAATTCCACGAAAACCGGGAATGACCCGTGAAGAGTTGATCGGTATCAATGCCGGAATTGTTAAAGAAGTTTCTTCCAATTTGGTAAAACATTCCCCGAATACCATTATCATCGTTGTAAGTAACCCAATGGATACCATGACCTATTTGGTGCACAAAACCACCGATCTTCCCAAGAACCGTATCATTGGTATGGGCGGAGCATTAGATAGTGCCCGTTTTAAATACCGCTTGGCCGAAGCCATGGGAGCTCCCATTAGTGATGTAGATGGTATGGTGATTGGCGGCCACAGTGACAAAGGTATGGTACCATTAACCCGTTTGGCCACCAGAAACAGTGTGCCGGTAACCGAATTCATCTCAGAAGATAGATTGGACCAAGTGAGAGAAGATACTAAAGTGGGCGGTGCAACACTTACCAAACTATTGGGTACTTCGGCTTGGTACGCGCCAGGAGCGGCCGTAAGTGGATTGGTACAGGCCATTGCCTGCGACCAAAAGAAAATATTTCCTTGCTCCACCTTATTGGACGGTGAGTACGGTTTGAGCGATTTGTGTATCGGCGTGCCGGTAGTATTGGGCCGTGATGGTATCGAGAAAATCGTGGACATCCCATTGAACGATGCCGAAAAAGACCATTTAAAAGAAAGTGCCAAAGGCGTTAGTAAAACAAACGGCCTGTTAGAGCTGTAGTTTGAAGAACACTTCAAAAAATAAACCCCAAAGGTTTCTGAAACCTTTGGGGTTTTTTAATAGCTGCATATCAATTCTTGAAACCCGTTGAAATTTTCAACTAATTATCCACATTTCGAAGAGCCGCAATCTTTACATGTTAAACAGCCTTCTTGATAAATAAGCTGCGACGAGTTGCAGTTGTCGCATTTTTGCTTGCGAGCCAAGGTCCCGTCGGCCACGTAGCGTTTTAGAGCCCGTGCCACGCCGTTTTTCCAAGTGTTTATCGATTCGCTGTCCAATTGCAGGCTGTTGATCAGCTCGACGGCTTTTTCAATGGGCATACCGTGGCGCAACGTGCTGGAAATCAGTTTTGCGTAGTTCCAATATTCTGGGTCAAATTTGTGCGACAAGCCTTCAATGGTGGTCTTGTAGCCTCGTTTGTTCTGGTATTGGAAATCGTATCGGGAAACCCCATCTTCGTTTCGGTTTTTAATGATCAACCCTTTGGTGGCCCAACGGGGAATTAAAATACCGTCTTCATCATCGGCCAATCCAGTGAAAATTTCATACGGTTTGTCATCGATTAAGCCAATAAAGGCGATCCATTTTTCCTTGTTGTTCTGAAAACGCACCACATCGGCTTCCAAGACCTCCGGACGTTTAGTTGGGAAGGAAATCAATGACTCGTTGCTTTCTTCCTTTTTCTCGTCATTGGAGATCAAGACACCAGAACGGGAACCATCCCTGTAAACGGTAACACCTTTACAGCCGGCTTGCCACGCTTCTAAATACAGCTTGCCTACAAGTTCTTCGTCCACATCGTTTGGCAGGTTGATGGTCACGCTAATGCTGTGGTCCACCCATTTTTGTACGGCACCTTGCATACGCACTTTGCTCAACCAGTCCACGTCGTTGGAAGTGGCTTGGTGGTAAGGCGATTGGGCTACCAATTCGTTCAGTTCTTCTTGGCTGTAATTTTTATTGGTTTCGTGGCCATTAACTTCCATCCATTCTTTAAAGCGGTGGTGGAATACCACATATTCTTCCCAAGAGTCGCCCACTTCGTCCACAAAATCCACACGGGCATCTTTATCGCCTGGGTTTACCTTTCTTCTGCGTTTGTAAACCGGTAAAAATACAGGTTCTATGCCCGAGGTGGTCTGCGTCATCAAACTGGTGGTGCCGGTTGGGGCGATGGTCAACAGTGCAATGTTGCGACGGCCGTATTCCAGCATATCGTAATACAGTTTTTCATCGGCTTCTTTTAAGCGTAAAATAAACGGGTTGTCTTTTTCGCGTTCGGAATCAAAAATCCCGAAAGCCCCACGTTCTTTCGCAGCGTAAACAGAAGCGCGATAGGCTTCTAGGGCGATGGTTTTATGGATTTTTACTGAAAAATCAACTCCTTTTTTGCTTCCATATTTAATGCCCAATGCGGCCAACATATCGCCTTCGGCAGTAATGCCAATCCCGGTACGGCGCCCTTCTTCGGCTTTCTTTTGAATGTTCAGCCACAAGTTGCGCTCTACGGCTTTTACTTCGTCGCCTTCTGGATCGGCATCGATTTTAGCTAAAATAGCATCCACCTTTTCCAGCTCCAGATCAATGATATCGTCCATAATGCGCTGGGCAGCGGCAATGTGTTTCTTGAAAAGTTTAAAGTTGAATTTGGCCTTGTCGGTAAACGGCTTGTCTACATACGAAAACAAGTTGATGGCCAACAAGCGACACGAATCGTAAGGGCATAACGGAATCTCGCCACACGGGTTGGTCGATACGGTTTGGTAGCCCAAATCGGCATAACAGTCGGGTACCGATTCGTTGATAATGGTATCCCAGAATAAAATACCCGGTTCGGCAGACTTCCATGCGTTGTGCACAATTTTTTTCCAAAGTTTATTGGCTTCAATGGTTTTTGAATACTTCGGGTTCTCGCTGAAAATAGGATACTTTTGGGTGTAGTTGCTTCCTTCTTTCACAGCTTTCATGAACGAATCGTCAATGCGTACCGAAACATTGGCGCCCGTGACTTTTCCTTGTTCCATTTTGGCATCGATGAAATTTTCAGAATCGGGATGATTGATGGAAACCGATAGCATCAAGGCACCGCGGCGACCGTCCTGTGCCACTTCTCTAGTAGAATTAGAGTAACGCTCCATAAACGGTACAATTCCAGTTGAGGTCAAAGCCGAGTTTTTTACCGGCGACCCTTTGGGGCGGATGTGCGAAAGATCGTGTCCCACACCACCACGACGTTTCATGAGCTGTACCTGCTCTTGGTCTATTTTCATAATGCCTCCATACGAATCGGAATTACCGGGATTGCCGATTACAAAACAGTTGGAAAGGGAGCCTACTTGATATTTGTTGCCAATTCCGGCCATGGGGCTCCCTTGTGGCACAATGTATTTAAAATCTTTAATAAGGTCGAACACCTCGTCCTCGTTCATAGGGTTTGGATAGCGTTTTTCTATTCGCGCGATTTCCTTGGCGATGCGGCGGTGCATGTCGTTGGGCGTTTTTTCATAAATGTTGCCATCGGAATCTTTCAAGGCATATTTATTAACCCAAACGCGGGCTGCGAGATCGTCTCCTTTAAAATACTCCAAAGAAGCGTTGAAAGCTTCATCTTGTGTGTAGGTTTTGGGGGGCGTGGTGGAGGGAGCTTTTACGTGCATAGATTAAGTGGTTTTTTAGTTGTTTGTACTTTCGATTTTGAATTTGTAAATATAGAAAAATAACAATCACTTCTCCGAAAATGAAATTAAAAAGTTGTCAAGAACAAATTGTTAATAAGCTGAAAAACAGTGTAATAAATATTTGTCAACAATAGAAAGTTAACAAATATTTATTTTTTATTACGTAGCCCGTCAAACGAATGGCTGTGGCTGGGATTGCATGAAAAGCAATGGTTTTCAAGAGTCTTCAACAACCAAAACGTAGAGATATTTTTTTTAAATTACTGACCGAAATCATATTTGAAACTTTTTGTTCTGGCTATCTTTGTTCCTATGAAAGCAGCCTTGTTTTTTACCGTAATATTTATGATGCTAAAGCCTCTTTGGCCCATCGTGGATTATGCGCTAAATTACGATTACATAGTGGCTTTTGTATGTGAAAACCGTGACAAACCCGAACTGGAATGTAACGGTACCTGTTACCTTACAAAAGAATTGGCAAAAGAAGCCAAAGACGATGCAAACCCCTTGGGCAACTCGCAAACCAAATATGAATGGTCTCAAGTTGTCTATGTCGAGCCTGTTTCGACTTACACATTAAACGCCCCTAATGCTTTTGAAGTCTGTGCAATTCCGGTAGGAGCTGATCAACGTGCGGACTCCCAGCTTTACGCATATAACATTCCAAAACCACCTCAGGCATAACTGTTCTACAATAATGGGCTTTTAAACAGGCTCTTGCTTTTCTTTTTTAACATTTCAAATTATAGAATTATGAAAACCTATAACAATGGGCTTGGCTTGCCTGTGGCATGCCGTAGCTTGATGCTGTTGTTGTGCGTGGTGGTCGCAGTGCCCGTTTTGCAGGCGCAAGAACAACAACTGGACAGCTTGCCGGCATTTCCTGTGCATTTAGATGAAGTAGTACTGATAGGCAATGCCAAAAAACTGAAACACCAAACAGGTCAGAAACCCCTTGCGACGCTTGATGAATACCTGGAAGGTGCGCAGAAAGTGACTATGATAAAACGCGGGGCCTACGCCTGGGAACCTGCATTGAACAATATGACTTCCGAACGATTGGTCGTGACCATAGACGGCATGCAGATATTTGGCGCGTGCACCGATAAAATGGATCCCGTTACCTCTTATGTGGACGTTTCAAATTTAGCGGAAGCCCAGATACAATCGTCCCAACAAGGGGCACAGTTTGGAAATACCATTGGAGGTGGCATCAACCTTAGTTTGCAAAAGAATACCTTTGAGAACAAGGGGTTGTCCGCTACAATAGAAAATGCGTTCGAAACCAACAACAACCTCCGTGTAGTTGGCGCAGATGTCGGTTTTGAAAGTAAACGTTTTTATGCCAATGGCGACATCCTTTACCGTAAAGCCGATAATTACTATGCCGGTGGCGGCGAAGAGGTTGAGTTTTCGCAATATGAAAAGTACAATGCTTCGTTGCAAACGGGGTACAAGTTGGCCGAAGGTAAAAAACTGTTGGCGTCCCTAATTTACGACGAGGCGAAAGATGTTGGGTATCCGGCACTGCCCATGGATGTCTCCTTGGCGCGGGCTGTAATCGCATCGGTAAGCTTGGAGCAGGATTCGCTATTGTCGATGTTTGGCGATTGGGAAACCAAACTGTATTACAATACCATTAAACATGTCATGGACGATACGCAGCGCCCTAACGTGCCCATCCACATGGATATGCCTGGGTGGAGCGAAACGGCGGGGATGTACTCACAGGCAAAATATGCAGCGTCCAAGCATGTGTTTACGCTAAAAGTTGATGGATATTACAACCGGTCGTATGCCGAAATGACCATGTATCCCAATAACCCCAATGAGCCAAACATGTTTATGCTCACTTGGCCAGACGTGCGTACATGGAACACAGGTCTGTACTTGGAAGACGTTGTTTCGTTTAAAAACGATCAATCTTTGTTGTTCTCCACCCGTTTGGGCGTGCATCGCAACCATATAGCGGACGATTTTGGGTTCAACAGCTTGACCATTTTTTATCCTGAACTGGAGCGTTCTCAAACCCGGTTGCTGAAAAGCATTTCGGGAGAGTACAAAAAGAGCTTTAATGTCTTTGAAGTTGCTTTTGGGGCTGCTTATGGCGAACGCGCCCCGTCGGTTTCGGAAGGGTATGGGTTTTATTTGTTCAACAGTTACGATGGTTTTGATTACCTGGGCGATCCCAATTTGAGTACCGAAGCGTCCATGGAAACCCATGCGGCAATTTCCTATAAAGAGAAGCAAGTAGAATTGAAATTGGAGGCCAATTATTTTCACCTGCCCAATTATATAATAGGCAAGGTAGTCCCCGAGTTTGCTCCCATGACCATTGGCGCCAATGGCGTTAAGGTCTATACCAATCTCGACTATGCGCAAATTTTCAATACCTCGTTGCAGGCCCAGTGGCGACCGTTTAACCGGTTGGTTTTAAAGGCACGTGTTTCGTGGCACCGAGGTACCGATAATAAAGGTGAAAACCTGCCGTTGATAAGCCCATTGGCTTACAAAACCAGTGTGGCGTATTCACGAAACGGGTATTCGGGAACGGTTTCGGTAAATGGAAATGCCACCCAAGAACATTTTAATCCTGCCTATGGCGAAAAACAGACCGATGCGTATAATGTGGTCTCCGCTACTTTTGGTAAACGGTTTTTTGTGGCTGGGAACAGTTTGTACGCCAAAGCCGGGATAGAGAACATCTTCGATACCAACTACACCACTTTTAACGATTGGAACAACATCCCGCAAATGGGACGAAATATGTTCGTTACCCTATCGTATTCCATAAATTAACAACAATAAAATATCAAATAATGAAAAATTTAAAATATATAGCAATCGCTCTTATCACAATAATGACATGTATCTCCTGTTCAAAGGACGATGCCGATGATAATACTGAAGTTGAAGAAAACCCAATGGAAGATTTTTCTCTTCTGAAGGAATTTGACTATGATGAGCACACTTTGGAAGTGTATTCAGAAAACAATACGCAATTTGAAATAGGGTATACACCTTTATATATGCGTATAAAAGATAAGGTTTCCGAAAAATATGTAGAAAACGCCGACTTGTCTTTAAAACCCATGATGCACATGGAAAATATGATGCATTCGTCACCTGTTTCACCGGTTGTGGCTACTGATAACCCAACGGTTTATACCGGGTACGTGGTATTTCAAATGCCTGGAAATGCCACCGAATATTGGGATATTACTTTTAATTATTCCTTAAACGGAACGGAGTTTTCAAAAACAGAACGTATAGATGTAGTTGCCCCGGCCGATGGCTTAAAGCGCGTAAACACCTTTATGGGCACCGACGAAACCCGTTATGTGCTCGCATACGTGGGGCCTGTAGCTCCTCAAGTTGCCCTAAATGATATGACCGCTGTACTGCACAAGATGGAAACCATGATGGAGTTTCCCGTGGTAGAAGGCTATACCGTTGAGATAGATCCAAGGATGCCGGGGATGGGGAATCATTCCTCGCCAAACAACGTCGATTTAAGCTATAACGGGCAAACCCAAATGTACGCGGGAAAACTGTCTCTATCCATGACGGGATACTGGAAAATAAACATGAAATTGGTAGATGATGAGGGTGCGGTTTTAAAAGGCGAAGACGTTACCGACGAAAACCCTGAAAGCAGCCTGTATTTTGAAATTGAGTTTTAAGTTTAAAACGGAACAGACAATAACGATAAGCCGGTTTATGCCGGCTTATTGCATGTAAATAATTATGTTAAAGTTTTTACAAAGAAAATAATTGGCATTTCTTAATTGAAAACCTATATTTGCACGTTTTAAAATTTATATAAACACGTACAAGAATGCAAAATAAAGGACTCATTACAGTATTTGCAATACTCTTTGGCTTGGTAAGTTTGTACCAACTGTCATTTACGTTTGTTGCAAACAAAGTTGAAGGCGATGCAGAGGCTTTTGCACAAAGCCAATACCCACAGGAAAACCAGCATGACGAGCGGGAAATGGCAGAATCGAGCTACTTGGATTCCATTGGTTCAGAGCCGGTGATACTCGGTATTGATTACAATACGGCAAAAGACAAGGAGCTCAACAAAGGGCTCGACCTAAAAGGAGGGATCAATGTAATTCTTCAGGTTTCGGTTCAGGATATCCTTCGAGGACTGGCAAACAACTCTAAAGATCCTGCCTTTAATCAAGCGTTGGCCAATGCCAACGAACTTCAGAAAGATAGTCAAGACACGTATTTGGAGTCTTTTTATAAAGCTTTTGAGGCTTTGCCCGGCGATAACTCGTTGGCTTCGCCCAGTATTTTCTTTAATAAAACCTTAGAAGATGATATCAACGCTTCTATGACCAACCAAGAGGTGAAATCGGTTCTGGAGCGTAAAATCGATGAGTCCATCCTTTCAGCATTCGAGGTTATACGCAAGCGTATCGATAAGTTTGGGGTTACCCAGCCTAACATCCAACGTTTAGGGAATTCTGGTCGTATCTTGGTAGAGCTACCAGGGGCAAAAGATGTAGAGCGTATTAAAAAACTGTTGCAGAGTACTGCCCAATTGGAATTCTGGCACGTTTATAAATTTGACGAAATGGCCGGCTTTTTAGCCCAAGCCAACCAAAAGGTAAAAGAATTAAAAGGGGATGATGTTTCAGAAAAAGAAGAAACTGCAGAAGCTGCAGATTCGTTGAACGTTTCCGAACAAGCAGAAGCAGCTACTGAAACCGATTCCACAGAAATCGCACAAGATACTACAGCTACCGATGAAGATGATATTAGTAAATTATTAGGTGGTGAAGATGTAGAGGAAGCAGCCGAAGAAAACCCAATTTTGGACAAAATGGTTTCCCCAGGTTTCCAAGGAAGCCCTGTGTTGGCCACTTTTGAAGTCCAGGATACCGCAGCAATCAATAGCTATTTGCGTATGCCGCAAGTAAAATCGTTGTTGCCAAATGAATACCGTTACGTTGAATTTGCTTGGGGATTGCCCACCGAAAGCCAAGTGGAAGGGGTTGGCGAAGTAACCTCTTTATACGCCGTTAAAGGAAACCGAAACAACGAACCACCGTTGTCTGGTGGCGTAGTAACCGATGCAACTCAAACCTACGACCAAAGAGGGCAAGTGGCCGTTTCCATGCAAATGAATGGAAAAGGAGCCCGTATCTGGGAAGAAATGACCGGTGAAGCCTACAAGAACCAGAGCCAGATAGCCATCGTGCTCGATAATATTGTGTATTCTGCACCAGGGGTAACCACAGGGCCCATTGCAGGAGGAAGTAGCCAGATTACCGGTGACTTTACCATTAAAGAGGGGCAAGATTTGGCAAACGTATTGCGCGCAGGTAAACTGCCTGCCTCTGCCGATATCATCCAAGCAGAAGTAGTGGGGCCAACGTTAGGTCACGAAGCCATTAACAGTGGGATTATATCGTTTGTTCTTGCCTTGGCCTTTGTATTGGTCTGGATGGTGTTTTACTACGGAAAAGCTGGTGCGTTTGCCGATGTCGCCTTGGTGGTAAACATTTTGTTCATCTTCGGGATATTAGCAGGGCTTGGCGCTGTATTGACGTTGCCCGGTATTGCTGGTATAGTATTGACCATTGGTATTTCGGTAGATGCGAACGTACTTATTTTTGAACGCATACGCGAAGAGCTTGCCAAAGGGAAGGCGCAGCGCGATGCCATTAAAGATGGTTTCAACAATGCGTTGTCTTCCATTCTCGATGCCAATATTACAACAGGGCTTACAGGTTTGATTTTATTGGTGTTCGGTACAGGGCCTATTCAAGGGTTCGCAACTACCTTGTTAATAGGTATTCTTACATCCTTGTTTACGGCAATCTTTATTACGCGACTGTTTATCGATATGTATGCCAAAAACGGAAAGCCGCTGACCTGTTCTACCGGTGCCACCAAGAACCTGTTTAAGAACGTAAATATTAACTTCCTTGGGAAACGTAAAGTAGCCTATATTATTTCAGCTATTTTAATCTTAATAAGTTTAGGATCGTTGTTTACCAATGGGCTTAACCAAGGGGTTGACTTTGTGGGTGGCCGTACCTATACCGTTCGTTTTGATAAAACCGTAGATGCTAAAAACATTGAAAAGGATTTAGTAGCTACTTTTGGAAGTGCGGAAGCAAAAACTTATGGAAGCGATAACCAACTTAAAATCACTACCAAATATAAGGTAGATGAAGCCAGTGAGGGTGTGGACCAAGAGATTGAACAAATGCTTTTTGAAACCTTGAAGCCTAATTTTCCATCAGACATGACGTATGACGATTTTAAATCGGATGACGACAACAAGCAGGTAGGTAGAATGGAGTACTATAAAGTAAGCCCTACCATTGCCGATGATATTAAAAAGGACTCCTTCTGGGCCGTATTGGGCTCGTTGATCGTGGTGTTCTTGTATATTTTACTGCGCTTTAGAAAATGGCAGTTCAGTTTGGGTGCCGTAGCGGCCGTATTCCACGATGTATTGATCGTGTTGGGTATCTTCTCGCTTACCTATAAGTTTATGCCGTTTAATATGGAGATTGACCAATCGTTCATTGCGGCGATCTTAACGGTAATTGGGTACTCGCTAAACGATACCGTGGTGGTGTTTGACCGTATTCGCGAATACTTCAACGAACACAGCACTTGGAAAATAAACCGTGTTATCAACTTGGCGTTGAACAGTACGTTGAGCCGTACGTTAAACACCTCGGTTACTACCTTGATCGTGTTGTTGTCGATATTCTTGATTGGTGCAGAATCCATCCGCGGATTGATCTTCGCCTTGATGGTCGGGGTTGTGGTAGGTACCTACTCATCGCTCTTTATCGCTACACCGGTATTTTTCGATACCGTTAAAAAACGAGGGATCGATCTTACCGATAAAAAAGAAGAAGAGGAAAAACAACCAGAAGCTGTTTCACAGTAAGGTTTCTAATTTCTTCGGAACTATAAAAACCCCGTCTTTTCAGTTGAATGGACGGGTTTTTTGTTGTTAGGTTGTAGCGGTCAAGTAGATGAAAGGCAACACGGAATATAGATGTTGTCTATTCGATTGTACTTAAGCCGGTTTTTAAATTTCTCCGTTCAGCAGGAAGGTGCGGTGGAAGTGATACGATATGGAATTTGGATAACCTTTCGAAACTATGATTAAAGGAACACCCCAAAACCATCATTATGGGATAATTAAAATAGTATTATTGAAGAATGGGATTCGTGTTTTTCTTGTGGTGCATTGTTAGGCAACGGTTTTGTTTTCGTATTTTTTGATTTCCTCCAATTCCGCTTTTTTTTCATCACGTTTTTCTTCGATATCATAATCGTCTTGAAGTCCAAGCCAGAATTTGGCAGAATTTCCAAAATATTTACTCAATCGCAAAGCCGTATCTGCTGTTATTCTCCGATTTCCCTTTACAATTTCTGAAATTCTTGTCTGTGGTATTTTCAAGTCCTTTGAAAGGCGATACGCACTTATTTTTAGAGGCTCAAGAAATTCGTACAGTAGAATTTCGCCAGGATGTATGTTATTCAGCTTTTCCATGTTCTTTATCTTTTAATGATAGTCGATTATTTCCACTTCACTTGCGTTTCCTTTGTTCCATTGAAATATTATTCGCCATTGTTTATTAATTCGGATGCTGTAAAATCCGCTCAAGTTTCCAGTCAGTTTTTCAAGTCGGTTCGATGGCGGAATTTGTAAATCGGCAATATCTTGCGAGCTATTCAGCATTCTCAATTTCCGACGTCCAACGTTTTGAATTTCAATGGGCATTTTTTTGACTCGGATCCCGTTCCAAATCTTATCGGTTTCTTTCGAGCCAAAGGAGATAATCATACTTTTGGTTTACGTTACTAACGTCAAAAGTAGGTGAAAAGTTTGTTTTCTGCAAATATTGCCAAACGTCTTATATAACGGTCAGTTACGGTTTAATATGCGCTTATTTTCAATCTAGTACAATGTAGCCTCCCGAAGCAACGGAACGCCTCAATTGGAGTTATACATTGCTGTAAACAGTTTTATTCTCCATAATAATAGATAACCGTTTCTATTAAATTTCCATCTTTATCAAGTTGTCTTCTTTCAGAGGGGAAGTAGTTTGGGTCATCAAATGTGTACTGATAGGTATATTTTGTAGTGAATTCTGTTTCTGATGTTAATTTTTCTTGAACCTCTTGTTGCAAGTTAATCTGACTTCCAAACCACTCCCAAGTGATTTCTGCGTCTAATTGCGGAAAAACATTTTTAAATGGATTGTTTCTTTCGTTATAAGTGTATTTCAGAGTTGAAAAATTATCTTGAGCTAAGATTACATTCCCAGAGGTGTCATATTCATAAGTTGTCGTTGTGCTTTTACCATTTTCATTTCGTTCAGTGCTAATCACTTGGCCAGAATCATTGTGAGTATAGAGAACTATTAGATTTTCATCTTCGGTTCTTAATTCAGAAAGTCTATTATTCTCGTAAATCAAATTTGTTACTAAGGTATCGTTACTTTCAATTGTTTCAAAGCCAGTTAATTGATTGCCATTATAATTATATATGGTAGTTTTTCCAAAATTATTATCAAGTTTTTTTATCAATTTATTCATATACTCAAAATTGAAAGTATCATTGCTTCCTTCCGATTCAATTATAGTATAACGTAGTGGAATTACCTCATTTTCATTTGGGATTTCCGTATCATCATTACCAGAAGTACAGGATAAAAGTGTTGCTTTTAAAAGAATTGATAGTAATAATCTATACTTTTTCATTTTTTTTCAAAATTGTTTACAACATAAATATAAACACAATCCACTAATTTCCATACCATTAATTATCAACATGCCACGCCACAATATCCCCTTTTTCCAAGCCCCAGGTGTAACTAAGGCCGGCGTTTACTTCCAGCACGTATTGCGCAGGGCCTTCGGAAGGTAAAGAAGTGGGGTCCATGGGTTTGGCGCCTTTTTGGATGCTCACTATTTTTTTGTCGCTGTCAATATAGATAATGTCCAGTGGAAAAGCCGTGTTTTTCATATAAAACGAACGGGGTTGTTCGTTTTCAAAAATAAAAAGCATTCCTTGGTTGTTGGGCATGCTTTTGCGGTACATCAAGCCGGTCTGGGTTTGGTATTCGTCGTCGGCGATCTCGATGTCCAACGTAGCCACAACCGAATCGTTCTTGGCTTTTTTCAAGGTCAATTCGCCTTCTTTGGTAAATTGAACCTCTTTTGTAATGCTTTTTTGTTCGTTTCTGTTGTCTTTGCAACTATAAACAGCACCGGTGATAGCGATGCTGAGCAATAATATAAGTGTTTTTTTCATAGTATAAAGGTCTTACGTTCTGGTCATTTCTCTCCCGTAGTTACGAGAGAGAAATCACATCCTGCTAGTCACTTCTAAAATTCTTTTTTCCAATTTATTTTTTCTCACTCAGATGTGATCCATCATCGTACCTGCCATACTTGTAATTCAGGCGGGCCTCCTTCAGGATGATAATACTTGTTTACATTTCCTCTTTCGGATACTTTCGTTTTGGGGCTTGTACCATTAAATAGATACCTATTAAAATAAACGGAATGCTCAACCACTGTCCCGTGTTCAGCGCCCATTGGGCCCGGTCTTCTACTTGGGCCTCTTTTACAAACTCCACCAAAAAGCGTACCGTCCAGAGCAAAATCAAGAACACGCCAAAAATATAGCCCAGATACTGGCGTTTGTTGGTTTTCCAATAGATAAACCAAAGGATAAGGAACACGATTATATAACCCGCTGCTTCGTAGAGTTGCGCCGGGTGCCGCGGAAAGCTTTCGCCCAACTGCTTAAAGATCACCCCAAAATCACTATGGGTGGGTTTTCCAATGATTTCAGAATTGATAAAATTACCAATGCGCACAAAAATACCACCACAAGCTACGGCAATCACCACACGGTCCAGAATCCACAACACCGGTTTTTTAATCACCCTTTTGCTGTACATGAACATGGCAATAATAATGGCAATGGCGGCTCCGTGGCTGGCCAGGCCTTGAAAACCGGTAAACTCAAATTCGGGTACGGTGCGAATGGGCAGCAATACCGCCAGCGGGTCTTCCCAAATAAGTTCGGTTTGATAGAAAATTACGTGACCCAAGCGCGCACCCAATAGTGTTGCGATCACGGTATAGATAAAGAGGCTGTCCAGTTTTTCTTCGGAAACGTTTTCATTTTTATAAATCCGCTTCATAATGAACCATCCTAAGGTAAAGGCGATCACGAACATTAAACTGTAATAGCGAATCATGATAAAACCAAGGTCGATCCCTTTGGAAGGGTCCCAGGTGAAAGCTAAAAATTGTGTCATCTGAAAAGTTTTTTAGGCTTGCGGTTAAAAGTTCAACTAAACATTGCCGCTTGCGAATGTAAAGATAGAAAATCCGACAGGCTTACAAACCTCAGGGTCTTTCTTTTTTTGGCGGAACAGGGTCATAGCCCGAACCGCCCCAGGGATTGCAGCTTGCAATGCGTTTTATGGCCAGCCAACCTCCCTTTAACAGGCCGTGGGTTTTCAATGCTTCCATACTGTACTGCGAGCAGGTGGGAGAGTAGCGGCAGGTGGAAGGCGTGAGCGGGGATATCACAAGTTGATACACCCGGATTAAAAACACAAAAGGCGCGATGATGATTTTCTTCATTAGTGCTTGTAAAAATACGAAATGTGTTTTCGATACAAAATTACAGCTGCGTGAGCAACTGTAATTTCACTCAAACACCTGTTAAATTATTTTTTTAACTTCAATTATGGGACATCCAGCATCCCTCGTCCAGCTTTTATCTTCTGTCCAATCGGTTCCTGATCGGAGTCGAAGGACTAACTTTCCACCCAATTTTTGATAATCTTTTTCCCTTTGGGCGTCAGCACGCTTTCTGGGTGAAACTGAACCCCACGAACGTCGTACAGTTTATGGCGCAACGACATAATTTGCCCGTTAGGATCTACCGAGGTGATTTCCAAAACCTCGGGTAACTCCTTTTTATTGACCACCCAAGAGTGGTAACGGCCAATTTCAATTTCATTGCCCAAGCCATTGAACAACGGTTCATCATCCACTATAATAGTGGCTTTGGTGGCAACCCCGTGAAATACTTCGCTTAAGTTGATGATGCTACCGCCAAAGACTTCGCCAATGGCCTGTTGCCCTAAACAAACACCTAAAATTGGTTTGGAGGGAGCATATTTTTCGATAACCTGTTTCAACAGGCCGGCTTCATCTGGGATGCCAGGTCCTGGGGATAACAAGATTTTATCGTAACCTGCTGCTTCTTCCAGTAAAAATTTGTCATTTCGTTTTACGGTTACATCGCAATCCAGTTCCTCTAGATAATGCACCAAATTATACACAAAACTATCGTAGTTGTCTATTACCAGTATTTTCATCTATATGCCCACGTAGACGGGTATCTTTTTGGTTATTACTTTGTTTTTATCAAAGCTTTTCAATTATATACTTTGTTATTTTAGCATCAGGATTTATATTTCCTCCGCCAATTCCAGCGCTTTGGTCAAAGCGCCCAATTTATTGTAAACTTCCTGCAGTTCGTTTTCTGCTTTACTTTCTGAAACCACGCCCGCTCCAGCTTGATAATGTAAGGTGTGGTCCTTGCTTACAAACGAACGGATAATGATGGCATGGTTAAAATTTCCGCTGAAATCCATAAAGCCAATCGCGCCTCCGTAAAATTTGCGACTTCGGTTTTCGTACTGCTCCAGCAGTTGCATGGCTTTGTGTTTGGGGGCACCGCTCAATGTGCCGGCCGGAAAGGTGTCGGCCACCACTTGCATAGTGGACGTTTCTTTGTGTTTGTTGGCCGTAACCTTGCTCACTAAATGAATGACGTGCGAAAAGAACTGAACTTCCCTATACGTCTCCACCGTTACATTGGTCCCATGCCGACTTAAGTCGTTCCTTGCCAGATCGACCAGCATCACGTGTTCGCTGTTTTCTTTTTCGTCGTCCGAAAGTTGTTTGGCCAGTTGGGCGTCTTGTTCGTCGTTTCCGGTGCGTTTAAAAGTGCCGGCTATGGGATGAATCTCGGCCGTGTCGCCTTTTACTACCAATTGTGCTTCGGGCGAGCTGCCGAAAATCTTAAAGTTTCCGTAGTCAAAATAAAACAGGTAGGGCGACGGGTTTACGCTGCGCAAGGCACGGTACACGTTAAATTCGTCCCCTGTAAACGCCTGCGAAAACCGCTTGCTGGGCACAATCTGGAACACATCGCCACGAGCGCAATGTTCTTTGCACTTTTTTACTAATGCTTTAAAGCCTTCGTCGTCTATATTGGTCTGTGCTTCGCCTTGTATATGGAATGGATATTCTGAAAAATCCTTAGCTTTCAACAGCTGCTCCAGTTGTGGAATGTTGCTTTCGGTTTCATAACAATGGGCAAATAAATAGGCTTCATTGTTAAAATGGTTGATGGCGATGATGTTTTGATACACGGCATAATACATATCGGGCATATCCAGATTCTGTTCTTTTTTTGAAATGTCGATGTTTTCAAAATATTGAACGGCATCGTACGCCATATAGCCAAAAAGACCGTTATTGATAAACTTCAAATTGTTCTCTTCGGAAACAAATGAAGCGGCAAAAGCATCTAAAATAGCCGGGACATTGGTTTCAGGATTGATAGTGATTTCGGCTTTCTTTCCATCTGGAAATTGTTGCGTAATCACCCCCTCCTTAACTTCAATGGAAGCGATGGTGTTACAGCATATATAACTGAAGCTATTATCGTTGGCGTGATAGTCACTGCTTTCCAAAAGCAAACTGTTTGGAAACGTATCGCGCAGGCGAAGATACACCGAGACTGGGGTCAAAGTGTCTGCCAACAGTTTTTTTGAGTGCGTTTTTAAGTGATATTTCATATTGTATTGAAAACAAAAAAGGCTTATCGTGAAAGACAAGCCTTTGGTTTTATAACTACCATGGTGCTTTGTTCACGTTGGGTTACGTGTGCAAAGTAGGCCACCAGGTATGTGTGTTTTGTGTGATCATTCGGTTTCAAAGATAAAAATGAAATTGAAACAAACAAAATATGGTTGCTGCTTTTTTTGAGTATGGGAATCTTGAACGGGTGATGGTGGCAAAATTAAATGTTGCCCTTCAATCAAACATAAAAGCTTTTCGTTGTTTTATATGTCTATAGCAATGAGATTCCTTATTTTTACAAAAAATAAACCAATGGATCTCACTCAACAAGAATGGAGCGAAAAGCTTGCTGCAGACGATAACGCGCAGATTTTAGATGTGCGCACCGATGAGGAAGTGGAAGAAAAACACCTTCCAAACGCTAAACAAATGGACATCCAAAACCCGCCTAAGTTTATGGAGGAACTGCAAAAACTGGATGCTTCAAAAAATTATTATGTGTATTGCCGTTCTGGCGCCCGAAGTGCGCAAGCCTGTGCTATTTTAAAGTCGCAAGGGTTTGAAAACTGTTATAACCTATTGGGTGGCATCAGCGAATGGGAAGGCGAAACCGTTTCTTAAAAAAGTTCAATTATGAAAAATTACGTATTACATATATTTCTTGGTCTTAGTGTCCTTTTTGCTTCCTGCCAAGAAAACAAGTCCGGTACCGTTGAAGTTATGAACCCGCATCACTTTTTGGAAACCATGGAAAACGATTCGTCCAGCCAATTGGTCGATGTGCGTACTACCGAAGAATTTGAGGTGAGCCATTTAAAAGACGCCCAAAACATCTGTGTGACCGATGCCGATTTTGAAGAACGCATCAAGGAATTGGATAAAAACAAACCAGTATATGTGTACTGCCGAAGCGGAAACCGTAGTGCCCGCGCCGCCAAAATATTGGAAGAAAATGGTTTTACCAAGGTGTACGACCTGCAAGGCGGCATCACTTCTTGGGACGAAGAAGGGTTAGAGACCGAACAGTAGGAAGCTAGGTGCTGAATGCTGGATGATGGATGCTGTGCTGGAAGTTGGAAGCTGTTTTTTTTTAAAATCTTACCGGTTCTGTTATTTTAAGTAAATGATTTTACGGCTCAAATGGTTTAAAGGGAGATCAAAGTGCCAATTCCGTAAAACTTTATTGAAATCATACCTCATAAACTGTAATCTTAAAATCTCAAATCGTACTTCGTAAAGTGTGCTTTTAGTTTGTAATTAGTAAATAGTACTGCTTATTGCCTCCTTTGTGTTTCGTATTTCATACTTCGCAAATCAATCAATTCCATTCTTAAAATAATTAACAAATTGATTTTCATGCCGTTAAAATGACGCTAAACTTGCGGCTACGGTCATAGTTCTTTGTGTTCAATTCCTATATTTAACAATCAAATTAAGGTATTATGAAAAACAAAGGTCAGATTATCCTTGAAGAAATGCGCAAATTGATTAAGAAAAGCTGTGATGCCGATATGATGTTGAACCCACATTATTACAGCTTTCAAAAATCGTTGTTGAAGTTCTTTTTCAACGCAGCTTCGGTATCTATAGACCGCAGTAAAAAGACCATAACGTTATATGGCGGTGCAATTGTGGACCATTCGCCTAGAACGTTGTACAACATTAACCAGTTGAATGCAACGACTATTTCTTATACCAACTTGGAAGAAACCTTAAAAGGCTGCTTGGAGAAGACTGACAAAGCCAAACGGTTTTACAAATCGCAATTGTTCCATTATAATAATGTGGCACAAGTGGATACAGAAGATGCCATTAGCGCATAAACATCCTTTTGTCAAAAGAATATAGGAAAGTCGCCAATCTCCATGTTGGCGGCTTTTTTCATAAAATCATGTACCTTTAGCCTTTATGGTTCATATAAATTGAAAAACCACGTTCCGATGAAAAAAATCACCTCCCTATTGTTGCTGGCCTTAACGGTAACCGCTTGTAACAATTCCACAAAAAATCCTGAGAAAAACGATGCCGAAATGAAAACCGATTCCATTGAAAACCCGTTTTTTACGGTAAGCTCACTGCCTTACCAAGCACCCGATTTCAGTAAAATTAAAGACGGCGACTATCGGCCTGCCCTTCAAAAAGGGATTGAAGCAAAAAAACAAGCAATTGAAGCAATAGCCACCAACCCCGATGCCCCAACCTTCGAAAATACCGTAGTTGCCTTGGAAAAAAGCGGTGAGTTGCTCAATCGTACCCGGCAGGTTTTTGGAGCAATGACCTCGGCAAATACCAATGACACCTTGCAGGCGATTCAAGAAGATATGGCGCCCAAATTCGCTGCTTTAAATGATGCCATTTATTTAAATGAAGCCTTGTATCAACGTTTTAAAACCCTGTCCGATAAAAAAGAAACCCTCGACCTCGACGCCGAATCCAAAAAGTTGCTCGAAAATTATATGGAAGACTTTAATATTGCCGGGGCCAACCTTTCTTCCGAAGATAAAGAGACCCTTAAAAACATCAACACACAACTGGCTTCCCTCACAACCAAATTTACCAAAACCCTTTTGGCAGCGAACAATGCAGGAGCCAGTGTTTTTAACGACAAAGCCCCATTGGCCGGCTTGAGCAACTCTGATCTTGAAGGATACAAAAACCCCGATGGTGATGGTTGGAAAATACCGTTGCAAAACACCACCCAACAACCTGTACTGCAGTCGTTGCAAAACAGGGACACCCGCGAAAAAATCTTTACCGCTAGTTATTACCGGGCCGATGGCAGTGAACACGACACCAAGAACATTATAACCGAAATTGCAGAACTCCGCGCCCAAAAAGCCAACCTTTTAGGTTTTGACAGTTATTCGGGATGGAAATTGCAAAAAACCATGGCCAAAACACCTGAAAAAGTATTTGAGCTGTTTAACAAATTGGTACCTGCAGCCACGGCAAAAGCACAACGCGAAGCCGACGAGATACAAAAAATGATCCACTCCAAAGGCAACGATTTTACCTTAGAACCTTGGGATTGGAACCATTATGCCGAAATGGTACGCAAGGCAAAATACGATCTGGACGAAAACCAGATAAAACCTTATTTTGAACTGAAGACCGTTTTGGAAAAAGGGGTATTCTACGCTGCCGAAAAATTATATGGCATTACCTATAAAGAACGCCACGATATCCCAACTTATCACGACGATGTGCTGGTTTACGAGCTTTTTGAAGAAAATGGCGATGCATTGGGCTTATTTTATGCCGATTTCTTTTCAAGGCCCAGTAAACGTGGCGGGGCGTGGATGTCCAATTTTGTTACCCAATCGAAGTTATACGATACCAAACCGGTTATTTACAATGTGTGCAATTTTCCCAAACCCGCTAAAGGGGAGCCTGCGTTGTTGAGTTATGACAATGTGGAAACCATGTTCCACGAATTTGGTCATGCATTGCACGGTTTTTTTGCCGACCAGCAGTATCCATCGCTTTCAGGAACGGCCGTGGCACGCGATTTTGTTGAGTTTCCCTCTCAAGTAAACGAAAATTGGGCGCTTTATCCCGAGGTGCTGAAAAACTATGCCCTGCATTACAAGACCGGTGAGCCCATTCCGCAAGCCTTGATCGATAAAATTAAAAAATCGGGTACCTTCAACCAAGGCTATTCCTTGACCGAAACCTTGGCCGCCGCAGCTTTGGATATGATGTGGCATACCGTTTCGGAAGATGAAGCACTAAACGATGCCAATGCATTTGAAAAGAAAGCGCTTAACAAAATGAAACTCGATGTGGTCCATGCCGTACCACCGCGGTACCGCTCTACTTATTTTTCACATATTTTCTCAGGAGGCTATGCTGCCGGATATTATTCTTATATCTGGACCGAAATGTTGCATCACGATGCGTATAGATGGTTTGAAAACCACGGTGGCCTCACCCGTGAAAACGGACAGCGTTTTCGGGACATGGTGCTGTCGCGCGGCAACACCTTAGAATTGGAACAAATGTACCGCGACTGGCGTGGCAGTGATCCAAAGATTGAACCGATGTTAAAAGCCCGGGGGCTGGATTAAGTGATTGGTCTTCGATACAAATTAAACCATGCTGGGGTTTAACAATCACTCAACCATCTTTGCTAGTCTTAAATTTGATTCCTTGTTAAAATAAGGATAGAACGGAGCCGAAATGTACCGATGCGACCGGTTCATTTCGGCTCCGCTCAGGTACCGGTGTTCAGCATCTTTAACACTTAAAAAATCGGGGTATATTTAAAAAAAGGGAAAAGCTTTAAGTTTCCATGCTCACAATTCCTTTTAATTTCGATGGAAGGAAAACCAAAAGCACCACATTATGGAAACCGATAAACTGCTGCACGAAATTTACAACATTGTCAAAAACCCCAATTTACAGCCCGATCTGGCTTATTTTGAAAAATATGGACTTTCTGAAGATAGTTTGGCGCGCATTGACGATATCAACAAAACGGTGACCAACCAGTACAACACCATACAGCTGTTACAGACGCCTTTGGGAGAAAAACAGTTGAAGAACCAATTGGCACAAGTAGAAAAAATGACCCAATCTGGCGAACAGACTTTTGAGGTGATCCACGACCTAAAGGAAAGCCTGAAGCACACCTTGAAAGAAAGTGAAAATTCACAGAACATCACCAAGATTATGTACGTGCTTTCTTTTGTGTTGGGGCTGGCACTTATTGTGGTAGCGGTGCTCTTTGCCATACAGGGCAAGACCATTTTGGCCATTGCTTTTGGCACCTTCGGTATGGCCGATATCGTGGCGCACTTTATTGCAGACCCACCAGCCCGGTTGCAGGAAAGCCGAAGCAACTATGTACAGTTGACGGCACTTACCTTGGCTTGGTTTAAGGAAACCATCAACAATGACGGCTGTATTGCCGCTTCGGGGCAAATGACTCCAGAAATGATCAAGAACTACAACAGCTTGGCCGAAAATTATGTGAACAATACCGAAAGGTTCTTTAAAATGGTGGACGACCTGGCCGAACCTAAGCCTAAAAGAAGAGCAGGAAAGCAGCCAAAAGAAAATGAAGGATAATAGTTCAGAATAAGAAAGGCAACAAATTTTTATAGTGACAACAAAGTTGCACTGGCTTTCCCATTGTCATTCAAAAGTGTGGCTTCGGTAGAAATGCAAGTACAATGCAATTTGATATTCACAGGCCTACCATCAAAAACCTTTAAATATTTTGATACCTTTATACCGTATTCAATAATTCTTCATTCCATAACCAATACGCTATGATAAACGTATCTTTTAAAGCCTTGGCGGCTTCTTTGTTTTTCTTTTTAATCACCCTAACCGGTTTTTCGCAAGCACTTACCCCCAAACAAATTGACAGTCTGGTGCTCAAAACTATGGAGACCTTTAATGTTCCCGGAATGGCGGTTGCCGTTTTAAAAGATGGAAAGGTAGTCTCAAAAAAAGGATACGGATTGCAGTCGCTTAAAACAAAAAAACCTGTGAATACTGTAACCATGTTCGGGGTGGCTTCCAATACCAAGGCTTTTACAACCGCTGCCCTGGCCCAGTTAATCGATGCCGGTTCATTGGAATGGGACACCAAGGTAACCGATATCATTCCCGAGTTCAAACTCTACGACCCTTATGTTACCAGTGAATTCACGGTACGTGATTTAGTTACCCACCGAAGTGGTTTGGGGCTAGGCGCTGGCGATTTGATGGTCTTCCCGGCAAACAACACCACGAGCAAAGCCGAAATGATCCACAACCTGCGGTATTTAAAGCCGGTGTCGTCATTTCGGTCTAAATTTGATTACGACAACCTGTTGTACATCGTGGCCGGCGAAGTAATTGAAAGGGTTTCTGGGCAAGCGTATGATGCGTATATTAAAGAACACTTTTTCGATCCGTTACAGATGGACAGGGCCACGTTCAATACCCAAAAAATAGCGACCGATGCCAACCGAATTGATGGCCACGCTCCTGTAAACGGCAAGTTGGAACTAACGGGTGCCACGTTTACAAAAATATCCGATCCGGCGGGAGGTATGTATAGCTCCATCGACGATATGGCAAAATGGGTACAGGTTCAATTGGACCAAGGGAAATACGGCCCTAAAAAGCAAGACAGTCTGTTCAGTGAACAAGCCCATCGCGAAATGTGGACGCCACAAACCCTCATACGTACTGGAAAAGGTGCGTATAACACACATTTCTACGCATACGGATTAGGCTGGTTTTTAAAAGATGTAAACGGTTATTTTCAAGCGAGCCACACCGGTGGGTTGTTGGGTATTGTGAGCCAAGTAACTTTAATTCCAGAACTTGACTTAGGCATCATTGTATTGACCAACCAACAATCGGGCGCAGCGTTTACGGCCATTACCAATTCTATTAAGGACGGTTATTTTGGCATGACCAATAAAAACCGGGTAAAACAGTACAACGATGCCCGGCTTACACATGAAAAACGAGCCGATAGCATCACGGCCGCTGTAGAAAGAAACTTAACAGCATCGTTACAAAACAAAACACCAAAACCTAACCTTGACCATTATGCCGGTACCTACCGCGATCCTTGGTTTGGAAAGGTGAGTATAGACATTGAAAATGGTAAGCTCAATTTCACTTCGGAAAAATCCAAAGACCTAATCGGTAGCATGCAATTTTACAAAGGGACTACCTTCGTGGTACGCTGGGACGACCCTTCATTAAAAGCAGATGCCTTTGTGAATTTTTCACTGGACACCGAAGGACAGGCCAAGGGCTTTACGATGAAACCAATCTCACCCTTGACCGATTTCAGCTACGATTATCAGGACTTGGATTTTGAGCGGATTGATTGATGTTTAAGGTATGGTGTATTCGAGTATTCCGAATGTAATTGAAATTTAAACCACCTTTCCTTAGTTTCTGAAATGGCAGAGACTGGCCATATTTTAAATTTACTGCTGTACCCCTTGCAGTATTTTATCTTGTAGCTGTTTGTCTTCGTGGGTATGTAATATCGAGACATCGCCTGTAGATTCCAAAATAGCGGCGTGTACTTCATTCAAATCAAAAACATTGGCTTCACGCAGTTTGGCGATGAGGTCGTCTTCACCCATATTGGCAGCTTTTAAATTTTCAGAAAGAATGGTCCCATCTTTCATTAATAACAAGGGCGCATTGGTAGCAAATTTCTGAAAAACATTCGATTTTCGTTTTAACAGCATAAAAACCGATTGAAACGCAATGATGCCGCCCAAGGCGATGACACCTTTAACCAACGATTGATCGGTATTCAGCACTATTGAAGCTAAAATAGACCCAATGGCAATGGTGGCAGCAAAATCGAAACTCGACATTTTTGAAAATGTGCGCAAACCTGCGATACGGGTAATGATAATAATCCCTGTAAAAATGAGCAGTATCGAAATAAGGACTTTCCCTAATACAGCGGGAGCAACGCTTATCCAGTTTTCCATAAGATATTGATTTTTTTGATTGTCCTTTAAAGATACTATTTTAGTGTTTGAAGGGGTTTTGGTTTAGAAAAATATAACAGTTTCATTTTCTTTCTGAAATACCAAACACCCTAGGATTTAAGAAATTAAAAAGGCTTTATCCAATTTCGGGCAGGTTACGGTTCTTAATTAAATTTGTGTCAGTAAAATAGCCGCGCATTATAGTATCGCTTCGATGTTCTTTAGATGGTATTGGTTGGCTTTTTCAATAGCATCCAGTTTGTTCCAGGGTAAGGGGGTGGCTGCCCCGGCATTTTCAGTAGGTCTTAGGGAATAAGGACACACCGAGGTTTGTGCATAGGAGTTTCGTAGGTAGTCAATGAAGACTTTTCCATCTCTTTTCTCTTTACGAACGGCCGTGGTAAAAAGGTCTGGGTGCTTTTCTTCGAGTTCTATTGCCCATTCTTTTAATTGCGGCCGAAGTTCGTCATATGTTTTGGTACGCCGCATGGTATACCACACGTGGAAGCCGTTTTTGCCCGTGGTCATCAGTTGTGCTTTCTTGTCTTTTTCTTTTAGAAATTCGTGGGTCTTTTTTGCAGCTTCTTTTACCTTGGCAAATGAATTTTTGGGGGGATCCAGATCAAACACCACCTTGTCGGGTTTGTACAATTTATCTTTTTTGGAAAGCCAGATATGAAACCCTATCGTCCCTTGGTTTACCAAGTAGAGCAGGCTTTTTTTGTTGTTGCACATGGCTTGGTTAATGTGTCCGTCTTCGGTTTTTACTTTTATGGTCTGTATGAAATCGGGGAAATAATCGGCAGCTTTTTTTTGGTAAAACCCATCAGCGTCAATCCCATCTGGAAACCGGTGTAGGGTAAGGGGCCGGTCTTTTAAATACGGTAGCATTTTTTCTGCCACTTTATCATAATACTGAGCCATATCTCGTTTGGTGGCGTCTAATTTTGGGAAGATCACTTTATCGGGATGGGTTATTTCTATGCCGTGCAGTTTCATTGTGGTTTTTCTTTGGTTACTTCATTTGATTCTTTATCATTGCGCATGCCCAAAAACCGGGGATGGCGCAGTTTGTTGTGCTTGGTCCATTCGGTAAAGGCAAATTCGCCTACGTATTTGGGTTTTATCCAGTGGTTGTTTCCGTTTTCGGTGTCGTTGAAATTGCTGAAGGGGCTTTCCTCCTGCTCAATAGAGTCAAATTTCTTCCGCCAGGTTTTCAGAAAAGCATCGTCGAAACCAGTGCCTACTTTTCCAGCGTACTGTAATTTCCCTTCTTTATAATACCCAACCAAAAGGGCACCAAAGCCTTTGCGTTCGCCTTGGGGTTCGGTAAAACCGCCCAATACCAGCTCTTGTCCTTTGGAGCATTTAAACTTCAGCCATTTTTTGCTACGGCCATGCACATAGGAGGCGGTTGCATCTTTGGCAATAATGCCTTCCCAACCTTTTTGGCAGGCTTCTTCTAAAAAATCGGTGCCATCTTCATTGCGGTGTGGGGTATAACGGATAGGGTCTTGCCAATCGAGACTTTGTTTTAATAGTTTTTTTCTTGTTTTTAGGGGGATTTCGGTTACATCGTAGTCGTTATGATGCAAGATGTCGAAAAGGTAGAGGTAGACTTTGGTGTTTGTTGCCGTAATCTTGTCTTCTTCTGTGAGGTGAATCCTGTTCTGTAGTTTACTGAAGCTGGTCTTGTTGTCCTTAAAAGCCACGATCTCCCCATCTAACCAAAGCGATGGATACTTATGAGCGTTTAGGGCATCTGCTATTTCGGGGAAGGAAGCCGATAGGTCATTTTCGTTACGGGAGAAGAGTTGGGCTTTCCCTTTGTCTATACGAATGAGGCAGCGCATTCCATCGAGTTTGCGTTCGTAAATCCATTGGGGGTCGTCAAAATAGTCGTCGGTCAAGGTGGCCAGCATAGGCGCTGCAAAATCAGGAAGCGGTGCCTTTGTGGCTTTTTCGAATTCGGTTTTGGTGAGTAGCTCTTTTAGCGTGTGCATAGGTCGATCTTTACTTCTCTTCGGTGTCATCGGCTGCGATTTGTTTCATGGTTTTGCCGCTCACCACGCTTTTATTTTCGGTACTTACCGGGTTTCGGCGGGCATCGGCTTGGTCGTCGTCCATTTTAATGAGGAGCCAGTTGCCTTTCATATTGCCACTTTTCATCTTTACCAAGGCATAGCCACCGCTTATTTTTTCACCTTTTAAATAAACTTCGATAGTGCCCATCTCGAATGACTTCTTTAAATCGATGGCATTGTCTTCGTCATCGGTTTTTATGTTTTTAAACGTGCCGCGGTCCCAAATCATTACCGTACCGCCGCCGTATTGGTCTTTGGGGATGGTGCCTTCAAATTTGGCATAATCCAAAGGATGGTCTTCGGTGGGGATGGCCATGCGTTTCACACTGGGGTCGGTGCTGGGGCCTTTGGGGACAGACCATGATTTTAGCGTGCCGTCTATTTCCAGTCTAAAATCGTAATGCAGGTTGGTGGCATCGTGTTTTTGAATGACGAACATAGGTTGCTCGTTGCTTTTTTGTGTAGTGTCTCCTTGGGGTTCTTTTGTTTTGGAAAAATCCCGTTTTTTTTGATAGTCACTCTCTTTTGCCATGGTTCGCATTGTTGTGATTGGAATTTAAATATACAAAATGAAAGGTGGTTTTTGTCATAAGGGATTGCTAAAAACCAGCGAAAAGGGAAGTGGGATTTACGAAGTACGAATGACGAAGTACGAAATAAAAAAGACGGTTTGCGAAAGGCGAATGATACGCCATCTGAGAGTGGCACTGGTGTAAGAGGTGTGATTATAGTAATATAGACCCTAGTTGGAAAAGTTTTTATTAAAGCTTGAGATCTGCAAGGGTTGCTGGATTTTAATAGATTTTTCAGCCTTTGATGGGCTCGGGATTTTAGGAAAATTTTTAAACAATTCGGGTTAATTTTTTTTAGCTTACTGAAAAAGAAGTTATGAAAAATTTCACTATCTATATCCTAATAATATTGGTGTGCTTTGGGTGTGCCGACACCAACAAGAAGAAACCGACCGGAACCGAAGGCGCACGCGACCCCAATAATGAACCTACTGAAAGCAAACAATATCAAAACACACAGTGGCAACTGCAAGCTTCAGTTCCGCCGCAATATGGCATTTTGGAAAGCAAGTTGCCGGGCGATGTGCCTATTATCAATTTTTATTCAAAAACCACAAAGAAGAATCCGCCGTTTGTTTATCACGAAGCGCCCAATCTCAGTTATATCGCGGTACTCCCCAAAGGTTTTGGCACCGAGACCCCCAATGGAAAGCAACAACCGCTATCGAAATGGGACGGCAGGCTTGCCACGGGATTTGACCTCAATAAAGAAAAATCTACGGTCTTTCTTTTGGAAAATGGCGAACCGTGGGCCTATATGTTAACGCCTGCTTCCCTACCAAATGATTGGAATGAATACGGAACCATTTTTGTGCACGTCTCCGTTACAGATTTTGAAGGTAAATGTTCTACCAAAAACAACACTGAAAAACCGATGGAGGAGTGCGAAGTGCTGGGCGGAACGGACCGGATTGCGTTTTATGGCACCGTGGACGCCGCTTCAAAAAATGAGCTACATGATATTTTGAAAAGTTTGCAATTTATTTCAACAGAAGACGTGGAAACCCCGATTTCAGATTTGATAAAAGTTGAAAAACCGCTGCCCAATATAGAAGTCAGTTCGCCACTTACCGTTAAAGGCAGGGCGCGCGGATATTGGTTTTTTGAAGGTACAGCAGGGTTGCGATTAGAAGATAAAGACGGCAAAACCCTGGCCGAAAGCCATGTAAAAACAAAAAACGGCTGGATGACCGAAGACTTTGTTCCTTTTTCGGGCACCTTGACGTTTGATGCACCTAACGATGCGCGTGGTTATTTGGTTTTTGAACGGGCCAATCCTTCCGGCAAACCAGAAAATGAACGGGAATACCGCTTGCCCGTGATTTTTCCGCCACGATGATTTGAAATACGAAAAAAAATACGAAATACAAAGTACGAAATGTAAAATAAGAAGTGCGAAATAGAAGATATGAAATTTGGATGGCACTTTATGAAACGCCATTGTTGAATCGTTCGTTGAATGGATTAGTGTCTTTTTTTATATTGTATCGAGCAATTCGTTGACACTATCCCGCTAAGTGTGTAAGTTTAAAATAACAGGGGTTGCCCTTTTTTAAAGCCTGACCCTTTTTTCATAGATTTCTAGCGTAGTTTGTTTCATCGATGTTGCGTTAGCACGATAATTTACCCTCAATCACTGTTTCGATAACAACGCCTAATCATTCACGTGTGGCCCCATCTTACTTTATTCCATTAATTTGTTATCTTATAAGTTTGTCTATTGCTATTTTGATTACAAGATTATTATTGCTATCCATTTTTTCAATAAACGGACTTTTTATAGGGGTTACACTTCATGTTTTTATAAAAACATTACTTTTATTACCATAAATTTATGTTCCAACTTTATGCGTGGCTTTAAACCATTTCTGTTTTCTGTTATAACTGTACTATCGATGCATTTAACCTACGCTCAGGAGGCTAATATCGCCTATTGCGATAGCATCATTGCTGAAGGAGTGGAGTTAATGTTTAAGAAAAAACATACACAGTCTCTTGAGTTATTAGTAAAAGCACAAGCGATGGCCAAAGATAATAATTGGAGCAAACAGCATTTTTTAGCTGTCAATAATATTGGGGCCAATTATTATTCTATGCTTGATTACGGAGAAGCACTGGACAATTATTTAACGGCGTATACCATTGCCATAAAAGAACTGGACGCCAAGTATGAAATGATTGTGCTTAACAATATAGCTATTTTATATTCAAAAGAGAAAGCGTTCAAAAAAGCAGAAGAATACTTTAAAAAAGCATACACGATCGCTTTGCGACATGACGACGCTGTTAAAACGGGGTTCTATGCCGTGAATTTAGGGTTGGTTGCCAATAAAACAAACGAACTGGAAAAGGCAAAAGCCTATTTTGATGAGGCAATACCGCTATTAAAAGATATGCCAGAAATTAGGAACCAAGCTTATGTAGGCCGCGCTGAAAACTTGATGTTAAAAGGGGCTTACGAAGCAGGAAAAGAGATTTTAAAGGGATTGTTGCCAACATTAGATGCTCAAGTTGATGAAGAACTAAAAACCGATGCTTTACTCTTAATGGCAACGATTGCTTTAAACCAAAATATGCCAAATTTGGCAATTGCCCGTATTAATGAAGTTTTAAACTATGCAACGAGTGTAGAAGATCGTTTAGAATCGTTTCAGTTGTTGGCCAAAGTATATACTGAAACCGGGCAATTAGCCCAGGCTTTAATTGCTAAAGACTCCGTTTTACAAGCGACATCTAACTGGAACAAAATAAAAAATGGGCGCCTTTTTGAAACAAACCGGGTTAAGTTTGAGGTACAAAATTATCGAAACAAATTACAGGAAAATGAAAAGCAACTGGAAGCCGAACGAAACCTGTTTTACATCGTTTTAATTGCCGCCGTTATCATTATATGTTTGTTTGCTTGGGCATTACGGAATAGTTACATAAAAGGAAAACAAAGAAAGGTGCTCCATATCCGAAGTAAAGAGTTGATGACACTCGAACTCGAAAAACAAAAAAGTGATAAGCTGTTACTGGAAAAAAAATTAAAAGAAGAAGCTACCAGGGCTCTTTTAGAAGAAGAACGCCTTAAAAACGAGATCGAATCCAGAAATAGAAAACTATCTGCAAAAGCCCTTCATTTACTGGAGCGCAATGAGTTATTAACTTCAGTTGTTAAAGACTTAGAAGCATCCCAAGGCGTACAAACCCAAACGAGTTTAAGAGACTACATAGGAAAATTAAAAAACCTCATCAAGTCAAATAAAGAATGGGAACACTTTAGCAAACATTTTGAAGAAGTAAACCAAGGTTTTTTAAACAAAATAAAAGATAGGCACCCTAACTTAAAAGCGCAAGATATTCGCTTTATCTCTTACGTTTACATGAATCTAACAAATAAAGAAATAGCCTCTATATTGAATATTACTTCCGAAGCGTGTAGAAAACGAAAAGAGCGGATCGCAAAAAAAATGAATTTAAAAGAGACTGCTAATTTATATTCCTACCTGTCCAGCATATAGGCTCTAGTCACAACTTTATTTAATAATGTCACATTATTTAGGTGCATTATTTTTCACGTGTAATCTCAATTTTGAATATTTGATGTTCAAAATTTAAATAATAGAATATGAAAAGATTACTATTTTATGTAGCAGTGGCTTATACTCTTGTCATGAGCAGTGTTTCTGCACAAACCCAATCTCCGTTAACATTTGAAGGTGCCACAGATTATGGACGAATATATGATATTGCCTTTCATCCAACAATAGAGAATAAACTCTATGCGCTAACACAGGGAAGCCATCTTATTGAATCAGACGATAAAGGTGGGACTTGGAACATTATTTATAGTTTTCCGGAGAATGGCGTACAACTCCAGATGTTAAAAATACTTTCAGATAATGTGGTGACATTCTCCGTTCAATCTTCAGCCTCCATCTCTGAAAATGGGTTGTATTTTTTTAATACAGATTCTAAAGAAATAACGAGGCACTATGCACCACCTATTACTTCTGGCTCTGATAAAGCTTGGGTAAGTTCTTATTCTGTACATAAAGATGATCCTGATTTTGCCTTAATCCATCAAGGGTATTTAATAGGTACTACTAGCTATGCGAAGGTCTATTATACTTCTAATGGAGGTGCTACGTGGGAAATGGTATATTACAATGAAGATTATGATGGTGTTTTTCCCATTAATGTGGCTATTACCCCAGATAACCCACAAAAAATATATATAGCGAGGGGTAACGGTCCCAATACGAGTAATGGAGGTCTGTATGTTTCTGAAAACGCTGGATCTACCTGGGAAGAAAAAATTCCCGGTAATGCTTATGGCCCCATAACATTTAATCCTCAAAACCCTGATATCATTTTATTGGGAACCGATATAGGCTATTTTCAGGAACATGAAGAACACCTATACCGATCAACCGATGGAGGGGAAACTTGGACTACAATTCCAATTGCATGGGAGGATGTAACCCTTGACAATATAGTTCATATAGCTTTCGATCCCGTGAACCCTGAAACCAGCATAGTTTTAGAAGAAAATGAAATAGTAGTTACCCACGATGGTTGGGATACTTGGGAAAGCTATACGCATCCAGTGGATAACCCGAACGGCTATTATTATGGTCTGCATGCGTCGTATAACCCTTTTCAAACAGATGAGTTATTTATAAATGCAAACTATCATCCTTTATTGTCACAAGATGGAGGAGCAACCTTTATACAGTTTTATAATCCGTTTTACCCGGTTACGTCCTCATTGCTGCAAGAAGGGACAGAGAATCACTTATATTATGGCGTACAGCGTGGCTTGATTCATAAAAACATGGAAACTGGAGCAGAAGCGCCATATGGGCTACAACCCTTGGATTACGTTTTCTCCAGTGATGCGCCTACTTATTTTGCAGATAAGATAACAACCGGCCGGGTATATAAATACGAAAGTAATTTTACAGGATCTTCCCTAAATATCAGTGATGATTTCGGTGCAACCTATTCGTTTTTGTACAGTAATTTTAATGACAGGATACTTAACCTAACAACCGATCCAAATAACCCAAATACCATATGGGTCAGTTTTTTAAATGAAGGGGGTAAAATTATAGACTTCAGTGACATCAATAACCCCATTGTCACTTCAGTAGTATTGCCGGCGTCCGATATCCTTACCGATGTGTACGTTGAAGCGGGTAATTCAGACATCGTCTATATAACTGTTGGGGCGCGTGTCTATCGTTCACTAGATGGAGGAACCACTTGGGAGGAAAAAAGCAATGGATTAAACATTGATCCATCTACCGATATTATTTTTGATATTGAGAAAAGCCCATTTGCATCAGAAGAATTTACTGTCACTGCCAGTAACGGTATTCATAAAACTACCGATAGCGCAGATAACTGGGAACAAACCTATCAAGCGGAACAGGTTCGAAAGATGAAATATTCCCCGTTGAATGAAGCTCATGCGGTAGCTTCCATTTACTCTCACGAATATGGAGACGCACAACTTTTATATACTACTGATGCGGGAGCTTCGTGGCAGGACGTGCCCTTTGAAGCTATAGCGCATGCAGGGTCTCAAAGTATCGCCTATAAATTTGATGAAGAAAGTGTTGATGCTTATCTCGCTACGTTCGATTTAGGGCTTGTGAAATACACTATCGATTTAACCGAATTAGGTACTCCCAATTATGAAAAAAACGGTCATGCATTTTTTATCTACCCCAACCCAACCAGCAGTACTATTTCTATTCAAGAGCGTGGGGGTACCATGGTTTCGGTTGCTGTTTATAACAGTTTAGGGCAACAAATAGTAAAGCCGTCTTCTTTAAAACAAATCAATTTAGTTCAATTCGAGAGCGGTGTTTATTTTGTTAAAATAAAAGATACAGGCGGGAATTATTTTGTTAAACGTATCGTGAAAAAATAAGTAAGTAGTTTAGTTAATGGTTGATCTTGGCCTCTCCTTTATCGGTAGAGGCCTTTTTTAGTTAAAAGCCTAAAATTTGAAGTTTTTTTTGATAAACTGTTAAACTGCCACCTAATAAAGCAATTATTGGTTCAACCTATAAAATAATAGCTGTGTTTGTCTTTATTAAAGATTAAGTTTATTTTTACGCTGCACGTTTTAAGTTTAGGCTATGTGTAGGATGCTTTAATAACTGTATCTATCCAATTTTTTAACTAATTCATGAAAGTTTATCACTTCTTTTTAACTGTGTTTTTGGTACTCACTTCTTTTAGTTTATGGGGGCAGCAAAAAACACAAGCAGATGTAATACAACAAATTGACCTAGGTATAGAGGCCATGGGTAATAACGAGCATCTTACCTCTATTGAAATGCTGTTTTCCGCAAAGGAAACAGCACTACAACATGAGTGGTATTTGCAGGCATTCAATGCCACATTGAATATTGGTACTAATTATTATATGATGTTAGACTATGGCGAGGCGTTGCAATATTACTTACAGGCGTATGAGATTGCTATCGATCAATTGGGGCCAAAGCAAAAAAAGGTTGTTTACAATAATATTGGTGTCTTGTATATAGGCGAAAATGATACCGTAAAAGCAGAAGAATATTTTCTAAAAGCCTATGCCATTTCCAAGGAAATGGATGAACATGAAGAGATTGGTGCCTGTGCCGTTAATCTAGCGTTACTGGCCAACCAAATGGGCAAACTCGATCTTGCCAGCGCTTATCTAGAGGAAGCAGCACCTTTATTGAAAAAAAAGAAAAATGTTATTTTATTAGCGAAAATTGCCAAGGTTGAAAACCTTCTGTTGCAAGGTCATTTGGCGGAAGCTGAAAAATTAGCTTTGCAAACATTGCCGCAATTAGACAATCTCTCAATAGTGGCTCATGGGGCTACCGTCAATTCTAAAATTACATTGCTGTTAACATTAAGTGATATTTATAAAGAGAAATCAGATTATGTTTTAGCAAGAAAGTACGCGTTGAAAGCAAGAGAGCAACAATCCAATATTGAAGGGCGCAAACAAATTTATGAAAGCCTTTCAAATCTTTACACCACCCGCAACGACTTGTTGCCAGCAGCTATGGCGTATAAAGACTCGATGCTTATGGCTTCAGATTCTCTTAATGCCATTAAAAACGGAGCGTTGTTTGAAAGTGAAAAAGTAAAATTTCAAATGCAAGACTACAAGCACCAACTGGTAGAAAGCAAAAAAGCATTGGTTGAAGAAAAGGCGTTTTACACCAAGCTGATTATAGGGGTCATCCTTATTATGGGCTTCTTGGTATGGCTTTATAAAAACAATGCGCTTAAGCACAAACAGCGAAAAAAGATTGTAGAACTGGAGCTGGACAAGGAGAAGAACAACCGTCTGTTGGTGGAAAAACAGCGACAAAAGAAAGAAGCCCTGGCTTTATTGGAAAAAGAACGGCTAAAAAACGAATTGGAACGTAAAAACAGGGAGTTAACAGCCAAGGCCATGTTCCAGGCAAGTAAAAACGAACTTATTGAAGATGTGGTGCATTCCTTGTCCAGTAACACACAAATTGCAACCGATTCCCGTCTTAAAACCCACATACACGATTTAAAAACGCATTTAAAAAAAGATACGCAGTGGGATAGTTTTTTTATTCATTTTGAAGAGCTGAACCGTGGGTTCATTAATCGTCTTATGGCGAAGCATCCTAAATTAACTTCAAACGACATCCGTTTCTTAACATTTATCTATATGAATTTAAGTTACAAGGAAATATCTTCCCTTTTAAATATCACGGTTCAATCCTGCCGAAAGCGAAAAGAGCGTATTTCAAAGAAAATGAACGTTCCCCAAAACACTTCCCTTCAAGCTTATCTTTCAGCTATTTAGGCGGTATGTCGTGGTTTTACCGGCACATGTCACGAAATGTCTAACTTCCATTTAGGCACGAAACAGTATCGATAGTTATATTTATCCAACAACTTTTAACCAGAAAGGAACCATCTTAACACTAGCGTTGGTTTTTCTTCTAAAGAATGTTTAACCCATTTAAATTTTTATAATTATGATACTAAAAAATACGATTAAAAACTTGATGGTGCTTTTATGCATTTTGGCAGGCTCAACGGCATTTGCACAATTTGAAGAAGTTACTAAAATCGTGAGTACCGACAGGGAAGGCCGTGCCGAATACGGTACGTCTGTGGCAATTCATGAAAATTTTGCGCTTGTAGGTGCATCCCGTGAGAATATTGCTTCGGGAGCGGCGTATGTGTATGCGAAAGATACTGACGGCAATTGGGATTTTATGCAAAAATTGTCAGCCACAGATTCCAATCAGGGCGCAGAATACGGTGGTGGCGCCGCTTTTTCCGATGATTATCTGGTAGTCGCAGCAGGTAGGGCCAATGTGGACGGTGTAATACGGGCCGGAGCGCTGTATGTTTATGATTTGGACAACGATACATGGAGCTTTAACACCAAGTTATTTGCCTCGGATATGTCTGGGGATGCCAAATTAGGCATGAACCCAACTTCTATGAACGTTCATGAAAACACGATTATCGCAGGTGCTCCAGGGGAGAACGGCTGGACAGGCTCGGTCTATGTATTCACCAAAGAAGGCGGCACTTGGGCAGAACAACAAAAAATAATGGCCCCTAACCCTCAATCGCCCGATTCGTTTGGCATTGGCGTGGCCATATTTGGCGATCAAATGGCCATTGGGGCTAATCAAGCCGATGGCCTAAAAGGAGCTGTTTATATGTATTCCAACAATAATGGGGTATGGGAATACGATGAAACACTATCGGCCTCAGACGGTATGGAAGATGATTATTTCGGTTCTTCAGTAAGTTTGGTTGAAGATCAAATGATTATTGGTGCTTATGGTGTTGGCGGTGAGCAGGGGAAGGCGTATATATTCGAAAAGAACAGCAACGGGACCTGGGAAGAAGTTCAAATATTGGAAGGCGTTCCTTCAACTGAACCAACGCAATATGGATGGAGCACTGCTATTCAAGAAGATTATATTTTGGTAACGGCACCCCATTTTTTTGGTTTTGAAGCAGGAGAAGTGTATTTGTATAAAAGAGAAGCTTCAGGAGCTTGGGTAGAAGATCAACTAATACAAGGTTCAGATACCGAAGGAGAGGATGCCTATGGTTGGAGTGTAGCCATGTATCAAAACCAAATGATAGCTGGTGCACCCCGTGAAGATCACGATGCCAATGGAGGCAATGAAATGGGCGATGCCGGATCGGCTTATATTTTTAAAGATCCTACGATGTTGGGCGTGGCTTCGCCTACCAATAGGGTGTCTGCTATAAGCGTTTATCCTAACCCGGTTGAAAACACCGTGCATATAGGAAGCCAGACAAATATGTTGGCTCATTTAAAAGTGTATAGTATAAGCGGAGTGCTGGTTCAGGAAGTCGATTCGTTAACCACCAACAAGCTTACCTTAACTACATCAAGTTATAGCAGTGGAGTTTATTTTATGCATGTGACGTTGGAAGACGGGTCCGTGCATATTCAGAAAATTCTTAAAAACTAACCAAGGGCACTAGCAGCCCATAAAATTAATTGAATGAAAAATACAGTTTTAACGCTAGTTATGCTACTTGGCATAACGAGCTGGCAGATCTCTGCCCAATTTTCAGAAACTTTTGATACTGAAATCCCCAGAAGTTGGACGGTGATCGACCATGACGGCCAAGGTGGCACGTGGCAGCATCAAACAGCGCATAGTTACCGGGGCGATGGGGGTGTTCGCATTAACTATGAAGACAACCCTCATGACGATTATTTAATTTCACCACAATTTACCGTCAATACAGGTGTTTCAGATCAAGTTTCTTTTTATGCGGGAGGTACAGGGCCCACCTTTCCGGAGACTTTCGATGTTAAATTATCTACCACCGGCACCACTCCGAGTGATTTTTCTGTTGTTTTGGCGTCTGAAACCACCATTGCCGATGTCGATGATTTAGGAGAATTTATACACTATACTTACAATCTTTCTGCCTATGACGGTCAGGCGGTACACGTGGCCATCGTAGCCACGTCGCCACCTGCATTTCAATTGTATGTAGATGAGTTTTCGGTAGCGGCGTTGCCCAGCTGCCCAAAACCTTCCAATCTTGCAGTTACGACCATAGACCCAACCTCGGCAGCCATTAATTGGAATGCCGGTCACAACGAAACAAACTGGATGGTCACCTATGGCGAATTAGGATTCGACCCCGCAAGGGATGGGGAAACCCTATCGGTTTCAGGTACACCGGCAGCAACGTTAACTGCTTTGGTGCCCAATACTGCGTATGATATATACGTAAAAGCGATATGTGTTTCCGGAACCGATGAGAGTGAACTGGCAGGACCCTTACAGCTCGTCACCCCATGTATGGCAGCGCGAACACCTTTTAACGAAGGATTTGAAACCGGCTATACCGATGGTAATCAATTAAACGGGTGCTGGTCGCAAGAAATGATCACCAATACCTATTGGAAAACCAATTCTACGATTACCTATGACGATAGGGCACCCCGTACAGGCGATTGGAACATTTATTTGCCCTATGGAAGTGAAACCTGGATGTTTTATCCGGTATCGGTACAAAACGGGGTAAATTATACGTTTACCTTATATGCCAGACAAAGCAACTCATCGGGGGCTGAAATTTCAGTACGGTACGGAACCTCCAATACAGCAAGCGCTATGACAGAAGAAATAGTGCCCGTTACACAAATAACCAGTGGTGATTATCAAGAAGTAACCAACAGTTTTACCGCGACGCGTTCAGAAACGATCTACATTGGCATTAAAGGAAAAATAAATGGAGGCTTTTTCCCCTTTTATATGTCCGTCGATGACATTTCTTTTACGGAGACCCCATCTTGTTTTAAACCAACCAATTTAAGGATCGATGCGGCCACTGCCACGTCGGCAGATATAAGCTGGACCCCAACAGGAACTGAAACCAATTGGTTGATAAAATACGGGGAACCAGGTTTTGATCCTGAAACAGCAGGAACCGAGTTGCAGGTAAGTACAAATCCCACCGGCACCATTACCGGGCTTGTTCCTGCACATATTTACAATGTTTATGTGCAAGCACAATGTGGAGGAAGTGATGGTGATAGCTTTTTTGCTGGTCCTATAACCTTAAAAACCCGTCCGGTAAACGACAACCTCTGTGATGCTACCCCCTTGATAGTAGATGAGGGATGTACTACCGGTAGTTTTTCCAATGTGGGGGCCACCCTGGAAGTTAATGAGCCTTTAGGGAGTTGCTTTGATGCTCCTGGTGATCAAACCGTATGGTTTACTTTTGAAGCGCCACCCAGTGGAAACGTGACCATAACCACCGATTTTGAAGGGGGTACCCTTTCAGATAGTGAATTGGCCATATATGAAGCACCCGATACCTGTCATGATTTTACGACCATGGGCGCAGAGATAGGCTGTGATGAAGATGGGGGTACAACCGGAACAGGTTTTCTGTCCACGGTTACCTTAACCGATTTAATTCCCGGGTTTACCTACTATGCCCAGGTAAACGGATTTATGAGTTTTGGTGACGGGACCTTTGAAGGAACTTTTTGTATAGAAGTACAGGATGATGGCCCTAGTTGTGCAGCCCCTACCGATATAGTGGTTGATGCCATTACACCAACGTCGGCAGCCGTTAGCTGGACACCCGGCGATAGAGAGCCTGAATGGGAAATTTTGTACGGCCCCACCGGCTTTGACCCCGAAACAAGTGGTACATTTGTAATGGACAACGATGGTACATTAGGGGAAACCCTAACCAACTTAGTTCCAAATACCACCTATGATGTGTATGTTCGCGCTATTTGCAACCCAATCGATGAGAGTTTTTTAAGTGATGTAGTAACCTTTACTACCTTAGCTGCCCCTCCGGTAAACGATGATGTTTGCAATGCCCTTCCGCTTTTGGTGGATCAAGTTTGCAGTGGAAATTCCTACACCAATATCGGGGCAACAGCTCAGCGTGACGAAATCCAAGGATCCTGTTTAAACCCAATACCCAATGCCACTGTATGGTTTACATTTACGGCTCCGGCCAGTGGGAATGTAACGGTAACTACCAATATAGCACCCAGTGATTTGGCAGATACACAACTAACGGTTTACGAAGCGCCAACAGATTGTGGCAATCTAACCACTATGGGAGCTGAGGTAGGTTGTAATGACGATGTAGATGCAGGGAATAACGAATACCTATCTACAGTTCAGTTATCGGACCTTACCGCTGGTGCGACCTATTATGTTCAAGTTAATGGGAACAACGGCGAAGAAGGAAACTTTTGTATAGAAGTGCGGGATGACGGTATTGCGTGTCCCACTCCCAGTGATATAGCCGTGACCAACATTACACCTACGGCAGCTGACATAAGTTGGCGTGTAAATGGATCGGAAACCGAATGGGAAGTTAGATATGGTCTATTAGGATTCGACCCTACTGCCGAAGGTTCCTTTAGGATAGATACCGATGGTGATCCGGGTATCACGTTAAATAACTTAGACGCCAACACCCAATATGACGTGTATGTGCGTGCCTTATGCGATGGTACTGTTGAAAGTGATTTTGAAGGACCTTTTGCTTTTACCACTTTGGAGTTATCGGTCGCCCCGAATAGCTTTACGACCTTTGCCTATTACCCAAACCCATTTGCACATAAATTGACACTTACCGCACAGCAACCTATTGATAATGTAGTAATTTATAATGTGTTGGGGCAAGTTGTGAAAGAAACTACGGCCAGTACCGCGCACCTAAGCCTTAATACGGCATCGTGGCAATCAGGGCTCTACTTTATGGAAGTGACCATTGCTGGCCATGTAAAAAGCTTCCGTTTATTAAAAGAATAAGTTTAGTTAGTAAGTTGGACTTTTTTGTCTTTATTTTAACAGTAAGACTGCTCGTTATGGGCAGTCTTTTTTTTGGTACCGATTTCGCTCTAAATGATTAGGGTTCAGAAAAAAGAATCATTACTATTTTTAGAAGGAGTCCAACATAATACCCCGGCCTACAGCCCGTATCTTACCGACTATTCGAAACCTCTGAGTGAGTTGTGGTCAACTATATTTTGCAGATCGTGAGCAGGGACGAAGTAGCTATTGAACAATTGAGCTATGAGATTCGCAACGATTGCACCCTGACCCAAACCGATGTGTATGCGATACTGGAAACCCTGGGAAGGAAAATGAAAAGTCATTTAGAAGACGGCAAAACTGAAACCTTGGTTTCGGGGGGATTGGCCGTGCAACAAAAATGATTATTCGGGAAATGGGTTACGGGTAACGGGGTTAACAAGAAAGACTCTTGCTAGCAAACTTATTTTAAGCATAGGCTGTTTGAGCCATGCAGCTTAGTGTGTAGCACGAATCTCATACTGTATGGGTTTAAAACTACCTCCGTTACTATCTTCGGCCGAACAGGCGGTAAGCCCCACTATTACATCCATTAAAGCGATGAACTCTATATAATCACCTGCTTTACTTGTAGGGGGATCAACCGATAGTTGACCGTTTGAGGCAACTTGTACATTCATAAAAATATTAAAAGCGGTGGGGATGTCGTCGGGTTGTATTTTAAAAGGGGCGAGATGGGTATATAAATTTTCAAAACAGCTGGGGTGGTACCCTTTATGGCCATACATTATTGAAAACGTTTCCGGGCTGCAAGGCGCCAATAAAAAATCGTTGCGTCCGTTTGTATCTTCCGTGATTTCCATCATTTTATTGCTCCGGTTGCTCCACAAGTAGTGACCTTTGGTAATAAAAATTGTTTCTTCAAAATCCAAAGTTTTTCCAGATGATATTTTTTCACGGATATCCTGTGCATTAAAAAGCACGAGATCGCTTACCTGTTGCCCAAGCGGATCGATGACCCTTAGTTTTTCCCCTTTTTTTAATTTGAAAGCTGTTCCTGATTGCTTGGGAATTTCGTTTACCATTTTTTTTTGTGTATGTACGTTTGATAATATAACTATTTATGAGGTATGATGAAAAGGGCATTTCCATTCTTTTTCGGTTTTCCGTCCGCTATATTGTCTGGCTTCACTACTGGAACCAAAATCTTCCAACATGGGGTTTATGGAACCCTGTAGGGCTTTATCACGTTCGCGAATGCGTTGTTTTACCGTGTCATAACTCCCCATTTTCCGTAATTTTTCAAATTGCCAATGCAGGTTAAAAGCAAGGGTTACGTACGGGGTTTGACGAGCTATCCTCGAACTGTTGGGATGCATCCCTACAATATAAAAAGCTTTTCCGGCTATGCTGAAACTGAACGTATCGTCTTCAGGATTATTTGAAACCGTTTCGTCCCAAGCTTTTGTATCACTTTCGTGAATGTGTTGCAGTTGTTCCCATAATTGCTTTTCGAACGCCGTTTCAGATGTAAAATGAGCGGTTGGGAACACCGCTAAAAACGTCACAAAATCATTGCTTTCCCAATCGTAACCATCCACATACGCTTGTATATCGGCCACTAAGTTTCGGGCTGTTTTTTTTGTTCCGAACGAGTTGTAGCTATGCAGTTCCACAGCACCCATTTTAAAAACAGACTGCGCCATTATGCAGGGATGATCGTGTGCTACAATAAATTGATGATACTCTTTTTCTAATTGGCTGATCGTGGGAACACTGGCTGTGCTCAGTGCGGTTGGTTCTTTTTTCATAGACCTGTGCTTTTCTTTAAAGATAGAAAAACCACCCACGGGCAGTGTGTAGATTAAGAAACGTTTATGCGTATTTTAATGAAAATTAACAAGATAGAGGTTTCTAACGATTTCCATTCTTTCGATATCGAATCATAACATACAGCATACTTAAATTGAAAAGGAAAGAAACCCCATTGGTGAGTATGATGGCCAAATCGTGTTTAAGGATACCATACACCACCCATAATCCTACCCCCAGCATTAAAATAACGAACATGGTAGGCGATACATCGTTTACTCTTTTGGTTTTCCATGCTTTAAGGAGTTGTGGTACCACTGCCGAAGTGGTGCACAGTCCAGCCAATAAACCTAATACCGTTACCGTGTCCATAAAGGGAAAATTAGATACGTGATCGTATTTTGACGGAAATTAATACAAAATGGGGAAAAGGCACGATTTTTAATAGAGTGTTAGTATTGAATTAACATAAGGTATGAAGATTTTAGGGTACCTTAAAGGTCGAAAAAATGTAACAGTTAAAATTAAACCATCATGGCCAAGAATCACGGAAATCAGATTAAAAACGACGAACAGTACGAAGAACTTCGAGAAGAAGGGATGAGCAAAGAAAAAGCGGCCCGTATTGCCAATACCGAAAATTCTGGTAAAAAAGGAGGGCACGCGAAAAAATACGAGAAACGCACCAAAGAAGAACTGGAAGACAAAGCTAAGGAAATAGGCATAGAGGGGTATAGCTCTATGGATAAAGACGAATTGATCAAAGCCTTACGGAATCATTAAAAGTAGGACCAGGAATATAAAATGACATCTTGTTAGGATAGGCTTCAGGTATGAAACATATAAGATTGCCTTCACCCGCCATACCCCTTTTTCAGAAGAACCGCCTACAGTGCATCAAGTACTCATTTGTTTTGCTTGTTCTTCTAATTTCTTTACATCGGTCGGGTAGGGTTTTTCTTTTAGTACCTGGGCCATGTGCACCATATTGTGAGCCATGAGCAGCAGCATATTATTGGTAAATTCGTGTAAATCGCCTTCGGCTTCTATATAACTGAGGCCCGGTCCTGCTTCTCCTACATAGTAGCTAAACGCATTAACCGGAACGGTAAACCCGTGTTCAGAAAAATCAAACAGCATGCTGGATATTGCTTTTTTGGCGCCATCTTCATTTCCATCGACCAAGACGCCGGCTACTTTATTATAGGTGGGATACTGTCCGGTTTCTTCATCGCCTTCTTCCATAATACCGTCTAAACGTTCGGCCACTAATTTTGCAATGGAGCTGCGATCCCCTCTCCAAATAGGGGTGGCCAATATAAACAAATCGGTTTTCTTTATTTTGTCCAGTATTTTAGGCCAATCATCCCCGTTTTTTTCATCGGAAGTGGTACCGAACTTAATGGTGTAATCGGACAGCCGAAGGACTTCGGTAGAAACGTTTAAATCTTGAAAAACGCCTTCTGCTTGTTTAATAAACGCGCGGGTGTTAGAGGTTTCAGGACTATATTTTAGGGTACAATTCAAAAAAAGTGCTTTTAATGCCATTGGTGTGAAAAATTATGGATGTGTACGTGTTGTTTTAGGTATTGAAAGTATTTATAAATATGCTAAATTGCAGTTAACCAGCTGTTAAAAAACTGGTAATGTTATATGTAGGTTACGGGTTTGAGCGTATCTTTCTTTAAAAATTCTCATTCATGGACAACGAAGAACAAAACGAAAAACATGTGGTGGGCGATAAAACCGAACAAAAGAAAATGGAAGGTACCACCCACCAACGGGGGCAAACAAAAGATTCCCCAAGTTGGTTTCAGAAATTAATAGATTTTTTTAAATAAAGTACCACCTTTTTTAACCGAATGTACCTATGGACAAACCAGAGAAATTTCCAGAACAATCGCAAGAACAACCAGGCAAACAGTTTAAAATGAACCCTATTCCTGAAGTAATTCGCAGTGATTACAAGGGGAGTGGGAAGTTAACAGACAAAGTGGCACTTATTACCGGTGGGGACAGCGGTATTGGTCGCAGTGTGGCCGTTCATTTTGCGCGTGAGGGCGCCGACGTGGCCATTGTGTATTTAAAAGAAAACAAGGATGCTTTGGAAACCAAAAAATTGGTAACCAAAGAAGGTCGTGACTGTTTACTTATCGAAGGGGATGTTCAAGAAAGCGCTTTTTGTAAAAAGGCCGTCACCACCTGTTTGAACACCTTTTCCAAAATAGATATTTTAGTAAATAATGCTGCGGTACAGTTTCCCAAAAACGCTATTGAGGATATAACCGAAGCGCAATTGCACACCACTTTTCAAACCAATATTTATCCTTACTTTTATGTGGTAAAAGCTGTTTTGCCGCATTTGGGAACAAGCGGGGTTATTATCAACACGGCATCGGTTACCGCCTATCGCGGAAGTGGCCATTTACTGGATTATTCCAGTACCAAAGGAGCCATTGTATCGTTTACCCGCTCTCTGGCAAAAATGGTGGCTAAGAAAAAAATACGGGTGAATGGCGTAGCGCCAGGCCCCATCTGGACGCCCCTTATACCTGCTACCTTTGATGACGTTTCCGATTTTGGGCAGGATACCTTACTGGAACGGGCGGGACAACCTAGCGAAGTAGCACCAGCCTATGTGTTTTTGGCCAGCAAGGACAGTAGTTATATTACCGGCCAATTTATCCACGTAAATGGAGGGGAACAAATTGGTGCTTAATGTTTGTTGTGTGTAAAATGTTATCATGTACTAATGGAATTTGATATTGAGTTTACCGATTTTTTACTGAAAGGAACAGCAGCTTTGGTAGCTGGATTTTGCATGGGGTTAGAACGGCAGATGAAAGGAAAGCATGCCGGTTTAAAAACAAATGTGCTGGTCGCATTGGGAGCCGCTATTTTTATGATGATTTCCCTTATTTTCGCCGACAGCTCGACCACCGACCTCACGCGGGTATTGGGCCAAATAGTTGTGGGCGTGGGTTTTTTGGGTGCCGGGGTAATTTTGCGAACCAGTGATAAAAAACGGGTTAAAGGTCTTGCAACGGCGGCTACAATATGGTGTAGCGCAGCGGCGGGATGCTTGGCTGGTTTGGGCATCTATGATATCTTGGGGGGCTTTACCGTATTTGTGGTACTGGTAAATATTATATTCGGTTACCTGAATAAAAAAGTTTCCGAGAACAACGCCAACCTTAAAGATTAATTGTCTTCTTCGTTTTCTTCTCTTACTTCTTCATCTGAGAGGAGATAGTGGTCTTTTCCCAATCCCACGATGTGGATGATATTGGTTACGGTAGTATATAGCATTAAAATAACCGTGATCATCATTCCGCTTAAAATAGAAGAAAAGAGCAACGTTGTCCAGTAAATAATATCATACCAAGCCGTAGGTACATTCTCGGCTTCGGTGATGGGGATATTGAAAAGTTGAAACAATAGCAGTGCCCCTACAAATAAAATGGTGTCAAATTTTGCGATGGATAAAACTTGTTGATAATGGGCGTTTTTTAATTTAGACTTGGTCCCGGTGCTGATACCCAAAAGGGTAAGCAATAAGGCCAAAATAGTGGCCGACGCCAGCACAATGGTATTGCAAAGCATGTTAATGCCAGATAGCGACGTGCTTATTAACTGTTTGGCTTCGTATCCTGATACATTGCCCAATAAAAAAACCCCTAATCCGGTAAAGAGCGTGGCTATTAATCCGCCGTACAGCGGACGTTTGTTTTTTTTAAAAAAGTCCTTCATTTGGTAGTGGTATTGGTGTGTTGACAATAGGATGCCTCGTTTTCTATTGCATCGGCCACTGCAGCGGTAGTTGCATCTTTCCGTAGTGCATTGCAAATACGGTTTCGCGTGGCTGGGGAGGCATCTTGGTGGTATTTGGCAATTCCTTCTATAGAAATTGGTTTGGCCGTAAATCCTACGATATAAGGAAGGTGGTCCTGTAAAATTTTAGAGGGGATATCGTGATAAAACTTAGGCGAAATCTGTTCTTTTTCAAAGGCATATACCAATTTCTGCAACGACGTTTCCAACTGCACAGCCGTTTGTATTTGAATGGTTGCCCGCACATGAACAGCACTATAGTCCCACGTACTGATATCCTCGTAGCCATACCAAGAAGAAGAAATATACGCATGGGGCCCCTGGAAAATAAAAAGGGCCTCCATACCATCTTTTAACCATGCCGCCTGCGGATTCGATTTTGCCACGTGGCCTTCTAAATGAAAGGCAGCTGCAGTACCTTTTGTCAAGATGGGAATATGGGTGGCTAAAAAAGCCTCCTCGTGAATAACCATAGTGGCAAAGGGATGTTTTTGTATAAACTGGTAGTGGTATTTCGAATCTTCTTTACGGTAGGCTTGTGGACAGTACATAATTTTAGTTGCGTTTAACATCGGTTAATAACCATGCTGCGATCTCAGCATGATGGTTTTGAGAGTGGATAACCACAATATCTCCAGTAGTTTCAAAAACCACTGCTTTTACTTCTGTAAGCGATAAGATGTTGGCTTCCCGTAACTTAGACCGTAAATCGCCTTTCGTTACACGGGCCTTGCGTAAATTATCCTCTAATATATTCGAGCCGTCCATCAACAACAAAGGACTGTTGTCAATGGCTTTCCTAAAAGGTTTCCAGCGGCGGGAGATCGCGGCCAATAGTTGCATGGCATAAATCATGAAACACCCGAACACCCCCTCCAAAAGGGATACGGAATGCGAAAGAATAGTCGTTGCGATTAAGGACCCTACGGCTACGGTCATCGCAAAATCGAAACTCGACATTTTTGAAAAACTACGCTTCCCGAAAATGCGGGTGTAGAGAATAACCGCCGCGTAAATACCTACGGTGGTCAGGGCGATGGCGGCTAAGGTAGTAACATCAGTAGTAAACCATTTTTCCATAAACGTGCGACTTAGTTTTTAATCGATCTTAAAAATAAAATTATTTGTTGTGCCCTTGATAATACTGGGGCGATTTATTCCATATAACAGACAAAATTCCAAAGAGGAGGGAAAGGACATAAAAAGTGTTTAACGGGGTATGGTCAAAATAAAACTGACTGACCAATCCAATGCATAAAAAAACCGCAGTTAAGATGGCATAGAAAAATCTCATAATGATTGCTTTGTTGTTATGATCCTTTAAAGCTACTTATTTAAAAGTTTATAGAACAGTGATTTAGGATATCATTTGCAGTTTTTAAGGGAAGTTTATGTTTTAAAAGAGCGGTAATTAAATAGGGTTGATGGCCACTTTTAATAGTGCCATTCCTCACGATTTCAAGGTTTGGTCTTTGTTAAATACTCAGACTCATTTAATCCATTAGTTTTATCAAGATTTACGGCCAACAATTGATTATTATGAAAAATGCGCTATTTTTATGGTAGTAATCATATGTACTATGACTTTCTTATTTTCAGTTATTTCAATAGGAGTATTGGCGACCCTCACCATGACGGCCTTTAGTTATGGTATTTCCTACTTTACCCGAAACAATTTAAAAGAACCCCAATTGTTAAACCTTTTTATAGAAAATATACCTGCTCAACCTATGAAAATGGGAAAAGAGCATGTGGTAGGTTGGGTTATTCACGTGTTAATAGGGATATTTTTAGTTGTGATATTCAATGTGTGCAAACATCTTTTTTAATATTCCAATTACCATATTATCCGGTATTGTTTTTGGAACTATTGCCGGAGTTATTGGGGTTTGTTTTTGGCATTTAGGTTTTTCTATACACCCGCGACCACCGCATGTAGAAAGAACTAAATACTATCTGCATTTAATACTCGCCCATATCATCTTTGGGGTCACCATGATTCTTTTTATGGAGTAGGTTATTAGCTATGCAAACAGTCGATTGCGCTTTCCATATCTATTTTTTCTGAAAGCACAGGTTCAAATAGATCGCCCATTTTTTGTAAGCGCTCTGGCAGGGTTTTAATCGTGTGGGCGTTCATGATGAGGCCGGGTTTTACTTCGTCCCATAACAACGGTGTGGATACACAGGCGTCGGGAACCGGACGTACACAGTAGGGCGAAGCGATGGTTTGTCCGCGCCTGTTTTGCAAACAATCAATATATATTTTCCCATTGCGTTTTGTTTTGGTACGCTCCATAGTCGCCAAGGTAGGCACGCGTTCCATAACAAAATAACCTAACAATTTTGCAAAATCCCGCGCTTCAGAATAGGTATAATGCCTCTTTCCTAAAGGAACATAAATATGAAGTCCTTTGCTGCCCGATGTTTTAACGTATCCGTTTATTTTTGCGCTGTCCAGTACTGTTTTTACAGCTTGGGCTACTTCTATTACCTCTTCAAACGTATTGGTGGGCGAGGGGTCTAAATCGAGAATGGTATAATCTGGATGGTCAATAGTGGTGATTTGAGAATGCCAAGGGTTTAATTCGATACAGCCCAAATTAGCCATATAAAGCAAAGTAGCTTCATTTTGACACACCAAATAAGCAATATCCTTATTGGCAGATTTAGAATGGTAGTGTACCGTTTCCATCCAATCAGGAAGGTGCTCGGTGTCCTTTTGGTAAAACGATTCGCCTTTAATGCCATTAGGATGCCGGTGGAGGTTTTGTGGGCGGTTTTTTAAATACGGGATGATGGTTTCGGAAATTTGAAGGTAGTAATCAATTAGATCGTATTTTGTGTATCCCATCTTAGGCCAATATATTTTCTCAAGATTGGAAATGGGAACCGATATGCCATTCACCTCCAATGTATTGGCGTTTGACGTGGCCGTTACATATTTCTGCTGTTTGGCCGGTTGATCGTTTGTTTCATTAGGAAAATGATTTTTGCCTTTCCCATCGGTGATCCCTTCTATTTCACTTTTGTCGAGGCGTAACCGTTTAAATACGGGATGCCTTAACAGACCGTTTTTAGTATATTCGGTAAAGGAGACTTCGCAATATATCGTTGGGGCGACCCATTGCGGGGTGCGTCCTTTTAAATTTATTTTTTCAGAAAAGGGGGATTCCTCTACTGTAAACCGCTTTAAAATGTCCAGGATTTCCTGTTGTTTTTTAGTGGAGTAGCCCGTACCACAATTGCCAACGTAGGTGAGCGTGTCTTCTTTTAAAGTCCCTAACAATAAAGAGCCGAACAGGGAATCTTTTTTGGTGATGGTAAACCCGCAGATTAAAAATTCATCGGTATGGGTATGCTTTATTTTTAACCATTGCTCGGTTCGGTAATTGGGGGTGTAGGTGCTTTCTTTTTGTTTCGCCATGACGCCTTCCAGGCCTTCGTCTAAGGCTTTATTGTATAAGGTGATGCCCATCCCATCGATGTGGTCGCAGTAATAGGTGTGTTCTAGGCTCTCCAGTAAATCGGGTAACAGGCTTTTTCGGTCCAACAGGGTTAAGGACGTTGTGGCATGGCCGTTTAAATAAAGAAGGTCAAACACATAATACCGTAAGGTGCCGTTTGTTTGGTGTGGCGTGTAATTTTGGAGTTTGGAAAAATCGGGTTTGCCGTTTGCGTCCACTACTACCAGTTCCCCATCCAGAATACAGTCATGCGGTATTTCCTGAAGCTCTTGGGCAATCTCTTGAAATTTGGTGTTATAAACAATGCCATTTCGCGAATAAATTTCCACTTTCCCTTTGTTGATGTTTGAAAGTAAGCGGTATCCGTCCCATTTTAGTTCAAAAATATAGCCCGGGTCGTTGAAAATGGAGCTTCCTGTTGTGGCGAGCATGGGTTTTATATGGGTGTTGCGTGAAATGGTGGTTTCTCTTTTTTTGGAGGCTGCTTGTTTTACCTGGTCTGGGGAACGATAGGCTTCGGCATCATAAATAAGATGGGTCGCAAAAGGATCGTTTTTCTTTATTAGTAACCACTGGTTTTGTTTGGAGCCGCGATTTGTTTTCACCAATGCAAACTGTCCTTTTAGTTTGGAACCTTTCAACGTTAATTTTAAATCACCTTTTTCATATTGTTCCTCAAATGGCGTGTCTGTATATAAGGTAAAGGTGCCGGCATCCCAGATGGACATTATTCCAGCGCCATAATTACCTTTGGGGATGGTGCCTTCAAAAAAAAGATAGGAAACGGGGTGGTCTTCGGTATGGATGGCCAATCGCTTATCGTCTGGGTTCATGGAAGGTCCCTTGGGAATCGCCCAACTTTTTAGCACTCCCTTGTGCTCCAACCTTAGATCGTAATGCAAATGGCTGGCCGCATGCCGTTGCACTACAAACCGGTTGCGGTGGTCCTTGTTAATTACGCCTTTGGGTTCGTTTGTTTTGTTAAAATCCCTTTTGGCCTTATACGTTTCCAATGCCATGTTAGGAGGCTTTTGATTTCTTTTTGGCTTCTAAGCTCGCTTTTAACTTGGCCATTAAGTCTGTGGCTTTCGTGGGTTCAGATTTGTGTTCTTTCGGTTTTACTTTTTTACCTGATTTTTTGCGCTCAATGATTTTCATTAATTGGTTGTTGTACACGTCTTTATATTTTTCCAGTTTGAACTCGGCCGTATAATTATCAATGAGCGACAAGGCCATATCGATTTCTTTTTTGGAAACGTTGCTCTTAGGTATTTTTAATTGGGAAGGGTCCCTTATTTCATCGGCAAATCGGATTACGTGGAGCACCAATGCGTTTTCATACACACCAATTAGGCTTAGGTGTTCTTTTTGGCGCATGACAAAGGTTGCGATGCCCAGTTTTTTGGTTTTCTTTAAAGCGTCGCGCAACAAGGTGTACGATTTTTCCCCATCTTTTTGAGGTTGCAGGAAATAGGGTTTTTTAAACAATAGGTCGGCTACCTCTTTTTCGGCTACAAATTCTTCAATATCGATGGTCTTGCTTTTTTTCATATTGGCAATCTCAAAATCTTCTTTTTCCAACACCACGTATGCGTCGTCCATTTTATATCCCTTTACAATATCTTTCCAGGCTACTTCTTTCCCGGTATCTTCATTAATTCGTTTGTACCTGATGCGTGCGTTGTCGTGACGATCGAGCATATCTAAATCTATTTTCCGATCTTCAGAAGCTGAAAATAATTTAATGGGAATTGAAACCAATCCAAAGCTTACCGAACCATTCCATATCGATCTCATACTGTTTTATTTAAGCGTGAACTTAAAAATAAGCAGGAAAAATGGGAATGGGTCTTAATTAAAAACTAAAATACGGGCAGTAGGAGGTAAAAAAGAGAACAGTTAGCGGCGGATTATTGTCGCGGACGGGTTTCCGGAAACCTAAAAAACCATCCACTTTCGTATATGAACCAGAACGTGTGGATGGTATTATTTGTGCATACGGATACGCATAAAAGGTTTAATTTAAGTTATTGCTTAGTTTGCTAAATAATCTTGGCAAGCCTCTGCACATTTTCGGCAGGCTGCGGCACAATCTTGACAATGTTGTGCTTGGTGTTGTTCGCATTCGTCGGCACAGGCATTGCATAACGTTTGGCAATATTCCACCAAGCCGCGTACGTCTTTATAATTGGCAGCGAGTAATTGGGCGGTTGTGTTGCACACTGCAGCACAGGCTCTATCTGTTCTTATGCACGCGATCATTTTTTGAAGGTTGTCTTCGTCCAAACACGCGTCGGCACAATAGGTGCACTGAATTGCGCAGTGTTGGAGGGTTTCAATTAAATTTTGATTTTTCATAGTTTTTGTTTTAGTTATTGATTTTAAATTATTGGCTTTCTATTTCACATGGATCCTTTTTAGTCGCCAGTAGGTGTCTGGGCTTTTTTATATATGAGCCCTTCTTTTTTTAGTGCTGCCCAAAAATCGTTGGGGATATCGGTTTTCCAGGCTCGTACATTATCCTTTATCTGCTCCGTTTTACTGGCACCGGGAATGATGGCCGCAAATTCGTCTGCCGCCAACACAAAATGCAGGGCTGCGGTAATGCTATCAATTCCGTAATCTTGGGCAATGGTTGCGATGCGATCGCGTTTTTCTTTCATGCCCTTGGGAATATGTTGTTTATAATTGTACCTATTGCGTCCTGCAATAAAACCAGAGTTATATCCTGCGCCCGAAACCAATTTCACCCCGTTTTTACGAACGGCAGGTAACAGACGGTCCACTGCCTCTTCGTGTTCCAAGATAGAATATTGGGTAGCCGAAAGGCATATATCTGGGTCTGCGGCTTCCATACAATCTAGAATAGGTTTTATTTTGTTTACCCCCATGCCCCACGCTTTGATAATTCCTTGGGAACGGTAATCGGAAAGTACCTTGAACGCCCCTTTTTTTGCGATTTCCATATGGTACGGGTACCGATCTCCCACTTGGTCTTCTGAAAGGTCATGCACATATACAATATCGATACGGTCTAATCCAGTTCGTTCCAGGCTTTCCTCAATGGAGCGTTTTGTAGCATCTGCCGAATAATCGTGGGTATAGTCAAAGTTCATTGGATTTTTCCACATGGTAGGCGGCACCTGGTCTGGATTTACTTTATGGAATAATCTGCCTATTTTGGTGGAGAAGACGTAATCTTCATTAGGTTTTTGGCTCAAAAAAGCACCAAATCTACGTTCGCTTTTGGTAAGGCCATACCACGGAGAGGTATCGTAATACCGAATGCCCAACTCCCAAGCCTTTTCCAACAGGCGTGCTGCTTGGTCGTCGGTTATATTTTCAAAAGCGGTGCCAATGGCTACCCCGCCTAATCCTAATTGATGTTCTTTTTGCAGGGCTGGTTTTTCCATATCGTGTTTTTTATCAAGTGTCCATTTCTACATGGGCGTGTGATTTTTACTTAAATATAAATAAGTCAAAAAGGGTAGTCCGTTAACGAAAGGTTATTTTTTTAGCCCTGTTGGGGGTTTCCTAGACTTTTATTTCGCTGTGCTGCAAGTCGATTACATAACTGTCAATTGAAAATAGTGGGGTTTTATGCGCTTGATGTAGGTTTTAGGGAAACATTAAGAGAAGTTCAAAAATCACATGCTTAACTTTAGGGAAAACTTTTTTAATTCTGGAATGATGAAAAATGCACTGCTGGCTTCCCTTCAGGATCAAATATCGAATTTCGCCGATATAGCGGACCTAACCTCTTTAATGACATCTTTAAAAGATAAAAAAGTTGTGATGTTGGGTGAAGCTTCACACGGAACCCACGAATATTACCTATGGAGAGCAAAGATTTCAAAAGTCTTGATCGAAGAATATGGATTTAATTTTGTTGCCGTGGAAGGAGACTGGCCACCTTGCTATCACGTAAACCGTCATGTTAAAAATTACGAAGATGCTCCCACAGCTACCTATAAAGCGTTGCAGGCATTTGAGCGGTGGCCGTCGTGGATGTGGGCCAATTGGGAAGTTTTTGAATGGACGCAATGGCTCAGAAAATACAATAAGGACGTAAAGCCTGAAAACCGCATTGGTTGGTACGGATTGGATGTGTATAGCTTATGGGAATCCTTGGAAGCTATTATGGGGTATCTACAAAAGGAAGATCCCGATGCATTCCAGACCGCAAAGGAAGTCATGCGTTGTTTTGAACCCTACCGTGATAAAGATGGAGGGTCGTATGCCTTTTCTACACGTTTGGTTCCCGATGGTTGTCAACGGGAGGTTAACAAGATGCTGGTGGAGATACGTAAGAAATTTGCACGTTATGAGGATGATGATGAAGCCGCTTTTAGTACCGAACAAAATGCGATCGTTGCCAAAAATGCAGAAGCATATTACCGGGTGATGGCCACTGGTGACGAAGCTACGTGGAACATTAGGGATGGTCATATGATGGATACCTTAACCAGGTTGCTCGATTTTCACGGTCCGGATGCAAAAGGGATTGTGTGGGCGCATAATACCCATGTGGGGGATGCATCGTTTACCGATATGGCAGACCAAGGACTATACAATATTGGCGAACTGGCCAGAAAACAGTTTGGAAAAGAACAGGTAGCCCTTATTGGTTTTGGTTCGTACCAAGGTAGTGTCCTCGCAGGACGGGAATGGGGCGCAAAAGTACAGAAGATGGAAGTGCCTACCGCATCGCAGGACAGTTGGGAATCCATGTGTGCTGCGCTGGGAGATCAATTTTACCTCAATTTTGAAAAAATGAGCGCAGACCCCGAATGGCAAACTAAAATCCCCCATCGGGCCATTGGGGTGGTTTATAGGCCGGAATATGAGCAATATGGTAATTACGTGCCGACCGTGCTTCCCAAAAGATATGATGGCTTTCTATTTTTTAAGGAAACCAAAGCCCTGCATGCCATGGATAGTAGTGTAGCAGCCAATAAAACACCCGAAACCTATCCCTTTGGCGTTTAATGCATATCAGGGGTGATCGCCATACAATTTCAGTATGGGTTTGCCCGATTCGTAATTTAGACGGGCTCAGTATGACACATGAATAGAATAAACACTAATTATATAATTTAAAGGATAATGGTTACTTTAGGGCTTGCGAAGAGGGAAGTTAGAACTCGTTATATTTTCGAGTGAGTGGCCCATTATCGTAAAGAATAATTGAAATAAAAAGGTATGCTTACAGGTAGAAAAATACTAGTATATGGAGTAGGGGCTGTTGTAGGAGCCTATTTCCTGTTTTTAGGGTTGATTGAAGCAAAAGTCTTTTTAGCCCCCTTGGTCACGGCTATACTGTTGGCACTCCTTTTATTGCCTCTCTCGCAGTTTATGGAACGAAAGGGACTAAGCTGTGGGTTGACTTCGTTGCTCAATACCCTCTTGTTGTTGCTTATAACTTTCGGGTTCTTAACCTTGCTTTCTTTTCAAATTAAGAATTTTGCTGATGACTGGCCTCAGATTAAAGAGTCGTTACAGCCCACCATTGAGCAAGTCACCCATACGATAACTGCTAATACACCTTTGGATAAGGAAAGTATGGCTATAAACGATGGGCTATTTAAAGATTCCAAAACCGTTGCTGACAAAGCAGGTACTATAATTGGTGCCGTAATGGGGTATATGGGGAATTTTCTGCTCACGTTTATTTACGTATTCTTTTTGTTGCACTATAGGGAAAGGTTCAAAAAATGTATGTTGCATTTTTTCCCTAAAGAAAGGAGAAAAAATGTCCATGACATTGTTGTAAAATCGGCACAAGTAGTACCGAAATACCTGCTGGGAAGGTTAATGTTAATTGGGTTTTTATCCGTGCTGTATGCTGTTGGTCTAGGCATTTCCGGAGTGGACAATTTTATTTTGATCAGTGTCTTGGCAGCGGTTTTTTCGTTGGTACCCTATATTGGCAATATCGTTGGCGTGGCGATGGCCATTATTTTGGGATATATAGGAACGGGTGACACCGTAATATTGATAGGGATTATCGTCACTTTTTCGGTGGCACAATTTATCGAAAGTTATATTTTAGAACCCTATGTGGTAGGAAATAAAGTGGATGTGCACCCTTTTATAGTGATTTTGGCCGTCGTGGTGGGAAATCTTGTATGGGGCTTAATTGGGATGGTATTGGCCATTCCCATTGTGGCCATTTTAGCAGTTTTAATGCTGCATATCCCGTTGCTTAAACCGCTGGGGGTTTTGTTCAGTAACGAAGACTTTGAATAAAAACCTTCTTAAAAATAGAAGTGGTTTTGTCTTTGCGAAAGGCAAGGTTTTATGTGGTTTAGCAAAGCATACATTTCATATTGGCCGTCCTGCTTAATTTCTTGAACGTATGGTAGTTTTGAATGCCGCCAAGAATACTAAAAAAGTTAAAAGTGTGTGGTCGGTTGCTGCAAGAAAAGCAGCGACAACAAAAGGAATGCATGATGTTGTTTGAAAAAGAGCGACTAAAAACCTTTATCTCGCCATGCTAAAATAGCAAATGATGCCCGGCTCAAAACTCAAATAAACGATTTAACACACATCTTAAAAATGACGCCCAGTGGGATGGTTTTTTCACTCATCTTGAAGAATTAAATCGCGGTTTTCTTACGATGTTCATGGCTAAACACAAAAAACTTACTTCTAACGATATTCAATTTTTAACGTTACTATATATGAATTTAAGTTATAAAAAAATACCATCGTTTTTAAACATTACTTCTCGACCTTGCCAAAAACAAAAAGAATACATTTCTATGTATGCCTATCTTTCAGCGATTTAATCGAATTTGTCTCCTTTTGTTATGTACATGTCACGAAATGTCTAAGTGATTTTTTATTAAAAGCCACAACTGACTTCTACATTTATGAATAAGTAATTTTTTTGTTAATCAGAAGCAAAGCAGGGAGTGTTTAAAAAGGTGAAGGTTTTTTTTACTTCTTAATAGTAGCGTACCTAAGCAGACTCTTTTACTTTATAGTTGTTTACTGCAATCGAATGATCATTTTCGATTCCTTTTAGGCATCCCTGTTTTCTTATGATCAAAATATGTAACCAATTATAAATTTTAAATATATGATCAACAAGATGAATACTACAAAGACGATTACTGTGCTTTTGTGTTTTTTAGCCAGTGTAACAGGCACTGCTCAATTTGAACAAGTGACCAAAGTTGTTAGTGAAGATAGGGAAGGTCGAGCTGAATACGGAACCGCTGTGGCTATAAATGAAAATTTTGCTATTGTAGGGGCTTCAAGGGAAAATATTGCATCAGGAGCTGCTTATGTTTATGCAAAGGATAATGAGGGCGAATGGAGTTTTATGCAAAAACTAGCTGCGACCGATCCCAATAATGGAGCAGAATATGGCGGCGGAGCAGCCTTTGTTGATGACTACGTAGTAGTTGCAGCAGGAAGAGCCGATGTAGAAGGGGTTATACGTGCAGGCGCATTATATGTGTACGAACAAAATAACAACGCTTGGCAATTAAACGCCAAGTTAATTGCTTCAGATTATAGCAGTGATGCCAAGATGGGGATGAACCCTACGTCCCTAGCCGCAGAAAATAATACCATAGTTGCAGGTGCGCCAGGAGAAAATACTTGGACAGGCGCTGTGTATATATTTACTGAGGAAGAAGGTACTTGGACAGAAACACAAAAAATAACGGCTCCCAACCCACAATCACCAGATGCCTTTGGGATAGGAGTTGCACTATCGGGTAATCAATTAGCAATCGGTTCCGATAAGGCTAACGGCCTTAAAGGAGCGGTGTTTATGTATACCAAAAACAATGAGGGGATATGGGAGTATGACCAAACACTTGTAGCATCAGACGGTGTGGCAGAAGATTACTTCGGAAATTCTATTAGCATTTTAAACGATCAAATGGTCATAGGGGCTTATGGTGTAAATAATGAATTGGGCAAAGCCTATATATTTGAAAAAAACTCAGAAGGAATTTGGGAAGAAGTGCAAATGGTAATGAGCGACCCTACAACGGATAGAACACAATTTGGATGGTCAACCGATATTCAAGAAGATATGATTATGGTGTCAGCACCACATATTTATGGTAATGAAGTGGGTGAAGTTTTTATGTATAAAAAAACCGCCTCAGGTATATGGGTAGAAGATCAAAGAATACAGGGGGTTGATACGGGAGTCGAAGACTTTTATGGATGGTGCGTAGCTATGTTTGAAGATCACGTTATTGTGGGAGCACCACGTGAAGACCATGATATAAATGGAGCTAATGAAATAGGAGATGCAGGAGCGGCTTATATATTTAAAGATCCAACTTTATTAGGTGGAGAAAATAATGAAGCGCTTGCTAATCAAATACGCTTATATCCTAACCCAACCCAGAACAACTTACATATAGAAAGTCAGTTAAATGCAATAACTCAACTAAAGGTCTATACCATAGGTGGCGTATTGCTGCAAGAGGTTAATGCAGTAAACAGAAACAATATAACATTAAATACATCAAGCTATAGCAGTGGGGTTTATTTTATGCATGTGACTTTAGAAGACGGTTCAGTGCATATTCAGAAAATAGGTAAAAAGTAAGGCAAGAGCATACCATTTTCAGACTTAGAACAAAAGATACCTCGAAAACCCTTCGGGGTATTTTTATTATGCGTGAGCTGTGAGGAAGGCTGTACAGATTTTGAATAAACCTAAGTGTTTTTTTTTAAATTTTCCGCGCATTACAGCCACAGGTTTAGCAAGGTGCCCAGCTAATTGTCACCAGTAAAGAAAAAATTCCCTTTATGGCTAAAGAAATTGGATAAACCAATATTTTTCGGGGCTAACCCCATTAACTACTTGTGTATCGTTATATTTTTGATAGGCCATAACCGAGCATTTTCAAGTTGAACTTAGAGTGTTTTTTTGGGTTTAATCTTTTCGTTTGTATTTGTCCTGTATAAATTCAAAGTACATATAGCCAAACCGGTCAAACCAATCTTCTACCCCGTACTGGGCTTCACATTCACTGAGTTTCAGCATGGCGTCGGAAAGGCTTTGTAGTAATTCGGCATACTTTTTATCATACGCTTGTTCCAGTTCGGTAATGGACTTTTCTATTTTTCGGCGTTCTGCCTGCCAGGCCATGCCCGACACCCCATGAATTCCGGAAGCATTGTCGCCAAAAGAAAGTGCTGCGTTTGAAAACGTTTTGGTGCATTTATAAATGGTGGACAGTTGTTCAAAGAGGTAGCGTACATTGTTAAATTGTTCGCGGGCATTGAGAAAACATCCGGCACAGTTGCTATCGTCCTCAAACCCGGCATCGGTAGTGGGCAAGGCGCAAAATGACGGAATACGGGGTTCGCCGGGAGGCGGGGTGGAATTGATACATGCTCCTAAACCGGTATAGCTTTTATAGAGGTTGACCGCATTGTCCAAAAAGTCCTTGATGCTTTTCAATTTAGAATTTAGGTCCTCTATATCATCAGAAGGATCATAGCCGTCGCCCAGTCCTTTTTTCAATGCGCTTTCAAACGTTCCGTTCTCCAAGTCTTCCCCGTTAAAATATTGATCCTGATGAAAAAAACCGGGTGTGGCCGTATCTTGAGCGAGCCCTTGCAGCGGGATGGAAATCAATCCTATTACTATCGCTGCTTTACGTCCCATTAACTTGCCCGCCAAAACACCAATGACCAAGATAGCGATGCCCAAGATGATATAGAGCCATATATTTGAGTTGCCCGATGAAGCTATGGGGGTGTCCATTTCGGCACCTGCTTTCATATTGCTTTCCTTGATTTTGGTAAACGGACTGCCCAAATAGGTTTTATGGGGTTTGCTCGCCTGAACGATAATGGAGTAGTTGATCTTTTCCCTGGAAGGGGAGTTGATTTTGAGGCCAAATGAACTATACGCCCTTATTTTAAAATGAACGATGCCGTCTTTGGCCGTTTGGGTAGATTGCAGTTCTACCACGTCCTTCCAATTATCGTTTACTAAGGTCACCTCTAGCGGCTGTTGGTTTGATAGAGCTTTAACCAGCACATCCACAAACTGAAACATATCGTGCCCTTTTACGTAATAGTATTTGGTAGCATCTACCGAGCCTAGGGTAGCGAGGAACTTACCGCCTTCGTGTCCTTTTCGGGTGTCTTTTTGCAGCTGTAATTTAATAGGTTCTATTTCCTTGTCAAGCGTGTAAGGTTGGGCGAAACATTTCAGTATTCCGAAGCACAAAAAACTAATCAGGAACATGGTTTTCAATGGTTTCATAGGGTGCAGTCTTTGTTTGCTTTAGTCCAATAACGGTTCGTGGAGGTACGCGCATAAAAGTCAGTCTTATTGCAAATCCTCTGTTAAAGTTGCAGAGATAATTTACATCACCTTTGTAAAAAAGCGTCCTTTTTTAGGTAGCAAGTTGTTAGTCAGAGTGTTGGTGGTCGCTATGAAAAAGATCAAGTTGTGGCTAAGGATTGAAACGCATTTATCCAGACTGCTTTTTCAATGGCGGTTAACTTTAGGAAAGGATAGTGTTCCGGGTTGAATTGCGAAGGGCATATCCCCATATACTTTTTAAAATCGTTAGAATAATGAGCGCTATCATAAAAATAAAACGGTGCCGAAGTTGAAGTATAGTGCAGTTCTTCTTCTTTAAGCGAGGAAAAGATAAAATTGTACCGAATAATCTTCATATATACAGATGGGGGAATACCTACCATGGCTTTAAATTTTTTCTGAAAATACCGTTTGCTTACCTGTAGTTTCTGTATCAGTTCTTTGAGCTTAATTTCGCCTTTGCTTTGTACGATTATATCAATGGTAGTATCCACAAAATTAAAACGTGGGGTCACCTCATTCAGTTGTGCTATAAACAGCGCGTCTAATTCCCTTATGTTTTCAGCGGTGGTATTGGTCTTAAAACGGGCTTGAAAGGAAGCGCCCAATCGTCCCTTAAATAAGGATACAGGGTTGGCTCCCGTATTTATTAGGGTTGAAACATCTATCTTAAACAAATGGTATAAGGCTGTGGGTTTGAGGCAGGCTACTACAGCTTTCAGATGATTGCCGGAATAGCACATGTAATACGGAAGGGTAGTTTGTGCATTTACATAAAACCTTTCGGTGGTGTAGGTGTATTCATCTATTTTTATTTGCATATTACCGCTGGACTGAAACCCCATAAAACTACAGCCGGTAGGAAGGCTTAAATGTTTAATGGTTTCATTGGGCTGTTTTTTTTGCCAATTTAGTTCAAAATAAAAGAGAATGAACGCCTGTAGCCGGGGATGTGCTTCAAAGGTTTTGAACATAGTTACTTTAGTTTCTTCCGCTAAGCGGCACGATACCATAAAGTTACACAATTTAATATAAGAAAAATAACTGTAGGTATGTCCGTATGAAAACTGGGAATCAAGACTTATACGATATTAACGTACACTACCTTAAACTAGTTTCCCTTATTTATTGTACAACTTTTTCAAATTAGTTGTACAACTTTTTTAAGTATATTGTACAATATTTTGTCAAAATACTAAGAAGTTTTGGCAAAACTCTCGGGAGTTTTTATCGAAACAACCGCATGTTTTTAAAAAAGTAACTAGTATGTCCATTTTATACCGTATCAGTAAACGTAAAAACAATATCAATTCAGATGGGGAGCTCAATTATATACTACAAGCCGTTAGCAGGGGCGAAGTGGATATGGAGCAGTTGAGTTATGAAATAAGCAACGAATGCACCCTCACCCAAACCGATGTACATGCGGTACTCGATGCGCTGGGGCGAAAAATGAAGTTACATTTAGAAGATGGTAAAACCGTTTCTTTAGAAAACATAGGTCGGTTTAAGGTGGGGTTTAAAGGCATCGCCCAACCCACCAAGAGCCTGCTGCGTACCAAAGATATTCAACGTTTCCATATTAATTACCAACCCACGCTAAAACTGAAACGCTGGTTACAAAAAGGATTGAAACTGGAGAAGGAGTAGCGGCGGTTCTCGGTTTGTCATTCCGAAAGAGCCCGCCTGAACGAGCATACGGGCAGGGCACGGTTGAGGAATCTATTTGGATTTTTGGATTATTAGATTATTGGAATCTTTACTACTCACTGCTTAAAAGATTCTTCCCTTCGCTGCGCTGCGTTCAGAATGACAAGGACTGTCATTCCGAAGGAGGTACGACTGAGGAATCTATGGTTGGACACTTAGTATATTTGATTATTGGTAGGTTAGATTATTACTAATCTTTTTTCAAATTACACCTACCACCTGTCATACTGAACTCGTTTCAGCATCATTTAGCATCAAATCCCCCCTTGAGGCGTTGTGCTGAGCTCGTCGAAGTAGGGGCTACGGGGGGTGTTCAACTAGATACTTTTTTCCGCTGCACTTCACTAAGCCTGACAAGAACACTTAAGGAATTGCTCTAAGAGGATACAGTCCGGTGTCGTCCGTAAAACATTTTTTTTTCAAATAAAGCTATTTTTAGGTCAATTTTAAATACCAATTTAAAAACGAAAGCGCTTGTTATAATTGCGGTTTCAGAAGATTTTATAATGTACATATTGATAAGTTAGTTAATAACTGATACTGTTATTTGTTTTTAATTACTCATCCTTTACTATTTTAGTAGTTCCAAAGCAATAGTGCTGCGGACGCCTGAGAAAAAGGGCGAAATTTAATACCATTGTATATGGTTGTATTAAAAACAGTGGAGCGAAAGAATCCACAAGACTTAACGGCCCCGCCTAAATATTACACGCAGGCCGTTGCAAATGGATTTGTCGATCTAGAACGATTGGCATATCTTGTTTCTAACCAATGTACCGTTCGCGAGGCCGATTGCCTGGCGGTGCTCAATGCCTTACAGCACAATGTAATGGATGAGTTAAAGCAGGGCCGCATCGTACAACTGGGTTCGTTGGGTAACTTTCAAATTGGCGTACGCTCTGAAGGAGCCGAAGTCGAGGCAGAAGTCACCAACAACCAGGTGAAATCGGCACACGTGAACTTCCGGCCGGGAAAACGGATCCGGAATATGTTGCAGACCTTGCAATATAAATTGGTAGCAGGCTAGACACTTGCGTTCTTGATTAGTGTTTACTAATCATGTTGAGAGTCCTAAACACGTTGTTTAGGGCTTTCTTTTTTTATATACCTTTCATGTAAAATTGGCGCTTAGATTTATGGTGTCGCCGGTTAATAAACAATACTTTATACGTCAATCCTGTCTAAAAGGTTAAGTTGTTCATTTTTTCCATTGATGAAAAAACCCTTCGACAAGCTCAGGATAAACCAAGCAAAAAAATCTAGGCTTACCCCTCGACTTGGCTCGGGACAGGCTTCACTTTATCTAAATTTTTTGCTCATCCCCTAAATTTTAGAAACTCGCTTTTAAAAATAGTGCTTTGCAATCCTATTTTGGATGGCTCAAACAGCCTAAAATTTTACGGGGACTTCACTTCAAATTTTACGATATACTTTCGATAGGCCAGAAGGGGATTTTATAATAAATAACGTTACTAGTTAATAGTGTCGTCAAATAAAAGCAATTCAGTATTAACCTCTTTTCAGGATCAGGCAGGTGGTGCGTACTACTAAATAAAAAAAAGCCTAAAAATTTCGGCGGCTAGACACTTGCTTTCTTTTTTAGGCTTACTTTCATATTGAAAGTCCATAAGTTACTGTAACATAGAATAACTTAGTGTAACAAATATAATTCTTGACAAGACAAGAAAAAAATAATTTGTCTTAAAATTGTGTACAGTTTGGGTAGGGTATAGGCTACACTTTTGGTAGGGCGTAGTTTACAATGGGGTGACACTATGAAGTTGATGCTTCTGCCAATACCAGTTTTTTACCACGTAAGACCACCTTGTTTCTATAGGAGAGTCGCCGGTCATCCCCTATAGCACTGTAATCAATGTTTCGTTGGTTGAGTTGGGCGCGTATGGCAGCTCCATAAGAAGCCCGGGCGCTTCCCCAGCCGGGATTGCCTACTTGCCCGTTAAAGGCCTCCACCAGCTCTGCATCGCTGTAGGCATCCATACGTTCCATATACTCTTTAAAAAGTTCGTTGCCGGATGTGGGATTACTCATAAGGATTGGTTTTAAGGGTTACTATAGAAGGATACAAAGAAAAATGGAGATGAAAAAATAAAGTTTCCTTTCGATACACTACTAAAAATTCTATATTTGGGGAGACTCCCCTTAAAATTTAGACATAGAATTTTATTCCATAAATATAAATAACCTTTTATATTTTTAAGCTAACAATGGTTACACAATAAATATGAACAAAACCAATACACGTAAGGCACTTAACCCAGCTTATAGAAAACACAAACCACTACGAAAAGATGTTACTTGTTTTTTAGAAGCATTGCAAAATTGTATAGCAGCTGTTAAACTAAGTGATGAAAATGGAGAAAGTGAAGAACATATTAAATCACACTTTAAAGACTTTTTTATTTCTACTTTTTTTAAGGAGCATTATATAAACACTAAAGATAGAATTGACTTAGCTGTATATTTAGGAGATACTCCGAAGTCTGATGTAGGCATAATTATAGAAGCAAAAAAACCTAGTAACAAAACAGAGTTTTTAACGGAGGGTAACCTGAACCGAAAAGCACTTCAAGAATTGCTGTTGTACTATTTGCGTGAACGAGTTGATAACGAAAACAACAACGTAAAACATTTGATAGCCACTAACGGGTATGAGTGGTTTTTATTTAAGGCAGAAGATTTTTATAATTATTTCTACAAAGACAAAGCCTTGATAAAAGAATATAAATCTTTTAGAGATGGCTTAAAAGACACCTCCAAAAATGAATTGTTCTATAATGAAATTGCAAAGAAATACATTGCTAAAGTAGAAGAGGAACTTCCCTTTGTTCATTTAAGCTTCGAAAAGACAAATTTTAAAAAATTAAGTGACGGTAACCTCAATACTTTATATAAAATATTTTCCAATGTACATTTATTAGGGCATTCTTTTGGTAACGACAGTAACCAACTTAACAAATCATTTTATAATGAGCTGCTACATATTATTGGTTTAGAGGAAGTAAAGAATAAAGGGAAGAAAGTAATTCATCGTAAAGAAAAAAAAGATAGAGATTATGCTTCCCTTTTAGAAAATGCTATATTTCATTTAGAAGATAGGGATTATCTGTCTAAAGTAAAAAGCGTAGAAAACACACCGGAAAAAGCTTTTAATGTAGGGCTGGAACTTTGCCTCACATGGATAAACAGGATTTTGTTTTTAAAATTATTAGAATCGCAACTGCTTACCTATCATAATGGCGATAAAAAATATGAGTTTCTAAATGCAAAATTTATTGATGATTATGATGAGCTAAATGATCTTTTCTTTTCTGCTTTAGCAAAAAAAGAAGATGAAAGGCACCCTAGGTATAAAGATAAATACCAGCATATTCCTTATTTAAACAGTTCCCTTTTTGAACGTTCGCCTATTGAAGCTGAAGCATTTGAAATTTCGACATTAAGTAACGATGAAAGTGAAATCTACAGTCAAACCGTTTTAAAGGATGCAAGCGGTAAACGCTTAAAAGGAAAACTACCTACCCTTGAGTATTTGTTCAAGTTTTTAGATGCCTATGACTTTGCTACAGATGGTAACGAGGGTATTGAAGATGGCCTAGAACATAAATCACTTATTAACGCATCAGTATTAGGGTTAATTTTTGAAAAAATAAACGGTTATAAAGAAGGTTCCTTTTATACCCCGGCATACATCACTATGTATATGTGTAAAGAAACCTTACGTCGTGCAGTAGTGCAAAAGTTTAAAGAACAAGAAAACGACCAAATAGAAACCTTTGAAGACCTACAATCCTATTGTCAACGCTATTTTAAAATAGACGATATAAAACGCTTTAACACCATAGTAAACAGTTTACGTATATGCGACCCAGCAGTAGGTTCTGGTCACTTTTTGGTTAGTGCTTTAAACGAGCTTATTGTCATTAAAAACCAATTAGGCATTTTAGCAGATGCTAAAGGCTTACCATTACGTTGCGATATAGAAATAGTAAATGACGAACTCTATGTTATAGATGATAATGGCGCGCTATTCGAGTATAACCCAACCGAAAAAGAAAGCACACGCATACAGCACACGCTGTTTCACCAAAAACAAACCCTTATAGAAAACTGTTTATTTGGTGTAGATATAAACCCTAATTCTGTAAAAATATGTCGTTTAAGGCTTTGGATAGAGCTGCTTAAAAACGCCTATTACACCAAAGAAAACCGTTTACAAACACTACCTAATATAGATATTAATATTAAATGCGGTAACTCTTTAATAAGCCGTTTTAGTTTAGACGACGATTTAAAAGATGCCTTTAAAGGCAAACAAGTAAACTACAACTTTAAAGACTATAAAAACGCTGTTGCAGAGTATAAAGACACCAATAGCAAAGACCGTAAACGCGAAGTATTACAAATTATAGACGAGGTAAAACACAACTTTACAAGTACATTAGACAATACCTTTATAGCTAAATTCCAGAAAGCACAAGGCGAACTTATTAACGAGCAAGAACGCCAAAACAACCTAAAACAATTTGGCGAAAAAATAACTAAAAAGGACAAAGACGCACTAAAAAAACTAAAAACAAAAGCCGAAAATGCACTTATAGAAAAAGAAGAAATAGTAAACAATGCTATTTACCACAATGCGTTTGAGTGGCGTTTTGAGTTTCCAGAAGTATTATCAGATGATGGCTCGTATATTGGGTTTGATGCAGTAATTGGGAATCCGCCTTATCTAATCGAATATGATAAAAAAGTTAAAAGTAATTTAGAAATTAACTTTATAGAATTTAAAAGGAATAACGATTTATATGTTGCATTCATTAGTAGAGGTAACAAGATTTTAAATCATAAAGGTTTTTTGTCTTATATAACACCTAATACTTTTTTGAAAGGAACTTATTTTCAAAAGTTAAGAGAATTATTAATATCTAATAAAATCATTGAAATTATAAACTTCAATGACACTTTGGTATTCGATGAAGCTAATGTTTATACTTCTATTTTATTATTTCAAAAAGGAGCTATACCAGCTAATTGGGTGCTAAAAAAAGGGATTTCAGAAACTGAAGGAGAAATTGATAAAAATGAATTGGACTTTATTTTCAAGAGCCCTTTAATTAAGAGGTTAGATGTTTTTGAAAAGTTTGATAATTTCTTTCTAATTAAGGATGTAGGCTTTAATTACTGGTCAATTGGAAGAGGTAAAACAAGAGGAGGTTCAGTTGGTAGTAGAATATTATACTCTGGTAAACAATTAGACGATTCTGATAAACCATATTTAAAAGGTGGTGATATATTTAGATATTCCCAGAAAATTCCATCCAATTACCTGCGACACAATTTTGAAGAATTATTAAATGAAAATGATGTTTTTAGGTTTTCAAAGGATTTCTTTGAGATAAATCCGAAGATAATATATAGACAAACCTCAAAAGATATTATTGCAACTATTGACACTAATTGTAACTATAATGACAAAACAGTACATATTGTTGTAAATAATGAAAAATCAAATTTTGATTTATATTTTGTATTAGGACTGTTAAATAGTTCATTACTTAATTTTTACTTACATTTTTATAAACAAGAATCTGGTAAAGCATTTGCGCAAATAAAAACGGTAGATATAAAAGCAATGCCATTTATCTATGAGGAGAGTATAAGTGTCTCTATAAAGCAAAAAGTTACCCAAATCCTTTTACTAAAAAAAGACAACCCAGAAGCAGACACCATAACGTTAGAAGCAGAAATCGATACCTTAGTATATAAACTATACAATCTTACAGATGAAGAAATCTCAATAGTTGAAAACTCTTGAGATTCACGAGTACATTAATATAAAATGTAAATAATACGAGCTAAATTGCTATAGTAGAACAATCATCTAAATAAAAAGAAGTGCCTTTAGAAGAAAAAAAATATGACATAGAAGCTAATAACGATTGGGCTAAAAATGTAAAAGGAGAACACTTGTTTATCGATGATGCTCAAAGTGGTCGTAAAGGCTACTTCTGTATAGGCTGCGATAAGCAAATGGAAGCGGTTATAAGAAAGAAAAACCCAAAGCTCACAGCTTTACGCGATTGGTTGTTGCCTATGCTGATGAATGAACAAGTGACGGTAGAGGATGCATATCCTAAAATTGAGAATGAGCTTTGGATGGTTACAAAGGAGGATGGTAAATTTATTAAAAATTAATATAGTGTATTTATGAGACCAGATGTTTATCCTAGAACCTTAGAAAATATAAAGGCTGTATTACTTCATTATTTTCCTAAGACCAGTCATACTGAAATTGATAAAAATGCAGAACGAATTTATGATCAACGAAAATTTAAATTAAATGAACTTGAATATTGCTGTGAAGTAGTAACTAAAAATGTGGATGTTATACGAGAGTATTATAAAGCTCTTGACTTAAATATATTATTAATAGTTGGGTACGATGTGTTATTTGAAGATGAAAAAAAATGGGGAGGTACTTCAAGAAGAGCAAAGTTGGAGGGTATAAAAGCAAAATTAGTTTTTTGATTATTAACCTTTTTAAATTGTAGATAAGTAGAAATGAAAAAGGATATAGTTTTAATAAGGTTAGTTGCTACCAATGTTGATGAATGAGCAGGTAACTATGGGAGAGGCCAAAGAAGAGTTGGGGATAGTTGCGGAGGAGGATGTTAAATATGATGAGGTGAGAATTTAGGTAAGGATTTTTGAGGCATCGTACATAATTTAAATAATTGGAATAATACCTTTAAAAGGTTATTCTATAATACAGCAAACATTTTGAAAGTAGCGTAATATCTTAGAAAAACAAGAATTAACAGCTCATACCAACAACGTACAATTTACACCCCCCCATGAAAAAAACCCACAACAAACAACCCTGGCCCACCAAAGATGCGATGATACAGGTATATGAAAATAACCTATGGGGCGGGGAGCAGCATGAGTTCTATTCGGGCTTAGGCTCGCATGATACCGAAGTGGTAAATACCTATATAAACGCAGTTTCTGCTTATTTAAAGGAGTTGAAAACGCGACCCGTGGTATGCGATTTGGGCTGTGGGGATTTTAATGTGGGGAAGGAGTTGGTGCCATTTACCAAGGAATATAAAGCCATCGATATTGTCCCCGATTTAATCACCCATAATAAAAAGACATTCAAAACAGAAAGTGTAACCTTTTATACCTTAAATCTTGCCGAAGATGAGTTGCCCGAAGGCGATTGTGCGATTGTGAGGCAGGTATTGCAACACCTATCAAATGCAGAGATTCAAGCGATTGTCGAGAAACTATACCGTTTTAAATATGTGATCCTCACCGAGCACCTACCGGAAGGGGATTTTGCACCTAATATCGATATTATTTCAGGACAGGGAATACGCCTAGAAAAGAACAGTGGGGTTGATCTGTTGGCGGCTCCGTTCCATTTTAAGGTACAAGAAGAAAAGGAGTTGTTGTCTATTCCGTCGCCTGGTTTTAAGGGTAGGTTAGTGACTACTTTGTATAGGGTGTTTTAATTATTTTTACCTCTATAAAAACCTTATATGGATATGTACCTAATCATTAATGTTCTGAATATTTAATATGTTCATTTTTTCCATTGATGAAAAAATCCTTCGACAAGCTCAGGATAAACCAAGCAAAAAAATCTAGGCTTACCCCTCGACTTGGCTCGGGACAGGCTTCACTTTATCTAAATTTATCATTCGGTGCCTAAATTTTAGGAACTCGCTTTGACATCCTTGCTTGAGTGAAACATTTGTCTTGCTCAAACAGCCTAAAATGGTAACGGCACTCTCATTTCAAATTTTACGATAAATTTTCGATAGGCCGAAGCGAACTTTTGTAAAAAACAACCCTAAAGGTTGAAAAAATCCTCAAAAATTGAGGTTCTTAAATTTAATTTTAAAATCGATTAGACTGCTATTGGCAGCGTTTATAACAAATTATAAGTTTCCTAAATCGAATGGTTTACTTCGTTTTCCCAAGCCCATTTTCCGAAAACTTGTCGTGCGGCCGATCCCTTTTATTGAACCGGATCTCCACTTGTTGCTTGCCCCATTGGCGGGCAGCGTCTTCGTCCAAGCCCATATAGATATCGATTTTCTTTTTCCAGCGTTTGTTCATTTTATCTTTTACAATATAAGTGCCCGGTAGGCCATAGATTTCTACTTCCTCATTGTGGTCCAACCCCATTTTGATGAGGTCGCGCGAAACGGCAATGGCGCGTTCACCAGGCTCCAAAATATCACCCCAAGCGGCTAAAGAGGGGTTTCCTTTTTTGGTTTGGTGCTCTACCGAGTTGTAGGCGGTTGCCGTTACGGTCATGGTGGTCATCTTTTTCTTTTTCGGCTGCTTTTCTTTGGTTTCGGCACAACCGAGCAGTAACATGGCTACAGTGAGGAGTAATAGCGGTACGTTATGGTTGTGGTTATTGAAGTTCATACCACTATAAGATACAAAAAAATGAGGTGAATACCTGAGAGACGCAGGGTGTATCCTTCGAAGTGGTAGTGCTTTACCTGAGGTTGGTTAGAAGCACGTACACATAAGGGATGTGACCCGCTTTACAATAAGCAGGCGTTACGATTGGTTGTTGTTCTTGGGAAATAGAATAGCCACCTACTGCCCGGGCAGATAGCCCGGGGCCATTGGTGATAGCTCGTGTTCAATACCATAAAGAACGGGTTGGGAACACGTTGGTTCCCCTACTGAAACCGTTAATGTTATAAGTGGGCTAATCTATAGCAGCCGAAAATTTTCCATTGGTTACCGTTATGGTTTCGCCTGTTTCCCTAGAGCTTGCTGAAAACTCGAAAGTCCCTTTAAGCTGGTTGTTGGTGTTGCTGGTAATGGTAAGCGTCCCCGACACGTCTTGGCTAAAATCGATATCGTTAACCGTATCGGTATATACAATCCAAAACCCATCGGTGTCTGTAAGGTTCACCACATCGTCTATAGGGTAGGTTCCTTTGGCAGGGTTAGTGGTGCTGTTGTCTTTGAATTTTTTGTAGAAAGAAAGGCTAAACGTTTGGTCATCAATAGATGTCCCATCGTTATTGGATATGCTATAATTTACACCTTCAACAATAACGATATACGAAGAACCGGTTTTTTTACCTTCGACAGCCCCGGATATATCAAATGTAATTTGGTTTTTACTTGCGTTGTTTGAGTCGTCGCTCTGGTCATCGTCCTTCGAACAGCCCATAACGATAAGGGCTAAACCAAGCCATAGAATACATTGTGTTTTTTTGAAATTTTTCATGATGTTTGTTTTTATGGTTACGTGTTAATTAACTTCTTTTTATGTACATAACATACATTTTGTTAGTGGCATCTGGATGGGTTTGGACACCTACCTTTAACCGCCCGTTTTCTAAACTGAGGATATGCCACAGAACAGTTTTTTCTCCTCTCGAGAGGGTCAAGGTATTGCCTTCTAAGTGCCACTGAAATGGTTTTTCGTTCACATCGCAGTTTTGGTGGTACGTTAGTTCTTTCCCTTGGTTGTTTATTGAAAATTGAGTATGGTCCTTTCCGCAATCTGGGGCTGAATGTTTATGGGGCAATACCCAGCCCGAGCCATCATTGCCCATTAGGGTACCTTTCAGTTCCCATGTGCCTATAAGGGTTTCGGCGTTGACGGTTTGACCAAAAGCGGTAGCCGTTGCAAATAAAATGAGGGCTAAGAGCGCCTGCTTAAATGGTGTGATTTTCATGGTGCTTTTATTCTGAAATGCTATGAAGCTGTATGTTGTAAAGGCTGCTTCACCCCGTAAGTAGGCAGCCACTGTAAACCGTGTTTATTATGGAAAAAGCGACGCACAAACGGCTAATTCGTTTGTGCGCCGCTACTGTTGGTTTATTCTTCACAAAGTTCACCTCCTACATTGTTAAAACTAACATTGCTCAAGGTTAGATTCTCAAATGGATCTGTGGTGTATCCATAAAAAGCACAGTTGGGCAGGTCTTTAAAAAGTGTATTGGCAACAGCAAGCTTAGGGCTGGCATGCATGTAAATGGCGCCTGTGTTTTCAATGTTGCCAACTGGAAAGTCTCCTTTTGCAAGTTCGATAACTGCGTGCGATATGCTGTTGTCCTCTTGGGTATAGCCAAAATAGATTCCTCCCCAATTGGTGCCATTAGCTGCTGAAAGCAATACTGGGTTGGTGGCTGTTCCCATAACTTTTAGACTTAAGTTATTGCCGCCGGCAGTAGAACCGTCTGAGGCCTGTAGATAGGCCAAAGGCTTAAAATAGAGCTCTGTTCCTGCTGCAATGGTAAGGTGCCCGCCGTCTTTAATATGGACACGGTCGTCAACCAAATACGGTACATCTAAGTTTTTCCAAGTGACGGGCTGGGTTATTTCATAATATGAACGTACAATGTTCACGACATCTACCTCGTTGCCCGAGTAGGAAGAGCTCGCATCGAAAATATGGGCCATTTCTGCTGTTACCTTGGCCGCAACCCCGTTATTTTCGGTTAGGGTAAGGTTGCGTACCGTGACATTGGCATTGGTTTGCAACCCTGAAAAATCGAGACCAAAATTTCCGCTATTTCTTATTTTAACGTGGTTCATAAGTAATGCTTGAGGGGTGGTTCCCGATACGCCGCTTATTGCCAGACTGCCTTCATATACTGGCGAGGTGGGTTTTAATGGCTCTGATCCGGCATATTCAATAATCGTATGCTCTATCTTATTGTTTGGGTTGTGGGCCGTTGAAAAGTACAGCCCTCTCCAATGTCCATTTTGTTTTGAAGTGCCCGTGAAGATCACTGGGTTTTCTGCAGTGCCCTTTACTTCAAAAATGTGGTTGTCCATATCAATGAACATCCCCGCATCGTTTTCGAAAGCAATTACCACACCGGGCTCTACCTTTAGGTTTCCATTTACGGTGGTCCAACAGGGTATCACATAATCCACTGGGCGCAAGGTGTCGTTTTTCAACACCCGGTCTTCTTTAAAATAATCGCATTCAAGCACAATAGCTGGTAATAACTCATCTGGGTTGCTATCGTCTTTAATAGTATCATCATCTTTACTACAAGAAGACAGCATTAAAATACTGCACAATACCAAGCTTACATAAAAGGTAGGTTTAAAATAATTTTTCATACGTGTTTTATTTAAGTTTTATATGATTATTGTTTCCAGTCGATCTGGATACAGGGTTTTTGGTTGGATATGGGTTTATAGGTTGACTTTTACACCGGCGGCAGCCACTAGTTGCCCACCGTCTATAAGGACATATTTCAATTCTGCAAACGGGAGGATGTTGCTCCCAATATCGAAATTGAGACCACCGCCCAGGTTGAGCCCAACACGTCCGTCTGAAACCGAACTTTCTCCCATAAAGCCCCAAGTTTCATCGTACGATACCTTAACATTACTGTAGTTGAGGCCTCCAAGGGCGTACAGCCCCAATGCCTCGTTATTTACAAAATAATAGTTGGCGTTCGCATTGATTTCCCACCAGTTGATTTTAAAGCCATAGTTTTCTTTTGGAACATAATAAATAAGGGATGGGGCCACGGTAAGGTTTTCTATAACGGGAAAAGCCGCATTTACGCCTATCCCTAAACTTTCAATTTCACTCCCGTAGGCCAAGAAAGCCCCAATTCTTGTGTCGTTTTGTGCTTGGGCACTGCCTAACGCACCCAAAGCGATCATCATAATCAATAGTGTTTTTTTCATGTGTGTTTTTTTTAATAATGTATTTGCCTATTTATACCTCCTGAAACTGAAAGTAAACATAGAAACCAAAAAAAAATGGCGTTTTTTTATTGGTGAGCCCTACTTGTCTGAAACTGAATGAAATTGTACGCTGTGATAAAAAAGTTTATTTTTGGGGATGTTTACTTTTTCTTTAATAGCGCATAAATGGTTAAAGACCAATTTTTAATTGATAAACTGAAACAAAATGATTTAAAAACCTTAGATCACATTTACCTAACATATAAAGAGGAGTTTCTTTTATACGCCCGAAGGTTTGCATTATCCCCAGACGATATAGCCGATATTTATCAAGAAACTATTATTACGCTATATGAGAATGTGCAGAATAAAAAGCTGGTTAGGTTGACCAGCTCTTTAAAAACCTATCTTTTTGCCATTGGTAAATTTAAGGCCTATAAGCAATTGAACCATACCAAAAAAATATATCACGACGGTAATGCGATTCATATTTCAGAAGAAATGAAGGTTTTTGAAACCGACATAGAACAGCAGCAACAAGCAGTTTTGAGAACGTCTTGGCGCAAGTTGGGCAAAAAATGCCAACACGTATTGACACTTTATTATTACAGAGGGATGACATTGGACGAAATAACAAAAGCGTTGGCATATTCATCCAAAGATGTCTTAAAGAGCCAGAAATCAAGATGCCTTAAACAATTAAAGGATTTAGTGAGAAAAGATGGATAAAGAAGCGTTAATAGAAGCATATTTCAGCAATAGGATTTCTAATGTGGAATTTGAGCAACTGCAACAGCTCTTGAAGGAAGATGCTGCGCTAAGGGAACGGTTTTACAATGAACTGGAGCTAAAAGAAGCTATTGCACGGGAAGAGCACAGTGATTTAAAAAACAGGTTTCGGTCGTTGGAGGCAAAACAAAAAAAACGCTCCTTTTGGTACGTTTATGCAGCTGCTGCAGTTGTGGTGCTTATCGCTATAGGTTCGCTTTTATACGAGGAACCCCCGACCACCCAAACACTTTATGCCGATTATTTTGAACCTTACCCAAATGTGGTGCATTTGTCGAGCAGGAGCCAACTTGCCGAAGAAGATGTCGCTGCAGGTGCCTTTGAGCTGTACGAAACGGGACAATATACTAAAGCAGCCACAGCTTTCAAAGCCTTGTACCAAGCTACTTCAAAGGATTATTTGGTTTTTTATCAGGGAGTGAGCCTTTTAGCTTCAAACCAAACACATGAGGGCATTGAGGTGTTAGAAAGCTATCCTTGGGAAGTAACCCAAAGTGATTTTGCCGCTCCTGCAAATTGGTATTTGGGATTGGCATATATCAAGCTTGAAAACTTGGCACAAGCTACCCATTATTTAAACAAGGTAACACAGGCAAAAAGCCCATTGAGCCAAACGGCAAGAAACCTGTTGGAGCAATTAGATTGATGACTTTACTTGTTTTTTTCGCCTGTATAAAAATACACCTAAGCACACGGCTACCCCGGTAACCAACAGAAGCCCCTGCAGGGTATTGTTTTTAGCTAATATGGGGACAGTATCCCCTGCAATAACAAACCCTGCCCAATAATACGGATGGCCTTTCATAGGGTTGTTTTGTTTAAAATCGCGCTTGGCATTGGCCAGGGCCGTTGCTTTATTCTCCCCCGTTTGAAGGTACCGGTAAAAAGAAGCCATAATTTCGGCGGTTTCTTTATCGGGAACCTCCCAAAGGCTGTAAACACTGGACCGTGCGCCAGAATAGGTCAATGCCCTTGACAAACTTAACAAGCCTTCGCCCGAAGCCAATTTACCCACACCGGTATTACAGGCGCTCAATACCACCAAATCTGCAGGAAAATAAAGGCCGTAAAGTGAGGAAAAGTCAAAAGGGTCGTTGCCGTTAAAAATAAGGCTCGATTTGTAATGTTCTTGCTCGTTTAAAACCGCGTGCATAGCCAAATGGTAAATTTTGTAGGTACTGCTATGGGTTATAAAATTTTCAATAGTTGCTTCGTCGCCCAAGAACAAGTCGCCTCCAAAAGTGGTGGTAATTGTTTCAGCTTCTTGGCGTGCACCTTCTATTTCCTGAAACCGACTGCCTCTCAAATTCTGGCCCTTATCTTCGGTTGATGTATATTGGGGAGCGAAAGCGACCAGTAAATCCTTATCGGCTTTTGATTGATAGGGGTGTTCCTTGAGGAAATACCACAATGCCACTGTATTGGCGTACTGTATGGTGTGGGTGGTTAATAGGGGCCCCTTCTCACGCTCCAGTACTTCAAAGGGTAGGTAATGCAGATAGTCATCTGGGATAATTGTAAGGGTTTTGTACGTGGTAAGCTTGTCTTCCAAAGGCAGTATGAGGCTCTTGTATAATTGACGTGCCTGTGGCAAAACGTTTTTTTGCGGGTTTTGCAAAGCGTTGTAGAATGCGTTCAACGTTTCTTTTAGCGTATCGGTTTTGGCTAACCGGTACAAATGGACGTCGTTTTTTGAAATGGCAATGGCGTAAGAGTATTCATAGCCCATAAAATAATTTATAAGCAGTTCGTCTTTCGATATATGCTGTTTTATGTTTTTGAGCTGGTACACATTCTGGTAAAACGATTGCAACAAAGGCGCTTTGGCCGCTATTTCACGATCTAATGTTTTTAAAGAATCCTGAAGTTGTTGCCGCTTTCCTTTCCCGGTTTTGCTATCTTGTAGGTGTTTGATCTTGAACTGCAATACATTACGCTGGGACAACAGGCTTTGGTCCACGGCAAGGAACTGGGTGTATTTCCGTTCAAATTCATTGCGCAATACTTGGGAGTTATTGGCCTGTACCCTTTCTATTACCGTGTCTGACAGGGAAAGCCCCAAGGCTGTATGCATTTCATAAATTCCCTCATTTATCGATTTGTTGAAATGATCTAAGTCTGTGTTGTACTCCCCGTTTTGATAGTACAATCCAAACACTTCGGCGGCTAAGCTATACAAGTAGCGGGCATTTTTAGCATAGTCCTTTTGTTGGGTGCTGTTATAAAGTTCTTTGTAAACCCCAGCAGCGTCTTTCAGTGCCATTATAAAAAAAGAGCTGTGTTGTTTTTCAAAGGTTTTAACAGTAATGGCTTCTGGGCGATCGATTTGTTTTTCAGCAAGGGCAGACAATGCTTTTTTCAAAGCAGCGTTGGCTTCTGCAAAACGTTTACGTTTAGTTTGCAAGTTTGCTTTTTTGATTAAAATGTTTGCCACGTTAACTAAACCAATGGGTTCTATCTCGTCAATGGCCAACGCCATGTTTAAGTAATCGAGCGCTGCCGTATCGTCATTTTTACCGATGGCAAGTTTTGCCTGCTTGGAATAAACGGACATTTCGTAAAACGGTTTGTGATACCGTTTTGAAACCGTTAAAGCGCTACTCAGGGTTTTGTTGGCCAGTTGGTCCACTTCTTGAGCTATGTAGAGGTCTGCCAGCTCAAGCAATGCGGCCAGATAATGGTTGCTATACTGGTTTTTTTCGTGTAACGGTAAGCTGGAAAAAAATGCATTAAAATAACGTTGCTGCATTTCTGTTTCAGTAAGCTGCCCCAAAAATGCATTATACATGACTTTCAATCTGAACTTGCTCGCGATATCAGCAGTTTGCAAGGTGTTATTGGGTATTTGGTTTAAAGCGGTAAAGAGCGCTTCCGCTTTTGCAGTATCTCCATATTCTATATATAATTTAAGCAAGTTTCCGTAAAGGGTGATAAGGTAACTGGGATTGATTTCTGTGTCCTTTTCCCAATAGCTCCTTGCTTGTTCAAAACTTTTCAACCGTTCTGAAAAAAAACCAATGGTACTGTAAACAGTCGCAAGGTTCTGATAGGCCAAGCCCAGATCGAAATTTTTATTGGTTTTTAGTTCTTTGTACTTATCGATGGCCTGTTGGTAAAGCGCAATGGCTTCGGTGTGGTTCTTTAAACGGTCATTGATGTATGCCAAATCATAGATGTAATCTGCTTGGGTTTCCTTGTTCACCTTTTCGGTAAAAAATGCCAGTCCCTCGTTGCCCTTTACGAGGGCCATTTCCCATTTGCCAGCATAGGCCAATGCGTGATACAAACCGTTATACGTATCGATAACGTACTCTGGCGCTACGGGAGAAGTATGGTCATTTAGGGCTTTTTGTGCGCTGTTGTAATAGGTTACAGCGGTTGGATAATCACCTTCTTGCTCAGAAATTTTTCCTTTTGTAAAAAACAATTTACTGCTATAAAGCGAATAAGAAGGGTCTTTTTTTGAGGTGTGTTGGATGGCAGTTTCCCAATGCTGTGCAGCACGCAGGTATTCTTTTTGTTTCAGCAAACTATCTGCTTTTTGTATGATTTCGGAACTCACGGTATTCTGGGCCAACATGGCTCCTGAAAGCGCCAAAAGGACAATAAAAAGGATCTTTTTCATATTATGGGGCAGTCATAGTGAATATGCGATAGGTGGCAGTTGCCATACTCGAGGGTTTGTTTTCAACACACAGTGTTTAATAATAATAAGATTTTACCTACATCGCGGCTAAGATAATCGGTTTTGGCATAAAATACAACCCCTGCTGTGATAGGGTGAGATTTTTTTAGTCTACGGAAGGCCTGTTTTTTTAGGGCTTTATATACTATTGTTCCTTACGGAAAGGCTGGTAGGCTTTACAAAATAAAATTTTGGGTTTGCTTAAATACAAGGCAAGCTAACGATCATCCCGTTATCCATAATTGCGTTATTTCCCAGGATATGAAAAAGTTCGAAAGGAACGTTAGCGATCTAAAAATCAACAGAGGGGATCACGGTTTATGCCTTGGCACTTGCGTATAGACCAATATAGCGCCTATTCCAGCTAATATGGCCCCTATGGCAAAGGGTACGATAAACCCGAACCGAATGGCAAAACCGGTTAAGAAGGCCCCAAACGAGATGCCCAGCCCAAAAGCCACGGAAAGCACCGATAGTTGGGCCCCGGCCTGTCCTTTTTTTGCCAGATCGCCCGCCAAGGCCAGGGCAGGGGCAAAAACCATGGCCGCACTGATGCCGTGGAGCGTTCGGGCGGTAATCATATGCCACGGTTGGGTGGCGAGGCCTTCAAAGAGAATAATGGGGATTAAGCAAACAAGTCCGATGACAATAAACACCTTCCTGCCATATTTGTCGCTTGCTTTGCCAATAATGGGCTGTAAAATAGCCATGGAAACAATCAAGGCACTGAACTCAATGGAAAACAAAAAGGCGCCTTGCGAAAGCCGTTCGTTTACTTCTATTTCAATGGGGGCGAGCAGGGCAAATCCCATACTCATAAACAAGGTGGCGAGGCCGAGGGTAAAGATGGGATCGAGTATTTTTCCGGGTATGCTTGATTTAAAATGGATGATCATTTTTTCGTTATTGGGCTTGGTGTTTTCAGGGTCCCGTACAAAAAAGGCGACGAGGATGATGCTTAACAAGGCGGCGAGGGCAGCCAGTGCAAATGCGGCTACAAAACCGTTTATGCTTCCTATCAACGGAAGGTTGTACGGACCGCCTTCTACCAAAGCACCGCTGGCCAAGGGGCCAACCCCAAACCCGATAAGCCTAAAGGCATTGTACACGCCCATATTGCCCCCGCGGTTATTCTCGCTGCTCAGTTCGCTTACCAAGGCCAAGGTTGCGGTGATGGTCAAGGCTGCCGCTATACCTTGTGCCGTTCGGATGAGCAATAACAGCGCATAGCTATCGGCAAAGGTGTAAAGAAAATTGGCGATCATAAAGAGGAAGAGCCCGACCAGTACAAAAAGGCGTCGTTTCCCCAGTTTATCGGACAGCCGGCCGGTAAGGGGCTGGCATATGCTGCTCACCAAACCAAAAAGCCCTAGGACAATTCCGGTTATCAGTGTTTCAGACAGCCCAAAAAGATCGCCTGAAACCTCGCCACTGGCAATGTACAATGGCAGTACAACTACTAAAAAAGAGTTGCCCACGGCATCGGCCATGCGGGCAATGCCCAGCACAACGACCCTAGCGTCTGTGCCGAAAATTGTTTTTGGCGTATTGTTTTTCACGGCGCAAAATTATGGGTTTAAAACGGCAATGTGCCTTATGGTTTTCTTAAAACTTATGGTGGGTCTAACGACTGGCTTTTGAGCGCCGATTGCGGGATGCGTTTCTGTAAATTACCAAAACCGGTTATCGATTGAGTTTTGAGTTACATGTTTCAGGTCTCAAGTTTCATGTTTTATTCGGCTACAACTATTATTTTAATCGGTATCTTTAATATTCAAACAAACGTATATGGCTTCTTTTAAAATACCCAGAAAACTAAAAAAGCGTCTTAAAAAAGGGTTGTGGCTGTACCCGTCCGATGCCGATGGAAATTCAACGATGGCTTTCCCATATCGTTGCCAAGAGGATTTTACGGCTTATAAAAAAGGGACATTGCGCAATTTAGCCGATACATACAATTCTAGAAAACGGCGCATCGCTTTCCGAAGAAAAATAGAAGGCGAGGTTGTGGTTCCCGATGAAGAATTGAAAACGTACGTCAATGCCATCATTAGAAAAGACTTGCGGCGATCTTCGTATGAAACATTGATACGGGCAAAGAACAGCAAAAAAGCTATTGGGGCCTACTACAATTTTGTAAATGCGTACCAATTGGTTGAAAAAGGGGAAGATTCCTTCGGAAATATCTGTTGTTTGGCCATTGATAAAGCCAAAGAATTATTGAAAAATTAAACAACTTCTTATTCCTGAATGCAATTTTAGAGCTGTTTTTGGGCAAGGTTCGAAGTCGTAGGTTTTTTGTTTATTGGCAAATAGTGATAAGTGGACAAGCTCCACAGGAAGTTTGTCTTTTGTGAATGACACCTCTTCTTTTTGATGTGGAATCGGTTTTTTCTTGATGTTTTTGATTTATAAAGTAATTGCCATTAGAACGTTTTAAAATTTAAACAGTGTACGGCAGTTCTAATTGAGAACCTAAAGTATAACTATTAAAAAAGAGGGCGACGGCCCTCTTTTCTAATTACTGAAAAATTAAAACTGATTGACTATAAGAAAATTAACTTTTTAGCAGTAGTACCTCTTTCTGTTTGAACCTGTATTAGATAGGTGCCTGAAGAAAGATCATGGTCCATTTTAGTTACACCGGCTTTTGCTTTGCCCGAATACAGGATTCTACCGTGCATATCGATTATATTGACCGTCGCATCTTCTTCAAGTTCTAAAGAAAATTCACCATTAGTGGGATTAGGGTAGAGATTGAATTTATTGTGTTTAAACGTATCGATATTCAACAAATTAAATTCAATTTCAGTTTTTTGGGACACCCCTGTCTCATATACTGCTTCTACTTCTGCTATGTGGTTTTCGGTAGAAAGATCGTCCAGTACAAACATTTTTTCTGTGACATTTTCTGAAATTAACTCCCCATCGAGATATACATTATAAGAAAGCGCATGACTAAATGGTTTTTCATAAGTAAGGTTATCCAATTTTAAGAAGTAAGTATCGTTGCTAATATAATTAATAGCTACATATTTAGTTTCAGCAGGAGCATCGAAAGAATATTCCGTCCAGTTTCCTGGAACGCTTATTTCGTTTCCAAAAGCTGTAAAATCTGAAACATCAGACCCGGAAGTAGAATATAGCACCTTGATACGTTCTGGTTCGGAGCCTACTAACGAAGCCGCCATAAAGGAAAATTCACCACTTCCGGCAGGGATTATAAGCCAATCATTATTAGCGCCGTTAGGCCCCGACATAGCGCTTAAAAACCTACGTCCTGAAAAGGCATCAATTGCTACGGAAGGTGTTGTGGCATAAGGGTTGAAAACCATGAAAGACATAGGGGCACCTGCATCGGGCCAACTGAAATCGATGTAAGTGTGCGTGTTGAGACCATCTAAATCTTTCAATATGTACTCTCCTATATTCTCACGCTCAAAATCGTCATATTTCTCAACCTGATCGGTAAATGTATCATTTAAGTTCCAGTTGAGTCTTACAGACGTGGAATTTTCAATAGCCGTAGCCGTTAAATTTGAGGGCTGGACTTTAAGGAGGTTAAGCGGGATTTCAATAGTACCGTTGTTCTCTACTGCTACATCAGTAAGTTCAACAATCTCATAATTATCCTTTTCAACCCTAAGGTTGTAATTTCCTCTCATTAGGTTAGAAAATGTGGCTTCTGAAGCGGTAGTAACTGTCTCTTCAAAATTAGTACCATTCCATATTGAAACATACGCACCTTCTGCCGTACCAAAATCAGGATTTAATTCTAGGGTAAAATCAAATAGCATTTCATGTTGAATTTCATTTGAAATTCCTTTCTCGGAAATCAAACCATTGGCATATTCCGCAATGACGCCATATTTATACATATTTGGGTCTTCATCCTCCAGCAGTGTATCGCTAAAGGTAGTAGATGTAATGGCAGACGGTGTAAGTTCAGTCCATTCATTTACTGAAGCGGGACTTCGATATACTTTATACCCTGCTGGGTTGGCCTCCATTGTATTGTTGGTTATTCCGTATATATTCCAGTTTTTATTGGTGAGGCTCATTCCGGTCCAGCTACCATGTTCAAATAACATACTTCCTTTTCTATCTGGGGCATTTGGCCCATCATCAAGACCCATTGGGTAAGAACCATATTCCCCAGCTATAAATTCTATACCAATCCACAATTCTTTAGTATCATCAATTTGAAGGGGTTTAGTTAGTTCAAAAACATACCAATCTTCACTTGGAATTGAGGCAGGTTGGGAATGAATAAGGTTTTCTCCGTTGGCCCCTTCAAATATTTTAATAATCACTTCAGCGTTATTTGCAAAATAGGCTTTTACATGGGTAAGTTCGGCATCTTCTGTTATTTGAGCTTGTAAATCTGAAGGCTCTAATCTTATACCTGCCATAAAGGCTTGACCACCGTTGCTCCATGAATCTCCTGCGGTGTCAAAAGTTCCCCAACCAATGGTTTTTTCATTTAAGTAACCAACTGGGGTAGTCCATTCAATTTCTCCTACTCCATTATTGTTAACCGCTATTATATTTCTTGGTTTGTGCGGATCTAGTTCAAGTACAATAGGGTCAAGTGTATGGTTACCCGCTTCACTGGTTAAAGAAATAGATTGATTTTTATATAAAGGATGAACAATAGTAAGCTCATATTCCTTTTCAGCAAACGCCTCTAAAGTAAAATTACCCGAAGCATCACTAGTCGTGCTAAATTTTGAAAAACCATCTAAGTTTAGGTTTATCCCTTCTATTCCGGCTCCTGCCGTATTTTCTACTTTTCCTGATATAAGTATGGGAAGGGCATCGTTAAGAACGACATCGAGGGTCAATTGGGTATTGGGTTCAATTGTAATACTGGTTTCATAGGTATTAAAAGAATCTTTGGAGAAAGTGGCTACATACGTGCCTGGTAATATGGCAGGGATGGTATAGGCGCCTGTTTGGTCTGTTATGGTAGATTCAGTTTGATATGTCTCTGCGCCTTCCGGAGCAATCGCTACCGTGACACCGTCCATTTCAGAACCATCTCCAGCCCTTGTTACCATACCGGTTAAACTACCGTAATTTGTTTTCTTTTCCATTACGATGCTTGGGATGGTGTTTATTTCTTCTGTGTTCCAAGATGCTGGTTGGGTGGTCACCTCGCTTAGGTCAATAGTATATCCTTTAGCGTAATACGTTCGCATCCCCTCTACTGGAGTATTGTAAAATTCTCTTGGATTTACAGTTGGTACATTTTCTAATAAGGGCTTCACGATGGTAATTATAATATTTTCATCGTTGCTATTATCATAGTAAAAGGGTTGATCCAATTGAATATTAATAGCATTACGCCCTTCTGGAAATTCAATTTCGCCATCAAATAAAAGCTTTTGATCTCCAAAATACTCCCACACCGCATTGTAAATACTGGTTCCAAATGTTTCGCGGTCTGTTTTGCTCATGTAAATTTTATAGCGTGCGGTGGTGGTAGCTCCTAGGTTTCCGAAATATGATAAAGATGTAATAAGACCTGTATTGCCTATTTCTTCAGGGGTATAAATACTTTGAGAAATAATCGTATTTCTACTAAGTTCAAAAGCTTGATCAGATACTTCATTGCCATTCGTTATGGATACTTGGTTTTCATCTAAACCTGAGTAGGTTGCCATAGTGCCGGGTTTACCAAGGTTATTAGCACTTGTTTGGGCAATTATACTGTAGGTGTATAAATTTAAATCAGGAATTTCCGTTTCGGTGTAAGTAGTACCGCTATGCATTTCAGCCAAAACTTCATCATGTTGCCCTAAGCTCCGGACAATGGTATATCCTACCACAGGTTCTTGCAGCGGTCCTCCTAGCACGCCATAGTCTACTTCATCCCATGAAATTACGTTTTGTAAACTTCCATTTTGTGTTATCGATATGTTATTGGGCGCACCGGGTACGGTTTCATACCCGAAAAATGTTAGAGGTGTATCATATAGCTTGCCATTTCCAGAGGTATTGTAAGGAACAAACCTGTGAATGTACGATTCTTCTTCGGGTAAATTATCCGTATACGTCATAGTTTGACCAGCTGTAGCCGGTAGATCTGCAATTTCAGTAAGGTTCATGGGATGCGTGCCACGGTACACCTTTACACCAGCCAAGTCTGTGAGGGGGGTTCCGGCATAATCGGTAGTTGGGTTTTTCCAATTGAAAATTGCTTGCACCTCATTGGTTAGATCCACTTCTTTTGAAAAATCGGAAATCGAATTTGGAGCCAAAGCTTCTATATTAGGCATAAATTGTATGTCATCAACTAGCATCATCGTTGCTTCTGACACACAATTAATAGCTACGTGTTTAGCGCCAGCAGGGATTTCATATTCGTATTTAGTCCATGACAAAGTGGTAGATGTGGCATTTCCGTTATTAAAAAGTTCGAAATCTTCGGGGTTAGCGTCGGTTGTAGAATAACCTACTTTAAACTTATCATTCCCGCTAAAATCGTATGAGCTTTTAGCGTAAAAAGATAATGTTCCTCCTTCGTGGTCATACAGTTCATTGGAAATTAACCAGTCATTTACCGGCCCGTCATAAGACGAAACACTTGCAAAATACTTTTCACCCGAATGTGGCGTGAATTCATCAAAGTCATTTGGGGGATCCGTTTGACTGGGTGTGTAAACGATAAAGCCCAAAGGACCGTCTTTGCCAGGGAAATCTTGGAACGGGCCTGCTGTGTCAAATCCGTCTATATCTAGAGAAGTCCATCCTTCTAGGTTGTTTTGTTCAAAATCAGGGTGCAATTCAACATCATCCTTGAAAGGTTGTAGGGAACCTTGATTATTTGGAGTATCCATGTTTTGTGCCCAAGCTAATGATGTGAACAGCGTGAACATAAAAATAAAATAAATTTTTTTCATTAAAAGCGTTTTTAAGGAGTTACGTGCCATCGAGAAGAAGGCATAAATAAATTTTATAACAAACTAATTGGATTAAATTCAATCGAACAAATTATATTGCTCCTTTTGGTCCTAAACCTATATATGAATATTCTAATCTATTGACAAATAGTGGTTTTAAAGGTCGAGCACTTTTTTACGGTAAACTGCAGGAGTTACTTTTTCTATATCTTTAAAGAACCTGTAAAAGACAGAAATAGTCTTAAAACCCGACTCAATCGCAATGCCTTCAATGGTATAATGCTGTAAATTTTTGTCTGAAAGTAAGTGCTTGCTTTCTTGAATGCGCAGTTCATTTATATAATTATAGAATGTTTTATTTAGCTTGTTATTAAGCGCATGCGAAATGGCATTACGACTCTCCGATACGGCTTCAGCAAGATTATTTAAACTGAAATTTTGGTTTTTGTAAAGCTTTTGCTCGTTCATAACCTTTTCAATTTTTGCAATGATAACCTCTTCTTTGGCACTATTATTTTCATTGGAAAATTGCGTTTTATGAGAGTCGGATTTTTCTTTTAAATCTTCAGCCATAGAAGTGGTATTGCTATAGGGCTCAGGAGCGTTTTCGGTCCGTTTAAAAACTATGGGATACTTGTAGATCATTACCACTATATAAAATATACTAATCGCAAGTACCGCATGATAAGCCATGTATAACACATACGGATTTATATAGGTGTTTTCAACAATTGTTGATATACCACCAATTATAAAAACCAAGGCAAAACTATAATTGATAATTTGAAACCCTTTCAGTTTACGGCTTTCTATTTCAGAATATTCTTGTTTTAACATCTTTTGCCTTAATTTTAAAATCTGACTCGTTTTTATGAAATAGAAAGGTCCTAATAAAGTTGCCAAATAGGAACAAACCTCTTGTCGTACTTTGTACAAATCATGATGGCGCATGGTGAGTATAGAGTAGTCACTGTCTATAAAAAGATACATGGTAAAAACTGCGTAGAGATATATTGGAGAAAAATGTAAATGATCAATTTTTTGAAAACCCTTATATTCATAAAATAAATACTTCGCGTAAAGAAATACCGGGGGGAAGAGTGTTAAAGCAAGCATAGGCCCTATAAAGGTAGTAACCGTAACACTAAAAAAAGGAGATTGATGGATAAATGCAAAAAACCAATAACATGAAAATCCCCAAGCCAATAACAATACAGCCAGTAATGTATTTGAATAAGGCCTTTTTTTATCTTTAAACAACAGGAAAATACCTGTAACTGCTTGTGAAGCGCCAAATAACATTAAAAGAGAAAAATAAGATTCAATTGTTGGAAACATCTATAGGTTATGTTAAGATAAAGAGAAGGCTAAAATTACCAATTTATTAATTAGCTACAGAGTTTGTTTTGAAATCTATCTGTAAGTATGAAGCACCTAATGGGGCTGAAAGAGTCCTGGACTGTTTAAAAATTAGTTTATGTTGATCATGGTCTGGTCTTAATTTTCAAGAATGAATATAAAAATAGGACAAGCTACCTACAAAATAATACAAATTTTTGTCCTATTAAAAAACGAAAATATTTAAAAACAATTTAGACGACCTCGTTTCTTTTTTTTTGTGTAGCCGGGGAGATTACAAAAAATGATCTCCAATAGTTCCCGTCCTGCAAATGCAAAGCCCCGGAGTACCGTTCGGTTTTTATTGTTTTATTCCATCCCTTCGAACAAGCTCGGTGATTGCATAAAACAATAAAACCACACTCTTTGAGCGTGGCTTTTTTATTTAATAGTGGAGCCGGGGAGATTCGAACTCCCGTCCAAACGCGCAACTATATTGCTTTCTACATGCTTAGTTTCCACTTGGGTTTTCGTGGGTTTGCCGGCAGGAAACGACCAACGCACCCCTTAGCTTCGTTTAAGTTTCGCCAGTGCATCAAAGCCCTGCACCAGCTAGGTTTACTTTTACGAAGCCACTAAACCAAACGCCGTAAACCAAGGCCTTTGAGTGACTTCCTGCTTGCCCGTCTTACGGGCCGAGGCATACCGTACTATAATTCGGGTTATGCAGCTAGGGCGTAATTATTATCGCCGTTTAAAAAAGGTTGAAACATGATATTTACGAGCTGTGTCCCGGCGCTCGGCATGCTTACAATACAATTAGACCCGCTGTCAAAACCAGTCGGCCCCATTTGCAGTAAACAGTAACCAGTATGCAGTAGCTAATTAAAGATTACATTCTATTGGCTACAAGTGAACTCTCTTCCGCAATTCAATTTTGCTAAAGTTGCCTAGCAAAACCTGCTTCGGAGAGCAGGGGCAAAGATACATTAAAATCCTTACCTTTGCCGCTGTCTTTCCTAAATTAGAAAGACATCTATTAGTATACAAAAAGCATTCCAAATGGCCATAACCTTTGCCCTTATTAAAGAACGTAAAAATCCGCCCGACCATCGTGTCGTTTTTTCACCTCAAATGTGTCAAGAAGTCATAAAGCACTACCCAGACGCCCAAATTATAGCCGAAACATCGGATATTCGCATCTTTAAGGATAAAGCTTACCGAAAGGTTGGGGTAACGGTACAGGAGGATGTTTCAGAAGCCGATGTATTATTAGGGGTAAAGGAAGTCCCGGTTGAAGCGTTGATGCCCAATAAAAAATATTTCTTTTTCAGCCATACCATTAAAAAACAACCGTATAACCGGGAGCTGCTGCAAGCCATTCTTAAGAAAAACATAGAATTGTACGATCATGAAACCATCACCAAGAAAAACGGGAGCCGCTTAATCGGTTTTGGCCGTTATGCCGGATTGGTAGGAGCGTATAACGGATTTAGGGCATTAGGCCTGCGCGATAAACTGTTTGAACTGACGAAGGTGGACTTGCTGCCCGACCTGGATGCGGTAAAAAGGGAATTGGACAAAATAGAGGTGCCAACCCTAAAAATACTGCTCACCGGAAGGGGCAAGGTGGCTCACGGAGCCAAGGAAATATTGGATTATTTAAAAATAAAAAAAGTAACCGTTACCGATTATCTTACCAAAGATTTTAGCGAGCCGGTGTATTGCATGATCGATGTCATGGATTACAACAAACGCACCGATGGTTTGCCAGGCAAGAAACAAGAGTTTTATAATGATCCCTCGGGCTATGAAAGCGATTTTATGCGGTTTGCCACGGTAAGTGATTTTTTTATCGCCGGTCATTTTCACGGCGAAGGCGCACCCTATTTGTTTACGCGGGAAGATGCCCGGCATCCGCACTTTAACATCAACTTGGTGGCCGATGTGTCTTGCGATATCGACGGCCCCGTGGCCAGTACTATACGTCCATCTACCATTGAAGATCCGTTTTACGGCTATGATCCTGTCACCGAAAAAGAAACCCATTATGATATCCCGGGTGCCATAACGGTCATGGCGGTAGATAACCTACCTTGCGAATTGCCCAAAGATGCCAGTGAGGGGTTTGGCGAAATGTTTATGGAATATGTCATGCCCGCTTTTTTCAACGGAGATAAAAACGGAGTTTTAGCACGCGCCAAAATGACCACCTGCGACGGGCGATTAACCGACGATTTTAGTTATTTACAAGATTATGTGGATGGGAAGGAGTGACGTTTATTTCTTTTTCAGCAGGATAGGGCTTTGCGTTTGAAAATCGATCATCTTCCCAAAGAAATCTTTAATCCCTTGATATGCTTTTACAGGAAATTTTTCTTCCATTAATTTAAAACTGAATCGGATATTGATCTTATTTGCTGCTTGCGTATAGATAACCGTGCATTCTCCAATGTCGTCAAACAGTTTTATTACCTTGTTTTCAGGGAGCTGTTCAACTGTGTACTTATTATCCAAATCTATCGATATTAAGTAAGTAGTTATAATGGGGTATCCAAAATTTATGGGAAAGTTCCTTTCATTGGCTGTAAAAGGGTTTTCGGTAAAATAGGTTTCGAAAAAATAAGGGTTTACATATACTTTGTCTCCAATTAATTCTGTTTCCAAAGCCACATTGTAATTAATTTTTAAGGGCTTTTCCAAATTGGTTTTATGTTCTATTTTCAGTTCGCTTACGTGTAAAGAACTATTTGTTTCTTTTTCATTAACATAGTCCTGAAAGTTGGAATCTTGAATGTGTTTTCTTTCGTTCATTGCAATATATCCCGTACGTACTTCTGTGAGAGTACCAGTAAAGATTCCTTCTTCAGTAGCTTTGATTTTGGTATTTACATAGAGCATGTTTTTTTTGTGTGGGGTCAAGGGGTGCCAATAGCTGCCTTTTTTAAAATCCATAACCCGTCCCTTAATGTTTAAATCCTGAAAAGGGATTACCCCAAAAGGCGCTTGTTTATCTACAGCGTCTAAAAGAAATGTTTCATTGTTAACCGTAAGCAAAGCAATAGCGCGGTTAAAATCTGTCAATATAGGGTAAACATCAGTGGGCAATCCGTTGTCCCTTGTTGAAATGAGCATTAATTTAGCATCCAATCCTGAAGCTTGCAGGGCATTGATAAGTGCCAAATTGATTTCAGAAGTGTTTCCCACCCCCTCTTTAAATGCATCGCGCACCCGAACTTCGTTGAAAAGCCGATGTTTCCCGTTCCACCTATAGTGGTTTTGTACAAAGGTATAAATGGCCTTGGCTTTTTTTAGTTTGTCAGAAATCTTCAGTATGTTTTCAGGCAGGTTTTTTCTGAAGAAATTAGTATTGTTCAATTGCCTGCCTATGTTTTTGTCGGTTTTAAATTCGTCCTCAACATCGTCCCAGGTTTTTGAATACTTATGCTTTAGACCGGTATAGTCCATAAACTCCCTTAGTTCATATTTAACCCCAGCTTTATAATTACTTTTTGCTAACATATAAGCCTCTTTTTTAAAGGCAGGAACATCGGCCATTGCATACACTGTTAAGTGGCAGTCTGCAGGAGTGTATCCGTCCATATACAAACAGTTTTTCTTGATGCGTTCTTCTTTAACCGTTAGTTTACGACCGCCTTTTAAAGCTATGCTGTATTTAAAGTTACCGGGTATTTCACTGGTAAATTCACTGTAAACCGTGGGTATGTCTTGCTGGAATTCCCATCCATTAAAATTAAAAAAGAACGGTGAGACAATGGTGTATTTATATTCTAAAATACTGCCGTCCCTAATATCTGGAAAGGTAAACCGAACCACGTTACGTTTTTCCGTCTGTTTAGTGGTAAAAAATTTATCATCGCCAACATATTTTTTTAAATCAGCATTATGGGTAACGGCTTTAATGTTTTTAAGTTTCTCCTCATTCTTGTCTCCTATAAGCAAAGGGATTTCTATGGCAGCGTTATTAAATTTTTTTGCATCGATTACTTTAATCTTCCGGTGTACTTTTTTTACAATGCGAATGTATCTGTTTAACTTCTTAAATTGATAATCACCCTGTTCAAATAATATTATAGCTGGAGCTTCTGGATCTTGAGTAAACGAAGTCATGGAAAGTTCTTCTTCGGTCGGCTGTCCAAACAATGCGCTTTGACGCTGTTGAGCCTGTGAAAAATTGATATATAACAAAAAGATAAGAGCAAGCGATGCGGTAGGTTTCATAATGGACAGTTGGGTTATTGTGCCAAATATACTAAAATGAAATTAACAAATAACAGGAAAAACCCTTATTGAAAAAGGGGAAAAACCCCCTTGATATTTAAAACAAATCCCCGCATCTTTACACTTTATAAATCATTGCTAAATTAATTGGGGAGTTAATCATAGTGATTTTAGAAAGACCACTTGTTCTGAGTGGTCTTTTTTTATTGCCTGTTTATATAAAAACAGGAAAAACCCTTTTTTATTTAGGTGGTTTTTCCTCTTGTACTGCACATGCTTTTACGGCATCTTTGTGATGGCTAATTTAACTGGGGAGTTAATTATAGCAATTATAAGGGCTGCCAATTTTATGCGGACAGCCCTTTTCATTTAAAAATATATAGTTTATTTTTTAGCCATATACTATGAAAAAAACCTGCTTGAAGAAGGCAGGTTTTTTTAATTTTAAAGAATGAACCCTGCCGAAAAATATATTTTAGATAGTCCAGAACCTTTTCGTTCGATTCTTGTTTACTTAAAAACACTCATCGAACAAGAAGTACCAAATACTGCATTGCTTTATAAATGGAACTTGCCATTTTATTATATAGGAAAAAAACAACCTTTTTGTTATCTCAATCATACCAAAGGATATGTGGATATGGTTTTTTGGCACGGAGCACACTTGACGCAATACAAGAATCACTTGATCTCCGATGGGAGAAAACATATGAAGTCATTGCGCTATTATACCTTAGAAGAAGTCGATGAGAAAATTGTTGTGGAAATCTTAAAAGAGGCTTACGCTGTAAAAGATAAAAAATATTACAAATGATTAATCGTTTTCCTTATAGCCACCAAATCGGTTAGCAATTTTTCAAGTTTTGACAGGTCGAGCATATTGGCACCATCGCTTTTTGCGTTGGCCGGGTCAAAGTGGGTTTCAATAAACAGGCCGTCTACTCCAGTGGCTATTCCGGCACGTGCGATGGTGCTTATCATTTCTGGACGGCCACCGGTTACCCCTACACTTTGATTGGGCTGTTGCAAACTGTGGGTAACATCCAGTACGGTAGCAGCATATTGTTTCATCGTTGGAATACCCCTAAAATCCACCACCATATCTTGGTAGCCGAACATCGTTCCGCGGTCGGTGATCATTACCTTGTTGTTTCCGCTATCGGTTACCTTCTTCACTGTGTGCTGCATGCTCTCGGGGCTCATAAACTGCCCTTTTTTCAAGTTGACCACTTTTCCGGTTTTCGCTGCGGCCACGACCAAATCGGTTTGGCGCACCAAAAAAGCCGGTATTTGCAACACATCTACAAATTCGGCAGCCATAGCGGCATCGCTGCTTTCATGAATGTCGGTCACGGTAGGGATATCGAAGGTTTCTGAAACTTTCTGTAGAATTGTCAACGCTTTCTCATCGCCAATACCGGTAAAACTGTCAATCCGGCTTCGGTTGGCTTTTTTAAAACTGCCTTTAAAAATATAGGGGATTTCAAGTTTGTTGGTTATAGCGACTACCTTTTCGGCAATGCGCAGGGCCATATCTTCTCCTTCAATGGCGCAAGGTCCGGCCAAGAGGAAAAAATTGTTGGTGTGGGTGTGTTTTAGTTTGGGTATGTCGTTGAGGTTCATAGCTGTTATTTGTAATGCAAAGATACGGAATTCGATATTCAAGAAACAGGGTCATTTTTTAATATTTCAGAAAAGGGAATGAAGCCTATCATTGTTTTGATGAAAATATAACGCCTATTATAGTGTATTATTCCATTAATAAACAGTACTTTTGCGCCCCTAAAAAATTTGGTAATAGTATGACAATTAAAAACATCGCGATTATTGCGCACGTTGACCACGGCAAAACCACTTTGGTCGATAAAATTATGCACCATTGCAGCCTATTCCGTGAAAACGAACAAACCGGGGAGCTTATCTTGGACAATAACGACCTGGAGCGCGAACGCGGAATCACCATTACGTCAAAAAACGTTTCGGTTACCTATAAAGACACGAAAATAAACATTATCGACACCCCGGGTCACGCCGATTTTGGTGGTGAAGTAGAACGGGTACTCAATATGGCCGATGGTGTGTTGTTGCTCGTGGATGCCTTTGAAGGCCCCATGCCGCAAACGCGTTTTGTGTTGCAAAAAGCCATTTCCCTCGGGTTAAAACCGTGTGTGGTTATCAATAAAGTGGACAAAGAAAACTGTACCCCAGACGAAGTGCACGAAGCCGTGTTCGACTTAATGTTCGAGCTGGGTGCCGAAGAATGGCAATTGGACTTCCCAACAGTGTACGGTTCGGCCAAGAACAACTGGATGAGCGATGATTGGCAAAACCCCACCGACTCCATCGAACCGGCATTGGATATGGTGTTGGAGCATATTCCCTCCCCAAAAATAGAAGAAGGCAACACCCAGTTGTTGATTACCTCATTGGATTACTCTTCCTTTACCGGAAGGATAGCCATTGGCCGTTTACAGCGCGGTACCCTAAAGGAAAATATGCAGGTAACCTTAGTAAAACGCGATGGTACCAAAGTAAAAACCAGGATTAAAGAGCTGCACACTTTTGAAGGGTTGGGGCGTGTAAAAGTAAAAGAAGTACAAGCCGGCGACATCTGTGCGCTGGTTGGTCTTGAAGGGTTTGAAATTGGCGACACGGTTGCCGATTTTGAAAACCCCGAAGCCTTGAAAACCATAGCCATCGACGAGCCTACGATGAGTATGTTGTTCACCATTAACGATTCGCCGTTTTTTGGCAAGGATGGTAAGTTTGTTACCTCCCGGCACGTAAAAGAGCGTTTGGAGCGCGAATTGGAGAAAAACCTTGCCCTTCGAGTAGAGCCAACCGACAGTGCCGATAAGTTTATGGTCTTTGGCCGTGGCGTCTTGCACCTTTCGGTATTGATCGAAACTATGCGCCGTGAAGGCTACGAGCTCCAGATTGGGCAACCTCAAGTAATCATCAAGGAAATCGACGGCGTTAAATGTGAACCGGTAGAAGAATTGACCATCGACCTTCCCGAAACCGTAAGCGGCAAGGCCATTGAAATGGTAAGTATGCGCAAGGGCGAAATGTTGAGCATGGAAGCCAAAGGCGACCGTATGGTGTGCAAATTCCATATTCCTTCCAGAGGGATCATAGGGTTACGTAACCAATTATTGACCGCAACGGCAGGTGAGGCTATTATGACGCACCGTTTCTTGGAATACCAACCGTTAAAAGGAGGCATCCCAGAACGGCAAAGCGGTAGTTTGGTTTCTATGGAAAAAGGAACGGCCATACCGTATTCCATCGATAAATTACAGGAACGCGGCCGCTTTTTCGTGGATCCGGGCGAAGAGATTTACGAAGGACAGGTCATTGGCGAAAACTCCCGCCAAGACGATATGACGGTAAACGTGACCAAGACCAAAAAGTTGAGCAACGTTCGTTCTTCAGGAGCCGACGACAAGGCGAAGATCGTGCCGGCCATTAAGTTTTCGTTGGAAGAAGCTTTGGAATACATTCAAAAAGACGAATATGTTGAGGTAACGCCTAACCATCTCCGGTTGCGGAAAGTGCACCTAAAAGAAGTTGATAGAAAACGGAATAAGGCCTTGTAAGCTTATTTCTGAAATGTTATTGAAAAAACCACTGTCATTTTTGATGGTGGTTTTTTTCTGGAAAGTAGCGCGAATTCAGTCCGTTCAATAAAAGAAAGACCACAAAAAACAGCACCCAGTCGTTGTAAAAGATAAACCGTTTCAAGGTGTGCATACCAATGGCCACCACGGCCATATTGGCCAAGGTAATGGCAGCGGTAAAGGCAATGGCTTTGTAGCTGTTGGTGTTGGGAACGTGTATGTTGAAAATTCCGAAGCACAGCAAAATAACGAACAACAGGGCATATTTTGAATTTTCAAACCCGTAACTGAAGTTTTTAAGATAGAGCGAAAACCACTTTTTAAAATTATCCCGAATCAACGGGAAGGCCATCGCCGTGGTGGTCTGGTCAATCTTTATCAGGGCTTCTTTTTCTGAAAGTGTGTCTTCGTACCGTTCTTTTCCAATGGGGTAAATGGTGTGGTTGGCAATATTTGGGAAATTGGCGATGTAATGCGAAATGACATTTTTACCTTCAGAAACGGCCGCTTTTTCATTGTATTTCTTTTGCTCGATCTGGGCGTAAATAGCGTTGAAATAGGCTTTTTCTTCTTCCGAAGCATATATCGAGCCATCATCCTTATCGGCAATATACATAGCAGGGGCCAAGAGGTGGACGCCGTTCCAAGGAGTATTGGTAAAATGGCCGTGCACTATTTTGTGGTAGGTGCTGTCTGCCAACGAGATCAAAAACGGCAAGGCTAAGAAAGCGAAGCCATAAGGCAGCAGTGTTTTTAAATTTTTCGCACGGTACCCCAACCACACCATCATAACGATGGCAATAGGGACGAAGAACAAAAATTGTTTGCGGGTGAGCAACAGCACAAAAAGAAAAGCGAGTGCATACAGCAAGTGCTTGCGACGCTCTTTAAAAAAGAACACCAATAAATGTGCCGTAACCAACAGGTACAATGGAAAGGCGAGTCCTTCTGAAAGAATGAAATTCGCTACTTTTTGGTTATAGACATACGGGATGAGCAAAATCACGGTCAACAGCAAAAACCAAAAATCCTGCATGGCCACGTGTTTTCGCAACTGCTTGATGAAAAACCAGACGGCTGTAAGTCCCAAACACAACTGCAACACTTTAAGCGCCACCATAAAATAGGTGCCAAAAACAGCCTGCACGGCATTTACAAATAGCGGATATCCAGGCGCGCTCCTAAACCACATTTCGATATAAGCAGGGGAGTCGGGTTGCATGTGCATAGGTTGTAGTAACACCAGCAGGGCGACTGCAGCAAAAAGCAAAAAAAAGAGGAGGGAGAACCGCTTATTGATAAAAGAAAAAAACGCCATACCGTATATTGTTGCAAAACCGTTGCTAAAAGTAAAAATAATTTTAGTTTTACATAGCGTAACCAATATTAGTTTCTTGAGCACTGCTAAAACCAATACCAAACCTGCGTTTAAAGTACAGCGATACACGGCTTCGCACAAAGCCGAATGGAACGATTTTATCGCTTCGGCAAAGAACGCCACTTTTTTGTTCAACCGGAATTTTATGGACTATCACAGCGATCGGTTTGACGATTTTTCGCTGCTGGTCTATAAAGGGAAAAAACTCTGTGCTGTGTTGCCGGCCAATAAAACAGAAGATATGCTTATTTCACACCAGGGGTTGACCTACGGCGGGTTGGTGTTGCAAGCGAAAATTAAATTTGCTGATAGTGCAATGCTGTTTCAGGCATTGTTGAAATTTATAGCAGAAAGCGACGTTAAAAAGTTACGTATAAAACTGCTCCCTGTGAACTATCATTCGGTTCCTGCAGAGGAAATCCAATATTTACTTCAGGCTGTAGATGCAAAACGAAATCAGGTAGCTGTAGCCTCGGCGATTGATTTGCAAAACCGTCTAAAAATACAGTCCAACAGAATGGAAGGGGTGAAAAAAGCCCATAAACACGAGCTTCAAATACAAGAAGGAAAAACTTTTGAGCCTTTTTGGGAGGACATATTAGCGCCTAATTTAAAGAAGCGGTTTGGGGCATCGCCTGTTCATTCCTTAGAAGAAATTAAGAGGTTAGGAAATTATTTTCCTGAAAATATACATCAATTTAATGTGTTGAAGGAAAATAAAATAGTAGCTGGGGCAACCGTTTTTGAAACCGATACGCTGGTACATACCCAGTATATTTCGGCAAATAGAGATAAGCAACAATTGGGGAGTTTGGATTTTTTGTTCCATTATTTAATTACTGATCGCTTTAAACACAAACGCTACTTCGATTTTGGTACCTCTAACGAACAGAACGGAAAAAAAATAAATGCGGGATTGCAGTATTGGAAAGAGTGTTTTGGTGCCCGCACCATTGTTTATGAACAGTATGAAGTGAACCCTAAAAACCACTTTTTATTAAATTCAATAGGTATATGATCCCATTTTTAGACCTTCATAAAATAAATACGCGTTTTGAAGCCGAATTCCAGCTTCGGTTCAAAGCCTTTTTGGATTCTGGTTATTATATCTTGGGAAACAATGTAAAGTCTTTTGAACAAAACTTTGGTGCGTTCTGCGGAACGAAGCACTGCATTGGCGTTGCCAACGGGTTGGAAGCCCTTCGGTTGATTTTGGAAGGCTATAAGGTACTGGGGAAATTGCAGGAAGGCGATGAAGTGCTGGTGGCTTCAAACACCTATATCGCTACTATTTTGGCTATAAAACAGGCGGGGATGAAACCTGTTCTGGTGGAAGCCGAACCAAAACGTTACAATTTTAATATTGAAGCTTTAGAAGCGGCTATTTCAGAAACCACCAAAGCCATCATGCCTGTTCATTTATACGGCCAATTGGCACCGATGGAAGCACTTTCAAAATTAGCAAAAGCGAACAATTTATTAATAATTGAAGACGCAGCACAAGCCCACGGAGCCACTAACGGGAGTGGTGCGAAAGCAGGAAATTTGGGTGATGCGGCAGGGTTCAGTTTTTATCCTACCAAAAATTTAGGGGCGTTGGGCGATGGCGGAGCGGTCACTACTAACGATGATAATTTGGCTTCTGTACTTCGGAAACTTCGCAATTACGGCGCTTCTTCAAAGTATGTAAACGAACTCACCGGTTTCAATTCCCGCTTGGATGAGGTGCAAGCTACTTTTTTAAACATAAAGTTGACCAAACTGGACGAAGACAATGCAAGAAGGCGCGAGTTGGCAAGAAAGTACATTTCTGAAATAAAAAACGAAAAAATCGCCCTTCCGGAATGGGATGGCAGCAATAGCCATATTTTCCATCTGTTTGTGGTTCGGGTAAAAAACCGTACCGATTTTATGGAATATTTAAAAGAACAAGGAATTGGTACGTTAATCCATTACCCCATTCCGCCCCATCAACAAGAAGCGTTACAAGAATTCAACCACCTCTCATTTCCGGAAACGGAGCAAATTCATAATGAAGTGGTAAGCATCCCAATGAGCCCAGTGATGACTGATGAGGAAGCGGATGAAGTTGTTTTAGCAATTAATAATTACTAATTGAGAGTTCCAAAATTTATACGCGACAACCTGCTTTTAAAGATGACCTCTTTAAATGCGGGGGTCATTGGCCTGCGGTTGGTCATTTCGCTTTTTGTGCAACGTATGTTGGCGCAATTGGTGGGTGAGACCGGGATTGCAAAAATCGGTCAATTGCGCAACCTGCTCCAACTGCTCACGTCTATAGGCTCTGCGGGAATATTTACCGGAGTGGTAAAATATGTATCCGAACATAGGGACGACAAAGAACAATTACGCAAACTGTTCTCCACTTCTTTTGTTTTTGTCCTGCTGGGAACGATGCTTAGTTTTATGGTTCTTTTTTTTGGGGCCGGGTACTTAAGCCAGCTTATTTTCGATTCTTTGGAATATGCCTACCTCATAAAATTAACTAGCGTTATTGTGCCATTTATCGCTTTGGAACGGTTGTTTAATGGTGTTATAAATGGGCTGTCCAAGTATAAGCAATTTGCCAAAATAAGTATTGTTTCCTATGTGATCAGCACGGGATTGTTGGTGCTGTTTTTGTTCCAATACAATATTGACGGTGCTTTGGTAGCGATTGCCATAACCCCGGTGATACAATTGATTATTTTACTGTTGGTGTTTTTTAAGGTATTGCGGGAATATGTTCAATTTTCAGAACTTTCCTTGAAAATACCTTTGGCAAAAAGCTTGCTGGCTTTTTCATTGATGTCTTTTTTTTCCACTGTCCTGTTAAATTACGTTGAAATCGATATTCGAACGATGATCAAGAACAGGATTACCGAAGCCGACGCCGGTATCTGGACCGCTATGACCAATATTTCCAAGAACTATCTGGTGTTCTCCAATGCTATCTTTAGTTTATATGTATTACCTAAGTTTTCGGGTATCCATACGCAGAAAGGGTTTAAAAGAGAGCTTTTTCATATCTATAAAACGTTATTGCCTCTTTTCGGTATAGGGATGGTCGTGGTATATTTTGCCAAGGAATATATTGTTGCCTTGATCTATCCCGGTTTTACCGAAATGGTCCCTCTATTTAAATGGCAGTTATTAGGCGATTTTATACGGTTGGCCTCTGTGGTGGTCGCCCATCAGTTTTTGGCCAAAAAATTGGTGCGGAGTTTTATTTTTACCGAGGTCTTTTCGTTGGCCCTCTTTTTTGGGCTTGCCCGTTATTTCGTAACGTACTATGGAGTAGAAGGAGTAGTGATGGCTCATTTTATTAGGTACATTATTTACTTTTTTGTCGTTTTGTTTTTAGTATTCCGTTATTTTAAAAAACAAAAAGCTAAGCATTAACCGTCTGCCACGTTTGCACATATCTTTCGGCAACCTTAACATAATTATGTTCCCTTTCAATAAACTCCCGGGCGTTTTTGGAGATTTCAGTAATCTTTGAAGGGTTTAACACCAGCTGTTCTAAATCGGCAAAAATGGCTTGCGCATCGGGCAGCGCGTTGATGGCGACCGGTTTTTCCAAGTTGTAATAGTCCACAAACTCTTTTTCGGCACCGGTGAACACTACTTTTCCTTTGGCCATCGCTTCCAGGGCATTATAACCTTGGTCCATCCCCAATACTTGATCCAGTACAATATGTGCCCGGTTGTACAGTTCGATATATTCGGCATAGGGCACGCTTTCCACGGTAATGATCTCAACTTTATCGGCATATTTCTGTGTAAGCATGAAAAGCGCCTCTTCAAAATAATCGCTGCCTTTTTTGTAATAATTGCCGCGGTTTATGCCGTGGAAAATAATGATTTTATCGGTTATGGAAACTGGGAGATAAGGCAGTTTTTCAATATTGATAGGGTTTGCGATAAGCCCTAAATACAGGGGATGCCCTTTCATGGGGATGTGGTAATCCATATCGGTGGCGATCACTCCTGAAATATGCCGGAACACAAATTCGTGCAACGATTTATATGCAGGCTGGAGGTACTTTAAAATTGGACCGAAATCCTTTTCGGAAACTTTTCCGTTGAACAATGGACTTAAAATGGAATAGCGGAACTTTTTTTCGTAAGCATATTTCACACTGAGGTAATCGGCTCCACAGGACAGTACAAACAGCTTTTTGTTGTGCTTGGATAGAAACGAGACCACTTCTTTTTCGATTTTGGGCGTGGCCCCCAACGGACTTTCATTGATGAGTTGCACCACATCGTAGCCTTTTAATGCTTCGGAATGGGAAAAAAACTGTTTTTTAATGGCTTCCGCAGTAAGATCGATACCAAACAGCCTGTAGAGCAAGACTTTCCACTTTTTGGCAAGTCCTGAAGTGTAGGTCCTGTTCAGTTTAATATCAACCGGATAGTTTTTAAAATAATCGCCACTACCAATAATGGTAACATCGTGCCCCAGTGCGGTGAGCCCTTCTTTTAAGGAATTGTGCAACCGGCTGTATTCGCCTACAAGGAGTATCTTCATAAATGCGTTATATTTGCTGGCACAACCAAAAGTACAATTATTTATGGCCAGTAAGCAACCATCAACTCAAATTAAAATCTGTTTGGTGGCAATATCCTTGGGAAAGGGCGGGGCAGAGCGTTCTACGGCCATGCTTTCCGAAATGCTTTCTGAAATCGGTTTCCATGTGACCATTGTTATCCTCAATGATGTGGTGGATTATCCCTATCAAGGGAAACTCTTTAACCTCGGAAAATTAAAAACAGCCAACGATACGGTTGCCAAACGGTTGCAACGCTTTAAAAAATTGCGGCATTTTTTTAAAACGGGCGACTTTGATTATATACTGGATAACCGTTCGCGCACCTCTGCCGCAAAAGAGCTGTTTTACATGCATTACCTCTATAAAAACCAACGCGTAGTGTATGTGGTGCGCAGTTTTAATATAGAGCAGTATGTTACCAAGCAAAAGTGGATCGCCAAGAAAATGATAGGGAAATCAGAGTTTGTGGTGGGGGTTTCAAAAGCTATTTCAGAACACATAAATACAACCTACCATACCCAAAAGGCAGTGACCATTTACAACCCCATTGCGGCTTTTCCTGAAAATGCAGCTGTGGAAGGTTCAAATGAAAAATATATTTTATACTTGGGCCGTATTGAAGAACAGGTGAAAAACTTTACGTTATTGCTCAACGCCTACCAGAAATCCCAACTTGTGGCGAAGGACATCAAGTTAAAGCTGGTGGGCAGTGGGCCAGACGTTGCTTGGCTGAATAAAAAAATTCAAACAATGGGACTTTCAGAATATGTTTCTTGGCAAGGGTTTACCCCAATGGTGCTTCCTTATCTAAAAAACGCCTTATATTTGACCTTAACGAGTTATTACGAAGGGTTCCCCAGGGTTTTAATTGAAGCGCTCGCTGCCGGGACACCGGTTATTTCAGTAAATTGCAAGAGCGGTCCAGATGAAATTATCGACCATATGAAAAATGGGCTGTTGGTTGAAAACCACTCGGTTGAAGCCTTATCTGAAGCCATGAATACGTTGGCTTTTGATGAAAAACTTTACAAAACCTGTAAACAGTACGCCCAAAAAAGTGTCTCGCATTTAACCATGGACGCCATCGCCAAAGAATGGGCAGCGGTATTAACAAATAAACAAGCTTGATCGTGAAAAGCAAAATAATAGACATTCCAAAAATAGTTGATCCAGAACGACGTGGGAACCTCTCGGTAATAGAAAAAAACGTATTGCCATACCCTATAAAACGCGTGTATTATTTATACGACGTTCCCAGCGATTCCAGTAGGGGAGGCCACGCACATAAAGAGCAACTGGAGTTTTTGATTGCGGTAAGCGGAAGTTTCGACGTAATCCTCGACGATGGCACCGAAACGAAAAAAGTAACCCTAAACAAACCTAACAAAGGGTTGTTGATCGCCACCAAAACCTGGCGGGAATTGGAGAACTTTTCTTCCGGGGCCGTTTGCGTGGTGTTGTCATCTGGCGAATTTGATGAAGGGGATTATATTAGGGAGTATGAAGATTTTACAACATATCTCAACGAATAAGTGCGCTGCACATGGAAAGCTATTTGGAAAAAATCAAGAGTGTTTTAAAACTCAACAAATACATCAGCGATTTTTTTCTGCGGTTCATTTAAATAAAAGATGTGCGTAAAAAACCGGATGCTTCGGCAGTGCAATTGCAGAGTCCTGAAGCATTTGAAGTTGATTTTTCGAACTACCATATAACTTCAAACCCCTATTGGAAGAGCTTTTCAAACCTTAAAAGCGACCCTGTCTTTTATATTGAGGTGCCCAATGCAACGATAATAAGCAAAGGTATTGTAACCACTGCTAAAAACGAAGTGGTGTTGGAAAGTACAATTTTTCAACTGGAATATTTAAACGAACTGTACAGCAATCATTTTGTCGTTTTTAAAAAACTGCTTCCCCATAGAAAAGAAAACAAGGTGTTCTCTCTTCTCAACAGGCTTGACAACAACTATTACCACTGGACTATGGAGTCGCTTTCGAGAGTGTTGGTAATTTATGAACATCCTGCATTTAAAGAATATAAAATTTTGGTCAAAAAAGGAGGGTCAAGGTTTATGTTCGATTCGTTGGAGTTTCTTTTTAACATCCCAAAAGAGCGTATGGTTACAAAATCGTTGATTACGCGTATTGATACTGATAAAGCCTTGGTGGTTTCATTTCCGCACATTCGAAACCAGAAAACCGAATGGACCAGTGTTTACTATCCTTATTTAATACGGAAATTAAATACATTGGCCAAGAAACGGATACAGGAACATCTGGAGGGAAACAAACAAAACAGCCCCAAAAACATACTGATTTCACGTAAAAACGCCCTTGAAAGACGTATTGTCAATGAAGACGAATGTATAGGGTAACTCAAAGATTTCGATTTTGTGCCCATACGTTTGGAGGAACTCACTTATATAGAACAAGTCTCGCTTTTCTACAATGCAGAAACAATAATAGCCACTCACGGTGCGGGAATCGCGAATGTAATTTATGGTAAAAATCCGCTTTTAATTGAGCTGTTTCCCAAAGAGCGCACCATTAGGGATGCTTTTTATTTTGCACAGCTTACCTCGGCCTTGAAATTTAGGCATGAGGTTATCGAATATGACTCCTGTAACCTTCAACAAGATGTTGTAATGGACACAGAATTATTAAAACAAATTATCGACACCCTTAAAAACAACGATTAAAGTGTTTTTTACTTATAAGCCGTTAACCGAAACCCAAATTTCTCGAACAATACCTTGCTTTTTACAAGGGCTTTTAAAATGTGTTTGGGTTGTTTAAGAAGATTCCGTTGTTTTGCGTTTAAATTTTCCTTATCGATCCCCGTTACGTATTTTTTAAAGGTTGCGGCATCACCGGCCAACTTATATTGAATGGCCAAGGAGTAGCGGTTGATGTCTAAATACTTCTTTAAATAGGGATTGCTTTGGGCCTGTTTTTCATACTTGTCCAAGTCGATATACCTTCTTTTCAAGGTGTTGGTGTGTGAAATTCTGTTGCTACCGTCCAAGTTATGCGTAGCCGAAATTTTCGTGGAAAAAGCTAATGGAGCAACTAATGCAGCGCGCAACCACAGGTCGGTGTCTTCGCCGGCGCCGTGGGTGATGGCGGTGTCGAAACCATGTAGCGTTTCAAAAAAACTTTTTTTCATCCCAACGGCCGAGGTCCACGCCAGCGCATCGGCCAAGCTGTTTTTAAAGTAATCGTCAACTAAACCTATCCAATCGTTCCCTTTTTTTAAAATAGGGGTGATCATGGGAGTGGTTAAATTTTTATTGTGTTTTTTATTATATGCGGCTGCAAACCAATGGGCTTCTGGAAATTTTTCAAGGATGTTTGTTATGTTTTCTAAATGAAACGGATACCAATAATCATCGGCATCGAGAAATACAATGTGTTTTGCTGTGGCTTTTTCCACGCCGTAATTGCGGGTGGGGCCTACGCCTTCATTTTTCTTTTTGAACAGTTTAATCCGCGGATCGGTAATGGATTGCACCACATCGGCACTGCCATCGGTAGAGCCGTCGTCCACGATAATCGCTTCAAAATCAATAAGCGTTTGCGCCAAAAGACTGTTTACGGTTTTCTGTATGTCCCGTTCTTTGTTGTAAAGTGGTATGATTACTGAAAATTCAGGCATTGTTTTTTAATTTGGCGTAATAATACAGTCGGTACAGGTCGAACAAAAAAAGAGAAGGCTTTTTCGACAGGAAGTTTCTTCGCATCGGCTTTTCAAAAATAGCGATCCCCCAACAAAATGGTTTGGTGAGGTGCCATTTTTTCAATTTTAGATAGGCTTTTTGCAAAGGCCTCTCAGCGGTCATCATGTTTTTTTGTTCAAAGTGAACGGTCGTTTCTACTGCTTTCAACGCTTTGGTTATAAAAGTCGTGCTTTTTTCCAGCCCTAAATGGATCACAGGGTTGTTAATGTGGGTTACCTTAACGTTATTTTTTTTGAGCATGCTTGAAAATAAGTTGTCGAGCCCATAGAAGTCCTCCTTGACCACATTTGCTTGTTGAAACGTATCTTTCCGTATCAATAAATTTTGTGAAATGATGAAGTAGGGCGATTTATTGCGTGCTGCAACAGTTTTGGCTTCCCGGTGTTTCCCGTAATGCCACCGCAGCAATTGTTCTTTCTTGGGACTGTGTTTTTGATATGTGATGCCGCCAAAAACCACATCACCCGTTTCTTGCTGTATTTCAGTAATGTAATTAGCGATAAATTGTTTTGAAGCCGGAATAACATCGGCATCCAAGAATAAGAGCCATTTATATGTAGCTTGTGCTGCCAATTTGTTTCTCGTGGCAGTACGGCCTTGGTTTTTAGTATTTTCGGTATACTTACAATGAACTAGGTTATTGATAGTTTGGTTACTGGTTTTTATTTGTTTATTGCTGGAACCATCGTCCCTTACCGTTATTTCAAAAGGGATCCCTGCCGCTAAACATTGTTGATGTAAGGTGTGTACCAGTGCGGTAATATCGTAGTTATATGTTGGGATAAGAATGGACAGCATGTATTTTAGTGCGCAATTTTATTGTACTGCTTACGCTACGCTTTGTAAATTTAATGGTAAATTATGGCCGGCGAAATTTTTGGCTTCGGTACAAATATAACCTTTTACCATTGGGTTATGGGGTACTGGGGTTCTATTTAAAATGAAATTTTTAAATGATGAACATCTTAATCACGATTTTTAAAAATATCTGTTGTCTTTTCATACTAATAATGCCTGTAGTGGCTACTGCCCAAGAAAAAGCTTGGATGTACCTTCAGGCAAAAGACAGCCTGTTCAATCCTGATTTTTCAGCAATCGGGGACCATATTGTTTATAATGGAAATGATGCCGAATTAAGTGATGTGCTTCAGAAATATAAAATTTACCAGTTTAAAAAAACGTTTAAAAAAGCCAAAAAGGAGGATTTAAACAAAACCTTTTTTGTTGTCACCAACGATGCTTTTTTATTGGAAGACTTACTCCAACGGGCACCGCATCTTTTTAAATCGGGCCAATTGATATCCCCAGAAGCAATGAGAATATTCGAGCCCAACGATTATGGAGTAACCAGTACCGTGGGCGCCAATAAAGGCGTACAGGTCAACCTTGATTATTTCGATTTTTTACAAGTGCCCAAAGCGTGGTATTATACTACAGGATCACGCAGTACGATTATTGGCATATCAGATGCCATGGTCGATACTACTAATATCGAATTTAAAGGCAAAACCACGATATTGAGAACCTCGCATACCGCAAAAGGACACGGTAACGACACGGCAGGCATTGCCGCTGCACAGGGTAACAATAGCTATGGGGTGCCCGGGGTTTGTTACGATTGCTCTGTGTATGCAACAGATTATGGGCGTTTCAAAGACTTGGACCAATTGCTAGAACTTTCCCGTGCCGGTGCAAAAGTGATCAATTGTAGTTGGGTGGGCAGGACCTACTATCAAACTGCCCAAGATTCCATCAATGAAATGTACAAAAACGGAACCATAGTCGTTGCTGCTGCCGGAAATGACGATTGGTCGAAAACTAAAGGAAAAAAACGGTATTATCCTGCATCCTACGAAAACGTTATTTCGGTAGCTTCCGTAAGCTATAAACATGACAAGGTGGAAGAAAACATCAAACTGAGCAAAAAAGGGAACCATTATGCCGAGAACATCAAGGGTTTTTTGGGACGCACCGTTGGGTTTAGGGATAAAGAAAATTTAAAAGAACCCTTCAGTTATCCAGTTTCCTTGACCACCCTAAACCCCGATGTAGATTTGGTTGCGCCCTCTTCTGGGCAATTCCGTATTTCAAAATGGATGCTGGAAGATGAAATAGAATACATCTGGGAAGCCAGTTCGCCCACGGCACCGTTGGTAACCGGAACTATTGGCTTGATGTTCTCGCTTTATCCATGTCTGCCACCAGATGAAGTGGAAAGCATCTTAAAACTCACCGCCTGGAACATAGACAGTATTGGCGATAATATAAAGTACAAAGGAAATTATGGCGCCGGTGCCTTACAGACGGGTGATGCCGTAGAAATGGTCTATCAAATGGCAGCTGAAGATGAAACGGTTACAATCGATAATCAAAATTTTTCCCGTTGGGATTTTAAACTGACGACCTATTCGAAAAAAACCATCTTAAAAAACCAACGTTTTACAGATGCTGCCACGTTCAACTTAACTTCAAAAAACCAGATTGTCCTTTCTGAAAACACAATTTTAAAACCAAATACCGAAGGAAGTATTCATCTTAAAATCGATCCAACTTTGGAAAAAGAATGTGAATTGCAACTGCGGGATCCGAATATCTTGAAAAAGTAAAATACTTTTATTTAGAAATAGTATCAGAAGCGTTTTTTAACTTAATAAGTAAATCTTTATTTATAACACCCCGTTGAAGAATTATACTTTTTGATGTGTCTAGTTTGTTTATACCTACTAAGATTGATTCTTGATTTGAAAACACTAAATCTGAATTTTTTTCAAGTCCAATTTTTATATTATCAGAATTATATCCATAAATATAGCGATACTTCCTTTTAAATTTTTGGGTGTAAGAAAAATTGGTTTCAGTGTCTAAGATTAACCCTTGAACAATAAAATAATCATAATTTTGAGAGTTAAACTTTTTATTATCATCTTGATTGTTACAAGAAATTATAATCAGAGTTAAAATAATTAAAGAGATTGTTTTTATCATCAATTATTAATTACTTTACACCGTCTTCTGCACCACCTCAAAAATCTGGTTTTCGTCGCATTTCAAGGTTTTGGAAGGATATTTAAGCAACAGGGCGTAATCATGGGTAGCCATTAAAATGGTGTTGCCGTTTTTGTTGATTTCCTGCAATACCTGCATCACCTCGACACTGGTTTGTGGATCTAAGTTCCCGGTAGGCTCATCAGCGAGGATCAATTCGGGGTCGTTCAACAAGGCGCGGGCAATAGCCACACGCTGCTGTTCGCCGCCGGAGAGTTGATAGGGGTATTTAAACGCTTTGGTTTTCATGTCCACCTTGCCCAGCACTTCATCGATTTTGGCGTCCATTTCTTTTTTGTCTTTCCAGCCTGTGGCGGTGAGTACAAAAAGCAGGTTGTCCTTTACGGTGCGGTCGTTCAGCAACTTGAAGTCTTGAAACACCACGCCCAATTTCCTGCGCAAAAACGGAATGTCTTTTTCCTTTAAGGAAGGCAGGTCGTAGCCCACGATTTCGCCTTCGCCTTCTTGCAACGGTAAATCACCGTAGAGCGTTTTCATAAAACTACTCTTTCCGGTTCCTGTTTTTCCAATTAAATACACAAATTCCCCTTTTTCCACCCGTACGGAAACATCAGATAAGATAAGGTTTTCCCGTTGGTAGATAGCGGCGTCTTTTAATTCTAAAACCGGTTGCGACATAATGAAGAAAGGTATTTATTTTAGTATTCAAATGTAATTTGAAATAATATGAACTGCAATAGTTGTAGCTATGTATTAATGTTTAAATCGTAAGATTATTGCTGCGTATTTACTTTTTCTTTCAATTTTTCAATCTCTTTTTGTTGCTGAAGCGTATAAAGCGTCAATTCTTCTACTTTTTTTAGCAACAATAAATTCATTTCTTTTAAAGACATGCCTTCGGTTTGCATTGTTTCAGCAGAAGGGATTTCAGGCAAATGGTGGTGTTTTTTTATATACGCTTCCAATTCAGGCAATGTAATGAGTTTATAATTCGGCATCATTTCCGAAGTACTTGTAAAATACTGCTCAAAAACATAGTCGGGCGCTACGGCACCTTGCAGATCGACCAATACTTCTTGGGTGTGTATTTTTCCTTTCACGGTCAAGAGTTCATCGGGACGTTCGGTGCCAATGCCTATTTTTCCATTTGTTTCGGTCAAGTTTTTAAAAGGGTTGCGCTGGGCGTTCATGGTGAGCGCTGTTGCAATTATCATCAATAAAATAAAGGTGTTTTTCATGTTGCTCTCATTCAGTATTAAAATCTAAAAATACTTGAAATTTTTGAGAGGTTGCTAAAGGTTTCTTAAAAACATAATTATCGCAGGCAAGTTTCGTTACAGGTTAAGAGAATGATGTAATTTTACCATCAAAAAATTTCAACTCCATGAGCAAAAACCTGATCGCCCTCTCCCTTTTCTTCTTATCTTCCGTCTACGGGTTTTCACAGCAAACGGCTGCGTTTACCAACGACCTTGTTGATTATAACAAAGCTATTGAACTCTATAACAACAATCAGTTTTTGGCTGCCCAAACCCTGTTTTCCAAAGTTAAACAAAGCACCGACCAAAAAACCATTGAAGGCGATTGCGCGTATTACATCGCCAATAGTGCTGTACGGTTGAACCAACAGGATGCCGACCAATTAATGGAAGCATTTGTGGAAGACTATCCCACCAGCATCAAACGGAACGACGCCTACATTAACGTGGCGAATTATTATTTTGAAAACGGAAAATACGCCCACGCCCGTAAATGGTTCGATAAAGTGGATGAAAGCAGCTTGAGTCGTGGTGAAATGGAAAAATACAACTTCAATAATGGCTATGCATACTTTAAAAGCAAACGGTATAACGAAGCGAAAAAATACTTTAACCGGGTTTCTGCCTCTCAAAAATACGGTTCGCAAGCCAAGTATTATTTGGGGTACATCGCGTATGAGGGCGACGATTATGAACAGGCCAACCAACAATTTGAAGAAATAAAAGGCGATGAACGTTACGCCGAAGACTTGTCGTATTACCAAGCCGATATGAACTTTAAACTCGGAAACTTTCAAAAAGCCATCGATTTAGGGAAAGAACAGTACGATAGCTCCAATCCGAGGGAACGTAGCGAACTTTCAAAAATCATTGGCGAAAGTTATTTCAATCTGGGGCAATATGCCAAAGCGATCCCGTATTTAAAGGAATACAAAGGCAAACGCGGTAAGTGGAACAATACCGATTACTATCAGTTAGGGTATGCGTATTACAAGCAAGGTGATTATCAAAGCGCGATTAATGAATTCAACAAAATTATCGACGGAAGCAATTCCGTAGCACAAAATGCGTATTACCATTTGGCCGAAAGTTATTTGAAATTAGATCAAAAACAACAAGCCTTGAATGCGTTTAAAAATGCTTCGGAAATGGATTTTTCCGAAGAAATAAAAGAAGATGCTTTTTTAAATTATGCAAAACTGAGTTACGAAATAGGAAACAGTTACCAAAGCGCCCCACAAGTGTTGTTGTCGTTTATTGAGACCTACCCAGATAACAAAAACAACGAAGCGTTGAAAAATTTGTTGATCGATTCGTACATCACTTCAAAAAACTACCAAGCAGCGATGGAGCTGTTGGAAAACAACAAAGCGTTCGAAAACAAATTGGCGTACCAAAAAGTGGCTTTTTTCCGCGGAGTGGAATTGTACAACAACGGAAAGTACTCCGAAGCAAAAAATATGTTCAACAAATCGTTGCAAGAACCTCGCGATGCAACCTATACGGCAAGGGCCACCTATTGGAAATCCGAAAGCGATTACCAATTGTCTAATTTTGGAGAAGCATTAATTGGTTACAAACAATACTTACAGTTGCCGGAAGCAGCTGCTACGCCCGAATATGACAACGCCCGCTACAATCTGGCTTACACTAATTTTAAGCTGAAAAATTACAACAAAGCCATTACCAATTTTAAAGGCTATTTGGAAAGCGCATCGGCAAACGGCGCCCGAAAACAAGATGCTTATTTGCGTTTGGCGGACAGTTATTTTGTAACCAGCCAATACTGGCCTGCGATGGAAAATTATAACAAAGCCATCGAGCTTGGCGCGACCGATGAAGATTATGCAGCGTTTCAAAAAGCAATAAGTTATGGGTTTGTCGATAGGATCGAGCAAAAAATAGAAGGCTTGCAAAATTTTTTACGCACCTACGTGAAATCGGTCTATCGAGACGACGCATTGTACGAATTGGGCAATACGTATGTTTCCCAAAACAAAAATAACGAAGCATTAAGAACCTATGATAACTTGATTCAAAACGTTCCGAAAAGCATTTATAAACCAAGGGCGTTAATGAAAAAAGCGTTGATTTTGGACAATACCGGAAAAAGTAATGAAGCGTTGGCTATTTTTAAGCAAGTAGCCAAGGAATATCCTTCCACGCCAGAAGCTGTGCAGGCTGTTTCTTCAGCAAAAATTATTTACATCGATCAAGGGAATGTAGATCAATATGCCAATTGGGTGAATACGTTGGATTATATTTCGGTGGAAGACAGTGAGCTGGACGATGCCACGTATCAAGCCGCCGAACAGCCGTATTTGGAAAATAAAATCAGTCAAGCGATTTCCCGGTTTGAAGCCTACTTAAAAGATTTTCCCAATGGAAAACACGCCTTGAATGCGCACTTCTATTTAGGTCAGTTGTATTTTGCCGAAACGGGAAAGGAGAAAGCCATTCCACATTACGAATATGTGGTGTCGAGAGAGCAAAACGAATTTACAGAACCGGCCTTGGCCCGAATTTCAGAATTGTATCTGGGTAAAAACAATTACGAAAAAGCACTTAGCTATTTAAAGCGTTTGGAAACAGCGGCCAATTCGCCGCAGAATATCATCTTTGCCCAGACCAACAGCATGAAAGCCAGTTACGAGCTAAAGCAGTATGCCGAAGCGGTCAATTATGCTGAAAGAGTACTTCAGAACTCTAAAATAGATAACAGTATTAAAAGCGATGCGCAAGTAATTATTGCCCGTTCAGCGATGAAGACCAATGACGAAGCAAAAGCGAAACAAGCATACGCCGAAGTTGGCAAAATAGCAACAGGCGAATTGGCTGCCGAAGCGTTATACTACGATGCCTATTTTAAACGGAAAGAAGGAGATTTTAAAGCGTCAAACGAATCGGTGCAACGATTGGCCAAAGATTATCCGGGCTATAAATTATACGGTGCCAAAGGGTTGTTGTTGATGGCAAAGAACTTTTACGATTTAAACGATGCCTATCAAGCCACCTATATTTTGGACAGCTTGATTAAAAACTTCAGTGAATATACCGAAGTCGTCAACGAAGCCAAAGCAGAACTGGCCAGGATAAAAGCCGCAGAAGCCAAAACCAACGCTTCGGTAGAAACCGAAGAAAACTAACAAAAGCAATTAAATAAAAACCTGCTACCTATGCAAATAGCTTTCAGTAACACAACTACTGTTTTATTTTCACTAAGAAAAAATTCCCCCTTTGAAGGGGGATTGAGGGGGATGTTCTCAGCACTTTTAATCTTATTTTCAATAACCTCAACCCTCGCCCAAGACAAAGACGGCGAAGAGCAAGAAGACGACCTGGATACCGAAGTGGTCAACATTGTAAAACCTTACACGCCTATCATTTCCGATGCGTTTAAAGTTAAGGAAACCCCAGTGTTGAACGACTCGGTCACCACACAGAAAAAAGAAGTGAAATACGAGATATTTTCGGTTCCGGTTGCGTCCACGTTTACTCCGGCCAAAGGAAAGGCGGAAACGGTTGAAAAAGCAAAACCGATTAAGTTGTACGATAATTATGCAACGTTGGGGTTTGGAAATTACACGGCTGTTTTAGGCGAACTGTACAGTAATTTTCAAATTAGCCGGACCGATAATGCCGGATTTTATTTCCGCCACAATTCCGCACAAGGCGATATTGACGACGTGCTCCTGGAAAACAAATATTACGACACTAAGTTGGACGCCAATTACAGCAGCCGCCAACGGTATATGACGTATAAATTGGATGCGGGCGTGGAGCACCAATTGTTTAATTGGTATGGTTTGAACGATTATTATACTGAAAATTATGAAACCATAGCTTCTGAAATCGATCCGCAGCAACAGTATTACAGTGGGTACCTAGGGGGAAGCATTGCGATGGACGATTCATTCTTTGAAAAAGCCACTGCAAAAATCCGGTACACGGGCGATGCGTTTTCTTCATCCGAATTTCACATCAATGCCCAACCCGAGTTTTCATTTCCCTTGACCGAGCTTACCTTAAAAGTGGATGGCGATGTAGATTATTTAAGCGGAAGTTTTGACCACGGCTACCTTTCGCCTAACGCAATTGAATACAGCTATTTAAACGCAGGTGTGATGCCAGCTTTGGTGTATGTAAATGATGATCTTTCGGTTTCTTTGGGTGCTGCAGCCTATGTAAGCTTAGATATGGAAAACAGCGAAACAGATTTTTTCTTGTATCCACGCATCAACGCTTCGTACCGCCTGGTGGACGAATTATTGATCGTGTATGGTGGCGCAGAAGGCGATTTAAAGCAAAACACGTATTATAATTTCAAAAAAACCAATCCGTATGTGTCACCTACCTTGTTCGTGGCACCTACGAGCCAATTGTATGAAGGGTTTGCCGGATTAAAAGGGAAGTTGAGCAACTCAATTGGTTATAACCTGCGCGCTTCCTACGGAAAAGATGAAAACAAAGCCTTGTTCAAGGCCAATCAGTTCTCAACGGGAGCGATCACGGGGGAAGGTTACGAATACGGAAACTCCTTTAATGTGGTCTATGACGATGTAAATACGCTTTCGGTATTCGGGGAATTGAAAGTGGATGTTAGCAATACATTCGCATTGGGGATAACCGGCGAATATTTCAGCTACGATACCACCAACGAAGCCCAAGCATGGAACCTACCTGAGTTGAAAGCCTCTCTATTTTCAAACTTTAACATCACCGAACAGTTGTATGGAGGTGCTTCGGTATTTTATGTTGGCGAACGTAAAGACCTATATTCCAATCGCATCATGCCTTTTGAACCTCAATTATTTGGAGAAAAAACCTTAGACGGTTATCTGGATGCAAATGTGCATTTAGGTTACAACATTAACGAACGGTTATCGGTTTTTGCCAAAGGCAGCAACCTGTTGAGCGACAATTATGAAAAGTGGTTCAATTATCCCGTGCAAGGTATTCAAGCCTTGGTGGGCGCTACGTATAAATTTGACTGGTAACAATGAAGCAACCTCAAAATTTACAAGAAGTACAACAGGTTATTCAATCTGGGAGACCGGTGTTGTTATATTTTTCAGGAGCGCGCTGTAGTGTTTGCAAGGCGTTAAAACCTAAAGTTGAAAGTGTAATTAGTTCAAATTTTCAAAACATGCTTCTTTTTGAAATTGTACTGGAACAACATCCTGAAATCGCTGCTCATTATATGGTGTTTACAAACCCCACAACGGTGGTTTTCTTCGATGGTAAAGAAACCATACGGGAAGGAAAAAACATGAGTATTCCTCAATTTTCAAAAGCCGTGGATAGACTTTACAGGCTCTATAACCATACTTAATCCATACTTAGGGGTTTGATGCCCGTTCAATCGCAGTTAAAAAAGCAACCGTCGTTACAGTTGCTTTTTTTATTTTTGCAATGCAATAGATTTAAAACAATAATTTACATGAAGAATAATAGTTTATTAATTGGACTCTTAATTGTAATTACCTTTTGGTCTTGTTCATCAGATGATGACAACCCTATCCAAAATACAGAAATTGAATCTAACTTTATTTTAGATGGAACAAATTTTTCTATTCCAAATGGTTTTATCATTGAGAATTTCGGCTTTAATAATAATCAACAAACCGTTTTTCTTCTAGATGGATTGATAATAAATAAAGAGTATTATGGTGTTGGGTGTGATTATTCCACTAACTTGACAAACGGAATTATATTTAATGAAATTGTATCTTCTACAAATGGTCTTCAATCTGGAACGTATAACTATCATCCAAATCAAAATGATTTCACAATAGAAGATGTTACGGTTTTAACAAATATTGTAGTTGAAAATAATTGTGTGGTTTCTTCAGAATCAATTACTAGTGATGGACAAATAACTAAAGCAACTTTAGATGTTGAAAGAGAAGGCAACAGTTATATTTTAGACTTTTCGATAAATACTAAAGATTTTGGAACAATCAATGGGACCTATGCAGGAAACCTTCAATTGACTCAAGATTTATCGGAATAAAAATTTTTTTCGATACTGTATAGTTTAAATCAGATGCTACGCTAATAAAATAAATTAACCCAACCTATGAAAAAAGTTATTCCCCTATTATTTCTTTTAAGTCTGCTTATTTCTTGTGCCCCAGAAAAAATTCCGGCAGATCTTTTAGTGAAAAATGCCACTATTTATACGGTAAATGAAAATTTTGATACCGAACATGCTTTTGTGGTCAAAGACGGGAAAATTTTGGAAATCGGCATAAAACCCGAGTTGGAGTTGAAATATAACATTGCTGAAACCTACGATGCCAAAGGGCAAACCATCGTGCCGGGATTGATCGATGCGCACGCCCACCTGTACGGATTAGGTGTCAACCTGCAAGATGTTGATTTAACCGAAACCACCAGCTACGATGAGGTGTTGGCGCGGGTCATCACATTTCAGAAAGAGAAAAATAAAGATTATATAATAGGCCGTGGTTGGGACCAGAACGATTGGGATGTAAAAGAGTTTCCCACCAAGAAGGAACTGGATTCGCTTTTCCCTGAAACGCCTGTTGCCTTAACCCGTATCGATGGCCACGCTATGATCGTAAACAGCAAAGCTCTGGAACTGGCGGGCATCACTCCCAAAACCAAAATGGACGGCGGGCTTATTGGCGTGGAAAATGGTAACCTTACCGGCCTTTTGGTCGATACTCCTATGGAAATGGTGAAGAAAACATTTCCAAAACAAAACAAAGCTTACAATACCCAAGCGCTGCTCGATGCCGAAAGGATATGCCTCGAAAACGGATTGACCACCGTTAACGATGCTGGGTTGGACCGGGAGATTATCGAGCTTATCGATGCTTTGCAGCAAAAAGACAGTATGGCCCTGCGCATGTATGCCATGGCGAGCAATACCCCGGAGAACCTGGATTATTACTTGAACAACGGTAAAATAAAAACCAACAGATTAAGCGTGCGTTCCATAAAAGTATATGCCGATGGGGCTTTGGGCTCAAGAGGCGCCGCTATGCGGAAGCCGTACAGCGATATGCCCGGGCATTTTGGCGCGATGATTACCCCTGCAGACAGTTTACAAGCTTTGGCAGATAAAATAGCGGGTGCCGGTTTTCAAATGAACACCCATGCCATTGGCGATTCGGCAAACATTGCGGTGTTGCGGGCATACCAATCGGCTTTGAAAGGCAAAAACGATGCCCGTTGGAAAGTGGAGCACGCTCAGATAATCAGCAAACAGGATTTTGATATGTTTTCAAACAACATCATACCTTCCGTACAGCCTACCCACGCCACCAGCGATATGTACTGGGCCGAAGACCGCATTGGCCCCAAACGGATAAAAGGGGCGTACGCTTATAAAACGCTGTTGGACAATGCAGGCATCATCGTATTGGGAACCGATTTTCCCGTAGAAAAAGTTAACCCGATGTACACCTTTTACGCCGCCGTAGCGCGGAAGGATTTAACACATCACCCTGAAAAGGGCTTTCAGAAAAAAGATGCCTTATCGAGGGAAGAAGCTTTAAAAGGGATGACCATTTGGGCCGCCTATTCCAATTTTGAAGAAGGTGAAAAAGGAAGCATCGAGGAAGGGAAGTTTGCCGATTTCACGGTATTGAGCCGCGATATCATGAAGGTTTCCGAAGACAGCATCCCCAACACCAAGGTTGTTGCTACCTTTATAAACGGAAAAAAAGAATTTAGCTTAGAAGAAGAATAAATCTTTTGACCTAAAGAGCATAATAGATTAAAAGAATATGGAATATAACGAAAAACTGTTTTGAAGGATTATGTGCAAAACAGTTTTTTTTTGTATTGCAAACTCGTATTTTCCTCTAACATCCAACATCCAACATCCAACATCCAACATCCAACATCCAACATCTAACATCCAACATCTAACATCCAACATCTAACATCCAACATCCAACATCCAACATCCAACATCTAACATCTAACACCCAACATCCAGCATCCAGCATCCAGCCTATTTGCCCCCTTTCGCCTGCAGGTCCTCTATGCATAGGGAATCCAATTGCGGCACTGTGGCCCTGCGCTGTAAAAATCGCGCTACTTCCTTGCGTCCTGTGTTGCTGGCTTGGAAATACATTAAACAATTGTCAATGACGCAGTGACGGGAGTTGTCCGCATCTTCGTGGCCTTTGGGGTGTATATCGTCGTTGGTGATGTTTACCAATCCCAAAATATGCCCAAATTCGTGTTCTAAAGTGGTGGTTTCCAAAGTGGCCAAATCACCGCCTCCTTGATTGTTGTTGATTAAGTCCAACAACGTCTTTTTATAGACCACAATAGAGGTGTTTCGGTAAGCCGTGCCCAAGGTTACGGTTTTATCGGTATCCTTGTTCGATTTCCCATTGGAGAGAAACACGTAAACCGCCAAGTTATCGTCTTTGGTATAAGCGGTCCTGTTATTTTCTTCAATTTCTTTTATTTCATCAATATCAAACGGGGCTCCGGTAGGCGGATCGATAACGGTTTCCTTAATAATAATGCCGCCCGGTTTTTTTATGCGTTGGTCTAAAAATTGTTCCAAAGCAATTTTGGTCTCTTCGGTGGGTGGGTATCCCGGTGCATACACAAATTCTATTGTCAGGCTTTGGTAAATATCGTCCGATAGAATGTCCTCTGCAGATTTCCCCAAGGATTTTTTGTTTTCGGCCGTAGGGTCTATGGTGTTTGAGTCGTCATCTTTACAGCCAATAACTAAGGTGGAAAAAAAGAAAAGAAATAAGGCAGGGAGGGAAATCTTCATAGTGCAATCGTTATATTTTTAGCAAACATACCCTTAAAATGAATAATCTAAAAACGGGCAGCTTTATTTTAACGCATGAATGTGCATTTCCGTATATAGCCAAAATATTTTGAAAAAGCTTTCAGCCGGTTAGTTATCAGTTGTGAGTTTCGCCAAATAATCGTGGTGGCTCCCTTTGTGCGCTATTTGAAAATCAAAGCCATTTTTTCGACATTCTTTTTTAAATGTTGTTGCATCCAAATAAACCCAATAAAAGGGATCGCTTTTCTTCCCTTTGTAGGTCATTGTAAACTCCAGTTCACCATAATAACCGTCTTTAGGGTGAAGAACATGCGCATCTTCAACAATATCACTGCCACTAAGCGAAGCCGAAGAAAACATATACTGAATATCGCTGCTGTCAATTAAAACCTGTCCTTTTGGGGCGAGCAGTGTTTTTAATTTCTGAAGGTACGTTGAAACGAATTCCAATTTCTGAAAGATACCGGTACCGTTCATTAACAGTAAAATGGTATCAAATTTTTTGTGTTTTAACTGAAGCAAATCAATATGTGCCACTTGATTGAGGCCACGTAGTTTACAAACCTCCACAGCGCCTCTTGAAGTATCGATGGCTGTAACATCCAACCCTTTTTCTTTGAGGTATAACGAATGGCTTCCCGCGCCACAACCAACGTCCAGCACTTTTCCATACGACAAATCCAGCGCTTTTTGCTCAATTGGGGGCATTTCCGCATAGCTTCGGAAGAGATAGGGGAGCGGCATCACGTCTTCTTCGGTGATATTGGTTTCGGTCACAATGTCCTCGGTATGGTTTCCGTGGTAATAATCGAGCAGGGCGCTGCCTATAATATCGGTCATTTGGTTTTGTTTGTTGAATTATGAGCTAATTGGGCTTTACATTTTAATGAACAGTATTTTAAAAATCGTAAATCGCCTTTCATCTTTCTTCTTTCGTCATTCGTGTTTTCGATACAAATTTGTAATCCCTGCGGGTCTTACAAATTCACTCAAACACCTTTGTAATAATTCATAAATCATAAATCATAAATCATAAATCATAAATCGTAAATCGTAAATCGTAAATCGTACTTCGTATTTCGCACTTCGTATTTCGCACTTCGCACTTCGCACTTCGCACTTCGTACTTCGTACTTTGTCGTTCGTGTTTTCGATACAAATTTGTAATCCTGCGGGTCTTACAAATCCACTCAAACACCTTTGTAATCATTCATAAATCGTAAATCGTACTTCGTATTTCGCACTTCGTATTTCGCACTTCGTATTTTGTACTTCGTATTTCGTACCTCGTTTCGTACTTTTGCTTTTGCTATGGAAGAAATCCTGAAACAACTCCCGCAACGCGCCAAAGATACACATAACGAGAACAAAAAGTTCTTTAAAAAACTGAAGCGTAAACCGCCTAAAAACTTAGATGCGATAATGCAAGAATTGCATGACGAGGAGTTTGAACGCACCGATTGCCTTACTTGCGCCAACTGTTGCAAAACCACAGGGCCACTGTTCACCCAAAGGGATATTGAGCGAATAGCCAAACATTTTAAAATGAAACCGAGCCAATTTATCGAAACCTATTTGCAGCTCGATGAAGAGAACGATTATGTATTACAAAGCGTTCCGTGCACATTTTTAGGCGACGATAACTACTGTAGTATATATGATGTACGTCCAAAAGCCTGCAAGGAATTCCCGCATACCGACCGAAGGAAATTCCAGCAAATCTCAAACTTAACGTTGAAAAATATCGCCATTTGCCCTGCGGCCTTCAATATTGTGGAAGAAATGAAAAAACGGCTACCATAGTCATTTCGATCCCGAAGCTTCGGGAGAGAAATCCCATCCTGCTTGTCACCTCGACGCAGGAGAGGTCACATTCTGCTTGTCACGTGCTACATTTATTGCCATTATTACCTTTCACTCAAATGTGATCCCTCGTCGTACCTGCCCGAATGATCGTGCAGACGAGTCTCCTCGGCATGACTGTGTCTATTCTATCTTATCTCTACAAAAGTGGAGTTACCCCCTTTTATTTTACAAAATTCTATAAAAACACCGCTTTAAATAAGTATCTGCAGCCCAAGGCTAAAACTTACGTAATTGGCCGATTTAAAAAAGGAATCCAATCCATCTGGGGTATGAATATTCATAAAATCCCTTCGATAAGAACCCGAAAAATAAACACCCAAAGTTTTATTGAAATGGTAACTTACAGTTGGGATGACCCACAAAGTAGTTGCGGTGTCGGTAAAATGTTCATTTGAGGCTCTGTTTTTATAATGTGTAATACCAACGCCAGAAGCTATCGTTACGCGCCAAGTTTCAGTAAACAGCAATTGATATCCCAATAGTGGTCCAAAGGAGTGAATTTCTGAATCATCATACGTACCAACCAATTCTTGGTTTGTTACATTGCTGTGGAAATAATTGTATTGAAAGCCTATTAAAAAAGGCGTTTCAAAAACGTTTGCTAAAAAAGAAAACTCCACACCTCCTGTTTGTTCCAGTGCTTCATTTGCAAAATTATCCCCAACGGCAATTGGATTGTAATAACCAATTTTGAACATTGCATAATGATCATCTTGAGTAATGTCATTTACTTGTTCTGTGGTTTTCTTTTCTTCTTGAGCATAGGTGTTGGTGATAAAACCAATACCTATAGCAAATATAAGTTGCTTAATATTCAAATTCATAAAAATTGGTTGCTTCGGTAAGTTCTATTGAAATGGTCTGTGGCGCTTCCTTATTAATTTGATAGGTAAACTGCGCAGTTGTGTTTTGCACTGATGCAAATTCAGATTCAAAATCAGGGTTTGCAGCATCTAAAATTTCACTAAAAGAAGTGTTTTCGTAACAGCGGCCTATACTTTGATTGGTTTCTTCATCATCATAAACCTCACAAAAAGGTTCGGTATATTCTAGAGACCAATCTAATGTACTGTTTTCGGTACTGGTTTTTTTGATGTCGAAAACAAGAATTGCTTTTTTACGTAAAGTGATGTTTGAAAGGTTATAATTTTGTTGAAGCGGCTTCTGGCTATAGATAATAGAATACGTTCCAAAAGGTGAATTGTCATCTTCTGCATTCACGTCAATTATTAAGTCACCAGATTTGGGCTCAAGGGAAGTGAATTCAAAATTTCCATTACGATCAGTAAAGTCTTCTCCTAATAACAATTTTCCAGTTGTGGTGGTCACGGGAACAATCGCAATAGGATTTCCTTCAAAATCTAGAACAGTTCCTTTTACTAAAGATCGTTCATTTTCTTTGACTTCCGGATCACAAGAAAGCAATAACATGCTAAATAAGAATAGGAGGGGTATTTGTAGTTTCAAATCGTATTTTTAGGCAAAATACATAAAATAATTGTTTGTAGGAAAAGTATATTCTAACTCAGTCATTTCGACTGAAAGGAGAAATCTCATCCTGCTCGACACCTCGACGCAGGAGAGGTCACATTCTGCTTGTCACGTGCTACTTTTATTGCCATTATTACCTTTCACTCAAATGTGATCCCTCGTCGTACCTGCCCGAATGATCGTTCAGGCTGGCCTCCTCGGCATGACTTACTCATACAACAAATACTTCTCCCGCATCGTATCATACTTTTCCAATCCTTTCAACCACGTAGCCCTGATTTCCCGGTAGGTATATCCCTTTTCAATTTGTTCTTGCAGTTTTTCGGTGCCAGCCAGGTTGGTAAAGAAATTATTGAAAAAATCTTTTTTCTTTCCGTAGGCTATGTATGCTTCTATAAGCCATTCCAGATTCAATTGATCCAGTTTTTTATGATTCTGAAGATTTAAACCGTTACAGGTTTCCCCTTTAAACTTCGGGTATTTTGCCCCGTCATTGGCTTGTGGGGTAAACGTAAACGGATATAATTTGGAAGGCAACGAAGGCGCGCCAAAAACCTGAAACTGCATATCGGTGCCACGACCTGCACTCACAATGGTCCCTTCAAAAAAACAAAGGCTGGGGTAGAGGTTTATGGCGGTATCGTTTGGTAGGTTGGGCGATGGTTTTACTGGTAACGAATATTCAGTATTATGGGTGTAATTTGTAACGGTTATGACGTTTAAGTCGGTTTTTAAACCGTTTTTCAACCATCTTTGGCCGTTGATCATTTGCGCATATTCGCCAATGCTCATTCCGTGGACCACCGGTACCGGGTGCATCCCCACAAAACTGGTATGTTCCGGTTCTAAAATGGGGCCGTCAATGTAATGCCCATTGGGGTTGGGGCGGTCTAAAACCACCACGGGGATATCGGCTTCGGCGCAGGCTTCCATCACGTAATGCAACGTGGAAATATAGGTGTAAAACCGGGCGCCCACATCTTGTATGTCGAAAACCATGACATCAATCCCTTTTAACTGTTCGGGCGTTGGCTTTTTGTTGTTTCCGTAGAGCGAAATAATCGGTAAGTTGGTTTTGGTGTCCACTCCATCTTTAACCACTTCGCCCGCATCGGCCGTTCCACGGAAACCGTGTTCTGGTGCAAACACTTTTGTAAGCGTTATGTTTTCTGAAATTAAAAAATCCACCAAATGTTTGGAGTTGTTATCAACCCTCGATGTTTGATTGGCAACCACTCCAACCGATTTGTTTTTCAGCAATCCAGAATATGCCGAGAACCTATCGGCACCAACCATAACCGCACTTTTTACTTCGCTTTTATCATCGGTGTTTAAATTCCCCTGTTCCAGCTTCCTAGTTTCATCCTCTGTCTTGAGCGTTCCCACCTCGATTTCATATTTCTTCTCTTTCTTGGCCTTCTTTTTTTTCCGTTCCAGATCGCGTTCGTTGTCCTCTTTTATATCGGCGGCTACCTCAATGTAGCGCTCCAAGGTGTTTTCGTTTACGGGTTCTCTTTCAGAAACCGAACTTCCACACGATAAAAAACCGAAAAACAGCATAAAAACCGTATTTTTGAACGTACATAACCCCATAACCCAATTTGTGAATTTCGAATATTTCATCGCCCGGCGCATCATTGCTTCCAAGGACTATAAAAGTAGTATTTCGACGCCAATTATAAAAATCGCTATTACCGCCATTGCCATCGGTATTGTAATGATGTTGGTCTCCATCGCCACGGGGGTCGGGCTTCAGAAAAAAATACGCGAAAAGGTGTCGGCGTTTAACGGCGATATCATTATCACTAATTTTGACACTAATTTCTCCAACGATTCACAATTCCCCATATCAAAAAACCAAGATTTTTATCCTAAATTTTCGGGCGTTAAGGGGGTGGAGCACGTTCAGGTTACCGCTTTAAAAGGCGGAATTATAAGAACCGCAGAAGACTTTGAAGGCATTGTGTTTAAAGGCGTCGGCAATGACTACAATTGGAGCGCTTTCCAGGATTTTTTGGTAGCCGGAAGATTGCCCGATTATTCTGAAAACCTAAACGATGAAGCCCTAATTTCGCAATATTTGGCCAACCGCTTGCAGTTTAAAGTGGGCGACCGGATGAATACCTTCTTTTTGCAAGATGCCGAAAATAAAAAACCACGCTCGCTTGGGTTGAAAATCGTAGGGATTTACAACAGCGGCTTTCAGCAGTTTGACGAACAATATATTATCGCCGATATCCGTCATATTCAACGCCTCAATAATTGGGATGACGACCAAATAGGTGCTTTTGAAGTGTTCGTAAACGATTTTGACGACATTCAAGCCGTTGGCAATGCTGTTTACAACCAAACGGCCAGCACGCTTGACACCCAGACCATCCGACAAAAATACGGGGCCATTTTTGAATGGCTAGATCTTTTCGATTTCAATATCGCGCTTATTATCGGGATTATGATTTTGGTGGCAGGCATTAATATGATTACGGCGTTATTGGTGTTGATTTTAGAACGCACCCAAATGATCGGAATTTTAAAAGCTTTGGGAAGCAGTGATTGGAGCGTGCGCAAGGTGTTTATCTACAATGCGATGTACTTAATTGGTGTCGGTTTGTTTTGGGGGAACTTAATAGGGCTGGGATTGTTGTTCCTCCAGAAATATTTTAAACTGTTTCCTTTGAACCCAGATACCTATTACGTTACCGAGGCTCCGGTTTATTTAGATTTCGGCTACATAGCATTACTGAATATAGGCACTTTTTTGCTGTGTTTGTTGATGTTGTTGATCCCTTCATATATCATTGCCAAAATATCCCCGGTAAAGGCGATCCGGTTTGAGTAGGGATTAAAATACTTTTTATTTAACCCCTCGGAGAAAACTAAAATTTTGCTTGAAATACGTTGTGTTTCAGGGTTTTTAAGCAAAATATGAGTCTGAGCATGCCGGCGGGATACGCTCAAACTGACAGTTCAATAGATTTGACAATCATGAAACACTTACACCCACCGAGCTTAATTTAATAAAAATTCCCACCTTATTCCTTTCCAACAGTAACTTTTGCCAAACATACTCCTTACATTACCTACAAAATAAATATAAGGTTATAGCGTGGTTATAGCGTAGTTATAAAGTGGTTATAACAAGGTTAAAGCATATATTGTTTATACTATATTGAGAAATAGATAAGGATTAAGCGCAGTTAAAAGAATCTCCTAAGCTCATAAAACTATTGGAATTTTTTTAATGACTGTGATGGATCCATTTCTTGTTCCGTGGGATTAAACAAATTACCCAAAAGCCTTTCACTTTGATTCATAGAAAATCTTGTAGTTCGATGAACGAAACTGTACCTTTGCAATCGATAAAAAACAGCTATGAAATACGCAAAAAACATGTTGGAAACCATTGGCAACACACCCTTGGTTAAAATAAATAAACTGGCCGAAGAAATCCCGGCTTTAGTCCTTGCCAAATACGAAACCTTCAATCCCGGCAACTCGGTAAAAGACCGGATGGCCGTAAAAATGATCGAAGATGCCGAAGCGGACGGCCGCTTAAAACCCGGCGGGACCATTATTGAAGGCACCAGCGGAAACACCGGAATGGGATTGGCACTTGCAGCCATTGTAAAAGGCTATAAAATGGTTTGCGTAATCAGTGATAAACAGAGCAAGGAGAAAATGGACGTGCTACGGGCTGTGGGCAGCGAGGTAATTGTATGCCCAAACGATGTGGAACCGGACGATCCGCGTTCATACTATTCCACCTCAAAACGTTTGGCCGAAGAAACCCCGAACAGTTGGTACGTGAACCAATACGACAACCCGAGCAACACCAAAGCGCATTACGAAAGCACCGGCCCGGAAATCTGGAAACAAACCGAAGGGAAAATCACGCACTTTGTGGTGGGTGTCGGTACCGGCGGAACCATTAGCGGTGTTGGTAAATACCTTAAAGAACAAAATCCCGATATCAAAATCTGGGGCATCGATACCTACGGAAGCGTGTTCAAAAAATACCATGAAACCGGTGAATTTGACGAAAATGAAATCTATCCATACATCACCGAAGGCATTGGCGAAGATATTTTGCCGGCCAACGTAAACTTTGATATTATCGATGGCTTTACAAAAGTAACCGATAAAGACGCAGCGGTTTACACACGGAAACTGGCCGAAGAAGAAGGCATGTTTTTGGGCAACTCGGCAGGCGCAGCTATGAAAGGCTTGTTGCAGTTAAAAGAGCATTTTACCAAAGATGATGTGGTGGTCGTTTTGTTCCATGACCACGGAAGCCGCTACGTCGCCAAAATCTATAATGACGATTGGATGCGCGAGCAGGGATTCTTGGAATAAGGTCTCTTAATCTGGCCAGTCAATCAAGTAATTTGACTGGTTTCGTATTCTGTCTGAATTAAGAAGTACGGTTTATAATAACTAAGCAAAAGATAAGATGTTTGAGTAAATTTGTAAGACCCATAGGAATTACAAATTTGTACCGAAAACACCAATGACGAAGTACCGATTTACGAAAGGGTAGCGAACGCCCATAAAGGTTGCTGAGTGTCCCGCATTTGCGGGAAGTATCGAAGCGACCGCCAGACGAATGTTGAATAATAATTACCCAAAGCTCATAGCGAATCGGTCACAACTTATAAACCCATCTACAGTTTAACCAAAAAACAAATCCCGTTCCATTGCATTTGGAGCGGGATTTTTTTACTTTTAGAGTATCATGAAACGCGAAGCACAAAAACTGTTTAAATATTTACGTACCAAACCCGTACCGGTAAATACACGGGAAATATTAGCTTTGGAACGTACCAAATTAGCAAACGAACGAACCTTGCTGGCTTATATTAAGGCCTCCTTATATCTATTATTGGGTGGTTTGGCATTGCTGGGCTTAGATGATTTCCAGAGCATCCGTTGGTTGGGCTATGTGGCCTTGGTGGTGTGCGTGGTTTTTTTGGGCGTCGGTGTTATGCGGTACATTGTTTTAAACCGAAGGCTCTATAAATGGCATAGGGTACTGTTTACCGATACCATCCCAGAGGATCAAGATAAAAACAAAGAAGGCAAGGCTTCAAAATAAAATGTATCTTCGTTATTGAAACTCCCCGTAATTCGTTTTACCCATGAAAGAAGATTTTCTGCATTACGCGTGGAAGTTCCAGAAATTTACCACCACCCAATTAAAAACTTCAGAAGGACAAACCGTAAAAGTACTTTCGGTTGGGCAGCACAATCACGATGCCGGACCCGATTTTTTCAATGCAAAAGTGTCCATTGGCGAACAAATGTGGGCCGGGAATGTTGAAATCCATTTAAAATCTTCAGATTGGTACGCGCACCATCACGAAAAAGACCCCGCTTACGATTCGGTGATACTGCATGTGGTTTGGGAACACGATGCTGCTGTTTTTGCAAAAGACAATTCGGCCATTCCTACGGTGGAAGTCAAGAACATATTAAATACAGCAACCCTAGACTCCTACCGCAAGCTGTTTTCAAAAAAACAGCGCTGGATTGCTTGTGAACAAGAATTCCCGAACGTAGAGGCATTTACAATTCATAACTGGTTGGAAAACCTGTACTTTGAACGGCTTCAGCAAAAGTCTCAATTGATTTTAAAAGAGCTGAAAGCATCCAACAACCATTGGGAAGCGGTTTTGTTCAACCTGTTGGCCAAAAACTTTGGGTTAAAGGTTAACGGCGCGGCTTTTTACAGTATGGCGCAATCACTGGATTTTTCAGTAGTGAAAAAATGCGCTGAAAAACCACAGGAACTGGAAGCCTTATTTTTGGGACAAGCTGGTTTGCTGAACGAAACAAATGAAGACGGTTATTTTCAAGACCTTCAGGATAAATACGGTTATTTGTCCACAAAGTTTAAGCTTTCAAATGCTGACGTTGTAGCGCCCAAATATTTCAGGTTGCGGCCGCCTAACTTTCCAACCATCCGCCTCTCGCAATTGGCGATGTTGTATGCTGGGCAAAAGCATTTGCTTTCAAAAATAATTTCAACCCACAATAAAGAAGCTTTTTATGAAATCTTTAGTGTAACAGCTTCAGAATACTGGAATACACATTACAATTTTGGCGTGGTTTCTACAAAACGCAAACGGAAATTGACTACTGCATTCATCGATTTGTTGCTCATTAACACCGTTATACCTTTGAAATTTTGTTACGCTAACGCTGTTAAAAAGGATATTTCAGAAGAACTTATTCAACTTGCTTCTTCGATAGACAAAGAAGACAACAGTATCATAAAAAAATTCAACCAATTAAAGCCGATTGCGGAAACGGCATTGCATTCGCAGGGCTTGCTTCAGCTTAAAAAAGAATATTGCGACAAGGTACGTTGTTTGCAATGTGCGGTAGGCAATGCTGTTTTGGGTAAAAAACGCGAATGACCATGTTTTGCAGGATGCTATTAATAATTTGTACCAAAAAAATAGTATTTTGCAGGTATGTTACAGTTGGTGTACAACATCCGGTATTTTTTCGAAAAAAGGGGGTTTTACGTAAGCTCCCGGTTGGCAGACCGTTTGGGAATGCGGGTAAAAAATGTTCGGCTTTTCTTTATTTACCTGTCATTTGCCACCTTGGGAATAGGCTTCGCTTTTTATTTAACCTTGGCTTTTTGGTTGCGATTAAAAGATTTGGTGTACGCTAAACGGACATCGGTTTTCGATTTATGAAATGCCTTGTGAAAAATAAAATTGAAATGACAATGGCTCTTATAAGCATTCCCAGCTCAGATGGCAGGCAGGCAACTTCCGGTTTTTCAAATAAATCAAGCGAATGAAAAAGCTGGTCAATTCAAAAATATACGGAGCAGTTTTCCTGTTGATCCTCGTTTTTTCGATAGGGATTTTGTTTTTTAGTTTTTTTTCGGGCTACGCTTGGGTTGACGCTATATACATGACCGTAATAAGCATTACCACGGTGGGGTTTCAGGAAGTGCGCCCGTTAGGGCCTATCGAAAAAATATTCGTATCCCTTCTCATACTTTCCAGTATCTTTATAGTGGGCTATGCCATTTCGGTAATTACCGAATACCTTTTGAGCAAGAACAATATTGGCAATTTAAAACAAAAACGAGTGGAGAAAAAAATCGAAGCGTTGCAAAACCACGTAATTGTATGTGGCTATGGCCGAAACGGTAAGCAAGCGGTTGAAAAATTGAAGGACTATAAAAAGGATTATGTGGTCATCGAGATAGACGAACAGATTGTAGAGCGTTTTTACGAGACTGACACTCTCTTTATTTTGGGCAATGCCGAAGAAGATGAGGTGCTGCTGCAGGCGGGGATAAAAAAAGCTGCTACCTTAATCTGTGCGCTGCCCAGCGACGCAGACAACCTGTTTATCGTGCTTTCGGCAAGGCAAATAAATCCCGATTTGAAAATTATAAGCCGTGCCACCGAAGAGACCAGTTATCAAAAACTGAAACTCGCAGGGGCCGACAACGTGATCATGCCCGATAAGATAGGCGGTGACCACATGGCAAATTTGGTTGTCACCCCAGATTTGGTCGAATTTTTAGACAATCTTTCGGTTTCTGGCGAAAAAGACAGCATTAACGTCGAGCAGATTCCTTTTGAGAACGTGTGCCCCGATGGGGTTCAAAAAGCGATACTGGAACTGGACATCCGCAACAAAACGGGTTGCTCGGTCATTGGCTATAAAGCTTCAAACGGCAGTTATGTGGTTAATCCGGAGCCTTCGATGAAACTTGAAAAGGGGTCGAGTTTAATTCTTATTGGCAGGCCAGACCAAATTAGAAGCCTAAATAAATTATACAATCAATAGCAAACTGTTAACTTTTTAACGTTTAAATGTTTGAAATACCTCAATTTTTTTAGCATATTGCCAAAATAAAATTTACAAGCGAATAGTAACCAACTAAAAACGACAATGAAGAAGCTACTGCTTTCCCTAATTACAATCTTAACCCCATTATTAACTTTTGCGCAAGATGCTAGTACTTCGGCCAATATAGATGCTACTTTTAAAAAGTACACCGGCTGGTTCGTAGATTTTATTTTTTATGAAATTCCTTTTTCTGAAACATTTCAGATTCCCTGGGTACTTATCGTTTTAATAGGAGGTGCCACTTATTTTACCATTTATTTCAAGTTAATAAACTTTACAGGTTTTTGGACTGCCATTAAAGTGGTTCGCGGTAAATATGAAGACATTGAAAAACACGGGGCCGATACTTTATATGGCGACCCTACGCCAAACGAAGATGAAAATATAATCGAAACCATACGCGATGACAGCGCAGAAGGGGAAGTTTCCCACTTTCAGGCACTTACTGCGGCGCTGTCTGCTACCGTTGGGCTGGGTAATATTGCCGGAGTAGCTGTAGCTTTGTCCATTGGAGGGCCTGGGGCTACTTTCTGGATGATAGTTGCAGGGCTTCTGGGGATGGCTTCAAAATTTGCCGAGTGTACCCTGGGTGTAAAATATAGGGATGTAGGCCCCGATGGAACCATTTACGGCGGCCCTATGTATTACTTGAAAAAAGGATTAGGCGAAAAAGGAATGGGCGGTATTGGGAAAGTACTCGCCGTTATATTTTCGATATTCGTAATAGGAGGCTCCTTTGGAGGTGGAAACATGTTTCAAGCTAATCAAGCGGCAGCACAATTTGTACAGCTTTTTGAATTTTCAAACCCCAACGCCGGCCTATATTTTGGCTTAGGGATGGCCGTTTTGGTAGCTATTGTCATTATTGGGGGAATTAAACGAATAGCATCGGTTACCGAAAAAATTGTCCCATTTATGGCTGGTATCTACGTGTTGGCAGCGATTATAATACTCGTAGCCAACTACCATCACATAGGGGATGCTTTTGCGCTTATTTTTGAAGGCGCTTTCTCTGGTTTGGGAATCGCAGGAGGCTTGATAGGCGTGATGATTCAAGGGATCCGTCGCGGGGCTTTCTCCAACGAAGCCGGGGTGGGATCTGCAGCGATTGCCCACTCGGCGGTGAGAACAAAATACCCTGCCAGTGAAGGTATTGTTGCTCTTTTGGAACCATTTGTAGATACAGTGGTTATTTGTACCATGACCGCACTCGTTATCATAATCACCAATTATGAAGCAGGTTTCATGGAATACGGAACCGAAATTACCGAAGGCGTGGAGATAACCGCCACCGCATTCGATACGGTAATACCGCATTTCTCCATCGTGCTCACCATAGCCGTTATTTTGTTCGCGTTCTCTACCATGATTTCGTGGTCTTATTACGGGATGCAAGGCTGGAAATACTTATTCGGAAAAGGTAAAATCACCGATTTGGTTTACAAGTTCTTGTTCTTGATCTTTGTGGTGGTAGGAGCGTCCATAACCCTTGGCTCGGTCATAAACTTCTCTGATGCCATGATATTTGCGATGGTGGTACCCAATATTATTGGGGTCGTGCTGTTAACACCAGTAATACGAAAGGAACTTAAAAAATATATGAAAGCCATAAACAAAAAGAAAGAGGCGATCGACAGTGGGGCAGACGACCTTACCAAGCATCTTTAGAAGCTAAGGGTTTCAACTAAATATTGAGGTATGAAAACAATAAAACCCCACTTCAGGTTCAATAGGGCGCAACGAGGTGGGGTTTTACTATTGGTGTTGCTCATACTTATATTGCTTTGGGTGTACCATTTCATGGATTTCTCAGAAAAACCAGCCTTTAACACTTCTTCTGAAGAAATTGCAACCCTTCAAAAACAACTGGATTCGCTCCGTGCGGCTGAAACAGCGGCTAAAAAACCTAAAATATACCCCTTTAACCCTAACTTCATAACCGATTACAAAGCCTATACGCTTGGTCTTTCTACGGAAGAATTCGATCGGTTGAGAAAATTCCGAAGTACCGATCAATGGATCAACTCTGCAGCAGATTTCAAAAAAGTGACCCAAGTTTCCGATTCGCTGTTGGCTGTGATAAGCCCGTATTTTAAGTTTCCGGAATGGGTTACCAACCCCAAACCAAAAATAAACAATCACACCTATTACAATACGGAAAAACCCTACGCCCAGAAAATAGATTTAAATAAAGCCACAAGAGAACAGTTACAGCAAGTGAGCGGGATAGGTAAAGCATACAGCGACAGAATTGTAAAATATCGGGAAAAATTAGGCGGGTTTGCAGACGACCTTCAATTGTACCAGGTATATGGCCTTGATGCCGCCGTTGTAAAGCGCGCATTGCTTCAGTTTACGGTAAAGACCCCAAAGGCAATCGATAAAATGAACATCAATACTGCTTCGGCTTCCGATATTGCCACCATCCCCAGTATTTCGTTTGAACTGGCAAAAGAAATTTGGGAATATAGGAAACTTCGGGAAAGGGTCAGCGATATTTCAGAATTACAGAAAATTGAAGGGCTGTCAAAAAGCAAGTTACAGCTATTTCAGTTATATTTGTATGCTGAATAACCAATGATTCTGCAACTTGAAGGGCTTAAACTGTGAGCATTTCAAAAAACAATACTAAAAAACGAAACAATTATATATGGGCAGCATGTACTTTACAGAAGAACACGATTTTTTCAGGAAAAGTTTTCAAGATTTTTTACAAAAGGAGGTCGTTCCGCATATTGAAAAATGGGAAAAAACCGGTGACATAGATCGTTTCATCTGGGAAAAATTTGGAGAAATGGGCTACTTCGGCATCAACTATCCCGAAAAATATGGTGGCTTGGACCTCGATCTTTTTTACACCGTGATCTTTCTGGAAGAGCTTCAAAAAATAAATTCCGGTGGTTTTGCCGCCGCCATGTGGGCACATGCGTATTTGGCACAAACCCACTTGAACAAAGAAGGCAACCACGAACAAAAGGAGAAGTATTTAGCCCCCAGTATTGCCGGCGAAAAAATAGGTTGTCTGTGTATCACCGAGCCTTTTGGCGGTAGCGATGTGGGCGGTATGCGTACCACGGCAGTAAAAAAAGGCGATAAATACGTTATCAACGGGTCTAAAACCTTTATTACCAACGGGGTTTATAGCGACTATCTTGTGGTTGCTGCCAAAACGGCTCCAGAACTGGGCAACAAAGGCATCAGCATTTTTGTGATGGACCGCGACTCCAAAGGAATTTCATCTACAAAGTTGGATAAATTAGGGTGGAGAGCTAGTGACACCGGCGAGATTGCCTTTGACAATGTGGAAATCCCTGTCGAAAACCTGATGGGTGAAGAAAACAAGGGCTTTCCTTACATTATGCAGCATTTTGCGCTGGAACGGTTGATTATGGGGATTAACGCCCACGCCCGCAGTGAGTTTGCCATAGACTATACAATACAGTATATGAAAGACCGGGTGGCTTTTGGCAAGTCTATTTCAAAATTTCAGGCGTTGCGCCACCGGGTTGCCCAATTAACGAGCGAAGTGGAGGTATGCAAAACCTTTAATTACGTAACTACCAAACGGCTTGACGAAGGCGAATACGTGGTAAAAGAAGCCACGATGTCCAAGTTGATCTCTACAAAAGTGGCCGATGAGGTGATGTATGACTGTCTTCAGTTTTTGGGTGGTTACGGGTATATGGAAGATTATCCTTTGGCCCGCTTGGCCCGCGACAGCCGCTTGGGTCCCATTGGCGGCGGAACGTCAGAGATACTTCGCGAAATCATTGCCAAGATGGTGATGGACGGGAAGCAATACAAGCCAGCTACCTAATCTTTACTGAAACTTTATGCGTTTTTCTTTTCTGAAATATCTATTCGGTATTATCTTTTGCTTGGTTGGTGCATCCGCGCTTTCCCAAACCGAAATAAAAGGGAAGGTGGTCGATTTCACACAACTGTTGCCCATTGAGAGTGCCAGTGTGTATGTCCAAAATTCGACCATCGGGACCATTACCAATGCCGATGGAAAATTTTCATTGACCGTGCCTGAAAAGTTCGTGAACGATACGCTCGTTATTTCGTCCATAGGCTTTAAAAGTTATAAAACCCCGGTCAAGGAGTTTGACGGTTCCATGGATATTTTTTTGGAAGAAGACATCGCCTCTCTAGACGAGGTCATGATCATTGCCGAAACCAGGCCCAAGACCGGAAACGATATCGTGTTGCGCGCTCTTGAGGAACTGCCCGATAACCTTCCGGAACAACCCTATTTGCAAAAAGGGTTTTTGCGGCACAAAGAACGCAATAAAAAGGAGTTTAAATGGTTAATCGAAGCCGCTTTTACGCTTTATGATTCCAGTTTTGCTTCCGGAGCCAAGGATAACCTGAAAGTAAACATTGACCAGATAAGGAAAAGCTACGACCTTAGGGATGTGGATAGCCTTTTTGCGTACACTTCTTATCTTAAATACCATGAACACAAGGTAAAGGTAAGATCGAAAACCCTGCGTCGCGACACCATAGAAACCGCTTCCTTGGTGAAAGCTATAAAGTGGAACGACGAGCGGGTAAACGGTCTGGACAACCTGTTTAAGGGAAAACTCAACCTAATACGGAATGCCAATGCCAAAGGAGCGCTGTTTGGGGAAGGTGTATTGAAAACACACCAATTTAAGTTGGATACGGTGCTGGTGGAGAATGATAGGAAACTGTATAAAATAAAAATCTTAAAAGGCGGCGATTATGTTGGGCTGAACACCAAAAACATCTATAACGAAGGTTTTGAGCCAGAGGGGTGGTTGTATATTTACTGGGACAATTACGCCTTTAAAAAAGTGGATTATAAGCTGGTCGCGGCATCCCCTGCACAAAAACGAAGGAGTAAAAGCCTTTTCGATACCTTGGTGAACCACAAACTGGAACTCACTTACAAAGCGTATAACGATAAAATGTACCCCAGCTACATCTATTATGAAACCCCAAAACTGGTACAGGTGGGCAATCGCTCTTCCGATAAAATAGATAAGAAAAAAGCCAAGGCCAATAGGGAAGAACAGTTTTATTACACGGTACAAGAACTGCTTTTTACTGAAATTATTGACGATCCATTACAAGTGGAACAAGCATTACAACAAGAATGGTCGTCAGATATTTTTGTGTCCAGGCCATACAACGCCACGTTCTGGAAAAACTATAATGTGTTGCTTGAAAGTGATGAAGAAGAACAGCTTATTCAAGATTTAAGCAAACGGGCTTCGTTGTTTAAGGAGTAATCTTTTTTTAAACCCTTATTTATGTTTACTTTCAAATATTTGTCTTTGTTAATATTAATGTTATCTATGTTCACTTCTTGTGCGCAAAAATTAACATGTGCTGATTTTAAAAATGGAGAATTTTATGTGCCTGCGGATGAAGAAACACCTTTCAATTACAAGATAATTAGAAAAGGAAATAAACAAATTGAAATACTTCTAGACCCTGAAAACAAAATAGCAGATGATTTCAATAAAAAAGCTTATGAAATAATTGAATGGATTGATGATTGTACCTACAGGCTGAAATACGATGAAAATAGAATGAAAATAACTAAAAATCAGCAATTTATAAATGACAATAATGGTATTCTTACAGAGTTGATAAAGATTGAAGGAACATGCTATTACTATAAATCAACTTTAAATGTCAATAGAGAAATTGAAAGAATAGATGGTAGGATATGTATTGAATGATTTTTCTGAAAAAAATCTAAAATCTAACGTCTAAAATCTAAAATCCATGTATCTTTGCCGTCCTAAAGAGAGGAGGTGATGACACTATGTTAATAATACCAGTAAAAGACGGCGAAAATATAGACAGAGCGTTAAAGCGTTTCAAGCGTAAGTTTGATCGTACGGGAACGATGCGTCAGCTACGTAAACGGCAACAGTTTACCAAGCCATCTGTTAAGCGCAGAGCGCAAATCCAGAAAGCCGAATACATTCAGCATTTAAGGGATCAGGAAGATATTTAAACTCTTGCGAAGGCAGGGTCTCCCTGCAAACCCTAAACCATACATCCGTTGGAATTCGTTTCCAGCGGATTTTTTTCATGAAATATATTCTCATTTTATTCCTTTAAGCCAAATTTCAGTATCTTTCTAATTCATTATTCGTACCTCGTACTTCTAAAAATCGTACCTCGACATGCCCTTTTCAGCTTTTATCGATTATATGTCTTTAGAAAAAAAGTACTCCCCGCACACCGTCAAGGCTTACCAGAACGATTTGGAAAACTTCCTGAAATTCGCTTCAACTGAGTTTGGGTGTTCCGAAATTGCCACAGTAAACTACACCATTATACGCAGTTGGATTGTTTGTTTGGTAAACGAAGGTATTTCCAGTAGAAGCGTAAACCGTAAAATTTCTTCTTTGAACACCTATTATAAATTCTTGCTGAAAACAAAGCAGATTGGTGAAAATCCATTGGCTAAGCACAGGGCGTTAAAAACATCAAAAAAAGTGCAGGTTCCTTTTTCAGAAAAAGAAATAAACGACGTGTTGCAACTGCTTCAGCAAGCCGAAGGTTTTGAAGGCATACGCGATAAATTGATGGTAGAGCTGTTTTATACCACAGGCATACGCCGTGCCGAACTGGTGAACTTGAAAATGGATTCGGTTTCAGAAACTGCAAAAACGATCAAGGTTTTGGGAAAGCGCAACAAAGAGCGCCTCATCCCGTTGCTGCCCACGGTGGTAAAGACCATCGGCCAGTACAAAGCAGCGCGTTCTGGATTAAAAAAAATAAAAGACCGGGATTATTTGTTATTGACCGGCAAGGGCGTTAAAATATATGAAACACTTGTCTATCGGGTAATAAATACCTATTTTAGTACAGCCTCTTTAAAGGTGAAGAGAAGCCCGCACATCCTGCGGCATTCCTTTGCTACGCACCTATTGAACGAAGGGGCAGATTTAAACGCGGTAAAAGAGTTGTTGGGGCATTCCAGTTTGGCTTCCACGCAAGAGTACACGCACAACAGCATAGCGAAGCTAAAGCAGGTGTACCAAGACTCGCACCCCCGTAATTCAAAATAAGTATTAACAAAAAACTTCGCTTATGAAAGTAAATGTGCAAACTCCAAATTTTGTCGCAGATGCTAAGCTCATCGACTTTATTGAAAAAAAACTTTCAAAATTAGAACAATTTTACGACCGCATTATCTATGCCGACGTGTTCTTGAAAGTCCAGAAAACCAGCGACAAGGAAAACAAAAATGTTGAAATACTTTTAAGTATTCCCGGTGATGACCTGATTGCCAAAAAAGAAGCGAAATCTTTTGAAGAAGGTACCGATGAGTGCGTGCATGCATTACAGCGCCAATTGAAAAAACGAAAACAAAAACAAAGAGCATTTTCATAAACTTTTTCAGTAAAATATTTTTTTAAATAATATTTTTATATAAATTTGCAGTCCGTTAGAAATAGCGGACTTTTTTTTGCCGATAGAAAAGCTTAAAAAAGGGCCTCAAAGCCGATGTAGCTCAGCTGGCTAGAGCAGCTGATTTGTAATCAGCAGGTCGTGGGTTCGAGTCCCTCCATCGGCTCTTGAAATTTTGAAAAGTGTATCAGGGAAAATACCTGCATTTAGATTTGTGACAGGTTATTTTTGGGACGAGAAGTTTATCCTGAGCCTGCCTACCTGCGGTAAGCAGGCGGGCATAGTCGAAGGGAGTCCCTCCATCGGCTCTTGAAATTTTGAAAAATAGATTTTTGAGTTATTGTTTAAAAAATCTGTTTTTACGCCGTTTGGTTGCTGAGCTTGTCGAAGTGCCATCGGCTCTTAAAAATTCCTGCGCAGGCAGGAATCCTTATCGAAATAAGGAATTGACATACTGAAAATTGGGGAGATACTCAAGCGGCCAACGAGGACAGACTGTAAATCTGTTGTCTTTCGACTTCGCAGGTTCGAATCCTGCTCTCCCCACAATAGAGCGTTAAGCGGGCAAAAACCATAATGGTGCTGCGCTTTTCGATTAAGCTTTTGGGGTTTTTTAACGTCAAAAACGTTCTAATAAATATTGAATTGTTTATTTTTGTACTCCTTTTTTCAGAAAAAAGGGTGTGCATTGTTTCTGAAAAGTTGTTTCAGAAATAAAATGCGGGAGTAGCTCAGTTGGTAGAGCGTCAGCCTTCCAAGCTGAATGTCGCCGGTTCGAACCCGGTCTCCCGCTCCAAGTTCTTTTAATATAGAAGAAGATTGCTTTTAATAGCATGTTTTATTGAAAAAGACAAGAGTAGAGTGAGAAGTTTATACTGAGCGCAGTCGAAGTGAACCCGGTCTCCCGCTCTACAATGGTTGAAAGTTACTGGTTGTTGAGTTAGTTGTAACTTGAAACTTGAGGCCTTAAACCTGCGACTAGCAAAAGCCGGTGTAGCTCAGGGGTAGAGCGTTTCCTTGGTAAGGAAGAGGTCATGGGTTCAATTCCCATCATTGGCTCAACGTGAAAAAATTTTGCCAGTGCCTGTAGTGTTCGTGTTTAAAGCACAAAGCACTTTAGGTAGTGGGTTCTCCCAAAATATGGGGATTCCTGTTTGGCTCAACTTTGTTTAAAATTGAACACTAATATATAACTAAGATTTAAATTAATACAACATGGCAAAAGAAACATACGATCGGTCCAAGCCTCACTTAAACATAGGTACCATTGGACACGTAGATCACGGAAAAACAACTTTGACAGCTGCTATTACTAAGGTAATGGCTGATGCTGGTTATTCAGAAGCCAGTGCTTTTGATCAAATCGATAACGCTCCAGAAGAAAAAGAACGTGGTATTACCATTAACTCTTCTCACGTAGAGTACCAAACGGCAAATCGTCACTACGCACACGTTGACTGTCCAGGTCACGCCGATTATGTAAAGAACATGGTTACTGGTGCTGCTCAAATGGACGGTGCTATATTGGTTGTTGCTGCTACCGATGGCCCTATGCCACAAACCCGTGAGCACATCCTATTGGGACGTCAGGTTGGTATTCCAAAAATCGTTACGTTCTTGAACAAAGTTGACTTGGTTGATGACGAAGAACTGTTGGAATTGGTTGAAATGGAAGTAAGGGACTTGCTTTCTTTCTATGAGTATGATGGTGACAACGGTCCTGTAATCTCTGGTTCTGCTCTTGGGGCATTGAACGGAGAGCAAAAATGGGCAGATACCGTTTTGGAATTGATGGAAGCTGTTGATACCTGGATCGAATTGCCGGAGCGTGATGTGGATAAAGATTTCTTGATGCCTATCGAAGATGTATTCTCTATTACAGGTCGTGGTACTGTTGCGACTGGACGTATTGAGACAGGTGTTGCCAACACAGGTGATGCTGTTGATATCATTGGTATGGGAGCTGGAAAATTAGGTTCTACCATTACAGGTGTAGAGATGTTCCGTAAAATCCTTGATAGAGGTGAAGCTGGTGATAACGTAGGTATCTTGTTGAGAGGTATCGAGAAATCACAAATCTCTAGAGGAATGGTAATCTGTAAGCCAGGTTCGGTAACACCACACGATAAATTCAAAGCAGAGGTATATATTCTTAAAAAAGAAGAAGGTGGTCGTCACACGCCATTCCATAACAACTACCGTCCTCAGTTCTACGTACGTACAACTGATGTTACAGGAACAATCAATCTTCCTGATGGTGTAGAAATGGTAATGCCAGGGGACAACCTTACAATTACTGTAGATCTTATTCAGCCTATCGCAATGAACGTAGGACTTCGTTTCGCTATCCGTGAAGGTGGTCGTACCGTAGGTGCAGGTCAGGTAACTGAAATTTTATAAGCAATAATAGTTTAAAAGTCAAAAGGTGTCCGCCAAAGGTGGATGCCTTGGCTTTTATTAAGGAGTTGTTGAAAACCCTGTAAACAAAGGTGTCTTCATTTCCTTATAAACGGGCGTAGCTCAGCTGGTAGAGCAGTGGTCTCCAAAACCAAAGGTCGTGAGTTCGATCCTTACCGCCCGTGCTAAAAAAATAGAATTTCTTTGTTCCAACAAGTTGTCGTGGTACAAAAGTTGGAGGTAGAAGTTTACACTGAGCAGAGGCTTGTGCTGCGCGCAGTCAAAGTAAAGTGTGCTAAATAGGTTTAAAACCAACTACAATGGTAAATTATATAAAAGAATCCTACAGTGAACTTAAAAACCACGTAAGCTGGCCAAGTTGGGCAGAAGCGCAAAAATTAACCGTGGTAGTGGCCGTATTCTCAATAATACTGGCACTGCTCACATTTGGGGTTGATAAGGTGTTTAGCGGAGTTATAGAAGTATATTTTGAATGGATCAAGTCGTAATTATGACTGAAACAAAAAGTGCAAAAAAGTGGTATGTAGTCCGTTCGGTAAGTGGACAGGAAAACAAGATCAAATCGTATATCGAAACCGAGATCACGCGATTGAACCTTGAAGATTATATTGAACAAGTCCTAGTTCCTACCGAAAAAGTGATTCAAATCCGGAATGGAAAAAAAGTAAACAAAGAACGTGTTTTTTTTCCGGGCTACATTATGATACAAGCCAGTTTAGCTGGTGAAATACCCCACATTATAAAATCTATTAACGGTGTCATCGGCTTTTTGGGGGAAACCAAAGGCGGTGATCCAGTGCCGTTACGACAGTCTGAAGTGAACAGGATGTTAGGTAAGGTCGATGAGCTGGCCGTAGAAGACGAAAGCGTCAACATCCCTTACGTAATTGGTGAAACGGTAAAAGTGATCGATGGACCTTTCAATGGTTTCAACGGTACCGTAGAAAAAATAAACGAAGAAAAACGCAAGCTTGAAGTGATGGTGAAGATTTTCGGAAGAAAAACACCATTGGAGTTGAGCTATATGCAAGTAGAGAAAATTTAATTGTTACACGCTATATAAATAGGTTTTTTCTTTAGCTTCCACATAAGGAAAAATCACAGTAAAATTAAAACAATGGCAAAAGAAGTAGATAAAGTAGTAAAGTTGCAAGTTCGAGGTGGTGCCGCTAACCCGTCGCCTCCAGTAGGACCAGCTTTAGGTGCTGCCGGTGTGAACATAATGGAGTTCTGTAAGCAATTTAACGCCAGGACCCAAGACAAACAAGGAAAAGTGTTGCCAGTTGCGATTACGGTTTATAAAGACAAATCGTTCGATTTTGTTATTAAAACCCCACCCGCCGCTGTACAAATTCTTGAAGCCGCCAAGGCCAAAAAAGGATCTGGCGAGCCGCACGCAAGAAAAGTAGCATCTATTTCATGGGATCAAGTACGAGCTATTGCAGAAGACAAAATGCCCGACCTTAATGCGTTTACCGTAGAGTCTGCCATGAAAATGGTAGCCGGTACTGCACGGTCAATGGGAGTGAAAGTAAAAGGAGCTGCTCCTTTTTAACCAAGAAAAAGAATCTATAAAATGGCAAGATTAACAAAAAAGCAAAAAGAAGCTAAGCTTAAAGTAGAGGACAAGTCCTATACCGTAGCCGAAGCTTCCGCTTTAATAAAAGAAATCACCAACGTAAATTTCGATGCCTCTGTGGACCTTGCGGTTCGGCTTAACGTGGATCCACGTAAAGCAAACCAGATGGTTCGTGGCGTTGTTACCTTACCGCATGGTACAGGTAAGGATGTAAAGGTATTGGCCTTGGTAACTCCAGATAAGGAAGCCGAAGCCAAAGAAGCCGGAGCAGATTACGTTGGGTTGGATGAGTACCTCGAGAAAATAAAAGGAGGGTGGACAGATGTTGACGTTATTGTAACCATGCCTAGCGTTATGGGTAAATTAGGGCCGTTAGGACGGGTTTTAGGACCACGAGGATTAATGCCCAACCCCAAAACAGGTACGGTAACAATGGATGTTGCTAAAGCGGTTTCCGATGTAAAAGCTGGTAAAATCGACTTTAAAGTTGACAAAACCGGTATCGTGCACGCAGCAATAGGAAAAGCATCTTTCGATGCCGATAAAATTGCCGGGAACGCAAGAGAATTATTAACAACACTCGTTAAACTGAAGCCTCAGGCAGCAAAAGGTGTGTACATTCAAAGCATTTACATGTCTAGCACCATGAGCCCTAGCGTAGCGATCGACACCAAGCGTTTCACTGAGCAGTAAAATTGAGAACTTATGACAAGAGAAGAAAAATCACAAGTAATTGAAAGTTTGACTGCACAGTTATCCGAGAACAGCATAATTTATTTAGCCGATATCTCGGGGCTTGATGCAGTAGCTACTACAAAATTGCGTCGCGCTTGCTTTAAAGCAGGAGTGAGCTTGAACGTGGTAAAAAACACCTTGCTGTCTAAAGCAATGGAAAGCACCGACAAGGACTTCGGCCAACTGTCTGAAGTTCTTAAAGGCAATACCTCGTTAATGGTTTCTGAAACAGGGAACGCCCCAGCAAAAGTAATCAAGGAATTCAGGAAAAAATCTGAAAAACCATTGCTTAAAGGAGCGTTTGTTGAAGAAGCGATTTACGTAGGCGACGAACAACTTGATAAGCTGGTTGAAATTAAATCTAAGGAAGAAGTTATTGGAGACATCATTGGATTGCTTCAATCTCCTGCCAAGAATGTTATTTCGGCACTTAAATCAGGTGGTAGTACAATCGCGGGTATTGTTAAGACCCTTTCTGAAAAAGAAGGATAAAAATTTAGCACTAATTAAATTACACATATTAATACAATTATTTTAAAACGATAGAAAATGGCAGATTTAAAAGATTTCGCAGAACAATTGGTTAACTTAACTGTAAAAGAAGTTAATGAGTTAGCTGAAATATTAAAAGAAGAGTACGGTATAGAGCCTGCTGCTGCAGCTGTAGCTGTTGCTGGCGGTGCTGCTGGCGGAGGCGAAGAAGCCGAAGAGCAAACCGAATTCGACGTAATCCTAAAAGCTCCGGGAGGTTCTAAATTGGCAGTTGTAAAACTGGTTAAAGAATTGACAGGTGCTGGTCTTAAAGACGCTAAGGAATTAGTGGATAACGCTCCATCTCCAATTAAGGAAGGTGTTGCTAAAGACGAAGCTGAAGCAGTAAAAGCTCAGTTAGAAGAAGCAGGAGCAGAGGTTGAGCTTAAGTAAGCTCACCGAGTTTTAAACCTTAAGGTTTAGGCCTTCCAGCCCCGATAATTCGGGGCGGAATAGGCCTAAACCATTTTGCGTATATAAAGGTTAGTGGTTTTTTGAGTATATGCAATAGTAGTTTTTTTAATTAAAATTCCGTCCATAGATGTCAGCAACGCAAACTGAAAGATTGAATTTTTCTTCTGTACAGAACAAACCGGACTATCCGGACTTTCTGGACATCCAGATCAAATCCTTCCAGGATTTTTTCCAGCTTGAAACAAAATCAGAAGAAAGGGGTAACGAAGGGCTTTACAATACCTTCATGGAAAACTTTCCCATCACAGATACCCGCAACCAATTCGTATTAGAGTTTTTAGATTACTTTGTGGACCCACCAAGATATTCCATTCAGGAATGTATTGAGCGGGGCCTTACCTACAGCGTTCCCTTAAAGGCACGTTTAAAATTATATTGTACCGATCCTGAGCACGAAGATTTTGAAACCATCGTCCAGGACGTGTACTTAGGGGTAATTCCTTACATGACCCCAAGCGGTACATTTTGCATCAACGGTGCAGAGCGTATCGTGGTCTCTCAGTTGCACCGTTCGCCCGGTGTATTCTTTGGGCAATCTTTTCACGCAAACGGAACCAAACTATATTCAGCCCGGGTCATTCCTTTTAAAGGATCTTGGATTGAATTTGCTACCGATATCAACAGCGTGATGTACGCGTACATCGACCGAAAGAAAAAGTTGCCGGTAACAACATTGTTCCGCGCCATTGGTTTTGAACGGGATAAAGATATTCTTGAAATATTCGACCTTGCCGAAGAAATCAAAGCCACCAAAACCGGCCTTAAAAAACACTTGGGCCGTAAACTCGCTGCCCGTGTACTAAAAACATGGCACGAAGATTTTGTGGACGAAGATACAGGCGAAGTGGTCTCTATTGAACGGAATGAAATTGTGTTGGACCGTGATACCGAGCTCGAAAAAGAGCACATTGAAGAAATATTGGATTCCGGTACCAAAACAATCTTGTTGCACAAAGAAGATAATCAGCAAGGCGACTATGCGATTATCCACAACACCTTGCAAAAAGACCCTACCAATTCAGAAAAAGAAGCGGTAGAGCATATCTATAGACAATTACGTAACGCCGAACCGCCAGACGAGGAAACCGCCCGCGGGATCATCAACAAGTTGTTCTTCTCAGACCAACGCTATAACCTTGGTGAAGTAGGACGTTACCGAATGAACAAAAAATTAGGTCTTGATATCGACATGGAAAAGCAAGTGCTTACCAAAGAAGATATCATAACCATTGTAAAATACTTAATCGAGCTGATTAACTCTAAAGCCGAGATTGACGATATTGACCACCTTAGTAACCGTCGTGTACGTACCGTAGGGGAGCAATTGTCATCTCAATTTGGTGTTGGTTTAGCGCGTATGGCACGTACCATTCGTGAGCGTATGAACGTTCGTGACAACGAGGTGTTTACCCCGATCGATTTGATCAACGCGAAGACGCTTTCTTCGGTGATCAACTCGTTCTTTGGTACCAACCAGTTGTCGCAATTTATGGACCAGACCAACCCACTGGCCGAGATTACGCACAAGCGTCGTCTTTCAGCCTTAGGGCCTGGAGGTCTTTCAAGAGAACGGGCAGGGTTTGAGGTTCGTGATGTTCACTACACGCACTACGGAAGGTTGTGCCCCATTGAAACACCGGAAGGACCAAACATTGGTTTGATTTCTTCGCTTTCGGTATATGCCAAGGTAAACAATTTAGGTTTTATTGAAACACCTTACAGAAAGGTAGAAGACGGTAAAATTGATTTAAAGAGCGAACCGATGTATCTTTCTGCTGAAGAAGAGGAAGAAAAGTTGATCGCACAAGCAAACATTCCACTAAAGGAAGATGGACAAATAGACAGCGATCGTGTAATTGCCCGTATGGAAGGTGACTTCCCCGTGGTAGAACCGAACACGCTTAACTATGCCGATGTGGCACCTAACCAGATTGCTTCTATCTCTGCATCCTTGATTCCATTCTTGGAACACGATGATGCCAACCGTGCGTTGATGGGAAGTAATATGATGCGCCAGGCAGTACCGTTATTGCGAGCCGATTCGCCTATTGTAGGTACCGGTCTGGAGCGCCAAGTAGCGTCAGATTCCCGTGTATTGATCAATGCTGAGGGCGATGGCGAAGTGGAATATGTTGACGCAAACGAAATCACCATTAAATACGACCGTACCGACGATGAGCGTATGGTAAGTTTTGACAGTGATTCAAAAACGTACCAACTGGTAAAATTCAGAAAGACCAACCAGAGTACTTCCATTAACCTGAAACCAATTGTAAGCAAAGGCGACCGGGTTAAAAAAGGACAGGTACTTTGTCAGGGCTATGCAACCGATAAAGGTGAATTGGCATTGGGTAGAAACATGAAAGTGGCCTTTATGCCTTGGAAAGGGTATAACTTTGAGGATGCGATCGTGATTTCTGAACGCGTAGTTCGGGACGATATATTTACATCAATCCACATTGATGAGTATTCCTTAGAGGTACGTGACACCAAATTAGGAAATGAAGAGTTGACGCATGATATTCCTAACGTTTCCGAAGAGGCGACCAAAGACCTTGACGAGCACGGAATGATTCGCGTAGGGGCCGAAGTAAAACCAGGTGATATTTTAATAGGAAAAATTACTCCAAAAGGGGAAAGCGATCCTACACCTGAAGAAAAACTGCTTCGCGCCATATTTGGCGATAAAGCGGGTGATGTAAAGGATGCTTCATTAAAAGCCTCTCCATCATTGCGCGGTGTGGTGATTGATAAAAAACTTTTTGAACGCGCCATTAAAGACAAGCGCAAGCGAGCTAAGGACAAAGAGGATATCGCTGCCCTTGAAATCGCTTACGATGCCAAATTTGATGCATTGAAAGATGTATTGGTTGAAAAACTATTTGCAATTATAGGCGGAAAAACCGCTCAGGGGGTAACAAACGACCTTGGGGAAACGGTATTCCCAAAAGGCAAGAAATACACCTTAAAAATGTTAAATGCCGTTGACGATTATACGCATTTAACTGGAGGTACGTGGACGACCGACGACAACCTTAACGCCATGGTTGCCGATTTGATGCACAACTATAAAATTAAAGAAAACGATTTACAAGGTAGCTTGCGTCGTGAGAAGTTTACCATTTCTGTTGGAGATGAATTGCCATCAGGAATTTTAAAACTTGCCAAGGTTTACATCGCTAAAAAACGTAAACTCAAAGTAGGTGATAAAATGGCGGGACGTCACGGTAACAAAGGTATTGTAGCGCGTATTGTTCGCGAAGAAGATATGCCGTTCCTAGAAGACGGAAGCCCAGTGGATATCGTGTTGAACCCTCTTGGGGTACCATCGCGTATGAACATTGGTCAAATTTATGAAACGGTTCTTGGATGGGCTGGACAAAAATTAGGTCGCAAGTTTGCTACCCCAATTTTTGACGGTGCTACCATAGACCAAATCAACGAATTGACCGACGAAGCTGGCATACCAAGATTTGGGCACACGCATTTATATGATGGTGGAACCGGACAGCGTTTTGACCAACCTGCAACAGTAGGGGTTATTTATATGCTGAAACTGGGCCACATGGTTGACGATAAGATGCACGCACGTTCTATAGGACCATACTCATTGATTACGCAACAACCGTTGGGTGGTAAAGCCCAATTTGGTGGTCAGCGATTTGGTGAAATGGAGGTTTGGGCGCTTGAGGCTTATGGAGCTTCCAGCACACTACGTGAAATATTGACCGTAAAATCTGATGATGTTATTGGAAGGGCCAAAACATACGAAAGTATCGTGAAAGGCGAAACCATGCCAGAACCAGGGTTGCCAGAATCCTTTAATGTGTTAATGCACGAATTAAAAGGTCTGGGACTTGACATTAGATTAGAAGAGTAATAGCTCCCCGCGCAAGCGGGGACCTCTAACTCTTACGTAGGGACGCTGCAAATCGTCCCATTTCAAACATAACAAGATTAGTACACAGCATTATGGCAAGAAATAAAGAAAACACAGTTCAGAAATTCAACAAAATTTCTATTGGTTTAGCCTCACCTGAATCGATTTTGGCAGAATCGCGCGGAGAAGTACTTAAACCTGAAACAATAAACTACCGTACGCACAAACCAGAGCGTGACGGCCTTTTCTGTGAGCGTATTTTTGGTCCTGTTAAGGATTACGAATGTGCCTGTGGTAAATATAAACGAATTCGCTACAAAGGCATCGTATGTGACCGTTGTGGTGTAGAGGTAACCGAAAAGAAAGTACGTCGTGATCGCGTAGGGCACATTAATTTAGTGGTTCCTGTTGCACACATCTGGTACTTCCGTAGTTTACCCAACAAAATAGGATACCTGCTTGGATTGCCGTCCAAGAAGTTGGATATGATTATCTATTACGAAAGATATGTCGTCATCCAGCCCGGTATCGCCAAGAATGAAGAAGGAGAACCACTTCAAAAAATGGATTTCCTTACAGAAGAAGAATATTTAAATGCTTTAGAAGCGATTCCAGTTGAAAACCAATACCTGGAAGACAGCGATCCTAATAAATTCATCGCCAAGATGGGTGCTGAGTGTTTAATAGAATTGTTACAGCGCATCGACTTGGATGCCCTGTCTTTCGAATTAAGGCACAAAGCAAACAACGAAACTTCTAAGCAACGTAAAACTGAAGCGTTAAAACGCCTTCAAGTAGTTGAAGCACTTCGCGAAGCCAATAAAAACCGGGAAAACAAACCCGAATGGATGATTATGAAGGTGGTGCCAATTATCCCACCGGAATTGCGTCCATTAGTGCCATTGGACGGTGGTCGTTTCGCAACATCAGACTTAAATGATCTGTACCGTCGTGTGATCATCCGGAACAACCGTTTAAAACGATTGATGGAAATTAAAGCTCCTGAAGTAATTCTACGTAATGAAAAACGGATGCTTCAAGAGTCTGTAGATTCATTGTTTGATAATACACGTAAATCTTCAGCAGTAAAAACAGATAGCAACCGTCCGTTAAAATCACTTTCAGATTCATTGAAAGGGAAACAAGGGCGTTTCCGTCAAAACTTACTGGGTAAACGTGTGGATTATTCAGCACGTTCGGTAATTGTTGTAGGACCGGAGTTGAAGCTATTTGAATGTGGTATTCCAAAAGATATGGCCGCCGAGCTGTACAAGCCTTTTGTAATTAGAAAATTAATTGAACGAGGAATTGTAAAAACAGTTAAGTCTGCCAAGAAAATTATAGACAAGAAAGAGCCCGTAGTTTGGGACATCCTTGAAAATGTATTGAAAGGACATCCCGTATTATTGAACCGTGCTCCTACCTTGCACCGTTTGGGTATTCAGGCTTTTCAACCTAAATTAATTGAAGGGAAAGCAATCCAGCTGCACCCATTGGTATGTACGGCATTCAACGCTGACTTTGATGGTGACCAGATGGCGGTACACCTTCCATTGGGGCCAGAAGCAATCTTGGAAGCTCAATTGTTAATGTTGGCTTCTCACAATATCTTGAACCCTGCAAATGGTTCGCCGGTAGCAGTACCGTCTCAAGATATGGTATTGGGGCTGTATTATATGACCAAGTTGCGGAAGTCCACAGATGATGTAAAAGTAAAAGGTGAAGGCTTAACATTCTATTCAGAAGAAGAAGCAGTGATTGCTTACAATGAAAAACGAGTAGATCTTAATGCACAGATAAAAATACGTACCAAGGATTTCAATGAAGAAGGCGAATTGGTATACCAAATTATCGAAACTACCTTAGGTAGGGTGATATTTAACCAAGAAGTACCAGAAGAAGCCGGTTATATTAATGAAGTATTGACCAAAAAGTCGCTTCGTGATATTATTGGGAAAATCCTTAAAGTAACCAGCGTACCAAAAACGGCAGCGTTCTTGGATGAAATTAAAACATTAGGCTACAAGTTTGCCTTTGAAGGTGGCTTGTCGTTTAGTTTAGGTGATATCATTATCCCTGCTGAAAAGCAAACCATGATCGAAGATGCCAACAAACAAGTGGACGGTATTGTAGGCAACTATAATATGGGGCTTATTACCAACAACGAACGCTACAACCAGGTAATTGATATATGGACAGCTACCAATGCCGAATTAACGGAACTTTCTATGAAACGTATCCGCGAAGACCAGCAAGGGTTTAACTCTGTGTATATGATGCTTGACTCTGGAGCACGTGGTAGTAAAGAGCAAATTAGACAGCTGACCGGTATGCGTGGATTGATGGCGAAGCCTAAAAAATCCAATTCCGGTGGTGGTGAGATTATTGAAAACCCAATTTTGTCCAACTTTAAGGAAGGGCTCTCAATTTTGGAATACTTTATCTCTACTCACGGTGCCCGTAAAGGTCTTGCCGATACCGCACTTAAAACGGCCGATGCAGGTTACTTAACGCGTCGTTTGGTAGATGTATCGCAAGATGTTATCATTAACGAAGTAGATTGCGGTACCTTAAGGGGTATTGAAGTTTCCGCATTGAAGAAAAACGAAGAGGTTGTTGAAACCTTGGAAGCCAGGATCATTGGTCGTATTGCATTAAACGATGTAATAAACCCATTGAATAAAGAAGTATTGGCTGAAGCAGGCGAGCATATTTCAGAAGAAACCGCCAAGATTATCGGTGATTCTGCTGTTGATAGCGTAGAAGTACGTTCTGCATTAACTTGTGAAGCCAAGAAAGGAATTTGCTCACAATGTTATGGCCGCAACCTTGCTACCAATAAAATGGTACAACGCGGGGAAGCAGTAGGTGTTGTAGCGGCGCAATCCATTGGAGAACCCGGTACACAGCTTACTTTGCGTACATTCCACGTGGGTGGTATTGCCGGAAACATTTCAGAAGACAACAAGCTGGTTGCCAAATACGATGGTAAAGCTGAAATTGAAGACCTGAAAACGGTTAAAGGTGAAGATGCCGAAGGAAAACAAATCGATATCGTGATTTCCCGTACTTCCGAAATAAAGGTCATCGATCCGAAAACCGGAATTACCTTGAGTAACAATAACATTCCTTACGGTTCTACACTATATGTAAAAGATGGTGATAAAATTAAGGAAGGCGATGTGGTTTGCGAATGGGATCCGTACAACGGGGTGATCATTTCAGAATTTGCCGGTAAGATTAAGTACGAAAACATCGAGCAAGGTGTTACGTATCAGGTTGAAATAGATGAGCAGACTGGGTTCCAGGAGAAGGTAATTTCAGAATCCAGAAATAAAAAGAAAATACCAACGCTTCAAATTCTCGGAAAAAAAGATGAAGTGATCCGTTCGTACAACTTACCTGTGGGAGCTCACATTATGGTTGACGATGAGGAAAAAATCAAGATTGGTAAAGTGTTGGTGAAAATACCACGTAAATCTTCAAAAGCTGGGGATATTACCGGTGGTCTGCCACGAGTGACCGAACTTTTTGAAGCCCGTAACCCATCCAATCCTGCCGTAGTAAGCGAGATTGACGGTGTGGTGTCCTTCGGAAAAATAAAACGCGGTAACCGGGAGATCATTGTGGAGTCTAAAGTGGGCGAAATAAAGAAGTACTTGGTGAAGTTGTCCAACCAGATTTTGGTTCAAGAAAACGACTATGTACGTGCCGGAATGCCGCTTTCTGATGGTTCCATTACTCCAGAAGATATTTTACGAATTGAAGGACCTTCAGCAGTACAACAGTACTTGGTGAACGAAGTTCAGGAAGTTTATCGTCTGCAAGGAGTGAAGATCAACGACAAGCACTTTGAGGTGGTCGTTCGCCAAATGATGCGTAAAGTACGTATTGTTGATAGTGGCGATACCACGTTCTTGGAAAATCAATTAGCTCATAAAGATGACTTTATTGAAGAAAACGATAAAATCTTCGGAATGAAAGTAGTTGAAAACGCCGGGGATAGTGAAACCCTTAAGGAAGGGCAGATCGTTTCGCCGCGTGATCTGCGGGATGAAAACTCTATCTTGAAGCGTAATGACAAAGCATTGGTTGAAGCAAGGGATGCCGTTAATGCAACTGCAACCCCAATATTGCAGGGTATTACCAGAGCGTCGCTGCAAACCAAGTCGTTTATTTCTGCTGCATCGTTCCAGGAAACCACAAAAGTATTGAACGAAGCTGCGGTAAGCGGTAAAGTGGATACTTTAGAAGGACTGAAAGAAAATGTTATTGTAGGTCATAAAATACCTGCCGGTACCGGTATGCGCGAATACGATTCCATAATCGTAGGAAGCAAAGAGGAACTGGAAGAAATGACCCGCGAGAAACAAGAAGTGAATTTTAACTAAACATAGAATAGTTTAGATAAGTACTGAAAAATCCCGTCCATACGGGATTTTTCTTTTATATTTAATAATCAATAATTAAAAGGTGGTTGAGGGAAGCCGAAGCCACGCTTGTCCGCCGGAACTTTTTAGTGTAGGCGGAAATAACTAATAACAAAAGAAGTGGCTGGACCCGATTAAAATCGGGACTGTATTGAAACTTCCCAAAATAATATAAATAAAACACAATGTCAGACGATCAAAACAAACAAAAAAAGAAACAAGGACAAATTAATATTGAACTGGACGAAAGCGTAGCCCAAGGCATTTACAGCAACTTGGCGATTATCAATCATTCGCAATCCGAGTTTATTTTAGATTTCGTGAGCATCATGCCGGGCGTGCCCAAAAGCAAGGTGAAATCCCGTATAATTTTAACCCCGCAACATGCCAAGCGGTTGTTAAAAGCCTTGCACGATAATATACAACGGTTCGAAAAAGCCCATGGCGAAGTGAAAGAACAAGAGCAACCGGCAATCCCTTTAAATTTCGGACCAACGGGTGAAGCATAGAAGACCTTGCTTTATAGTTTTTTTAAAGAATATACATGCATACATGCGTGCTTCAACTTCTTGATGGTTGAATCTTGAACGCACTATTGCAGCTTTCAAAAAATACCTGCTTACAGGATGCGTACAGGTAAATTCAAAACATGATGAATAGAGAAGAATACCCTATTTAAACTCACTCACAAAGTGTAGTTTAATATTAGGGTATTTTGTTTGGGTCATTTGTAAAGTAAAGGCAGAATCGGCGAAGAATACCAGTTGGTCCCGCTTGTCTTTCGCCAAGTATTTTGCCTTAACGCGTTTAAACTCCTTAAATTCATCGCTTTTAGGGTCATTGGGCTCTACCCAGCAGGCTTTGTGAACGTTGAGATTTTCATATCGGCACGAGGCACCGTATTCATGTTCCAAACGGTATTGAATCACTTCAAACTGGAGGGCGCCAACGGTACCAATCACTTTTCGGCCATTCAGTTCTAGGATAAAAAGCTGTGCAACGCCTTCATCCATTAATTGGTCGATCCCTTTTTCCAGCTGTTTGCTTTTCATTGGGTCGGCGTTGTTGATGTATTTGAAATGTTCCGGCGAAAAACTGGGGATACCTTTGTACTGCATTTCTTCGCCTTCTGTTAACGTATCGCCTATTTTGAAATTTCCGGTGTCGTGAAGCCCAACTATATCACCGGGATAGGAAATATCCACTATCTGTTTTTTTTCAGCAAAAAAGGCATTGGGGCTGGAGAATTTCAGCTTTTTGCCATTACGTACGTGCAGGTAAGGCGTATTGCGTTCAAAGGTGCCAGAGACAATCTTAACAAAAGCCAGCCGGTCCCGGTGTTTGGGGTCCATATTGGCGTGTATTTTAAACACAAAGCCCGTAAAATCTTTTTCATCTGGTTTTACCAAGCGCGTATCGCTTTCTTTAGGACGCGGTTTTGGGGCTATTTCAACAAAACAGTCCAACAATTCGCGTACGCCAAAGTTGTTCAATGCCGAACCGAAGAAAACAGGTTGCAGTTCGCCGTTTAGGTATTCTTCACGATTAAACGTAGGGTAGATTTTGGCAAGCTCCAGTTCTTCCCTTAACGTATGGGCCGCGTCGCTACCTATAAGTTCGTCGAGTTCAGGATTGCTTAAATCTTCAATTTCGATGGTTTCTTCAATATTTTTTCGGCTACTGCCACTAAAAAGGTTGACGTTTTTTTCCCAAATATTGTAAATTCCCTTAAAGTCATAACCCATTCCAATAGGAAAGCTTAAAGGGGTTACCCGTAGGTTCAATTTTTGCTCTATTTCGTCTAACAGCTCAAACGCATCTTTCCCTTCCCGGTCCATTTTGTTGATAAAAACAATCATGGGGATATTGCGCATGCGGCATACTTCGACCAATTTCTCTGTTTGGGCCTCAACCCCTTTGGCCACGTCAATAACAACGATTACACTGTCAACGGCGGTAAGGGTCCTAAAGGTGTCTTCGGCAAAGTCTTTGTGCCCTGGCGTATCGAGGATGTTTATCTTAATGCCTTCATATTCAAATGCTAAAACTGAAGTGGCGACCGAGATGCCCCGTTGCCGTTCAATCTCCATAAAATCACTCGTGGCCCCTTTTTTTATCTTGTTGCTTTTTACCGCACCCGCTTCCTGTATGGCCCCGCCAAAAAGCAACAGTTTTTCGGTTAAAGTGGTTTTCCCGGCATCGGGGTGAGAGATGATCCCGAAGGTTCTCCTGCGTTCAATTTCACGTTTAATTGACATAATGGCTGTTCAAATTTGGCGTCAAAGATACGGGTTTTCACAAAGGTTTTAATAGGTGTTTCCAATAGTTTTGAATGTAAGTGTTCTCACAAATAAAAATCGTTTAATCCTTTTAAACATCAACGTTGTACGTACTTATACGTATATGTGTTTCCTACAAATTTAATTGTTAAATCACCCTAATTCTTGTAGTTCAACGAAAATTTATTGCATTTGAACTAATAGTTGGGTTTTTGTAAATCCTTAACGTTTTTTCCTACGTACCTTTGTTAAAAGCAAACGATAAGTAATCTATTATTTGGCGACATACGTAAGTGTAAAATTTTAGATATTCCTCTACTTATTGAAGTTTATTTCAATTTTTTAAATGAAGTAATCAAAGATTTTCACCAACATACAGTATCAAATATAGAACGTTCTTGTGATCAAGATTCAAACCTTAAAGTTATGAGTATTAAAAAAATCCCTTTTTTTGGAAAACTACTAACCTGTACTTTTCTTTTTGCATTTTTCATTGTTTCTGGAGTAAATGCCCAGTCTTGCGATGCTACATTAATTGTGGAAAAGAATAGAAATTCGAAATCTGCAGATGAAGATGGAGCTGTTTACGATATGGTGCTTACCAATACATCCAGTGCTTCTGAAAGCTACACCATAGCCCTTAAGCAGCTTGAAGAGCCGTGTTCAAATTCTGTTGCTTACAGAACCACCAAAGCAAATGTGAATTTGGACATAGCGATAAATAATAAAAAAATTGATGTAAAAAACAACAACGGTAGAGCTGTTGCCAGCGGTGATGCAGTTTCTGTAAACCCTGGACAATCCTATAAATTCACTGTTAAGGTAACGGTCCCCAAAGGTACCCCCACACAACGGTGGAGTTGCATACAGGTAGAGGCAAAGTCTGCATCTTGTAAACAAGGGGCGGCAAGTACGGTTTTAAAAGTTTTTGTTCCAGACCTGAATGAAGGATAAAAAAAGAATTGATATAGCAATAAAATATAGGTGTTAACCTAAAATTAATTTTATGAAAAGATTTTTACAACTCCGAAACATACTAAATAAAAAAAGTGGCACGGTTTTCTTCATGCTCTTCTTTCTTTTTTCTGCAAGTTCATTGTTTGCGCAGGCAATCGTTGTTAATAGAACGGTAACAGAAAACCCAACCCTCTGCAATCAATATGATGTAGAACTTGAAGTAACCGGTAATCCAAGTGTTGCGCCATCAGAGGTTGTTCTTGTCATTGATAGATCTGGTAGTATGGACGATGGGCCTAAGCCTGAGCCAATCGATTATGCAAAGGATGCCGCTATAGATTTCGTCAATAACTTTTTTGCGAATAACCCAACAGGAATGAACAGGATAGCGGTTGTTAGTTATGCTGCTTCAGCAAGCACCGATATAGGTTTAACTGGAAGTTCAGGAAAACAAGATGTTATCGACGCGATCAATGGGTTGGTGACCAATGGGAATACCAACATTGAAGCTGCAATGGTCAAGGCAGATCAAGTTTTGAGTAATCAAGCTACCTTCGACTGCAACACAAATAGAAGCATTGTGTTGTTGACCGATGGTGTCGCAAACCGCGACAATCACGGTAACAGTTGCTCTAATAGCGGAGTTGACACCCCCTGTCAATTAAATGCTATTCAAGCAGGTATAAATGCGCAGACCACCACAAAAGGTGGAGAGGTCTATAACCAAAATATTTTTAGTGTTGGTCTTTTCAATGCTATTCAGGGCGGGCAACAAACTGCTGCGACCAAAACTATAGACGGTATCCAAAATGCTGGTTTGTTCACTACGGAAAATGCGCCCGATTTAATGAACATCTACAACACCATATTAGGACAGCTAACGCCAGCCGCAACGCAAATAAGTGGGCAGGCATTGGTGACCAATACCATTGATTCGGGCTTCGATTATGTTTCGGGCTCTATTTCAGCAAGTAAAGGAACCGCTTCTGCAAGCGGCGATCTGCTATCTTGGTATGTAAACCATGTCTCTAATGAGACCATCACCCTTAATTATAGTATTGTTTCTGTTGGGTCCGATGCATGTGGCATTGAACAAAATACAGGTGAAGCTGTTATGCAATATATCGATGCTGATTGTAATGAACAGACCCTTACCTTTAATAATCCAGATATTTGCGTACCCTGTCCAGAGGTGACTGCCGAGATTGAACAGAATGTGTGTGATAATTCCGTTGCCTATGATGCCGATGTGTATTCAGGTGAATGCAGCCCAGTATCGGGAGACGTGGAGTGGGAGTTTTTCTTGAACAATGTATCTGTAGGAACTTCAAATACAGCATCTGGCACGTTTACTTATACTGGTTCAGAAGATTTTGAAGGTAATTTTAGGGCAGAAGTATCCTATTCGGGAAGTTATGGGACGGGATGTACCTTGCCAGCGGTTGATGATGAAGAAGAAATTACACTGATTAGTCAACTAACGGCTTCCGTAGAAAAGACCGACCCAACAGAAGCCGGGCAGTGCAGCAACGGAAGTGCCACGGTTGACCCATCTAATGGAACAGCTCCATATACCTATCAATGGAGTGCAAATGCTGGAAGCCAAACCACCCAAACGGCAACAAATTTAGGCGCTGGTACTTATGATGTTACCATTACAGACGCCAATGGATGTTCTGTAGAAAAGTCGATTGTACTTACCTGTGATATAGAAGGATGGAACTTTGAATGTGGAAGCAATAAGGTTGTTGATGAATATGGTTACAATGCCAACGGCAATACCACCACAACTGCTACCATACCTGATGCCGGAAACGTATATCAATATGTAGTTGAGATTGTTTACAAAGGCAATAATCCAGGCCAGACCGTTGAAGTGGTTGACAATGCAAATGTATCGCACACCCTGTCCCGTTCAGTGCCAATGGGTTCTAGCTCAAATATATGGGTGTACAGAGGGCTTGTATCTGGTAGTGCTTCAACAGTAACTTATACCAATCCTAATGTAAAAAACAAACTTCAGTCACTCGTAGTGTATGCTTTCAGAAATGTTCCAGATGCCACTGCAAACTCTGGGAAATTTACAGATTTAAGTGGAGTCAATGACATTCAAAGTTTTACCATTGATATTCCAGCATTTTCTTCCCCTAGGGATTTGGTTGTTGAGACTCCAATTTCCGAATTGACGAATGACGGTAGATACCTTCTGCTGAAAGCTGAAGCAGGTGGGGTTAAAGACCAAGTGTTTTTATATGGTTCCGATCCTAGTTTACCAGGCGGTACTTGCTGTTTATCCATTCCTACCCTAACACTGGAAGATGTACCTGGAAATGTAACCCAGGTAACTATAACAGTAGATACCAGAAACAAACAAAATGGACAAAATGTAAATGGTCAGTCTTGGATAATAGCTGGAGGCGTAAACGTAGATGCCAATTGTTATGAAGATTTAGAGCTTACACTGGATAACAAAACAGACGTACAATGCTTCGGTGAAAATAGCGGGTCTATAACCGTTCAGGCTACTGGTGGCCTTGAACCATATGAGTACTCCTTAAATGGGGGAACATCACAATCAAGTCCTACATTTAATAACCTCACTGCCGGAGTTTATACTATTGAAGTAACCGATTCTTTAGGAAATACCGATTCTATTTCAGTAACGCTTACCGAACCTGAAGCCTTGAGCGTACAAATAACAAAAGAAAACGCCTCTGCAACAGGAGGGTGTGAAAATGGACAAGCAACAGCTGACCCATCAGGTGGCACCCCTCCATATTCTTATCAATGGAGTGCCAGCGCAAATAACCAAACAACGGCAACTGCAACTAATCTTCCCTCCGGTACACATACGGTAACCATAACCGATGCAAATGACTGTGAAATAGAGCAAGGTGTTGTGATAGATTGTGTAAACGATTGTGACGCTGTCATAACAGTAGATTATGTTAAAAACGTACCGTGTACAGGTGAAAACGGAGGAATGGCAAAAGTTTCAGCAAGTTCTGCTGCTAATCCTTCAGCAACATTTACCTTTACTTGGAACACCGTTCCTCCCCAAGTGGATAGTGGTGCAACTTCAAGTACCATTTCAAACCAACCAGCTGGTGTTTACACCGTAAGTGTAACCATCGATGGAACGCAGTGTCAGCCAGTTGAGCAGAGTGTAACCATAACCGAACCAGCAAATGCATTAAACGTATCCGCCACTTCAACCGATGAAAGCGGTCCAACAACAGGCGATGGCACGGCCACTGCAAATCCTTCAGGCGGAACACCTCCGTATTCTTATAGTTGGAGTCCCGGAGGCGAAACCACACAAACCATTACTGGATTGAGTGCAGGTACCTATACTGTTACAGTGACCGATGCAAACGGATGTACTGCAACAGCCTCAACGACTGTTAACCCAGGAACATGCCAAGGATTAAGTGCCACGGCTTCTTCAACGCCCGTAACCTGTAATGGGGATAATGACGGGACAGCCACTGTTGCTGTATCTGGAGGATCAGGTTCATTTACCTATGCTTGGTCGCCAGGAGGCGAAACCACACAAACCATTACTGGATTGAGCGCAGGTACCTATTCTGTTATCGTAACCGACACCGTTACACAATGTACTGCTGAAGCCACAACAACGGTTAACGAACCCAATATGTTAAGTTCTGGTATTGCCGTAACCAATATTTCCTGTTTTGGAGGTGATAATGGTTCTTTAGACCTTACCGTTACAGGCGGAACCCAACCTTATTCTTTTGAATGGAGCAACGGAGCTACAACCGAAGATTTGTCTAATTTAACAGCCGGGACCTATTCGGTGACAATTACCGATGTCAATGGCTGTACTACAACCGATAGCGCCGAAGTATTACAACCTTCTGAAGCACTTTCTTTAGAAATAGTTTCACAAACCGATATCGTTTGTAATGAATTAGGCGCTGTAACTGTTGAAGCATTTGGAGGAACTTCTCCATATTTATACAGTATTGACGGAGGAACGCCTCAAGCATCAGGCACTTTTGATAGCTTAGAAGAAGGAGATTATACAATTAGCGTAGCCGATGCCAATGGTTGTGATGCTGAAATATCTGTGACCATACTGTCCAACTGTATTCAGGCTATCGACGACATCAACGACACCTTTGTGAACCTGCCTGTAAACGGCGATGTATCGACCAATGACCTGAACCTTGACGGTCCAGTTGGCACGGAAACCTTTACTTTGGTGAGCGGACCGAGCAACGGTACGTTGACCTTGAACCCAGACGGCACCTATACCTATACCCCGGCCACGGATTATGTGGGCGAGGACAGTTTTGAGTACCAAGTGTGCGACACTGGAAACCCGGTAGCCTGCGATACGGCAACGGTTTATATTGAGGTACAGCCCATAGGCAGCCCAGACAACGACCCACCAGTGGCCAATGCCGATACGAACAGCACCCAAGAAGGCACATCCGTGGACGGCACCGTGCTTCCGAACGATTTTGACCCCGACGGTGATCCTATTACGGTAACGGGCAATACGCTCCCGACTAACGGAACGGTCACGATCAATCCTGACGGTACGTACACCTATTCGCCGAACCCAGGTTTTACGGGGGAGGACACGTTTGAATATACTATCTGTGACAATGGTAGCCCTGCGCTGTGCGATACAGCAACGGTCACCATACAAGTTGTGGACGGTACGGACAATATGACCACTGCCGTGGACGATGCGTACTACGGTTTCCCGGACACGGACATCACAGGAAACGTGTTAAACAACGACACCGACCCAGAGAGCGACGGTCAGAATGTTGACACAACTGTCAGCCCGAGCAACGGCCCAAGCAACGGAACGGTTGTCCTTAATGCTGACGGGACCTTTACCTATACGCCAAACACAGGGTACACCGGTACAGACAGCTTTGTGTACGAGATTTATGACAATGGAAGTCCGGAAGCGAGGGATATCGCTACGGTCTATATCAGTATTGATCCCAATGATGGCGGAAATGAAATCCTTGCCATCGATGATATTAATAATACCTTTATGAACCTGCCGGTAAGCGGCAACGTCTCGACAAACGACCTGAACCCTGACGGTCCAGTTGGCACGGAAACCTTTACCTTAGTTGAAGGTCCGGCTTATGGTAGTTTATCCTTTAATCCCGATGGCACTTATATTTATTATCCTGAAAATGACTATGTGGGCGAGGATACCTTTAAATATCAAGTTTGTGATAGTGGCAATCCGGTTGCTTGCGATACCGCAACGGTCTATATAGAAATTCAACCAGAAGGAAGTCCAGACAACGCCCCACCAGTGGCCAATGCCGATACGAACAGCACCCAAGAGGGCACGCCCGTGGACGGCACCGTGCTCTCGAACGATTTTGACCCCGACGGTGATCCTATTACGGTAACGGGCAACACGCCCCCGACTAACGGAACGGTCACGATCAACCCTGACGGTACGTACACCTATTCGCCGAACCCAGGTTTTACGGGCGAGGACACGTTTGAATATACTATCTGTGACAATGGTAGCCCTGCGCTGTGCGATACCGCGACGGTCACCATACAAGTTGTGGATGGTACGGAGAATATGACTACTGCAGTAGATGATGCTTACTACGGTTTCCCAAGCGAAGACATTGTAGGGAATGTGTTGGACAACGACACCGACCCAGAAGGTGATAATCAGACAGTGGATACACTACTGAGTCCGAGATATGGCCCTGTTCACGGATCGCTTGTTCTAAATGCTGATGGTACATTTGTCTATACACCATTTGGAAGCTATACCGGTACTGACAGCTTTGTGTATGAAATTTATGACAATGGAAGTCCAGAAGCCAGAGATATCGCTACGGTTTATATCAGTATTGATCCAAATGATGGCGGAAATGTGATATTGGCCATTGATGACATTAATGACACTTTTGTGAACCTGCCCGTAAGTGGCGATGTATCTACGAACGATATTAATCCCGATGGCCCAAGCGATACAGAAACCTTCACGTTGGTTAACGGACCAAGCAATGGTTCCTTGACCTTAAACTTAGATGGCACCTATACCTACACTCCGGCTACGGACTATGTGGGCGAAGACACCTTTGAGTACCAAGTGTGCGACGGCGGCAATCCGGTGGCCTGCGATACGGCAACGGTTTATATAGAAGTACAGCCTGTCGGTAGCCCGGATAATGATCCTCCAGTGGCCAATGCCGATACGAATACAACCAAAATTGACGTACCCGTTAACGGAAATGTACTTCCTAATGACTATGATCCCGATGGCGATCCAATCACCGTAACAGGCAACACGACTCCAGCCAACGGAACGGTAACGATCAACCCTGACGGTACGTACACCTACACACCAAACCCTGGCTTTACAGGAGAGGACACATTTGAATACACCATCTGCGACAACGGAAATCCCGCGCTTTGCGATACGGCAGTAGTGACCATTCAAGTAATCGCTTGCGACTGCAATTCTACAGTAGCTAATGACGATGCGTATTATGGTTTGCCAGATCAAGATATTTTAGGAAATGTACTGGACAATGATACAGATCCAGAAGGCCATAACCAAAATGTTGACACAGCAATAACCCCTATCAGTGGCCCAACAAACGGGACGCTGAGCATCAATGCAGACGGTAGTTTTACCTATACCCCAAACGCAGGATATATTGGTACAGATCAGTTTGTTTATGGAGTTGAGGACGATGGTTTTCCTGTTGCAACAGACGTTGCTACAGTCTACATCAGTATCGACCCTAATGATGGCGGAAACGAGATCTTGGCGATCGACGACATCAACGACACCTTTGTGAACTTGCCTGTAAATGGCGATGTATCGACCAATGACCTGAACCCTGACGGTCCGACCGGCACGGAAACCTTTACTTTGGTAAGCGGTCCGAGCAATGGTTCGTTGACCTTCAATCCAGACGGCACCTATACCTATACCCCGGCCACGGACTATGTGGGCGAGGACACCTTTGAGTACCAAGTGTGCGACGCTGGAAACCCAGTGGCCTGCGATACGGCAACGGTTACTATTGAAATTGTTGACGATCCAATTCTTGAAAATGATCCTCCGGTTGCAAATAATGATACAAATACAACCGAAGTGGATGTGCCCGTTAGTGGAACTGTAATCAGCAATGATTTTGATCCCGATGGAGATCCAATTACGGTTACAAACAATACGGCTCCTGCCAACGGTGCGGTAACGGTGAACCCAGACGGGACATATACCTATACGCCAAACCCTGGTTTCGTAGGAGAAGACACCTTTGAATACACCATCTGCGACAATGGCAGTCCAGCATTATGTGACACCGCCACAGTAACGATATATATAGTAGAGAATAACGCTAATATTACAGTGGCGAATGATGACGCGTATTATGGTGAAATAAATGCAATCGTTTCAGGAAATGTATTGGATAACGATAATGACCCAGAAGGGGATAACCAATCAGTAGATATTGCAATTAGCCCAGTAAGCGGTCCTTCAAACGGAACAGTGACAATCAACGCCGATGGATCATTTGAATATACACCAAATACCGATTTCACTGGAAATGACCAATTTGTGTATGGAATTGTTGATGACGGGAGCCCAATTGCTACAGATTTAGCTACGGTTTACATTCTTATAGAAGAAACCCCGGCACCCGCCATAGCTATCGTGAAAACAGGTGGATTTAATGATGAAGATCAAGATGGTTGCACTAATGTGGGTGAAACCATTACGTACACCTTCACCGTGACCAACCAAGGAAATGTTCCGTTAACTGATATAGCAGTAACAGATCCTTTATTGGAAGCACCAAACCCGGTTGTACCAATAGTACTGGTCTCAGGAGATGACGGCGACGGAATCTTACAAGAAACTGAAACTTGGGTATATGAAGCTAATTATACGCTTACTCAAGAGGATATCGATACGGGTGAAGTAGTAAACCAAGCCACAGTACATGGGACAGATCCCGACGGAACAACAGTGGAAGACCTTTCAGGAACAACTACAACGACTGATGATGAAACAACCACGACCCTTTGCCAAGAACCGGCCATAGCGATCGTCAAAACAGGCGATTATAATGACGGCGGCGACTGCTCGCAGCCTGGCGAAGAGATCAATTACACCTTCACGGTAACCAACGAAGGGAACGTAAGTTTATCATCAGTTAATGTAACTGACCCACTGATTGCAACAATCACCGGCCCGACCGGTGATACGGACGGCGACGGCGAACTCGATGTAGACGAGACCTGGGAATACACGGGGAGCTACGTGATCACCCAAGACGATATCGACGCGGGCGAAGTGAACAACCAAGCTACGGCTGAAGGAACAGCACCGGACGGAACGCCAGTGGAAGACCTTTCAGGAACAACTACAACGACTGATGATGAAACAACCACCACGTTATGCCAAGAACCTGCCATAGCTATTGTTAAGACAAGTAGTTATGACGACGGCGGCGACTGTTCACAGCCCGGTGAGGAGATCAACTATACGTTTACCGTTACCAACGAAGGGAACGTAAGTTTATCTTCAGTAAATGTAACTGATCCATTGATCGCAACGATCAATGGCCCAACAGGTGACACGGACGGCGACGGCGAACTCGACGTGGACGAGACTTGGGAATACACGGGAAGCTACGTGATCACCCAGGCCGATATCGACGCGGGCGAAGTGATCAACCAAGCCACGGCTGAAGGAACAGCACCGGACGGAACAACAGTGGAAGACCTTTCAGGAAGCATGACCACTACAGATGATGAAACAACCACGACTCTTTGCCAAGAACCGGCCATAACTATTGTTAAGACAAGCAGCTATGACGACGGCGGCGACTGTTCGCAGCCCGGTGAGGAGATCAACTATACGTTTACTGTTACCAACGAAGGCAACGTGAGCCTTTCCAACGTGAACGTGACCGACCCACTGATCGCAACGATCAACGGCCCGACCGGTGACACGGACGGCGACGGCGAACTCGACGTGGACGAGACCTGGGAATACACGGGAAGCTACGTGATCACCCAAGACGATATCGACGCGGGCGAAGTGATCAACCAAGCCACGGCTGAAGGAACAGCACCGGACGGAACAACAGTGGAAGATCTTTCAGGAACAACTACAACGACTGATGATGAAACAACGACCACGTTATGTCAGGCCCCGGCCATAGCGATAGTCAAGACAAGCAGCTATGACGATGGTGGCGACTGTTCACAGCCCGGAGAAGAGATCAATTATACCTTCACGGTAACCAACGAAGGGAACGTAAGTTTATCTTCAGTAAATGTAACTGATCCACTGATCGCAACGATCAGCGGACCAACAGGTGACACGGATGGTGATGGTGAACTGGATGTAACCGAAGAGTGGGAGTACACTGGAACATATGTAATCACACAGGCCGACATCGATAATGGAAGCGTGACCAACACTGCCACAGCAGAAGGAACAGCTCCAGATGGAACCGTAGTGACTGATGACTCAGGAAGCACAGTAGATAATGATGATCCAACCGAGACTGAACTATGTCAAACCCCAGCCATAGCAATTGTTAAGGCAAGCAGCTATGACGATGGTGGTGACTGTTCACAACCTGGCGAAGAGATCAACTATACCTTCACGGTAACCAACGAAGGGAACGTAAGTTTAGAAAACGTAAGTGTGACGGATCCATTGATCGCAACGATCAGCGGACCAACAGGTGACACGGATGGTGATGGTGAACTGGATGTAACCGAAGAGTGGGAGTACACTGGAACATATGTAATCACACAGGCCGACATCGATAATGGAAGCGTGACCAACACTGCCACAGCAGAAGGAACAGCTCCAGATGGAACCGTAGTGACTGATGACTCAGGAAGCACAGTAGATAATGATGATCCAACCGAGACTGAACTATGTCAAACCCCAGCCATAGCTATTGTTAAGACAAGCAGCTATGACGATGGCGGCGACTGTTCACAGCCCGGTGAGGAGATCAACTATACGTTTACTGTTACCAACGAAGGCAACGTGAGCCTTTCCAACGTAAACGTGACCGACCCACTGATCGCAACAATCAATGGACCGACCGGTGACACGGACGGCGACGGCGAACTCGACGTGGACGAGACCTGGGAATACACGGGAAGCTACGTGATCACCCAGGACGATATCGATAAAGGAGAAGTAATTAATCAAGCTACAGCTGAAGGCACTGCACCAGATGGAGCAGTGGTGACGGATGAGTCTGGCTTGACAATCAACGACGATGACCCAACAATAACCACCTTGTGTCAAGACCCTGTTATTGCGATAGTAAAAACGGGTGTCTTCAATGATGAAGATGGAGACGGTTGTAGTAATGTAGGGGAAACGATAAGTTATACTTTCAGTGTAACCAACGAAGGGAATGTAAGCCTCTCATTTATTTCAATACAGGATCCATTGTTAGGAGGAACCCTTACAGGGCCAGATAGTGGAGATACTGATGGTGATGATAAACTGGATATTTCCGAAGAATGGATATATACAGCTACTTACACCATTACCCAAGCGGATATTAACGCTGGGGAAGTGGTAAACCAAGCTACCGCCAAAGGTGAAGCACCATCTGGTGAGACCGTTACTGACGACTCTGGAGCGACCATAGGCGATGACGATCCTACCGTTACAGTGCTGTGTCAAAATGCTGCCATCGCGATAGTGAAAACAGGAGTCTTCAATGATGAAAACGGGGATGATTGTAGCGATGTGGGAGAGACCATAGGTTATACGTTCAGTGTGACCAACCAAGGCAACGTGAGTTTGACTTCCATAAATGTAACCGACCCATTGTTGGGTGGTGCCATTGCAGGGCCAGACAGTGGTGATGCAAATGGAAACGGCGAACTGGACCTTGACGAAGAATGGGTTTACAGTGGCAGTTACGCCATTACCCAAGCAGATATCAATGCCGGTGAGGTGGTGAACCAAGCCACGGCTGAAGGAGTTGATCCTAACGGAAATGTAGTTTCAGACGACTCTGGAACGACCATAAACGATGACGATCCAACGGTAACGGTATTGTGTCAAAATGGAGGTATTGCTTTAGTGAAGATAGGAACCTTTTCCGATGAAAATGGCGATGGCTGTACGCAAGTAGGCGAAACAATTGTATATGACTTTATCGTAACCAATACAGGTATTGTTGACCTTACCAACGTAACGGTAACCGATCCACTGGTGACGGTGAACGGTGGCCCGATAAACTTGGTTTCAGGAGCGACAGACGCTACAACATTTACGGCGACTTACACCATAACACAGGCCGATATTGATGCTGGTCAAGTAGTAAACCAAGCAACTGCCGAAGGTACTACCCCAGAAGGAGATGTAGTAAGCGACGTTTCGGGTGCTACGATCAACGATGATGACCCAACGGTAACCATATTGTGCCAAGACCCATCTATGTCCCTTGAGAAAGTTGGAGTATTCAACGATGAAAATAGCGATGGAATCCCACAAGAAGGGGAAACAATCTCTTATGCATTCAGCGTAACCAATACCGGAAACGTGACCCTATACAATATCACGATAGAGGATCCGCTTCCAGGTATCGAAATTCAAGGAGGCCCAATTGCTTCACTTGCGCCAGACGAGACCGATGATACAACATTTACGGCAATATATAGCATTAATGATGCAGATATAGAAGCTGGACAAGTAATCAACCAGGCCACTGTTATTGGAGAAGACGAACAAGGAACTAGTGTAACGGATGAATCTGACGATCCAAATAATGACGAAGATGTTGACAACAACGGAGACGGCGAACCAGATGATCCTACTGTTACAGTATTGCCTAACGTAGATCCTGAAGGAGACTTTGAAATATTCAATGGTATCACCCCTAATGGCGATAACCTGAACGATTACTTCATCATTTCTGGAATTCAGGATTACCCAGACAACAATGTGAAAATTTACAACAGATGGGGAGTTCTGGTTTGGGAAACCAATGGATATGGTGGCTCTAACGGCAAGGAAAATGTCTTTGAGGGCGAATCTAACGGAAGGGCGACCATCCGTGCCAACGAAGAATTGCCTACGGGAACGTATTTTTACATACTTTCCTTCCCGGGCGATAATCCAGGAAAAGCCAGTTATTCAGGATACTTATATATAAACAGATAGAAAGTCAAAAACCTCCCGGAGGTAATACTCCGGGGGTATAAAAATACATAACGATGAAACACAGTTATTTAGCTATTATAGTTTTGATTTTACTTGGGAGCTTTTCAAGCAACGCCCAGCAAGATCCACAATACACACAGTATATGTACAATACGCAGATTGTAAACCCGGCCTATGCTGGTTCACGCGATGTGTTGAGTTTTGGCCTCTTGTTACGTACGCAATGGACAGGGCTTCAAGGAGCGCCAAAAACAGGTACGTTTACCGTCAATTCGCCCATTGGTACTTTGGACAACATGGGACTGGGATTGTCCATTACAAGTGATGAAATAGGGCCGTCGGTAGAGTCTAATGTTAATATAGATTATTCCTATACCATTAACACATCAGACGCTTCGCAACTATCTTTTGGTCTTAAAGCTGGGTTGGATATTTTGGATGTGAATTTCAATAAATTGGATATTTTTGACCCAGAATATCTTTTTGAAAACAACATAGACAATAAACTACAGCCACAAATTGGCGCTGGTGTCTATTTCAATACCGAAAAGTTCTACGCCGGTCTATCAGTACCCAACTTTTTAACCACCAAGCATTTTGATGAATCCTCGCTGAAAGACTTCGATGCTAGCGAAGATGTGATCCCTGCCGAACGGTTACACTATTTTTTAATCGCGGGTTATGTGTTTGATATCAACGAAAACCTAAAATTTAAACCTGCCACCTTGATCAAGGCAGTAAGCGGTTCTCCGTTACAATGGGATGCATCGGCCAACTTCTTGTTATACGATAAATTAACCTTGGGCGCTTCGTACAGATGGAGTGCGGCATTGAGCGCTATGGCTGGGTTTCAGGTAAGCGATCAACTGTTCATAGGTTTTGGGTATGATTATCAAACCACCGATATTGAAGACTTTAGCGATGGTTCTTATGAGGTGTTCTTGCGTTTTGATCTATTCAACAAACCCGAACGTGTTTTAACACCTAGATTCTTTTAAAAAAAATTACTATGAAACCTATATCTCAAAAATCGATTTTTTTTCTCGTTCTTTTCTTTACCGTCAGTGTTTCTTTTTCACAGCGTAACGAAATAAAGAAAGCCAACAAAGACTTTGATAAGTTTGCTTATATCGATGCCCGTGAAATTTATTTAAAGGTAATTGAGGATGGCTACCAATCTGCGGAAATATTCCAAAAACTGGGCGATACCTATTATTGGAACAGTGATTACGATAATGCTGCAAAATGGTATTCAAGATTGGTAAATGAATATCCAGACCAAACAGAACCAGAATACTATTACCGTGCTGCACAGTCTTTAAAAAGCCTCGGAAAATATAAAGAATCCGATGAACTGATGATTCAGTTCGCAGCTCGCGGAGGCAATGGTATGTTAATCAAAAATTTTGAGAACGACCCCAACTACCTCAAGAGCATCGCCAAGGAATCGCGGGAATTTGTGTTGGAAAAAGTTTCCATAAATAGCAACACCTCAGACTTCGGTCCCTCTTTTTACGGGGACAAAGTAGTATATGCCGCATCGAAAACAAACTCAGAAGGCACTAAAGTGGCCGAATGGAACGCCCAGCCGTTTTTAGACCTGTACGTAGCCGATGTTGATGAGAATGGAGATTTAATCAATGCACAACCTCTTCCTGGTGACATAAACACCAAATACCACGAATCGACTCCCGTTTTCAGTAAAGACGGAAAAACCATGTACTTTACCCGAAATAATTATCTTGATGGAAAAAAAGGGAAAGACCGCAACAAAACCGTTCGTTTAAAGCTCTATAAAGCCACCAAAAGCGGGGATCATTTTTGGACCCACGTTAAAGAGCTTCCTTTTAATAGTGATAATTACTCCACCGCCCATCCTGCATTGAGCAAGGATGGTAAGCGTTTGTACTTTTCATCGGATATGCCGGGCACCGTTGGCATGTCAGACCTTTGGTACGTAACCATTAAGGAGAATGACACGTACGGAAAACCTGTAAATCTGGGTAACTCTATCAATACGGAAGCCAGGGAGTCGTTCCCTTTTATAAGCGAAAAAAACAACCTGTACTTTTCCACCGATGGCCGTGCAGGTTTGGGAGGGTTCGATATTTATATGACGCCCTTGGACAGTTTAGGAAATCCCGGACCTGTAAAAAACCTGGGGGAGCCGGCCAATAGCAACCAAGATGATTTTGGGTTTATAATAAAAGAGAGCGAGAGAATAGGATACCTTACCTCGAACCGAGAGGGTACCCGTGGCAGCATAGATGATGAAATTTATTTATTTAAAGAAAAATGCCAGATTACCATTACCGGTCTGGTAACCGATCTGGAGACTGGCGAACTGCTGCCTGGAGCAACGGTAACCCTCTTGGATTCCGACAATAAAGAAATTAAAAGTGTGCCGGCGGATAAGAATGCCAGATATACGTTGATGGCCGATTGCGGTAGCAAATATGCCGTTCGAGGCGCCAAAAAGGGCTATGAGTCCAATGAAAAGCTTGTGGAAACACCAAACGAAACTGGAAGCATCGATGTGCCGCTGCAATTGAAACCATTGGATTGCCCGCCTGACGATTTGGGATGTCGCTTAAACTTGCAACCAATTTATTTCGATTTTGACCGCTACAACATCCGGCCAGATGCCGAGGTGGAATTGGCAAAAATACTGGCAGCGCTTCGGGAATACCCTGAGCTGGAAATCCATATCGAGTCGCATACCGATTCGCGCGGGAATGACAGTTATAACGAAGCCTTGTCCGAAAAAAGAGCACAATCAACCCTTAACTGGTTGGTTAAAAAGGGTATTGACCGTGATAGGCTCAGTGCCAAAGGATACGGCGAATACCGTTTGGTAAACGAGTGTTCCAACGGTGTTAAATGTACCGAAGAACAACACCAACTTAACCGTAGGTCGATGTTCATTATTCAAAATTAAACAACATCCAATCAATTTTTTTTACAAAAAAGCGCTCCATAAACCTCTTGGGCGCTTTTTTGGTTTTATTTACAAGGTGCTATTTCGTATTTTTGAAAAAACTGAAATTGCATGACAGAAGAGAAAGTAATCCTTGTAAATCAAAAGGACGAAAAAATAGGCCTGATGCCAAAAATGGAGGCTCACGAAAAAGCATTGTTGCACCGTGCCTTTTCCGTTTTTGTCTTTAACGATAAAAATGAACTGATGCTGCAGCAAAGGGCGTTGCACAAATACCATTCGCCCGGGCTATGGACCAATACTTGCTGTAGCCACCAACGTGATGGAGAAGGCAATGTAGAAGCAGGCAAGAGAAGGCTTCAAGAAGAAATGGGGTTCTCAACGCCTTTAAGGGAAACCACCTCTTTTATATACAAAGCACCCTTCGATAACGGCCTGACCGAACATGAATTTGACCACATTTTGGTAGGCAGCTACAATGAAGCCCCAAAAATAAATCCAGATGAAGTGGCCGACTGGAAATGGATGTCCATGAAAGCAGTAGAGAAAGATATACATGAAAACCCCGCGGCTTATACCGCTTGGTTCAAGATTATATTCGATAAATTTCAAGAACATTTAACCCAATGAGTTTAACAGTTTTCAGAAAAGCACACTTTAATGCGGCGCACCGTTTGTATGTAAAAGAATGGAGCGATGAAAAAAACCGTGACTATTTCGGAAAATGCAGCAATCCCAACTACCACGGGCATAATTATGAACTGGAAGTGGGCGTTACGGGAAAAGTGGATCCCAAAACGGGGTATTTGATCAATTTGGAAACCTTGAAAACAATCATTAAAGAAGAAGTGGAAGTGCCTCTTGACCATAAAAACCTCAATATAGAAGTAGAAGAATTTAAAACCTTGAATCCCACGGTGGAAAACATTGCCATAGTGATATGGAACAAGCTCCGCAACAGGCTGGACGACACCTTTGAAATTTCGGTAAAGCTCTACGAAACCCCCCGCAATTTTGTAATCTATACCGGTTAAACAATGAACAAACTCCCAGCATTGTACCCTTTGAAATTTACGCCTATCCTTAAAGAAAAAGTTTGGGGCGGAACAAAATTAGCTCGATTTTTCAATAAAGACGAATCGGACAACAACCAGCATATTGGTGAAAGTTGGGAGATTTCAGGTTTAGAAGACGCCGTTTCAACAGTAAGCAACGGAGCCCTAAAGAAACAGGGTTTGTCCAAGTTGATAGCCCGGTATAAAGCCGAATTGGTAGGCGAAAAGGTGTACACGCGGTTTGGCGATACGTTCCCCCTTCTGTTTAAGTTTATCGATGCCCATCAAGACCTTTCGGTACAAGTGCATCCGGGCGATGAACTGGCAAAAAAGAGACATGACAGTTTTGGTAAAACCGAGGTGTGGTACATCGTCAATGCCGAAAAAGACGCGCGATTGATATTGGGCTTCAATACCCCCATGACCGAAACCCGTTACCTCAAGTTCCTTTCAGAAGGTAAAATTTCAGACATCTTGCACGAAGAACCCGTAACGGCCGGGAATGCCTTTTTTATTGCTCCGGGAACCGTCCACGCCATAGGTAAAGGTATTTTGTTGGCTGAAATACAACAAACATCAGACATTACCTACAGAATTTACGATTGGGACCGCCCCGATATAAACGGCAATATGCGCACGCTGCACACCGATTTGGCAAAAGATGCCATCTCATACAACAATATAGAAGCAAAGATAGCTTATACAGATACCGAAGATAAAATTATACCTTTAAAAAGCCTTCCCTACTTTGAAACCAATAAGCTGAACCTTACCAAACGCTTTAAAAGAGATCTAAAAAAAATAGACTCCTTCGTGGTGTATATGTGCACCGATGGGGAAGCGGTGCTACAAACCGAAACAGGTTCAGAAACTATAAAAAAAGGCGAAACGGTATTGATTCCTGCTTGCTTTGCTTCCATCATAATAGATTCCACTTCTGCCACACTTTTAGAGGTTTATATTCCTTGATTGTTCGTATCTTTGCCGAAATTTTAAAAATTGAAAATAATCAGTTTAACTTAAAAAATTCCCGCCGTTGCGGGGAAAAACAATATGGCAAGTAAACGCAATTTAAAAAAAGACATCAACTACGTGTTGGGCGATATTATCGAGGCGGTCTATATATGGCAGCTTACCCATCCAGAAAAGGAAACCAAAGAGTCTGAAAAGATTATCGATGAAACCATCGCACTTTTCGATGCTTTGATCGTGAAAGTGAACCAAAAAGATGTTGACAACAAAAAACAGCACTTTAAAGCGATTAACCAAGAATTGGAAACCGAAGGCAGAAAATTGATCGATAAAATCAACGCCTTATAAACTGTCGGTTTCGGCTTTTCGTTCAGCAATATAAGACTCCAAAAGCGTTCCGTATTTGGAGTCTTTTACTTTTGGGGTTAACGATGTGTACACCGTGTCCAGGTATTTCACGTTGGCGTCGTAAATCTCGGTCAACAATAAATATGGGGCTACTGCTTTGTCTTTATTGTTTATGGCAAAATTGACCGTTGCCAAATATTTGCTGGAAAGAGCGGTCAACCTTTTGCGTTTAATAGCCTTGAGCAGGGAATCGTTGTTGTCTTTTTGGGCGGTCAATTCTTCTTTTATCAAGTCTAAATTTTTGTTGGCAAACCGTTTCATGAGCTTTTTATACGCTTCCAGTGCTTTCTGGTTTTCTGATCCTCTAATGATGTAGTCGTCCCCAAATTTCTTAAGGCTGGTATTAATGGCTATTTTGCCCGGCTCGGCAAAGAAAGGAATACGGTCTTCTCGCAGGGTGCCATCTTTTAAGCGCAGGTAGAGATAATATATTTCAGGACTTTCTATTTCTTCAATAAATGTAAAGTTGGGATCGCCGTCAACACTCACCGAATCTACAGACACCAATAAAGAGTCTTCAGCCTTCTGTAGCAACAAAGTACCCTTTTTCAATCCTTTCACGTTTCCGGAAAGCGTCATTTGATTTGCGGGGTTTGATTTGGAGCAAGCAGAAAGTATTAAAAATACAGTTCCAAGAAAAAAGACTACGATGAGAAAATAGTGTCGCATAAGAAAATTTTTAAGGATGCAAAGATGTGTTTTTTTGCAAAAAATAAATAGAAAAAGGAACAAAAATCTCAACAAAACCCTGTTGTTGATTTATCCTGACTATAAAATTTGTTTTAAAACCCGTAAAAGGCTCTAAAAAAAAGTGTAAACTCCTTAAAATTAGAGTGTTATTGCGTGATTTTTTTAAAAAATTGAAAATTTTGTCGTATCTTTATTTCAATATTAGGTCTTGACATTTTCTTCTTCCTTTCACTGGCCTATTATGCAGCGATATCTTGAAATTTCGACTTCGGTCTTTAAAATACTAGGAATCATGAAAACTTCAACTGCATTTTTTTTAAGAAAATTGACGTGTATATGTTTAATGGCTTGGCCCGTTATGAATTTTGCCCAAGCTCCGGACATAGATTGGCAAAAAGCCTCAGGGGGCACCGGTAGCGACTATCCCACACAAGTACAACAAACTAACGATGGCGGTTATATACTTGGTGGGATTACCTTTTCGAGCGACGGGGAGATCACAGGCAGTCATGGCCTTTTTGAGTATTGGCTCATAAAGCTAAGCAGTGCTGGTAGTCTCTCTTGGGAAAAAGCACTCGGCGGCAGCAATAGCGATCTTTGTTACGATGTGCAGCAAACCACCGATACAGGCTATATTGCCGCAGGTTGGTCCAACTCTAATGATGGTGATGTAAGCAACAACTATGGAAATTATGACTACTGGATAGTAAAACTGGACAGTAGCGGTAATCTACAATGGGAAAAGAACTATGGTGGCAGTGGCTTGGATTAGGCTCAAGCGATTCATCAAACTTCAGATGGTGGTTATATTGTAGCGGGCAATTCAAATTCTGCCGATGGTGATGTAAGTGGTAATAATGGCAATCTCGACTTTTGGATAGTAAAGTTGGACGCATCGGGCAACATAACTTGGGAAAACAATTATGGCGGAAGCGACTCTGATTCACTTAGGGATATTGAACCGACCTCAGATGGTGGCTATATTGCAACAGGTTTTACCCTTTCTAATGACGGGGATGTGAGTGGCAACCATGGTGCCGAGGACTATTGGGTAATAAAACTCTCGGCAACAGGCGTTTTGCAATGGCAAAAAACCTTGGGCGGTAGTAGTGAAGATCAATCCCATAATGTGGGTCAGGCATCAGATGGAGGGTACTTTATCACGGGGTTTAGCAGTTCAAATGATGGGGATGTTACCAATAATCACGGCATGAAAGATATATGGGTGGTCAAACTGAACGCCACAGGTAGCATAATATGGCAGAAAACCTATGGTGGAAGCAACGAAGATTGGGGATACGGCGCACTCCATACCTCAGATGGGGTGAATGTGATTGTGGGAGCGTCTGCTTCTTTAGATGGTGATGTTGGGGGAAATTATGGCGAGAGCGATACATGGATCGTAAGGTTGGATAATTCCGGAGCTTTGCTATGGGAAAAAAATATGGGCGGAAGCCTTTCTGAATATGGCGAGGCAATAGGGTTAACCAACGATGGCGGATATATTGTAGCTTCGGAAGCACGTTCTAATGACGGCGATGTAAGTGGCAATCATGGTGATTCAGATTATTGGGCGGTAAAACTTAAAACTGATCCTCTGAACGTTGCAGATTTTAAGGAGCAAACTGTGGCGATTTACCCAAACCCCGCAAAAGATTATATTTCTTTTCAACTTCCTCAAAATACTGATTATTCCGTTGAAATTACCAATATATTAGGGCAGCAACTTTACAAGGGTGAAGTAAACCAATTACAAACTAAAATTCTATTGCCTACTGAAATGAGCACTGGTAGTTATTTCGTTACCTTATTCAATAAATCGGTTCGAGAAGGCACAACCATCAAATTGCTAGTGGAATAACGAAACTTAACTTTTATGCTGTAGCAGCCAGCTGCATCAATACCGTACAAAGTATGGCTGCGACCGTACCAATGGCATAGCCAAAAACCGCTAGCAAAACGCCAACCGTGGCCAAGGAAGGGTGAAATGCCGACGCCACAATAGGCGCAGAAGCCGCACCGCCCACGTTGGCCTGACTGCCCACGGCAAGGAAAAAGTAGGGGGCTTTGATGAGCTTTGCCACCAAAATCAATAAGCCGGCGTGGATAATCATCCATACCAAGCCAATGAAAATAAGTCCGAAATTTTCAAAAATAAGGGTCAGGTCCATTTTCATTCCAATGCTGGCAACCAAGATGTAGATAAACACGCTACCAAACTTACTGGCACCGGCCCCTTCATAACTTCTTAACTTGGTGAAAGAAAGTAAAACCCCGATCACCGTAGTGATACTGATCATCCAAAAGAACGACGAACTTAAAAAGGTAAAGACGTTTCGGGTAATGCCTTTTGGAAAACTGTTTACAAAGTCTTCAAAAAATACACTTAGGTATCCAGCGCCAAAGTGGGCAACGCTCACCGTTCCAAAAGCAATGGCGGCCAAAATCATCAAATCGGTCAAGGTTGGATTGCGATCTACGGTCGCGGCATAATCAGAAACTTTTTGTTTCAAGGCCTCAATGGCCGAGGTGTCCGATTGCAACCACTTATCAATCCGAGCCGATTTCCCGATCCCTATTAAAATGATCGCCATCCAAATATTGGCGACAACAATGTCCACAAACACCATTCCGCCATATAATTCTTGGTTGTAACCGTAAATTTCCAGCATAGCGGTTTGGTTGGCGCCACCACCAATCCAGCTTCCCGCCAAGGTAGAGAGGCCTCTCCAAACGGCATCGGCACCAGCTCCGCCTACGGTTTCAGGTGAAATGCTCCCTATAATCAAAACGGCAAGTGGCCCACCAATTACAATCCCAATGGTTCCCGTAAAAAACATAATGAGTGCTTTTGGTCCTAAGTTAAATACAGCTTTTAAATCCATACTAAGCGTCATAAGTACCAAAGCGGCGGGCAATAAATATCGGCTGGACATATAATAGAGGCTAGAGCTGTGTTCTACCACCTCGCCAGTTTCAGAAACACTTACCCAATCAGGCGCGATTACGCCAAACGTGGTCAATAAAGCCGGTAAAAAATAGGCCATGAACAACGCGGGCACAATTTTATAGAAAGAACTCCAAAATCCGGTTTCTTTTGAGGACGTATAAAAAATAAACCCCAAGGTAAGCATCAAGACACCAAATACAATGGTATCGTTGGTAAATAGGGGCGTGGTTTCAACAATTTCTTGGGTAATGTCGTCTTGCATGGTTAATTAGTTTGCGTGCAAAATACAATTATTTGCTGAAAAATTAAACCTTACTCTTTCTTCTTGGGAAGCCTATTGGCTTTTTTCAGCATTTCGTGCAACATCCATTCAATTTGGCCATTGGTACTGCGGAACTCATCTGCAGCCCATTTTTCAACGGCTTTCATCATATCTTCATTAACGCGCAAGGCGAAGGCTTTCTTTTTGGGCATATTAATTAGCTTCAATAAATTTGGTGATCACGGCAATCAATTCTTCTGAAACAGGAAGCTCGGCTTGACTGTACGATTGGCTGTTTTCGACATAACCGCCATCTATTTCTTTTAATACGTGGTTCATTTTTGGGATTACTTTATACGTGGCATTTGGTTTTGCTTTTTGCAATGCTTCGGCTTCGCTAATTTGTACCTGAAGGTCTTTATCACCATTTACAATCAATACGGGAACGTTTAGTTTGGCAAGTTCTTCTTGGGGATTGTACTGCATCCAATTGTACAGAAAAGGTTGAATGGCCGGGCGTAAAATAGAGGCCAGCCCCGGGCTGTAATTTTGAGCCACCCCATTTACCCGGAGGTCATCGAATGATTTTCGGGCATTGTCAACCAATTTAGGCGCTTGCTTTGCCAGTTGATCGACAATGACATCGTCTATTTCCTGTCCGGCACCGGCAATGGAAATAAAGCCGTCAGCCCTGTTTTGTGCAGCGATCATCCCAACCAGGGAACCTTGGCTGTGGCCAATAACGTAGATTTTGCCAAAACGGGCGTTGTTTTTAAAATACTCGATACCGGCAACGGCATCGGTTATAAAATCATCAAAAGTTACGCTTTCTTCATCCACCTTGTTCATTTTTATGAGTTTCACGATTCGCTTGTCGTATCGAAAAGTCGCAATGCCGTTATTGGTCAGGGCTTCGGCCAAATATTTGAGTGAGTTGTTTTTCAGCATGCTCTGGTTGCCGTTCCTGTCGGTAGGGCCCGAACCGGCAATAAGTATCGCAAGTGGTGGTTTTGCCGAAGTTTCAGGAAGCAACAATGTGCCTTCTACCAAAGGGGTTATCTTCAATGCTTCGGAAGTGAAATTTTCTTGGGGGTAAGCAGTTCCGAAAAAACATAAAACAAAAATGATAAACAGTTTTTTCATATCAAGTTATTTTGCCGGTTGATTTTTTCTGAATAGGTGGTTAAAATACGCCTTGCTTCGGCTTCTTTTTGTGTTCCCAACAGCAATTTTTTTCCGTTTTTAAATTCTATTTGTATGCCGGTGTTGCCTTTTACGTTCAAGGCGCCGCTGTTTTTGGTAAACCCGGTGCGGTAGCCCCATCCGCCATATTCGGCAATAGGTCTGTATTTTCGTACAGTGCAGGATACTATGTCCCGCCAGCGCAATAACCGTGATTTTAAGTTGAACGGCCAAAAGGCGTAATGAATGCCTATTTCGTCTATTTTGGTTTCCAGTTTGGTAAACAGCAATAAATACACCAAGACCAGAATTGTTAAAATCGATAGGGTAAGGTGTATCCAAAATTGGACGGTATCTTTATCTTTTATTTCAAAAGCATTGGCAATGGATAACCCACAAACTGCAATTACCGCTGTAACAATTAAACGCAGCCACCATTGATCAAACCGTTGTGTTTCTTTAAAAACCCGCATATTACATATTTAAAGTACCTGTGTTCACAACGGGCGAAGCATCTTTGTCGCCACATAAAATTACCATTAAATTGCTTACCATGGCGGCTTTGCGCTCTTCGTCCAGATCGACCACTTGTTTTTTGCTCAGTTCTTCCAGGGCCATTTCGACCATGCTCACGGCGCCTTCCACGATTTTATGGCGCGCTGCCACGATGGCGGTTGCCTGTTGCCTTTTAAGCATGGCGCTGGCAATTTCGTTGGCATAGGCCAAATAACCAATTCGCGATTCCAATACTTCAATGCCGGCGATGGTAAGGCGTTCGTCCAGGCCTTTTACCAAGGCTTCGTTCACTTCTTTCATACTGGAACGTAAGGTAATATCGGCATCCATGCCCTCATCGGCAAAATTATCGTAAGGGTATTTACTGGCCAGTTCGCGCACGGCGGCGTCGGTTTGTATGCGCACAAATTCTTCATAATTATCCACATCGAAAGCGGCTTTAAACGTATCGCGTACACGCCAAACCAAAATAGTGCTGATGATAACCGGGTTTCCCAGTTTGTCGTTCACTTTTAAACGTTCGCTGTCGAAGTTTCGGGCACGAAGTGATATTTTTTTCTTAACATACAACGGGTTTACCCAAAAAAGCCCGTTCTTTTTTATGGTGCCCATATATTTTCCGAATAGCAGTAAAACCCTTGAACCATTTGGGTTTACGAGCACAAAACCGGGCAGGGTCAATAGCCCCAAAAAGAACAGGGCGACAAACCAAGGGTTTTTGGTAAGCAACAGGCCAACAACGCCCGCTGCGATAATGATAAAAAACACGAACAGCATAAGGTAGCCGTTGGCTGGAGTAATTGTTTTTTCGTTTGACATGATGGTTAAATTTAATTTGATATTAAAATGATATTAAACAAATATAATTCTTTTTTTGGATTTTCCAACTATTTGTCATATTAACTTAAAACAAGGAATGGTATCTTTGCTTCATAGTTCTTCAGAAAAAAAACGAACAATATGAAAAAGAAATCAATGCTACTGGTATTATTGGTCTTCGCTCTTGCCACAGCTCAAGCTGCTGAAGATTGGGGGCGAAACGGTCACCGTGCAACCGGTGAGATCGCAGAAAACTATCTAACCAAAAAAGCAAAACGGCACATTGAACAATTACTGGACGGCCAGTCCCTGGCTTTGGTCTCCACCTATGCAGACGAAATTAAAAGCGATAGTAAATATCGTAAATACGGCCCTTGGCACTATGTAAACTTTCCTTTTGGTGCTACTTATGAGACGCATCCCAAAAATGAAAAAGGGGATATCATCACGGCCATCCACGAAAGCGTGGAGGTGCTCAAAGATGAGGAAGCATCAAAAAAAGACAAAGTGTTTTATTTAAAGATGCTGGTGCACCTTATTGGCGACCTTCATCAACCGTTGCATATAGGACAAGCCATAGACAAAGGCGGAAACGATTTTCAGGTACAGTGGTTTAAAAAAGGAACCAACTTGCACAAAGTTTGGGACAGCAAAATGATTGCCGAATACAAGATGTCGTATTCTGAACTGGCCGCAAACCAAAAAGAACTTTCCAAAAAAGAATTGAAACAGATACAACAAGGCACCATAGAAGACTGGATGTACGAAAGCCGGGCGCTCTGCGAAAATATTTACGACAATACAAAAGTTGGCCAAAAGTTATGGTACCCGTATATGTACAACTATATGGACGTGTTGAGAATGCAACTGCAAAAAGGCGGCATCCGTCTCGCCGAAGTGCTCAATGATATTTTTGGGTAACATCATCTTTTTGAAATGGTATTGTGAGTTATTTGTTTTTGGCGGCTGGATTTAAAACGCCCCATCCCCGTCTCGCGCAATTTTTTATGTTTGGTTTTTCGTCCTTGAACCCGTTTGCGCCACATCCTGAAACTGGAAGGTTTTAGCTGATGGCGCATAATTTTGATGGTTTCTTGTTCGCTGATGTTAAATTGATAGGTAATGGCTTCAAACGGTGTGCGGTCTTCCCAGGCCATTTCTATTATGCGGTCGAGTTCCCTTGGTGTAAAAGTTTGTTCTTCAACCATAATTATAAGGTAACCAAATTTTATTTAATTGTCCTAAAAGTCAAGTTAATTCGGGCTGTGGTCGCTTTTTTAGTTTTTGGCACTTGGTGTTTCCACTTTTCTTGTGTGGTTCCTTTCATCAATAAAAGGCTCCCGTGCTGTAAAACAAGTGATTTTTTCAAGGTTTTGTCTTTCTTGTGCTTTAATTGAAACACCCGTTCGGCACCTAAACTTATCGAGGCGATCATGGGATTTTCGCCCAATTCCTTTTCATCGTCACTGTGCCAGCCGTTGCTGTCCTGTCCATCGCGATAAAGGTTGAGCAACACTACGTTGAAGTGTGCTTCGGAAACAGCTTCCACTCTTTCTTTTATTTCCTTTAAAACCGAAGTAAATGGCAATGGGTGCATCGTGATCCCCGAATACGAATAACTTTTGCCCTGCTCGCCATACAAAGCCCTCAATCGCGGCTGTTGGTGTGTTTTTCCAAATATTTTAATATGGTCTTGTTGCCAAGGGGTACCGTTCAGCAACGTTTCAAAATAGGCATCGGCACTTTTTCTTGATAGGAAACCGGGATGATAAACCACATCGGCATCGGGCAGCTTCAAGAGGATGGCATCGGTATGTTCTTCGGCCGAAAACAAATCCATTACGTATAAAGATAGGCCCAATAAATCAGGGCAAATTGCAGCGGAATACGAAGGATCAAAGCCCATTTGGGCAGTTTCATTGCGGCTCTTTCATCTTGCAGCATATAAATGTGTACCGTAAAGAATACAATGAGCATGCCTATAATGCCCCAAGCGGCAATGCTTTGGGTGTCTTTGTTCAACAGCATTAACCCAAAAACCATTTCAGCCACGCCGCTCAATAACACCATGGTGGAATGGGCGGGGATGTACGGCGGCATTATGCGCTCGTATAGCTTTGGTTTTCTAAAGTGGTTGACGCCTGCCAAAATGTAAAGCACGCCCATGAGGTATTGATGCCAAGGTAAATTCGTCATATCGTTTAGTTTGGGGCTTTTATGGTTTTTGAATTCTCTGGGATGCTGTAATCAACCGATTCCACAAACTTAATAGTGCTTAAAACCGCATCGCCAATAGGTTCGCCATACAAGCCTTTTTCGCTGTTCCAGTTGTAAAACTTCCACTTGTCGGCTAGGGCAATGCCGTCAACCACTTGATAGTTCGCGTATAAAATGGCGTGTGGTGTTTTTTCTGCTTCTTCAACGCTTTTCCCATAGGTAACGATATAGGCTGCGTAACTCAGTAAATTGGTGTTGTTATCCACATAAACCATGTACCAATCGTCTGCCGTATCGCCAATGCCGTTCTTAAAGGTGAGTTTTGCACTGGAGTAGTCTTGTCCTTTTTCGGTTACTTGTTCAACGGGACCCAAAACGGTACCGGTATCGGTCAACTTAAAAGGCAAGGCCATAAAGTAGGGCCAGGTAAAAATATCGAAACGGGCCGATTGCGGTGTAGCATCGACCGGGCTTATAAAAACATCCTCCCCGTCGTAAATAATGATATTCCCCTCTTCTGACTCAAATTTTATTTTTGAAGAATTGGTCCGCATGGTAAACTTGCCATTTAAACGTTCTTTGCCTTTAAAATTCAATGTAATATCAAAAGAAACGTTGTTATGTGCCAAAAAAGCTTCTTTGTTATGCGTGTTTTCAACCCCTTGTGCAAAAGCTGCTGATAGGGAAGGGGCGCCATCGCCAATGCCGTTGTCCTGTTCCACGGGCATTATTTCCTCGGTATTTTTTTCCGTAATATTCTTGCAACTGAAGCCTGCAATTAATACTGCGAAAATAAGAAGTGCCTTTTTCATAGCTTAAAAATATAAAACCTGTAACACATACGAAGCGGTTTAAGAAAGTATTAGTACCAAAAAAAAAGACCGCCTGTTGAAGCGGTCTTTGTAGTGTTCTCGAAAATTAATTATTTAATCATCTCATAACTGCGTTTGATAAACGCCGTCATATCTTCGCCTTTTAATAGGTTCTTGCTCAACTTGGCAAGGTCCAAGGCTTGATTTACCAAACGTTCCTTTTTCTTCTTGGTCTTGGTGTTCAGTATTTCGGAAACCAGTTCGTGATTGGTGTTCACAATCAGGTTGTACATTTCGGGCATGTTGCCCATTCCAAACATACCGCCACCGCCGGTTTGTTGCATTTCTTTCATACGGCGCATAAACTCAGGTTCGGTGATAACAAATGGATTGGCGTTGCTGTCCATCGCTTCCAGTTGCACGGTGAATTTTTCTGAAGGCACCGTTTCGGTCAAAAAGGTTTTCAGTGTTTCTTTTTCCTCATCGGAAAGTTTAGAAACCTGCTCCTCGTCTTTTTTGATCAAGTTTTCAACCGGCTCGCTGTCCACCCGTACAAAACTGATGTTTTCCTTACTGCTTTCCAGCTTCTGCAACAAGTGCGACACGATTGGCGAATCCAACAGCAACACTTCGTAGCCTTTGTCCTTTGCTTCTTGAATGTAGCTGTGCTGCTCGTCTTTATTTGAAGCGTACAGCACCACCAATTTATCGTCTTTATCGGTCTGGTTGTCTTTTATTTTTTCCTGTAATTCGTCAAAAGTGAAATAATCACCATCGACGGTTGGGTAGAGCGCAAATTTTTGTGCTTTGTCAAAAAATTTGTCCTCGGTCAACATACCGTACTCGATCACGACTTTAATGTCGTTCCATTTTTTCTCAAAATCTTCACGGTTGTCGTTAAAGAGCGATTTTAGCTTATCGGCTACTTTACGGGTAATGTAGCTGGATATTTTCTTAACCGCGCCATCAGCTTGTAAATAACTTCGCGACACGTTTAACGGGATGTCCGGGCTATCGATCACCCCGCGGAGCATCGTTAAAAATTCAGGAACGATCCCTTCTACATTATCGGTGACGAACACTTGGTTTTGGTACAGCTGGATTTTATCCTTTTGTATGTTGAGGTCGTTCGTCATTTTTGGGAAATATAAAATCCCTGTTAAATTAAACGGATAATCCACGTTTAAATGGATGTGGAACAACGGCTCTTCAAACTGCATGGGATATAACTCCCGGTAAAAACTTTTGTAATCTTTGTCTTCTAACTCGGTGGGTTGCTTGGTCCAAGCCGGGTTGGGGTTGTTGATAATATTGTCCACCTCTTTGGTAGGTGCCGGATCGTCTTCCTTGGCACCTTCCGGTTTCGGCAAGGTTTCCGTTTTCATCCCAAACTTGATGGGGATGGGCATAAACTTGTTGTACTTGACCAAAAGTTCGCGAATGCGGCCTTCTTCCAAAAATTCGGTCTCATCCTCGGCAATGTGCAGGATGATTTCGGTACCGTGCTCTTTTTTATCGGCTTCCTCTAAGGTAAAATTTGGCGAACCATCGCAAACCCAGTGGGCAGCGGGTTCATCCTTAAAGCTTTTTGTGATGATTTCCACTTTGTTGGCCACCATAAACGAAGAATAGAAGCCAAGGCCAAAATGACCGATAATTCCTGAATCTTCGCCATCTTTGTCTTTGTATTTTTCTATAAATTCTTCGGCTCCGGAAAAAGCAATCTGGTTGATGTACTTTTCAACTTCGTCTTTGGTCATCCCTATCCCTTCGTCTATAATATGAAGGGTCTTGTTTTCCTTGTCAATTTTTACCTCAATCTTCGGGTTTCCGTAGGCAACATCGTTCGCTTCGCCAATGTTGGCCAAGTGTTTCAGTTTTAGCGTTGCATCTGTTGCATTCGATATCAGCTCGCGTAAAAAGATTTCATGGTCGCTGTATAAAAACTTTTTGATCAGCGGAAAAATATTCTCGACCGATACATTAATGGTTCCTTTGCTCATAGTTATGTAAGTTTTGTTTTCTTCTGAAAGAAATAGGACAAATAAAATACCATTTTCATGAAATATGACAGCTTGTCACTATTGTAAGGAACACGTTTTTAAGCCTACCAAACAAGCAGAAACTTTAACACAACCTTTTGTTTAACAAACAATAAAATGCGTTAAACGTTTCTTATCTTTGGATGAAATGATTTTGAACTGAAATAGCAAGATTTGCGTAAAAAATAGGATACCATGGCAACTAGGAAAACCCCTTCAAAAAAGAAAAAAATGACCCGCGATGACATTATCTCGGTCTATATGGATTATGTGCTGGAAAACGAGCAAACGCCCAAAAGTGTATATAAATTCAGTAAGCAACACAGTATGACCGAACAGGAATTTTACAATTTCTTCGGTTCATTCGATGGTTTGCGCAACGAAATATGGAACACGTTTTTTGACCACTCCATGAAATTGGCTCACAAAGACCCAAACTTCGAAAATTTCAGCAACCAAGAGAAGATGCTCACCTTTTTCTATACGTTTTTTGAAATGCTCACCGTAAACCGAAGTTACGTGCTTTTCGCCCTAAAAGAACACAAAGACATAATGAAAAACCTCGCGCAACTTAAAGGTTTGCGCAGTAGGGTAAAAGAGTTTGCGTCAGACCTGATAAGCCAAAAGAACGAAGAAAAAAACCTAAAGATATTAAAGCAGCCCGTTTCGGTATTTTCTGAAGGGGCTTGGTTGCAAACGCTGTTCATCTTAAAATACTGGATGGAAGACAATTCGGCCGCGTTCGAAAAAACCGATATCGTGATCGAAAAATCGGTCCGGGCCATTTTCGATGTGTTCGACAACACTCCCTTGGAAAGCGTGGTGGACTTCGGAAAATTTCTATGGAAAGATAAAATGAACTAAATGAAAACACTCGATTCCATCCCCACCGGAAAAATAAAGCGCGCCAGTAAACTGGTAAGTACCGGTGTTAAAGTAGGCGGCAATTACCTGAAATATTACAGCGGGAAATTGGTCAACCCAGACCTGAACAAAGACGCTTTGAACGAAAGCAATGCCGAAGATATTTACGACGGCCTAAAAAACCTGAAAGGAAGTGCGCTTAAGGTTGCCCAAATGCTCAGCATGGAAAAAAACATCATGCCCAAAGCGTATGTGGAAAAGTTTTCGTTAGCGCAGTTTCAAGTGCCGCCCCTTTCTGCATCTTTGGTTCGGAAAACCTTCAAAAAGTACTTTAATCAAACGCCGGAAGACTTGTTCGATACCTTCGATGAAAACTCCGTGGCCGCAGCCAGTATTGGCCAAGTGCATAAAGCCACCAAGAACGGAAAAGAACTTGCCGTTAAAATCCAATATCCCGGCGTTGCCGACAGCATTAGCAGCGATTTGGCCTTGGTAAAGCCGTTTGCCATTAAGATGTTCAATTTAAAAGGAAAGGATTCTGAAAAATACTTCAAGGAAATTGAAGGAAAACTTTTGGAAGAAACCGATTATAAACTGGAAGTTGCCCAAAGTAAGGCGGCTACTGAAGCCTGTGCTATGATTCCGAATTTAAAATTTCCGAAGTATTACGAAGCATTGTCAACCGATCGCATTATCACGATGGACTGGATGCACGGCGAACACCTTTCGGAATTTACCAAGCACAATACCAACAAAGAAAAAGCTAATAAAATAGGGCAAGCGTTGTGGGATTTCTATATGTTTCAAATGCACGAGCTGAAAAGCGTGCACGCCGATCCACATCCCGGTAATTTTTTGGTTGACAAAGAGGCGAACTTAATCGCTATTGACTTTGGTTGCATAAAAAATGTGCCCGAAGCATTTTATACGCCATATTTTGAGCTGGCAAAGCCAGAAAACATCAACAACCCCGATGTTTTTATGGAAAAAATGTACGAACTCGAAATTTTACGAAAGGACGATTCTCCCGAAGAAATGAAATTTTTTTCAGAGTTGTTCCACGAAATGTTGAGCCTGTTCACAAAGCCCTTCCATGGGGAAACCTTTGATTTTTCCGATGAGGAGTTCTTCGGAAAAATTGCTGAACTAAGCGATAAATATTCCAAAGACACCGAATTGCGTAAAATGAATGGAAATAGAGGCTCCAAACACTTCTTGTACATCAATAGAACATTTTTTGGCCTGTATAACCTGCTGAACGATCTGGGCGCACAGGTGAATATCGATAATTATAAGCGGTATATTTAGCAAAGATTTAACTTTTTGTTTAGCTTTTTAGCAATTAAATTAAACACAAAAAGCGTATCTTTACATCAAGTAATTGGATTACTTTGAAAAATTGCTATGAAAAAGTAAAAAGTTACCAATTATTTATTGGTTAGGTTGTTTGAAAGGGTGCGATTTCCGCACCCTTTTTTAAATCCACTCAGTTAATTCTCTTTGTTTTTCACGTACATATCCAACCATCGATCCTGCTCCCAAAGTAAATGCAAAATGCTTTCTTTGGCGCGGTAACCGTGGCTTTCCTTTGGCAACATCACCAAGCGCGCAGTTGCGCCTAAGCCTTTTAGGGCATTAAAATACCGTTCGCTTTGCAGCGGGTAGGTGCCCGAGTTATTGTCAGCTTGACCGTGAATCAATAATAGCGGTGTTTTCATTTTATCGGCATGCATAAAGGGAGACATGGTGTAATACGTTTCCGGTGAGTCCCAATAACTGCGTTCTTCACTTTGAAAACCAAAAGGCGTCAACGTACGGTTATAGGCGCCACTTCGGGCAATACCTGCAGCAAACAGATCGCTATGGCTTAATAAATTGGCCACCATAAATGCCCCATAACTATGCCCGCCAACGGCAACGCGGTCCCTGTCTATATAGCCCTTGGCATCCACTGCATCGATGGCTGCTTTTGCATTGGCGACCAACTGCGTTCTAAAGGTATCGTTAGGCTCTTCGTCGCCTTCACCAACAATAGGGAAAGCGGCATCGTCCAACACCACATAGCCTTGTGTCACCCAGTAAATAGGGCTTCCCCAAAACGGGTAGATAAATTCATTGGGATTGGTCGTGTTTTGCGATGCGCTGCTTTTGTCCTTGAACTCCCGTGGATATGCCCAAAGAATCATCGGCTTTTTTTCTTTTTTGTCCATATCGTAACCAACGGGCAGATATAACGTTCCCTCCAGTTCAAGTCCATCATCACGTTTGTAGGTGATTACTTCTTTATGAACGTTTTGTAAACTTTTAAAAGGATTTTCAAAAGAGGTTACAGGCGTTAAATCGTTCTTTTTCTTGATATTCCTGAAATAATAATTGGGGTATTCATTTTGCGATTCAATCCTAACCAATATTTTTCCTTTTTTCATATCAATCGCATCGTACAAATCTTCCTTTTTATCGGTAAAGCTCGATTCGTAGATACGTTTGGTGTTCTGGGTTTTTAAATTGAATTCGTCAACAAAAGGAAACTGCCCTTTTTCAGAATAACCATCACCCATTAAATAGGCTGTGTTGTTGTTGAGGTCCAGAACAGGACGGTTATATTTATTTTGAGTGGTCACAAAATTACCCGGATCACTGTACCGGTCTTGGTAATTTCGGTCTGAAATAATAACGGGTTGTTGTTTTGAATTTGAAGGGTTAAAAAGGTAGGTCTTGGTATTTCGGTCGTTCCACCAATAATCGTAAGCGATGGCGTTTTGTGCATCGCCCCAAATAATGCCTGAAAACCTGTTTTTCGTTTTTAAAATTTCTTTTCCTTTACCGCTAAACGGGGCTTTCACTTGGTACACGGCATCTCTAAACTCTACATCGTTGTCTGGGTCTCCTTCGTCTAAAGCTTCTACCCAGTATAAGGTTGCCGGTTGATCGTTGCGCCAGTTAAAGTTTCGTTTGCCGGTTCGCGTAGCCATAAACCCTTTTGGTCTAACTTCGTCCAAAGGCACGTTATTTACCACTGTAACCACATTGCCGTTGGTGTCGTAAACCGTTTGCTGGTAAGGAAAACGATAATAGGGTACTAAATACGAAAACGGTCTTTTGATTGCTGAAACCAAAATATAGTTCCCATTGGGCGAAAAACTGATAGTTCGGTACATCGCGGTAGGTAGAAAAGGTGTGATCGTTCCATTAACGGAGACTTTTTTGATTTCTGAAAGCGCCAGTTGTTCAAAATTGGCTTCATCATTCGGGTTTTTTAACAAATCTTGATAGGTGCGGTTTTGTGCCTTTTCTCCGTCACTTACCGAAATAGTTGGCCCTTCGGGTACGGCTTCCTCAGTGTTGATTAACGCTTTCCTGTTTTCGGGAAGCATTTTTACCAGTAAGGCCGAACTGTCTTTAAACCAATTTAACACATCGCCCATATTGGCGTTGACAGTGGCCGGCGTCAATTTTTTAGCCGAACTTTTTTCCACATCTAAAACCCAGGCTTCAACACCGTCTTCACCGGTATGTAAAAAAGCAATCATTTTTTGGTTGGGCGACCAGCTAAAGTTTGACAGTCGGGGGTTTTTAGGAAGTCCGGAAACAGCTTGCGATCCTTTGTCTGTGGCTTTTTTTACTTCAATATTGTTGTAGTAGTTGGTGCGGCTGCCAATGTTCGTTTGTGGGTTGATGCGTAAACCGCCCAGGCGCATTTCGGGTTCAGAAAGTTCTGCAATCGATTTATAGGCATTTCTGTACAAGAGAACGACATAGTCGCCTTCATCATCGATAATAACAGAGGGAGCGGGAGGTGCTTCCACTAAATCGAGGATTTCTTTAGGGGGTTTTTGATAATTTTTGTCAACTTGAGCATAAAATGCTGAAGCAATAAGCAGAAAAATAAATAATGTTGAAAATTTTTTCATGAGGATTATAATTTTTTTGAAAAGATACTCAAAAAAATGCAATGCGGCTTCTCAAAAATACTATGCGCGCATACTATAAGAAGAATAATTATTTCGCTCCAAACACTTGTTTGCTTATCTTGCCTGTTCGTTTATACCTTATTTATATGTTTACTTCAAAAATAACAGGGCTTGGCCATTACGTGCCCGAAAATGTCGTTACCAATGACGATCTTTCAAAACTAATGGACACCAACGATGCGTGGATACAAGAGCGTACAGGCATTAAGGAACGTCGCCACATAAAAAAAGGCGATGGCAACTCTACTTCGGTTATGGGCGTTAAGGCAGCCAAAATGGCCCTAAAAGAAGCCAATCTGAAGGCAACGGACATCGACATGATCGTCTTCGCCACCTTGAGTCCCGACATGTATTTTCCAGGCGGAGGTGTAGAAGTGCAAGAACTCATGGATATGAAAACCATCCCGGCACTGGATGTGCGCAACCAATGCAGCGGTTTTGTCTATGCGATGTCGGTAGCCGATCAATTTGTAAAGACCGGAATGTATGAAAATATTTTGGTGATAGGAAGTGAAAACCACAGTGGCGGACTCGATTTTACCACCCGCGGCCGCAGTGTTTCGGTAATTTTTGGTGATGGGGCCGGGGCAGCGGTGGTTTCCCGGAGCGAAGATGACCAAGGTGGGATTTTATCGACCCATTTGCACAGCGAAGGGAAACACAAAGACGAGTTGGCCCTTCAAGGACCCAGCACCGAGCATTGGGTGCCAGAGATAATAGCTGAAAACCCCCAAGAGGACATTCCATATTATCCCTATATGAACGGACAGTTTGTGTTTAAACACGCGATTGTCCGTTTTGCAGAAGTGATTCACGAAGGCCTGGAAGCAAACGGGCTTACCACAAGCGATATTGACATGCTTATTCCGCATCAAGCCAACTTGCGTATATCACAGTTTATTCAGCAGAAGTTGAAGTTGAGCGACGACCAAGTGTTCAATAACATACAAAAATATGGAAACACCACGGCAGCATCTATCCCCATCGCCCTTTCTGAGGCCCACAAAGCCGGAAAAATTAAAAAAGACGATATAGTGGTTTTAGCTGCTTTTGGAAGTGGGTTTACTTGGGGAAGTGTGATCATTAGGTGGTAATTTCCTAAACATAGCAAAAACATAAAAAGCCTTCCCAGTTTCAGGAAGGCTTTTATAGCTTAACAAACAAAAATCGATTTTGATCTCCAATTCAAATAAATTGTCGATAACCTAACAATCACTTAAAAGACGGTTCGCAATACAGAATGTTTCACTTTTTGGCAGCTTTAACATATAAATAACAAACCCGGAACACAAGGCTCCGGGTTTATGACTTTGTTGCTAATATTAACACTAACCATCAACGTAAAAATTTCACAACAAAGTCGAAATTAATGCTACTCAATAGACGAGCCTGCCTCCACTATGTTACACAAATGTTGGTTTTTAACATAGTTTTAGCGAAAGTTGGCGGGTTGCACTGTATATTCAATACCGAAAAAACTACAGCATTATGAAAAAAACACTTGTTTTGGGCGCCAGTTTAAAGCCGTCGCGGTATTCTAATCTTGCCATAAATAGATTGGTGAACAACAACCATCCTGTCGAAGCAGTGGGCCTGCGCAAAGGCGAAGTGGCCGGGGTGCAAATATCCACGGAAAAGAGGGGTTTTAAAAACATCGATACCGTTACCTTGTATTTAAACCCAAAACGGCAAGAGGAATATTACGATTATATTATATCACTGAAGCCCAACCGGGTAATTTTTAACCCTGGAACCGAAAATCCTGAATTTTACGATCTTCTGAAAAAAAACAACATCGAAGTTGAAGTGGCCTGTACCTTAGTTCTTTTGGCGTCTAATCAATATTAGGCCCAAAAAGGTCAAAGCGCCGTTTACGATCAACAGTTCGTAATTAAAGTGGTAGCCGCCTATGTACTCTGGGGGGATGCTTCCTATAAAAAAGGTAATGGCTACAGAGAGGATGGCGACTAACCATACCCATTTGTCCTTTATCTGCATCTTGGTGAAGATACCAAAGGCAAATAGTCCCAATAACGGGCCGTAGGTGTAACTGGCGGCTTTCAGCAATAGATCGATCACGCTGCTATCCAACAAGTATTTAAACGCGATGATCACGATGACCAATAGCACGCTAACCCCTATATGCACTTGTTTGCGAATGCTTTTTTGGTGCTTTACTTCTTTTCGTTCAATGCCCAAAAAGTCAATGCAAAAACTCGTGGTGAGCGAAGTAAGGGCACTATCGGCACTGGAATAGGCAGCAGCGATCAAGCCTAATAGGAACATAATGCTAAGCCCCAATCCCATTCCGCCGTTCAGGGCAATCTCGGGAAATAGCAGGTCTGTTTTTTCTTTTCCATCGAGCATAGGCACGCCAATCCCGTTTTGTTGGGCATAGACAAAAAGCAATGCGCCTAAGAAAAGAAACAATAAGTTAACCGGAATAAACACAAAACTGTAGGAGAGCACGTTTTTTTGGGCGTCTTTCAAGCTTTTGCAGGTCAGGTTTTTCTGCATCATATCTTGGTCGAGCCCCGTCATACAAATGGTGATGAACATCCCACCAAAAAATGATTTCCAAAAATAATTTTTATCCAAAAAGCTGTCCATAAAAAACGTTTTGGTGTAGGGGGCTATTTCAGGGGCCGAAAAGAGCTCGGCAAAGGTCCAGTTCAGTTCGTCTTTAACGAAGTAAATCGCTATCACGACCGAGCCCAGCATGAACAGGGTTTGGAGTGTATCGGTCCAGACGATGGTCTTAATGCCGCCACGCGCGGTGTAAATCCAGATCAATAAAATAGAGAGGATAACCGTAATGAAAAAAGGAACGTTCCAAGCCTCAAAAACAAAATACTGCAATACGGTAGCCACTAAAAACAGCCGGAACGAGGCTCCCAGAACCCGCGATACAAAAAAGAAAAACGCTCCTGTTTTATAGCTTACAATGCCAAAACGATTATTCAGATATTGGTAGATGGAGGTGACGTTCATTCGGTAATAGATAGGCAACAAAACAAAGGTGATGACAAAATACCCCACCAAATAGCCCAAGACCACTTGCATGTAGCTAAACTGCGAATCCTTCACCCAACCGGGCACCGAGATAAACGTAACCCCAGAGAGCGATGCGCCTACCATTCCAAAGGCCACGATGTACCAAGGTGATTTCCCTTCGGCTTTAAAAAAGGCTTCGTTGCTATCGTTCTTTCCGGTGAAATAGGAAATAAGCATCAAAATCCCAAAATACCCCGCAATCAATAAAAGAATGTGTAAAGGCTGCATAAAATGTTAGGCTTATTGTAAGAATGGGTCAAAAATACAAAGTTTAACGAGCTGTGAAACTTTATTTTTGATTACATTTGGAAACTTTATGTAAAATTAGTCTTATTACCCTTTTAACTTATTGAAATGATGCGTTTTAAACTTTTACTTATTGCTGTTTTTGCCCTTATGGCAACGACGGCATTTTCTCAAGAATATTTGAAAATGATCGATGCCGGTACCTATAAAGTACAGGATATAATCGACAGTGCCGAAACCTATTTCGCTGGAAAGGACAAAGGCCGTGGCACAGGCTACAAACAATTTAAACGTTGGGAATACAATGCCTTGCGCCTTCAGAATGAAAATGGATACATCACTCCAGCTGTCGAAAATATAAAAGAGCTGCAACGCTACAATGCTTATTTAAACCGAACAGCCGATTCCAGGGAAGTATTAAATGACAACTGGACCGAATTGGGGCCAACAAACTGGAACGCAACCTCAGGATGGAACCCTGGTGTAGGCCGAATTACCGGTTTTGCGGTTGAAGCTGCCAACAACGACCATATAATCATTGGAGCCAATACAGGTGGCGTGTGGAAAACCACCAACGGCGGCCAGGACTGGACCCCGTTGAACGACAACTTTACCAATTTGAGCGTCTATGCCGTAACCATGGATCCTACAGACGCTGATACGTATTTTTTCGGTTCTACGAGCGGGATGATCTTTAAATCAACCGATGCTGGCGCTACTTGGAACCTATTGGCAGACATTAGCAACTCACTCATCAATAAAATAGTGATCAATCCCGATAACACGGACATAATTTTTGCATCTTCCCAAAACGCAGGCACCTATAGAAGTACCGATGGCGGTGCCAACTGGCAACAGGTAACCTCCGATTCAAGGTCGTACGATGTAGAATTTAAAGCAGATGACACCTCTGTGGTGTATGCTTCCGGAAATGGATTTTACAAATCGACTGATGGTGGGGCTACCTTCACCCAAGTGGGAGGGTTTAGCAGCGGCCCAAAAATGATCGGTGTTTCGGCCGATGACAGTTCGGTGGTTTATGTTTTGGAAGCCACTAACGGAGGAACCTTTGGCGGTTTTTATGTTTCGAACGATGCAGGCGATAGTTTTACAGAGCTGAACCATTCGGGCAAAAACTATTTTGGTTACAGTACCACCGCACAGGACAACAGAGGGCAAGCGCCAAGGGATATGGACATAGCCGTAAACCCAACAGATGCAAGTGAGGTTCATATTGCAGGTATTTTAACGTGGCGTTCAACCAATGGAGGAGTTACCTTTAATATAACTTCAGACTGGATTCCAGGTAATGCTGCTGGAGCAAACATAGGATACTGTCATGCCGATGTGGATGTTATGGAATTCGTAGGCACCACCTTGTTTTTAGGAACTGATGGCGGAATTTTTAAAGCCGATGACACCAATAACGTGAATGCCAATTACTACACCGACCTAACTGAAGGGCTCGGCATTCGCCAGTTTTATAAAATAGGCGTTTCGCAAACCCCAGACATTATCGTTACCGGAGGTTCTCAAGATAATGGGTCTTCGGTGTATACAGAAGTCACAGGTTGGAGAGACTGGCTGGGTGCCGATGGTATGGAAGGTTTTGTGGATTATGACAATTCAAACTACCTATATGGAACATCACAAAATGGAGTCTTATACCGTTCATCGAATGGTGGAGCGAGCTATGTAGGGCTTAACGAGCCTGCTTCCGGAAATTGGGTCACCCCATTTGAACAGGATCCCGTAGTGCCTGCAACATTATATACAGGTTACGGTAGGGTATATAAATCAGTAAACAGAGGAAATAGCTGGTCGTCAATATCCCAAAGCTTTGGAGGGAATTTAGATAACTTAAAAATAGCGCCTTCTAATAATCAAGTGATGTATGCCAGTAGGTCATCTACATTTTATAAAACTAATGACGGCGGTGCTACAAATTGGGATAGTAATACAATTCAAGGCAGTGGTAGGATAAACTATATTGCCGTACATCCTACAAACCCAAACAAAGTTGCTGTAGCCGTTGCAAGTAATAATAAAGTGATGGTGTCTAACGATGGCGGTGAAACTTGGGAAGGGTATCGTAAAAACCTACCAAATTTTAGCGCGCTTTCAATAGTTTGGGACGATAATGGCGCCGATGGACTCTATTTGGGAATGAACTACGGAATTTATTACATCGACAACGAACTGAACGAATGGCAACCATACGGCAACAACATCCCGAATGTTCAGGTAAACGAATTGGAGATCAACAACGAAACCGACATGATTTATGCCGCAACCTACGGAAGAGGCCTTTGGGCATCGCCTGTTGAAGTACCTACCTTGGGGGTTGAGGATAAGATTTCTGAAGAAAACATACAGATTTTTCCAAACCCAGCAAATGATGAGCTGAACTTAAAACTATCGCAGAACCTGGAAGCTGATATCCGTATTTTTGATACCCTCGGAAAATTGGTGGTGTATCAACCAAACGTTTCGATTACCGGAACACACACAATACCTGTTTCAGGTTTAAACAAAGGAATTTACTTTGTAAGGCTCAATACCGAAGCAGGAACGGTGACCAAAAAATTCATTAAAAATTAAATACAATTATAATGTTTAAAAATGCTTCAGGAATGGTATATTTCTGAAGCATTTTTTTATCTTACCATAACGCATGGAATTTTCTTCAAAATTATTGGAAAACGCTGTAAACGAAGTGTCCCAGCTTCCGGGCATTGGAAAACGCACCGCCCTTAGGTTGATGTTGCATTTGTTGCGGCAGCCCGAAAACCAAACGCGGCAACTTTCAGAAAGCTTGTGGAAAATGCGGGAAGAGATAAATTTTTGCGCCAATTGCCATAATATTTCAGATAAAAAACTGTGCGAAATATGTGCTAACCCGAACCGAGTTGAAGAAATTGTTTGTGTGGTCGAAGACATCCGAGACGTCATGGCGATTGAAAACACCAGCCAGTACAAAGGCCACTACCACGTGCTGGGCGGTAAAATTTCACCAATGGACGGCATGGGACCCGGCGAGCTCAACATCCATTCGTTGGTTGAAAAAGTGAAAGCAGGAACGGTACAGGAACTTATTTTTGCCTTGAGTTCCACTATGGAAGGCGATACCACCAATTTCTATATCTTTAAGCAAATTGAACCCTACAACATAACCACCACAACCATTGCCCGCGGTATTTCGGTAGGGGATGAGCTGGAATATGCAGACGAAGTGACCTTGGGCCGCAGCATCGTGAACCGCATTCCGTTTGAAACCTCTTTAAAAAACCAATAACGTTTGAAGCTTTCCGTAGTCATCCTTAACTATAACGTACGGTATTTTCTGCACCAATGCATCGTGAGCGTACAACGGGCCGTTACAAACATTGACGCAGAAATCATCGTGATCGACAACGCCTCGCCAGATGACAGTTGCCAAATGGTAAAAGAGCTTTTTCCTGAAATCACGCTGATTGAAAACAAAGAAAATGTAGGCTTCAGCAAGGCGAACAACCAAGCCGTAGCAGTCGCCAAAGGAGAATACGTGTGTATTTTAAATCCAGATACTGCCGTGGCCGAAGGAACGTTTGAAAAATGCCTGGGTATTTCAGAGTCTTCCAAAAAAATAGGAGCGGTCGGGGTCTATCTTTTAGACGGTACGGGCAATTTCCTTCCCGAAAGCAAACGCAACATCCCCACGCCTTGGGTCTCGTTGTTGAAAATATTGGGCCTGACTAAAAAATATTATGCCACAAGGGTTTCAAAAAACGCAACAGCCCCAGTGCCCGTATTGGTGGGGGCATTTATGTTTTTAAAACGCAGCGTGTACAACCAAGTGGGCGGCTTTGATGAAGATTACTTTATGTATGGCGAAGACATCGACCTTTCCTATAAAATTGAACAAGCGGGCTACAACAATTATTACATTGGTGCTACCGAAACCTTGCACTACAAAGGGGAAAGCACCCAGAAAGATGCTGCGTACCTGGATCGGTTTTATGGAGCGATGCAGATCTTTTACAAAAAGCACTTTAATTCCAACGTGCTGCTGAATGCTTCAGTGAATACGGGGGTATCGTTGGCGAAAAGGGTAAAAGGTTCTTCTTCCGAAAAAAGAAAAAAACAGGATCTTACACCCAAAAAAGCCATTGTGTTGACCGAAAACCTGCAATTGCTGAAATCGCTTTCAGAAACAATAGGCATTCCCTTAACGGCCTCTTCCAAAACAATTTTTCAGGAAACGGAATTGACAAACACTTTGTTCATCTTTGATGTGGACTATATGCCTTACCGGCAGATTTTTATGGTGATGCGCAAGTTCAAAAACCAGGACAACCAATTCAGGATACGCCCGCCGGGCTGTAATTTTATAATTGGCAGCGATAAAAGCGACGAAAAAGGCAGCGTTCTTGTATTTTAAGGTTTTTGAAACATAAAACGATTAAAATTTGATTAATTTTGCACCGTTAAATCGAAAAAAACCACTTGCACAACGTTATGGCAAAATTTGAATTGAAACTACCTAAAATGGGCGAAAGTGTTGCTGAGGCAACCGTTACAAACTGGCTTAAAGAAGTAGGCGATACCATAGAGGCCGATGAGGCCGTTCTAGAAATCGCTACCGATAAAGTGGACAGTGAAGTCCCCAGCGAAGTGGATGGCGTTTTAGTTGAAAAATTGTTCGACACAGACGATGTGGTGCAAGTAGGGCAAACCATTGCCATTATAGAAACCGAAGGCGATGGCAGTGAAGAAACCAGTACCCCCGAATCGTCAACCGTAGAAACCAAACCGGACAAGGAAATGGTAGATGCCGTTGCCGAAAAGGTGGAAACCGCAAAACAAACCACACAAGCCGAAATAGAAAGCAGCGACGAGCGCTTCTACTCACCCCTGGTAAAGAATATAGCCAAAGAAGAAGGTATATCTCAATCGGAACTGGATTCCATTTCAGGAACCGGAAAAGACGGCCGCGTCACCAAAAACGATATGTTGGCCTATGTTGAAAACAGAGGCGAACAACCAGCGCAGCCTAAACAGGAAACCGCTCAACAGCCTGCAGCATCAAAACCGGCACCGGCACCAAAACCTGCCGTTTCGGTAAATGGGGAGGATGAGGTGATCGAAATGACCCGTATGGGCAAAATGATCTCCAAGCACATGGTCGATAGCGTGCAAACGTCAGCACACGTGCAGTCCTTCGTGGAATGCGACGTGACCAATATCTGGAACTGGCGCAACAAAGTGAAAGGCGATTTTGCAAAGCGCGAAGGCGAAAAGCTCACCTTTACGCCCATCTTTATGGAAGCCGTTGCCAAAGCATTGAAAGACTACCCGTTGATGAACATTGCTGTTGACGGTGATAAAATAATAAAACGTAAAAACGTAAACCTGGGTATGGCAGCTGCCTTACCAGATGGCAACTTGATTGTTCCGGTCATTAAAAATGCAGATCAACTTAACTTGGTTGGGATGAGCAAAGCGGTGAACGATTTAGCGAACCGTGCTCGTCAAAACAAATTAAAACCTGACGAAATTCAAGGCGGAACCTACACGGTGACCAATGTGGGGACCTTTGGCAGCATTATGGGAACGCCTATTATCAACCAGCCACAAGTGGGTATTTTGGCACTCGGCGCCATTCGCAAAGTGCCGGCGGTTATTGAAACCCCAGAAGGCGACTTCATCGGCATCCGGTACAAGATGTTCCTCTCCCACAGTTATGACCACCGTGTGGTAAATGGTGCCTTGGGCGGCCAGTTTGTAAAAGCCGTGGCCGATTACCTGGAGGCTTGGGATGTGAATAGAGACATATAAGTTAAGTTTTTTGGCGAAATATCCTTCGGAAATAAATACTTCCGAGGCCATTCAACTTTTAAAACCCTGAAACCAAATTATGGAATTAAACCTAACCAAACCTATTTGTTTTTTCGACCTGGAAACCACCGGGACCAATGTGGCCAAAGATAGGATTGTGGAAATTTCCATCTTGAAAGTATTCCCCAACGGAAACAAAGAAAGCCATACGTGGCGCGTAAATCCTGAGATGCCCATACCGCCTTCTACTACAGCTGTTCACGGTATTACCAACGAAATGGTGGAAAACGAACCTACCTTTAAAGAACTGGCGCATAAAGTGCAGGAGTTGATGAAAGACAGCGACTTGGCCGGCTATAACAGCAACCGGTTCGATATCCCGTTATTGGCCGAAGAACTGTTGCGAGCCGAAGTGGATTTTGACCTAAAAAAAGCAAAAGCGGTAGATGTACAGACCATATTCCATAAAAAGGAAAAACGCACCTTGGAAGCGGCGTTCAAATTTTATTGCGATAAAGACTTGACCGATGCCCACAGCGCCGAAGCCGATACCAATGCCACTTACGAAGTGTTGAAAGCCCAGTTGGACCGTTATGAGGATGTAGAAAACGACATTAACTTCCTTTCCACCTTTAGTGCCCATAAAAACTACGCAGATTTTGCTGGGTTTGTAGGGTATAATAAACAAGGCGAAGAAGTGTTCAGTTTCGGAAAGCACAGAGGCAAAAAAGTAACCGATATCATTGAAAAAGAACCCGGCTATTTTGGTTGGCTGTTAAATGCGGACTTTCCATTATACACCAAAAAAGTGCTGACCCGCATCAAATTAAGCCAATTAAACAATAAATTGTAGTTAATCCCCTTTTGAAGCGCCGCATTGCGCGCAATCGAAGCGGGTCAAGGAGATATTTGCTCCTGTATTTGAGACTTTGACAATAATGAAAATAATTTGCGTAGGCCGGAATTATACCGATCATATTTCTGAATTAAAAAACGAGAAACCAACAGACCCCGTCCTGTTTTTAAAACCCGACACGGCCATCTTGTTGAAGAAACAACCTTTTTTTATCCCCCATTTTTCCGAAGAAGTCCATCACGAAGTGGAAATTTTGGTTAAGATCAATAAAATAGGAAAGCACATAGACCGTAAATTCGCCCATAAATATTATGATGAAATAGGTCTGGGCATTGATTTTACAGCGCGGGACCTTCAGGCTGAGCTAAAGGGAAAGGGATTGCCTTGGGAAAAAGCAAAGGCTTTTGACGGTGCCGCCGTGATAGGTAATTTTCTGCCAAAAGAAACGTTTAAAGATATAGATGATATTTCTTTCAGCTTAGAAAAAAACGGTGAAACCGTTCAAAAAGCGTCCACAAAAATGATGTTGTGGAAAATCGACGAGCTGATAGAATACATTTCAAAATATTTTACATTAAAAATAGGAGATGTTATCTTTACCGGAACCCCCTCGGGCGTGGCAAAAGTTCAGGCCGAAGACCGTTTGGATGGGTACATTGAAGGCAAACAGCTATTCTCCATAAAAGTTAAATAGATGAGCAAGCATTATTCCAAAGAAAAAATAAAAGAAGTGGCCGGTGGCGATGAGGATTTTATGGCTGTGGTGGCCCAAACTTTTTTAGAAGAAATACCGCCCGATTTAACAGCCTTGGAAGAAGCGGTGAGCAATGATAACAAAGAGTTGGCGTATCAATTTGCACATAAAATGAAGCCCAATTTCGAAATGTTCGGTGTTGCGGTTACCAAAGAGGTATTGGCCATTGAATCGTGGACCAAAACAACTAAAAAACCCAGTGCCATAGAACAAAAACTGGCGCATGTGGTCACTACCGTAAAAACTGTTTTAAAAGAGCTTCAAGAAGATTTCGATTTATAAATGTTAGCCGAGATAATCACCATTGGCGATGAGATACTCATTGGGCAAATTGTAGATACCAATTCTGCTTACATCAGTAAAGAGCTAAACCGCATCGGGGTTCAGGTATATCAAATAACCTCCATTCAAGATGACCGCCAGCACATACTCCGTGCTTTGGAAGATGCTAAGAAGCGCGCGGACATCGTTATTGTAACCGGCGGTTTGGGCCCTACCAAAGATGACATCACCAAAGAGACCTTTTGTGAGTATTTTAACGACACTTTGGTCGAGAGTCCCGAAGTACTTCAGAACATCCAAAACATTTTTTCAAAATACATTAAAAAGAAACCCTTGCCCGCCAATATAAGGCAGGCGATGGTGCCTTCAACAGCCCAGGTGCTTCAGAATCCAAACGGGACCGCTCCCGGAATATGGATGGAAAAAGACAATACGGTATTCGTTTCCCTGCCCGGCGTGCCCTATGAAATGAAACACCTGCTTACCGATGAAGTATTTCCACGAATCATAAAAAAATACAACCGTCCCTATATTTACCACAAAACCCTATTGACATACGGTTTGGGCGAAAGTGCCGTTGCCGAGCGCATCGAGGAATGGGAAGACAATTTGCCAAAGAACATAAAACTGGCCTATCTGCCTTCTTTGGGCAGGGTCCGGTTGAGGCTGTCATCCACAGGCAAGGATAAAGATGAACTGGAAGAAGCCGTAAACTCCAAAATGAACGAACTCCGCCAGCTGCTGGACGATATTGCCGTAGGCTTTGAAGATGAAACAAATATTGTGGAGCGCATAGCCTCACTGTTGACGCAACGAAAACAAACCCTCAGCCTGGCCGAAAGCTGCACCGGAGGTTCCATTGTAAAAGAAATCACGGCCATTCCTGGAGCTTCGGCCTATTTAAAGGGAAGTGTGGTGCCTTACGAAACCCATAAAAAGGTCTCGGTTTTGGGCATCGATAAAACTTTGATAGAACAACATACCGTGGTAAGTGCTCCTGTGGCACAAGCTATGGCCAAACAGGCCAATAAACTTTTTGAAACCGATTATGCCGTGGCAACCACTGGCATTGCAGGCCCTACCAAAGGTGATGGCGATGATGAAGTGGGCACGGTGTTCATTGCAATTGCGTCACCAATGAGGGTGGAGTGCCAAAAATTTAGCTTTGGCAACCACCGCGAACGGGTGATACTAAAAGCAACCAACAAAGCCTTGGAACTGCTTCTAAAAGAAATTTTAAAAAACTAAATCTCTTTTATTGCGGATACCAATAAAATTATTTAAATTTGCACCCTGTTTAAAAATAACTATAAACAATAAGGTAATGTCAAGAGTTTGTGAGCTTACGGGCAAAAGAGCAATGGTAGGGAACAACGTGTCCCACGCGATGAACAAAACCAAGCGCAAGTTTAATGTGAATTTGGTTAAAAAACGCTTTTACATTCCTGAAGAAGATAAGTGGTTAACTCTTAAAGTATCTACTTCAGTGTTAAAAGACATCAATAAAAAAGGTATTTATGCAGTTGTTAAAGAAGCTCGCGCAAAAGGCTTCCTTAACAAATAATTGCACTAACGTATAAAGTCGGTAACAATGGCTAAAAAAGGAAACAGAGTACAGGTAATCTTAGAATGTACAGAGCACAAAAACACGGGTAAACCAGGTACCTCGCGGTACATTACCACCAAAAATAAAAAGAACACTCCGGACAGGTTAGAGTTGAAAAAGTTCAACCCTATCCTTAAAAAGATGACTGTCCACAAAGAGATAAAATAATTGAGTTATGGCAAAGAAATCAGTAGCATCATTACAAACAGGATCTAAGCGACTTACGAAAGCCATTAAAATGGTGAAGTCAGAAAAAACAGGAGCCTATACTTTTGTGGAGTCTATTATGGCACCAGATCAAGTAAACGATTGGTTAAACAAAAAATAACCAATATAAAATAATATACAGAAAGCCACTTTTTTACGAAGGTGGCTTTTTGTATTTTTAAACGATTATCTTTACAAAATCATATTTGGGCGTGCCCCTAAATCGGGTCGGGCTTTCGTCGCTACAAGCCTGCCTGCCGCAGGCAGGATAGCGTACTCAATCCCTGCCTACCTTGCGGTAACAGCAGGCAGGCCTCACGCAAAACCGAGCTTAACTAACAAAACTATGAGCCTTTTTAAAAAAATATTCTCAAAAGAAAAAAAGGAAACCCTGGATAAAGGGCTGGAAAAATCGAAAACCTCTTTTTTCGATAAACTATCCAAAGCCGTTGCCGGTAAAAGCAAAGTAGATGACGATGTTCTTGACGATTTGGAAGAAGTGCTCGTAACCAGTGACGTGGGCGTAAACACTACCCTAAAAATTATAGAACGTATTGAACAGCGGGTAGCGAAAGATAAATATTTGGGTACCGATGAGCTTAACCAGATCCTTCGCGAAGAAATCGCTGGTCTTTTAAGCGAGATTGATTCGGGCAATGCCACCCAATTTGAAGTCCCCGAACGTTCCGGACCACACGTAATTATGGTCGTGGGCGTTAATGGCGTAGGCAAAACAACGACCATTGGCAAATTGGCCTATCAATTTAAGAAAGCCGGAAAAAAAGTAGTGTTGGGCGCGGCCGATACGTTTAGGGCAGCGGCCATTGACCAATTGCAAATCTGGGCAGACCGTACCGATGTGCCCATTATAAAACAAAGCATGGGCAGCGACCCCGCCAGCGTGGCCTTTGACACCCTACAAAGTGCCGTCAATCAAAACGCCGATGTCGTTCTTATCGATACTGCAGGAAGGTTACATAACAAAGTAAATTTAATGAATGAGCTTTCAAAGGTTAAGCGCGTCATGCAGAAGGTAATTCCAGATGCACCTCACGACGTGTTGTTAGTGTTGGACGGTTCAACCGGGCAAAATGCTTTTGAACAAGCCAAACAATTTACCAATGCCACCGAAGTTACCTCACTGGCCGTGACCAAACTGGACGGTACCGCAAAAGGCGGTGTGGTCATCGGTATTAGCGACCAATTTAAAATCCCCGTAAAATACATAGGCGTAGGCGAAGGCGTGGAAGACCTGCAGGTTTTCAACAAATTCGAGTTTGTGGATTCGTTTTTTAAGTAAACCCTCAATCCTAATGTGATTTTTTATCTGCCGATAGACAGATAAGGTTGTGATTTATGATTTTTTTATTTGGAATTTGTGATTTCATCCCGTATTGCTTTCTTATTAATTAACGGTATCTTTGCCCACTTTTTAAAGGATAAAATTGGCAGGTTAATGTAAACCAAAATTCATAATTCATAATTTTGAATTCATAATTAAAAGAAATGCGCACCAAAACCCTAAAGAAAAATAAAATAAACGTAGTAACCCTCGGTTGCTCCAAAAATGTATACGACAGCGAAGTGCTCATGGGGCAATTGCGTGCCAATAAAAAAGAGGTGGTTCACGAAGAGGAAGGCAATATCGTGGTGATCAATACCTGTGGTTTTATCGCGAATGCCAAAGAAGAAAGCGTGAATACCATTTTGGAGTATGTCAATAAAAAAGAAGAAGGCATTGTAGATAAGGTGTTCGTTACCGGCTGCCTTTCTGAACGCTACAAACCCGATCTGCAAAAAGAAATCCCAAACGTAGATCAATACTTCGGAACAACTGAGCTGCCCGGTTTATTAAAAGCATTGGGTGCCGATTATAAACACGAATTGGTTGGTGAGCGCTTAACTACTACGCCAAAAAACTATGCCTATTTAAAAATCGCCGAAGGTTGTGACCGCCCGTGTTCGTTTTGCGCCATTCCCTTAATGCGCGGAAAACACAAGAGTACACCCATTGAAGATTTGGTGACCGAAGCCGAAAAATTGGCCGCCAACGGCGTAAAGGAACTAATCTTAATCGCCCAAGACCTTACCTATTACGGGCTCGACCTGTATAAAAAACGAAACCTGGCCGAACTGCTCAAAAACCTAGTAAAAGTGGAAGGCATTGAGTGGATTCGGTTGCATTATGCCTTCCCCACCGGCTTTCCAATGGATGTGTTGGATGTCATGCGGGAAGAGCCAAAGGTTTGTGATTATATCGATATCCCGTTGCAGCACATTTCTGACCATATCCTGAAATCGATGCGTCGCGGAACTACCTATGAGAAGACAACCAATCTTTTAAAAGATTTCAGAAAATACGTCCCTAATATGGCCATTCGGACCACACTTATTGTTGGGTACCCGGGAGAAACCGAAGAAGATTTCCAGTTACTTAAAAACTGGGTAGAAGAAATGCGCTTTGAACGGTTGGGCTGTTTTACCTATTCACATGAAGAAAATACACACGCTTTCAATTTAGAAGACGATGTGCCCGAAGACGTAAAAATGGAACGCGCCAATGAGATAATGGCCATCCAGTCACAAATTTCATGGGAACTGAACCAGCAGAAAATTGGTAAGGAATTCCGTGTTTTGATCGATAGAAAAGAAGGAAGCTATTACGTGGGCCGCACCGAATTTGACAGCCCAGACGTGGATAACGAAGTATTGATCAATGCAGAAGAAGGTTATTTAAGGACCGGTGAGTTTTTTACCGTAAAAATAACCGCCGCTGAAGATTTTGATCTCTATGGAGAAGTGGTAAAACGCTAATAAAATGATGAGAGTTTCTTTTATAGTATTCCTATTTCTTTTTATTTCATGTAAAAACGAGGATAAAACCACTTCTACTGAAGTAACTAAAGAAGTTCAATTAATATCCAATCCTACTGGGCCAAACAGTTCATTGCCAAGATTGTTCAGTAATGGAGAGTCTCTTTTCTTATCGTACGTAACGAAACGGGACAGCCTTTCAACCTTATATTATTCAAAGTATAAATCTAAAAATTGGCAGGAGCCTATTGCGGTTAGCTCCGGGACAGATTGGTTTGTAAATTGGGCAGATTTCCCGGTAATAGCTGAAAATAACGGTGTTGTTTTAACAAGTCACCTACAAAAATCAGCAAAAGGGACCTATACGTATGATGTGAAATTAGACCTTTACAATTCCGAAGAAAAAAACTGGAAGAATGATTTTCTTCTTCATAATGATGGTACAAAAAGCGAACACGGTTTTGTTTCGATGATACCAAGCAAAAACGGTTTTTTTGTAACGTGGCTTGATGGGCGAAATACTGCTGGTACAGGTCATGAGAACCACGATTCGCATAAGGAAAGTGGTGCCATGACGTTGCGAAGTGCTTCAGTTGATTTTGAAGGGAAAATTATAAACGATATTGAATTGGATGCTCGTGTTTGTGATTGCTGCGGAACTTCGTCGGCTATGACCAATACTGGTCCTATTGTTGCGTATCGTGATAGAAGTGAAAATGAAATCAGGGATATTTCAGTAATCCGTTTTAAGGACGGAAAACCACTGCCATCTCAAACCATTGGTGACGATAACTGGGAAATTCCCGGTTGTCCTGTAAACGGACCTTCAATAGCTGCTATTAAAAATACGGTTGCGGTAGGTTGGTTTACTGCCGTTAAAGGAGAAGGAAAGGTACAACTAATATTTTCCGAAAATAACGGAGTTAATTTTGGAAAACCTATTAGGATCGATACTGAAAATGCCACCGGAAGAGTGGAAGTGGTGATGCTTTCAGAAAAAGATGCTGCTATCGTTTGGATGGAACCACAAGGGGAAGATGAAGTTGTGAAAGTTAGAAAAGTGAGTACTTCGGGTAGTACTGGAAAACCAGTTTTGGTTACAAAAATCAGTGCCGAACGTGCTAGCGGATTTCCACAGATGGTAAAAATGAACAATAAATTATTTTTTGCTTGGACAGAAACCAACGGTCCAAAAATAGTTAAGACAGCCAAATTGGATATCGAAAACTTACAGCAATAGTCTCTTTTCAAAATTGGAAAGGAAATCTACAAATCGTATCTTTATGATATGAAAAATCGATTTAGATTCCCAAAATGGACCGTAACTGCAATAACGGTGCTGCTTGTCATTTTAATAATTGTAACCTTCATCCTTAAACAAAACAATCCCGATTGGCAGTTTGGCGATGCCTTTTTACTCACGCAGGCAATAGCATTGGTCATACAGCTTGTCTTGAACGGTATAAACTGGCGTTCGAACAAAAAAATCGTGATTTTGACCACCCTTTTTATAAGTGCCACCGTGATGGCCTCGATTATATGGCAGTTTATCAGCTATAATTTAGTCTTTAATTAATGGCTAAGAAACTGCTCATTATAGGCCACACCTTTCCTGAGCCTAACACAACGGCCGCGGGATCAAGAATGCTGCAACTAATTAGATTATTTCAAGAAGATGGGTATGCAGTAACATTTGCCAGCACGGCAAGTCAAGGTGAAAATTCTGCAGATTTAAAAAGCTTAGGAATTACTTCGGAAACAATCCAGCTCAACAACAGTTCTTTTGATGAATTTCTTCTGAAGCTGAATCCAACTATTGTGCTTTTTGATCGCTTTATTACCGAAGAGCAATTTGGCTGGAGCGTTTCTGAAACCTGTCCCAAAGCTGTAAAAATTTTGGATACAGAAGACTTGCATTTCCTTCGGAAAGCACGCGAAACAGCAATAAAAAAAGACAAACCTGTTGAACAAGCCAATTTGTTCACTGAAACGGCCAAACGGGAATTGGCCAGTATGTGGCGCTGCGATCTATCACTCATTATTTCAGAAACCGAAATGACGCTGTTACAAAAGACCTTTTCCATTCCGAAAGATATATTGTTTTATCTTCCTTTTTTACTTTCTCCCATTTCAGAAGAGGAAAGTCAAAATCTCCCAGTTTTTGAGGAAAGAGAGCATTTTATTACCATTGGCAATTTGTTGCATGCGCCCAATGTGGATTCGGTTAAAATCCTGAAAAAAGAAATCTGGCCACAACTTAAAGTAAAACTTCCAAAAGCTGAACTGCATATTTTTGGTGCGTATGCTCCCCAACAAATAAAGGAATTGCACAACGGGAAAGAAGGGTTTTTAATCAAAGGTTGGGCAGCAGATGGCCATGACGTGATGCAACAGGCCAGGATATGCTTGGCGCCCATTCGGTTTGGGGCTGGTTTAAAAGGGAAGTTGTTCGATGCCATGCAATGTGGGACGCCTTTTGTAACTACCAAAATAGGAGCGGAGGGAATTTATAACTTTTCTGAAAAAATTAATAACGACGAAGCTAATTGGAGCGATTTTATAAATACAGCCATCACGTTATATACCGATGAAAAAGCTTGGTTAGAAAACCAAAATCAAGGTTTTGAGACCCTTGTGAATCGATTTGATAAAACGCTGTTTATTAAACCTTTTTTAGAAAGAATTGAAACTATTAAAAGTAACCTACTTCAACATCGAAACAAACACTTTTTTGGGCAAATTTTACAGCACCACACCGCCCAAAGCACCAAGTTTATGGCCAAATGGATTGAAGAGAAGAACAGAAAAACTAAACCTCAAACGTCTCTACTTGTCCCCCGTCCGCGTGTTGCCGAAGCTTTAGCGGAGGCACAAGCTTTATAGCATAGGAGGAAGACCTTTGATTTGAGGTTTTTAACGAAAAAGTTGATAAAACAAACAGGCTTAGATTAGACCTCGCAGGTTTTAAAAACCTGTGAGGTCATCCGTTATAACTATAAAAAAGACAGCTCCATCTTTATAACATTTCGCACTAAGATGTGTCTGTCGCTTTTTCTGCCCATCTAGGTTTTCTATTCAATAGGTTCCGTTTTTATGTAGATCATTTCCTCTTTTTTATCCGTGTAGATATAGCGGTACTCGTGTTCTAAAAAACCAACACTGTAGTTTCGTATGGTTTTGTTTTCATCCAGATCTTCCATATATTTTTCTTTATCTACATAGGTATAGGTTGTTTCTGGATTTACGTTTTCTAAAACATCCAATTGCTTTGAAAGCACAAAAGTGATGGCTTCTGGTTTTTCTTTAAAATAAACAACATCCACTTCATTATATAATTCAGGATTGGGGCCAAAACCACCGGGCATCATTGTCTGTTGCATTAGCATCTGTTGTTGCCACATCATTTGATGCATAAAAAACCAGTTGTGGTTGTAATGGTAGCTTACCGCATCAACATAATCTATGGTTACCGAATAGTTGCCTTCTTTTGTATGATTAACTGCAACGGTGGATGTAATCTTGTTGCGTTTGGCCTGCTTTAAAAATGCTTTATAATCATCAGAAATTCCACCTTGTCCTAAATCCTCACTGAGAAGAAAACTCTTTTCTTCCATACCGGTAGTTAAATTGTTGATAGTTAGGTTTAAGTCCTTTTTTCCTATCACTACTGAAAATAGCCTGTCCTTTACTAAGTAGGAATTCCTGTCTTTAACTTTATCAAGCTTGTCAAGGTTAAATTCTTTTATAGAAAGAACTTTCGGGTTTTTTGGGTCTATTTCAAAAGTTTCTATAAAGTCTTTCCTTTCATCATTTTTAACAATGATAAATTTATCACTTTCATAATAAGCCTGAAATTCTGATATCGAACCATTTTTTACATATTCGTCTGTAAATACTTCTTCTATAGCTTCTTTAAAAAGTCTTCTCACTTCTTTTTGTGAAACTTCAGGAATCGGTACACTTTCAGAATGAATGGAATTGACGCTTTCCAGTTCGGTGACCGTGATATGCTCTCCTCTGCGATCTACTTCAAGGAAAATAGTTTTGTTGGGCAAACGGAAAATATGTTCCGGTTTTTCAAAATCATCCACTCGCTTACTGCTCGCATTTCCTGTTTCTATATCAAAATCAACAAGGGTCAATTGGTCATCCTGATAATTTAAAAGCGTAACGGTATTGGCGTTGTGATGGTATGAAATAATCTCCGGTATTTTATCGTAAGAGGTGGTCTCCAATTGTGTTATTTCTTGGTTGGCGTTTACATAAAAAGGTAACAAATCGTAGTTTCTGGTGTCCCTGTTTTTTGCTACCACTAGATGTATTGTAGCCTGTATGCCGATATTTACCGAATGTGTTTTTTCGAACTTATAGTTTTCCCCTAATGAAAAACTAAAAAGTTCATTTGCCGAGGTAATGGTGTAAGATGATAGAAAAATGAATAAAGAAAGTATTGTTTGTTTCATAAGTATGGATTTAAGCTTGGTAATATACTAAAACAAAAGTTACCGTTTTATAAATTTAAGCTCCATCTTTATATCACTCCGCTCATAAGGCACATCAGCTTCTTGCTCCACTTCAACAAACCCGAATTTCCTATAAATATAAATAGCATTTTCCAGCTTGGTATTGGAATACAAAAAGAGTTTCTTAAAGTTATTCCGTTTTGCAAAATCGATACAATATTGCATCAATTTCTGTCCTATTTTCTTGCCGCGTTGGTTGGGCAAAACAGCCATTTTAGTTAATTCGAAAGCACCCTCTTCTTTCTTTAAAAGAGCAACGGTTCCTAAAACGATGTTATTTTCAAGTGCAAAAAAGATATGCCCACCAGGATTTAAAATGTACTTGTCCGGATTGCTCAACACGTCCCGGTCAAAATCTTCCACATAAAAGTAGGTTTCTAACCATTCAACGTTGAGGTCGTAAAAGTCTTGAGCATACTGTGGTTCGTACGGTACTATTTTCATGAAGCGATACAGTCTGAAATTAAATATGAAATGGCTTTTCCTAATTGATTTGGGTTTGCTGAAAAGCTTGGGGCGCCTTCACAAATGTGAATGTACTTGCAGTTTTCTTTTTCTGAAAAATAGCGAATAAATTTCCGCGCTTCGGTCAAGGTAAAGCCGCTTGGTGTCATCGCGCTGCTGCCCATGTGTTCAATGGCGTCTAAATCTAATTCCACGCCAAAATATTCGGTTTTAGTATTTATAAATGCTTCAGCATTTTGAAGGGCTTTTGAAAACGATATTTTTTTTGAAATGGCAATTTCTTCAAAAATAGAATACTGAATGCGTTTAGGATTGGTGTCCATCGTTTCAAAAACCGCTTTTGAAGTATAATTGCGGTGAATCCCGAATATAGAATATTTGTTTAAAAACCCATCTTCAAAAGCATACGAAAAGCCATTGCCACTATGGCGGTGTTCCAGTGCCCTAAAATCGGTATGGGCATCAAAATTCACACAATTAATAGGCTTTCCAATGGCTTGCGAGGTCCCTTTTAAATTTCCGAAGCTATTATTATGACCTCCGCCAATTATGATGGGTATCTTGTTTGCTTGAACGATTTGTTTGATGGTTTTGGAAACCTTATCGTCAATTTGGGTGACCAATTCGCCCAGTTTTTCAAAATAATGCGGATCGTCTTGCCCAATATTTTCGGCTTGCTCCATTTGGGTCTTACAATCTATTTCGCCTAAAACAATTAAATTTTCAGCTTGGGTAAATGCATTGTTCTGAATGTTGCAAAACGACTGCAAAGCCGTAAGCCATGCATCGCGCGCGCCGGGTTTCCCGTGGTTGGCGCGTACGCCTATATCTTCGGGAATGCCGAGCAAGACATATTTTGATGGGCTGTTTTTCAATGCGTCCCAATTGGTAACGGTCGTCACTGCTTGGCCCAGTTTTTCTTCGCCCAACCGCTTGCTTATAAATTGTTCAAGTTCTTTTTTTGAATAAAACCGTACTGTTTCCATTATATCAGCTCCCCGTTTATAATTACCGAATCGATTAAGTTGCTCCCGAAAGAATACGGCAAATATCCATACGATGGCACTTCTTTCGTAATGATAAGGCTCGCTGTTTTCCCTTTGGTAATACTGCCGTGGGTGTCGCTAATGCCCATGGCATACGCTCCATTAATTGTGGCTGCATTAATCGCCTCTTCTGGTGTTAAGCGCATCTTTATACAGGCGGTAGCGACTACAAAATTCATATTTCCGCTGGGTGTAGAACCCGGATTGTAATCGGTGGCCAAGGCAAGTGGTAGCCCAGCATCAATTAACTTTCGGCCCGGTGTGTATGGAATGCTTAGAAAATAAGAGCAGGAGGGAAGCGCTACCGGCATCGTTTCGCTGCCTTTTAAAGCTTCAATGTCTTTGTCGGTCATGACTTCAAGGTGATCTACACTTAATGCGTTGTATTTAACCCCAGTGGCGATCCCACCTATGGCATTGAATTGGTTCACGTGAATTTTAGGGATGAGCTTATGTTTTTGGGCTTCTTCTAGAATTCGTTCAGTTTCTTCAACCGAAAAATACCCAACTTCACAAAACACATCTACATAATCGGCCAGCTTTTCTGCGGCAATCTTCGGCAGCATGTCGTTACAGATTAAATCAATGTACGCCGTTTTGTTTTCTTTGTATTCCGTGGGAACGGCGTGGGCACCCAAAAACGTGGTTTTCACCGTGACTGGATAGTGTTTTTCCAGTTTTTTGGCCACGCGAAGCATTTTAGATTCTGCTTCGGTGGTGAGGCCGTAGCCGCTTTTTATTTCAATGGCAGCCGTTCCCAGTTTCATCACTTCTTCCAGCCGTTTGGCCGATTGGCTGTAGAGCTCTTTTTCTGAAGTTTCTTGCAGTTTCTTGGCGCTATTGACAATTCCGCCGCCTTTTTCAGCAATTTCTTGATACGATAAGCCTTTAATCCTGTCAACAAATTCCTGCTCGCGGTTGCCGGCATACACAATATGTGTATGCGAATCGCACCAAGCTGGCATCACGATTTTACCCGTGCAGTCTATGGGTTTAAAACCTTCAATTTCCGGAAGGTTTTTCATGTCGCCATAGTCAGCAATCTTACCGTTTTCAACCAGTAACCATGCATTCTCTATTTTGGGTAAATTTCCCATTTCTTTTCCGCTGACTTTCTTCGGCGGATTTTCACGGGTTTGTAACAGCGTTTTTATGTTTGTGAGTAGTAATTTCATACCATAAAGATAGTAAACTTGACAAGGAATTTATACCTTAGACGTTCAGAAAATTTCAGAAGTATGAAAAAGAAAAATTTAGGAATAAATACCATTTGTACACACGTTGGTGAAGTAAAGGACGAACAGTTTAAAGGAGCCGTTTCCCCTATTTATCCATCAAGTTCCTATGCCTATGAAGGCGTGGATGTAAAACGCTATCCACGGTATTTTAACACTCCCAATCAAGAAGCGCTTTGCGAAAAAATTGCCATGCTCGAGAAAACCGAAGCTGGTTTGATCTTTGGAAGCGGGATGGCCGCCATCAGTACTACAATGTTGGCTTTTTTACACGCCGGCGATCACGTGGTGTTGCAAAAAGCTTTGTATGGCGGGACTTATAATTTTGTGGTGGAAGAATTTGATAAATTTGGGATTGAGTATGATTTTACCGATGGTTTTTCTGAAGCCGATTTCACTTCCAAAATAAAGGAAAATACCAAAGTCATTTTTGTGGAAACCCCTTCCAATCCGTTGATGCTCATAACCGATTTGGAAATGATTTCACGAATAGCAAAAGAGCAAAATATCGTTACGATGATCGATAACACCTTTGCGTCGCCTATTAATCAAAATCCGGCCGATTTCGGCATTGATGTTATGATACACAGCGCAACCAAATATATGGGCGGCCATAGCGATATTTGTGCGGGAGCCGTTGCCGCTTCCGAAGCGCACATCACCAAAATTTGGAACATCGCCAAAAACCTCGGCGGTAGCCTGAGCGATTATACCGTTTGGCTGTTGGAACGCAGCATGAAAACCATGAAACTCCGTGTAAAGGCCCAAAATAAAAACGCTAAGAAGTTGGCCAAATGGTTAGAGGCACATGAATTGGTGAAAAAAGTGTATTACCCCGGTTTAAAAAACCATCCAGACCATCAATTGGCAAAAAAACAGATGCGGGGATACAGTGGCATGCTTTCGTTTGAATTAATCGAAGAGTTGGATGCTTCCAAGTTTATGAAATCGCTGAAATTGATTAAAGAATCGATGAGTTTGGCTGGCGTGGAATCGACCATTTTATCGCCTGCTAAAACATCGCACGCATTGCTTTCTTCTGAAGAAAGAGAACGACAGGGCATTAGCAATGGATTGTTGCGTTTTTCTGTAGGGATTGAAGAAAAAAACGACTTAATATACGATTTGGAACAAGCATTTGAAGCGGTTTCTAATAAAGAAATACAAAAAGCATAAAGCATGAAGTTAGATATATTGGCCATTGGCGCTCACCCAGATGATGTAGAATTGAGCTGCGCAGGAACTATTGCAAAAGAAGTGACCAACGGAAAAAAAGTAGGAATCCTCGATTTAACCCGTGGCGAACTGGGAACAAGGGGCACTGCCAAAATACGGGACAAAGAAGCACGGGATGCGGCTGAAGTTTTGGGTGTTGCGGTACGGCACAACTTACAGTTTTCCGATGGGTTTTTTGTGAACAATGCTGCCAGCCAGTTGGAGGTCATTAAAATCATTCGGAAATACCGTCCCGAAATCGTATTGTGCAACGCCATAGACGACCGCCATATTGACCACGGAAAAGGCAGTAAATTGGTCAGTGATGCTTGTTTTTTAAGTGGTTTACGAAAAATAGAGACCATTCACGAAGACAATCATCAAAAAGAATGGCGGCCTAAACACGTGTACCATTACATACAATGGAAAGACCTAACACCAGATTTTGTGGTGGACATTACCGGGTTTCTGGATAAAAAACTCGAATCGGTCGCAGCATATAAAAGTCAGTTTTTTGATGAAAATTCCAAAGAACCCATAACGCCCATCGCCACGGCGAATTTTAATGAAAGCATTACCTACCGGGCACAAAACTTGGGAAGACTCATTGGTGTGGAACACGGCGAGGGCTTTACGGCAGAGCGTTACGTTGCCGTGGACTCTATTTTTGATTTGATATAAAAAATTTGTGTTATTTTTGTCTTGTGCAAAAGCTGTAAATGCCTTATCTTTGCACCCGCCTGTCAAGTATTGATGGGCTCGCTTTTAAAGCGAAATGTTATGGTGGTTGTAGCTCAGCTGGTTAGAGCGCCTGATTGTGGTTCAGGAGGTCGTCGGTTCGAAACCGATCTTCCACCCAAAAAGACCAAGCCTCTCGGAAACGAGGGGCTTTTTTTGTTTCGGGCAAACTGTCCCCACCCAGCCTCCCCAAAGGGGAGGAGACTTTAGGTTTTATTTTTTCAGCACCCAGCCTCCATCACCCAGCACCCATCATCCATCACCCAGCCTCTAGCACCCATCATCCAGCATCCATCACCCATCACCCGTCATCCATCACCCGTCATCCATCACCCAGCATCCAGCCTCTAGCACCCATCATCCATCATCCAGCATCCATCACCCGTCATCCATCACCCAGCATCAAAGCTTATCAGCCATAATCCTGTCTTCCCGGTTGGCTATTTCCCAAGCCGTCTGAAAAATGAGTTGGGCTCGTTTTGCCAATAAATCATATTCAATTTTATCGGGTGTGTCGGTGGGTTTGTGGTAATCTTCGTGTACGCCGTTAAAGTAAAAAATAATCGGGATGTTGTGCTTGGCAAAGTTGTAATGGTCGCTGCGGTAATAAAAACGGTTGGGATCGTTTTCATCGTTGTAGGTGTAATCCAATTCCAAATTGGTGTATTGGTCATTTACTTTTTCCGAAAGATCGTGCAGTTCTTGGCTCAACCGGTCGCTACCAATTAAATAAACATAATTGGGGTTGTCCTTTTTATCGGGATCAATACGGCCAATCATATCGGTGTTGAGGTTGACCACCGTGTTTTTTAATGGAAAGAGCGGATTTTCGGTATAGTAGCGCGAGCCGTACAACCCTATTTCTTCGCCGGTAACGTGTAAAAATAATATAGAGCGCTTGGGGCCGTTTCCGTCTTTCACGGCTTGTTGAAACGCTTCGGCTATTTCCAGCATTGCGACCGTCCCGCTACCGTCATCATCGGCTCCGTTATATATGGTGCCGTCTTCACGCATGCCCACATGGTCGTAATGGGCCGAAAGCACCAATATTTCATCGGGTTTCTCAGAGCCTTCAATAAAAGCGACAACGTTTTCCGAAGATTTGGGATCTTCCATTCTGTCAAAATATTCGGCGGGGATGTTTTGGTAATAATTGTTGGGTGCTATGGGAGAAGCAATGTTGTGGTCTTGATAAAAATTCCGAAGGTATTCCGCAGCCAACTTTTGCCCTTTTTCGCCCGTCATCCGGCCTTGCATCTCATCGCTGGCAAAGGTATAGAGCATGGTTTCTAATTCGTCAGCGGTAATGCCATTGGCATAATCCACCCGTGTTTTTTTGGTTGAAGTAGTTGTTTGTGCTGTGTTGCACGAAATAACAAGTAACGATAGCAGGGAAAGAAAAAGATATTTCATGGATAAAAAATATGGATTGTTAAAAAGTATGTTTTATTGGTAAATTAAAAGATAGAATGAATTTTTTAAATCGTGGTCTCCCTTGCCTGTTCGAGCCTTCTGGGCAGCAATCAAGATCAAAGGCAAAAACCAATTGGCTTTAAATATTAATGATGATGGACCACTTATTTAAACGACGTGAGTTCATAAGTGTTTTCGTCTGTTTTTTTATACGTTAGCCTATGTGTATTTACTATTTCGTTGCCGTCCTGGTCTTGCGATTTTATGGAGATTTTCACCACATAGATGGTTTCCACGTTTTCGGTGCTGGAAGCTTCTTTAGAAACCTCAATGTTTTCCTTGTTGAAAGTGGTGCCTTCCGGAAGGTCCATTTGTTTCTTTACTTCGGCTACCGCCATATCACGAACGGTCTGGGTGTCGTCTGTGTCGCTTGCACAGGCAAACAATAAAGTTGAAAATAATAAAATTGCAAATCGTTTCATAATTACATAGTTTGGATGCCGATAAAGATAGTTGAAGTTAGCACCTATTTTCTAAAAATTATGTGAAAATACACAAAGCGCTTACAAGTATCATACTATGTGAACCACAACAATCCGTATCTTTGTTGCAAATTATTTAAAAATGAACATAGAACAACTATATACGGGTTGCTTGTCGCAAGGGGCTTATTACATTGAAAGTGACGGCGAAGCGGCCATTATAGACCCATTGCGCGAAACACAACCCTATACCGAACGCGCCAAACGCGACAAGGCCGAGATAAAATATATTTTTGAAACCCATTTTCATGCCGATTTTGTAAGCGGGCACCTTTCGCTTTCCGAAAAAACCGGCGCCCCCATCATTTATGGCCCCAATGCCGATCCTTCTTTCGATGCCGTTATTGCCACCGATGGACAGGAGTTTAAGGTAGGAAAAGCGACCATCGTAGCCCTGCACACCCCAGGACATACTATGGAAAGCACAACCTATTTGCTTCGGGACGAAAACGGTAAAGACCACGCTATTTTTAGTGGCGACACCTTGTTTTTGGGCGATGTGGGCCGCCCCGATCTCGCTCAAAAAGCAGCGAGTATGACTCAAGAAGAACTCGCCGGTATTTTGTTTGACAGCCTCCGCGAAAAAATAATGCCATTAGCCGATGATGTTACGGTGTATCCCGCACATGGAGCCGGTTCTGCCTGCGGAAAAAATATGATGAAAGAAACAGTGGACACCTTGGGCAACCAAAAGAAGATAAATTATGCCTTGCGAAATGATATGACGCGGGAGGAGTTTATACAAGAAGTAACCGACGGCCTGCTGCCACCGCCAAGCTACTTTCCCCTTAATGTAAAGATGAACAAAGAAGGCTACGATAATATTGACGAAGTGGTATCTCGCGGTACCAAAGCGTTATCGCCCCGAGAATTCGAAAACTTGGCAAATACTACTGCAGCGGTGGTGTTGGATGTGCGCCACCAAAAAGATTTTATAAAAAGCCATATCCCAAACTCAATATTTATTGGTCTCGATGGCGGATTTGCTCCGTGGGTGGGCGATTTAATTGCCGACGTAAAACAACCTATTTTGTTGATCGTTGATGAAGGACGGGAAGAAGAAGCCGTTACCCGGTTGTCCAGGGTGGGGTTCGACAATACCTTGGGCTATCTAAAAGGTGGAATCCAAGCATGGCAACAAGCTGGAAAAGGAGTGGACAGCATGCAATCCGTTTCAGCGGAAACGTTAAAAGAAAAATTAAATAATCAAGTACCGGTTTTCGACGTTAGAAAAGACAGTGAATTTGAAACAGCACATATTCTTGCTGCTAAACACACCTCTTTGAGCCGGATCAATGACCATTTAGAAGACTATCCAAGCAAAGAACCTTTTTATGTCCATTGTGCCGGTGGGTACCGTTCGGTCATTGCGGCCTCCATTTTAAAAAGCCGCGGCATCCACAACGCGATCGACGTGGCCGGCGGATTTAAAGCCATAAAAGAAGCGGGAATCGAGATAACCAAGTAATTTGTAAAAAATAAACTGAAATTCAATTTACCATAAAGAGGAATTTATAATTATTACCGATTTAGTCTTACGTCTAATTATTAAAAAAAAACCCTAAAGTGGAGGAGACTTTAGGGTTTCTTCTTGCGTTACATCTTCATTCGCCATTAATTATCCTTCTCAGCAAGGTCTTCTAGGTTTTTTACTTTTGCTACGGTCGATTTTATTTCAGAGAGTTGACTGGTTAAAATTGATTCCAAGTTGGGTGGAAATCGGTTTTCTTTCAGTGTTTCTTCATACTCCTCCAAACTGGCTTTTTCGCCACGGATGCATTCTTCCAATACCGCTTCATCGTCTTTTCCGGTAAAGGCGGTTTTTACATCAATCCAAGTTCGGTGCAAATCGCCAGTGGTGCTGCCATCTTCTTTAGGTTTTTCGTTTAACGATCGTATTTCACGGTCCAATTCGGTTGCAAATTTATTACGTTTTCGTGCCTGTTCTTTCAAAAACCGTTTTAAGTTGCTGTCCTTGGCATCTTCCATGGCCTTGGTAAATCCTTTTTCGGCATCGTAATTTTTTTCAAGAAGGCCTTGAAGGTTGTTCACCAAGTCCTTATGAACGGTTTCTTTTGCTTGTTCCCTTGTAGTTTTCATAGTTTCTGCTTTTATTGTTTTTTGAATTCACTCCTAAAAATACAATCTATCTTTAAAGTTGCTTCTTAGTGTTTTGCCAATTGAGAAGCCTTTAACAAAGCATGTTAATGAATTGTAATTTATTTGATATTCAGGCTTTTGCTGTTTATATTTAAATGAACAATAAAAAACAATAGCCATGGAACAAGACAAGAAAAGCGAATTGGAAAAGCAAAAACAGAGCATTGAAGAACAGGCCATTAATAAAAAGGAAAAAGAGTCTGATGGAAAAGAAATAAACCAACAAGTAAAACAACGAAAAGAACAACATCAACCCCGTGATACGGCTTAATGGCAAGTACGGAACAAGAGAAAGCCCCGCAAAATTTTGCGGGGCTTTCTTTTTTGATCAAAGCCTGCGTTTGACAGGCTGGAGCAAAAAAAGGTTATTTTCGCGCGATCGCTTTTTTGGCAGCTTTTACAATGGCATTGGCGTTAAGGCCATATTTTTCCATGAGTTGTTCTGGGGTTCCAGATTCGCCAAAAGTATCTTGCGTTGCCACGAACTCTTGTGGCGCTGGGGCATTTTCGGCTAATACACGGGCGACACTCTCACCAAGCCCACCTAAATAATTGTGTTCTTCGGCAGTGACAATGCCCCCTGTTTTACCAACGCTATCCAGTATCGCTTTATTGTCCAAAGGTTTAATGGTGTGGATGTTGATTACTTCGGCACTGATGCCTGCTTCGTTCAGTTTTTCGGCAGCCTGCAATGCTTCCCATACCAAATGGCCTGTGGCTACAAGGGTTACATCGGTTCCTTCTTGCAGCTGAACAGCTTTCCCAATTTCAAATGTTTGATCTTCAGGGGTGAAATTGGCTACCTTCGGCCGGCCAAAACGGAGATAGACAGGACCTTGATGCTCGGCTATGGCCAAGGTGGCGGCTTTGGTCTGGTTATAGTCGCAGGTGTTGATAACCGTCATGCCCGGAAGCATTTTCATCAAGCCGAGATCTTCGAGAATTTGGTGGGTAGCTCCGTCTTCCCCTAAAGTAACTCCGGCGTGCGAAGCACAGATTTTTACGTTTTTCCCGCTGTAGGCAATGCTTTGGCGAATTTGATCATAAACACGCCCGGTGGAAAAATTGGCAAAAGTCCCGGTAAACGGGATCTTCCCGCCAATGGTCAAGCCTGCGGCCATTCCCATCATGTTGGCTTCGGCAATCCCCACCTGAAAAAAGCGGTCTGGATGGTTCTCTTTAAAGTCGTCCATTTTTAAGGAACCGGTCAAGTCGGCACACAAGGCCACGACGTTTTTATTGGTTTTTCCCAATTCGGTCAATCCTGCTCCAAAACCGGACCGGGTGTCTTTTTTTCCGCTGTCTGTATATTTTTTCATTTTGAAATGTTGAAATTATGTGAGAAATTAACTTCCAAGGGTTTGGTGTCCATCGCAATTGCTTTTAAAACCACTTTATCTTTTACGGTTGCTTTTAATAGCAATCCTTGTGGCAAATTAAAGTCTATGCTCCCTTTGCTCTGGGTTTTGTAGAGCATGAGCTGTAAAAATTCTTTGAAAATAGCATTGTTGTCCACCTTATGCTCTGCATCAAAAACCACTGTAATGGGTTTATCGGGTTCTGTGCTTGGGTAAATGGAATATACATCCCGTTCCTTGCCGAACAGTACATCTGATTCCGATGTTTTTTCAGAAATTAACGCCACCTCTTGGTTTAATGGATTATTCATTGGAGGAAGCATATCCTTCATATCCATTTTGAAAAAAAAGATATTTTCATTGAAACTCAAATCCATATAGAGGATAGCCTTCTGCGTATCGAGTATAATATGCGAGTTCATGGAGGATAGATCCATCTGGGTTTGCTTAAACATACGGGCACCTAACTGACTGGCCAATATGGGAGCGCTGGTATATATATAGCTTCCTTCCTTATTGTAGCTTACGGTTATGGTGTCGGTGGTGTTTTTCCGTTTATTCGGAATTTCATACGTAACACTATAATCAAACGTAATGCTTTTGGTTTGGGCAAACGCAAAATAGCTAGAGCAAAGCGCGATTAAAAGTAAATATGTGGTTTTGTTCATCTTAATAGTCTTGTAGGGTTTCCGGGTTTTGTGCCAAGGCCTTTTCCAATTGCTCATCATTGGGAGCTTTCCCGTGCCAAGCGTGGGTGTGCATCATAAAGTCAACCCCGTTCCCCATCACGGTGTGTAACAACACACAAACAGGCTTTCCGTGTCCGGTTTTTGCCTTGGCTTTTTTCATGCCTTCCAATACGGCCGAAAGTTTGTTGCCTTCTTCAATTTCCAATACGTCCCAGCCAAAGGCTTCAAACTTGCCCTTTACATTGCCTAACGGAAGTACATTGTGGGTAGCACCGTCAATTTGCTGGCCGTTCAAGTCGATGGTCACGATGAGGTTGTCCACTTGGTTTCCTGCGGCATACATAATGGCTTCCCAGTTTTGGCCTTCTTGTAATTCCCCATCACCACAGAGGGTGTATATTAAATGGTTGTCGTTGTTCAGTTTTTTGGCTTCGGCAGCGCCAATGGAAACCGAAATCCCCTGTCCCAACGATCCCGATGCCACCCGAACCCCGGGCAATCCTTCGTGAGTGGTTGGATGTCCTTGCAAACGGGAATCGATGTGGCGAAAGGTTTTCAGTTCCTCCACCGGGAAATAACCCGACCGCGCTAAAACGCTATAAAAAACCGGGGAAATATGCCCGTTTGAAAGGAAGAAAAGGTCTTCGCCTATTCCGTCCATATTAAAATCGTCCTTGCGGTCCATCAGTTCTTGGTACAATGCGACGAAAAATTCAGTACAGCCCAAAGAACCTCCGGGATGCCCTGAGTTTACTGCGTGTACTTGCCTTAAAATATCCCTGCGGACCTGAACCACTAAATCCTCAAGGTGTTGTAAATCTGCCATGTGCGTTATTTTGTTTTTTCAGCATCAAAAATACGGGTTTCCAAGGCGTGGGCAAAAGATAATTCCTTCAGTTATCAACGATTTAAGGGAAGTTATTAAAAAGAACAACTACAATATCGTGACGTCCCCTAAATTGAGTTGATCTTTTTTTGGTTACTTTCTTCGCTAAAGGGGAAGGCGAGCCAGAGCAAAGCGAATTTTAAATCCCAGATCTCACATCTCATATCTAACGTCTCATATCTAACGTCTCATATCTCAAGTATCTAAACAAATCCTGTTATCTTTGCAGCCGTTTGCCTTCCGAAGTTTCGGTTTGGGCATCGTTCAGAAAAAAACATGCATGCAATTTAAATTAGAAAACACCGATCCCGAGAGCCAAGCCCGCGCCGGGACCATCACATTAGACCATGGCCCCGTTGAAACCCCCATTTTTATGCCGGTTGGGACGGTAGGTTCAGTTAAAGGCGTACACCAACGCGAACTTTCCAACGACATCAATCCCGATATTATCTTGGGAAACACCTACCATTTGTATTTGCGGCCGCAAACCACAGTGCTCGAAAAAGCTGGTGGCCTCCATAAATTCATGAATTGGGACCGAAATATCTTGACCGATAGCGGGGGCTATCAAGTGTATTCGCTTTCGGCAAACCGAAAAATCAAGGAAGAAGGGGTGAAGTTCAAGTCGCATATTGACGGGAGCATGCATTTTTTCACGCCCGAAAACGTGATGGAAATACAACGGACCATCGGCGCCGATATTATTATGGCCTTCGATGAATGTACGCCCTATCCCTGCGATTATAACTATGCCAAACGTTCCATGCACATGACGCACCGTTGGTTGGATCGTTGTGTAGCGCATTTAGGGAAAACACCTTTAAAGTACGACTACAACCAAACACTTTTTCCCATTGTGCAAGGAAGCACGTATAAAGATCTGCGGAAGCAATCTGCAGAGTACATTGCTTCGGTAGGGGCGGCAGGAAATGCCATTGGCGGACTTTCGGTTGGCGAACCGGCCGAAGAAATGTATGCCATGACCGAGGTGGTCACCGAAATACTTCCCAAAGATAAACCCCGTTATTTAATGGGTGTGGGGACCCCAATCAATCTATTGGAGAACATTGCCTTGGGCATCGATATGTTCGATTGTGTCATGCCCACCCGAAACGGCCGAAATGGCATGCTCTTTACCGCGCACGGCACCATAAACATAAAAAATAAAAAATGGGAAACCGATTTCTCACCCATTGACGAGATGGATATCACCTGGGTGGATACCGCTTATAGCAAAGCATACGTGCGCCATTTGTTTAAGGTAAAGGAACTCTTGGGCATGCAAATTGCAACCATCCATAACTTAGGGTTTTATTTATGGTTGGTTCGTGAAGCGAGAAAACATATCTTAGCGGGGGATTTCACCTCGTGGAAAAACAAAATGGTCAAACAAATGGATAAACGCCTTTAATGTTAAGCATACTCGATAAATACATTCTGAAGCGATACTTGGGCACATTCTTGCTGTTGCTCCTATTGTTTATCCCTATCGGTATCACGGTAAACCTTGCCGAAAAAATCGATAAGATTTTGGAGAACGAGGTGCCTTTTATCGAAGTGGCCAAGTATTATTTAGATTTTACCATCTACTTTGCCAACCTCTTGTTTCCGTTGTTTTTGTTTTTGTCGGTCATCTGGTTTACTTCAAAATTGGCCAACAATACCGAGGTTATCGCCTTTTTAAGCAGTGGCGTTTCCTACTATCGGTTTTTACGCCCGTATATGATTGGGGCGACCATTGTATGTGTTGGCGCTTTGATTTTGGGCATGTATCTCGCACCCATGGCCAGCAAGGGGTTTAACGAATTTAAATACAAATACCTAAAGAAAGGGAAACAGGACCGGGCGCAATCTAACATGTACCGGCAAATAAACGACAACGATTATATTTATGTGAGCTATTTCAATGTAAAGGAAAAAACCGGAAACAATTTTACCTTAGAACATTTTGAAGGCAATGAAATGAAATACAAGCTTTCGGCCAGCCGGATAAGGTATAACGAAAAAGACAGCTCCTACACCCTCTACAATTACAAAAAACGGATAGTGGGCGAAAACGATGACCGGCTTTTAAAAGAAACCAAACTTGACACGGTCTTTCCTTTTGAAATGGAGGATTTAACCCCAGTCGAATACATTGCCGAAACCTTGAACTTTACAGAGCTCAACGATTTTATTCAACGGGAGAAAGCAAAAGGCTCTTCTTATATAAACAGGTACGAAGTGGTACGGTACAAACGGTGGAGCCTGCCGGTTTCTGCCTATATATTGACCGTTATTGCTGTTGCAGTATCTTCGGTGAAACGCCGTGGCGGCATGGGGGTTAACCTTGCCATTGGTATTGCCATTGGGATGGTTTTTATCTTTTTCGATAAAATTTTTGGTACCATGGCAGAGCAAAGTACTTTTTCACCCTTTATCGCCACATGGTTCCCTAACATTGTATTTGGTATCTTAGCGATTTACCTGTTGAAAAATGCCAAACGCTAAACTGTTCAACTACCTGCATTTGCACGGTATCGTCTTTATTTGGGGCTTTACGGCCGTGCTGGGGGCTTTAATTTCCATCGATGCCATTCCGTTGGTGTGGTTCAGGATGCTCTTGGCTTCAGGGTTTATCTTTCTCTTTGTGTTGCTGAAGAAAGAAAAATTGCGTTTTTCGGTTAAAACCCTTTCAAAATTTTTCTTTGCAGGCTTTATCATTGCCTTGCATTGGTTGTGTTTCTTTGGAGCGATAAAAGCATCGAATGTTTCGGTAACCTTGGCGATTATGTCCACCGGGGCGTTTTTTGCCTCGCTGCTGGAACCGCTTTTCTTCAAACGGAAAATAATAGGGTACGAAGTGTTCTTCGGAATCACCGTAATTGCAGGGCTGTACCTTATTTTTAATGTGGAAACCGATTACGTTTGGGGAATTGGCCTGGCATTGGCCGCTTCTTTCTTGGGCGCCATTTTTACCATCATCAACGGGGCACTGGTCATAAAACACAAAGCATCGGTTATTTCGCTGTACGAACTGTTTTTCGGTGGGTTGTGCATTACCGCATATTTGGCTTTTCAGGGGGAAATCACTTCAGGATTGTTTCAGCTGTCAACAAACGATTGGCTGCTGTTGTTGCTGTTGGCATCGGTGTGCACGGCGTATGCTTTTCTGGCTTCGGTGCATGTCATGAAATGGATAAGCCCTTATACCGTAATGCTCACCGTAAACCTGGAACCGGTATATGGAATCATCTTGGCCTTGTTGATACTGGGCGATAGCGAATATATGAATCCAGAATTTTATTACGGCGCCGCAATAATCATTGCAACCGTCATCGCCAATGGCGTGGTTAAAAACAGGTTGAAAAGAAAAAAAAGGCGATTGCCCAATACCTAACAACAAAATTTTATCTTTGCATGCTAAGAAAAACTACAATCTAAAGATACTATGGAATATCTTGAATTTGAATTACCGATAAAAGACTTGCAGGAACAGTACGAGAAGGCGTGCCAAATTGGTGCCGACAGCGAAGTGGACGTGAGCAATACCTGCAAGCAGATTGAGAAAAAACTGAAAGAAACCAAAAAAGAAATATATAAAAACCTAACGCCATGGCAACGCGTACAGTTGTCCCGTCACCCCAACCGTCCCTATACTATGGATTACATTAAAGCTATATGTGGGGATTCTTTTTTAGAACTGCACGGCGACCGTAATTTTAAGGACGATAAGGCCATGGTGGGCGGGCTTGGTAAAATTGGCGATCAAAGTTATATGTTCATTGGCCAGCAAAAAGGCTACAATACCAAAACGCGGCAATTCCGTAATTTCGGGATGGCAAACCCCGAAGGGTACCGCAAAGCCTTGCGATTGATGAAATCTGCCGAAAAATTCGGGCTGCCCGTGGTCACCTTTATCGATACCCCAGGGGCCTATCCCGGCCTGGAAGCCGAAGAACGAGGCCAAGGCGAGGCGATTGCCCGCAACATTATGGAAATGACCCGCCTTAAAGTGCCAATCATCGTGATCGTTATTGGCGAAGGGGCCAGTGGTGGCGCTTTGGGAATAGGCGTTGGCGATAGGGTGATGATGCTCGAAAACTCTTGGTATTCGGTAATTTCGCCAGAAAACTGCTCGTCCATCCTATGGAGAAGTTGGGACCACAAAGAACAGGCCGCCGAAGCCCTAAACCTCACGGCCAAAGATGCCAAAAAACTGAAAGTGATCGATACCATCATAAAAGAACCATTGGGAGGTGCGCACAGCGATCGTGAAAAAACGTTTGCCACCGTTTCCAAGACCATCGTAAAAGTATATGACGAATTAAAAATCTTATCACCAACCGATTTGGTGAAACTAAGGATGGAAAAATATTCCGAGATGGGAGTCTTTAAAGGCTAACTTCAACCATAACAACCCTTACAAAAATCCGGAGGTGCGTCTCGGGATTTTTTTGTACCTTATTAACAATATTTTTAAGTTATCAACAGTTGAAATGTTGATGACTGGTTAACATCGAAACGGTAAACCCAAGCCGTTCAACTCACAATTTTCTTTACATTCGCCTTATGGAAAAAGTACAACAACAAACCAAATATCAATCAAAGTCTTCGCAGGTAATTTCCTTGGAGAAAGGAAAGCTGCCTCCACAAGCAATTGATTTAGAGGAGGTTGTGCTTGGCGCCATGATGATTGACAAAAAAGGTGTGGACGAAGTAATCGATATCCTACACGCCGATGTGTTTTACAAAGATGCCCACAAACACATCTTCGACGCCATCCATACCCTCTTTGAAAACAGCGAACCGGTGGACTTATTAACCGTTTCGTCCCAATTAAAAAAAGACGCCACCTTAGAAGCCGCGGGAGGGGAGTTTTACTTGGTGCAATTGACCCAAAAGGTGTCTTCTTCGGCACACATTGAGTTCCACGCGCGCATCATCCTTCAGAAGTTCATTCAGCGGAGCTTGATTAAAATTTCAAACGAAATCATTGAAGATTCGTACGATGAAACCACCGATGTTTTTGACCTTTTGGACACCGCCGAATCAAAACTGTACGAAATTACCCAAGGCAATATTAAACGGTCTTCCGAAACGGCCCAGCAATTGGTCATCCAAGCAAAGAAAAAAATTGAGGAAATCGCCAATAGGGAAGGGCTGTCCGGTATCCCTTCTGGTTTTGAGGACATCGATAAGCTCACTTCGGGCTGGCAACCCAGCGATTTAATTATCGTGGCGGCGCGCCCAGGTATGGGGAAAACAGCCCTTACCTTGTCTATGGCCCGAAACATTGCAGTAGATCACAACATTCCGGTGGCCTTCTTTTCGTTGGAAATGTCTTCGGTACAGTTGATTACGCGTTTGATTTCTTCGGAAACACAATTGAGTTCTGAAAAACTGCGAACCGGAAACCTCGAAAAACACGAATGGGAACAGTTGAACGTAAAGGTAAAAGGCCTGGAAAAAGCACCATTGTTCATCGATGACACGCCTTCGCTTTCCATTTTCGACCTGCGGGCAAAAGCCAGGCGGCTCTCCTCCCAGCACGGCATTAAATTGATTATGGTCGATTACTTGCAATTAATGACAGCCGGTGGCAACCAAAAAGGTGGCAACCGAGAGCAGGAAATCTCCACCATTTCCCGAAACCTGAAAGCATTGGCAAAAGAACTGAACGTTCCGGTAATAGCCCTCTCACAATTATCGCGTGCCGTGGAAACCCGCGGCGGAAGCAAACGTCCCTTGCTGTCAGACCTTCGTGAATCGGGCGCCATTGAGCAGGATGCCGATATTGTATCGTTTATTTATCGCCCCGAATATTACAAAATTGACGAATGGGACGACGAGGAGCGCACCCCAACCGAAGGCCAGGCCGAGTTTATCGTGGCCAAGCACCGTAACGGTGGGCTGGACGAAATACGCCTGCGTTTTGTGGGGCACTTAGGACGCTTCGAAAACCTGGAACGGTTTGATATCCCCAGCGAAATCCATTCCCGTATGAACGACGCTGCCAACGACGACACCTTTAAGACCGACAGCCTGCCCTCGGCAGATGAAGCCTTCGGCAGTTCCATGAACAACGACCTGCCACCGGATGATGATAATGAGGTGCCTTTTTAGGGATTTTTTTATATCGATTTTGCAGCTATTCGGAAAAGATGCGTTTTTGATGTATATTTACACCAAAATGTAAGTTATGTCAAGACAAAGTATATCGTTTACAAAACCAAACGACGAATGGTTGAAATCACAAGTGGATAATAAGGAATATTCAAGCAAAAGTGAATTAGTTAACGACTTGATTAGGCAAGCCCGAAAACAACAAGTTCAATTAGACTGGGTTCGAGCTAAATTGGAAAGAGCCGAAAATAGTGGATTTACAAATGAAAGTAAAGAAGGTATTTTAGCGCAATCAAAGTCATTGTTGAATGGCTAAATACAAACTTACCAACGAAGCAAAAAATGATTTGATTCGGATTCACCATTTTGAGGTTGAAAAGTTTGGAATGGATCAAGCTGATAGCTATTTCGAATCCTTTTTTGAATATTTTGACATCATTGCTGAACGTCCTTTTTCTTTTGAATCTGTTGAGTACATTAAAAAAGGATATAGACGTTGTGTTTGTGGAGTTGATAGTATTTATTACAGAATTAATGAAAATATTGTTGAAATAATGGCCATTGTTGGAAGACAAGATTTAAATGAAAAATTATAACTGAAATAAAGACTGTGGGCATCACTGTATCCCAGGTTTGGTTGTATTGCTAAAATCACCCAATTTTTAATTCAATAGTCAACCGTGCTCCAAGATAGGTTGTATTTGCTTGAGGCGTAGTTGACGGATACCTGCCCGTTTGCAATTTGGTCAATAGTCGAAAGTTTCAAGTCGAAACGTATACTTGGGTAGTGTTTTTTAGCAGGTGCCCGTCTTTGGTGTTTCCATAAGTAATTGATAGTTTTTAGTTAACCTATGTTAAGACGGGACCATAAATAAAGAAGGATCGTTCAAATAGTGTTGCAACCAAGGATAATCAATTCCCAAAAAATCTTTCATATATCCAATATGGCTCAAAATTTGCCGTTATCTATTCCCGTGAAATCGGGTATCTTGTAAATCACAGCCGAAATTTTATCAAAATGAAACATATAGCTTTTTTATTGTTGCTTTTCTTTTCCTTAAACGCCTCAGCTTCCTATATATTGATCCCCATGGATGCCGAAAGCCAAAAGGAACACCTTAAAGCCTACGGGATTACGTATTGGACACTTGAAAGACAAGTAAAGGTAAAATGGTTGCTCAACTACCGCGGTGGTTCTTTTTTGATGCCCGATTCCGAAGAAATACGGAAAGAATGCCAAATTCGAGGCGTCTCCTTCGAAGTGATTTCCAACAGCAAAACCGAAGAAATCCTCACCACCATCAGCAGTCCATCACAAAACATGGAAGCCGTAGTGCTGGAAAAAGCACCCAAAATCGCCGTGTATTCCCCCAAAGGCAACCCGCCGTGGGACGATGCAGTAACCATGGTATTGACCTATGCCGAAATACCCTACGAGGTGGTTTACGATAAAGAAGTATTGAGCGACCAGCTTATATTGTACGATTGGTTGCACCTGCACCACGAAGACTTTACCGGCCAGTACGGAAAATTTTACCGCGCGTACCGCGCCGCCCCGTGGTATATTGAAGAAAAACGGAAAGCCGAGGCCTTGGCGGCCGAACTGGGCTACGACAAAGTTTCAGAAGAAAAAAGAGACGTAGCCTTGAAAATACGCGATTATGTGGTGGGCGGCGGTTTTATGTTCGCCATGTGCAGCGCCACCGATAGTTTTGATATCGCACTGTCGGCCGAAGGCGTGGATATTTGCGAACCCATGTTCGACGGCGACCCCAGCGAACCCGGCTACCAAAGCAAAATTGATTACAGCAAGACGTTCGCATTTACCGATTTTATCTTGGAGCGAAGCCCAATGGTCTATGAGTTTTCATCTATCGATATGACTTCGAAACGCCGCATACCAAAGGAAACCGATTATTTCAGTTTAATGGATTATTCAGCCAAGTGGGACCCAATCCCTACCATGTTGGTGCAAAACCATACGGCTTTGGTAAAAGGGTTTATGGGGCAAACCACCGCCTATGAACGCAACCAAGTAAAATCCAATGTATTGGTAATGGGCGAAAACAAAACCAACGGCGAGGCCCGCTACATTCACGGCATTAAAGGAAAAGGGTTTTTTACCTTCTATGGCGGCCACGATCCTGAAGATTACCAGCACCGGGTAGGGGATGCCAAAACCGAACTGGCCCTGCACCCCAATTCGCCAGGCTACCGTTTGATTTTGAACAACGTACTCTTCCCAGCAGCCAAAAAGAAAAAACAAAAGACGTGAACACGGGCAAAAAAAGAATGGCCCACTGCGTTGTATCATAAACGCTTAACTGCATCTTTTTTTAAGTGAAAACGGTCGGGAGAAAAACGCATCGAAACCCAATGGGCAACAATAAAAAAACCGGATCCACAGTAGGTAGATCCGGTTTTTGTTTGGATATTGGTTAAGTATCGGTTTGTGGGAAACTATCCGTTCATGGATACTAGAAACTCTTCGTTGTTTCGGGTTTGTTTCACTTTATCGTTAATGAATTCCATGGCTTCAATTGGGTTCATGTCGGCCAAGTACTTGCGCAATACCCACATACGTTGTATCACGTTGTCATCAAGCAATAAATCGTCTCTACGCGTGCTGGAAGAGGTAAGGTCGATGGCAGGGAAAATCCTTCGGTTGGATATTTTTCTATCCAGTTGCAGCTCCATGTTGCCGGTTCCTTTAAATTCTTCAAAAATAACCTCGTCCATTTTAGAGCCGGTTTCGGTAAGGGCCGTAGCAATGATGCTCAGCGATCCGCCATTTTCAATGTTACGGGCAGCACCAAAAAACCGTTTTGGTTTGTGCAAGGCATTGGCATCTACACCCCCGCTCAATATTTTACCACTGGCGGGCTGTACGGTGTTGTAAGCCCGGGCCAAACGCGTAATGGAATCCAACAGGATTACCACGTCATGGCCGCATTCTACCAATCGCTTGGCTTTGTCTATCACAATGTTGGCAACCCGCACGTGCTCGGTAGCTTCTTTGTCAAAGGTAGAAGCCACAACTTCGCCCTGTACGTTCCGTTGCATATCGGTTACTTCTTCGGGGCGTTCATCGATCAATAAAATAATTTGGTACACCTCCGGGTGGTTGGCCGCAATGGCGTTGGCAATGTCTTTTAACAACATGGTCTTACCGGTTTTAGGTTGCGACACGATCATTCCACGCTGCCCTTTTCCGATAGGGGCAAACATATCGATGATCCTGGTGGAAATGGTGCTCTGCCGTTCGGCAATGTTGAATTTTTCCTGTGGGAACAACGGGGTCAAGTGCTCAAAAGCAACCCGATCGCGCACCACATGAGGGTTAAGACCGTTTATTTTTGAAATCTTAATAAGCGGGAAGTACTTTTCACCTTCTTTTGGCGGGCGTACCTCACCAAAAACGGTATCGCCCGTTTTTAGTCCAAACAATCGGATTTGCGATTGCGACACATAAATATCATCGGGCGAAGACAGGTAATTGTAGTCGCTGGAGCGCAAAAAGCCGTAGCCGTCTTGCATAATGTCCAAAACGCCTTCGCTCTCTATAATCCCGTCAAACTCATAGTCGGGTTCCTTATAGCGGTTGCGGTTATCTTTATTGCCGTTGTTGCGGTGGTCTTTTTGCTGGCTTTTGCCGTTGTTGTCCTTTTTGGACTTGGAATGTTTTTTCCGGTTGTCCGAAGAGTTTGAAGCGCTTTTCTTGTTGTCTGAAGAACTGGACGAACTTTTCTTGTTGTCGTTGGAACTTCTTCCGCGTTTATCGTTGTCGTCAGATTGCTTTGAATCCTGTTTTTTAGGTTCGTTTTTAGTGTTCTGGCTTTTTTTAGTGTTTCGGGAATCGGTGCTTTTGCTCCGTGGTTGACGGGGCTTGCTCTGGGAATCTTTGCCCTTATCGTCTTTCTTTTTTGAAGTAGGAGTGTCTTTTGAATCGTCTTTGGCGATTTCTTTTACCGCTTTGGGGTTGGCAGCTTGGTAATCGAGTATTTGATAGACCAAATCCAGTTTTTTGAAGCTGCGGTACTTGGGGACATTCAGCTTTTTTGCCAATTCCTGAAGCTCAGGTAGCTTTTTCGCTTTTAATTCTGAAATTTCAAACATGTAAAAATCTTAGTGTGTTTAATTATAATAATCAAAGACCTTTGAGAAGGTGTAATTATCGAATATATTTTTTTTGAAGATTAAGTAACCGTTATTGAAGTGGTTACGAATAGATACTGCAATAATACAACAATATTTTAAATTTTGGTTATAATTTTTTAAAAAAGAAATCCTATTTTTGCCCCTAACAGCAAAAAAGTTATGTTACAGCGCATTCAAACCGTTTATTTAATCATTTCGGCACTCATTATGGGAGCCTTGTACCTATGGTTTCCAGTGGTGCAAGATGAAGCGGGTACCATCGTGATCCACCGTGGCGAACCCTTGGTGTTTGGTCTTATTTTTGGCTCGATTGCCTTTGCTGTGATTTCAATTTTGAGTTTTAAAAAACGGCAACGGCAGTTTGTCCTTAACCGTTTAAACATCCTTATAAACTTTGTATTACTGGGAGTTTTCGTGTACAGGTCGCTAACCATATCCGGAGAAACATTGGTTTCAGAGAAGGGTATTGGGGTCTTGCTTCCCATCATTTCTATCGTTTTTTTAGTGCTGGCCAATAAGGCCATTAAAAGGGACGAAGACCTTGTAAAATCTGTGGACCGTTTGCGATAAACCATTACATCTTAGTATATTTTAGTGCGAACCCCCAAAGAATGCCATCTTTGGGGGTTTTTTTATGATTTAGTGGTTCCGATATAATTTTTAATGAAACTAAGGATGTAGTAAAAATCACTAACCACCTTAATTTCTGCTAAAAATTGTATTAATTAATTTAAGGTGGTTGAGTGATTTTGAAACAACAAAGTTGTTCTCAAAATTGTATCGAAACCACCGATTTTAATCTATCAAACCGGTGGCTGAGCGTAGCCGAAGTCACCGCTTAAACTCAATAACTTCCAAATTTCGAATGTCCCCGTTATCAATCTCAAACCGCAACATCGTCCGTACGGTATGAAACCCGTGCTTGCCAATGGCGCCGGGGTTCATGTGCAACAGTCCGGTTTTTTTATCGGGCATGACTTTTAAAATGTGCGAATGCCCACAAATAAAAAGTTTTGGGGGGTTGCGGTACAGCTCCTCCCGCACGCGCTTGTCGTAGCTGCCGGGATAGCCCCCGATATGCGTTATCCACACATCGACCCCCTCACACATGAACCGGTTGTGCAACGGAAATTCCTTGCGGGCTTCGTCATCGTCAATATTCCCGTAAACGGCCCGAAGGGGTTTTACTTGTTGCAAGGTGTCGGTAACCTTTAAATCACCAATATCCCCGGCATGCCAAACTTCATCGGCCTGTCGCGCATACTTCAAAATATCATCGCCCATATAACTGTGCGTATCGCTAAGAAGTAGTATTTTTTTCATTAGTCATTAGTCATTAGTCATTAGTCCACCCTCCATCCAACACCCATCATCCCTCACCCAGCACCCGTCACCCATCATCCCTCACCCAGCACCCATCACCCAGCACCCATCACCCAGCACCCCGCATCTTCACACTTCGAAATTCGTACCTCGTAATTCCTACTTCGTTTCCTTAAACTTCGTACTTTTGTGTTTTTTCAAAAATAAAGGATTCATTGCGATATTTTATTGAAATAGCGTATAACGGTGCCAATTATTTTGGTTGGCAAATTCAGCCCAATGCCATTACGGTACAGGAGGTTCTGGAAACCAAGCTTTCCATATTGCTCAAAGAACCGGTAAAGCTTACCGGTGCAGGCCGTACCGATGCCGGCGTGCACGCAAAACAGTTGTTTGCTCATGTTGATGTAGCTGAAATTGAAGACCTCCCAGCCCTGCTGTTCCGGTTGAACTCGTTTCTGCCAAAAGATATAGCCGTGGCGGACATCTTTAAGGTGAATCAAGCGGTACACGCCCGTTTCGATGCTGTGGAACGGGAATATGAATATGTGGTTTCCCTGAAAAAAGACCCCTTTCTACAAGGGTTTGCCTATCAAATACATAAAATGCCCGATGTAGAAATGATGAACAAAGCGGCCGAAACCCTATTGGGCCATAACGATTTTCAATGCTTTTCGCGCACCAAAACAGATGTAAAAACGTATTATTGCACTATAAAAAAAGCGTTTTGGCGCAAACAGGGCGACCAATTGGTTTTTACCATTTCGGCAGATCGTTTTTTGCGCAATATGGTCCGCGCCATCGTGGGCACACTTTTGGATGTCGGTTTTAATAAAACATCCCTAAAGGCATTTAACCAAATAATAGCAGACAAAGACAGGAGCAAAGCGGGTGCTTCGGCGCCGGCACATGGATTGTATTTGACAAAAGTGACCTATCCCAAAACAATAAGAAACTAAAAAATAGTGTTCAAGGTTATTGTAGTAGTGTAGCAGGCTGTAATTTTGTGGATAGAAAAAAAGTAAAAAAAGAGTTCCGCCGTTGCGGGAAATGGTATGGCAAAATCAGGAAAAGCATTCGATTTTAAACTCTTCAAGCGGTTATTGAAATTCACCAATAGCTACCGTTTGGTGTTCTACTTCGTGGCCTTTGCAGCAATTGCTATGTCCTTACTGGCCATTGTTCGCCCAGAGTTGATACAGCTGGCCATAGACAAATCCATCATCCCCAAAGACGGCGATGGACTGCAATATTATATTTTATTGATGGTCGCGGCCTTGGTGGTCGAAGTGCTGTTCCAGTTTGCATTTATATTCTATGCCAATTGGCTGGGGCAAAGCGTAGTGCGCGATATGCGGGTAAAACTCTTTAATTTGATGATGGGCTTCCGGATGAAATACTTCGATAAAAGTGCCGTAGGCCGGTTGACCACCCGCGCTGTGAACGATATCGAAACCATTTCCAGCATCTTTAGCCAAGGGTTGTTCATGATTTTGAGCGATCTGCTTAAAATGGTCGTCATCGCTGGGTTTATGCTCTACAAAAGCTGGCAGTTGGCCTTGATTGTTTTTGCTATGCTGCCCTTGTTGCTCTACGCCACCCGCTTGTTTCAACGGGCCATGAAAGTAGCCTTCGAAGAGGTGCGCAACCAAGTGGCGGACTTGAACTCCTTTGTTCAGGAACGGATATCGGGGATGAAAATCGTGCAGATCTTCACCCGGGAAGAAACCGAATACAAACGGTTTAAACAAATCAACGAAAAACACAAAAAGGCATGGATCAAGACCGTTTGGTACAACTCCATCTTTTTCCCCATAGCCGAAATGGCCTCTTCCATCGCCATTGGCCTTATTGTCTGGTACGGTGGACTCAATGCAGCCGGTGGTGGGGTAATTACCTTGGGTATAATCACGGCCTTTATACAATTGGCGCAGATGTTGTTCCGTCCCTTGCGGCAAATTGCCGATAAGTTCAACACCCTACAAATGGGGATGGTGGCGGCCAATCGGGTGTTCGGTATTTTAGACACCAAGTCACATATAGACGACTCGGGAACCATACAAATGCCGCAGAGCAAAGGTGAAATTGTGTTTAAGAACGTGCATTTTGGGTATAACGAAGACGAAGAAGTAATCAAGGGGATTTCGTTTACGGTACAGCCCGGCGAAACGGTGGCAATTGTTGGGGCAACAGGTGCCGGAAAATCGACCATCATCAACCTCTTGAACCGTTTTTACGAAATCCAGAAAGGCGAAATTAGAATCGATGGCGTCAATGCCAAGGAATATACCTTGGAATCGCTTCGGAAACAAATTGCGGTGGTGCTGCAAGATGTGTTCCTGTTTGCCGATACCATTTTCAACAACATTACCCTCAACGACCCGTCCATTACCGAAGCGGAGGTCGTTGCCGCTGCCAAGGAAATCGGGGTGCATAAATTCATACAAACGCTTCCCAATGGGTATCATTACAACGTTAAGGAACGGGGCTCGATGCTTTCTTCCGGACAACGGCAGCTCATCGCCTTTTTGCGGGCCTACGTGAGCAAACCGGGGGTATTGGTATTGGACGAAGCCACGTCTTCGGTAGATACCTATTCCGAAGAGCTCATTCAAAACGCCACCGAAAAAATTACCAAAGGCCGTACCTCCATCGTGATCGCACACCGTTTGGCCACCATTAAAAAAGCCGATAAAATACTGGTAATGGACGCCGGTAAAATCGTGGAAACGGGCACCCACGAAGAACTGCTTAAAAAAGAAAACGGCTACTACCGCAACCTGTACGAAGTCCAGTTCATGGCCGAAGAGGCTGTGTAAGAAATGCCTTGACGGGCTTTTTCGGCTTCTATCACCCCGTCAAAACTTCCACTGGCAAGCATAATGCCAAAAGCAAGGATCGAAAAAATGATATAAAGCGGAATCAACAGGGCAAAGAAATAAAGGGTTTTTAGAAAAAGCTGTCCTGCTGAAAGGTTAAAAATCCGTTTAAGGGCATACGCAAAGTAACCAATTTGAATAAGCAGGGAAACCATGGAGAGCAGCCCGAAAAGCGTTTGGTGCCAGAATGTAAGGAAAAACAGGGCAATGCTTATAATGGAAGCTTGCGAATAGCAGTAGAGGTTTATAATTAAATGTTCTGCATAGTTGTATTTCTTTTTGTTTAAGAAAACAATCCAAGACAGCAGTGCCAGTACCGGTACCAGTGCAAAGAACATGAAGGTCTGGTACTCAAAAACACCTCGGAAAATAGTGCGCCCCAGTTCCATTTGGGTCGCATCGTTGTGCTGGAACATGAGCATGCCGTCCAACGTTTCGGGGAAAAACTTCAGGAAAATAAAATAAAATGCACTGGAAAACGTAACCGCAATCGTAAAATAGCCGAAGGCATGAATGTACTTTTTCCGTACCCCATTGATGTACCCGTCAATGACCGCTTCTGGCTTTGTAAAAAGATCAATAAAAGTCCGTAAAGGCTTATTGGAATCAATACTGAAAAAAGAACGGTACATTTCAGTTAAAAGATAGCGGAGCGTCAATCGGGTCGTGATGACCTTGGCGCCACATTCGTTGCAATAATTAGTGGCTAAAGCCAGTGTCTGTCTACAGTTTTTACACTTCATAAGGTGCAGTTTTCACAACGTTTTATCTCTATAGCACTTTCCGCATCCATCACCCCACACCCATCATCCAACATCCATCACCCAACACCCATCACCCAGCACCGAGCATCCATCACCCATCACCCACCATCCTTCATCCATCACCCCACACCCAGCATCGAGCATCCATCACCCAGCACCCACCACCCCACACCTACGTCAAATCGTTTTCCAGTTGCTTGGCGAGGTCTTCCAGCTCATTGTACATCACAAACTCGCCGTCTTTTAAGTAGGATATCTGTCCGTTTTCTTCAGAAACCACCAAGCAAACGGCATCGGTTTTCTCCGAAATGCCCACGGCAGCCCGGTGTCGCAGCCCAAACCGCAACGGGATGTTTCGGTCGTTCGATACCGGCAAAATAACCCGGGTAGCGGTAATGGTGTTGTTTTCTATGATAATGGCACCGTCATGCAAGGGGCTGTTTTTAAAGAAAATACTTTCTATGATGGGTTTGTTCACTTCAATGTTCATTTCGTCGCCGCTGTTTTTCACAAAATCCAAGCTGTTGTTGCGCTGTATCACCATTAAAGCGCCCATTTTCTTTTCGCTCATAGAACGGCAGGCGTCTATCAAGGCTCGTATGTTGGTGGTGATGCCGGCTTCTTTGGATAGCAACCTGAATTGTTTAAAAAACCGTTTCCGTGCGTTGAGGTTGGTAGAGCCCACCATCAATAGGAATTTTCGTATTTCCTGTTGAAACACCACGATCAAGGCAAACATCCCCACGCCCAAAAAACCGCCCAGTATCTTGCTCAACAGTTCCATTTGCAGGAGTTTGGTCAATTCAGAAATACCAATGATGATAACAATCCCGATAAAAATATTGATGGCGACCGTCCCTTTTATCAGCTTGTAGAGGTAGTACAGCAAAAAGGCTACCAGTAAAATATCGATGATGTCTATAATGCGCAGGTCTAAAAATTCCAAAGGATGTGGGCTTTTTTGTGTCTAATGGTTAAAAATATAAAATTTATGGGTAGGGCGAGAGCATTTCCACCAACTTAATGCACTGCATGGCTTCTTTTACGTCATGAACCCGCAAAATGGAAGCCCCTTTCTGCAACGCAACCGTATGGAGCACCGTGGTGCCGTTCAACGCTTCTTTGGCCGAAATTTTCAACGTTTTATACACCATCGATTTCCGGGAAACGCCTGCTAAAATGGGGACGTCCAACTGTTTTAAAAGCTCCATGTACCGCAACAGCTCAAAGCTTTGTTGCCGGGTTTTGGCAAAACCGAAACCGGGATCGATCACCACATCGTTTATGCCAGCCTCGCGTGCTAGGGCCAATTGCCTTGAAAAGTACTGAATCACCTCAAAAGTGACGTCGCTGTAATCGGTTAGCTTTTTCATGGTCTGCGGCGTACCGCGCATATGCATCAAAACATAGGGCACCTTCAGTTGGGCGACCGTACGGTGCATTTTGGGGTCCAAGTTTCCACCGCTGATGTCGTTGACCATGCACGCTCCCGCTTGTACCGCTTTTTTGGCCACCGCGCTCCTAAAGGTGTCTATGGAAACAAAAGTATGCGGGTAGTGTTTCAAAATAACTGCAATCGCCGGCACCACGCGGTTTATTTCTTCGTCCACCGAAATATCCGAAGCATCCGGCCTGGAGCTGTACCCGCCCACATCCAAAAACGTGGCGCCTTCTTCCAGCATCTGTCCGGCTTGTTTTAAAATATCGGCTTCTTTAATGGTATTTCCGCCGTCGTAAAACGAATCTGGGGTGACGTTAATAATGCCCATGACCTTGGTTTTGTTCAAGTTGACGAGCGTTCCGTTGCAATTGATCGTGTTCAATTTTCTAATTTGAATTATTTAAGCGAAATTTACGGAAAATCCCAGTAACCCAATGACCAAAACCTTAAAACAATACGATGCCGTAATTGCGACGTGCAAAGAACTGTTTACCAATAAAATGAAAGATTACGGCAGCGCTTGGCGCATTTTGCGGTTGCCCTCGCTTACCGACCAGATTTTTATAAAGGCACAGCGCATTCGTGGTTTGCAACAAAATACCGAACAAAAAGTGGCCGACGATGAGGTTAGTGAGTTCATTGGCATTATCAATTATTCCATAATGGCATTGATACAGTTGGAGAGAGGCGTGGTGGAGCAACCGGACCTTTCATTGGACGAAGCCCAAAAACTGTACGACGAGCAAGTGGCCACGACCCGCCAGTTGATGCTCGACAAAAACCACGACTATGGCGAGGCGTGGCGCGATATGCGGGTATCATCGTTGACCGATTTGATCCTGCAAAAACTGTTGCGGGTCAAGCAAATAGAAAACAATAAAGGAAAAACCTTGGTTTCAGAAGGAATAGATGCCAATTATCAAGATATGATCAATTATTCAATCTTTGCCATGATTCATTTAGAGCAAGTACATAAAAATTAATACAAATCCATTAGATGTATGTTTAACCATTATAAAGTATTACTAGTGTCCGATTAAATTAATTAAAACGAATGACACGCCAATAATAGCAAAGGGTTTGAGAGATTTTATAGTATGACACCTTGCTTTAAAGGTTTTTTATTTTTTAATGGCCTAAGCGAAGTTCTTGCATACGACGAGGAAGAATGACGAGAGTAATGCACAAAAAATGATGTGAGTGGAGGGTTAAGCAAACTAGCGCCAGCCGCAAAAAATTAAATAGACAATTGCAAAACTTTGAGATTTAAAAATTTATAAAAACCAGCGAATACCTTTAGCTTGCGCCGTAACGAGGGAAATTTTTAGCAAAGTTCGGTTAAGCCTAGACTTTACTTGCATACGACGAGGAGGCACGACGAGAGTAATGCACACTTTTTTTGTCAATGAAAAAAATGAACAAACAAATTTTATTGAAAGTAACTATTGTTAATTTTAAGGGCAATTTTTTTTAATCGGACATTACTGATAAAGTATATTAAATTGTCACGCTGAGTCTGTCGAAGCGTTCTTAATAATTACGTCTTCGACAGACTGAGACTGACATTTTGCGAGTTATTATTTATTATAAAATAGGAAATTAATTTCATTAAAAGATTAAAAGAAAACAGACATTATGAAAATATTGGTAAGCATTTCAAGAGTATTGGTAGGGATCCTTTTTATCTTCAGCGGCCTCGTAAAATTGAACGACCCCATTGGGTTTTCCTTTAAACTGCAAGATTATTTTGCGCCCGAAGTATTAAACCTAGAGTTCCTTGTTCCGTATGCACTGCTAATTGCCATATTCGTAGTCATTTTTGAAACCTTACTGGGTTTTGCGTTGCTATTGGGATACTTGCGCAAGTTTACGGTATGGAGCCTGTTGCTCATGATTGTTTTCTTTACCTTCCTTACCTTTTATTCGGCTTACTTCAATAAAGTGACCGATTGCGGTTGCTTTGGCGATGCCATTCCGTTAACGCCATGGCAATCGTTTACCAAGGATGTGATATTGCTGCTGCTCATTTTGATTTTGTTCTTCGGAAGAAAATACATCACGCCGCTCTTTACCAGAAACATCCGTAGTTTGGTGATATTTGTAGGTTTTGTAGGCTGCCTATGGGTCACTTACCACGTGTTGATGCACCTGCCCATCATCGATTTTAGGCCGTACAAGATAGGCGCCAACATAGAAGAAGGAATGACCATTCCCGAAGGGGCGCCAAAACCCGTTTACGATTACGAATGGAAATTCAACGTAAATGGAGAAGAAAAAACAGTCTTGACTAAAGGCGATTACCCCAAGGTGGATGGCGAATTCATTGGCGTGGAAACCACCGAGGTCCAAGCGGGCTATGAGCCACCCATACACGATTTTACCATAGAACGGGACGGTGAGAACCACTTTGAAGAATTTATGCAAGAAGACAACCTAATCGTAGTGGTCGCCTATAACTTGAACAAAGCCGAAACAGACGGCTTCTTCCCCGTACGCGATATCACCAACGAAGCCCTGAAAAAAGGGTATAAGGTCATTGGGATGTCGGCTTCGGCTACCGAACGCACCGAAACGGTGGCAGAGCGGTATAAACTGAACTTCAAATTCTACTTTTGTGATGAAACCGCTTTAAAGACCATTGTACGGAGCAATCCCGGCGTACTGCACCTGCAAAACGGCACCATTAAACAAAAAGTGCACTGGAACGACGTGGACGAACTGCAGTTGCCTGCTTTGGAAACGGCAACCCCCAATATGGATTTCATTTTAAAACAACGGTTGGACAGCATAGCCGTGCTGGACCAGCGCTACCGCAAGTTAATGCACGCCAAAACAGCCGAAGAACGTGCCCAACTGGGCGAAGAAATGGGGCTCACCCCCGAAGAATACAATGGCGACCTCTGGGTCATGCAAACCGTATTGGACAGCAGCAACATGCTGTTTGTTGAAAAAGTGTTCAACGATAGGGGCTACCCCGGTAAATCGGTTGTGGGCGAACCTACCAATACCGCCGCTTGGTACGTATTGCAGCACAACCCCGATAAAATTCCACAGTATTTGCCCCTTATAAAAGAAGCCGGAAAAAAAGGGGAGCTGCCGTTCCATTTGGTCGCCATGATGGAAGACCGCTATTTGATGAACCAAAACAAACCGCAACTATACGGCACCCAGGGAAGGACCTATAACGATGGCCGTGGCAGCTTTATCTGGCCCATTAAAGACCCAGAAACGGTAAACGAACGCCGTAAAGAGGCCGGTTTTGAGCAAACCATTGAAGCGTATGCCAAGGTGTTGTTTGGCGATGACTTTGAGTATGAAGTAAAAACGATGGAAGACGTAAAACAATAGACTAGTGGCCGGGTACGTACTGCAAAAATTAGGATATGCTTTCTTGACGCTCTTTGGCGTGGTGACGGTGATTTTCTTCCTGTTCTCTGTGCTGCCCGGCGATCCGGCTAGGATGATGCTGGGCCAAAACGAAAGTGCCGAACAGTTGGCAGTCGTGAAAAAAAAGTACGGGTTCGATAAACCGGTGGGGCTGCAATACCTGTATTATTTAAACGATTTGTCGCCACTGTCTTTCCACAGCACTAAAGAGACTGATTATACCTTTCTTGCGGAAGGGAAGTACCACGCAGCACCCCTGTTTACAATAGGAACGACAACCGTGGTGGTAAAAACCCCATACCTTCGGGAGTCTTTTCAGAAAAACGGAAAGGAAGTGAGCCAAGTAATAGCCGAAACCTTTCCCAATACGGCGGTACTGGCGGTAACGGCCATCACCATCGCCTTGGTTTTGGGGATTTTGCTGGGCGTTGTCTCGGTGCTGTTTAAAGATGGCTGGATCGATAAACTGATACAATTGATAAGCACCTTGGGCATGAGCGTGCCTTCCTTTTTCAGTGCTATACTTTTTGCGTGGCTCTTTGGCTTCGTCTTGCACAAATACACCCATTTGAATATGACGGGAAGCCTGTACTACGTGGACGATTTTGGCGAAGGGCGCCACATACAATGGAAAAACCTGATCCTGCCAGCCGTGGTATTGGGCATCCGCCCCTTGGCGGTGGTGTCGCAGCTTATGCGCAACTCCTTGTTGGAAGTGCTCAACCAAGATTACATTCGCACGGCCAAAGCCAAAGGGTTGTCCTTTGCACGGATCTTAAGGAAACACGCCATGAAAAATTCCCTGAACCCGGTGGTAACCGCCATTTCAGGATGGTTTGCCTCGATGTTGGCGGGGGCGGTGTTCGTGGAGTATATTTTTGGCTGGAACGGCCTGGGGAAAGAAATAGTCGATGCGTTGAACACCTTGGACCTGCCCGTGATCATGGGCGCGGTTTTGGTAATCGCCATTGTTTTTATTATAATCAATATCGCGGTCGATGTCATATACGGCTGGCTGGACCCGAAAATCAGTATGCGGTAGGCAGGCCTTCGATACACCCCTCCTAACGTCGGGGCACTCAGGCACCGATTTAGTAGGTAGTAAGCAGGCCTTCGATACACCCCTCCTAACGTCGGGGCACTCAGGCACCGATTTAGTAAGCAGTGACAGAGGCAGTATGGAGTTTCAATGGGATATTTGAATATATTAATTGGAAATGTGATTTAAGAATATTATTTTCCATCTAACATCTAACATCTAACATCTAACATCTAACATCTAACATCTAACATCTAACATCTAACATCTAACATCTAACATCTAACATCTAACATCTAACATCTAACATCTAACATCTAACAACCAACCTCATGAGAAAAAAAATAGTAGCAGGAAACTGGAAAATGAACAACGATATGGCCGAGACGGAGATGTTTTTGGTCCAATTGAAAAAGCAGGTCATCCCCGAGGAGGTCACCCTAATGATCGCCCCGGCCTTTACCAATTTAAACCACGCGTTTCAGTCGGTGCGGGAGCATCCGGTAACGGTGGTGGCCCAGAATATGCACCAAAGCGACAAAGGGGCCTTTACGGGCGAAGTTTCCGCAGCCATGCTTAAAAGCGTGGGAGTAGAGACCGTGATTTTAGGGCATAGCGAACGGCGTTCCATTTTTAAGGAGGACAACGAGCTCTTGGCCGAAAAGGTCAATACCGCCTTGGTGAACAACATGACCGTGATCTTTTGCATTGGAGAAGAATTGAGCCAACGCGAAACCGATGACCATTTCAATGTCATTGCTGAGCAACTGGAAGAGGGGCTGTTCCACCTTTCCGAAGCGCAATGGAATAATATCATTATCGCCTACGAACCCGTTTGGGCCATTGGTACGGGCGAAACGGCAAGCCCCGAACAAGCACAGGAAATGCACGCCTTTATCAGAAAAACCATTGCCGATGCCTATTCAAATAGTACGGCCAAAAACGTGTCCATCTTGTACGGCGGAAGTGTAAAACCGGACAATGCCAAGGAACTATTTGGCCAAGAAGATGTGGACGGCGGCCTGGTTGGCGGGGCTTCCCTGAAGGTGGATAGCTTTATGGAGATTGCAAATTCCCTTCAGTAGCAGTAGGCAGTAGCAGTATACAGTCATAAGCCGTATTTTAATTATTAATAAACCAATATTTTTATTTACTAGTGTCCGGTTAAATTAATTAAAACGAATGATACGCCAATAATAGCAAAGGGTTTGAGAGATTTTATAGTATGATACCTTGCTTTAAAGGTTTTATTATTTAATGGCCTAAGCGAAGTTCTTGCATACGACGAGGAAGAATGACGAGAGTAATGCACAAAAAATGATGTGAGTGGAGGGTTAAGCAAACTAGCGCCAGCCGCAAAAAATTGAATAGACAATAGCAAAACTTTGAGCTTTAAAAATTTATAAAAACCAGCGAATACCTTTAGTTTGCGCCGTAACGAGGGAAATTTTTAGCAAAGTTCGGTTAAGCCTAGACTTTTCTTGCATACGACGAGGAGGCACGACGAGAGTAATGCACACTTTTTTTGTCAATGAAAAAAATGAACAAAGAAATTTTATTGAAAATAACTGTTGTTAATTTTAAGGACAATTTTTTAATCGGACATTACTGATTTTTATTTATTAAATTATCACATGCTAAATAGCTATTTAGAGTTTGCTTTTACCGTTACGCCGGTACAACCGGGGACGGATATTTTGATCGCGCAGCTGGGGGAGGCCGGGTTTGAGAGTTTTGTGGAGACCGAAACGGGGGTGCTGGCCTATATTCAAAAAGGGGAGTGGCAGGAACCTATATTGGATGCGGTGGGCATTCTGTCTTCCGATTTGTTTGCGATTGACTATACCAAAAAAGAAATTGCCCAGACCAACTGGAACGCCGAGTGGGAAAACAACTTTACGCCCATTGCCGTAGGCGATACCTGTGTGGTGCGGGCGCCTTTTCATAAAGCCCATGGCGTGCCTTACGAGATTGTTATCGAGCCCAAAATGTCGTTTGGTACCGGCCATCATGAAACCACCTTTATGATGTTGCAGTTTATTTTGGAAAACGACTGGGACGGTAAAACCGTGCTCGATATGGGCTGTGGCACGGCCGTGCTGGCTATTTTGGCCGAGAAACGGGGCGCTGCCCAACTGGATGCCATTGATATTGATACCTGGTGTGTAGAGAACTCCCAAGAAAATGTGGAACGCAATGGATGTAGCCATATCTCGGTGGCCCTGGGCGATGCGGGCAACTTACCTGCCCAACCTACGTATGACACTATTATCGCCAACATTAACCGCAACATCTTGCTGGACGATATGGCCACCTATCACCGTTGCCTGAAGCCAAAGGGAGAACTCTATTTAAGCGGATTTTATAAAGAAGACCTGCCACTTATACAGGATTGTTGTACTAAATTGGGGCTTACCTTCGTTGAAAATAAAGAACGCCACCGTTGGATTGCCGCAAAATTTGTAAATTAGTAGGCTATAATGAGCATCAAAAGGATAAAATAAGTTATATCGGGAAGTATAAAAAATGGATGAGCAGCATTCGTATCCCGAAATAACAACGGGAGGTATCGAAAACCCTAAGCCTGGGTTTTAACTGGGTTTATCCTGAGTTTGCCGAAGGTTTTTTCATCCCTGCCTCGCCGGCAGGCAGGAATGGTAAAAGGGAACAGGTTAATATTTAAGGTATAATTGATTTAAAGCAACCCTAAACTTCTTATTTTGAGTATCTTGAAGCGTTTATTAATTTCGTCCTATGTCCTATGTCCTATGTCCTATGTCTCAAATCTCAAGTCTCAAGTCTAAAATCTAAAATCTCAAATCTCAAATCTCAAGTCTCAAATCTCAAATCTCAAGTCTAAAATAACATAGTATGAGTACCCAAGAAAAACAATTAGAAGACGTTCTACTCGCTGAGGACGAAGCCAAAGAAAACCAGATCGTGCTGTTTAACGATGAGGTGAACACCTTCGATCACGTAATCAATATGCTTATCGCGGCCTGCGACCACACGCCGGAACAGGCCGAGCAATGCTCTATTATTGTGCACTACAAAGGCAAATGCACCGTGAAATCGGGTTCGTATGCCGATTTGGAGCCCCGTTGCACCAAACTGTTGGAAGCTGGGCTGAGTGCGGAGATTCAGTAGTTGTTGCTTTTTTGATGCTTTTGATTTTAATAATCCGCTATCACAACTCAGTGTTTTTTTTTAAGGATTTATTAAACTTTGTTATATTAGCGAATTACTTCCGCTATTTTTTATAAACTTCTTTTTTAATGTTTTTAATAGAGCATGAGATTTAAAGTCATCGACTTCCCAAGTACTTACTCCTATAGTTCAGATTCTAAATATATTCCCTTAGAATTTTATAATGAGGTTTTTCCTGTTTCCAAAACTGTAGACATGTTTTTAGGTTATTTTAATTCCTATACTTTTAGTGTACTTTCTGAATCTTTTGCCGAATTTATATATTACGGAGGAAATATTAGAATTATCACTAATCATTATTATACCTCAGATGATTTTAATAATTTGATTAGAGAAGAAGAGAATACTGAAAATTATAATAAGGTAGAAAATATTGTTACAGACTTGCTAAAATTAAAAAATGCATTGGATACTAGAGGCCAGTTATTTTTTGATTGTCTGAAATATTTAAAAAAACAAAAACGATTAAAATTACAACCAGTATTTTTCGGAAAACAAGATATGGCTCACCATAAGAAAATGATATTTTATGATGGAGAAATGAGTATTTTAACGCAGGGTAGCATGAATTTTACCCCAGCAGGAATCGCAAAAAATGGTGAAAGTTTTCAAATAGAAGTACCCTGGAATGGTGAAGTTAGCCGTGAACGTATTAAAAAGGAAAAAGAACACTTTGAAAAAGTTTTTAATCAAGAACACAAAGGGTATCGTTATTTAAAAAGTGATGATTTAGAGGCTGTTATTGACAAAATAGGAAATGAGAAAGAATTAAAAGATCTACTTATCGATACAATTGATATGGATGCAGAGAATAATGAATACATAAGCCGCGTAAAAAAACTCAAAGAGAAACGAAAAAAAAAGTTTGAGGAAATCATTGATAAAATTGAGAATGAACCGAATTTTCCATTTCCTCAAGGTCCTAGAGATTATCAACAAGAAGCTTATGAACGATGGTACGAAAATGATTTTTCTGGTGTTTTTGCAATGGCTACAGGTACAGGGAAGACAATTACCTCTTTAAATTGCTTACTTCAAGGGTATAAACAAGAAAAAAAGTATAATGCTATTATATTAGTACCTTCAATTGCACTTTTAAACCAATGGGAAGAAGAAGTTGGAGAATTTAATTTTCAAAATATATTAAAAGTAGGAGGTGGAAATAATTGGGAGAAAGACTTAGCGAATTATGTCAGTAATTATTCATGGGGGATTAAGAAAGACTTAATTATTATTTCGACTTACGGAAGTTTTGTGACCGATAGGTTTCAAAAATATTTCAATAAAGTACAAGAGAATTTCCTTCTTATTGCAGATGAAGCACATAATATGGGTGCAAGTCAAATTAAAAAACGATTACCTACTGTTAAAGTAAATAGTAAAATTGGATTATCAGCAACTCCTAAGCGTATTTATGACCCAGAAGGAACTGATGCAATAGATGCCTTTTTCAATGATTCACCTCCTTATATTTATTCGTTTTCAATGGAGCGAGCGCTAAAGGAAGAACGTCTAACAGAATACAAATATTTTCCAAAAATTGTAGAGCTTCAAGATGAAGAGTTAGAGAGATACATTGAATTATCTAAAAAACTACTTAGATATTTTGATTTTGATAAAGGTGTGTTTAAAAAAGATCCTATAGTAGAGAAACTTCTTTTAATTAGGAAAAACATTATTCACAAAGCACATAATAAAATTAATTGTTTTAAAAACATTATTTCTGATTTAGAGAAACAAGAAAAACTAAAATATGTTTTCACTTATGTTCCTGAAGGTTATGTGTATGACGATCAAGGAGATGGTGAAAGAATGCTAAATCACTTTATGAAAGCTGCTATAGGTATAAAACCAGGTTTAAAGATTAATTCTTACACGGCTGAAGATGATGATTTAAAAGGAATACTAACTGGTTTTTCTGAAGGTAAAATTGAGATGCTCTTTGCAATGAAAATGTTAGACGAAGGAGTTGACGTTCCAAGAGCTGAAGTGGGTGTTTTCTGTTCAAGTACGGGTAATCCTAGACAATTTATTCAACGCCGTGGACGATTACTGCGAAAGCACGATGAAAAATCCTTTGCAACAATTTATGATATGGTTGTAGTGCCGTCTATGAATGCAAATAATACTAATACATTTAGGATGGAAAAAAGTCAAGTAAAAGCCGAACTTAGAAGAGTAGCTTATTTTTCGAGCTTATCCATGAATTTTTACGATACACGAGATGAGTTGCAATCGTTGTGTTCAAAATACGAATTAAATATAGATGAAATAATAGATGAATTATGAGTAAAAGAGATGAAATATTAAGAGAAATACTTTCAGAGCCTGATATATTGTCAAAATATAATTTGAAGGCTTCAGAGGTTGAAAAATTAACAACAAATCCTCCATATTTTAATAATGCGGTAGAGATTTTAGCAACGGTTATCAATGAAAATGATAATAATAGAACATCAAGACAAATATATCCTATATTAAAAAACATTCATAAGATATAGTTATGGCTTCAATTTTAAATAAAATAGCTTTCAAGAATTTCTTTAATTATTATGGTGATTATGAAGAGAATACATACGACTTAGAGGAGGGGGTAAATATTATCGTCGCTGATAATGGTGCGGGGAAATCTAAGTTTTTTAATGCGTTCTTATGGTTGTTCTATGATCAGATTCTCGATTCTGATACTAAGCAAAGGGTAAATGTCAGAAATTCTGGAGTCAAAATATTATCAGATAAAGCTAAAAACGAAACCGTTATTAATGACAGGGTGGAATGTGGTGTTATGTTAGAATATACCCGTGGAACACGTTATAAGTATCAAATTATAAAATCTTTTTCCGCAACTAAAATCAATGATTCAATAAGTGATGAAAGAAGTTGGCAGTTTTTAATTAATGATGTAGAAGTCAATAAAACTGAATTGGTTTTACATAAATATAAACCAGTATATGATGAATCTGAGAAACGACAAATAATTGATCATCTTATTATGCCTGCTTTCAGAAAATATTCTTTCCTTCAAGGTGAAGAAGTTGATGATATTATAGACTTTGGAAAAAGAGAAAGCATTGAAGAGGCTGTAGAAAATTTAACGGATATTAAAAAGTACGAAAAGATTCATGATTTACTATCAGAGTTTAAAGAGAAAGCATTTAAAGATCTCCAGAAACAGCTAAAAGCCAATAATGCTGAGAATGAAAGGTTTGACGAAGCCGTTAAAGAAAAAGAAAATATTGAGGAACAACTTGATCATGAGAACCAAAAATTAAAAGAATGGCAGGCTACCTACGATACAGCTGAAGAAGAAAAGAATGAATTAGATAAGCAATATGCCAGTGCTGAAAAGCGGAAAGAACTTGATGATAAATTAAAGCCTATTAGAAAAAAACTACGAGAAAAAAAAGAAGAGTTCGAAACATTTCTGGATCGAATAAATAATCGATTTTTTGATGGTAATTTTGCCTGGATCGCAATGGGATTTGAGGATGAAGTTCAAAAATACCGTAATTTAAAGGAACAGTTTGTTGAAAGGCGATATGAAAAGAGAGCGCTTCAAAATGTTGAGGAGAATCCTAATGAATATTTTCATTTCTTACCAGAGAATTCACCAGATTCAGTTTCATTGCAGAATATGATAGATGATGAGCATTGCTATGTATGTAATAGAGAGGCAAAAAAAGGAACAGCTGAACATAATAACATTGTTAAATTAAAAAATCGTCCCAAGGATAAACAAACCGAAAAGCCATTTGTGAAAAATGATCTAAATAATTTTTTTGGTGATTTACAAATCAATGCACAACCATTTTACAACAAGTTTGATAGTATTAGAGATTCAGTTATTAAAACGAAGGAAAAAGAAGTTGAGCTTAAAGAAAGTATTGACAAACTCAAAAAACAAATTAAATCAATTGAGGATGATCGTAATTCTATAATGATTGCTGGGTATGATGCAGAGCTTTCAGCTAAAGAAATAATTAGTAATTATAACGGAGCTATCAGGAGGAGAGAAAAAGCCAATGGTAAAATTAATGACATAATTATCCCAAAAATCAATACTTTCAAAAAGCAAATCAAAGCAATTGAACAAGAAATCAAAGACTTGAATAAGTCAAATAATATTCCAACTGGATATAATCAGAATTACGAAGTTCTCAATGATCTTGAAGAAGCTTCACAAAAAGCAAAAGACAGAGTGTTTGATGCTATGATTCAATTGTTAGAAAAACATGCAAACATTCACTTCAAAAATTTAATTAAAAATAATGATTTAACTGGAGGTATTTTAAAATTTGAAAAGAATCCGAATGGCTCCATAAATTTCAATTATATTGATAGTAATGGAAATACAGTTCATGGAAGTTCAGAAGGTTTCCAACGCATGAAAAAGTTTTCTGTTGTCATGGCAATCATTTCGGCTAATAATAGTGTGTATAATTATCCACTTTTAGCAGACGCTCCTATTTCAGCATTTGGTGAAGGCTTTACGGAAGGCTTTTTTGAAGCCATAAGTGATGTGTTTCCTCAAAGTATAGTATTAGTAAAAGAGCTTTACAAAAGAGAGGATGAAATGAAAATTAATGAGCTTGGTAAAAGACTACTTAAAGACGGAAAAGTAAAAACAATGTATGTTAACCATGTTCCGGAAAATGCAGAGCAAATAGAGTTAGTAACCTCTCAAACAAAATTAAAATGAACGCACAAGAATTTAAAAGTTTAATATTATCCAAAAGACCACGTTACGCAAAAAGTCGTATTCCAGTAATGGAGGCTTTTGCCAATAAGGGTCAGTCAAAATCAGAGTACAGCCAATTTGGACCTTTATATGAATTATATATATACGGTTTTCGACTAGGCTTGAAAAAGGGATTAAAGCTGTCTCTACCTCCACGAAATTTGACACAAGACTTTTTGGAAATTGGAAAATGGAAAAGAGATTCTAGTCTAGTTGATTTTTTGTTGATGATTATTTTTAGTCATGCTGATGAAATTGGCTTTGATTGGAATGACTTGGAAGATATGGAAGATAAAGAGATAAATCAAGTGGTTAGTAATATTATTGAGTTTATTGAAAGCTACGCCAATGGCGGTTTACAATATCTTCAAGAAGAATGGGAAAATGATAACTTGATTAATTCGAGTTATTTGTTTGTGGATTTGATGAATGAATAATAAAGGGACTATCTAATCAATATAATTTTCTTGATATGCAATCAGTCCATCTACCAATTCGGAAGCTTGGAAATCAGAGAAAACCATGCTTTTACAAGTTGTTACTATTCTTAACCTTTCGAAATACAGATAGTCGCTTATGAATTTATCAGAATTTTCAAATTTATTTTCTTGGTTTATGTAACTAAAGGGTATAAAAAATAATTGAATCGGCAGTTTTTTGTAAAATATAAAATATTCCGTGAATCTATTAACTTCCGAAAGCTTTGATTCGAATTTTTTTTGGCAGGTACATTGTGCAATAAAGATCAATTTATTTTTATTAGAATCACCAAAATTTACCCATGAAAAAATATCACAACCTTTTTCTTTCGAATTATACGGGCTAATTTCGTTTATTTCTTCCTCATTTAGTTTTAACCCTGCATCCTTTGCAAGGTCTTTTATTTTGGAAATTGTATTGCCCTTGTAGTCAGAGTTTTCTCCAAATTCTTTTACAACTGCATTCTTTGGTAAGAAATCTTTTAAAGTTATTGCAGATACTTTCTCAAACTCTCTTGTAAGAAGAGGTTGAACTGAGTCAAATATATTCAAGTTCGAGCAGGCTAGTAATAAAAGATAAAGCTTTGATGAATCATTAAACTCTGTTTTTAACTTCAATATTTCTGATTGATTTTTTTCAATATAGAATGGGTAATTATCAGAGTATAATATAGATCTCTGAATAGTCTTCTCAAAAATACTATTGACAAAATTTTCATCCTTATCTCTATTTTCGGCTTTATCGTAATCATCTGTTCCAAACAATCTATCTTGAAAATCTCCTCTTGTAACGCCATCGGAATTAGAAAAAAGAGACATAAGCTCTAAAAAATCAGCATAAGCAGTTAAGTCGTATTTTTTGTAGTCTGGTTTATCAATATCCTTATAGTTGGAGTATACATCATTAACTTTATCTTTAAAACTCATCTTCTGAATCTTCAATTTGATCTTTATATTCCTTTATTTTAAGTGCTAACTTCCTTATCATTTTTAAATCTTCATAAAGATTCGAATAAAAATCTTCTACCTTATGAGTTAGCTTATCAGCACTTTCAAGTCTTTCAAGTGATTTTATTATTTCCGTCCTGAATATTGAATCTATATCCTTAGTTAGTTCAACAGCATCATCTATACTTTTACCGTCCCTAAAAGCTTCTTTTGCTTTTTCACTTCCTAAAATTAAATCCAATTTTTTTAATCCTTTACTATCTCCAATTATTCTAGGAACTCCTTCAGTTTTTTCAAACCACCAAAAAATTAATTCCTTTAAATTATCCTGATTTAATTCTTCTAATGGTTTGTTGGAATTGATATTAACACCGATAAAGTTTTTTATGTTTTTCTTATTAAGTGCATCTACCAGATAGTTAAGATGAAATTTGGTGTCATCTAAACCTGATATTGAATAAAAGCCTTCATCTTCTACTTTTTTGAAAATTTTAAATGCGGTTATTAATCTTCTTACATAGTTTGATGAACTTCCAATATTTTTTGCAATATCTCTACATTTGGTAAGAAAGTTTTTATCATCAAATTCATTATGATAAACATCATTAAGATAACTAGCTTTTTGTAAAAGTTTCCAAGACTTAATCCCCGTAATATGTCTAAAACCTAGATATTTTAAAATTTCACTTTTTTCATCAAAAATAAGACACGGGATATCTTGCGGTCTTTCGTCAGTGTTTTTAATAACCTCACTAATAGCTGCTTTCTTAACAGTTGCTAATTCAGGTTCGTTAAGTAGCTTTACCGCCGTTAATCTTCTGTTTCCCTCAATTACAATATAATTCCCAGATTTCTCCTCATCTTCAATAACTAAAAGTTGTTCTCCAACAAAGTAACCATTTTGTCCAATAGCGTACATCAGTTCAACTGTAGCTGCCTCTAGCAGCATCCAGTTAATAAGATCTCTTTCATTTTTACTCCCCTTTCTAAAGGAACCTGGGAGTCTTGGGTTTTCAGGATCTAATTTAATTTTGGAATAGTTTATTTTTCTAAATTTATCTTCTTTCTTTTCCATTATATCATTATTTCCACATTATTCTTTTTATTATGTATTTGTTTCAACCCCTCATCTAAATGCAACTTTACTAACTTTCCTAAGCTTTTATCTCTTCTATGAATGCCATATAAATTACAAATCATGCCAAGGTAAATATTCTCGTATTCACCAAATAGTACTTTTCGTGAATATTCTTTACCACCTGAATCCGCTAGATTTTTTAAATTTAATTTTTTTCCTTCTTTTAAAGAGTGAGCAATGGCTAACCGTGCAATAACATTTTCTGCTCCTAGACTATGTTTTCGGGTAAGTTCAGTAACTAACTCTTTGTTTTTTTTACTCGTTCTAATATGCGAAATCATGAGACTGAAGATTAAATTTTTTAAAAAGTTCTTTAGGTTTAACATTTTCAATTTGCGAAATACCTTGATGGTTCTGAATCAGAAATGTATTGTTCACATTCGGTAATAAGAAAGTATATTCTTTTTCAGATAGTTCTTTCTCTAACAATGGGAATAATACCACTTGTTCGGAAATAGTAGGGTAAAATTGCTCTAGAATATTTCCAGAATGCTCAAAATCAAATTTCTGTAACGGACTGTCAATAAATATTGGAAATTCAATTTTAGATTCATCGACCAATGCTTTTAATAAAGCGGTAGCATATAATTGTTGCTCCCCTTTAGACATAGAATCTTTATCACGCACTTTTCCATCTGACTTAATTAATTCAATATCCATTATATCATCGTCAATTAAGATGTTTACCTTAGAGATAAAGTCTTTTTTGTGCATTAACCTTTGTAAACCTAGCAATATGGCTTTTTCGAGAGCGTACTTCTTTTCTTCTTTGATTCTTGCGGTTAAGGTATTTATTTTGTCAAGTAAATTTTGGGTGGCTTTATATTTCTTTTCATCTGTTTCTATTAGATTGAATTTCTTTTCGTATTCTGAAAGCACCTTTGCATTAGAGGTTAATTCCGCTTTTAGTTTTCCAAGTTCTTGAAGCAACTTTTCTTTTTTCTCTTCAGCTACTTTTATAGAAGATTTAAGCTCTTCTTTATCTGTTCTTAACTGTTGTGCAATAGGATTTCCCTTTTTAGATACAGCTTGTTTAATTTTTCTGTTTAATCTACCAATATGCTGACGAATATCTCTTTCATTTTTAATAATTAATTCAAATTGTTGCTTGAATGAAGTTGTTACATATTGATAAGTTGCAATAATTCCCCTTGTTTCTTCATCGGAATAGTCTAAGAGGATAGAAGTATTGGTAGAGTTAGCACTCTTCGTCCGTTCTTTCTCAATCTCAAGTATTGCTTGTTCTACTTCTTTTTGATTATTTTTAAAATTAGGGAGTTTAGAAAGTTTCTTTTTCAATAACTCAGAAAAAGATTTAACCTCATTCAGTACAAAATCACTGTTTGCATTAATTTTTTTAGCTTCTGCTTCTTTTTTTAATTGATCGACTAATTTTTTAAATTGTTTTTCAGCAACCGCTAGAGGAACAAGATCCATCACATCTTTAAGCTGACCTTTCGCCTCAACTAAATCTTTTTGAAGATTAGTTCGTAATGTTTTAAACTCTTTAAGTTCTTCCATGGTAATAGAATTCCCCTCTCGTATCAGCTTCTCTTCGATTAAGTCAATCTTACTTCCATCTGATTCAATATCTTGCTTTATCTCTTGAAGTTTACTTTCCTTTAATTCTATTAGCTTTTTTAATTCCTCCTCTTTCCGGATTAGCTCATTGAGCTTTTCTTTATTTACTCCCGTAACTCCATTTCTTTTAAGCTTAGTTAAAAGTGTTTTTAGATTATATTTTAAATCTTCATATTTTTTGATTCCTAAAACTTCAGAATATGCCCGACTTAAACTCCTTAATTCACTTTTAGTTTTAGCTTCTGCCAGAGAAACTATTTTTTCGGCATCAAAAAAGAAAAATTTAGCAATTTCACGTGGAAGTATAAAATCATTGATAAAAAGATCATACCCTACCTCTTTTGTCAATTCACTTTCTTGGCCATCTATCAATATAGAAAGATTTTCTTTATTAATTTTTAGACTGTATGTTCTTTTAATTACAACCTTATCACAAGGTACAGAAGGTATCATTACATCGGCGAGTTCTACTTCAACGCTCATTTCTACATCTGGAACTTCTTTCCTATCAAATTTATTTACAGCTGTGTAATTTACACTTTCTTTTAAATAATTTTCATAACCTCCGTGATTTTGAATATCTCGTTTGTATTTCTTTTCAACTTCTCGCATTAAAGGCCCATACATTGCCCATATTAGTGAGGTTAAAAAAGTAGTTTTACCAAATCCATTTTTACCAGCGATTATTGATACATTTTTGTCTTGGCTTTTCGTGAATTTAATTTCACTTGAGCCATATCCTCTAAAGTTGTTTAACCTAATACGATCAATTCTCATATTATTTCACTTTTACAAAATCCTCAATTCTTTTTTCAACATCATTATGAATACCGTATTTAGAAACTAAGAGTGTTTTAGACTCTTGTAATGCAATCAAATTATCTATTAGTTCATAATATTCTGGTTCATCTTCGCAAACATCACTTAGTAATCTTCGTTCTGTTTGATTTAATGTCTTTAGATTGCTTGTTGTCAGCTCTTTGTTAAATACCTTTCTATAAATGTCACTCACCGTTTGGTCAAAAAAACCATCCCTGTTCCAAATAACTTGAATAGCAATAAGTTCTTGGTTAGTTATCAATGTAATTTCAGGCTTTATTTCTTGAACGTCTCTTTGAACTTCTAAAAGTCTTCCTAGTAACTTCGTCATGTAACCATGGTTATAATTACCTTGATTATGTCCATCTTCAGTAACTGCCGGCATACCATTTCTTCTAGTGCTAGACCTGTTTTCACTCTTATTCCTATCTTTTACTAATTCATTTCTAAAATTTAAAAGAGGAATCATCCATTCTTTTCCATTGTCAATTAAGGCCGACATAGATTTGTCTTCCTTTACAACTGTGCAAGTCCAACAACCAAATCGACTTTGTCCACAAGAGCTATGCTTTTTGTTAGTAACGACAGTTGGACATTCATAATCATCTGCACTGGCGTCAGAATAAATTTGAAATAAAATTGAATTGTCAAACCCCCAAGGAGAATCAACAGCGTTTATGATGTACCAGATTTCTTCAAGCACCAACTCTTTAATTGGAGAGAATACAAAAGTATTTGAACTTGTAGGATGTTTAGATAGTCTACTGCCAGATTGTTCATATTTTTTCATAGAACGTTCGCGCGTTTTACTCTCTTCATATCTGGTTCCCAGTAAAACTATGGCTTCGCCTTTTTCGTCAATTTGATCATGCAAGAAACTGGAGGTAGGTCTAATCTTTAATCGATCAGTACACCATCTAAACGTATTGTTAGGAACAGGATAACCTCTTCCTATTACATTAACAAAGAAAGACTCATCTAATTTGGGTGTTGTTTTCTTTGTAAATATAGGGAGATCTTGTTCTCTAGCAGCAACTTGTATTTTAGCTAAAACCTCATCGACATAACTAGCAATTACAGGGTTTTCGACCATTGTATCATTACAAACAACATAAACTGGTCTTCTCAACTGAAACGGGTAAGGATGTTTTTCTTTAAAACGTTTAAGCGCAATCCACACCAAAGTGAGTAATACAGTAGAATCTTTACCGCCGCTAAAACCAATAATCCAAGGTCTATCTGATTTATCTGCGTAGGCATATTGATCTATTAATTCATTAATAATCAACTCAGCCTTTTTAAGTTTAATTTCCGTCATACTTCAAATTTAATATATTTGAAAGGTGTTTTGTAAAATTTTTTAAAGAACTTTTCAAAGAAAATCAACAAATAATTACTGCTGAACTTTAAAAATAAAATTTAGAGATAGCTTTCTGTAATTCGAGGATTTAATTTTTGGAATTTATTTTGAATAATTTGTGTTTTAAGAAAACGAATGTAAGTATACTTCCAAACTATTATAACCTTCTTTTGCCATTACCAATGCTGATAATTTGGATTAGCGAAGAGACAAGAATCAAACGACGTGCCCATAAACCACCTATCTAACTGGATCCTTGTGCACGGGAAGGAAAGCTGAAACTATATTAGCCAAGTTGTTCCAAGTTGCTTACTCCAACACATATAACACAATTTCGGTGTAAAACGGCTTCGTCACTGAGTTTCACCTCAGTATAACAGAGGTTATTTAGGGTGTCGCGTGTAATTACAAAGGCAGTATTTTGTCGCCTAACAAAGTCGGTTCAAAGAAATAAGGTTTTAAATTTCAATAAAACACAGCTCAATCCATTACAGAAACAACCAATAGCCCCACAGTATCCTTCCCCCTCAAAACAACAAACTGCCCACCAACTTCTTGGTAAAACTTCACCCCTATAACTGCAATGGCTGTTCCGGGCAGGGTAGGGGCAGGTGCCTGTAAACTAAACGTGTCAGCAGTAAACTGCGCGTCTATGTATGTTGGGGGACTCTGTTGTAATTCATACCTATTGGTGTCAAAATCAAAATGCAATACGCCCAACGTAACGGCTATATGCGTGGCGCCAGTCGGGAACGAAATTTGCTTTACATCAAAATCGGTAACGGTAAACGTGTGGTTGGAGGCATCATAATGGGTAGTGCCAGACAAAAAAGAAGCAACAGCGCACGACGGGGTAAAGTTAAAATCCCGTAAAAGCCGTTTGCCCTCCTCGGTTTGTATGCCTTGTCCTACGTGCCGTTCGCCTCGTGCGCTCACGGTGTCTAATTTTTTTAAACCCGTAAACCGCCGCATCATCCGCCCGTGGAGCGTTCCATCTTTATGGATACATAAAAACGGCCGCAAGGCTTGGTTAAAATGTTTTTTGCTCTTCGAACAACGGCCAAATTCGGTGCCGTTCTCCCGTACCCGCCGCATGTTGGGTTTCGTTTTAATAGCGTGGCTCGTAAATCCTCCGCCCGCTTTGCGGGAAAGATGCCCTGCCTTCGTCTTGTAAAAATTAACACCATCAATCGTTCCCGATATTTTGATGATCCCCGTTTGTCGTGCCATAAAAAGATGATTGTACACAGCTAATATAGCTCCAATCTTCACAATATCCAAATAACAAGGGATTATAAAGTGTATATGTAACGAAGTTATGACATATCTATAGCGTGTTTATAGCGTATTTATAGCGTATTTATAGCGTATTTATAATGTAATAACTATAAGTATGATGCCTTTTAAATCATTCAAAATGAAGAATCACGTTTAAATAAACAGCACATGATTTCATGATGTACTAAATGGACAGGACTAAAAAAATAGGTGCTGTAAAAAGGAAAAAGGTTTTCATTTTATAATGTGTTGAGCATCGTTCAACTGGCCTAAACCAGAAAGAATTGAAGATCTATTCCCAAAAGCTCAAAAACACCCCTCCAAAGCACACCATTTTTTTAATAGCCCTTAACCTATCAATTTTGTAGGAAAATACAACTATCCATCTTCTGTAAATACAGGGTATCCTTGCCGTACCATCGGTTTAGGACTCGCTTGATTTTATGTGTAAAAAGCGGTTTTAAGCCATATAATTTGTTAAAAAATATAACTTTAACTTTTTAATTTGTTAATTATTTTATAATTTCACTTCAGGTTAACCTAACAAACATAATCACTAATACAAACCTTAAACTATGAGAACATTTAAAATGGGTCTCGTGGGCATCTTTGCCCTGAGCCTGGTATTCGTGTCCTGTACCCAGGATGAAAACGAAGCCCCAACCACAGATCAAACCGATTTAACGATCCCCGTTTCCCAAAAGAAAATCCCCAAAGAAGTGCGGGACGCCGTTATTAAACTGAACCTAAACAGCGACTACATTAAGTACGATACGTTCCATTTTCCCGATGGCACGACCGAAGAACGCCTCTATATTGAAAAGGATTTGGTCCTTTCAGAAGAACAGCTGTTCGCCATGGCCGAAGCCGCCGAAGACGGGGATGGCCGGCAGTACAGCACCGACAACTTGGTGAGCCAAGGCCGTAATATTTCGATTATCGGGTACACCGGTGGCAGCCAAGCCCTTTCCAGCAAGGAACGCACTGCCCTGCGATGGGCCGTGAACAATTACAACCGCTTGAGCGGGGTTTCCATTAGCTTTACGTTGACCTTTGGCACCAACTACCAGAACAAAGATATGGTGGTGTACAACAATACCGTAAACAATCCGTATGGGGCGGGCGGCAGCGCTGGCTTCCCAAGTGGTGGCTATCCGTACAAGTATGTGCAAATATATGGCTTGTCCGGATACAGCACCAACGTAAACGAACACGTGATCACCCATGAGATTGGGCATTCGGTCGGGTTCCGCCATACCGATTGGTTCAGCCGCCAGAGCTGTGGGCAAAATTCCAACGAAGGTACTGCTGGCGTAGGTGCCAACCACATTGCGGGCACCCCAACGGGTTACGACCCTACGTCCATTATGCTGGCCTGTTTTAGTTCCAGTGAAGACGGGGAGTTTAACAGCAATGACATAAAAGCGTTGCAAACCATGTACTAACTAACTCGATTATTTGAATTAGTCGCATAAAAGCCTGTTCCGTTAGTGGAGCGGGCTTTTATTTTAGGCGGTGGGCATCGAGGGTGGTCGTGCCTTTTAAGCAGTCTGTTTGCGGTATTTGTGCAGGTACGCTGCGGGGGTCATGGCCGTGACTTTTCTAAAAACATCACGAAAGGCCTTAGGGTCTGCGTAGCCTACATGGTACATGACTTCATTTACGGTCTTTCGTCCCATTTCCAGTTCTTTTTTGGCGGCTTCCACTTTTACGCGTTGCATGTATTCCACCACGGTATTGGCGGTTGCTTTTTTAAAACGCCTTTCGAAGGTGCGACGGCTTATGGCCAGTTGGTCGCATAGCTCATCAACGGTTATTTTATCTTGATAGTGTTGTTCTATCTGTTCTTGTGCTTTTAATACCATCGCATCGTCGTGTGCTTTTTGCCCAGAGAAAATCATAAAGGGCGATTGGCTGCTGCGGTCAATATCGACCATAAACCCTTTGGCGGCCATGACCGCGGTATCGCGCCCAGCATGCTTTTCAATTAAATAGATTATCAGGTTGGTAAACGAATACGCGCCACCACTGGTGTAGATGCCATCGGCTTCGGTTAGAATGCGGTCGTCCATCAAATTGGCTTTGGGGAATTGTTCCCTGAATTCGTTCGCAAATTGCCAATGTGTAGAACAGCTTTTTCCGTCGAGCAGTCCGGTGGAGGCCAAAAAAAACGAAGCCACGCAGAGACTAACCACTTCTGCCCCTTGCTTGTACTGCTTCACAATCCAAGGAAGGAACTCGGTATTGTTTTTTAAGTTTTGCTGAAAGTCCCCGTGAATGGCCGGGATGATGATGAGGTCGGTTTTGGTTACCTGGTCAATAAGCACTTCCGGGTTCACCGTAAAGAGGCCGTGGCTTTGCGTGGTTTCTGTTTCAAGGCCTACCAATTGAATGGTGAACAGCGGGTCCCTTCCCGTTTGCTGAAAAAACTCATTGACCCACGAGAACATTTGGTGGGTGCCGCCAATGTTTACGACACTTGTATGCCCTTTAGGGACCAATATAGATACGTGTTTCATACTATTAAATTAAGGCTATTCCATTATTTTAACCCTACCAAATATACTGCAATTTACTGTCGCAATCAACCCGTACGATTGGCGTATATGCACCGTCTGGAATTAAAAAATCCTCTTTATCTTTGGGTAACACCTTTTAAGTCAATAAACTAATAATTTTTTGATATGAAATCATTTTGGTTGAATTTACCTGTGGCAAACATTCAGAAATCAAAAGCATTTTTTAAAGCGATTGGTTTTAAACCGAACCCGATGCATGAAGGAGCGGAGCATTTGGCCAGTTTTCTTATAGGGGAAAAAGAAGTGGTGCTGATGCTTTTTCCTGAAGCCACGTTTACAGGCTTTACCCAAAACGGCTTGGTCAATACAGCAAAAGCGACCGAAGTTTTATTGAACATCGATGCCCAAAGTAAAGCGGAAGTAGATGCCCTGGCCAAAACGGTACAAAAAGCAGGCGGAACCCTCTATGTTGAACCTTCGGAAAGTGAAGGGTGGATGTACGGGATGGGCTTTAAAGACCTGGACGGCCACCGATGGAGCGTGTTGTATATGGATATGGATAAAATGCCAAAGCAATAAATAAAAATTAACAATAGTATGAAGCCAAAAAAAATATGGGCAAACTTAGGGGTAGAAAACCTTGAAAGGACACAAGAGTTTTATCAAGTATTAGGCTTTAAGCTTAATGGCAACCCCACTACAGAATTAGTGAGCTTCTTGTTTAGCGATGATGATTTTGTGATTCATTTTTTTAAAAAGAAAAAATTGAAAACGAGTCTTGAAGGGGAACTATCAAATTTAGATGAAGGAAATGAAGTTATGTTTAGCCTATCCGCAGCTAGTAAAGAGGAATATGATACTTGGGTAGCAGAAATAATAAAAGCAGGTGGAACAATTTTTTTCGACTCTAATACAGATAGGAAACAATTTTATGATGAAAATGGATACCACGTTTGTGTATTTGCCGACCCAGACGGACACAAGTTTAATCTTTTATTCAATGACAATATGTAAGTTAAGACAATAGAATTGCTTTTAAAAACAATCAAGTTATGAAACGAAAAGAATTTGAAACGACCATTGATGCTTCCAAAGAAAAAGTATGGCTAGTGCTATGGAGTGACGAAACCTATCCCAAATGGACGGCGCCTTTTTCAGAAGGATCTTATGCTGAAACCGATTGGAAAGAAGGCAGTAAAGTCTTGTTTTTGGGCCCTAACGGAAATGGGATGATCAGTCGCATTAAAACCAGGAATGAGCCTACGTATATGTCAATTGAGCATCTAGGGATTATTATAGATGGAAAAGAAGATACCAGCAGTGATGAAGTAAAAGATTGGGCTGGAGCCATGGAAAATTATACCTTAGAAGAAATAAACGGAAAAACTAAACTTACTGTTCATGTAGATATAGCTGAAGCCTATCTTGACAGTTTTGAAAAAGCATTTCTTCAGGCCCTTCAAAAAGTAAAAGAATTATCAGAAGAAACCAGTTAACATTTAAAATTCAATAGTATGAAAGTACATCCGTATTTAAACTTTGACGGCCAGGCCGAAGAAGCATTCACGTTTTACAAGTCGGTTTTTGGAGGCGACTTCACTGCCAATATGAAAATGAGCGACGCCCCAAACAGCGACAAATTCCCTAAAGAGATACAAAATAGAACCATGCACATTTCGCTTCTGATAGGGAAGGATACCATTTTAATGGCATCGGACACTATTGAAGGGATGGGCGCACCGTTTAAACAAGGTAATAATGCCTACATCTCACTGCATCCCGACAGCAGGGAAGAAGCAGACCGGCTGTTCAATGGGCTATCAAAAGGAGGGGAAATTGAAATGCCTATGGAAGATCAGTTTTGGGGCGATTATTTTGGGAGTTTTGTGGATAAGTTCGGCGTATGCTGGATGGTGAATTATAATGAAGACTTTTAGAAAAGAATGGGTCGTGACCGACTAAGAGGTAAGATGTGAGATGTGAGATGTGAGATTTGAGATGTGAGACGTGAGACGTGAGATGTGAGACGTTGTACGTCCCTGATTAGTGTTGACCGTTTTTAGTTAATTAATTCGTTGTTAAAATAGACTACAAAAAACCAAATAGCAAGGTGTCCAAAGAAAAAACGTTCGAAACACCTGTGGTTGTTGAAGTTTTGAAATTTTAAAAACCTTTAATAGGACACCAATGAAAAAGAATACTGACGTTACAAAAACCCAAAGCCTTTAGCGGATTTTTAGTGAACGATTTCAGAAAAGCAGAAACCTTCTATCAAGAGACTTTGAGCTTGACTGTAAAAGTCAATCCCAATATTTGGGAGCTTATTGAAAACCGAAGAAAAGATTTTCCTACGGTTCAATAATTTAAAAAAACAACTTTTAATTACTTAAGAACCATGAAAAACAAAGAACAAATTACCGTACAGGCCACTATCGATGCAAACATAGAAACCGTTTGGAATACGTGGACCAAACCAGAACACATTGTTAAATGGAACAGTGGGTCAAAAGATTGGCATACCCCAAAAGCAGCAAACGACCTAAGGGAAGGTGGTAGGTTTACCTCAAGAATGGAAGCCAAAGACGGCAGTACTGGTTTCGATTTTGGAGGGGTCTATACGGAAGTGATTCCGCATAAGCGAATTGCATATACCTTGGATGATGATAGGAAAGTAACCCTAGATTTTAAAGAAGAAGGGGATAGCGTGCGGCTAATTGAAACGTTTGAAGCGGAAGACCAGAACCCGATTGCCGTGCAGCGCGATGGGTGGCAAGCAATTGTAGATAACTTTAAAACATATACCGAACAGCAATGAATGCCCTAACCTATTTTGAAATACAATCTTCCAATCCCAAGTGGGAAATAGAATTCCAAAAAAAAAAGTCCGAAGCGCATAAGCAACTTCGGACTTCAATTGACAAACCAATTTCAATTTAGAACTATTACGCTTACTCTTTGATTAACTGTTTTGTAACAGAGCCGTTTTCACTGCTTATGCGTATTAAATAAGCAGCACTGGCCAAGTTGGTCACATCAATTGTTTTTTGCGCGCCCATCCCGTTAAGGTCAATGGTGCGTATTACGCGCCCAGTAAGGTCGTAGATCACCGCTTCTTGTAAATTAATTCCAGAAGGGTTTTCAAGGATTACGTGGTTGCTTGCTGGGTTCGGATATAAATGTACGCTATCAAGGTGCTCCATTCCGTTAACGCCCAATACACTTTCCACGGTCAGTTCAAAGGAACAGGTACCAATGTTTCCGTAGTCGTCTTCGGCCGTTAAGGTTATGGTGTGCACCCCATCACTGAGCAGTACGCCCGCAGCTGGCTCTTGTGAGGTAATGGTTACGGCATTCGTACAATTGTCGGTAGCCGACGCCTCGCCCAAGGCAAAATAATCGGGAACCACGTAAAACAAGTTGTTTTCTCCCGGATCCACGGTTTGGTCGGCCGGACAGCTAACTACAGGTGCCATAGCATCTACGACAGTTACCAAAGCGGTACAGGTACTGGTGTTTCCATTTACGTCGCTTACAAATACTTGAACGGTAACCGGCGTGCCGATATCTGTACAGTCAAACTCAGTGATATCTACGGCAACCGTATCAATGCCACAAGCCTCGTCATTGGTTGCAATCACATCTCCCGGCAATAGGGTAGCGGTACCATCTTCACCCAATTCAAGCGTAACATCAGTACACACTAAATCTGGAGCGATGGTATCTTCAACAGTAACCATAGCCGTACAGGTAGCTGTGTTGCCATTGGTATCGGTAACGGTTAATTCCACAGGGTTAACGCCTATATTTGAACAATCAAAAGTGTCCACATCCAAGTCGTAACTGGCAATGCCACACGCATCGGTAGAACCGCCATCTACATCCATTCCTGTAATGCTCACCGTTCCGGTAGCATCTAATTGAACGGTAATGTCTTGGCAAACCACTTCTGGAGCGGTGATATCTTCTACGGTTACGATAGCAGTACATGTAGATTCGTTTCCGTTTACATCAGTAACAGATAAGGTTACCGTATTATCGCCAACGTTGCTGCAATCGAAAGTATCTTGATCAATTTCAATTGTATCAATACCGCAAGCGTCATTAGAACCACCGTCTATATCGGCAGCCGTAATGGAAGCCGAACCAAATTCATCCAACTGAACAGTAATGTTTTCACATACTGCAAGTGGTGCTTCTTGGTCTTCAACTATAATGTCAAAAGTACAAACGGTGCTGTTTCCATTGACATCTACTGCCGTAAACTCGATAGTTGATGTACCTACGGGGAACTGACTCCCAGCGGATAAACCACCGGTTTGGGTTATCGTGTCTATTGCACAGTTGTCCATGGCCAAAACGTTTGTAGGGAAATATACCGTGGCAAAACAGTCGCCAAGGTCGGTTTCCGCATACACATCAGCAGGACAAGCAATAACGGGCGCCACATTGTCCTCCACGGTAACGACGGTAGTACACGTACTGCTGTTTCCGTTCACATCGGTTACGGTGAGAGTAACGGTATTGTCGCCTACGTTCGAACAATCAAACTCGGTTACGTCTATGGTCGTGCTGGCGATCCCACAGGCATCGGTAGAGCCGTTGTCGATATCGGTAGCCGAAATAGTGGCTTCACCATTAGCATCGAGCTGCACGGTGAACGGTGCCACGCAGTTGGCAATAGGCGCCACATTGTCCTCCACGGTAACGGTAGTGGTACAAGTTGAGGAATTTCCGTTCACATCGGTTACGGTCAAAGTAACGGTATTGTCGCCTACGTTCGAGCAGTCGAACTCGGTTACGTCGATGGTCGTACTGGCGATCCCACAGGCATCGGTAGAACCGTTGTCAATATCGGTAGCCGAAATAGAAGCTTCACCATTGGCATCGAGCTGCACGGTGAACGGTGCTACGCAATTGGCAACGGGTGCTACGTTGTCCTCCACGGTAACGGTAGTGGTACAAGTTGAAGAATTTCCGTTCACATCGGTTACGGTGAGTGTAACGGTGTTGTCGCCTACGTTCGAGCAATCGAACTCGGTTACGTCTATGGTCGTACTGGCGATCCCACAGGCATCGGTGGAACCATTGTCGATGTCGGTAGCCGAAATAGAAGCTTCACCGTTGGCATCAAGCTGCACGGTGAACGGCGCTACGCAATTTGCAATAGGCGCCACATTGTCTTCTACGGTAACGACGGTAGTGCACGTACTGCTGTTTCCGTTCATATCGGTTACGGTGAGGGTAACGGTGTTGTCGCCTACGTTCGAGCAATCAAACTCGGTAACGTCGATGGTCGTGCTGGCGATCCCACAGGCATCGCTGGAACCATTGTCGATATCGGTAGCTGAAATAGTGGCTTCACCGTTAGCATCGAGCTGCACGGTGAACGGCGCTACGCAATTGGCAACGGGTGCCACATTGTCCTCCACGGTAACGGTAGTGGTACAAGTTGAGGAATTTCCGTTCACATCGGTTATGGTCAAAGTAACGGTATTGTCGCCTACGTTGGAGCAATCAAACTCGGTAACGTCTATGGTCGTGCTGGCGATCCCACAGGCATCGGTGGAACCGTTGTCGATATCGGTAGCCGAAATAGAAGCTTCACCATTGGCATCAAGCTGCACGGTGAACGGTGCCACGCAATTTGCAATAGGCGCCACATTGTCCTCCACGGTAACGACGGTAGTGCACGTACTGCTGTTTCCGTTCACATCGGTTACAGTTAGGGTAACGGTGTTGTCGCCTACGTTCGAGCAGTCAAATTCGGTAACATCGATGGTCGTACTGGCGATCCCACAGGCGTCGGTAGAACCATTGTCGATATCGGTAGCTGAAATAGAAGCTTCACCATTGGCATCGAGCTGCACGGTGAACGGTGCCACGCAATTGGCAACGGGTGCCGTGATATCTTCTGCTGTAAAAGTAAAACTTTCGTTTGAAGAGACCCCAGCCGTATCGGTTGCTGTAACCGTAATAATAGCATCTCCTTGCACACTTGGGTTTGGGGTTCCGGTTACTATAAATTCAGTACCGTCATACGAAACCGATAAGTTGCTGTCGCTTACAAGTGCTTGATTATTAGAGGTGGCAACTACCGTAAGATCTGCTGGAGCATCCTCTACGTCCGTTACGGTTATCGGTTGCGTAAAAACAGCACTTGGGCATCCAGAAACATCCGGTATGGCTTTAATAACCGGGGCTTGGTTAAGTACTACGGTTTTTGCATTTGAAAATGAAAAACAGTCTTGATCTCCGGCAATCCCTCCATATTCAACAATATAACCCAATGCGTTGCTGTTGCTCAGATCGTTCCAACGGCCATTATTGGTAAAATAAATTTGCATATAATGTTCGTTACCGTTGGAGTTATTGGGCTCGCCAGCATTCCAATTTACATATTGTTGCGGCAAGGGAGTACTGTCAACGGACATTTGTGTTCCAGCCTCAGGTCCCGTAACCCAGTACCAATTGGATTCTGCCTCATTTTGATTGGCGTATATTGGGCTTCCAACTGCCTGATTGATTTGATTAAAATCGTCTGAGCCTCCCAGCCAGCCATCATTTGTTAATTTGGTGGTTATAAAGTCATTTTCCTCAACCGAAGTGGCAGTCGCTAAATATCCTTGGAGTCCGTATAACGTGCGGGTGGCAGCATCGGCTTTCGCTTGCGTCCACGTAAAACTACCGCTTACATATTCATAATAGTGATCGTTATTCGGATTTGAAAGACTGCTTCCTACAGTAAACTGAATGGAGCGATCGGAAGTATTGGAGCTGCTGCTTCTAAACTGAACGTTTTGAAATATGGATTCTACTTGGTTTTCGGTAAGTGTGCCCGTTATGGTTAACGTTCCGGTATTTCCGTTGTAGTTGGCACTCACTCCAGAGGGCAAAGTGTATCCTGAAGCCAAAGCTAACTCATCTCCAGATGAAAAATTAGACTCTACAGAAATGAGCGCTCCGTCGGCGTTGCCATTGTACGTTATCGCAATGGATGGGTCAACAGTAGTGAAAGTGGTGGGGTTTGCCACTTGAGTTGTCCCAGCAGAAGTAACTACATACGGATCGGGTGCTGTAATCGTGATAGCTGCATTTTCTGAATGGGTATTGCCATCACTATCTGTCGCGGTCAGTACCACATTTTGGGTGCCTATGTCGCTGCAATCAAATGTGGATTGGCTTAGCGATAAAGTAAGGTTACAGTTATCGGTAGAGCCGTTGTCCACCATAGCAGGGGTTATGGTAAGGCCGTTCGGATCATTTAATTGAAGCACAAGGTTCTGCGTACGCGCGGTAGGTGCCTCATCATCGATTATGGTAACGGTAACAGGGGTCGTGGTGCTGTTCCCATTCGTATCGGTTACGGTATAATTAATACTGTTGGTTCCTAAGTTTGAACAATCAAAAGAGGTTTTACTTAAAACTTTCGTGTCAATCGCACAGTTATCACTGCTGCTTAGTTCAATATCTGAAACAGCTATAGTTGCTTGACCACTGCTGTTTAAAGGAACAGTGATGTCTTGTACCGACACTGCGGGATTGGTGGTATCTTCTATGGTAACCGTGATAGGGCAGACGGTGGTGGTATTGCCATTATCATCAGTAATTGTAAAGTTTACTTGTTGCGTGCCTGCACCTAAAACAGTGCCGGGAACAGGGTTCTGCACGATCGTAACAGTGGAACAATCATCGGTAGCCGAAATCAATCCCGATAAATCGGGTAATGTTGCCGTACAATTGTTGGCATCGGTAGCAATAACCTGTGTTGTGGTCGAACACGTTGCCGTAGGGGCCGTGTCGTCTACATATACCGTGTACGTTTTTGTTTCGGTATTGGTGGTACCATCACTGAAAGTAGCGGTTAACGATACAGTATAATCTGTTGTCCCAGGCGTGGAAGCGAAGGTATGGGTAGGGTTTTGAGCAGTGGAAGTATTGCCATCTCCAAAATCCCAATCCCAATCGGTAACCGTTACGGCTACAGTGGCACTAATGGAAACATCTTCCAAGCCCCAGTTGTCGAAAGCGGTGCCAGAATTTGTAGGCTGATACCATCTAAACAACGTGTTGGACGTTTGTGCTGCTGGGGGGATGGCGATATCGTTCCAGTACCAGTTATACCAAGCATAGTTGCCGGAACCGGTGGTGTCCCATCCACCATATATTTCAACCCAAGTTGCACCATTGTCAATACTGTATTGCAAGTACACTTCTTCATTGGCGGCATCAGGTTGCTCACAGCCTGAGCCTTCGTTGTTGCCATACCGAATGTAAAACTCTATAGATCCGCCTAAACTCACATCTACGGCATTTGTTTGAACAAAGCGCTTGCCGGAATTAGGGCCGGAGGTGGCTAAATCGGTCGCCCAGAAATACGGGCTGTTGTCGGGGGTATTTTGTCCAGGGCAGGTGTTTGAGCTCACGGTAAAAGGCGAAGCCGACCAACCACTGGGGAGGGTCCCTCCATTAAAGGTGTAAGCGGTAGCAGTGGTAGAGCTGCTGGCAGTACCGTTAAATTCAACAGTGGTGTTTCCACAAGATCCGCTGGCCAAATTGGTAGTGAAATCTGTGGTTTGTGCGCATAAAACCGAACTAAACAGTACGGTTATCAACATAAATAAGCGGGGTAATTTACAGGGCATAAGCATGTATTTTAGAAATTATAATTGGTTTGGGTGTTTTTGCTACATCTTTATTGTCTTTAGCAAAATAGGTAAGGCTTTTATTTTTAGCTGTACAGTTTCCTTTACGTACTTCGGAAGGAGCCAAAATAAATCGGTTGGAGTGTTCTGCGGTAGTTGAAACATGTTTTGAAGGTTCAAGAACATACTGCACCACCAGAGACTCTTGTGTTTTGTTCGCTACTCTCAACAAATAATACTTAAAATTAAAACCGTTTGCTGCATCATTACAGTCAGCAAGTTGGTATTCAATTTTTACTTTACTGTCTTCATAATAAGATTTCCATGAATCTTGAGAATAGGAGCCATACGAAATTAGTGCCATGGACAGCACGAGTAATACTTTTTGCATAATTAAAATTTAAAGGTTAAAGCTCGGTTAAAAATAAATTCATTTTTAACATTTGGTTAGGACAAATAAAATGATTCTATACCAAATGCAGAAGAAAAAGATATAGATGAAATATAGACATACATATAGATAGAGTATAGACATAAAATGTTCTTTTTGTGTCTAAACAGCTGATTAATATTTGATTACGAAATAAAGGGGATGTTGCGAAAGAAAATAGATAGCTGGCGTATCAACTTTAAGTTGCTATTTTTCCTGAATGTATTTTAAAAAGGAGATGCAAATAAGGTAAGGCGAAAAACATCGATAAAATGATATTTTATGCGCTATAAATCACGGATGATTTGTTCAAAATTTTGGTCTTCTTTGTCAAGTTTCATTTTTTTCTTGATGCGGTACTTTTTTGAAATAACACTTTGATGACTGATACCCAATAAAGATGCAATTTCTTTATTGGTTAATTGAAGTTTCAGTAAAGAACAGAAGGCAATGTCGTTTTCCGATAAATTGGGAAAGGTGTTGGAAAGCTTCTGGCCAAACTCGGGATGGACTTCCACAAACTTTGTTTTAAAATGCTTCCAATAATTCTTACGGTTCAGAATCCCCATGATCTTAGCGGAAAGTTCGTTCGAGATTTCATCGGTCTTACTGGACTCCAATAAGTTTACGATTTTATTTTGGGTGTCCGCTGCTTCTAGGGTGATGGCTACTAATTCGCGCTCCTTATCGCCTAGGTTTTCTTCTTTTTCGGCCAACAATGCGTGTTCTAAGTCTTGTTTTTCTTTTAATATGACATTGGACCTTTCTAAATTGGCCATAGACTCCCTATGCAGTGAAAGTTGTTTTCGATGGTATCTATATATAACGACAAGAAGCCCTATTAATACAATAATAAACACCAAGCTGAGAATGGTCAGTTTTTTTTGTTTCTCACTGTTTTGTTGCAAAAGGGTGTTGTTTTCTTCCAAAACGATATTCTTCTCGCGCTGTATGTCGTTTTGGTAAGCGGCTTCCAATTGTTTTATTTTTACGGCATCTACCGCGTTTCTTATAGAGTCTTTTAGAAAGTCAACCCGGTCATAGACTTTGAGGGCCTGTGGGTAACGTTGTGTTTTCCTATAGGTTTCACGAGCGTAAAGGAGAAACTTCAGTTCATCTTGAGCGTTCATTTTATGCTTAAAGTCCTTTGTTTCTTCTTTTACTTGCCGTATTACCTCCAAGGCAGTGGTAAAATCCTCTGTGTTGTTCAATGCGTCTAGATAGGCACTCGCAATTTCCAAAAAACGCGTAGAATCTACTTTTAACAGGTATTGGTAAGCTTCCCGTAACGCTTTTAGTCCAAGGGCCGGCCGGCCTGTGGCGTTATAAATCTTTCCCAGTTTCCCCATTGCCACATACTTGTACTCTCGGTTGTTAATCTGTTCAAAACCTTCTTTGGCCTCTTGCAAACGCTTTTCGGCTGCTTCGGGTTTTCCCAAGTGCATTAAACTTTCGGCATAAGCAAGCAACGTAAAGTAATAGGAAGCCTCTTTCTTTTTGGCAAAGGTGGGAAGTATTTGTTCGTATAAATCGACGGCAAAAACATATTCTTCATTATTGTAATACGCATTGGCCAATTTCTGTTGCAAGATATATAGCCTGGGATCCTCGGTCTCCTTAAAAATTTTGATGGCCTTTTTCAAGTACACAATAGCTTTTTCCTTTTTTTGCATGTAGCTATAGTTGGAGGCCATTTCGCCATAGACCAACCCCTTCCCATTTAAATCGTTTTCTTGACGATAGATTTGCATTGCGGTGTCTAAGCTGGCTAATGATTTTTCATAGTCACTCGTAATGCGATAGTTAATGGCAAGGTTCGAGTAAATACCGGCTTGCTGTAAAGGATAATCCTTGGTAAGCTCAATTGCCTTTTTGAAGTACTGCGTGGCCGAATCGTATTTGGCCAACTGATTGTACGTTATGCCAAGGTTGCTATAGGTCTTGGCTACTGCCGTATCGTGACGTTGATTAGAATACTCCAGTAATTTTAATAAACTTATCTTGGCTGAATCAGGTTTTCTGAAAAGCATTTTACTGGCTTGTAGCTCCAATTTTTGCAACTCCGTTGTTTGAGAACTTACAGAACTACTGACCAAAAAAAATAAAATGAAGGCGTATAAGTAGGGCATAAATAATTAAAGGCTCAAAAGTATAAAAAATGAAATAATTTAACTATTAACCACGGGCGGTTTTTAAATATCGGAATCATTTAAAATGCAGTTGCTAATAAAAAGAAGAAGATAACCTAAAATAAAGCCAACCCTTTGCTCTCTATGCACAAACATTATAAAATTTTACAGAAACTACTGCGGCTGCCTTACGGCCTGCCAGCCTTTTTTTAATCCCAGAATCACGAGCAAAACCACAACTCCTACCACGAGGCCAACAACCAGCTCTCCAAGCACAAAGGGGAATCCTGCAACCAAGTGGTGTACAAAATCGATGTTGTGCACAAAAATCCCTCCAGAAACAAGCAGCAACGCAATGGTTCCGATTACGCTCAGGCTTTTAATTACCTTTGGAAGGGCGGCTACCAAAAACTTTCCTACTTTATCTGAAAAGCTGTCATCTTGCTCGTTTAAATCGATCAACTTAAGGCCAAACTCGTCCATACGTACCAACAAGGCAACAATACCGTAAACGCCTATGGTAGCAATCAAGGCAATGATGGAAACCACCAGTATTTGGTTGGTTAATGGTTCCTTCGTTACCGTGCCTAGGGCGATGATCACAATTTCGATGGAAAGAATAAAATCAGTCAGTATAGCCGATTTTATACGTTCTTTTTCCAAACTCATCCGTTCTGCTTCAGAAAGGTTTTGTGGGTGTTCATCTTTTTTTCCGTGGGCGTGGGGCACAATAAATTCATAGATTTTCTCTGCGCCCTCATACGCCAAATACAACCCGCCAAGCAGTAAGATCACGGTAATGGCCACGGGTAAAAAGGCACTCAACAAAAAAGCAATGGGAAGGATAATGAGTTTGTTTAAAAACGAGCCCTTGGTAATGGCCCAAAGCACGGGCAGTTCCCTATCGGACATAAACCCCGAGGCTTTCTCGGCATTTACCGCCAGGTCGTCCCCCAAGATGCCGGCCGTTTTTTTTGCGGCCACTTTGCTCATTACCGAAACATCGTCCATAAGGGTGGCAATGTCGTCGAGCAATGCAAAAAATCCTGAAGCCATAAAGTGTTGTCGGTTTAATTAATGGTGTTTTTTAAGCCTCCCTATGCGACATTGGTCAATCACGAAGCAACGGGCAGCGGTTTCCTTTCGGAAAAATAAAACTTTCTTTCGGTAAGCCATTGAAATTTTTAAAAAAAATCACCGGCTTTATTGGAAATTGGCGATAAGATTACTTCGGAACGGTTACGAAACCATTTTATCCTCTCTTTTAAAAACTAAAAACAAGGGGTTACCTATGTTTTTTACCGCAAAATTGAACCACCCTAAAAAAGTCTAGGCGTTCTTCTGAAATAAGCCTGCCTGTTTGTATCTATATAAAAAACCCCTTTCCAAAAGCAATGGAAAGGGGCGATAAAAGTTTATTTAAGTTATGTGAAAGAGAAGCTTATTGCTTCACTACCTTTAAGGTTTCAACTGTGTTGTTGCTGTTTACTTTTACCAAATAAACGCCACTTGATAAACTTGAAACGTTCACTTGGGTGTTGTTGTCGTTAAAATCAACATTGAAAACTTCTTGTCCGGTGATGGTGTAGATCGCCACCGAGTCGATGGTCTCTGTAGTGTTTAAGTGCAATACGTCGTTAACGGGGTTAGGATAAAAAGACACTGTGGATTGTGCCACATCGTTTGTGCCCAATACCAAATCGTCAAGGTACGCTGCCCATCCTTCTACAAATGGTGGTGGACCGTTTACCCAACCCGATACGTATTTTCCGTCGGGCGATATAGCTATTGCAGTTCCCAAAAGGCCATCATCGGTATCGATGGTTACGCCATTGGCTTGCAACACGTCTTTTAAATATACAGGTTGTTCGCCAAAGGTGGGGTGGTAGATAATGGCATCGCGAACTTGAAAGCCAACTTCAGCATAGCCTACGGCAACACCGTTTTCAGAGATACTTGTAAACGCAGCAGCATCGGCACCTTCGGGGAGGTCGTATTGTGTAAAAGTATCGGTAGCCAGATCGTAAATGAAGGGCTGTAGGTCAAAATCGCCTACCATGACATCGTTGTTGTTGATGTTGCCAATGGTGTTTATGCCAGTTACTGTTGGCAATTGGCCTTCAGGAATAAGGTGGTATTCACCGTCTAAGGTACGGTAAGCGGGAACCCGTAACGTACCACCGGTATCAGGACGATCTACCCATCCTACCATAATTCCGTTGTCGTTCACAGCGTAAAAGGCACCTGCTTCGCCTTGAGGGTCAAAAACGCCCATGAGTTCTTCGGTTTCGGTATCGAACAAAAACCCGCCATAGTCGTTCCCTATGTTTGTTTGTCCAGTTATATACTTACTGTTGGGCGAAATGTCGTAAGGGGTGTTTTCGTCAAAGTTTTGTGGGTCTTGTTCGGGCAAAAAGCCTATAGGGTTCCACGTACCGTCTTTTCGGTATGCAGCTTGTAGAATGAAGTTGGTCTCATCATACATCATGGTGCCGGCAATATCTTCATTATTGTTTGTAGCGGCCAAGGTAAAGGCTTCTTCTTCAGAAGGCGTTAATTGGTTGGAGCCAAAATCGTAATATTCAAAAACGGTAATGCCAAAACCGTTATCGTTTATATCGTTAAAGCGGGTTTCGGGTTGGGTAAGCACGTTAAGTTCTACTTGGGCTTGCAGTTGCGAAGCACCCATTACTAAGCAGGCCATGACCATGCTTTTTACTAAAAAGGTAATTTTTTTCATCATAAATTATTTAAATGTATTAGTGGTAATTATGAGGCCGAAAGTAGAAAACCTTTTACTATAATAAAAGGACTTACCTTTTGAAATTCGTGAATTTTAAAAGCATAAAATATTTTTAAGTCACTAAAAATGAGATTATTACTGAGTTTTAGAATAAGATTGTTATTGTGTTAGGCTTTCCAGCTTTGCTTGTGCTTTTTTAAGCTTTTTATGATTTTTTAGAGTCAAAATTGTCAAAATAACAAATAGAGCGATAATTAATCCAAGTAATATCCATTGAACGGTTTGCAGTTTTAAAAGTGTTTTTTCAGTGTGCAACTGGTTTTCTTCTATGGTGTCTTTTATGGAATTATTAATCGTTTTTTCTTCTTTAATATGTATCTGTTTTTGAACGTTTTTATATTTATCGAAGTAAATTTTATACAAGTCGTGGTTGTTCAACGCCAAATAATTATCTGAAAAGTTTTTGTAAATACCTTGGTTTAAAATTAAATCGCCTACTTGTTGCGATGCTTTTTCGGCTTCTTCTAACGCTGTTATCGCTTGGTTATAGTTTCCTTCTACGGTATAAACCTCGCTTAACCCTTTTTTGGCAAAGGCATAGAGGCTATTGGCACCAATGGATTGTGCATACGCTATTGATTTTTTAAAATTGACGCGTGCCGAATCTATTTGCGATATTTGTAAAAAACAATTGCCTTTGTTATAACACAAAGTGCTCAGGTTTGCGGTCATGGAGTTATCGGCGCTTATTTTTTTAAAGTGAAATATGGCTTTGTTAAAATAATTTAAGGCTATTTGGCAACTCATTTGCTCCCTATAAATAAACCCCCTAATGGTATAGTTGAACCCTAAAAGAGACGGTAATTTTTCTGGATCTGTTATTTTTTTAGAACGCTGTAAGGCTTCATCCAAATAATCAATAGCTTTATCGTAAATGCCCAATTGTTGATATTGCATTCCAATAGTGTTCAACACGTTTATACGGGTTTTCTCACTGCTTATCTTGTCTAAGTACTGGCGTGTTTTAAGGGCATATTCCAAAGATTTTGTGTTCTCCCTTTTAGAAAGGTATGCATTGCTAATCAACATCAATGCATAGGTTTTAGTTTTGGGTTTGGTTGCTTTGGTCAACACATCTTCCCCAATCCTGATGGCTGCCTCGGGATCTTCAAAGACTTTATTAGTAGTAACATCAACAAGGCTGTCTAAGTGTTTTTGTGCCAAACCGGCTGCACTGCATAAAGAGCACAGCACGATTAGTATGGACGGAATAAGGCTTTTTGCTTTCATGCCGTTTCTTTACTTTTTTTGAAAACCTCCATAAACTTAGTGGGTGAAACACCTGTCACCGACTTAAAAACCGTTGTAAAGCTGCTATGTGAAGAAAAACCGCTTTCTTCGGCCAGATAGCTTATTTTGTAATTTAAATAAACCGGGTCGGTTCTTAACTTTTCAATAATATAGTCTATTCGCAATTCGTTGATGTAACTGTTGAAGTTTTTTCCTTTATGACGATTGATTACTTCGGAAATGTATTTTGTGTTGGTCTCAAATTCTGAGGCCAACCAAGCGATGCTCATATCCTGATTGGTATATTTTTTTCCAGATTCAAAAGCATCCAGTTTTTTTAATAACAAACGTTCGGTTTCTTCAGGGACGATTGCACTTTTTTCAAGAACTATTTTTTCAAGCTTGTGTACTTTAACGGGTTCTTTTGGTAAAATATATTTGCTAATGGCTGCATATTGTTTTGTTTTCGAATTATAGAAATAATTTATAATAATGCCCGATGCCAATAGCAAAAGGAACAGTCCTAATAAACTATATATCCAAATTTTTGCTTCGTTTATTTTTGCTTCAGAACGTTCTATTTGGCGCTCATTAATAAAATTATAAACCGAATTTACAGCCTTGTCTGTATCGGTTTCCATTTCGGTTGAAAGGATATTGGCTTGTTGTTTAAGGGCGTAAAAGTTTTGCGCGTCTTCCAGGGCCAGGTAATTCATGGCCAGCCCTTCCACACATTTGTTTTTAAAATAGGGGTTGGTTATCTGTTCTGAAATGGTAAAAGCTTCTTTGAATACCTGTATCGATTTGCTATAATTTTTTTCAGAAAAATAAATATGCGCCAATTGCTGTAATGCCTTCATTTCGGTATGATCCATTTGCTGAAGGGTTTCCAAGGTTTTCTTTAAATGAACTTTAGCAGAATCAAGACGGCCGGTTTTTTCAAAAACTTCAGATAAAAGAAGTGTGGTTCCAGTTGCGGAAAGCGTATCTTTTATTGTTACGAAATTTTGATGTGCCTGATATAAAAGCTTTGTTGCTTCAGAAGTGTTTCCAGTTATAGAATAGGTGTATGCCCGATCTTGTTTCAGTTTTCCCGATAGCCACATGGACAGCTTTTTATCGGTTACGTTATCTTCTAAAATATGTAATTCTTCTAGATAGTTTGTCGCAACGGTTTCTAACCCCAACTCTCGTAAAAGTTTTATGGCAAAGAGGTTGGATTTCAGTTTTATTTCAATAGCATTGGAAGCATCCGCAATCTTTTTTGCTTGGAGAGCATTTATTACCGCGTCATTATAATTTCCCCTTACATAATAGCTGGTAGCCAAAAGCAAGGTGGCTTGGGCAGTTATGGTAGGATCTTTATCTTGGTTTATAATATATGTAGCTATTTTACCTGCTTCTTCGGGCTGGGAGTAGCGTTTGCTTTTGGCTTCCATCAAAAGATCGTCTATAGCTGTATGTTCTTGAGCGTAAAAGACCAAGGGCAATAGGAGTGAAACCAAACAAAAATAGAATACAAGTCGCATAACTTATTTAGATATCCAGCCTTGTTAAAGACTTTTGCAAAGTTACTATTTTAATAAGCTGCCCCGTCTTTTTTTTGGTGTAGATAAGAAGGTTTTAAAGCAGAATATTTTTAACAATAAATTGAAACAACCTATAAAACAATACTTCTCAATTACTTTTTCCTTGTAAAAAAAGCAACGATGGCTGCAGTAACCACCCCGAAGCCCAATGCGCCAAAAGCTGATTGCCACATATAATTGTTTATATTGAAATAGTCGTTGGCCTTGGTACGCGTCATTATATCGTTGGTGACCGAATATTCAATGACCGTGTTAAAATATTCTGGAGTAATGTAGTTGTGGGTTATGTATTGACCAATGGGGGAAAGCAACGCCACAAAAAGCGATAAAATAATACCTGATACAAACCCTTGCAACCACGTCATTTTTTTCTGGTACGCCCTTCTTCTTTTTTCCCGTATGGCCAATAGATAAATAAAACGGCAAAAGGAGCAAAGAGCATGGTCATCCACCAATGGTCTGCAATGTTTTCTCCGTGCCAGCCCAAGGTTTTTTCGAGCAGCATCCAACAAAGGAGGGTAACCATAAAAATGACAGCCCATTTGAGTTCGATATACAGTTTTTTCATCTTAGGTTTTTGAAGCAACCAAAGATACCCAAAAAAAGGAACCCCAAAACAATTTTTATTTCAAGGTTTCTGGCAAATTAAACTTCTTTAAAATTATACTTCCATCCTCCAATTTCCATCTTTCATTTTCCAACTCATCGGTAAGCGATCATTCGTCTTTATTCAATCAAAGAGAAGGCTTATTTGTTTTTTATGGATTTCGAATAAAATTTCCTATAGAAGATTTTTTAAATATTTCCTTTGTACAAATCCCAAATCGGGAAGCACATTTCATAATCGTTCCACATTAAATCGCCATGGACTATTTTAAAATCCCTAAACCTTTTTATATCTAAAAATTTAGTGATCATGGGATTTGAAGAAGATTTCAAAAATGGTTCGAAGTCCACGGTTTTATTCACTCCGTCAGAAAATCGAAAAGCTATTTTATATCCATCTATGTACACTGCATTTTCTATAGAAATAACCATTATTTTATTTTTTTTGTGATTTTTTCAGATTTAACAGGTTTATTGTAAACAAAAAAATCGATCCATTTATTAACAATGTCGTCCCTATATTTTTCAACAAGGATCTTTAATTGTTTTTGATGTTTGTCGCTTAAAGGTTTTTTTCCTTTTACTTTACTTATTCGAATTTCAACAAATTTGCCATCCTCAAAAATAATTTCAGCTTTGCTCTCTAAATTTTGAAATTTTCCGTGAACGTGAATCGGTTCATGTTCATTGGAATAAAATAGGACAATCAGCCCGAAATATTCATATAGTTTTGGCATATTCAAAGATAAGGAAATTATAAAATTGTTCAACATCGATTATGGGTTTAGGATAAACCGAATAAAAAAAGGTCCCGAAGTTACACCCTCGGGACCTTATTAAATAGTTATAATAAACATTCTTAATCTACCAGCACCCATTCCCCTTTATCCAATAATGGGATGGCTTGTTTGTATTTCAAGGTTTTATTTTCTCCGCTCATCACGTTTTTAATGGTCACTTTCTCGTTGCGGCCTATTTTTGGACGTTCGCGTACAATGGTTTCGGTAACCTGTTGTTGTTGCTGTTGGGTATTGCCGGCAGCACGTGATTGTGCAGCACGCTCGTCCATGTTTTGGATTTCCTCTTTTTCTTCGTTGAGTTTTTCCTTTTTGCGCACTTGTTTGGCCTCGGTAATCTGCTGTTGGTTTTCCTGTGGTAACTCTCCTTTAAACAGGAAGGAAATCACCTCTCGGTTTACCTTGTCTATCATAACCTTGAAAAGTTCGAACGCTTCAAACTTATAGATCAATAAGGGGTCTTTTTGTTCGTGCACGGCCAACTGTACCGATTGTTTCAACTCGTCCATTTTGCGCAAGTGGGTTTTCCAAGAGTCGTCGATAATGGCAAGGGTGATGTTTTTCTCAAAATCCTGTACCAGTTGTTTCCCTTCGGTCTCGTATGCTTTTTCAAGATCGGTCGCTACGTTGAGGGTTTTTACGCCATCGGTAAACGGTACCAAAATACGTTTGTACTGGTCCTTGTGGTTTTCATACACGTTCTTGATCACTGGGTAGGCCATTTCGGCATTGCGCAACATTTTGTCGTGGTAATGTTGGTAAGCGGCCTTATACACTTTCCCGGCAATTTCCAAAGTGTTCATTTTCTCGAACTCCTTTTCAGAAATAGGCGAGCTCATCGAGAAGTAACGGATCAGTTCAAACTCGAAGTTTTTGTAATCCTGCGCCAGTTTGTTGGTTTCAGAAATAGCTTCGGAAGTTTCAAAAATCATATTCGCAATATCCACGCGAAGGCGTTCGCCAAACAAGGCGTGGTAGCGGCGTTTGTAAATCACCTCCCGTTGGGCGTTCATCACATCGTCATATTCCAACAGGCGCTTCCTGATTCCGAAGTTGTTTTCTTCCACTTTTTTCTGTGCCCGCTCAATGGACTTTGAAATCATGGAATGTTGGATCACTTCGCCTTCTTCCAGTCCCATACGGTCCATCATTTTGGCAATGCGCTCGCTACCAAAAAGGCGCATTAAATTATCTTCCAGCGATACGTAAAACTGCGAGCTTCCCGGGTCACCCTGTCGTCCACTACGTCCGCGCAACTGCCGGTCCACCCGGCGGCTGTCGTGGCGCTCGGTACCAATAATGGCAAGGCCGCCGGCTTCTTTAACTTCTTTGCTCAGTTTAATGTCCGTACCACGGCCAGCCATGTTGGTCGCGATGGTCACCATGCCGCTTTTACCGGCTTCGGCAACAATATCGGCTTCTTTTTTGTGCAGTTTGGCGTTCAATACATTATGCGGAATGTTGCGTATGCTCAACATACGGCTCAGCAATTCGGAAATCTCTACCGAGGTCGTACCAATCAACACCGGCCGCCCGGCTTTCGAGAGGTCGGTCACTTCGTCGATCACTGCATTGTATTTTTCGCGCTTGGTCTTGTAAATCTTGTCTTCTTTGTCGTTACGGGCAATGGGGCGGTTGGTGGGGATTTCCACCACGTCCAGTTCGTAGATTTCCCATAGCTCGCCGGCTTCGGTAACGGCAGTACCCGTCATTCCCGATAGTTTCCGGTACATACGGAAGTAGTTTTGAAGCGTAATAGTGGCAAAGGTTTGGGTGGCGGCCTCGATTTTTACGTCTTCCTTGGCTTCAATGGCTTGGTGCAGGCCATCGCTGTAGCGGCGCCCGTCCATAATACGGCCCGTTTGCTCGTCCACGATCATCACTTTGTTGTCCATCACCACGTATTGGGTGTCTTTTTCAAACAGGGCATAAGCTTTCAGCAATTGGTTGAGGGTATGGATACGCTCGCTTTTAACCCCAAAGTCGCGGAAGAGCTCTTCTTTCAGTTCGGCTTCTTCTTCTTTTGGAAGTTCCTGCGCTTCTATCTTTGCGATTTCGGTCCCCATTTCGGGCATCACGAAGAAATCTGGGTTGTCTTCGCCCGAAAGGTATTCCACCCCTTTATCGCTCAATTCTATTTGGTTGTTCTTTTCGTCAATTACAAAATACAGTTCTTCATCAACTTTCGGCATTTCGCGGTTGTTGTCCTGCATGTAATGGTTTTCGGTTTTCTGAAGGATTTGGCGTACGCCGTCTTCAGATAAAAACTTGATCAATGCCTTATTTTTTGGCAAACCGCGATAGACCCGCAGCAATTGGAAACCACCTTCTTTGGTGTCGCCTTCTTTAATGAGCTTTTTGGCTTCGGCCAACACCCCGGTCAAGTACTTGCGCTGTACGTTCACGATGTCCTGGACCTTTGGTTTCAGTTCGTTGAATTCGTGGCGGTCGCCTTCGGGTACGGGCCCAGAAATGATCAAAGGCGTACGGGCGTCATCGATCAATACCGAATCCACCTCATCCACAATGGCGTAATGGTGTGGGCGCTGCACCAAGTCTTTGGGATCATGCGCCATGTTGTCGCGCAGGTAATCGAAACCGAATTCGTTGTTGGTTCCGTAGGTAATGTCTGCATTGTAGGCTTTTCGGCGCTCTTCACTGTTGGGGCGGTGGTAATCGATGCAATCCACGCTTAGCCCGTGAAATTCAAAAATAGGCGCCATCCATGCACTGTCCCGTTTGGCCAGGTAGTCGTTTACGGTTACCAAGTGCACCCCGTTTCCGGCCAGGGCGTTTAAATAAACCGGCAAGGTCGCGACCAATGTCTTACCTTCCCCTGTTTGCATCTCGGCGACTTTGCCTTGGTGCATGGCCACCCCGCCTATAAGCTGTACGTCGTAATGCACCATGTCCCAGGTTACTTCTTTCCCGGCGGCATCCCAAGAGTTTTGCCAGATGGCTTTGTCGTCATCTAAGTTCACATAATCTTTGGTTGCTGAAAGTTCACGGTCAAAAGCCGTGGCGGTTACGGTAAGGGTTTCGTTGTCCACAAAGCGTCTGGCGGTTTCTTTTACCACGGCGAAGGCTTCGGGGAGTATCTCGTCCAAGGTTGCTTTTTCCACTTCGTAGCGGTCGTCTTTCAAGGCATCTATTTGGTTGTAGATTTCCTCTTTTTTGTCGATGTCTTCTTCGGCTTCGGCATCGATTTTAAGTTGGTCTATCTGTTGTTGTACTTCTTTTTGGTCTTCTTTGATTTTAGTACGGAAGGCATCGGACTTGGCCCGAAGTTCATCTAAGGAGAGCTTGGCCATGGCGGCCTCGTGTTCTTTTATTTTATCGACGTACGGTTGGATTTCACTAATGTCTTTCTTGGATTTGTCCCCAACAAAGACTTTTAAGATATTGTCTAATATTCCCATGGGTTATTGGTGTGTTTTATGCTCAAAAAGGTGCAGGCAAGATGCCTTGGGTTGGCAAGTACAAAAAAACTGCAAAAAAATAAGGTAACCAAAAGGATGGTTTGTTTTATTTGTGCGCATGGTGTTTTTTGTGTTGAGCAAAAAAAAAGCCTCTATGGGTATAGAGACTTTTTAATTAATATTTCAGTTATTGTTGTAAGGTAGCATTGGTCATGCTGTTTTTAATATTCGTCTTCGTTCCACAGGTAATCTTCGTCTGTGGGGTAGTCCGGCCAAATTTCTTCGATGGAATCGTACGAATCACCTTCATCTTCAATCGCTTGTAGGTTTTCCACTACTTCTAATGGGGCTCCCGTTCTAATGGCGTAATCGATCAATTCGTCTTTGGTTGCCGGCCAGGGCGCATCGCTTAAATAGGATGCCAATTCTAAAGTCCAGTACATAGCACTTAGGGTTTTATAATTTCTGCAAAAATAATTTTTTCGATTAAAAAGTCAAGAAAAATCGCAATTATTTATGCTATATTTTAAAGAACGTTTTTAAATCGCTGATTTATAATATATTAAATTTTATGGAAAAACCTCATAATTTCTCGGGAATCCATTTAATCTCCTCAGCTTGCAGGTCATGAGTCAATTTTCGTGCCAGTACGAACAGGTAGTCAGATAGGCGGTTTAAATATTTCAGTGCCAGCTCGTCAATGGGTTCTTCGTGATGCAAGAGCGTCGCCAAACGTTCGGCACGGCGGCACACACAGCGGGATATGTGACAATATGACACGGTAGGGTGGCCGCCGGGCAGCACAAAGTGGGTTACGGGCGGGAGGGCTTCGTTCATCATATCCATTTCGGTTTCTAAGCGGGTTACGTCTTCTTCTTTTATTTTGGGGATGTTGAGGCGATCCTTACCGCTTTTTAATTTGGCCTTTTCGGGGTCGGTGGCCAGCATAGCGCCCAAGGTAAACAAGCGGTCCTGTATGTGGACCAGTATTTCTTTGGAACGAGGATCGATGTCTTGGGAGCGTATCAAGCCAATATTGGAGTTGAGTTCGTCCACGGTGCCGTAACTATCGATACGGATGTGGTATTTGGGTACGCGCGTCCCGCCAAAGAGGGCCGTGGTGCCTTTGTCGCCTGTTTTGGTGTATATTTTCATGGAAAAGGTTTTGTGCAAAGGTAGGAAAGTTGTAAAAACCTTTATGAGTATTGAGGTCTAAATTATCCTGTGAAATTCAATAGTTTGTTTACAGGAATGTTTAGTGCTGTAACAAGTTCCATTATATTTGTTAATGATATATTTACTCGTCCATTTTCAATTCTATTGATATATTCTCTGGACAGACCAGTCTCGAAAGCCAATTGTTTTTGGGATATGGACTGCTCGACTCTATACTTTCTTAGGTTATCACCAAATTTTATCAAATATTTATTAGCTCCTTTGTCCACCCAATAAAGGTGAAAATGAAAATAATTTTGTATGTGACATATAAATCACTATATTTATAATGATATTTCAACTAATTAATTAAAATCTTTCACTTATGAGGAAATTATTACTTTTTTGTATTTTTACGTTAAATGCAATAGCTATGAACGCACAGGATTATTTTATTTGTGCAACCGAAGAAAATACTACTCCAGACCCCATTGGGGTTTACACAGCCTCTACTGATGAGAACGTATTGAAAAACTTTCCTCCCGTAGTGTTTAACATCTACTATTGGCAAGTTAACGAAGCTAACGGAAACAACAACGATCCCTTGACCGAAGCAAAGGTTTTAGAGTCTGTAGCCCACTTAAACATTAAATTCAATCCACTCAACATATTTTTTAAATATAGAGGATTTGGTTCTCTTGACAGCCCCCCTTTTGTGCCTTTGGTAATCTATGGTGAAAATGGTTGCGAAGTGCAAACAGATGCAAATGGAAATCCATTGCCAGATCCAAATGGGTATGGAATTTTAAGCCGGTGTCAAAGAGGGCAGCTATTAACTTATGCAAAAAGCAATGGATATTATGATCCCAATGCTTTTAATGTTTATGTGCCCTATGCTTTAGATGATTTTGGTGGGGCGGCATCTGGTGATACCGTATCTATTATGCCAACGGTTAATTTAAATAATGCTACCATAATTCATGAGTTAGGACATAACTTTAATTTACTGCACACTTTTTCTGGATATAATGGAAATTATTGTGAGCACGTAACCCGTAACACAAATGATCCAGATTTCAATGCTGACACCCATGGTGATAGGGTTGTTGATACAGCAGCTATGCCTGACTTTTTAAATGAATATTGCTATTTTAACGATTTGGCTCCGTCGCAATGCAGGTATGATAATCAATATGGATATTATTATATAGATAAGGTAAATTGCACTTATACTGGTGATAATACAGATTGCATAGATGAACCCTATCAGATTTCAGAACAAGATGTTCGCAACGTGATGGGCTATTCTTGGTGCAAGGAAATCTTTAGTACGGGACAAGGCATACGGATGCAACAACGAATTGCTAATGACCCAAATGGTAATTATACCGCCGCACAAACCGATATAGCATCCTTATACGAGCCTTATAAAGGAGAATACTATGTTTCAGGCCCATCCTACTCGTTGCCGCGGCCTACCTTTCAACCCGGTTTTGAATACCGTTTTATGGAATGTGATTGCGATTGTCCAGAACCGACCGATTATGAAGATACTTCTTTTACCTATACCCAAAACGTGGTATTGAGCATAGGAAAACACGAAACAGATTATAGCAAGATAGTCCACCCTAATCATTCGGCAATCGGTATTAAACATATTGATCCTGCATTCTGGCCACAGCCTAGAAGATGTTACGACAATGGTAATTTAGCACCTAGCTCGGGTAAAGTGACCCGGTTTAATGATGGAGTGTTTAATACTAATGTTACCGTTATGCAAAAAGACTCTATGGGCATTAACAATCCTAATTTGATAAATGAATTGCCAACCGGACTTTACGAAATTGAAGAAAACTATTACGATGGTTCCAAAGAGGAAACTGTCATCCAAAAAGGAAGTAACTAAATTGATTATTTAAATTTAAAGGCTCCCATAATTTTGGGGGCTTTACTTATATCTAAATATGAAAGCATATATCATTATAGTGGTAGTATTCTTAATGAATGTCAAAGGTTTATCGCAATTTAATCCTCAAAAAATAATTACAGAAGAAGCAGATGGAACACAATCCATCTTTATTGCAGATATAGATGGAGATGGTTATAAAGATGTGATATCTGCTAATAAATTCGGCAGTTCTATTACTTGGTTCAAAAATCTGGATGGTTTGGGCAATTATGGTCCGCAAAATACCATAGCCTTCTTAAGTGAAACCATTCATGTACATGCAGCCGATCTTGATGGGGACAATGATATGGACGTTTTGGCTGCGGCACCATTTATAGATACGGTGGTTTGGTATGAAAATTTAGATGGATTAGGCGATTTTAGTGCCCCAAAAGTGATATCTAACACGGCCGATGGTGCTTTCTCTGTTAAAGCAGTTGATATTGATGGCGACGGGGATCAAGATGTGATGTTTGCTTCAGAAAATTCCAATATTATTTATTACCGAAGAAACTTGGATGGTCAAGGTACCTTTGGCGATGCACAGACTGTGGCTGATGAGGCTAATAATGGGCGTCATTTTGATATTGGCGATATTGATGGCGATGGTGATATGGACGTAGTAGCTTCTTCATCTGGTACTGAAATAGTTACGTGGTTTGAAAATACTGATGGACAAGGAGGTTTTGGCCCGCCGAATATTATCAATTCTCAGAGTGGGGCAACATCTTCCGTTTTTTTGGCAGATCTTGATAATGATAATGACTTAGATCTTGTAACCGCTTCGCCTGCAGATGATGAAGTAGCTTGGTATGAAAATATAGATGGACAAGGAACTTTCGGGTCTAAAAACACCCTCACATTAGAAACAGATTTTGTTCGGACTGTTTTTGCCGCTGATCTTGACAATGATGGTGACAATGATATTTTGTCCATATCATCAATCGACGGCAAGATCGCGTTGTTCGAGAATATAGACGGCCAAGGACAGTTCAGCGATCTTAGTCTTATTTCTACCGATTTCGTTTCTGGTAGAGATATTAAAGCTGCCGACATAGACAATGACGGTGACATAGATGTGATTGCAGCTTCTCAAAATTTAGATAAAATCGCATGGTACGAAAACCTGACCATATTAAATGTAAAGGAAAACAAATTACAAAACGTTCGAGTGCATCCTAACCCTTCAAATGGTTTGCTAATAGTAGATGCGCTCAATATTACATTTCAAGAAGCAACAATATATGATGCCCTAGGAAAAAAAGTATATTTCAAAAAGAGTCAAAACTTGGAGCAACTAGATATCTCCATCTTGCCTACAGGTGTGTATTTTTTAAACCTTGTAAGTGGAAAGGAGGCTTACACTGTTAAAGTGATAAAAGAATAATTTCTAAAGTTCTTCTTTTTTTCGTTCGCTTTTCTTCTCATAATAATCATCCCTAAAGCGCCTGCGCCGTCGTTTCCGCAAGGTGTTGGTGTTGCGTTTGTTCCAAAAATAGAGCAGGAGCAGCAACAAAATACCGCCTACCGCCAGTACCACAGGGTTTGAAAAAAAAGACGTGTCCATAAGGTGTGAAGATACAGAGGCCGGAGGCAAATTCCAAGGAAAATTTATGAAATACGAAATAATACAAAGTACGAAATACAAAGTACGAAATACAAAGTACGAAATACGAAATACGGAATACGATTTTCGGGGTATGATTTGCGAATGGGAGACAAGTTATTAAACAATGGCCTATCTATGAACTATCTATGGAGTATCTATGGAGTATCTGAGTGTGGTAAGGTGTTTTAAAATCATTGCGACCGGTGGTTTCGGTACAATCCCGAATCGCTTCGCTTTCGGAATCACTCAACCACCTGGGATAGGGCTTTTTTCTGGTGGCTTTTTTGTTTATTTTGCTGGGACACCCCCCCCGTAGCCCCTACTTCGTCTACGCTCAGCACAGGCTCTCAAGGGGGGAATCCCGCTGTAATGTCCTACTTTGGCGGGCTCAGCACATTGTCTTGAGAGGACTTTAGGGATGTTCTTATCTTTGCTTTTAACAGCCGGTTGTTTCGATACAAATTTGCAATCACTCTCGTGCTTACAAATTCACTCAACCACCTGAGATAGGGCTTTTTGTGAAAAGCGAGGTTTTTTAACAGCATTGTGATTGTTTTTTATTTCATCTTACCTGCCTTGTCCCCCTATATCCCCCAAAGGGGGACTTTGGTTCTTGCTTTTAATTGCCGGTGGTTTTGGTACAATCCCGAATCGCTTCGCTTTCGGGATCACCTGTCCGAAAATTGGCAGGCGGGCTCAACCACCTGGGATATTGCTTTTTTCTGACGGCTTTTTTGTTTATTTTGCTGGGACACCTCCCGTAGCCCCTACTTCGTCTACGCTCAGCACAGGCTCTCAAGGGGGGAATCCTAATGTATTGTCCCCTCGAGGGGACCTTAGGGGTGTAAGGCAAAATGTTTATTATTATGATCATAGGACACCCCCCGTAGCCCCTACTTCGTCTACGCTCAGCACAGGCTCTCAAGGGGGGAATCCCGCGGCATTGTCCTACTTCCCATCGGCTCCGCTCAGGGTAGGCTAGGCTCAGCACTGGCTCTCGAGGGGAGCTATGTATTGTCCGCCATTTCTTTTCTTGTGTCGCTTTCCACCATGCCGTCGCGAAGGCGGATGATGCGGTGGGCGTGTTCGGCAATGTCTTCTTCGTGGGTGACCAAGATCACGGTGTTTCCGGCTTTGTGGATGGCATCGAACAAATTCATGATTTCCACCGAAGTTTTGGAATCTAAGTTCCCGGTGGGCTCATCGGCCAAAATAATGGAAGGTTTGTTTACCAAGGCACGGCCTACCGCCACCCGTTGGCGTTGCCCCCCAGACAACTGATTGGGCTTGTGGTCCATTCGGTCGGCCAGGCCTACGTCTTTCAGTACTTCGGTGGCGCGTTCTTCCCGTGCGGTTTTGGAAGCGCCGGCGTAGATCATGGGCAAGGCGACATTGTCCAAAGCCGTGGTGCGCGGCAACAGGTTAAAGGTTTGGAACACAAAGCCGATTTCCTTGTTGCGTATTTCGGCCAGTTCGTCATCGGTAAGGTTGCTCACATCGACGCCGTTCAGCTCGTAGCTGCCCGAGGTTGGGGTGTCTAAACAGCCCAAGAGGTTCATCAAGGTGGATTTTCCAGAGCCGGAAGGCCCCATTAGGGCAACGTATTCGCCTTTTTTGATGTCCAAATCAATTCCTTTTAAAACTTTTACGATTTCTTGCCCCAAGGGGAAGTCGCGTGTGATGTTTCGTATTTTAATGAGTGAAGCCATGGTTGTTTGTTCTGGTCAAGGTCGGGTGTTGAAGGTTTTTTATTTTGGTGCCACTGTTTTTTGGACTACTCGGTTATTCAGCTTTGAGCTTTTTGAGTTGTTGAGGTTTGAATTAAACCGCACAATAACTTAGTAGTACTGACTGTTCTCAAATTCATTAAAAAAACGGCGGTCACTATCCTGTTGTGCTACTTCTTTTGCTCCATACCATAAGACGCAAAGGTAGCACAGATGTTACAAACGGATGGAAAAATGTTGTTTTCGCTGTTCTTTTCTGAAAAAAACCAATCCCCACTGAAAGGTGTCTATGCTTACCATTACTTTTTGGTGCGCTATGATTTGTTGCCAAGCTTCGGTCATTTCTTTGTTCCAATAAATATCGTCAAACAATAAAACCGAATCGTTGTTTACCTGTTTCAGAAGAAACTCAAAGTACTTTAACGTGCTTGCTTTATCGTGATTGCCGTCTATATACACCAAATCGAACGGTTCCGAAGGGTGTGCTTCAAAGTACGCGTTAAATGATTGGTTGTGTGATATGATATTTTGAATTTTGAAATCCGTAAAATAGCCGGTTGCTTTTTGTAAAGTGTTTGGGCAGCCCTCCACCGTTTTAATCGATGCGTTGGGGTTGCCCAATGCCATAGCGGTGGTGGCCATCCCCAGGGAAGTGCCCAATTCCAATATCTTGGCAGGTTGAAGGTACTGCACCAACCGAAACAACAATCGTTGCCTCTTGGGGGTTATCCCTGCATGTTTGGCAATCGCAGCGACAGTTCGGGTATTGGTTTTAAACACCCGTGAACCCGCACCAAAATCGGATACTTCGATGGTTTCTGAATCGGCGAACACTGCTTTTCGATGGTTGTTCAACGTTTTATAGGCGTTGTGTTTTTTTTTGTCATAAAAACATTGGGTGAGCAAATGATACACAAAAGGGGAGTGCACTCCGTGTTGGTTGGTAGAACGGAGTAAGAAGGAAAGATATGATAGTATTTGGTGTTTCATTGTTTTAGATGCTAGATGTTGGATGCTGGACGCTTGATGCTGGATGATAGGTGATTTCGATACAATCCCGAATCGCTTCGCTTTCGGGATTACCTGCCCGAAAATTGGCAGGCGGGCTCAACCACCTCTATGTTGCTATAAAAGTTGCCAAAATGTCTTTGCGATAGACGGGATGCGTTATGATAAACCGGCCCGAAGCCATCATCCCACATCTGTCACCCAACATCAAGCATCATTCTGTTTTCTCCGACAGCTCAAACCAGCGCATTTCTTTTTCTTCAATGGTGTCGATGAGTTCTTGTAATTTTAAGGATTGTTTGTCAATTTCTTCTCCGGTCCAATTTTCGGTGGCGAATTTATTTTGTAACGCTTCTTTTTCCTTTTCTAGTTTGGCAATTTCTTTTTCTAGGTTTCTATGTTCTTTTTGTTCGTGATAACTTAACTTGGCTTTGTTCGTTTCTTTATTTGAATTAGTTTGTGTTGTTTCAGCTGTTTCGGGTTTAGCTTTAGGTTCGTTTTTGGGTTTGCTGTCTTCATACGTTCTATAATCACTGTAATTTCCAGGAAAATCTTGTATTTCGCCTTTTCCTTTAAAAACAAATAAGTGATCCACAATCTTGTCCATGAAATACCGGTCGTGCGAGACGACGATCAAACAGCCGGGGAAATCCAATAGAAAACTTTCCAGTACGTTGAGCGTGACGATGTCCAAATCGTTGGTGGGCTCGTCGAGTATTAGAAAGTTGGGGTTTTTAATGAGCACCGTACACAAATACAACCGTTTGCGCTCGCCACCACTTAGTTTTTCCACATAATCGTATTGTTTTTTTCGGTCAAACAGAAAACGTTCCAAGAGTTGTTGTGCCGAAATCTGCCGCCCTTTTTTAAGCGGGATGTAATCCCCAAATTCGCGTACCACATCAATCACTTTTTGTGCGGGTTTAATATGGATCCCTTTTTGGGTGTAGTAGCCAAATTTTACCGTTTCGCCAATCACCACTTTACCCGTATCGGGCGCTTGTTTGCCGGTGATGACATTTAAAAAGGTAGATTTTCCCGTGCCGTTCTTGCCAATGATGCCCACGCGTTCCCCTCGAAGGAAATTGTACTCAAAGTTAGTAAACAGCTCCTTGTCGTCATACGCTTTTGAAATGTTGTGCAGCTCCACCACCTTGGTGCCCAGGCGTTCCATGTTGAGTTCCAACTGTATCTCGTGGTCGTTACGGCGTTTGCTGGCGCGCGCTTTTATTTCGTGGAAATCCTCGATGCGCGATTTGCTTTTGGTGGTGCGGGCTTTGGGCTGGCGGCGCATCCAGTCCAGTTCTTTTTTGTAGAGCTGTTTGGCTTTTTCGGTTTCGGTGGCCTGATTTTCTATGCGGGCATCGCGCTTCTCCAAATAATAGCTGTAATTGCCTTTGTAGGTATATAGGTTGCCTTGATCGAGTTCGATGATTTCATTGCACACCCGTTCCAAAAAATAGCGGTCGTGGGTGACCATAAACAAGGTGAAATTCTCTTTGGCAAAAAGGTCTTCCAGCCATTCGATCATTTCCAGGTCCAAGTGGTTGGTGGGTTCGTCCATCACCAGCAGGTCGGGGTTGGTAAGCAGGGCCATGGCAAGGGCCAAGCGTTTTTTCTGTCCGCCGCTCAACGAAGCGACTTGCTGGTTGAGGTCGTCCAATTTCAGTTTGGAGAGCGTCTGTTTGTATCGGGTTTCAAAATCCCAAGCGTTCTGGGCGTCCATAGCATCGAAGGCCGCTTGGTAGGTTTCGGTGTCTTCGGGGTTCTCCAAGGCGCGTTCGTAGGCCGCAATGGTTTTTAAAATTGGGTTTTCCGATGCCAATATGGCTTCTTCAACAGTGCGTTTTGGGTCCAAGTTGGGTTCTTGCGACAAAAACGATACTTTCAGGTTTTTGCGGTACACCACTTCGCCTGTATCTGGGGCATCATCTCCAGAAAGGATATTCAACAAGGAGGTTTTTCCGGTCCCGTTTTTAGCGACAAACCCAATTTTTTGCCCTTGGTTGATTCCGAAGGAAATATCGGTAAAGAGCACCCGCTCTCCATACGATTTTGATATGTTTTCTACTGAAAGGTAATTCACGTGATAGCTTTTTGCAAAATAAAGGGATTTTAGTAAGATGGTTTACTAATTGAAGGTTTTCTTTTCCTTATGTATGGGATATAATTTTTTTTGTGAAGGAACACCCCCCGTAGCCCCTACTTCGACGAGCTCAGCACAGGCTCTCAAGGGGGGAATCCCGCTGTATTGTCCTACTTCGGTAGGTGGATACACCACCCGTAGCCCCTACTTCCCTTTGGCTCCGCTCAGGGCAGGCTAAGTTCAGCGCATTGCCTTGAGGGGATTTCCGAGCACAAAAAATTAGCTAAATTGGTTCCTTCCCCTATGAAACATTTTGATGGATAACCGCAATAGACTTACAGGGGAAGGTGGCCGCCGGCGGGTATTTCTATCTTGGTTATTTCATTTTATTCCGGCGGGCGGAAGGGGTTCGGTCAATGTCCTTTCGATCTCTGGAAAAATAGTCCCCCTAAATCCCCCAAAGGGGGACTTTGGTTATTGCTTTTAATTGCCGGTTGTTTCGATACAATCCCGAATCGCTTCGCTTTCGGGATTACCTGCCCGAAAATTGGCAGGCAGGCTCAACCACCTGGGGTATTGCTTTTTTCTGGCGGCTTTTTTGTTTATTTTGCTGGGACACCCCCCGTAGCCCCCCTCAAGGGGGGAATCATGTTGTATTGTCCTACTTCGGCGGGCTCAGCACACCGCCTTGAGGGGACCTTAGGGGTGTTCTTATCTTTGCTTTTAACAGGCGGTTGTTTCGATACAAATTTGTAATCCCTCTCGTGCTTACAAATTCACCTACCTTAAAACGGCAGGCAGGCTCAACCACCTTAAATGTGTAATGTGTTTTTCTACTTCGGTAAGTTGATAACACCCCCCCGTAGCCCCCCTCAAGGGGGGAATCTTTTATTCTAATTTTGTCGAAGGATTTTTTAGACGCGCAAAAAAGAATAGGATATTAGGGCGTTATTTTATATAATTTAGAATACCATTTCTCCCAGATACAGTGAAATATATTTTATTATTACAATCGTTGCGTTATATTTGTCGAGCAACAAGCCAACAATTTATGAAAGCTACGTACCCGATCCTGTTATTGATCCTTGCCGTATGTATATCATCTTGTGTTTCTACCAAACAATTGACCTACCTGCAAGAGGATGGGGTGGTGGAGGACAGTTTAATCCCCATTAAGAAAGAACAAGAACCTTACCGTTTGCACGTGAACGACCTGTTGAGCATCCGCGTAAAGGCCATTGACCAAGAGACCGTGGGCATCTTTAACCCTATAAGCGATGCCAATCCCAATGCCACGGGCGAAGAGCGGTTGTATTACGATGGGTTTGTGGTGGACCGGCACGGCAATATACGGGTTCCCAATTTGGGCGAAGTACAGGTATTGGGCCTTACGGTAGAGGAAGTGCGGGAAAGAATAGAAAAACGCCTGTTGGAAGAATTTTTTAAAGCCGAGGCCAATATCTTTGTCACCGTAAAACTGGCAGGGATCCGTTATACCATCAATGGCGAAATTGGTAGCCCGGGGTCGAACATCATTTACCGGGACGAGGTGAGCATTATGGAAGCCATTGCCAACAGCGGCGACATTACCGTTACGGGCGATAGGGAGAATGTGGTAATTATAAGGCAATATCCCTTAGGGCAGAAAGTACACCACATAGACCTTACCAGCATCGACGCCATGAACTCGCCGTATTATTATGTGCAGCCCAACGACCTTATTTTAATCAATCCTTTGCCGCAAAAATCACTGGGTACCGGGACCACTGGCTTAGAGACCTTTACCACTGTTTTGTCGGTGATCACGGCATTTTCAACCATCCTATTATTAGCAACCCGTCTCTAATGGCTGAAGAATTTGACATAAAAGAAATCACCGCTACGTTTGATATCAAAAGCCTTTTGATAAAGATCGTGGCCTATTGGCCGTTGTTTTTAATCTCGTTGGCCATTGCCTTTGGGGTGGCGTATTACATTAACGTAAGGAAACTGCCCGTTTATAAAATGGACACCTTGGTTTCCATCAAGGACGACCAAAACCCTTTCTTTACCAGCAACACCAGCCTTACCTTTAACTGGGGTGGTACCACCGATAAGGTAAACACCGCCATTATCAACCTGCGGTCGCGGTCGCACAACGAGAAAGTGGTGGAGCGGCTTCAGTATTACGTTACCTATTTAAAAGACGGGGAGTACCAACAGGTAAACGCTTATAAAAAGACCCCTTTTTTAGTGGATGTCGATACCAGCGCGGCACAACTGCTGGGCAAGCAATTCACCATTACCTTTAAAGATTCGGTTACCTTTAGCTTAAGCGCTTCGTTTCAGGCTAAAAACCATACCCTTCAGCATTACCATACCAAAGAAAAGGAAAGCCGCTATATCGAGGCGCAAGAGTTGAACAAGGAATACCGATTGGGCGAAAAGATATCCCTACCGTTTCTTAAGGTCACCTTATTGCCCTACGAAAAAGTGGACGTGGTCCCCGGGGTGCCCTATTATATCAGCTTTTCAAATTTTGACGGGGTGGTGAACCGGTTTTCTAGAATAAACGTCAATGCCCAAACGCGGGGTTCTTCGGTATTGAACCTCTCGCTCACTGGCGGCAATAAAGCCGAATTGGTGGATTACCTAAATGCTTCGGTGGAAGTGTTGAGCGAAGATATGCTGGAGCGTAAAAACCTTTTTGCCACCAAGACCATTCGGTTCATCGATAGCAGTTTGGCACAAAAATCACAGGAACTGGGCGATGTGGAAGACGAGCTCAATGCCTTCCGAAGTAAAAATGAAATCTTCAACTTGGAGTCTGAAGGGCAGGAGATCAATACCAAATTAAATTCCCTGGACCTTCGGAAAGAAGAAGTGGAACGAAAGATAAGCTATTACAACACCTTAGAAGACTACTTGGAAAACCGTACCGATTACCGAAACGTGCCGGCCCCTTCGGTAGCGGGCATTCAGGAAGGGAGCATCGTGAGTGGGGTAGGGCGCATCGTTAGCCTGGCCGAAGAGCGCAACAGGCTGCAATATTCGTATAAGGAAGGGGCGCCGGTTTTTGCCGACATAGACCGCCGGATCGATGCCGTAAAACGGGTGTTGCTGGAGAACATCCGCTCTTCCAAAGAACTGATTACCGAAGAGCTCAGCTCCATCAACAGGAACATTGCACGATACGAATCCGAAATACGGGGCTTGCCCAAGGAGCAGCAGGAACTGTTGAAAATTGAACGCCGCTACAGTTTGAGCCAAGGGTCGTACAATTTGTTTTTGTCCAAGCGCAGCGAAGCCGGATTGGTAAAGGCGGCCAATGTGAGCGACGTGCTGGTCATCGACAAGGCCAAAGACACGGGCGGTGGGCAAATAGGCCCCAATACGCAAATGAACTATGTGATGGCGCTGTTGCTGGGGCTGTTGGTGCCTTTGGCGTTTATTTTCATTCGTATGTTTTTCAGCACCAAGGTGACCACCATAAAAGATGTGGAGCAAAACACCAACATCCCTGTTTTGGGGGTTATTGGCAAAAGCCGGTTGGAGGGCAACTTAGCAGTGCTTTCCACGCCCAAGTCGGCCGTGGCGGAAAGCTTTAGGGCGTTGCGTTCCAGTTTGCAGTTTATGTACAAAAAGCAGGGGGTGACCGGCGCCAAGACGGTACTGATAACCTCTTCGGTAAGCGGGGAGGGGAAGACCTTTACCTCCATCAACATCGCCTCGGTATTTGCCCTGAGCGAAAAGAAGACCGTGCTACTGGGCTTGGATTTACGGCGGCCCAAGATATTCGACGATTTTGAGATCAACAACAAGGTAGGGGTGGTGAATTACCTGATTGAGGATGCTTCTTTGGAAGAGGTCATCCAAAGAACCAAGGTCGCGCACTTAGACGTGATCACTTCGGGCCCCATTCCGCCAAACCCATCGGAGTTGCTGTTGGGCGAAAACATGGAACGCCTTATAGCCGAGCTGAAAGAAACCTACGATTACATTATTTTGGACACCCCGCCATTGGGCTTGGTGGCCGATGCGCTGGAACTGGTGAAATACGCCGATGCCACCATCTATATGGCGCGCCAAAACTACACCAAAAAAGGGATGTTCGATATGGTAAACGAGAAATACCGCACTGGCGAGATCAGCAACATTAGCATCGTACTGAACTTTTTTCAGCAAAAGGCAAAATACGGCTACGGTTATGGCTACGGCTATGGCGGCTATGGCTACGGCAAATACGGAAATGGCTACCACGTAAACGCCCAAAAACCATCGCTTTGGAAACGGGTATTGGGGGTTTTTGGACGGAAATGATTTTTTGAATGACGAATGACGAATGACGAATGACGAATGACGAATGACGAAGGACGAGGTGCGAGGTGCGAACGTCGAATAGTGTTCTGTATTGTTTTACTTTGGCATGCCTGCTTACATCATGTCAGGTCGAGTGGCCGTGAGGGACGAACGGGTGTATCGAGACCTTGATTAAGTGGATCTTAGGGTATTTATATCATCGCTTTTAATTGCCGGTTGTTTCGATACGATCCCGAATCGCTTCGCTTTCGGGATCACCTGCCCGAAAATTGGCAGGCGGGCTCAACCACCTGAGGTATTGCTTTTTTTTTGAAATTGTGCTTTTGCTGATGTTGTATCTTAGAGAGTGTAAGGCAAAATGTTTATTATCATGGTCATAGGACACCCCCCCCGTAGCCCCTACTTCGGCTACGCTCAGCACAGGCTCTCAAGGGGGGAATCCCGTTGTATTGTCCTACTTCGGCGGGCTCAGCACACCGCCTTGAGGGGACTTTAGGGGTGTAGGGCAAAATGTTTATTGAAAAGAACATTTTATATGTTTGTCACAATGTTTTGTTTAGCTCCATTACTTTCTCCCTTATGGCCAACTCCACTGAAAACATATCTTTTTTTACCGCTAAGTCAGTAAACCGTAGAAAGGTAATTTTGTAGGATTCCAATAGTCCTTGACGGGAAGCGTCGTAGGTGTATTTATAATCGTGGCTATCGCCGTCAACTTCAATGGCCAATTTCAATTCGTGGCAATAAAAGTCAACAATGAACTCCAGTAAAGGCACTTGCCTGTGAAATTGTACGCCAAAAGAGCGGTTTTTAATCAGTTTCCACAGGATGACTTCAGAAAGGGTGCTGTTCTTTCTCAGGTACCGGGCGTATTCTTTTAACTTGGGGTTATATGGTATTATTTTGTTTTTCACAATTGGTAATATAGTGAAAATTTTGCTGGTGTATAAGGACACCCCCCGTAGCCCCTACTTCGACGAGCTCAGCACACCGCCTCAAGGGGGGAATTCTACTGTATTGTCCCCTCGAGGGGACTTTAGGGGTGTTCGGCAATTTGTTTATTTATTTTGCCTTGACACCCCCCGTAGCTCCCCTCAAGGGGGGAATCCCGTTGTATTGTCCTACTTCCCTTCGGCTCCGCTCAGGGCAGGCTAGGCTCAGCACACCGCCTTGAGGGGACTTTAGGGATGTAGGGCAACAGGTTTATTATCATGGTCATGGGACACCTCTCTTAACCCCCCTCGAGGGGGGAATGCCACTATATTGTCCCCTTGAGGGGACTTTAGGGGTGTTCTTGCTTTTAATTGCCAGTTGTTTCGATACAATCCCGAATCGCTTCGCTTTCGGAATCACTCAACCACCTGGGGTATTGCTTTTTTTTTAAAATTTGTGTTTTTGCTGATGTTGGATATTAGAGGGTGTAAGGCAAAATGTTTATTATCATGGTCATAGGACACCCCCGTAACCCCTACTTCGGCTACGCTCAGCACAGGCTCTCAAGGGGGGAATCCCGATGTATTGTCCTACTTCGGCAGGCTCAGCACACCGCCTTGAGGGGACTTTAGGGGTGTTCGGCAATTTGTTTATTTATTTTGCCTTGACACCCCCCGTAGCCCCCCTCAAGGGGGGAATCCCGTGGTATTGTCCTACTTCGGCGGGCTCAGCACACCGCCTTGAGGGGACTTTAGGGGTGTAAGGCAATTTGTTTGTTGCTTTGGCTTCGCTCAGCACAGTATCTCAAGGGAGGATTCACCTAAAAACACAATAACCTACCCATCTAAAAAACAGAATTAGTATATTAGCCGCCTGAAATTAAAACACCATTCCCCATTGAGCGCAAAAACCAACAACGACTGGTTATACGAAATCACGCCGCATAAGAAGCTTATTTCGCTGAACCTAAAGGAAATATGGCGGTACCGTGATCTGTTGATTCTTTTTGTGAAGCGCGATATTGTTACCGTTTACAAGCAGACGGTTTTAGGGCCGTTGTGGTATTTTATCCAGCCGTTGTTCACTTCGGTTATTTTTACCTTGGTGTTCAACAATGTGGCAGGGGTGAGCACGGGGGGCGTGCCTTCGTTTTTGTTCAACTTGGCGGGGATTACGGCTTGGAATTATTTTAAAGCCTGTTTTACGGGCACCTCCAATATTTTTAGGGGCAATGCCGGTATTTTTGGCAAAGTGTATTTCCCCAGGGCCATTATGCCGCTGTCCATTACCATTTCCAATTTATTGAAATTTGGCATTCAATTGCTGATCTTTATTGGGTTTTACCTGTATTTTGTTTTTTTGGGTCATGACGTAAGCCCCAACGCTTATTTAATGTTGATGCCCGTGTATGTGGTAATGATGGCATTGATGGGGCTCGGGATGGGGATGACCATTTCGGCCGTGACTACCAAATACCGCGATTTAACCGTCTTGGTAGGCTTTGCCACTTCGTTGTTGATGTACATTTCGGCCGTGCCTTTTCCATTGAGCAAGGCCGTGGAACAACTGCCCAAATATGCTTGGGCATTTGAGTATAACCCCATTACCCAAATTATTGAAGGGTTCCGGTTTATGACCTTGGATTACGGTACGTTTACCTGGGGCGGATTTATATATGCGCTGGTGTTTTCGGTGAGCATTTTTTTAATAGGACTGGTGATTTTCAACCGCACGGAAAAGAATTTTATCGATACCGTTTAGTTAAGTAGTCAGTAGCCGATAGTTGGTAGTCGGGAGTTTGGAAGCCAGAAGTGTTGGTGTCTGGGTTTTTAAATGGTTTAAAAAACAAGATGCCGTAAAAGAAAACGTTGTTTCCCGTATGTTTGATGTTGAATAGCTCCATCTAACGACTAATGACTAAAAAAATACAAAATATCAAATTATGGCCTTCCACTTTAAATTCGAAGACTTACAGGTATATCAAAAAGCGTTGGATTTTGTTGATCTCGCTTACGAAACTGCCCAGCTTTTTCCTAAAAGTGAATTGTATATTTTAACGTCCCAATATAAAAGAGCCGCTTTGTCCATTGCTTTAAATACCGCAGAAGGCCATGGGGATAGCAATGCTCAATTCAACAGATTTCTGCAAATTGCAAAGAACTCTGTAAAAGAATGTGTGGTGTGTTCCACCATTGCCAGAAGGCAAAATTATATCACACAAGAACAAGATAAATTCAATAGGGCAAAACTGGCTGAACTGTCAAAAATGATTGGAAGCCTCCAGAAATACTTGAAGAAATAGCTCGCAGCCAGTGGTCAGTAGTCAGTGGTCAGTTGGTGGCTGGCTTTTTAAAAAGTTTTAAAGACCAAAACCCCTCAAAAAACCATGTTTTTTGTAAGTTTGACCCTAATATCCAATAGAAAACAATTGCTTAAATAAAAGCCCACTATCAACTACCATTTAACGACTACCAACTAAAAAACTACTACCGACTACCGTCTATCAAACGAACGGCTATCAAGCTACCGACTAAAAAACTACTACCTAATGACTATCTTAAAAGCCGAAAATATCTCCAAACAATACCGCCTTGGGCTGGTGGGCACGGGCACGCTCAAGCACGATGTCAACCGGTTTTGGCACCGCATTCGGGGCAAGGAAGACCCGTACAGCAAGGTAGGCGCGGTAAACGACCGCAGTACCCAAGCCAAGGAAGAATATGTATGGGCCCTGCGCGACATTAATTTTGAAGTGCAACAAGGCGAGGTCTTGGGCATTATTGGCAAGAACGGCGCGGGGAAATCCACTTTATTGAAAATACTCTCCCGGGTAACGGGCCCCACCACCGGCAGTATAAAAACCAAAGGCCGTATCGCCTCCTTGTTGGAAGTGGGCACGGGTTTCCATCCAGAACTTACCGGCCGTGAAAACATTTATTTGAATGGCGCCATTCTGGGGATGACCAAAGCCGAAATCGCCGCCAAGGAAGACGAGATCATCGACTTCTCGGGTTGTGCTATGTATATTGATACCCCCGTAAAGCGGTACAGCAGCGGGATGCGCGTACGCCTAGGCTTTGCCGTGGCCGCCTTTCTCGAGCCCGATATTTTGGTGGTCGATGAGGTGCTGGCCGTGGGCGATGCCGAGTTTCAGAAAAAAGCCATAGACAAAATGAAAGCTATTTCCACAGGTGAAGGAAGAACCGTTTTATTTGTTAGCCATAATATGGCGTCTATTCAAAATCTCTGTACTAGAGTAATGCTTTTGAATAACGGAATGGTAGATATAATTGGTAATACAGAAGATGTGATTAATCATTACCTGCATAAATATAGAAATGAAGAAGTAAGTCAAGATTTGGCTTCCCGAAAAGATAGAAAAGGAAATGGAAAATTAAAATTTTTGGATTATTGGATTGAAACCGTAGACGGAAAAAAAGTAAACGCCATGCAAACTGGGGGACATTTTAATATGATTATAAAAGTTAATAATGTATCTGACTTTAGCTTAAATAATGTTAGGATATCAGTAGGTATTGATGATGATCAAGCAAGAAGAATAACTGTTTTAGGGAATGACCTAACAAATGAACTAATTGAATTGAGTAATAGACAAATAGATTTAATTAAAATATTAATTCCCAAAGTTCCGTTTCAAGCAGGAAACTATCATTTTACACTTTTTGCTAGCGAAGGGGAGGATGTCTTAGATTGGGTAATGAATGCAGGTTCGTTTGAGGTAGAACATGGAGATTTTTTTAATACAGGTAGAACAATCCAGCAGAATCAAGGAAATATATTAGTACATCATGAATTTCATTAAGAAAGTAATAAAGGAAATATTTGATTCAGTTGGTTTTAAAATTGAAAAAAAATCTTCAAAAAATAATTTGAACTTAACTAAAGCTAGTAAAGTCCTTGAATATGAATATGGTCATCTTGAGAGCAAAAAAACTAAGACTTCAATTGGTGTGAATAAAGAACCCGTGCCTTGGTTTACCTACCCAGCTATCGAGTATTTATCCCAATTAGATTTATCAGATTTGATTATGTTAGAGTGGGGAGCAGGAAACTCTTCCATTTTCTTTTCAAAAAAAGTGAAAAAACTATTTTCTATTGAGCATAATAAGGAATGGTATGATTTAGTGAAAACAAATAAACCTATAAATAATGAATTGATATATGCAGATGAAGATTATGTAAAGAAAGCCGAAGAGTTTCAGAAAAGATTTGATGTTATTCTAATAGATGGTATTAAGAGGGAAGATTGTGCCAAAGCTGCACTTAGATTGCTCAGTAAAAATGGTTTCATTATTTTAGATAACTGCGACCGCCATCCGGAAATTGCGGACATGTTTCGTGAAACTGGATTTATTGAAGTTGATTTTCATGGTTTTGGGCCAATTAATGAATATACGTGGACTACTAGTTTATTCTTACGAAGAAGTGTTGAATTAAAACCACTATCGTTTCAACCTAAAATACCAATAGGAGGCGGTTATTAATTTAAGGAATATTGAAAAAGATAAAACAACTCATAATTAAGGCTATACCCTCAAAGGTTAGAAAAAAAATTGAAAGAGACGCTATCTCTAAATTCAAAAAAACCTCTAATTTTTCAAATATATCCTACTCCCAAGAAGGCGAGGATTTAATATTAAAGCGGTTTTTTGAAGGAAAAGACAATGGGTTTTATGTGGATGTGGGCGCACATCATCCCAAACGATTTTCAAACACCTATGTTTTTTACCTAAAAGGATGGCGTGGTATTAATATAGACGCAATGCCGGGAAGCATGAAGGGATTCAATGAACAACGCCCGCGCGATATAAATGTAGAAACAGGCGTATCTATGGAAAAAGATGAATTAACCTATTATATGTTCAATGAGCCAGCCCTTAATACTTTTTCTGAAAAAGAAGCAAAGAAAAAAGATGGCTTAAGGAACTTTAAAATAATTGCTGAAAAAAAAATACAAACCTTACCTTTAAATGCAATCTTAGATACACATCTTCCAACAGATGTAGGAATAGACTTTATGACCATTGATGTAGAAGGATTGGACCTCCAGGTATTGCAATCAAATAACTGGGAAGTATATCGCCCTAATATGGTCTTGGTGGAAGATTTAAAAAAACGTGGTTTGGCAGATTTAATAACCAATAGTGCTGTTTATGATTTCTTGACCACAAAAAATTATCAATTGGTGGCCAAAACATGGAACACTCTTTTTTTTAGTGATAGAACTTAATGAAATTAGCCCCAATCATATTATTTACCTATAACCGTCCTTGGCATACCCAACAGGTCTTGGAAGCCCTTTCACAAAATGAGCTGGCTGACCAGAGTACGCTGTATATCTACTGCGATGGGCCAAAAGAAAATGCAACACCCGAGAACTTGGCCAAAATAGATGAGGTACGCACGATTATTAGAAAAAAACAATGGTGCAAAGAAGTTATAATTAAGGAAAGAGACAATAACCTGGGGCTTGCAAATTCTGTAATTAAAGGCGTAACTGAGGTCGTTGAAGCACATGGCCGCATTATCGTTTTGGAAGATGATATTGTAACTTCTACAGGATTTTTAAATTATATGAATAATGCACTTCATTTTTACGATAATAATGAAAAAATAATGCATATTTCAGGATTTATGTATCCTCATAAAAACATATTACCTGAGACGTTCTTTTTTAATGTTCCTTTATGTTGGGGTTGGGCAACTTGGAAAGAATCATGGCAAGAATTTAATAATGATCCTCTATACTTATGGCAAACTCTTCAAGAAGGAGATTTATTAAATCAATTAGATAAATTTGGTGGAGATTATTTGAGTAGTCAACTTGCGCATAATATTTCAGGTAAATTAGATACTTGGTTTATAAAATGGCATGCTTCTGTTTTATTGAAAAAAGGTTTTACATTGTTTCCATCTGTATCGTTGGTAGACAACATCGGATTTGATAATAGTGGAGTGCATAATGGTAAACTTATACAATTCAAAAATGAAGAATTAGCTAGTAAAATTATTATTGAAGAGATTGATATAATTGAAAATAATGAAGCAAAAAAGATAGTAACTACTTTTTATAAAAACCTCAGAAATGTTAGTTTAAAACGAAAATCTACTAGATTTAGTGTTAAAAAAAGTGTCATTTATAATTTAAGAAAAGTATTATTAAAGTTAATTCCTGAATTAAAAAAACAAAAAAATACCAGTAATATTGTTTCAAAAAAAAACAGTTATTTAGGTTTTAATTGTAAGGTTTATGCTAAATCAAGATTAAATAATACTATAATTGGAAACTATTCATACATAGCTGAGAATTCAACAATAAACAATACAATAATTGGAAAATTTTGTTCAATAGGCCCAAATTTAATTTGTGGCTGGGGTATTCATCCTACAAAAGGAATTTCAACCAGCCCTATGTTTTATTCTAATTTAAAACAAAACGGAATGTCATTAAGTCCTGAAAATAAAATAAAAGAACATCTTCCTATCATAATTGGGAATGATGTTTTTATAGGAGCAAATGTTACAATATTAGACGGTGTTACAATTGGTGATGGAGCAGTTATTGGAGCTGGAGCTGTAGTTTCAAAAAATATACCGCCTTATGCAATAGCAGTTGGTTGTCCTATTAATATTATCAACTACAGATTTGAAAAAGAAATAATTGATAAATTAATTAAAATACAATGGTGGGATTTTAATATTGATAAATTAAAAATAGTTGAAGAATACCTTTTTAATATTGATGATTTTATTGAATTATATCGAAATTAAAACTTTAATAAATATGTTTTTGAAATAAGAATATATTTATAATCGGTCTATTTAAAATAATAGCTTTTTAAAATTAAACGTATGAAAAAAGCCCTAATAACAGGAATAACAGGACAGGATGGTGCTTATCTTGCCGAGCTGCTTTTGGAAAAAGGATATACCGTGCATGGCATCAAGCGCAGAAGTTCGCTGTTTAATACCGATAGGGTAGACCACCTTTACCAAGATCCGCATGAAAAAAACATCCGATTTAAATTGCACTATGGCGATTTGAGCGATGCCATAAACCTTACCCGCATTATCCAGGAAGTACAGCCTGACGAAATATACAACCTCGGTGCCATGTCGCACGTAAAGGTAAGTTTCGATACGCCCGAATACACCGCCAATGTCGATGGCTTGGGGACGCTCCGTATTCTGGAAGCGGTTCGTTTGTTGGGTTTAACCGAAAAAACAAAAATCTATCAAGCTTCCACCTCAGAGTTATATGGTTTGGTTCAGGAAGTGCCACAGACCGAAAAAACGCCTTTTTACCCCCGCAGTCCATATGGGGTGGCCAAGCTCTATGCCTATTGGATTACCGTTAATTATCGCGAGGCCTACAATATGTTTGCCTGTAACGGCATCCTGTTTAACCACGAATCCCCACTGCGGGGCGAAACCTTTGTTACCCGAAAAATTACCCGTGCCACTGCTAGAATTGCTTTGGGCATGCAAGAAACGTTATACTTAGGAAACTTAGATGCCCAACGCGATTGGGGGCACGCAAAAGATTACGTGGAAGCCATGTGGCTCATGTTGCAGCAGGACAAACCGGACGATTACGTAATAGCCACCGGCACCACCACCACTGTCCGTGATTTTGTAATAAAGGCTTTTGGTCATGTGGGGGTTGAGCTTTCATTTACGGGAAAGGGAACGGAAGAAACAGCAACGGTCGTAGCCTGTAAAAATCCGGATTACAATATCCCAGAGGGAACCACGGTGGTACAGATAGACCCAACCTACCACCGACCCACCGAAGTGGATTTGTTGATAGGTGATGCTACCAAATGCAAGGAAAAACTCAACTGGGCTCCACAACACAGTCTGGACGAATTGATAACCGATATGATGGAAGCCGATCTACGGTTGTTCAAAAAAGAAAAATACCTACGGGACGGGGGGCACGATACTTTAAATTACCATGAATAAAAACGCCAAAATATACGTAGCGGGACATCGGGGCATGGTAGGTTCGGCCTTGATGCGGCTTTTGAAAATGCAAGGCTACGACAATTTAATAACCCGCACTTCCGTAGAGCTCGATTTGCGCGACCAGGCACAGGTAGAAGATTTTTTTAAAGAAACACAGCCCGAGTATGTCTTTATGGCAGCGGCCAAGGTGGGCGGTATTGAAGCCAACAACACCTACCGTGCCGATTTTCTGTACGATAACCTACAGCTGCAAAACAACGTGATACACCAAAGCTATAAACAGGGAGTGAAAAAACTGCTGTTTTTGGCATCCTCCTGCATTTATCCCAAGTTGGCCCCACAGCCCATAAAAGAAGAATATTTGCTAACGGGGCCTTTGGAGCCCACCAACGAGCCTTATGCCATTGCCAAGATAGCCGGGGTGAAGCTCTGTGAAAATTACAATAGGCAGTATGGGTGCAATTTTATATCGGTTATGCCTACCAATCTGTACGGCCCCAATGACAATTACGATTTGCAGACGGCGCACGTTTTGCCCGCCCTGTTGCGAAAATTCCATGAAGCCAAGATAAACAAACAAGATACTGTGGAGGTATGGGGTACTGGCACGCCCAAAAGGGAATTCCTGCACGTGGACGATCTGGCAACGGCCTGTATGCACTTGATGAATACATACCAGGGCAACGTATCGGTCAATATCGGGACGGGAGCGGACCTTACCATAAAGGAGTTGGCCAATACGATAAAAGAAATCGTAGGCTACAAAGGCGACATACGTTGGAACACCAACAAACCCGACGGCACGCCCCGGAAACTGCTGGATGTATCCTTGATACATAGTTTGGGGTGGCGGCATAGTATAGCCTTGGAGGAAGGGATACAAAGCGTTTACAAGGATAAATTTTAAAATTGATAGCCGTGCTGATTTCCATTATAACAATCAACTATAACGATGTAGCTGGCTTGAAAAAAACCATGACCAGTGTTTTGGGTCAGACCTATCCCTATATTGAATATATTGTGATAGACGGTGGATCCACCGATGGCAGCAAGGAATATATTGAGCAACATAAAGAACAACTGGCCTATTGGATAAGCGAGCCCGATAGTGGTATCTACAATGCCATGAACAAAGGTATTGATAAGGCTAGGGGGGAGTATTTGTTGTTTTTGAATGGGGGGGACTACTTATATAAAACCGAAATAATTGAAAAAGTTTCAAAACTGTTACTTGGAGGAAAGGACTTATATTATGGAAATCTATTACTAGATCGCAATGGTAATTTTGTTGAAGCCAAATATCCAGAAAGTCTCTCATTCAGCTATTTTTATTATCGGGGCCATCTTCCACATCCTGCAACCTTTATAAAACGGAATCTGTTTTCACGAGTTTACAAGTTTAAGGAAGAGTTTAAGATTGTCGGAGATTACGATTTTTTGGTATGTGCGGTTTGTAAACACAATGCCAGTTATGAACATTTCGATGAATTTGTAACGGTATATGATACCACGGGAATATCAGGTAATCCTGAATATAGAGCACTCTTGCTCAGTGAAAGAAAGCGGAGCTTACAGTCTAACTTCCCATTGTTTACAGCCGATGCAGAACGTTTGCTGAGAAATGAAACAATGTTAAAAACCAAAAGGTTTAAGCTATTGTCAAATTTGGAGGGAAAGCCCAGAGCCGAAAAAATGAATAATTACTGGTTAAAACTTCTCACTAAAATATTTCAATAAATCTGTAGAAGTTATAATATAAAGAATGAAAAGAATTAGGCATCTTATCGTTTCGAATAAACCAAAAAAGAAGATAATCCTTTACTGTTCAAGCCTCTATTGTACCGATTTTTATATCTATCCTTTACAATTCTAAAAAAAACTATTTGAGACCATTTGTTGCATATAAATTAAAATCTTTCCCCAACGTATCGGAAACTTTTATTGTCTCGAATGTTGTCTATGCGCTAAAAAACAAGTGTAAGGTACGTTTATATGTAAATAAATATATGGGGGTGAGCAATTCGTCCCAAGCGGACATCCTGCGCCAGTATAACATTGGGGAAAAAATAGAAAAACCTTTTTCGCTTTCCAAAAAGAAGGTGATTAGGTGGTGCCAATTGGCTTATATGGCAATCCACCCACGGATATTGTCCTATTTGTTTACATATTATAAAAACAAGTCAAAACGCAATACCAAACCTCTTTTAGAACTCTACCAATACCGACATTTTAAACAAAACGGGGTCTGTCATGTACATTTCAACAACGCCTTACATCCTTTGCCCAAACTGGCAAAAGTGGGGTATATACGTCCAAAGATAATTGTCACTTTCCACGGTTTTGACGCTTTCTTGGAAAACAGGGAAAGCTTTCAAAAAAAATATGGTCTTTTTTATAGGAAGCATGTAAAAGCGGTTACCGTAAACTCCCAATACTTAAAGCGGCAATTGCTTACTTTGGGAATTGCCGAAAACAAAATCCATATTGTTCCCATAGGCATAGACATCACCGATTTTAAAGGGACTGAAAAACAACTAAACCCCAATCAGCCCACAAAGCTAATAACCGTTGGCAGGTTGGTACCGTTAAAAGGACATCGCTTTGCCCTCGAAACCGTAAAGAAATTAAAGGAGGGGGGCTATCCCGTGGAATATACTATTTGGGGTGCGGGAGAATCCTTGGATACATTGCAAAAACAAGTGGCTGAACTCGGCTTAACCGATGTGATCCTTTTTAAGGGCAAGGCCAGTCAAGAAGAAGTAAAACAGGCCTTACAAGAGAGCCATATCTTTTTAATGCCCTCTACCTACGACGAAGTTACGGGCAGGCGGGAAGCCTTTGGTTTGGTTTCCTTAGAGGCACAGGCCACGGGCCTTCCGGTAATAGGGTTTAACTCCGGTGGCTTCCCCAATACCTTGAAAGATGGGGAAACGGGTTTTGCTGTAGCCGATAGGGATAGTACTGAAATGGCGGAGAAAGTAAAGTATTTAATAGATAATCCTATTGTTTACGAAAGCATGTCCAAAAATGCTATGAAACATGCGGCTAATTTTGACCATCAATATACTACCCAGCGGTATATTGATCTTTATGAAAAATTAGCTTAAATATACATGCCGATTGAACTGCATAAATCCATTTTAAGATTTATCAAAAACTCAAAACCACTTTGCTAGATAAGCAAAACAGCAATTTCTTCATTAGGTACAAACGTTAAATTTTTCTTGTCTTGACGAAAAAAAGAGATCTTAATTTTGTAGCTTACCTCATTCCTTGTAACTTTAACCATATATTTTCGATTAGCTGGAACTAATTGGGAATTTAAATACTTCAAACTAGCTCAAAAATAAGCACGTGGTACTATCCGTCGCATTTTTTTTGAGCTTTTTTTCTTGGTTATCAACCAATTGTTAATAAATCATGATGTACCGCACCTCGTATAGCTTAAACAAATAGCAACTATTTTTTTCTTTATTGAAGGATTGTAAGAAAAATTTGAAAGTATGGTGCTTTTTTAGGCGATAAAAAATATTCGAACAGCGGTAGGGTTGGATTTTTGGATTTGCTAAGCACTTTTTTAAAACTTCTTAGCAGTTTGTACAATTTGCTTAGCAGTTAGTACAATTGAATCGGTTAGTTTTCATAAAAAAACCCGGACAGCTGGAACTATCCGGGAATTTAAATACTACAAACCGTGGTACTATCCGTCTATCAGTTTGTACTTAAGCGTGGCCAACATATCCCGTAGCCGCTTAGCGGGCCTAAAATTTAGGTGGGCGCTTTTTACGGTGTGGGTGTTCACATCTTCTTGAAGGTCTTTACCTTCAGATCGAACTCCTACTTGAAAGCGGCCTAAAGCCCCTAGATCTACAACACGACCTTGGCTAAGCTCATCGGCTACATTGTGCATAAGGGCGAGCAGCACTGCATAGCAGTCACTTTCGCGTACGGTACACTGGTTGGACACTAAATACGCCAACCGTTCCAGATTGACTTCCCCATCTGCAATAGCGTGGGCGTAAAATTTGGCAGGCGCTGTTACGTCCTGCGGGTTCCCTCTCGGGATGGCCTTGATACTTATCATGGCATTATGGTATTAATGACACCCTTTTTATTCAGGTGGTCCTCGGGACTATTCCTTTGGACAATGCTAATTTACTAAGAATTTTGGCTGTTTGTTAGGAATTTATTTTCCTAAATGTGAACAGTGAATTGTTAATTTGCTGATTGTCAGATACCTTAAAAAGTTATCAACAAATAAAAGTTGACAAATATTTTTTTTATTCTTACTTTACTCTAATTAAAATTGGAAGCCCAATTCTACATGGTCGGAATGGGATTTTGCAGTCGAAATTCGGGTTTAATAATTTGGTATTTAAAATTTGTAATACACTCCATTGTTTTTCCCTATTTTTGACCCAAAACAAACAGTCCTGTGTCCACAGAAAATCCTTTAGTATCCATCATAATTCCCACCTACAACCGCGCCCACCTGATAGGCGAGACGCTGGATTCGGTCTTGGCGCAGACCTACCAAAACTGGGAGTGTATTGTGGTTGACGATGGCAGTACGGATGATACGGATACACTTATGGCAGAATATATGGCCAAGGATTCCCGGTTTCGCTATTACCACCGACCAAAAGATCGGTTGCCCGGGGGCAATGCGGCACGCAATTATGGGTTTGAGCAGAGCAGGGGGGAGTATATACAGTGGTTTGATAGTGATGATTTGATGTACTCTTACTTTTTGAAATTTAAAATAGATAACTTAAACAATAATGATATTATATTAACTTCCGGAGAAGTAATGAATCAAACACTTGAAACAAGAGAGCTAAGGTTTCAATTTAAAGAACCTTTTTCACTGTTTAACGAGATGGTTACTTATAATTCAGAGATATTGACACCGTGCGTTTTGTTTAAAAAAACATTTTTAGAAAATAAAGTTTTATTTAATGAAACTATAGCACGGGGTCAAGAGAGTGAGTTTTTTGCAAGATTATTTTTTCATAATCCCAACATTAACTTTATTATTTTAAAGAAAGTATTATTTCAATATCGAATTAATTCAACTTCTAAGTCAAATAAAGATGAGAATGCATATTTGACATCTAGATTAATTTTTTTTATAGATAACTTTGAACGTAGTTTTATTTTGAAAGACGAGAAATTAATAATACGATTTTATAAAAAGATCATTTCTACTTTATTTGATTTTATAAAAAACTCAATGAAAAGTGAGTTTAATATATTTTATATTAAGTTTAGAGATTTGATTGCGGAATATAATTTTAGAGTTAAAAACCTGTATTTACTTCCTGTTTTGAGTAAATTAAATTTTCATTCTGAAAAAATACGTAAGTATTTTCTTAATCAATATTAAATGGATGATTTCCATTATTATACCCACACATAATAGAGCCCATTTAATTGGTGAAACCATAGAATCCATCCAAAATCAAACCTACAAAAACTGGGAATGTATAATTATTGACGATGGCTCAACAGACCACACAGAAAGCCTTATTGCAGAATACTGCGCAGCCGATAGTCGAATTCAGTATTATAAAAAACCCAATAATTTTCCAAAAGGTCCTTCGGCGGCCAGAAACTATGGTTTTAAAAAAAGCAAAGGCGGTTATATCAATTGGTTTGATTCCGATGACATTATGCACCCTGAAAAACTGGAGACCGATTTGAAACACATCCAATCTGGTGAGTACGACTTTACCATCAGTCAATCTCAGTTTTTTTCTGAATCAGGAACCCCCCAAAAAAAATATTGGAACAAACAACTTTGGAGCGACGATCCGATTAACGATTTTATTAAAATGAAGATAGGTTGGGGGGTCAACGCTTCACTTTGGAAAAGATCATCGCTTAATGCTATCGGTTTGAGGTTTAATGAAAATCTAATGACTGCGGATGATTTTCTATATCATATACAGGCATTGGAGAAAGACCTTAAGCCTATAATTATAAAAAAAACCTTGTCTTTTTTAAGAGTGCACCCTAAAAGGTTAAATGATTATAGGGTAAAGTCGCCCTTTAAACTAACTGTAAATCTTTATTTAATAAAGAAAAAAAAACAATTGAAATTAAAAGAACAAACAATTGATTATCTAAATAACCAATTTAGAAATCAATATTTAAATCTTTTGAAAAACAAAAAATTAAATTTGGCTATTTCTTTTTTATTTAAAGCTTTGTCAAATCACTACAAAGGACGGTTGAAGGTTTCGTTGATAAACTTTTTTCTTATTGGATGTATCTATAAATTAACAGGGTACGGTTATAAATTTTTAGAATAAGACTATGTGTGGCTTTCTGGGAGAATATACTTTTAAAAACATTCTGTCTAATACTAATGAGTTTTCAGACTTATTAGCACTTTCAAAACACCGAGGGCCCGATGCTACAAAAATTGAAGAATGTGAAGAGAATTATCGTTTAGGGTTTAATAGGTTGGCATTATTAGATTTAAGCCCAGCTGGCGAACAACCTAAAAAAAGTCCTTCAAAAAGATTCCATCTTGTTTTTAATGGGGAAATATACAACTATAAAGAATTAATCAAAGAATACGGGCTGGAAGGATTGCGCTCAACAGCCGATACCGAAGTATTATTGCATTTATTTGATGCTATTGGCATCATTGATACCTTAAAGGCACTTAACGGCATGTTTGCCATTGCCGTAATTGATACTATTTCAAATACGTTGTATTTAAGTAGGGATTTTGCCGGGATTAAACCCTTGTTTTATGGCAAAAATGAAAATGGAATTGTGTTCGCTTCACAATTCGATCAAATTTTCAAGCACGAATGGTTTTGCCATAACCTTATCTTAAGACCCGAGATTGTTCGGGAATATTTCGCCTTTGGTTATATGCAAGCTCCAAATACAGTATTCCAGTCCATTTTTCAAGTCAACCCTGGGGAGTGTTTGCAAATTGACTCAAATGGTAATTTTGAGACATCCATTATCGCTCACTTTAAAAAAGAAGTGGCAGTACAAGCTAATTTCAGATTAGAAACTTTACAAAAGAAAATTGAAAAGGCCGTTACCATACAATTAAACAGCGACCGTTCTTTGGCTGCTTTTTTAAGTGGGGGTATAGACAGTACCTTAGTTACCAGTTATGCAAAAAAAAACAAAGAAAACTTAGAAGGGTTCACCCTAGAGGTTACTGATAAAAAGCTCAATGAGAGTGACTATGCCAAAGCTTATGCCAACCATTTAAATTTAAAGCATAAAATAGTAGCTGTCGATAAAGATGCGTTAATCGATATAGTTGACGAACATTTTAAATCCTTTTCAGAGCCTTTTGGAGACTACTCAAGCATTCCCACCTATATGGTTACAAAAAAAGCAGTGAAATTTCATACCGCTATGTTGTCGGGCGATGGGGGCGATGAGCTATTTTGGGGCTATCCGCGCATGTTCGATGTATTGAAAAAGGCTTGGTGGTTTAAAATGCCGTTTTTTTTAAGAAAAAATATCGTGCGCATTACCAATAAATTGGGCCTATCAAATACGTATGCTCCTTTTCATAAAAGTTTGGAGTCATTTTGGCTTCATAAACATATCAAATTACCTGAAGCATTATTGAATGAAGTGTTTTCTACCCCCTTTTCAAACGAAATGCTTAATTTGTATCAAATGGGCAAAGGTTCCAATAAAAAACGACTACAACATTTTTTAAGGTGGAATGAATTTTATGGGCACATGCAACGGGTGCTTGTGAAAGTAGATAGGACCAGTATGAAAAACAGTTTGGAGGTTAGGGTTCCTTTTTTAGACAAACACGTAATTGATTATGCTTGGACGCTACACCAGTCCATCGATACATTAACACAATTAAAACAACCGCTAAAAAAATTAGTGCAACAAGAAATTCCCGAGCAGCTTTTGATGCAAGAAAAAAAAGGATTTTCAATACCGATTGAATCTTGGTTTAAAAATGAGTTAAAAGAAGACTTATTAAATGTGGTTATAAACAAAAGAATTTTTGGTATCGATACAGAAAAAGAGCATCTGCTTAAAAAATATGTACACAACTTTATTAATGCTGAACATAATAACGGTTGGGGTGTATGGCATATCTATGCGTGGCAAAAATGGGCAATTCAATCAGATTTAATTTGAATACAAAAAAATTACATATCACGCTCTTCGATGGCTCTTTTAAAACCACACCTTTTATAAACAGGCTGGTAAAAGGGTTAATTGCCCATGGCCATAGGATTAGCATCATCGGCTTTAACGAGCACAACCCAAACCCCGTCCCTAATGTAACCTACCAAGCGCTGGGCAGCAATGCCTCTAAATTAAAGTTGGTATTAACCAGCATACAACTCGCATTGCGTTCAAAAAATATAGGTACCATAGCGACCACTTTTAAATTAATAATAAACGGCAACCGGGAACATCTACAGCAGCAAAACCTACGCTTGGCCCTAAAAAAACTAAACCCCGATGTGGTTCACCTCCAATGGCCTTCCTTGCTCTCGTGGATGGAGCCCTATATGCCCAATGACCAGTTTAAAGTGGTATTGAGCCAGCGCGGCTACCATACCAACGTCCGCCCGTTTGTGGACGAGGGCAACTTTATGTATTTACAACAATGGTATCCTAAATTGGACGGGCTGCATTCGGTTAGCAAGGCCATTTCGGTAGTTGGAAAAAAAATAGGGCAACCCCATACCCAAATCGATCACGTGGTCTATACCGGTTTGCCGCTGGATGCACTTGCCTACAAGCGAAAACAGTCCAAAGGGGAGCCCCTGCAATTGTTGTCCGTTGGCCGTCCGCATTGGAAAAAAGATTATCCCACGGCATTAAAAGCCTGTGCTGAGTTAAAAAATAAAAATATTGATTTTATGTACACAGTAGTAGGTGGCAAAGATAATGAAGAGGTGTTGTTTTTAATAAACGAATTGGGATTACAGAATAACGTAACCTTAATAGGTAAAATAACACAAGATCAAGTGTATAGAAAAATGCAAGCCGCCGATGTATTGTTGCTCCCGAGTATTGAAGAAGGTATTGCTAATGTGGCCGTAGAGGCCATGGCTTTGGGCTTGCCCGTTATAAGCACCGATTGCGGTGGGATGCCTGAGTTGATAGATCACCAAAAAGACGGATGGCTCGTCCCCACTGGAAATCCCCACGCCCTTGCCGATGCCGCAATCCATTTCAAAAACCTATCTTTGGAGCGGGTAAATAACCTTACGCTTGCTGCAAGGCGAAAAGTGGAGAGGCAGCATACCGTAGAAAAGATGGTCAGTGATATGGAAGTATTATATGCTTCAACAATTAATCCCTAATTGTAAAATTATAAATATGTCTGTGAACGTAACCAAAACATTTTTACCATCGCAAGATGAATACACTATTATTCTGGAAAAAGCCTGGGAAAAAGAATGGATTACGAACAGAGGAAGTCTAGTACATGAATTAGAGTCGAAGCTAAAAAAATTTTTGGGGGTTTCTAATATATTGGCTACAACAAATGGTACTTTACCGCTTCAAATGGCTATCAAAGCATTAGGGTTAAAGGGAGAAATTATAACCACTCCGTTTAGTTATGTTGCCACAACTAGTAGCATTGTATGGGAAGGATGTACCCCTGTTTTTGTGGACATACATCCTGAATACTTAACTATAGATGAAACTAAAATAGAGGCCGCAATTACCTCTAAAACATCAGCAATATTGGCAACCCATGTATTTGGTAATCCCTGTGCGGTAAAAGAAATTGAAAGCATTGCTACAAAGCACAACGTAAAGATCATTTATGATGCCGCTCATTGTTTTGGAGTCTCTTATAAAGGGAAAAGTATTTTTGAATACGGTGATGTCAGCACCTGTAGTTTTCATGCCACAAAGTTATTCCATACCGGAGAAGGGGGAGCTATATTTGCAAATAATAAAGCACTGCAAAACAAGTTGTTTTACCATCACAATTTTGGGCATAAAGGTAAAGAGGCCTTTCAAGGCTTAGGTATCAATGCTAAAATGAGCGAATTACAAGCTGCAATGGGCCTAGCTGTATTCCCGCACTTGGAAAAAATAATTGTAGGAAGGAAAAGAGCAGTACAGTTCTATAAAAACGAGCTTCAAGGCTTTAAACAATTAAAAGTAAGAAACGAGACTCATTGGAATTATTCTTATTTTCCTATAATTTTTGAAACAGAAGAAGGGTTGCTCAAAGTGCAGAAAGCTTTGAACACCATAGATGTTTTTCCTAGAAGATATTTTTATCCAAGTCTTGAAAAATTACCATACATATTATCTGTTCCTAGCATACCAGTAGCAGAGAATATTTCCGAAACCATATTATGTTTACCGCTGTACCATGATATTTCTGAGATAGAGTTAAGCACAATAGTAAATTGTATTAAAAAAACAATGGCATTATGATTATAATTGGAACAAAAGGAATGGCAAAAGAAGTGTTGGAAATAGTCTCCTGTGAAATGAAATTGAAAGATAATGAAACAGTGTTTTTCGATAATATTAATAGTTACCGTTCAGATCTATATAGCCGCTTTCAAGTTTTAAAGAACCTTGAAGAGGTAAGTGCCTATTTTAAAAATCATAATGCCCATTTTACTTTGGGATTGGGAGGGGTTATAAATAGAAGAAAAATGGCAGATACTTTTTTAAGTTTGGGAGGTACACTTACCTCCATTATTTCCAACTTTGCCAAAATAGGTTCTTTTAACACTCATATAGGTGATGGTTGCCAATTGATGCAAGGCGTTATTATAACTAATGAGGTATCATTGGGGAAAGGGGTTTTGGTAAATATTAACTCTACAATTAGCCACGACACTAAAATAGGGGATTTTTCTGAAATAGCACCCAACGTGTCAATAACAGGGAGATGCAGTATTGGGAAAAATGTCTTTATAGGTAGTAATGCAACCATTTTACCCGATGTTACCATAGGCGATAATGCAATAATAGGTGCAGGGGCAGTAGTACTGTCTAATGTTCCTTCAAACAAAACAGTGGTAGGTAACCCCGCTCGAATTATTTAAATATGGATAACCCTCTAGTTTCTGTCTGCATGATTACATACAATCATGAAAAGTATATAACGCAGGCCATTGAAAGTGTTTTAAGTCAATGTATTGATTTCGATTTTGAATTTATAATCGCAAATGACGCCTCTACCGATAATACAGATTTACTTATCACTAAATTAATCAAGGATAACCCTGAAATAACTTTTAAATATTTTAATCATTCTGAAAACAAGGGGATGATTGACAATTTTATCTTTGCCCTGTCAGTGTGTAAAGGAAAATATATTTCTTTATGTGAAGGTGATGACTACTGGACAGATACATCAAAATTAAAAAAACAAGTAAAGTTCTTGGAGTTAAATCCAGAATATGAGATGTGTTTTACTAATATTAAAGTAGTTAATTTTTTAGGTAAACAAATTAAAAAAAAATTAATTGTCAATGCAAAAAAGTCCTCTTATACCCATAAAGATATGACTATATGGGCTCCTACCTTGACAAGAGTATTCAAAAATCGAGATTTCAGTGTAATACATAAACCATCGCCTGGTATGGATACCTTAATGTTGGTATATCAATCTACTTTAGGAAAGATTAAATTTTTGGATGAGATAACTGGCGCTTATAGAATTCACGATACCGGTGTGTTTAGTATGATAAAAATTAGCCGTAAATATGAGCATAAAATAAAAACAAGTATTGCCTGTTTGTCTTTTGTGCATAGAATATATAAAAAAAAATATGTCGGAGAAATTTTAAAAAACTTGCTTGAGCTTAAAGCCATTGATAAAAAACTATATAAGAGAACATGTCATTATTTTATGAGTGAAGTTGAATTATTGAAAGATATGCCAAAAATTAAACTTTATAAATTCTGGTTAGGTTATTATATAATAAAACTACCGTTACATAAGTCTTCATCAACCATAATCTTTACTAAAAAGGTAATTAATCATTTATTAATCTATTGAACTATTGAAAACTGCCGTCGTCCTTACCGTCAAAAACGAAGCCCGCCTGCTGCGGCCAAACCTGCTGTACCACCTGGGGCTGGGCATAGACCGGGTTTTTGTCTATTTTGACCATACCACCGATAACGGCCCAGAGACCATTGCCGATCTAAAAAACGTACAAGCTCAGAATTCCGTATCGGCAGAACAATACAGCGATTTACCTTTTCTAAAAAAGTTTTGGAGCAATGCTGAGGAACACCACACCGCAAGACAGTGCCTAAACACCTACGATGCGTTGCAACAGTGTAAGCAAGAAGGGATAGATTGGTTGGTTTCCTTAGATGCCGACGAACTGTTTATAACACGGAACAAAGGTCAGCAAACCCTAACTGATTTTTTCAATGCCGAAATAACCGAAAATTACGATGTCATCCGTTTGCCAACGCTAGAAATGGTCAACCGAAAAATGGCCTACCAAAATGTTATGGCCGAGGAAACCCTGTTTAAAAAACAGAAAAATTTCAAGTCGCGGTTCGACAGGATTTATAGAAAGCTGTATAACCCTTATACCAAAAAACATATCACAACCTCCTATTGGCTGGGGCATACCATGGGCAAGGCGGCCATCAACGTGCACAGCGATTTGATTCCCTTTAATGTGCATCGGTACCAAAAGCACAATGGCGACAAACCCCGGGAAAAAAAAGCAGGCAACATCCTGCATTACCACCTCTACGATTTTGAGGATTTTTTAAAGAAGTATCGAAATTTCAAAAATAGGTCGATCACTTATTTGAGCGGTAATCAAATAAATTCATTAAAAAGCCTGTGGATAAAACTGGTCAATGATCCGCAGCATGATAAAGCGTCTTTAAAAAACTACTATAAAAAGAACATACATTACAATAAAAAAGAACTGGCGCGATTGCACAAAACCCGTGTGTTCAACATTTTAAAACGAAAGGAAGAAGCGGTGGTGCAAATAACCAAGCCAAAGGAAGTGCTGAGGGATTAACCACGAAGTGTTTTTCACGCAGAGATCCGCTGAGAAAAACACGCTGGGGCTCGCAGAGAAGAAAAATCCCGCCATCTTTAGCGAAAAAACAACACTAAAACCTCCGAGAGACCCCCACTTTAGCGAGAAGCCCTCCTCAGCGAGAAATCGCTACGCTTCTAAGAGAAACTTTTCCGCATCCCCATCTTGAAACACTATTTTTATTAAATTAAATTCATAGTTTTATGGCTTCAATAACCTTTCATTATGGAAATCAATATTATTACGGGTCAAATAATTGACACCTCTATCCAATTACATCGCACCCTCGGTCCAGGGTTATTGGAAAGTGTATATGAAAAATGCCTTGAGGTTGATTTAAGAGAAAAGGGGTTTGAAGTGGTAAGCCAATTAGGCGTACCTCTGAAATACAAAAATCTGGAATTCAACACCGGATATCGGTTGGATCTTTTAGTTGAAAACCAGGTTATTGTCGAAGTGAAATCCGTTGAAACGCTTGCGCCAGTTCACTTTTCACAACTATTGACCTACCTAAAGCTTTATGATAAACGTGTTGGACTATTGATTAATTTTAATTCAAAATACTTAAAACAAGGATTGCATAGAATAGTAAACAAATATGAAGATTAAAAGTTTGTTTCACGCTGAAGATGCTGATAAGGTTTCACGCTGAGAACGCTGGGGTTTTTTCACGCTGAGGACGCAGAGATTTTTTCATGCTGAGGATGCGTAGGTTTAACAGAATATCATATCTTAAGCTCCAAAACCCCTCAGCGACCCCTGCGTGTTTTTCCCACAGCGGTCTCTGCGTGAACCCAACACTATGAGCATACAGCAACTCAAAACCCAAAAAATCCTCAGCGACCCCTGCGTGTTTTCCCCACAGCGGTCTCTGCGTGAACCCCAACCCAACCCAGCACTAAATGAACATCATCAAAACGCCCATAATCCCACCCCGCCAACAATTCGCAAAAGTCGAAGCCCCGCACGAACTGGACAAAAAAGCCATTTGCATTTTTGCAGCCACGGGTTTTTTTCTCGATACAGATACCTATTTCCAAAACCAAAAAGTACTCCCCCCGGCTTCTGAAAACAGTATGGACGAAAACGGCATGTTGCTCAAAAGCACACCTTGGTTTAAATGGCATTACAGTCCACGAAATATCAGTTTTGAAACCGCTTTGGACGAATTTACCCAATTGTTTGAAACCATTGTAGCAGAACAGGCCAACAACCGGCCGGTTATCCTGCCGCTCTCCGGTGGGTTGGACAGCCGCACCCAAGCCGTGGCCTTGCACGAACAGAAGGCTGAGGTGCATTCCTATTCCTATTCCTTTGCCGGTGGGTTTAAAGAGCACCACATCAGTGCGCAAATTGCCAAGACGTGTAACTTTCGGTTTCAACCGTTTATCATCCCCCCCAATTATTTATGGCAGGTAATCGATGAACTGGCCAACATCAATGGGTGTTATTCCGAGTTTACCCATCCCAGGCAAATGGCGGTCTTGGACGACTTTAAAAAAATGCAAGGCAGTTTTTCCTTGGGCCATTGGGGTGATGTACTGTTTGATCGGGGCGTGGGCAAAAAAGAAGCACACCTTCCTGAATTGGAAATCCTGTATAAAAAAATAATCAAAAAAGGAGGCTTGGCCTTGGCCAATAAGCTTTGGATTCAATGGGGATTGGAAGGCAGTTTTGAAGCCTATTTAAAAGAAAGGCTGGAGGCACTATTGAACCAAATCGATATCGACCATAAAGGGGCAAAGGTACGGGCGTTCAAGTCGTTGTATTGGGCCCCGCGGTGGACCAGCGTCAACCTGTCTGTTTTTGAAGAAGCCCACCCCATACACCTCCCGTATTACGATAACCGCATGTGCGCGTTTATTTGCACCCTACCCGAAGAATATTTGGCGGACAGGAAACTGCAAATTGCGTACATCAAGCAACGCAGCCCCAAACTGGCCAAAATTATGTGGCAGGCACAAAAACCTTACAACCTCAATAATTACCATAAAAACAAGGCCCCCGGAAACCTGCCGTATCGCATAAGCAACAAACTCCAACGGGAAGGCAACGCACTTCTGGGCAAAAAATACATCCAGCGTAATTGGGAGCTGCAGTTTTTGGGCATGGAAAACGACGAACAATTGCAAAGCTATATTTTTAACCCACAGTTTCATTCGTTTGTCCCAAAATCCGTGGTAACCGAATTTTACAACGCATTTAAAACCCAAGATCCCGTCACCTATTCCCACCCCGTAAGTATGTTGTTAACGTTGAGTGTTTGGTATGCTAATAACAGACCCTGAAACAAGTTAGACCCTGAAACAAGTTCAGGGTGACAAACCTTATTTCTATGTCATGCTGAACCTTTGTCATGCTGAACTCGTTTCAGCATCTGATCTTCCATTTGTCATGCTGAACTCGTTTCAGTATTGTTTCAGCATCGTTTCAGCATCTTCAGCATCTTTTTCCTTATCTTTATCTATAACAACCACATTACAATTATATGCCACACCGAACCTATCACAACTATTGGGTATATATCATTACCAACAAACCTCATGGTGTGTTGTATATAGGAGTTACCGGTGGGCTTGATGATAGAATGGAGCGACACGTCAAGGGTGAAGGAGGTTACTTTTCCGCGAAGTATAGGCTAAAACAATTAGTTTATTTTGAACAATTCCAATATATTCATGATGCTATTGCCAGAGAGAAACAACTAAAAAACTGGCATCGGCAATGGAAAATTAATCTTATTGAGCAGCAGAATCCTGATTGGAATAATTTATGGAAACCATTAGACCCTGAACTAAATTCAGGGTGACAAATTATGGATGGTGGGCATTAGACCCTGAACTAAATTCAGGGTGACACCCCCCCCCCCCCCCCCCCCCCTGTCATGCTGAACTCGTTTCAGCATCGTTTCAGCATCGTTTCAGCCCCCCCTTTGTCATGCTGAACTCGTTTCAGCATCGTTTCAGCATCGTTTCAGCCCCCCCCCTTTGTCATGCTGAACTCGTTTCAGTATCGTTTCAGTATTGTTTTAGCCTCTTAAAAACACTACTTTTGAAATTCACATTTCAATATGCCAAGCAAAACACGCATTCTATATACCATCCCAAACTTTAAAACAGCTGGAAGCCAATACGTAGTAATGGCATTGGTGGAACGCATAGATAAAACACGGTTTGAACCCTTGATAGGGGTAGAGCGGTTTCCAGAAACCATCCCCCAGATAATTCCTCAAAAAAACCAGGTCGTGTTGGCAAAAAACGGCAACCTAAGGAAAGATGCCCTTGCCTTTTCCAAGCTGTTGAAAAAACAGCGCATAGACCTTGTCCATTCCTGGGACTACAAATCGGAATTTGTGGAAGCGATCGGCTGCAAACTGGCCCGCGTACCCTATCTGTTCACTAAAAAAAACGACGCCTGGTCCAAACGTTGGTTTTTAAAAAGCCTTTTGGCCACACACATCGCCTATGACAACCCAGAAATGAAATCGCGTTTCTTTTCAAACCGAATATTTCAGAAAAAAATCACTTTTATTCCCCATGGTGTGGATACCGCACTATTTAAACCGTCACCCGTAAAACTGAAGGCCTCCGAAAAGTTCACCATTTGTTCCGTAGGGAATATTGGAGACAATAAAAACCAAATGTTCCTCATAAAAGCCTTAAAAGCGCTTCCAGAGCGTGTGCACTTAAATATCTATGGCAAGGCCGATACGGCTTATCTAAAAAAAATGCAACAGCTGATACAACAGGAAAATTTGGAGGGCAGGGTCCATATAGAGGGATTTGTCCCCAATAATCAACTGCCGGGGATTTTGCAACAACAAGATGTTTTTGTTTTGGCCTCTAAGAAAGAAGGCCTTCCGGTGTCAATATTGGAAGCCTTGGCCTGTGGCGTGCCGGTGCTCTGTTCCGATTCCGGTGGGGGGTCCCGGTATATTTTCAAGGAAACCATTTCAGAAAACATTTTCGATCTAAAAAAACCACAGGACTTTGTTGACAAGTGTAAGCCGTTATTGGAAAATGAAAAATATTATTTCAGAAAACGAAAAGAAGCGGTACAGATAGCGGCACGGTTTGATGTGGAAAAAGAAGTAGCTTCCTACTCAAAACTATATGATAAATTGGTATAAATGAAACGGTACAACAAACATTTGGTGGTCTTGGGTTCCGCCCGTAGCGGTACCAGTTGGTTTTCTGAGCTCATCGCCCAACAGCACCGCTACCGCATGCTTTTTGAGCCCGAACATGAGTTCAATACCAAAAACGGGAAATTGATCTGCGACCGGTATATTACCGAAAAAAACACGTCAAAACCTATCAAGCACTACTTAAAAAGGGTTTTTGCCAACCGGGTGGACAGCGATTGGATTGCACAGCTAAGCAACCGCAAATGGAAACGCCACCTGTGGCCTTTTATTCCGAAGAAATTCATCATCAAGTTTGTACGGTGTAATTTGGCGGCTGGGTACTTGGCCAACCATTTCAACATCCCCGTGGTTTTTATAGTTCGCAACCCGTATGATGTATTGGCCTCGCAACAACGGGTGAAATTCCCATGGTTATACAATTTAAGTTGGTTTACCGGCCAAGAAGACCTGTGCAAACTAATCAACGAAACATACGGGATCGATATAACGGCACTAACGCTTAAATCTAATCTGGAAAAATTATGCTTTCGCTGGTGCATTGAAAACTCGGTTCCCTTTTTGGACAGCAAAAAGCGCTTCAAGGTTTATAAATATGAAAACATAAAGGCCGATATCAATTTGTTTTTGAATATTTGCAAGGAACATCGTTTAGAGCCATTAAAAAATATTGACAGTGTGTACCGCAAACCCTCCAGCAAAACCCATCCCAAAAGCACCATCATCACCGGTAAGAACAAGCCGCGGCCTTTCACAGCGGAAGAATATGCGCTCATCAATCACTATCTAGACCGTTTTAGCATCAACCTATACGCCCGTGAACACTAAGTCATGAAAATAGCACTCGTACTTTCTTCTCCGCCCGGATACTCCGAAACCTTTTTTAAGTCCAAAATAAAGGGCCTTCAAGCCCAGGGGCATAAAGTAGTGTTGATAACGGCCGCCACTCCCGAACGGTTTAGCGGATGTGAACACCGTGCCCACCCCACGGTTTCAAAATCGGTTTGGGTACAGTTAGTTCGGTTGTTGTGGGTAGGGATGTCGTTGCTTCCCTACCTCGGTCGCGTGCTGCGCTACATTCGATTGGAACGGAAATCGGGCACCTCCTTAAAACGCACCATTGAAAAAACCTATTTAAACGCCACGCTACTAAAACTGAAGGCCGATTGGTTGCACTTTGGGTTTGCCACCATGGCCATAGACCGGGAGTTGGTCGCCAAAGCGATTGGTGCCAAGATGGCCGTGAGTTTTCGAGGGTATGATATTAATATTTACCCGCTTAAACATCCTGATGCTTATCAACTTTTATGGCATCAAGTAGATAAAGTGCATAGCATCTCAAAATATCTTCTAAACAAAGCATATACCTTAGGATTACCTAAAGAAACCCCGTATCAAATTATAACACCAGCCGTAACCATTGAAAAGGTACCCAAGAGGGACGCATTAAAAAACAATATTCCAATAAAAATCACAACGGTTGCAAGACTGCATTATATTAAAGGAATCGATCTTTTATTGGAAACAGCTTCCCTTTTACGCAACCAGCACATTGATTTTGTATGGGAAGTAATAGGAGCGGGCACTAAAAAAGATACAGAGCGCTATTTGTATCATAGATATGAATTAGGATTAGAAGAAAAGGTAGTGTTTACAGGGAAAAAAACACATCGAGAAACACTTCGCGCAATGGCTGGTTCTGATATATATGTACAAACTAGCCTAACTGAAGGGTTTTGCAATGCGGTTTTAGAGGCACAAGCTATTGGTGTACCGGTTATTGCCTCCAATACGGGTGGCATGTCTGAAAATATCATTCATGATAAAACCGGCTGGACAGTACCCGAATTAGTCCCCGAGCTATTCGCAGCACAAATTGAATCGGTTTTAGCGCTTCCAGCAACAGCACAAAAACGCATTACAGCACAAGCCGCCGCAAGGGTAGAAAGAGAATTTTCCATAGAAAAGCAGCAACGGGAGTTTGTTGGGTTTTATTCGTCGAAGTAAGATAATGGAATCCCTCCTTGAGGGCCTGTGCTAAGCATAGCCGAAGTCAAGAGGACAATGCCGCGGGATTCCCCCCTTGAGAGCCTGTGCTGAGCGAAGCCGAAGTAGGGGTAGGGGGGTGTCCAGCCGAAGTAACAAATAAATCGCGAACATCCAAAAAGTCCTCCTTTGCCAAAACCACGCTTTTCATAAAAAGCCCTATCTCAGGTGATTGAGCCCGCCTACCAATTTTCGGGCAGGTAATCCCGAAAGCGAAGCGCATCGGGATTGTATCGAAACAACCGGCTGTTGAAAGCAATAACTTTAAATACCATATCACACTCAAAACAAATAACCTGACATTCCGGCCAACCGAAAGAGGTGTATTTTTCCTGTTTTCGACTAAACCGCTATGGTCTTATTAAACAAGGTCTCGATACACCCGTTCGTGCCTCACGGGCACTCGACCTGACATGTGTAGGCAGGCTTGTCGATATAGAACAATACAACGGGATTCCCCCTTTAGAGCCTGTGCTGAGCGAAGCCGAAGTCAAGAGGACAATGCCGCGGGATTCCCCCCTTGAAGGGGGTAGGGGTGTGTCCAGCTAAAACAACAAACATTTCGCGTTATACACCCCTAAAGTCCCCTCAAGGGGACAATGCAGTGGATTTCCCAAAAAACCCTACTACGGCAAACACTTCAACACGGATGCATGGCACCTACTTTTTTATCCTAAAATAATACTGCAAGAAACCCTATCTTTACCCCCAGTGAAACTGTACTATCCCACATCGCATTACGACCCCCGGTTCCGCCGGGAGGTGTTTCCATTGTTGAAGCCTTTTATCAAAGGCAAAGGGTTTACCGATGAAGCCCGCATAAAACTGTACGGCGTATCGGAAACCGATTTCCAGTTGGTGGAAACCATAACCGAGGCCGATGTGGTGGTCTTGCCCATGGCTTGGAATTATTATGTAAAAAACAGGCAGTTGCCAAAAGCCCTGGAGTGTATTGAAGCGGCCAAGGCATCACAAAAACAGGTGTGGTCGTACAACGCAGGCGATTTTGGCGTGAAAATCCCTGAGTTTGACCATGTAAAAGTGTTCCGCTTCAGCGGTTACCGGGCCAACGGACAAAAAGGGCATTGCGGAATGCCGGTGTTCATTACCGATTACCTAACGCAACACTATGAAGAAGAGGCTTTTCTAAAGAAACACTACAGCCCAAAACCGGTGGTGGGGTTTTGTGGGCAAGCCGATGATCGTGTTTTGACCACTGGGAAAGAACTGTTCAGGACCTTGTTCTACCTCATGCAATCCAAATTGGGCTTACGGGCAGAAGAACCCCAGACCGTGGGGTCCACCTCCCGGTTGCGGGCGGCTTTGCTGAAAACACTGGAACGGAGCGATGTGATAGCCGATAATTTCATTAAACGAAAACAATACCGGGCCGGGGTGACCAAAAACAAGGCGCAACACCGCACTACCAAGGAGTTTTACGATAACATCCTGCAATCAGATTACGTGTTGTGTGTGCGTGGTGCCGGTAATTTCTCGGTGCGTTTTTACGAAACCTTGATGATGGGGCGTATCCCGGTATATATCGATACTGATGGGTATTTGCCGTTGCAGGATACAATCGATTGGCGCAACCATGTGGTTTGGGTGGACTATAACGAACGCCACCAGGTCGCTCAAAAAGTCAAGGCATTTCACGATGCCTTATCTGCTCCAGATTTTATAGCTTTACAGCAAAGCAATAGAACGTTGTGGAAAGAAAAACTGACTTTAGGTGGATTTTTTAAAGAATTAGTAAAACAGAAATGATAGTTGAGCACAGTAGGGATAAAAGGGTGCCATTAATTATAGAAATCAGCCTAATTAAATGAAAATCTTATTTTGTTTTACATACAGCAAAAGTTTTTTATCTGGGTTTTTTTTCGATCTATGTAAAAAATTAACTGCATCGGGCAAACACGTGGTCGTCTTTTCACTTAAAAAAAGAGCTGAAAAGAAAAATGTTGATGGAATACCTATTATAATAGAAAGAAAAGGAGGTCATTTACACAATTATCTTACTACCTACAAAATTATTAAAAGCACAAAACCCGATATTATAATTTCAAATTTCAATTATGTATATCCTGCACTTTTGTGCGGTACAGTTGCAGGAACATCTAAAAACATAGCTTGGTTCCACACAGAAAGCAGTCATACTAAACCAGGACGTTTAAATGTCTTTATAAAAAAATGGTTGTCAAAATTAGCAGATAAAGTCATTGTAAATTCTCCGCGGTTACAAGAAGACCTTATTAGTACTTTTTCGATGGCTAAGAATAAAATACACATTGTTCCTTTTTGGACGGCAATTTCAAATGATAGCCTAACGGATTTTAATTTTGACAATTCAAAGGTTTTTAAAATTGGATGTCCAGGCCGTTTGGTCGAGGGTAAAAACCATGAAGTTCTGATTGATGCTCTGGTTAAAATCAAAAGCAGTTCTAATTTACCTTTTAAACTTTACATACCTGGAAGAGGGGATAAAGAGAATAAGATAAAAAAATACATTGTAGATAAGGGTTTGGGTCAAGATGTAGTATTTTTGGGCGACCTTTCTATAGATAAAATGCCTGGGTTTTATACAGCTATGGACTTAGTGGTTTTACCTAGCTTATATGAGGCTTTCGGATTTGTTTTTATAGAAACAATTAGTTTAGGAGTGCCAGTATTGGTTTCCAATAGATTTGGAGCATTAGAATTTATAAAACCTTCGGTAGCGGTAAATAATTTTCAGTTTGATCCTCTAAATGATAGAGAATTAGCCTATAAAATCACTCAATATATGAATGGTCAGGGCTTTAAATCAACCTATTTTAAAAAATTATACCATGATAATTTCAGCAGGGAGCGCACCTTTAATTCATTTGAACACGTTTTAAAATAAAACATGCTTTTCTCCTTTTTAAAATACCTACAGCCTACCCATTACTTTCAACTGTACCGAAACGATGGAAGTTCGGTGTTTCCCATCCCAGAGCACTTGCCTGAAGCACTACTTGACCAAGTAGCGCCCAACCCCGTGTTTAAAAGCGAAAAAGCACGGGTATACGACTGCTCGTGGCAGGCGCTACAAAAGGGCTATATTGGTCCTGCAGCAACATATAAAAGGTTTGAAAAACTGCCTGTTATCGATGAATATACCTTTATCCGCCTGTATTTCCATCCGGCTTGGGTGTTGTATGTGTTGTTGTTGCGGCTGTGCAGTTTTAAAAACCCGGTAGCCGAAATCAAGAGTTGGTTGCAAACCCGAAACATTAGACGTGTTCCCTACCTTGAAAGGCCCATACACCATCCTAATTGGGATAACCTTCCACACCCAGTTTCAAAAAAAGTGACGGTCATTATCCCCACGCTCAACCGTTACACGTACCTAAAAGACGGCTTAAAGGACCTAGAATTGCAAACCCACACCAACTTTGAAGTGATCGTCGTGGACCAATCCGAGCCTTTTCAACCAGATTTTTACAAACAGTTTTCGTTGCATTTACGGGTGATCCATCAAAAAGAAAGAGCCCTGTGGTTGGCACGGAACACCGCCATTGAAAAAGCAAACAGCGATTTGCTGTTGTTGTACGACGATGACAGCCGGGTGAAAAAAGATTGGATAGAAAATCATTTACGGTGCCTTGATTTTTTTAATGCCGATATTTCCTCTGGCGTTTCCATCTCCCAATCGGGAGCCGAAGTCCCGGCCAATTATGCGTTCTTCCGGGTGTCGGATCAACTGGACACAGGAAATGTATTGATAAAGCGAGCAGTATTTGAAGCAATAGGCCTTTTTGATCGGCAGTTTGAAAAGCAGCGCATGGGGGATGGCGAGTTTGGCTTGCGCGCCCATTTGGAGGGGTTTTTGAACATTTCAAATCCGCATGCCGGTCGGTTGCACTTAAAGGTGGGCTCTGGCGGCTTGCGCGAAATGGGAAGTTGGGACGGCTTTCGGCCCAAAAAATGGTTGGCGCCCCGGCCCATCCCAAGTGTCTTGTATCTCTTCAGAAACTATTATGGTAAAAAAAGAGCAATTTTTTCTTTATTAAAAACGGTGCCACCATCTATTATGCCGTATAAATTCAAAAAAAACAAATTGATGATGGTTCTTGGCAGCTTGCTCTCTTTACTATTGTTTCCTCTTGTGCTTTTTCAAGTATTAAAATCGTGGTCTTTGGCTTCAAAAAAAATCAAACAAGGCGCACGTATTAAAAAACTGAGCGCATGAAGGTATTACAGCTTATAGATCGATTGGAAGTAGGAGGAGCCGAGCGGGTGGCAGTAGATTTATCCATATTGCTGAAAAGAGAAGGCGTTGCCGTCGATTTTTTAAATTTACTGTACCCTTCAAAGCTTGATGGAGAGCTTCGGGAAAACAACATACAGGTAGCTTACCTTAACAGAAAAAATAAGTACAACCCTTTTACATTGCTTCGACTTTTCTTAATCCTGAACTCCTATTCGATAGTGCATGTGCACTCTCGGCACGTTTTAAGGTATGTAGGTTTAACATTGTTGGTTCCTTATTTTTTGAGGAATTATAAGGTAGTATTTCATGACCATTACGGTTCAATAGATACGGATGAATCCATTTCCCTTTATTTGAAAAAATGTATAAAAAATTGCCATGCGTATATTGGAGTGAGCGATAAACTGGTTGCTTGGGCCAACGAGCATAGATTAAATGCTTCTATTTATTTATTGAAGAATATCGTTAGAAAGAAGAAGCCAGTAAAAAAAGCCAACATCCAGAGTGAGATCATGGTGATTGGCAATTTCAGGGAGCAAAAGAACTATGAATTTCTATTATCATTGGCAGAAAAGCTTCCCGATACCATTTGCTTAGACCTATATGGGGCAGTCGTAGAGCGGGAATACTATGAAAGCATATTGACACAGCTAGACGAAAGAGGGCTTACCAAACGGATCAATATCATTGTTGATGAAACAGCGAGTGCCTCTTTGATTACAAACTATAAAATGGCGGTACATTGTGCCACCTCTGAAACCGGTCCTTTAGTCGCTATCGAATACATGGCGCAGCACCTGCCGTTCATCATGTACAATACAGGAGCTGTTGCAAATACCTTAAAAGCTTATGAATATGATTTGATTATGGATACCTTTGATGCGACGACTTGGTCGAAAAAAATCATGGGCGTTTTAAAAAACCCAACCTATTTTAAAAGCATAGAGAAGCAGTTAAGTTTGTATTATACCAAGTTTTTTTCAGAACAAAACTATGTGGCCACATGCCTAAACATCTATCAACACATACTTCGCTCTTAGTGGTTTCAGATACTGCTATGTGCCAAAAAGACAGTGAAATACTTGCTTTTGAACCTGTGGTACGGGAGCTGGAAGCTATGTTGGCCTTGTTCGCTCATATTACTTGGATTGGGTTTAACCAGCCGGATAAGCTGGGCCGGGTACCTTTTAAAGCATTACCCTCAAAAAGAATACGCCCTATTTTGTTGGATACTGTGGGAGGCCCGCGTTCCAAGGATAAGATGGCTATCCTGAAAAACTACCCCAAGATGTACGCTGTGATCCACAATGAAATAAAAAAACATCCCGTGGTCCATAGCAGGGCGCCATCCAATCCGGCCTATATTGCCATGTGGCTTTCCAAAAACTACCCTAACAAACGATTTTGGTTTAAATATGCCGGAAACTGGACCGAACCTGCTCCGTTTTTTTACCGTTTGCAACGCCATAAACTGAAAACATTAGGGGATAACAGCGTGGTTACCGTAAACGGCCAGTGGGAGCAACAACCCAACAACGTGATCGCTTTTGACAATCCGTGCCTGGACGAAAACGACCGGGAAGCGGGTAAAAAATGTGTTGATGACAAAACATTGGGGCAAGAAATCAATTATTGTTTTGTGGGCGGACTGAACGAGAATAAAGGAATATTTCTATTGCTTGAAGCCTTTAGCACATTGAAAACGGCTGGTTTCAAGGGCTTGTTGCATATCATTGGTGACGGCCCCTTATGGGAACAGGTACAGGAAAAAGTGGAGGCTTTGTCTACGAACATCATCTTGCACGGCAGCTTGCCACGGGAAGAGGTGTATGCCTTGTATAAAAAATGCCATTTTTTGATATTGCCCTCCAAGAGCGAAGGTTTCCCAAAAGTAATCAGCGAGGCGATGAACTTTGGGTGTATGCCTATTGTTTCAAATGTTTCTTGCGTCGATCAATACATTGCAGATGGGGAAAATGGTTTTTTGATCGATCCGCTTTCGGTTGCCCAACTGCAACAGTGCCTTGTAAAAACCCAGACGATGACTGAAACCGCCTTTAAAAAAGCAATAGTATATAATTATAGGATGGCGGCACGTTTTACCTACAGTCATTATAATGAGCAAATACAACGGAAAATTTTAACCAATAAAGAACTACCACCATCACGTTAAAAGGATTGCAACATATTAAACCGTTACGGAATGTTTTGCTGCACGTAGCTTTGGGCATAATTGCCTATGCGTTTGAATCGCTGATGTTGGGTTATATGTTATTGGTGTTGGGATATTGGGTTTTCCGTATTTTAACCAAGACCAATAAGCACAAAGAGATCTTAATGGCGGCCGCTTATATTACCGGAGCTGAGGTCTTCTTTAGAATGACTGGGGCCTATATTTTATATGAAACCGCCAAATATGCGGTCATCCTGTTCTCGCTGTTCGGGATTTTTTTCTACGGATTCCGGTATAATGCTGTTTCATACTTGATTTATATTCTGGTATTGTTTCCTGGGGTGCTGGTTTCTTTAGAGAATATCGGGTACGACGTCAATTTTAGGATAGCGGTGCTCTTTAACTTAAGTGGCCCGTTGACCTTGGGAGCCATTAGCCTATATTGTTATGGACGTAGTATAAAATTCAAGGATTTCCTGGAGGTACTGGATATGTTGGTCATGCCCTTGATCGCCACTACGGTCTATATCTTTATCTATGCCCCTAATTTAAGGGAACTTGTTACTGGTACGGCCAGTAATGCAGCTTTGTCTGGCGGCTATGGCCCCAATCAAGTGGCTACGGTATTGGGCTTGGGGGCTTTTATATTGTACAGTCGGTTTTTTATTCCGTATAAAAACAAATTGGTGCATCTGGTCATGCTGTTTTTTATGGTCTTAATGGCCTATCGGGCCTTGGTCACGTTTTCCAGGGGCGGGGTTCTCGTGGCAGGGGTGATGATGGTGGTTTTTTCTGTTGTGTTGTACTTTAGTACCGGGATAAGAACCAAGGTTAAAATGAGCTTTAAGTTGTTTACCCTTGTATTTATAGGCGTTGCAGTGTGGTCCTTGGCTTTATTGCAAACCGGGGGAATGATAGGCAACAGGTATGAAAACAAAGATGCCTTGGGGAGGGAAAAGGAAGATGTAACCACGGGCAGGGCAGAGTTGTTTAAAACCGAGTTTGAAACATTTGAAGAGAATGCGTTTTTTGGCATTGGGGTGGGCAACGTTAAGTTTGAATTTGAAGATGAACTGGGCCAAGCAGTTGCCTCCCATAATGAGATTTCCCGAATGCTGTCTGAACACGGTTTCTTTGGTATCATTGCGCTACTGATATTGATTTTTGTGCCGTTGCTTTCAAAGCTGTCAGGGAGGAACAATATCTATTTTTATCCATTTATGGTGTTTTGGTTTTTGACCATTGCCCATAGCTCCATGCGCATTGCAGCCCCTGCCTTTATTTATGGACTGGCCTTATTGAACATTGAATATAAGGAAAAGAAACAACCCACTGTGCACAAAAAAATCAGTAAATAAGGTGTTGTTTTTTTTATCGTAGGATGGTGTGGAGTGAGGCAATTTAAGAAGAATACCGTTTGACCCCTAAAAAGCAACCCTTCATGGTGCAAAGTGATTGTTGATTGACAAAGGGCACGATTAAAGGACAAAAGGTTTATTATTGTAGCTCCTATCGATTATAATAGTTTTAAATTTGTTGGAAAGATGAATGGCAACAAACAACATATAGGTATCGTCATCCCGTATTATAACGCCAGCGTACAGATTGAGGCCGTAGTGCAGAAAGCGTTGCAGTACAGCGACCATATTGTTATTGTGGACGATGCCAGCCCAGAACCGCTACCGCATAGTTTGGACAGCCATAATGATACGGTCACCATCTTAAAGTTGCCGGAAAACCTGGGCGTTGGTGGGGCGACCAAAAAAGGATTTGCCCATTTTGAAACCGTGCCCGCCATGGAAGTGGTGGTAAAGCTGGACGCCGACGACCAAATGGACACCGAGTATATTCCCCACTTGGTCGCTCCCGTTCTTGCGGGTACCCACGATTTTGTAAAAGGGAACCGCTTTCGGGATTTCGAGGCCTTGAAAAGCATGCCGTGGCCCCGCCGTTTTGGGAACCTTTTCCTTTCTTTTTTAAGCAAGGTGGCGACAGGCTACTGGAACTGTTTCGATTTTAACAATGGCTTTTTTGCCATCTCCACAAAGAGTTTACAGTTGATGGACAAAAACCCAATAGCCAACAACTATTTTTTTGAAACCTCCCTGATTGCAGAACTGTACCATCAAAAAGCCAAAATCAAGGAACTGGCGATGCCGGCCATTTATGGAAATGAAAAATCGAATATGAAACTGTTCAAGATGCCGTGGCTGTTCGGTGTCAACCTGCTAAAAAAATTGGTATCGCGTATTTGGAAGGCCTATTTTGTATATGATTTCAACATTGGGACCTTGTACATTATCTTTGGGCACTTGTTGTTTCTTGGTGGGGCGGTGTATGGCGGCATCAATTGGTACCACTATGCCAACCAAGGCATACCGACCCCGGTGGGAACTATTATGATTAGTGCCCTATTGGTGATTTTAGGATTTCAGTTACTGCTGCAGGCCGTACAATTTGATGTGTTTAAAACCCCCGACCGTGATTGAGGTAGCAGAGTGCTGTGTGCAGCCGAAGTATCCGGTTGTTTTTCCAATTAAAAGATGAACCATAAACTATAACTCGTTCAATTTCAAACTATGGCCCACAAAACAAACGGAAAGCCGAAGCCCTTTTTCCTGTTCAGTATCGACCTGGAGGATATCCGGTTTAGGATGAAGAAGGGAACCGCCTACAAAGAACGGGTTCCCGAGAACACCTACCGGTACTTGGCTTGGCTTAAAAAACACGGTTTTACCTGTACCTTTTTTACCGTGGGTGACATCGCACGGGCCTATCCCTCTTTAATAAAGGATATCGTTGCCGAAGGTCATGAATTAGCCTGCCATACCAATACCCATAAGGCGTTGGACACCATGATAAAAACAAGTTTTAAAAAAGACCTGCACCACAACATCGAGAGCTTGCTTAAAGCGGGTGCCAAAACCATACGCGGGTTTAGGGCCCCTTATTTTTCCCTGACACAAAAAACAGCTTGGGCTTACGATGTGATGGACGAACTGGGCTTGACGTATTCCAGCTCTGTCTATCCCGCAGACAACCCGTTTTTCGGCTGGAAAGCCCATGGCCATGATTTTAACAAAACACCCCATGGCATCATAGAATTGCCTATGACCGTTAACAGGTTTACGGTCAAGGAGGTTGCTTTTGCGGGAGGGGTTTACTTTAGGAACCTGCCATTTTATGTGATTAAAAAAAGGTTTAAAACATATTTTAAAGCAGAGCAACCGGTACTGAGTTATTTCCACCCTTACGATATAGATGTGGACCAAGAACAGTTTATGCACCCGGAGATCAACAACAGCCACTTTTATAATTTCTTGATGCGCAACAACCGAAAAAATGTCTTTAAAAGGCTGGACGCGCTGAAAGCGGAAACCGATTATACCATCATTCCATACCAACGGTATGTGGAAAATCACCTATTATGAGCTATACCTTCAAAAAAACAAGTACGACCCCCGATGCCTTGGCACGGTACTCTAGGTTATTGAGCGGTGTTTTTACCACCACCGATAAATTTACCCCGGCCTACCTGCGATGGCAATACGAGGAGAACCCTATGGGAAATGTAGTAGGGTACGATGCTTTTTACGAGGGAAATCTGGCGGGGCATTACGTGACCATCCCGGTGCGCTATACTATAAACGGAACCCCGTTAAAAGGGCTGTTGTCCTTAAATACGGCAACCCACAAAGACCACAGGGGGAAAGGGCTGTTCACAAAATTGGCCACCAAAACCTACGAAGAAGCCACGGCATTGGGGTACGATTTTGTGATAGGTGTGGCCAACCAGAACAGTACCCCCGGCTTTATTAAAAAATTGGGCTTTTATTTGGTGGCCCCCTTGGACGTAAAGTTTGGGGTGGGACACATTCGCTATGACAAAGAAACAACCTATACCGTACAACCGCTTTGGACCCAAGCAGCATTGCAATGGCGGCTCGCCAACCCCCATGCGGCCTATGCATTCAACGGGAAAAACATGTATTGCAAGACTGACAAACCATTTGTTAACGTCTTGCTGTACCACGACTATAAGGCGGCGGACAGGCCCATACAAAAATCCCTGTCCATCAAGCTTTGGATTGGTCTGGCAAACAACCTGAAAACCACTGGGGCGTTTATCGCTATGCCCAAAAGGCTGAAACCCTCCCCATTGAACCTGATATTCAAAAACCTGAACGCCAACATTCCAAAAATCGAGAAACAAGACATGCTATTTGAATCGGTTGATTTTGATGCATACTGAAAACACGTGAAACGCATACTCTACATAGGAAACAAACTCTCCAAGAAAGGCAACACCCTCAGCACGGTTGAAAGCTTAGGCCGCAAACTGAACGAGGAGGGGTTTACCGTTAAAACCGCTTCTTCCCAGAAAAACAAGGCATTGCGGATGATCGATATGCTAAGGGCCGTGCTCAAAAACCGAACCTGGGCCGATGTGGTCTTAATCGACACCTACAGTACCTTGAACTTTCAGTATGCCGTTGCCGTTGCGGGGTTGTGCCGCTTTTACCATATTCCGTACATCCCCATGCTGCACGGCGGCAACCTCCCTTCCCGCTTGCAACAAAGCAAAAAGCAAAGCCAAAAACTGTTTGGCAAGGCCAAGACCAATGTGGCGCCCTCCGGCTATTTATTGGATGCCTTTAAAAAAGAGGGCTACACCAATTTAACCTACATCCCCAATACCATAGAAGTGGAGCAGTACCCTTTTCTTCTTCGGAAAGAGCTAACGCCAAAGCTGCTCTGGGTGCGTTCTTTTTCAAAAATATACAATCCCATGCTGGCCCTGCAACTGTTGGAAGCACTGCTGGAAAAAGGCTATACCCATGCCGAACTCTGTATGATAGGCCCCGAAAAAGATGGTAGCCTCAAGGAATGCAAAGCGTATGCCGCACAAAGAAAACTGCCCGTAACCTTTACCGGCGGACTGCCGAAAACGGAATGGATTGAACGGGCCAAGCACTTCGACCTCTTTATAAACACCACTAATGTGGACAATACGCCCGTGAGCGTAATCGAGGCGATGGCCTTGGGGCTGCCGGTGGTTTCCACAAAGGTGGGGGGCGTTCCTTTTTTAATCGAAGACGGGATAGATGGGCTTTTGGTGCCCCCCAAAACCGTAACGGGATTTGCAACTGCCATCCAACAGCTGCTCGAAAACAAGGTGGACCATCAGGCCATTTCGCTGCAAGCAAGGAAAAAAGCCGAACATTTTGACTGGCACACCGTTAAAGAAAAATGGAAAACCCTGTTAAACGGCTAATTTTTTCTACTTTTACGGCACTAATCCCCAACAAATGACCCAAAAAGGAGGCATTCATTTTGAAATTTCCGAACGGAAAATCCTATTGCGCATTTTCGATATTGCCAGTGTGCTGCTCTTGCTCTACGGAATAGGGGAGGTGTTCAGTTTCGATTATTTTTTAATCACTTCCCAACATTGGGTGTGGTCCATTGTACTGGCGCTCTACCTTACCGTGTTCGCCACTATTTTTGAACTCTACAACCTCCAAAAGGCCGCAAAACTGGAAGTGGTGGTGCAAAACATCGTGTTGACGGCTTCGGTAACGGTGCTGTTTTATTTGTTGACCCCTTTTTATACGCCCCAGTTGCCGGCCAACAGGTTGCAGATCGTCTATTTTTTCTTGGCCGTGACCACCGCCCTTTTTGTTTGGCGCTATATTTACATCACCTTTATTTCGGCCCCCCGGTTTTTTAAACGGGTGCTGCTGGTAGGCAATTCCGAAACGATTGCAGAAGTGGTACGGTCTTTGGAAAAATCGGACCCCAATTACCGGGTGTTCGGCTACATAAACACGGGGGAGGAACGCTATGAAAAAGATGGGCTGGTCGCTTTTAAAAGCACCGCTATGTCGCGCACCATAGAAAAGTATGCCATTTCGGAAGTGGTGGTGGCCCTTTCCAAAGCCGAAGACATGACCCTCCCGTTGAACAACCAGCTTATCCGCTTACTGGAAAGAGGGATCCCCATTAAAGAATACACCCACGTTTATGAAGAACTGAACCGCAAAGTGCCGGTGCACTACATCGCCGACGATTTTTACCGCTACTTTCCCTTTAGCCGAAGCAACCAAAACAAACTCTACCTGTTTTTTCACCGGTTGATGGACCTGCTGCTTTCGGTCATTGGGCTGTTGTTCGGTATTTTGATTTCCCCCATCATTATCCTTGGGAACCTCTTGGGAAACCGGGGCCCTTTTTTTTACAAGCAACTACGGGTGGGCAAAAACGGCGAACATTTCAAGATATACAAACTGCGCAGCATGGTGGTCGATGCCGAAAAGGATGGGGCGCAATATGCTAAAAAGAAAGATGCCCGCGTTACCTACTTCGGAAAATTTCTACGCCGTACCCGTATCGACGAAATACCCCAGTTTATCAATGTCATTAAAGGCGAGATGAGCATTATTGGCCCCAGGCCAGAACGGCCAGTTTTTGTGGAAACCTTGTCGCAACAAATCCCTTTCTACGAAATTCGCCATCTGGTAAAGCCCGGCGTGACTGGGTGGGCGCAGGTAAATGCCAAATACGGCATGACGCAGGAAGACGCCACCGAAAAACTGGAGTACGATCTCTACTACATTAAACGACGCAGTTTTTTCTTGGACAGCAAGATTATCCTGAAAACCTTGAGCACGATTATCTTTTTTAGGGGGCAGTAGTTCTCTTCGACTCCGTTCAGGGCAGGTAGGTGGTTTCGATACAAATTCAGTATCCTTCCAGGCTCCTGAATTCACGCAACCCCGTGAGTGGACTTTTCAAAAATCATGCAGTTTGGTTTCGGTACAAATTCAGCATCCTTACAGGCTCCTGAATTCACTCAACCACCTTGAGTGGACTTTTCAGAAATTGTGCAGTGTGGTTTCGGTACAAATTCAGTATCCTTGCAGGCTTCTGAATTTACTCAACCACCGTGAGAGGGTTTTTCAAAAACCATGCGGCGTGGTTTCGGTACAAATTCAGCATCCTTGCAGGCTCCTGAATTCACTCAACCACCTTGAGAGGGCTTTTCAGAAATTGCGCAGTGTGGTTTCGGTACAAATTCAGCATCCTTGTAGTCTTCTGAACTCACTCAACCACCGTGAGAGGGCTTTTTAAAAAATCATGCAGTGTGGTTTCGGTACAAATTCAGTATCCTTGCAGGCTTCTGAATTCACGCAACCACCTTGAGTGGACTTTTCAGAAATTGTGCAGTGTGGTTTCGGTACAAATTCAGTATCCTTGCAGGCTTCTGCATTCACTCAACCACCGTGAGAGGGTTTTTCAAAAACCATGCGGCGTGGTTTCGGTACAAATTCAGCATCCTTGCAGGCTCCTGAATTCACGCAACCCCGTGAGTGGACTTTTCAAAAACCATGCAGCGTGGTTTCGGTACAAATTCAGCATCCTTGCAGGCTCCTGAATTCACGCAACCCCGTGAGTGGACTTTTCAAAAACCATGCAGCGTGGTTTCGGTACAAATTCAGTATCCTTGCAGGCTCCTGAATTCACGCAACCCCGTGAGAGGGCTTTTCAAAAACCATGCAGTGTGGTTTCGGTACAAATTCAGCATCCTTGCAGGCTACTGAATTCACGCAACCACCCTGAGCGGACATTTCAAAAACCATGCAGTGTGGTTTCGGTACAAATTCAGTATCCTTGCAGGCTACTGAATTTACTCAACCACCGTGAGAGCACTTTTCAGAAATTGTGCAGTGTGGTTTCGGTACAAATTCAGCATCCTTGCAGGCTCCTGAATTCACGCAACCACCGTGAGTGGACTTTTTAGAAATTGTGCTGTGTGGTTTCGGTACAAATTCAGTATCCTTGCAGGCTTCTGAATTCACTCAACCACCTTGAAGCTGTTCAACTTAATAGACCCATCTAAGGTTGCTGAGTGTTTTGCGTAGCAAAATGTATCGAAGCATCCGGTTTTACTGCCGCTTCAAAAACCCAGCTAAAAAACTATACCGAATGGCCAATGCCACCAATAACGGGATAAGTGCTTTGGCAAAAACCTGAACGCCTGTAAACCAATGCATCGTCAATAACCCTAAGAGTACGATTAAAAAGAAGACGTATTTATTGAGCCACGATTTTGGGAACCGTTTTGCGATCATCCCCGAAAGAAACAAACTCAACGGAAACGCCCACAGCAAGTTGTAGTTGTTGGCCGTCGCGGTATGATCGGTGGCCAGCCACAGCAATAGTAAAAACACCCCAATCAAGCCCGTAGTAAAGAAAATGATGGCATCCATCAACCGGCTTCGGGTGTTGTTTTGATGGTCTTTGTAGGTGATGAAGACAATTAAAATCCCGAGCAGCCCAAAAACAAACACCGGGCTCGTGAAAAAGAATGGACTGTCTATTGTTGGGTTGTTTTTAAAGAGGGTTTCGGTGTTTTGCACTAAGGACTCTTTGTTTCCGTTTCGGGTAATGGTTGCTGTTTTGGCAGCTTTGAAGATGTAGTCGGGTAAAAACTGATATTCCCAAGCGGTGGCCTGTTGGTCGATCACGGCTCCCAAGGCCACATCGATGCCCAAGCTCCCCCAAGTGTTCCAATGCAGGTTTTTCTGTATCAGTTCGCGGAAGGTATGGTTTTCTTCCACAAAATCATCATTATACTGTAAGTCACCGTCTAAAACATCCTTGAGGACATCACGGATTTTAGTGGCACAATTGTCGTAAAAAAAGTCGTATTTGTATTCTCGGTTTCCCGGCTTGGCATTGTTCTGAAGAAAACTAAAAACCGCCTGCTTTTCCGAATACGTTAAATTAAGGGTTTGCTGTTTTATCCACCGGTTTTGGGCTACGTAGCTGTTGTAAAAAGGCTGGTAGCTGCTTACCCCCAATTGGTACAACAGCTTGCCCCGTGCAAACTTAGTGTAGAAATTAGGAGTGTTGAAATCGTACACGCCGTAATTGTAAACCCTGTCGATCCCTTTGGATTTATCCTGTATGCGAAATGCACTGTGCCCAAACTTATCGTACAATTGGTCACCAGGGCCAATGGTCAAGATGCTTACTTCAGCCGCTTCGGAAAGGGAAGTGTATTGTGCTTTCGCCGAAGTGTTCAGAAAAAAGAACACTATGAGTGTAAAAAGATAAACTGGTTTGGAAAAGAAAAGTGTCGCGTTCAGAACAGTAGGTTTTTAGATTATTACTTCAAAAATAAGCTTTCTCGGCATATTTCAGAAAACAATAAGAAGTTGAATTTTTTGTAAAGTGTTACTTATTTTTTCAGGTGCCTGAGTGTCGCGACGATAGGAGTGATGTATCGAAGGCACCTCGAGACCTACCTAAAAACGCTCCAATCCAGCTTTAGCGAAAACACATTGGAATACAGCGCGGCGCTTTGGTCGCCAATATCGGTCAAGGCATAATCCACTTGTATGCCTTTGTATTTAAAGCCCACACCAATGTTGGGCTGAAAGCCTACCGAGTCGCTTCCGTCCAGTTGTTGGATGTTCTGGAAGTTGCCTACGCCAGCACGTACAAACACCAGATCGATATAGCCAAACTGCAGTCCGGCGGCAGGGGTCATACTGGTGAAAGAAGTAGAAAAAATATCGTTGGTCTGGGCAAAGCGAAAGTTGAAATCCACTTCGGCCAGGAGCGAAAAATCGTAATGGAACACAAACTTTCGGGACACCCCCAATTGCAGTTTTGGGATGGTAATTTCGGTGGTTTCGGGCAGTTCTTGGTTTTGGCCTTCTACCGCGCCTTGAATGGTGGAGAACTCCTCTTCGTCAATGCTCCAAGCATTAAAGGTCGTTGTTATGTCTCGTGCCATCAACCCGAACTTCCAGTCGCCGGTGTTGAATTGCAAGCCGGCATCAAAACCAAAGCCCCACGAAGACGCAAAATCACCAATGATCCTTCTAATTACCTTTGCGTTTACCCCAACATTCAAGCCATCTAAAGGCAACGCCCGGGCATAGGAGAAGGTTACGCCATAATCGGCTGTAGAGAATAAGCTAATTCGGTTATAATCAATATTGCCTTGATCGTCAATAAGCTGTGTGGTGTTCAAGATATCGTCCACGCCAAAGCGGATCAACGATAGGGCCACCACGCTTCTATCATCGAGCGGCATGGCAAAGGCCCCGTAATCGTAATTGGCGATATTGGCAAAGTAAGAGGCGTGCATGAGGGAAAGTTGGTTGTCCTCTAGGGCCACTAAGCCAGCCGGGTTCCAATAGCCGGAGTTTACATCGGCTGTCGAGGCGGTAACGGCATTGGCCATACCAAAAGCGGCGGCATCGACCCCAATGTTCATAAACTCGTTCGAGTATTTTCTCGTAGTTTGGGAATAGACCGTTAGGCCGATCAATAAAAAAAGTAAAAATAAATTCTTCTTCAAGTTGTTGATTTTGCGCAAATATCCTACAATTTTACACAATAGTAAACTTTAAAATTGGCTACATATTGTATTTATATCTCCTTAGACGAAAATACTTTGCTATTTTTACAAATAGACACCTATACTATGAAAAAACACATACCCAACATCATTACCTCCCTCAATTTTCTCTGCGGAAGTGTGGCCGTACTCTTTGCCGTTTCGGGCGATTTGATCACCGCTTCGTTTTTTGTGTTCGCAGGTATTTTCTTCGACTTTTTTGATGGCCTCGCCGCTCGGGTTTTCAACGCCCAGAGCGAGGTTGGTTTGCAGTTTGACTCCTTGGCCGATGTGGTAACCAGTGGCTTGGCACCGGCCGTTGTGATGGTTCAACTGTTATCGGAAGCCACTTTAGGTCATTCCTTGATCATCACCGATATGTTTGCTGAAAACAATTGGAACAGTGGCCTGAGCAGCTATGTGCCTTTTATTGGTTTATTGATAGCGGTTGCCTCTGCTTACAGATTGGCAAAGTTTAATGTAGATACCCGGCAAACGAGCAGTTTTATTGGATTGCCAACTCCTGCCAATGCATTGTTGGTCTTGAGTTTACCGCTTATTTTGCATTTTCAATATGTGGAAGGGATGGAAGCGGTCATTTTAAATCCGTGGGTCTTAATTGGGATGACCTTGTTGAGCTGTGTGCTTCTAAATGCAGAAATCCGGCTCTTTGCACTGAAATTTAAAACGTGGAACGTAAAGGGCAATCTAACACGCTATATCTTCATTTTAACTTGCCTGCTGGCCGTCTTCCTCTTAAAATTTATTGCGATCCCTGTAATTATTGCAGTATATATTTTGTTGTCGCTTTTACCGAACAAACAGTAAGGTGTTGTGGGTGTGAGTTCGCGTGATTTGGGTTGCCAGTAGGGCAAGCTAAATTGTATGGAGAATGTATTTGCAGGTATAAAGGGGTCTCGATACACCCGTTTCGTTCCTCATGGACATCCGCCTACCGGTCGGACAGGCTCGACCTGACAATAGTTTTTTTTAATCCTGAAACAATTTTTTCTTCCGAAGTTCAAAATTCTGTCCCAAATAGACTTTGCGCACCATCTCGTCATTGGCGAGGTCTTCGGGTTCGCCGTGTTTTAAGATACTGCCCTCGAACATTAAGTAGGTGCGGTCTGTAATGGCCAGGGTTTCCTGTACGTTGTGGTCGGTAATAAGAATACCGATATTTTTCTTTTTTAACTGGGCCACAATACGTTGAATGTCTTCCACCGCCACGGGATCCACCCCTGCAAAGGGTTCGTCCAGCAATATAAAATGCGGATCGGTCGCCAAGGCACGGGCAATCTCGGTGCGGCGACGTTCACCACCACTCAATAGATCGCCCCGGTTTTTGCGGATGTGGCCCAGACCAAACTCTTCGATAAGCGACTCCATTTTCAGGTGCTGTTCTTTTTTGGACAGGTCGGTCAGTTGCAACACGCTTAAAATATTGTCTTCAATGCTCAACTTCCTGAAAACCGAAGCCTCCTGCGCCAAATACCCGATCCCGTTTTGCGCCCGTTTGTACATGGGGAATTTGGTAATGTTGGTGCCTTCCAAGAATATTTGGCCGCCATTGGGCTTTATCAGTCCTACAATCATGTAAAAGGAAGTAGTTTTTCCTGCACCATTAGGGCCCAATAAACCAACGATTTCCCCTTGGTTTACCTCTACGGTGATTCCTTTTACTACTTTTCGGCCTTTGTACGATTTAACAAGGTTGTCGGCTCTAAGCTTCATACGCTGCTATGGTTTCAAAATTTTGGTAAAGATACTTAAAATTAAAACGAAGCATATGGTGCATGGTATTTTTGAGGTAGGTGTGGAGCTATAACTATATTCAGTAAAAAAACATAAAACTTTAATGCTAAGTATATACAGTACTAAAACTGAGTCTGCATACCTTTCTACATTGTGCGCTATTACCTATTTCTGTGCTTAAATAATCCAAAACCTCTGAAACTACTACAAATTCCATCTTCATGTGTCTTATTGATGATACGGTTGCTTTATCTCTTTTAAGGTGTTAAAAAGCTACTATTTTAAGAAAAATAGCCTGTGTTTTTTTAAAAAAGTTTGATTTATTTGGTAATTTTTTATGGGCGGTGGTAGGGTTTTTCTTTTCTGAAATGTTTTAATAGTACTTAAGCCAAAAACACAAGCGCGCTATGAAACGATACGTTCTTCTTCTTCTTCTTTCTGTCTTAATGGCAAATTGCTCAACTACTACGTATGATGATATTACGAAGATCGATGAAGAAGATACCGCAGCGGTTGTGACCTATAAGGAGGTTGCTTTTGTGTTTGATAACGAATGCATAGCGTGCCACAGCAACCCACCGCAAAACGGGGCACCGATGCCTTTAACCAACTATACTGAAGTTAAAAGCGCCGTAGAAACCAGAGGCCTGATCGATAGGATAAGCAGAAACGAAGGTGAAGATGGTTTAATGCCCTTGGGCGGGCCAAGGCTGCCGCAACAACAAATTGATTTAATAATACAATGGAACCAAGACGGGCTCCTGGAAAACTAAATAGGTATGAAAACTAACACGCTACTATCCATTATTCTATTTGCATATGCCGTTACGGCTATTGGGCAAGAAAAATATATTACAAAAACAGGGGAGCTAACTTTTGAAGCTTCTGTTCCCTCATTTGAAGAGGTGAGAGCAAAAAACACCAATGTGAGCGCCGTTCTCGAAGCTGAAACAGGAAATTTTGCGGTACTCGCCCTAATGAAAGGATTTCGGTTTAAAGTGGCTTTAATGGAAGAACATTTCAATGAAAATTATATTGAATCTTCTCAATATCCCAAGACCACGTTTAAAGGTACCATAAAAGATTTTGATTTTTCAAGATTGTCAGAAAAAAGTGAATACACCATACTCGGAACCATAACCCTGCATGGAGTGGAACAGCAAGTAGAGATACCGGCAACCATTTCCATAGCGGACGGAACACTGTTGCTTGCTGCGCAGTTTGTGCTAAGGCCTGAACAGTTTAATATAAAGATACCCTCTATAGTAAGTAAAAAAATTGCAGAAGACGTTAACGTCGCTGCTGTTTTCAAGCTTCAAAAACAAAAATAAAACAACCGATGAAAAAGAAAAGAATATTCTTGATACTGATCTTGTTGTTCGCAGTTGGTGGTTTTTTGGCCTATAACTATGTGTACCAAGACCACAGGGACATTAAATCGGAAACCTCGCAACTTGAGATTTCCGCACCCTATTTACTGGAACGGTTTAAAACAAACAACGGTGATGACCTCCTGAACAAGACCATAACCGTGACCGGGACCATAAGCAGTATGGAGGAGGGCGCTATAACCCTAAATGAAAGTGTCTATGCACAGTTTCTTGAGCCTGACCTTGAGCTAAAAGAGGCTGATAATGTAGTGCTAAAAGGCCGGTGCATTGGGTATGATGAGCTTTTTGAAATTGTAAAACTGGATCAATGTACTTTAATAAAATAAAGATGAAAAAATTTACACTGTTACTGTTCTTTCTCCCACTGGGTCTTTTTTCGCAAGACGATCTGCTAAAAGATCTTGAGAGCGAAATAGTTGAGGATAAAACGGTGATAGCGGCGTTCAAGGGATTAAAAGTAGTGAACTTTGAAACGACCAAGCTTGCCAGTAAAAAGGACTTTTACTTTGTAGTAGCCCATCGGTTCGGCTCGGTAAAAAATGGGTTCGACGATTTTTTTGGGTTAGACAATGCCGTAACGCAGTTAAAATTTATTTATGGCTTTGCCGATTGGCTGAATGTGGGGGTCGCAAGAAGCTCTTTTCAAAAAAAATACGGAATTCACGCCAAATATAGATTGCTTACCCAAGAGGGCGATGGCTTTCCAGTAACGCTGGTTGGTTATCATTTGGCCACAATAAATACTTCCCTAAAAAAAGACCAATACGCAAATCTGGAGTTCGTTGATAGGTTTAATTATACCTCGCAACTTTTAATATCCAGAAAATTTAATAAATCATTTTCACTGTTGCTCGCCCCAACATTTATTCATGAAAACTTGGCAACCCGCAGTCGAAATGTTTTAGCAGATGGAACCACTTTTAATTATGATGAAGACCATAACCAATATGCGATAGGACTGGGCGGGAGGTACAAAATATCCACCCGTGTGAGCATTAATGCAGATTATGGGATACATTTAAACAGAAACAAAAATTCTAATTTCGGAAACCCTTTATCGGTGGGTGTCGATATCGAAACTGGCGGTCATGTATTCCAAATGCACTTTACCAATGCACAAGGTATGTTTGAAGACGGTTTTATAATACAAGGGCAAGGCGATTGGAACGAAGGCGACTTCTTTTTTGGGTTTAACTTAAGTCGGGTTTTTTAGTACCGTTTTAGAAAAATACATAAAAAACTGGATATGAAACTTAACTATATGAATGAAAAATAATTACTAATCCTAAAATCAAATATTATGGAAAAAATCAAACTAGTACTCATTATGATGCTCATGGCTACAGCCGTGCATGCGCAAACAACTTTTGACCTTGACTGGTATGTAGGTATCCCAAACGCAGATGCTAGCATTACCATAGAAACCGGCGATACCGTTCGATGGACTTGGACAGACGAACTTCCTCATTCCGTGACCAGTGACTCAGGAAGTCAAGAAGATTTTGACAGTGGGATAATAACTGGGAACGGCACTCAATTTTCGTACACTTTTATGCAAGTAGGTGTAAATGATTACGAATGCGACGTACATTCAGGTATGGAAGGTACCATCACCGTTGATGAGGTTATGTCGGTCGAAGATAAATTTCGCAGGAATATTTCTTTTTACCCCAATCCTGTAGCGAACAGCTTAACCGTTGCCTCCCTTTTCAAGCTGGATAGCTACAAAATTTATAACATTTTGGGCAAATTAGTGGCACAAGGGGCAGCTAACGGTAATGTTACAGAAATTGATATGTCAAGTCTGCAGAGCGGCATCTATTTTGTTAATGCCACCTCTGGAGCCTTACAATCATCTTTTAAAATTGCAAAGCAATAATTTTACTTTTATTTTTTTAAAAAAAGAGGCTATCCAATAAGATATCCTCTTTTTTGGTTTTAGATTGTTTTTAGTAGAAAAAATAGCATCTAGTTGAAATGTCTTCTCAAGCCTGCCTTTGTCGGAAGACAGGCACAGTCGAAAGGTCGGTAGGTCTCGACTGCGCTCGACCAGACACTCCATTTATTAATACAGCACCCACAATAGTTTACCTAGCACCCTCTTTTTTTATATATTGAAATGATTTTGAAACTCCGTAACTCTATGTATTTATGAATTGATACACAAAGTTTGATTTTTCAATTTTCAGGTCAATTGGCAATACTTCTAACATTCAAAATTTCAATAATTATTCGTAAAATTTATCGGTGTTGTATTGAAAATATTTTGAATGCTTTATTTTGTATAGAAAAGTCAAGCAATTTCCATTGCATTTTTATGGCAAGTCTCACCTATAAAAACAAGAAAAGCCATATCATCGTATTGCTACCTTGATATGGCTCCTTGTGAAATCCGTCGTTACCAGCTCATTTTTTACAATGTGAAGCAAGTTTATTAAACCCTTGCAGCTGTGACTTGATTTCAACAGTCGAGGTCAAACTTGTTAGAACGGTTTTGCAGTGTAAAAATACACTTCAAACCTAAAATTTGCCTCTACTTTTTTTAATCTCGAAACTGACTTTCGTGAGATCGTTAGCTTCTCAAACGATTAAAAAAAGATGTATAAAGAACGTTACTTTATGTTTTCGCAATGACTGTTATATCATTTTGATATGGTAAATATAAATCGGTTTTTTAATTCTACAAATAATTTAAGTTGTTTAATATAAACAGCTTACAAACATTGGTTATTAACATTTGTTCATAAAAAAAAGCGACCTGTAACAGATCGCTTTTTGGTGTTCTTTTGAAAGAGCAGGGTTAGCTACGCTTTTCCCTAATTCTTGCTTTTTTACCGGTAAGGTTTCTAAAGTAGTAAATACGTTTTCTACGCACGCTACCAGTTTTGTTGATTTCAATTTTTTGCAGTGCAGGTAAATTCATTGGGAAAATACGCTCTACACCAACTGTACCAGACATTTTTCTAATGGTGAATGTTTGGGAAGTTCCTGTTCCTTTAATTTGAATAACAACTCCTCTAAAAAACTGGGTTCTTGTTTTATCACCTTCACGAATTTCATAATATACTGTGATGGTATCACCAGCAGCAAATTTTGGAAATTCCTTTTTAGTTACAAATTCGTCCTGAACAAATTTAATTAACGATTCCATTGTTTTTGTTTATCTATGGTTCTCGTTTAAAACAACATACACGGTTTTCGCCAGAGGTTGGATTAAATCGCGTGCAAAGATAGCTTTTTTAAGGAAATGAACAAGTGTAAAGTACAGAAAGTTTTTGATGCTGGATGCTGGAAGATTGTGCTTCGCTAAATAGAGTTGACAGCTTTGACTTAATCTCCAGTAATCGATAAAGCGACATCATTGTGTTTCAGTGTCTGAGTGAATCTGGAAGTCCGGTAGGAATCCCGGATTAGTATCGAAGACACTTTTGCTGGAAGCTGGATGTTCGATGCTGGATGATGGGTGATGGGTGTGGGTGCTGGAGGTTGGATGTTTGATGTTTAATGCTGGATGCTGCATCTCGATAAGATTTTGTTTGCTTTTACAAGTCAATCAAAATCACTCGATGTAACAGATGCTGGATGCTGGATGCTGGTGCTGGTGTTGGATGCTGGAAGATTGTGCTTCGCTAAATAGAGTTGACAGCTTTCACTTAATCTCCAGTAATCGATAAAGCGACACCATTTTGTTTTGGTGTCTGAGTGAATCTGGGAGTCCGGTAGGAATCCCGGATTAGTATCGAAGACACTTTTGCTGGAGGCTGGATGTTCGATGCTGGATGATGGATGATGGGTGTGGGTGCTGGAGGTTTGATGTTTGATGTTTGATGCTGGACGCTGCATCTCGATAAGATTTTGTTTGCCTTTACAAGTCAATCAAAATCACTTGATGTAACAGATGCTGGATGCTGGATGCTGGTGCTGGAAGATTGTGCTTCGCTAAATAGAGTTGACAGCTTTCACTTAACCTCCAGTAATCAATAAAGCGACATCATTTTGTTATGGTGTCTGAGTGAATCTGGGAGTCCGGTAGGAATCCCGGATTAGTATCGAAGACACTTTTGCTGGAAGCTGGATGTTCGATGCTGGATGATGGGTGATGGGTGTGGGTGCTGGAGGTTGGATGTTTGATGTTTAATGCTGGATGCTGCATCTCGATAAGATTTTGTTTGCTTTTACAAGTCAATCAAAATCACTCGATGTAACAGATGCTGGATGCTGGATGCTGGTGCTGGTGTTGGATGCTGGAAGATTGTGCTTCGCTAAATAGAGTTGACAGCTTTCACTTAATCTCCAGTAATCGATAAAGCGACACCATTTTGTTTTGGTGTCTGAGTGAATCTGGGAGTCCGGTAGGAATCCCGGATTAGTATCGAAGACACTTTTGCTGGAGGCTGGATGTTCGATGCTGGATGATGGATGATGGGTGTGGGTGCTGGAGGTTTGATGTTTGATGTTTGATGCTGGACGCTGCATCTCGATAAGATTTTGTTTGCCTTTACAAGTCAATCAAAATCACTTGATGTAACAGATGCTGGATGCTGGATGCTGGTGCTGGAAGATTGTGCTTCGCTAAATAGAGTTGACAGCTTTCACTTAACCTCCAGTAATCAATAAAGCGACATCATTTTGTTATGGTGTCTGAGTGAATCTGGGAGTCCGGTAGGAATCCCGGATTTGTACGTCCCTGATATAGGTTGACGGCTTTTGGTTGGGTGCTGGGTGCCTGATGCAGGGTGTATGGTAGGAGATTATTGGAGCTGGTATTGTTTTTTTATATTTTGTCCCGTTAGGGACTCAATAATGGTAGCCATCAGAATAAAATTATTCTTCCTGTGCCGTTAGGTACAGCATATATTATTCGATAGGTTTAAAAAGGTAATTTTCATTATATTCAATTTTAAAATCCTTCAATAACTGCAAATACTCTTCAGCAAACGTTTTTGTTTTGTGATGTTTCTCTTGATTTTTAATATAATTAATAACCCTTGGCACATCTGCTTTATTATATGAGAATGCGCCATATCCCGATTGCCATGAGAACTTTCCATTTACAAATCTTTTCTGATTAATCCATTTTGATGAATCTTGTTTTACCTGCTTCATTAAATCTGAGAGTGATTACACAGGTCTCATTCCAATTAAAATATGAATGTGGTCAGGCATACCGTTTATGGCGAGCATTTTGTGACCATGGTTTTGAATGATACCTGTTATGTATTTAAATAATTCATCCTTCCAACTATTATTTATAAGACTTTGCCTGTTTTGAACCGCAAAAACGGCCTGGATATGAATTTGTGTATAAGTATTTGCCATTGTCCTTTTATATGCCGTACCTAACGGCACGAGAATGTTACTATTTTATGTTTTCTACCATTATTTTGTCCATTTCCACATGCTCAATGCAAGGCCTATCTGGACGTCATCTTTTCAAATTTCACCAACTAAATCTTAAAAACCTATCGCAAAAGTATAAACAACCACAACCAATAACAACGCAAGACTCAGTGCCAATAACCGCAATGATCTATTTACATTTCTGAATTTATAAGCTGCTATTTTTGAAATAATAAATATCTGTTGCCCCAATTGGTCAAACAATTCTTCCTCGTCCAGACTGGTTTTATAAAACGTTTTTGAAAATTCTTTAATCGAACCGAATTTCGTGACCACATCCCCAAAAAAGAACATATTCTTGTCGTATTTAGCCTCAATCCTTGGCATAAAACAGCGTATGCTGAAATAAATAGATACTACAGTAGCTGCAAACCACAACCCCATGATAACATAAAGCGGAATATCTTTTGAAGCCTGAATTAACATAACCCCGATATTCTGATAAATAAAATTCAACAAGATTCCATAAAACGAAAGGATAAGCCCGGCTTTAATCTCGGAAGCTTTTATAAGCCCAAATACATAATTGATACTGCCCCAATAATGATCGACCAATTCTTCGGTGTGTGAAGGCTTTTTTACCTGCGCTTCTATTTTCTGCGGTTTTTTATTCGGATCGTTTGGTTTCATTCTTTTACATTTTAAATTGGTTGATAATTCTAATGTCTCATATCTCAGGTCTATTTTATTCCAACACCTGATAAATAGTCAATGGTTTTGCTTTATTCTTCAACGTGATGTCACCTATTTTCTCACATTTAAAGGATTCTTTTACTTTACTGTAGCAGTCTTCACTGATAACTATTTGGTTTTCTCCTGCGGCATCTTGAAGTCTTGCAGCGGTATTTACCGTATCACCAATAACCGTATAGTCCAACCGTTTTAAACTTTCCGAGCCTATATTCCCCGAAATCATCTCCCCGCTTTTTATACCAATGGACACTTTGGGCTTAAATTGTAACTTTCGGCCAAAAGCCGGTAAGCTGTTTATCTTTCCGCAGACGGCTAAAGCAGCATCGATTGATCGATCTAAGTGATACTCGCCGGTAAAAACCGCCATAATCGCATCGCCAATAAACTTGTCTATATATCCTTTTTGTTCCATGATTTCGTTTACCATCACATCGAAATACGAATTGATCATCGTCACCACCGTATCTGCCGAGGCCGTTTCACTAATGGCGGTAAATCCACAAATATCCACGAACATGACCGTGGCCTCAATGGTTTCGTTGGCCATGATGGTCGATTCAAATTCCTTTTTGCCCATAAAGTTGAGTACGTTTTCATCCACGTACATTTTAAGGATGTTGTTTTCCTTGACAGCTTGTAGGGTTTCTTTTAAATGTTGGGCATGTTTAAGGGTTTTTTCCATAGTGAGGGTAAGATCCTCAAAATTGATGGGTTTGGTTACAAAATCAAACGCTCCCCGGTTCATCGCGGTACGGATGTTTTCCATATCGCCGTAAGCCGATACGATTACCGACTTTATAAGCGGGCTCAATTCGTTGAGTTTGCTCAATAGGGTAAGGCCGTCCATTTCGGGCATATTGATGTCGCTCAATACAATGTCCATTTCAGGCTCGGTGTCCAGTTTTTCAAGAGCAACTCTACCATTTTCAGCAAAATAGAATTCATATTCGCCCCCGCGTATCTGTTTTCGGAATTTCTGCTTAATGAGCATTTCCAAGTCTGCCTCGTCGTCAACTACTAATATCTTTGCCATAACTTTTGGATTTATACTATTTTGTTCAGTGTTCATATTTTTATTTGGTCATTTGCCTTTCACCTTCGGCTTTTCATCATTGCTGCATTAACTTCTCTTTTAAAACGTTAAAATCCACAGGTTTGGTCAAGAAGTCGTCTGCTCCAAGCCTTTGGGCCGTGTTAAAGTTTTCGTCATCTCCATAAGCTGTTATCATCATCACTACTGGAGGCGGTTTACGAAACTTTTGTTTAATATGTTCCAACAATTCCAACCCGCTCATTCCCGGCATATTGATGTCGCTTAAAATCAATACGGCTTCCTGTTCGTTTTGATTTAAATAGGCGAGGGCTTCTTCGCCTGAAAAAGCAAACTCAAAATCCATAAGCCCCTTTCTTATTTCTTTTCGGAAGCGTTGCAGAAAAAGGGTTTTTATGTCTTGTTCATCGTCTACTACTAAAATTTTCATTGTGCTTGTGGTTTAGGGATTATAATTGTGAATGTTGTTCCTTTATTTTCTTGTGTTGATACTTTAAGTTCGCCTCCATGGCCTTTGGTTATAATGTCATAGCTCATACTCAATCCCAAACCTGTTCCTTGCCCGGTGGGTTTAGTAGTAAAAAAAGGCTGAAATATTTTATCTACAACGTGTTTGGGAATACCGTTGCCGTTGTCCTTTACTGAAATGGTTATACCCCCCTTGCCCCCCTTAAGGGGGGAGTTTTGCATAGTGCAAATTGAAACTGTAGGTCGATAGTCAATTTCCTTATCTGATTTTTTCTTCTCATTACAGGCACTTCGACTGCGCTCAGCACAGGCATAAAAGGCATTGGTTATCAGGTTCAATAGTACCCTGCCGATATCCTGCGGAATTACGTTTACTTTTTCAATTGTTTCGTCAAAATTGGTTTCAAGGGTGGCGTTGAAGCTCTTGTCCTTTGCTCGAAGCCCGTGATAAGCTAAGCGTAAGTATTCATCCGCTAGCTTGTTAATGTCTGTGGGTTCTTTTTCTGCAGTACTTTTACGGCTATGTTGCAACATGCCTTTTACAATACCGTCCGCACGTTTTCCGTGGTGGTTTATTTTTTCTAAATTTTGTTTAATATCGGTCAACAATAGCTTTACTTCATTCATATCGCCATTTGCTATTTCTTCATCTATTTCGTCGATTAGCTCTTGGCTTACTTCACTAAAGTTATTGACGAAGTTCAGTGGGTTTTGAATTTCGTGGGCAATCCCTGCGGTAAGCTCCCCCAGACTCGCCATTTTTTCAGATTGGATTAATTGTTCTTGCGTTTCTTGTAGCTCGCTCAGTGCTTTTTCGGCACTTTTCTTTGCTTTTTCAAGATTTTTGAAATCCAATGCTGCCTGTTTCAGGTCCTGATACCGCTTGTAAGCAAAGGTGAACACATTCCGGAAACGGGAAAGGATGTCTTTTTGCTTTTCGGTAAGGAGGCCAAAATTGGATATGCCAATGACCCCATTGCCAAAAGAATAGAGATAGTAAGAAAGCAGGTCGATGTTCCACAACCGCGGATCGTCCTTCTCGCCATTACGGATGCGCATCTTGGCATATTCCTTTAAATCCTTTCCTTTGATTATTTCTTCATAAAAACCGTTGGTAGTGGCTATTATTTTTCGGTATTGTTTCTCTAGGGCGGGATCGTTTTTGTAAGATAAAAGCGTGATGCTACCGGACATTTCTTCGGAATAATCGTAATCCCAAAAGGTTTCATCGTCGTCATTGTGCACATCGATAATGGCGTTTCGGATATCGGTAAACCCCAGCTCCTGCAATTGTTCATAAAGTACCTGGGCCACCGCCAGCATATCATCGGGTTTTTGCATGATAAGAGCCACAGAGCGTACCTTTTCTAGGGCTGCTTCCAGCTGGATCTCGCGCATTTGAGCCTCGGCCTTGGCCAATTCGCTATACCGGTTATAAGCAAAGGTGAACACGTTTCTAAAGCGGTCCAGAATGGCCTTTTGGTCTTTGTTGAGCTTCCCGAAGTTGGAGATGCCAATGGCGCCATTTCCAAAAGCGTAAAGTATATACGAAACACTTGTGGCAGCATTCAGCCGTGGGTCATCTGCTTCGCCGTTTCGCCTGCGCATCTCGATGAGGTCCTGCAATTGTTGTCCCTCGAGCACCATTTCGGAATAGCCATCGGTGGTTTTGGCGATATCCTGAACCTGCTCCTTGAGTGTAGGGTCGTCCTTATAGGTCATTTGCGTTACGGTGCCGCCCATAAGTTCGGAATAATCGTAGTCGGTAAATGTTTCTGATTTTTCGTTGTTTATGTCAATAAGGGCGTTGCGGATATCGGTAAATCCAAGCTGCAACAATTGCTCGTATAAGGCCTTGGCAATATCGAGCATATCGTCGGATTTGCTCAGGCTGAGCGCTACGGTGCGCACTTTTTCGAGAGCAGTTTCAATCTCAAGTTCCCTGTTTTGGGCTTCAATGGCCTTCCGTTTTTGTTCCAGTTCCTCGATGGTTTCTTCTAGAAGAATAGCCGTGGTACGCTTTACCTTTTCGGTGCGCTCCAGTTTAAATTCTGAAATGGTCAGGGCGCGGTCGGCATCCTTTGCTGCTTGGACCAGGGCCGTTTTTTCCTCTTCGGAAATTTTTTCCGATTGCGCTATAAAATCCAGTATTTTTTGAAGGTGCTGGTTCATGCTTTTTCTTTTAAGGCTACCCAACAGCAGGCACCAGAATGATATTCCTGTTTACCTCCAGGGCTTCTTCCATATTCCCCATACGTAAAGAAGCCTGCCATAGGGGCATTCCACACATCGGCCAAACCTTTATTTTCAACAGAAACCAGCGGTCCTAAAACCGGTGGCCTGCCAGCACATGAAAATATAAGTAGGGCATCGGCATCGGTACCATTTTCATCTTTAAGTTCACTCGCTCGATCAGTGATTTCTTCGGCAATATCAAAATCTGGTGGCATTGTAAACCAAAATTCCGTTCCTTCCGGTATTTCTGTGTCCATTTCAAGCGCCTGCTCTGACTGATCAATGCGAAACGGACTCCGCAATACAGTTCCGCCCGTGGCTCTTTTTACAATAAAAGGGTAGTGGATGGATAGGTCTTTAAACATGTCAAAACTTTCATCTCCCAGCTTATCGGCTTGACCAAGATATTTATAGTACATTTCTACTGCAGGTTTGCCGTCAATGGTATAGAGCAGTTTGTCTTTGCTCTTGGTTACCTTTCTGGAAATACCCATCGGTTTCCATCCAGTGATGGCCATTCCCTTTAGTGAAACCTTATCTGCATCGAGAACAAGTGCGGTCATCCCCAAATCGGTTTCTTTTTGATTGGTAAATACGAAGGATCCCGAAAACGTCCAGTCGTCACCGGCCATTCCGCCGAAGTATGTTCGATCCGGACCAAAACCCTCGTTAATACTATTAATGAAAGGCTCACCGTCAAAATATTCACCCTCCACAGTCATTCCAGTACTGCAAAGAATACAAGATGGATTGCTGAAATAATTTAAGGTAGCACGGGTCAAGTTTGAAACGGTTTCTTCCAAGTTTTTATCCCTTATGTTTTCAAAAAGTATTTTGTAATGTTCTTTTGATAAGTCTAAAAGTAACATGGCAATTTCCCCTTCGGTTTGATGGTAGTTGGTAAACTCGCCACAAGAAGTTGCACCAAAAACATCAATGTTCTTAGAATCCATTAATTCGCAAATCGCTTTTCTATCATGCTTAATGGACATGAAAATGATGGCCAAGGTTGGTTTAAATTTACTATCAACAACTTGGTCCAAAGTTTTTTGGATGTCAGCGACAGATGAACTGTGTATTGATTTTGCTTTCATATTATTATTTTTCTTTTAGTGCCACCACACAACACGCATTGTTGTGAAATTCGTTGGTGCCAATTTTTGATTTTCCATATTCGCCATACGTAAAAAAGCCTACCATTGGCGCATTCCAAAGATTTTGCACCTGCTCAATTTCCTCTGTCATTAAAGCGCCAAACGATAAATGCCGGCTTACGCACGAAAACATAACCAAGGCATCGGCCCGTTGCTGGGCATCGTCCTTAATGCTCTCACATTCTGAAACAACGGTCTCAATGGCATCAAAATCCGGCGGTAATGAAAACTTGATCTTTGCGCCTTGGGGCACGCCTCCGGTACAGATAAGCGAACGATCTTCACTGTTGGCAAATCGGGCGGCGCGGATTACGGTGTCGCCATTTTCACGTTCCAATTGTAACGGATAATACCATGAGTTTAGAAATGCCACGATGTCCTTATTGTCTTCCTGCTTTACCTCCACGCCAAGGTATTTCATCAGCATATCCAAAGCCGGTTTGTCGTCTATGGTATAAACAATATTTCCTTCGCTCTTGGTAACGGTCTTTGTGGTGCCGACGGCCTTCCAGCCACAGCTGGCAATGCCGCGAACATCTATCTTGTCTTTATCAATAATAAGGGCTATTAGGGCGTTGTCCTTGTTTTTTCCATTGGTGAATACCAAAGGTTTTTCGGCAATTAGGTCATCCCCGGCCATGCCGCCAAATAGGGTTATTTCCCTTCCGTTTGAAGCAGTAGATTTTCCGAATCCTTTTAAAATACCTTCCACAATTTGTTCGCCGTCTATAAATATTCCTCCTGTGGCAATGATAAGGGCAGGATTGGTAAAGGTATTCTTTGCTGTATGGCCTAATTTTTTTGCTGTTTCTAAGGAAGTTTCTGGGCTTGTTTCGAGGAATTTCAATGTAAAATAGGCCGGGTCTATATCGAGCAGCATTAGGGCGATGCTGCCCTCTTGAATGTCGCCGTCTATAAATTCGCCCGCTGTTGTGGCGCCAAAAATTGTAATATTTCTTTGATTTAATACAGCACTGACCGCTTGCCAGTCTTGTTTTATGGAAGTGAAAACAATGGCCAAGTTGGGGACAAACCCATCGGCCATACATTGTGCCAGGGAGGCTTCAATGTCCTTGGTTGATTTTCCCTTGATTGCTATTGCTTTCATACTACTTTGTTGTTAAAAATGTAACCCCTCCGTTAATTCCTCCGCCTTCGGCATACCGAATTAAGTTCGGTACAGGCTCTCCCCTTGAAAAAAGGGGAGGAGCTTTTTTAATTCCTCCCTTTTGCGGAGGGAGATGGGGCTTTTTCCTTTAAAGCCACACAACATGTGGTCAAATTGTGCATTTCCAGGTTGCCGCCCGTGGCGCGGCCCAGTTCCGCATTACTGAACATGCCCGCCATAGGGACGTTCCAGACTTTTTTTACGCCTTCCAGTTCTTGTGTCATTAATGGGCCAAAGGACAGGATTCTTCCAGCGCAACTGAATACGACCAGGGCATCGGCCTCGGGCATTTCGGTTTCTTTTAGGTTTTGGACGCCTGTTACTACCTTGTTCATCACATCCCAATCGGGTGGCACCGAAAAACGCACCTTGGCACCCTGTGGCACGGAACCACTGGTAAAAAAGGAACGGTCACTCCAATCTACCACCAGAGGTGGACGCATAATGGGATCCCCTTTTTCCCTTTGCAGTTGTAAGGGGAAATTGGCCGCAAGCTCCATTAGCAGGTCTTTGCTGTTTGGGGTTACGTTTTCGAGTCCGCCATATTTAACGGTAATGTCCAGCGCAGGCTCATTTTCTATTGCGTACACGTGGTTTCCCTCGCTTTTTGTCACGGTTTTTTCGGTGCCGACGGCTTTCCAACCACAGGTGGCAATGCCTTTGAGCGTTATTTTTTCTTCATCGAACACTAGGCATACAATGCCTTTGTTGCTTATGGTGCCGTTGGTAAAAACGAAGGTTTCCGTAAAGGCATAATCATCGCCGGCCCCTGCACCAAAGGCGTTGACCTGTTTGCCGATAACAGTTTCAAAACCCCGTAATATTTCCTCGCCATCGGTTTCGGGATTGCTGATTCCCATAAGAAAAGCCGGTGCCTTAAATTTTTCCTTGGCTTTTTGGGCAAGGGCCATTGCGGTTTTCCTGTATTCTTTTTGGGTGAATTCTTCAAAATAAATTTGGAAAAAATCCTTGTTCGTATCCAACAACAGGATGGCGACGGAGCCTTTTTCGGTTTGTTCGTCAATGAATTCGCCATTGGTGGTAATGCCGAAAACTTCGATGTTTTTTGAATCGAGCAATGTGCCAATTGCTCCTATATTCTGAGCCTTTGAAGAAAAGACGATGGCCAGGGTAGGCGTAAAATCTTCCGCAATACTTTTTTCCAAGGCGTTTGCAATTGCCCCAGTGGATTTTCCTTTTATTGATTTCGCTTTCATATATGGGTTCTTTTAAAACCAAGCAACGTTCAATGGGGTAAAAGGAGATAAGGTGCTGATGAGGAGTATGTTAAAGATAATGAAAATATCCATATAAATATCGCTTGATAATTCAAGCTAATCAATCTGGACAAAAAAGCAGAACGGTTTTGGACAAAGCCGTTTTAAAACCTTCCGAAGGGGCTGAAATTGTTACCGAAGCTGTATTATAGGATGGTTGAGGTGCTTGCCGGTACTATTTTAATATTCGAAATAATTTGAATTGCAATCGGTTTGGGTTTTTGCAGTTTGTTATTTTTCGACACAACCAAATAGTAGTCCTGCTGAAATGATTAGAAAGTAAATTGTGTTTGTTATAATTGGTTGATTTTACCACAAAGGCACAGAGACTTCTGTGTAGCGTTTAATTGAAGCGTTGCGAGTAAGCCGATGAATAGTAGCTTGATTTTCACTTTATAATTATTGCTTGTTGGTTTCTTTTAAAATTTCCTCAATCATCACATTCGCATCTTGGAAGTTATGTTCCATAAATTGCGAATACAAAGCTTTTTCATCCAATAAATTTTCAAATATTTTGTCGTTGAACAAAGATATATTGCTGATTTCCAGTTTAGACGTATCGGTACCAATGCGTTTGTGATTGAGATTACGCAGGGAGCCATTGATTTTTAAATAGTCCACAATGTCCTGCGAGCTTTTTTCTACCCTTCGGTTCCATTCTTCTATGATTTCAATCTGGGTTTCCCATTTGAAGAGCAGTTCTTTTAAAGTGTTGTTTTTCAGAAGGGATAATTTTCCGGTGTTTTTTAGTTCGTTTAAGGTAAAATTGCTCGGTTTCCATGTGGGGAAGAACAGCGATTTTTCAATCATTTTATTGAGTTCGGCTTCGGAAGGCATTGGTTCGTTTGAACCGATTAGCGCCAAATTTTCCAAACTCCCGTTTTTGGTATATGCAATGGCTCCCAATACTTCCTGCAGCGCATCGCGGTTGGCCTCAAATTCCTGAATCAGGTTTTGATGGATGAGCTGCAACTCAGCGTTTGATTTTCGGTTTTCGTTCCAGTTGTTGATGCTCAAAGCAATCAAAATACCAATGACCACGAGGATTATTTCGCCAATGGCGTAGAGTAGGTACTTACCAAAACGGCTATCGGCTAGCTGTTTTTTACGAATATTTCGGAAAAGTTTTAGCATTTAATCCTTTTTTAATTCAGCATCAATTAACCGAATAAGTTTGTTGGATTTTTCTTTCATCCCTTCCAACTGCCCGTTCATAACCGTAAATTCATACACGGCCATTACAAACCCGTTTTTGTGCTTGATGTCCTTTAGCAAGGTTTCAAAATCTTTTCGGGGCAGTTCCAGATCTTCCCCAGCTTGGCCGTTGCTGCTATCATACAGGTATTTTTTGGTAACGGGGTTGATGTCCAAAATCCGGAAACTGGGTTCATAGAGCAGCAATTCGGTATCAAACCGGTAATGTTCTTCTTCGCCCTTTAATTCCTTATACATTGCATCTAGGTTTAATAAGCCGTTTTTGATGGAATCGTTGGAAAGCAATGCCAGATTGCCCGAATTGGTAAGCTCCAAGAAGGTGTTGTTGTTTTGATAGAATTTATGCCAGATATATACATTTAGGCAGTTCCGGCTAAAATCTGCCAGATCGGTCAAGGGCTTTCCTTCATAATATTCCAAAACCGTATTGGCCGATTGAATCTGGGTTTTTCTTTTTTCGATGAAATTGTCTATCGTTTCATTGTTCAGCATCAAATCGGTTTTAATGTTTTCGAGATAATGCAGTTCCTTTGCCCTTGTTTTGTTGGCTTCATTGGTATTGTTAATGCTTAACGCAATCAAAATACCAATAACCACGAGGATGATTTCGCCGATGGCATATAGGAGGTATTTGCCAAAACGGCTATTGGAAAGGTGCTTTCTGCGAATATTTCTAAAAATTTTAATCATAAATCGAAATCTTTTCCCCTCCTCGGATGGGCAATCTGTGTTCCCCTCTTAGGAGGGGAACAGTATGTGATGGTTTTTAAATTTAGGTAATATTTTTGAATGATAATCAAAATGATTTCGCCGATGGCGTATTTTAGATAGTTGTCGGTTTTGCCTTCTTTCAACATATTTTTCCTAATATTTCTAAAGAACTTTTTCATTTGATTGGCAATTAACTTAACTTCAGCTCATTGCACACTGGTTTTATGGTTTCCGTTCAATTATGTGAATATTATTCCCGTCAATATCTGTAATATGAATGGTCTTTTCTCCATTTGGCATATTTTCCATTTCGGGCAGCTTGTAGTTTAACCTTTTTAGCCTTGATAAAACTGTATCCATAGATGATACCGTAAATCCAATGTGTGCGGGATAGGAATATGTAGTGGTATCCCCTATGAAATGACCCAGATGCAATTCTCCTCCATTTCCGGTTGACATCCATTTTGCTCTAATGTTTTCTCTGTAAGGAAATGGAAAATGAATGGTGTCAAATTCAAAAACGTAATGATAAAATGCGACACTTGAATCTACATTTTTGACCACAAATGTCGAATGATTATACAAGGCGAACGGTTTATTAGTTGAGGTGGATTCTAAATTTTCATCCTTTGGGGTTTGCTTGCAGGAAACAAATCCAATACTTATTACAATTAGTAAAAAACAAAATGGATTTCGAGTTGATTTTGAGTTTTTCATTTTGGTTGAGTGTTTTTAATCAGTCTTTAATTACAGCGGGTGCCACTAAGGTTTGTTTTAAGACAACGAAGCTTTCTACCGTTTTTCGGTGTTTCTTAAAATTTATAAGTTGGATAAGAACCACCATGATGGCCGGGGTGATGGCAATAATAAGGAAGACGGTTTCCCAGGTAAAATTGGTTTTTAATACTCCCAACATAGCAGCGCCGGCGGAACGGCCCATATTTGAAAGTGCCATATAAAGGGTAAATTGTGTGGCGGCAACGGTTTTCCAGCACAATTGCATGGCCGATGCGAAAACCGCAATACATAAAAAAGTGTACAGCGTGTAATAGGAGAGGAAAGGCATAAACAACAATATTCTGGCTCCATAAATTGGTAAGGAAGGCAAATATGGCTATAAGAATTATTATGAAAATTAAATAGATCGATAGCATCTTGATTTTTCCGAAGTAATCCACCAAATAGCCGCCAATAAACATCCCCAGAAAACCACCGACCACCGTGGTAATTGAAAAAACATTGGAAAAATAAGAGTTTGTCCATCCCAATTCCTGGATACTGAAAATGGGCAAAAGTGTATCTATAAGCCCGAACATTAACCCTACGGTAAAAACCCCAATGGCAAACACCCAGCTCGATTTTAAGCGTAAAACCCTGTAGAGGCATTTAAAAATATGTTTCCAACTTTTCAATTGTGTTTGTTTGGAATCTGGTGATGCGGCGCCCGGTGTCCACGGCATTAATTTTTCGCCAGATCGTTCTCTAAAATAAATAGGAAAAAACATGATGGTTGCCACTGCAATGGAAAGGGAGGAAATAGCCGTTGAAAAACCCACGGTATTTATAAGCCAAGTGCCAATAACCAAAGACGCTGAAATACCAATTGTTTTGGTGCCCCACATTAGGCCATTGGCCCGGGCCTGTTCGTTTTCGGGGATTACATCTACCGCCATTCCGTCGGTTGCCACATCTTGAAATGCGCCAAAAAAACTGATGAAAAAACCCGCAACCATCAAAGCGGAAAGGTTGTTTAGTGGATCGGGAACCAACCCGATACATAGAAAACTAATTATCAAACCCAACTGCCCGAAGATGACCCAGGGTCTTTTTCGGCCCATGGCCAAGAAAGTGAAACGGTCCATCAAAGGAGCAATCAAGATTTTGAAACTCCAAGGAATACCGATAACACCAACAAATGCGGCTATTTCCAAAGGCGATTTCCCATTCATCGCCAACCAAGCGGGGATTGCAAAAAAGGTAATGCCTTCCGGGATACCCTGAGCGGTGTAGAGTGCCGAAAAGGTAATGTATCGCGTTAAGGCGTTATCAGTTAAATTGCGGCCTAATCTGATTTTTGTTTTTTGTGATCCCATATTATTTTTCTATTTATTCTATAAACTTGGTGGCGAATGTATTTTGCAAGGTTTTGTCATTTTGCTTAGTTATAATTATTAAAAATCTTCGACTTTCTTTCTAAATCCAATTCTTAATGAAAGGAAAAGAGCAAGGCTTTACTGCTATTTTTGAATTCCGTTTAATTGCCAAGGACACCTTTTAAAATAGCATTGAAAAAAGAAGTCCTGACAATAAAAATCCATTGCTATACATCTACTTGTGCCGACACGGTGATCGGCCTGATTACGGTATGTTTTTTCTGTAATTCAAGACTGCTGTTGTCTTCTAAAATGTGCTTGAATTTTTCCATGTCAGTAACTTCAAGTACCAATACTATGGAATTGGGATCGTCCGTGTCCTGAAATGTCTTAAAACTGGAAACAGCGGGTGCAAATGCATCTACCCTGTCTTGATGGCCTTTGAGCCAAGTGCTAAAATCGCCTACTTTGTGGCGTCCTACTACTGTTGTCATTGTATTGTGATTTAAATTGTTAGTGCCTACTCTATATGGTTTTTGGCTCCTCCATTATTTTTTAAAACCTGAATCCTCGTTGCTTAAACGCAAGGTGTTTCAAGACACTCATTCCTCCACAGTCCCCACCAAGAGCGTTGCGCCACCGGTTGCAAAATTGCTTAGGTCTGCCGCTGTGGCCTGTCTCTCTGGCGAACCCATGGTCTGTTGCATGGCCTCCGGACTGGAAAACCAAAATTCCGCCATGCGATAATACGCAGGTTTTAAACCGTCCGGTGCGCTCGTGAACTTGGTGAGTTCGAGCTTTGTATGCCCTTTCATCTTTCCCGCTTTGGGCAAGTGGGTATTGGTGTAGTGATCTTCGAATGCGGCAATGTCTGTTGGATGTCCATAGAGGACTGTTAGTTTAATCATGGTTTTTGTTTTACTGTTATTTTATTTTCCCTACTTGTCCTGAGCGGAGTCGGAGGGTTAACTGCTACCTACTCTTTCTTATGTACTTCCATTTCAATTTCAATCATAAATTCGGGCAATGCCAATTCCTTTACCCCAAGCCACGACCCGGTAGGGAAGTGGTTTTTATAGATTTCTGATCGGTAAGCTGCTACTTCCAGAAACTTGGGCATATTGGTGGTAAAAACATTTTCCACCACCACATCGTCAAAAGTGCAGCCGTAGTGTTTTAGGATTTTTTCCAAATCTGCATAGCAGTTTTTCATTTGTTGTTCAATATCTCCCACGGCAGTAGGATTGCCTTCATCGTCCATACTTACGGCACCAGAGATTTTTATATCGTTACCAATTTTTACGGCGTGGGTATAACCGTAGGCTTTCTCTACTTCGGGGCGTAATAGAAAATAGTCTGGAGTTTCATCTACAACCGCAGTTTCAATAGGTTCAGGTTTTATAACACTTGTTTCTGCTTTGGTTTTTTCGTTGCAGCTCGAAAATGAAAATATTGCCATTAAAGCAAGCGCGGATATTGTGAATTTTGTTGTTGTTTTCATTTTGAATTGTTTTTGATTTTATGTTTTAAAAGCTGTTGGTCATTTTCAAAAAGATGGACTATTTCAGAGGGTATTTTCTTTTCCGTTTCGGTCATACCACAGTTTTTGAATATGGGTGCCAAATCTTGTAATTTATGGTTTTTCCAAAATGCTGCTTTGGTATATCCAATAGCACATATTCCATTTTTATTACTGAAAATATGCTTATGGTAGTACCATTTTTCGTCCCAGCCTTCGAGCATTAATGTTACGGTAAATGCTGTCCATCTCTTTAACGGTTTTTTATAAATAATTTTTTGAGCCCCAAAAACAGGGTACATCCCTTTTTTAAATGAATTTTCATAGAGTTTTGAGCGGAACAATTTTTCGAAACGGATAAAATCCATATAGTAGAAATATCTTGAATTGGCCATATATTTTAAGGCATCACAGTCAAATAGACTTACCCGCCGGTGATTAACTTGATTGGATGTTATGTCTACTTTGCTCCAAAAAAATCGGGCGCCAATGTACAGGTATATAAGATGTAGCCAGTAATAGATCATTTTTATGGTATGTAATATTTTTATTGTTTCATCTCAACCCGAATAAGCCTTATAGTTTTGGTGTTGCTTAGATTTACAACCGAATGTGGTGCTTCAGGCTCTTTAAACATAGTTAAGGGAAAGATTAAAGGTTCCGGCAGTTTTCGCGAATCAAAAATGATGTTTCCTTCCTCATCAGAATCCGTAAAATTACCAGCTTCTTGAATATAGAGAACACTTGGCCAACGATGGTGGTGTAAGGGCTCAATTTCATTAGGCTGCAGTATTACCTCCATGACCCGCACTTTATCGTTTTCCAATAAAATTTTGTGGTTGTTGGGTGCGGCGATCGTGGCATCCAGATTGTCAGGCCAATCGGCTGGATTTCCTGTTTTATAAATTATTTTACTGGGATCTGATTTTTCTTGAATAAATTCCGAAGGTAGCATCCCGGTAATTGCAGACTCCTCCGTTCCGTGAGGATCCGGGTTCTGGGCTAATATCGAAACGGTTGCCAACAACAGAAGAAAAATCAGGATATGTATTTTTGGTTTCATAATTTTATATGTTTTATTGAGCTATGAGTTATGAGCGTGATGTTTAATTTGTTTCAATTTCAGTTTCGATTTCAACTTCAATTTCAGTTTCAATAGAGAATATTATCCAAAATCCATCCCATGTTACGTTCTTTCATTACTATAGTGTTATCTGTTGAAAACACTTGTTGTATGTCCATTTTAAGTTTTGCCAGTTCTTGGTTTGAGTAATCAAGGTATGCAATGGCATCTTGTATTTTTTCAAGGCTTTTATCTTCATCATCTTTGCAAAACTCTTGGTACATTTTATCGAATGTTTCAGCGGAAGTTTTGGATTTTATTAAATTAAGTTCTTCTTCGGCTTCCACATGGTCTGCTTTGGCACAGAGTAGGAGAATGTACGTTTTAAGTTCTTCTTTGGTCCAGTGGTTTTGTTCGGGTTTCATGATTTTTTCACTTTACGATGATAGCTATTGAATTCATGTCTGGTTGAGCGTAGTCGAAATCTTATAGGTTATCGATTTTGTATTGGAGTTCTCGACTGCGCTCGAACTGACATTTAAAGACTATTAATTACTGTCTTTCAGAAACTTTTACATCGCCACTGATGCCACTAAGGTCTGGGCGGTACATCCAAATTTCTGTTTCGCCACCATTGGTCACGTTCATCCAATTTTTTAAAAATTGATCCCAGCTGCCCGCACCGTTCATTTCGTCATATTTTTTGGCGATGCTATGGTCTTCGCCCAACCAGGCCGATTTGTCGAAAAACGAAATAACGGCCAAATCCCTTCCTTCCTTGGTGCTGGGAAATTCGTTGGTATAAATTCCGAAGGTGTCGTCCGGCGATTTTGCCGTGTACACATCGTGGACTTTTTTTACCAGGGCCATGGCTTCTTTGTATTTGCCTCGTTTAATGTCCCAAGTGTCCACAGCCATGTTTTTTATGGTAAAGTCTCTCGGAAAACGCGAGAGGTCTGCATTGAATTTCCAATATGAACTCTCGAATCCGCTACCTGGCATAAGGTATGGGGATACGTTGTTACGCCAATCGGCATCATGCCCTTCTTTTTGTGCGGGACCATTGTCCATGGAGCTCCATGGAAATGGGCCCATAACCCAAACGTAGCTTCCGGTACGGGGTCCGTTGGTTATCCAGTACACGCGAACGCCATGAGGCGCTTCGCTGTGGTATTTTTTATTGTGAGCTGTGATTCCCTTTTCAAATTGGCTTATTTGTGTGGGATTGGGTATTAAGAGGTCATTTTCAAATACACCGTACTCGGTACTGTTTTGCCCTATTGTCAAGAGCGGTAATAAAAGCAAGGAAAAGATTAACTTTTTCATAATGTTTGATTTTGTGTTTTCGCCACGGGCGGAAACGGATTAGTATTAATTTAGTATAGTTTAAAAACTGGGGAGCTTTTTTTTTTTGATTTAAGGCTATAGGGTGTAGGACGTAAGACCTAATTGTTAACCTGTCAATTGTACATGGTTTTCAACTTCAACTTCAACTTCAACTTCGTCTTTATCTCCCCTTTAAGAGCCTTGAGTCATTTTTCAATCCAACAATTTTGGGTTGTAATAAGCGGTTTCCGAAGTTATTTTTCCGTCTTCGTCAAAGTACATCTGGTAGTGTATGGGGACGGTAATCGCTTTTTTATCCGATTTACGCACAAAGTTGATGTTCCACCACGACTGCACCACCCGGGCATCGCCCATTTCGTAATGTAAATAGTCTGGATAGCCCACTATATCAATGCTGGCAACCTCAAACTTGTCCAATATTTGTTTGTCGAGGATTTTTTGTTCCTCTAAGGAAATACTCTTAAACTCGGGAGAGCTGGAATCTATGAACCGTGCGTCTCCTGCATAAAAACCGTATGCTTTGTCCCAGTCATCGTTCTCGATGGCGTACATTAGTTTTCGTACCGTATTGATGTTTTCGTGATGGTTGTAGAGTTTTCCGTTGGTCCTATCGGCAAAACTGGATCGGATTTCGTCAATGACGCTTCCGTTGTTGTAAAAAATGAGCCTTTTTATTTTTTGGTCTTTGGTGAGGGTATAAAGCCTGTGCGAAGCGGCATCTATCTTTACGCCCGTTTCTTTATCTACGCCTTTCAGCATATCCCACCTCTGTACCCAGACTTCGTCATTTGGGTTGTCTTTTTTATATTCAATGGCGTCTGGATAAGAGCCTGGAAAGGGCTCTATGGCATAATAATCCAAGCGGTCGTGATAGATCATTTGGTTGTCCAAAAAAGCTTCTTTGTCCCTTCCCTTGTCGCTCAGTCTGTCCGTAGTGCCGTTATAGGCTTTAAAGTCGTTGGTTAGATAGCTTGCCATTTTTGAACGATCGCCGGCTACCGAAGCTGCTACAAATTGGTTTACCGCATCTATGGCAGGATGTTCAATATAAACGGTTCCATTCTTTTTCTGTGCTGTGCAAATGAAGGCTATAAGCATCATTGCCGAGATTATTGTTGTTTTCATTGTATTGAATTTATTTGGTTACTATTATAATTTGTGAGCTGTGAGTTTAGTTTTAATAACTGTTTAAGGTTTCTTGAACGGGTTTGAATTTCATCCCCAAGTCTTTTTGCGCCATCCTATTTCCGTAGATTATAGTGGCTTTGTTTTTTGGGGCTTGATGGTTTAGCATTAAGCTCACATCTGAAACCGGATAGGTTTCGCTGCTCAACAGGTAGTTTTTTCCGTGTAGGCCAGAAGTTGTCGCGGCTTTATAAATTGAGTTGGCAACATCGTCCACATCCACAATAGCCATGGGTACATCTTCATCATAGAACATCTGGATGAATGGATTGGGGGCTATTTTGTTTTTGAACAAAAACTGAATTCCCGTAGATGTAGAATCCTCCCGATTGCTCAACGATTTGCCCATGACCATGACGGGCGATACGGAACAGATTTCAAAATTGAGGTCTGAATGTTTTGCTATAAAATCATCAACGGTTTGGTTGGCGATAAACTTGGCCTGTGCGTATGGATGGCTTTCTTGGCTGATGAATTTTTTGTCGGTTTCATCAAAAGTATCGGTGACGGTCTTGCCATACGAGGGCAATGGGAAATTGGTGTTCCAGGCCGCAACCGAAGCAATAAAGACCACTTTTTCGATCAAGGGTGCATCCACAATGGCTTTCAGGAAATTTTCCGTGCCTTTTATGGTGGGGTCAAAAAGCTCTTTTTGCGGATCGTCTACATCCAGTTGAAAAGGAGTACCTCCATGGATCACAATTTCACAATCGCTAATAAAATCGTTCAATGCCTCCAAGTTTTCTACCTGTAACGGATTAATGTTCAGGTTGTCCGAGTTGGTAAGGTTGAAAAGATGTTGGTATTTTTCACTCTTTTTTATATCGGTTACCGAGACTTTTACGTTAAAGCCTTCTTCCAAAAATTTTTTGGTAACGTAGCTTCCTATAAAGCCCGCACCGCCTATTATTCCTATTGTTTTCATATCCTTCGCCCGCAAATGCAGGTATCTTTAATTAATATTCTATCGTCGTTTTTCAAAGCCCTTAAAGATTTCTGGAAACCTTGAGGTCTGGCTTTGCTATTGAGCTTCAAGATCTGACTCTTTATTCTTTGCTAGTTCTTTCTGCTGTTCTATCTGCTGTAAGTCCATCAAGAGTGCTGAAAGGTCCCAATAGCCAAATTCCTTTACAATCTTGCCATCTACAAATCGGGCTGTATAATGTGCCGGAATGGTATAGGTCTTTTGAGTGGGCTTAAAGTCGCCCTTCCAGATGCCCCAAAAGTTTACCCAAGTTTCCCCTCGGTCGGTCACGACCATTTCGTACTCCGATTCGCCATTTAAGAACTCCCAACTATTGAAGGCTTCTGCATCTTCTTTGTGCATTTTCAACAGTTGTTTTTTGGTCATGCCATCTTTTTCCTGCTTGTTGTACATAATCTTGGCCGTATCGGCATAATGGCTCGTCAAGGCGTCCCAATCTTGGTTTTCATAAGCATCGATTACTTGTTTATACGTTTCAATTTCGGGTGATTGCTGCGTATAACGTTGTTTCATATTGCTTTCGCAGCTTGTGATAAAGACTATTGCAAGCCCCAGTAGAAGTATCTTTCTCATAATTCAGTTGTTTAAATTAGAAACCCACAAGGTTTTAATACCCTTTTTCATCCGGTAGCTTGCAGGTTGGTTGATTACCTAATTGCAATTATTGTCGAAATTTCTATTCAGCGTAGTCCCGACCACTTTATAACATTTATTTACATCGTTTCCGTTAAGGGTCTTTTTTATGATCTCGCCCCAAGGATCCCAGACCAACCCAGTTGCAGCTACCGCATTAAGCCGAATATTCTTTGCATTGTAGGGAAGGTTTACAGTTTGGGTCCATCCAGCGGTTTTTTCGCCAGATTCCCATTTCTTGGGTTGCCCTTCTACGGTATAGTCTAAGAAAAACTTGGCTACATAAGCTCCCGCATGGTTCAGTTTTACGTACAGGTTGGGGAACTCTTCGCATTCTTCTTTTGAATAATCGGTGGTAAGGCCCATTTTTGCCACGGTATGGTCTTTTAAAAAACGAACCGTATACGAAATGGGAACCCCGGGATTATTGCGGGAATACACCGCATTGTCGCCTTGAATGTACTTTGCAAGGTCACCAGCATTTTTCGCACTTACCGGCTCAGAGGCTGCTCGCGCGTCACCCCCAAGGGTAATGACACTTATATTTGAGTTTTCGAGAATTTGTTTATACTGTGTTTCTGCTTCTACGCCTACGCTTTGAGCTCCTGTGGTATATTCAAATGCGCCTTTTACGTCAATGTCTTTGGTGCTGGCACTGGTTTCCATACGGAACATCAATATCCTGCCATAGCTTACACTTTGCACATAGCCCGGAGGCGCGGTCTCATTCATGGCGCTTTGTATATCGCCAATACCCACAGTGGGTGCAAAGTAATCGGCCGGGTTGGGAGGGAGGTCTAAGTTAACGGTATAAAAAACCTGTTTGTACATCACGATAAACACTTTTCGTGAGTTGCTGGTGCTCACGCCCAGTTCAGTAGATACGCTCAGGCCCATTTGCGAATAATTTACACCAAGTTTCACGGCAACTTGCTCATTGGAATATGCCATGGTCTCTTTATAAGTGGAAACGGCTGGCTGCGTTTTGTAATCGGGGCTGTTGTTCCAAGTTTCCAATATATTGTCAATGGCCGCTTGAATAGTGGAGTTTGATGGATTTTGAACCAACACACTGCCCCTATCGCCCAAACCGGGCAGATCTACCGTAATACGGGTGGGGGCTTTGGTTACCGAAGTTATGGGCGTGGGTAATCCTTCGGCCAAAGAACGATTGGCCACTACAAGGGCACCGGGCCAAATAATACCATTGGTGGGCCGCATGATGGCTACATCCTCTACATTGGTAGTGAGGTTGTAACTTGTTTTTCGGCAAACGATCACGCTGTTGTTGCCTTCTTTTTTGGTTTCGCCGCCTTCCGAAGTTTTCTTTTGCACCGGCACAATGGAGCCTTGGTTGTTTACACTCAACAGCACCCGTGGGTCGTAACTGAGCCACCTAATATAGTCATTGATGGCTTGAGCGTCACTATTTCCAACGGGAACCGTAGTACGGCCGCCACTGTTGTTTGAGCCTTGGTTGTTGCTGTTGGGGCTGTTTTCGCTTGCATTTGTGTCAAGAGCACCGGTTTCGTTTTCAAGACCACTATCGAAGTCTTCGGAATTGACTTCGTTATCCCAATTACCTTGGGTGCCGTTTGTTGTGGCAACCGTACCTTGGTCAAAAGCAGGCTCGCAAATCCAAACTGTTTCTGGGGCTTCATCTTCTAAATAAGCTGTGGCCACAGCACCGTTTTCGGAATACAGATAGCCTTGGGAAATAGCGTTCCAAAGGGTGATATAGGTGTATCCATCGGTATCTTCCAAAAGGGTTTTATACCAATTGGAACCTTCTTGATTTTTAGCACCAACCCTAAGGGTGCCATCATCCATGGCCTGAAGGTATTGGCTGGTACCTACATTTTTTAAAACGGTTTCGCCATCGTTTCCAGTTTGGACAAGTTCCCAAGTGGCATTGGCCCAATTTGACGGTTCTTGTGTTTCGGTCACCGTTCCGTTGGCATTGGCAATCAAATAATTTTCGGAATACTCGCTTACCAGATATTGAAGGTTTTGTGAAATACCTTGAAAGGCCAAGAGACCCGTGAAAAAAACGGTAAGGAGTAAGGTTTTGGGCCAGGTAGTGTTACTTGTTTTCATATTGCTGTTGATTTATAAGGTTTGTATTGAATCGTTTTCCGAAATAACGATACAAATAGCTTGAAAACAAATGAGTTAGGACGAACGGCGTGTATTTCTGTCCGAAAGGATGTTTTTAATTGCCGAAGCTATTTTTAAAAAAGCAGTAAGATTTGAAATTTGTGAAGTCTGGTTTTTGAAATACGAACAGAGGAATTATATAGTCTGTAAACGCTTAAGAAGTTCCATGCGCATGGCTTTGCTCATAGGAATGGCTTTTTTTGAAATGACCACGTGTGTACCGGCAATTTCATCGACACAGGTAAGGTTGATGATGTACGACCGATGGATGCGCAAAAAGTGCTTTGCAGGTAGTTTTTCATCGACATCCTTTAAGGGCATAACCAAGAGGTATTCGCGGTCTTTGGAAAAAATACGGCAGTAATTTCGGTCTGCTTCTATGTAATAAATGTTCTTGATGTCTATTTTTACCATCCGCTCTTGGTGCCGGACAAAAATACGGTCGCTTAAAATAAACGGATCGTGTTGTTTTTTTTCGAAATTTCCACCTTCTTCTGAATTGTTTCTGTAGTTTACCCGTTCCATAGTGAGCTCGATGGCCCGTTGCAGGTCGAGTTTTTTAAACGGCTTGGAGATAAATGCATAAGGATGGGTTTCCTTGGCGCGGTTAAAGTTGGCATCGTCGGCATTTGCAGTAAGGTAAATAATGGGGATGTTGTTTTCTACCTGCATTAAATGGGCCGTTTCAACACCGTCCAGTTCGCCCCTTAGCTGTATGTCCATCAAAACAATGTCTGGCGTGTGTTCCTTGATTTGCACCAACGCTTCCTCGCCCCGGGGCAAAATGCCCGTTACCTCGTAACCCATTTCGCTCAATTGCAAGGAAATGTTAGCGGCGATGACCATTTCATCTTCAACGATCAATATTTTTACTGGTTGCGGCATTAGGCTGTTTTATAGTTTTTAAAAATGAAAAAGACACTGGTCCCTTTTGTGTCTTCCTCTATAAAAGTCCCATTGAGCTGTTGGGTGAGCAATTGTATCAACTGGGAGCCAAAGCCGGTTCCCTTGGGGGCGGTGCCTTCAGCTTTGCCCACGCCGTTATCTGTTACTTTCAGTTTTAAATCGTTGTCCTCCTTTTTTAAAGTGATGTTTATTTTTCCTTCGGTGCCGCCGGGGAAGGCGTATTTTAAAGCATTGGTGAGCAATTCGTTAACGATCAAGCCAATGGGTACGGCGGTATCGATATCTAAATTCAATTTTTCCATGGCACATTCTATCTTTACTTTGTCTTCGGCATTGAACGTATCCAAGACCCCTTCACCCAAGTTGATGAAATAGTCTTTCATTTCAATAGAGCCGAGATCGGTGCCTTGATATAGTTTTTGATGAATGATCCCCATACTTTGCACCCGGTTTTGGCTGGCGAGCATGGCTTCTTTGCTGGCTTTATCGGTAAGTTGGGCCGATTGTAAGGAAATTAGGCTCTTTACCATTTCCAGATTATTTTTTACCCGGTGGTGTATTTCTTTCAAAAGCAGTTCGTTTTGCTTGTTCTTGGCGTCGAGTTCGGTGTTTAAACGGGCGAGAGCTTTCCGTTTTTTTCGTATGTTCCTAATGGTAAAATACATTCCGAAGAGCATAATGGCAAGCAATGCCGCAAGGCCAATATAGAGCAGTTGTATTCTTTTTTGATGGGCAATTTTTGCTTTTTGGGCTTCCAATTCAATCGTTTTTTTTGCTGTCTCATATTTTACGTGAGCTTCACTCTCCATCCTGGAAGTAATCGTGGTCAGGTAATCGGAATGGCCTTGTTCGTAAAGTTCATGATAATCCAAGGCATTTTTATAATCGCCCAATTCCCGGTATATGTTGGAAACGTGCATGTAATTCTCCCAAAGGTTTTTGGTGTTTCCCGTACGTTTCATAATTTCTATGGCCTTTAAGTTGTAGGGCAGGGCTTTGGCATAGTTTCCTTGCAGTAAATACACGTGGCCTATATTTGCCGTTGGGGGCACGGTGTATTGCTCCAAGCCAATTTTTTTTGCGCCTTCGTAGCAACGGTTGTAATCTGCTATGGCCTTGTCGTACTCTTCAAGGTACTTATAGATGTTGCCACGGCCATTATAGCAGGCCAATAAAGGAGCGTCGGTAATTCCCAGTTTTTTGTACTGTGCTATGGCGTGGTTCATGTTTTTCAGGCTTCGCTGTAAATTGCCCAAAAAGAGTTGATTTTCAGCCAGCCTGCGGTAGGAAAGGGCCAAATCTTCTTCATATCCGTTTTTTTCTTGTATGGCGATGGCTTTTTCGCAATATTTTGCTCCTTCGGCATACCGGTTTGAATAATAAAAAAGGTCGCCAATGGAGGTGTAGCATTTTGCTATCCCTTTTTCATCCTTCATCTTTTCGTAAAGGTCCAAAGCAGCGTACACAGCTTCAGAAGCCTTATCGTAAGCCGCTTTACTGCCGTAATTGGTTTTTAATATAAGGTAGGTCTCGGCCAGCTCTTTAGTTAAACCTTGTTTTTTATAAATGGCAATGGCTTTTTTAAGATAGGTTATGGAAGAATCCAGTACCGTGTGGTTTTCGTGCCATGCCGCCAGACCGATATACGCCGCTGCCAGTTTTTGGGGATTATTGGCTTTTTTTGAAGCGGTTATTGTTTTTTTGAAACGATCATATTCTAAAATAGAATCGCTTATTTTGGGAACTTGTACTGTTGTATTGGCGACATACAACTCGATGGTGTCGCCTTGAGTTTGGGAAGAAGATAGAGGAATACCACTCCACGAAACGCTTACTATTACTATGAAAAGTAACAGGAGTTTCATACAATTGGGTTATGGTTGTTTATAAAGATAGTTTTTTTTAAAAAAACTATCGAAACTATAACCTATTAAATTTCAGAAAACTATAAAAAAACAGTCGTATACGACTAAGATACAAGACCTAAGACTTAAGATACTTCGACGCACGCGGTCCATGGTTAACACCAAATCTATAACACATTGAAAGTTAATCGATTGCTTGTGTTACAGAACATTACAAGTTGATTTTGTAATAAACACTATCCTTAAAATGTACTTAAATTATTCATCCAAAAGGTCAGGACGCAGATTTTGGGTACGTTTTAGTGCTTGGTCTTCGCGCCATTGCTCAATTTTTGGGGTGTTTCCGCTAGTTAGAATACCAGGAACTTTCCAGCCTTTGTATTCTGCAGGACGGGTGTAAACAGGAGGTGCGAGAAGGTTATCTTGAAACGAATCGGTCAAGGCAGAGGTTTCGTTGCCCAACACCCCAGGAATAAGCCTAATTACAGCATCGGCAACTAAAGCCGCGCCCAGTTCGCCACCGCTCAACACAAAATCACCTACTGAAATTTCGCGTGTAATAAAATGGTCGCGCACCCGTTGGTCCACCCCTTTGTAATGCCCGCAGAGGATGATGATGTTCTTTTTTAACGACAGTTCGTTGGCAATGCCTTGGGTAAAGGTAGTGCCATCGGGGGTCATATAGATCACTTCGTCGTAATCGCGTTCAGACTTCAGTTGGGTGATGCATTTGTCTATGGGCTCGATCATCATCACCATGCCGGCGCCGCCACCGTATTGATAGTCGTCAATTTGCTTGTAGTTGTTGCTGGAATAGTCCCGCAGGTTGTGCAAATGCACGGAAACGAGATTTTTGTCAATGGCGCGTTGCAATATGGAAGCTTCAAATGGGCTTCGTAACAGTTCGGGGACCACGGTGATGATATCTATGCGCATGATAATCGTTCTTTTTTGGGCTTGTAGCTTGGTATGAAACCACTTGTAGGGGCCAACACTTCTTCTTTGTGTTACGACGGCCTATTTTATTTGTAAAAATAGGTAAAATATGAAAAGTTATACCTCCCAAGAATAATGAAATAGGTGTTCATCCTTCTTCCAGCCCAAACGTTCGTACAAATACTGGGCAGGGTTGTTGGTTTCGGTTTCCAAGGTTAGCCCCTTGCTATTTTCATCTCTCACAAACTGTTTGGCACGGGTTAGCAAGGCTTCGCCAAAGCCGTTACCTCTGTGTTCCTTTAAAATAAATAAATCATTTAAAATATGCCTTTTCTGGGCTGATACCGATGAAAAAGTAGGGTATAACTGCGTAAAACCAACGGCTTTTCCTGTTGAAGTGAACGCCATAAAAATAACCGAATCGTTTTGCTCAAAACGATCTTTTAAAAATACTTTGGCTTTTTCGGGATCATCGGGTTGTTTGTAGAACATCCGGTAGCCGTTAAAAAGCGGTATTAACTGGTCTAAGTGTTTCACGTTGGCTTGCAGTATTTTCATTTTTCTTTTTTCTGAAAATTTAATCAAATTTCACGAAATAAATGGTTTTTGGGTTTATGAAGGCAAAAAAATGCCTGATCAACCGATCAGGCATTTTCAAATTCTGTTTTTTCAAAGGTTACATTTCCGAAGAAAATAAACCACTAATAATACGTATAACGTCTCACTTCAGCAATATATTTTGCTAACCGGATTACTTGATGGCTGTATCCATACTCATTATCATACCAAACGTACAATACGGCGTTTTTACCGTCTTCAGTTACGATGGTTGCATTGCTATCGTAGATAGAAGGAGCAGAAGAGCCAACAATATCGCTGGATACCAATTCATTGCTCAAGGAATACTTGATTTGTTCGACTAAATTGCCTTCTAAGGCATATTTTTTCATGATGGAATTGATGCCGTCTTTTGAGGTTTTCGCTTCCAGTTCTAAATTCAAGATGGCTAACGATCCATTGGGAACCGGAACCCGGATAGCGTTTGAGGTTAATTTCCCTTCAAACGAGGGTAATGCTTTTGAAACGGCTTTTCCGGCACCGGTTTCGGTAATTACCATATTCAAGGCAGCGGCGCGGCCCCTGCGGTATTTTTTGTGCATATTGTCCACCAAGTTCTGGTCGTTGGTGTAGGCGTGGATGGTTTCCAAGTGGCCATGCACCACGCCCAAAGAGTCCTCAACGGCTTTTAATACTGGCGTGATGGCATTTGTGGTACACGAAGCCGCCGAAAAAATATCCACTTTTTCAGGGTCGTATTCCTTGTGGTTTACGCCGTGCACGATGTTAGGTACGCCTTTGCCCGGAGCGGTCAACAACACTTTTGCGGCTCCTTTTGCTTTTAAGTGCCTCCCTAAGGCTTCTTCGTCCCTAAAAGCTCCCGTGTTGTCGATGATCAATGCGTTTTCAATACCATATTCGGTATAATCAATAGCTTCGGGCGCGTTTGCCGAAATAATATGCACGGTAGTCCCGTTAATTACCAAAGCTTTGTTTTCTAAATCTACCCGAACGGTTCCTGGAAAATCGCCGTGTACCGAATCGTTTTGCAGCAATGAGGCGCGTTTTTCGAGGATGGTCTGGTCCACATTGCCACGAATTACAATGGCGCGCAGACGTAACTGGCTGCCTTGGCCGGTGCGGGTCATCAACTCACGGGCCAACAAACGGCCAATACGCCCAAAACCGTACAACACCACGTCTTTGGGTGAAATATCTTCCTTTTCCTTGGCGTTTTTAAGTTTATCGCTCACAAAAGCGATGGCATTTTCATGCTGGTTTTCCTCAAGGTGGTACTCGTAGGTGAGTTTCCCAATATCCAGCTTTGCGGGTGGGATGTCGAGGGTTTTAATGGCCTGGGCTATTTCAACCGAATCGAAAATCGAGATGGGTTTTTGCACAAACTCGCCGGCATATTCGTGAAGGTTCAATATTTCACTTACGTTGCGGTCTATCAATTGGTTGCGGAACAGCACCAACTCGATGGATTTATCGTACCAAAGGTCGCTGATTATCTTAATGAATTCTACGGAAGCCTTTCGGCGGTCGGTTTGAAAAGAGAGTTCTTTTTCATAAACTTCATCAAAGCTCATGGTTGTGTTGTTTAAGGGTTTAAAAATCGGTACAAAAATAGGTATTTTCTTCGGTTCGTGGTAGTTAATTTAAAATAGTCGTATCCAACTAAGACTTAAGGCCCGCCCGTACCGAAATGATACGTTTGGGCCGGCCGCTTCGCTTTTAGGCATAAGACGTAATGCTTGGTCGTTAATAAATTGATATACAGGTATTTATATTTAAAAATCTAAAAAATCTTAAACTAAAAAAACCTCTCAATAAAAGTAAATTTATAAGAGGTTTTTTAACTTTTCCGCAAAAATACCTAATTGTCAAAATACAACAGCGATTAAGGTCGCTTAGTGCAAAACCGTTGCTGTTATTTTCAAAGACATTTCGTCCTATGTCATACGCCAAGCAGTTTTAAGTCAAGCTTTACGTTTATTAAAGGCTGCGCATTTTTAGGATTTTTAAAAAACACTATCTAAATATAAAGGAGTTCAACTCGCCGCGCTGGTTTATAAAGGTCATTTTAATGGGGGCGTTGTAATCCCGCTTGTTCATAATGCGCTTGGCATCGTCTATGTCCTCAATTTTTTCATCATTTATTTTGGTAATGATAATGCCCTCAAGGTTGTAGCGGGCCATGTCTTTGCTCAATGCTTTCGAAACAATCACACCGTGCTCAACGCCGCGTTGTTTTAAAAGTGCGGCATTGGCGTTTCTCACTTCCAGGCCGAGGTCTTGGATTTCATAGGTTTCCAATTTAACCAAGGTAACGGGAATGTGTTTTTCTCTTCCGTTTCGCATAACGGTTACATCAACCACATCGTTGGGCCGTTTTGAATTTAAATAACCGGATAGGTCTGCGAATTTCCGTACCACGATTCCGTCCATTTTTTTAATGACATCGCCTTTTTTCAAACCGCTTTTATCGGCGCCACTGCCTTTTTCCACACTGGCCACGTAAACTCCTTGGGTTTCCTCAATGCCAAGTTCATCGGCGACATTGGTATTCAGGGTTCCGCCGCTAATGCCCAAAATGGCTCGTTGCACATCGCCATATTCCATAATATCTTCAATTACTTTCCGGGCCACGTTAGAAGGCACTGCAAACGAGTACCCCACATACGATCCGGTCTCGGAGGTAATGGCAGTGTTAATTCCAATCAATTCGCCACGTACATTTACCAAGGCGCCGCCACTGTTACCACGGTTAACGGCTGCATCGGTTTGGATAAAAGATTGTGGGTTCCGGTCAAACCGGTTTAAATCGCGCGCTTTGGCGCTAATAATTCCTGCCGTAACCGTAGAGTTGAGGTTAAAGGGATTGCCCACGGCCAGCACCCATTCGCCCAGCTGTACATTGTTGGAGTCGCCAAAAGGGATAAACGGAAGGTCTTCTTCGGCATCTACTTTAATTAGGGCAATATCGGTATTGGGATCGGTGCCTATCAACTCGGCCTTGTATATTTTGTTGTTGTTAAGGGTTACTTCCAGTTGCGAAGCATTGGCAATCACGTGGTTGTTGGTGATAATGTAGCCATCGGGCGAAATAATCACCCCGCTTCCGGCACCTACGATGGCACGGGGCTTGCCACCGCCGCTAAAATATTCCATGATATTGGTAGGTTGCCTGCTAATGGTGGTGTTTTTAACGTGTACCACGGCGTGCACTGTTTTTTCGGCCGCTTCGGTAAAATCTGCGTTGGTACTGCTTACCGGAGAGGTGGTAAAATTGGTAGGAATGAAATTTGGTCTTTCTTCTTGGGTTATTGTGGCCACTGCCTGGTCGGGTTCAATAAAATATTTGTAACCGCCCAAAGTAACGGCGCCTGCAAACAGCGCAACTGCCATCATTTTAATTGTCTGTTTCATGTTATGCTATATTTGAGGTTATTGTATATTAACATTTTATAAGACGATTATATTTTTCTGAAATTTCAGTTTTAACGGCTATTTAACAAAGTTTAACTGTTCCATAGCGGTCATGCTTTTAGTATATTTGCCGCCATGAAGTTTCAGTTTTACAAATATCAAGGAACCGGAAACGATTTTGTTTTGATCGATAATCGTCACGATACATTTTGCAAAAACGATACCAAACTGATTGCCCAGCTCTGCAGCCGAAAATTCGGCATAGGCGCCGATGGATTGATTTTATTGGAAAACCATCCAGAAGCCGATTTTAAAATGGTGTATTACAATGCCGATGGAAACGAAAGTTCTATGTGTGGCAATGGCGGCCGTTGTATCGCCCATTTTGCCAACCATCTTGGGATTGTTGAAAAAACCGCTGAATTTGAAGCCATAGACGGTAGGCACACGGCAGAAATTGAAGCAGGTATGGTTTCCTTGAAAATGAGCGATGTTTCAGAAATTGAAATGAATAGAAACCATCTTTTCCTGAATACGGGATCGCCCCACCACGTTCAACTGGTTGAAACGGTTTCGGCTTTTGATGTGTTTTCAGAAGGGAGAAAACTTCGGAATGAACTGTACGGAAAAGAAGGCGCAAACATCAATTTTGTGCAGCAAATTTCAGAAAATACTTTTTCGGTAAGAACCTACGAACGAGGCGTAGAAGACGAAACCCTGTCCTGTGGTACGGGCGTAACGGCCGTGGCCATTGCGATGCACAAAAAAGGATTGACCAAGCACAGTACCGTACATCTAAATACCCCCGGCGGAACACTCACCGTTACTTTTGAAAAGATTGAAAACAGATACACCAACGTCCAGCTGCAGGGCCCGGCAACCTTGGTTTTTAAAGGCGAATGGCTATGACGACATTAAAGGGCGAAAACATATATTTGCGGGCACTGGAACAAGCCGATTTAGACTTTTTGTATTTGTTGGAAAACGATGAGAAAGGCTGGGAAGTCAGCAATACCACCACACCGTATTCCAAGCATTTGTTACAGCAATACTTAGATCAAGCCCATCGGGATATTTACGATGTAAAGCAACTGCGTTTGGTAATCTGTACCAATAATAATGAAACGGCCATCGGTTTTATCGATTTGTATGATTTTGACCCCAAGCACAGCAGGGCAGGGGTTGGGATCGTTATTTTTTCTGAAGCAAACAAAGGCAAAGGATATGCTTCTGAAGCCTTACGGTTGGTAATTCGTTATGCAGTACAGCATTTGAACATTCACCAGCTTTACGCCAACATCACCGAAGACAACCAACAAAGCATACGCCTTTTTGAAAAAGCCGGCTTTGTGAAAAACGGTATAAAAAAAGACTGGATCAAGGTTGGGAACACCTATAAAAACGAACTTTTTTATCAATTGATACCTCATGTACATTAAAAAAATACTATGGGCCGTCGCTCTTTTGGGTTTAGTGGCCATGGGCGGCTTTGCCTGGTATGTTTACAGTACCATCTTTGCGCCCAACACAGCTTTTAACAATAACCAAGCGCACATTTACATTCCTACAGACGCTACCTATCAAGACGTTGTTATGGAACTGGAACCGTTGCTCAAAGACATGGAGGCGTTTACCACTGTTGCCCAAAAAAAAGGATATCCCAGCAACATAAAAGCTGGACACTTTGTCATTAAAAAAGGGATGAACAACAATGATATTATCAATACCATTCGCAGTAAAAATATCCCTATAGAAGTAAAATTCAATAACCAAGAGCGTTTGGAAGATTTGGCGGGGGCCGTAGCCAGGCAAATTGAGGCTGACAGTCTGTCGTTGTTGAAAGCCATGAAAGATTCTGTTTTTCTAAAAGAAACAGGACAAACCCAAGAAACCGCATTAAACCTATACGTTCCCAATACCTACGAATTTTACTGGAACAGCAGTGCCAAAACCTTCCGCGACCGTATGAAAACCGAATACAACCGTTTTTGGAACGAGACCCGTACTCAAAAAGCCAACAAATTGAATATGACTCCCGCTGAGGTGATGTCGCTGGCGGCCATTGTACAAAAAGAAACGGCAAAAGTAGAAGAACGTCCACGTGTCGCGGGGGTCTACGTTAATAGGTTAAAACGTGGTATGCCGCTACAAGCAGACCCAACTGTAATCTATGCAAAAAAACGGGCAGAAAACGATTTCAATCAAATTATTAAGCGGGTTTTGTATAAAGATTTAGAGCTGGATTCTCCTTATAATACCTATAAATACGCCGGTGTGCCGCCCGGACCCATTACCATGCCCGATATTTCATCCATCGATGCGGTGTTGAATTATGAAAAGCACGACTATTATTATTTTGTAGCCGACACCAAGCGTTTTGGGTACCATAAATTTGCAAAAACATTGGCACAACATAACCGAAATAAGGCTGAATATGTTCGTTGGATTTCCAAACAAGGCGTGAACAGGTAATGGCCCCCCTCACAAACAGAAAGCCCGGTTTTTAAGCGTAAAAACTGGGTTTTTTTGTTAAACCTTTTTAAAATAACAGGTTAAACAATGTTAATTCCTCTATTAAAATTATTCATATTTATAATTTCAATGAAGTTGAAGTTGATTTCAACACCCAAATAAAGAAACAAATGCTCATTGACATACAGATTTCATAGAACTTATGGCAGGCACGCTTTTTGTTAAGAGTGCCTGAACTTAAGACTATTACGCTTTCACACAAAGTGATTGCGCAATAATTATAATTTTTAAAACTAAGTAAAACATGAGAAAACGTTTTATGAAATTGTCTGTGCTACTGCTTGTAACCGTTTTTTGCGTTACAGGTTTTTCTTCGAAGGAAGAAATGAAAAACAGTAGTTCTATATTTACTACAGACGTCATTGGAGCATCATCTTATGTTCCTTTCGACTTTGAAGTAAATATGAATCCCCAGCAGAATATTCCCTTTGTTGGGAAGTCGTATCTTGGCTTTTGTGAAGACCTCGGCTTTAGCGAAAGCAGTGGTAATTACAAGGCTGTTAATAGATTAGGTTATTTGGGAAAATACCAGTTTGGCTGGACTACCCTCAATTGGGTAGGCATTTATAACAAACGTAAGTTTTTAAACTCCCCACTGTTACAGGAAAAAGCGTTCGAAGCGTTGATTTCCAAAAACAAGTGGGTGCTTAAAGACCATATAAATGAATACAAAGGCCAAATAATAGATGGTATTAAAGTAACCGAATCTGGCTTAATAGCAGCAGCCCATTTGGGAGGAGCAGGAAATGTAATGAAGTTTCTTGATACCGATGGGGAAGAGGTGTTTAAAGACGCCAATAATGTCCCCATCACAAAGTACATGCAAACATTTGCAGCGTACGATGTATCATCTATCCTCCCGGATAACAATGCCAAGGCGACATTATAATTATTGAAAAAACCAGGTGGACAAGCCTGGTTTTTTCATTTTAACAAACTTTAACGGTTTAATTATCAGGTTAATAAAAAAGTTGTATATTTGCGCGCTGAAAAATAGAGTGTGAATTTTCGCACTCGAACGTTTAAAAAATGAAAAAAAATATAGTAGGATTATTTACCGTACTTATTGTAACAGCTTTGTTTTTTAGTGGCTTTACCACCAAAAACAATGTAGATCTTTCGAGCTACATTTTAGATGATGTAGAGATGAATTACAACGTCCCCAATGAAGAGGACATGATTATGTACACCAAGCCTGTTCCTACCACGAATTACACCTTATTTTTAGGAAAATCGTATGTAGGTTTTAAAGAGGCCTTGGGTTTTAAAGAATCCCGTGGCGATTATAGCATCATTAACGAGTTTGGATATTTGGGCAAATACCAGTTTGCTTCGGCGACCTTGCGTATGATAGGCATTTACAACCCAGATTCTTTTATAAACGACTCCCGATTGCAAGAAGAAGCCTTTACGGCCTACACCGCAAGAAATAAATGGATTTTGCGACGGGACATTAAACGCTTTAACGGGAAATACATTAATGGGGTAAAAGTAACCGAATCGGGTATTCTCGCTGCAGCTCATTTGGCCGGTGCCGGTAACGTAAAAAAATACTTGCGTAGCGGTGGAGCCATTGGCTTTAGCGATGCTTTTGGAACTTCAATAGGGTATTACCTTAAAAAATTCAGTGGGTACGATACTTCGTTTATCCTCCCCAACCGTAAAGCGAAAGTAGCGAAAATAGCAAAAGTGCTATAACCTATTTCACTGCTTATGAACAATAAACAAAGTGGGCCTTTTATTGAGGTCCACTTTTTTATTTTTCCAGTTTTCCGCAGTATCGGTCTTTATGAATTCTGAAGGAAGGGTAATATCGCAGGCCACACAAATTTTGGTTTGTGGTTGCAGGGTCGTTATAAGGCTTTCCAGCATTTGGTTGTTGCGGTAAGGTGTTTCTATGAACAATTGCGATTGGTCGTATTCTGCTGAAAGTTTCTCCAACCGTTTTATAGCATTTTTCCGTTCCCTTTTGTCAATGGGAAGGTACCCGTTAAATGCAAAATTTTGTCCGTTGAAACCACTGGCCATCATCGCCATTAAAATAGAAGAAGGCCCCACCAACGGAACCACTTTTACGCCTTGCAAATGGGCCTGCTCTACAACCCCGGCACCGGGGTCTGCAATGCCCGGGCAACCGGCATCGCTTATCACGCCAACGTCAATCCCTTCTAAACACGGTGCCAGCATTTTCGGGATTTCACTTTCATCGGTAAATTTATTGATGAGCTTAAACTGCAAATCGGGCTGCGATTTTCGAGGGACGATGCTTTTTATGAAACGCCGGGCATTTTTCTCGTGTTCCACAATGTAATGGTCAATGTGCTCTACGGCTTTTTTAATGTGCAAAGGCAGCACTTCCAAAGGTGGGGTTTCGCCAAGCGGGCAGGGTATTAAATATAGGTTTCCTTTTTGGGGCTTCATAAGGCTTATTTAATGATAAATCGTTTGTTTTGGATGCTTCTGGAAGAATCGGTTATTTTTATGAAATAGATTCCACTTTTAAAAGAGGAGGTCGTGATCTTTGTTTCTGAACCATTCAACCCTTCTTTTTTAACGAGCAGGCTACCTTTCGTGTCAAAAATTTCTACGGAATGGATGTTTCCTTTTGAGAGGGAAACGGTAATTTCCCCATTCGCTGGGTTAGGGTACAGCTTGACCGAAATAGCGTTTTCATTTTCTGAAACGCCTAAATCGGTATCGATTACCTTATAGATGCTTCCTGAATAATTCACCGCATACAATGTTTTGTCAACACCTTCGCCAAAAGAAGACCAATTGCCGCCAAAGTCGCCATAGTTTACATAATTGTTGTTTTCGTCCACGGTGGCCAAAAAGCCGGAAATAAAATCGGCAAAAACGTAAATACCTTGGAGATTGGGGAATTCGCTGCCCCGGTAAACATACCCGCCCGTCACGGAACTTCCCACGGAGTGGTTGTATTCGGCAACGGGAAAAACAAGATCGCCCTGTGGCGGGCAGTTGTTGGTGTTAAACGGGTCTGAACCTTCATAGCAGCGCCAACCGTAGTTGAGCCCCGCGGCGGTGGCTGGCTGTTTGTTCACTTCTTCTATTTGGTTTTGGCCTACATCGGCTATCCAAATGGTGCCTTCGGTAAAATCGAATGAAAACTTCCAAGGGTTTCGCACGCCGTAGGCCCAAATTTCATCCAAGGCATCGGGGTTGCCTATAAAAGGATTGCCTGGCGGTATGGCGTAATTGTTTCCACCGCTGGTATTGTCAATATCAATACGCAGTATTTTTCCCAACAATTTCAAAAGATTCTGGGCATTGTTGTCGGTGTCGCCGCTACCGCCGCCATCGCCAGAAGCTATATATAAATATCCATCCGGACCAAAAGCCAAACACCCACCGTTGTGGTTGCCATTGGGTTGGTTGTAACCTATAATGGCTAATTCGGAATTGGGGTCGGCAACGTTGGCATTAGAACCGCTAACACTAAATCTCGATACTTGGGTATTGCCATTGGTATTGGTATAATTCACGAAAAAATAGCCGTTGGTTGCATAATCGGGATGAAAAGCCAAGCCCAAGAGGCCGCGTTCGTTGCAACAGGAAACTTGAGTTGAAATATCCAAAAAAGGCGTTGCGTTAACGGTGCCATCGGCATTTAAAATTTTTATAACGCCGTTTTGCTCTACAACAAATAAACGGTCATCACCCGCATTTTGAAGGTTTACAGGATTGTTAAACCCCTCTTTTACCAGATTGATATCGATGTTTTGGGCGTTGGTGAAGCAAATGGACAATAAGGTAAGAAGGTAAGGGAAGAAGGTTTTCATGGCGTTATATTTTCCACTAAAATAACGAAAACCATTTAATTACCGTGTTAAATACGATTGGCAATGCTTTGGCACGCTTGGTTAAGCATATCGTACACACGGTCAAAACCGCTGTCTCCGCCATAATACGGATCGGGTACATCAACGTTTTCACCAGGGAAAATTTCGTCGAGGATCAACTGTACTTTTTTTCGGTCTGCTTCGGTCTTGGCAAGTTTCAGGACATTCTCTTTGTTTGAATTGTCCATGACAAAAATATGGTCAAACTCGTTGAAGTCTTCTGCTTTAAACTGCCTTCCACGCTGGTCGGTAATATCAAGGTTGTTCTTTTTGGCTACGGCAATGCTTCGTGGATCCGGTTGTTCGCCTACATGCCAATGGCCGGTACCGGCAGAGGTTACATAAACCTTGTCGGGATCGACTTTGGCTTTTAAGAGGCCTTCTGCCAATGGAGAGCGGCAAATGTTCCCTAAGCAGACCATAAGTATTTTTGTCTTCATTGTTTTTTCTGAAATTATGCAGGTTCCTTCACTACAGCACGAAAATAAGGGATTGGTTTTTGAAAGTAGGTTAGGGGGATGTTAAAAATCCAGCTGTTGCGCTGGATTTGTAGGTTATAACGTTAATTTTTTGTCCAGATCCTCTACGTATTTCCGAAATTGCTTGTCGGTGCTCGAAAGGTTATTGACCGTTTTACAGGCGTGCAATACCGTTGCGTGGTCGCGTTGCCCAATCTGGGAGCCAATGGATGCCAAAGATGCCTTGGTCAATTTTTTAGCAAAAAACATCGCCAGTTGGCGTGCCTGTACAATATGGCGTTTCCTGGTTTTGCTCTGTAAGGTGTCTACATCCATCTGGAAATAATCGCTAACGATCTTTTGGATATAATCTATGGAAACTTCCCGCTTGGTATGTTTTACATAGTTATCGACAATCTTTTTGGCAAGGTCGATGGTAATGTCCTTTTTGTTGAACGATGAATGGGCGATCAATGAAATAATGGCGCCTTCCAGTTCGCGGATGTTGGTTTTAATGTTGTTGGCCAAAAACTCGATGATGTCTTCGGGCATTTCCACGCCGTCACGGTACAGCTTGTTTTTGATGATTGCCACGCGGGTATCGTAGTCGGGATGGTTCAGTTCTGCCGAGAGCCCCCATTTAAAACGGGACAGTAGGCGTTGCTCAATATCCATCATGTCAACCGGGGCTTTGTCGCTGGTTAAAATGACCTGTTTGCCGTTTTGGTGCAAGTGGTTGAAGATATGAAAAAACACATCTTGGGTTCCTGCTTTTCCGGACAATAATTGAATATCGTCCACGATCAACACATCGATTATTTGGTAGAAGTGGATAAAATCGTTCCGGTTGTTTTTTTTGACCGATTCGATATACTGTTGCGTGAATTTTTCAGCAGAAATATACAGAACAGTTTTTTCAGGATATTTATCTTTAATCTCAACCCCAATGGCGTGGGCCAGGTGCGTTTTCCCTAAACCAACACCACCAAAAATCAACAAGGGGTTAAAGGAAGTGCCACCGGGTTTGTTGGCAACAGCCATCCCGGCCGATCGGGCCAAACGGTTGCTTTCGCCTTCCAAGAAATTTTCAAAATTATATGAAGGGTTGAGTTGCGACTCGATTTTTACATTACGGATGCCCGGGATGATGAAGGGGTTCTTCAATTCGGGGCTTTTGTTCTTTACCGGCACATCGATTTCTTGCGATTGCATGTGGCTCCGGTTGGCACTGGGTATTTTTTCGGTAAAAGGTTGTTTGTTGCCGTAGGTGTTTTCCATTTTAATAACGTACACCAATTTGGCATCTTTGCCTAATTCTTTGGTTAGGGCAACTTTCAGTAATTTTACATAGTGCTCTTCCAGCCATTCATAAAAAAACTTGCTGGGCACCTGTATGCTCAACGAATTATCCGTGAGCTTTACTGCATTGATGGGTTCGAACCATGTTTTATAAGCTTGAGAAGTAATGTTATCTTCAATAAAGGACAAACAATTGTTCCAAACCGATTTTGCAGTTTTGCTCATAGTTACTGTTGAAGTAATTAGTTAGTTTATTTAATTTTAGGCTTGGTTAAGAATTAAAAACAAGAGTATGTTCCTGTGGTTTCTTAACGGTACAAATATGTGAACAAAAAAAGGAATAAAAAAATAGAAAGGCTATTGACTTTTTGCTTTTTTTTGTGCATACTCCATTACCGATAAAACTACGAAAAAAGTTCGGTATCTAAGGCATAAATCTATGAAAAAATCTGTTACAAAAATACGTGTTCGCTATGGCGAAACAGACCAAATGGGCGTTGTGTACTACGGCAACTACGCACAATACTTGGAACAAGGACGTACCGAATGGCTCCGCGAATTGGGCTTTTCGTACAAATGGATGGAAGACCATAATGTGCAACTGCCCGTTGTCAACTTAAACGTCGATTACAAGAGGCCAGCACGATACGACGATGTGTTGACCATTACGACCACGTTGAAAAAAACACCCACGGTTAAAATAGAATTTTACTATGAAATACATAACGAGGCCAACGAGCTTTTGGTAACAGCTACGACTACCTTGGTATTTATAGACACCCAGACCAACAAATTGATGAAAGCACCAGATTATTTACTGGAGAAATTAAAGGAATAGGTGGGGTTAATAGTTGACAGACGGTAATTGGGCTGATCCCATAATCAATAGCACGATATTTTTTTAATTTTCCAGTCTTTTAATGGCAACCTTGTAGGTGTTTTCAAAAAGCTTAAAAATGCGGTCGGCTTCTTTTTTACGGACTGAAATTTCCATCTCACAAGACAGTTCCATTTTTTGGTCAACGATGTTTAGGTCTTCTTCTTTTACCATGCGCATCACGGTGTTCATTTCGGGGTATTCAAATTTCAGGAGAAAGTTCTCGTCAATGGTCCGTTTTACGATTTTCGATTGTTCCAAGGCCATTTGTGCAGCGGTTTTATAGGCCTGTATCAATCCGCCCACGCCCAACTTGGTTCCGCCAAAATAGCGAACTACCACGACCAAGGTGTTGGTGACATCAAAAGATTGCAATTGGCCGTAAATGGGCATCCCTGCACTGTTGGAGGGTTCGCCGTCATCATTGGCACGATAGGCATCGTAGGTTTTGCCCAGTTGCCACGCATAACACCAATGGCGTGCCTTATGGTGTTTGCTTTTAAGTTCTTCTAAATGGGCTTCAATTTCAGTTTCATTTTTAACCGGAAACGCATAGCCGAAAAACTTGCTGCCACGGTCTTTAAAAAGTGCTTCTTTTGAAGGTTTTGCAATGGTTTTATATGTGTCCTTTTCTGTTGGGATATTTTTTAATTTTAAAAATTCATAGATTGAATTGTTCCCTTCCGGTCTCCCTAAAGGGAAAAGGTACGATAGTAATTGGCGGTCTTTTTTTTGATATTTTTAAGTACAGATTTATATGGGTAAACTTAAAAAATAAACCTATTTATACATTGACATTTTTTATATCCATCACCCGTCACTCAGCATCCATCACCCATCACCGGTCACCCAGCACCCGTCATCGAGCATCAAACACCCACCACCATTTTACCATCTCGCCAAAGCTACCAAAAAGATACTGATTACGGCAAGGATAATCCCGATCCAGTTTTTCTTCAGTAATCGTTCTTTAAAAAAAGTAACTCCCAAAAAAGTGGAAACCATGACTATGGCCACATTATTGACCGTAAAAATCCCGGAACTTTCCAAAATATCGCTCCTCAAGGCCTGAACAATAAAATAGATCGAAAAATAATTGGGAAGCCCCAAAGCAATCCCACCAATAATTGCTTTAAACTGAAAATTGAGGGTCCCCCGAACGGCTTGCAGGATTAAAATTGAAATCCCAATAACAGCCGCAGCCGAAAAAATTATGGCCGAAAACAGCGCCACTTCATCTTGGGCGACCATAGTGTCTTCTAAATATTTGATGCTCGTATCGATAAACCCGCTGCCTAAAAAGACCAACAAGGGATAAATTAGGTTTTTCTTCTCGATGGCCAGGCCGTCCCTTGTTTTTATAGATGCGAGGTACACGGCTATCAATGCCAGTATGATTCCCAAAATTTTTAAAATCCCTATACTTTCCTTGTAATAGACCAAGCCAAAAACCACTGGGATTACTACGCTCATTTTAGTCGCTACCGAAACAACCGAAAGACCACTGCGCTGGGTGGTAATTGCCATTAGGTTGAAGATAATGATAAACAAGGCGCCAAGGCCTAACGTATAATAAAACCAAGGTTGTTCGGGGGTTTGCGCCAAGGCAAGCTCCCCGGTATAAAAAAACAACCCACAGAAAAAAGCAACGACATAATTGACCACTATGGCGTGAAGGGTGTTGATTTTAAAACGGTCGAAAAGCTTGAACACCACAAAAATCAAGGTGGACGAAAGGATGCTTAAAAGTAAGGCTGTCAAGTACTGTTGTTTTTAAAAATTTGCAGAGTGTCTAGTGCTAACGTTTCTTCCGATAGTATTAAAACACTATTTATTTTTTCTTCTGAAAAAGTAGGGGCTTTCACACCCGTTTCAAAATTAGCATTTCCTGTAAAAATATGCGCTTCATCCCAAATATTTGCGTCAATAAACGTATTTATGGTCTGTGCGCCGCCTTCCACAATGACCGATTGCAAATTATGGCGGTGCAAAACCGAACAAATTTGCTGTGTTAGGTTTTTCTGAAAAACAATGCGTTCAAAAACAAGATTTTCCGAATTCTTTTTTTCTTGTTCAGTTAGGACAATGGTTGGGTTATTTCCGTCAAAAACCGAAGCTTCTATCGGTATCCTTAGGTTTTTGTCCAAGATGATACGAGTGGGGGAGCGGCCTTCCCAATGGCGGGTGGTCAAACTGGGATTGTCTTTTAAAACCGTAGTGGTCCCTACTAAGATGGCCTGCTCTTGCGCCCGTAACTTATGGGTACGCTGCCGCGAATAGGTGTTGGTGATCCACACAGGTTGCTGTGCATTGATTTTTTTTGAAACAGTTGCAGTTTCCGCAGGGGCTAAAAATCCGTCTTGGGTTTGTGCCCATTTTAAAATAATATAAGGTCTTTTTTTGGTGTGAAAGGTAAAAAAGCGTTTGTTCAAAATGTCACATTTAGGCTGTAAAACACCAACGGTTACAGCGCAACCGGCATCTTTTAATTTTTTTATGCCCTTCCCTGCCACTTGTGGGTTGGGGTCGGTACTGCCTATTACCACGTTTTTTATGCCACTGTTGATAATCAAATCGGCACAGGGCGGGGTTTTTCCAAAGTGGCTGCAAGGTTCTAAACTTACATATATGGTAGCTTCTTTTAAAAGTGTTTTGTCTTCAACACTGTTAATGGCTAACACTTCGGCGTGGGGTTGCCCGGCCTTATAATGCCACCCTTCGCCAATAATGGTATCGTTATGTGTGAGTATGCTCCCTACCAAAGGATTGGGATAGGTGGTTCCCAACCCGTTTTTGGCCAAATCGATGCAGCGTTGCATATATTTTTCATGTACCTTCACGGCGTAAAAATACAAGGAATTGCTTACATGAACACGCCCATGATCCGTCTTATTGAAAAGAAAGACAACCCGCAAATTGCCAAGGTAATCCGTTCGGTGTTTGAAGATATGGATATCCCAAAAATAGGCACGGCCTACGAAGACAAGGCGTTGGATTGCATGTACGAGACGTACGATACCGAAACATCTTGCTATTTTGTAGTAACGGAAAATAACACCGTAGTGGGAGGTGCCGGCATCGCAAAACTTGATAACTATGAAGGGACAGAGCGGATTTGCGAACTGCAAAAAATGTATTTTTTACCAGAAGCCAGAGGAAAAGGCATAGGAAGAACCTTGATAAAAATGTGTTTGGTAAAGGCACGTGAATTCAATTTTGAAAAATGCTATATTGAAACCATGCCCAATATGACCGCCGCTCAAAAATTATATAAAAGTGTTGGTTTTAAACTGCTCGACGGCCCTCTGGGGAACACCGGGCACCATTCCTGTCCCGTTCATTTGTTGATGACCTTATAATTGGATTGTTATTGAATTCACGCAATGAAATTAAAGCAACTTAAAAAGAACGTTATAGAAGCACTTTCAGAAATATATCCTTCTGAAGAGATACACACGTTCTTTTTTATCCTTTCAGAAAAATACCTGAACCTTTCCCGAATAGAGACAACCCTTGAAGCCGAACAGAAAATTAATCCTCGTGTTTTGCAGAAATTTGAAACCGCTTTAAGAAGACTGAAAAACCACGAACCCATTCAATATATCGTAGGCGGTACCGAATTTTACGGACTGCCTTTTAAGGTCAACGAGCATACCTTGATCCCCCGGCCCGAAACCGAAGAATTGGTAGAGTGGATCATTGAAGGTGCCGTTTCAGAAAACAAGCCCGATTACCGTATTTTGGACATCGGCACCGGTTCGGGCTGCATTGCGGTCTCCTTGGCGAAAGCGCTTCCGCAGGCAAGTGTTTTCGCAATGGATGTTTCGCTTAAAGCCTTGGAGATGGCCAAAGAAAATGCCAGGTTAAACGAGGTTTCGGTGCAGTTTTTTCAAGAAGATATATTGAAAACCGGAACCTTGCCACAGCAATACGACGTGATCGTTTCAAACCCGCCCTATGTGCGCGAACTGGAAAAACTGAAGATGAAAAACAACGTTTTGAACTTTGAGCCCCCTTCGGCTTTATACGTGAGCAATGCAGACCCATTGGTGTTTTACCGAACCATTTCACGGTTGGCCTTGCGCTATTTAAAACCTCATGGCAAACTCTACTTCGAGATAAATGAGTACCTTAGTAACGAATTAATGAAATCTTTGAAAAAAGAAGGGTACCCACATATCGATCTGAAAAAAGATTTTAGGGGCAAAGACCGAATGCTGCAATGCAGGAAAAAGTGAGTTTAAAAAGGCTTTTCATAAAAATCACGACCCGATGAAAGAATTAACCAAAATATGCGTGTTCTGCGGAAGCAGTGAAGGAAACGATGCCGCCATAACCGAAGCTGCCATAAAAACGGGGAAACAGTTTGCCCAACAAGACGTTACCTTAATTTATGGTGCCGCAAAAATTGGGGTCATGGGCGTTCTTGCCAAAACAGTTTTAGACAATAAAGGGCATGTAATTGGTGTGATCCCCGATTTTTTAAAGAAAAAAGAAGTGGTGCACCTTGGCCTTACCGAACTGCACACCACCAAAAATATGCACGAGCGCAAACTCACTATGCACGAGCTGAGCGACGGTTTTATAGCGTTGCCCGGGGGAATGGGCACGTTGGAAGAGCTTTTTGAGATCATCACGTGGCTGCAGTTGGGCTTGCACCAAAAACCCATAGGGCTGTTGAATGTAAACGGTTTTTACAACGATTTGCTGAAGTTGCTCGAAACCATGGTACGTAAGGGGTTTCTTTCCATGGAAAACTACGACTTGCTTTTGGTCGATACCACTATTGAAAACCTTTTGGAAAAAATGAAGCGTTTTAAAGCCCCGGAAATACCCAAATGGCTTAAAAAACATCGAACGTAAGAAACTCCTTTCAGTAAAAAAACACGTCAAAATAAATAATTGGATTACCTTAGTGATTGCTAACCAGTTGTTTGTTGTGGAATCTTCAAAAAAATATTTTGCTGAAGCATTGGGCACTTTTGCCTTGGTGCTGTTTGGTTGTGGAGCCGCGACCATTGCCAGTGTATCGCAGTCGGGCCCAGAAGGAATTGGGCTATTGGGCATTTCGCTTGCTTTTGGTTTTTCGCTTATGGTTATGGTGTATGCCATAGGGCCTATTTCGGGCTGTCATATCAATCCGGCGGTATCCATTGCCATGATGGCCGCCAAAAAACTATCCTTAAAAGAAACAATAGGCTATGTGCTATCTCAGTGCACGGGAGCGACCCTCGCGGCTGCAATTTTGTATGTAATTGCCATTGGTAGCGATGGATTTGTCATGCCAGAGTGGGGCTTGGCGAGCAACGGCTGGGGCGATGGCTATCTGGGTGAGTACAATATCATTTCGGCAGCGATCACCGAGTTTGTGTTCACTTTTTTGTTCTTGCTCGTGATCTTTGGGACCACTGCCAAAATAGCGTCACCATTAATGGCAGGCTTGGCCATTGGTATCTCTTTGACGTTAATCCATATGGTGGCCATCCCTATTACGGGCACTTCGGTAAATCCGGCGCGCAGTCTTGGCCCAGCCTTGTTTTCGGGCGGGGAAGCCCTTAGGCAATTGTGGCTTTTTATACTTATTCCCATCGCCGGTGGCCTGTTTGCCGCGCTCGTACGCAACTTGTTTTTGGAAGATTGAATCTTTGAAATTTCCATCATCCATCATCCATCATCCATCATCCGTCATCCCATCATCCATCATCCCATCATCCAGCCTCCAGCACCCACGCCCATCATCAATTTATTTTTTCAAAATTCCATTTTACAACAAGGGCTATTCTTTATATTTGTTGGCATGAACACCGAAGAACAGATCAACCAACTCCGAGAGGAACTCCGCAAGCACAATTACAAGTATTACGTACTGGACAAGCCTACGATTTCAGACTTTGAATTCGATCAAAAACTGAAGCAGCTACAAAAACTGGAAGAAGCACACCCAGAATTTTACGACGCCAATTCGCCCATCTTGCGCGTTGGTGGCGAAGTGACCAAAAATTTTGAAACGGTTGCGCACGAACACCGTATGTACTCGTTGGCCAATTCGTATTCAAAAGAAGACTTGGAAGATTGGGAGAAACGCATAAAAAAATTGGTGGACGGTACAGTGGAATATGTTTGCGAACTTAAATACGACGGTGCGTCCATTAACCTTACGTACGAAAACGGCTTACTTAAAAGAGCAGTGACCCGTGGCGACGGATTTCAAGGCGATGATGTAACGACCAATGTAAAAACCATTAACTCGGTGCCGTTGAAATTGAAGGGTGATTTTCCGGAGAAATTTGAAATCCGTGGCGAAATCATCTTGCCGTTTGAAGGATTTGCAAAAATGAACGCTCAACGTGTGGAGGCAGGGGAAGAACCGTACCGAAACCCTAGAAACACAGCCTCAGGAAGCCTAAAACTGCAAGACAGCAGCGAGGTGGCCAAACGCCCTTTAGAGTGTTTGTTGTACAGTATTAAGGCTGATAGGTTGCCATTTGCCACTCAATATGAATGTTTGGAAAAGGCCAGGGACTGGGGTTTTAAAGTGCCCGAAGTGGCCAAACTCACCAAAAGCATCGATGAGGTATTGAAATTTGTGGACTATTGGGACACCCATCGGCACGATTTGCCCTACGAAACCGATGGTGTGGTAATTAAAGTGAATAGCCTTTATCAACAAGAAGAATTGGGGTATACGGCCAAAGCCCCACGATGGGCCATGGCCTATAAGTTTAAGGCCGAACAAGTTTCTACCAAACTGAATACCATAACCTACCAAGTGGGACGTACCGGAGCCATCACGCCGGTGGCCAACTTAGAACCGGTAGAGCTCGCCGGTACTATCGTTAAACGAGCCTCGCTGCACAATGCCGATCAAATTGAAAAATTGGATGTGCGGGAAGGGGATACTGTTTTTGTTGAAAAAGGTGGTGAAATCATCCCGAAAATTATTGGGGTCGATTTTACCCAGCGCGACCCGAATTCCAATCCTACGGAATACAGAGCCACCTGCCCCGAATGTGATACCGAGTTAATACGTAACGAAGGCGAAGCCCAGCATTACTGTCCCAATACCGACGGGTGTCCGCCACAAATTATCGGGCGCATCCAGCATTTTATTTCTCGAAAAGCGATGGATATTGAAGGTTTGGGCGGTGAGACCGTTGCTTTATTGGTCAACAATGGCTTGATTAACAATTATACCGATTTGTATGAGCTCACCAAAAAAGACATTCTTCCCTTAGAGCGCATGGCCGAAAAAAGTGCCGAGAACTTAATTAATGGTATTGAAGCGTCCAAGCAAATCCCTTTCGAGCGGGTGCTGTTTGCTTTGGGCATTCGGTATGTGGGCGAAACAGTGGCGAAAAAGTTGGCGAAACACTATAAGAGTATCGATGCGCTCTCATCGGCAACCGAAGAGCAATTGATTTCGGTAGATGAAATTGGCGATCGCATTGCTGAAAGTGTAGTTTCTTTTTTCGCTTCCGAAGAAAACCAACACATCATCGAGCGGTTGAAAAACCACGGGTTGCAACTGGAACTATCGGCAGAAAAACTGGCTAACCAAACCAATAAATTAAATGGCGACACCTTTGTGGTTTCGGGCGTGTTTTATCAAGTGTCCCGAACCGAACTTAAAAAACTCATAGAAGATAACGGCGGAAAAGTGTCGAGCTCCATTTCAGGAAAAACCAATTATGTGGTTGCCGGCGACAAGATGGGACCCAGTAAAAAAACAAAGGCCGAAAATTTGGGAGTGCCCATTATTTCAGAAGATGATTTCTTGAATATGATCGCTTAACAATCATTTTAAAAATGAACTTGAAACCCCTACTTTTGTGAAAGAAGCCAACAAAGCTTATGTTTGAAAAATTGAAGCGACGGTCATTACGCAAAAAAATGGAGCATAGCCTAAAGAAAAGGGATGTCTCGCAAATAAATTCTACTTTGAAAACGATGGGGTTTTTGGTGGACGAGGCCACGTTTCAGGATTTCGAGAAGCTGTATGAATGTTCGGGCTATTTCAACTTGCAGCCTAAAGACGTGCGGGTGTTTTCTTTTTTGGAAGTAAAGCGCAAACTCCCTTCCTTGCGGCAAAACCAATTACACAACAAGGATTTTAATTGGAAGGGGGAATTGCACAACCAGAATGCCCAAGAATTTATCGACACGCCGTTTGATGTCCTTATAGGGTATTACAACACAAAAAACGATTTTTTGAATGCCGTTGTCGCTGCGAGCCAAGCCCATTTTAAAGTTGGATTAAAAGGAGCAGACCCGCGCTTGTTCGATTTGTTGATCGATGTAAAACTGGAACAGATGGAACCCTTTAAAAAAGAACTGAAAAAATATTTAACCGTTTTAAATAAAATATAATGAAAGAATTGATAGGAACCGGAGTCGCGTTGATCACCCCTTTTAAGAATGATTTTTCGGTAGATGTGGACGGATTGAAAAAAGTAGTGCAGCACAATATCGATAACGGTACCGATTATCTTGTGGTGTTGGGCACAACGGCCGAAAGCGCCACCTTGGACGAAGATGAAAAACAATTGGTCATCGATACCATTGTCCAGACCAACGACGGACAATTGCCATTGGTGTTGGGCATTGGCGGTAACAATACGGCTGCGGTGGTAAAAGAAATGAACACGAGGGACCTCGCAGCTTTTACGGCCATTCTTTCGGTTTCGCCGGCCTACAACAAGCCCACGCAAGATGGTATTTACCGCCACTTTTCCGCTATTGCCAAAGAGGCCCCGTTGCCCATCGTACTGTACAATGTGCCGGGAAGAACGGCATCCAATATGTTGCCAGAGACGGTTGCGCGCCTGGCCAAGGACCATGAAAACATCATTGGCATTAAAGAAGCCGCTGGCGACTTGGTGCAAGCCATGAACTTGATCGCTAAAACCCCAGATGGCTTTCTGGTGATTAGCGGGGACGATATGATCGCCTTGCCTATGACCTTGGCTGGCGGTGCGGGTGTTATTTCTGTAATTGGCGAAGGGTTCCCAAAGGAATTTTCTACGATGATTCGTTTAGGGCTCGACAAAAAGGTGGACGAGGCCTTCAAGTTGCATTACAAAATGGCTCCGGCAATCGATTATATTTTTGCCGAAGGAAATCCTGCTGGCATCAAAGCTGTTTTTAAGAAGCTTGGCATTTGCAGTGATACCGTACGGTTGCCGTTGGTTAAGGCAAGCGGTACTTTGCAGCAAAAAATCGCCTCTTTTATCGAAGAAATGTGATTTTAACTTTTAGATTGGGATGATGTTGTTTTTCTGAAATGGTCCGTTTGTAGGTTTTAACACAATAATTTGGACTATTATTAAGTTTTTGTAATCCCATTTAATTCACTAATTTTGCACGATGTTTTTTAACACTATGAAGAATTTATTTTTATTGCTTTTTGCCGCCATTGCATTGAGTTCCTGTAGCGAATACCAAAAGGTGCTCTCTTCTGAAGATACCGGGAAAAAATACGCCATGGCCGATTCCCTTTATAAACAAGGGAAATACAAAAAAGCATTGAAACTTTTTGAACAAGTGGTGCCGGTGTACCGTGGCAAGCCCCAAGCAGAGCGGTTAATGTATTTGTACGCCAACACCTTTTATGAATTAGAGGACTATTATTTATCTGGCTACCAGTTTGAGCGTTTTGAAACCTCCTATCCGCAAAGCGATAGCGTGGAAGTCGCCGCCTACAAATCGGCCAAAAGCTATTACGAGTTGTCGCCGCGCTATTCCTTAGACCAAGAAGACACGTATAAAGCGCTGGAAAAGTTGCAAAACTACATTAATAAGTATCCAAATTCAGAAAAGCGGATGGAGGCCAACGAACTGGTTGCAGAACTGCGGGGGAAATTGGAGAAAAAAGACATAGAGATTGCCGATCAAAACTTGAAAATTGCCGAATACATTGGCGATTACCGCCCAGCTATCGAATCGTACGACAATTTCATTGCAGATCATCCCGGTTCGAAATACCGTAAGGATGCCTTCTATGGAAGGTTGCAGGCAGCCTATCAACTGGCCGTTCGCAGTATTCCGTCTTTGGTAGAAGAACGCTTGCTCACCGCTAAAGAGTATTATCAAAAATTTATAAAGTATTACAGCGATACCGAATTAAAAGCCGAAGCCGACCGCATTGCAGCAGATATTGAAGAGCGCTTGGGCGAACTACAAACCGAAACAGCACAAAAAAGTTAAAACAAGGAATTATGATCGATATTAAAAATTCTGAAGCTCCCGTAAATACAACCACCATTGACAAGAACAAAGTGGATGCGCCTACTGAAAACATTTACGAGGCCATTTCAATCATTGCCAAGCGGGCGACCCAAATCAATAGCGACATCAAAAAAGAATTGTTGGAAAAACTCGACGAATTTGCCACCTACAACGACAGTTTGGAAGAGATTTTCGAAAACAAGGAACAAATTGAAGTGTCTAAATTTTACGAGCGTCTGCCAAAACCGCATGCCCTTGCAGTAGAGGAGTGGTTGAACGATAAAATTTACTACCGCAACACCAAGGAAGAAGAATTAGATAAGTAAAAAGATGTCTGTTTTAAGCGGTAAACATGTGTTGCTTGGCGTTACTGCCGGTATTGCCGCTTACAAAGCTGCTTTTTTGGTTCGGCATTTGGTAAAAAAGGGCGCCCAAGTTAAAGTAGTGATGACACCTGCGGCTAAAGACTTTGTAACCCCGCTTACCCTATCCACCCTTTCAAAAAATGAGGTTTTTTCTTCGTTTACCCACGAAGAAGATGACAATGCCCAATGGAACAACCACGTCGCGTTGGGCCTTTGGGCAGATTTATTTGTAATCGCCCCGGCCACGGCCAACACCCTTTCTAAAATGGCCCACGGCACCAGCGACAACCTGTTGCTCGCCACCTATCTTTCGGCCAAGTGCCCCGTGTATTATGCCCCGGCCATGGACTTGGATATGTACAAGCATCCCAGTACTTCGGAAACGTTCAACATCTTAAACCGTTTCGGCAACATACAAATACCGGCCGAAGAAGGCGAATTGGCAAGCGGCTTGACCGGAAAAGGAAGAATGGCCGAACCAGAACACATTGTTTCATTTCTTGAAAACGATATCCTGAAAAAACTTCCCCTTCGGAATAAAAAAATACTTATTACCGCAGGGCCCACTTACGAAGCGATAGACCCGGTACGTTTTATTGGCAACCACAGCAGTGGGAAAATGGGTTACGCCATCGCTGAAGCGGCGGCAAACCTTGGGGCTAAGGTGGTTTTGGTTTCCGGTCCGGTGAGTTTACAACTGGAACACAGTACTATTGAAGTGGTTTCCGTTACTTCGGCCGAAGAAATGTACAAAGCTGCCCATAAGCATTTCCCCAACTGCGATATTGCTATTTTAAGTGCCGCAGTGGCCGATTATAGACCAAAGGAAGTCGCTTCAGAAAAAATAAAAAAGAACGATAGTTCCTTGACCATCCAACTGGAAAAAACAAAAGACATTCTTAAATCCCTTGGGGAACTAAAAAAACACCAATTTTTAACCGGTTTTGCACTGGAAACCCAAAACGAGCTGGAAAACGCAAAAAGCAAACTCAAAAAAAAGAATTTAGATTTAATTGTGTTAAATTCGCTCAAAGACAAAGGCGCTGGGTTTAAGGCAGACACCAACAAAGTGACATTAATAGATAAACACAATAAAGTACAGCCGTTTCCTGTTAAACCAAAGACCGAAGTGGCCAACGATATTTTACAATATATTATACACCAATTAGATGCGTAATTTCATACTTATACTTTCCGTTTTTATTTTTTCGTTTTCTGTGCAAGCGCAGGAGCTCAACTGCAGTATTACGGTAGATGCCCAACAAACGGGCCAACCCAATTTGCAAGTGTTCAGGACGCTTCAGCAAGAGTTGAACGATTTTGTGAACAACACCAAGTGGACCAACAAGGTCTATAAAAACCAAGAGCGCATTGATTGCAATATGTCCATCATTGTTTCAGGGTTCGATTCCAATTCGTTTACGGCATCTATTCAAATACAAGCTTCCAGACCGGTGTATGGTTCCAGTTACAGTTCTCCCATTTACAACTATAACGACCGCCAGTTTAATTTTGACTATACCGAGTTTCAGCCGTTGAATTTTAATTTGAACACCTTCAACTCCAATTTAGTATCGGTCATTGCCTATCACGTTTATACCATTATTGGTTTGGATGCCGATACGTTTGAACTGAACGGGGGCGACGAATACTTTGAAATCGCCAAGCAGATTGTAAATACTGCCGCCTCAAGCAATTTTGCCGGCTGGAAACCCACCGATGGTACCCAAACCCGCTACCGTTATAACGAGGCGGTGCTGTCTAACGTGTATCAAGAATTCCATACCGCGATGTACGAATACCATCGTAAAGGCTTGGACGAAATGGCCCAGAGCCCAAAAGAAGGGAAAAAGGGCGTAGCCAATGCGATTGCAACCTTGGCCCAGATCAATAACCGTAGGCCAAATTCGTATATAATACGTACCTTTTTTGATGCCAAGAGCGACGAAATACAGAACATCTTTAGCGGTGGCCCTAATGTCGATATTGTAAAACTGGTAGAAAACCTGAACAAAATGGCCCCGACCAAAAGGAGCCAATGGGCCGAAATTAAATTTTAAGCCTTATTTTTTCCTTGCGGTTGTAAAAATGCTACCTTATATTTAAAACGATTTTAAACCGTATTCGTATTACTGTTAATCTTATTTATTGCCTGTGATCACGAGCCTCTCCATAAAAAATTATGCCTTAATAGATGACATCCGTATGGATTTTAAGGACGGGCTAACCATCATCACGGGCGAAACCGGTGCGGGAAAGTCCATTTTGTTGGGTGCCTTGGCCTTGGTGTTGGGCAAACGGGCCGATTTGAACAGTATGAAAGACGCTTCAAAAAAATGTGTAATCGAAGCTGAATTCGCCATTAAAAAATTTAACCTGCAACCTATTTTTGAAGAAAACGACCTCGATTATGATGCCCAAACCATCATTAGGAGGGAAATACTGCCCAGCGGCAAATCGCGTGCTTTTGTAAATGATACTCCTGTAACAGTAGCCCAATTACAGGCCTTGGGGCCGTATTTGGTCGATATCCACAGCCAGCACGAAACATTGTCGTTGGCCCAAGAGCAGTACCAGCTGCAAGTGATCGATACGTTGGCTCAAAATACATCCCTTAAAAGCATCTATGTTCAAAAGTTAAAAGAATACCGTGCTACTGCCAATACATTGGAGACAACCAAAATTCAGAAAAGTGAAGCTTCAAAAGAACTGGATTACAATACTTTTTTGTTTACCGAGTTGGAAGAGGCCGGTTTGGAACATATAGACCAAGAAGCTTTGGAAGAACGTTATGAAATGTTAAGCCATGCCGAAGAAATTCAAGAAACGCTTTCAAAAACAATTCAGCTGCTTTCAGATGAACAGATAGGTACTTTGGAAACCGCCAAGGAGGCCCGTTCGGCATTGAGCCAATTGAAAAACTACGGGTCGGTTTATCAAACGTTGTGGGAACGTTTAAACAGCGTCATCATCGAGCTCGATGATTTACTTGAAGAAACCGAGCAAATTACAACATCGGTAGAGGCCGATCCCAACGAATTGCTTCAGGTCAACGAAAAACTGCAAACCCTGCACAAACTGCAGCAAAAACATCAAGTGGCGACGGTTTCAGAACTGCTGGCCATTAAAAACACCTTAGAAACGAGCATTAACGATACCAACACGCTCGACGCCCGCATTGAAGCGCTGGAAAAAGAAGTGAACGGTTTAGAAAAAGAAGTAACTGCTGTTGGGAATGACATTCACAGTTCCCGTGAGCAGGTCATTCCTAAATTACAGGAAAAACTGGAGGTTATTTTGGCGAAACTCGGATTGCCCCATGCCCGTTTTGACTTTAAGCTTTCGGCTACTGAACATTTCCGGGAAACCGGTACCGATACGCTTGAGCTATTGTTTACGGCCAACAAAGGTACCACTAAGGGCCCCATTAAAAAAGTGGCTTCGGGCGGCGAAATGAGCCGTATTATGCTGGCGGTAAAAGCGGTTTTGGCACAATACCAAACCCTACCCACCCTTATTTTTGATGAAATAGATACCGGCGTCTCAGGAGAGATTGCCCATAAAATGGCCGAGATCATGGACGGGATGAGCCGGGGCATGCAGCTGGTGAGCATCACGCATTTGCCGCAAATCGCTTCAAAGGGTGCGCAACATATTAAGGTGTATAAAAAAGATGTGGACCAAGTAACCGAAACCCGTTTAAAAACACTGTCGCAAGAAGAGCGCATTGTGGAAATTGCACAAATGATAGGGGGGAAGAACGTTACCGATTCGGCTTTGGCCCATGCAAAGGAATTACTGAATTAAAACCGTATCTTTACGGAATGAAGATTAGCCATTCTATATTTAGCTTAAAACTCATAAACCCATAAACTAAAAAAAATATGTCATATAATTTACTGAAAGGAAAACGGGGGATCATTTTTGGTGCCTTGGACGAACATTCCATTGCTTGGAAAACCGCAGAGCGCGTTCACGAAGAAGGCGGGAAATTTGTATTGACCAATGCGCCCATAGCCTTGCGCATGGGGCAGATAAACGAGTTGGCAGAAAAAACAAATGCTGAAATCATCCCAGCCGATGCTACCAAAATGGAAGATTTGGAAAACCTGGTTGAAAAAGCCACCGAAATCTTGGGCGGCAAGCTTGACTTTGTATTGCACTCCATTGGGATGTCGGTAAACGTTAGAAAAGGCAAACATTATACCGAGCAAAATTACGATTGGACCCATAAAGGCTGGGACGTTTCTGCGGTTTCTTTTCATAAGACAATGAACGTATTATATAATAAAGATGCGATGAACGAATGGGGAAGTATTGTAGCCTTGACCTATATGGCCGCCCAGCGTGTATTTCCGGATTATAACGATATGGCCGATAACAAAGCATATCTGGAATCCATAGCGCGTAGTTTTGGATATTTCTTCGGAAGGGATAAAAAAGTACGGGTCAATACCATTTCGCAATCGCCAACGCCCACTACGGCAGGGAAAGGCGTAAAAGGTTTTGGTGGTTTTATATCGTATGCCGATAAAATGTCACCCTTAGGCAACGCAACAGCAATAGACTGTGCCAATTATACCATTACGTTATTTAGTGATTTGACCAAGCGGGTAACCCTTCAGAATTTATACAATGACGGCGGCTTTTCTAATGTTGGCGTTAGTGATGGGGTGATAGAAGCCTTTGAGGAAGAATAAAAAAAACTAAATACTATTTTTTTAACAAAAAGATCCGTGGTTACGGGTCTTTTTTTTTGTTAAAAAATCAATTATTTTCCTTAAAAGGCATTATTTTAACGTTAAAATGTTTGATTTTAAGGTTTATTTTAAATACTTTTAGGTTAATATTAACTAAAACATTACTAATTATGAAAAATTTTTTAATAATTATTAGCTTCTTTTTTGTGAATTCAATCATGTACTCACAACCTGTTCCGACTGATTGGAGTTTAAACGGTAATAGTGTAAGTTCTTCTAGCTTTATTGGAACCATTAATGATAAAGACTTAGTTTTTAAAAGAAAAAATGTTACTGCTTTTAGAGTTAAAGAAGACAATAAAGTTTTAATAGGTAACCTTTCTACAACAGGTAGTATAAATGCAACCCCAGGTGATTATAAACTTTACGTAGCAGATGGTATTTTAACAGAGAAACTAAAAATAGCATTAAGCAGTAGTGATGATTGGGCAGATTATGTTTTTGAAAACAATTATAGATTACGTTCTCTGTCTGAACTCGAAAAATACATAAAAAAGAATAAACACTTGCCAGGAGTTCCTTCTGCAAAAAAATTAGAAAAAGAAGGGATAGATGTTGGTAAAATGCAAGCTAAACAAATGGAAAAAATAGAAGAACTTACCTTGTATGTAATTTCTCTTAAAAAAGAAATAGAAGTATTAAAATCAAAACTTGATAACGATGAAAAATAAAATATTGCAATTATTATTACTTTTTATTGTTTTTCAATTTTCAAATGCTCAGGAAAGGGTGCGTTATCTTTTGGAAATTCCAAATAAAGCATATGTGCCAGAAGTTGTATCAGAAAATGACGGAGTGCTTGAGTTGAGATTAAGAGGTAATATAGAAAGTAACCAGCGTATAAATACTGTATTAAGTTCTTTTACTGTTTATGAATTTAAAGAGCTTTTACCAGGTACACAAAACTCTTTTTTAAAAAATAAGTATGTACTTGACTTAGACAACAATGATGATATAGGGAATTTGACTAATCAGTATTCAAGTTATTACCCTTCATATTTTATTGAAGAAGATTATGAACCTCTTGATATCCCAATAAATCCGATACAATATACTCCGAATGATTGGGAGAACCCCGATTTAACAGATAATATAAAAATTTCTAATTATGATGATTATGAACAGAATGATCTAAGAATGATTGGAGCACGGTTAGCTTGGGAAATTACAAAAGGAGAGCCTTCGGTAATTATTGGTGTCGCAGATCAAGGTTTTGATATAGAACACGAAGATTTTGAAACAGAGTTTGTTGGTGGGGTATCAGATTATGATGACCAATATGGGCCACATGGTAATTATGTTGCTGGTTTTGCTTCCGCAGCTACTGATAATGATTTAGGAGTTTCTTCGATTGGCTTTAATACTAAACTAATTGGTGCAAAAGGGGGTAGTGTTAGTAACCTCCTTCTTTTAGCTCAATATGATCCCAAACCTAAAGTTGTAAACCTTAGCTTTGGGTTAGATTCTTCCTATAATCAAAACATACAAGATATGGTAAATGCCATTGATTCTTTGGATGTTACGGTTGTAATAGCTGGAGGTAATGGGGAGGGGTCAGGGTCTGGTGATCCAAGCACCTATTACTGGCCTGCTTCCTATAAAAATGTTATTGCTGTATCTACGGTTGGAAACAAAAACGAGATAAATAGCACAATAATACCTTACGATAACTGGAAGGATGTTCATAGTTGCTATCACAAAGATAATGGCGTTGTTCAGTCTCATCAACATAACGATTCAATCGATATTGTTGTACCTGCCTACTATCCGTCACCTGTATTATGGAGAGATGCTGACCATACTGATCCTTGGAAAGATGATTACAGGAGAACGGGTTTTGGTGGTACTTCTTTGTCTGCACCCATAGTTGCAGGAACAATAGGTTTGATGCATTCAGTAAATTACTGTTTAAAACCGCGGGAGGTAGAGACAATTCTTAAATTAACAGCAGTAAAAGTAGATACTATTCCAGAAAACCTACCTTATTATGGTAAATTAGGAGCGGGCAGGTTAGATGCCTATCAGGCTGTTAAAATGGCTCGTGATATGAAATCTGATTTTGGGACAGTGACTGTATCTGACAGAATTTTGTATAGACCTTGGTTTTATAAATTGGAGACTGCACCTTATGTTATTAAAATGGCAAATAATACAATAACTGATAGTGCTAAAATTAAATTTAGAGCAAGAGCGGCTATGGAAATTGTGAGTGGACTTTATCAACCAGAAGGAGGGTATATTGACTTGCAAATTAATCCAAATTTAACATCATGTGAGGTGCCAACAACTACAACTCCCTCTAAGGTAGGTAACATTAAAGAAGACAATCCAAATGATTATAAAGAATTCTATTTTGTAACTCCTACATTGGTTGACAGTGAAGTTATTGTTAAATCAGAACCTTTTAACCCAAATTTAAAAACAATAAGAGTTTATGATTTTTATAATCAATTAGTGTACAAAAAGAGTAGTACAAAAAAATCAGAAACGCAATTGAATCTTACAAACTTAAAACCTGGTATATATATAATTAAATTATACAATAATAATAACGAGACTATATATTCTACCAAAATTGTAAAAAAATAAATTCACTTAAACCTTATTTAAGAACAAAGCTGCCTTTATAGGTAGCTTTTTTCTTAAAACACGAGTGATCTTTTGTTTAGTTATTGTTTTTACTGCTAATTCTTTTGTCTTTCAGGTTTTTTTTAGATACTTTTAAGCTAATATTAACTAAATTCTAATTTTAATTATGAGAAAAATTACATTATTGTTCTTTGTCTTCTGTGGTATTGTTGCTACAATGGAGGCACAGTTTACGCAGCCCAACGCTTCAATTTATGGAGCAAGGAGTGCTGGAGCAGAAATTAGACAACAACCAACCGCCTCAATTGAAGAACTGTTGGCAAGACTCCACAGTGGGGAAAATAAAGCCGGAATAGACAACCAACAATTTACACCTAATGAAAAACAGGTGTTACAGGCCTATCTTAGAGGTCAAAATGTTGGTAATAAAGCACCACAAGCAACGCTTCTTGAAGAAGGATTTGATGATATCACCACCTTGCCAGGAGTGGGGTATAGCTTTGTAAATGCAAGTGATGCGATAGGAGCAACCGATTGGTTTCAAGGGAATGAAACGGTTTTTCCATCACAAACAGGAGCACCTACGGCATACATTGGTGCCAACTTTAACAATACAGCAGGTTCTGTGATAAACAACTTTATGATTACCCCTGTATTGAACTTGGAGAATGGAGATGAAATTAAATTTTGGACCCGTACAACCACAGGCAGTACGTTTCCAGATAGATTGGAAGTCCGTTTAGACCCAACAGGTGCAGATACAGATCCTACTGGACCTGCCGATGTAGGTTCTTACACCGAGTTATTGCTCGAGATAAACCCTACATTGGTAACTGGAGTTTATCCTGATGTATGGACAGAATTTACAGTAACCGTATCAGGACTTACTGGTGCAACAGACACCAGGGTTGCCTTTAGGTATTGGGTTACCGATGCCGGCCCTGCTGGAAACAATTCAGATTATATTGGTATTGATACGTTATCTATTGAAGAAGCCGGTGGCGGAGGCGGTGGCGTTTCTACAGTTTATGCTAAAGATGGAACAGCAATATGTACTGGAGGTGACTTTGGATCATTCCCTTTAGATGGTCCTTATAATTTAAACACAGTTAATAATGATCCTGCAGCTAACTTTGCTGGAGATTTTGATGGTTCAGGTACGTTATATACCATGGATAACGATAATTTAACGTTATTAACTATCGACCCAGCTACAGGTATTTCAACAACAGTGGGACCACTTACAAATATTGTAGCAGGTCATGGTACAAGAGGATTGGCTTGGAATGAAGCCAATAGTACGATGTACCTACTTAGTGGTTTAGGTGATGATGTTACATTATACACTGTAGATTTATCAAGTGGAACCTTAACTGAAATAGGCACTACTACTATAGCAGGATTTATAGGAATATGGTTGGCTATTGATAACGATGGTAATGCCTACATGGCAGATATAGGGTTGGATAATTTATACTCTATGGATCTTGCTACAGGAACAGCAACTGAAATAGGACCGCTCGGAATTGATATTAGCTTTGCACAAGATGCAGATTTTGATCCTGATACCGGTATTCTTTATATGGGAGCATATATTGGAGGTGGTGTAAATCAATGGGCTTCTGTTGATACTGCAACTGGAGCAGCAACTGGGTTAGGTCCTGTAAATGCAGATTGCGCTGAGTTAACCATTGTCGCTATCGAAGGTGGGGGCACAGTGCCACCGCCACCAAATTGTACCAGTACAACTTACGATTCTACAGCCGTACCGTTTGATATTGATGGAGCTGATACTTCAACAACAGATTGTACCAACGCACCAAATGAAATTCCAATCACAGTAACAGATAATGGAACCATAGGTGATGGCGCAACTTTAGAAAATATAACCATTGATATTGCGCATACTTTTTCATCAGATCTTGATATTTCATTGATTTCACCTGCTGGTACCGAATTGATAATCGCTCAAGATTTAGGTGGAAGCACCGAAGATGCCTATAATGGTACAATGTTTGAAGACGGCGGGGCAGATATTTCAGGAGCAACTGCTCCATTTGGTGTAGGTCCTTATATGGCCGTTGGAGGTGCATTTGCTGATGCATTTGATGGTGAAAGTATTTCAGGTGACTGGATATTAAAAGTTTGTGACGATGCCAGTGGCGATACTGGTACGGTATTGCAATTCTCTATGTCTATTTGTGTGCCACCAACCAACGATGAATGTGAAAACGCTTATGCGCTTTCTTGTGGTGACACGTATATAGGAGAAACAGTGAGTGATACAGATTCTGGAGGTAATGCCGCACCAGATGAGTTTTTCTCATATACTGGAAGTGGCGATACTGAAATAGTTACTGTTTCACTTTGTGGAAGTGGGACTGATTTTGATACGGTATTAAAGGTTTACGACTCTTGTGATTTAACTACTATTGTTGCCGAAAATGATGATTCTTGTGGATTGCAATCTGAAGTTACATTTGTTTCCGATGGTATTAGCGAATATTTGATTATGGTTGAAGGGTTCGGCAGTAATTCAGGTAACTTTGAATTGACCATTACGTGCGAAGCGCCTATTGAAAACGATTTCTGTGATGGAGCCTTGCCGATTGAATGTGGCGAAACCATTACCGGCTCTACTGTTGGCGCTACGCCTGATACCGATGCGCCGGTATGTAACGGTACAGATATAACCGCGCCCGGACTTTGGTACACCTTTACTGATGATTCAGGTTTGGTTACCGACTATACCGTTTCCTTGTGTGGTTCAGATTATGATACAAAGGTATCTGTCTTCTCAGGAGACTGCAACGCATTGGTGTGTGAAGCTGGAAATGATGATAGCTGTGGATTGCAGTCTGAAGCAACTTTCCAAGGTGATGGAAACAGTACTTATTATATTTTGGTACACGGGTTTGCAAGTAATGCAGGCGACTTTACCTTAAATGTAGATTGTCTTCCTGTGCCACCGCCTAACGATGATATCGCAAATTCTATTGATGTTGATGAAATAGGCTTCCCTTATACCGATCCTGCCGTGGCCATGCCAGCAGCGACCACAGAAGGAGGGAACCCGAACAACTGTAACATTGATGGAGCAAACGGCGTTTGGTACAATTTTGTTTCTAACGGAGACGGAACGGCTACCGCAACAGTAGATTCCCCAGCAGGGGTAACCGTGGTGACCTTCTTTGAAGCACCGGATGAAAATGCTACCGAGACCGATCTTACCTTAGTGGATCAAGGTACCAACCAATGTTTGCCAAGCACTTCTACAACCATAAATACTACAGCAGGCCAAGCCTACTATGTGTTTGTGGTGAACACAGAAGGCACGACCGATATTACCATCGATGGAACCAATTTAGGAACCGAAGAGAATACCATTGAAGGGTTCTCCTACCATCCTAACCCGGCAGATGATGTACTGTCCTTAAACGCAATGGACAATATCGAAAATGTGGCTATTTACACTATTTTAGGTCAAAAGGTAATAGACCGACCTATTGATAATGTAACCGCAGACCTGGACATTTCATCTTTGAGTACAGGAACGTACTTGATGAAAGTTTCTGTAAACGGAGAAATAGGAACCTTTAAGTTAATTAAAAGATAACTCCTTTTCGTTTAAAGTTCAAAAGCCATCCTGGTAACGGGATGGCTTTTTTTTATTCGTTACATTTGCGTAATGAACAGCAGTTTCTCATTTATAATTCCCGTTTACAACCGCCCGGAGGAAGTAAAAGAACTTCTGGAGAGCTTTGTGACGCTTGATTACAGCAAACCGTATGAAATTGTGATCGTAGAAGACGGCTCTTCCAGCACCAGCAAAGCGGTTGTCGATGCATTTTCAGAAACATTGAACATCGCGTATTTTTATAAGGAAAATTCTGGGCCCGGGCTTTCCCGAAATTACGGAATGCAAAGAGCCAAGGGCGATTATTTTATTATATTGGATTCAGATTGTTTGTTGCCATCGCATTATTTAGCAACTGTTGACCATTTCTTAAAAAACAATTTTTACGATTGTTATGGAGGCGCAGATGCAGCCCATGAAAGTTTTAGCAACCTGCAAAAGGCCATCAACTATGCAATGACGTCTTTCTTTACTACAGGAGGCATACGGGGCAGTAAAAAGAGTGTGAGCAATTTTGAGCCCCGAAGCTTTAATATGGGTATTTCAAAAAAGGCATTTATAGAAACAGGCGGCTTTGGTACGATTCATCCCGGGGAAGACCCAGACCTTTCGCAGCGCATAGCAAAAAATGGATTCAAAACAACATTTATACCCCATGCTTACGTATATCACAAACGCCGTATTTCGTGGCAAAAATTTTATGTCCAGGTAAAAAAATTTGGTTTGGTGCGCCCCATACTCAATAAATGGCATCCACAGGCATCTAAGATCACGTTTTGGTTTCCCTTGTGCTTTGTTCTTTTTACCTTGGGGTCAATCGTGCTATCTATCGTAGTCAATTGGATGCTGTTGTTGCCTTTGATTGCTTATTTGTTATTGATCGTTATCGATTCCTCTTTGAAAAATAAAAGCCTTGCAATTGGGTTATTGTCTGTTGTGGCATTGTTTATACAATTTTTTGGATATGGCCTCGCTTTTTTAAAATCCACTTACTATATTGGTTTATTGAAGCGCGACCCAAGAAAACAGTTCCCAACATTGTTCTTTACTAAAACCCATTGACATCGATGAGTGCGAAACCTAAAAAAAAATACAATACCGGTAAGATCAAGAAATTTTTATTTTTTCTTGTTCTGGCAATCCTGTTTTGGATGCTTACAAAATTTTCAAGGGAATACACTGCCACGGTTGACGCCAACATTGTGTATAAAAGCATTCCCAATGAAACACTTTTGGCTGAAAACAATCCCGAAACACTTTCTTTTGACCTTACCACCAACGGTTTTGAATTTTTCTATTACCAACTAAAACAGCCTGAAATTACAGTGAACCTTGCCGAATATTATAAAAAAGGCAACAAAACAGTAACTATTGGCAATGCACAATTGGTCAACTTGATCGAAAACCAGCTGGACGAAGATTTCTCTATAAAAAATCTATCTTTGGATACCTTGAGCATAAACTTAGAACTTTTGGTATCTAAAAAAGTCCCTGTGGTTTCAAAGGCCGGCCTTAATTTTAAAAAGGGATATATGAGCTTGGACAGCATATCCATAAAACCAGATTCGGTCCAGATTTCCGGCCCCAGAGAAGTGATTGACACCATCGCTTCCGTTTTTACCAAAACTGAAAACTTTAAAAACATCGATTCAGATTTTTCTGAAAAAGTAGCCGTTACCGTTCCCGATGCACCTTCGCTTTCGGTGGTGCCAAAAGAAGTAAAACTATCTCTAAGGGTACAGGAATTTACCCAAAAACAAGTGACGCTTCCCATAGAAGTGATCAACTTGCCACAACGTACCATTATTAAGTTGATTCCCGAAGTGACCACGGTAAGCTTTAATGTGCCGGTAAAAAATTTCAATAAGGTATCTGAAACCGATTTTAAGTTGTTGTGCGATTTTTCCGAACGGAACCCAAAGGGCAACTTTATGCTCACCCAGCTTTCAAAACGGCCTTCAGGCATTCGGGATGTGGAGATAAAAGACAAAAAAATCGACTTTTTAATTTTCAAAAATGATTCCAAAAAATGAAAACAATAGGGCTTACAGGAGGAATAGGAAGCGGCAAAACCACCGTGGCAACCATGTTCAGTGAATTGGGCGTGCCCATTTATATTGCAGATATTGAAGCAAAAAAGCTCACCAACACTTCCGAAGCAATAAAATCTGAGCTCACCGAAATCCTTGGCGAGAAAGCCTATAACAAAAACGGTTTGAACCGTAAATATGTGGCCGACCAGATTTTCAACAACGAGCAGCTTTTGAAAAAAGTGAACCAAATAATCCATCCCCGTGTAGCCGAACATTTTAAGGAGTGGGCGCAACAACAAACGGGCATTTATTGCATAGAAGAAGCCGCGATACTGTTTGAAAACGGAGGCTATAAAAACTGCGATTATACCATTTTGGTAACGGCTCCCAAACAGCTTAGGATAGATCGTATTTTAAAACGGGACGATACTACCGAAACCGAAATACAATCGCGTATGGACAACCAATGGCCCGATGAAAAAAAGAAAGCTTTGGCCGATTTTACCATCGAAAACATCGATATGGAAATGACCCGAGCCCAAGTTAAGGAAATTCACGAATACCTACTGAAAACGGCACAATAACACCCCTGTAACATGTTTTGTTAACATTTGGTTAAATGAAAACCGCACTAAATGTTAAAATCTTACTTTTGGGGATATGAATAAAAAGCTATTCGCCTTACTTATTGCCCTAATGAGTTTGTCGCTGCTGGGGATTATGTTTGTGCAGGGATATTGGATCGCGAATTCGTACCAAACCAAGGAAGAACAGTTTACCTTTAACGTACAGCAAACCCTTTTTTCTGTTACCAAACAGATAAAAAACAGGGAAATAGAAGATTTTTACAGCGTTTACAGCAGGTATGTTGATAGTATTGAAGTGCCGGACAATGTAAATTTCAGCGAGTTGGTCTATAAAACCAAAAATGACCGGACCAATGAAATTTTTATATATACCGATGGTATTTTGGAAGAAGATTATAAACTGTCTTCCAGTTTTTTGGACATGGATTTTGACAGTATCCAATTTAAAAAACTTACCAACCGAAAAACGACAACCAGGCTGAACCCAGGAGTGGAAGGGGGCAATCCTTCAGAATCCACGGAAGTAACCTTTAAACGACTGAAAGATTTTGAGCGCAACCAAATTGAAAGCGCTTATTTCGACATTTCGTCAAAAGTGCCGTTGCACAAAAGGGTGAGTGGAGGAGAAATTGAAAACCTGATTACCAAAGAGCTGAAGGACAGAGGCGTTAATTCGAAATTTGAATATGCGGTTTACAGCAACAACTTGGCCACCAAGGTACGCTCTGGCGATTTTAAACTGAATCCCGAAAGTACGTATGTGGTCCCGTTGTTCAAGAATGACGATACCGGAAAGGGATATCAATTATATGTAAATTTTTCAGAAAAAGAAAAAGTGGTGCTCAGTTCCATTTTGGGAATGGCAGTGCTTTCATTGGTGTTTACGGCGGTAATCGTTTTGGCTTATGCCAGTGCCCTGTCGCAAATTTTCAAACAACGGCAGATTTCGCAAATCAAGTCGGACTTTATCAACAACATGACGCACGAGTTTAAAACCCCTATCGCTACCATCAATTTGGCACTGGATTCCCTTAAAAACCCAAAGGTAAAGGACAATAAGGAGTTTTTACAACGTTATTTAAAGATGATACGGGACGAAAACCGCCGCATGCATGCACAAGTGGAAAATGTGCTGCGAATTTCAAAACTGGAAAAAAACGAACTGGACCTCCCTAAAGAGCGCATTAAGCTGCACGATGTAATCAATGATGCCATTACCCATGTGGAGCTTATCGTGGAAGACCGTGGCGGTTATGTGGCCAGCCATCTTGGTGCGTTAAAGTCATCTGTTTTGGGCAACGAGTCGCATTTAACCAATGTAGTGGTGAATATTTTGGACAATGCCATAAAATACTCTGAAGAAGCTCCTAAAATCGATGTCTATACCGAAAACGTAAAAAACTATATTATTTTAAAGATACGCGATCAAGGGATGGGAATGAGCAAAACCACCCAAAAGAAAATATTCGAAAAATTTTACCGGGAACACACCGGCGATATACACAACGTTAAAGGTCACGGCCTTGGCCTGGCTTACGTAAAACGCATACTTGACGATCACGACGCACAAGTATATGTAGAAAGCGAAAAAGGAAAAGGAAGTACCTTTATTATTAAAATACACTTAATATCTTAAATTATGGAAACTGAAAACAAAAAAATCTTATTGGTAGAAGACGACCCCAATTTCGGAACCGTTTTAAAAGACTACCTTGCTATGAACGATTATGAAGTGGTCCACGCCAAAAACGGTATGGAAGGCTTTGAAAAATTTAAAAAAGATGACTTCGATCTATGTATCCTCGATGTGATGATGCCCTATAAAGACGGATTTACCCTCGCAAAAGAAATACGCGATAAAAATGAAGACATCCCCATTATTTTCCTTACGGCAAAAGCCATGAAAGAAGATGTGCTCAAAGGTTATAAAGTTGGTGCCGACGATTATTTAAACAAACCCTTTGACAGCGAAGTACTGTTGATGAAGATAAAAGCCATCATACAGCGCAAAGCTACCGACAGCATTGCAGACAGCAAGCAGTTTGAGTTTGAAATAGGCAACTTCTTTTTGAATTCCAAACTTCGGTTTTTAACTTACAAAGAAGAAGACCCGATAAAACTTTCCCCAAAAGAAAACGAATTGCTTCGTTTATTGGCCTTGCACAAAAACGATTTAATGCCCCGAGAGTTGGCGTTAACCAAAATTTGGAGGGATGATAACTATTTCACTTCACGAAGTATGGATGTTTACATTGCCAAACTCCGTAAGTATTTGGGTAAAGACGATGGGGTGGAAATCATCAATATCCACGGCGAAGGATTCCGTTTGGTGGTAAAAGATGAAGTTGATAATTAAAAAAGGAACAAGATTTAAAAAATTAAGTGTCATAAAACGCCCTTATTGCAGGGCGTTTTTTGTTTTTAGCCCGTGGATGATTTCTTTAGCCGGCGTGCGGTAATCAAACCAATGGATGGCCTTGTTCTTTTTAAACCAGGTAAGTTGCCGCTTGGCAAAACGCCGGGTGTTTTTCTTTATTTCTGAAAGGGCCTCTTGCAAGGTAAACCTTCCTCCTAAATAATCAAAAAGTTCGCGGTAGCCTACGGTATTCAAGGCATTGAGGTCTTTATATGGCATTAAAGTTTTGGCTTCGCTCAATAAGCCTGCTTCCATCATAAGGTCCACCCGTTTGTTGATACGGGCGTAAACAGTTTCCCGGTCTGCGGTCAACCCAACGTAAATGGTTTTAAATGGCCGCTCTTTTTTCTCTTGGTTTAAAAAGGAAGAATAGGGTTTTCCTGAAGTACGGATAACCCCCAGTGCGCGAATGACCCGGTGGGGGTTTTGCAGGTCCACTTTTTTATAATAGGAAGGGTCTTTTTGTTCCAGTTCTTTTTGAAGCGACTCCAATCCTTCTTCATTCAGTTGGGCATTTAGCTGCTCCCTAAGTTCTTCAGAAACGTTTGGAAAATAATCCAGCCCTTTGGTCACCGCATCGACATACAGCCCCGAACCGCCTACCATAACGACGGTGTTATTGATTTTGAACAATTCATACAGCTTTTCAAGGGCTTCTGTTTCGAAATCGCCTACGCTGTACGGTTCATAAATGGTCTTGTTTTGGATAAAATGGTGTGGTACTGCTTGGAGCTCTTCAGCAGAAGGTACGGCCGTGCCTATTGTCATTTCTTTATAAAATTGCCGCGAGTCTGCCGAGACTATTTCAGTGTTGAAGGCTTTGGCAAGTTCAATAGCCAGTTTTGTTTTGCCAATGGCGGTAGGCCCCACCACACAGATAAGGGTGTCTTGTTTGGGGGTCATCAACTGTTTTTTGTAATTTCCGGATGGAGTTCTTCGCCGCATTTATGACAATATTTGGCGTCGTCGCGGTGTTTTAACGCTCCGCAATTTCTACACGCTTGGGTATTTACATGCACATAATCTGTATTTTTGGCGTACTCGGCGCTTACAATTCCCGTGGGCACAGCGATGATACCGTAACCCAAAATCATAATGATGGTCGCTAAAAACTGTCCTAAAGGCGTAACCGGGGCAATATCCCCAAAACCAACTGTGGTAAGGGTTACGATACACCAATAAATGCTTACGGGAATGCTGTTAAAGCCGCTTTGCTCGCCCTCAATCAGGTACATGAGCGTTCCGGCGATGAGGGCGACGATTAATACGGCAAATAGAAAAACAAATATTTTGGCACGGCTGTCGATGAGGGCTTTTTTCAATTTGTTGCTTTCCCCTACATAGCGGGAAATTTTCAGAATACGGAACACCCGCAGCAACCGCAACGCCCGTACGGTGATTAAAACATTGCTGCCCACCAATATAAACGACAGGTACAAGGGAATGGTCGATAAAAAATCGATGATGCCGTAAAAACTGAAAATATAAGTTGATGGCTTTTTGGTGATCAAGATGCGGGCGATATACTCTAAAGTAAAAAAAATGGTAATGACCCATTCGCCTATATACAGAAAATCGTACACATTTTCAGGAAGGCCTTTTACACTCTCTATCATTACAAATAGCACGCTGAGCAGAATGAGAATAAGCAAAATCACATCGAACATCTTGCCCATGGGCGTATCGGCCTCTGAAATGATTTCGTGCAATTTTACACGCCAATAACTTTTTGATTCGGTTTTCAAGAAAAGTATCTTTTGGGATAAAAATAACTAAGTTTAATTAATTTATCGCATTCTGGATAAGATTATAGCTTCGCAAGAATTTATGTGGCCTATTTTTTGGTTATTTATGATAAGATTTATTTCTAACTAAGCTTAACGGTCTTCACCTTTTTGTTTTTCCGAAGATAATTTTGAATGATATGCTGCACGTCCCGGTTATTTTGCATCGGGTTGATGAGTGTTTTTAAAATTTCGGGGTTGGTTATCTGATGGTTTAAGTTGAAATAGCCAAAGCCTTTGTATTGTCCGGCTTCAATTAAGACGACCGATCGCTCTTCTACATCCCGCCCACGGTCTATAATAAGCATGTTTTGGTTTTTATAGCTTGTTTCATCTATAAATTGCTGTACCCTCCTGTTATAGGCTTCAGGGGGTTCTGCCGCTATGCAAGCGCCGTTGCACGCTTTAATGCTATATTGAAAACAACTGCCCTGAGTTTTATGCAAACCGTTTAATTTTTGACAAAGCTTATATGCTTCGGTGATCTTAAAAAGAACAGCTTTGGCTTGTTGATAATTGGTAAAGGTGGTGATGGCCTTTTTTCGGGCGTCTGCTTTTTCTATCTTTAGGTTTATATACCCGTTTTCGTCTTTAAAAGACGTGAGCTGGTGATTAAAAGTAGATTTGCGCAATGCCCGGTTGTACACCGGCCGGTTGCTTTTAATTTCTTCGCTCTCCTTTAACTGGGCAATGAGGTCGCTTCCGGTTTTTTCGTAACTTACACTGGCCACTTCTTTTTGGATGCGTTTCGATTTTCTGTTATCCGAAGTAAAATGTTGCGTCAGCCTTTTTTTGATATTCTTGCTCTTTCCAATGTAGATGATCTTGCCATCGTCGCGGTGCATATAATATACCCCAGTTTCGGTAGGGGCTTCTGCAATAAAGTCGAGCAATTTAGGCTCCAGTTGGCGTTTTGGGTTTTTGCGCACTGCTGCCTGTATGATGTTTTTTTGCGTATCCTTGTTCAACAACATTTTAAATAGAGTAACGGTTGCCTTGGCATCGCCTTGCGCCCTATGACGGTCGGTAAGCGGAATGCCCAACGATTTTACCAACTTGCCCAAGCTGTAGGAGGGAAGGTCGGGTATCAATTTTTTGGAAAGCTCAACCGTGCAAAGAGTCTTTTTTTCATACTTATAGCCCAATCGGTCAAATTCGGTAGTCAATATGCGGTTGTCAAACTTGGCATTGTGGGCGACCAAGGTGCAATCTTCGGTAATTTCAATAATGCGCTTGGCCACCTCATAAAACTTGGGCGCATTGCGCAACATTTGATTGTTGATGCCGGTCAAGTTCACCACAAAAGGTTGAATGCTCCGCTCTGGATTGATCAAGCTACTAAATTGATCTACGATCTCATGCCCGTCAAAACGGTAAATGGCTATTTCGGTAATGCCTTCTTCGTTGTACTTCCCGCCAGTGGTTTCAATATCTAAAATAGCGTACATCTATGGTTTTCCTTTATTTTTCCTTAATGTTTTGTGATGCCCAGCTTAGTAATTGCGCTCCCCAAAAATAGCGCTCCCCACGCGTACCATATTGCTCCCTTTTTTTAAGGCAATTTCATAATCGCCGCTCATCCCCATAGAGAGTGTTGTAAACTCATGGTCTTCTTTTAGGTTGTCGTAGAGGTCTTTTAATTTCTGAAATTCTTTCGCAATTTGCATTTCATTATCGGTAAAGGTTGCCATGCCCATCAAGCCGATTACCTTCACGTTTTTATAGTTCGCAAAAGCTTCTGAAGCCAATAAATCCAACACTTCGTTTTTATCCAAACCAAATTTGCTCTCCTCTTCGGCAATTTTAACCTGAAGCAAACAGTCGATCACCCGGTTTTCGTTTTTGGCCCGTTTGTTTATTTCTTTTAACAAGCGTTTGCTGTCTACCGAGTGTATTAAACTCACAAATGGTGCTATATATTTTACCTTGTTGCGTTGCACATGGCCAATCATGTGCCACTCTACGTCCTTTGGCATTTCTTGCCATTTGCGTTCCATTTCTTGCACTTTGTTCTCGCCAAAAATACGATGGCCGGCATTATAGGCCTCCATGATTTCTGAAACGGGCTTTGTTTTTGAAACGGCGATCAACGTAACATCGTCGGGAAGTTGTTGCTTAAACGTTTTTATGTTTTCTGAAATATTCATACCATTATCTTTTCTGCAGTAAAATACAAATAGGAAGCTTTAGGAAAAACTAAAGTTTGTTAAACAATCTGTTTCCTGAAATACCTTAAAATTCGTAAACCGTAACGCCACTCCGTAATTTTGGCAGTACAAAAGTGGTTTTGGGCGGCATTTTCAGTCCTTCGTCTGCAATGCTTTTCATTTCTGAAACGGTTACCGGCAACAGCCCGAAACCTACGGTAAACTCACCGGTATCGACAATGGTTTGCACATAGGCCATGTCGCTTTTTCCATCGGTGTATTTAATGCGCTTGTCGTTGCGGAGGTCTTTAATACCCAAAATGGGCTTTAAAATAGTGGTGTACAATATTTGCGCGTCCAAGGCATCGAGCGCATTGTTGATGGTATAACTGTTTTTACGAAGGTAGAGCGAATAAAACTCGCCATCCAAGTACATACTGAAATTTTGTTTCTGCGTGGGCTTATAATACTCCAAACCTCGATTTTCAATACGGAACACCGCATCTAAACGGATTAAAAACTCTTCCTTGCTCAAGCCATTGAGGTCTTTAACCAGCCGGTTGAACTCGTAGATCTTTAGGTTGCTTTCAGGAATCATGTAGCTCATGAAAAAATTGTACGGCTCGTTTCCGGTGTGGTTGTTGTTTTCTTCTTTTAAATCTTCGGAAAGCAAAAAAGAAGAAGCGCTGCGGTGATGGCCATCGGCTATGTAAAGGCTTTCCATTTCAGAAAAAATACCGCTTATCTTCTTAACGATTTCCGCATCATCAACGTTCCATAAATAATGGGTGTCGCGGTAGGTGGTGGTAAATTCGTATTCGGCACGGGTTTTCATCACGTTTTTTACAATCGCCGAAAGTGCTTCGTTATCCGGATGGGTGAGCAGAACCGCTTCCGCATTAAACCCTACTGTTTTTAAGTATTCTTTAAAAACCACTTCTTTATACTCTAGGGTTTCTTCGTGTTTTTTTAAAACATTGTTTTTGTAGTCTTCGGTACTGGCGGCGGCTACAATGCCATTGAACTCAATACCATCGCGGTTCACGATTTTATAAATGTAAAAGCATGGTTTTTCATCTTGCATAAAAACGCCGTCCTCCTTAAACTCTTGATAACGGTTTTTTACCAGCGAATACCGTTCTTCGCCCGAAATTTCCTTGTGGTACTTGTAACCGGGATTTACAATGTGCAAAAATGAAAACGGATTGTCCCGCAAGCGCGATTCCCTTTGAGCCGGGGTATAGCTATCGTACGATCGCGCGGCCAGCAAACTCACTTTGTCGCGGGTAGGGCGTACAGCTTTAAAAGGGATTATTTTTGCCATGTTTTTCTTAAATGGTTCTTCGGTTCACTTCGGCTCCGCTCAATGACCAACAGTCAGGAGTCTTTTATTTTTACTTAGTGAATTGCGAAGAAACGGTTTCGGCTTTTCTGCTTTCGGTATAATCATAAAACCCTTCTCCGCTTTTTATGCCCATTTTGCCGGCCCGGACCATATTGACCAATAATGGACAGGGAGCATATTTTGGGTTTTTAAATCCGTCGTGCATGACCTCAAGTATCGATAGGCAAACGTCCAGGCCAATAAAATCGGCCAGTTGCAGTGGCCCCATAGGGTGTGCCATTCCTAATTTCATCACGGTGTCAATTTCTTGAACACCGGCTACACCGTTATACAGGGTTTCAATGGCCTCGTTGATCATGGGCATTAAAATACGGTTGGCCACAAAACCGGGATAATCGTTCACTTCTACCGGTACTTTGTTAAGTTTTTTGGAAAGTTCTTCAACCGTGTTGTAAGTATCGGCGCTTGTACTGTAGCCTTTAATAATTTCCACCAATTTCATGATAGGGACGGGGTTCATAAAGTGCATCCCAATCACCTTTTCGGGGCGTGAGGTTGCCGCAGCGATCTGGGTAATGGAAATAGATGAGGTGTTACTGGCCAAAATAGTGTTCTCGCCACATAAGCTGTCTAAATCCTTGAATATTTTCAGCTTTAAATCTAAATTTTCGGTCGCTGCTTCCACTACCAGATCTGCGTTTTTTACGCCTGTTTCGGTTTTGGTATGGGTAGTGATATTGTCGAGGGTGCGTTTTTTATCGTCTTCGCTTATTTTTTCCTTGGCAACCATCCTATCCAAGTTTTTGGTTATGGTTGCCATTCCTTTGTCTAAAGAATCTTGCGAAATATCAATCAATTGTACGTTATAGTCGTTTTGGGCAAAGGTGTGGGCAATTCCGTTGCCCATGGTTCCTGCCCCTATTACTGCTATATTTTTCATAGTTGTTGGTTTTCTTCTGAAATATTAATTTAATTTTTTAAACAAAAGCTACAGCTTGGTTTTAATTTTGTTTACGAAGCCGAAATAAATTTAAAATTGTATCGATGTACCAAATTTTGAAATCACCTGCATCGCAACCCGCAATGCTTCCGTGCCCTGTGCTAAACTCACAATTGGGGTTGTGTTGTTGTTGATAGCGTCGGCAAAGGTTTCCAGCTCGTCTAAAATGGCGTTGTTGCTGTCCACTTTTGGGTTGTCAAAATAAATCTGTTTCTTAACCCCTTCGGCGTTGGTCAAGATCATCGCAAAATCATCGGGTGTTTTTGGCGCATCCTTCATTTTTACCACTTCACATTTCTTTTCGAGAAAATCTACCGAAATATAGGCGTCGCGCTGAAAAAACCGGGCTTTCCGCATTTTTTTCATCGAAATGCGGCTTGCGGTCAAGTTTGCCACGCATCCGTTTTCAAACTCGATACGGGCGTTGGCAATATCGGGCGTTTCACTGATAACCGAAACCCCGCTGGCGTGTACGTCCTTGACTTTGGATTGCACCACGCTTAAAATGGCATCGATATCGTGGATCATTAAATCCAGCACCACCGAAACATCGGTTCCGCGTGGGTTGAACTCTGCCAAGCGGTGCGACTCGATGAACATGGGATTGTTAATTTTATGGTTTACCGCCATAAAGGCCGGGTTAAAGCGTTCCACGTGCCCAACCTGCCCCTTTACCTTGTGTATTTTTGCCAGTTCCAGTAAAGCTTCGGCTTCGGGAACGGTATGTGTAATGGGTTTTTCAATAAATAAGTGTTTGCCGGCTTCGACCACTTGTTTTGCACTGTCAAAATGAAAGACGGTGGGCGTTACCACATCGACCATATCGCAGGCTTCAATTAACGCTTCTGGGGTAGGGAAGCTTTTGTAGCCAAATTCGGATTCCACTTTTGCTGAAGCTTCTTGGTCCTTATCGTAAAACCCTACCAATTGGTATTTGGTAGATTGCTCCAGTAATTTTAAATGGATTTTTCCAAGGTGCCCGGCACCTAATACTCCGGCTTTTAGCATCAGCTTTAGTTTTTGGCAAAGGTAACGGTTTTCGAGGGAATTTGTAAAGGGAGAAGATAATTTAGATAATGTACAATAGGTAGACCGTGCTAAATGATCTCTCGCAAACCTGCATTCAGGCAAGTAGAGGTCGCTGCGGGTTTTAAGGTACCAGAGTGTAGGTCAAAACTACATACTAATTGTCTATTTTATTTAGCTTATAGGTTTTGAAAAAAACTATTTGTTTCTAATTGTTTCATGTTTTATTGCTTCATAAACGATCAACCTACGTCAGTACAAGATTCTGAAACCTGTAGACTGCTAATTGAATACTGACAACTGAACTAATTATCTTTCGCTTCAGAAGAATTATTCTGATCGTTTTTTCTGTTTTGGGGAGGATTTGAAATATCCACGCGGGTTCTGGAAAGGTAGATGCCATCTTCCAATTGGCAGATGTATTCAATTAACTTTTCGCGCAAGGCGCAATGCAGTTTCCATGTGGTCCTAGCGTCTTTAGCACTGCAAAGGGCCCTTATTTTAACCGATTCTTCGGTCATATCGACCACTTCCACCACAGCCGGGTTGTCTTTGTCCCAATCTTCTTCGGCTTCCAGCATTTTTTCAAATTCCGAGCGTATTTTTGAAACGTCCACCCGGTAATCTGCATACAGAATAATGGGCCGTATTTGATGCGAACTGGTCATGGACCAATTTTCAAAAATATTGGAGATCACATATTTCAACGGAACGACCAACCGCCTTAAATCCCAAGTGCGTACCACCATGTAGGTAAAGCCAATTTCTTCCACATTGCCCCAGTCGTCTTTAATGATAACCGTGTCGCCCACGCGAACAGGCTTAGTAATGGCTATTTGAAGCCCGGCGAAGATATTTCCTAAGGTATTTTGAGCGGCAATACCCAGAATAACCGTAGCCACCCCAGCCGATGCCAACAGCGAAATGCCCACTTTTTCCAACGCCCTGAACTGCGAAATAATGATATATCCCCCTACAATGACCACCAAAAAGGTAACCACGCGGCGCGCAACCGAAATGTAAGTGAGCATTTTACGGGCCTCTTCGTTTTCTTCTTCGGAAACATCGCCTATTTTGTTTTCGGCTATGTAGGTCATCAAATAATCTACAAAACGCGTAATGAACCACGTGATGGAGCCAATGATAAGAATGATTAAACTGGTGTAAACAATGCTGGCAACCCCACCGGACAACGAGATAAGGTTGTCCAATAAAATGTAGAAAAACAAGGTACCAAAGAGGATGCCGGCCGGTTTGGCCAATTTATTGGCGATATGCTTGATCCATATTTTTTTAGATTTCCGAAGGAGTTTTCTAATTAAATACGTCACGAACTTGCCAAAAAACCATGCGAGCACCAACAAAACGAGAATTCCGAAAAATTTCCAAACCTGATAGCCCAAAAAATGCACCCGGGACCACTCGGGCATCATCTTGTCTAATTTCCTGGGGCCATATTCTTGGTAAAGCGGTTCAATGTTTTCAACCGTATTTGCCGAGATGAGCCATAGCGCTCCATAGTCCTTGTACCGTATGCGCTGTACCCGCATCACAATGTCGCGTTCGCCCAGTTGTACTTCACCAAACACAACGCTCCTTCTGGGTTTGCCGGCAATGGCCTGGTTGGTAGTGGTGCTTATGTCGATTTGCCCATCGGGACGGTCGGAAAGGGCGTCCCAATCAATATTTACCCGTTGATTGATAACAAAGTAGAGTTTTTCGGCCAGGATGGCGGCTTCTTCTTTTGTGGTGGTCTGTGGCAATAGGTTCAAGTTGAGGGCATAGAGTGCTTCCTCGTAGTTTCCGTTTCGGCTTTTTAAAACAAAATGTTCCAGTGTGGCTTGGGGCGTCCTTAGGTTAAAGCGTTTAGGCGGAAGGCCTATCTGTTCGTTGAGCCTGTTAACTTGGTAATAGGCTTCGTTGTAATCGGTAAATGGGTTGGAGGCATAGCGGGCACTATCGTTTATAATTTCTTTTTTACTGGGTAACTTGCTTTCATCTATAGGTTCTATCGAGTCTTGCGCGGTTTGGGCATTAACCCCTGGTAAACCGAAAACAAAGATGATTAGCGCTAAGGAAAGTAAGGGTGCAATTTTTTTCATTACCTTAAAAATACTGAAAAAATACCGAATGTTCGGCAGTACCTAAATTCATTTCCTCTTTTTTAAACTTTTGAAACGTTGCAATAAGGTGGGATGCGAATAATGAACAAAAACATAAGCCGGATGTGGAGTAAGATTGCTTAAACTGTTTTTGGACAGTTTTTTCAATGCTGAAATGAGCGGTTGCGCACTAAAGGTGGATTTTGCATAATAATCTGCTTGGTATTCAAAGACTCTGGAGAGGTAATTCATTAATAGCCCGGTAAGTTCGGAAACCGGGGTGTATAAAACCCCAAAGGCAATCAAGCCGATGTGGAAAGAGGGTTGTGGAACGTGCAGCGCTTCAGAAAGCAAAGGGCTGCCCACAAAAAGGGACAGTAACCATAAGGTGAACCCGGTGGTAATAATAGAAGCAAACAGGTTGATAATAATGTGGTTTTTTTTATAATGCCCTACTTCGTGCGCCAGGACGGCTACGATTTCGTCCTCTTCCAAATCGTTAATCAAAGTATCGTAGAGAGTGATGCGCTTTTCTTTTCCGAAGCCTGAAAAATAAGCGTTTGCCTTGGTGCTGCGCTTAGAGCCATCGATCACAAAAATATTGTCTAACGTAAAACCAACGGTATTGGCATAATTTTCAATTTTTGAACGGAGCGATCCCTCTTGCAATGGCGTTTGTTTGTTGAAGAGCGGCACAATCAACCGGGCATAGAAAAGGTTCATAAACACGGCAAAAACGCTGATGATTGCCCAGGCCCATAACCAAAAATAACTACCGGTGGTTTGGTAAAACCAAATAATAGCGCTTAACAGCCCTGCGCCTATAATGCCCATAACAAGCCAACCTTTAAGCTTATCTAAAAAGAAAGTAGCTCGAGTTGTTTTGTTGAATCCGAACTTCTCTTCGATAACAAACGTGTTGTAATACCCAAACGGCGTCATAACAATATCGCTCGCAAAAAGAATGATCGCAAAGAAAAGTAATGCGATTACAATTTCGTTATCTGAAACAGACCGGGCTATTTTATTTATGTATGCAAAGCCATCCAAAAAGAAAAACAACAAAACCCCTATAAACGAGACGCAGGAGGTTAGCACCCCAAACCGATATTTTTCTTTTTTATAGGCTTGCGATTTTTTGTATTCGGTTTCATCATAAACATCCTCCAGTTCTTTTGGTAGCGCATCGTTAAAATGTTTGGCGTTTAGGGCATCCAATATTTGGTCTTTGATAAAATTGAGGATCAAAATGGCGATAATGATATTAAATAGCGTTTGCGGGGTCATAAATTATGTTTAAAGGTATGGGTTGATCACGCTTACAGTGAAATCGCGAATGAAACAAAAACTAAAAAATAATGATTAAAGAAGTTTTGGACTTATGACTACTGTGAGTTTATATTGCTTTAACGGGAAGTCTAACTTATTAAAAGTAAGACAAAATTATCAGGGGTATGTCTTTTCTTCCTATGTCTAATTCAATTAATTGAAATTTGTTTCACTTAAATTTATTTGCAATAATTGTTATTTAATTGATTATCACTTAAACAGTCGCTGTCTTTTGGCTTCAAATATAAGGATGCCTGCGGCTACCGAAACGTTCATACTGTCAATTTCACCTTGCATGGGGATTATGATGTTTTGAGTACTGGCATGCAACCATTCTTTGGAAAGCCCTGTGGCTTCGGTGCCTACGACTAATGCGGAGGCTTTGGTGTAATCTTGTGTGTGGTAAGGTTGGGAGGTTTGCAATGCAGCGCAATAAATGGAAATAGCGTTCGCTTTTAAAAACTCAATAATCTCGGTGGTAGTGCCTGTGGCGATTTTATTGGTAAATATACAGCCCACACTGCTGCGTATGATGTTCGGGTTGTAGAGGTCGGTTTTCATATCGGCAATGAGCACACCGTCCAAGTTTGCGGCATCGGCCGTACGGAGCAAGGCACCGATGTTTCCGGGCTTTTCGGTTGCTTCGGCCACTAATATGAGTGGGTTTTTAGATTGAAAATCGAAATTTTCCAAGCGGTGTTCTTTGGCTTCAGCAATGGCGAGGATGCCCTCGGTGGAGTTTCGGTAGGCGAGCTTATCGTATATTTCAGTTGAAATTTCAACAAAATATGTTTCACTGTTGCTCAGGTCCTTTATAACGTACAGATCTTCTTCGGCTATTATTTCCGAAGAAAAAAGTATGGTTTTTATCCTACAACCGCCTTTTATGGCCAGTGAAATCTCACGCTGTCCTTCAATAGGGAACAAACCGGATTTTTTACGTTCGCGCGATTTTGACTGAAGCAGGGAAAACTCCTTCACCAATGGATTTTGAAAGCTTGAAATATATTTTTCCATAGGGCAAATATAACCTGCTACTTTTTAACTACCTGCACCTTAAACAGTTTATCCCAATATTTCCCCGTGATGTACAGGATGTCTTTTTCGCCTTTGTAGGCAATGCCGTTCATCACATTGAGGTCTGGGTGTTGGGTTACTTTTTCTTTTAGGCCGTCGAGGTCGATTACACCTTCAACAGCACCGTTTTTTGGGTTAATGATGGCCACGGACGATTGTTCCCATACATTGGCGTAAATTTTGCCTTCCACCCATTCCAGTTCGTTCACTTTTGGAATACGGCTGGTGTGGGTATATAGTTCAATATGGTCTATTTCGGCCATGGTTTCAGGGTTTAAAACCCATATTTTTTCGGTGCCGTCGCTTTTATACACTTTTGACTCGCTGTGGCAGAGGCCCCAACCTTCTTTGCTTTTGTTATAGGCAAAAGTACCGGTCTGTTTTAAGGTACCCTCATCATAAATAAAGCCTTTGCCGGCTTGCCAAGTAAGTTGGTACACCTTATTGTTCAAAATGGTGAGGCCTTCGCCAAAATATTGGTTGTCCAGTTTTACCTGTTGTATTACTTCGCCCGTTTTATAGTTTGTTTTTCGTAGGGTGGAATGTCCGTACTTGCCAGTGCTTTCGTACAAGGTGTCGCCTTCAAACTCCAATCCTTGGGTAAAGGCGTTGACATCGTGAGGATAGGTCTCTAAAATTTTATAGGTAAACAGTTCTGGTTTGCTTTGGGCGAGCAAGGTAAATGCTGTTTTGGTTTCATACTGATCCCCATCGGCATAGATAGTTGCTTTTAGGCTGTCTTTCCCTAATTTTTCATGTGCCAATGAAATGGTTTGAGGCTTGTTTTTTACTGAAACCGCTACTTTTTTATCACGAAGGGAATAAACAACCGAATCTATTTCCATTCCATCTTTATTCGTCACGGAAACCGATAGCGCATCAGAAGGTTTATAAGTTTTTTTGGCATTCGTTATCTGTAGGGAGAATGAGCTTTTTTTACTGCCTGGGTTGTTTCCGCAAGAAGCTGTGAGTGTCGCTAAAACAATAGCTGCGAATAGGTTGAGTGATTTCATGGTGCGTCTTCCATTTTATTGCTGGTAAAAGTAAAAAATCATTGTAAAATTCCCTTGTTAAATATGTAAAACTACGTATCTTTGCAGTGGCAAGTCCTACACAACCAGCTCCTGTTGAATCCCCCAGGGCGGGAACGCAGCAAGGGTAAACGGTCGTAGCGGTGTGATGTAGGTAGCTTGCCATTTTTTATGCGCAAAAGTGAAAGAAGAATGTATTGCTTACTGCGCTAATGGTGGCTTAATCTTGGATCAAGAACATTTTCTGGGTTTTTGAGTTTTTAAGCAAATAATTTTTCAAGTCTGTACAGGAAGAATTCAGTTCTTCTTACGCCTCTTAATTGTGCTCTAAATGCTTTAATTTTTGCATTAAAAG
>NZ_QEHR01000003.1 GCF_003095375.1 Marixanthomonas spongiae
CAGTGAAAACGGTGCCATCACTAAACAGTTGATTAAAGAATAACCTGTTTTTATACCTTAGTTTATCAGTTATATTCAAAATGCCCGGGGGACAACCTCCGGGCTTTTATTTGTACTAGTTGGTAACCATACCACCAACAAATATTGATTTCTTACCCTGTCTATGTGAAAAAAGACAAGTTCATGTAGCAGCGCACTGCCCAACAATTTTATGATTATTTTAAAGGCACCGTACGTACAAAACCGTACATTTAAAAAAACAAACGTTATGAAAGGTCTCACAATCACCATACTTGCAACGGCAATGTGTCTTTTTACGATTGGCTGCAACACTTCGAACAAAGAAAAACCTTCCCCAAAAGCAAAAACAACCAGCCAACTCAACAAGAAGAAACCAAAAGGTTTACAAAAAGGGTGTTATGTATATAATGACAACAGATCCACTATTTCATTGCACGTAATAGAAAAGGAAGATACCATTACAGGCACGTTGTTGATTGCTTTGGCTGAAAAAGATAAAAACACAGGCACCTTTTCAGGACATATAAAAGACAGTGTATTATTAGCCGATTATTTTTTTGAATCGGAAGGGGTGGAAAGTGTTCGCGAAGTGGCTTTTAAAATTAAGAACGACACCTTAGTACAAGGCTATGGCCCTATGGAACTGAAAGACTCCATACAGGTTTTTAAAAATCCAAGTTCGCTTACTTTTGATGCGGAGTTTCCGTTGGTAAAAAAGGCATGTGTGGATTAAGGTTTATTTGCAGTTACTTTTGGCGGCTTCACCACAAACGGTGTAAACCAATCCCAGGTCACACCAATTGAAAACCGTGGAAAACTATCGACAAACCGGTAGTTATAATCATCAAAGCCAAACGTGAAATCGGCAAAGAAACCTAAATCGGTGTCCCAAGGATACAGTATGCCGTACGTTTTAGAACGGTATGGCTCAGTTGAGGGATGGGAGCCAAAATGCAAGAACACCTCCTGCCCTACTGTATAGCGCATGTTTTTATAATAATCGGTAAACTCATAGACCAGCTCCAGCTGGTGCCGGCCGTAAATAGCAATATCTTTTGGGTTGTACCCTCCAAAATCAAAAAGCCCCATAAAATTGTTGTGGTACAGTTGATAGGTGAGCGTGTACGAATGTATTCGCTGTGGATTGTTATCGGCATCAAAACGGTTTATCCTATAGTTGAATGACAAGCGGGACAAGTTGGTGGAAAAGTTGCCGTTCGTTCGGTTTAGAATAGCCGAAAGGTCGGTAGTATCGGTGATGGTGTCGTACACGGCCTGTCCTTCTTCCGATTCATCTTCAAATTCAGTACTGAACGCTGCGCCCGTTTGGCCATTACTGTAATGCCCTGTCTCAATGGCCATGGTAAGGAAGTTATTGTTGTTGGTTCTTAATATGGTCTGCCAGCCCAATAGAGCTTTATACGATGGGGTTTTAACGGGTTTGGAGTTTTCTTGGTACATCCGCAATTGCGGTTGCAAACTCAGGTAAAAAGCATCGCCTCGTACAATGCTGTCCCTGGTGAGTGATTTTCGGATGTCGTTATACACTCCGTAATATACCACGGGTTTGGCATCGAAAAGGATTTGTTCATACTCATTATTACCAAAGCCTGCTGATAAATAAGGCCGTTGGGCAATGGGGTAATAATCCTTAAACGCTGAATAATCCACTTCGTCTTTTGTTTGACTCATAGCACTAACGGTTAAGAACAAAAAGAAGGTTGCAACAACAAATTTCATATTAAATCTATACGGTTTATGAATAGGAAAGAATTTAGAATGGATAGCCAATGGCAAAGTTAAACACCGGTTCGTCAACTTTAAAATCGAAACGTTCTCCTTCTTTAAGTGCAGGATCGTGAAATGGCGCTGCTAGATCGAACCGTAGCACAAACCCTTGTATGTCAATACGCAACCCTATGCCTGCACCCATTCCCAGTTCATTGATAAAATTGGACGTGAATTTGCCTTGGCCACCCAAGGCTTCATTGGCTTTGGAGGTCCAGATGTTTCCTGCATCGGCAAACACGGCTCCTTTTAAAAAAGAAACCAAGGGGAATCGGTATTCGATATTGGCCTCTAAGCGAATGTTTCCGGTCTGGTCATAATACGAATCGGGATTGTCGCTCCCGTCGTAGGTTCCTGGTCCCAACGAACGTATTTGGAACGCCCGCACGCTATACGGCCCACCCGAAAAATACTGCTTAATGTACGGCAACACTTCCGAGTTTCCATAGGCATATCCATATCCCGCAAACAACCGGGTGGCGATGGTCTGCTCTTTTCCGAAGTTATAATGATACCTCCCATCAATATCGGCTTTGGCGTATTGGGCATACTCCAAGCCCAGAAAGGTTTTGGAAGCCGTTTCATCGTTCTCTTTTCCAAATAAACTAATGGAATTCCCGGCGACATCCAATGTGGCGTTCAAGTAAAACTGGTGGGTGTCCTGCGTGTCCACCATCCCGTTGTAGGTAAAGGAATAGGTGAGTCCAGAAATGAATTCCTGATCGAAACTGCGCTTTAAAAACGGGTTGTCTTTTAAAATAGCATCAAACTCCTTAGTAGTATTGGAGAGCTTGGTATAATTAATGGATATTGGGTTAATATCGTGCGTAACATACCGATTGGCATTCCACGAATAGCCAAAAAGCGCCGTACCGGAAAGCAAGGTGTACAGTTTGCTTCGGCTTAAATAATTAACGCCAATACTGGTTTTGGTTTTGGGAATGGAATATTCAAAAAAATCGTTGTTTATTTTTATAGGGAAAATCACCCGCGGAAAAATAAGTTCGGTTTTTAAGCCTAGGTCGATACTGCTACGCCCCGTGTTTCCGGTGCTGCCCCCGGCCTGAAACTCGTAACCACCATTTGCCGTAATGTTTAGCGTTTCGCCACCTTTAAATAAATTGCGATTGCTGAAAGTAAGCGCCAAATGCGGCCCGGCAAAGTTGTTCGATTTGGTAACGCCTTGCAATTCGGCTCGAATGGCGCGTTTGTTAAGTGGTGACAAGAAAATATTGGTTTCTAATATACCCAAGGAGTCGGTGGCCGATGAATCTTTTACTTTATACTGAATGTTGACAAATTTGTACGCCCCAATGGTGGAAAGCCTCCTCGCGGTATTCTTGGAGGTTTTGGGGTCGTAATAATTGCCTTCTTCCAGGGTTACAAATGGGTCTAAGTATTTTGGCTTAAAGAATGTTCCTTTTTGAATGTAATTTTTATCCTTATACCGCACTGTGTCCATTTCCGAAGAATCGACCTCCACATCTTTGTGGGGATAAATGTTCACTTCTGAAATTTTATACGGAATAATGGCCTTAGTGGGCACTTCTTTTTTCAGTCTTAAATACAGATCGAACTTTTTATTGTCGTACTGGTTGGTATCGGCTTCAAAAATAAGAAAGCCCGGGTTGAAATTATAATAGCCTTTTTGCTTTAAATCGCTGTCTATGCGTTCGCGCTCGAGTTTCATGTTCGAAAGGTCAAAGCGCATGCCCGGTTGCAGCTTGGTCTCTCCTACACTGGTTTGCAAATCGGTGTACAACGGCTGTGGCACGCTGTCCAATTGGTACGATGCCATAGTGTAAGGTTTGGGTACGGTAACGGTATAATCGATGGATGCCTCTTTGTTTTTTTCATCCACATTAAACTTTGAACTTGCCGAACTGTAAAAAAACCCACGGTTTTCCAAACGGTTGAGCAATATTTCCTCTACTTGATAGGGTTCTACGTCGCTTTGGTAAACCGGCTCCTCGCCTATTTGTTTGTACAGCCATTTGTTTAAAAAACCGGGCGTGGAATCCTGTACCTTATAATAATAGTATAGCCCGGGATACATGCCCAAAAACTTTTTGTTTGGTGTAGGCCGCAAGGTTTTTTCCAAGACTGTTTTTAATTGTCCGCGGTTTTTAATGGTGGAATCGGCCTTGATTTCCACTGTGCCACCGGTGTATAGTCTTTCTTCTTCCGGAATGAACTTTTTAACGCTACACGCTTGAGCCAAGATCCATACACAGGCGATTAAAATAAGTTTTTTATGTGTTGTAAATACCTTCACTTATTAGTTGTTGTTTGTTGTTTCTTTTGTCGTTTTCTTCTGCTGGTTTGCCTTTTTATCTTTCTCAGTCTTGTTCTTTTGCTTCGCTTCCTGCTCTTCTTCTTTTCCCGATTGCGAATGGAACATGGCATCCCAAAGATCTTTAAACTCGTTGAACTCTTGGGTGAAAATAAGGGCGATTCCCGTTACAATGGTCTGTCCATCAATAACGTTTTCAAATTCATTTCTTCGGAAACCTTTTAAGCGGTACCGACCATTTTCGGTTAAAATATATTCTAAACTCACATTCCCTATAAGCGGTGTAGGCTCTCCAGAGGAACTGCTGCCCTGCAAATCCACTTCACTACCTACACTTACAATTAGCCGGTCGTTAAACAGTTTTTTCTTAGCGGCGATATCCAATTGGGTGCGCTCCTGTGGGGTGTCGCCTTGATAATCGGTGTAGCTGTCCAGACCAAAGTCAAGTTCCACGCCGGTATCACCCAACAGCTTATCTGAAAAAACATTCAATTGGTCAGAGAGCGCATCGTTAATGTTATCACGTGCAATGGTAGCCGCTCCTCCCCTGCTTCCGTCACTGCCGGGTTCAGGGTAAAAACGGTTGAGCACCAATAAAGAAAATACTTGTTTGTTCAGTTCGTTTTCCTGTTGATTTAATTGCTGGATACGGCCATAGACCTGTCCGCCAATGGAGCCTTGTTCATCTTCGGGCATATCCAAGTTAAATGAAATTTTAGGCTGCATCAACTCGCCATCAACATTCAAATACACATAAAACGGCAATACCTGCCTGTACTTCCCTTTTACCGATGGGTCTGCGCCTGAAGTTTGCGCGGCCATTAATGGCGAGGCCGAAGCTTCCACATCATAAATGGCGCGCACGTCGAGTTTGGCGTCAAAAGGGTCACCAGACCACGAAATACGGCTGCTTGGCGCTAATTCGAACCGTCGATTTACCAATTTGTATAAATTCATTTCATAATGGCCGTCGGCAACTTCATATACGCCGCTTAAATTCATGCGACCATTGGGGTTCATGGAGAAATTAAATTCCCCTTCACCCGACACCTGAAAATTATCACCTGTTTCTTCATCAATAATGATTTTGAACTGTGCTTCTTTCCCCACGTTTAATACTGCCGAAATGTCAAAACCGGTAACCGTGGCCGTTTGTTCTTCGGTTCGGGTTAAAATGGCATCGGGGTTCTCCCGGTTTACAAAGATGACCACTCCGTCGCGCTCTTCAATGTTCACGGCGGCAGATGGCAATATATAGGTAACATTGGTATCGTCGTTTACCGTAAGCGAGCCTTTTAAAACAGGAACCTGCAAATCGCCGGTAAGGGTGGCATCGGCACTAAAAGTCGCTTTTCCGTATAAAAAGTCGTTGTCTTCCTCGGTGGCGTTCAACACTTGAAAATTATCGGCAGTCAACTGTAGATCAAACGTTGGGTTTACCAAGTTTTCAGTTCCTATGTTGCCCGACACGGCAAAGGTGTTCCCATTTTCATCGGCAACGGTAAAGTTGTTCATGGAAAGGCCTTTGTTATCCACGGTAAGCTTTTCGTCTGCCAAAGTAAATGCGGCGTTGAATTTGGCCACTTTAAAATCGGCATTGTTAAAATTGAGCGTTCCATTGTAAATGGGGTTGTTCAACGTACCTTCAATGTTGAATTTTCCCGTAAACGAACCATCGGCTTGGGTGATTTCCCCCTGCGAGAACCCTTCCAAGGCTTTCATTTTAAACTCGTTGATGTCGATATCCAAATTCAGTTTGGGGGTTTCGGCCGTCGCCAAATATCCACCGGTAACATCCATATCAATAGCGCCTTCTTTTAAGGCAGCGTTAAAATCGTAGCGATTTCCGCCAGTAGCATCGGCATCAACGCTCAAGGTGCCTAAATCCACATCCATTAAACTGAATTGTTGAATGTCCACATCGGCCAAAAGCCCTGTGCTTCCAAAAACATCTTCCAATACCACTTGCCCGTTGAGCACGCCTGTGGCGAGCGTTTCTTCTGGATTCAGGTAATTGAGGAACTCGCTTAATTTGAAATTTTCAAAAGTAACGCCAATATGGTCCTTTTCGTTGGGCAGTTTGTCGGTAAATTCCAAAGATTGGTCTTTCCTGCTGAAACGGAAGTCATTGAATTCGATTTTATTTTCCGATATTATAATTTCATTGTCTTTTGGGGTGTTCCAAGGGTTTTTCTGTACGATCAACGAGTCTGGGTTTACGTGAAACCGAAGTTTATCACTGGTACCCGTGATTTCAGATTTTACCTGAATCAATTTATCGTCTTTGTGATAGGATAAAAAGTCCAACAACAGCTTATCGCCTTGCTTTTCGCCTTTTATTTCGGTTCTGTCAATGGCCAAGGGCCCGGCATTGATGGCCTGGAAGCCCGCGCGGTACTTAAAGGTTTCTTTTCCGGTTTCCACCGCCACCACAAGGCTGTCCAGCTCGTTGCCGCCATAGTTGATGTGCGGGGCCGTTACATTGGCGGTGAGCTTGCGTTCTTTTTCTTTGAAATTAAGCGCCAGGGAAATGGTGTCCATATCCTTTACGTTGACAAGAAACACCTCGTTTAAAACGGGCGACTGCCGTATGGTACCGTTTACGAATAAATTCACCGGATTTTTTAAGGTATCGACATTGACCGGTTTTTTTGAAAAATAACTGGCAATGTGCTTTTGAACGGCCGTACTAAAGCGTTGCGGATCGGTATTCGACTCCAGTGTGAGATTGAGCATCTTGTTATCCACCCATACCGAAGTGGTGTCCTTGCTTACGTGTGCCGTGGCCAGAAAGTCGCCCAACAGGTAGCTTTTGTTGTCATAGACCACCACGCCATCGCCAATGGTAGAAATCACGTCAAAACCATCTTCATCGCTAAAAAATTCTGCATTAAACTGCATACCAGCCCGCACGTAACGGTCCATTAGCCCCAAGGCTTGCAGGTCGGCACCTATTAAGTTGAGGTCCAAGCTGGCTTCGGGCGCTACGGAATCCAGTTTTACCGTGCCGTTCAAATCCAAGTTCAGGTTTTTATCTTTGTATTTTGAAGTTATATCAACTTTTCCATTCTTCACGTTCCCGGAAATTTTAAGGTCCCGAATGTTGTAATCGTTCATCTGGAAGCTGTCCACCACCACTTCGGCCGTAGCATCCAGGGTGTTGATGGTTGCCCCTCTTCCTTCTGCTGTTGCCGTTAGCGAAAGGTTTCCAAATTGTTCGTCCTGCAACAATGCGCCAATATTGTATTCCTGTATGTTGAAATCGGCGTTGAACGCTATTTCATCTGTATTTTTAAAGTTTCCTTCAATAATCGCGATCCCTTGTGAGGTAGTTAGTTTTGCTTCTGCGGAAATATCCTCTGGCGTACCACTTGCTGTTCCCGTTAAGGATACGTTTTTAGGTAATTGTACGCCCAGTTCTTCTTCTGAAACAAACTGAACCACATCGCTTTTTACCGTTTCAGCCGTGAATGATGGCACATTAAAAGAAAGCTCATCGGGTTCCGTTGCATTATAAATCGTTGCTGTGGCTGAAACATAGGTGGTTTTCCCCCAATTGACTCTTGCTGACGGGACTTGCAACGCACGCAACACCCCGTTGGCTTGTATGTTCCCGGAAATAGGGCGTTTGCTGGCGGTTTTAAGGTATTCGTTGTTTTTTAAATCGGGTTGAAACTGAAAGACATCTTCTAAGTTCACTTTAAAAGAAGGAAAGTTGACCGCGGCTTTGGTGGTTTCGGGTGTTTCGAGAAAGGAATCCAAACTAGCATAATTCAGCTTGGCATTTCCAGAAAGGCTGCTGTTGTTGGCGGCAACCGAAAGATTGGACACGTTCAAATCAGTATCGGTAACGGTAAGGTTAAGTTGGGCTTTGTGCAATGCATTGCCCGAAGCTTCCTGAAACGAAAGCTTCTCTAAATCCAATCCGGCTGTTTTGTTTTTCAATGAAATATCTGAAGCTTGAAGCCTTAAATTTGATATTGAAATCGCGTTGGGATTAAAGTTACCACGAATGGGTTTTGCGCCATCCACCGAATAGCTGATGTTGTTTTCAGAAAAATCAATATTGTCAACAGCCACGGTAACCTCTGGCCATAGGGATGCATTTTTGGGGGCCACGTTTTCTTCTATTGCTGACGTATCTTTAGCAACTGTCTTGGTCTCAATCGCAATGATCGATTTTTTTAGTTCTACATCACCAATTTCAAAATCTTGGTTTTTTAGGTCAATCTTGGGTATTTCGGCATAAAAATCTATCAAGTCCACATCTGCTTTAAGTCCTTGCCCCATATCTTGATAGTTGGCAAACACGTTTTCGATGATCAAATCGTCTATCGCCAAAAAGGGCAACGGGACATCCTCGGCAGGTTGTGTGGGAGGCACCGGACTTTGAATATATTTTATCCTACTGTTTTTTATAACCGCATCTGAAGCCCTGAAATCCATAGTTTCCAGGTCGGTGTTGTCCATTTCAAGTTCCAATTCCCCGATAACAAATCGACTATCGATACCCAAAACGGCATCGTTGTAAACAATATCAAAATCTTCAAAGTTTAAATCCCCAATAATAATGTCCATAGGTGCCGAGGTGGTGTCGGTTGCAACGGCTGTGGTGTCTTCTGCAGCAAAGGCATCGATCAAAAACTGAAAGTTATATCCCGCAACCGAGTCTTTTCTAATGATATTGGCACGCAACCCTTCCCAATCGACCGATTCTACACCGACACCCTTTCCGCGTATCATGGGCAAAAGCGGGACGTCTGCTTCCAACGACTTGGAATAGACCAGGGTATCGCCTTTTTTGTCTTCGAGATATAATCCTTTTAGCATCACATCGCCATCAAAGGTGACAAACAACTTGTCTATTTCAACCTTGGTATTGGTTTTATTCTGAACATAGGAAACAACCTTGTCAACGATTATGCCCTGCCCCCAAGGGCTTCGGATAAACAGCACCAACAGGATAAGGAATATCAAGATGCCCAGCATAACCCGTGCGAAGCGCCGGAGGATGCGGTATTTCTTCCTGCTTTTCTTTTTGTTGGGTTTTTTATCGTTGGTCTGTTCGTTGGTATCTTTCAATTTTATGTAACGTGCTTTTAACTTAAGAAATCACGTACAAAATATGGCTTTCCGCAAAACTATTTAGTTATAGAAATGATAAGTTTTTGAGAATTCTTTCAGAAGAGAAACATTATTGAGCGGTTTTGGGATAATACTTCTTCCGAAGCCAAAAAGAAACCCGAACCAATAAAATTAATGCGGGTACTTCAACCAAAGGCCCAATAACCCCGGCAAAAGCTTGCCCAGAATTGAGACCGAATACCGCAATGGCGACTGCAATGGCGAGTTCAAAGTTGTTTCCGGCCGCTGTAAAAGATATGGCTGCATTTTTATCATAGTCTGCCCCCATTGCTTTACTGAAGAAAAAGCCGATACCGAACATTACAGCAAAGTAAATCAATAATGGAATGGCGATAATTACCACGTCCATGGGTATTTCAACGATCAATTCCCCTTTAAGGGAAAACATGATTACAATCGTGAACAATAAGGCAATCAAGGTCAAAGGTGAAATAGCCGGAATAAATGTTTGGGTGTACCACGTTTCGTCTTTCAGTTTTACCAAAATAAGCCGACTTAAAATCCCCATTAAAAACGGAATCCCGAGATAAATAGCGACGCTTTCTGCTATGGTTTCGATTGAAATATCGACAATAGCTCCTTCAAAACCAAATAATGGCGGTAGTTTGGTGATAAACAGCCAAGCGTAAAAACTATAGGCAAATACTTGAAAAATACTGTTCAATGCTACCAAGCCAGCGCCGTATTCACTACTTCCTTCGGCAAGGTCGTTCCATACCAACACCATCGCAATGCAACGTGCCAGCCCAATAAGGATAAGCCCTACCATATATTCCGGATACTCCTGTAAAAAAGTTATCGCCAGAACGAACATCAATATTGGGCCGATCACCCAATTAAGAATCAAGGAAATGGAAAGGATTTTTACGTTTTTAAACACCTTTGGGAGCAAAGCGTAATTTACTTTTGCCAGTGGCGGATACATCATGATAATCAATCCGATGGCAATGGGGATATTCGTGCTACCGGAACTAAAAGAATCTACCACTTCGGGAAACGAAGGATAAAAATACCCAATCCCTACGCCTATTGCCATGGCTATGAAAATCCAAAGCGTTAGGTAATTGTTTAAAAAGCTTAGTTTTTTTTTCTGCATAGTATTTTTAGTGCCCTGAGCAGAGCCTGAGGGTACGGGCTATAAATCTTTGAATATTAAATATATGGTTTTTGTAAACACCAAACATTAACAACAACCCGAATTGGGTCTACAAGTAGCTGCTGGTTCTGCTTGTAATTCGGAAAGGTTTTTCTTTTGTTTCTGTTCTGGTACGCCACAGTTTTCTTTTGCCAAACAATCGGTTTGTTTTGTTGTTAATGTAAAGTGGCTTCCGTTAAAACCCAATCCGTACTTTCCGATTGTAGTTCCTTGATATTCCACTTCAATTTCAAGGGAATCATCTATTTGAAGGGTTTTCTGGGACAACTCGATAATATGCACCAGTTTTTCAGGATGTAAACGATGGTCATAATCGTCTGCTTCCCATAACTGAAAGTTGACAACTTCTTCGTTCCTGACCGTGCCGCCACAATCAATAAAATGTTTCGTTACTTTTCCTACTTCGGTAACGTGAAAATGGTTTGGCACTAAAGATCCATTCGGCAATTGAAATGCGATGGTTTCAGAATTTTTTAAAATGTTTTTTATTTCAGAAAGTTTCATAGATAAAAATTTTATTCATTAGTTATTGTCTGAGTGAGCTTTTCGACCTTATTTAAAATAAACTAAAGTCGAAACCTATACCGAGTAATCCAAAAGTTCTCGACTGCGCTCGAACAGACAAGAAAAAAATATTTCACATAATCTATAGAATACGGTTATCTGCAAACCTCTACAGATTCTTTAGCAACAAGTATCATCAGCTACATCTGTATCTTGGTTTAAAAATGATGACAATACGGTTTTCATTTCTTCCCACACGGTCGGGTTGATGCAATAACACACGCTGGTGCCTTCTACCGTTCCTTGTATAAGCCCAAGATTTTTTAATTCCTTTAAATGCTGCGAAATGGTTGCTTGCGCCAATCCTATTTCATCTACCAGACTTCCGCAAACACAGCTTTTGGTTTTAAACAAATACTGTAAAATGGCAACGCGGGCCGGATGCGAAAAGGCTTTTGCAAATTGTGCCAGTTGGTTTTGTTCAACCGTGAATATTTCAGATTTGGTAATTCCCATGACATTGATTGTTATATTGCAATATTACGATGAATCAAGTTATCTCACAACTTATTTCTAATAAAAATCACTTCTTACCATACATCAATGTACAGACTAAAACCCCTACTTATCTTTGTTACAAATAATTAGGTTATGAACTATCAAATAATAAACAACGAGAAAGAGAAGCGTTTTGAGGTTCACATAGAAGGCTTAGTGGCTTTTGTGGATTACAAACTTTTTAAAGACAAAATTGCCTATATCCATACCGAAGTCCCGACAGCACTTTCAGGAAAAGGCGTTGGTTCTTTTATCGCAAAAGGCGTACTGGATTACGCTGCTGAGCATGAGCTGAAGGTGAAGCCGTATTGTCCGTTTATTAAAGCCTATATAGATCGACACCCTGAATATCAAGAAAATTCATTATTTCACAATAAACAAGAATAGTTATGAGTACAAAAAATATAGAATTAGTAGCAGAACCCAGAGCACCACATTTTGTAGGTGACGGTTTTCGAGTGCACAACTTTATCCCCAGCGGATTTAGATTGGACATGGAACGTATGAGTCCGTTTATTATGTTGGATTACAATTCAAAGTTTTACTTCCCTCCCACTGATACCCCAAGAGGTGTCGGCGTGCATCCGCACCGTGGTTTTGAAACCGTGACCATTGCTTATAAAGGAAAAGTCGCGCACCATGACAGCAGCGGTGGCGGCGGCGTAATTGGTGAAGGCGGCGTACAATGGATGACGGCAGCTTCAGGGGTATTGCATAAAGAATATCACGAAGAAGAATTCAGTAAAGCCGGTGGAGACTTTCAAATGGTGCAATTGTGGGTGAATTTACCTGCAAAGGATAAAATGTCGCAACCCAAATACCAAGCGCTTTCTGCTGAAGATATCAACATTCATGAATTGCCAGAGAATTCGGGAACCGTGGAGGTTATTGCTGGAAGGTATAAAGACACCAAAGGATCTGCGTCAACGTTCACCCCAGTACATATGATGAATGCAAAGCTGAACAAAGGCGGAACCGCCGACTTTAGTTTTCCTGAAAACTACAATACATGTCTATTGGTGATTGAAGGTTCTATAACTGTAAATGGCACCGAGCAAGTGCCAACCGACAATTTTGTTTTGTTTGAAAATGAAGGGGAAACGTTTACGGTTGAAGCTACGGAAAATGCGGTGGTTTTAGTGTTAAGCGGCGAGCCCATCAATGAACCCATTGCTGCCCAAGGTCCGTTTGTAATGAACACCAGAGAGGAATTGATGCAAGCAATCAATGATTTTAATATGGGTAAATTCGGGTATTTAGAAGATTAAAAAGAAATTAGTCGAGTCCGACTAAGACTTAAGATCGCTACGCTGATAGACATAAGATGTAAGACTTTACTTTTTAATACATCGATAAACAGTTAATTGTATTTAAAATATTATATATTTTAAAAAAATAAAATAGCAAGGTGTCCAAAAGAAAGATGCTCGAAACAGTTATGTTTATTGCACTTTTAAATATCTAAAAAAACTTTAATTGGACACTAATGAAAAGAAATGACTAACTTTAAAAAAAGCTTTTGATTATGAAACATACAGCCAATTTATCAAAACTTCCATACGTGGGAAATGAAAAGAGTAAAGTAACCCTTCACTTATTTCTTCAAATTATAGGAAAAATACGATTAGAACTTACCCCCAGAAAAAACCACTGGTGGTATGTCACCGAATACGTTGACACAAATGGCTTTACAACGGGGCCTATTTTTTATAATTCAGGAAACGACACATTCACTATTTCCATTAATGTAGTAACACATCAAGTAGAAGTAAGTACCAGTCAAGGAGAGTCGGCCAATTTTGAACTTTACGAAGGCTTGACCGTAGCCGAATTTTACAACAACCTAATTACGATCCTTTCCGATTTTAATATTTCAGTAAGCATTCTGGATAAACCTTATGATTTAGATATAAACAAACATTTTTCTGAAATAACAGAATACCACCACTACAATAAAGAATACATTAAAAACCTTTGGAAAACCTTTCAATGGACAGATGGCGTATTTAAAGAATTTAGTGGTCGGTTTTACGGAAAAACCTGTCCGGTACACGTGTATTGGCACTCTATGGATCTAGCGGTTACCCGATTTTCGGGAAGAAAAGCTCCGCCCATGCCAAAAGATGCACGAATATCGGACAAAGACGCTTACAGCCACGAATGCATCAGTTTTGGGTTTTGGGCCGGTGATGACAATATGAAAGAGCCTGCTTTTTACTCCTACACCTATCCATCACCTGAAGGGATTGATAAAAAACCTTTGCAACCAGACAATGCGTTTTGGATGGATGCCAATGGAAGTCCGATGGCTATTTTAAAATACAACGACCTTCTTAAAAAAGACAATCCAAGAGAAGCGTTACTTGCTTTTATGGAGTCTAGCTATCGTGCTGGAGCTACCTTGGCAAATTGGGATCTAGAAAAATTAGACGTACCACCATTAAAAGAATTATAAACCATGAAAACCGGACGATTAGAAGCTTTTAGTGATGGCGTATTGGCTATAATAATCACGATTATGGTCTTGGAAATGCAAGCACCTGAAGACACCAGTATAGAAGGGTTATTAAAAGTGCTCCCTATTTTTATTAGTTATGTATTGAGTTTTATTTACGTGGGGATTTACTGGAACAACCATCACCACTTAATGCAAGTGACCCAAAAAGTAAGTGGCGGTGTTTTATGGGCAAACCTCCATTTGCTGTTTTGGCTGTCCCTTATTCCTTTTGCGACAAGCTGGGTAAATGAAAATCACACCGAACCACTTCCCATAGCTTTGTATGGTGTCATTTTATTAATGAGTGCGGTTGCGTATCGCATATTGGAATCGGTTTTGGTGAAAAACCACGATGAAAACGCAGCTCTTAAAAAACTCACAAAGATGGGCAGTAAAGAAAATATCTCGATCGTTATCTACGTAGCTGGAATTGCATTGGCTTTTGTAAGTGTTTGGTTAGCAGTTGCATGCTTTTCAATTGTGGCCATTCTTTGGGTTATTCCTGATAAAAGAATAGAACGGATACTTACCGATTAATACGGTTTAAAATTTTTGTTGGCCAATGACTTCCGGACCCGGCTTAAGCTTTCTGGAGTGATTCCCAAGTAGGAGGCAATCATCCATTGCGGCACGCGTAACAGTAAATCGGGATATAATTCAATAAAGTTTAAATACCTTTTTTCTGCTGAAGCGCCCAACAACAGATCAATTCGTTTTTGAAGGTGTTGAATGTGATTATGAAGCAGTTTTTCATTGAACTTTCTAAAAGAAGCACTCAATTCTGAAGCTTTCTCTATAAACTCTTCTGTTACGAAAACTACTTCAGCAGTTTCGATCACGTCAATTATAAAATACGAAGGATCATTAAAATAAATGCTGCCCCTGTCACCTATAAACCAATTTTCTGGAGCAAACTGCACAATGTGTTCTTTCCCGTTTTCATCTAATGTATAAGCCCGGAGCAGCCCTTTTTCAACAAACATAGAGGCTTTGCACGTTTCTGCTTGTTGTAGCAGAATTTCCCCTTTTGAAAAGGTTTCCGTACGCAAAAAAGGAGTCAATTCATTGAATTCCGATTCGGTGACCCCACCTCTATTCAGTATATATGATTGAAACGTTTCGCACTCCATAACAAAGCATATTATTTGGAAGGTTCTTTCTTTTTCTTAGGTGGCATCGGCCCCCGCAAATGCACGACCAATCCGTTTAAAAAATTCCGAAGGAATTGATCGCCACATTCCTTATACTTTGGATGCCCTTCTTTTCGGAAAATAGCGCCCAGTTCACTTTTTGAAACCTTAAAATCCACGAGCGCACATATTTTTACAATATCGTCATCACGTAACTTGTGGGCCACGCGAAGTTTTTTCATAATGTCGTTATTGGTCAATGCCATAGCTTTTATATAATTGATTCTTTAAACTTAATATCGAGGGCTTTTTGCAACTGGTGAATGTCTTGTAATTCACTTGGTAAAATCAGCGCAATAGAAGATCCAGTTTTTCCAGCTCTTGCAGTACGGCCACTTCGGTGAGTGTAATATTCTTGTTGATCGGGCAATTGGTAATGGATTACAAAACCGAGGTCATTGACATCGATTCCCCTTGCGGAAACATCTGTAGAAACAAGAATCTGCACATTTTCTTTTTTAAATGCGCGCATTACCTTGTCACGTTCTTTCTGTTGCATATCGCCTTCCAATGCTTCAACTGAAAATCCGTCATCCTTTAAAACCCCAACTAAGTTTCTGGTACCAGCTTTGGTACGGCAAAAAATGATACCACGATCATCTTTCAAGGTATCTAACAGCCTGATTAACGTTTCCACTTTATCTTTTAAAGCTGTTTTAATGTAATAATGTGAAATATTAGCATTGACCAAGCTATTTTTATTCACTTCAATTTTTACAGCATCGGCATCCATATAGGTTTTGATGATTCTTTTGATATCATCGGGCATCGTAGCCGAAAACAACCACGTACTGCGATGCTTGTTGGCCTGCTCGAGTATTTTATTGAGGTCTTGTTTAAAGCCCATGCTCAACATTTCATCGGCTTCGTCCAGTACTAATGTGTTTATGGTATGAAGGTTTATCTGTTTGCGCTTCATTAAATCCATGAGTCTTCCTGGTGTTGCAACAATAATGTGCGTTGGACGTTGCAAGTTTTTAATTTGAATATCAATTTTTTCCCCACCATACACGCCTTCAGCAAAAATTTTCTCGGGAGCATATTTAGTGAACTTGAAAAGTTGCTTTTGAATTTGCTGCACCAACTCGCGTGTGGGTGCTAAAATCAAGCCCTGCACCACAGCTTTTGAAGCATCAATGTTTTGCAATAATGGTAAGCCATAAGCCGCAGTTTTTCCAGTACCTGTCTGTGCTAAGCCCACTAAATCGGTTTTGTGTTTCAATAATGTGGGGATAACCGCCTCTTGAATTTCGGTAGGAGTCGTTATGTTTAATTCTTTTAATGCTTTTATATATTCTTTTTGAATCCCTACTTGTTGAAATGTTGCCATATAGCTTACTTTTTAGAACACAAAGGTACGTTTTATATTCTGGTAACATAACATATCGTGTTATTTAGAAACCAATCGAAACTAATTTTTTTGAAATATAAATAGCTAATATAAAGCGACCTACAACGAAACAAATCCACTCTATTTAAAATTAATCTAAATAAACTTTGAAGAAATGAAAAGAGGTATTAGTTTTGCGCTAAAACAACCTATTTGTATTAAGTCTAAATAATAATAAATGTATAAACTTACCCAACTAATTCTATTTCTTGTAGCTGTGACAGCTGCTAACGCGCAAACAGCAAACATTGAAGGAACTGTTACAGACGCAAACAACGAGCCTTTATTAGGCGTAAATGTTTTTCTTAACAATACTCAAAAAGGTGCTCAAACTGACATAAATGGTCATTTTGAAATCAGTGATATTTCAGAAGGAACTTACACGATTACCTTTTCATATGTGGGCTTTAAAAGCCACGAAGAAACAGTTACCCTTTTAAACAATGAAACCGAACAACTTCCTGAAATAACCTTATACGAAGGAAATGAGATTTTACAAGAAGTAGTGGTAAACGGCGAACGCAGGAATAAGTTTTCCCGTAAAAAAACCGCTTATGTTTCCAAACTGCCGTTGCGCGACCTTGAAAACTCACAAGTGTACAGCACCATCACAACCGATTTACTAAAATCGCAAGTAACCACCAACTTCGAAGATGCCCTTAAAAACGCTACGGGAATTGAAAAACTCTGGACTTCAACCGGTCGTGGCGGTGACGGAGCGGGGTATTATGCGTTAAGAGGGTTTTCGGTACAGCCACAACTGGTCAATGGGGTGCCAGGGATTACCAATGGAACCATCAACGCGGCCAATATTGAACGTATTGAAGTCATAAAAGGCCCTTCGGCTACCTTATTTGGAAGCACCGTAACATCTTACGGCGGATTAATAAACGTGGTGACCAAAAAGCCCTACATTGGTTTTGGCGGGGAAGTTTCTTTTACATCGGGAACTTATGGCCTGAATATGTTGTCGGCCGACTTAAACACGCCATTGGATAAAGACAATAATATTTACTTTCGTTTAAATACTTCGTATTCTACCGAAGATAGCTTTCAGGATGCAGGCTTCAGGAAATCATTTTTTGTCGCCCCTTCCCTATCCTATAAAGTGAACAACCGCTTGTCGTTCTCGTTCTATGCTGAAATTACACAGGCCGAACAAACCAATCCCGTTTTCCTCTTCTTGAACCGTTCGGCACCTTCCGTAGCGAAAAATATGGACGAGCTGAACTACAATAACAAGCTCTCTTTTACCAGCAACGCTTTATCGTTGAAAAACCCTTCGGCCAATTACCGTGCTGAAATAGATTATAAACTGTCCGAAACGTGGCAGTCGCAGACCATTCTTTCCAAAAGCAGCACGTCAACCGATGGATATTACTCCTATTTGTTCGATTATGGGGTTTTTGGCGGTAACGCTTTTACCCGATTGATCAACAAACAAAATTCGCGTACCAACACCACCGATATACAGCAGAATTTCATTGGGGATTTTAAACTGGGTACCTTGAGAAACCGAGTGGTGGCTGGTATTGATTATTATAACTCCACGGTAACCGACAACAGTTCTGGTTATGCGTTCTACGGAAATGTTCGCCCTAATGGACAAATAATCAACGACAACCCCTTTACGGCCGAAGTTGAGGAAGCACCTTTGCCATTGACCACTGCTGGCGTGGATGCGGCCTTGGCTTCGCAACCGATCAACAATATAAAATCGAAAACCCACGTGTACAGCGCGTATGTTTCCGATGTGTTGAACATTACGCCCACGTTTTCAGCAATGGCCGGTGTTCGGTTTGACGTGTTTGACAATGAAGGTAATTTAACAAACCCTGATGATGATTACGACCAAAGCACGTTTTCGCCAAAATTCGGTTTACTGTACCAACCTATTGCTGATGTGATTTCGGTATTTGCCAATTATCAAAACGGGTTTACCAACGTGGCCCCAGCTTTGGTAGGCGACCCACAACAAGGAGCACAGACTTTGAAAACCTTCGATCCCGAACAGGCCAACCAGTTGGAGTTTGGGGTGAAAACAAACTTTTTCAACAACCGTTTAAATGCGACCATAAGCTATTACGACATTAAGGTGACCGATAAAGTGATCACCGATCCCACAACACCTTTCAACAAAATCCAAGGCGGCAAAGTGGAAAGCAAGGGTTTTGAAATAGAAGTAAACGCAAACCCGGTGCGTGGATTGAACTTAAAAGGCGGTTTCAGTAACAATGACAGCGAAATAACAAAAACCGACAACCCTATATTGTTTGGCACACGCCCTAATGAAGCTGGCCCAGAAACTTTATATCATTTATGGGCAAATTACGAGTTTCAAGAGGGTGCTTTAGACGGATTTGGGCTTGGCGCAGGATTTAACGGCGCCAGTGAACGCGTGACCATCGATTACGGTCCGGGCGGCCAGTTTATATTGCCAGCCTATACCATTGCCAATGCATCGGTGTTTTACCAAGCCAACAAATACCGCATTGGGTTAAAGCTCAACAATGTTTTCAATAAAGAATACTATAAAGGGTGGACCACCATTACACCGCAAACCCCACGGGCGTTATATGCGAATTTCACCTATAAGTTTTAAACCATTGGATTTTTGTTTTGATTGTTTTTGTTAAGTAACAATAACCCTGTAATGGTTCAGGGTTATTACTTTTAAATAAACCAGATGATAACCACAACGATACTTTTTACTGTTTTAGGCTTTTATTTGCTGCTATTGGCTTCAAAAAGAGCAGCTGTTCCAGCAAGGGTTCCTGAAAGAGAGTTAGCTTTAAAAAACAAACAGGTCTTTAAAATTTCTGGAGTGGTGTTGCTCCTCATTGCTTTTGTTGCAGGATCTTTGTTTTGGGGTCTTGTCGCCGGGATTATTTCAGAGTTTATTATCCTCTCTATCGTGGCTAGTCTTGCAATAATTTTAGTTCCGTTACAGCTTATTAATTACAAGCAAATGACCGTGATTTTTATCCTTTCATTCATTTTTGAAGTATATCTAACCTATGCCAGCTAATAAAAAGTATTTAACAACGTCATCGTGGCAACGCTTTGCTAAAATTTCAGCAGGAATTGTTGGCGGATATATTATTTCAGCGTTGCTACACATCGCATTGGCTTTTTGGTTACCTAACCCAAAGATGGTTTTAATCACTTCGGTTTACACCCTTTATATGCTCTGGGTTGCCATTATAATCCTGTCCTTTTTAGCCAAAAACGGGTGGAAGTTATGGGCTCTTTATGTAGCTATTATCCTTGTTTTTAGCGTTTTAATTCACTTCGGAAAACTATATAATCCCGTTAATTGAGCACCATGAGCAAACGTAATTATAACGTATTTTTTCATACCCATACCGTTAGCGGCATTGTTATCAGTGTTGCCCTATATATTATTTTCTTTGCCGGGGCTTTTGCGCTGATAAAAGATGAAATCACCGCTTGGGAAAAAGGTGACCTTGTTCATATAGAACAGGCTCAAAAAATTGATTACAATCGTGTAGTTGATAGTATTAAAGCACAAGGTTTTAATCTCTACGGAAGAGATGTGAGAATGATCGCTCCAGATGCGAAACAGCAATTATATGTGCTGTTAAGCAAATCGCAAGACACCACGATTGTCAATAATCCAGACAAGAAGTATTACTTCTTTTTAGATGCTTTAGATTACAGTCATTCAGAATATTATGATTTTTATAGTATTGGCGAATTAATATATAGATTACACTTTTTTAGTCAGATACCAGTCGTTGGTATTTACATTGCCGGGTTCATAGCACTTTTCTTTTTATTCGCCATTGTAACCGGAGTAATTGTCCATTGGAAAAAGATCATTCAGAACTTTTACACCTTTAGGCCGAAAAAGAAATTAAAGACCATTTGGACCGATGCGCATACGGCCTTGGGCGTCATTGGGCTGCCATTTCAATTTGTATTCGCTGTCACTAGTTGTTTTTTATGTCTTTCGGCTTTGGTCTTGTTACCGGCAAATTATGTCTATAACAACGATCAAGACAAGACAATTTCAGAACTCCGCCCAATGGCAAAAACCTATGAGCTAACAGATGAAAAAGTAGCTGACATTCCCGATTTAAACGTTTTTATGGATAAAACGCTTAGCAAGTGGGAAACCTTCATGCCTGCTCAAGTGTATATTCGTAATTACGGTGCCACTAATATGAAATTTCAGGTTGACGGTTTATTGGATCCTGGCGATAAGTTCTTAGGAAATGGTCGTACTGTTTATGATGTAGCTTCCGGAAAGCTTGTTTCAGAAAAAAATCCGTACGACAATGATTATCTGGAAGATGTAGAACTAACAATACGGAGGCTTCACTTTGGCGATTTTGGTGGCCTGCCATTGAAGTTTCTTTATTTCGTATTGGCATTGATCACCTGTTTCGTGATTATTTCGGGAGTTTTAATTTGGTTGGAAGCACGGAATAAAAAAAATGTCCCTATTGAGCAAAAGTTATTCAACCGAAAGGTAGGGCATATTTATTTGGCTATTTGCTTGAGTATGTATCCCATCACCGCCTTCTCTTTTATTATTGCGAAGGTACTGCCTAGGTCTATGGACGACTCCCGCAAAACCATTTTATACGCTGTTTACTTTTTAGGATGGATCGCCGTTGCTGTTATCTTTCGGTTTATGCGCGATAACTACAAAACCAATAAATACACTTTATTATCAGGAAGCATTTTAGGGTTTTTAATCCCATTAGTAAATGGAATCACCTCCGGAAACTGGGTATGGAAAACATTTTCAGAAGGTCAATATGAAATTTTCTGCGTTGATCTTTTCTGGATTATCATGAGCATCGTTTCATTATGGGTTGTTTTAAAATTAAAGCGACCAGTTACTAATATTGACCATTCTGAATTAATCCAAGAACGCAATCAAAAGATTAAACAAACGCAAACTACTTCAACAAAAACTACAAACAACTTAAAATTTATGAGAACAAAAACTGCATTGTTATGGCTTTTCTTGGCCATCGGGTTTATTTTACATCACCTTTACGGCGTCATGAGCGTGTACTATAACGAAAGTGTGATGATTGAGGGCGCTACTGGCAAAACGCCCATCAACCACCACTTATGGCGCATCGGCTTGGAAGGGTTGGCTTTTCTTTTCTTTTTATTGACGTTGGAAGTGAACAAATCGTGGTTTCGTTGGACGGCTTTCTGTTGGGCAATGGTCGTAGGACTATTTAACGTATATCATTTTATGGGGGCACTTTTTTATGAAGCTTCGAACATTTCAGAAATACTCATCCTCGCTATGATGGTGCTGGCCAATGTATTTCTTGGTAAAAGCATCTTGATCTGGAACAAGGAAGAGATTGCATTAAGCGGTAAGCTGTGAGCTATTAGCCGTGAGTTACCTTCTGTGAAAATAACACCCATTAGCAGTTCTTTATTTGAGAACTAATCGTATATTTGTTTTACAATAGAGCGAATGAAACGAATAGTTGCGAAAAGTACGTTACGAGAATTCTGGGAAAACCACGCAGATGCTGAACAATATTTAAAAACCTGGTACGATACAGTCAATAAGGCAATCTGGCTAACTCCAAACGACGTAAAGCAAACATATATTTCTGCAAGTATTCTGAAGAACGGCCGGGTGGTTTTCAATATCAAGGGAAATTCCTATGGACTGGTGGTAAAGTTCAATTACGAAAAACAATGGGCATTTATTCGGTTTATCGGTACGCAAGCCGAATATGATAAAATAGATGCAGACACAATTTAAAAAGTATGGTGATGAGAATGAAACCAATTAAGACAGAAAAAGATTATCGAAATGCACTTGACAGGCTTGAAGTGATTTTTGATGCGCCAGTAGATACAAAAGAAGGCGATGAGGCGGAAATACTTTCACTGCTCATTGAAAATTATGAAAACGAGCACTACCCTATCGAAGCGCTAGACCCGATAGAAGCGATAAAAATTCGAATGGAAGAGCTTAATATGCGGCAAAAGGATTTGGTAGGTATTATAGGTGGAAAAAGTCGAGTTTCGGAAATTCTGAGCCGAAAGAAAAGGTTAACGGTTGATATGATACGAGAACTGGAGCGAACGCTTCAAATATCGGCATCTGTTTTGGTCAATAATTACCAACTTGCGAAAAAATAACAAAAAGCAACAAAGGTTATAAGCAATTCGGGTTTAAGTGCTTAAAACAAAAAAAACACTACTTTTTAATGAGCGAGAAACAAGGTTTTGGCTCGGTGTCCAACCGAACGGCAATCTCCTATCTGCTCCAACAATACTCTTAGCCACGACAACTATGATCAGTAATATAAATTGCGCCAACCTTAGCGGCTCGACGGCTTTCGAAAACTAAGCTATAAGTAAAATCACTTATTCTGAAAATTCCTTTAAATCTTCTTCCAAATCGAGTTTTCTGAACTTCGGAAGAATCGCTCCAGTGGCCACTACCGTAACCAAGGTCATACAGCCTCCAAAAACAACGGCGGTAACGGTACCCATTAATTTGGCCGTGAGCCCACTTTCAAAAGCGCCCAGCTCATTGGAAGACCCAACAAACATAGAATTCACCGATGCTACGCGACCTCGCATGGCGTCGGGTGTTTTTAATTGCAAAATGGTTTGCCGGATGATCATAGATATACCATCGGTCACCCCGCTCATAAACAAGGCGAAAACCGAAAGCCAGAACCAGGTTGAGAGTCCAAACACAATAATACATAGCCCAAAACCAAAAATAGCGGCCAAAAGTTTCATCCCTGCATTTTTGTTAAGCGGAAAATAAGCAGAAGTAAACATAATTATAGCAGCGCCAACAGCCGGTGCCGCACGTAAGATTCCGAAGCCTTCAGAGCCTACGTTTAAAATATCCTGTGCAAAGATGGGAAGCAGCGCCACTGCACCACCAAACAACACGGCAATCATATCTAAACTTAAGGCCCCTAAGATCACTTTATTACTATACACAAATTTAAGCCCTCCTTTTAAGCTTTTCATAACCGGTTCGCCAATATTGGGATTTAAAACGGGTTTTTTCGGAATTTGAAATAAACAGATCAATGCCAATAGCGACAAGGCAAAAATAAAGCACATAGCCCAGTGCACGCCAATCCAGTGAATGGCAAATCCGCCAAAAGCAGGGCCTAAAACAGCACCTACTTGCCATACCGAACTGCTCCAAGTAGCTGCATTGGGATATACTTTTTTTGGAATTAATAAGGAAAACAACGAGAAAATCGTGGGACCGAGAAATGCACGGACAATCCCGCCCATAAACACCAAAAAATAAACGATGTACAAAATGGTATTGGTCGTTAAACCACCGATTAACCGCGGCCAAGTAATTAAAAACAACCCTAAGCTTACTACGGAAAAGCCGATAATACACTTTATAAGCAGGCTCTTTTTCTCTTTTTGATCCACTACATGCCCGGCAAACAGTGCCATGGAAACAGCTGGAATCACTTCCATCAAGCCAATGATACCCAATGAAAGCGGGTCTTTGGTAATGCTATACACTTCCCATTCTATAACAACAAATTGCATGGTCCAAGCAAAGACCAAAGCAAACCGAAGCAGTAAAAAAATATTGAATTCACGGTAGCGTAGCGCTGCGTAAGGGTCGTTTTTAGGCATAAAAGAAAAAGCTTATTGCTGTGCCAACAAAAGTACTATTCTTTTAGAAGCCTATCATTGCATAAGGCTGAAAATTGCGATGCCATAAATGGCAAAACGCGCAAATCGCAATAACCCGAACATAAGATAGTTCCCAAATTTATAATTGATGGTTCCCGCCGCCATACTGGTAATGGAAAAAGGAATGGGCAACAACGCACCCACAACGATTAAAAAACCGCCCCATTTGCGAACGTTCTTAAGGTGTTTTTTCATCTTTACTTCAACATACTCATATACCGATGGTATTTGCAAGATCCACTTTCCTATAAAATAGCTTCCAATTCCACCGAGATAGGATAAACCCGCCAAAAAAGAAAGATATAGTACAGGATCGGACATTTTACTGGACCAAGCGATGAATATTTCAGGCGGAATCAATCCCAATAAAGTCTCGCTGGCAAAAAATACCAATAACACACTTAAAGGTGGGTAGGTTTCAGTAACGTGAGTGAAAAAAGCACTGAAATCGAGCAACAGCCAATCAACTAAAAACAATACACCTATAAACAGAAGAATAGGGATAATGCTTTTTTTAAGGCTATGACCCACAAAGTTATAAAAACCCGTGAGGCTGTAATATTTGTGCATCCGTTTTAAACCGCTTTCTTTTTTCTTTTCTGTCTTGTCCATGGGCTCGTACTTATTTTAATGTAATATAAATACTTTGTTTTTTTCAGGGTGCAAATATAATGCTAAAAAAGAGCATAATACACAAAATATTTTGGTATAAAGGGTTAAACTTTGTTAATTGCACCCTACTGCGTTTTTTTAGAATAAGATACGGGGAAACACGTATAACACACAACATAAGAAGCAGTACTTTTAAAGTTAACTAACCAACCACCATGCATCCAAAAAACATACACAATAAGTCCTATGATTTTCAAGGGTTAAGCGAGACTCATCCAGCATTGACATCACACGTTTTTGTAAATGGATACGGAATTAGGACCATAGATTTTTCAGATAAAGAAGCCGTTTTCCATTTAAACAAGGCAATTTTAATGCGCCAATACCATATTAACGATTGGCATATCCCAAAAAACTATCTTTGCCCACCAATCCCCGGGCGTGCAGATTATATTTACCATCTGAATGATTTGGTTTCAGAAAACAATTCAAAACCTCCTGTAAAAGGTTTAGACATAGGCGTTGGCGCCAGCTGCATCTATCCTATTCTCGGGGCGCGTCTTTACAACTGGCAGATGGTGGGATGCGATATCCATGAAAACTCGGTGAAATCGGCCTTGGAGAATATTGAAGCTACGCCCGATTTGAAGAAGAATATAGAGATCAGGCACCAAAAAAACAACGCCCATATTTTTGAAGGCATCATTAATACGGGAGAGCAATACCATTTTACTATGTGCAATCCGCCTTTTCATGCTTCGGAAGAGGAAGCGGTTAAATTAACCAACACCAAAATGAAAAACCTCGGGTATGCTGAAACGAACACGTCAAATTTTGGCGGTCAAGCAAATGAGCTTTGGTGCAATGGCGGGGAAGCGCTTTTTATAAAACGAATGATTAAGCAAAGTGTGGACTTTAAGAACCAAGTGGGTTGGTTTACCTCATTGGTGTCAAAGAGTGACAACCTTCCAAAAATCCAGAAACAGATAAAAAAGACAAACGCCAGGCATAAAATCATCGAGATGTCGCAAGGAAACAAGAAAAGCAGGATCGTGGCTTGGACATATCAGTAGAAATTATATTTGAGAAGTTAGATTGCCGACTTGAGTAAATGACGTGAATGTAGCATAAACAACTTTAACCATATGATTTTAATTGTATGACTCAAGTTTACCTTCTGTTTAGCTATAGAGCTTAAGCTTAAATGCAAAAGTTTAAGTGCTCTACTCTTCTGGCGGATAGCCGTGAATGTCTTCAAAAACTTCGTCAAAGTTCTCGCGCAGGTATGAGCGCAACTTTAACCGGTAGTCTTTTTTTAACCAGCTTACAAAATTGTGCGTGCTCTTGCTTATGCATTTGGTATATCGCTCAATGCGGTGGTCTATATCGTCACCCAGTTCTTTGGCCAGAATAAGGGCATCAAACACGTCTTCGCTGTTTTCAATGCAAATTTTGGCGTGCTGTTCTACCGACCGTTCCAGAATGACCTTTGTGGATTCCCCATTTTTAACCGATTCGGTATAGGCTTTTTTAATGTCGAAATACACATCTTCAGATTTTGAGAACTGCTCCCTTATTTCATCGGGCATTTCATATTTAAAATTACTTTCCAGTTCTTCATCGTCTATCAGGTTGTCCAAAAAGTATTTTGGCGACTTGAAAATGCGTTGCCAGTCCAAATCTTCGCCCCAAGCTCCAAAACGGTAAAAATTGTTCCCCAGGTCGATTACGTTAAACGTGGATTTATCATTGGTAATACGCGAACCACGGCCAATCATCTGGTAATACAGGGTTAAAGAACGTGTGGCGCGGTTCAGGATAATGGTTTCTACAGAAGGTTCGTCAAACCCAGTGGTCAAAATACTTACCGAAGTCAATATCGCATCAGGCGTTTCCCGGAACCACTTCAAAATCATATTGCGTTCTTTTTTTGAAGCGGTATTGTCCAAGTGCATAATGGGATAGCCCGCCCGCTTAAAAGTATCGTACACATAGAGCGAGGTGTTGATCCCGTTATTGAAGATTAATGTTTTCTTGCCCTTGCTGCGTTCTTCATACGCTTGTAGCAAGCGGCTCAACATATCGGTACCGGTATATAGGTCGTCGGAAGATTGCACCGTATAATCACCGTTGGAACCAACCACCAAAGACGTAAGCCCTACATTATAGGAATAATTAATGGCACGGGCCAAAAATTCATTTTCAATAAGGGCCGGAATGCTCTCGCCAACAATCAACTCGTCATAATTATCTTTCATTGGAAGTTCTATGTTCGAGCTCAACGGGGTTGCGGTAACACCCAATAAAAATGATTTGTCGAAATACTTGAACAGTTTTGTGAACGAATTGTAATGCGCTTCATCAATAATTACCAACCCAATGTCTGAAATATCCAGCATATTGTCCCGCAACCTGTTGTTCAAGGTTTCTACCATGGCCACAAAACAACTGTATTGTGCTTGGTCGTCAAGATTAGCGGTACTATTGATCACTTTATTGACCACACCAAATTCGGTCAACATCTTTGAAGTTTGTTTGCACAGTTCAATACGGTGGGTCAATACCAGTACTTTTTTATTTCGGGTACGCAGGTATTCCCTTACAATTTCAGAAAAAATAACCGTCTTACCACCACCCGTGGGCAGTTGATACAATAAATGATAATCCTCGGGAGCTTCCTCAAAACTTTTAAAAATCTTGCTGATTGCCCCTCGTTGGTAGTTATACAGGTCTTTATCGGTTTTCTTTTCTTTTAAAACGGTTGTGTTGCTTGTTGTGCTCATTTATAGTCCCTTCTGAAAAATGAGGTGCAAAAATAAGGCCTTTTAAGTGTTTTCAACGAGTTTTTAGAGAATAATTTTAAAGTCGTTTTATAAGATTGAAAAAACAACCATCACACCCATTAGCTCCTCTCCTATTGCAGCCAATTTAAACCATGCATGTTAAATAGTTGTTAAATTACTACTTTGCATTGCATAGTACTGTAACAAAAATGATACTCCGTCGTCTATTTAATACAACCGGTTAAAAACAAAAGGTTTAAAACGCCAATTTTTCATCAACCCATTAAAACCCAATTATCATGAGGACATTAGACAGCGATCAAATTACAGAGCGATTACACAACTCAAAGAGCTATGCTTGGAACCAAAAGAGAAGATACCGGCAAAAAGCCTAAAACCTCTAAAATCAAAAAATATTAATCATTTAAAACCAATTATCATGAGAACATTAGACAGCAATCAAATTACCGAACGGTTACAAAACACACACGGCTACACGTGGAACCAAAAACGAAGGTACCGATAAGGCCGAGTCATCATCAATCAATTTTATAAATCAACTACCATGAAAACCCAGAGGAATGTAAGGAAAAGGCTAATTAGTGCTGCCAGAAAACAGCACGATTTCTTTCCTTTTAGAGAAAACACCCATACTTATGAAGACCCTTATTTTGAAGAAACCAACCGCTACGCCTACTAAGCCAAAACGGTTGACAGAAACGTAAAAAGCTGAAATTTTAAACGATTTCAGCTTTTTCTTTTTTCCCTATCTTATATTTAATTTCTGCTTTATAATAGCAATTGCGTCATTCAGGGTCCGTAAATTCTCCATATCGGCATTGGCAAACTCCACATCAAATTCATCTTCAACATCCAAAACCACATCGACCAAATGGGCCGAGTTGATGTTCAATTCGCCAGTAAGGTCTTTATCTGCAGCAATAGCTTCTTCTGAAACATCTTCGGGCAGATAGGTTTTTACAATTGGGAGCAGTTTTGCATAAATTTGTTCGGTGGTCATAGATCAACTTTTTCTTCTAAAGATAATACACGCATTCACATCGCCAAAACCAAAACTGGCTTTTATTACGGTTTGAAGATTCGTTTTAAAAGTTTCCTTCGGAATTTTTTCAGAAGAAATCAACCTTTCAATCTCCGGATGCACGGTTTCACAATTTACATTCGGAAATAAAAAACCATCTTTTAACTGAAGTATGGTTGAAACCGCCTCAATACTGCCGCTTGCAGCTAAACAATGGCCGGTCATTCCTTTCAGTGAATTGATATAAGGGAAATCTGCCCCATTTCTGTACAGCGCTTCGCACCAATTCCGTATTTCCAACGGGTCTTTAGTAGTGGCGGTAAGGTGGCCATTGATATAGTCAATTTCCGAGACGTCAATTTCAGCCTGTTTTAAACTTTCGGTGATACATCGTTTCACCGCTATACTGTTAGGTGCGGTCATACTGCCTTCGCCTCGTTGACCACCACTGTTTACGTGACCGCCCAACACTTCAGCATAAATGGTTGCGCCTCTTTCTTGGGCACTTTTCAACGATTCTAAAACCAAGGCCCCGGCGCCGCAACCGGGTACAAATCCGCTGGCATTTGCATCCATCGGCCTGGAGGCTGCCGTAGGATCGTTATTGTACTGATAAGGCAAAATCCGCATCGCATCAAAGCCACCCCAAACATACGGACCGCCGTCGTTGCTGCTTCCGCAAAGCATTTGTGTTGCTTTTCCCGAAGCAATGTGCTCATACCCCATAACAATCGCTTCGGTTCCCGTGGCACAGGCTGATGCATTGCTTGTCACCCAGTTTCCGGCACCGCTCATTCCGCCCAGATACGCTGCAACGCTGCTCGCCATGGTTTGGGCCACGCTCGTGCTTCCCAACCGGCGTACGTTACCCTCATCAATTTTATAGAACGATTCCCTGAATTTTTCAACGGAACTATTCCCTGAGCCAAAAATAATCCCCAAATCCCACAACGGTTCTCCTTGTTTGCCAGCGAGACTAATGTCAGCATCCTTAAGCGCATCCATTCCGGCAATAACGCCGTACAAAATATTGTCGCTTTTAAAATTTTTAAGTTGAAGATCGGTAAAATATTCTTTTATTTTTTCTTCTGAAATGTTCGGCATTCCCCCTATTTGGCAAGAAAAACCCAATTCTTTTAATTTTTGATGAAATGCAATTCCCGATGTGCCCGATTGGATTGCTTCTGAAAAAACCGGTACGCCCACACCGTTAGGAGCAACCACGCCAAGCCCTGTAACCACAACCCTATGCTTCATCTCCTGAAATTTTAACCATTCCGCTAATGGTGCCTTTGCAGATGATTTCATTTCGGCTGTTCAGCATATTAACCGCACATTTCAGTTTATTGAACCGAAAATATTCTTTTTTTGAAACCACGCTAACGGTTTCCCCAGGATAAACGGGTTTTAAAAAATCGATATTCGTATTGCTCAACACTATATGCAAATTTTTGAATGAATTTTCAGAATCCGTTTTAGAAATTAAATAAATACCAAGGCAGACCACACCAATTTGCGCCATACATTCGGTTAATATGACTCCCGGTGTTACGGCTATTTCCTTAAAATGCCCTTCGTAAAAATAGGCCGTAGGGTTAAACGTATAAAGACCTTCCGCTTTTTCTTCGGAAATAAATATCAGTTCATCTACAAACAAAAAAGGTTCTTGATACGGCAGTCTTTTTAAGATATTTTCAAATTTCGTGTCCATTTACTGCAAACTTTCGCCCCCGTCAACCGTTAAAATGGTGCCATTTATCCAGTTCGCTTCGTCTTTGCAAAGCAAATACACCGAGTTTGCCACATCTTCAGGGGTTGTTAATCTATTAAACGGACTTCTTTTCTTAGCCTGTTCGGTGAGGGTTTCGCTGCCGGGGATCATTTTAAATGAAGGGGTCAGCGTTGTTCCGGCCTGTATGCAATTGGTGGTAATGTTAAGCGGTGCCAATTCTACGGCCATTTGGCGCATCAAGGCCTCCAAAGTGGCTTTTGCTGCCGAAACTGCTCCGTAGCCCGGCCAGACTTTTGCGTTTCCTTCGCTGGTAAAGGCAATGTTCCGGGCATTTTCGGTAAAGGTTTCATGGGCAATCAAGGCTTGGGTCCATTCGTACCAACTGGTGGCCATCCCGTGCAAGGTGATGTCCAAGTCGGTCATGGAAAGCATATTCAACTGGGCGGCCTGCATGGTTTTTAAACTGCCTTTGGCAATGCTGTGCAACAATAGTTTACAACTGTTTTTTGGTATGGAAGCAAGAACAGCTTTGATGGTTGTTTCTTTTAAAGCATCTTTATTGAAATCCATTACTTCCACCCCCGCATCTTTCATTCTTTTTAATTCTTCGTGCAACGCTTGCATGTCGCTTTTCCGCGTACGGTGCACGATACAAACATTCATTCCCGCTTCAGCCAGTTTATGTGCAGAGGCAAGGCCTAAGCCGCTACTGCCGCCTAAAATTAATGCCCACTGATTTGAAAATTCTTTTGCCATATTAAAATTGTAAAAGGATTCGTTGCGCTGAAAAACCAGGACCGAAACTCAACATTAATCCCAAATCACCTGGTTTGGTAGTTTTTTTCATAAACCGTTCCAATACAAACAGCACGGTAACGCTGCTCATATTACCGTACAATTTAAGGGTTTCTTTGGTATCATCTATGTTTTTACCCAAACTTCCGAAAAGTTCTTCCACAGTTTGCACTATTTTTTTTCCGCCGGGATGAAAAATCAAATGGTCCACATCTTCAATACGTATATTGTTTTCTTCAAGAAATGGATGGACTATTTTTGGAAAATGATCGGCTATGGTTTGTGGTACTGCTTTATCCAAAATCATTTGCAGACCGGTGTTTACCAGTTTAAAACCCATTAAATTGGTGGCATCATAAAAATGGTACATGGCTTCATCTAACAACTTTGGCCCCTTATCCTCTTCATTTGAAGATAACAGCACACAAGCCGCTCCATCCCCAAAAATAGCGGCACTAACAATATTTGCCATTGAATAATCATCTAATTGAAAGGTTGCTGTTGGAGCTTCCAACGCAATAACGGCAGCCCGTTTTCCGGGATTGGCTTTTAAGAAGTTTTTAGCATAAATCATTCCTGAAACGCCTGCCGCGCAGCCCATTTCGGTAACGGGAAGGCGCACCACATCTTGCCGCAGTTGCAATTCATTGATCAAATACGCATCGACCGAAGGAATCATAAACCCCGTACAACTTACAGTTATAATGTAATCGATGTCTGTTGGTTTCCAATTGGCTTGTTGCAAAGCTTTTTCCAGACACTGCCTGCCCAGCTGTTTTATTTCCTGTACGTACAATTCGTTTTTAGACTCAAAATCGGTATGCGTAAACACCTGTTTCGGGTCCATGATAGAATACCGCCGCTCTACGCCAGAGCCTTCAAAAATTTTGATCACTTTCCGTTTAAAACGTTGTTCTTGGCCTTCTAACCACAGTTTTACCAACGGCAAGGTCTCTTCCGTGCGCTGGGAAAAAGGCGGCAATTGCGTGGCTACTGTTTTTATTATTACGTTCATCGTTGCTTTTTTAATATCCATTGGTAGCGGAAGGCCCATTTCCAGCGGATGGTGGATTGTTGTTGGTCTATTTTTTCTGAAATTTGCCACAGCTCTTCTTTTTTAAATCCTCGTGCCACGGAAACCAAACCATCATAACGGGCTATTTTGGTTTTCAGAAACAACCTGCTAAACCCTTTGAATAAGTGGAAGGCGAGGTTACTGCGTTGTAAATCGTTTACTACAATCCCGACTTTGGAAATATTCATCAAATTCTTAAGAATGGCTGTAATCTCATCGTTCTTGAAATGGTGCAAAAACAAATTACACAGGGCAATATCGGCTTTTGGAAGGTTTTTTTCTGAAAACACATCGACCGTTTTAAAAGTTATGTTCTGGTTTTTTTTGGACCGTTTTTTAGCTTCTGAAATAATATGGGCATTGGCATCGATCCCTATTAATTGAAACTCATAATCGTTTTTAAGGCCTAATCGGGCACATTTCCGAAGCATCTCGCCATCACCGCATCCTACGTCCAAAATTGTGATGGGTCGCTCTTTAGGCAGTGAGGCCAAAAGGCTTTTAAGGCCGTTAAGTGTTGTATTGGCACCTCCCAATATGGTGTTAACGGTTTTTAAATCGGTTAACACGGCTTGCATTTCTTTTCCCTGTAAATTAAAATCGTCCATGATTTCAACTTCATTGGAGCGGTATGTGGATGAAAATTCTGGCATTAGCGTAAGCGGGTTCCATGCGTTTTATTAATGAGTGTTTTGAGCAAGCCGGGAAATGCATTCAGCAATGAAAAACCGAAATGGGAAGCAGTTTCGTTCAATACAACTTTTTGAAGGTAACGCCCCATCTTTAAACGGCTTGAAAAGGTGTTGTTCCATTGTTTTTCGTATTCTTTCTCCAATAAACTTCTGTCTATATTTTTTGTTTGTTGCTGCTTCAGAAATAATTCAGAAAACAATTTTGCGCTATGAATGGCCATCGCCATGCCGTTTCCGCACAAGGGATGGATCAAACCTGCGCTGTCCCCTATCATAAAGATATGGTTTTCTACTGGTTTTTTGGGCTGAAACGATATTTGCCCAATGGTCAACGGCGAATCGAACAGCGGGACGGCTTCAGAAAAGAAATGTTTTAAATTGGGGTTTTTGGCCATGTTGTTTTCCTGAAAATCATCTATTCCGTTATAGTTCTTAAAAGAAGCATAGGTCGTTAAATAACACGCGTTTACAGCACCCGTTTCAGTTTTGGAAAGCCCGCAATATCCGCCTTTAAAAGTATGCAACGCAACGGTATTTGCTTGAAAATCAAACTGATAATGTGCTTTTACGGCCAACCAGGAAGATTTTTGTGCAATAAACTTCCGGTTGAGTTTTTTATCGATATTTGAACGTTTTCCGTGGGCACCCACCACATACGTGGCTTTGTACATTGTGCTGTCCTGTGTTGCAATCTCAAAAGCCTCTTTCTGGAATGAAATGGATTCAACTGTTTTAAAAACTACGTCGCAATTTTTGTTTACCTGCTCGTATAGTAGGGTATCGAAAGCATAACGGCTTATCCCAAAACCACCCAACGGCAATGTGGTTTTCAGGGTTTTGTGGTTTGGAGAGGTAATTTTTAGTGTTGAAATAGGCACAGCCCCTTCACTTAAAGGGTCAAGGCCGAGTGAATTAAGGTATGGCAATACCTCATTGGACACATATTCGCCACAAACTTTATGGTTCGGGAACGGGTTTTTTTCAATCAAAAGCACGCTAACACCTTGTTTGGAAAGGTGCAAGGCACAGGTTAACCCTGCTAAGCCTCCTCCTATAATCGCAACTTCATAAAGTGTATTGTCCATTGGCGTAACTGCAAAGTGGAATGTACAAAAAAAATCCTGCTTCGTTAAAAACAGGACTTGTTGTGCATTAGTGAGGGGTATAAATTAGTTTCTTTGTTGCGCTTCTTGCTCGGCTTCGTTTACCATTTTCTCGTTAGGAACAATGGCTACGTTAACACGGCGGTTTTGCGCACGGCCTTCTGCTGTGCTGTTGTCTGCAACTGGGCTTTGTTCGCCAAACCAATTGGTGGTAAAGCGCCCGTTGCTCAATCCTTTATTTTGTGTAAAATAATTGGTAACAGCTTGTGCTCTCTGTTTGGAAAGCGTCATGTTATATTCGGCAGATCCGGTACTGTCGGTATGCCCAACTACCAATACATCGGTATCTGGGTATTCGCGCAGTACATTGGCGAGTTTATCAAGCGTAGCTTGTGAGGCCGCATTGATGTTATATTTATTGGTGTCGAAGTACACGCCACTGTTTTCATCGAATGTTACCACAATACCATCATCCACGCGTTCTACTTGTGCGCCCGGAATTTCGGTTTCGATTTTTTGGGCTTGCTTGTCCATTTTATTACCAATGATAACCCCGGCAGCTCCTCCTGCCACACCGCCAATAACGGCACCGAGCTCTCCATTACCGCCTTCTCCCACATTATTACCGAGAATGGCTCCAAGGATAGCTCCTCCAGTAGCACCTATTACAGCACCTTTTTGTTTGTTATTTGCATTTTTAACGGCTTCACAATTGGTGAAAGCGGTTAAAAACATAAACGCCATTGTTACTGTTGCTATTTTTTTGAGTGTCTTGTTCATTATTCATTGATTTTTGTAAAGTTCATATTAATTGTGAAAGGGGACCCGTCAAGATCTACGGTCTGTTCCCAACGCATAGTCGATTCGTTTAACTGCGTCAATTGCAGGCGGAAACCTACATCATTTTCAGATTTCCCCTTGGCGTTGGTCGGTTTCAATAAGAAATCGTAAAGCCCTGTTTCGGGATCTATTTCCTGAATGGTAAAGATGAAATTTCTATCGCCCGTAGGACAATCTTGGTTATTTATCGTATAAACTCCCGTGTTGTTATTGGGGATAAATCGCCATGTGCTGCCCTCAAAGCATTCTTTTGAGGTGTCGCCCAAAAGCGAAACGTTAAATTCACCCGATTCGCTGTAGGTGATATTATCCAAAGACCAGTAGCCTTTGATTATTTTACGGGACTCGATGACTGTTTTGGGAGTTCCGCAAGCCAATACGGTCATAGCCACAACAGCCAGTACAATAAGTTTTTTCATACTTGGTGGTTTTAATTTTAAGGTTAATAGAATTGAAGTTTGATATTATCTTCTGAAAAGTCTAGAAAGCAAAGAAAGTACTAAAAGCACTAAAAATATCCAGAAAATGATCATTGCGATATCGGTTGCACCTTCTGCGATGCCTCCAAATCCAAATATTGCCGCAATAATTGCAATTACAAGAAAAATAATAATCCAGCGTACCATAATTTTTGAGTTTTATTGATTAGTAATGATACTAAGGTACGTAAGAAAACCCCTTGCTGTATCATGTTTAGAATAAGTTTAACAGCTTATGTTAACATTTTAATAAGCTATTAATAACGCCAATTCTTCTTTAAAACGTTCTTTTGGAAGGTACTGTTTTTCAAGGTTTACAGCGAATGGGACCGGGGTTTCCATACTGGCCACACGTTTAATTGGAGCGTCCAAATATTCAAAACAATTTTCAGAAATCAATGCAGAAATATCCGATGCGATCCCCCCGAACATAGAATCTTCTTGAAGGATAATTACCTTACCGGTTTTCTTTACCGAAGTGAAAATAGCTTCGGTATCTAAAGGGGAAAGGGTACGCAAATCGATTAAATCTGCTGAAATTTCTGGCGTTTCATCCAAAGTTTCCATCGCCCAATGGACACCGGCGCCATAAGTAACAATTGTAATGTCATCACCTTCTCTTATTAAAGAAGCTTTACCAAGTGGTAAGGTAAAATAATCGGTTGGTACTTCTTGTCGTACACTTCTATATAATGCTTTATGTTCGAAAAATAGAACTGGATTAGGATCTTCAATTGATGTAGCCAATAACCCCTTTGCATCATAAGGAAACGCTGGATACACAACTTTTAATCCGGGGGTGTGCGTAAACCAAGCCTCGTTGGTCTGGCTGTGGAAAGGTCCTGCCCCTACTCCCGCTCCGCAAGGCATACGGATCACCACATCTGCTTTTTGGTTCCAACGGTAATGGCTTTTCGCCAAATAATTGACAATGGGATTGAACCCAGAGGTCACAAAATCGCCAAATTGCATTTCCATTACCGCTTTAAAGCCGTTGATCGACAGCCCCATCGCCGTAGAAACAATGGCCGACTCACATATAGGAGTGTTGCGTACCCGCTCTTTGCCAAAAGCATCCAAAAAACCATCGGTTATTTTAAAAACGCCGCCGTATTCGGCGACATCTTGGCCCATGATCACTAAGTTGTCGTGGCGCTGCATGGCCTGTTTCAATCCTTGGGAAATAGCATCGACCAAGCGCAATTCTTCCTTTTCTGAATTTACTGTAATTTCTTGATATTCATATTCTTCAAACAAATCATTTAATTCATTACTTTGAGTTGAAGTGATGGGATTTTCAGAAAAAGCAAGGTCTAAGTTTTCATTAATTTCAGCTAAAATCCTTTCTTTAAAACGAACAACATCTTCTTCTGAAAGGATGTTTTCCTTCCGAAGAAAAGCTTCATAGTTTTCCAGCGGATCCTTTGCCGCCCACGCGCCCATCAATTCTTGCGGTACATATTTGGTGCCGCTCGCCTCTTCATGGCCGCGCATCCTAAAGGTTTTGAATTCCAATAATACAGGCCGGGGATTGCTGCGCATATCTTCTACAAGTTCTTTTACTTTGGTATAAACCTCTAAAATATTGTTTCCCTCAATAATATGTGCTTCCATTCCGTAGCCCTTGCCGCGATCGGCGAGGTTTTCACAGTTGTATTGCTCATTGGTTGGCGTGGAAAGTCCGTAGCCGTTATTTTCTATGCAAAACAAAACCGGAAGTTGCCATACCGAAGCCACATTGAGCGCCTCGTGGATGTCGCCTTCACTGGTTCCGCCCTCGCCGGTAAATACCGCACAAACCTGATTGTTTTCTTTTAATTTATTGCCGAGTGCGATGCCGTCGGCCACGCCAAATTGTGGGCCCAAATGCGAGATCATCCCCACGATTTTAAATTCTTGTGTCCCAAAATGAAAACTTCGGTCGCGGCCTTTGGTAAACCCATTGGCTTTGCCCTGCCATTGCGAAAACAGCCGGTTCAAAGGAATCTCACGGGTAGTGAAAACCCCCAGGTTTCGGTGCATGGGCAAAATGTATTCGTCTTTGTCCAAAACCGAGGTAACGCCCACCGAAATGGCCTCTTGCCCTATCCCGCTGAACCATTTGGAAATTTTACCCTGCCGTAGCAAGATCAGCATCTTCTCTTCTATCAATCGGGGTTTCAGCATTTTTTTATATAAGGAAAGCAAGGTTTTGCTGTCCAAGTTGGTGGTGTCATATTCAAATAACTGTTCGGTTGCGGTTTTGGAGCTCATATTCGTTTGTTTAAGACTTTCAAAAGTAAGAAATATAGTGTTCACCACAGATTTTAATCCATTTTTTTACCTTCGGGAATAACCGCTATATTTGGTATATTTGTATTTTAAAATTGGTGCTATCACAATTAATGTGGAATTTCACTTTTAACAAAAGACTTTTTGGCGTACGACATAGGATTTAAATTAGCTTATTCCACATCTAATAATATCGGAACACATCTTAAGTCTTACGTCATCTTATTATAAGTCAAATTGAAGCCATGAAAATTTCATAAATATAAATTCGCCATTAAAATAGGTTGGATACGATTAGTACCTTGAAAATTAAACCTTATGAACAATATACCCAGTGTGGACCTTGCAGACTTCGTGTCTGACGACCCAAAAAGAAAACAAAAATTTGTTGACGAAATTGGCAAAGCTTATGAAGAAATAGGCTTTGTATCCTTAAAAAACCATTTTTTGAGCGATGATTTGGTAGCGAACCTATACAAAGAAGTAAAGGCCTTTTTCGCTATGCCGGTGGAAACCAAAGAAAAGTATGAAATAGAAGGTCTGGGCGGTCAGCGCGGTTATGTTTCCTTCGGAAAAGAGCATGCAAAAGGCAAGAAAGAAGGCGATTTAAAAGAATTTTGGCATTTTGGCCAAGAACCCGACCCCGAGGCAAACTTAACCGAAGAATATCCCGAAAATGTACAAGTAGAAGAGCTCCCCGATTTTAATCCTACTGGAATGGAGGCCTACCGTATGCTCGAAAAAACCGGAATCTATGTACTTCGCGCCTTGGCGTTATACATAGGCATTGAAGAAACCTATTTTGACAAATGGGCCACCAACGGAAACAGTATATTGCGCCCAATTCACTATCCGCCCATTACCGAAGAACCCAAAGGCGCCGTACGTGCCGGGGCCCACGGCGATATTAACTTGATTACGTTGTTAATGGGAGCTTCGGCTGGAGGCTTGCAGGTTTTGCGAAAGGACGGCGAATGGATCGATGCCATTCCGAAGGAGGACGAATTGGTCATTAACGTTGGCGATATGCTGGAGCGCCATACCAACAACAAACTGCGATCAACCATCCACCGCGTGGTGAACCCTCCTAAAGAAGAATGGGACACGCCACGATACAGCATCCCGTTTTTTATGCACCCGAGAAGTGACATGAAACTCAACTGTTTAGAGGCCTGTATTGACGAAGACCATCCTAAAGCCTATCCCGATATTACGGCCGGAGAATTTTTACACCAGCGTTTGGTGGAGATTGGGTTGATAAAAGAGTAGTTTCTAATTTTTTTTAAGAATTCAGAATGTAAAATTCAGAATTCATGATTCCAAATTCACAACAATGGACTTAAAAGATCAGTTAAAAGACTTATTTCCCGACCATCAACCGCCCAAGGAACCCAAGGAAGAAAAACCGACCGTTTGGCTTCAGGACGATCCGTTGCATTGTAAATATGAAAAACGACGCGGGAAACCCATCACCATTATTGACAATTACAACGGGGCACAAAGCGATTTTAAGCAACTGGCCAAAGAACTGAAAAAAATGCTAGGCGTGGGCGGCAGTTTTAAAAATGAACAAATCATCATTCAAGGAGATTATCGCAAAGAAATTATGGCATATTTGCAAGAAAAAGGCTTTAACGTAAAACGTGTGGGCGGATGAGAATAACAGAATCTGAACTTATTTTAAACCCAGACGGCAGTATTTACCACCTTAACCTAAAGCCAGAGGACCTCGCCCAGACCGTGATAACCGTTGGCGACCCCGGACGGGTGGAACGAATATCAAAACATTTTGATGCTCTGGAAGTAGATGTGCACAAAAGGGAGTTTAAAACCCACACCGGAACCTACAAGGGCAAACGTATATCGGTTATTTCTACAGGAATTGGTACCGATAATATCGATATTGTCATTAACGAGTTGGATGCGTTGGCCAACATCGATTTTGATACCCGTACCCTAAAAGAAAACCATACCCAACTTACCATCGTTAGGGTGGGTACATCCGGAGCCATACAAAGCAACATTCCCATTGATAGTCTTTTGGTTTCTGAAACAGCCGTGGGATTTGACAATTTGCTTCATTTTTATAATAATACGGGGTTTCTGGATGCTGCTTTTTCCGAAGCTTTGATCGCGCATACGCAATGGTCGCCAAAAAACTCGGCACCTTATGTAGTACATGCCGATGAAAACCTGCTTCAGCTTTTTTCAGCTTCAGATTTCATAAAAGGAACTACGGCCACTAATGTAGGCTTTTATGGTCCGCAAGGCCGCGTCCTTCGTTTACCTTTGCAAGATGGGCGATTGAACGATAAACTTGCTTCCTTCACATTTCAGAAAAAACGAATCACCAATATGGAGATGGAAACCTCGGCCATTTATGGTATGTCGCGTTTATTGGGCCATAAAGCCATATCGTTGAATGCGATCGTGGCCAATCGCGTTAATGGAACTTTTAGTGCCGCCCCAAAGGAAACGGTAAACAAACTCATTGAAAAGACCTTGGAAATACTTACAAAATGAAAAAAATGATCATTGGCGGTGTCCCTGAACACTTCAACTTGCCCTGGTACCTTACCCTTCGCGACAAAAAGTACGATACCCACAACATCAACCTGCGCTGGATAGATTATCATGGTGGCACGGGCGAAATGTGCCAAGCGTTACGTGATGGCTCCATCGATATGGCCGTTATTCTTACCGAAGGTATTGTGCGCGACATCATCAACGGCAACGATTCTAAAATTGTACAGGTTTTTGTAAAATCGCCGTTATTATGGGGGATCCATGTTGCTGAAAATTCAGACTATGAAACGGTGTTAGATTTAAAAGGAACCGAAGCCGCCATAAGCCGTTATGGTTCCGGTTCGCATTTAATGGCATACGTAAATGCCGAAAACCAAGGTTGGGATTACGAAGATGACCTAAACTTTAAAGAGATAAAAAACCTGGAGGGCGCCTTGAAAAACCTGCCACAAGGCAATGGCGATTATTTTATGTGGGAAAAATTCACCACCAAACCTTATGTTGATAACGGTCCCTTACGGTTGGTTGGCGAGTGCCCTACCCCGTGGCCATGTTTTGTAATCGCAGTACGTAACGAAGTGTTGGAACAAGATGAGGAAACCATTAAAAAAGTATTGGACGTTATAAATGAAAATACCCGAAACTTTAAGAATATTCCTGCAATAGACAAAATGATCTCCAAACGCTACGACCAAAAATTGGAAGACGTGCAACAATGGTTAAAATTAACCGAATGGAGCCAGCGCAACCTCACAAAACCCGAATTGAAACGGGTACAGGAAAAATTGCTCGAACTAAAATTAATAGACCGCATAATACCTTCGGAAAACATTCTTTGGAACCCAATGTAAAAAAAACCAAAACTTTTACGCAACCTTTTTCTACTGCTTCCATCTTGTTAGCGTAAGATAAGAATTATGACGACTTTTTTAATCATTTTAGGGGCATTGTTGGTAACCAACTTTTTGTTACTGCAATTTAGCTGCAATGATACCGCAGAACCCGAAACGCCAGAGGACGAGTAAAAATAGCTCGACTTTACCGTTTACGCTTAAAGTAAATCTCAAATCGAGTAATGCCTATTCATCAATAGGTTACCACTCGATTTTTTCCATTCCATTTTCTTCTAAAAAAGCATTTGCTTTACTGAAATGTTTATTGCCAAACCAATAGCCCCTGTTGGCACTTAAAGGTGATGGATGGCCACTTGTTAATACTAAGTGCTTATCTGAATTTATCTTCGCGCCTTTTTTCTTTGCATATCCTCCCCACAATAAAAACACCAACCCTTCCCTGTTTTCAGAAAGTTTTGTGATTACCGCATCGGTAAATTGCTCCCATCCTTTTTTTTGATGGCTGCCGGCTTGGTTTGCCCTAACCGTCAACGTGGCGTTCAATAGCAACACGCCTTGGTCTGCCCACCGTTCTAAGTTTCCGCTTGGAGGGACGGGAATTCCGATGTCGCTTTTTATTTCTTCAAAAATATTGATGAGCGAAGGCGGTTTGGCAATACCATCGGCAACCGAAAAGCACAATCCATTGGCCTGTCCCAAGCCATGATAGGGATCCTGGCCCAATATCACCACTTTTACTTTATGAAAAGGCGTGTGGTCAAAGGCGGAAAAAATCTGCCGCCCGGGCGGAAAGCAAGTATTTTTGTCATATTCGTTTTTTACAAACCGGATCAATTCTTTAAAGTACGGCTTCTCAAACTCATCGGCCAATTGCCGCTTCCAACTTTCTTCAATGGTTACCTGCATTATGTGTATTTTTGTATGCTGAAAACGTAAAAATACAGTATTATAGGCGAATGGTCCGTATCGATTCAAAAACATTGCAGGATTTGGAGTTTCCCTCCGTACTGCAGCAAATCTCAGAAAATTGCATTACCCAACCTGGCAGCGAGCGGGTTTTGAAGATAAAACCGTTTAAAGAAACAGACGACATCGCTCCAGAACTGCACCGGGTAAAGGAATTCACAGCTTCGTTTGAAAGTGACAGCCCCATTCCCAATCACGATTTTGAACCTATTGACAAAGCGCTTCAGCTTCTGGGCATTGAAAACAGTGTGCTGGACGTTTCAAGTTTCAGAAGAATCCGTTCGGTAACCGATACCACAATCGATTTGCTGAAATTCTTCCAGAAATTTGAAGAGTTTTATGTTTATCTCAATCGTTTTTCTTCAAAAGTAGAGTACACTTCGAGTATTTCTGAAGAAATTCAGAAAAAAATAGACCGCTTTGGCGATGTGAAAAATGAAGCTTCGGAAGAATTAGCCGCCATCCGCAGGCGGTTAAACCAAGTGAAGGGGCAAATAAACTCATCTTTTACAAAAGCGTTAAATAATTACTCACAGGCCGATTACTTGGACGAAATTAAAGAGTCCGTAGTTGAAAACCGCCGTGTTTTGGCAGTTAAAGCCATGTACCGAAAAAAAGTGCGCGGGGCGGTTTTGGGCAATTCAAAAACCGGGAGCATTGTTTACATAGAACCGCAAGAAACTTTAGAGTACACCAACGAGTTGAGCAACTTGATCTATGAAGAACAAGAAGAAATAAAACGGATTTTAAAACAGCTTACCGAATTTGTACGCCCGTACAAAAAACTGCTAAAGCAATATCAAAACTACTTATCGAAGATTGACGTTTTATATGCAAAAGCAAAGTACGCCCGCACCATTAATGGTGTTCTTCCTGTTTTGACCAACAACAAGTTTCTGCTTTTAAAAGATGCGTACCACCCCTTGTTGTGGATCGCCAACAAAAAAAGAAAGGAAAAAACCTTTCCGCAGACCATTTCGCTGGAACCTGAAAAACGCATAATCGTCATCAGCGGGCCCAATGCCGGCGGAAAGAGCATCACGTTAAAAACCGTTGGTTTATTGCAGGTTATGCTGCAAAGTGGTCTGTTGGTCCCAGTGGAACCGTTGAGCGAATTTAGTTTTTTTGACAGAATTTTAACTGATATTGGAGACAACCAGTCCATCGAAAACCATTTGAGCACATACAGTTACCGGTTAAAAAAGATGAACCAGTTTCTTCGGAAATGCAATAAAAACACCCTCTTTTTAATAGATGAATTTGGTACTGGAAGTGATCCTGAACTAGGCGGTGCCTTGGCCGAAATATTTTTAGAAGTATTTTACGAGCGTGAAGCCTTTGGAATTATCACCACGCACTACGCCAACTTAAAAGTATTGGCCAGCGAACTGCCACACGCCATCAACGCAAATATGCAGTTTGACAATAGAAGTTTGGAACCTTTGTACCAATTGCACCTTGGTGAAGCCGGAAGCTCCTTTACCTTTGAGGTGGCACAAAAAAATGGTATTCCGTATAGTTTAATTAATAAAGCCAAAAAGAAAATTGAACGCGGGAAAGTGCGGTTTGACAAAACCATTGCCAAGCTGCAGCAAGAACGGTCTAAATTGCGAAAAACTTCGGCTAACTTAAAGACCGAAGAACAAAAAGCCCGGGAAGAAAGCAAGCAGCTGGAAGAGATAAACAATCGTGTGCAAGAAAAACTGGAAAGTTATCAAGAACTGTACGACAGCAACCAAAAAATGATTTCATTGGGCAGAAAAGTGGATTCATTGGCCGAAAAATTCTTCAACAACAAAAAGAAAAAACCACTGTTGGAGGAGCTTTTCAAACTAGTGTTAAAAGAAAACAGCAAACGCAAAAAACCAAAGCCTAAAAAGAAACAAATCAGTAAAGCACAAAAAAAAGCTGAAAAAGCCGAAAAGGCAAAAAAACACGAAGTAAAGCAAGAGTTGGAACAAAAGGTAGCGGCCATTCGAAAACGTAAAAAGCAAGAAAAGGCCGAAGCCAAAAAAGCACCACCCCCAAAACCAAAAGTGACTTTAAAACTTGGTGATCGGGTGCGAATGGTTGACGGACGGGCCATAGGGACCATCGACAAAATAGAAAAGAAAAAAGCCATTGTAAATTACGGGATGTTCACGGCCGATGTGAGTTTGGAGGAGCTGGAAAAGGTTTGATGCTGGATGACGGATGCTAGATGACGAGCCTTCGATACAACCCTCCTATCGTCGGGCCACTCAGGCACCGAGAAAATAAAATGAAGCAAGGTATCTGAGTGTTTTATGCTTTTTAAATAGTCGTGTCCGACTAAGATTTAAGACCGCTACGCTGATAGACATAAGACTTAAGACTTGATTGTTAATAAATTGATAATAAGATAGTTATATTTAAAAGCATTTTATAGTTTAAAAAAGTAACAAAACTAAAATAGCAAGGTGTCCAAATGAAAAAACGCTAGGAACAGTTATGTTTCTTGAAGTTTTAAAAGTCTAAAAAACTTTAATCGAACACCAATGCTTTTTAAATAAGGTACTTTGATTAACGAAAAACACGATGTACTAAGCCTATCAAAACGTAAAGAAGGCACCTAGAAAAAATTTTTAAATTAAATGAACAACAATCCAAAACATAAAATCATCCTTTTTGACGGCGTTTGCAACCTGTGCAACAGCTCTGTCATCTTTGCAATTAAACGGGATAAAAACGATGTGTTTCGGTTTGCAGCATTGCAAAGTGAAATTGGTGAAGAACTAACTTCAAAATTAAATATAGATACTTCAAAAACCGATTCCATTATTTTAATCGATGGCGATGCGCATTACGAGAAGTCTTCTGCCGCGCTCTGTATTGCAAAACATCTTTCTGGAGGTTGGCCACTACTCTACGCCTTTATTATTATTCCAAAATTTATTCGAGACTCAGTTTACAACTTTATTGCAAAAAACCGCTACAAATGGTATGGTAAAAAGGAAAGCTGTATGATTCCTACACCCGAGCTGCAGGCTAAGTTTTTATAGTTTTTCGGGTTTTTTCAGAAAATCCTCTTAAGAAACTACCAGATATGTTTTTTATTTTAATTGTTGCTCCAATAAATGAAATCGGAGCAGGCCCTTTTTTTGTCGTTAACCGTTCATTAACCGAGGCATATTAAATTCCTCCATAACTTTGTACCCTAAAATTGAAGACACAATTAAAAAGACACGGTCAAAAATTAAAATCGATTCTTATACTAAATAATATCTTATGAAAACAATTACCTTAATTTTTACACTTTGTATTTCTTTATTTTCAGTCTCTATGTACGCTCAGGATTGGGAACCATTAAATACGAACACTACAGCACGAATTTACGATATGTCTTTCCCTGCAGGACAAAATGAAGTTGGTTATGCGGCAACAGGTTCTGGTTTATTTGAAGGAGAAGGAACTATTATTAAAACTATAGATGGAGGAGACTCTTGGTCGCAGATCTACCCTGCTTCGGGCACAGCAGATATTTTACGGAGTATATTTTTTACATCCGTTGATGTTGGGTATGCAGGAGGATTGAACGATATTCTTATGAAAACAACAGACGGCGGTGCAACTTGGACAGATATTTCCCCGAGTACCGCAGGAGATTTTTTTCAAACGATTGTTTTTTTTGATGATGACAACGGAATAGCAGCAGCCAATCCAGAAGGTGTAGCCTCAACTAAAATTTATGTTACGGATGATGCTGGTGCAAATTGGCAAGAAGCTACTGGATTAATCCACGCAGCTTATGACGTATCATATGTTTCAGATGTAAATACTTTAATCGCTGCTGGTCAGCCTAATCAAAGAATCTCAAAGTCCACGGATGGAGGTTTGACATGGACGGTTGTAAACACAGGGCTTCCAACTAAACTGCTTTTAGGTGTGGATTTTGCGGGTGATTATGGTGTTGCTGTTGGCTCTAATGGTGATACGTACATTACCAATGACGCTGGTGACACTTGGGAAAGAAATTTATTGCAAGAGTCAGGAAATTTTCAAGGTATCCACGTTTTTGATTCTGAACGGACAATCATCGGAGGATCTAATGAAAAAATGTTCATGACAACAGACGGCGGTATGAATTGGGAATTGGAATATGATGGCCCAAATACCGAATTCTTTTACGATATCGAATTTACAGATAACAACACTGGGTTTGCTGGTTTGTCCAGCGGTGTTATTTTAAGGAAAGCAGCACCGTTATCCATTGGAGAAAGTAATATAGATTCTGAATTTGTTATATACCCAAACCCCACAACAGGAGTCTTAACCGTTTCTTCAAAAACAAGTATTGTTCAAATAGAAATATACAACCAATTGGGACAAGTGCTACAATCAAGTTCCAATGAAAATACTATAGATATAACTAAATTAAATTCAGGAATTTATCTTGCAAAAATAAAAGATGATAATGGAAACACTGCTAGTAAAAAAATAGTGAAGCAATAAAAAAAAGATGCATACACCTAAATTTTAAGTATAAACATAAACCCCTTTTCAACTTTTGAAGGGGTTTTTTAATATCGAAGTCGTATAGACACTTGATTTTTAATCTATTAAATTTTATGGTCAACAAACACAAATAAGTTAACGATAAGTTAACGGCCATTTTTATAGCTATATTTAGTAGGCTAATCTTCTATATTTACGCTATGCAACTAAAGTCCAAGGTGTTAATTTTATTTTCAGTTTTTACACTGATTGCCTTAATAGGTATTCAAGGCTACCTTATTTATAACAGTTATGAGTTAAAACAGAAAACCATAACCATCGATGCTCGTAATGCCATCGCTAAAATTTACAACACGCCCACGGTCGATTCCATCGCTTGGTTATACCGAAACGATTTTCTTGAAGCGCTTGAAGCTTATAAAAACAAGCGTATTTCTAAACAACAAATGCTTCAGCGATTAGATGAAAAAACGACGGAAATCAATTCAGGTTTTCTCAAAACCTATAATAAGAAGTTAAAAGAGTACGGAGATGATTTTGATGTTCGGTTTAAAAAAATTGTCACCTCCATTTCGGTAAAAGACTCCTTAGGAAATATGGAAATGCTCTATTCAGAAAAGAATACCGATACCATTTTACTTTTGGGTGAGAACTTTCCACAATCTGAAGCAACGCTCATCAACAACAGCACGTGGCAAAAAGATCACGAAATTGCTTTAAAAGATGGTCCGGCGATGTTTGATTTAAGTTTCAAATCTAGTATTTTCATGAACATTTCAAACTGGAACAACTTGATAATACGGGAACTCTCCGGTTTGTTGATATTGTCCAGTTTATTGTTCCTTTTTGTTGTGGGACTGTTGTACTATTCCATTCAAAATTTGTTCAAACAAAAACGAGTTGCTGAAATAAAAACCGATTTCATCAACAACATTACCCACGAGCTCAAAACCCCGCTCTCTACCTTATCGTTGGCCACCAAAACCCTTACCAGTGAACACGCCAAGGGAAACGAAGAGATGACATCGGAAGCCATACAGATTATCGACCGACAGAACACCCGGCTCCAAAATTTAATAGATCAGGTGTTAAAAAGCAGTTTAGGGTATCAACAAATCCAACTTTCGACCGAAGCTTTTAACGGATGTACGTTTTTAAAGGAATTGTTAGACGATTATTGCTTGACCATTTCATCTTCTATAACCATTGACCGAAATATTGAAAACACTGGGATCCCCATAATAGCCGATAAATTTTATCTGAGCACCGCCATTATCAACATACTGAACAATGCTATAAAATATGGCGGCACAAAATTGAATGTAGGTTATAGCATAGATAAAAATGATTCAACCCACACCTTTACCGTTCAAGACAACGGGATTGGCATTTCAAAAAAATACCAAAAATTCATTTTTCATAAGTTTTACCGCATTAGTGAACAGAACACCCACAATTACAAGGGGTTGGGGCTTGGTTTGTATTACACCAGCCAGATTATAAAGGCTCATGACGGCACCATTTCAGTAGAAAGCGAAACCGAAAAAGGCGCCACGTTCATTATAAAAATACCCATAGTATCATGAAAAACATTCTATTGGCAGAAGACGACCAAGATTTTGGAACGATGTTGAAGCAGTATTTAACGCTCAATAAATTCAACGTCACCTGGGCCACAAATGGCGAAGAAGCTTTTGAGGCCTTTAGTAAAGATAATTTTGATCTCTGCATCCTGGATGTTATGATGCCCGTTATGGACGGGTTTACCTTGGCAAAAAAGATAATTGATATAAACCCTGAAGTTCCATTCCTGTTTTTAACGGCACGGAAAACCAAAGAAGATAAAGTAAAAGGGTTAAAGCTCGGCGCTGATGACTATGTGGTAAAACCCTTTGAGGCTGAAGAGTTGATTTTCAGGATAAAAAACATTATAAAGCGCACCGAACAGCAAAACACCTTGCGACCCGAAACACCCCAGGAAAAACAGTTGCACATAGGAAAATACACTTTCGACACCGAAAACTTAACGCTGAATATAAACGGCAAGACCAATAAGATAACCGCTAAAGAAGCCAAGCTGCTGTATTTTTTGTACCGCAACAGAAACCAACTGATACGCCGCGACGATATTTTGTCCAACGTTTGGGGAAAAACCGATTTTTTTTCCGGCAGGAGCATGGACGTTTTTATAAGCCGAATCAGGAAATCGTTAAAAGACGACCCATCCATTGCCATTGAAAGCGTTCGGGGAATTGGTCTGGAATTCAATATTAAATAACAAAACAGATAATCAATTATTAATCATTAAACAATCATTATGAAAACAATTACAAAAACGGTGCTTTTAGTACAATTACTGTTGTTTGGCAGCACGGTAATGGCACAAGAGTATTTTGGCACCACCACCTTTGGGGATGCAAGTATTGAGAATTCGTTCCATTCGGCTGTGGACAGCAATGGTACTATTTACACCCCCGGGCTTTATTCTGGGTCTATAACCGTAGGTTCGGAAACCATAACCTGGGCCGGCGGAAATGCCGATGGCTTTTTGGCCATTCACGACAGCGACGGCAACCCAACAGGCGTGTTAGGCTTTGGCGGTGGTTTTGACGACGTCGTTATCGATGTTGCCATTGATGCCGATGACAATATTTACCTTACCGGGTATTTTCAAGGAGCCAACCCTAACAACCCTTTTGATGCCGATCCGGGACCAGATGTATTTCCCTTATCGGTACGTTCATTCTTGAACAGTCGAGATCTTTTTGTTATTAAATTGGATAGCAATCAAGAGTTCGTTTGGGCCAAACAAGTAAGTAATCCCTTTGGCGCGGCAAGTGAAGATGCACAGACCATTAATGTTGATAGTCAAGGAAATGTATATATTGGTGGTTCATTTTTAGTAGCAGATTTTGATCCTGACCCTAATGTAGATAATATAATATTCTCAGCAGATAGTTCCACTTCTGATGGTTTTTTACTGAAGTTAGATACTGATGGAAATTTTGTTTGGGTAAAAACCTACGATGGTGCTGGTGGTATAGTAGAAATAGAAAGCATGCAATTTGATGCCAATGAAGACATTTTCCTTACCGGTAGGTTTGCCAACCAAGTAGATCTTGATACTGGAGCCGATGTTGACAATTATACAACCAATGGAGGTGATGATATTTTCATTACCAAAGTTGACATAGATGGTAATTATATCTGGGGCCAGGTATTTGGCGGTGCTGGCCTTGACGCTGTAAACAACATAGAAATATTGCAGTCAGGCATTTATATCAGTGGTATGTTCTCCGGAACTGTTGACTTAGATCCTACAGCAGGCGAAAATAGTGTAACGTCAAATGGCGATTGGGATGCATTCTTTTCAAAATTCGATACCGACGGAAACTATGATTATTCCTATACAACGGGCGGCGAGACCAACGATAATCTGGAAAACATTTATGATATTGCCGAAGGCCCCACTGGAAACCTCTTTGTTTCGGGAAGCTTTGTTGGAACATCCGATTTTGATAACGATACGGGTGAAGCCACAACGACCTCAAACGGAAATGCTGATAACTTTTTAGTTGAATTGAGCACTGCTGGCGTTTATAGAAATCATTGGACAGTTGGTGGGCTTGCACCTGAAAATAATCCACAAATCCTCTTTAACAATAACGACGAAGTAGTATCGATAGGGGTATTTCAAGACAGCGTTGATTTCAATCCTTTTTCTGGAGAAGACATCCAGACCAGTACAGGAAACAGGGATATTTATGTATCGCGTTATTCTACCATTAATACCGGCAACGACAGTTGTGAAAATGCAGTGGCAGTATCCTGTGGTGATGTTGTAAATGGTGAAACGATTTCCGATTCCGATTCTGGAGGAAACGCTGCCCCGGATGAGTTTTACAGCTATACCGGAAACGGTTCTTTGGAAGAAGTAACCCTTTCGCTTTGCAACAACACCGATTTCAACTCCGTGATAAGGGTATTTGAAGATTGTACCCTAACAAACGAAATAGCCATGAACGATGACTCTTGTGGAGAGCAATCTGAAGTTTCTTTTATATCAGACGGGACTTCTACCTATTTCATTATGGTTGAAGGGTTTGAAAGCGAAGCAGGTAATTTCAATTTAGAGGTTTCTTGTGAAGAGTTACCAGAAAACGATATTTGTAGCGGAGCTTTACCTATTAGCTGTGGAGAAACCCTTTCAGGTTCTACTGCCGATGCTACTATAGATACAAATGCTCCAGTATGTGCAACAGACATTACAGCACCAGGAGTATGGTACACATTTACCGATGATAGCGGATTGGTAACCGATTATACTGTTTCACTTTGTGATTCAGATTACGATACCAAAGTAACCGTTTACACAGGTGATTGTGGAGCTTTGGTTTGCGAAACCGATAATGACGATTCGTGTGGGTTGCAATCTGAAGCAACCTTCCAAGGAGACGGAAACACCACCTATTATATTTTCGTACACGGTTTTGGAAGCAACACCGGTAATTTTAATTTGACAGTTGATTGTGTTCCGGTACCTCCGGCCAACGATATGATTGCCAACTCTATTGATGTTGACGAAGTTGGTTTCCCTTACACAGATGTTGCAGTGCCCATGCCAGCAGCAACAACCGAAGCAGGTAATCCAACTGGATGTAATATTGATGGCGCCAATGGTGTTTGGTATAATTTTGTATCCAATGGTGATGGGGAAGCTACTGCAAGCATTGTAGATCCTGCTGGTACCAGTGTGGTGACGTTTTTTGAGGCACCCAACGAGAATGCCACCGAAACAGACCTTACATTGGTGAACCAAGGAACAAATCAATGTCTGCCTGGAACTTCTACAACCATCACCACTACTGCCGGACAGGCATATTACGTGTTTGTGGTAAATACTGAAGGAACGACCGATATCACCATTGACGGAACCAATTTAGGAACCAATGAAAACACCCTTAAAGGATTTACCTTCTACCCTAACCCAACAACAGGTGTTGTAAATTTAAATGCTACGGAAACGATTGAGCGTGCAACTATTTATAGCTTATTAGGACAAAAGGTGATCGATGAGACCATAGGAACTTCAAAATCTGAACTTTCTGTTTCAAGCCTTTCAGCAGGTACTTATATTTTAAAAGTAGTTGTTGATGGTCAAGTAGGAACCTATAAAATAATTAAACAGTAAATTTTCTCATAGTTTAGTAACTATGTAATTAGGTGAGCGGGCAGGAAACTGTCCGCTTTTTTATTTCAATAGTTCATTTAAAATTTTATAGTAGATTTGTTACTATAAATACTATTTCATGAAAAATCTTCTCTTTCTGTTCATTTTACTTCCGTCGCTAATTTTTGCATCCAACACCGATCCAACGCTTTCAACCATAAAAAATGTAACCGTTTACCTCAATGGCGCTTCTATTGAGCGAACGGCATCGATTAATTTACTTTCGGGCGAAAATGAAGTTGTTTTTAACAATTTGTCGCCAGATATAAATGAAAATAGCATACAAATTTCAGGGCTGGAAAATGCATCAATATTGTCTTTAAATTACACTGTTGATTATCTTGAAAAAGGAACACTCACAGAAGAATATAAGCTTTTGGAAACAAAATTGGACAAACTCAAAAAACAGAAAAACGAAATACAGAACAGCATAACGGGTTATCAAAAAGAACTGGAGTTATTGGATAAAAACCAACGTATCAATAGCGATGCAACAGACCTTTCCTTGTTGAAAGTTAAAGAAATGTCCACGTATTATAGAACCAGGGTTACTGAAATTAAAAATGCAATCTACAATAAAACCCTTGCCCTAACCAAATTGAACAAAAAAATCCAGGACCATACCAATGAACTTTATAAAATAAAAGATGAAAGTAAGGAAACAAGGGGCAAAATAACTGCAAAGCTTGATGCTAAAAAGGCAATAAATCTTTCTTTGGCTATTAAATATACCATTAACAATGCCGGTTGGTTTCCTATTTATGATATAAAAGCCAAAAACACCGATGCCCCTATCAACATACTATATAAAGCAAACGTATATCAACAAAGTGGGACGGATTGGGATAATGTCGCAGTTGTTTTGTCCACTGGCGACCCAAATACCAATAATTTGAAACCGGAAATTTCAACTAAGTACTTAAATTTTGTAAACCGGTATTATACAAACCGCACACCCATACGCCGAAACAACCACAAATACAATCCTTCCATAAAACGGGTAAGCGGAACGGTGTTCGACGAAACCGGATTACCACTTCCAGGTGTAAACGTAATTATTAAAGGGACATCACAGGGAACACAAACCGATTTTGACGGGAATTATTCGTTGGAAATCAATGATGGAGAAGAATTGGTATATAGCTATGTTGGGTTTGATAATATTAGCCAACCTATTTACGCAAGTGTCATGAATGTGCAATTAAACGCAACTTTAGAATACTTAGAAGAAGTGGTCGTTACAGGTTATGGTGGGCGTGGAAAAAGAAGAAATGATAGTGAGCTTGATGCAGCAGCTCAAGAATTAAAAAAGCCTGAGCCTAGTTTCACTAAAGAAGTTGGGATTACCAATACGCAGTTTAAAATAAGAAAACCTTACACCATCCCTTCTAACAAAGATGTTACCAGCATTGAAATTGATAACATTGCACTTCCGGCGACCTATCAACATTATGCTGCCCCAGAGCTCAATGAAAACGTATTTTTAACCGCCACCATTAAAGATTATGAACAGCATGATTTTTTACCCGGCGAAGCCAATATTTATTTTGAAGGAAATTATGCCGGAAAATCTATTATAAACCCACAAGTGGCTACCGATAGTTTAAGCCTTTCATTGGGAACAGACCCCAACGTGGTGGTAACCCGAGAAAAGTTGAAAAACTATAAAAGCAAATCCTTTTTGGGGAGCAATCGTATTGTTGACAAAGGATATAAGATTGAAATAAAAAACAACAAAAACACAACAATCAATCTACTTTTGGAAGACCGTATCCCCATTTCCCAAAACGAAAAAATAAAAGTGGATGATATGGAAACCAGAAAGGCCAAATACAATAAGGAAACCGGGATATTGCGATGGAACCTTACTTTGCCTGCCAACAAAAAAGAAGAAAAAGAGTTTTCCTACACCGTAAAATACCCGAAAGACAAGCGAATAAACCTTGATTAATTAATCATCATTGCTTATTTCAAATTCTGAAGAATAAAATCCAGTTTTGAATTAGCGTTCTCGTTACTGTCAAAAGCGAAGTTTTTATACCGGTTTTCCGTTGCCAACCCTTCTTTTTTCCACTTCTGGACTAATGGTTCGTTTTCTAAAGTAACTTTACCGGCCAGGAGGTTTTCCAAAGAAACCCCTTGCTCGTAAAGGTTATATATTTTTTTCAACCCTGTTAAATACAGGTGGTCTTTGGTAAAACCACCGCCGCGATGTGCGCGCAGGGTAATGTTGTAGGCCTCTTCTCTGTTCAGTTTGTATTGGTTGTGCAACAAATCGAAGGTATCGCAAAAATTAAAACCTTTTCGTAGGCTATCTGTCGCCAGCACACGATAACTCAACTCTTTTAATCGGAATAGAGTCAAGCATCCGCTCATATATTCACTGAAAACGGCCAGCCCTTCTTGGGTTTCCACATTTTTGGGAAAACCATTGTGAAAAATTTTAAGCGGTTGGTTCAGCCCATTGAAAGTGGTTACAAGGTGGACGCCTATTTCGTGATTGGCCAGAACCTTCAACTGGTTGGCACTAAATTTATGGTTTTTTTTGAGCACCAAAGTCTGTTTGTTGTTTATGACCATGGCCGCAGCCGAAATTTTTGTGGAAAACCGGATGTTGAATTGAAAATCGTATTGTTTCGTGAATTCATCAAAATATTCGGCAGCTTCTTGGGCGGTGAAGGCCGGTATCATTTCCTTATCGTAATCCTCATCTTCAAAATGAAGAATAAAACGGGCGTTTTCTACACTATTTTGTGTGGGTGTCCCAAATGATTTCAACGAATTGAAATAAAACTTTTCTTTTTGGCCAACAGTTTCCACACATTGCACCAAGCCCGAATAATCGTAAATCACTTCCCGGTAAAAAACACGGGTTTCTTCATCTTTAATACTGTCAATATCCTGCGAAAAAAGTTCTTGTTGCAGTTTATGCGCATTAAAGTCAAGCTTTCGGTACTTAAAATTAGGATTGACATTGTATTTTGAAGCAAAAAAATTTCGTTTTTCCTGTTCAATATTAATAGGGTTTACAAAGTTTAACACTTCTATCTTTTGAACCAGTTTGTTCAAGTTATAATCAATCCTAAAAAGGTTAGGGTACGTGTCTATTATTGCCTGGGTGTCTGTCATATTAACTGTTGAACGTTTTGTGAAATAATGCAGCGTGCTCCTTAACTTTTTTCTGAAGTTGTTGTTCAATAGCTGAAATCACTTCAGGATAAATTACTTCTCGCAACTCGTCACAATAAATCTTCTTGAATTCAGTCGCTAAAACTAAGGTATTTTTGAAGTTTTTGGTAATAAATTTCAGGAAATAACCATTTCCGAAAAACGTGTCATTAATTTTTGAGGTAGCTTGTATTTCGTGGGGCAATTGTAATTCTGAAAGCGATTGCCGCCAATTTTCAACCAAATCACCAAAGCGTTCATTGTCAATATTTGAGGTCCCCAAATTGATGACCGGCACTTCCCTATCCCATCGGCGCCAATTGTAGCTATGTATATCGTACACAACAACGGCTCCAAATTTTTCTTCCAATTTTGAAACCAAGGCGTGGACCACTGAATAAAATGCGGTGTGCTTTTCCAGACTTTGTTTTTTTTCTGAAGGACTCAACGGTTCTTTCCACAACTGTTTGCCCCAAGCTTCATCAAAAATAGCGTTATCGGGCTCACGGTTTAGATCGTATTCAAATCGGCTGTCGCGACCGGCTAACACAATTGGATTTGTTTTTATAAACGCTTTGGTACACGGGTCTTCTTCAAACCAACGTTCGTATTCGGTGTGTAAACAGTTTTCCCACAATTCTTTCCTGAATTGATGTCCATCGTGCACAGCACCACAAACGTAGGATACATATTCCTCAATTTTTAAAGTGAAGGAATAATCGTCAGCCACAGCTTCAAAAGTTTCCTCAGCCTCAATCTTTTTTATAATTTCTGAAATGGATAATTTTTGCATAAATTTTGTTCAATTTTCGAAATAAAGAACCACTCTCTTTCCAAACGACAATATACTCATCTAAAGGAACAAGATTCGAAGTTGGTTGATTATGCGTGCTATTATAAACTGGATTATAGCTTTCATAACCAACAATCGTTTTTTTATTAAATTCATAAATGTGCTTTCGGTACAAATTCGTAATCCCTACTGGTCTTACAAATTCACTCAATCAACTTTTATTCAAAATCGTACCTCGTCATTCATTATTCGACCTTCATCCGGCGGTCGCTTCGATACAATTCCGCAGAAAAAGCGGAACCACTCAGCCACCTTTGTTGAAAATCCTGTATAAATCGTAAATCAAAAATCGTCTAAGCATCACTTACATGCTTGCGCAGTTTTTGGCGACGTTCGAAAGCATTGACGCGTTCCACCACTTTATCTTCAACAAAGTCAATAATCTTTTCTTGTATCTTGCTTTTGTACACCTTGTTCATATAGGTAATGCCGCCGGGCGACATCACATTTACTTCTACCAACTTCCCACCAATAACGTCAATGCCTACAAAATACAGGCCGTCTTTCACCAATTTTGGGCCGATACGACGGCACAGCTCTTTTTCTTGTTTGCTCAAACTATGTTTTTGTACACTGCCCCCAGCACTTACATTACTTCTATGATCTTCATCGCCCGGTACACGGCGCATCGCTCCAATAGGTTGACCGTTCAACAATAAAATACGAACATCGCCTTGATCGGCTCCTTCAATATAATCCTGTAAAATCACATAATTTGTAGTTCCATCTTTATTGTCAATATAGAAGTCCAACAAAGAATTGATACTCTTCATAGCACTTTTTTCAATTAAAATGACACCAGAACCACCAAATCCATTTAGAGGTTTTAAAATCATTCGGTCAGGACCTTCTTTAATTATTTTCTTTAAATACTGTTTGTTTTTTGTCACATGAGTCCGTGGAATCATTTCGTTTTTTTCGTCTTCAAAAACTGCAGTGTAGAGTTTATTGTTTGCACGACGAATTCCATCAAGATCGTTCATTATAAACACATCATCCTTAACTGAATCCAGAAAATTGAGCATAATCATATCCAGTGGTGGGTTGCTACGAAGTATAATTACATCAAAGCCCGCCATTGGTAACATTTCGTCATAAAATTCCGCACTTTTATGAAATGCTTTTAATCCTTTAGCCAATTTATCTTTTCGCTTTAAACATCTAGAAAATGCAAAAGCAACACTATCCCGTATGGTTAGGTTTGCCGGTGTAGTAGTGACTATTCCGTGGCCACGTTTGGCAAATTCTTTAATTAAAGCTAAAGTTGAGTCGTTTTCAGGGTCTATTTCATCCCAAGGGTACATGATAAAGCAAACGTTCATGAGGGTTGGTTTTAATTAGTCTTTTAAATATACTAATTATGGCAAAACCTCAAAGTTTTTTTGGAGAAAGGTTGGAGAAATCATTTTTTTATTGCCCATAAATCCTAAAGTTATCGAAGCCTGCATAATCAGGATCTCCATCCTGTTCAATTGAAACAGTGATTCTTACATTTGTGACGGAAGCTGGAATTGTAATGATTTCTGTTCCTTGGACCGTAAGGTTAGAGTTTCCATTAATTAAATTAACTACTGGCTGACCAACGCCATCGTGAAAAACTTGATAATTTACATCATCTCCATTATCAAATTCGAAAACATCATAATCAAATGCGATCCTTGGGTTAGTTAAGGAGGATACATCAACATCTACAAATCTAATTTCGTGCTGAATACCTCCTGGGTGAATTGGATTGTCTAAGTCACGACAAGCCAAGAAATCACCCGAAACAATATCTATCGCTGAAGTGTCGCCGGTACCAAGTGAATTACCAATATCCCAAATATCATTTCCCGTTGCGTATGCTGTAGGATTCAAAGTGTAATTCCAAGTCAAGTTTCCATCAAAATCTTGTGCAGCTAACGTAGTTGTATTTGTAGTTAATGTATAGATAGTTTCCCAGTTTATACCATTCCAAATTTCCAAAGTACCAGTATCAATAACAAAAATTAAAAGTCCTACATCTGTAGAGGTAGCATTGATTTGGTTTTTATCAGATTGATTATCAACTCTGGCGGGCATAAACCCTTTATAGGTTGTGCCACCATCGGCAGTACCACTAACCTCCAACATAGCCGCAGGCGATGGGTTTACCGTGCCAATCCCCACTTGGGCCGATACGAAAAACGTGAAAAAACTACATACGATAAAAAAGAAATAGTGCTTCATAACTATGATTTTTAAACTTAAATCATAGCTAAATAGATGACAGAAAAGTAGATAGGGAAACTAAAAATAAAACAATAATCGGATTCCCGACATTAAAAATCGGTTAAATCGATGAACGATCACTTTTTATAGTTATCATCCCAATCCTTCACATGCGGCACGCCCAATTTACCTTGCGATTTTGCCACCATCATAGAAACAGCAGCGTCACCGGTTACGTTCACGGTGGTTCGGCACATATCTAAAGGCCTGTCGATGGCAAAAATCAACGCCAGTCCAGCTTCAGGAATACCCGCTTGTGCCAAAACAATGACCAACATCACCATCCCTGCTCCAGGTACGGCTGCTGAACCGATAGAAGCCAAGGTTGCAGTGGCGATAATACCTAATTGGGTTCCGAAAGAGAGGTCCATCCCAAAGGCTTGTGCTATAAATACGGCCGCCACGGCTTGGTATAAACTGGTTCCGTCCATATTAATGGTGGCACCAATGGGCAACACAAAACTGGTTACCTCACGTTTTACCCCTAAGTGCTCTTCTACCCGTTCCATAGTGACCGGTAAGGTTGCCGCACTGGAACTGGTTGAAAAAGCCAATAATTGAGCTGGGCCGATTCCGTTTAGGAAACTCCTTGGTGTGTGTCTTGTAAATATCCATACCAATAAAATATACACGCCAATCATTAATGCCAATCCGCCCAATACACATAAGGCATACATTCCTAGGGCGGCAAAAAGGTCGGCACTTGGGGCTTCTACGACCAAAGCTGCCAATAATGCAAAAACCCCATACGGAGCCGCAAGCATAATGAGATCGATCATCTTCAGGATAACTTCATTAAAGCCATCGAAGAAGTCTTTTACCGGTTGTGCCGTTTTTTCAGGGATCAAGATCAATCCTATTCCGAAGAAAATAGCGAAAAATATTACTTGGAGCATATTTCGGTTACTGGAAGAAGCCCCAATAATATTACTAGGTACTAAATCTACCAAAGCCTGTAACGGACCAGCATCTTTTTGTCTTTGGGCATCTTGACGTTTCATTTCGGCTTCGCCACCGTAGGCTTCCACCAATTCAGAACGGGTTTCTTCAGTTATGGTTTTTCCCGGTTTGATAAGGTTAACAACCCCTAACCCAATGGATACGGCAATTACCGTGGTAATTATATAGGTGACAATGGTGCGCAAACCCATTTGGGAGAGACTGGAAATATCTTTTAAATCGGAAACTCCTTTAATCAATGACGCAAGAATCAAGGGGACGGCGATTAACTTCAAGGCATTTATAAAAATGGTTCCGAAGGGTTTTATCCAATCTTCAATAAAATCGGGGCCCCAACCAAAGTTGGTCAAGATAAGGGCGAAAACCACCCCGAGTGCCATTCCAAGTAAAATTTGCCAATGTAATGCCAGTTTCTTCATATAAGTACTAATGATCGTTTATTTTTTTATGTCGCGTAATATACAGATAATCTTTTAGAGTTTTGAAACCTTATTTAAAAGCCAAAAGTCTGCCAATACCAATGCCGCCATCGCCTCTACAATAGGCACGGCACGCGGCACTACACAAGGATCATGACGGCCTTTGCCCTGCATTTCAACTTGTTTGCCTTCTGAGTTGATAGTCTGTTGTTTCTGCATAATGGTGGCCACCGGTTTAAATGCTACATTAAAATAGATGGGTTCTCCATTACTTATCCCACCCTGAATACCACCACTGTAATTGGTTTTGGTGCTACCATCGCTGTTGAAAAGGTCGTTGTGCAGACTGCCTTGCATTTTTGTCCCTTCAAAACCGCTGCCATATTCAAAGCCTTTTACAGCGTTTATGGACAGCATCGCTTTGCCCAATTGGGCGTGCAGCTTATCGAAAACAGGCTCGCCCAGGCCAATAGGAACGTTTTCGATCACACAGGTAATTTGCCCGCCTACGGTATCCCCTTGTTTTCTAATGTCTTTTATATAGGCTTCCATTTTTGAAGCCATATTGGCATCGGCACAGCGAACAGGATTGTTTTCTATTTCATCGAAGTTAACTTCTGAATAGTTTTTCTGAAGGGATAATTCACCCACAGCCGAAACGTAAGCCGTTATTTTAATATCCTTCAACAACTGTTTGGCAATGGCTCCTGCTGCCACCCTGCAAGCGGTTTCACGCGCTGAAGAACGCCCGCCACCCCGATAATCACGATTGCCATACTTTTTATCATAGGTGTAATCTGCGTGCGAAGGCCGGTAGGTATCTTTTATATGCGAATAGTCTTTAGACTTCTGGTTGGTGTTTTCAATAACAAAACCAATGGGCGTTCCGGTAGTTTTTCCTTCAAAAATACCGCTGATAAATTGTACCGTATCGGGTTCTTTTCGTTGGGTAACAATGGCAGATTGACCGGGTTTTCGGCGTTGCATGTCGGCTTCAACAGCCTTGAAATCTATGGGCAACCCTGCAGGACAACCATCGATAATACCGCCAATGGCCTCGCCGTGCGATTCGCCAAAGGTGGTGAGTTTAAATATAGTTCCAAAGGAATTTCCTGCCATAGCCTGTTTTTAACAAATGTAAATCTTACAACTGAAAAGGGAAAAAATATTTCCGTTTTATAATTCGTCAATTTTGGGTTTGTATAAGCGCTTGCTTTAAAATAGTGAGCGGATGCAGTGCTTCCACTCCTGTCCCATCTTTTATTTGATGCCGGCAACTCGTGCCATTGGCAGCGATAATCGTGTTTTTTGAAGCTTTCCGCACCGCTGGGAATAATTTCAATTCCCCAATTTGCATACTTACCTTATAATGTTCTTTTTCGTAGCCGAAGCTCCCAGCCATGCCACAACAACCTGAGGGAATAATGGTGGGCTTGTAATTTTTGGGAAGGTTCAGTAAATCGAACGTAACTTTTTGATTGCTCAAAGCTTTTTGATGGCAATGGTTGTGTATTTTAATGATTTTTTCTTCGGAAGTAAACTTGGCTTCGGAAATGTTCCCCAATTTAATTTCTGAGGCCAGAAACTCTTCCACTAAAAAACTGTTATTTGATAGTTCTTTTGCTGAAACGATATCATCTGCAATCCGAAGATATTCATCACGAAAGCCCAAAATAGCGGAAGGCTCAATACCGAGTAACGGTTTATTTGCTGAAACAATGCCTTTTAAATAAGCGATGTTTTTATTGACTTGCTTTTTTGCTTCTTCCAAAAACCCCTTGCTTATCAACGCCCTTGCGCTGTCCAAATGATGAATGACCGTTACTTTATACCCTAAACCAATCAATAAATCATAGGCATCTTCAGCGATTTCGGCATCCAGATAATTACTGAATTCATCTACAAACAACACCACTTCTTTTATATATTCATTAAGTTGATTTTGTTTTGATTGCAACAGTTTACCAAAACGTTCACTTGAAACAAAAGGCAAGCTCCTTTCAGTAGCCATCCCGCTTATTTTTTTAATCAACTGTGAAGTGAATCCATTTTTGTAGAGCGCATTGGTGAGCTTTGGAAACCGTGCTGCCATTTTATTCAACCGACTGCTTTTTGCAAATAATTTGTTTGATAAAGAAACCCCGTTTGCTTTGTTATATTGATATAAAAATTCGGCTTTTGCCGTAGCCATATCCACATCGCTGGGACATTCGTTTGCACAGGCTTTGCAACTGATGCACAAATCAAAAACTTCTTTTAAGTCCTTATTGTTAAATTTATTCGTTGCAGTATTGTTTGTCAATACTTCACGTAACATGTTGGCTCGGGCCCTTGTAGTGTCCTTTTCGTTTTTGGTGGCGTGGTAACTGGGGCACATCGCACCGGCCATTTCGGCTGTTTTGCGGCAATCGCCACTTCCGTTGCACTTCTCGGCCAAACGAAGGATTCCTTCAGAATCTGAAAAATTTAAAATCGTATCAATTTCAGGTTCTTTACGGTCGGTTTCGTACCGCAACGACTGGTCCATTTTCCATGCATCGGTTATTTTTCCAGGGTTGAAGATGTTCTCTGGATCGAATGCGTGTTTAATTTTCTTCAGAAGGGAAAAATTCTGCTGTCCAATAAGCAGTTCCAGAAACTCGGCTCGCACAATACCGTCGCCATGCTCGCCCGAAAACGAACCCTTGTATTTTTTGCAAAGTTTGGCAACATCGGTCGTTATTTTCCTAAAATAGGCAACCCCTTCCCCATCCTTTAAATTTAAAATAGGCCGTAAATGCAACTCTCCAGCTCCAGCGTGGGCATAATACACTGCTTTTTGGTCATATTCTTGCATCAATGCGGTGAAATCAGCTATGTAATTGGGTAAGTCTTCTAACGCTACTGCCGTATCTTCAATACACGCCACGGCTTTATTGTCACCTACCATATTGCCCAACAGCCCGAGCCCCGCCTTTCGGAGCTCTAAGGCCATCGCTATCTCTTCATTTTTCAATACCGGCATGGTGTAGCTCAAGCCTGATTTTGAGAGGGATTGCAATAAGGCTTCGGTTTGTTGCTGAAGCCCCGAAGCTGTATCTGCTTTTAATTCCAACAACAGTAATGCTTTTGGTGTTCCTTCTACAAAAAAGCGGTACGGCTCGTACTTTTTGCTCTGTTTGGTGCAATCTAGTATTACATCATCCATCATTTCGCAGGTGTGCAGGTTGTGCTGCATGGCGATAGCCACATCATTCAAGCAGTTTTCAAGGGTTTTGTACTGCGACACCACCATTGCCGTGTGCTGGGGCGGCAAATCGTCCAACTGGAGCGTGATTTCGGTAGTGAACGCAAGGGTACCTTCACTTCCGCAGAGCAATTTACAGAGGTTGATTTTTTCGGAAGAATTTTCATCAAACACTTCATTTTTCAAAAGCGCATCGACTGCATAGCCCGTATTTCGACGGTGGATTTCAGGTTTTGGGAAGTGTTTTTTAATTTCGGCACGGGCGGTTTCCGAAGCTAATTCAGCATAAATCGTTTTATAGATGCGACCTTCAAAACTGTCTTCTTTTGTTTTTTGAAGAAATGCTGCTTTGGAAAGTGGACTGAAAACTACCGGATCGCCATTGGCCAAAATGGTTTTAAGCTGCAAGACCTTATCGCGGGTAACGCCATATTGAATGGAGGTCGTGCCGCTGCTGTTATTGCCTACCATCCCGCCAAGCATGCACCTGTTGGAGGTCGAGGTGTTGGGGCCAAAAAACAGTCCATATTGCTTTAAATAGGCATTCAGTTCGTCTCTAATAACGCCCGGTTGCAGGGTTACCGTTTTATTTTGAGTATCAACCGAGATGATGTTAGTAAAATATTTAGAAACATCGACTACGATACCATCGCCAACACATTGCCCTGCGAGCGACGTTCCTGCTGTTCGCGGAATGAGTGATGTATTATTCTCCTGTGAAAACTCAATAAGTTGTAGAATTGCTTGGTCAGTCTTCGGAAAAGCTACTGCCAAAGGGAGTTTACGGTACACCGAAGCATCTGTGGCATATAGTGCTTTGTGTAGGTCGCCGTAGTGAAAATCACCTTTAAACGTTTCTTTAAAATAAGCAAGTTGGTTTTTCATAGGTTTCTGTAAATGTAAAAAAACGAATGCTTCTTCTTTAACAAAAATTTGCCAAATGCACTTTTAAAGTTAGGAACGCATTAACACAAACCAGCGGATAATCAGCCTACATTTGCTATTGATAACAAACAAAAAACACAATTATGAAAAAATTTGTATTGATTTTAGTAGCTATTGGAGCTTTTTCATTTTCTGCACAGTCGCAGGTGATATCCGATAATGCCATTGGACTTCGATTAGGAGGTAATGACGGTTTCGGTCCCGAAATCAACTATCAACGTGCCGTTGGCAGTGACAATAACCGACTTGAATTTGGTTTGGGCTGGAGAAGCAATAGCGATTTTAACGCCTTTAAATTAATTGGCCTGTACCAATGGGTATGGAACATAGACGGCGGTTTCAATTGGTACGTTGGTCCTGGTGCTGGTATCGCCAATGTGGATTATGACGACGATTTCTTTCCAGAAAACAGGTACGATGATTCAGAAACGTATGTTTTTTTAGCTGGTGATGTGGGTATCGAGTATAATTTTGACATTCCCTTATTGCTGTCGCTGGACTTTAGACCGGAAATTGGTTTTGGCGACTACAACGACGATTTAGACTTTGATATCGCATTGGGGGTCCGATACCAATTTTAAAACCAAATGAAATATTAAATAAAACCCTTGCTTACTACAGCAAGGTTTTTTTTATGGGCCTTTGGTTGATCTGGTTTTTAGGTAAAACTTAATCTAGCAGGATTTTACTACCAAAAATTTAACACTAAAATAAAATTAGACTGGTGTTTTTCTGAAGTTTCAGAATGGAGCATCCAAGTGTTCTTAAGCGTTGCCTATTCTTCCAGTTCTACTTCAATGGTTTGGGCCACTGGATCTTTTTTGCCTTGCCAAACGTAGGTGTACAACCACATTAACGTAAATGTTGGCATAAAGTCTGAAATGGGCAGGATTTCTTCTATAAAGACAACAATAGAGGCTATCCTTCCTTGTTTTCCTTCGTACATATCGCTCATTTTCTTGGCAGCATAAGGCGCCCATAAGATGTCCAGAAAAGGTCCGATCACGGGGACGAACATAGTGGCCATCCCCACCAGGTCGTATATAAGTCCTTTTTTGAGCAAGGTATATTTTGAATTTGTCATAGTATGCATTTCGATTATTTACTGTTTATAACGCAAAAAACCTGCCAAATGTTATGAAAGGTCATTGCTTATCAGTTTCAGGAATTCATCCCGCGTTTCTATTTTCTCGAACTGCCCACGAAAACCTGAAGTCGTGGTCACGCTGTTTTGTTTTTGCACACCCCGCATCATCATACACAAATGGGCAGCTTCAATCACGACTGCCACGCCTTGGGGTTTTAACGTATTGTTGATGCATTCCAGGATATCGTGCGTTAACCGCTCTTGCACCTGTAGGCGACGTGCAAATATATCCACCACCCTTGGGATTTTGCTGAGTCCCACTATGTGGCCATCGGGTATGTAGGCAATGTGCGCTTTACCAAAAAACGGAAGCATGTGATGCTCGCACAACGAGTACAGCTCAATATCCTTAATGATGACCATATCGTGGTAATCTTCAGCAAACATGGCCGATTTCAATATCTCGGCTGGGTCTTGGCAATTACCGGAAGTTAAAAACTGCATCGCCTTTGCGGCGCGTTCTGGGGTTTTCGCGATCCCTTCCCGATCAACGTCTTCCCCGAGTTGGGTTAAAATTTCAGAAAAATGCGTTTTTAAATCGTTTGTTACGTTTTCGTTGTACTCTTCAAAAAATGTATAAGATGCCATTAAGTGCTTTTTAGTTTATGGGAATAGTATTTTTTTAATTTATCGATCTTAGGGTTAATAATATATTGGCAATAGGGTTGCTGGGTGTTTTGATTATAATAATCGTGATGGTCTATTTCGGCTTTATAAAAAGCGTCCAACGGCTTCACCTCGGTCACGATGGGGTTGTCAAACACCTCTTTTTCGGTGAGCAAGGTAATGAAATCTTCAGTTATTTGCTTTTGTTCTTCCGAAGTATAAAATATTGCGCTTCGGTACTGGGTGCCTACATCGTTTGCTTGCCTGTTCAATGTTGTGGGGTCATGGGTGGCGAAAAATATTTCTAGCAAAGTTTCCATGGTTACTTTGTTTGGGTCGTAGGTTATTTCAACGGCTTCGGCATGCCCGGTGCGGCCAGTTATTACCTCCCGATAGGCCGGGTTTTTAATGGTACCGCCAGCAAATCCGGGAATTACGCTCTCTACGCCTTCAATACGTTGAAAAACGGCTTCGGTACACCAAAAACAACCTCCGGCAAATACAATTTTATGGTCGTTCATTAAAAATGTTTTTCTATTACTATAATTAAATGCTTTTTTCTTGAAACTGCAAAGTACAAAAGTCCTTAAGTTACTCCGTGTTTGTTTAACAAATATTTAATTTCTTAGAACAAAACTATTTAGTTGAAAAAGTTTTATTGTGTTTCTCTAAGCAAAACAGTACTTTCACGGTTTTAATGAACAGTCATGATTTTAGCTGAAAACTTACACAAATACTATGACGACCTTCACGTGCTTAAAGGTGTTGACCTTCACATAAAGCAAGGGGAGATTGTATCGATAGTGGGGGCGTCTGGGGCCGGGAAAACCACTTTGCTCCAAATATTGGGCACGCTCGATAATTCAGAAAAAAACGAGGGAAAACTGAATATCAATGGCATTGACATTAAAACACTGAAACGAAAGGAGTTGGCAAAGTTCCGAAACAAGAATCTGGGATTTATTTTTCAGTTTCATCAATTACTTCCAGAATTTACGGCCTTGGAAAACGTGTGCATTCCAGCTTTTATCAATAAAACGCCAAAGCCAAAAGCCGAAAAAAGAGCTAAAGAACTCCTTTCCTTTCTGGGACTGTCGCATCGGGAAGACCACAAACCCAACGAACTTTCAGGCGGTGAGCAACAACGTGTGGCCGTTGCGCGCGCCTTGATCAATAAACCGGCCATCATCCTTGCCGATGAGCCCAGCGGCAACCTGGACACCGAAAGTGCCGAAAACCTGCACAACCTGTTCTTTAAGCTCCGGGATGAATTTGGGCAAACATTCGTAATCGTTACGCATAACGAAGAGCTGGCCGAAATGGCCGACCGCATGCTTGAAATGCAGGACGGAAAAATATTGCGATAATCAATGCGAAGGGCAGAATTAAAACGGTTTCTCGACGAAAAAGCTGCGTATTACAACCAGCCGTTGTTCATTGAAAGCGACCCCATTCAAATACCCCACCAATTTTCAAGAAAAGAAGACATTGAAATAGCTGGGTTTTTAATGGCAACCATCGCTTGGGGCAACCGGAAAAGTATTATAAACAATGGAAAAAAATTGATGCAGTTAATGGGGAACTCCCCTTACGACTATATTGTAAATTTTTCAGAAGCCATGCATGCCGACAGGCAAAATAAACAGGCCGAATTGCTTTCCAGTTTTGTGCATCGCACTTTTAACGGCGATGATTTGGTGTATTTTATAAAAGCACTTCAACATATCTACCTGCACCACGGTGGATTAGAAGCCGTTTTTGCCGCTTTTTCAGAAGAAGACACCCTGCAGCCGGCCATTCATCATTTTAAGAAGCTCTTTTTCAGCCTGCCCCATTTAAAACGTACCGAAAAACACGTGAGCGACCCGTTAAAGGGTTCGGCAGCAAAACGCATCAATATGTTTTTAAGGTGGATGGTGCGCAACGACAACACGGGCGTTGATTTTGGTATATGGAACAGCCTTTCCCCTTCTCAACTCTCCTGCCCTTTGGACGTGCACAGCGGACGGGTGGCCAGAAGCCTGTCGCTGCTAAAACGCAAACAAAACGATGCCAAAGCGGTAACCGAACTCGATGCTGCCCTAAAGCGATTGGACCCCAACGATCCGGTAAAATACGACTTTGCCCTTTTTGGCCTTGGGGTTTTCGAGGCTTTTTAAAATTTATACCTTCTTAATTCATTAGTAGAATTCTAAATGAAATTTAGTAACTTTACAACATAACAAAAAACAAAACGGGGTTTACCCCATAGGAGGAATTACTATTGATTACACCAGCCATTCCGGCCAACGAGCAGGAACGACTATCAGCGTTGAGGTCTTATCAAATGTTGGACACGCTTCCAGAAAAAGACTTTGACAACATTACTGCTTTAACAGCAAGCATTTGCGATACGCCCATATCCCTCATTACCCTGATGGATACAAATCGCAATTTCCTAAAATCGCACCATGGCGTTGACTTACAGGAATCGCCAAGGGACAGTTCCTTTTGCGGACACGCCATTGTTGACAATTCAGAAATATTTATCGTAGAAGACACCTTAAAGGACGAACGGTTTAAAGACAACCCCATCGTTAAAGAGCAACACATCCGCTTTTACGCGGGCGTTACCCTTTTCAGCCCAGATGGTTATGCTTTGGGCACCCTTTGTGTGTTCGATACCAAACCAAGGAAGCTGGACCAGAAACAGACAAACGCCTTAAAAGCGTTGGGATCACAAGTAGTAAACCTGCTGGAAGAACGAAAAAGGAATATCGCCTTGCAAGAACTGCAAAAAGAATTGCAGGAAAACAACGAACGGTTAAAAAACTTTGCGGGTATCATTTCGCACGACATGAAAATGCCTTTGGCGAACATGATCGTTACTTCTGATATTTTAAAGAAAAAATACGGAAAAAACCTCGACGAACAGGGCCTTGAATATTTAGACTACCTAAAACAATCGTCTTTCACTTTAAGCGAATACGTTACCGGGCTATTGGAACATTACGAAAGTGAAAAAACCTCCCAACAATCGTACGAAGAGTTTGACACCCACCATCTTTTTGAAGAAATCGTGGAGCTGTTGAACATTAGCGTGGATTGTGAAATAAACCTCCCTGAAAACAACCTTGAAGTCTCTTGTAACAAAACAGCCTTAGAGCAAATATTGATCAACCTTATTGGCAATTCCTTAAAATACAACGATAAGGACAAAATTGTTATCGATATTGATTGTAAAAAAGAAAATGGAATGCTTTTCATTACCATCGTAGATAATGGCGTGGGCATCGAAAAAGAAAAACTAAACGAAATCTTCGAGCTTTTTACCACCCTTGGTACCTTAGACAGAAACGGCCAAAAAGGAAACGGCATTGGGCTATCCACGGTTAAAAAACTGGTCAACAAGCTTGAAGGCGATATCTCTGTTTCTTCCGAAGTGGGACAAGGCACAACTTTTGAGTTTTCTATTGCATGCCAGTAAAACCACAAAAAACTTCTTTACGTAGATCCTTTACTTATGAATGTCCCTTACCCCAAAGAAAAAGAGCGCAAGCGTTTAAACGCGCTAAAAGCATATTTCTCCCTTGATTCCCAAGAAATACCAGATTTCAACAACATTACCTCTTTAGCAGCAAAAATTTGCGCTACCCCCATTGCGTTTGTGTCGCTTGTTTATAAAAAAGACAACCTCCTGCTTTCTTGTTATGGAACCGATCTGGATAAATCATCAAGAAACATTTCATTCTGTGAACATGCCGTACATAAAAACAGTGATTTATATCTGGTGAGCGACACCCACAAATCTGAAATTTTCAAAAACAATCCCATTGTAAAGCAGTACGATATCCAGTTTTATGCCGGTGCGCCTTTGGTCGATCCAGATGGAAACACATTGGGCACCTTGTGCGTGTACGATCACAAACCAAGAACATTAACCGATGTCCAGAAGGAAACGCTCACTTCCTTAGCCGAACAAGTGATGAATTTACTGGAGCTGAGAAAGAAAAACCGTCAATTTCAACAAGCGGAAAAAGAGCTTTTGGAACGCAACCAACAACTTGAAAATTTTGCCCATGTAGTATCGCACGACCTAAAATCGCCTTTGGCCAATATCATATCCCTAACGCGGTTTTTACGGGAAGAGAACCAAGAAAAATTCAACGATAATTCCTTGCAGTACCTCGATTATATTGAAGAATCCTCAAATACGTTAAAAGAGCTCATTGACCGCACTTTAGGATACTACAAAACCAACGAATTGCTTAATGAACAAAAAACAGACGTACCATTAAGAGCGTTTTTTGAAAAGATTAAAGAACTCTTCATCGTAAAGGATGGCATTTTTGAATACCCCACCACAGGAGTGGCCCAAAACATCAACGAACCTGCACTTACCCGAATCATGCTTAACTTGATCGATAATGCTTTAAAATATAACACTGCAGAGATCCCTAAAATAACCGCTGCATATCAAAGCGATGAAGATTACCATACCTTCAAGATAACAGACAACGGTATAGGCATTGCCAAAGACATTCAACAAGATATTTTCGGGCTTTTTAAAACCACCGGCGTAAAAGACCGCGAAGGTAAACACGGTACGGGCATTGGCTTGGCTACCGTTAAAAACTTGGTAGAGAAGATGGGCGGGCGCATCAGGGTGGAGTCGAACTTGGGAAAAGGCAGCACCTTTATCTTTACCTTAAGGAAATAGCGATTGTTTACACAGCATTTCATATATTTGGGCAATAAATTTTAGGATGCAGTTTCAACACCCAGAACTTCTTTACGCCCTCTTTTTACTGCTCATCCCTATCTTTATCCATCTTTTTCAGTTACGGCGCTTTAAGCAAGTGGATTTTACCAATGTGGCTTTTTTAAAAAAAGTGACGATCCAAACCCGCAAAAGCTCCCAACTTAAAAAATGGATTACCCTTTTGTTGCGATTGTTAGCTTTGGCCTGCATCATCATAGCATTTGCACAACCTTTTACGGCAACAAAAACGGCGTTAAATACTGAAAAAGAAACAGTGTTGTACTTAGACAACTCTTACAGTATGCAGGCAAAGGGCAGTAACGGGCCACTATTGAACCGAAGCCTTCAAGATTTGTACAATGTACAGCTCCCTTCGGAAAAAATAAGTTGGTTCACCAACGATGTTACCCGGAAAAACACCTCTTTGGAAGATTTTAAGAGCGAACTGCTATCGGTTTCCCCCTCACAGGGACAGTTGGCACTTTCTGAAGTACTGCTGAAAGCCAACCAATTATTTTCAAATGCTGAAGCTTCTGATAAACGGTTGATCCTTATTTCAGATTTTCAGCAAAACGAGGCCTTCCCGGAAATACCCGACGAAGTAACGGTCAATGCGGTGCAGTTGCAGCCGGTAAACACTAACAACATCACCATAGACACTGCCTATATTGCTTCAAAAAACGGAAACAACATGCAGTTAAAAGTAGCTGTTTCAGGAAGTGGCGACGTACCGGCGAGCGTTCCCGTATCACTGTACAAGGGTAAAACCTTACTGGCAAAAACAGCAGTAGACCTTTCTTCAGAAAAAAAGAACACCACGGTTTTTGATATTGAAACTTCAGGAAATCTTAAGGGCAAGCTGGAACTTACCGATCCTAACCTAGCGTATGACAATAGCCTGTTTTTCAGCATCAACGCTCCCAAGAAAATAAAGGTACTTTCCATCAACGAAGTAAATTCAGGGTTTCTGCAACGGTTATTTGGCCAAGAGGAATTTGCATACACACAGCAAACCCAAAGCAATTTAAACTATAACGAAATCCCCAATCAGGATTTTATTGTCATCAATGGGCTTAAAGACATTCCGGCTTCTTTGGCCGTGGCATTGCAATCGTTCAGCAAACAGGGCGGTAGTGTGTTGGTGATCCCTTCAGAAAAAGCAAATTTATCCGATTACAACAACCTGCTCGCCACTTTGGGGATGGGCCGTTTCACGGAGAAGGTATCCGCAGAAAAACAGATTACGCAAATTGTTTTTGACCATCCATTGTATGAAAACGTTTTTGAAAAACGGGTGGTGAATTTTCAATATCCCACCGTAAATTCATATTATCAAACCAACACCAATGCCACTGATGTGCTTCGGTATGAAGATGGGAATCCGTTTATATTTCAGAAAAACAACACTTACTTTTTAAGTGCCCCCATCAATCTTGAAAACTCTAACTTTCAAAACTCGCCCTTGATCGTGCCCACTTTTTATAATATGGCACAGCAAAGTTTAGCAGTGCCCCATTTGTACTATACCATTGGGCAACAAAACAAGTTTGATATCGCTGTGCAATTGATGGAAGACGAGATCTTGAAAATTAAAGACAGCAGCAGCACATTTATACCCTTGCAGCAAACCAAGGCCAATAAAGTAACGGTGACCACTATTGAAGAACCCGCTACGGCCGGTACTTTTGAGATTGTAAAAGATGCTGACTTCATTGCTTCTATTAGCTATAATTACAACCGTAGCGAAAGCAATTTACAATATATGGATATCGAAAACTGGGAAGGTGCGAATAGCAGTGCCTCCATTTCGGCATTGTTCGATACGATAATGGAAGCAAACAACATTAACAGTTTTTGGAAATGGTTTGTTATTTTTGCATTGTTGTTCTTGCTACTGGAACTATTGGTTTTAAAATTTTTCAAGTAACAAAAAGCACCAACGCCTGTCAATAAAAAGAGACCCAATGGACATACTTATAAAAGCCGCCACCATAATAGACCCCGAAAGCAAACACCACGGTAAAAAAAGGGATGTGCTTATACAAAACGGGACCATCGAGAAAATAGCGGCAAAAATATCCGACACGAAAAAAGTAGAAGAACTGTCCTTGGACAACCTGCACGTCTCGCAAGGATGGTTCGACAGCAGCGTATCGTTTGGCGAACCGGGATTTGAAGAACGGGAAACCATACAAAACGGTCTGCAAACGGCGGCCAAAAGCGGTTTTGCCCAAGTTGCCGTCAATGCAAACACCTACCCGGTGACCGATAGCAAATCGAACATCAAGTTTTTAAAAACGCAGGCCTATAATCATGCGGTGTCCCTCTATCCCATTGGCGCGCTTACGGTACAAAGTAAAAGTGCCGATTTGGCCGAATTGTACGACATGCAAAACGAAGGCGCCGTTTCGTTTTACGATTACAAAAAGCCTATCGCCAACGCTAATTTGTTGAAAATTGCCTTGCAATACACCCAAAATTTCAATGGTTTGGTGCAATCGTTTCCGATGAACCGTTCGGTGGCAAAAAACGGAATGATGAACGAAGGGGTTAACAGTACCAGGTTAGGCTTAAAAGGCATTCCGGCATTATCGGAAGAGCTCCAGATTGCCCGCGACCTCTACATTCTTGAGTATACTGGTGGAAAACTGCATATTCCGACGATTTCGACAAAAAAGTCAGTACAATTGATTAAAGAAGCGAAAAAACAAGGGCTCGATGTAACCTGCAGCGTAGCTGTTGCAAACTTGGTTTTGACAGATAAACTGTTGGAAGCATTTGACACCCGTTACAAATTGCTCCCTCCATTGCGCACCAAGGAAGATGCCGAAGCCCTGTTAGAAGGATTGAAAGACGGAACTATCGATGGCGTGACCAGTGACCACGACCCTATTGACATAGAACATAAAAAAACTGAATTTGAACACGCCTATTTTGGCGGCATCGGTTTGGAAAGCTGTTTTGGAGCTTTGCGAAGCTTGGTCGATACCGAAATGTCTATCAAAGCCTTGAACCGGTTAAAAAGCAGGTTTAACATCCTTTCCAATACAGTTGAAGAAGGAAATAAAGCCAACCTTACCTTTTTCGATCCAGATAAAACCTGGAGATTTTCAGAAGAAGCTATTCTTTCAACTTCAAAAAACACGGCATTTTTAAACCAGCAACTTAAAGGGAAAGCCTACGGTATTTTCGCCAACAACAAACTGATTTTAAACGAATAATGGACAACCTCTCTGCAAAAACCAAAGCCATCATCGCCTATATCACGTTTGTGGGAACGTTGATTGCTTTTTTTATCAATAAAGATAACAAACACGAATTTACCACTTGGCACATTAAAAACATGTTTGGGTTGTTGCTGTTGTTGCTCATAGCGCAAGTAACCCAAGCGTATGTCGATTTGTTTTTTGGGGAAATCCTGTGGTTCATTGCTTTCTTTTTATGGGCGTTTTCTTTGGTCATGGCCATCTTGGACAAAAAACAAGCCATCCCTTACTTTAGCGAGAAATTTCAGGAGTGGTTTACTTTTTTAGATTAGATAATATGGTATCTTTATATCGTATTAATAACTAATCATTTAAAACCTATGGAACCGCAACCTACCACTACTCCTACTCCCGATAATGGCAAAAACGTAGCCATCATCGCCTACATTACGTTAATTGGCTGGATTATTGCACTGGTTATGCACAATAACAACAAGACCGATCTGGGCGCTTTTCATCTAAGGCAAATGCTGGGCTTGATGCTTCTCGGGCTGGCACTGTCCGTACTTAACATGCTCTTGGATATTTACTTTCTTGGCGTTATCATCCAATTGGGAATGTTGGTCCTTTGGATTTTAGGACTGGTTTCTGCGGTACAAGGTGAAAAGAAACCCATTCCGTTATTGGGGGAACAGTTTCAGCAATGGTTTGCGGGAATTGGATAGACAGCGTCTTTTACCCAGACAGCATTTTTCCTCACGCTCCCTGTTTTTTCCACTCGGTATTGCCTATTTTTGCACCCTATGGAAAAACAGCAATTACAACTTCAGCATAATTATAAACTTGCTTCGGGTGGTTCAGAAAAAAACCCTGCAATCATTATGTTGCACGGTTTTGGCAGTGATGAAAACGATCTTTTTTCGTTCGCCAATGAACTGCCGGATACGTACACCATTATTTCGTTAAAAGCCCCCATTCCCATGCAACCCTACGGCAATGCGTGGTACAATATTTATTTTGACAATACCGATGGCAAGTTCAGCGATACAAAGCAAGCCATTGCGTCCCGCGAGCTCCTTGCCAATTGCATAGATGAAATTGTAGAAAAGTACCCTGTAGATAAAGACAACATTACCCTTTTGGGCTTTAGCCAAGGCACTATATTAAGTTTTGCCGTCGCCCTTAGCTATCCTGAAAAAGTAAAAAACGTTATAGGGCTTAGCGGGTATATCAATGAAGATATTTTAAAGAAAGGCTACGCCGATAACGATTTCAGTAACCTGAATGTTTATACCTCCCACGGAAGCGTAGATCAAGTAATCCCCGTGGACTGGGCCCGAAAAACAAAACCCTTTTTAAGAAACCTGGGCATTGATGCCAAGTATTCCGAATTTCCCGTTGGTCACGGGGTTGCCCCTCAAAATTTTCAGGAATTCAAATCTTGGCTGGCAGAAAAACAATAAGTTAATGTAGTTTGAGGTATGGGATAATTGTTTTTAAAAACGCTGTTCATGCCACGAAACGAAAATGGCTTTCAGTAACTAATAACAAAACAAGGTAAACTATGGACAAGGACTTCTGGTTACAATTGAAAGAGCAATTTTTAAATTTTGTGATTGAAATAGGCCCAGAAATCATCTATGCTGTGATAAGCCTCATCTTGGGCATATTTTTGATCAGGTTGATCATGAACCTGCTGAAGCGCACCTTGAAAAAATCACGGGTGGAATTGTCCTTAAAAACTTTTGTGGAAAGCTTGAGTGTCTTCTTGCTGTATGGGCTGCTTATATTCATCATCGGGTCTATTCTGGGCATTAAAACCACCTCTTTTATTGCTGTTTTTGGCGCGGCCGGGATTGCTGTTGCCTTGGCCCTGCAAGGGAGTTTGGCCAATTTTGCCGGAGGCGTGCTCATCTTGGTGTTCAAGCCTTTTAAGGTGGGCGATTTAATACACGTGAACAACAACTTGGGGTTTGTGCAAAAAATTGACATTTTGTACACCCGTATCAAAACATTTGACGGAAGGATGATCACCATGCCCAACGGCAACGTGTCTAACAGTGATGTGGACAACCGCACCATGGAACCGTATCGCCGTATTGATTTGAACTTGAAAGCCTCTTTCGATGCCAATATGGATAAACTACGGCAGTTAATTACAGGAGCGTTGAAAAAACACCCAAAACTCGCCAAAAACATGCCCGTGGAGGTCTATCTGGATGAAATAGGCGAATATGGAATAAAACTTAAAGCCCGATGTTGGGTTGCATCCACCGATTATTGGCCCGTGTATTGGGAGCAATTGAAAGCCGTGAAAAACACCTTAGACCAAAACGGAATTGAAATCCCAATCCCTAAGCGAAAAGTGTATCAAGGCGATGATTCCGAAAAGAAAAGATAGGCTCCTATTGTTGTATTGTTAGTTTTCAGAATAAAGTTTTGTTATTGTCGCAATCAAAGCTTTCCAGAATTTAAGATAAAGCTTATCTCCCCGCAATCAGGTTTAACAAAACCATTTTCCTTCAAAAAACTGTTTTACATACAGCACATTTTTCATTTATTTTTCGCAACTTTATGAAATACAACCATATAGCTTCGATTTATGGAAACCCATTACACCGATATTCATTGCCATCCATCGCTAAAACCTTACAGCAAAAGCTTTAAATACAATCCACCAAAACAAAATGCGCGCAATCCCGGGCGAAAAAACTCCATTTGGCATTACAGTCCGCCGAACTTCTTGGAAAAATTTGTAAACCGCATTGTTACCCTGACCAAGTTCACCCAAACCGATATGACTGCCTTGTCCAAAGCCCGTACCCAAACCGTAATTGTGAGCCTCTACCCTTTTGAAAAGCACTTTTTAAGCAAAAGGGTTTGGGGCTGGAAAGGCTTAACCGATGTACTGGTGAACCTTGCCGCCAGCATCAGCCAAAGCCGCATCGATTATGTGATGCGCCACAACGATTATTTTGAGGATTTAATTTCGGAATACCGTTTTTTTATGCAACTGCACAATCAAGTAGAAAAAATAGACGGTATATTTTACACCTATCGCTTGGTGAAAAGTTCTGCTGAAATTGAAGCAAACAAGAAACTGGAAGCCGAAACAAAAAAAATAATCAATATCCTTATTACCATTGAAGGCGGCCATTCCTTCAACACTGGTTTAAAGATGAACGAAAACACCGCGAACCCAACCGAAGTAATGGAAAACGTACGTAAGGTAAAGCAATGGGAACACCGACCGTTGTTCATTACCCTAGCCCATCATTTTTATAACGAGTTGTGCGGCCATGCCAAAAGCATCAGCATCGGTGCTTTGGAAGACAACCAAAAACGCGGCATCAACACCGGCATTACGCCTTTGGGCTTTGAAGTGATTGAATTGTTGCTCGACAACACCAACGGCAACCGCATCCCCATCGACGTGAAGCACATGAGCGAAGATTCCCGAAAAACCTATTACGGTCTACTGGATACTGTGTTTAACAATGAAAACATTCCGGTGATTGCCAGCCATGGGGCCGCGAACGGCTATCGTTCTTTGGTGGAAAAAGACAAAACTGACTATCCAGAACGGGCCGCATATTTCAACCAGATCGATATCAACTTTTACGATACTGAATTTATCCGAATAGCAAAAAGCAATGGCATTTTCGGCATTCAGTTGGACGAAAGACGAATAGGAAGTTCAAAAGCCATAAAAGAGTCAAAAATCTATTTCCCGAACAAACGCAAACAGCTTCGGAAAAAAATCGTTGCTGGTCTGGCGCCAAATTGAGCACGTGGCCGAAGTACTGGACAAAGAAGACCTGTTCTGTTGGGGCATTCAATGTATAGGAAGCGATTTTGACGGCATTATCAACCCCTTAAAAGGCAATTGGACCGCAGAGAACATCCGCGACTTGGCCGATGAGCTGGTGAAACATGCCGACGCCTATCTGGCAAAAAACCGAAATAACCTAAAGAATTTCAATAGAATTACGAGCGAAGCCATTGTAGAACGAGTGTTGCACGGCAATGCCATGGCGTTTATAGAACAAAACTATGGATAAGACTGTTATTTAAAAGGTATGACAAAAAGGTGGTTTTTTTCTGAACCTTCGTGAGTGAAATGACTGACTATTAAAATGACCGATGATAGAAATAGTAGGCTATCACCGCTCCACTTTTGGCTCAAAAACAATAGGCAACTCTTGTTTTGCGAACTGTACCAGCGTAAACGGAGTAGTAAGCGCCATCGTCACGTTATCTCCGGGGTTTGGTGAGGTACCACCAATATGAACTACCACATTTGAATCGGTTTTTTCAATACGCTCAACGGAAACGGTATAACCCCCAGTTGAAGTCTGCCCCATATTGATAAATGCAAGTTGGTGTTTTTCAAAATCGACCTTAGGAATTGAAATTTCTGGACTTCGAGTACTGTTGATCTTTTTAAACAGAGACTCCAACTCGTTTTGGTTAGCAATGATTTTCCGTTGAGGGGTTTCAATCTTGCTCTGCGAACCACTTACAACTTCTTCAAAAGGAACGTTTTGTATCGTATCGTTACTATTAGATTGTCCGCCTTTACAAGCCATAAAAAGTAATACTGAAAGAAATAATAGCTGTTTCATCTGTCTTGGTTTTTGTTAAAAAGAAGCTACAAACCATTTTGTTACTTCATGCTTACAGCTTCTTCATATACCGTTTCGTATAAAGGTACAATTTTTTTAGTATCAAAAGAACGAGCGGTTTCCCGGGCTTGTTTTTTAAAGGCAGCAAGGGTTTCTTCTGAAGAAAGGATAGATAATGCATTATCGGCCATTTCGGCTACGTTTCCTACATCGCTCAAATACCCGCTCACCCCATTTTTATTCACTTCGGGAAGCCCGCCAGTATTGCTTGAAATAACGGGCACACCACTTGCCATAGCTTCTAAAGCCGCCAGGCCAAAACTTTCTTTTTCCGAAGGCAACAAAAACAGGTCGCTAAAACACAATATTTTATCCACTTCGCTGCTGTTGCCCAGAAAAACCACATTGTTTTCGATGCCTTTTTCAACACATAACTTCTCGCAGGTTTCTTTTTCTGGTCCTTCGCCTACCATCAACAGTTTTGCAGGTATTTTTTTCTGAATGCGGTCAAAAACCTCAATGACGTCGGTTACCCGTTTTACTTTCCGTAAATTGCTCACGTGGGTAATGATGCGCTCGTCGGGTTCGGCCATCAATTCCCTTTGGCAGTCGGTGTACGATGGGTTGTGCTTGGCCATATCGATAAAATTAGGCACAACTTTAATATCTTTTTCTACTTTAAACAAACGGTTGGTGTCGTCTTTCAAACTTTCTGAAACCGAGGTCACCACATCACTTTTATTGATGCTGAAGGTTACCGCAGGCTTGTAAAACTCGTGATTGCCCACCAAGGTAATGTCGGTACCGTGCAAAGTGGTAACCATGGGCAAATGAATGCCTTCTTCTTCCAGCATTTTTTTGGCCATATATCCTGCATACGCATGCGGAATGGCATAATGTACGTGCAACAGGTCGATGTTGTGCAACTTTACGGTATCGACTAATTTACTGGACAGCGCCAGCTCGTATGGCTGGTAATGAAACAAAGGGTAATCTGGCACCGAAACTTCATGAAAATGAATCTGCTTTGAAAGCAGCTCCAAGCGCACCGGCTGTTTATAGGTTACAAAATGGACTTCGTGCCCGTGTTGCGAAAGGGCAATGCCCAGTTCGGTAGCGACCACGCCACTACCGCCAAAGGTAGGATAACATACAATGGCTATTTTCATGGTTTTCGTTGTTTTTTAATAATCGATGGCATCATAAATAGCTTGCTGTATTTTGGTTCGTAAATCGCTGCTTATCAATTTTCTGTTTCGCGAATCGGGATAGGTGCGGTTAGACAAGAATACATATACTATTTCCATTTCGGGGTCTGCCCAAGCAAAAGTGCCCGTAAAGCCACTGTGTCCAAAACTGGTCATGGAAACACAGCCACAGGTAGGACCTATATCGCCCAGTTGGGGTTTGTCGAAACCAACGCCGCGCCTTACATCGTCTTCACAATAATAACATGTATTAAAAGCATCCAACGTTTCGGGCTTAAAATAGCGCTTGCCTCCGTAAAATCCTTTCCATAAATACATTTGCATAATTTTGGCAATATCGTTTGACGTACTGAAAAGCCCCGCATGACCACTAACCCCGCCCAACATCGCCGCGCCTTGGTCGTGAACGTAACCTTGCACTTTTTGCATACGGAAATACGTGTCATCTTCCGTAGGGACGAGCATATTTTTCGGAAATTTATTCAATGGCAAATAAGTGGTATGGTAGGCACCCATCGATTCATAATAAGTACGCTGAACCAGTTTTTCCAAAGAAGTACCGTAAAAATCCTCTAAATATTTTTTTAATATATAATAAGGTAGATCGCTGTATTTGTACCCTTTGGTCGGCCGTAATTCACTCTCCCGGATGATTTTGAAAATACTATCTTGGTAATCGCGCCGCATATATAATTTTTCTGCCACGGGCACATTAAATTTTTTACTGGGCTGTCTGCTGTAGTACTTTGCGGCAGGATTTTTTGTCACCGTATCTAAGGTATGAACGTAAAAGGGAATCCACGCCTTAAACCGTGCATAGTGCGAAAGCATCTCTTTTAAGGTTACATTCGCTTTATTGGAGTATTTGTATTCGGGAAGCATTTCGGCCAAGGTCGTGTCCATGGTAAGCACGCCTTGATCGTACAGTTGCATGACCATGGGCAAGGTGGCTAGAATTTTGGTCAGGGAAGCCACGTCGTACATATCATTAGCATTAATAGCATTCTTTTTTTGCTGGGTTTGATAGCCAAAAGTCTTATCGTAGATCACTTTGCCTTTACGGGCGACCAAAATTTGGGCACCGGGCATCATATCGCCCCACAGCCCTGCCCTTGCCAACGAATCTATTTTTTTCAATTTATAACTGTTCATCCCAACGCTTTCTGGCGTTCCATACTGCAAGCGTTTTAAAGGTTGTGTTTGAAAATGGGTGTTCAGCAGAAAGGTCTCGCCCAACGTAACCGGAAGCTTTCCGTTAGCACCCCTAGCCCCAAAAATCAATTGTGCCGAAAGTTGCTGGGAAATAGCACTGTTTTGATAGGAAAGGATTACCCCTTCAAAATTGGCCGCTGTTTTTAGTTCTGAAAGGGCATAGGGACGCGCAAAAACATCTAAGATCACCGTGTTGGTTCGGGCGATCTCGTATATCCAAATGAGTTCTTTTTCGGTGAAATTATAAGCTTTCCAAGGATTGTCATTGCTTTTGTGAAACCCGATGACCACGTAATTGTAGTTTTTCAGTTTCTGAACATAGCCGTCCAAGCTGTTGGCCTTTACCCAATCGATCTTGGCGTATTTCCGAAGTTCTTCCAAAAATGGTTTTCCCGAGGCATCGCCAAAGTTAACGTAAGCAATCTTCTTTTTCTGCAGGTCTTTAATGGGCAAGATGGCTTTGTCGTTTTTAAGGACCGTCAAGGCATTTTCCATGGCTTTTTCATATAAGGCATCGTCGTTTACCGTGTTCAATTCTTCAACCAAATAGGTGGTGTCTACTGGTTGATACTTGTTGAGTCCCACTTTGTATTTAGCGTATAAAATCTTTTTAACCGAATGCTCTAACCGCTCTTCGGTTATGGTGCCTTCGCGATAAGCCGTTACCAACATAGCGTGGGCTTTTGGGATATCTTCGGAAATGAGCAAAACATCGTTCCCCGCCAAAAAAGCGGCCAGGTCTATCTCGCCAGGTTGATCAAAATTGGCCACCCCGCGCATGTTGAGCGCATCGGTAAAAATAAGGCCATTGAAACCCAATTTGCCTTTAAGGATATTGGTAACCACGTTTTTTGAAAGCGATGAGGGATAATTGAGCTTATCTTCCAGTGCGGGCACGTTTAAATGGGCTACCATCACGCTGCTTAAGCCTTCGTTAATGAGTTTTTTGTAAGGGTACAGCTCTATACTGTCCAAACGGGCGCGGGTGTGGTCTATGGTAGGCAATACTTTGTGGGAGTCGTCTTCGGTATCACCGTGGCCGGGAAAGTGTTTGGCACTGCCCAAAATACCGGCGTCGTGAAAACCTTTCATAAAAGCCAGGGCTTTTTCGGTCACGTTTTCTTTGTCCTCGCCAAAAGAGCGGTTGCCAATAATTGGGTTATTGGGATTGGTGTTGATATCGACCACTGGCGCAAAATTAATGTGCACGCCCAACCGTTTGCTTTGTTCACCAATGCGCTTGCCCACTTGGCGTACAATATCGTTATCTTCAATGGCACCAAGTGTCATGTTCCACGGAAAGGCATAAGTTGAATCCAACCGCATGGCCAAGCCCCATTCGGCATCCATTCCTATGAGCAAAGGGGTTTTTGACCGTTCTTGAAATTCATTGTTCAGCTTTGCCTGCCGCTGTGGCCCACCTTTCGAGAAGATAACCCCACCAATATACTGATTGTCTATAAGTTGGTTTACCTTATTTATTTTGGCTTTTGGGGCACTGGAAAACACATCGACCATAAAAAGCTGGCCAATTTTTTCCTGTAACGACATGTTCCCGTAAATACTGTCCACCCATTTTTTCTGGTTTTCAAAATCTTCCTTAACGATCAACGGGTTGACCTGTTGGCTATAAGCGGAAACAAAAAGTAAGGTGAGCAGTGAGGTTAACAGCAATTTTTTCATAAACCGAAAGTACAAAAACTATGATAAAAAACGATTGTGCCAGGACTCTTTTGCCGGTACTTCCCAGTTTTCCAAATATTCTTGTTTCGTATTCACCAAATTATTGAAAACCACGGTGTTTTTGGAAACCGACCTGTTTTTTGCCATTTTTCTAAAATCGGCCAATGGTTTGTGTGCTATGTATTCGCCCGTATAGAACGTAACGTTCATTTTGTCCATCAAATCGACGTTGTACTCTTTTTCCAACGATTGTATAAAACGCACCGAGGCATCAATACTGCAGCCCGACGCGGCTGCAATGGATTGGTTAAGCCCAATGACGATAAAACGGTTGTGTTTAAGCTCGAAGCCGGCCTGTAAATCGGTCCCGTGGGCGGTCCATTCCTTCAGGAAGGCTTCGGTTTTTATTTCTATTTCGGCAACTTCTTCATCGGTGAATTTTCGGTTGGACTGGTAAATCCAAATCCGAGAGTCGTTTGGGAGGTTTTCAAAAGCTGTAAGCATATTTTATTTTTTCTGAAGCAAAACAACGTTCTGCAATACGTTATCCCGCTTTTTGTTGTTATATCAATTAGTTTATTCTTTTATGATCACGAACGAAGCCTTATAGCCAGTGCCCAGATTCCATTCTTTGGCCGAAATGAGCTGGCCTTTATCGTCATACACATGCAACTCGGCAGTGTTGGGGCCTGAGGTGCCTTGGTTTAACGCTTCAAATTCTACCGTATTTATACCTTGCTCCAGAGGTAGTTTTAAACCAATGAAAGAGGAAACGAGGGACAGATCGGACCGTACCACGTCCCCATTCACGTAAATGCGTATCCTGTCGCCATCCACATATTCGTGATCGCGGCACATTACATTTACAAATTCGCCATTGGTGGATACATTGCCCAAGTTTTGGTCGCTTAGATAAGCCGCAAGTACTGGTTTGTCTTTTTTCTGAAAATATTTAGGCTGTTCATCGGTTTTGTAGTCCATCAAGCCATCTCCTTCAGCGAATTTTATATCTGGTTCTTCTTCGCCCAATTCTGGCGCGTCGGTTCCCTGTTTTTTAGGTTTGGTAAGGCTTGGTGCCTCAATATCGGGAAAATCGATTAGGGTTTCGGTCTCGCCTTCGGTATTTTCAATAGACTCAAAGCGTACACTTGTATTTTGGTTGTCAATTTGCGACACACCCTTAACAGTGGTCAAGCCAAAACATAGCAGGAGCAAAATATATTTCATAGTCGCCAAAAATTTCTTGAAAATTATTTGCAATAAGCACGCCAAAGATAACCAACACGACCCATCATTTTCTTAAAAATAACTGAAATTACGCACTGATATTGTTTAAAGTTTCCATTTCAGAATTGGAGAGTTCTAAATTGACGGCTTGCGCAAAGGCATCGAGGTGCTCTTTTTTGGTCGCACTGACAATGGGTGCCGTGACTCTTGGGTTTTGAAGCAACCATGCCAACGAAACGGCAGCAGGGGAAACACTGTGGTTTTTTGCAATTTCGGTAACGGCATGTATGATGGACCTTGTTTTTTGGTTCCAATGTTTTTTTACATAATCGGTTCTGGACGAGTTTTCAACAGCTTCTTGCGAGTTGTATTTACCGGTAAGCAGCCCGCTGGCCAATGAAAAGTAAGTGGCGACCCCTAAATTGAAATCGTTGCATACCTCTTCAATAGCACCTTCGAGTTTAGAGCGCTCCACTAAGTTGTATTCCGGTTGATATACTGTATAGGCCGGCAAACCATTTTCTTCTGCCACCAACAGCGACTGTCGCAACCGTTCGGACGAAAAATTAGAGGCTCCAATATAACGCACCCTCTTTTCATTTATGAGTTTTTTGAAAGTTCCCAAGGTTTCTTCAGGCGGGGTGGATTCATCGTCTTTATGGGCATAGTACAAATCCACATAATCGGTTTGCAGCCGGTTTAGGGAATCGTCAATAGATTTTTTAAGGTGTTTTTCTGAAATGTCGATTCCACCTTGCCCCATATCCATTCCTGCCTTGGTACAAATAACCATCATATCACGATTGCCGCGTTCTTTCATCCATTTGCCAATGATTTTTTCAGATTCGCCGCCGGTGTTGCCGTTGTACCATCTTGAATACACATCGGCAGTATCGATACAGTTGATGCCCAATTCAAAAATGGCATCTAACATTTTAAAAGATTCTTTTTCGTTGAGGGTCCAACCGAAGACATTTCCGCCGAAAATAATGGGCGAAATTTTCAGTTGGGTGTTCCCGAGTGCTATTTTTTTCATAAAAAAGCAATATTTATACTAAAGTTAAAAAATGGGTGTTATGTCTGTCAAGAAATCACGACTAATCGTCTGATCTTTTTTTCCGCTTATGGCGCCAAACAAAGATCAAAATTACGAACACAACAGGGATGACAATGTAGATTATTATATCGGCAGGATCTGATAAATCCAGCGGTTTATTGTTGTCTGGATGCGGCACTTCTTTCGGGATTTGCGCTTCAGCTTCAAAAAATAAGGCCATACACGCGACAAAAAGGCTGAGAATTCGTTTTTCCATAGCTTTGTTTTTGGTTGAATGTACTTATTTTACTCCGTTTAAGCATACTATTTAACAAAAGATGTTAAGAATTTGGATTTGTGGATTCTAAACCTTATCATGCTCTGTTATTAAATTAAACACAGGCTATACATATGAGACAACTTAAGATTACGAAGCAGGTTACAAACAGGGAAACAAAGTCTTTAAACAGTTATTTACAGGATGTAAGTAAAATAGACATGATCACGGCCGAGGAAGAAGTGGAATTGGCACAGCGCATACGGGAAGGTGATCAGGCCGCCCTGGAGAAGTTGACACGGTCTAACCTTCGTTTCGTGATTTCGGTAGCAAAACAATACCAAAATCAAGGGTTAAGCCTTTCAGACCTTATTAATGAAGGCAACGTTGGCTTGGTAAAAGCCGCCAAACGATTTGATGAAACCCGGGGGTTTAAGTTCATCTCGTACGCTGTATGGTGGATTAGGCAGTCCATCTTGCAAGCTATTGCCGAACAGGCCCGTGTGGTGCGATTACCGCTCAACAAAATTGGTGACATCAGCAAAATAAACAAGGCTGCCATCCATTTGGAGCAAGTACACCAACGCAAGCCCACCGCGGAAGAGATTGCAAAGGAATTGGATATTTCGGTACGTAAAGTAAAGAGCTCGTTAAAAAACTCGAACAAAAGTCTGTCGATGGATGCTCCTTTTCAGGAAGGGGAAAACGACAACAACCTGTACGATGTCATTAGCTCTGGCGAAAGCCCCAACCCCGATAAGTCGTTGATTCACGAATCGCTACGTATCGAGATAGACCGTGCGCTGGACACCTTGTCGCCACGGGAAGCCGATGTAGTACGATTGAATTTTGGCCTCGGCGGACAACCGGTAATGACCTTGCAGGAAATTGGCGATACGTTCGATTTAAGTCGGGAACGGGTGCGCCAAATACGTGAGAAAGCCATTCGTAGGTTGCGCCAGCAGTCTAAAAGTCACATCTTAAAAAAGTATTTAGGATAATATTTTAAGATTTTTTTAAAAGCGGGTATAATTTCTACGTGTATCTTTATGAAAACCAACTAAAGATATATGACAATAGAAATTATACTCGTTTTTTCTATTCTGCTTATTACCATCGTGCTTTTTGCATTCGAGGTTTTTCCCGTTGACAAAATAGCACTCTTTCTCATTGTGGCTTTGGCACTTTTTGGTTTGGTAACTCCAGAAGAGGCCATATCGGGTTTTTCCAACACAGCGACGATAACCGTGCTGGCATTGATGATCGTTGCCATTGGCATGGAAGACACGGGAGTGATCGCTACCTTAGCACTTTTCTTAAGGAAACTTCATATACTGCCCTTTGTTATTTTGTTACCGGTTTTTATGTTCATCACGGCGGGAATTTCGGCCTTTATAAGCACAACGGCCGTTGTGATTGTGTTTATCAAGATAATTTCTGAAATATCAAAACGGTTTAAACTTCCAGAGTCCAAATTGTTATTGCCTATCTCTTTTGCAGGTATACTGGGCGGCAGTTGCACATTGATGGGCACCTCTACTAACTTGATTGTTAATTCGGTAGCTTTGAATTTAGGTGCCGAACGCTTCAGTTTTTTTGAGTTTTCATTGTACGGGGTCGTCTTTTTGGCGGTGTCCATTGTGGTGATCACCATTGCTTCCAGATGGTTGCCCAAGGCGCGTAAAGAAACAATTGAGGACGAATACAAGATTGAAAAGTTCGTGACCTCCGTTTCGGTTACTGAAAACTCTCCCTTAATCGGTAAAAAAATTGAAGAAACCGTTTTTTTTAATAACGAGGATGTTTCCTTGTTGAAAATTTCAAGAAACAATCAAACCAATAATGCCCCGGGACGTTACGTAACCCTAAAAAAAGGCGATAAGTTGCTGTTGCTCTGCAATATGGAAAACCTGATGCGCTTAAACGAATTTGAAGGGCTGGAGATTCGCGAACAATTGGACGTGGGTGAAACAGTGTACAACTTAGAGGACATTGATGATGAAGAGAAAGACAACCCAGAAAATTTAGGTTTTGTAGAACTTTTGATTTTACCCGGTTCTGCTTTGATAGGCAGATCGTTAAAAGAAATAAGAAGGCAATCCATACAGAACGCCACTCCCATTGCCATAAGAAAACGCAAAAACATACGTAACACCAAAGAGCGGCTCATTAGAAAAGATATAGGTCAAATAGCCCTGAAACCGGGCGATAGGCTTTTGGTTGAAATACCCAAACAAGACATTCCACGTCTGGAAGGGCTGGAAAACGTAGCTATATTGCAAGAGCATGACCTCCCATCTCATAAAGATAATTTTAAAAAAAGCATTGGTTTTGGTATATTGTTGTTGATAATCGGCTTAGCGGCAAGTGGCATACTGAGCATTTTAATAAGTTCGTTACTGGGGGTAACCCTGTTGTTGTTCACCAATTGCATAACCCTTACCGATGTGTATCACAGGGTGAACTGGCAGGTTATTTTTCTTTTGGCGGGAATGATCCCTTTAGGGGTCGCCATGCACAACTCAGGGGCCGACCAGTGGCTTTCTGATCAATTATTGAAGGTGCTGGAAGGAAAGCCCAACGTTATCATCATCGGGTTGGTTTTTTTAATCACCATGGTCATGAGCGGCGTAATAAGCAACAACGCAACGGCTATTATTATGACGCCCATTGCCATTTCGGTAGCTGTAGGAATGGAACTGCCTTTTAAGCCCTTTATTTTGGCCGTGCTGTTTGGGGCCAATTTCAGTTTTTTCACGCCTATGGGCTATCAAACAAATACCTTAATATATGGTATGGGTGTTTATAAGTTCAGGCATTTTTTAATCATAGGAGGCATTCTCTCCATCATCCTCTGGATTTTGGGTACGTTTATGCTTTCAACATTACTTTAATATAAAAATAAAAAACAAATAAATTATGAAAGAGAATACATTTTCAGTAAACGACGCAATTTCAAATTTGTGGGACAAATTAGACGGGTGGCTGGACGCCATTATCTTAAAACTCCCCAACTTCGCCGTGGCGATATTGGTATTGGTCATTTTTTACTTTTTGGCAAAAATGATGGCTAAGTTTTCCAAAAAGGTTCTTTTGAAAAAAATAAGCGACGAGGCCATTAAACAAATGGTTGTTAAAATCATATTTGCCGTAGTTTTAATTGTTGGTTTTTTCATCGCCCTTGGGGTAATGGAACTCAATAAAGTATTAACATCGGTCCTTGCTGGTGCTGGGGTTGTAGGTTTGGCCATTGGTTTGGCACTGCAAGGAACCCTAAGTAATACGTTTTCTGGATTGTTGCTTTCCTTTTTGCCAAAAATAAGGATAGGCGATTTTATAGAAGCAGGCGACCACAAAGGATATGTTACCGAAATAAGCCTCCGTAATGTGACCATTAGGCAAACAGACAATGAGTATGTAATTGTGCCAAATTCAATTATAGTGGACAATCCGTTCACCAATTACTCTTGGACCGAACGTTCCCGAGTGGATGTAAGCTGTGGCGTGGGTTATGAAGACGACTTGGAAAAAGTGGAAGAATTGACCCTGAAAATAATAAAGGAGAATTTTCCACATCAAGAAGGGGAATCTATTGACTTTTTCTTTACCGAATTTGGCAACAGCTCCATTAACTTTGTGACCCGGTTTTGGATTGACAGTAAAAAACCAAAACCAAAATTAGCGGCTCAACATAAAGCCATTAAACTCATTAAGAAACATTTTGATGAAGCCGGGTTTAACATTCCGTTCCCCATACGTACATTGGACTTCGGAAAAAACAAGCTCCAAATGGCTCCAAACAACGATGAATAATCTTGATATTTAATCTTGTAAAGAAAACGGATACTTCGGTGTCCGTTTTTTAATGCCTTGACTTTAAGTTTTTTTAACAAAACAATAGGAAACCTTAACTATCCCCCTATACGTGTTTACACGTATATTTGTGCCAACAATAAACCTAAAAACATTCATGATGAAAAAGCTAATCACACTAACCTTACTTTCGGGCGCATTTGTTTTTACCTCTTGCGTATCGAAAAAGAAGTATGTCGAACTACAGAACGATTATAATGAAACCCGTTCGCAACTGACCAAAACACAAGTTGAAAAAGAAGAAATTGAAGCTAAATACGCTAAGATAGAAGAAAGGGTAGCCGATTATAACTCTAAAATACAATCGTTGAAAGATACCAACGACAGCCGGTTACAATTAGAAGGCAATGTAGTGGTATCTAACAAAGACAAAGAAAAAATGAGGGCGGCATTGGCTAAGGTGGATCAAGAAGAATTGGCACAGGCCAAAACCTTAGAAGACAGTATGAACCTTATTGTTTCATACAACTTAAAGCAAAACCTTGACAGTTCTTTAATTGGTGAAGGCGAGGAAGACGATATCCAGATTGATATTGACGAAACCGTCGTGATGATTACCGTTTCAGATAAATTATTGTTTAAATCAGGAAGTGCCCGCGTTAACCCTAAAGCCAATAATTTATTGGAACGACTGGCTTCAGTAATCAATAGCGAACCAGCTATGGAAGTAATGGTAGAAGGCCACACCGATTCACAAACTGTAAAACCTGGATCGTACGTAAAAGACAACTGGGAGTTGAGCGTAAAACGTTCTACCGCTGTTATTAGAAAATTGCAAGACGACTTTGGCGTAGCTCCAGAAAAATTAATAGCGGCCGGTAGAAGCAGCTACCACCCACTTACCGAAGAAGAAACCAAAGAAGCGTACGCAAAAAACAGAAGGACGCGCATCGTGATCCTTCCTAATCTCGACAAATTTTTGGCTCTGCTTTCTGCCAATTAACCACGGGTTAAAACCTCATAATTAAAAGCGGCTCTTGTGGGCCGCTTTTTTTATGTAATAAGTTAATTAATGATTTTTCTGTAGCAATGTTAAAATTAACACAATAAAATGTTAAACAAATGATAATATTATTTATCTTTACAAGATTACATCCCTAATTGGTGCGCTATGGTACAGAAAATCAACACAGACTTTTGCGAACTGCACCTTTATACAAAATATGCCATTTTAAAGGTTTTTGAAAATGTGTTTTACGATGTGGAAAAAGCAACCATCGTGCAGCGCAAATTTCAGGATTTTTTCGAAAATAAACCTTTTGTCTTGATTTCCGACAGAAACATTAAACACGAAGTGGATTTCAAGCTCTACAAAAGCAACACCTTACAAAATATTGAAGGTCTGGCCATAGTATCAGCAAATCCCGAAGAACGGGAACGGGCCGTTTTAGAACAGCCCCACTTCAGCAAAAGTTTCGCCTTCTTCGAAAAGCTTGGCGATGCCCAAAATTGGGCAGAGGCCTTTTTTAGGTAACAATTCCTATAAAAATAAAAGGCCGCCATTCATTATAGAATCGCAGCCTTTTTATCATTCCAATAAACTATTGCTTACTTTTTAGCACTTGGCGGCACAGTAGGCCGTACTTCTATTTTACTGGGCAGGGTACGTGGGTGCATGGTCAATAGATCGATCACCAGTTTTCCTATGTCTTCTATTTGTATTTTCCATCCCTCATCGCCTTCGGTAGGTTCGTTTCCGTTAAAGTAAGTAGAGACACTGCCGGGCATGATGGTGCTTACTTTTACATGGTGCTTTCTTAGATCCAGCATGGCAGCCTGCGTAAAACCTGTAATTCCGAATTTACTGGCGTTGTAAGCCGCTCCCCCAGCAAAGAAATTGGTGCCCGCCAAACTGGAGATGGTGATAAAATATCCTTGTTGCTGCTTCAAGTGTTCCACGCTCGCTTTCAACGTATAAAAAGGGCCCGTCAAGTTGGTGTCTATGGTTTCTTGCCACTGTGTTGGGGTTAATTCTTCCACCGAGCCAAAATGGCCCAGCCCGGCATTGGCAATCACGATATCCAACCCACCAAACTGCTCCACCACTTGGTTTACGGCTTGTTGCTGGCTTTCAAAGCTTCGTACATCGGCTTCAATACCTATGGCTTTTGCGTGATTGTTTTCGGCATTATTTAAGGTTTCTGCCGCTTGTTTTGCGGTCGTTTCTTTTCTTCCGGTAATGGCAACGTTGATTCCCTGTTGCAATAAGCTTACCGCAATGCCATAGCCTATGCCTTTGGTTCCGCCGGTTATCAATGCTGTTTTTCCTTGTAATTCTTTCATATCATTCAATTTTCCCCAAAGTTACAAAGCCGAACAACCAATTGTTATTAATTTATCCTTAAATTTGAGCAACCCTCGTTAGCAAAACCCCCATAAAATGTACGGCCGTTTACTTTTTGTATTTTTTCTTTTTATAGGTTCTTCGGAAATGAGCGCTCAAGATAAATTAGTTGATATTTCAGAACTCTCTACGGAATTTGACTATGAAATCCGCTATGCCACCGAAAATAATTTTATTGGAGAAGTGCTTTATGATTGCGCCAAATGCCTGTTGGTTAAAGAGGTTGCCGAAGCTTTAGTTAAGGCCAACCGATATTTTTGTGAAAAAGGGTACAAAATCAAAATCCACGACTGCTACCGGCCGTTGGACGTTCAAAAAAAAATGTGGGAAAAAGTGCCCAGGGCCACCTATGTTGCCAATCCGTACGATGGCGCATCAGTGCACAATCGCGGTGCAGCCGTTGACATCACTTTGGTTACCTTAGAAGGATGTTACGTGGAAATGGGCAGCGATTATGATTATTTTGGCCGCGAAGCGCATATTGACAATTATAATTTTTCTGAAGAAATCCTTGCCAACCGCAAACTCCTTATCGATGGCATGCGCAAACACGGTTTTAATACCATTAGGACCGAATGGTGGCACTTTAGCTATAAAAAAAACTGGCAGTATCCTGTTTTAAACGAGCCGTTACCCTGTGCTAAATAGGTTCATCTGGACTGGAAAGTAAATCCCTTGGGTCTTTTCTTACCCGTAACGGAATATCTTCCTCGTTACCATACAACTTAAGTTCGGTAATATCTGCAGGTAAGTTAAAGCCGTGCGCCTCCAAGGTTTGTTTAACCTCTTTGATTACCTGTCCGCGCAGTACCCGTGAGGCTTTTCGGTAATCTATGGTATGCACCCAAAAAAGTACTTTTAGGTTTACGGTACTGGCAGCGAGTTCGGACTCGATCACAAAGTTATCATGTGTATCGTTGTGCACGATTTCTTCATTGCTGTCCAGTATTTTTTGAATGAGGTTTTTCGCTTCTTCAATATCGTCTTCGTAACCTATCCCAACAATAAAATCGACCCTGAAAAAACCATCGGCTGTATAGTTTTCAACTGGTTTGGTGAGCACATCGCTATTGGGAATGTAAATGTCACGACCGTCGGTGGTCTTAACATGGGTGTACCGGAAATTGAGGGCTTTTACTTTTCCAAAGTGGGTATCGACCATAATAGTATCGTCGATATGAAACGGCCTATTAAACGCCAGGATAATGCCTGCCAAAAAATTTTTTCCTATATCCTGAAACGCAAAACCCAAAATTATGGCAGCCCCGCCTGCGGCAGTTAAAATACCGGTAGCAATACCGCTCAAACCGGCCACATCCAGCGCGATCATGATGGCAATAAGGCTTAACACGATTTTTAAAGCCTGTGCCAGAAAACGTGCCATTAATGGGTCTTGGGCTTTTTTTAAAATTCGCTTCCTGAAAAAATTAGTGATAAGCTGCGCAATCAATATCCCGGCTACCACAATAAAAATCCCCAACGCAATGCGTGGCAATATTTTAAGAAATTCATCGTAGTAATTTTCCACGGCGACCGAAATTTTTTCAGCGGCGGTTAGCTCTTGTATCAATAGCATATGGTTTATTTTTTAACTGGGTTTCCGTGGATGTCCAACTCGATTACCGGTTTACCCAATTTTTTAACTTCCTCAAACTGTGTGGCTTTATCGCCCACCACCACATAGGTCATCTCTCCTTCTTTTATATATTTGTTGATGATGGTTTTAAAATCTTCCAAATCCATGTTCATTAATAAATTTTGTTCTTTATTGATGAAATCATCAGGTTTTCCATAGGTGTCTATTTGGCTCAAAAGCCCTAACTTAGCGTTCAACGATTCATATGCCCGGGTATTTTCTTTTATTACCTTATTCTGGGTAAGTGCAACATCCTCTTTTGTAAAACCGGGACCATAGTCTTTTACCATATTTTCGATGATTTTCAAGGACGGCAAAGTTGCATTGGCCCGCACACTGGTACTGATGGTAAAAGGTGCCGTTGCCTCCCGCGATGGAATATACGAATAGGCACCATACGTATATCCTTTTTCTATTCTTAGCGTTTGAAATAACCGCCCACTGGAGCCACCTCCTAAAATTTCATTGGCAAAATTCAACTTGGTGTAATCCTCATTTTTTGCCGAAAGTGCTGGTAAACCAATATAAATGACCGATTGCTTGGAGTTTGGCACATCGATAAAATACAGATTTCCAGCAGAAGCCTTGTTTATGATTTCTTCGGAAGGAATGGAGACTTTCTCGCCTGTCCATTTTTCCGAAAGGGAGGAAAGCGCATCTATCACGCGTGCTTTTTCTATGTTTCCAACAACTTTAAATGTAGCGCCATTTGGTGAAAGGTTTTTGTAGAAGTCTTTTACATCGGGCAACGAAATATTTGCAACGGTTGCTAATGTGCCTTCAGGTGAAACGCCATAGCTGTTTTCTTCACCATAAATCAATTTATTGAAATTGAGCGATGCAATGGCACGCGGATTGGCTTCATTTCCTTTTAAGGAAGTTATCAATTCCTGTTTTAAGCGGTTAAACTCTTGTTCGTCCCAACGCGGTTGCAATAACATTTCCGCCACCAGTTGAATGGTTGCTTCAAAATTACGCGACAGGCAGTTACCAGAAACATTGATCTCTTCCAACCCGCCACGGATTGAAATACGGGAACCCAACAAACCAATGGCCTCTTCAAGCTCGGCAGCTGTTTTGGTTTTGGTGCCTTCGTTCATTAAATCGGCAGTCAGCACAGCCAAACCAGCTTTGTTTTCAGGATCCAACCTATGGCCTCCAGGAAATGTTAACGTGAAATTCACCAAAGGCAATTCATTGTTTTCAATGCCCAGGACCTTCAACCCATTTTCCATCTTGGCCTGCCAAACCTCTGGCATCACAAACAGAGGAGTTTCACCAAAGGGAGGTTCGGATCGGTCGTATTTTGATGGGGTTTTTTCATATTCGGCCTCTTCACCTTGCCCTACTTCTTCACTGGCATCCATGGCCGTTACCTTTTCTTCCCAAACACTGGCTTCTTTTGCGCCGGTTACCGCCAATTCTGGTGAGTTTTTAGGGACCACGCTCGTCATGACAAAGTTTTTGTCCTTAATGTATTTGTTATACACACGCATGACATCGTCACGCCCAATTTGTTGAAATAATTTAGTGCGTTTTGTAATATAGCCCGGATCACCGCCAAACTCATTGTCCTGAACCAACTGAAACGCTTTGTTGAGCACCGTTGCCACGCCATAGTACAGTTGGGTCTCCAATTCGGCTTTGATGCGTTGTAATTCTTTATCGGAAAAACCATGGGTTTCAAAATCCTGCAACCCTTTGTCAACAGCTTTTTTCACTTCATCTAAATCCACGCCTTCATTGGCCCGGACCCGAATGACAAATTCGCCCGCCAATTCTGAACTGTTGTTATACGAACTTACATTAGGCGCCAATTTCTTTTCTTCTACAACCGATTTGTACAAAGGCGATTTACGGCTTCCGCTCAATAGCTGACCTAAAACCTCTAAAGCATATTCATCTTTGTTATATCCCTCAACAGTTGGATAGACCATCCGCAATTCTGGTAATTTGGCGAAGTTATCCTTAAAATACAGCGATTTTGTTTTATTGAGCGAAACCGGCATAGGCGGCAATGGTTCTACTTTTGGGCCGCTGGGGATTTCACCAAACCACTTTTTTACCAGTTTTTTGGTTTCCGGAATGTCAATATCCCCGGCAATCACCAGCGACGCATTGGCAGCACCGTAATACTTATTATAAAATTCTTTTACATCTTCAAGGGTTGCAGCTTGCAAATCGGGCAAAGACCCGATGACCGTCCAACTGTACGGATGGCCTTCTGGATACAGGTTCTTGCGGATTATTTCATCGGTATAACCATAGGGTGCATTATCTACCCGTTGGCGTTTTTCGTTTTTTACTACCTGTTTTTCACGCTCCAAAGCTGCTTTTGTCACAGTGTTGATCATGTACCCAAATCGGTCGCTGTCGATCCACAATATTTTTTCAAAGGCATCTTTGGGTACCACTTCGTAATATATAGTGCCATCGCTCCAGGTGCCTCCGTTTCGGCTGCCGCCCCATTCGGGTATCATTTTTCGGTTGGCACCAACAGGTACGTTTTCAGAATCATTGAAAGACATATGTTCAAAAAAGTGGGCAAAACCGGTTTTTCCAGGTTTTTCACGGCTGGAACCCACATGCATAACTGTAGCCACGGCAACAATGGGCTCGCTTTTGTCCACGTGCAAGATAACTTCTAGGCCATTGTCTAACGTAAATTTTTCGTAATCGATGGAAAACTCAGTTGCCGGTTTATCTTGTGCCAAGACCGTATTAAAAAAGAAAAGAATGCAAATAAAGAAAGTTGATGATGGAAATTTCATAATGGTAAGGTTGGTTATTTTAACGACAACTTGTTTGGTTAGACACTTCTTAAAAATGAGTACTAAAAATACGAAAACATACGGTGAAACTGGTATCTTTGCACAAAATTTTTGACTATGGACATTTCAACCAAATCCTTTAAGGTAATCAGTATTTTGGAAGCTATTTCATTCCTCGTTCTTTTGGGCATCGCCATGCCGTTGAAATATATTTGGGACATGCCGCAAATGGTACAAGTAGTGGGAATGGCACACGGCGTGCTATTTATTTTGTACGTGATCGGGGCTTATTTTATGAAAGAAAAGCTAAACTGGTCTTGGGGCACCTTGGGCATCGTGATGCTGTGTTCGGTGCTTCCTTTTGGCCCTTTTTACGCAGAGCGGAAGTATTTGTAACTTATTTAACATTTATTAATCACTGATCTTTAAGTTAGTTAATAGCCACATGCCGCTATTCAAAACTTTAAAAAAATAATCTCAACCAATTAAAAAGCATCAATGAACCAAGAAACATTGAAATATTACTTGTGCTGGCTTCAGGAATACTTTGTGGACCAAGGAATGAACCCAGATTGGGCCATATTTCTCAACACTATTATCAACTGTGTGGCACTTGGCCTGGTTGTTTTTTTGGTCGATGTTTTTGTAAGGAAGTTCATTGTCCAGCTTTTTAAGGCCTTTAGCGACAAAACCAAAACCACATATGACGATTTCTTGGTAAAAAGTAATTTCCCGCGTTTTGTGGCTCACTTTTTCCCTGTGATTATCATTGCGGCTACCCTGCCCATTATTTTTGTGGAATACCCTTTATTTGGTTCATTTTTGCTTCGGTTGGTCGATGTGTATATTATTGTGCTGTGTGTTTTGGTCTTTAGGAGCGTGCTGAAAACCACAAGAGGTTATCTGGAACACAAACCGCGTTTTCACGACAAGCCGTTGCAAAGCTACCAACAGGTGATGATGATTTTTGGCTGGGGCGTGGGCATCTTCCTTATTATCAACATCTTGACCGGTTATTCCATTTTCAGTTTAACCACATTGGGAGCGGCATCTGCCATATTGTTGCTTATTTTCAAGGACACCATTTTGGGTTTTGTGGCGAGCATTCAGGTTTCAGTGAACGATATTGTGCGTATTGGTGATTGGATCACCTTTAGTAAATACGGTGCCGATGGAACCGTGACCGAAATAAGCTTGGCCACAGTGACCGTGCAGAACTTTGACAATACGTTCACTACCATCCCCACGTATAGCTTGATTTCAGATTCGTTTCAAAATTGGCGTGGCATGCAGGAATCTGGCGGTAGACGTATTAAACGGGCGTTGTTCATCGAGCAAGCCTCGGTAAAATTGGTAACCGATGAGGAACTGGAACAACTTAAAAAAATCCAGCTCATAAAGCCTTACATTGAGCACCGCCAACGCGATGTGGAAAAATACAACCAACGCACCGAAGCCGATAAAACCGTCCTGTTGAACGGCCGTAACCAAACCAACCTGGGTATTTTCAGAAAATATGTAGATGCTTATTTGCATGAAAATCCTGCCATTAACAAAGAACTTTTTTTAATGGTGCGCCATTTGGCCCCAACCGATCGGGGTATCCCGATTGAAGTATATTGTTTTAGCTCAGACAAACGCTGGGAAAATTACGAGCACATACAGGCCGATATTTTTGACCATATCATAGCCGCCGTTCCGTATTTTGGACTGGAGCTACATGAAATCCCTTCAGGAAATGACATTACTGGCCTATTGAAGCATAAGCCTTCTATCGTTAATTAGAAGGATTCAATCGGTCTTTTACAAATTCTATTTTGCTTTTCCCGTGGGGTGTTGGGGTTCCGTTTTCATCCAAGCTTACCATAATGATGGTATCGATGGTAATGATCACTTCCCGCGTCATTTTATTACGAACTTCGCAGGCAAGCGTTAATGATGATCTTCCAAATTTTACGGCTTCCAGCCCTATTTCTATGATATCGCCCTTTTTGGCCGAGCTTAGAAAGTTGATCTCACTCATATATTTGGTTACGGTCTTGGGATTTTCCAATTGAATAATGGCATATAGCGCCGCTTCTTCATCGATCCATTCCAGTAACCGGCCTCCAAACAAGGTGCCATTGGGGTTTAAATCTTCAGGTTTTATCCATTTTCGGGTGTGAAAGTTCATTAATATCTGGTTTTAGGGTTATCCATCTTCGGAATGTGCAAATCGGTACCAAACCGCTCGTTGGCTTTTTCAATAAAGTAAGCCGAAAGCAAAGGCGAAGCTCTTTCAACATTTTGGTGCACAAAGAAATAAATATTTTGCAAACCTTGATCGATCCATTGTTCCAACCTATCGATCCAATCGTCCAAGCGGGTATAATCGGTTTCGTGATTGGCACCGTTAAAGCGAATAAAAGCACTGTTAGTAGTCATGCGCATATGCAGTAAGTCGCGTCTTCCGGCAGAATCGACGATAATATTGGTCACATCATTTTCTTCAAGAATAGCGTACAGTTCTTCTGAAACCGCTTCATCATTAAACCAATCGGTATGCCGAAACTCCACGGCAATCCGCATATCATCAGGGATTGCTTTAAAAAAAGGCGCTAACCGATCCATATTGCTGGGTTTAAAATTGTTGTGCATTTGCACAAAAGGCATTTCCAGCTTTTCTTTCAAGTTGGAAGCGTTCAGCAGGTAATCGTTTAAATAGGCTTCAAAATCATTCAATCGTTTCCAATGGCTCACCCCTTGAAAAAATTTCGGAAAAAAGCGGAAATCGGGTGATGTTTTATCATACCATCCGGCAAAAACATCGGCCGGAAAAATTCGGTAAAACGTGGCATTCAGCTCAATACTGTTAAATTGAGTAGCATAATATTTCAGTTCATCTTTAGTTCCACGCGGGTAAAAACCTTTTAAATCGGCACGGTTCCATTTGGCACAGCCTACATATAAATTAGGCGTGGAAACGGGTTTGTATGTTGAAAGTTTTTTCTTGGTTCCCGGATGGTCTTCGGGAAGGGTAAAATCTATTTTTGAAGGGTCGTCAACTTTTCCAAATTTCATAATGGATTTCCTTTTTGAAGTAAAGATACGGGTTTTGTTGCATTTTTTATTCTGAAAAAATTTTCGATATATTGTAACGATTTACATAAAAAAGTAACTTATTTTTACAATAAACCTTAACACAAACAATATGAAAACCGTAAAAACAATTCTCATTGCGTTATTGCTTATAGCTGTAACACCGCTAACAGCACAAACAGCAGACGAAATTATCGACAATTATTTTGAAAACACCGGCGGAAAAGATGCTTGGCAAGAACTGGAAGGCATTAAAATTTCTGGTTCGATAAGCGCACAGGGAATGGAAATACCCGTTGAAGTAATACAGACCAAAGATGGCGAACAATTGGTGACCATCAACTTTCAAGGGCAAGAAATAAAACAAATGGCTTTTGACGGCGAAACGCTCTGGACCACCAATATGATGACCATGCAAGCCGAGAAGAGCGATGCCGAGTCGAACGAGAACATGAAAAAGCAGGCCAAAAAAGGCTTCCCTTCACCTTTTCTTAACTATAAAGATAAAGGGTATACGGTAGAGCTTATGGGAAAAGAAACCATTGAAGGCACCGAAACCTACAAACTGAAATTAACCCAAGACCCCATTATGGTCGATGGTAAAGAAGTGCCAAATGTTTCTTACTATTATTTTGAAACCGAAAATTTCGTTCCCATCGCCACTGAAAACGAAGTACAGCAAGGGCCTATGAAAGGACAAACCATGCAAAACTCCATGAGCGACTATCAGGAAGTGGATGGACTGTATTTTCCTTTCGATATGGGCATTTCGGGCCAAAGCTTAAAAGTGAAGGAAATCACCCTGAACCCAGAAACAAATGAAGGGATGTTCGCTTTTCCGCAGTAAAACATACTGTTATTTTAAAATCCCTGTTCGAGCAGGGATTTTTTCATGCTAAACCAATCAATTATTTAAAAAACCAACCTCATGAGAAAACTACTTCTAATCATAGTAATGGCAGTGTGCTTGCCTTGTACTGTTTCGGCACAAGAAATCGCCTTGAAAGGCAAAGAACTGTTTGGCGATATGAAAGCCCGGCACATTGGTCCGGCTTTGATGAGCGGTCGCATAAACGATATCGAGATGCACCCAACCAACACCCGCATTATGTATATTGGTGCTGCTGGCGGCGGGGTTTGGAAATCGAACGATGGAGGTGCCACCTTTAGCCCTATTTTCGACGAGCACGCCCAGTCCATCGGAGTGGTTACCTTAGACCCCAAAGATCCAGACCAGACCATTTGGGTTGGCACCGGCGAAACGTGGACACGTAATTCGGTATCGATTGGTGATGGGTTGTTTAAATCTACCGATGGTGGCAACAACTGGAAGGAAATCCCAGGTTTTGAGAACAGCGAGCGCATCGCTTCCGTAGTCATAAACCCAAACAACACCGATGAAGTGTACGTAGGTGTTTTGGGCGCATTGTGGAGCGATAGTGAAGACCGTGGTGTTTACAAAACAACCGATGGCGGAAAAACTTGGAACAAAATTCTCTACGTAGGCCCTGCTACCGGTGCGGCCGATGTGATTATGGACCCCATAAACCCGAACGTGCTGTACGCGTCTATGTGGCAGTTTAGGCGAACGGGCTGGAGTTTTACCTCTGGGGGCGAAAACAGTGCGCTCTACAAATCTACCGACAACGGAAAAACGTGGAACAAAATCCACAACGGTTTTCCTGAAGGCGATTTGGGAAGAATCGCCATCGCCGTTGCCCCAAGCGACCACAACATACTGTATGCAGTATTGGAAACTGAAGAAAAAGACAAAAACGGTCTTTGGAAATCTACCGATGCCGGAAAAAGCTGGGAACACCTCAATAATGATTTCGGTTTGACCGTCCGTCCTTTCTATTTTTCACGTATTACTGTTGATCCCAAAAACCCTGATATTGTTGTAAAAGGCGGGCTTACCGGTTCTATAAGCCGAGATGGTGGAAAGACCTTTAAAAATTTAGGGCCTATGCACGCCGATATTCATGATGTTACTTTTCACATCAACGACAGCGATATCATTTATTCGGCAACCGATGGTGGGCTGTACCGGTCTTGGAACGGCGGTTCGGTATTTGAAATTGTTGAAGATTTACCGCTTTCGCAGTTTTATCACATCAGTACCGACGATGCCGACCCTTATAATGTATATGGCGGTTTGCAGGACAATGGCAGTTGGTACGGTCCATCCTCTTCCCCAGGAGGCGTGAATGCCCGCGATTGGAACAGCGTAGGTTATGGTGATGGATTTAGGGTATTGAAGCATCCTACCAAAAATATCATCTATTCTGAAATGCAAGGAGCCCAAAACGTTTGGCGGTACGATGTGGACCGGAACCGAACCCGTACCGTACAGCCGTTGCCCAAAAAAGGCGATGCGGAACTCCGTTTTAACTGGAACGCCCCAATGGCAGTAAGTGTTCACGCGCCAGACCGCTTTTATATGGGAAGCCAGTTTGTCCACAAAAGCGAAGATATGGGCGAAACGTGGGAAATCATCTCGCCCGATTTAACCACAAACGATCCCAAAAAGCAAAACCAAGCTAAATCGGGTGGACTTTCGGTTGACAACAGCGGTGCCGAAAACCATACCACTATTTTTACCATTGCCGAATCACCTTTGGACGAAAACATTATTTGGGCAGGAACCGACGACGGAAATGTGCAAGTAACCACCAATGGCGGAAAAACATGGCACAATGTCACTGAAAACTTAACCGGAATCCCAAAAAACACTTGGGTCTATCACATTGAAGCCAGCGTACACGGAAAAGGAACAGCTTATGCTGTGTTTGAAGGCCATACCACAGGCGATATGAAACCTTACGCATTAAAAACTACCGATTACGGAAAAACGTGGAAGTCGATTGTTTCCGAAGATATTCAAGACAATGCTTTTGTACGGAACATTCAAGAAGATTATGAGAATGAAGACCTGTTGTTTCTCGGCACCGAACTTGGGTTGTATGTAACCATCGACGGAGGAAAAAACTGGTCGCAGTTTACCAATAACATGCCGCCGGCAGCAGTTCATTTTATCGATATGCAAAAACAGACCAACGACGTCGTTATGGGAACCCACGGTCGTGGTGTTATTATTATAGACGATATCAGTCCATTGCGGCAACTGACTCCCGCAGTTTTAGAAAAAGATGTTCATTTTTTTGAAACGGAACCGTTTACCATGACAGAAGACAGTGGATTCAGTGGTAGTTTTGGCACCGAGACCCAATTTGTAGGGCAAAACAAACCCACTTCGGCAAGGATTGTTTATTATCTGAAAAAACGCCATACCTTCGGGAAAATGGAAATGGAAGTACAGGATATGGAAGGAAACAAAATCGCGTCCCTAACACCGGGCAAATCAAAGGGCATTAACATTGTAAACTGGAACTTCACAAGTGCTACCCCAAAAATGGCCGCGGGAAAAACCCTTTCCTTCTCAGGCTTTACCGCTCCCCGAGTTCCTGCAGGAAGCTATAAAATAGTTTTGACCAAAGGTAAAAACACCTACGAAAATACCATAACGCTTAAATACGATGAAAAATCATTGACAACCTTGGCCGAACGGAAAGAGCAAGAACAGCTTACCAAAGAAATGTTCAATATGGTAGAAGACTTAGCCTATATGGTGTACGAATTGGGCCAATGGCAAGCCAAAGCCCAAGCAGTGATCGAGAACCATCCAAAAGGCAAAAAACAAGCTCAAAACCTATATGATGCCTTGGAAACCCTTCGGAAAGACTTGGTGGTGACCACGGGCGACAACTATGTAGCCTCGGCCGAACCCGAACTGCGGGAACGCATGGGCGATCTGTATGCCGATATTGCGGGCTCATTTTCTAAAGTAACTGCAGCGCAAAAACAGAATATGACGTTGATTTCCGAAGAATTTACTGAAGCCAAAGCACGCTACAAAAAAATCAAAGACAAAGAAGGCAGAAAGTTTATGAAGTTTTTGGAAAAGAACGATATTGAAAAAACTTCCATTAAAACAAAAGAAGCATTTCTTTCTGAAGATTGATTGAAATATTATCTGTCTGTTCGAGCGCAGTCGAGAACTATAATTTCTGACTGTCAATAAGGTTTCGACTGCGCTCAACCTGACAAATTATTTATTAATATAAACGGTCTTTCTATTAACAAACTCCCTAATTCCGTGTTCGCTCAATTCGCGGCCATAGCCACTTTTTTTAACGCCTCCAAAAGGCAAGCGCGGATCGCTTTTCACCAATTCGTTGATAAAAACGGCACCTTCATTAAATTTAAAGGCCATTTTTTCTGCAGTTTCAATGTCTTCGGAAAAAATGGAAACGCCCAATCCAAATTTTGAATCGTTGGAAAGCTCGATAGCTTCGTCCACCGTTTTAAAGGTAGTAACGGACAAAGCCGGACCAAAGGTTTCTTCGTTGAACATGGGCATTTTTGGGGTAACACCGCTTACCACTGTGGGTTCAAAGTAGGCGTTTTGGCGCTTCCCTCCTATTTCGAGCTTGGCACCGGCATCCAATGAATCAGTAACCTGTTTTTCCAAATCTTGAGCCAGATCTTCCCGGGCCAATGTACCAATGTAGGTTTCTTCGTCCATCGGGTCGCCGCTTTTCAGCTCCCGAACCTTTACAATGAGTTTTTTTATGAATTTTTCAGCAATGGAGGCATCGACCAACAAGCGCTTTCCGGCTATACAACTTTGTCCGGTATTCTGAAAACGGGCTTGCACGCAAATGTCGATTGTTTTATCCATATTGCAGTCTTTTAAAACCACTAAGGCATTGTTACCGCCCAATTCCAACACCGACTTTTTAATGTTTTTTCCGGCCGTGGAGGCAACAGCAGCACCAGCCGGACCGCTACCTGTCAAGGTTACGGCCTTCACAATCGGGTTTTTTATTATTTCTTCAACAGCATCGCTTCCCACTTTCAAGGTAGTAAAGCAATGATCGGGAAAACCTGCACGTTTAAATATCTTTTCTATGTTCAAGGCACTTCCAAACACATTGGACGCGTGTTTTAACACCCCAATATTCCCAGCCATCAATGCCGGAGCAGCAAACCGGAACACTTGCCAGTAGGGATAGTTCCAAGGCATAACGGCCAAAACCACGCCCAAAGGTTCGAAACTGACATAGCTTTTGTGGGCATCGGTTTTTATTAGTTCATCTTTTAAATGATTTTCTGCGTGTTCGGCGTAATACTTGCACACCCAAGCACATTTTTCAATTTCGGCGATGGCCTGCTTAATGGGCTTTCCCATTTCCAAAGTCATTGTTTCGGCATATTCTTTAGTATTTTTCTTCAACTCAGCAGCAGCGTTCAACATCAGTTTTTTGCGTTCAGGGAAAGCAGTTTCCCGCCACGAATAAAACCGTTTGTCCGCTTGCTTCAAAATATCTTGTATTTCGGTTTTGGTGTGGGTTTTGTAGGATTTTATTTCAGCACCATTATATGGGTTTATAGAAGTTTTTGTTGCCATCTTTTTCTTTTAAATGTACCGAAAAGACCATAAACAAAGGGACGGATTAAGATGATTTTAACGGCACATCGTTGTTGAAAAGCCGTTTATAACTATATCGGTTCAAAGGGAAAGCGGCTCTTAAATTGTATAATTTTAGTAAAACCCAATTATTATGGAAACGAGAGACGACGTTTTAGTTCAACTACGGCCCGAAATCCCATCGGCAACGTTCAACGATCAAATGAGCGATGCCGAATATTTTCAGAACAATACCTTACGGCCCATCGTGAAGCTTCAAGCCAATTTATTGTTGGCGGCCTTCAGGAATTACATTAGAAAGCACAAGAATGTGTTTTATGATCTTTCTATTGAAAAACGGATGGACTACATAGATAATGCTATACAGAAGGATATGAAGTTCAGGAATTCATTGAAAGGGATGGTGATTGGCCAGTTTACACTGTATGAATATGAAGTATATATTGACGATTCCTCGGCCCTCAACAAACGGATGATGAACATCGTGATAGAACGTTTAAAGAGCAATGTCCAGATTTTGGAACCGGAATTCGCTTAAAGCAACAAAAAAAAGCCCTTCAACTTAATGCTGAAGGGCTTTGCTTTTATAAGAAAAACGAAGGTTTATTTACCGTCCATTTTGTCTTTTAGCTCTTGAAGCTTTTGATTGGCATCACCAAGAGTGGTTTTAGACTCTTCGGCTTGCGCAGCTTGCTTTTTGGCAGCGGCTTTTACAATCTTGGCTTCTTCTTCTTTATGGATTACCATATGTGAAGCGACCACTTTCTTGAATTCTTTATTGAACTCAATGATTTGGAATTCTGCTTCTTCACCTTTTTGAAGATCGGTTCCGTCTTCTTTTTCCAAGTGACGCTTAGGAACAAATGCAGTGATGTCGTCGTTAAACTCAATCGTTGCGCCTTTGTCCACTATTTCGTCAATCTTGGCGGTGTGCTTGGTGCCTACGGCAAACTCATCTTGGTACTTATCCCAAGGGTTTTCTTCGGTTTGCTTGTGTCCTAAGCTCAATTTACGTCCTTCAACGTCCAATTCAAGAACCACAACGTCCAATTCGGCACCAATTTCGGTAAACTCACTTGGATGCTTGATTTTCTTGGTCCAAGAAAGATCGCTTATGTAAATAAGACCATCGATCCCTTCTTCCAATTCCACAAACACACCAAAGTTGGTAAAGTTACGTACAATACCGGTATGTCTAGAACCTACAGGGTATTTGCTTGTGATATCGGTCCATGGGTCTGGTGTCAATTGCTTGATACCAAGCGACATTTTACGGTCTTCTTTGTCCATGGTCAAAATTTGAGCTTCCACTTCATCACCAACGTTTACGAAATCCTGGGCACTGCGCAAGTGCGTGGACCAAGACATTTCGCTTACGTGGATCAAGCCTTCAACGCCTTCGGCTACTTCAATAAACGCACCGTAGTCTGCAATAACAACTACTTTGCCTTTTACCTTATCACCAACTTTAAGGTCGTCTCCTAGAGCTTCCCATGGGTGCGGTTTCAATTGTTTAAGTCCTAATTGGATACGTGTTTTATCCTCATCAAAGTCAAGGATCACCACGTTCAATTTCTGGTCAAGGTCAACAATTTCGTTCGGGTGGTTGATGCGCGACCAAGAAAGGTCGGTAATGTGCACCAATCCGTCAACGCCTCCAAGGTCAACAAATACACCGTATGAAGTAATGTTTTTAACAACACCTTCCAGTACTTGTCCTTTTTCAAGCTGCCCGATGATTTCTTTTTTCTGTTCTTCGATATCCGCTTCGATAAGCGCTTTGTGCGAAACAACAACGTTTTTGAATTCGTGGTTTATTTTCACCACTTTGAATTCCATTGTTTTTCCTACATACGCATCGTAATCACGAATAGGCTTCACATCTATTTGTGAACCTGGCAAGAAAGCTTCGATACCGAACACATCTACGATCATACCACCTTTGGTGCGGCATTTTACATAACCGTTTACTATGGTACCTTCGTCGTGGGCCTCATTAACACGCTCCCACGCCTTGATGGTTCTGGCCTTACGGTGAGAAAGGATTAACTGTCCTGTGCTGTCTTCGCGCACATCGATCAATACCTCTACTTTGTCGCCTTCCTTAAGGTCTGGGTTGTAACGGAATTCGTTTAAGGAAATTACCCCTTCACTTTTTGCGTTGATGTCAATAATGGCATCACGGTCTGTAATGTGAACCACTTCGCCCTCTACCACTTCATCATCTAAAGTGTCCACGAAATTTTCGGCAACCAGTTTTTCAAACTCTTCCAACTTACCGTCATCAATTGGGTCGATGCCTTCTTCGTAGTTGTGCCAGTTGAATTCTTCCAAGAATTTCTTTGGATCTTTTTGTTTAAGGGAAAGTTCTTCTTGAGGTTGTTGTGTTTCCTCAGTAGCTTTTTGCTCTGCCACCGCTACTTCTTCTTGTTTTTCTGCAGCTTTTTCTTTTGCTGCATCTTTGTTTGCTTTTTCAGCCATTTAATAAATAGTTGTGAAATTCTTTTTTAAGATATTGAATTTCAACAATTTGTATTCTGTGTTATTACAAGAAATCGCTGCGACTATCCCACAGAAGGGTTTAAATTGATTTTTTTTGAGTCCTTTTTATTCTTGCCTCGTCGCTAAAAGGAGTGCAAAAGTACTGTTTTTCTTTTGATAATCAAAGTGTTTTGAATGGAAAGTGTTGGGCCTTCAATACATCTCCCCTCCCGTCAGGACACCTGCCTGAATGATCAGTCGGGCAGGCTCAAGCTTCGGAAATGAGATTTCCCTGAAACCGAAATGACAGCTAATTAAACCCGGCCAGCGATGCGGTCTTTGGCGAGTTGCAATATAATATGGAATTGGTCTTCCAAGTTCATTTCGCTGTTGTCGATTTCAATGGCATCGGTTGCTTTTTTCAACGGGGAGTCTTCCCGTGTGGTATCGATACGGTCGCGGGCTTGCACATTCGCTAACACCTCGTTATAGGTTACGGTATCGCCGCGTTCGACAAGTTCAAGGTAACGGCGTTTGGCCCGTTGTTCGGCCGAGGCGTTCATGAATATTTTCAATTCGGCTTCGGGCATTACTACAGTGCCAATATCACGGCCGTCCATCACAACGCCTTTTTCGGCGCCCATACGTCGTTGTTGCTCTACCAGTTTTTTCCGTACTTCGGAAACCGTGGCAATAGGGCTAACAAATTCTGAAACTTCCAACGTTCGTATGTTATCTTCTACGTTTTGCCCATTGAGGAACATTTCAGCTTTTGCTGCAGGGCTGCTTTTCCTGAATTCCAAATGAATGTCCGGCAGTTTTTCGATCAATTGTACCTTGTTGAACTTCTCTTTAGAAATAAAACCGTTTTCCATAGCGTACAGGGTGACCGCACGGTACATGGCACCGGTGTCGATATACACATACCCCAGCCAATCTGCCAATTGCTTGGCGACCGTGCTTTTTCCGGTGGATGAATAGCCGTCTATGGCGATGGTGATTTTATGCATTATTGAAGGTCTATATGAAGCCCAAAGGTGCTGGTTGAGGCCGCCAAGCTGTATTGCGCGTACGAATAACTTAAGCGTAATTTATTCAATTTCAAGGAAAAACCGGCGCTCAGCCCTGCAAAAGCGCGCTGCTCTACAATGCGCAACTCTTCTGCCCGGCGGAAGCTATAGCCCAGCCGAAGGTTGAATCCGCCTTCGGGAAACAATTCGATGCCCAAGATCATGTGGCGGAAGGCGTTGTCTATGAAATTGATTTTTTCACTGGTGGTGTTGCCCTCCAGATCGGTTTCATTTCTGTTTGGGTTGGCAAAAGCCACGTTCCAGCGTTGCATGTTCTCTAAGGTAAAATGCCAACGGATGGGTATGTTTTTTAAGGTCTGCGATACCCCGAAGACCAGTTCGAACGGCAATTTTTCATACGTTTCGTGGTATGGGGTGATTTGCGTGCCCAGGTTTCGGGCGACCCCGGTAATGTGCAGGTCCCAGTCTTCGTAAACGTACATTACGCCTATATCGGTAGCCACGCCAAAGGAGCTGTACTGTTCGAGTTTTGAAGAAATAAACTTTACATTGGCGCCCACGTGAAAATTGGTAAAGGCAATATTGCGCGCATGACCAAAAGAAACGGCCACTTCACCTCCACTAAAACTGTTGGTGGCATTTCCCTGTTCGTCGTAGCCATCAAACTTTCCGTAGTTAATGTAGGTAACCCCTGCCTGAATTACCTGTGTGCGCCTGTCCCAAGCATACGCATATGCCGCGCTGCCATAGTTTACGTCGCCTATGTAATTGGCATAGTTTATCGAAAATTGATTGTCCATTGCAGGATTGATGGCCGCGGGATTAAAAAAGGCTTGTGTGGGATCGTAATCGTAATTGGTGATGGTTTTACCGCCCAAAGCTGCTTGCCGGGGTGAATTTACAAGGTTCAAAAATTGATAGGTCGTTCGGCCACCTACTTGCGCCATTGCAGAAGCAGCTATTAACAGCATAAATAAGAAGTAACCCTTTTGGAGCATGTACCGTAGTTAGTTTTCTATACCTTTTAACGACTGCAATATTAATTTATTTTTAAGCGGAATAAAAGGTTTTCAAATATAGATATAAAATACCCCTTGAAAAATCAATTATTCAATTGAGATTCACAAGGGGCATTATTTAAATATGGCTACAACTTCTTAGCGTTCTTTACTTTTTGCTTGGTAAGCGCTAAATTCAATACATCGCTCATATCTTTTACATAATGAAATTTCAGGCCTTTTAGGTATTCTGGTTTAATTTCATCGATATCGCGCTTGTTATCTTCGCATAACAAGATTTCCTTAATGTGCGCCCGTTTGGCAGCCAATATTTTTTCCTTTATTCCGCCAACGGGAAGCACTTTACCGCGCAAGGTAATTTCCCCAGTCATCGCAATGCTCTTCTTTACCTTGCGTTGGGTGAACAACGAAACCAGAGAGGTTAACATTGTAATCCCCGCACTTGGACCGTCTTTGGGGGTTGCCCCTTCCGGTACGTGCACGTGGACGTTATATTTTTCAAAAATATCTGGCGAAATGCCCAGTTCTTCGGCGTTGGATTTTATGTATTCCAAGGCAATGGTGGCCGATTCTTTCATGACCTTCCCTAAGTTTCCGGTCATGTTCAACTGGCCTTTACCTTTGGAAAGCGTCGATTCTATAAACAAAATATCGCCTCCCACTTTGGTCCAAGCCAATCCGGTAACCACCCCGGCCACATCGTTGTTTTCATATTTATTGCGTTCCAGTTTTGGGCTGCCCAAAGCTTCGATCACGGTATCATGGGTTACTTTTTTCTCATATTCTTCTTCCATGGCGATTTTCATCGCAGCATAACGCACCATTTTTGCAATTTGCTTTTCGAGGCCTCTTACGCCACTTTCACGGGTGTAGCCTTCCACGATTTTCTCTAATTGCTTTTTGTCAATTTTAAGGTCGTTTTTGGTCAGGCCATGTTCCTCCAATTGTTTTGGCAGTAGGTGGCGTTTTGCAATTTCCACTTTCTCTTCAACGGTATAACCGGTAACGTTAATAATTTCCATGCGGTCACGAAGCGCAGGCTGAATGGTGCTCAAGGAGTTTGAAGTGGCAATGAACATGACTTTTGAAAGATCGTACCCCAGCTCCAAAAAGTTATCGTAAAACGCGTTGTTCTGTTCAGGGTCCAGCACTTCCAGCATAGCCGAAGACGGGTCGCCCTGGCTCCCAACCGAAAGTTTATCTATTTCATCCAATACAAAAACCGGGTTGCTGGTTCCTGCTTTTTTTATGTTTTTTACAATACGTCCCGGCATCGCACCAATATAGGTTTTACGATGTCCACGTATTTCGGCTTCATCACGTAAACCGCCCAGCGACATCCGTACGTATTCGCGGCCCAGGGCTTCGGCAATGGATTTGCCCAAGGAAGTCTTACCCACACCTGGAGGGCCGTACAGGCAAAGAATGGGCGATTTCATATCGTTGCGCAGTTTCAGTACAGCTAAATATTCAATAATTCGTTTTTTAACATCGTCTAAGCCGTAATGGTCGCGATCCAATATTTTCCTTGCCCTTTTCAAGTCGAATTTATCGGTGCTGAATTCGTTCCACGGCAGCTCGAGCAACAAATCCAAATAATTGGTCTGAATGCTATATTCGGCCACTTGCGGGTTCATGCGCTGCAACTTGTTGATTTCCTTTTCAAAATGCTCCTGCACCTCGTCGCCCCACTTTTTTTCTTCCGCTTTTTTGCGCATTTCCTGTATTTCGGCTTCATTGGAATTTCCGCCCAACTCTTCCTGAATAGTCTTCATTTGCTGTTGCAGGAAATATTCGCGCTGCTGCTGATTGATATCGCTTTGCACCTTAGACTGGATATCATTGCGCAACGACAATTTTTGCAATTCAACGTTCATGTGCTTCAAAGTCTGCAGGGCACGCTCTTTCAGGTCGTTTATCTCTAACAGGCTTTGTTTTTCTTTTACTGAAATGTTCAGGTTTGAAGAAACAAAGTTGATCAAAAACGAGTTGCTTTCAATGTTTTTGATGGCAAAGGCCGCTTCCGAAGGGATGTTTGGACTGCCTTTAATGATTTCAAGGGCTATTTCCTTGATGGAATCGATAATGGCAGAAAACTCTTCGTTTTCATCGGCAGGTTTTGCTTCACTCACTTCCCTTATGGTGGCGGTGAGGTACGGTTCGGTCGTGATTACTTCGGTGGTTTCAAAGCGTTTTTTACCCTGTATGATTACGGTGGTGTTGCCATCGGGCATTTTCAATACCCGAAGTATTTTGGCCACCGTACCAATGGTGTTGATTTCGTTTAACCCGGGATCTTCCACTTCTTCGTCTTTTTGTGAAACCACACCAATGGTCTTGCTGCCTTTGTTGGTTTCGTTGATGAGTTTAATGGATTTATCGCGACCTGCGGTAATGGGAACCACCACGCCTGGAAACAAAACGGTGTTGCGTAGCGGGAGGATAGGTAGTATTTCCGGCAGTTCTTCCCGGTTCATCGCATCTTCATCCTCGGCGGTCATTAAAGGGATCAACTCGGCGTCTTGCTCTAATTCCTGCAATGACAAACTGTCTAATGTTTTTACTTTTGAATGGGCCATATAGTATTTTAAGACATTGTGTCACCAAAAAAGGCGCACAATTGCTGTTTTTTAATGATTCGTTATCTACTTTAAACTGAAAACCAATTGCATAGCTTAATGCTTATTGACTTTCACTCATTTCTATTCAATAGTTATGCCAAGGAAAGTTTATGTTTTTCTGATGTATTTCAATTACCAAGAAAATTTTTGATTGAATGAATACAAATCTATTTGGTGAAATTTTCCTACAAAATATAATTTTTCTTACAAAACAATGAACTATCTATGGAGTATCTATGAAGCATCTATAGCTTTACTATGGTTACTTTAAATCTACCACCATGTTTTTTCAACTCCTATTTAATGATACCCCTTACTCGTTTGAAAAAGATATTTTCAGAATTGTAATATATATTTTTTCATCACAACTGTAACATTTTGAAACAAACATTATCTTTAGTATAAACAAGCTTGTTTTTGACATTGACCGACCAACATATTGACTCATTATTGGAGCACTGTAAAAAAGGAAACCAATTGGCGCAGTTAGAAGTGTATAATCGCTATCAACGGGCTATGTATAATGTTGCCGTACGGATTGTAAAAGATACCGCAGAAGCCGAAGATATCATGCAAGAATCTTTTATAAGTGCCTTCAATAAGCTGGACACGTTTAAAGGTACGGCCACTTTTGGATCTTGGTTAAAGCGTATTGTGGTCAATAATAGTATTTCACAATACAAAAAGCAACAGCGTTTCATTGACATACCGGATGAAACCATTGCCGAGACTATTGAAGAGGCCTCCGGAATACCTGAAGAAGATTACACTACCGATAAAGCGGCTTCTATACTGAGTTGTATGGAAACTTTGCACCGCACGTATCATCAAATTTTAACACTTCATTTAATTGAAGGCTATGATTATGAAGAGATATGTGAAATTTTAGACATCAGTTATGCCAATTGTAGAACATTAATGTCACGAGCGAAAGAAAGTTTACGAAAAAAATTAAAAATAGCGTCATGAAGAAAGATGAACTAGACACTTTATTTGAGCAAAACCGTACACGTTTTGACGTGCACGACACACCACAAGGTCATCAAAAACGGTTTTTGACCAAATTACAAGCGCAGGCTGAAGGACATAAAGAAGCATTAAAAGAGAAGCGCAGATCAACGAAATGGTGGAAACCCTTGAGCATTGCCGCAACCGTTGCTGTTTTACTGGCCATCGGATTTTTATTTCAGAGCACAGAAGCTAAAGCCCAGGATCTTGCCAGTGTATCGCCAGAAATGCAACGCACCCAATCTTTCTTTACAGCAACCATCAATAAAGAGTTAAAAACCTTAAAAAGTTTAGAAAGTCCTGAAGCAAAAACACTTGTAGAAGATGCCTTAGCACAAATTGACATCCTTGAACGAGAATATGAAGGACTTAAAAAAGATCTTGTAGAAAGCGGAAATGACAAACGGGTAATTTATGCAATGATCACCAACTTTCAAAATCGAATTGATCTGTTACAAAACGTTATCAACACCATCGAAGAAATTAAAACACTTAAAGCAAATAAAAATGAAACCACTATCTAAAACACTACTCGTGCTTTTCCTTATTCCGGCCGTAGCGATGGCCACACCGGAAAAGATGAAAGGAAAATACACCAAAGAGAAAACAATTAAAAAAGAATTTAACGTCAATTCCGGTACCGGTTTGCAGGTAAAAAATAGTTATGGAAACTTAGATATCGTAACTTGGGATGAAAACCGAACCGTCATAGAAGTCACGATAAAAACCAATGGCGATAACGAAGAAAAAGTTATAGCACGTCTTAGCGAAATTGATGTTGAATTTAACGCTAGTTCATCCCTAGTTTCTGCCGAAACAACATTTGAAAATAAAAAATCCGGTTGGAGCTGGTGGGGAAGCAGTAAAAATAACGTTTCCGTAGAAGTTAATTATTCCATTAAACTACCTATTACCAATACCGTAGACTTAAACAACGATTATGGCACCATTCGCATGAATAAATTGAAGGGACACGCTACGATAAATTGTGATTATGGACAGTTGATTATTGGTGAATTGCTAGCAGAAAACAACTACCTTACCTTTGATTATACCGATAAATCCACCATCGGATATATGAAAAGTGGCCGAATCAACGCCGATTATTCAGGGTTTACCTTAGAAAAAACTGAGCGATTAGAATTAAATGCAGATTACACCCAATCTGAAATTATAGATGGAAAAAGCATTAACTACAATTGTGATTATGGAAAGGTAATCATTGGTAAAGCCGAAGACGTTATCGGTCGCGGTGATTATGTAAACAACAAAATAGGCACCATTACTGGTTCCCTCAATTTAAATACCGATTATGGCTCAATTAATATTGATAACGTAAGTTTCCAGGCCAAAAATGTTACCATCAAGGCAGATTATACCGGTGTAAAAATGGGCTTTGACAGTAGTTATAATTTCGATTTTGTAATAGATTTATCCTACGCCAGTTTTAAAGGCGAACAAGAAGTGACCATTTTAAAGTCTTCTAAAGATTACACCAGCAGCAAGTATAGCGGATTTCACGGTAAACAAAACTCTGGGAATACGGTTAACATTAATTCAGATTACGGCGGCGTAACCTTTTATAAAAACTAAAACCTATATACCAATGAAAACACTAACAAGATGTATTCTCACAGCTTTTATAGCGTTAACGGTGCAGCAAGCTGTAGCACAAAACTGGAACGCTTCAAAAATCAAAGGAAATGGCCATGCAACTACTGAAACCGTTTCAACAAGCGACTATGATCACATTCACGTGACCGGTTCTATGGATGTAACCTTGGTTAACGGTGCTGAAGGATCTATCACTGTCAAAACAGATGAAAACCTTCATGAGCATTTAGACATCAGCAGTAACGGTACTGTGTTGACTATTTCAGTTAAAAAAGGTATTTCCATTAGAACCAAAAAAGGAATTAACGTTACTGTTCCTTTTGATGAAATTTCTGAAGTCACCTTGGTCGGTTCGGGCGATATTACCGCTACTCAAACAATTAAAGCTGATAATTTTGACGCTGGTGTTACCGGCTTCGGTGATATTATTTTGAAAGTTGAAACAAATTCCTTGAATGCAAAAGTTACCGGCTCTGGGGATATGACGTTAACCGGCAATACCGATGACTTTGAGTTAAAAATTAGCGGAAGCGGTGATTTTGACGGAAGAAACTTTGACGCAAACAACACAGAAGTATATGTATCCGGCTCTGGCGACGGTATGGTTTCAGCAAAAAAAAGCATCAAAGCTCGCGTGAACGGCTCGGGGAATATTTCTTATAAAGGAAACCCTTCTCAAAGTGATACCAAAGTTTTAGGCAGCGGCACGATACAATCTATGTAAGAAACACTCATCAATCAAAAATGGGCCTAAAAAGTACTATTTCTTCCAAACGCTTTTTAGGCTTCTTTTTTTGACATTCTTTTTTTCTGTGGTACTCTAAAGAGTAAAAGAAGCCCTATCACAAAAAATAAGATAAAGAACAATACAGCATACCTTATACTGCCCGTTACTTGCGCCACGAACCCGTAACTGAACATCCCGATAACAATCCCTATTTTTTCGGCAACATCATAAAAACTGAAATAAGAAGCCGTGTCTATGGCGTTTTCCGGCAGTAATTTTGAATAGGTAGAACGCGAAAGTGACTGTATCCCGCCCATGACCAAGCCCACAAATCCTGCGGTGACATAAAATTGCGTTGGGCTTGTTATGGTATAGGCGTACACACAAATGCAAATCCAAATCATGTTCAATACAATCAAGGTATTGATGTTTCCAAATCGAGCAGATGCCCTAGAGGTTAAAAAAGCCCCTAAAACCGCTACCAGCTGTATCAATAAAATACTGACTATCAATCCCGTGGTGGCATTTGTTTTGCCCCAATCCAGTTCTTCAATACCAAAATAGGTGGCCACCAACATAATGGTCTGTACGGCCATGCTATACACAAAGAAAGCTGCGAGATACCGCTTTAGGCTTCTGTTTTCGCCCAACTTGTGCCAAATTTTCTTTAACTCTTTAAATCCGTTGAAAAGCAGGTGCTTCGTAAATTTTTGTTTTTTGTTTCCCTTCGGAAGGTAATAATAGGTGTATTGGCTAAACCCGATCCACCAAACCCCAGTCAACACAAAGGACAACCGCGTGGGGAAATCTTCGTTTTTAAATCCGAAAGTTTCGTGCATCAAGATCATCGCTAAACAAATACACAGCAAAATCACACTACCCACATACCCTAGCGAATACCCCTTGGCACTTATTCTATCTTGTTGTTCAGGAAAGGCAATATCCGGTAAATAGGAGTTGTAGAATACCAAACTGGCCCAAAAGCCTATCAGTGCCAAAAAATAGCACAACAGTCCAAACCATAAATAGTCTAAGGAAAACCAAAACAAGCCAATGCATGAAACAGCACCCAGATAACAGAAAAACTTCAGAAATGCTTTTTTGTTGCCCACATAATCGGCAATACCGCTCAATAGCGGACTCAAAACCGAAACCATTAAAAAAGCTGCTGCTGTAACATAGCTTATGAGCGTGTCGTTATTAAAATCGAAGCCCAAAAACGTAACCGTATCGTCCAGAATGTTTCCGTTATCATCCTTTACCAATGTCAACGCACCATAGAAAATGGGGAAAATGGCCGAGGAAATCACTAAGTTATACACAGAATTGGCCCAATCGTAAACGGCCCAAGCATACAGGAGTTTCTTGCTCCCCTTTGGTAAGTTGGTCATGTTTTTATTTTTACGAATAAAAATCCCGTCCAGATACCATATCAAGACGGGACTAAAGTACTTTATTTTATTTGTTTTGAAAACAATGGAAGTGTCTAAATGTCTATCCTATAAAGATGACAAAACAGAAACAACAGCTCTAATATCTCACATCTCACATCTCAAATCTCACATCTCACATCTCAAATCTAAGTTATTTCTGAAAAGACGTAACCCCATACTTTCGGGCTTCGGCTTTAGCACTTGCGGCCCAACTTTTTATGTTTCTTATACGGGTGTCGCTCGATGGGTGGGTGCTTAAAAACTCGGGTGGGGCTCCGCCGCCCTGCTGTTTCATGCGTTGCCAAAGATCGGCCGCCACCATGGGGTCGTATCCGGCAATGGCCATCAAGGTAAGGCCTATTTTATCGGCTTCGGTTTCATTGCTTCGGCTAAAAGGCAACATCACGCCCACTTGGGTTCCTACACCATAATATTGATTGAACAATTGTTGGTTTTCTGGATCCTTAGCCAGTGCCAAGTTTCCAGCCACAGCCCCTAATTGCTGCAATTGCGCGGCACTCATACGTTGTTGGCCGTGATTGGCCAAAGCGTGTGCTACCTCGTGCCCCATAACGGCGGCAACCCCTGCTTCATTTTGAGTAACCGGCAAGATACCGGTGTAAAACACTATTTTCCCACCTGGCATACACCAAGCGTTAACGGCATCGTCTTGAACCAGATTGTACTCCCAGCGGTAATTTTTTAAGTAACCAGCGTACCCATTGGCGGTTAAATACCGCTCTGAGGCGCGGGCTATTTTTTGGCCTACATTTTTTATCATCCGGGCATCTGGGGTGTTATTGATCACTTTGTGTTCTTTCAAAAATTGATCGTATTGCTGAAAAGCCATGGGCAGTATTTGTGAATTGGGCACCAAGGCCAAGGTTTTTTTTCCGGTAAACGGGTTCGTGCTACACGCTACTGCAAATACGAGCACAACTAATAGTGACAGTGTTTTTTTATAGCTCATTGTGTTGTTTTTTTACATTTCAAAATTAAATTTAAAAATAAAACCATGGCTTTTTATTAAAATTTACATAAAAACTGGAATAGCTTTTGATATATTAGCGTTAAAACACACAAATTATGAAACAGATACTCTTATTTTTAGCGCTCTCAACTACTATTTTATTTTCATCTTGTGAGGGCGACCCAGGACCTCAAGGCCCTCCAGGGGACGAATTTTTAGCCCAAGTCTTTGAAACCACAGTTGATTTTCAATACGATGGTAATGTATCACTGACTTCGCCCATAGTTGCTTTTCCAAATACCATAGAAGTTTTTGAAAGCGACGCCGTTTTGGCCTATCAATTGGTTGGGCAAGACAATAGCGTAAACCCCCCGGCAGATGTTTGGGAACAATTGCCCAGAAGTCAGTTTTTCAACGATGGTACGGGCGATGTTTTTCAATATAGCTTTAACCATACTTTTTTAGATATTCAGTTTGTGATCGATGGGAATTTTGACGTCACGACGTTAGGTTCAGACTTTACCAACGACCAAATATTCAGGGTTGTCATTGTTCCAGCCGAATTTGCTTCCGCAGATTTAACTATGGATGATATTATGAGCAATTCAGAAATTGAAGTCATTAATCTTGAAAATTAAACTATGAAAAAGATCGTTTTTTTACTGTGCAGTGTGTTGCTGTTAAGCTGCAACTCTAAAGCACAGGACAAAAAAGAACAAAAAGAGTTCCCCGTTAGCAAAACCGATGCCGAGTGGAAAGCCGAATTGACCGATATGGAATACCAAGTGCTTCGGAAAGCCGCAACCGAGCCTGCCTTTTCCAGCGAATTGAACAGCAATACCAGAAAAGGAACGTACGTATGTGCCGGTTGTGGAACCCCTTTATACCGAAGCGAAAACAAATTTAAAAGCGGCACCGGATGGCCCAGTTTTGACCGGGTTATCGAAGGAAACGTTGCCTTTTCAACCGATAACAAGTTAGGTTATAGCCGAAACGAAGAACACTGTGCTACCTGTGGCGGCCATTTAGGGCATGTTTTTAATGATGGCCCTAAAGAAACCACCGGAAAAAGGCATTGCATTAACGGTGTTGCCTTAGACTTTATACCTGAAAAAGATGAGTAATAAAACCTATCCCATACAAAAAACAGAAGCCGAATGGCGCAAGGAATTAGGCGAGGAAAAATACAGGATTCTTCGTGAAGCCGGTACCGAACGCCCGCATACCGGTAAGTACAACATCCATTTTGAAGATGGCACCTACAAATGCGGCGCCTGCCACACACCGCTTTTTAAAAGCGAAAGCAAGTTTGAAAGCAGCTGTGGCTGGCCGTCTTTTGACGAAGCCATTGATGGCGCAGTCGAGTATGTGCGCGATACCTCCCTTGGAATGATCCGTACCGAAATTCTATGCGCCAATTGCGGAAGCCATTTAGGTCATGTATTCAACGACGGCCCCACTGAAACAGGGCAACGTTTTTGCGTCAATTCGCTTTCGGTGGATTTTGAAGAAGAGTAACCTCCCAGCTATAAATGAAGCGAGCATCAGGTTCTAAAATCAGTTAATTTGGAACTTGATGCTTTTTTTAATCATTCCTTTATAATTTTTTTTGTGATTACACCATTACCCGTTTGTATCTTCATTAAAAACATACCGCTTGGCAACCCACTAACGTTTATTTGAGCAACATTTTTTGTTTTTTGCAAGATGACCTTGCTCAATACATCGTAAACAGTTATAGTTTCAATGATCTCTGTTGGAGCAGTAATAAAGAGGATATCCTTTACAGGGTTGGGATATATTTGCAAATCAATGACATTATTCTCTTCGATATCTAAATAAGTTTGATTTTTATACCATACGAGTCTAAAATCGGTTTCTGGCCCATTGTAGCGAGTACCGGATATCGCATCTGGATACCCATCGCCATCCAGATCTGTAGCATATACCGTTCGTGGGTTTTCAAGGTTGGAATCTATTATCTGTTGGACACCAAAACTACCTGTACCATTCAGATTTTTATACCAAGCAATTTTATTGTCACTCGAAGATGCTGATATCACATCCATATTGCCATCATTATCAACATCGATGGCAACTACATCCCTAACAAATTCGGCTTCGGTTGTGATAATTTGAGAAGGCCCAAAATTCCCTTCCCCATCAATATTTTCATGCCAAGCAATTTCATCTGTCGCATTTGTTCCTTTTATTATATCCATATCCCCATCGCCATCCATATCTACAGCAAAAATAGTTATAACAGCAGAGGCAGCCCCTGCGATTATATGTTCTGGTCCAAATGTGCCCTGCCCATCGGTATTTTCAAACCAAGCCACCGTAATGTTGCCGGAAGAGGATGTAGCAATGTCCAGATCGCCATCACCATCAAAATCGGCTGTTTGTATAGAACGCGCATTGGTGGCTATATTGGTAATTACCTGTCTGGGACCAAACGAACCTTGCCCATCTGTATTTTCATACCATGCAAGAAAATCTAAGTCAAATGCAGCAATGACATCCATATCTCCATCGTCGTCTACATCGGCAGCGATTGTACTATGTGCTCCAGCACCTGTTCCATTATCATCTATTGGCTGCTGTGGGCCAAAGTTTCCTTGCCCATCAGTATTTTCAAACCACATAACCAATCTGTTGTCAAAAGAGGTTGCCAGTACATCCATATCCCCATCATTATCTATATCGGCAGCCACTATTGAAAAACTTTGCCCTACCCCGTTCGTGATATGCTGTTCTGCCCCAAATGCCCCTGTTCCATCCATATTTTTAAACCAACTTATAAAACTTCCTGAAACATTGGTATAACAAACCAATATATCGTTGTTACCATCTCCATCCAGATCTTCCGCACTTACAGCATTTACATTTCGTACCTCGCTGTTAATAATATTTGCTGAACTAAATGATTGAGCCAACGAGCAAAAAGAACAGAAAAAAACAACTATACTTATAGATATATTTTTCATAATAATATATTTTAATAAAGGCTACCTCTTGTAAATAGATAGCCTTTATCGTTATTAAATTCCTATTAATTATTGTTTTTTTGAATTACGGTTTCATCCGTCGAGCCATCGTTGTAGTTTTTGTCGATTTTATAGAGCCCTGGCCCCAGATCGTTGACCAAGTCTGGGTCATTGATGCTTTGTGAATCTTTAGGCATCACCGTTACATTGGTATTAAAAACCCCGTCATTAAATTTGGTAACGCTCCCGTCATCAGCGGCCCTATTCCAGTTATCGTAGCACTTCCGTACATTCTGTCCGTTATAATCGCACAGTTCCATTTCAATATAAATAGCCGTATGGTTGGGGTGGGTTATTAGATCAAAATCCGTTTCATATTTTGAAATGGACAATATGGGGTTAACACCTCCATATTCAAAAGATACATCGTTAAAATCTGAAGGTTGTGGGTAGTCGCAACAGCACCTGTAAAACTTATAATCAAAACCAGGCTGGAAAAGTGGTTTATCCTTTGGGTCTTGCTCTGGGCCTAAATCGTAATATTCCCCAGCATAGGGTTCGTACAACGATTCTATGGTGGTAAGGGTAGGCGCATAGTTTCCTTGTGTGTCAGCTATCAAAGCTTCACGGGCACGGATGCCTTGCCCCGTAGTCAATAGGTTTTCCGGGCAGAGGTTGGCATTGGACATCGCGTTTTTTAAATCCTCTGGGAATATTGCGTAATCAGTACCTTGACAGTCTTTACCATCACCGGTATAAGCACAGGTAAGTGGATCAATATCTGGATAACAATCACAACTAGGATCCCTAAACGAACATGGCATGGCCGCAGTATCTACCACACGGTCTGCAGTAACATCTGCATTAAAATTAGGATCGTTGGGGTCTCGGGTTACGTGTTCACAGATGCTACCACAACTTCTGGTATGTCGTATGCTTAGGTTATGCCCAATTTCATGCACTGGTATATGATCATCTGCTGCTAAATGTCCAGAAGAAAGACCGCTTATAGTTGTGTTATATCCAGGAGAAATACCACCAAAGCCATTTCCCCATCCATACGCATAGACATTAAAAGCATCATTTTTTCTATACCCATTATTAGCTGCGTAAGTGGTTAAAGCAGAAAAGTGTGTCCAATGTTCAAGAATATAATATCCATTAGGGTCGTTGGGCAATGCTGGGCTGTCAAATTCTTCATAACCCCGGTATTTAAAATAAATACCAAATTCATTATAAACAATGTTCAAATTTGCTACAGTTTCTAAGGTCATATGTTCTCTATCGGGATAATCATTCTGTCCATTCGGTCGGTTAACGCCCCAGAAAAAAATATTCACAACGATGGGTTGGCAATCATCTAATGTAGCAGGGTCTGCCGAGTAACTATAAACATTAGCTGGATCAGGTGCTGTGTCTTCAGGAGTGGCACAAAACTCACTTAGGGTTTGGGCATTCATAAAATTACCAAACAACAAAAGGATCAATAATAATTTGAGGGGGGGGGTGAGAATTTTTGTAAAATTTTTCATAATAACATAAGTTTTAATTAGTAAATAAGGGGGAGCTACTATCAAACATACAAAAAAAATTTATTTGATGTTAAAAATTTCTTAATTTTTTTTAATCCCCTTAAGTCAATGGTTAAGTGGATAGCAAGTTGTTTTTTTTCTCTTTCCTACCTCGTTACACGAACATTTTGTAAATTCGTAGCTTCAAAATAACGACATAAAACAACGAAATGAGCAAATACGACGTAATCGTTTTAGGAAGTGGGCCCGGGGGCTATGTTACCGCCATAAGGGCTTCACAATTAGGACTGAAAACAGCTGTTATTGAAAAAGAAAGCCTTGGGGGCGTCTGCCTTAACTGGGGCTGTATCCCCACCAAAGCCTTATTGAAAAGCGCACAGGTTTTCGATTATTTAAACCACGCCGAAGACTACGGCCTAACCGTAAAAGGTGCCGATAAAGACTTCGGAAAAGTTATTGAACGCAGCCGCGGCGTTGCCAACGGGATGAGCAAAGGCGTTCAGTTTTTGATGAAAAAAAATAAAATCGACGTGATCGACGGTTTCGGAAAACTGAAACCGGGTAAAAAGGTGGATGTCGATGGCAAGGAATATTCTGCAGACCACATTATCATTGCCACCGGAGCACGTTCCCGTGAATTGCCTAACTTAAAGCAAGACGGTAAAAAAGTAATTGGCTATCGGGAAGCGATGTCGCTGGACAACCAACCTAAAAAGATGATCGTGGTGGGCAGTGGCGCCATTGGCGTGGAATTCGCTCATTTTTACAATGCCATGGGCACCGAAGTGACCATCGTCGAATTTTTACCACACTTGGTTCCGTTGGAAGATGAAGAGGTTTCAAAACAATTTGAAAAATCGTTCAAAAAAGCCGGGATTAAGGTGATGACCAATTCATCTGTGGAAAAAGTGGACACCTCCGGAAAAACCGTAAAAGCCACGGTTAAAACCAAAAAAGGCGAAGAAACACTGGAAGCAGATGTGGTGCTTTCAGCAGTGGGCATTTCAGCGAATATAGAAAACATAGGGCTTGAAGACGTAGGCATTGTGACCGATAAAGGAAAGATTATGGTAAACGATTATTACCAGACCAACATTCCCGGGTATTACGCCATTGGTGACTGTGTTCCCGGTCAAGCTTTGGCACACGTGGCTTCGGCTGAAGGCATTATTTGTGTTGAAAAAATTTCAGGAATGAACGTAGAACCCATGGATTATGGAAATATCCCAGGCTGTACGTATGCTTCCCCCGAAATTGCAAGCGTAGGTATGACCGAGAAACAAGCCAAAGAAGCCGGGTACGAGCTTAAAATAGGCAAGTTCCCGTTCTCTGCCAGTGGTAAAGCAAGCGCCGCCGGAACCAAAGAAGGCTTTGTAAAAGTGATTTACGATGCCAAATACGGCGAATGGCTAGGTTGCCATATGATTGGTGCCGGTGTGACCGATATGATTGCTGAAGCTGTTCTGGGTAGAAAGCTTGAAACTACAGGACACGAAGTATTAAAAGCCGTGCATCCACACCCAACCATGAGTGAAGCAGTGATGGAAGCAACAGCTGCCGCTTATGATGAGGTAATTCATTTATAGTCTGTCTGTTCGAGCGCAGTCGAGAACTATCAATTACCGACTGTCAATAAGGTCTCGACTGCGCTCGACCGGACATTATTCTTATTGATTGGCAAGTAAATCACAATACCAAAATTGCGTATCCCAGCTTTTAACGTCATCGGAAAAGCATTTCTCATCATCATTTTTTGAAGGTGTATAGCCTTTCATCACCTTCTCTCCTATTTTAAAAGGAACAGGCTGGCTGAATATAGGCCCATCGTACACAAAGGTGTGGAATTCGCCGTTTTCACCACAGGGATCGACCGTATGGGGCAAGTCATTTAAAAATGCTTCGTCCACTTTCCTTCCCACAAACGATTTATCCAATAGTTTTGCATTCACGCAAACGGTTATCGCTTTAAAGCCCAATGACAAAAACTGTTTCATTAACGAAGTGGTGTTGTGGTGCCACAATGGGAAAACTGTTTTTAAACCTACGGCTTCCAATTGTTCTTCCCGATATTTTTTTAAATCTTCCAGAAGGATATCGCCAAACGCCGCGTGTGTAAATGCTTGTGATTTCAGTTTTCGGGTCGTTTCTTTCATTGTGGCGTTATATACTTCCATCGAGGTATCTTTCGGCAAGTATATTTTTTGAAGGGGCAATCCTATGCTTTCAGCTTGGGCATCCAAAAGTGTTTCGTGCAACCCGTGCATGGAAACGCGGCCCACATCCTTATTTATGGTCGTAACTAATTTTGAAACGTGATAATCAGGGTTGTTTTTCAGAAAAAAATACGCCAGTGCAGCATCTTTCCCAGTACTCCAATTTAGATAGGTCTGTTTCATTGTTCGTTGGTCAAGAAGCTTTGCAGGGCCAACTCGTAACTTTGCAGGCCAAACCCTAAAACAATGCCTTTGGCATTTGGCGAAATGTACGATTTATGCCGAAAATCCTCCCGTGAAAACGTATTGGAGATATGGACTTCGACCACGGGCGTTTCAATAGCTTTTACCGCATCGCCAATCCCTACTGAAGTATGGGTGTAAGCGGCGGCGTTTAAAATGATGCCATCGTAACTATAGCCTACTTCTTGTAGCTTATCAATCAATTCGCCTTCAATATTGGATTGAAATTGTTCCAGTTCTATTGTTTTATGTTTAAACTGAAGCTTTGTGAAAAAATCCTGAAACGATTGGTCGCCATACACATCGGTTTCGCGTTTTCCGAGCAGGTTGAGGTTAGGGCCATTGATGATGATTAATTTCATAGCTCAAATATAGAAAATAAAAAAGCAGGAGCCTTACACTCCTGCTTTAGGTTTAATTTTCAATCGTTACTTAGAACGAATACCCAACCGAAAGCTGGATAACATTGTTTTGGTTCTTAAAGTCATCAGACCCTTCACCATCATTAATATTTGAAAGACCTAACGTGTAACGTGCTTGAAAAAACACACCCATTGGCAATCTATAGCCAACACCTGCGCCAATACCGAAATCCACTCCAGAAACAAAATCTGAGATGTCTTCTTCCTCAGACTCACTTTGGCCTCCACCGGACACTTCATACTCGCCATTTGCCGAAACCAAGAATCCAACTTGAGGACCAGCTTCTATACTGAAGCCTTCGGCAACATAGTATTTTGCAAGTATTGGAATATTTATATAATCCAACTTCATTTCAGCTTTTGCTGATATAGTCTCTCCTAAAAAATCTTCAGAATATTCTTCTTTGGCTCCTTGCGAAGAGTATAACAATTCAGGTTGTACTGAAAATACTTCTGAGATAGGGATTTCAACCACCCCGCCAATATGAAAACTGGTACGGCCATCAACATCATCGGTTTCATCGCCACCAATAGAAGCAAAGTTAACACCGGCTTTGGCGCCTAAACGCACTTCTTGGGCGAAGGAAAAGGTTGTTGCGAATACTGCAAAGGCAGCAAATAGTAATAATTTTTTCATAATTTAAATATTAGATTTTGATTAATAATACCTCAAAAATAGCAAAATAATTAACATTTAAGACGCCTTCCCATAAAAAAACAGGGCTTTTCGCCCTGTTTTTCTTGCTCTTAATGGAAGTTTTACATTAGAACGAATACCCTGCAGAAACGGCAAATACCGTGTTTTTTGCATCTACCTCAACAGGAAGGTCTTCATTGTTAACAATATCGCTCAATCCGAAGTTGTAACGGGCGTTTAAAAACAACCCGTTGTTAAACCGGTAACCGGCCCCAACGCCTACCGAAAAATCAACGTCGTTAAACATATCGCCGTCCAATTCGGTTTCGCCCGAGCCAAAATCATCGGGATCGCTATCGATTTCGTTTTTAACGTTAAAGCCTATTTGCGGCCCGGCTTCAGCATATAAGCCTTCCACTATATACACTTTTGCCATAACGGGCACGTTGATGTAGTCTAATTGTACTTCGGTGTCATCGGCACCTTCCCGGCTTACCAAATCGAACCCTTGCCCTGAGTACAGTACCTCTGGCTGAATGGAAAAACGTTCGCTTAACGGGATTTCTGCCAATAGCCCTAAATGAAAGCTGGTTCTGCCTTCGGGATCGTCAAAAGCGTCAAACCCCTTACCTGAAAGCGATGAAAAGTTAACTCCACCTTTGGCGCCTAATCTTACTTCTTGTGCTTGTGTTGCTGTTATGCCAAAAACGGCCAGTACAGCAATAAAAAATACTTTTTTCACAGTCTTTTATTTTAGGTTTTGGACAAAGCTAAGCCTACGACTACGAAAAAAGTATTAATGGATTTATAAGCTTATATTAAAGGCTCTTAAAGGAAACTGTAACCTACTGACAGCGTGAAGACACTGTTTTTGCTTTTATTGAAATCGGCCCCGTTTTCTTCGGGCACATCGGTCAATCCAAAATTATAACGGCCTTCTAAACGCAGTCCCAACGGAATGTCCACACCTACGCCCACGACGCCCGAAATATCAAAATCGTTGGTGCCAATATCGTTGATTACTTCGCCAATCACGGTTTGTGTATCGTCATTCACCAATACACCAAATTGCGGGCCCGCTTGCAGGTTCAAATTATCGGTTAAGTAAATTTTGGCGACGATGGGCACGTTTACGTAATCCAGGTCGAAACTTCCCAGTTCAAATTCGGCACCTTGCTGTGAATAGAGCAAATCTGCTTGGATGCCAAATTTATCGCCCAATTTACCGCCTACAAAAGCCCCTGCGACAAAGCCAGTGCGGTTATCCAGACCACTTGCATCGGTCAAAGTTGCAAAGTTAACCCCTGCTTTAATTCCTAAATCAAGACCTTGCGCCTGTGTTGTTGTTATGGTTACCAGTGCCATTACGGCAAAAATCAGTTTTTTCATAGTATTTGTTCTTTTTAATGTTAGATTATTATGGTGTCACGGCATGCCCGTGCTGTGTTTCTTTCAAAAATATATCGTTTAATTTTAACTGGCAAAGAGAAGTTAGATAAGATATTGAAGCACGTAAATTTAAGTGATCATGTCCCTACGCTAATTTATCCGCCAATGGCTATCATCCGTTCTTATTATAAAAAATGGTTTTTGTACCATTAGGTAAAGTTAATTAAAGAAAGCTATATCCCAAAGAAATGGTAAACACCCTGTTTTTACCTACTTCAAAAGCGTCATCTTTCCCTAAGTCGTTAAATCCAAAATTATACCGGGCATCAACACGTATCCCCAAGGGAAAGTCATAACCGGCGCCAATAACACCAGAAACATCGGAATCTTCAAAATCCGGTAATTCTGAAAAATCAATTAGATCGAATTCCGTTTTTTTATCTACTACAAAACCAAATTGGGGACCAACTTGCAAATTGAGCCCTTTCATTAAATATATTTTTGCGATGATAGGGACGTTTATATAATCAAAATCAAACTTCCCGGCATCAAACTCTGCTCCTTGTTGCGAATAGAGCAAATCTGCCTGTAACCCCAAGTTATCACTTAATTTAAACCCAACGAATGCCCCTGCGACAAAACCGGTTTTACTGTCAAAATCACTCACATCGCTTACATTTGCAAAGTTCACACCAGCCTTTATACCCAAATCAATATTTTGCGCTTGCGTTGTTGTTATGGTTACCAATGCCAAAACGGCAAAAATCAGTTTTTTCATAATGTTTGTTAATTTTAAATGTTAGGTACTTAATATACGGTTAATAACGGACATTGCCATCCTTTTATTTTTTTGAACCCGCATTATTGCTTAATATAGCAATATGAAATGGCAACAGGCAGTACAGGACTATCAGGATTACCTTCGCATTGAGCGTGGGCTCTCGGCCAATTCCATTAAAAATTATTCGTTGGACCTTAAAAAGTTGGTTAACTGGCTTTCTGTTATGGCCATCAACGAATCGCCTTTGAACATTTCCGAAGAAACCCTACAACAGTTTATTTACGAGATTGCAAAAACCATGCAGCCGCAATCGCAAAGCCGTATTATTTCTGGTCTGCGCGGTTTTTTCAATTATTTGGTTTTTGAAGAATACCGAAAAACAAATCCGCTAGAACTTATGGAAAGCCCAAAAATTACCCGGAAACTGCCCGATACGCTTTCTACTAAAGAAATAGACTCCTTGATCAATGCTATTGATTTAAGCCATCCACAAGGCGAGCGCAACCGGGCCATACTGGAAACCCTGTATGCTTGTGGTTTGCGGGTTTCAGAACTGACCGGCCTGAAAATTTCGGACCTCTTTTTTGAAGAAGGATTTATAAAAGTTTCGGGAAAAGGCGATAAAGAACGGTTTGTGCCCATTGGCGGCAATACCATAAAGTTCATCAATATTTATAAAAATGAGGTGCGCATCCATATTCCTGTGCAACCCAAGGCTAAGGATACGCTGTTTTTAAACCGAAGGGGAAACCCACTCACAAGAGCCATGATCTTTACCATCGTGAAGCAATTGGCCGAAAAAGCAGGCGTCCGAAAAAAAGTGAGTCCGCATACCTTTCGGCATTCGTTCGCCACCCATTTGTTGGAAAACGGGGCCGATTTACGTTCCATCCAACAAATGCTGGGGCACGAAAGCATTACCACGACCGAAATTTACACGCACGTGGACACCACCCACCTTACCGAGGTGATCAACAAATTCCACCCCCGGAAATAAATCCCGCAGTTGCAGTGCAACTGATTTTTCCCTTAAAAACCACAAGCACTTTTTATGCCCAACATTTTGAAGTTTCCACGGTATTAATGTTATTTTTGCACCCTATGGCAAGACGCAATAAACGCAAAATATTTGAAGACCTTGAAGTAATCGACGCCGGGGCAAAAGGCAAGGCCGTCGCAAAAGCGCCCGACGGACGGGTGGTATTTGTAAACAACGCTATTCCCGGTGATGTGGCGACCATTGAAACCTATAAAAAACGAAAGGCCTATTACGAAGGTAAGGCTGTGGCTTTCACTACGTATTCCGATAAACGCGTTACACCTGTTTGCCAACATTTCGACACCTGTGGCGGGTGCAAATGGCAACACATGGGCTATGAGCATCAATTGTATTTTAAACAGAAAGAAGTGGTGAACAACCTGCAACGTTTAGGGAAAATTGAACTGCCCGAGGTCACGCCTATTTTAGGTTCAGAAGAAATTTATTTTTACCGAAATAAAATGGAATTCTCTTTCAGTGACAGCAAATGGCTTACGCAAGAACAGATTGACAGCGGCGAAGTAATTGAAAACCGAAACGCCCTTGGCTTTCACAAACCCGGAATGTGGGACAAAATCATCGATATTGAAAAATGCCACTTGCAACGCGATCCCAGCAATGCCATTCGAAATTTTGTAAAGGAAAAGGCCCAAGAACTCAATTTGTCCTTTTTCAACCCACGGAAACAGGAAGGTTTTTTACGCACCTTAATGCTGCGAACCGCGACCACGGGCGATGTTATGGTGTTGATTCAGTTTTATTTTGAAGAAAAGGAAAACCGTGAAAAATTACTGGATGCCATTATAACCGAATTTCCCGAGATCACGTCGCTCCAGTATGTGATCAATTCCAAAGGAAACGATACCATCTACGATCAAGAGGTCATTTGTTACCACGGAAAAGACCACATAACCGAAACAATGGAAGGGCTGCAGTTTAAAATTAACGCTAAATCTTTCTACCAGACCAATTCCAAACAAGCCTACGAACTGTATAAAATAACCCGAAACTTTGCCAATTTAAAAGGAGACGAGTTAGTGTACGATCTCTATACCGGTACGGGGACCATTGCCCAATTTGTAGCCAAAAAGGCTGGAAAAGTGATTGGCGTGGAAGCCGTTCCCGAAGCCATAGAAGCTGCCAAACAAAACGCACAATTAAACAGCATTGATAACGTTGAATTTTACGTGGGCGATATGAAAAAGGTTTTTAATGAAGACTTTGTCAATACCCACGGAACGCCCGATGTGGTCATAACCGATCCACCGCGCGAAGGCATGCATACCGATGTGGTGATGCAGTTGTTAAAACTGTCGCCCGAGAAAATTGTCTATGTGAGTTGCAACAGCGCTACACAAGCACGGGACCTGGCTTTATTAAACGAACGCTATAAAGTAACCCAAGTGCAACCGGTCGATATGTTTCCGCAGACGCATCACGTAGAAAATGTTGTACTTTTGGAAAAACGATAACTTTCTTCGGAAAATTTCGAAAACCGACTATGATAAAAAAATTCTGTATCGCTTTTTTGGTTTTAGTGGCTTGTAACGGTTGTACCCGTGACGATATTTGTGCCGAAACCACACAGACCACTCCCCTGCTCATCATTACCTTTAAAAATGCGGCCATAACCACCGAAGCCAAACCCGCGAATGGATTGACCATTGAAACCACTTTGGAGAATAGCGTAACGGTGCTCGACAACCAAACTACCGACTCTATTGCAATTCCCTTAAATACTGGAGCCGATGTTACCCGCTACCGTTTTACCATAAATACGGATAGCGTCCCCAATCCTCCAAACACAGACATTGTGGAATTTTCCTATGATCGGGAAGATATTTATGTAAACCGTGCCTGTTCTTATAAAACCATTTATAACAATTTAGACGCCACTTTTGAAGATGAGGGCACCGATAATTGGATTTTTCAAATTAATGTAAACGCTACCAACAATACCGTAGAAAATGAAAACGACACGCACATTACTATTTTGCATTAGTGTTTTTTGTGTGTCATTGGTAACGGTGGCACAAGAAGAAACTGAAAAAAACGAAGCTGTAATCGACTCCTCGGTCACCAACAACAAATATGGCATTCGGGTAGGGACCGATTTGTCAAAATTTGCCCGTACCGCTTTTGAAAAGGGTTATTCGGGGTTCGAGGTGATAGGCGATTTCCGCGTAAGCGATAAATTTTATGCAGCTGCAGAATTAGGCAATGAAAAAAAAGAACGGTTTGAGCCCAATTTAAACTCCATAACCACCGGAAGCTACGCTAAACTGGGGTTCGATTACAATGCCTATAACAATTGGATAGGGATGGAAAACGCTATTTTCGCCGGATTGCGTTACGGGTTTTCCACTTTTAAACAAGAACTGCTGTCGTATCAAGTTTACACCACCAACCAAGCTTTTCCGCAGACATTTAAAGAAAGTCCAAGGGAATATAAAGGCTTGACGGGCCATTGGGTAGAATTGATCGTGGGCATAAAAACTGAAATTTTAAACAACCTGTATCTTTCTGTAAACCTACAGTTGAAACGAAAGTTGGGCGAAGACGAGCCGGACAACTTTGGAAACCTCTACATTCCAGGCTTTAACCGAACCTACGATTTTAGCGAATTTGGCGTGGGGTACGGTTACACCATTTCATACCTGATTCCTATTTTTAAGAAGTAGCGCACCAAAAATCCAGCATTGTTCAAAAAATCGTTTTAACGTCAAAGAAACGTTAATAGCGCCAACGTCTCTCTTCATTGAGTTCCTCTTCTTTTTCTATTTCTTTTTCAGGAATTACTTTTAAAAAGGAAGGATGTTGCTCAATGGCGTATTCCAGTTTTTCTACGATTTCCTGAACGCTTTCGTTTTCATAATCGATATCCAACGGTTTTTTGATTTCCATGGACTGTAAGATGCCACGTTTTTTTATACGGATTCCTTTTTTATCAAACGATCGCCTAAAACCATCGATCACGATAGGAACAACAATGGGTTTATTCTTTTTAATAATATGTGCCGTCCCGCGGCGTATGGGTTTCCAAGGTTTTGTGGTTCCCTGTGGAAATGTTATCACCCAACCATCATCCAAAGCTTTGGTAATATTGCTTACATCGCTCATTTTTACTTGGCGGTTCACTTCTTCGCCTTTAGCCCGCCACGTACGCTCAATGCTTACCGAACCTGCATAAGCCAAAATTTTAGGCAGCAGTCCGGATTTCATGGTTTCTTTGGCGGCTACAAAATAGATGTTCAGTTTTGGGTTCCAGAGGTAGCCTATATTTTTAATGGTATCCACGCGCCCACTTAAACTTGCGTTGAACACATGGAACATCGCCACGACATCGGCAAAATACGTTTGGTGGTTTGACACAAACAGCACATTGGTATCGGGCAGTTCTTTAATTATTTCACTTCCCTCAATCTGTAATTTGTTGAACCCCTTAAAACGCCTGTGGGTCATGGCCCCCATAATACGAATTAGCCATTTTTTTAAAAACAATATATGTCCGAAAGGATTTTTTTTAAAAAGCCCCATAAAATGAATCTCCTGTTTTTTATGCCCTGAAAAAAGAGCGGAAATGCAAAGATACTAAAATTAGCGGCTCATAAGGTTTGTTTTAGCAGTTCGCGTACTTCGCTCAACATCATTGCCGTAGCGCCCCAAACCACGTGATTGTTCAGCAAAAATGCGGGTACGTCAATATTGGTAGCGTACGAGGTGGTGATTTTTTTGGTCACCAAGGTTGTGTCGTCCATAAACAAAGATAAAGGCACTTCTACCAAGGCTTCCACCTCGTCATCTTGTTTTACAAAGTGCGGCGTGGTGTGGGTCATGCCCAAAAATGGCTGCACAAAAAAATTACTGGGCGGGATGTAGATTTCGGTCAGTTGTTTTAAAACTGAAACAACTTTCCGCGACACCCCAACCTCTTCTTCTGTTTCCCTTAATGCGGTTTCTTTGAGCGACCGGTCCTCTGGTTCCAGTTTGCCGCCCGGAAAGCCTATCTGGGCAGAATGCACGCCTTTATAGGTTTTCCGCAGGATAAGGATTAAATGGGTTTCATTGGTTTCAGAAGGATAGAATAATGCCATAACCCCTGCTTTTCGGGCGTTTTGTTTTAACCGGGCTTGTTCTTTCAGTTCTTTTAAGCGTGCTATAGGTGCCATTTTAAACTGGATTGCCTCGCCGGGAAGCTCCATTTTTTTTACCTTTACAATCCTTTTTTCAAATTCTGAAAAATCCATGATGAAATACCTAAGTTACGTATTGTTGACCGCTGTCCTACTTTTAACAAGCTGTGAAGATAAGAAAAACGCTTCCGAAGAAAAAGCCAATCCCACTTCAGAAAAAGCTGTACTACCAGATAAAACCGAGGAGCAACCTAAAGATACGGCAACTTCCGAATCTTCAAAAAAGACCAATGACAAAACGGAGATAGGTGCCGGTTACTCCAAGATAACAGAAGATAACCTCGTTGCTTTTTTAACCCAATACGGGAAAGAAAACCCAGAAACCAAAGTGAAAATATCGACGCGTTTGGGCGACATTGTGATTGAGCTGTATGAGGACACGCCGTTGCACCGCGCCAATTTTATTTACTTGGTGAAACAAGGTTATTTTAACGAGACTTTTTTTCACCGTATTGTGCCAGACTTTATTATTCAAGGCGGTAACAGTGATTTGCCGTCTACCAATAAAAAAAGGGCCAAACTGGGCAATGATTATTTGCTCCCCGCCGAAATCAATGGGCGCAACCACTTTTATGGCTCGGTGAGCGGTGCGAAAGAATACCGTGAAAACCCGGACAAGAAGTCGGCTCCGTATGAATTTTTCATCTTTTTGGGGCCGGAAACTTCAACCAGCCACCTTAATGGAAATTACACTGTTTTTGGACGCGTTACGCAAGGTATGGACGTAGTGGAGAAAATAGCGGCGCTGCCATCAGACGAAGGTGATTGGCCGTTGCAGAATGTGTATGTTGAAGCAGAGGTGCTATAATTTAACGTTTTCATCTTCGTTATAAATACTGGGGAACGATAAATTAAACGTTACGGCCAGCAAACGGACCGTAATAACAATGGCACCCGATATGACCACCACCCAATCTACCAACAAAGGTGTCTTCAACAATAAAAAATAGGCTATCCCGCCTAAAATACAGGCTGTGGCGTAGATTTCCTTTCGGAAGATGATTGGGATTTCATTACACAGAATGTCCCGCAACACCCCGCCAAAACAAGCCGACATTGTTCCCAAGGCAATACAGATCAAGGGAGGGAAACCTGCAGAAATCCCTTTTTCCACCCCTACCACGGTATAAAGGGCAATTCCAATGGTATCGAACAAAAAGAGCGAACGGCGCACATAGCTCAATTTTTTCCGAAGAACAACGGCCACCACGGCCGAGCCAATAATAACATACAAATAGGTTAAATCGCGCATCCACGCAATGTTGGCATCGATCAAAACATCGCGCAACGTACCGCCGCCTACAGCAGTTACAAACCCAATGATTAAAATACCAAACGGGTCCAATCCTTTTCGCATAGCCGTTAACACGCCTGAAATGGTAAAAGCGACCGTCCCCAATATGTCGATGATAAATGTAAGGGTCATAATTGCTGGGTATAATAGTTATAATCTTTTATTACGGTATCGATAAATACAAGCGGCGTTGTTTCAAATTGCACTTCCATCACTTTTGAAACCCGATTGGACAGTTTTAAGATAACATTGTGGTTGCCATTGTATTTGGCCTGTTGAAACATCTTTTTAATGGTCTGTATCTCGGCATCGGTAAAAACGGTTACTTGCGGATATACCGGATTGTAATTGTCGGGCAGATCGACCAGTACGGTCTGCGCAAACGAAACGGTTTTCTTTTCTGAAATCACCGTTGTGGCCGCAGCAAGATCGCCCAAACGCTGGCCCCTGCCATTGAACAAAATCACTACCAAGGCCACGGCACCGTTTAAAATGGTGATGTCTACAACACGCAATAACCAGCGTATCAGGTAATTTGAAAAAGCCGGTTTGGAGCCATCGAGTTTTACCACGCGTATTTTCATCACGGCCTTTCCGGGGCTTTGGCCGTTCCAGAACTGTTCCCACAGCAAATGGTACAACAACACCGGCAGCATTACCGTCATGATCAATAAAAAAGAATCTGAATAAAAATCAAGAAACCCTAATAAAAAAAAGATCAGCACGATATATATGAACATAATGGCCGAATCGATCAAAAATGCCAATATGCGATCGCCCACGCCAGCCACATGCTGCACAATATTTACATTTTGCGCTGTTTCTATTTGAAAATTATCCATGAAAACTGTTTCTTTGAAAGAAAATCCACAACCCCATGCGCGAGGCCGCATTTGCAAAGCAAAATAAAGACAAATGGTTAAAATTTGAAAGCGTTCTCCGGAATAATATTCAAATTAATCCCGACGAGCTGAGCGCGTTGTACGTAGAAGTGACCGATCACCTTAGCTACGCCCAAACGTTTTACCCCAACAGCAACACGGCGCAGTACCTCAATAACCTATCGGTGCTCGCCCATCAAAAAATATATAAAACAAAGCGGGAGTCGCGAAAACGCTTCATTACGTTTTATACCAAAGAATTTCCGCTGTTTTTTGCACAATACCACAAACAGTTGTTGATTGCCTTTATCACCTTTGCGCTCTTCGCCATTGTTGGAGCTTATTCGGCAGCGACCGATTCAGACTTTGTTCGATTGATCATGGGCAACGCTTATGTGAACATGACCTTGGAAAACATTGAAAAAGGCGACCCCATGGCCGTTTATAAAAAAATGGAGTCTATGGATATGTTTCTCGGCATTACCATTAACAACATCCGCGTAGCGTTATTTGCCTTTTCATTGGGTATTTTTTTAAGCTTGGGCACCTTGTACGTTGTTATGCGCAATGCAGTGATGTTGGGTTCTTTTCAGTACTTTTTTTACGATCAAGGCTTGTTTTGGGAATCGGCCCGCACCATTTGGATACACGGCACTATCGAAATATCGGTTATCATCATTGCCGCCTGCGCCGGTTTGGTGATGGGCAACAGCATCCTGTTTCCCGGAACCTATACGAGATTGCAGTCGTTTGTTCGAGGTGCAAAAGACGGATTGAAAATAGTAATAAGCACCATCCCGTTTTTTATCATCGCCGGATTTTTAGAAGGCTTTGTCACCCGACACACCGAAATGCCCGACTGGCTCGCCATTTTGATCATTGGCGGATCACTGGCGCTCATAATATATTATTACGTTATTTACCCCATAAAACTAAAACGAACCCATGAACAACAATTACGTGAACTTTAAAAAACAGCGCGAGCTGGGCGGCATATTGACCGACACCTTTAAATTTGTGCGCTTGGAAGGAAAATCGCTGCTTGCAATGATTTTAAAATTTGCAGGCCCTGCCTTGCTTATCGTACTGCTCGCTTACATTTACTATATGCAAGTAACCGCAGGCAGTTTCGACATTTTGGCCGTTGGGCAATCTTCGGCAGTGTTTGGTGCCAATATGCTTGTTGCCCTTTTTGCCATGATCGTTTCCGGCCTTGCCTTTTACGCATTGATGTACGGTACCGTGCTGCACTACATAAAATCGTACATAAAAAATAATGGAACGGTTGTTAAAGCTGAAGTAAGCGCAGGCATTAAAAACAGTTTTTGGAACTTGCTGGGCATTTCTTTTTTGGTGGGGTTAATGACGATCATCGGTGTTTTTCTGTGTATCGCCCCTGGTATCTATGTGGGCACGGTTTTGGCCACCACCTATGCCATACACGTATTTGAAGGCCGAAGCGTGACCGATTCCATAAGCTACAGCTTTCAACTCATTAAAGGCGAATGGTGGATCACTTTTGCAACCTTGCTGGTAATTGGCCTGCTCTACTACGTGATTACCATTATCTTTAGTTTGCCCGGCATTATCTATTCGTTGATAAGCGTGTTTACCATGAGCCAAAAAGCGTCTGTAAACCCTGCCGATATGTTTGATTGGGTCTATATTGCCTTAAATGTAATTGGGATGATTGGCCAATACCTATTGTACGCCATTATGGTGATAAGCACCGCTTTTATCTATTTTAACCTGAACGAACGCAAACACTTTACCGGAACCATGGAAACTATTGAAACCCTTGGTAAACGCGACAATAGCAATGCATAAACTCGTTTTTATACTTTTCTTTCTTTTTTGCTTTTCTGAAGGGTTTTCGCAGGACAGCACCGCTGTGAAAAAACAAGAAATTGTACGCTATGATAGCCATAGCAACGTTTCCCCGTTACAAGTTAATGAAAAAACCATTGAAGGATTTAAAAACGATCCCGCTTTTGATTATTCTGAAAATGACGCCGAAGAAAACTGGTGGCAACAATTCAAAAACTGGTTATGGAACCTTTGGAGCAGTTTCTGGAATTGGCTTTTGGGCGATTTACAGAACAATTCCCTTATTGCATTTATAATAAAAATCCTCCCCTACCTTATTATTGGTGGTATCGTGGCGTTTATTGTATGGTTGTTCTTTAAACTGAATCCCGGTGCCAATTTCCTGAAAAGCAAAGAAAAGCCAGCGGTGTTTTATTCTGAAGAAGAAGAAATCATCCGTTCCAAAAACATACGGGAACTCATTGAAAAAGCATTGCATAACAAACAATATCGTTTGGCCGTGCGGTATTATTATTTGCTCATCCTGAAAAAACTGACCGATGCCGAATTGATCGAATATGAATTCGACAAAACCAATACCGATTATATTGCCGAAATAACCACCGATACCCTGACCCTTCCCTTTAAAAAAGCCACCAACCTGTACGATTATATTTGGTACGGAAATTTCGCCGTAACCGAAACCGATTACCAAAAAGCACAACGCACTTTTCAGAAACTGGAACAACAAATACCCAACTGCCATGACTAAGCTGCAAAAAATATTCTTGGGCGTGTTTCTGCTGTTGTTGGCCGGTATGGTGTATCTAGAAGCCACCAAGCCAACACCGGTAAATTGGTTTCCCAGTTATAACAACGAAGACGAAATACCGTTGGGTACTGTTGTCCTGTACGATATATTGGAGCAAAACTTTAGAGAGAATCTAACCGAAATAGACCGTCCGCCCTACGAAGTGCTGCAAGACTCCACTTTAAAAGGCACCTATCTGTTCATCAACGATTATATTACTTTCGATGAAGCCGAACTGGACAAATTGTACCAATGGACCCAAAAAGGGAACACGGTGTTCATAAGTGCCAATTCCATAGGTGATAACTTGTTGGATACGCTACAACTAAAAACCCAGACCAATTATTTGACAAGCAATATTAAGTCTGAGCCGCTTTTAAACTTAACGCACAAAAAATTGGCCGCTCGAAAGCCATACCATATCCCACGTAATTTCAATGTTGAAAGTTTCAGCAACATAGATACCCTAAACCATACGGTCTTGGGTTTTTCTGAAGTGTATGACGGCCAAAAAGCCATACTGGATTCCCTTCCCAATTTTATAAAAGCCCCGGTTGAAAATGGGAATTTTTACCTACACCTGCAACCTGAAGCTTTTTCAAATTACTTTTTGTTGACTAAAAATCATGTTACCTACACCACAAACGCGCTTTCTTATCTTCCCAAAAACAAACAATTATTTTGGGACAAAGAATACAAAAGCGGAAAACATGTAAACATATCGCCCTTGCATATTTTACTGGGCAACAAATACTTAAAATGGGCGTATTACACCCTATTGACGGGCGTACTATTGTTTGTCCTATTTGAAGGAAAACGGAAACAGCGCAGCATCCCCATCGTGGCCCCACCCAAAAACAGGACGTACCAATATACCCGGACCATTTCGGGCATGTACTTGGATAAAAAAGACTACCATAGCGTGACGAAAAAACAGATTTCCCTCTTTTTTGAATACATCCGCATCCAGTTGCAAATACCTACCGAACAACAGAACAGTCGATTTTTTTCAGCTGTTGCCGGCAAAACGGGCAATACCGTAGAAGACACCAAAAAACTGTTTACATTTATTGAAAAAGTGAACAATCAATACGATACCAGTAAAGAAGAATTGCAACAATTATACAACGACATACAAGCATTTAAAACAAAAGCACATGGAAAACCCTGAAAACACTAACGACGAGCTTCATTTTGACAATAGAATTCCGTTACAGGAACTTCAAAAAGCGGTTGAAGACATAAAAAAACAATTGGGTAAAATCATCATTGGCCAACAGGATTTTGTCGAGCTGCTCATCGTGAGCCTATTGGCAAACGGCCACGTGCTTATTGAAGGCGTTCCCGGTATCGCCAAGACCATCACCGCCAAACTGTTTGCCAAGACCTTGAAAACCGATTTCAGCCGAATTCAGTTTACGCCAGATTTAATGCCCAGCGATGTATTGGGGACCTCTGTGTTAAATATGAAATCTTCGGAATTTGAATTTAAAAAAGGGCCGGTTTTTTCAAACATTGTGTTGATCGACGAGATAAACCGTGCACCAGCCAAAACCCAAGCCGCTTTGTTTGAAGTAATGGAAGAACGCCAAATAACCATGGACGGCACCCGCTACGCTATGGAATACCCCTTTATGGTACTCGCCACCCAAAACCCCGTAGAACAGGAAGGTACCTATGCCCTGCCCGAAGCGCAATTGGACCGGTTCCTCTTTAAAATTAAGGTAGGCTACCCTAGCTTGGAAAATGAAGTCACCATTTTAAAAACCCATCACGACCGTAAGTTGGCCGTTCCCCAAGACCAAATTGAAGGCGTGTTAACACCAGAGGCTTTAAAAAAATTTAGAAGTCAGGTGCAGGATATTTTAATTGAAGACAAGATTTTTACCTACATCGCACAAATAGTCGATAAAACCCGCAACCATCCGCATTTGTACTTGGGCGGTTCGCCACGGGCTTCCCTGGCGATCATGAATGCTTCAAAAGCTTTTGCAGCCATCAACGGGCGTGATTTTGTAACCCCAGACGATGTAAAACGCGCCTTGGCACCTGTGCTTCGACATCGCATAATCGTTTCGCCCGAACGGGAAATGGAAGGCATGACGCCCGAAACCGTGATCGATATGATTGCCCAATCCATAGAAATTCCAAGATAAGGTGGTAAAATTCATTAAATCGCTGTACCTCACGCCACGTTTCTTTTACGTGATGGCATGCCTTTCGGTGCTGTTTTTGGCATCGTATTGGTTTACCTCGCTGTACGGCATTGTCTGGATTTTAGTGTTGGTGTTCTTGGTAGCCATCTTGTTTGAAATAAGTATGCTCTTCAGCAAAAATGGCTTGAAAGGCAAACGCATCCTGCCCGATAAATTTTCGAACAGCGATGTAAACGACGTACAGGTTCAGCTTAAAAACACCTATCCGTTTACCATAGAAGTCGCTTTGGTGGACGAACTGCCCGTTCAGTTTCAAAAGCGGGATTTTTTCAGAAAAACGACACTTCCCGGAACAGAGAAAAACACCTTGAGCTACCACCTGCGGCCTGTGGAACGGGGCGAATACCGCTTCGGGAATTTAAACTGTTATGCAACATCAGTCATCGGGCTTATTAGGCGGCGCTATACCTTTAACAATAAACAAATGGTAAAAGTGTATCCATCGTTCATTCAAATGAAAAAATACGACTTTCTGGCCATTGACAACCGGTTGCGGCATATCGGTTTAAAGAAAATACGCCGCATTGGCCACACCATGGAATTTGAGCAAATAAAAGAATACGTAGTGGGCGATGATGTGCGTACCGTAAACTGGAAAGCCACTGCCAAGCACGGACATTTAATGGTAAACCAGTACCAGGACGAAAAGATGCAGCCCATTTATTCCATTATCGATACCAGCCGGGTGATGAAGATGCCTTTTAACGAATTGAAATTGCTGGATTATGCCATCAACAGCGCATTGGCCTTCAGTAACATTGCCTTGAAAAAGGGCGATAAAGTGGGCATGGCCGATTTTTCGAATACATTGGGCGCTTTTTTGCCCGCCAGTGCTAAAAAAACATATTTGAACACCCTTTTGGAAACGCTGTACAACGTGGATACCAAATTTAAAGATGCTGATTTTGGCATCCTGCAAACCTTGGTGCGAAGAAAAATAACCCACCGCAGCCTGTTGTTGCTATATACCAATTTTGAGCATATATCATCGTTGCAACGGCAGCTCCCGTATTTACAGGTCATAGCCAAAAAGCATGTACTGGTGGTCATCTTTTTTGAAAATACAGAGCTGAAATCGCTGAGCGAACAAGAGGCGAAAACCATTCCCGAAATCGTGGACCAAACCATTGCGCAGCAGTTTCAGTACGACAAAAAACTGATGGTACGCGAACTCGAACAACGCGGCATACAAACAGTATTGACCGCCCCGGAAGACTTAACCGTAAACACCATTAATAAATATCTGGAAATAAAGGCGAGGGGATTGTTATAACGGTTCAGTTGCTCTATTTTACAGTTGGGGAGGTTATTTTATTCTGAAACATAAAATCACACCATATTTGTTTCAGAAAAACAATAACCCTTAAAATACCACCACATTATGAAAACGATCATTACTACCTTAACACTTGCCCTTACCACGTTTTTTTTAACGGCACAAACAGAAGCAGAGAACATTTCAGAAAGCACGAGCATTTCCGTAATCGTTCCCGTACAAAGCAATGATGGGAACGTGGTTTTTGGGCTGTACGATGAAACTTCTTTTATGAAGCAACCGCTCGTAGGATTGGAGGGCGAAATAAAAGATGGAAAAGCATCCGTAACTTTTACCGATATTGCACCCGGCACGTATGCTGTTTTATTATTTCATGATAAAAACGGAAACAAACAAATGGATTTTGAGCCCAACGGGATGCCAACCGAACCTTACGGCGTTAGCAACAACGTAATGACCATGGGACCTCCGCTATGGAGCGATGCCAAATTTAATGTAACCGATGAACCGGTTGAACTTGAGATTAGGATGTAATATTTCAGTATTCGACTCCCGCAACAAAACTCGATAAGAAGCAAAATTATCGAGTTTTTTTATATAAGAAAAAACATAAATTCAATCGATTTATATAGATTTTATCAATAACGTTGTATCTTTGGGTGAAAGTAGAAGATTATGACCATTACCCAACTTAAATACGTACTTGCCGTTGCCGAGCACCAAAACTTTACAAAAGCGGCACAGAAAACTTTTGTCACCCAGCCAACCTTGAGCATGCAGATACAAAAACTGGAAGAAGAGCTGGACATCTTGATTTTTAACCGAAGCAAAAAACCCATAGAACTGACCGAAGTTGGGAAAAAAATCGTCACCCAAGCCCGCAACATCGTAAACGAATCTGAACGGATGCAGGATGTGGTGGATCAAGAAAAAGGATTTGTTGGCGGCGAGTTTAAACTGGGCATTATCCCCACCATCACTCCTACTTTGCTTCCTATGTTCTTAAAAGCCTTTACCAATAGGTATCCCAAAGTACAGCTTAAAATTGAAGAATTGACCACCCCCGAAATCATTACCCAACTGCAGGACGGACATTTGGACGCAGCTATTGCGGCCACGCCCCTACGCCAAGAGCAGATAAAAGAACGTGCCTTGTATTTTGAGCCTTTTGTAGGGTACATTCCTTCCAATCACCGGCTCTCCGGTAAGAACAAAATTGACAGTGCCGATCTGGAATTGGATGATATTTTGTTATTGGAAGACGGCCATTGTTTCCGGGATGGGGTCATCAACCTCTGCAAATCGTCAAAATTGAGCGGTGGCGATCAGTTTCAGCTGGAAAGCGGCAGTTTTGAAACATTAATCAAACTATCCAACGAAGGTTTGGGAATGACGTTGCTACCCTATTTGCATACGTTGGATGTTTCAGAAAAAGAACAGGAAAACCTCCGTTACTTCAATGAACCTTCACCTGCCCGGGAAGTGAGCTTGATTTACAGTAAAAGTGAGTTAAAGCTTCAGATAATTGAAGCACTCTACGATGTTATTTCTGGGGTAGTGCGTGGGGCGATTGCCTTTCAGGATGTTAAAATAATCGACCCGCTTAAAAAATAAAAAAAACGCCCGGCGGTTACCGGGCATTTCACTTATTTGTTTAATAGAATTAGACATTGATTTAATTCGGGGTTCTGTTTGATAAGAGTATCTACCCAGGCTTTCAGTTCCTCAATTTCGTAAGGAAGCAGCCTATCCATCGCCTTTTTCAACTCTTTACAGAACAAATTTACATCAAAACTCACTTTTGCAAGCACCGCTTTGGTGTAGTCAAACATTGCTCTAGCCATAGTTAAATTAAATTTAAAATAGGTTAAGTAGAAGTATGTCTTATAGAAATAGGGGTTAATTGATTAGTTGTATAAATATAACAAAAGTTTTTCAATTTTATTCCTTTTGTTGATAACTAAACCATGTTAAAACCGGTTGTCGCCGTCCAACAGGTTCCCTAAACCACCAAGTACGCTGCCTTCGCCTTTGTCTTTTCCGCCACCTTTGGGCGCGGCCGCCCAAACCCTACTTGCCAAGCGGCTAAAGGGCAAGGATTGTACGTAAACAGTACCTGGGCCGGTCAAGGTTGCAAAAAACAAACCCTCGCCACCAAAGACCGTGTTTTTTATACCGCCTACAAATTCGATATCGTAATCCACGGTTTGGTCAAACCCAATGATACACCCTGTGTCCACTTTCAGTTTTTCGCCTGCAGCCAGTTCTTTTACTGCTGTGGTGCCTCCTGCGTGGACAAAAGCTTTACCAAAGCCTTCCAGTTTTTGCATGATGAACCCTTCGCCACCAAAGAAGCCGCGTCCCAGTTTGCGGGAAAACTCGATCCCGATGGAAACCCCTTTTGCAGCACAGAGAAAGGCATCTTTTTGGCAAATAAACTTCCCGTTGAATTTTTCAAGGTCGATGGCAATGATCTTTCCGGGATAAGGCGATGCAAAGCTCACCCGTTTTTTTCCGGGTACGGTATTGTAAAAAGCCGTCATAAACAAACTTTCGCCGGTCAATAGCCGTTTTCCGGCACCGAAAACCTTGTTTAAAAAACCCTTGTCTTTATGGGAGCCATCGCCAAAAATGGTGTCCATTTTAATGCCGTTGTCCATCATCATAAAACTTCCGGCTTCGGCGACAACGCCTTCGTTGGGGTCCAGTTCAATTTCCACGTATTGCATTTCTTCGCCGTAAATGGTGTAATCTATTTCGTCTGCTTTCATTTTTTATGTTTTCTATTAGTTGCTAGCAATTGGTTTGTGTTACAGATAATTTTTATTTGTACTATTTCAAAAGGACGAAGAATTATTACGAAACTCGTTCTCCTCTTCTTCCATAAATTGTTTTATTTTACGTTCTTCCCAGTTTTTAAAAGGATTTATGGGAGATCTAAAAACATAGAACCAATGTATAAAAACTGCAAGCCCCCAGAAAACAGGGGTGGTAAAATAAGACCAATCTGGAAAATGGATAGGCATAAAGCTGTCCTGAAACACTCCCGTTGCCGCTACCAGCATCAAGCCGTTAATTACGAGGTAAATGGACAAATGTGTATAAAACCCCTTTATTTCTTCCACTTTTTTTCGTGCCCGTTCGTATTTTCTTTTTTCTTTTGAGTCCATACCCCTATTTATTTAAACTGTTCTTGAAATGTTCTTCATCCTCCATAAATTGTTTGATTTTTCGTTCTTCCCAGTTTTTAAACACTGAAAAACCAATCTTTTTAAACAGGTTTCCCTTAAAGACTTTCAATCCGTGGAAAATAACAATGATGGTCCACACCCCGGTAAAAAAGAGGAAATTGGCATCGATCCAATTTTTGAACCCTTGATTTTCAATATTTTCATAATAGCTTCTTAGAATAAAAAGCCATACAAAAATGGATGCGCCATTGATTAACAGATACACAAAAAGATGATTGTAAAACACTTTAATTTTTTCTACTTTTTTTTGAGCCCGTTGGTATGCGCTTTCTGTATAATTTTTCATAATCAAATTCATTTCCAAAGGTCGTTGCTGTTTTTTTTATCTTCTTCCATAAACTGTTTTACTTTACGTTCTTCCCAGTCTTTACCCAAGAAGGAGTTCCACTTAAAAGCTTTGGCAGCTTGAAATACAATACCAATGCCCCATCCCAGTGCAGCCCATAAAAACCACGGATAACGCAACTCATTGGTGTAATAGTTCAACCCGGCAAGAAAAAGTATGAAGACGATATAAAAAAACAAACTGGTATAGAATTTCTTAATATTCTCCATACGTTCCTTTGCCCTTAAATATTTGTTGTCCCGTTCGGTATCTCTATCGTTAGTGTTCATAATGCTATGCTGTTTTTATTTTGCTGTAAAGATATTTCACTAAGCTATCTATTTAAAAAAAATGGTACTGGACTGTCATTTATGCTTACCGAAATGTTATGCATTAATCCTCTTCTTCCATCAATTCCTTTATTTTCTTTTTTTCCCAGTCTTTCCCAAAAAAGGGATTGTAATTGAACGTCTCGGCTGCGTGGGCTAAAACGCCCATCCCCCAACCGGCTATGGGGAAAATGGCCCAAGGGAAATTAGTGCCCGATTTAAAGTTCAACCAAATGAAAATAGGGATAAAAACAAGGTACATAGTTAGGTTTCCGTAGAAACCCTTAAGTTTTTGAACCCGCTCTTTAGCCCGAGCGTATTTTTTTTCTGAAATATAGGTTTCTTGAGAACTGACAGTAATTGTCTGCTGTGTTAACAGCGGAATGGAGATGCTAAACCGTTTGGAGTCCTGTTGAATTTCCACCGGTCTATTGGTCAATAATCGATAGCGTTGCCGTATGTTTTTAAGCCCTACGCCACTGCTCTCTTTCACTACTTGTTTGGGCTGGTAATTATTGGTTATCCGCAGGTTGCCGTTATCTTCAGTAATGGCAATGTGCAGTTTTTTCAAAGGGGTTACTTGGTTGTGCTTCACCGCATTTTCAAGCAATAATTGCAACGATAATGGTACGACCTTCGCTTCTGGGTTGCTTAACGTTTCCGGCACGCTGAAAATAATGCTTTCTTCAAATCGCATTTTCAACAATGACATATAAAGCTGGGCAAATTTCAGTTCTTCCTCAATGGTTACCAATTGTTTGTTTTTCTGCTCTAAAACATATCGATAAACCTTTGAAAGCGAGGTGGTGAACCGTGTGGCAGCTTCTGGGTTTTCTTCTATTAAGCTGGTCAAGACATTCAGGCTATTGAACAGAAAATGAGGGTCCAACTGGTTTTTCAAGGCATCAAACTGTGCCGATGCCGCCCCGGCGATTATTTTCTGCTCTTTTACTTTTTTCTCTTGGGTGTGTTTGTAATAAAAGAAACCATAGAAAATGGCCAAAACCACCAAGGAAATAATGAACGATATTTTATAAAACTGAAAATTCTGTGCCGCCAAAAATACTGCTACGGTTTCCCCGCTTATCACCACGCTGATGATAAAATGAATTACAAAAAGCGTTGCCATAGTGACCAGGATATTCGTTAACACGGCTCGCCAAAGCATACTTCGGGAATATAAAGTGCCTTTATATTTGTCAAGAAAATAAATGATCACATACGCATTGACCAGGTACAAAGTAACCGAGTAGAACTGGTTGTAAAGAAACCACACCAACAGTTCTTTCCCAGAATCTACAGTGTTGCCCGTAGCATATTGTATAAGCCCCAACACGATAAATATGAGGAAGCCTACAAAAAATGCCTTGCCCAGTTCTTTGAAAAATCGGATCATTATTGGTTACAGTTTTCTTTAATTAATTTTTCGGCACGTTCTTTACCATAACTTGGGTAAAATTTGCCTTCCGGTTTAAAGGTAGCAAAAAGTTCTATGGCACGTTTAATATCTTTACAATATGGATCTAAGGGTTGGTTAAAATAAGCAGCACCGCCAATATCCCACTCTGCTTTACTTAAGATAACACGAGGATTGTTTGGTGCCAATTGCAACGCTTCTTGATACAACTTTTGCACTTTTGCCGAATATTTCATTCCGTATTGTTGGCCATCGAAAACAATCCAAACGGTGTACCATTGGGCCTCTAAGATTAGGATTTCAGGGTTTTCTTTTGAATTTGTCTTGGCCCAATTGATATATTCTTGGGCTTTTTTTAATTGAGCCGTTAACTTTGCTTTGTCTTTCTCGCCAAAACTTTTGATCACGTTTATCTGCGCCACATAATAGGGCGGCAACCACTTGTCGGGTTCGGCTTGGGCGATACGCTCAAAGAGATTGGCGGCTTCCCAAGGTTTGTTGGCTTGCCAAAGCTCGAAGGCTTTTTGCATACCAGTTTCGTATTTTGTTTGACTGAAACCGAGTGCCGAAATAAACAACACGGAAATCATGAGTAATTTTTTCATCTTTATCTTTTTAATTAATTAGTAACAATATTCCACCTATTATTAAAAGCAGACTCACTGCCAATAGTGTTTTTAAGGTTTTTAGCTTTTTGTGTTTTGATAGTAAAATGCCTAACATAATTTCTTGGTTTTAAAATTATAATTTGATATTAAAAATTTTTGTTTCCCCGTTTTTCACTTCAAATTTGGCATCTTTCCATTTTGGCGGACCGAAATTGGCAGGGGCATTTTTCGAGGTGCCGTAATCTTCGGTCGGCATCATGCCCATAAACATATTGAGCTTTTCATTATCGTCTTCATCATGAAAGCAGGATACGGCATACACGCCATCGGGTACATTGGTAAAGGTTACGGTAGCTGTATTGTTTTCGATTGTAGCTTTACGAGACATAAACGCTTTGTCTAAAAAGTGCTCTTGGGTATCATACAGACCTACGAGTACATGCCCTTTGTCATTGTCAAAATCGAGCATCTTAACTTTTATTGTGTTTTGGGCTTGCAATACGAATGAAGATAAAACGAGCACTACGGTTGTGATTATGGTTTGCATACTATTTTGGTTTTAAATTATAATTCAAATATCCTTTAAGATAAAGGGTTTATAAAATTTGATGTACTGAACTGTAAGTTTTTTGGATTGAAACGTAGAAACGAGGCACGAAGTACGATTTGTGATTTACGATTTACGAGGTACGAAGTACGATTTGTGATTTGTTTTCGATACAAATTCGTGATCCCTCTCGGGCTCACAAATTCACTCAAACACCCTTAAAAACACTTTCGTTTTATCTGTAACCTGGTCGTCGAGTGATTTTGTTTGACCTGTAAGGGCAAACAAAATTGTATCGAGACGCAACATCCCTCATCTGTCACCCAGCTTCTACAAATTATCCAACTGATTATCCTCCCCGTCATCACTAATGGTCCAGAAAAAGCCTACAAAGAAAAATTGATCTGCTGCCGGACGTAATGTTCTTCTTGCAAAATCGCCGTTCGCAGTGGGGGTATTGGCATATTGATAGCCATTCACGTTTTTAAAACCCAACACATTGTTTACCGAAAAATACAGTATTTTTTGTTGCGACAGCAAATAGGCCCAATTTAAACTTATGCTGTTGTACGCTTTGGTCTTGTTTTGAAGAAATCCGGGCACGTTTGCATTGGTATACGTTCGGCCACTGCCATACTGATAGCTAAACCCAACTTGGCTTTTCCAGTCCTCCAACCAGTATTTCCCCACTACCGAAAGATTGTGTGAGTTTGCAAAATTGGGCGTGGCAGCGGTAGGGTAGTTTTTGTATTTCCGTTCGGTATCCAAGTATGAATAGCTTACCCAATAATCCATGTTCTTTAAACTTTCATTATCTCTCAAGAAAAGATCGAATCCCTGCGCAAAACCGTTGCCATTCGTATTAAAATCAGTGTCAAACGAGGGAAGTTCTGAAGCATAGGTAACTAAATTGTCATATTCTTTTCGGTACAGCTCTGCCCTGAAAATACGATTGTTGGCACTGTATTGGTAATTTAAGATGTAGTGTTGCGCTTTCTGGGCTTCCAAATCCTCCTGAAATTTTAAATACTCATTAAGTGGCTGCTGATAAAAATCGCCATACGCTAAAGAAAGTTGGCTATTTTTACTCACTTTATAAGCTAAGGAAATCCTTGGGGAAACGATAAACGCATCAAATAGCTGGCTATATTCGCCCCGCAACCCCAGTTTTATGGCAAATTTTTTAGAGAAAATAACATCGGCTTCGGTGAAAGCTGCGGAAATATTATTGTTAAAACCATATTCAACATTAAGAGTTTCATTTTTGAAGTCTTCGTTAAAATCGGTTAAAAACTGCTCTACGCCATAGCTCATTTTAAATCGGTTGCTGAAATTTTTCCGCAGTTTTAATTTTAAATGAGCTGACTTTTCAGTGTCTTCAATAGCATCTTCTATGACATTGATTTCAGTTTTTGAAAGCGTAAAGCTCCCTCCGGCCTCCAACCGCCATTTGTTGTCCAACCTACCGGAATAACTGGTATTGGTGTAAAAGTTTTGATTGTTCAGTTTAAAATTAACCCCTTTTGGTACATTTATATCTTCTTGCGTTAGCTGAAAGTTGGTCGCATCAAACGCTCCATAAATTTTTAAGAGCCCGTCTTCAAATTTATGACGGTACACCGATTCGCCCGCTATGGTTTCAAAAGGTTTCTGCCAATCATTTCGGTCCGGGAACAGTTCATTATAAGGTGCCAAGTTGATATAGTTTGCATTAACGCTCAACGAGTTATTACCCCAAATTTGGGTGTTTCCAACTCCTCCACCTAAGCTCATTACTGAAATTTCAGTTTTTTCTTGATCGGGAAAATCTATGGTATTCAACAGCAAAACAGAAGATAGTGCCTGTCCGTATTCAGCCGAATACCCACCGGTGGAAAAGGTAATGCCATCAAACAAAAATGGACTGTACCGGCCACGCGTAGGGATGTTATTGGTGCTGGGCGTGTAAGGTTCGAATACACGGATACCGTCGATAAAAATTTGGGTTTCGCCCGCATCACCCCCACGCACGAACAATCTTCCGTCTTCAGAAACAGTTGTGGTTCCCGGTAACGTTTGTAATGCTCCTACAAAATCTCCCAAGGCACTTGCGGTTGTAACCACATCCAACGGTTTTAAAACTGAAACCTTGCTGTTATCGCCTGCTTCAAAAGTCCCTGCCGAAATAATCACGGTGTCCAACGCGCTCACATCTTCCCGAAGCCTTACGATCAGTTGTTGCATGTCGCCTACGTTTTTGGTCATGCTGAATGGTTCAAAAGATACAAATGAAACCACCAAGGTTTGTTCGCCGGTTTCGGAAGTGGTGAACGTAAAGCGTCCATTATCATCGGTAGTGGTTCCATCATAGGTGCCTTCCAAATAAACATTGGCACCGGAGATGGGCGTTCCGTTTTTTTGGGTGACCACACCCGATATTTCGGTCTGGCAGATTGCCGAAACGGAAAGGAAGAAAAATAGAAACGCGAATTTTAAATTCATAGTATGTTGAAGTTTCATAGGTAGCTGGTTTAATAATACGCTTCAAAAATGGGATGATTTTACGCTATTTCAGAAAAAAAGAAACCCAACTGTATAATCTGTATGCTGAATTGTATGATGTTCAATTTTAATGTTTCTTTAGAAAAATAGCTACGGAAAAATAGTATCTTCGATTTCAGAAAAACAACCAATAACCTTTTAAACGCTATGGACACTTCAGAAAAAGTAGGCCAATACATTGAAAAACACGAAAAATGGCAGGATGAACTATCAAAACTCCGAAGTCTTTTTCAAAAAACAGCACTTACCGAGGAAGTTAAATGGGGTGCTCCAACCTATACCCTTAACGGAAAGCTGGTCGCAGGATTGGCAGGGTTTAAAAACCATTATGCCATCTGGTTTCATCAAGGCGTGTTTTTAAAAGACGAAGAAAACAGGCTGGTAAATGCACAAAAAGGCGTTACTAAGGCGCTACGGCAGTGGCGTTTTGAGAAAGGTGACCCCATTGAACCCGATTTAATTTTAAAATACATACACGAAGCCATTGAAAACAGCAAAGCCGGCAAAGAATTAAAACCAAAACGCCATAAAAAAGACGTTGCCATCCCCCCGCTTTTAAAAGAAACTTTTAACGAGGACAAAAAGCTTGCTGAGGCCTTCGAAAAACTCACGCCTGGCAAGCAACGGGAATATGCCAACCACATTGCCGAAGCCAAACGGGACGCCACCAAACAGAAAAGACTTGAAAAAATCACTCCCATGATCAAACAAGGCAAGGGGCTGCACGACAAATACAAAAACTGCTAATGAACTTTAGGATTACCCAATACAACTCCCGCCGATTTTGGTTTTACGCAAAACGGGCATTTTGGATACTCGTTGCTTGGGTGTTCATTTCTAACCTTTTGTTTTTCTATGAATATTTTACCTTAAAAAGCGAAGGCATTTTAAGTTCGGCTTTTGATTTTGAGTCTTCCTTTACCGCAAATTTAATCGTTGGCATCACTGCTGGGTTAATTGGTGGCCTGTTTACCATTAACCTTATGGAGCAATGGCTTAGAAGGCATGCATTTTGGAAAGCCCTGATTTACATTATAGGCACTTACATTGTGGGGGCTTTGGTTATCAGCACCATTGGCGCATTGTACTTTAACAGCGAAAAGTTAGGGTTGCCCTTTTACCATTCCGATGTTCTTATGGCCACGCAGTTGTTTTTCAGCACATGGCTGTTCCTTAAAAACTTTATTGTTTGGCTGTTTATCGTCATTGGCACCTTAATCGTTTTGATCGTGAACGATAAGTACGGCCCCGGGGTGTTCCCCGATTATTTGATGGGTCGTTATTTTCATCCCAAGCACGAGCGGCGCATTTTTATGTTTGCCGATATTAAAAACGCCACCGGTATTGCCGAAACTTTGGGCGAAGAGAAATATTTTAACTTCCTGAAAGATTTTTTCAGGCATATTGCTCCGGCCATTGTGCAAACCCGCGGCGAAGTGTATCAATACGTGGGCGACGAGGTGGTGGTCTCTTGGAAAATGAAACAAGGCTTACGGGGAGGCAACGCCATACAATGCTATTTCTCCATGAGGCGCATCATTAACCGGAAATCGCACAAGTATTTACGAAAATACGGCATTGTGCCCGAATTTAAGGTTGGGTACCATTTTGGCCCCGTTATGGTGGGCGAAATTGGGCAAATTAAACGCGACATTGCTTTTTCGGGCGATGTATTGAATACCACGGCCCGGATACAGTCCATTTGCAATGAACTGGATGTGAAGATATTGGCTTCAAAAGAATTTGCAAACATCGCGTACAAACTGCCCAAAGGTGTGAAAAAAATAGATATGGGCAAAGAGCAATTACGTGGCAAAGCCGAAGAAATTGGTCTGGTAACCTATAAAAAAGGATGATCATTGGAGACGTAAGAGACTTGAGATGTGAGACCTGCCTCCGGCGGGCAGGTGTGAGCTATGAGCCTTGAAAATTATAAAATTGATTGCCGTTAAAATAGTAGATCACGGTTAACCTTAATCGAAAACTATATATCATTATATGAAAATAACCCTCTTGGCCATAGGAAAAACCGACGATAAAAACCTGCAAACGCTAATAGCCACATATTCAAAACGGTTAAACCACTACGTGCCTTTCTTTTTTGAAATCATTCCGGATGTTAAAAAAGCTAAGAATCTTTCTGAAGCTTTACAAAAACAAGCCGAAGGACAGGAAATATTAAAACGATTGCAACATTCGGATGTATTGTTTCTTTTGGATGAAAACGGAAAACAGTTCAGGTCGGTTGGATTTTCGCAATTCCTTCAGAAAAAAATGAACAGCGGGCTCAAAAACCTCGTGTTTGTAATTGGTGGCCCTTACGGCTTTAGCGATGAAATTTATGAACGGGCGAACGGAAAACTTTCATTATCAAAAATGACGTTTTCACACCAAATGGTGCGTGTATTTTTTATTGAGCAATTGTATAGAGGCTTTACCATTCTTCGTAACGAGCCCTATCACCATAGATAAAATTATACTTTGTACTTAAACACACCTGATTGTTAAATATGACATACGATGAAACGAGCTGCAACGTAAGACATTTTGTTTGCTATAAAATGGAAATTACTAATATAGATATTTTGTTCAATATCATATGTCATTCAGTCCTAAGTCCAGTTTATGTTATTATACGGAAAATCAATAAAAACTATTTTGAAATTTTAGACAATAAATTTTCAGTAGATTGATTTGTAATTAATGAGCAATCCTTAGTTCTAATTGCCTCCATTACATTTTTGGCAACGGTTTTCCCCAGTTCCACGCCCCATTGATCGTAACTGAAAATGTTCCAGACCACGCCTTGCACAAACAACTTGTGTTCGTACAGTGCCAATAAACTTCCTAAGTTGTGCGGAGTCAATTTTTCAATGAGAATTGTGTTGGATGGTTTGTTGCCTTCAAATTGTTTGTATGGGTTTTCAATTTCCTTTCCATAGGTGCCTTGCAACAAGGATTCAGACTGTGCAAAACAGTTTGAAATAAGTTTTTTATGATGTTCTTTTTTTCCGTGCAACGATTTCGCAAAAGCAATAAAATCAACCGGAATTAATCGTTTTCCTTGATGAAGTAACTGAAAAAAGGCGTGTTGCGCATTGGTACCCGTATCGCCCCAAACAATGGTCCCCGTAGTATAATTTACCTTATTGCCATTTCGGTCTGTGCCTTTGCCATTGCTTTCCATCACTCCTTGTTGTAAATAGGTGACCAACTTGCTCAAATATTCAGAGTACGGAATGACCGCTTCACTCTCCGCTTCAAAAAAATTGGCATACCAAATAGAGAGCATGGCAAGGATTACGGGTATGTTTTCACCGAAAGCTGAAGTTTGAAAATGCGTGTCCATTTCGTGGGCACCTTTCAACAGTGCTTCAAAATTGTCATACCCTACGGCACAACATATAGAAAGTCCCACGGCGCTCCACAATGAAAACCGCCCACCGACCCAATCCCACATAGGAAAGATATTTTTTGAAGCAATACCAAAATCAAAAACCGCTTCTTTATTGGTGGAAACCGCTACAAAATGGTTTTCAATATCCTGTGCTGAATGTTGTTTCAAAAACCAATTACGAACGGTATTGGCATTGGTCAAGGTTTCAAGCGTGGTAAAACTTTTTGAAACCACGATAAACAACGTGGTTTCAGGATTCAAGTCTTGAATACTTTCTGAAACATGGTCGCCATCGACATTCGAGATAAAATGAACATTTAAATGGTTTTTGTAGTACTGCAAGGCTTCGGTAACCATTTTAGGGCCTAAATCGCTTCCACCCACACCTATGTTCACCACATCGGTGATGGGTTTTCCCGTACAGCCTTTCCAAGCTCCCGAAATAACAGCTTCTGAAAAAACCTTCATTTTTTGAAGCGTATCGCTCACTTCGGGTCGCATATCACTGAAATCACGCAAGGCCGTATGCAGCACGGCCCTATCTTCGGTTTCGTTTATTTTTATTCCTTTAAACTGAGCTGATATTGCTTCTTCTAACTTAACTTCCTTTGCCAAGTCGATCAACAATCTTTTTGTGGTATCGGTCATCCGGTTTTTGGAATAATCGATAAAAAAATCGTTCCATTCAATTGCGAATTTTTTGGAACGCGTGGCATCTTCAGCAAACAAATCTTGCATTTTCTTGTTTTCCATTTCTGAAAAATGCTGCTGCAAGGCTTTCCAGGCCTTTGTTTGCGTAGGGTTTATTTTGGGTAAACTCATTTTTACAACTTCTCTTTTTTATAATAAGCGATCAAACCATCAATGGGCCGTTTTACAAAATTTCCGGGCTGTAATCCATGTTCTTTTAAACAGTCGCTGATTAATTTTTTGGTGAAAAAGGCAATAGAACCCACAAAATGTATAGGAACTTGCTGGGCTTCTTTATAAATGAGCACCTGGTTTTTTATAAATAAGGCAACTCCGGTTTTAATTAATGTATTGAAATAGGCTTCATCGTGCTTGCAAAGAAAGAGAAATTCGGAAAAAGAGCCTAAATATGCGGTGGGGTTTGGTTTTTTATACAAGTTGACCTTTACGGTATCGGGATCCAAATCGTATTTTTCTTCAAATTCCGAAGCCACTTTTGGGGGCATTTTTTTGTAATAATAATCGCGCAATAATTGTTTTCCGTAGTAATTTCCGCTGGCATCGTCCATCAAGGCATATCCCAATGCTGGTGCTTCGGTGTGTATTTCATGTCCATCAAAATAACAGCAATTGCTGCCGGTGCCCAAAATGGCGACAATCCCCGGGTTTGTGGTTGCAGCATAAACAGCGGCAGCCAAATCTTCTTTTACGGTCACTTTTGCGTTTACAAACAGCTTTTCCAGCACTTCTTGCAACAGCAATCTTGGGGTTTTTGTACCACAACCGGCACCGTAAAAGTCAACGGTTTCCGCTTTTTTGAAAATAGCCTGCAAGGTTTCATTTTCCTCAATTTTTTGAACCATTCCGGCTTGCGGCACAACAGTAGGATTTAACCCAGCGGTACGGGTTTTATCAATAACATCGCCAGACTTGTTTAAAAGAATCCAGTCGCATTTTGTTGAACCGCCGTCAGCTATTAAAACCATACTTACAGTGTTGCAATGTGGGCGGTCAATTCGATCAACTTGGCCGAATAAGCATATTCGTTATCATACCACGCCACCAACTTGAAAAAGTTCTCGTTTAAGGCCATCCCGGCTTCGGCATCAAAAATAGAGGTTCTTGGGTCGCTCACAAAGTCTTGCGATACCACCGCCTTCTCGGTGTAGCCAATTACGCCTTTATACTCGTTTTCTGAAGCTTCTTTAAACAAGGCTTTTACCTCATCGTAACTAGCGCTTTTTTGGGTCCGTACCGTTAGATCCACTACCGAAACATCAGCCGTGGGCACCCTAAATGCCATTCCGGTGAGTTTTCCTTTTAATTCGGGAATTACTTTGGTTACGGCAACGGCTGCCCCAGTAGTTGTGGGGATAATATTTCGCAAGGCATTTCTACCCACGCGGTAGTTCTTTTTTGAAGGCTGATCTACCGTAAACTGTGAAGCAGTTACGGAATGTACGGTGGTCATCAACCCTTCTACAATCCCCAGTTTGTCGTTTATCAATTTGGCCATCGGCGCTAAACAGTTTGTGGTACACGAAGCGTTAGAAACAATGGTGTCTTCGGGTTTAACATCGGTATGGTTTACGCCCAAGACAAACATGGGAACCGATTTTGAAGGTGCTGAAATGATCACTTTTTTGGCGCCACCTTTAAGATGTGCTTCAGCTTTGTCTTTTTCTTTGAAAACGCCGGTACTATCGATCACTAATTCGGCACCAACGGCGTCCCATTTCAGATCTTCCGGATTTTTTTCTGAAGTAACCCGTATGGTCTTTCCATTGACGATTAGATTCTCGTTTTCTACGGAAACAGTGCCAGGGAACCTGCCGTGAACTGAATCGAATTCGAGCAAATACGCCAAGTGGTTTATATCGACTAAGTCGTTTACCGCTACTATTTCTATATCGTCCCGTTGGGAAGCAATTCTAAAGGCTATTCTTCCTATGCGTCCAAAACCGTTTATTCCAATTTTTGTCATATTGTATTTTTCTTTTTTTAAATTCTTTTCCAACAAGATACTAAAGTTATGTGGAAACGATGTCTGCCACGCGCACCAATTCCAGATCGAGTTCGTTGCTGTTTTTAATGGCTTCGGAAAAGGGCACCGTGGTAATTTGGTTATGCGAAATACCGATCATGATGTTGCTCTTGCCGTCTAAAAGGGAATCTACGGCACTTACGCCCAACCTGCTTGCCAGCACCCGATCGTAACAACTAGGTGCCCCACCGCGCTGAATGTGGCCCAAGACCGTGACCCGAACTTCGTATTCGTTGAGGTTTTCTTCAATATAATCGGCCAGTTTAAAAATGTTTTTTCCTATTTGATCGCCTTCAGAAACAACGATGATACTGGATGTCTTACCAGCTTTTTTGCTTCGTTTAAGGGAATCTATCAACCGGTCGCGGCCTAAATTTTCTTCGGGGATCAATATTTCTTCGGCTCCAGCTCCTATACCGGCATTAAGAGCAATACTACCGGCATTCCTGCCCATGACTTCCACCAAAAAGAGGCGGTTGTGCGAGTTTGCAGTATCGCGTATTTTATCGATGGCTTCCACGACGGTGTTTAAAGCCGTATCGTAGCCAATGGTAACATCGGTACCGTAAATATCATTGTCTATTGTTCCTGGAAGACCAACAATGGGAAAGTTGAATTCTTCAATAAAAATCGAAGCACCGGTAAAACTGCCGTCTCCCCCAATGACCACCATGGCATCGATTTGTTCTTTTTGCAGCTGTTGGTAGGCTTTCTCCCTGCCTTCCTTGGTTTTAAAAGCTTTGGACCGCGCAGATTTCAAGAATGTGCCGCCCCTATTGATCATGTTCTTAACAGTACGGGGACCCAATGTTTTGAAATCGCCTTCAATCAATCCTTCAAATCCCCTGAAGACGCCGATGCATTTTATCTTGTGAAATGCACAGGAACGTACTACCGCCCTAATGGCTGCGTTCATGCCTGGGGAATCGCCCCCACTGGTGAGTACTGCTATTTTTTGTATATTCTGGCTCATTTTGGTAAAACTACGTGAATAATGCCATTTAAACAATAGCCCTAAGCCCTTTTGACCGGAAAAATAAGCTGTCAAAAAAATACGTGTATGCACGTATGGTATAAAGCTACAACAAGTAATATCTTTGACAGTGTATTAGTGAATATGTAATTGTATTTTAATTTTTTGTGGGGATAAAAAATTAAGATCGTTACTTCGTAAAGATTTACTAAGTTAGGTTTGTTATTAGCGTCCCGCCGAAAGGTTGGGACGCTTATTTTTATTGTACCTCTAAAATCTACGACATGCAGTTGGGATCTATTTTTTAACCCTGATTTTCAAAATATTGGTTGTTTCTGGACTTACTTTAAACCGGTCATCGGCCCTGTAACCCACTACCCAAATAATTTCTGAATCACTGCAGAGCACCCAGATTTTTTCTTTCGCCACCAAAGATAGCTTTTCATCTTTAAAAAACTTGCTTAACTTCTTCTTCCCTTTCATTCCAAAAGGTTGAAAAACATCTCCTTCACGCCATTTTCTAAGTGTTAGCGGATAGATTAATTTCTTCTCATCCACATAGATTACACTGCTGTCAATAGTTCCTATTCTATCAATAGGGTGAAATTCCATGTGCAATGGACGGCTTATTTCCGAGGTATTTTTTTGTATTAAGATTTCTTTTCGTTCTGTTGTATTGTCCGGTTGGTTTTCATTGGAAGCGATTTTGGTCAACAATAACTCCTCTCTGTCTTTTACCAATCGATGGCTGTTTGAAAAAACCTGCTTTCCGCTTTGTGCATGCAACAAATCTGAAACTGCTGGCCAATCGGTAAAACCAAAAGGATGTAACAATTGGTACAGCACCGCTTTGGTATGGGGTAGTTCCTGTAATTTTTCAATATGAAGGGTGTAGCCATCAACATTTTCGGTTACGGCAAGCTTATAGACCAACGCCATATAGTCTTCTATTAAATCCTGACTGTCTTTTAAATAATTTTGAGTTTTCTGAAAACTCGACAATAGGTTTTCAGTTGCTTTTTTATATTCGGGCAGTACATCGTGGCGCAATTTATTCCGTAGATAATCGGTTGATGTGTTGCTGCTGTCCTCGCGCCATTTTAAATTGTTCTCTTCAGCAAAAGCAACAATATCCGAACGGGAAAATGGCAATAAAGGCCTTATTATCGTTTCGTTTATTTCAGGTATTCCGGTAAAACCTTGCAATCCGCTACCACGGCTTAAATTGATGAAAAACGTTTCCAAGTCATCATCGGCGTGGTGCCCGGTTGCTACGTAATGGTATTTAAAATTTCTCAAAATTTCGGCAAACCATTGATACCGCAGCTCACGGGCAGCCATTTGTGTGGAAAGTTTGTGGTCTTTGGCAAACACCTTGGTATCGAAGGTTTCAACAAAAACCGGAATGGAGAGCTTATCGGCCCAATCTATTACAAAGGTTTCATCGCCATCGCTTTCTTTTCCGCGCAAAGAGAAGTTACAATGGGCCAACCCAATATTGAACCCTAATTTTTTCAGTAAAAAGGAAAGCACCACACTGTCCACGCCCCCGCTGCAAGCGATAAGCAGTTTTTTACCTTTCAGGAATGAAAAGTTGGCATCAATATGGGTTTTGAAAGGTGTGAGCATATTACAGTACGTTTGTTACGATACCCAGTACGACGGCAATGCCAAAACTGAGCATGGTCCCTATTAAAACATATTCGGTTTTCAGGGTTTCTTCGTCCCGATAGCGCAAAATGGATTTGGCGGCGATGAGAAACCCCACCGCTTCGTATTGGTCGATCACGATAAAGGTCAAGGTCAATAGGCGTTCCAAAACACCGATCACTTTTCCTGCATTGGGCAGTTCGTTGTCGCTGGTGACTTCAATTTCAGTAGCGCTGAACACTTCACGAATAAAAATATTGGCGGGTTTTAAGCAAATAAGGTAACTTACAATTAAAAACAGGCCTTTAATATCCAGCGGTGGCTGCCAATAGGTGTCGATTCCTTGAAACTTGGCAACTCCCCAGCACACCGTACCCAAAACGATAATGTGCAGGGCTTGGTCTATAAAAAAAGCATAGCGGCCTATGTGTTTGCTTCGGCTTATATAGGGTTTGCAACCATCTATAATATAATGCAACACCGCTATAATCGCAGCGCCATAGATGAAGCTCCATTGAAATGCCAACAGCCACGAGACCGCAAAAACTATGAGCACATGCCAGACCAACAGGCTACTTTTAAAACCTAAACGATTTTTTTGTTCGGCCATAGTAGTCCATTGAAAAAAGTAGTCGGCCAGTAGATGTGCCAAAAACTGAAGCAATAAAAATGTTGAAAATTCCATAGGGATCATTTAGAAACTGTTTCAGAAAAATCCAGTACAGCCGTTTCAATGGCGTTCCAGCCAACACTTGTGGAATGCCGGTTTACAGCAGACTGGCCAATGCCCAACGCTTTTGCGATGTCGTCTTCTTGTTGGTTCAGTAATTTTAAATACAATACTTCGCACTGCCGGGCGGTCGCTTTTCCCAATAAGGTGTCCAGTAATTCAAAAACGGGTTTGAACCGCTTGTTGAGCTCGTTATTTTCCGAAGCAAAAAACAGGGTGTTTTTAATGATCACCCGTTCTTTGTTGTGTGTTGATTGCCCACTTATTTCGCGACCTGACAAATAAATGGCTTCTCCGTCTATAATGCCTTCTTCGGGCTTGTACCGGCTTAATGGCCCGTAGCCTATTGCCAAGCGCAAACCGTGGGTTTTAAACAAGCGAACGCGGTTTTTATTTTTGGTATAGCTGTTCAGTTCAATAGGGATGGATTTTACAAAACTTTTAATGGCCAGCGCCACCCGCAAACCATCTTTAGGTTTTGGCACCACACATTCTATATAATCGCCTTTTATGATGCGGCCATACACGTTAAATTCCCGTTTCAGGTCTTTCAATAACTTAGCGAGTTCTTTTTCCACCAAATTACGGTCCTTACCGTGCAAACTGGTCGATGAGACGATGTCCCCAGACAAAACAGCGTAGTTCATGAAAATTATTTTTTTATCAAATATACAAAAATATGTGTATTTATAGTCATAAAGTATAATTATGTGCTTTTAAGTACATAAAGTGTAATTATGATGATTAACGCACATAAATGGGGTTTATGAGTGATAAGGTTAGGTTTCCAAAACCGTTCGCATGGCTTGGGCTTTTAGCAAGCATTCCTCGTATTCATTTTCGGGAACCGATTTTGCCGTTATGGCGCCTCCTACCGAGAAGCTAACGTATTTTTTAGCTTCGTTGTATAAAATACTGCGGATGACCACGTTAAAATCGAAATCGCCCGTGGGAGTAAAATAGCCCACTGCTCCGCTGTATAGGCCGCGTTTGGCATCTTCAAGCGTTTCGATTATTTTCATGGCCGAAACTTTTGGGGCACCTGTCATACTACCCATTGGAAAACTGTTTTTAATAATTTCGACCGGGGAAACCGATGCTTTCACTTCGCAACGAATGGTGGAAATCATTTGGTGTACTTGCTCGAAGGTATAGATTTTACAAAGTTCTTCTACCTCAACGGTCCCTTTTTTGGCAATACGGGAAAGGTCGTTTCGCACCAAATCGGTTATCATGATGTTTTCGCTGCGTTCTTTGGGATCGTTCTGTAATGCTTCTGCCATTTTTTGGTCTTCGGAAGGATTTGGCAACCGCTTGGCCGTCCCTTTAATAGGTTGGGAAATCACTGTATTGCCTGTTTTTTTTAAATACCGTTCAGGCGAAGCCGATAGGGCGTACAACTGGGAAAGCTTTAAAAAAGTGGCGAAAGGCGGACGGGAAATCTCGTTTAAATGAAAAAAAGTGGACAAGGGATCGATCCCGGTAGCTTCGGCGTAAAATTCTTGACAGAAATTGGCTTCGTAGATGTCGCCGCGTTCTATGTGTTTCAACATACGGCCTACTTTCTCAAAATAGTCATCTTTAGTTGTTCGTAACCTGATTTTCACTGAATCATTTGTGTTGATTGCTTCAGGAACTGTTGTATTTTCAATGGTTTCCCAATCACTTTCCAGTTCGTCACTAACCACGTTCAAATACTGAATTTCCACTTCCGTTTCAGAAAAAAAGAAAATTTTTTTAGGCTGAAAAAACTGTAAATCGGGAAAAGCCAACCCATCATCATTGGAAGAGGAAAGGTTCTCCACATCATTTTTCAAATCGTAGGTCAAATAACCGAAAATCCAGTCTTTTGCAGTACGTTGGTATTCTTCCAGTTTTTCAAAAGCGTTAAAGTGATCGGTCCGGATGGAAGTAAACGCATCGACGGCCAAAATTGCCTGATAGCTGCTGTGGTTGGCCTCAAAGCTGTTGCTGTCCATCCAAGCCACTTCTTCAAACTGTTGTGCCCAAGTAAGGATGCGGACTTTTACATCGGGCAAAGAAGCAATGGATTTTTTTTTAACGACTCGCATCGAGGGTGGATTTACGGTAATTGAAGTACAAACATAGCATTTAGAACGCAAAAAACCATTCCGTAGCTTCTGGAATGGTTTTTAATGTAACTAATTTATAAAAAACAGATTACGTATGTATCGGTCTGTTTTCAGTTGCAGCCAATGCCGCTTCTTTAACCGCTTCTGCATACGTTGGATGCGCGTGGCTCATACGGGCAATATCTTCTGCGCTGGCCCTGTATTCCATGGCCGTTACGGCTTCGGCTATTAAATCGGCTGCGCGGGCACCTACCATGTGAACGCCCAACACCTCATCGGTTTCCTTATCGGCCAAGATTTTTATAAATCCGTCAGTATCGCCGCTGGCCCGGCTTCTTCCCAGTGCACGCATCGGGAACTGGCCGCTTTTATATTCAACCTTATCTTCTTTTAACTGTTCTTCGGTTTTTCCTACCGAAGCCACTTCTGGCCACGTATAGACCACACTTGGGATAAGGTTATAATTGATGTGCGGTTTTTGGTCGGCCAGTTGTTCGGCCACCAGCGTTCCTTCTTCCGAAGCTTTATGCGCCAACATGGCACCTTTTACCACATCGCCAATGGCATAGATGTTTTTCACGTTGGTCTGTAAATGCTCGTTGACCTCAATCTGGCCTTTTTCATTTACTTTTACCCCAGCGTTTTCTGCTTTTAAACCATCGGTATAGGGTCTTCTTCCTACTGAAACCAAGCAGTAATCACCAGTAAAAGTTACTTCTTTGTCTTTTTTATCGGTTGCAGTGATGGTTACCTCGTCTTTTTTTCTTTCTACTGCGGAAACTTTATGCGATACATAAAATTTCACACCTTGTTTTTTCATCACCTTGGTCAATTCTTTGCTTTGTGCTTTGTCCATCGTAGGTATGATGCGGTCCATATATTCCACCACGGAAACCTCGGCACCCAAACGGCGATATACTTGACCCAGTTCCAGCCCAATGACGCCACCGCCTATAACGACCATGTGTTTTGGGATTTCTTTTAAAACCAATGCTTCGGTCGAGGTAATGATGCGTTCTTTATCCAATTCAATAAAAGGAAGGGTCGCGGGCTTGCTTCCGGTGGCGATAATGGTGTTTTTTGCTTCGATGGTTTTGTCACCATCATCGGAAGAAATTACAATATGGGTTTCATCTTTAAAAGAACCTACACCGGTAAATACGTCGATTTTGTTTTTGTTCATCAAGAAATCGATCCCTTTGGTGGTTTGTTCCACTACGGAAGCTTTACGATCGATCATTTTTTTGAAGTTGATTTTTACATCGCCAGGAAGTTCGATCCCGTGGTCTTCAAAATGTTTGACGGTTTCCTCGTAATGGTGCGAAGAGTCCAGTAACGCTTTACTGGGGATACAGCCCACATTAAGACAGGTGCCCCCAAGGGTATTATATTTTTCGATTATTGCGGTTTTCATCCCGAGCTGTGCGCAGCGAATGGCGGCAACATATCCTCCAGGACCAGAACCGATAACGGCAACATCGTATTTTGACATAATCTGTGGTTTTAATTTTGAAGGGACAAAGGTACGATAGTCTACTATAGTTTGAAAATTTAAGGGTTCAAAAATTTGTGGAGCCAAGAAGTATAAACCGTGGAACGGAACATCAAAGGGTTTCTATTTGCCACTTTTTATTTTATTCAAGACATACTGTAATTCTGAATCGATTCCCGCTTCCCTATCTTTGCGTGTGGGGGTGATTTCTACATCGGGCTTTACGCCATAACCATCGGGTGCTGTTTTATACGGTGCTTCAAGTTGCATGATCCCCATCCTGAGCCTTACCTTGGTATTGGGCAGCTCGTAATTCCTGAAAAGCCCAGCAACCGTGCCATTGTAGGCGCCACCCGTTTCCTGCCCTATAAATGTTGCCCTATCTGTAGCTTTTAGGTGTGTGGATAAAATGGAGGATGCTGAAAAGGAGTTTCCGTTAATCAACACATAAACAGCTCCTTTATAAGTGTTTTCTTTGGGTTTTTGCGTGTTGGTGTATTTCCAGCGGTAGTAGATTTTTTCTTCTTGTTTTTCGGTTTTTATAAGGTTATGCACTGCGATGAAGGGTGAAAAAACAACCCCCAATCCCTTTAGAAACCAGGAGTTGCCATTCGCAAACAAAAAATTCAGGAACGGTAGCCTATTGGTTACTTCACTTTTATTGATAAATTGATATTCCTCATCGGTCAAATAGCCGTAAAGTTCATTTATTTCGGCGAGTCTTCCACCACCGTTGTCGCGAAGGTCTATAATAAGGTGTTTGGTTCCTACCGCGTCCATAGCCGCAAAGCTTTCTTCATAAAAATCGTCATAACTACCATTGGTAAAGCCCCGTATTTTCATATAGGCCACCGTACTATCGCTATCCATAAATTTAAAAATGCGCGTAAACTCGTCCTTTTCTTTAATGTATCCGTATTTATCATTTAGTTTTCTTTTTTCCCTACGGGCAATGCGGGCGGCTTTTCGCTCTTCACGGGTCATTCGCTGTTTTTTTGAATTAGCCGTACTGTCTTTTTCAGCTTTATCTTTTGGGGCTATCCAATGAAACGTTTTGTTAAAAACCGAATCTGTGTTCTTGAACGTTACTTTTAAACTATCGACAAATCCTTGGTTTTTTCGGTAAAATTTAGGAAATCGTGACCCCACCATCCCCTCAAAAAGCGTTGTGTTATACCCATCGCTTGCAATCAAGGTGTTGTATTTTTCTATAAGGAATTTGGGGTGCGCTCCACCAACGGCAACCACTTCGGCACCTACCAAGGCGGAGTCTTTTTCATTCGCATCGATGACCCACAGTTTGTCGTTCAAATACTCAAAATCCATGGCGTTGAACGCAAATTTTTTATCCCGGAATTTTTTACGTGCTTTCCGTTTTCTTTTTATGTATGGCGGACTCACACTGATGTGGCCTTGATGCACGTGGGTCACGACTTGTGCCAGCTTTTCATAGAATTCCCGGCTGGTCAATGGCGTTTTAATAGCTTGTTTTAAGCTGTCAAACTTAAAGTCCAGTGTTTCTTTTGCCGTGTATTGATAGAGTTTTGGGTGATATTTTTTAAGCTGGGCATAAGCAATATCGACATCTTCGCGCAGTTCGGAAACCGTATGGTTTTTTGAAATTTGTTTATTGTATTTTTTGACACTTGCACAGGAGGTTGCCAGTATGAGCCCAGCAATTAAAAAGGCTGGTCTTATTAAAAGAAAGGTTTTGGTCATGTAGATTTTATTGATCGGTACATCAAAAATAGCCTTTTGTTTGAAAAAGCACGCAGCAGCCCCAATATTCTTCACGGTATTTATAAAAGCTATCGAGCCATAACCATAAGTAGTACCCAAACTCCGCCAATTTATACGCTAAGTTGCGTTGTATTCTTCACTTCACTAATGCTAAAGGAACTCTGTGTGCTCCCAATGTGTTTGATAGTCGTGAGCTTGTTGACCATAAACGACCGAAATTGCTTAATATCTTTCACAACCACTTTTAATAAATAATCATAATCGCCGCTTACATGAAAACACTCCAAAACCTCGTCAAGACTGGTGACTTCTTCTTCAAATTTTGTCAAGTAGTCTTGGGCGTGCTGCACCAGTTTTATGTGGCAGAACACGGTAAAGCCCTTGTTTACCTTTTCTTTATCCAATAAAGCCACGTACTTGGTAATCACTCCTTCCCGTTCCAGTTTTTTAATGCGTTCATATACAGCTGTTACCGAAAGGTTCAGTTGCAAGGCAAGTTGTTTATTGGTTTGTTTAGCGTTTTGCTGAAGCAATTGCAGCAAGGCTTTGTCTTTTTTGTCTAACATATTATCTGAAAAATTTTCTGAAACATACTGAAATTAATGAATATTTCAGCAATAAAAACTGTAATTATTTATTTGAACTGTTTTATATTCTGAATATTAAACTAACTATTGATAAATTGTCTAACTACTACTACTTTTGAAGAAATTAACACGTAATTATATACTAAAAACATACCACCATGGCCAATTCTAACGATTTCAATCCGGCAGACAACATTCAAGACCTCCAGTATTTTGGGGAATTTGGAGGGGTGAACCCTTCCATCTCCGATTCTTCGACCTACACCTTCCTTTCAGCCAAAACCATGTTCGATACCTTTGAAGGCGATGCAGAAGGCTGTTACTTATACTCCCGTCATTCTTCGCCTTCAAATTTATATCTCGGTGAAGCTTTGGCCGCTATGGAAGGTACCGAGACGGCTAATGTCGCCGCAACCGGTATGGGCGCCATTGTACCGGCACTCTTACAATTGTGCTGCGCCGGTGACCACATAGTTTCCAGTAGGACCATTTACGGCGGAACCTACGCCTTCCTAAAGAATTTTGCCCCAAAGCTGAACATCAATACTGCTTTTGTCGATATTACCGATATCGATAAAGTAGAAGCGGCCATCACCAAAAACACCAAAGTGATTTTTTGTGAAACGGTAAGCAATCCGTTACTGGAAGTAGCCGATATCGCCGAACTTTCCAAACTTGCTAAAAAACACGGTGTAAAATTATTGGTGGACAATACCTTCTCCCCGCTTTCTGTTTCACCTGCAAAATTTGGGGCCGATGTAGTGCTGCACAGTTTGACCAAGTTCATTAACGGTAGCAGCGATACCATGGGCGGTGTTATGTGCGGTACACAAGAGTTTATAGACGAACTGAGGAACGTAAACGATGGTGCCAGTATGTTGATGGGAGCCTCGATGGACAGCATGCGTGCTGCGTCCATCCTTAAAAATTTGCGCACCTTGCACATTCGGGTGAAACAGCACAGTAAAAACGCGATGTACTTGGCCGAAAAATTTCAAAATGATGGACTAAAAACCGTGTATCCAGGATTGGCCTCGCACCCCAGCCATGAGAAATTCAAAAAAATGATGAATGCCGAATACGGTTATGGCGGTATGTTGACGGTTGATGTTGGGAATTTGGACAAAGCCAACGAACTGATGGAATTGATGCAAGAACGCAATTTGGGTTATTTGGCAGTAAGTTTAGGATTTTATAAAACTTTGTTCAGTGCGCCGGGAACCTCAACCTCTTCAGAAATTCCCGAAGAAGAACAAGCCGAAATGGGCCTCACCGACGGATTGATCCGGTTTTCAATTGGCTTGGACAATAACATAGAACGTACGTATAAAATGATGCGGGAATGTATGTTAAAGGTTGGGGTTTTGTAGGACTTCCTAAATATAATTTTATCTAAAAGCGAACGTAGTTTTATACTAACGTTCGCTTTTTCATTTGCATACCTTTTAACAAAATCGTAACATTACACATCAAAAAACTAAACCCAATTTAATGGACAGCCAAAACATCGAACCAAGAGAACCTCAAGATGAACACATTGTAGAAAACAAAGAATTGAATATCTGGGAAGCGTTAATCCCTGTGGTGGCCCTCATTATTATGCTGTTCTATAACGTATTCTATGCGTATGGCGACGATGCTTTGAGCGGAAGCAACCAGTTTATATTATTGATGGGCGCTGCCGTTGCCGCCATAGTCGGGGCGTTTAACAAGGTGAAGTTCAGCCAGATGGTGGAAGAGGTTTCAGAAAACGTAAAATCGACCACCGGGGCTATTTTAATCCTTTTGTTTGTCGGTTCCTTGGCCGGTACTTGGATGATTAGCGGGGTGATCCCCACCATGATTTATTACGGTCTCCAAGTGCTAAACCCAACCATATTTTTAGCCTCTTGCGTCATTATTTGTGCGGTCATTTCCATCGCGACAGGAAGTAGCTGGACCACGTCTGCCACTGTGGGCATTGCGCTGATAGGAATAGCGGGGGCACTGGGCATTTCTTTAGGTATGACAGCCGGCGCTATACTTTCTGGGGCTTATTTTGGAGATAAGCTTTCCCCATTGAGCGACACCACCAACTTAGCGCCAGCTATGGCCGGTACCGACCTGTTTACCCACATTCGCTATATGACGTTTACCACGGTGCCTACCATTGCCATAACCATTATCGTTTTTATCATCATTGGCTTGGGCCTAGATCCCAAAGGAGCCGTGGATACGGAAGCGATATTGACCTCCATAGAAGCTTCGTTTACGATAAGTCCTTGGTTGTTTGTAGTTCCCCTTTTGGTCATTGTGATGATCATAAAAAAAACACCCCCGCTTATTGCATTGCTTGCCGGTACGCTATTGGGAGCATTGGCAGCCCTCATTTTTCAACCAAATATCGTGGCTACCATTGGCGGTAGCGACACCCTCACGTTTGCCAGCGGATACAAAGGTATTATGGATGCCATTACCGTTGATACAGCAGTAGCTACCGAAAATGAAGCCTTGAGCGATTTGTTTTCGGCCGGCGGCATGTACGGCATGCTGGGGACCATCTGGCTTATTATCTGTGCTATGGTCTTTGGCGGTGTCATGGACGCTATTGGAGCACTGGCCGCTATAAGCAAAGCACTGTTAAAATTGTTCCATACCACTTTTGGACTGTTTGCAAGCACGGTAGCCAGCTGTTTGGCATTGAACCTTACGGCATCGGACCAATACTTAGCTATCGTTGTTCCCGGAAAAATGTATGCCAAGGCGTATAAAGACAAAGGCTTGGCGCCGGAAAACCTTTCCCGGACGTTGGAAGACAGCGGTACGGTAACGTCGGTGCTCGTCCCGTGGAACACTTGCGGAGCCTATCACTCCAAAGTATTGGGCGTGGGCGTGGGCGAATTTTTCTTCTTTGCTATCTTTAACTGGCTCAGCCCATTTATGACGCTTTTATTTGCAGCGTTCCGCATAAAAATAAGAATGCTCACCCAAGCCAAAAGCGCCTAAAACCACAGTGCTTACAGGTTCTAAAATATTTTCTTATAGTTTTATAGTACAACTATTTGTTTTGTCTATACTAAAATAGAATTTTACGTTTTCATTTAGAAAATTAAGCGGTTAATTATCCTATTTTTGTGGGTGAAATAAAACGATAACCCTTAAAAATAAATAGATATGTCATTAGTAGGAAAACAATTCCCAAACATTACAGTAGATGCCATGGACGAGATGGGCGACACCCTTCAGATAAACGTTCTGGAAGAAGCTAAAAAGAACAATAAAAAAGTAGTGTTGTTCTGGTACCCAAAAGATTTCACGTATGTATGCCCTACTGAAATCCACAAATTTCAAGAAGCTTTAAAACAATTTGAAGACAGGAACACAATGGTAATAGGTGCTTCTTGCGATACGCCCGAAGTGCATTTTGCGTGGTTAAACACACCAAAGGACGATGGCGGAATTGAAGGTGTTACCTATCCGTTGTTGGCAGACACCAACCGCAACCTTTCCAGCGCCTTGGGCATTTTGGACATTGAAGGAGAAGATTATGACGAAGAAAACGACCGCATCACCTTAAAAGGTTCTTACGTAACCTACCGTGCCACTTACCTTATTGATGAAGAAGGTAAAATCTTCCACGAGAGCGTTAATGATATGCCATTGGGCCGTAACGTAAACGAATACATTAGATTGGTTGACGCTTACACCCACGTTCAGGAAAAAGGCGAAGTGTGCCCTGCAAACTGGGAAGAAGGTAAAGAAGCGATGTCAGCTTCCCGCGAAGGTGTTGCTACATACTTACAAAACTAAATAACATGTTAGTAGAACTTAAAGAAGACAGCCTGAAACAACTGGTTGAAGAAGAGCAAAACGTCATCGTACAGTACGCCGCATCTTGGTGTGGAAACTGTAGGCTGATGAAGCCGAAATTTAAAAAACTTTCCAATGAAGTGGAAAACTTTAAATTCGTGCTTGTCGATGCAGAAAAATTCCCGGAAAGCCGGAAAATGGCCACCGTGGACAACCTGCCGACTTTTGCCACCTTCAAAGACGGAAAATTTGTGAACCAGGTTCAAACCAACAAGTTTGATCCTTTAAAGTCATTAGTAGATGAAGTTACCAGTAATTAGGCACTTACAGCGCAACAACTCCACCGCGCAGATAGAGAACTGCATTGAAGTATTGGAGTCCTTTAGCGAATACAATCGTATAAGTGATGAAGAACTAAATGTGGTTGGCGAATTGATCACCAACCTTTGTGGCGCCGTGGAAGTACATAAAATGATCGAAGACGGAATGCCGGAACGCGATGCCGCTAACGCTTTTGCACAAAAAGTGATCGGATCCATAGACCGGTAGCACGTAATAAGTATTAATTTCCAGTCCCCCGTAATTTTGGTTGCGGGGGATTTTTTTTAACACCTTGAAATGTTATGATTACTTTTAGAAACTTCTCCAAAAGGTTGTGTAAATTTATACGTCAAATTAAAAAAACTTAGAAAATGGCTCACATTACATTAGGCGGAAACCAAGTGGAAACCTCTGGCACGTTACCTCAAAAAGGAGATAAAGTACCCAACTTCAAGTTGACCGATCGAGACATGGCGACCAAAACCCTTGAAGACTTCAAAGGGAAGCGGTTGGTGTTAAACATATTTCCAAGCATTGATACCGATGTATGTGCTACTTCGGTAAGAAAATTCAACGAAAAGGCAACCGGATTAAAAAATACCGAGGTATTGTGCATTTCGCGGGACCTGCCTTTTGCCCAAAAACGCTTTGCCAGCGATGAGGGCATTGAAAACGTCACCAACCTTTCAGACTTCAAGACCGGAAACTTTGGGAAGGAATATGGTTTGGAAATGATCAGTGGTCCTTTGGAGGGGCTCCATTCCAGGGCCGTTATTGTGCTGGATAAAGACCGAACCGTCATCCACTCGCAACAAGTTCCCGAAATTGGCGAAGAACCCGATTATCTTTCAGCTTTAAAGCCATTGTTATAGTATGTGGAATTCCTTTCTTGGCAAACGCCTAAAAGGAGCGGGATACGCTACAAAAGGCGCTTGGACACTCTTAAAAAAGGAGCCCAGCATCCAAGTACAGGCCTTTATAGCCGTAGTCATGACCGTTGCCGGTTTTTATTTCAACATTTCTTCTACCGAATGGATGCTCCAAATCTTCGCCATCGCACTTGTTATGAGCATGGAAGGGCTCAACACGGCCGTGGAGGAAATTGCCGATTTTGTCCACCCCGACCATCACAGCAAAATAGGCCTTATAAAAGACGTTGCCGCCGGGGCGGTTTTCTTTGCCGCGATTGGTGCGGTGGTTGTAGGGTGCATCATTTATATTCCGAAATTTTAGGTTCAGTTTTTACCTTCTATTTGAGAGATGCCTTCGTGCTATCGATTTTCTATTATTCTGTTACGGAAAAAATTATATATGCCGTATTTCTATTTAGCCCCATGGCTCTCTCTACTTTTAAATTGCTTAAAATAGCTGATTTTAGTATCAGAAATGATCCAGAACACAACTGAAAATCTCAACAGTTTTACAAAAAACAGAATACCACCCAAACGGGTAATTGACTGGTTAAGTGTTTGATTGTAAGTTTATTCCCAAAAAAAATAATTACGTAACTTTACTTTACCAAATAAGTTGATTATGAAATTAAACACCCTTTTTCTGTTCTTGTTTGCTTTGGTATTATCTACAAACGCACAAGTAGAACAAGCTTCCGAAACCCCCTCGCCCATTATTTTTATCTACGATGCCAGTGGCTCTATGTGGGGCCAAATGGAAGGTAAGACCAAAATGGAAATTGCCGCAACCGTTCTTTCTGAATCCATTGGTGATTTTTCCGAAGATCAAAAAATTGGGCTCGTGGCTTATGGGCACCGCAAAAAAGGCGACTGTCGCGATGTGGAAACGTTGCTTCCTATGAGCAATACTTCAAAAAGTAGTGTTTCTTCAACAGTAAAAAGCATTAAACCGCTCGGTAAAACGCCCCTTGCCTATTCGGCCACCACCGTGATCGACCAACTTCGGAAAAATAAAGAAAAAGCCACCATTGTTTTAATCACCGACGGCATTGAATCTTGCGACGGAAATATCTGTGACGTCGTAACTAAAGCAAAAAAAGAAGGCATCGATTTCAAGTTACATATTGTAGGATTCGGATTGAAAAACAGTGAGACCGAACAGCTAAAATGCGCCGCAAAAGCAGGCGAAGGCAATTATTACGATGCAGCCGATGCCAGCGGGTTAGGCGACGCCATGAGTGAAGTAGCCTCACAAACCATTGATAAAGAAGAGGGTAATTTTGGTGTATATGCCATTAAAAATGACCAACCAATAGATGCATGGGTTTTAGCCTATAAAGCTGGAACGAAAGAAAAAGTAAATGCGTTGCGCACCTATGGGGAGACACGCTATATGTTCTTGCCGGCAGGAAAATATGATCTTCTTGTAAGGCCGATGTCCAGTAACGTTCAAGAGATCACGGTTACAAACGTAGAAAGTTTTGAAGATAAAAAAACAGAACGTACCATTAGTTTTGATGGAGGAAAAATAGCATCGACCACTACTAATAATGGTAAAGGTTGGGACAGTACCGTGAAAATCAAGGATAAAGATGGTAAAGTAGTGGCAGGTGGCCGCACTTATGGGAGGGTTAAAGAACTTGAGGTGAACCCAGGTATATACACAGTTGAATTTCAAGCATTGGCTATGAAAGGCCTCAATACTTTTCAAAAATTGGAAAATGTAGCCGTTGCTGCTGGTGAGGTCATTGAATTAGCACATAATTTCAATACTGGAACTTTTTTTATAGACGCCAAGGTTGGAGATAAGTCAATCGATACTATGGTATCCGTAAAAGAAAAAAACACAGGAAAAGCGGTAGATGGGAGCCGTACTTACGATCGCGGAGCAGAATTTCTACTCAATCCTGCGACCTATACGGTAAAAGTGACCCCATTGGGAAGTTATAAAGATCGAAAATCACAAAGTTTCACCATTGAAGTGAAAACTGGGGAATCCATAACCAAGACATTGAACTTTTAAAAAATGAATGTTGCCATGGTGCCAAACGTATCTTTTTTAATTGTTTTGTCCTTACTTGTTTTGCAAGTACCACCCGTTACAGGGCAGCAGTTGAATAATTTAGGCGAAGGTTTTTTCACCCCCAAAACGGATGTTGTTGAAACACTTTACCTATACGATATTCCCAACAGCAGGCAAAATAGGCAGCCAAAACCAGTGGACAGTATCACCTTTGTAAAACGGTACGCAGCACACGTTGATGCTATTGGTTATGCACCAGATAACTTTATGCCTTTTAAAGAAAAATTGGACTACGGGGTGTTTTTGATAAAAGTAAAGCGGTTAGGGCGCGATTACCATGAAATAATTATTAATGAAGAAACAGGTAAAACGGCCTACGTAAGTGCTTTGCAAGGAGATTTTATCTCGTGGGGGCAATTTTTCCTCAATTGCCATTCGGTTGAATTTATCGACAATAACCAAAAAGTATTTGATAATCCTATGATTAAATCAGCCGGGAGAGTAGTCAGCCCAGCAAATTTCAGGGTGCGTTATGTGATGGGCGATTGGATGGAAGTTGAAATTTTGGCAGGCGATTACAACACCGTAAAAAGAAAAGGATGGATACGCTGGAGAAAAGACGGAAAACTATTGGTAAACTATAACCTGTTCGCCTAAAATCTCATGCTTGGCTTCCGACTGAGGCAGGCCTCACGTCTAAATACCATATTTAAACCATGAAAAAATTCTTTAAACCAGCTCGTATAGCATTCTACTTGTTAATGCTGCTCACCTTCTTCTTTGTTGGTCTTTACTATGCTGGGTGGATAGACGCGGGCAAGGGACAAGGATTGGCAGGAGGCGCTATTGTTTTAGGCTATGGTGTTTTATTTGGTGGCATAGCGTTTATCGCCTCATTTTTTATTGCTTTTTATAGTAAGCTCAAACTTATCATTCGTTTTAACTGGGTGCTTCTTTTATTACTTGTAATCGCTTATGGTATCACCCATTACCGTTATTTACAACGTAAAAAACCCAAAGAAGCACAACCTAATTTTAAGAAAACACCGACTCCCAAAACAAAAGCCGAGCCCACAGCTATGTTAAATTTCACTGATACAGCAAATTATAGTAATTCTGAAGAAAACGATATAGGCCTCGGTTTTTTTAAACCCAATTTTTTTGAACATCCAACACTTTATTTCTACGGAAATATCACACAAGGAAAAACAGTTCTGCAGCACGCACCACAAGACAGCTTGGCGTTAGGGCGCGACCAATTTGGTGATTTCAAACTCATTTCTGCTCCACCCTATTTGTGGCCAGAAGCGATGAACCAACAATTCGGTATTTTTTACTTTAAAGTAATAACCGTAGGGCGAGAATTTATAGAAGTGGAAGTGAATTCAAAAAATGGACAAACCGCTTCCATGAATAAAAATCAAGGTACGCTGCTGTTTTGGCCTGAGTTTTTATTGACCACCAATACCATATCTTTTGTTTCAGGTAAAGAACAAACCCCAAAAATAAAACCATTAGCTAATGCAAGCAAAGTAAACATCTCTTTTGCAAATATGAAGGTAATTAAAGTAACCCAAAATTGGCTTAAAGTTGACTTACAAAGCAAGGATAACCGTACCTTGGCCACAGGATGGATACAGTGGAGCGATAACAACCAAATTTTAATAAACTATACCCTACCCAACATTCAACCGTCACCTTAAACTTGGCAAGGTTTCATTTCGGCATTTATAAAATTTTATGTAGTTTGTCACGTTCTATATTGTATTTTTGCTGAAAAGACAACCTAACCCTTCATGGCGAGAAAAAAGAAAAAAACAAGTAAACCCGCCTCCCGTTCGGGCAAGAAATCCAAAACCCCGCGTAAAAAGATCTCTTTTACACTTTCCAAACAGCAAAAAGTTGTTCTAGGCGGTTTTTTGTTCTTCTTGGGGCTGGCCTTGACCCTTTCGTTCTTCTCTTACTTTTTCACATGGCAGGCAGACCAAAGTGAGGTAGGTATTTTAGCCGAGCGCGAGCTGCAAACCGAAAACTGGCTTAACAAATTTGGTACTAATGTAGGCCATTTCTTTATTTATGAAGGGTTTGGCATCGCTGCATTTATCGTGTCCTTTTTAATCGCTTTAACAGGCGTTTACTATTTTTTCGACTATGCCAAAACACAACTGAAACGTTTTTGGTTTTGGGGGCTTTTGGTTATGCTATGGATTGCCGTTTTCTTCGGTTTTTTCAATGAAACCAATAGCTTGTTAAGCGGCGTCATTGGGTATGAACTCAACGACCTTTCTCAAGATTATTTGGGCTTGACGGGTACCATTTTGGTCATGATCTTTCTTGCCATTGTGTATTTTGTAATGCGTTTAAACATTACGCCAGATCGTGTTGCGGCAGCTTTCAGAAAAACTAAAAAAGAATTGAAAGACGATTTTTCTGAAGATGCTTCGGAAGAAAAACCAGAACAAACCGATTATGAAAAATCGGTAGTGGAAACCGTTACCACACAGGAAACAGCCACTGTTGCGACAGATATTTCCGAAGAGAACGAAACTGGGACCGACTTGAAGCCCACAACAAAAACCGAGACAGACAGCGATGTGACCATGGAAGTGGAACAAGCGGCGGAAGAAGAGGAGATAGAAGACGATCTAAGCAACAAATTAGTGGCCGATTTTGGGGAATTTGACCCTACTTTGGAGCTAAGCAACTATAAATTCCCCACTTTGGACCTGTTAAAAGATTACACAGGCGGGAAGGGCATTACCATCAACCAAGAAGAGCTGGAAGAAAACAAAAACCGAATTGTAGAAACGCTCAACAATTATAAAATTGGCATTTCGAACATCAAAGCCACGGTTGGCCCCACGGTTACTTTATATGAAATCGTTCCCGAGGCCGGCATCCGTATTTCAAAAATCAAAAATTTGGAAGACGATATTGCGTTGTCGCTGTCGGCATTGGGCATCAGGATCATTGCGCCAATTCCCGGTCGCGGCACCATTGGTATCGAAGTGCCCAACAAAGATGCGCGCATTGTATCGATGCGTTCGGTAATTGCGTCGCCTAAATTTCAAAAAGCCGAAATGGAACTGCCGCTTGCTATGGGCAAGACCATTAGCAACGAAACCTTTGTGGTCGATCTGGCAAAAATGCCCCACTTGCTCATGGCAGGTGCTACCGGACAGGGGAAATCGGTTGGGCTTAATGCCATCCTCACTTCCCTTTTGTATAAAAAACATCCGGCTGAAGTAAAATTTATATTGGTCGATCCCAAAAAGGTTGAATTGACCTTGTTCAATAAAATAGAACGCCATTATCTGGCCAAGTTGCCCGATAGCGAAGAAGCCATCATTACCGATACCAACAAAGTGATCAACACGCTCAATTCGCTCTGCATTGAAATGGACGACCGCTACGACCTATTGAAAGATGCGTTTTGCCGAAATATCAAAGAATATAACACCAAGTTTAAAAACAGAAAATTAAACCCGAACGACGGGCACCGATTTCTTCCCTATATTGTCTTGGTAATCGATGAATTTGCCGATTTGATTATGACCGCCGGAAAAGAAGTGGAGACCCCCATTGCCCGTTTGGCACAATTGGCCCGTGCGGTAGGCATCCATTTAATTGTAGCCACCCAACGGCCATCGGTGAATGTGATTACGGGGATTATCAAAGCCAACTTCCCCGCACGTATTGCCTTTAGGGTAACCAGCAAGATCGATTCGCGAACTATTTTGGACAATTCGGGTGCCGACCAGTTAATTGGCCGTGGCGATATGCTCTACACCCAAGGCAACGACCTAACGCGCTTGCAATGTGCCTTTGTCGATACGCCCGAAATAGCAGATATCACCGACTATATTGGGTCGCAAAAAGCCTATCCCGATGCCCACATGTTGCCCGAATATGAAAGCGAGGAAGGTGGCACAACTCTTGATGATATTATCGACGAACGGGACAAACTGTTTCCGCAGGCTGCCGAAGTATTGGTCATTGCCCAACAAGGTTCCGCCTCTTTGTTGCAACGTAAGTTAAAGTTAGGCTACAACCGGGCCGGAAGGATTATAGACCAACTGGAAGCAGCAGGGATTGTAGGCCCGTTTGAAGGCAGTAAAGCCCGCCAAGTTCTCATACCAACCTTAGAAGCACTTAAACAACATTTAGACAATGAAAACAACGATGCGTAATTTAAAAATCACCAGTTTAGCAATTTTAGCTTTTTTATCGCTAACTACAGTACAGGCCCAAGAAGCCAAAAAACTGTTGAATGAAGTTTCAGCAAAAGCAAAAAGCTACGACAACATTACAATAGACTTCAAATACAATTTGAACAACACCAAGGAAAACGTAAGTCAAGACACCCGTGGCGATGTTACCATTTCGGGCGAAAAGTATGTGTTGAATATGTTGGGGACCACCAGTATGTTCGACGGAAATAAAATATACACCATCGTTCCTGAGGACGAAGAAGTAACCATTTCCAGCTACAACCCAAGAAATGACAAGCAGATCACCCCTTCAAAAATGTTGACGTTTTATGAAAACGGCTACCGGTATAAAATGGACATCACCCAAAACGTGAAAGGCCGCAAAATACAGTTTGTAAAGTTGATCCCTATCGATTCAAACGCCGAAATAAAAGATATTTTATTGGGCATCGATGTACAGACCAAACATATTTATAAATTGATACAAACCGATGCCAACGGCACAAAATACACCTTGACCGTCAATTCATTTAAAACCGACCAGCCGCTTTCAAAAACCCTGTTCGATTTTAATGAATCGAAATATGAGAATGATGGGTATTATATTAACAGGTTGGATTGATTTCGGCCTTCTTTCAATAGTCAAAACACCAACAATCCTGTTTATTATGTTACTTTTGTAGCGAAATGAAAATACTGGACAGATACATTTTAACTGCCTATTTGAAGACGTTTTTAAGCGTCTTCATTATTTTAATGTTCATTTTCGTGCTGCAGACCATATGGCTTTACATTTCCGAACTGGCGGGGAAAGACCTTGATGTTTGGATTGTTTTGAAGTTTTTGTGGTACGTTTCCCCCAGGTTGATTCCGCTGGTATTGCCCTTAACGGTTTTGGTGACCTCGTTAATGGTCTTCGGAAATTTTGCTGAAAAGTACGAGTTCGCCGCTATGAAATCCACCGGAATTTCCCTGCAACGGGCCATGCGCGTATTGATGGTCTTTATCGCTATTTTATCGGTAACGGCTTTTTTCTTCGCCAATAACGTGATTCCCTATTCAGAATACAAATGGCAAAATTTACGGCGCAATATTGCACAAACCAAGCCTTCTATGGTAATTACTGAAGGGCAGTTTAGTCAGGTTGGAGATAATTTCAACATAAAAGTCGCAGAGAAAAGCGGTGAAAACAACGAATATCTTAAGAACGTGGTCATCCATAAAAAAAACGATGACAAGCCCAACGGAAACTATACGGTTATCATTGCCGATAATGGGGAATTGGCCAGCGAAGAAGGCAGCAATACCCTCTCGTTGATATTGAACGATGGCAATTATTACGAAGACATACAGGTACGGGATATAAAAGACCAAAGACGGGAGCCGTTTGCCAAAAGTGAGTTTAAGGAATACACCATAAACATTGACCTTACTGAATTCAACAATGCAGATTTTGACAAGGACAACAATTACAGCAACGAAAACATGTACACCACCGGCGAGCTGGTTACCGAGCTGGATTCGCTCTCCACAAATTACAACGAAGACGTTAAATCGTTTTCGAACAATATGTATTTTAGGAGCGGTATTTCAAAATTTGGGACGCATTACCGCTCTTTGGAACAAAAAGACATCGATACCGACACCTTGAACAGCGTGCTCGATATTTTCAACACCAACGAGCAGGTGCAAATTATAGACCTTTCCATAAATAATGCCCGCGGTACGTTACAGACGTTGGAAGCCAAGAAAAGGGATTTTTTCGTGAAGGCAAAACGGCTCAACAAATTCGAGATTGCTTTTCATGAAAAATACGTATTGGGCATTGCCTGTATCATTCTCTTTTTTGTCGGGGCTCCATTGGGTGCCATTATCAGAAAAGGTGGAATGGGATTGCCTATGGTGGTTGCCGTACTGTTATTTTTAACCTATCATTTTATAGGGATTTTCGCTAAAAACAGTGCCGAAGACGGGACCATGCACCCGTTTATCGCCACTTGGCTCAGCACGGCCATTATGTTCCCGTTGAGCATCTGGCTCACCTATAGGGCTACGACTGATCAAGGGATTGTGGATATCGATGCGTTTTTACAGCGTATTGGCAAATTGTTTAAGAAGAAAGAAAAGGAATAAACCTATACTATCTTTCTTTTAACTATGCATGGATTAAGAATTTATCATCCCTGCCATAAAAGGTTTTGTGTGCGGCGAAAAGGTTTGGTGTTTAAAAACCATCGTTTTATAACCTTCTTACATGTGGCCGGCATTACGTATCTTTGCACTTAATAATTTAAAGCTATGATTCCTACGGAAAAAGAAACCGACATACAGTTGAACACGATTGAAGAAGCCATTGAAGACGTTAAAAATGGCAAAGTGATCATTGTGGTCGATGATAAAGACCGGGAAAACGAAGGCGATTTTATGGCCGCTGCCGAAAAAATCACCCCCGAAATCATCAACTTTATGGCAAAGCACGGCCGTGGCTTAATCTGTGCGCCCATAACCGAATCGCGGTGCAAAGAACTGCAGTTAGATATGATGGTGGGAAACAACACCGATCCGTTGGAAACCGCTTTTACCATTTCGGTAGATTTAAAAGGGAAAGGCGTTACCACGGGCATTTCGGCCAGTGATCGCGCCAAGACTATTAGCGCGCTTAGTTCGGAAGACACAAAACCTTACGATTTAAGCCGGCCAGGACATATTTTTCCTTTAAAGGCCAAAGACGGCGGTGTTTTGCGCAGAACAGGACATACCGAAGCCGCCATTGATTTTGCCCGTTTGGCCGGACTGAAACCTGCCGGGGTAATTGTAGAGATCATGAACGAAGATGGCACCATGGCGCGCCTACCCCATTTAGTGGAAGTAGCCCAAAAGTTTGACCTAAAATTGGTTTCTATAGAAGACTTGGTGGCCTACCGTATGGAACACGACTCCTTGATTGAAAAAAAGGAGGATTTTGACCTCAATACCAAATTTGGGAAATACAGGCTTCGGGCATATAAACAAACTACCAACGACCAAGTGCATATTGCCCTTACCAAAGGAAGCTGGAAGGCCAATGAACCGGTGCCTGTCCGTGTCAACGCCACATTGGTAAACAGTGATATTTTGTCCGCATTGACTAATAATGCCGAGAAAAAGTTAGACGATATGTTCAATGTAATCAATACTGAAGGAAGGGGCGCCATTGTCTTCATTAACCAGCAAAGCCAGTCGCTCAACCTATTGAACCGGTTGAAAGAGTTAAAAGAAAACCAAAGTGATGACGAAGTGTCCAAAGCACCGCGCATTAAAATGGACAACAAGGATTTTGGTATCGGGGCACAGATTTTACACGATTTGGGCATCCACAAACTCCGCCTGATATCCAACAGCGAACAAACCAAACGCGTTGGGATGATTGGGTATGGCTTGGAGATTATTGAGTATGTGAATTATTAAAACACTCTTGTAATAACCAAGAACGATATGGCCTAACCCCTTCCGACCCGTTTGCTCCGTTCCGGGCCACCTTCCCCTGCCAGGAGAAGGAACTGAGTATAGCTGCGGTCGTTTCGGTCCAGAAGGTTCGGGAGAGAAATGACATCTCTTTTTCAAGTCTAGCCATTTCATTTAAATATTATCTGTTCACTCAGGTGGGATTTCTCAGTCGTGCCTCCTTCGAAATGACAATGCGCCACTAAAGCACCGACTGGATTGCTCTTTTCATAGCTTCAGCCCTTTGTTTAACTTCGGCTTCGGTCCAGCCTATTTTTATTAAAGAGGAAACCGTGCGCCCCATCCACGCATCGCTTTTTGAGAAGTCGGTATGGTTTAAATCTTGGATTTGGTTTTTTATTTCCGAAGAAAGTGGTGCTAAGGATCTTAAGTTCCGAAGGTGCTCCCAACCGTTTATATAGTGCCAATTGTTTGTATACCAGTAAAAACAAGCTTCCACATTATGTTCAGATAACGCTTTATGTACTTTTTTTGCTTCTTCTTGCGAAGGTAAAAAGAAGCTTAAAAATGAATAGTTCTCCTCTCCGCCCTCTGGAACACGCCTGAACGTAACGCCTTTTACCGTTTCTAAAACCTCCCGGATAATGGTGTAATTTCTTTTTTGAGTTGCCAGAATACGGTCCAGTTTATCCAATTGGGCAATGCCCACAGCGGCGTTCAATTCAGAAATGCGGAAGTTATATCCCAAATGCGGATGCGTTTCGGCCCCGCGGTCGTTTCCTACGTGGTCGTGCCCGTGATCTTGGTACTGATCGGCATTCACGGCATATTTCTTAGAATTGGTAATAACGGCCCCGCCTTCGCCACAAGTAATGGTTTTAACAAAGTCGAATGAAAAGCAACCGAGGTCGCCATAGCTTCCCAGCGGCTTTCGTTCAAACGTGCCGCCAATGGCTTGGCACGCATCTTCCAATAACAAAAGGTTATGTTTGTCGCATATAGCCTTTAGGGCTTTTAAGTCGGCCATAGAGCCGCACATATGCACCGGCATCACGCACTTGGTGTTTGGGGTGATGGCAGCTTCCACGGCTTTAGGGTCTAGGGTAAGGGTATCGTCTATATCGACCAAGACCGGAACGGCACCCAACATCATAATGGATTCAAAACTGGCGACGAAGGTAAAGGTGGGCATAATCACCTCATCCCCTGCCCCTACGCCGGCGGCTGCCAATGCGACCGTCAATGCAGACGTGCCACTGGAGACCAATTGGCAATGTTGGCTCTGCATTTTCTGTGCGAATGCCGTTTCAAATTGTTTGGCTTTCCAATGGCCATTGCGCATTCCATCGAAACCATAGCGCATTAACACGCCACTTTGCAATACATCGTTTACTTGTTTACGCTCTTCCGCGCCAAATACTTCAAATCCGGGCATAGTTTTTTATTTAAGTTGCTAACAAAGGTAGGGGTTGCTTTTTGAAGTTGCAAGTGATTTAGGGGGATGGGATGTTGGGTGAAGGGTGCTAAGTGATGGGTGATGGATGAGGGGTGATGGGTGAAGGATGAGGGGTGCTGGGTGAGGAATGCTTGGTGAGGCTTATTCAAACCTCCTGTAAGGTATCTGCGAGGCAGGAGTGTTTTTGTAGGCAAATAAGATAAAATTGACCTTTAAAGCTCGCTTGCACTTTCACTTCTTGTTTGATGCAGTTATTTAAGTGAGTCGTTCAGGTATCAACCGCTAGTTTTGCCATACTAATTTCAAAATAACATGGTTTTATAAGGGATCAGGATGTTGGAGGATTTTGCTTTGTAGGAAAATAATAGCTGTTCCTACAAATCCATACACTATCCATACACCATCTATGGAGTATCTATGGAGTATCTATGGAGTATTCACGTCATTGACCCGTCCTAAAATAGCTATACAGGTTACTAAATAAATCCTGATATAACTATACAACTCTTTTTCTTAATCCTAAAATGACTTTAAGGGAATAGCTGTATTGTCCTACTTCGGCAAGCCTGCCTTAACCATGTGAGGCCGAGTGTCCGTGAGGCACGAACGGGTGTATCGAGACCCCCACTATCAGGCCCGAGTAAATTTGAAGACGCGACAGCAGGCTTCAAATTTGTATCGAGACCCTTATTTTAGCTGCATCCAAAAACGTTCTCGATACGATTTGGCTTGCCGTACCGGCATTCCAAATCACTCGAACTGACATCTTAATAAAAGCCAAATGTCAGGTCGAGTGATTTCATTCGACTGGCAAGTCGAATGAAATAGTATCGAGACCCCACTGTCAGACCAAATCTACATAAACCTTCTCGATATACTTCAACAACCTACCTGATGGCGAGGCAAGCTCAGCACAGACTCACAAAGACCTTTCGCTTTACCTCCCTAGGCCTCCTTAAGGCGATGTACCGATCCTCTGTCGAAGTAGGTGTTTCAGCCAAAATATCTCCTTACAAACTTCCACGGGCTAAATTTTCCCAAATCCGAGCTGCTAATTCCTTTATTCATATTATTTTAGCATCTTTTTTTAACCGTTAAAATTTTTAAAACCAAAATTATGACACATCAAGACCTTTTAGCCGTAGCGCAAGAGTTTGAAAGCCCCGTTTATGTTTATGATGCCGAAACGATTCAGAAACAGTATAAAAAACTTACGGATGCTTTTAAACAGGTGAAGAAGGTGAAAATCCATTATGCGGTAAAGGCGTTGTCCAATATTTCGGTTTTGAAAGTATTGAATTCCTTAGGAAGCGGGTTGGATACTGTGTCCATTCAAGAGGTGCGCTTAGGTTTGGAGGCGGGCGTCAATCCCAAAGACATTATCTATACGCCCAACGGCGTTTCCTTGGAAGAATTAGAAATTGCCGCTAAGTTGGGGGTGCAGATCAATATTGACAACCTGTCTATTTTAGAACAGTTTGGCACGAAGCATCCAGATATTCCGGTGTGCATCCGTATCAATCCGCATGTGATGGCGGGTGGGAACACAAATATTTCCGTAGGGCATATCGACAGCAAGTTTGGCATTTCCATCCATCAATTACCCTTAATGGACCGTATTGTTGAAAATACCGGAATGACCGTTAACGGAATCCATATGCATACGGGCAGTGATATCCTGGATATTGACGTGTTTTTATATGCTGCCGAAATTTTGTTTGAAACTGCCAAACATTTTAAAAACTTGGAGTTTATCGACTTTGGCAGCGGATTTAAAGTTCCTTATAAAAAAGGTGATATTCAAACCGATGTTTCTGAATTAGGAAAAAAACTGAGCAAGCGTTTTAATGAATTCTGTAAAGACTACGGAAAAGAATTGACTTTGGCCTTTGAGCCCGGTAAGTTTTTGGTAAGTGAAGCCGGGAAGTTCTTAGTACAGGTAAACGTGGTAAAACAGACCACCTCCACGGTGTTTGCACAAGTGGACAGCGGATTCAACCACTTGATACGGCCCATGCTGTATGGATCGCAGCATGAGATTGAAAACATTTCGAACCCCAAGGGCAAGGAACGGTTTTACAGTGTGGTGGGTTATATTTGTGAAACCGATACCTTTGCCAACAACCGTAGGATTTCAGAAATACGCGAAGGCGACATCTTGGCGTTCAGCAATGCCGGGGCCTATTGTTTTTCCATGGCGAGCAATTACAATTCCCGCTACCGCCCTGCCGAAGTACTTTGGCATCAAGGTAAAGCACATTTAATACGGAAACGGGAAACATTTGAAGATATCGTGGGGAACCAAGTGGTGATCGAGTTGTAATGGAACTAGATGGTGATTAGTTAGCTGTACTTTAACAGCCGGTGGTTTCGATACAATCCCGAGGTGCTTCGCTCTCGGGATCACCTGCCCGAATATTTGCAGGCGGGCTCAACCACCTAAGCTGGCTTTTGTAAAAGCGTTTTTTTGCCAATGTCAGACTTTAAGGGAATATCTGTATTGTCTTACTTCGGCAAATGTGCCTACATATTGTCAGGTCGAGTGCCTGTGAGGCACGAACTGGTGTATCGAGACCCCTCTGTCAGGTCGAGTGAATTTGAAGACGCGACAGCAGGCTTCAAATTTGTATCGAGACCCCTATTTTAACTGCATCCAAAAACGTTCTCGATACAATTTGGCTTGCCGTACCGGCATTCCAAATCACTCGAACTGACATATTGGAAAAAAACCTTTAGACTAATATGGGTTTTGGTTATTTACTTGATTCCTTTTAAGTTTGAAAAAAGGGTAACCGAATCTAATACCCATCTTGTTTTTATGAAGCTATCAAAATTGCAACTCATCCTACTCAGCGCCGGATTGATCCTTATCATTATTGGTTTGATCACGGGTTGGTATTTGTTTGTTTTTATATGGCTGCCATTGGGGTGGGTGTTTAAAAACAAAAAATGAAGGCCTTACAGTTTTTACAGGTATAATTGGTTGATACCTGATGGAGAATGGTACCTTTGCAAAAAATTAAAAATGCTTTTTCCCAAGTGTTTTTTAAGTTAAATTTAATAACAACCTACATGTTCAAAACACTTCAAAATAAAACGATTCTAGTAACAGGCGGAGCTGGGTTCATTGGCTCAAATCTTTGTGAAGCCCTTCTTGAAATTGGCAGCACCGTAATTTGCCTCGACAACTTTGCTACCGGACATAAAAACAACATCGCGCCGTTTCTTTCCGAAGAAAATTTCAGCTTCATTGAAGGCGATATCCGGGATTTAAAAACCTGTCAAGATGCCTGTAAAGGGGTCGATTTTGTCTTGCACCAAGCGGCTTTAGGGTCGGTTCCCCGGTCTATTGAAGATCCCATAACCAGTAATGAGGTCAATATTTCCGGTTTCTTGAATATGCTGGTTGCCGCTCGGGACAACAACGTAAACCGGTTTGTATATGCGGCCAGCTCTTCTACCTATGGCGATTCCGAAAGCCTTCCGAAGGTAGAGGAAACCATCGGCAAACCGCTATCGCCTTATGCCATCACCAAGTACGTGAATGAACTGTATGCCGATAATTTTAAACGCACCTACAATTTAGACACTATCGGGTTACGGTATTTCAACGTATTTGGCCGCCGGCAAGACCCCAATGGCGCGTATGCTGCGGTCATTCCGAAGTTTGTAATTCAGTTTATGAATCACGAAAGCCCTACCATCAATGGCGATGGCACATTTTCACGGGATTTTACCTATATCGATAATGTAGTGCAGATGAATTTGTTGGCCATTTCAACCGATAACCAAAACGCCTTGAACGAGGTGTACAACACGGCCGTTGGCGATAGAACGACCATTAAATCCATGGCCGAAGACTTGCGCACCTATTTGGCTGCTTACGATCCTAAAATCGCTGACCTTGAAATAAAGTACGGCCCCAATAGAAAAGGGGACATTCCGCATTCGTTGGCATCAATAGATAAAGCAAAACAAAATTTAAACTACCAGCCCTCCCATACATTTAAAGAAGGCTTGCAAGAAGCGGTGGATTGGTACTGGAAACATTTGTAGGTTTTGGACTGGGAGGTTGTTTAGGGACTTGGAGAAGAGGCGACTCGGGGGACTTGGGAAAGAGGTGACTTGGGGATGGGGAGCGTTGATGAGTGGAACATGAATTAGACACCTTGACGAACAGTATTCTTGAAATGGCTATCATTGCAACCCATGACCCCCACCCCTGCTGCATAAAAACAAGACCAGTTTGTAGGAATGGCCGTCAAAATGACCATTCATCCAGAAAAATGGACATTATAACAGCTTAACTGCCTCAAAAAGACAGTAATTATACGTAAGTTTGCATCCTCAAAAAAAGGAACAGCAAACACCTATCTGAAAGTAGCACCTAACACTATGGATAAAGCACTTAAATCTAATACCGGCGGCGCGCCATCGCCCAAACCGGAAGCAAAAATTGCGGTCATTGGCCTCGGCTACGTAGGCTTGCCCTTGGCCCGTCTTTTTGCCACCAAATATCCCGTGGTTGGTTTTGACATCAACCAAGAACGGGTACAAAAATTAATGGCCGGCCACGACGACACCTTGGAAGTGGAAGATAACGTCTTACAATCGGTTTTACTAAAACAAAATCCCGTCTCCCACTCACCCAGTCACCACGTCACCAAGTCCCCCAGTTTAAAAAATGGTTTGTATTGTTCCGATGATCCCAACGACATAAAGGACTGTACCTACTACATTGTCACCGTACCCACGCCAGTGGATAAAAACAACCGCCCCGTGTTAACCCCACTCATTAAAGCCAGTGAGACGGTTGGACGCGTTTTAAAGAAAGGCGATGTCGTTATTTATGAATCCACCGTCTATCCCGGGGCCACGGAAGAAGAATGCATTCCTGTGTTAGAAAAGGTTTCCGGCTTAACTTTCAATACCGATTTCTACGCCGGCTATTCGCCCGAACGCATCAATCCCGGGGATAAAGAACACACCGTCGATAAAATTTTAAAAGTGACGTCCGGTTCCACGCTGGAGATTGGACAACAAATTGATAATTTATATGCCTCCGTCATTACCGCAGGCACCCACCTCGCCCCTACTATTAAAGTGGCCGAAGCTGCCAAGGTAATTGAAAATTCGCAACGTGACATCAATATTGCCTTTGTGAACGAGTTGGCCAAGATTTTCAATATGATGGACATCGATACCCACGCCGTTCTAGAAGCGGCGGGCACCAAGTGGAATTTCCTTCCTTTCAAACCCGGATTGGTGGGCGGCCACTGTATAGGCGTTGACCCCTATTATTTGGCGCAAAAAGCACAAGAGTTAGGATATCACCCTGAAATCATTTTAGCTGGACGCCGTATGAACGACAGTATGGGACAATATGTGGCCAGCGAAGTGATTAAATTAATGCTCCGCAACGACCTAAAGATAAAGAATGCCAACATTTTGGTATTGGGCATCACCTTTAAGGAAAACTGTCCCGATGTTCGTAATACTAAAGTAGTTGATGTTATTAAACAATTAAAAGAATACGAAACCAACGTCACCATTTACGATCCTTGGGCCAACCCAGAGGAAGTTGCACACGAATATGGATTAACCACTTTAAAACGTTGCCCTACGGAAACCTACGATGCTATTGTACTTACTGTTGCTCATAATGAGTTTTTGCAATTGGATTTGAATCGATTGAAGAATGGTAATACGGTGGTGTATGATGTGAAGGGAATTTTAGAACATAAAGCACAGGCAAAGTTATAAAGATGAAGAAAGTTCTTATCCTTTTCGGCACCAGGCCAGAAGCTATTAAAATGGCTCCTCTTGTAAAAGAATTTCAAAAACATCCAACTGTTTTTGAAACCAAGGTATGTGTTACCGCGCAACATCGAGAAATGTTAGATCAAGTACTTTTTTTTTTCGATATTGCTCCAGATTACGACTTGGATTTGATGAAACCCAGTCAAAACTTATATGGCCTAACAGGAGACATAATTTCAGGATTAAAACCGGTATTAGAAAGGTTTAAACCGAATTATGTGTTTGTTCATGGAGATACCACAACCACTATGGCAGGCAGTATAGCTTCCTTTTATAGTGGAGCAAAGGTTTGCCACATTGAAGCAGGCTTACGAACCCATGATAAATGGGCTCCTTTTCCAGAAGAAATCAATAGACAAATAACGGGCAGAATAGCAGATTTTCATTTTGCTCCTACTGAAATCTCTAAACAGAATTTACTGGTAGAAAATATTTCAGAAGAAAATATTATAGTTACTGGTAATACAGTAATCGATTCTTTATTACAAAGTGTAAAAAAAGTTTACGCCAATCCAAGTAAACTAGTTAAAGAATTGGCAGAAAGGCTTGAGGATAAAGAAGTGGTTCTGGTAACAGGGCACCGTAGAGAAAATCACGGTGATGGATTTATTCGTATCTGTGAAGCCTTGAAAGAAATAGCAGTGCAAAAGCCACAAATTAAAATAGTCTATCCTGTACATTTAAATCCAAAAGTGCAAAAGCCTGTCAATCGTATATTGAAATATATTGACAATATAATTTTAATTGATCCTTTAGCCTATCAGGATTTTATTTGGTTAATGAACCGCGCAAAATTAATCATTACAGATAGTGGTGGGGTGCAGGAAGAAGCACCTAGTTTGGGTAAACCTGTTTTGGTAATGCGCGACACTACTGAAAGGCCAGAAGCTGTAGATGCCGGAACAGTGATTCTAGTGGGCACGAAGAAAGATTTAATTGTAAAAGAGACTCTAGGTTTATTAAATAATCAAGAACGCTTTGAAAAGATGAGCCAATTACATAACCCTTATGGTGATGGCAAAGCTTCTAGTAAAATTGTACAAATATTTATGTAAGTATTTTTTTACTGCAATAGTTAACAAGTTATGGGCTTAAAAAAGCAGACTTTTTCAGGAGTTAAATGGACTACTGCTTCCTCGTTGGTTAATGCATTAATCCAACTTATACAATTATCTATTTTAGCGCGATTACTTAGTTCAGAAGATTTTGGGTTAATGGCTATTGTAATGGTTGTTATTGGATTCTCTCAGTTATTTATCGATATGGGCGTCTCAAATGCTATTATTTATAAACAAAAAATTACAAAAAAGGAATTAAGCTCACTATATTGGCTGAATATACTCATAGGCTGTCTATTTTTCCTTATAATATTTATATCATCTCCCCTTATTGCAGATTTTTATCACAATAAAAGACTTATTTCCTTAATAAATTTGGTTGCAGTGACCTTTCTTATAAAACCTTGGGGGCAACAACTAATGGTAATGCTTCATAAGAAGATGCAATTTAAAGCGACTTCAAAAACAGATATTGCGGCTAGGTTAATAGCTTTTACAATTGTTATAATCCTTGCTTATAACGAATACGGAGTTTATTCTTTGGCGATAGGAACTATAATTTATACATTTTGTACAACACTTGGTTATAATTTTTTTGGAAGAAAAATATATAGACCTCAATTTCACTTTAATAGAAAAGAAATTAGAGAGTATATTAATTTTGGTTTATTTCAAATGGGCGACAAATCTTTAAATTATTTCGCCTCACAATTAGATACAGTTTTAATAGGTAAATTATTAGGTGTGGAAATTTTGGGAGTTTATAATGTAGCAAAAGATTTAACAAGTAAACCTTATGCTATGATTAATCCAATAATAACAAAAGTAACTTTCCCGTTAATGTCAAAAATTATTGATAATATAGAACGGTTGAAGATCATATTTCTTAATATTATACAGTATTTATCTTATTTAAATATTGCGCTATATTTACTTATTGCAATTTTAGCTAAGCCTATTATACTTCTAATGTTTGGTGTAAAATGGTTAGCAGCCATACCAATAGTACAAATATTAGCAATAACATTTATATTTCGATCTTTTGGTAATCCCGCAGGTAGCCTTCTTTTATCCAGAGGTAAAGCGAACATTGCTTTCTTTTGGAATTTAGGTATCTTTCTATTTTACCCTATTTATTTATATATCGGGAGTTTTTGGAAATTGGAGGGAGTAGCAATTGCATCTCTTCTTCTTCAAATAAGCTTATTTTTACCAAATTGGAGAATAAATGTTTATAAGTTTACTAATATCTCATTAAAAGAATACATTTTAGCATTTAAAAATCCATTTATATTAACTTTTTTAGCAATTATTATAACCTATCCTATAAGTTTAATTATTGAGAATAATATCTTAACAGTACTTATTAGCTCTTGTTTTTTCGGGATGATTTTTTTAACTCTTCTTATAATGTTTGAAAGAAAATTAATATTTGGTTTAAAAGATTTTATACCGGAAAAGCTAACAAATAAACTTGTGCGAACTAAGCTTTGGAAGCTTATTCAAAAAGTAAATTAATAGTTTACTTAAAAAGTTCAGGATTAATAAATTTATAATAGATGAAAGTAGGAATTGTAACAACTTGGTTTGAGCGCGGAGCAGCTTATGTCTCTAAACAATTTGAAGAGGCGCTGGCTAAACAACATGATATTTTTATCTATGCTCGAGGCGGAGAAGATTATGCTATCGGTGATCTAAAATGGGATAAAGAAAATGTATTTTGGGGAAAGCGTATTGGCAGTCCTATTAACTCTACTGTAATAGATAAAACTGAATTTATAAAATGGATAAAGAAAAATAAAATTCAAAAGATTATTTTTAACGAACAAAGTTGGTTTCCTCCTGTCTTATGGTGTAAAGATTTAAATATAACTACTATTGCATATATTGATTATTACACCGAAAAAACTATTCCTTTATTTGAAGCTTTTGACTATTTGATATGTAATACAAAGAGACATTTTAATGCTTTTAAATGGCATACAGGCGCAACATACATTCCTTGGGGAACTAATGTTGATTTGTTTAAGCCTAAATCAGAAAAAAATTGTTTAGTTGATATTGATAATATTACTATTTTTCATTCTGCAGGTATGAATCCGATTAGAAAAGGTACAGATCAATTATTGGAGGCGTTTTACAATGCTAATGTTCAAAATACCAAGCTTATCATTCATACACAAGTTGAATTGAGTGAGTTATTTCCTAAATTAAAACTTAAAATATCCAAATTGGTAAATAATAATACATTAAAAGTAATTACTAAAACTATTACTGCGCCAGGATTATATAGTGAAGGAGACATATACATATATCCAGCTCGTTTAGATGGGTTAGGGTTAACTATAGCAGAAGCAATAAGTAGTGGTTTAGCTTTAATTGTACCTGATAATGCTCCTATGAACGAATTTGTGCATTCTAATTTCGGAAAAGTTATTAAAATAGATAAAATGTTTGCGCGATCTGATGGTTATTATTGGCCACAATGCGAGGTTAATATATCGCATTTAACCAAAATTATTGAAGAGCTTGAATCATCTAAACGAGAGATTGTAGATAAGAAAAAAGCTGCAAGAATTTATGCCCTTGAAAATCTCAATTGGAACAAAAACAGTAAATACTTATTAGCTTTAATTGAAAACCCTCCAGGTGAATTAAAGAATATAAATCCTGATATTTTAAAAAAAATAAATAAGTTTGAAAATTCTGGTCAAAATAAACTTAACCGAATTTATTTACTTTTTTATCCTTTCTCTAAATTCATTTTAAAAACTTTTTATAAAAAATTGTGAATAACAAGAAAATATTTGTCCTTTCTTTAGGATTTTCAATATACTGTTTTTTGATTAGCTTATACCTCTTTCAGCTATATATCGGAGGAGATCAGCAATATTATACTCACTTTTATAATGGTTTACACCGTTTTTCTTTATTGGATGGTTATCTATTTTATAAAGGTAGCTTAGGGGCTAGCGAGCCTGTTTATTATATTTTAATTTATGTATTTAATACATTAATAAACAAAAATCTTTTTTTTTCAATTCTTAATGCATTTTTTGGTTTTATTATTTCTAAAAGATTGTTAAAAATAGGAATGCACCCAGTATTACTATTTCTAATTTCAATAAATTTTTATCTATTAGTGCTATTAATTCCTGCTGAAAGACTTAAAGTATCTCTTTTGTTTTTTTTACTTTCTTTTAGTTTTAAAAATAATAAAATCAATTTTGCTCTAATCTTTTTAGCTATTCTAGCGCACTTTCAGACACTTATTTTATTAATACATAGATTTTGCAATGAAATAAAGACTCAATTGCAAAATATACACACTATGAAAGTTGGGAAGGTAATAAGATTTATGATTATAGGCTTTTTATTAATATCGATTCCATATTACTTTTTTTTTGAAACAATTAGTGAAAAGTTTATTATTTATAAACGTCAAACGGGTATAAATGAAATTCTAAAGCCTACGGTATTTTTTATGCTTAGTTTAATTTATAAAAAAAAAGATAGCTTTACCGTAGTTATAATGCATTTACCAATTATTGTTTTAGCATATTATATAGGTGACTCAAGATTGGTTATACTGTCTTTTGGAATATTTTTATATTATGGCTTACAATATAAAAGAGGATTAAATTTCGGTACTTTAATTTCATTAATATATTTCGCAATTAAAGGTCTAATTTTTATTTCTGATGTGAAAATATATGGTGAAGGGTTTTAATAACCAATAAACATACTTTACTCCGCAACTAATTATCTTTACTTATACAGGTAGTTTAGTTTGAATAAAAAATTATATAATGAAAATATTTTTCCCTCTTGGCGCATTTTATCCTTCCCAGATTGGGGGCCCTTGTAATACTCTTTATTGGCATTGTTGTGCTTTAAAAGAAAACAAAGTTAAGCCTACAGTAGTCACTACCACGATTGGAATAAATGATAAAGTGAATTTTAATGAATGGTTACAGTTAGATTGCGGAAATGTATTCTATGGCATAAAAGGTGTTTCTGCTTTAAAAACCAGAAAAAGACTATCAAGAGAAATTACAAAAGCCGATGTTTTACATTTAAATAGTTTATTTAGCCCCTTTTCAATTTATAGTTTTCTTTATCGCTCAGTTTTTCACCCTAAAAAAAACATTATTTGGTCTGTACGCGGAGAGTTAAATGAAAATGCTTTGAAGTTTAGCAGTTGGAAAAAAAAACCGCTCTTGTCTTTATACAAATTATTGAATAAAAATGTGGTATATCATGGTACTTCACCCCAAGAAACGATAGGTATAAAAAAAATGTTTCCCAAAAATAAAACGGTTGAGGTTCCTAATTTTATTGCTCCTTCAAAAAGACTTACTACCACAAAAAGTAAAAACCTATTATATGTTGGCAGGATACACCCTATAAAAAGCTTAGATAAGATTATTAAAGCTTTAGCTTTAAGTAAGACTTTTTTAGAGTCAAATTCTAAATTTTTTATTGTTGGAAAACAAGAGAAAAGACATAATACCTATAAAGAGGAATTGGTGTCTTTGATTAATAAACTAAATTTGCAGTATAAAATAGTGTTTAAAGGCCACTTAGAAGGTATTGAAAAAGAGAAGATTTATGCGGAGTCATACGCATTAATCTTAGCGAGTGAAACCGAAAATTTCGGAAATGTAGTTGTAGAATCTTTAAATCAAGGAACTCCTGTTATTGCATCAAAAGGTACTCCTTGGCAAATATTAGAAGATTATAATGCGGGGCTTCATGTTTTAAATGATCCGGTGTTTCTTTCAAAGGCTATTGACTCTTTATTATTGTTGGATAAAGACAAATATCAACAAATGTGCACAAACAGTTACAAATTAATAGATGAAAAATTTAACGTCGATTCGCAAATAAATAAATGGATCGACATCTATAAATCTTTATTAAATGAAAATAGAAAATAAAACCCTCCTAATCACCGGCGGAACCGGCTCTTTTGGTAATGCTGTATTACAACGTTTTTTACATACGGACCATTTTAGCGAAATCCGTATTTTTTCCCGCGACGAAAAAAAGCAGGACGATATGCGCACGACGCTTAAAAATGATAAACTGCGTTTTTACATTGGGGACGTCCGTAATTATGATAGCATCGAACGCGCCACCAGAAATGTAGATTATATATTTCATGCAGCTGCACTGAAACAAGTTCCTTCTTGTGAGTTTTTCCCCTTAGAGGCCACCCGCACCAATGTATTGGGAACCCAAAACGTAATTGATGCGGCAGCCTACAATAACGTTAAAAAAGTAATTTGTTTAAGTACCGATAAAGCTGCCTACCCTATCAACGCTATGGGGATTTCCAAGGCTTTGATGGAGAAAGTAGCGGTAGCAGCTTCCCGTAATAATCCAAACACCACTGTTTGCTTAACCCGATATGGAAATGTCATGGCCTCCAGGGGTTCGGTTATCCCTTTGTTTTTAAAACAAATACAAGAAAATCAACCCATCACGATTACCGATCCAAAAATGACCCGTTTTTTAATGTCCTTAGAAGAAGCCGTAGAATTGGTGCTCTTTGCTTTTGAAAATGGACATGCAGGCGATCTTTTTGTAAATAAAGCCCCTGCCGGTACCATCGGGGATCTGGCTCAAGCACTGAAAGAGTTGGCCCATTCAGATACGAACATTAAAATTATAGGAACCCGCCATGGGGAGAAGTTGTTTGAAACCCTATGTACCCGGGAAGAAATGATAAAGGCCGAAGATATGGGCGACTTTTACCGTATTCCTGCCGATAACAGGGATTTAAACTACGCACAGTATTTTTCGGAAGGAGAGGAAGCCATTTCAAAAATAGAAGATTACAACTCCCATAACACCGAACAACTTGGTGTAAAGGGCATGAAAGAACTTTTGAAAAAATTGCCCTTGATCCGTAAAGAGATTTATGGGGAGGATAGTGTGCAATATCCTAATTAACGTATATGAAACGGTTAAGACCTACCCTTATTCCTGGTGGATACCACAAAGATGAAAGAGGAACGTTATCGTTTAACAATAACTTTGATGCTTCAAACGTAAAACGCATCTACTCTATTGCCAATGCCAATAAAGCTACTATAAGAGCTTGGCAGGGACATAAAATAGAACAACGCTGGTTTACGGTAGTTGTTGGGGTTTTTGAAGTCAAACTGATTAAAATCGATAACTGGGAACAGCCTTCAAAAGACCTTGAACAGCACCAATTTACCATAACTTCAAACAGTATGGATATTTTACACGTACCTGCTGGTTATGTAAGCAGTATTCAAGATATGGTTGGAAATTCCATACTGTTGGTCATGGCAGATTATAGAATGGGTGAAATCAAGGATGAGTACAGGTTTGATGTCACATATTTTGATAAGCACTAAAAACAATACTTAAGAAAAACAATCATGTTGAAAATAGGAATTACCGGACAACACGGATTTGTAGGAACACATTTGTACAATACCCTGGGGCTTCAACCCGATATTTTCGAAAGAATTCCATTTAAAAGGGTATTTTTTGAGGATAACAACGCTTTAGACGCATTTGTCTCGTCGTGTGATGTTATTGTGCACTTGGCAGCCTTAAATAGACATAACGATGCAAAAGTGATTTTTGAAACCAATATCAAACTGGTACAAACCTTAATCGAGGCTATGGAACGTACCGAAAGTACGCCCCACGTTTTGTTTTCTTCTTCATCCCAAGAAGAGCGGGACAACTTGTACGGAAAATCAAAAAAAGAAGGCAGGATGCTTTTTCAAGCATGGGCCCATAAAAATAACGCCATTTTTACTGGAATGGTCATCCCTAATGTCTTTGGCCCGTTTGGGCATCCGTATTACAATTCGGTAGTCGCTACATTTTCGCATCAAATTGCCCATAATGAAACACCCAAAATCGATGTGGATGGGGATTTAAAGTTAATTTATGTAGGGGAATTGGTTGCCGAGATTATTGAAAAAATTAAAAAACATACAGCCGAACCTTTATGCACGATACACCATACTGCTGAAGCGAAAGTTTCAGAATTATTAAAGCTGTTAACAGCTTACAAGGAAACATATCAAGACAACGGGGAGATCCCTAGTATAACGACGCCTTTTGAACTGAACCTGTTCAATACCTTTCGATGTTATATGGATATAGAACATCACTTTCCGGTTCCTTTTACACAGCATACAGACCCCCGGGGAAGCTTTGTCGAGATTATACGTCTGGGGGTGGGCGGTCAAGTTTCCTTTTCTACCACCGTACCCGGCATTACCCGTGGAAACCACTATCATACCCGAAAAATAGAACGCTTTGCCGTCATTAAAGGAAAAGCACTTATACAATTACGAAAAATAGGGACCGATAAGGTATTGGAATTTTATTTGGATGGCGAAAAACCCGCATACGTAGATATGCCTATTTGGTACACCCATAACATTAAAAATATTGGTGAAGATGTTTTATATACCAATTTCTGGATCAACGAACCCTATAACCCAGACGATGCAGACACCTATTTTGAAAACGTTTAAAAGATTTAAAAAATAAACATGAAGAAGTTAAAAGTAATGACCGTCGTTGGCACGCGCCCTGAAATTATAAGATTATCACGGGTGTTAACAGCCTTAGATACCTCTGAGGCCATTGAACATGTGTTGGTGCATACCGGACAGAATTATGATTACGAATTAAACCAAATTTTCTTTGATGATCTTGACATTAGAAAGCCCGATCATTTTTTGGAAGCAGCAGGTACCACTGCTACCGAAACGATAGGGAATATTTTAATAAAAGTAGATCCTTTGTTGGAAACCATTAAACCAGATGCCTTTTTGGTATTAGGGGATACCAATAGTTGCTTATGTGCCATTCCTGCAAAGAAAAGACATATTCCTATTTTTCATATGGAAGCAGGCAACCGCTGTTTTGACCAACGGGTTCCAGAAGAAACCAATAGAAAAATTGTGGATCATACGGCTGACATAAACCTTACCTATAGTACTATTGCCCGTGAATATCTTCTGCGTGAAGGATTGCCCGCTGATCGTATTATTAAAACAGGTTCTCCCATGTTTGAAGTTTTGAACCACTATCGTCCTAAAATTGAAAACAGCGATGTTTTAGAAAGACTGTCGCTAAAAAAACACAAGTATTTTGTGGTCTCTGCACATCGGGAAGAAAATATTAGCAGTGAAGAAAACTTTACCAATTTGATGGAAAGTTTAAATCAAATTGCCAAAATCTATAAATTGCCGATTATCGTAAGTACACACCCCCGCACCCGAAATATGATCGACAAGAGAAAAATTGATATGCAGCCTGAAATTCAGTTTTTAAAGCCTTTGGGATTCAGTGATTATAATGCGTTACAGTTACATAGTCACGCTGTGTTATCAGATAGCGGAACTATTTCTGAAGAATCTTCCATTCTAAATTTTCCGGCCTTGAATATTAGGCAAGCACACGAAAGACCAGAAGCCATGGAAGAGGCCGCTGTAATGATGGTGGGGCTTTCTTCCCAACGTATCTTACAAGGTTTGAAACTAGTAGAGGATCAAAAAAGAGGCAACGAACGAAATTTTAGAAGGGTATCTGACTATAGCATGCCAAATGTTTCCGAAAAAATGGTCCGCATTATAGTAAGTTATACCGATTATGTAAAGAGAACGGTTTGGAATGACTACAATAGCTAAACTATGAATGTCTTGTTCCTTACCATGGTCAATATCTCAACCTTGAAAGAAAGAGGTATTTACCACGATCTTTTAAATCATTTTGTATCCAAAAATCATGCGGTATATATAATCTCCCCTCTTGAGAGACGCCTTAAAAAAAAGACGGTAATGATTCAGGAAGGAAATGCCACCATACTACAAGTCCAAACACTTAACCTTTCCAAAACAAATAGCATTGAAAAAGGATTAGGGCAACTAATGGTGGAAAGTCAATATTTATCGGCCTTGAAAAAGCACTTTAAACACGTTGTTTTTGATTTGGTTTTGTATTCCACTCCGCCAATTACTTTTTCAAAGGTTATTTCTTATATCAAAAGAAAAGATCATGCTTATTCCTATTTGTTGTTAAAGGATATTTTTCCCCAAAATGCCGTTGATATGCAGATGATGAAAAAAGGTGGTTTTATACACCGGTATTTTAAGAAAAAAGAAAAAAAACTTTATACACTATCAGAGACCATAGGGTGCATGTCAAAAGCCAACAAACAGTATATTTTAAAAAACAATCCTGACATACCTGAAGATAAAATAGAGGTCAACCCAAATTCAATTAAACCTGTATTTATTGACTACAGTGAACGTGAAAAAAATTTGATTAAAAGCAGGTATGCGATTCCCCTCTATAAAAAGATTTTTGTGTACGGTGGAAATTTGGGAGTACCGCAAGGAATCGATTTTTTAATCGAAACCATCGCAAATTTCAGAGAGTCAGATGCCCACATAGTTGTTGTGGGAAATGGGACACAATTTTATAAACTGAGTGCCTGGTTTGATAAAAACAAACCGTCCAATGCCTCGCTTTTGTCTGGTTTACCAAAAGCTGAATACGATTCCTTGCTCGCCGCATGCGATATAGGGATGATATTTTTGCACCACGGTTTTACCATCCCCAATTTTCCCTCCCGACTTTTGGCTTATTTAGAAATGAAAAAGCCTGTTTTAGCGGCTACTGATGTCCATACTGATATTGGAACCGTAATTGAGGAAGCCGGATGTGGCTATTGGGTGCAAGCGGGAGACATTAAAGCTATGCAAGATAAAATTTCAAGATTATGCCAAGAAGATACGGTGCCGTTAGGGGAGAATGGGTATAATTTATTGAAAAGCGAATATACGGTAGATCGCACCTATCAACTTATAATCGATAAAGTCCATGTATAGAACTATTTTTAAACCAATGTTAGATTGTCTAGCAGCATTATTGGGATTGTTGATCTTAAGTCCTATTTTTATGACCGTAAGCATCGCGCTATTCGTCGCTAACAACGGCAAACCTTTCTTTTTTCAAAAACGCCCTGGTAAAGATGAGCGGATTTTCAACATTATCAAGTTTAAAACAATGAACGACAAAAGAGACAAGGCAGGAAATCTATTGCCCGATGCAGCACGGTTGACAGGTCTGGGAAAGTTTATACGCAAAACTTCTTTAGATGAACTGCCTCAGCTTATCAATGTGCTAAAAGGCGATATGAGCTTGGTGGGGCCTAGACCCCTTCGAGTACATTATTTACACCTGTACAATAAAAATCAAAAAAAACGACATGATGTACGCCCGGGCATTACCGGCTGGGCACAAGTAAATGGCCGTAATGCTATTTCGTGGAAAGAAAAATTTAACTTTGATATTTGGTATGTGAAAAACATAAACTTTGTTTTAGATTTAAAAATTTTAATTTTAACTATAAAAAAGGTTCTTCAATCAAAGAATATAAATAGTTCTTCTAATATCACTATGGAGCCTTTCAATGGAAATAATTGATATGAAAGAATGTGTTATTTATGGTGCAGGAACTTATGGAGAAGTTTATGCCTCCTACTTAAAAGAAATGTATAATATTTTAGGGTTTATAGATGATAATTCTTTGTTGATAGGAAAAACAGTAAATAAATTTCCAGTTTTGGGGAATTCGAAATATTTGTTTTCAAAATTAAAACGTGACGTTGTAGTTTTTGTACCTATTGGAAACAACCAATTAAGAGTTTCTCTATTTGAAAAGCTAAATCAAGAAGGGTTTACTACTCCAAATTTCATACACCCGAAGACGTTAATCGATTCATCTGTTAGTTTAGGTAAAGGAGTTTATATTTTACCCTCAACCAATGTAATGCCATTTACTAAAATAGCTGATTATTCTATGATTAGTATGGGTGTAAATATTGCTCATCACGTATATATAGAAAAAGGTTGCTTTTTCTCACAAGGAACTAATATAGGAGCTTCAATCAATATTAAAGAAAAAGCTTATTTTGGAATAGGGGCTACAGTTATGACAGGAGTAACTAGCATAGGTGAGAACGCTCTAATTGGAGCAGGATCCGTTGTAATCAATAACATCCCTGCTAACTGCACAGCAGTTGGTGTTCCCGCAAAACCCCTTTAATTTCATTAAAATGAAAAATCATTGAAAAAAAATCAGTTAATTCTAAAACGATTTTTTGATTTCCTCTTTTCAATATTAGGTTTAGTCATCACCTTTCCTTTTATTTTAATATTTTATTTAATTGTGTTTTTTACTTCACAACAAAACGGACTGTATAAAAGCACCCGTATTGGCCAACATGGCCACCCGTTTACCATGTGGAAACTGCGCACCATGAGACCCCACCCTACCCTCAATACTACTGTAACCAGCAGTAGGGATATTCGTATCACACCTTTTGGCCGGTTGTTGCGTCGTACCAAACTTGACGAACTCCCCCAATTATGGAATGTCTTAAAAGGCGATATGAGCCTGGTAGGCCCCCGCCCAGATGTGCCCGGGTTTGCCGATCAATTACAAGGCGATGATCGAAAGATTCTCAGCGTTCGTCCTGGGATTACCGGCTTGGCTACGCTTGCTTTTAGGGATGAAGAAGTTGTTTTGGCAAATCAAACCGATCCCGAACGCTATAACCGGGAGGTTATCTGGCCCGAGAAAGTTCGGTTAAACCGCTACTATTTGGAACATTACAGTCTTTCGTTGGACTTCAATATTTTATTTAAAACGGTTTTTGGCGGGACTATTTCTGTTACCAAAAAGTCGTATCCGACTAAGACATAAGTCCGCTTTGTTATCCGATACAAGACGTGTTGAAGGGACTTGTGTTCTGGGATGGATGGAGACGCTTCACTGCGCTATGCTCCATTCTGAGTAACAATGGGCGTGTCATTTAAAAGGATGCGTTTCTATTTTTTATCTTATATTTGAACCTAAAAGCAATGGGGCTCTTTTTTCAATCCAAAAAATCCATTTTACCGCTCTTAAACGGAATGGTGGATATGCACAACCATGTGTTGCCCGGTATAGACGATGGCGCGGATACCCTAACAGAAAGCCTCCGTATGATGCGGGAGTATGAGCGGTTGGGGATGGCAGGGGTTGTAGCCAGTCCACACGTGATGGATGGGGTTTATGCCAATACCCCTGAAACCATTGGCACAGCCTTTTCTGAACTAAAGGAAGCGCTTGCACATGAAAATTTAAGCGTATCCCTACAAGCAGCAGCGGCAGAATATATGTTGGATGCGACGTTTCAGCAACTATTGCAGGCAGACCAAGTGTTGCCGATTACCAAAAAACACCTGTTGGTTGAAATGTCGTACCTACAACCACCCTTGAATGTAGAAACCTACCTCTTTAATAGCAAACATAAGGGGTATACCCCTATCTTGGCCCATCCGGAACGCTATCCGTTTATCAAGGACGATGCGGCTTATAAGAAGTTTCAGGCATTAGGGTGTGTGTTTCAACTCAACCTATTGTCGTTGACCGCCCATTACGGGCCCCAAGTACAAAAAAAAGCCTTGGCACTGTTGGAAAAAGGACGCTATGCATTTGTGGGCACCGATGCCCATCACGTACACCATTTAAAAAAAATAGGCCAGATAACATTACGCCAGAAACACTATACCCAACTTGCCCATCTCATAGCCAATACAACCAAATTGATGGAAAGTTGATTGGACGCACACGGATGTTGGGGTGTTCACCATCAGCTTATTACCGCTTGCAGCCTTATATGCTTTTGTTTGGCAAGTATTATTGATATTCTTCCGTTAAAAACCATTTTTTCGGTTTACCATCCTAGAAAACTTACTTATCTTTGCCGGCATGAAATACCCTATTATTATCCTACTTTTCCTTTTGCTATCTGGGTGTGCCACCAAAAAGGAAGTTGTTTATTTCCAAGACATTGAGCAGGCCAATTTAACGTTGGCCGATTCGTTGTACCAGCATCCTACCATACAGGTAAACGATATTTTAAAGATCGACCTCACCGCATTGCAAGAAGAAAGCACCCTACCCTTTACATTTGACAAAAGCCTGGGTTCACGGGCCCAAAATACCCAAGCCGAAATTTTAAAATTAGAAGGATATTTGGTGGCAAAAGACGGTAGCATTACCTATCCCCAATTGGGCAAGGTATTTGTTGCCGGTAAAACCAGCCAAGAAGTACAAGCACTATTGACCCAAAAACTATCCGCTTATATTAAAGATCCTACGGTTCGTGTTCGTTTAGTGAACAACAAATTTACCGTTATAGGCGAAGTGAAAGCCCCGGGCACCTATACAGTCAATGAAGAAGCGATTACCCTGCCACAAGCGTTGGGAATGGCCGGCGATTTGACCATCAATGGAAAACGGGAGAATGTATTGATCATTCGCCAAGGGGATAACGCTATGGAAACCAAACACATTGACCTTACCCAGTCTGACTGGATGAATTCCAAATTCTACTATTTAAAACCCAATGACGTGGTTTATGTTACCCCAAACAACAGCAAGGTGCGTTCTGCTGGATTTATAGGCAATGTGGGCACTTTATTGTCCTTGGCTTCCATTTTATTAAGTGCTGCCGTCGTAATTTTTAGATAATCCCCATGGAACAACAAACGCCTCTATCCCCTACAACCTCGCAAGACGACAACCTCAAGGAAATGCTGTTACGCTACCTTCGGTACTGGCCTTGGTTTCTGCTCTCAGCGGTCATTGCTATAGCCGTTGCTTTTTTATATGTGCGCTATTCCCCAAAGCTGTATCAAACAAACACCCAGATAAAAATATTGAAGGAAAATGAAAGCGGGCTGGATTTAACCGGGCTGGAAGGTGCGGGAGCCGTGTTTGATATGAACAAGGTAAACCTGCAAAATGAAATACAAATTTTAACTTCCCGAAGGCTTTTGGAGGATGTTGTGGAAGAAACGGGCATGCAAACCCGTTATTTTATAGCGGGAAATGTAAAAACCGTGGAGCGCTGGAAGACGGAAGTGCCCTTTTCCGTGCGGTGGAAAACAGCCGATTCCATTTTGAACACCTCCGGTCCCGTTGGTTTTCAACTCCGTTTTATAGATGCTGAAACCTTTCGTGTGCGTACCTTAGACACCGAGCCCAGCCTAACCGCAGAAGGAACTATCAACGAAGCTGTTGCACTCAACGGATATGCCTTTCAAATCGTTCTGAAACCGGGTGCCCAGCATTCTGGGAAGGTACTTGCAGACACCGATTACCTGATACGGTTTCAGCCTAAAAACCAGGTGATAAACAGCTTGGTTAAAAACTTACAAGTGAATCCCATTGGTGATAAGAGCGAGGTTTTAACCCTTGGGTTACAAGGCGAGAACCCCGTTAAGAATGAGGCGATTTTAAACAACCTTACCTATCAATTTAATCAAGACGGCATTAAGGACAAGCGCTTGGTTTCGGAACGTACAGGAGAGTTTATAGAAGAACGACTCCGGTTGTTGTTCCGGGAACTGGATACCGTTGAAAGCGGCATTGTTTCGTATAAAGAAGAAAATAAACTGGTAGATATCGAAGCCAATATCGCCCAGTTGTTTACCAAGGAAGGAGCAGCTGAAGCAAAACGCTTTGAACTGGAGACGCAAAAAGCCGTGGCACAAGAGTTTCAGTCCTTACTTAACGAACGGGAAGACTTTTCTCTATTACCAGCTAACTTAGGGATTGAAAGCGAGACCATCAACACCTTAACGGCCTCGTACAACGATTTGATTTTGCAGCGCAACAAATTGTTGGTTTCTTCCACTAAAGAGAACCCCTTGGTGGTCAATCTGGACGAGAAAATATTAGAAACAAAATCAAATATCCTAAAAAGCATTCAAGCCTATATCCGCAGTCTCGAGACTTCGTTAGCTACGGTACAACAACGTGAAAGCACCTCAACCGGAAAGCTTATTGGGTTGCCCAAAAAAGAGAAAGAAATCCGAACGATTATCCGGCAGCGGGACATAAAAGAAAAACTGTACCTCTTTTTACTGCAGAAACGGGAAGAAGCCGCCTTGCAACTGGCTACGGTTACACCCATCATTAAAATAGTAGATTTTGCCTATACCAAGCCTAACCCCGTGGCCCCAAAAACAAGAATCGTGTTTTTAGGTGCTTTTATTGTGGGGCTTTTAATTCCATTTGGCATCCTCTACCTCCGGTTCATGTTAGATACCAAAATCAACAACAAAGAACATATAAAGCAATTGGTACAGCCAATACCGGTTATAGGCGAGATTCCCGAAGTAGAGAAGAAAGACGCTGTATTGTTAAGGCCTGATGACCGTTCTATCACGGCAGAGGCTTTTCGTATTTTACGAACCAATTTAGCCTATTTTAAAGCTGCAGGCAAAGAGCAACAAAAACAAGCCCAAGTAATCTACATTACCTCTTCCACCAAAGGGGAGGGCAAAACCTATACTGCTATCAACTTAGCCAGTTCTTTGGCCGCAATCAATAAAAAGGTGCTGTTGATGGGCTGCGACCTCCGAAACCCCCAACTGCACAATTACATTGAAAAAGACAAGCAGGCATTTGGGGTATCCTCTTATTTGTACGACACCTCGATTACCATGGACGACCTCATCATTCCACAGGTATTGGGAATTTCTAATTTAGACGTTATCCTTTCAGGGGCCATACCCCCTAACCCAGCCGAGCTTTTGCTGAATGGCCGTTTTGAAACCTTAATTGATCAAGCCAAGCAACATTACGATTATATCTTGGTAGATACCGCCCCCACCATCTTGGTAACCGATACCTTATTGATCTCCCAACTTGCAGATGTTACGCTATACCTTACCCGGGCAAATTATACCGAGGTTAAATTAACAGCGCATATTAAAGAAATGTACGAACAGCAGAAACTGACCAATATGGCCCTTATTGTTAACAGTGTTGACGATAAAAAAGGATATGGATACAATTATGGGTATGGGTACGGCTATTCTGATGCACAACCTCCAGCCTGGTGGCAATTTTGGAAGCGATAGCTGAAATTGATTCTGGGTTGTGGATTAAAAAAAGCACGATGTGCTAAATTATTGTACAACTTTTACTGAAAAGTTGTACAATTTTATTGAAAAACTTGTACAATATTTGTTCAAAATACTAAGAAGTTTTGGGAAAACTCTCGGGAGTTTTTGTTGTATCAACCATATGTTTTTAAAAAACACCTTATCGTTTTTATTTTAATGCTTTGGTTTTATTAAAAACAGCTGGTCAATTAGTTGATGTATCACCGTTATCTTACCAGATTTTTAAGCTACTATTTCACTATAATAGCGCCTTCCATCCTACATTAGAAACAACAACCGCTCTAAAAAGAATACGTATAGATAAGCCCTGCCCCTATTTTATCTTGCCGTTGATCGTTATAATCGTATCCAACTTCCAGTGAAAGGCCCCCTTTTTCAGAAAGCCGGTAGCTCGTTTTTAAATAGGCGTACAGCCTATTTTCCTTAGGTATGATGGGGTTAACATAGCTGCCTAAGTTTTTGGTGATGCTCACTTTTGCCATCCAACCCCATTTCTCGATCCCTCCCAACAAAGCTGCGTGAATGCCTTGTACGCGATTGTTTTCAATTAATTGATCAACGGGCGTATTCTCAAAAAAAGGAAAACCAATAATTGCAACATCATAGCGCCAGCCTGTTATATAAATGCCATTATTAAAGTAATTGTCCCGACCGCTACGTCCAAAACGTCCACTTTGACTGACCGTTTGCACATATTCTAGAACAACACCTTTTAAAAACCCAGTGTATGCTTCTCGATTTGGCTTATAATACAAGCCCCAAATACCATCAGGGAAATTTTTCAAGGCCGTGCCCGACCCGTCTTCAAACGGGTGTTGGTGGTACAGTTTAAAGCTTCCTATTGCCGGGGTGTACGTATATTCAAAATTATAAAATCCTAAATGGTTTCCTAAGGCATTCCCACGTTCATTGGCATTATCGTCTTCGGAAGAATTCTTTGCCAAAAACACTTTAACAAAGTCTGTGAATGCTGTTTTTTGTTTTCCAAATTCGGGGGATCTTCCTCCCCATTGAGCATAATGTTCAATCCCCAATCGTATGTTGCTTTTATTGCTTAGTTGCCAATTGGCATAGAGTTTCTTATAATGCAGCATCGTCCCTTTAGTGTCCCTATTATCATTCAACTCATAATGGCCCATGGCGGCTTCAAGCCCCAAGTTCTTAAATAAAGAAATTGGTGTTGCCGTTTCCAACAAGATCCCGGGAATGGCCCTGGCATTGCCCGACATCAAGAAGTTGTCATTGACTACCGATAGCCCTTGAAACCGATCTCTCGGGTTTTTGGCGCCCACCGTGGCTTTTAGCCATGAATTTTCAAACTGCAGGTAGAGTTCATTTCGCTGTACCTTATCTTCCACTCCATTTCGTATAAAAAGACCGACCCCAGCCGTTAGTTTTGCTTTATTAGCTGCAGAAAATTCGTAAGTCCCTTTTGTGGCTGCTTGAAACAATCCGTCTGTTTGTGGCGATAAAGCCCCGTTATTATTGGTTACCATCCAAAAAGGCAATTCGTCTTCAGCAGTTAGATAGCCAGAAGCCGAGACGAAAGAATTAATTTCAAAGTTCTGGGCCGTTGCCGAACATGATAGTGCGAAAACGATGAGGGTTCCCGTTAATTTGAGATTTATCCTACGGTTTATAGTTGTTGCTGTATTCATGAGAAACCCGGTTGTTGCATGTCATTTTGGAAGTGGGGCAAAAATAAGGGTTTTTTGGGGGTAATTAGTGGATTTTCGGGGTTTATGTGGGTGCGTTTTTTTGTTGGTATGAAGGTGTTGATTTTGTATTTGGGTTTTTGCTGCCCCCCGCCTTGGCCCCCTACTTCGGCTACGTCTTTCTATCGGCAGACGAGCTCAGCACATCGCCTCAAGGGGGGATACTTCGTACTGTCCTACTTCGACTTGGCCTGCCTAACGGCAAGGCAGGCTCAGCACAAGCTCTCAAGGGGGTAATTCCTTTGTATTGTCCTACTTCGACTCGGCTCAGCACACCGCCTTGAGGGGACCTTAGGGGTGTACGGCTACTTGTTTATTCCCCCGGTTTGAACACCCCCCGTAGCCCCCTACTTCGACTACGTCTTTCTATCGGCAGACGAGCTCAGCACATCGCCTCAAGGGGGGGGAATCCTTTTGTATTGTCCTACTTCGACTTGGCCTGGCTGACGGCAAGGCAGGCTCAGCACACCGCCTTGAGGGGACTTTAGGGGTGTAAAATGTTTTTATTTTAGCTTCGGAAACTACTTCGAGATCGAATTCTACACGATTTAAATGTTAATGTCAGCCTTCGATTCCGATTTCGGTTTCAGCTTTCGATTTCGATTTGTCCAAGGCTTCGTACTTGGAGTTTTTGCTTACAAACTCACTGACTAAGTCCTTTAATTTCCCTACTACTTCTTTATCATCGTATCGAAGGGCGGCTTCTATGATCTTGACCACCTTGGCATCCACTACATTAAAATCTTTGGTCACATCTTTCCCTATCATAATTTTCTCATGATGGGTGGGCAAGGCTTTGCTGGTATCGCTTATCAATTCTTCATATAACTTTTCCCCCGGGCGCAATCCAGATATTTTTATTTCAATATCGGTGTACGGGCTGTATCCTGCCAGTTTGATCATTTTGATGGCGAGGTCCATGATTCGTACGGGTTCGCCCATATCAAAGATAAAGATTTCACCGCCTTTCCCCATAGCACCGGCTTCCAATACCAGTTGACAAGCTTCGGGGATCGTCATAAAATACCGGATGATATCGGGATGGGTAATGGTAACCGGACCGCCTTTTTCAATCTGTTTTTTAAATAAGGGCACCACACTGCCATTAGAGCCCAAGACATTGCCAAATCGGGTGGTGATAAACTTGGTTTTGCACGGTTTGCCGGTACCGTTGGTATAGAAATTACGGGATTGCACGTACATTTCGGCAGCCCGTTTTGAAGCGCCCATCACATTGCTCGGGTTCACCGCCTTATCGGTAGAGACCATGACAAAACGGGATACTTTATTGATAACCGAAAGGTCGGCTAGGTTTTTGGTACCATAGATATTGGTCACCACCGCTTCGGGACAGTTGTTCTCCATTAACGGCACGTGTTTATACGCCGCTGCATGATACACTACATCGATGTTGTAGGTGTTGAAAAAGGTTCTTAATCGGTTTCTGTTGGCCACATCGCAGACAATACACTTAAAATTAAAATTAGGATAGCGGTTCATCAGCTCCAATTGCAATAAATGCAATGGAGTTTCGGCCTGATCGAGTATCAGCACCAATTTTGGACTGTACTTGGTCAATTGCCGTACAATCTCACTCCCAATGGAGCCTGCTCCGCCCGTTACCAGCACGGTTTTGCCTTGTAACTGCTTGAATTTTTCTTGAGAATGCAGCTCAATGGGTTTCCGTTCCAACAAATCTTCAATTTGAAGGTTCCTTACCTGATTTGTCACCGAGGTGTTTTTATTGTAATCTTGCACCAAAGGAGAGTTATAGACCTTGATATCATGGTTTAAACAATCTTCCACCAACGTGAATTTCTCTTTGGCCGAAAGGGTACTGCCCGACAAGATGACCGCCTTTGCATTTAGTTCGAGCACTGCTTGGCTTAATTTGTCCTGTACGTTAAGCACTGGTTTACCTAAAATAGACAAGTGTTTTTTGGACAGTCGGTTGGTTGCAAACCCTTCTATTTTGAAGCGTTGCGGATGTTCCAGCTCCAAGGCCGAAGCAATGGATATGGCATTTTCGTCTATGCCTATAATCACGGCTTTTTCAGACTTGGCTGTTGCCTGAAATAGTTTAAAATATTCATAAAACTGCTTTACCGCTAAGCGGAACAGAAAAAGGAAGGTAAACGAAAAAAACGTATAAAGGATAATAGAGGTGTTCAAGAATATTTTTTCGCCCAAGATACTTGCCATAACCACATTGATTATGGACAACAATATAAAGGTGCTGAAACTGGCCAAAAACAATTTTAATGCATCCATAAAAGAAGAATGGCGAATAAGGCCCGCATAGGTTTTATATAGCAACATACATACAATGTTGATGCCTATGGCAATTAAAATCTGCTTGGCTATTGAAATAGGGGCTAGTGGTTTAATGTGCAGGCCGCTCAACACAAACACTGTTAACGCAACTGAACAAAACAACAAAAAAACATCAATACACAATACCAACCACCGAGGCAGGTATTTTATATTTCGGATATCCAATTTGTTTTGCTTTGAAGAAACGATAACCTTCAAAGCATTGATGAGTTTATTCTCCATACTTCATGTCTAGTTAAAACATTGGGGAGTCATTAACTAAAATACGTTCTTACGGCATTTTCAATCCGTTCTTTCTCAAGATCTGTCAAATTTGATCCTGAAGGCAAACAGAGGCCTTTCTTAAATAAATTTTCAGCAGTACCATCACCAAAACAGGCTGTTCCTTTATAAACGGGCTGCAGGTGCATAGGCTTCCACAACGGCCGGCTTTCTATGTTAAGGTTTTGCAAAAATAGGTTTAATTTTTCAATTATTTGCTTTTTATCGGATTTTTCATACGTTATAGCGGTGAGCCAGTGGTTGCTATACACTTGTTCATTAGGTTCTGTGAACACCGTTACGCCGTCGATGTCTTGAAACAATGCTTGGTAAAACGCATGGTTCTTTCTTCTAAGCGCAACGTGTGCATCCAATACTTCCATTTGTCCCCGACCTATGCCCGCGGCGATATTGCTCATGCGATAGTTGTAACCTATTCGCGAATGCTGGTAATGCGGCGCATCGTCTCGCGCTTGAGTGGCCAGAAATATGGCTTCGTCCTTGGTTTGTTTGTCCCTGCATACCAAGGCACCACCGCCAGAAGTGGTTATGATCTTGTTTCCGTTGAAAGATAAAATGGAAAGGTCACCAAAGGTACCGCATTTTCTGCCTTTATATGATGCCCCCAGTGCCTCGGCCGCATCTTCAATTAAAAAAACATCGTATTTTTTACAAATTGCTTCAATCTCGTCTATTTTCGCGGGCATTCCGTATAAATGAACCGCTATCACGGCTTTTGGTTTTTTCCCTTTTTCTATTCCTGCTTGTATGGCCTCTTCCAAATAGATAGGGGACATATTCCACGTTTCTTCTTCACTATCAACAAATACAGGGGTTGCCCCCAGATACGTAATTGGGTTTGAAGTGCCACAAAAAGTAAACGTTTGGCACAACACCTCATCTCCAGCGCTAACTCCGGCTATGTCCAAGGCCAAATGAATGGCACCGGTTCCCGAAGACACACATGCTACATGGGAATCATGCCCCAGATAGGCTTCAAGATCGTTTTCAAAACCGGTAACGTTGGGGCCTAATGGTGCAATCCAATTTTCGGCAAAAGCTTCGGCTATATAACTTTGTTCGGTTCCTCCCATATGCGGCGAGGAGAGCCAGATTTTATCTTTCATTTTCTATATTTTTTCACTTGAAAAGCTATCGTACGTTAAACTACGTACTTTCTTTTGTTATGGTTTGCCATACTGGGGTTATTTATTTTTAAGCATATTTTTTTCGAAGTATATCCATCTAAATTTAGCTCTCTCTTTATTATAGATTAAAATATATGATATTTTATATCAATGTTAACCGTAGCATAGCATAATATATTTTCAAAATGATCTTATTAAAAAATGCATGCTATTTGAAAAAATCATCGCCACGCCTCAAAAAGATACATTTTTTCACAGCTGATTTTAAGAAATTCAATAAGTTAAATTTTCAAAAGACCGTAAAGTGTTTTTTTTAACTGATTTTATAATTTTTTTATAAAAATATTCTAAATTCTGTTGTCTGCTTCCTAAGGTACCATATGAACGTGAAGCTATATGAAGAATTTGTTTAATCCATTTTTCTTTATCTAAAGCAAGTATTGTTTGGGGTTGAAACCCATTGGCAGTTTTCCATGGAAGACCTGAACTGCCAAGAACCGGGGTGTTATTTTCAATAGCTTCAAAGAATGAATAGCAAAAACTTTCAGATTTTGATGGAACAACAGCTATATCTATATGCGTGTAGATATCCTTAAGCTCTTTATATGCGTATTCTCCTTTAAAAACAACTCGTTTTTCTAAATCCAATTGAAGGATCATTTTTTCCAATTTTCTTTTATAGGTTTTATTTACGACTATTCCATAAATATGGAACACCATATAATGAGGCAATTGCGGCATGATACTGATTATAAATTCAATATTCTTAATTGGGGCAACACGTCCGAGATAACCAATAACATATTGTGAAGATTTTTGTTGATGTTCAGGCTCTTTTGTGAATGTATTTTTTAACGAATTATTAAACAATAGACTACGGTAGTTTTTAAAGATCGGATATGATTTAAGTTTTTCTTCTTCGGATGAATAATGAACATAAATTGAATTCCCGGATGTTTTAAGCAACCTCTTATATAATCGAAGATAAAGTTCTTTTTTAAAATTTAATGACCCTTCTAATAATTGACCGCGTGTGCTAATTAGCAAGATTTTTTTTTTTGAAAATAAAGTTAGTATAAGCGGTATCAAAGAGAAAGGGATGCTGTAAATAGAGTTTATCCAAATAACTTCACTGCTATTAATTATTGCCAATAGTATTCTGGTATTGAACTTTGGTATAAGCACCACTCTATGCTTTGCAATAGAATCTTCAACAGCTGTATTCTTAAAATCGTTACACTGGGTAATAATTTGATATTTATAGTTATCCTTTAAGAAGTCACAAACCCCAATAATTGATTGTAAAGGCCCATCGGCACCAACACCAACTTTATGATACGGTAATATGATACTAATCATTAAAGATTTTTATTTTGAATGTTGCAAATATAAGTTATAAGTTTTTATACAAATGAGAATAATTATTGGAAGTTTTTTTCAAAATATACCGACGGCTATTTTCTTTACCTTCAGCAATTTTCCTCTTTATGAAACCCGGTTCATACAGGTTTTCAAAAGCATTTTTTATTTCAGAGATATTCAATGGGTTTACAAATAAAGCGCCAGTGCCAATGTTTTTTAAAGGCGCTAATTTTGAAGTAATTACAGGAATTCCAAACGCTTGCGCCTCAATGACCGGGAGGCCAAACCCTTCTGCTTCCGAGGCAAAATAAAGCACATCAGTCTTGTGATACAGCCCGTATAGTTGTTCCTCGCCTAAATTGGAATACACGTTAGATCGCTCGTGAATGTCGTGTTGGGCTATTAATGCCTGAATGGCCTCCGTTTTGGAATGGACAAAATGATAGTGAAGGTTCAAGCTTTTTGTGGCCTCAATAAACCGCCTGTAGTTTTTCAATGGCTTGTTCCCTATTTGCAACACCTGCACAGGACGTTCTTTTGAAAAAATCCGTTCCCTTGTTTTTATTTCTTTCTCAGGAACCGTCAAGGGATTGTGAATGACCGTAATTTTATCGTTGACATGGTTAAAATATCGCAGCAGCTGGTTTTTGGTTTCATTGGAAACGGCCACGATTTTATGGCTGAAACGTATGGGCAACCGATAAAAAAACAAATTATAGATAATCCCTTTTAATCCTTTTAACTGCTGATAATGATAGAGGTCATGAATGGTGAGCACCCTTTTTTTAAACGGAAAGGCCATCACCATATAATTACAGCCGCCCGTAATGTGCACAATATGTGTTTTGGACACCAAGGAACCAAAAAAACACCTAATAAACTGAAAAAAATCGTAGGTACGGCGCAACGTGAGCTCTTTATACTCCAATATACTTTTTGTGTCTTCCTTTAAGCAACGGTACACAGCATGGTACACTTTTTCTATACTGTAGTTGCCTTTATGGGCCTTACGGAACACCAACAGTACTTTTTTATTGGGCATTGCCTTTGGGTTTTGAAGTAAAGGTAAGCAACTTGGCCACATCTTTTAAAACCATATTTCTTGTTTTTGGCGCGATGTGTTTGTATTGTAAATAAAACAGGGCTCCTATTGGAATCAACAGCAGCATTTCGGCCCAAAAGGTAGGGAGCGCGTAATGTACATATAAAACACCTGCTACGCTCAAAATGGCGAAAAGAGGCAAGATAAAGCCCGGTTTTTGTTCTTTCTCCACAGAAAGGGTAGCATAAGCATGGTAGGGCAACCAAAGCGAAACCACAAACAGTTCAGAAAAAAGCATTCCAAACACGATACCGTACCATCCATACCCCTTGAACAAAAAAGCAACGGTAAAAAACAGGATTGTTCTCATTACTGAAGTCAACAGCACCACGTTTGTTTTGTTGATCCCCATAAAAAAGGCTGTGATAATACGGCCGTAATTTTGAAAAAGGAGTATCACCACCAACAAATTAAAAAGAGCCAAGTTGAAGGAGAGGTTTCCGCGGGTCCAAAACTCGAATAATGATTCTATAAACCACAGGGAGAGGATAAATCCGCCCATAAGCGCCACACCGGTAATGAACCAATAGAGTTTGAACACATCGGTTATTTTTTTTAATTTGTTCTTTGCATATAGGTTGATTAATTCGGGTGCCAATGGGGTTCGCAATAAATCGGAAATTTTCAATCCAAAATTCACCAAGGTCCGCGTGGCCACAAACAACGGCAAAAAGGACGTGCCTACAAAAGCACTTAACAGGAGCACCACGCCATCATTGCCCAAGCGGTCCAGAAAATTGCTTACGGCAAATGGGATGGATCGTTTCATATTGATAATCCCTAACTGAAAACTTCCCGATTTCCACCACGGGAAATACGCTGGGAGCAACCGCTTCAACTGAAACAAGACCAAAAAGGAATAGCAAGATTTCGTCAAAAACCAGACCATGGCTAGGCGAATAAGCGATAGGTTCGCCACCGCAGCATAGACCAAGATGAAAAATTCCACTATTTTCTCGATTACAGCAAACTGGAACGACTTATAGATCAATCCAAAAGGGTTCAATGTTTTTACAACAATGCCCCTAAACGACCCTATGGCCATGCGGTAGCAAAACAAAATCCCCAAAACGATGGCTACGTGCGCGGTGTTTATGTGTGTATCCAAAAAAAAGGCCAGTACGCCACTCATATACAAAAGAACTACCAACGTTAATTGAACAATACCCATCACGACGTTTGCCCGCCACGCCGAACCCAAAACCATCTTGGCCGCAGCTGTGTCTTGATGTACCAGTTGGTTAAACTGATTTCCCACATAGCTGGCGTGGCCAAATTCCAGTACCTGTATTAAATTGAAAATGGTAATGATGGTAATCCAAGTACCGTAAAGCTCCAAATCCCAATGGGTCAACAATATAGGGATCAACAACAGCGAAAAAAGGCTCAGCACCGCAATATGCATTGCCTTGTACCCAAATGATTTGAAAAGCGTTTTAGCCATTGTTTAGTATCGCGTTTTTACCGTTATTTTTCCGGTTTGTTCCGTTGAAAATACATCTTAAACCACGGAAGGCAAATATATCGACTTTTGCAAAAGAGGATGGTTCACGGGCAGTTTTAACAGAACAGCCCTAAAAAACATAACCCAATAAATCAATATCCCGTTCGTAAAGACGGTTTACGAGCTTGCGGGAGGCATCAGTATAGGCTTGTTGATACGGAAGCGTTTTTTGGGGACTGAAATTGAGGTGCTTCAGTATTTTGGGGTGTTTTTGTAGCAGCAGAAAACTCTTTTTTGAAACTATGCCCTTTTCAATAGAACGATTGTGTTTTGGGAGCTGGGAGAATGGGATGGACAAATGGTCTGCAATGATGGAAAAATCGGCATTCAACTGTTCAAACCGGCCCATAAAATCGACCAATAGCTCATTTTGGGTATTAAAAATAAAATCGGTTTGCGGTTTAAAGAATCCATGCTCTTTTTCGAAATATTCAGGCAAATAACGGTTAATGAACGTATTGAACCCTATTAAACTTGAAAACCCACGGAATTTGTAAAAAGAGAGCATCCGTTCCCAAGGGTTCCTAACGATGGTGAACTTAAAATAAGTTTCAAACTGTTCTTGGTTTAAATACCCATATTTCACATATTCCTTAGCAGTTAAATGTGCTAAGCGTTTTGGACCTTTTTCAGGATTCGGGTTATAGCGCAACAAATACCCTGGACCGTCTTTCTCCCTATTTTTTCCCAAATGCTTCAACATGAAATTTTCCACACTTTGTCCTGCGGTTTTTGGGATGTGCACAAAGAGGGCCTTATGTTCGGGAATGAGCATTAAAAATCGTAATTAAAAATGTTCAAGTCTTCTTGGAACACTTGGGTTATGATCGCTTTACTGCTGATGGACAACACGGTTCTATAATCAACGGTTTCCGATTTTTTCTTCCAAGGTAAAGGCGCGGCATGGTACTGTAACTGCAACTTTTTGTAATCCTGTTCTAAATTTTCAAACCTGATGAAGTTGACAGGGTACTGATTATCGGTCTTCAACCAGTGCGTTTGGGGCATGAACATAAGTTCCCTGTCCCTGTAAAAAGGATCTTTTTCAAGATATGCTTTATGTATCCATTCATCTATTGAAATAAGCTGGGATCGCAAGTTGTTTTGATTGTGCTTGCGTCTGTAATAGTACTGGGAGCACACCCTGTCATACGGATTTCTAATGGAAGCCCAGATTGCTGTTTGTTCTGGTAGTTGGCTGCCAAATTTCTTAAAATACAAGTATTCATATTCCTTTACTGTATAATGGGCTTCTGTAATGCCCAGCCCTTGCGCTATGGAAGAACCCGCCGTTTTGTTGATGTGGATGAACAACGGTTTTTTTTGTTGCGCTATGTTCTTTAAATAGCGGTTCAAGGTATAGGGCCTGACCATTTTTTTTAAATAAACCGTTTCGTAAACCCACCACCTACTGTATAGCATAGCCTAATTTTTTTGCGGGGTTCACACAGTATTCTTGGTAGAAGTCCATTTCAGAAGGTGTTATTGCCTTCCAGTTCAAAGAAGGGCTTTCTGAGCGTTCTTTCTTAAAAATGGAAGCTATTTTCTGTTTAGTCGCAAATTCCAAAGCGGTATTATGTTTTGGGAGTTTCCAAGTGTCCTTTTCTGAAACCGGAAGACCCATATCGCTTACAAAATTTTTTAAGTGGCTTGAAGAACCCACCAAGTCTTCAAAACGATAGATGGGCAAGTTTGATTTTAAGAAATATTCGTGCACCTCGCCATAATACCAACACAACTTCTGAAACCGCGATAATGTGTGCCATGTTGCAGAAACAGCGTCGCTATTATCTGGAAACTGACTGCACAGGACATCGGATTCCGTAAACAACTTCCTAACAAACACACTTTCCAAATAGGTTTTGGGATGCCTTACGACGCCTATTTTGCGCCATCCCAAGGATTTCAACAAGGTTTCATCGACAAACCTGAAGTACGGATTGACCTCTATATAAGTGCTGCAATTCAAATTATTTACCGTGGTATTGCGGTGTTCAAAATAGCCTTTGACAAGGTTAGAAAACTGATCAATTTGGGACAAAAAAAACAAGGGGACATCTTGCCGTTCCTTTTCATGAAAGCATTGCACGTTTTCAAAAGTGTTCAAAAACTTAGAAAGACTTAGGGTAGCTGTTCTTCCAATGGAAGTAATCAAGATTTTTCTCATAGCACCTTATTATGCCGTTGGTTTTTTTCGCTACATAATCATCCCTGCGGCAACGGTTTCATTGGTAAGGGGATCTATCAATACGAAACTGCCCGTGGTTCTGTTATCACGGTATTCATCGATCATCAACCTACGGGTAGTGCGGATGGTTACCCGGGCAATATCGTTCATATTCAGGTCTTTGTTTTCTTCGTCCCGACCGTAGGTGTTGATGTCTATTTTGTACAGCACGCTTTTTATCATGGCCGTTTGCTCATTGGAGGTATGCAAAATCGTGTATTTGGCACGAGGTTTGGCCGGCTCGTTATTGAGCCAGCAAATCATGGCGCTGAACTCTTGTTCGGCCTTGGGTTGGTTGTTTACCTTAACGATCATATCGCCACGGCTTACATCGATGTCGTCTTCTAAGGTCAAGGTAACGGACATAGGGGCAAATGCTTCTTTTACTTCCCCATCGAACGTATCGATGGATTTAATTTTTGACGTAAACCCAGATGGCAAGACTGCTATTTCGTCATTTGGCCTAAAAATCCCGCTGGCCACTTTTCCAGCGTAGCCGCGATAGTCTAAAAAATCCTGACTTTGCGGCCTCAATACTGTTTGCACCGGAAAACGGGCATCGATTTTATTGATGTCGCTGCTTATGTGCAAATTTTCCAAGGTGTACAACAATGGCGCGCCTTGGTACCAATCCATATTGGTGGAACGGTTCACCACGTTATCGCCCAACAACGCACTGATGGGCAAAAAGCGGATGTCCTTTACATAAAGCTTTGATGAAAACTCTTCAAATTGATTGATGATGTCGTGGTATACTTTTTCAGAAAAATCGACCAAATCCATTTTGTTGATGCACACCACCACGTGCGGTATTTGAAGCAAGGAAGCAATAAATGCATGCCGTTTGGTTTGTTCAATGACCCCGTGGCGGGCGTCGATCAATATCAAGGCCGCGTTGGCGGTAGAAGCCCCTGTGACCATATTACGGGTGTATTGAATATGGCCCGGGGTATCGGCAATGATAAATTTTCGTTTGGGGGTGGTAAAGTAGCGGTAAGCGACATCTATGGTAATGCCCTGCTCACGCTCGTCCCTTAGGCCATCGGTAAACAGGGCGAGGTCCACCCCTTCGTGGCCTTTTCGTTTACTGGTGGTTTCCACGGCTTGCAATTGGTCTTCAAATATGGCTTTGCTGTCAAATAGTAACCTTCCTATCAGGGTACTTTTGCCATCGTCCACACTTCCTGCCGTTGTAAATCGCAATAATTGGTTTTCGTGTATTTCCATTATGCTACTGTTCTTTTATATTTCTACAGAACCAAAAACTCTTTCATATACTATTTTAATCCCAAATGAAGACGTTCTGAATTCTCCTATCTCACATCTAAAATCTCACATCTCAAGTCTCACATCTCCTAAAAATACCCCTGCCGTTTTCTATCTTCCATTGCGGTTTCACTGCGTTTGTCATCGGTTCGGTTGCCTCGTTCGGTTTGTTTCATGGAAGCAACTTCCAAAGCTATTTTTTCCAAGGTATCGGCATCAGATTCAATCCCGCCGGTAATGGTAATATCGCCCAAGGTTCTGAAGCGTATTTTCTTTGTGACAACTGCTTCTCCTTCTTCCAATTTCAAGTATTCTGAAACAGGGATCCAAGAGTCGTTGCGCCACACCACTTCCCTATCGTGGGCAAAGTAAAGGGACGGTATTTCAATGTTTTCCCTTTTTATATAATTCCAAACGTCCATTTCGGTCCAGTTGCTTATGGGAAATGCCCTAAAATGCTCGCCTTCAAAGTGTTTTCCGTTCAATATGTTCCAAAGCTCCGGCCGTTGGTTTTTGGGGTCCCATTGTCCAAAGTCGTCCCGATGGGAGAAAAACCGTTCTTTGGCCCGGGCTTTTTCTTCGTCCCGTCTTCCACCGCCAATGGCACAATCTATTTTATTCTCTTCAATTGCATCGAGCAGGGTGGTGATTTGTAGGGCGTTTCTGGTGGCATTTTTTCCTTTTTCTTCAGCTACACGACCTTGGTCAATAGATTTCTGAACCGACCCTACAAGCAATTGCACCTCGAGTTTTTTTACCAGGTGGTCGCGAAACTGAATGGTTTCGGGAAAATTATGCCCTGTATCCACGTGCAGTAACGGAAAAGGGATTTTTGAAGGATAAAATGCTTTTTTTGCCAAATGCGTGACCAAAATGGAATCCTTTCCGCCGGAAAAAAGAATGACCGGGTTTTCAAATTGTGCCCATACTTCCCGAAGGATGTAGATGGCTTCAGATTCCAGTTCGTCCAGGTAATTTAGGTAATATTTGCTCATGCGTTTAAGCTTGTAGTTTAGGCTGTATGGTTTCCAGTATGGTTTTTACAGCATCGGCTATTGGGGTTTGGGTTGTGTCTATGGTCACATCAGGATTTTCGGGCACTTCATACGGTGCGTTCACTCCGGTAAAATCTTTGATCAATCCTTTTCGTGCTTTAGCATACAATCCTTTTACATCTCTTTTTTCACACTCCTCAAGGGGCGTATTGACGAAAATTTCAACAAAGTTAACATCTTTGACCGTTTTTTTGACCATTTCCCTATCCTTTTTGTAGGGAGAAACAAAGGCTGCCAAAACCACTATGCCTGCATCGATGAACAAGTGTGCAGTTTCGGCAATCCTACGGATGTTTTCGGTACGGTCTGAAGGAGCAAAACTCAAATCGCTATTAAGGCCTTTCCGTACGTTATCGCCATCCAAAGTATAGGTATGTATATTTTGGTTGAACAACGCCTGTTCCACGGCATTAGCCAGAGTGGATTTCCCCGAACCCGACAGCCCTGTAAACCAAAGCAGAAGTGCCTTGTGCCCTTTTAATTGGGTACGTTCTTGATTTGTTATCTCAAAATTGTGCGGAATGATGTTTTCTTGCATAATCAATTCTTTTTTGTGGAAAAAAGATGTCGCACCCTGCCCAAGGGCAACCGGAGCCACATTCGTTCGTGCAGGTAATATAGGATAAATTTGGAAACCAATTCTGCCAAGGCGATGTAAAGTGCTATTTCACCGAACTTTTCCAAGACCACTCCCGAAATAATAAAAGTACCCGTAGTAGCGAGGATGCGCCAAGAAATTGTTTTGTAAAGGGTTTGTTTGGGTTTTACTTCTTTCCCGAACAGTATTTTTTGCCAAATCCGTTCATGGAGGTAATAAACAGCCAATTTTACGAAAAATTCCAAGAAACCGATTTTTATAGCGCTGTCTATGCTGCAGGTTCCGTTAAGACAGGTAATAACCAAGACCACCAAAAACGTATCGGCCGTGGCGATGCACCGCCAAGAAACACCTTTTAAAATGCTACGGTAATGCGATTCTTTTTTATAGGTGGCCATCGGGTTTTTAGTTTTGATTAGACACCAAAAACCAAGGATTCAACAGGTTTTCTTTATTGTATTGCAAGGGTTTGTTTTCTGGGAGTGCCATTACGGTTACGCCTACCGCATTGCAGATGGCGTGTCCGGCGGCGGTATCCCATTCCATCGTGGGGGCAAATCGCGGATAGCGGTCGGCCTTCCCTTCGGCTACTAAGCAAAATTTAAGGGAACTCCCTTTTGAAACGATTTCCACTTCCTCTTTTTCTGAAAGGGTGTCGATGTACTTTTGTGTTTGCTCGTTTAAGTGGGAACGGCTGCCAACGACCCTGGCTTTGTTACTGTCTTTTTTTGGAGCTATTTCCGAAACACGATCAAAAATTTCATCCAAGGTGGCATCATGGCTTTCTAGTTGTGCTTTGAAGGCTTTTTGTGTGTTTACTTCCGCAAAATAGAGCGTTTTACAATCGGGTACGTAAATAACGCCCAGTATGGGTTGCCCATTTTCAATCAAAGCGATGTTTACGGTAAACTCCCCATTGCGTTTTATGAATTCCTTGGTGCCGTCCAACGGATCCACGATCCAACATTGTTGCCATTGCCGGCGCTGTGAAAAATCGGTTTGCTTGGTTTCTTCACTTATAATGGGAATGTTGGTTTCTTTTAAATAGGAAAGTATAAGCGCATTGGCGCGTTTATCTGCAACGGTCAATGGCGAATCGTCGGCTTTGGTTTCCACCTCAAAATTGGAGGCATAAACCTCCATGATTTCTTTTCCGGCCTTTAAGGAAGCTTGTATGGCAGTATGTAGTAAATTCAAAGTAGGGTACTTAGATTTATATTGCGTTTAGAACACGTTAATTCATCATTTTCTTTTTGATTTCCGGATAAAAATGGTTGAAAAAAATATAAAAAACCCCTACCAAAAGCCCCACTGAAACAAATTGCAAGAGCAGCAACAGTTTTTGAGGTGATGCGGGTTCAAGGGGCACGGTTGCTGGTTTAATTATCGTGAATACCGGCGTATCTTTTTTTACATTCAGTTTTGCTGTCTCCAACTCTCCCGCCAGTTGAGAATAAATGTTAGACGACAAGCTATATTCGGTTTGCAATTGTTCTAACCTGTTTAGGGCCACATTACTTACCACATTGATATTTCTATCCTTAAAATTTGATAACGCGGTTCTTTTATTAAAATAATCATTTTCAGCTTCTTTAAAACGCTCATTGATATACTCCAATTCCTGCCTTGCTTTTTTGATATTGTATTCAATGATGAAATCTTGTAATAAATTTTGAATATTACTTGTAAGCTTGGCAGCGGCTTTCGCTTCCGGAAAGGTGGTGGAAATTTCTATATAGCCATCAACATCGTTGACATTTACTGAGAATTTTGAATACAAATACCCTAATGCCCCTTTTTCTTTAGCGGTGAGAAAATGATAGTTCGTGTCAGTTTCTGATATAAAAGGTGTTTTTTCTTCACGATCAAACAGTCCAACGATTTTGCTTGGTAATCCTAATGTATATGACTTAACCGTGCTTAAGGCACTTGTTTTTCTTAAATGATTTACATAATACGCAACTGAAACACTACTGTCCCTACCTTTTACCGGGATTTTTGTTTTTAACAGCTCTTTTTTAAAAGGGGTGCTTTCCACAATTAGAGGATAATGCATGGGGAGAATGTTATTGCTTTCGTCCCCTCCTACGTTAACCCCCATCATGGTAGCTATTTTACTAATACGTTTACCCACTTTTTTTTCAGTTGAAAACTGCGCCAGAAAAATGGAGTTGGAAGTGTATTGGGTTATAGACAAAAGAATTACTATAACACCCAGGGTGAAAAATACAGCTATAAAAGCAAGGAGGGTTTTTTTCGATTTGTTTAAAACCTTTAATAGTTCAAAAGTGTCCAAATCAAATATCGAATGCTCCGCTTTGGTTTCCTTTTCCATACTATTGCAACAATCTATCAATTAACAGTCCCAGCGTGGTAAGGCCGGTACTTATCCCTATCACTTCCTGTGCAGATAATTTATTTTTATTTGTGGGCTTGGCGGGCACCAAGATGGCAGCCCCAGGCTCTAACTTTGGAAAGCTTCGGAAAAACAAAAAATGTTTGGTCGATGCAATGTCGCCATTAGAATATACCACATACGTTTTTCCTTTTTTGGCATCTGAAGAAAATCCACCCGATTTACTGATGTAATCTTTTAATGTCATACCCTTTTCATACCGAACCAATGAAGGTACCAACACTTCCCCTTCCACCTTTACGGTCTCTTTGGTAGAAGGAATGACCAACTTATCCCCGTTTTTAAGTACCAAATTATGTTTAGAGCTCGTATCTTCGATAATTTTTTGAAGGTCGATCCCCACCCTAAACTCTTTTCGATTTTTAAGGATTCTATCTTCTGTTTCTATACTATCATTTTTTCCGGTTACCTCTTCTTTTTCTATCAACCCCTCGAAAGTATCTTGTTGTAGTTCTTCTTTATAGAAGGGGTTTTTCCGTATCAGCGTTGCACCCTCCACAAAGGCATACTGGGTGACACCCCCTGCCTCTTGTAACAGGTCGGAAATTCTTTCATTCTTTTTTTCAATGGTATAATTTCCGGGGTAATTGGCCTCGCCCGAAACCGAAACCCGTATTTGTTCCGCAAAGCCTTTTAAATACCGTACCGAAACCCGGTCGTTGGGCTGTAATTTAAAGTTGGAACCATCCTCTAAGGTAAGTTTCCCGTTAGCCGAAACCTTAAAGTTTTTGCTCAATGTTTCATAGGAGTCGTCGTCAACGCGCCTGTAAATGTCAATTTTGTTAACATTGGCACCATCGCTAAAGCCGCCGCCCAGCAGCACTAAGTCCTCTACGGTCATGTTTTCCACAAAAGGAATGGTAACGGGCGCATTTACCGCGCCGTCTATGGTTAAGGTATAGTTTTCAGACAGATCGTATTTATTGAACACCCGAACTTTATCATCGGGTTTTAAGACGATGGTTTTATTTCCTTTTAAAACCTCAGAAACTGAAAAAGGGGTTACGGTCTCTGTTACACCATCTTCGGTACTAAAAAGCAAGCCTCTTTTCAAAAATGCGCTTTCAGTAACGCCTGCAGCTTTTGCTATCAATTCCTTCACGGTTAGCCCCGGGGTAAACTCGTAATTTCCAGGACGGTAAACAGCCCCTTCAATGCTTATCCTGTTTTCAAATTTATCGATTATTGTATTTACCGTTAACACATCACCATCCTGTAGTGGCGTTTCAGATTCTTGGTTCACCAAAATCTCCTTGACCATTTTGCGGTCGCCTTCAATACGTTCCAGCCCCACGCGACCTTTATAAGCATTGGACGTAAATCCGCCGGTAAAACGCAGCAGATCAGTAAGGGTCTCTCCCGCTTCGAGCTCATAAACACCCGCTCGTTTAATGCCTCCATTTATTGTCACCCTTGAAATATATGGCGAAATAATCAGCACGTCTTGATCTTGTAAGGTTTTGTTTCCTTCTTGAGAGCCGTTTATCAAATAGTCGTACACATCAAAATAGGTTACCTCATCGCCATTCCGTACCAATTTTATTTTCCGGAACGTCCCTTGTTTAGTTGGGCCGCCCGAGGCATACAAGGCGTTTAAAACTGTTGATAAAGCACTTAAGGAGTATGTTCCCGGTACTTTCACCTCGCCGATAATATTGACTTGAACAGTCCTCACATTGACCAACGAAATGCTTAAAAACACTTTATACGGGCTATTGCTTGAAGCATTGATGCCCGAATAAATGCGTTTTAGCTTGCTTTTTAATTTAGCTGATGCCTCTTTCATAGTAAGCCCACTGACGTAAACCGGACCAATGTTGGAGATGCGCACCGCTCCTTCCCTATCCACTTCTACGTTATAGGTGTTTTCCGCAGCGCCCCAAAGATTGATGACCAGCTCGTCGCCAGGTCCCAGTTCATAATTGGCTGGGGTAGCAAGGTTCATGTTAGGGGCAAAGGAAATGTTCTGGTTATTGAAAAAATCGTACCCGAAAAGCGGGTCTTTCGCTACACCATCGGTAATCTCGGTACCGGAAAAGCCAATGGTATTCCCCTTTTCAATATTCAAGGAGCTATCTATTTGTTTTCCTTCCAATGAAGATGCCGAAGTCCCCATTTCGTTTAAGCGGCGTTCCAGTTTGGCTATTTTGGAGGGCGCGACGCCCTTTGTCACGGCAATGGCCTTTAACTGCGCCATGGTGTAGCCCTGCGCTTTAGCTCGTTGCCAGTAGGCCTGAATTTGTTCATCGGTAAGATTGTCCACATCGGTTTTTAGAATTGAGGACAAATTGACTGTTTGAGCCATTACAGGACTGGAAACCAAACACAACACCAATAAAATCAATGAAATGGTTTGCTTTAGGGTTTCATTCATTTTAAATTGAATTGTATAGAAGAAAATTAGTGCTGCTTTTATTGAACGCGCAAATATAACAATTCTTTATAGAGATTATTGTTTTTATTCCTTTAAATAGAATAGGGCCAACACCATATAAATAGACGTTAAAAAAAGACTAAACACCCCACTTTAATTGGAATGACGCCCGGTACTGGTTACCTTTGTTAAAACGAAAAAAAACACACACTATGAGCTATTTGAACTTAGACAAAGAAAAAATAAACGCAACAGCCAAAGAATTGAACGTGCTGTTGGCAGATTATCATCTGTACTATCAAAAATTACGGAATTTCCACTGGAACATTGTAGGGAGAAACTTTTTTGACCTTCATGAGAAATTCGAGGAAATGTACGATGATGCCAAACTGAAAGTAGATGAAATCGCGGAGCGTATCCTTACCCTTCGATTTCAACCAGTAAGCAACTATACCGATTATTTAGAGATGTCCAATTTAAAAGAATCGCCATCCCGAACTGATGATACCAAGATGGTCAAAATCCTTTTAGAAGATCACGGCAAGATATTAAATCAAATGCGGGCTGTAATTGACAAGGCCGAAAAGGCTGGCGACGAAGGAACTATTGATATGGTTGGTGGCTATATTGGGGATATCGAAAAAATAAGTTGGATGCTGGATGCTTGGTCTATGAAAGCAAGCGATAACCATCCAAAAGCTTAATACCAACAATTCATTTTTTGAATAAGAAAGACTGCCGGAAAGGGCAGTCTTTTTTTATAGTGGGCCCTTCGGTTCCGCTCAGGAACCTTTCTGGGAGAAAATTTTGGTTTATGGCAAAAAGATTCTTCTGTAAAAAATTTATAAATTCAATGCAACAGACAGAAAAGACAGCCCATTGTTTAAATAAACAGAATGCTTGTTGAGCGCCCAACGGTCGCATAAAATTAGAAATTGATCGTTAAGCGGAGCCGTAGGGATGATTGATTCTTATTAAAAATCAAACCCTAAGCCAAAGACAAAACGGGCGCCTTCAGTTGAGGTAAAGTAACCTGCGGAGCCGCTTAAGCCACCGCTTCCATTTATCCAAAGCCCGCCCCCATAAGCGTTATGCCATTTTTCCGAATCGAAATCAGGGGTCCACACCCGGCCCAAATCGGCACCTGTGTACAGGCCAATTTGTATAGGGATTAGGCCCAGTTTAAATTCATTGAAACTGTACCGTAGGTCGGCACTGCCTACCAATGCCGATTTCCCGCTGAACCGTTCTTCCCGGAATCCACGGAGCCCCGTGTTTCCGCCTAATTGTACGGCTTGATAAAATTCAAATTGATTTCCAAAATTGAACTTAGCTCGTATGTTAGTCTTTAACACCCATTTTTTGTTGGTGGTCAGGCTGTTGTAAAAGCCTAATCGTGTTTTCAGAAAGCCGAACACCCGTTTTAAGTTGTTTACATTACCCGTAACTCCAGTGTTAAGATCGAACATCATCCCTATGGTGGGGTTTCTAGGGTCATCAAAACTGCGGTAATTGTAAATACCTTCCAGCGTTCCAAAGTAATCAAACGTACTTTTTTCGGTCACCCTGTTTATGTTGACCGGTCCAGGAATGGAACTGTTGATGCTTATCGCTTCAAATTTTCCTTGCAGTTTATAGAAACTACCGAAATTTGAATTGCGCAACAATCCCGCCCTCGCCATGAGCGTTTGTAGTTGTACCCGGCTATAATCTTTCCCCAATTCATCTTCTAGATTCTTGCTCTCATTTCCATATCCAAAGTAATTGACCACATATTTCGGGTTGGTGAAACGGGCTCCAAGACTCAAGTTGAGATCATTTTTAATATTCGCTATTTCGCCTTCATATTTCAGTTCAAAACTTTCTGTATCAAAAAAATAGGCTGCGTTGATGTTGTGCCTTTCTGAAAAAGGGTTGCGCTGAAAGCTGCTTACTTGATAAACGTATTGCAGGCCGGTCCTGAAACCGTCGTCCGGATTAAAGCCCAATGCCGCGGCGTATCCGTGCTCTCTTTGTATATTTTTACGGTAGTCGTAAGTGTTTAGCCCATAAACATTTGTCATCCGTAGGTTGCCTCCATTTTTTACTGCTACGGTATTGATCTTATCTTCATGATCATAAACCTTAACCCGTTTTCCTTCAATCAAGCGATAGGTATCGTTGCCGTGGCCGCCTATTAACCGAACGAATATTGGGTTGTTCCCTGTTCCGGTCACTTCAAAAATATCTTCGTTGTCCAAGCCATATATCCAAATTTCATTGGTTTCAGAAGCTAAAAAAGTACGGTCTGCCACCAGCATTCCCCTATCTTTCGACGGAAAATTGTAGGTACGAACATTTGTCCTGCCATCTGCCAACCTGGTTATTTGAAAAAAGTCCCGTTTATTGGTCCCCTCGATGGTCTGTAATTTTGCCAGGTACGAATAATAACGGTCTGCGATATCTACCAGATTATCCCTGCGTCCTTTTAAGGCTGCGCGTATATTTTGCAGGGATTCGTTTTTTACGGCATCTGGAACGGTTGAAAAAGCTGCTTCTATAATGGAGTCTGAAACTGCCTGTTGCAAAAACTGCGCTTGGGCAAGCCAATTTTTTCGGGTAGAACGCTTTAAGAGGGCCCGGTCCATAATAACGCCTTCTTCATTAAACCATCGCAGGTCGTTCAGGTTTTCATCATATACCTGTTTTTGATAGCTCGATCCGAAGAGCGATCGGGCTAAATCGAACACATCGCCTTCAAAACTGGAAAAGGCATCGTCCCTGTTTATAGGGATGGGCACATATACGTTCAAGCTGTCCTGGTTGTAATATTCGGCCCATCGCCAATGGCCAGGCTCCCGATCCCAATCGCCTACCAGCATATCAAACAGCCGGGACCGGATGTAATTTTCTTCATCTACTGAAACCTCACGCCCTTTTCTGAGTTTTATTAAGATATCATCTGCAGTTTCAATATCGTCCGGATAGGCAAACAAGGATTCTCCTTTAGTGCTTTCGGCAGGTTCGGTAGCGATAAAATACAGTGCATTTCCGAAGGTTTCATTATACACCCCGAGTTGTTGCTGTTTTGGGATGTAAAATAACTCGGTGCGGTTGTGAAATATCTTTGCAGCATCTGCCAAAGTGGACAATACTAAAGGCACATAAGGGTGTGTTGCTGTGTAAAAAGCGGTACCAAAAGACGTATTAGGGGTTACATTCAGGTCTGTTTCGGTTGCTTGCGGCGACTCGGTGCCTTCTTCAAAAACTACTTTGGTCGTAACGTCCAGCGCATTTTTTTTCAAGGCCCGCATGCGGTACCTATTCCCTGTTTTATCTTCTAAAATCAAGGCATCATACTCCTCATCCCCCGTTTTCCTAACCACGTGCAAGCCACCATAAAGCGTATCCAACGATGCCGTTTTTGCTGTTACTTTTTTGGTGTATGCGTCTTCATACTTAGCGCCCCAAACTGTTTGAAAGAATAAGGCTTCGGCAATGCTATCGCGTTTATAAATAGCGGCCGTGGTTGTTTGGGGGTAATCATTTGGCAATACCGATGCCGGATAAGTTTGGTTGGGTGGAAAGATTTCTTTCTGAAACAATAAAATAGGCTCATTTTCCTGTGTTCCGCCATAGTACCTTACGAAGGACGAACCATCTTCAAATACATCAAATACTGCAAAACCCTGACCGCCGTAACTGAACAGCCCATCTTTGCCAATAGCTGCATACGAACTCTTGGCCCCAGACCCTGATAGAATTTGCACCAAGCCCTCTTTTTCTATATGCTGAAGCGTATGCTCATGACCTGAAGCGAAAACCACGCGACCGTGTTTTTGGGCCAAGGGCGCCAAGCGGTTCATCAATTTATTGTAAAGTTCGTTATAGCGGTCTTGTACCGAAACCCCGCCTTGCGACCGTATTTGTACCACCAAGGACGATAATATGGGCAACGGGAAATTGCTTTGGGTAGGGTACAAATGTTTTTGCAAGGCAAAATAACCACCGTGGGTGCCATTGGTGAACATGGGATGGTGCATGGCAAAAACCACTGTTTTGTTTTTGTTTTTTTCGAGTTCGTTGGCTATTTCAATAAAAAACTTTTCCCGGGTTTTAATTTCGCAGTTTAGATTGATGTTGGGATCGGTATTCCAGTCTTCAAGATACCACTGGCTATCGATAACGATCAACTGTACATCGGGAGAGACCGAAAAGCTCTTCAAGGCACACCCTCCGGTAGGTTGAAAAGCGTTGGGCGCCACATTTTCCTGTACATATTTTGCTTCCCGCTTAACGCCTGGCACCCCATCAAAATACCATTCATGATTGCCAGGGATAAAATAGGTTTGCCCTTTAAACCCTTCTAAAGATTTGAATTGGGCGTTCATATAGTGTTCGCTGTGTACCCGTTCGGGATGGCCTTTTGGGGGCATGCCGTCGTCATAGATGTTATCACCCAAAAAAATAGCATGATCACTGGGGTTTGTGGGATGGTCTTTAAGGTAATTTTTAAAAATGGTAAGTCCATCGCTCATGCCATTGGGCGGCGAAATGCCTGCATCGCCCACAAGGTAAAACGTGCGCGCTATCTTTTTTTCTGAAGGGAACGACTGTTCTGCATCAGGGTTTTTGTACTGGGGTTCGTAGGTGGCACACCCAGTTATCGCCATAATGAAACCAATAAAAAGAATAGTCGTTTTAAGTTGCATAAATACTCATAACATTTTTACATTGAAAAAGCCACTTTAAAAGAAAACTGTACGCCTTCATCTCCCGTAAAGATGTTTACCGTACCGCTCAACAAATCGGCAGCATTGATCCAAAATCCTCCGCCATAACTATCATGCCAAACATTGGACGTATCGTTTGGTATCCAGACCCTTCCTATATCATATCCGCCAAATACCCCTATCTGCAATGGGGTCACGGCAGTGTTGAAACTGTTAAAGCTGTAGCGCAAATCGGCACCGCCGGCCAATGCACTACGGCCGGTAAAGCGATCCCGACGGTAACCGCGAAGCCCATAATCCCTTCCTAATTGTGCACCTTGGTAAAACTCAAAATTATTGCCTATGTTAAAATGCCCAAACGCTTTGGTGTTCAACACCAGTTTTTTGTTGTTCGTCAAGGCATTGTAAAACCCTAGCTTGGGTGTTAAATACCCAAACACACGATCGCTATCATCCAGATTTTGTGTTCCGCCTGCGGTTAAACTGGCCAACATCCCTCTTTTAGGATTGGCTTTGTTATCGTAACTTTCATAGGTGTAAGTTCCTTCGGCAGACGCAAAATATTTTCGCTGGTCAGCATCGGGATACCCAATATCTGATATAAATCGGTCGTTTGTACCTTCTACTTCCACCCCTTCAAATTTTGCTTTAAACGTGAAGGTGCTTCCGTAGCGGCCGTCTTTTTTTATGCCCAAAGCGCCACCGTAGCTTCCTATGCGTACCCTGTTGTAGTCTTTACCCAGATCATCGTCAAAATTTTCGGTTTCATTTCCGAAGCCAAAAAAGTTTTCAGAAAAATTAGGGCTGCGGTAATGGCCTTCCGCCAGAAAATTCCAGTCTCCAAAAATATTGGCAAACTCCCCACTGTAATTTATATCGAAACTTTTGGTAGCAAAATAATATCCTGCTTTTATGCTGTGTTTTTGTTTAAATGGGTTTTCCTGAAAGCCGTGAACGGTAAACGTATCGGTAAGTCCCAGTAAAAACCCATCATCTGCGTTATACCCGAAAGCAGGCAACAACAGGTTGGTGGTTTTGTTTTCCTTGATGTAATTATAGGTGTTAAAGTTATAGTTATTAGTGATCCTGAAAGCCGCGCCCCCTTTATTTTTAATGGTGTTTTTCTTGGCTTTTTGATCGTACACCTTTATCCTGCTCCCGTTTTCAATATCGTAGGTATCGTGATTTTGGCCACCTATAATCCTTATGAAAATGGGACGTTCGCCTTTGCCTTTAACTTTAAACAGATCGTCATCGTCCAAGCCGTAAATCCACAACTCTTTAGTGTCATCCTTGGCGTATGTTCGGTCGATAATTAGGTCTGCCTTATCGCCGCCTTTATTGCGGTAGGCCTTTACATTGGTCTTGCCATTGGGGAGGCGGGTAATTTCAAAAATATCGTCTTTATCGGTACCTGTTATAATTTGTAGGTTGGAGAAATAATCGTAATATTCCGAAGCTATCTTTACGATATTATCGCGTCTTCCCTTTAGGTTTTCAATTATTTTTTCTGAAGTTTCATCCTGCACCGCTTTAGGAAGGTCTTTGAATGCTTGTTCAATAACAGTATCGGTTACGTTTTTCTTTATAAATTCGGCCTGTGCCAACCATTCTTCCCGGCCATAATTTTCGGCCAAAGCACGGTCCAGTTTAATACCTGCACTGTTAAACCATTTGGTATGTTTTAGCTCGGGGCCATACACCTGAAATTGGCGGGTCGCACTTATCAATGTGCGTGCAATATCCAGCAAACCGCCATCAAAATTTGCAAACACTTGGTCCCGGTCCCTAGGTATGGGCGTATAGATTTTATTGCCCTCTTCGTCTTCTTGGAGCGCAAAGCGCCATTGATCGTTGTGGCGGTCCCAATCGCCTATCAACATATCGAACAACCGTGCCCGGATGTAGGCTTTTTGGTTTATTTTGTTTTCTTCGTCATCCCTTATTTCTTCCAGCACATCATCGGTGCTTATGATATCTTCGGCATAGTCAAACAAGGGGCCGTCGTATTCTTCGTCGGGGCGTTCCACTATCATATACAGGGCATCGCCATAAGTTTCATTGAAATTGCCCAATGCCTTTTGTTTAGGGACATAGAACAATTTTGGATTGGTATGGAATACGTTTGCGGCATCGGCCAATTTAGGGATGGCAAACGCCCCATACGGATGTGCTGCTGTGTAAAAATCGAGGATCAAATCTTCTGGCAAGGTGTTTCTGAAATCGCTCTCGATCACTTCATTTTTAAGGATTACCGTCTGCAGAAACTGTACAGCACTTTTTTTCAAGGTGCGCATATTGTAATCGTGCCCTTCTTTATCAACTAAGCGAAGAGATACTGTTTGATGCCCTCCACCAGCTCGCTCTGCGGTCAAGCCGCCATATAGGGTGTCTAAATCTACCGTGGGCGCCATTACTTCCTTTCCATAAACGCTACGGTAATGATCGCCCCACAGGGCTTTGAAAAACCCACTTCGGTTTACCAGGCTGTCGGCATACACCTTAGATTGTACCGTTTTAGGGAACGTTTTTGGCAGTTTTGAAGTGTCGAATGTTTTTTCCGGTTGTATTATTTCTTTTTCGAATAACTTGGTAGAACTGCCATCTTTCTCCGCTTTAAAAAAGGTTACAGCTGTTGACCTGTCTTTATAGATGGTAAGTTTGGCGAAGCCTTGACCACCATACGAGAACAGACCGTTTTCATCTATAGCCGCAGCCGTGGCACCACCACCGGAACCTGCCACCACCTGTTTGGCGTGGGCACCTTCAATATACTGCAAGGACTGGTCGTGGCCCGATACCAAAACTAGGTTTTCATGGTCTTTGACCAGCACCTCGATACGGCTCATTAGCTTATGGTAGCTTTCGTTAAAGCGGTCTTGTGGCGAGATGGCGCCTTGGCTGCGAACCTGTGTGATTAAAGAGGCCAAACCGGGGACGGGCAATAGGTGGTTCCATGCTGGGTAATTGCCGCCGTATTTGCCATTGGTATATAAAGGATGATACATCGCTAACACGATAGTGCGCTGCTTGGCTTTTTTGAGCTCGCCTTCCAACTCCTCCAAAAATTTATCCCTGTTCTTTATCTGGCATTTATCGTTCATTTTTGGATGTTTGTTCCAGTTTTCGATATACCATTGGGTATCGATCATAATTAAATGCACTGCATCGCTGAGTTCTACCTCTTCCAGCGGACAGCCGTTGTTTGGTTCCAAAACGGAGTCTGAATTAAAGGCTTCTTTTAATAGGTCCTCTTCCCGCTCGAGGCCGTCCACCCCCGATTTCCAGTCCAAGTTTCCGGGCAGTACATTTACAGTACCCTGAAAGCCTTTAATGGCTTCCAATTGTTTGTTAATCACTTTTTTTGCTAGTGCCTTTTCTGGGCCGTCATCTTCAGGCATTCCGGCGGGGTAAAAGCTGTTTCCGAGGAACAAGAGATGATCGTTCTTGGTGTTTTTACCGGCAATGTACTGTTTAAACGATTGCAGTGACAAATTTTTCTCCGTTTCGCCTATATAACCGGCATCCCCAATGAGATAAAATGTTTTTTCAATTTCTTTGCCCGTATCAGAAAAATCGGTGGATTGGTAATTGGATGTGTATTGTGGATGGTAAGTAGCACACGAATTAAAAAGCACGGAAGCTACAATAGTTATAAAGATGTTAATTTTTTTCATAAGCAAATTAAAGCGTAGTATTTTTAGTAATTTGGTTAATCTAAATTCAACCTTTTATGAGCGACATCGTTGAAGTTACAGACAATTTTGTGCTTAACCTTTTTAAGGAAAAACTACCCAATACCTTTGTTTATCACAACTATTCGCACACAAATCGCGTCTATAAAAGTATAAACGAAATTATTGAAGACTCCCAAATTTCTGTTAAAGATGCAACCATACTAAAGCTTGCCGCCTTGTTGCACGATACTGGCTATATTGTAAAACGCGAAGGCCACGAAGAAGAAAGCGTAAAAATAGCCCGTGAGTTTTTAGAATCGAAAGACGTGGACCAAGACATCATCGATGGGGTGGAAAAATGTATTATGGCCACCAAATTCAAAGGCACTACGCCCAAGGATCATATGGAAGAAATTATGCGCGATGCCGACTCGTCCCACTTTGGCAAAGACTACTTTCAAGAAGCCAGCGAATTTTTACGGCAGGAATACATTGCCCAAAACATCAAAAATTTCACTCCCCAAGAATGGCGGGACGAAAACATTGACCTTCTTATCAACGAGCACAAATTCTACACCTCGTATGCATTGAAAAATTGGCAACATACCAAGCAGGAAAACTTGGCCGATTTAATAAAGAAGAACAAGAAAATAAGTAAAAAAAGAAATAAAGAAGAATACAAGGCCAAACTGAAGGCCAAATACAAAGACAAAAGCGTGGACCGCGGCATACAGACGTTTTACCGTACGGCACTGCGGAACCACATAAAATTGAGCGATATTGCCGATACCAAGGCGAATATCCTGCTCTCGGTAAATGCCATTATCATTTCGTTGGTGCTTTCCAATTTGCTTTCTAAGTTGGACAACCCCTCCAACGATTATTTAATTATCCCAACGGCTATTTTTGTTATTTTCAGTACGGTTACGATGATCCTTTCGGTTATTGCCACACGGCCCAATGTTACGCGGGGCGAGTTTACCAAGGAAGATGTTGACAATAAAAGCGTGAACCTGGCTTTCTTCGGAAATTTTCATAGAATGGAACTCAAGGAATACGAATGGGCCATCGAAGAATTGCTGAAAGACCGTGACTACGTTTATACCGCACTTACCAAGGACTTGTACTTTTTAGGAAAGGTATTGGACAGAAAGTACCGTATTTTACGGTGGACCTATACCATTTTCGTGACCGGCACCATCATCTCGATTTTGGCTTTTGCCATCTCCTTTTATTTCGGTGGCTCGCGGTTGGCTTAGTTGGCTATTTCAGAAATTAAATCGTCGTAGGTATAGTATTCTTTTTTGTTATCTTTCTGTTTGGAATACAACACACTTACCCGAATGGCTTTTAAGCCCGTGACGCCTTGAAGGTCTTCCAGTTCAACAATTTCAACATCGGTGTCCAATTGTTTTTTGTGTTGCAAAAAGGTGATGTATTTCAAATATTCTTTTTCGTCTTCTTTTTGCGAATAGATGATCACGATTTTCCCTTCTTGGGTAACGCGTTCTTCGGTCCCTTTTATGTTGGCTTTGTCCACCCGTTTTTTTACCACTTCGTAGCGGGCGTTGTAGGTGCCGTCCACATCAAAACGTTTTTCGTCCATCCGGAAACGCAGCGACAGGGAGTTGTTGAACGCTAAAATCATGGACGCCACGGTTAATGGAACGGGCAATTGGTCTTTTATTTTGTAGTAACTGTTTTCCATCTCGCACATAACCTGCAACTGCCATAACCTTAAGTTGTAAAGGTAAATTTTATCGAAGCTGTTATTTTTGGTGATGGCCTCGCCTATATAGAGGTTGTGCTCTACCCCATCGGTTTTAAAGCGCTCAAAATAATGCGGGTACATGGCCTGAGCTTCGACCTGTTTTTTATCGATTATGGATGCCATGCGCTTGTTGATGATCATCACGGCATCGTCATAGTCTTTTCGGTGTTTATAGATCAAGCCGCTGTTTTGGTCTATTCGTTGGTCGTAGTCTTCAATAAGGTTTTTTATAGATTCGTTTTTAGTTGCCAAATGTTTAAAGAGCGGTATTATTTCAGAATGCAAAAACTTCAGCACTTGGCGTTCGCTATCCACTTGTAGACCGTCCCGGAGTTCGGTGAGGTAGTTTGAAATCCTGAACTGTAAATGCTCATATATAGGCAAAGGTTCTAAGGTATGGATTTGTTTAATGATCTCCTGAATGTGTTCCAACTGAAGGATCAAGTCTTTTATCGTTGCTTGGTTCCGCACTTCCGAAGAGCTTTTTATATCGATTTGCCCATAGAGCGGGAATACATCTTCAAAAACCACTTCCTTAAAATAAGTAGGGGTTCCTTGCGCAATGGATTTTAAATAGCGTTTTGCTTCATTACGGAATTTCCAGTGTACGCTGGGATGCAGCGAGGTGCACTCTTCTTGGATAATGAGTTCAAGCTTGTTTTCTATTTGTTTTTTGCTCCTTATTACCGAATCGACCAAAAATGGCATAATGGTTTTAAGCTTATTGGCATTGATTGAATTTAGGTGGTTTATGTTTGGGGAAACCAGCTCCAAAACACCCAACACCTTGCCTTCTTTATTGATAATGGACGCCAAAATGGCACTTTTTATGCCTTGGTTCAGCAGTTTTTTGTACAATTTATTGTCCGGATACCGTTTATGATATTTGGGCACATTCGATATGCAATAAAACTCTTTTTGCTTAAAAAGTTTGTAATACGATGCCTCACAAAGCGCCGTTTGGCAGTGCTCTCTGTCTTTCTGATTTAAAATATAACTGTCCACATCCTTAAAGATGAATTTCTCGAACAATTGATCTTCCTCGTTAAATTCCGAAAAACCGATTTGCAATTCCTTTAGTTGGAAAATGGATTTGAAGATGCTTTCAAAACTTTCGGAAATGTTATCTTTTTCAAGATTGTTTCGCAGCAAATTCGATTTAAAGTTCGATATGGATACGTCCAAGGTAACATCAAACAGGTTGGCAATTACAAAGCCTTTGAAAACCCAGCTTCCCGGCGGGAATTTTTCTTTCCAAAGGGCAATGTTGGTAAATCCGTCGATCAACTCTTCAAAATCATTTTTGGTAATCTCCTTTGCTTTATCTGTTTTTATGAAGTCCACGAAATCGCCATTGTACATGACCCTATAATTGTGCTCTATCCCGTGTTTATCGGGAATTTTATAATGCCAAGGCGTTTTAAAATCCACTTGATAGCCATAATGCACACTCAGGATGATGCAACAGGCCATGATGTACATATGGTCTTCGTCGAGGTTGTTGAAGTGCGGTTCGTAATCGGTTACAGCTTCTGAAAGTATGTGTTTATACCGTTTTGTGGACTTAAAAACCAAGTTTTGAAATGGGATGGTTGCTGCCCGTATTTCATTTTCCTGAAGGATGGGCGAAAACAGGTCACTGAGGATGACATCGATCTGGGGAGCATATGCTTCCAGTTCTTTTTTATCATCAAAACCGGTTGAAAGCTTTGGATATGCTTCAGCAATGGCCATTACCGCTTGGGCACGCTCCTTTTCAACACTGTTGGAAGCGTTTAATTGTTGGCGGTACTTCTCGAAAAGTTTAGCGAAACTTATCTGTACCTGAAATGGAAAATCGTTATTTTTTGCTTTCATTTTCAAATGGTTACGCCGCTGTGTAACTACTAATTTATGGTATATTTCCTGTTTAAAACCCTTGTTGTGACAAATTAACATTTATTTGAGAACCGCTTTTTTTTTTCGGCAACAAATACTGTTATTTTTGCGCCTACAAATATACCTATTATGAGACGAATATTAGTTACTTTACTTACAACCATCCTTTTAATTTCCTGTGCCGAAGACAGCAATACCTACACGTTGCAAGGAACGGCCAAAAACTTTGAAGACGGCACCAACGTATATGTTTACAGCATTAAGGAAAACAACCAGCCCAAGGTAATCGATACCCTTACCATAACCAACGGTACTTTTAAGGGCACTTATCCCAAAAGCGACAGCCTTTTTGTGAATTACCTTACCGTGGACGGGGTACGGGCAAATATTGTGTATTTTCCCGAAAACAAAGATTTAGAAGCAACGCTTTACAAAGACAGCATTAGTGCATCGTACGTTAGCGGAGGCAAGCAGAACGAAGCATTCCGGGAATTTTCAGAAAATATGCGCGATTTGAACCAAAAAAAGCAGGATCAGGTAGCGCAATTCCGAGCGGCACAATCCAGTGGCGATACGGATGCCGTACAGCAAATTCAAAAAGAAAACCAAGCGTTAATGGACGAAGAAACCAGCTATAAAAAAGAGTTTATAAAGAACAATAAAAACTCCTTGTTTGCCGTGATGTTGCTTTCTGAAATGATCAACCGCAAAGAAATGACCGCTCAAGAAGCTAGTGAAGTGATCGATAACCTGTCGCCCAAAGTAGCCGCCTCCCCGATGGTAAAACAGGTGGAAGCTATGATAAAAAACGCCAAAAAAGTAGATGTTGGTTCTAAAGCACCTAATTTTAGCGGCCCCACCCCAGAAGGCGACACCCTTTCATTAAAAGATGCGCTGGGCACCTATACCATTATCGATTTTTGGGCCTCTTGGTGCAAACCCTGCCGTGTGGAAAACCCCAATGTGGTAAAAGTGTACGAGAAATACCATGACAAAGGGTTGAACATCATCAGTGTTTCCTTAGACCGAAAAGGGCAGAAAGATAAATGGATCAAAGCCATTGCCGACGACAATATGGACTGGTACCACATATCGAACCTTCAGTTTTGGCAAGACCCCATTGCCAGGGAATATAACGTAAGGGCAATCCCAGCTACCTTCCTTTTGGATGAAAACGGAACGATTATCGACAAAAACCTCCGTGGTGCCGCTCTTGGCGCTAAGATGGAGTCGTTGTTGGGAGACGGGGCAGCCAACTAACAACTTGTTGCTATAACGTAAAAACCTTCACAACAGTTTGAATTGTGAAGGTTTTTTATGTGCTGATTATAAGTATTGATTCTAAAGCAAATCTTTAGGTCGGTTTAGTTTTACAAAAAAATGACATACGACTTAAAGACGTAGGATGCAGGAAAATAATCATTTCTCAGTCTTAACCCTGCCTGTTTTTTTGGCGGGTTTTACATCATATCATCATAGGTCAATTTCAAGACTTGTTTATATTGAGCAATAAACCAACATAATAGCTGTTTTTGGCTTAAGTTGATTTCAGCTGCAAAATTAATTCAACAAAAAACTCACGTTGACTGTTGTTCTTATTTCAATCTGCCCTGGGGCGATGGGTTGTTGTCCTCCAGAGGCATCGCTTTCCATCATGGCCGTTTTGTACATGGGTGGCTGTGGATAATCTGGTTTTTGAAATTCACTGATCATCACTGCTTTTCCAATGGCTTGGCCCAAGGCACTGGCGTATTCTTCGGCTTTCGCCTTAGCGTTTTCAACAGCTTTTTTTCGGGCTTGCGATTTCAACGCTTCTTCATTAGAGACCGAAAAACTCACGCCATCGATACGGTTAATGCCACTTTGCAGCAATCCGTTCATTAAATCTTCATATTTTGACAGGTCTTTCAGCTTGATGGAAATAGCCTGATTGGCACTGTAATTATAGGTTTTACTGTTGTGATCGTAGTTTTTGTTCAACCGGATGTACTGTGTTTTTACATCTTTATCATCAATGCCCATTTTCTTGATAAATGAAAGCACTTTAGAGACCGTCCGGTCGTTTTCCTGTTTAATGATGGTAGCATCTTTCCCGCTGCTTTCTACCCGGATATTGATATTAGCTTCATCTGGAACGGTTTTTACAATTCCTTCGCCAGAGACCGATACGGTAGGCTGTTGGGTGTTTTGAGCGTGTGTCATTATTGTTGTGGTTAAAAGGATCACTAAAATTTGAACTGTCTTTTTCATAATTTTTATTTTTAAATTTTTCCGAGTTTGTGCAAGACAAACAATAATATAATGGGAATCGCCAGTACGGCAACAATCCACAATTGCGTTTGCAATAAAATGGGTGCAAAGGCAATGGTCAATACATACCCTGCAATAGCCCCGCCAAAGTGTGCATCATGGCCAATATTTCCTAATCTGCTTTTCATTCCGTAGATCGAATAGAGCAAATACAAGATACCAAAAATCCAGGCAGGGATGGCGATTGGAATAAAAAACAGGTACAAGCCCATATCGGGATAGAACAAAATAGCCGAATACAATACGCCAGTAACCGCACCGCTGGCTCCCACCGCACTGTAATAGTATTCGTCCTTATGGAAAAAGAACGACAATAAATTGCCCACGATAAGGCTCGCCAAGTAAATCAATATAAATTTAACGGTCCCTACCGAGCTTATTACCACATTGGCAAAAAAGAACAGCGTGAACATATTGAAAAACAAATGTGCCCAGTCCACGTGCAAAAAACCAGAAGTGAGCATCCGCAACTGTTCGCCACGCCGTATCCCCGCAATGTTGAACTTGTACTTTTCAAAAAAAGAAAAATCGTTAAAGCCTTTTAACGAAACAATTACATTAGCTGCAATAATGATGATGGTCGCAATGTGGAGTTGTGGCATAGCTATTCAATAAAATTAAACGGTTTTATGCGATAAAATTAGTTAGTTTTGTGGTAAATCTACCTATGCAACGGCTACTTTATTATGTGTTATACCCTATACTTTGGCTGGTTTCCATCTTGCCTATGTGGGTGTTGTACATCAAATCGTCAGCGCTGTACATAATTACGTATTATATAATTGGCTACCGAAAAAAAGTAGTTAAAAACAACTTAAAACTGGTTTTCCCGGAGCGTTCTTCGGAAGAATTAAACCGTATTGCCAAAGGGTTTTACAAGCATTTGTGCGATATGATTTTTGAAACCATAAAGAGCCTGACCATTTCTGAAAAAGAAATAAGTAAACGGTTTCAGTTTGAAAATCTGGAGTTGTTGGAAGAATTGAAAGCCAAAGGAAAAAGCACTTTGCTCATGAGCGGGCATTACGCCAACTGGGAATGGATGGGGATTTTAAACAAAAAAACCAGCTATAAATGCTACGCGGTTTACAAAAAACTGGACAACCCTTATTTTGATTCCTTGGTAAAAGAAACCCGGGAACGCTTTGGCGGAAACATTGTAAGCAATAAAAAAATCGTTCCCCAGCTGTTCAGGGAATCAAAACGCAACGTGGAAACCGTTACGCTTATATTATCAGACCAAACCCCAAAGCGAAACGCCTACAAACACCGTGATACCTTTATGGGCATTGACGTTCCCGTTTTTACCGGTACCGAAGAAATAGCAAAACGATTGGACTTTGCCGCCGTATATTTAAAAGTGAAAAAAGTAAAACGCGGGTATTACAAAACCACATTTGAGCTACTGACCGAAAACCCAAAAGAGCTCCCTGATTTTGAAATAACCCGCCTTTTTTTAACCGAAATTGAAAAACAAATACAAGAAGAGCCGAAGTATTATTTATGGTCGCATAAACGGTGGAAACACCGGTTGTAAATACGAATTACGAGGTACGAATGTCGAATAATGAATGACGAAATACAATGTGTCTTCGGTACGATTTTATGGAATCAAAATTTAGCAGGTTTATTTCTAAACTTTCACCATAAAATCACTCAGACACCCTGGAATAACGATAAAAGCTATTTTTCAAAAAGGTGGCTGAGTAATTCCGCTTTTTCTGCGGAATTGTATCGAAGCAACTGTAAGACAAAGTACGATTTTCGATTTACGAGGTTCAATTGATGAATGATGAATATCGAATGTCGAATAATGAATGACGAAGTACAATGTGTCTTCGGTACGATTTTATGGAATCAAAATTAAGCAGGTTTATTTCTAAACTTTCACCATAAAATCACTCAGACACCCTGGAATAACGATAAAAGCTACTTTTCAAAAAGGTGGCTGAGTAATTCCGCTTTTTCAGCCGAATTGTATCGAAGCAACCGCAAGACGATTTTCGAATTACGAATTTCGATTTACGAGGTACGAATGATGAATAATGAATGACGAAGTACAATGTGTCTTCGGTACGATTTTATGGAATCAAAATTAAGCAGGTTTATTTCTAAACTTTCACCATAAAATCACTCAGACACCTTGGAATAACGATTTAAAAGCTATTTTTCAAAAAGGTGGCTGAGTAATTCCGCTTTTTCTGCGGAATTGTATTGAAGCAACCGTAAGACGATTTTCGAATTACGAATGTCGAGGTACGATTTTTAAGATTTAGCAATAGGCTACTCATTAACCCATAGACTCATCAACTCAAAACTCACAACTTATCCAGCTATCGCTTTAATCTCCGTAATAAACCGTTCTGCCAACGCATCGGCGTCTTTTTGTGAAGGACCTTCGGTGTAAATCCTGATAATGGGCTCGGTGTTCGATTTTCGAAGGTGTACCCAGTTTTCAGCAAAGTCTATTTTAACGCCGTCAAGGGTATTTATTTCTTCGGAAGCGTATTTCCTTTCAATTGATGTCAGAATTTTATCCACATCTAATTGTGGCGTTAATTCAATCTTTTTCTTGCTCATATAGTAGCTTGGATATTTTTTCCGAAGTTCGCTTACCGCGATTTTATTTTCGGCCAAATGGCTCAGGAATAAAGCAATTCCTACCAAGCTGTCCCTTCCGTAGTGCAACTCTGGGTAAATAATACCGCCGTTACCTTCGCCGCCTATAACGGCGTGGGTATCTTTCATTTTTTGCACGACGTTCACTTCGCCCACGGCACTTGCGGTGTAAGTTCCGTTGTGTTTTTCGGTGATGTCGCGCAAGGCACGGGAAGACGACATATTACTCACGGTATTCCCTGGATTGTGCTGCAATACATAATCGGCCACGGCGACCAAGGTGTATTCTTCGCCAAACATATCGCCATTTTCATCCACAAACGCCAGGCGATCCACATCAGGGTCCACCACAATGCCAAAATCGGCTTGTTCGTCTGTTACTTTTTTCATAAGGTCGGTCAAATGTTCTTTTAAGGGCTCTGGGTTATGCGGAAATTCGCCTGTAGGCTCGCAGAACAACTTAACCGTTTCTACGCCCAATGCCTCCAACAACAACGGAACGGCGATACCTCCGGTTGAGTTTACCCCATCTACCACTACCTTAAAATTTGCTTTTTTTATAGCTGAAACATTTACCAAGGGCAATTCCAGTATTTCATCAATATGCAAATCGATATACGCATCGTTGGTGGTGATTTTTCCAAGATGGTCCACTTCAGAAAAATCAATGTTTTCCGCTTCGGCAATATTTAGGATTTCCTGTCCGGCCTCGGCATTTAAAAACTCACCATCCTTATTTAGTAATTTCAGCGCGTTCCATTGTTTTGGGTTATGGCTTGCGGTTAAGATTATTCCGCCATCGGCATGTTCCATCATCACCGCCATCTCCACTGTTGGGGTTGTGGACAGGTCCAGATCGATTACATGGATGCCCATCCCCACCAAGGTGTTCATGACCAGTTGTTGAATCATTTCGCCCGAAATACGCGCATCGCGGCCTACCACCACACGGTATTCCTCTTTGTCGCGTTGCTGTTTTACCCAACTGCCATACGCCGCTGCATATTTTACGGCATCGATGGGCGTTAAATTATCGCCTTGCTGGCCACCAATGGTGCCCCGTATTCCCGAAATGGATTTTATTAAAGTCATGGATTCAAATTTTAAGCAAATATACTTTTTTTAAAAGGCTTTACTACCTCATGATTTTGTAAATTGTGGCAATGAATTTTCTGGCACATATCTATCTTTCAGGAGAAGACGACGGCATCACCATAGGCAATTTTATAGCCGACGGCATCAAAGGCAAGAAATACAGGAAATTTCCGCTCCAAATTCAAAAAGGCATCTTGTTGCACCGCGAAATAGACACCTATACCGATAGCCACCCTACGGTACGCCAAAGCACGGCAAGGCTTCACGAAAACTACAGCCATTACAGCGGGGTGATCGTCGATATTCTGTACGACCATTTTTTGGCCAAAAACTGGAAGCACTATCACGAGCTTCCGCTTGATGTTTATGTGGATAACTTTTACGAGTTGCTTCGGAATAACTTTACAATCCTCCCTGCCCGCATTCAACGCATGATGCCTTACATGATAGCCGACAACTGGTTGCTGAACTATGCTACCGTTAGGGGCATCAGCACTATCTTGGACCAGATGAACGTTCGTACCAAAGGAAAATCGAAAATGAATTTTGCCGTCTTGGAGCTGGAGCAGTATTATGATGAATTTGAAGCAGAATTCACCTCCTTTTTTGATGAATTGATTATCTTTTCAAAAGAAAAATTAGACCAATTATGAGAGCACTCCCCTTTTTCATACTATTGTGGGCACTGGTTGCCTGCAAAGACACTCCAGAGACGCACCAACCCCAACCAGAAACAAAAAAAGACACCATACAAAAGCCAGTAATTCCTGTTGAGGCCGATAGCGCCATGGTGGTTTCGGCACGGGAAGAGGCCTCAAAAATAGGCGTTGAAATCTTAAAGAAAGGCGGAAATGCCTTCGATGCCATGATTGCCACCGAAATGGCGCTGGCCGTAACCTATCCCTATGCCGGTAATTTGGGCGGCGGCGGATTTATCGTCTATAGAACCCAGTATGGCGAATTAGGCAGTATCGATTATCGCGAGAAAGCTCCAAAATCGGCCAAACGGGATATGTATTTAGACGAAAACGGCACCTATCTGCCCGAAAAAAGCAAAATTGGAGGGTTGGCCGTAGGTGTTCCAGGCACCGTCGCCGGTATTTTTGCCGTGCACGAAAAACTGGGATCGCTACCTATGGAAGTCATTTTGCAGCCCGTAATCGATCTTGCGGAAACAGGTTTTGTGCTGACCGAAGATCAAGTAGCGCGTTTTAATGAATACGGTTCCGTTTTTAAAGATGTTAATGGCGAGGAATCCATCTACACCAAGCAATACGCGGTTGGCGACACCCTAAAAAACAAGGCCTTGGCCAGCACCTTATCGCGCATCGTAAAAAAAGGGTTGGCAGGATTTTATGAAGGGAAAACGGCAACAGTATTGAGTGAGTTCATTCAGGAAAAAGGAGGGATTATCACCTTGGAAGACCTAAAAAGCTACGAAGCCGAATGGCGGGAACCCGTAGTGTTTACCTTTAAAGACCTAAAGGTGATTTCCATGGGGCCGCCATCGAGCGGGGGCATTGTGCTGGGACAAATTTTAAACATGATCGAACCGTATCCTATTGAAACGTATGGGCACAATTCAACAAAGTACATTCAATTACTTACCGAAGCAGAACGTCGCGCGTATGCAGATAGAAGTCATTATTTAGGCGACCCTGATTTTGTAAGCATCCCTACCGACTCGTTATTGTCAAAAAACTATGCGAAACAAAGGATGCAGGATTTTTCATTTGAAGCGGCAACCCCGTCTGCCCAAATTGACCCGGGCAGTGTTTTGGGCCGTGAAAGCACCGAGACCACCCATTATTCCATTGTGGATCAATTTGGCAATGCCGTAGCGGCAACCACCACCTTGAATGCTGCGTATGGCTCAAAGTTGTACGTTAAAGACTTGGGATTTTTCCTGAACAATGAAATGGACGATTTCAGTGCCAAACCCGGCGAACCCAATATGTTTGGGCTTATTGGTGGCGAAGCCAATGCTATTGAACCTCAAAAACGGATGTTAAGTTCTATGACCCCAACCATAGTCGAGAAAAACGACAGTCTTTATATGAGCGTTGGCACACCGGGTGGTTCTACCATTATCACATCGGTACTGCAGACTATTTTAAATGTTTCTGCATTCGATATGAATATGCAAGAAGCAGTCAATGCCCCGCGTTTTCATCACCAATGGTTGCCGGACGAGATTGTTTTTGAACCTAAAGGATTTTCAGCGGCAACACTGGACAGCCTGCAACAAAAAGGCTATATAATCAATAAAAAGGAAACTCCCGTAATAGGTAAAGTGGACGCCATCTTACGGCTCACGAATGGAAAACTGCAAGGCGGTGCCGATATACGGGGCGATGATACTGCCGTAGGATTTTGATCCTAATTTACCGCTACATTTAATCGGCTCTTTTACACCTTATATCGAAATGTAAGTATTATACTACATCTTGTAGGAAAATTAACTATTTTTGAGCATGTTAAACAATTTTCAAGAGCTGGGGAGTTTCTTGTTTTGTTCTACGCTTATTCTTGAACACACAGCTTGCTAAGTCATTTTGACGGGCACTTCTTCTCCATAACCTCTGAACATTGTTTTATTTTTTAAAGTACCTATGAGAAAAAAATCTTTTTTGAAAGATTTGTACACCCTTATTCCTTTGGTGTTTAGTGGGTTACTTTGTATTGGGCTTATCTTTTTGCTTTGGCAGAAAACAACGAGGGACTTGCAGTTTAAGCAGGAACTCATTGAGCTTTCTTCCTTGTTTATTGGAATAAGCGGATTTCTCGCCTTATTCATCATGCTATACTTGCTAATAATTGTCATGGGATTAAAGAAGAGCAGGAAAACAGGTATGGACGGCTTAGACCAGCTTATCCAAAAAATGAACTATTTCAGGGAAATCGTGGAACTTTTAGTGCAATCAAAAATATGGTTGCCGGGATTGAAAGAATACATAGACGTAGAATTTGCAGGACTTACTTTTTTTCAGGTCAAGGAATTTTACAAAGGAAAATCTAAACTAGCGATTGAATTCCTTCAGGAAAAAAACAATTTTGCCGATACCGAAAACCTGTATTTGGAGCTAAAATCCCTGTTGCTTACCGATCCTAAACAGAAACAGCTCCCTGAAAGCGTGGTCGCCCCAAGTTTCTATAAAAAAGAGCTCGTTAAAAAATGGTTGGAGCACAAATGCGGCTCGGGGTTATGGTATTATTTTGGGTACAAATATGGGACGTACAAAGATGCTTTGGACCTCGAGGCGGTTTTTGAGCGGCACCAAGAAAAAATCATGTTGCTTGCCAATTCCATAGACACCAAAGTTTTTGAGGACTCCTCTTTCAACGAAGTGTTTTTGTCCAAATTAGGGGAATACGCCACGAAAGAGTTAATCCCCAAGCTATATCAACTTCAAAAACAGACATCCAAAAAAATACCCACGTCAACCCGTTACCTGTATCTTCTCTTTTTATTGTTGGTCTTTTTTGGCGTGTTGTTGCCTTTGACCTTTTTGCTTTTGAAATTCTCGATAGTAATTTTAATCATTGGCTATGCATTTGTCATTAGTTTGGTGTTTTTCATAAGCACCACCTTTTTTAGGTTTATAACACAACTTTTGGAAAGTAAATAACTACGGTTTTTCTTTCTTAAAATTTCAGAAGAACAAAAGAGCCGATTCATGCAGAGCTTAAAATTTCAATGCAAATGAGTACCTTTGCAAACTATGTCGAAAAATGAGGATTTTATTGAAGTTTTAGGAGCGCGCGTCCACAACTTAAAGGACATCGATGTTACGATTCCAAGAGACAACTTGGTGGTCATTACTGGGCTGTCAGGCAGTGGTAAATCGTCTTTGGCCTTCGATACCATTTATGCTGAGGGCCAACGCCGTTATATTGAAACATTTTCGGCTTATGCCCGTCAATTTTTGGGGAGCTTGGAACGGCCGGACGTCGATAAAATAGACGGCCTTTCCCCGGTTATCGCCATTGAGCAAAAAACCACCAGCAAAAGCCCGCGTTCTACCGTGGGCACGATTACCGAAATTTACGATTTTCTCCGGTTGCTCTACGCCCGTGCCAGCGATGCGTACAGCTACAATACGGGCGAAAAGATGGTAAGTTACAGCGACGAACAGATAAAAAACCTCATCATTGAAGAATTCAACGGAAAAAAGATAAGCGTTTTGGCCCCCGTTATCCGCTCCCGAAAAGGACATTATCGCGAACTGTTCGAGCAAATTGCCAAGCAGGGATTTGTAAAGGTACGGGTGGACGGCGAAGTGAAGGACATTGTTAAAGGAATGCGCACCGATCGCTACAAAACCCACGACATCGAGATCGTTATCGACCGCTTGAAGGTTTCGCCCGAAACAGAAAACAGCAAACGCCTTGCCGAAACCATCAATACCGCCATGTATCACGGCGATGATGTGCTTATGGTTTTGGACCATGAAACCGATAAAGCCCGTTTTTTCAGCCGGTCACTCATGTGCCCCAGCACCGGGATATCGTACCCCAACCCCGAACCGAACAATTTCTCCTTTAATTCGCCAAAAGGAATGTGTCCTAACTGTAAGGGATTGGGAACTTTATATGAAGTAAACCTGAAGAAAATCGTTCCGGATGAAAGTCTCTCCATTAAAAAAGGCGCTCTGGCACCGCATGGCCCACAAAAGAAAAATTGGGTATTCAAACAATTGGAACTCATCGCCCAGAAGTTCGATTTTGAATTGACCGACCCCTTCAGTAACATCCCAGAAGATGCTAAAAAAATGATCTTCCACGGAGGTAATTCGGCTTTTGAAGTTGATTCGAAAACACTAGGCATTACCCGAAAGTACAAAATAGATTTTGAAGGGGTCGCCACGTTCCTTCAGAATACTTTTGAAGCAAACGAATCCCGTTCCCTACGCCGTTGGGCCAAGGAATACATGGACAAAGTAACCTGTCCTGAATGCGAAGGAAGCCGCTTGCGGAAAGAGTCGCTGTTTTTTAAAGTAAACGATAAAAACATCGCCCAATTGGCCCAGATGGACATTATCGAATTGGCCAAATGGTTTGAAAACATAGAAAAAGACTTAAGTGAAACACAGCTTAAAATCGGTTCGGAAATCATCAAGGAAGTACGCACCCGCATTCAATTTTTGGTCGATGTGGGATTGACGTATTTGGCCCTCGACCGAAGTTCAAAATCGTTATCCGGTGGCGAAGCGCAACGCATCAGGCTGGCCACGCAAATTGGTTCGCAATTGGTGGGCGTGCTCTACATACTCGATGAGCCCAGCATTGGCCTGCACCAACGCGACAACAACAAGTTAATTGATTCTTTGGTTTCCCTTCGGGACATTGGCAATTCCATTCTCGTGGTGGAACATGACAAAGAAATGATAGAACGTGCCGATTACGTGATCGACATTGGCCCCGCAGCCGGAAAACACGGGGGTGAGATTGTTTCAGAAGGAACACCTTCAGAACTCATGAAACACAGCACGCTCACCGCCGATTACCTGAACGGAACCAAGGAAATTGAAGTCCCAAAGAAAAGAAGGGAGGGCAACGGTAAAATCTTAAAGCTTTCTGGCGCCACAGGAAACAACTTGAAAAACGTGACGGTGGAATTTCCGTTGGGTACCATGATTGGCGTCACAGGCGTTTCAGGAAGCGGGAAATCCACTTTAATAAACGAAACCCTCTACCCTATTTTAAACGCCGAAATTTATAATGGGGTTAAAAAGCCGATGCCGTACAAAAAAATTGAAGGGCTGGAACATTTGGACAAGGTGATCGACATCAACCAATCGCCCATTGGCCGTACGCCGCGTTCCAATCCGGCGACATATACCGGGGTTTTTTCTGAAATACGAAGCCTGTTCGCCAAAATACCCGAATCGATGATACGGGGGTATAAACCGGGACGTTTCAGCTTCAATGTAAAGGGCGGGCGTTGCGAAACCTGCAAGGGTGCTGGCGTAAAAGTCATTGAAATGAATTTCTTGCCCGATGTGTATGTGGAATGCGAGACCTGCCAAGGAAAACGGTTTAACCGCGAAACCTTGGAAATTCGGTACAAAGGGAACTCCATTTACGATGTGTTGAGCATGACCATTAACGAAGCCTGCGTGTTTTTTGAACACATCCCTAAAATCTACCGGAAACTCAAAACCATACAAGACGTAGGTTTGGGCTACATAACGTTAGGACAGCAGTCCACTACACTTTCGGGGGGTGAGGCGCAACGGGTGAAGCTGGCTACAGAATTGTCAAAACGCGGTACCGGCAACACTCTTTACATCTTGGACGAACCCACTACAGGCCTTCATTTTGAGGACATAAGAGTATTGATGCTGGTGTTGAACAAGTTGGTTAAAAAAGGAAATACCGTACTTATTATAGAACATAATCTAGATGTTATTAAAGCCGTGGATTACATTATCGATATAGGGCCCGAAGGCGGAAAAAAAGGAGGAAAAGTAATTGCCACAGGTACGCCTGAAGAACTTGTGAATAACAAAAAAAGCCATACGGCGCGGTTTCTTAAAAAAGAATTACTTTCGTGATAGGAAAATTGATGGGTTCTCGATACTAAATTCCAATCGCTAATGCGCTTGCAATTTCACTCGAACTGATATGTAATTAAAAAAACAATAAGCCAGAAAGAAAATACAATAGACATAGCATGAGAAACGAACAAAAAAATAAAAACTGGAACTTAGTAAAGACGAATGATTCTTGGGCCATTTTCAAGATCATGGGCGAATTTGTAGGCGGTTATGAAAAATTGAGCCGGATTGGCCCTTGTGTGTCCATTTTTGGTTCGGCTCGTACCAAACCCGACCATAAATATTATAAACTGGCAGAGCGCATTGCCGAAAAAATAACCAACAACGGCTATGGCGTGATTACCGGTGGTGGGCCCGGTATTATGGAAGCCGGTAACAAAGGCGCACATTTGGCTGGCGGAACTTCAGTTGGGCTTAACATCACACTGCCTTTTGAGCAGCATGACAATCCTTATATTGACAGCGATAAAAGTATTGATTTCGACTATTTTTTTGTGCGAAAGGTCATGTTTGTCAAATATTCGCAAGGATTTGTGGTCATGCCCGGTGGCTTTGGGACTTTAGATGAGTTTTTTGAAGCCCTTACCTTAATACAAACCCATAAAATAGATAAATTCCCATTGATCTTGGTAGGCACCGAATTTTGGGGCGGTTTGTGGAAATGGGTTAAAGAAACCTTGCTCGATGCAAACAACAATGTAAGTGCTGAAGATTTGGACCTCGTTCACATTGTGGATCACGAAGACGAAGTGCTCGACATTTTGAACCAGTTTTACGACGAATACAACCTTAGTCCTAACTTTTAATCGATACGCCTCCCCTATATGCTGAAAAAGTTAATCGTATTCAGTTGTTTTTTGGTCAGTTTTGCTGCTTTATCGCAAAGCACGATCAAAATCATGTTCTATAATCTTCTGGAATTTCCCGAGGCCTTACCGCCAAACAGGTCTTTAATCCTACAAAACATTATAGACCAATACGAGCCCGATATCTTTATGGTGTGCGAACTGCAAAGTGAAGCGGGAGCCGATGAAATTTTGAACACTTCCTTGAACGACGAAGGCAACAATTACGAAAGGGCCGCGTATTTTGAAAACCAATCAGGTTACGCCGATCTACAACAGCTTATTTTTTTCAGGAAATCAAAGTTTACACTTCTCGGCAATGAAATAATCACAACAAACGTACGCGACATCAACCATTACACCTTACAAGCGAATACCGCAAACAAAAGAAGCGATCCTTTGTTGGTCGAGCTTTTTGTAACCCATTTAAAAGCAAGTTCAGGTGGGGAAAACGAACAAAAACGGTTGCAGATGGTACAACGGTTTACCAATGAACTGGAAGAATTGAACCCCAATTCGTTTGTTGTGTTTTCGGGCGACCTGAACCTGTACAGCTCTACCGAACCGGCCTATCAAGAATTATTGGACCCCACCAATGTCATTACCATGGTCGATCCTGCGGATACCCCGGGATTGTGGCACAACAACAGTAACTTTAAGCAAGTGCACACCCAAAGCACCCGATTAAGTTCAGGGCCTTTTGGGGCCGGTGCCGGTGGCGGGATGGACGATCGGTTCGATTTTATTTTGATTTCTGAAAACATGCAAACCAATCCTAAACTGAAGTATGTGGAAGGCAGCTACCAAGCCTTTGGAAATAACGGAAATTGTTTCAATAACAGTGTTAACAGCCCCGATTGCACTGGCGATTTTTCAGAAACATTACGGAACGATCTCTACAATATGAGCGATCACCTTCCGGTGGTAATGGAGCTGCAAACCAACAAAGATATCATCTTGAGCGGAACGGATTTTGAGGGGAATGCATTAACTATCTCAATTGAGAACACCTTGGCAAAAACATTGTTAAAAGTACTTGTAAAAACACAAATTCTTGAAAACAGCATGTTTTCCATCTATAACGTTTTAGGGCAGAAAGTTCTGGAACACCCTATAAACACTTCAGAAAAAACCATTTTCATTCCTGTTTCCCATTTGGCAGATGGTATTTACTACCTACAAACCGGGCTGCAAGACAAACCCTTAAAATTTGTGAAGACTTCTTGAAGACACGCTTTTTCATAACGGTACTTGGGTTGTTGATTGCAGTTTCCGCAGGGGCGCAGTTTGATATTACCATAAACGCGACCTTAAAACCGGAAGCGAAAAGCATCAATATCACCCAACAGATAGTTTTTAAAAACAATTCCACCATTGCGTGGCACGAAGTGTATTTGAACGATTGGGGCAATAGTTTTTCGAGCAAAACCACACCCTTGGCCAAACGCTTTGCCGAAAATTACAACAGCTCTTTTCATTTTGAAAAAAAAGAAGACCGCGGTAAAACAACAGTTTACAGCATTACTGATACCACAAATACCCCTTTGGATTGGGAACGGGGAGAGGCTGTGGATATTATAAAAGTGAGTCCCAAAAAACCAATTATGCCCGGCGCGACTTTTACCATCAACCTGATGTACACCGTGAAGTTACCGAGCAGCAAGTTCACGCGTTTTGGGATAACTGGCAACGGTGATTATAAATTACGCTATTGGTATATTGCGCCCGCCGTTTTCGATAATGGCTGGCAAGCTTACAGCAATAAAAACACCAACGATCTTTTTTTAACGCCCTCTTCTTTTTCTATTGCGTTTGAGGTGCCGAAAGCATATAGGCTTGTTTCAGATTTCAATGTACTTTCTGAAACGGTTTCAGAAGGTAAAAAAACCATCCGCTTACAGGGCGATAATCGCAACCAGGCAACAATCTATCTTGAAAAAAAATCCTCGTTTCAAACGATTGAAACCGATAAATTCACCGTTATCACCAACTTGCGGGACGAGAAAATATCACCGCAGATAAGTGCTTTGGCGGTGGACCGGATCGTTCATTTTTTAGATCGGAAACTTGGGGAATATCCTTTCAAAAAAATGGTGATCAGCGAAGCAGACTATCGCAACAGCCCTGTTTACGGCCTTAATCAACTCCCAGATTTCATAAGCCCCTTCCCTGCCGGCTTTGAGTACGATATGGAGCAGCTTAAAACCATAACAAGAAAATACCTTGAAACCACTTTGCCGCTCAACCCCAGGAAGGATAGTTGGTTAACCGGCGCGCTGCAAATCCATTTAATGATGGACTATGTGGACACGTATTACCCTAAAATGAAGATACTGGGCAGTTTGAGCGATTTTTGGGTCATCCGTTGGGCCCACGCAGCCGATTTGGAATTTAACGATCAATACCCCTTGCTGTACCAAAACATGGCCCGAAACAATTTACAGCAAGCTTTGACGACTTCCCGTGACTCGTTGCTGAAATTCAATAAAAATATCGCAAACGACTACTACGGAGGGGCTGGGCTTAAATATCTTTCAGATTATTTGGGAAAAGAAACCGTTTCAAAAAGCATTTCAGAATTTTATAGCGAATACAAACTGAAACCCGTTAAACCGAAGGCTTTTCAGGAAACACTTCAGAAAAACACCCGCTTGCCCGTCAATTGGTTCTTCACAGATTACATTGACACCCGCACCACTATTGATTTCAGAATAAAAAACGTGGAGAAGGAAGGTGATTCGCTAAGCGTAACCGTTAAGAACACCCGTAAAAACAAGATGCCCGTTTCGCTTTACGGAATCAACAATGACAGTATTGTTTTTAAAAAGTGGTTGTTGCCCGTGGATAGTATCGCTACGGTAACCGTACCCAAAAAAGACGTAAGGAAGTTGGTGCTCAATTACGAAAAAACCATCCCTGAGTATAACCAGCGCAACAATTACAAGGCGGTGAAAGGGTTGTTAAACCGTCCGTTACAATTTAGGTTGTTTCAAGATGTGGGCGATTCGCGGTACAACCAAGTGTTTTTTATGCCAGAGTTTCAATACAACCTCTACGATGGTTTTGTATTAGGGCCGAAAGTCTATAATAAAACGGTGCTAGCCAAAGGGTTTCATTATAAGTTTACACCACAAATTGGGCTTAGGTCAAAAACAATTATCGGGAGCGGCTCACTTGTCTATACCCAAAACCTGGACAAAGAATCGTTGTACTCTATGCGGTACGGGTTTTCCGGGAGCTATTTTTCGTACGACCGCGACTTGTTTTACCGAAGGTTCACCCCGTTTATGACCTTTGCTTTCCGAAATAAGGATTTACGCGACAACGAAAAGCAGTTTATCAACTTAAGGAGCGTAAACGTTATTAGGGACGAAAACCCAAACGATCCAAATCAAGACCCCAATTACAGTGTGTTCAATCTTCAGTACGTGTATTCAAACCCTAATTTGATCAATTATTTTAAAGGGGTTATGGATTATGAAATTTCAGCGAAATTCAGTAAGATTTCCACCACCTTGGAATACCGAAAACTCTTTTTAAACAACCGCCAGTTGAACCTCCGTTTTTTTGCGGGAGCCTTTCTGTTCAATGATACACGGGAAGACGAAGATTTCTTCAGTTTTGCATTGGACAGACCCACAGATTACCTTTTTGATTATAATTACTACGGAAGAAGCGAACAAAGCGGCCTGTTCAGCCAGCAATTGATTGTTGCCGAAGGTGGCTTTAAATCGCAATTGACACCAAAATATGCCAACAGTTGGATAACCACCGTGAATGCCAGCACCAATATTTGGAAATGGATTTATGCCTATGGCGATGCAGGGCTTATCCACAATACGGACAAAGGCACGCAAGGGGTTTTTGATACGGGAATCCGTTTAAGTTTGGTGGCCGATTATTTTGAACTCTACTTCCCGTTATATTCAAACCTCGGCTGGGAGCCCGGACTTGAAAATTACGACCAGCGCATCCGTTTTATCGTTACCTTGGATTTACGTACCTTGTTAGGGTTGTTTACGAGAAAATGGTATTGATCGACTCCGTTTGACTTAGGGTTTTTCACCAACTTTGTTAAAACGAAGCTTTATTTTATGTAATCAACATCATTTAAAGCGATTTGTTAACAATTCAATACGAATCTTAGATTGCAAAATCCCTTGATTTTCGCTACTTTTGCAACTCAAAACCCAGACTATGCAAACAGACCCAAAAACCAACAAAGACCTTTCTTTCGAAGATTTTAAAGCCGAAGTGCTTTCCGATTATAAAATTGCGGTCACCAGCCGCGAATGCAGCCTTTTGGGGCGCCGCGAAGTATTGACGGGAAAGGCAAAATTCGGGATTTTTGGCGATGGTAAAGAAGTACCGCAATTGGCATGGGCTAAAGCTTTTAAAAATGGCGATTGGCGAAGTGGGTACTACCGCGACCAAACCTTTATGATGGCCATTGGCCAGTTGACAATACAACAGTTTTTTGCAGGGCTTTACGGGCATTCAGACATTGAGGCAGACCCTATGAGCGCTGGTCGCCAAATGGGCGGGCATTTTGCTACGCATAGTTTGAACAAGGATGGAAGCTGGAAAAACCTTACCGCACAAAAAAACAGCAGTGCCGATATTTCACCCACTGCCGGGCAAATGCCACGTTTATTGGGATTGGCACAGGCTTCCAAGATTTTCAGAAATGTTAAGGGAATTAAGGACAAGACCAATTTTTCCATCAACGGAAATGAAGTCGCTTGGGGCACCATTGGCAACGCCAGCACCAGTGAAGGGCTGTTTTGGGAAACCATCAATGCGGCCGGGGTGTTGCAAGTGCCGATGGTCATCAATATCTGGGACGATGAATACGGTATTTCGGTCCATGCCAAGTACCAAACCACCAAAGAGAATATTTCTGAAATATTAAAGGGCTTTCAACGTACCGAAGACGAAAAAGGCTACGAAATTATAAGGGTTAAAGGATGGAACTACCCCGAACTCGTTGAAGCTTACCAAAAGGCCGGGAACATTGCCCGGGAAGAGCACGTACCGGTGTTGATCCACGTTCAGGAACTTACCCAACCGCAAGGCCACAGTACCAGCGGGAGCCACGAACGCTACAAAAGCAAAGAGCGGTTGGAATGGGAAGCCGAGCACGACTGTAACGCAAAAATGCGCCAGTGGATGATCGAAAACGACATCGCAACCGATGAGGAGCTTTCAGAAATTGAAAAAAACATCAAAAAAGAGGTTCGGGATGGCAAAAAAGCAGCCTTAAAAGCCTTTTTGGCACCGCAAAAGAAAGAACAGCAAGAGGCGGTAACCTTATTGGGCAATCTCGCCGAAAGCAGCCAGAACAAAAATTTCATTGAAAAGATAAAGAACGATTTGGCATCCGATACGGAGCCCCTTCGAAAAACGATATTGGGAGCCGCCAGAAAAGCATTGCGCTATGTAACTTCAGAAGATAGCGCAGAAAAAAGGCAATTGATCGATTGGATTGAAAATTATTACGAAACCATTCAGCCGAAATACAGTGCCCACCTTTATTCCGAAGCTGAAGAAAACGCCAAGACCATCGCCGAAATAAAACCAGAATACGACAATGAGGCCGAAGAAGTTGACGGTCGTGTGGTGCTTCGGGATAATTTTGATGCTATTTTCAGCAACCACCCTAATTCCCTCATATTTGGGGAAGACAGCGGCGAGATTGGCGATGTAAACCAAGGCTTGGAAGGCCTGCAGGACAAACATGGAAAATTGCGCGTTGCCGATGCCGGGATTCGCGAAGCCACTATTTTAGGCCAAGGCATCGGGATGGCGATGCGAGGCCTTCGTCCCATTGCCGAGATACAGTATTTGGACTATATCTTGTATTGCCTACAAATAATGAGCGACGATCTAGCCACCTTGCGTTACCGCACCAACGGTACGCAAAAAGCACCGTTGATCGTGCGTACCCGTGGCCACCGCTTGGAAGGCATCTGGCACAGTGGCTCACAAATGGGCGGTTTAATTCACTTATTGCGCGGCATGTACGTGTTGGTTCCCAGAAATATGACCAAAGCCGCAGGTTTCTACAATACGTTGCTTGAAACCGATGAACCCGCTTTAATTGTTGAGTGTTTAAACGGATATCGTTTAAAGGAAAAAATGCCGAGCAATCTGGGAGATTTCCGGACGCCAATCGGGTTTGTGGAAACGGTTAAAGAAGGGGAAGATATTACCTTGGTTTCCTACGGAAGTACCTTGCGCGTGGTTGAGGAAGCAGCCAAAGAATTACAGCAAGTTGGTATCGATGCTGAAATTATCGATATTCAGTCCCTGCTACCGCTCGACCTTCATGAAGATATGGTAAAAAGCGTGGCCAAGACCAACCGGTTGTTGGTGATAGATGAAGATGTTCCGGGAGGAGCCGCGGCTTATATTTTGAATACTATTGTTGAAAAACAGAATGGATATCGTTATTTAGACAGCAAACCACAAACTTTGACCGCCAAAGCCCACCGCCCGGCGTATGGAACCGATGGGGATTACTTTACCAAACCATCGGTAGAAGATGTGTTTGAAAAGGTCTATGCCATTATTCATGAAGCGAAACCAGAAGATTTTCCAAAGTTAAGATAGTCATAAAGTACTGTTTTTCTACCTGTTGTCTTTGTATATTATATTGAATTTATAAAAAACAATGACCATGAAAAACACTACACTACTGATTATCCTGTTGGTTTGCTTTCCTTTGTTCGCAAAGGCTCAGGATGTAAATCGGAATCAACCGACCATTGCAGAATCTGATGTTCCGCAAGCTGTTTTGTCCAATCAAGATACTTTATTCCCCGGTGGATTTATTTCAGAATGGCAGCTTCAAAAAGGGTTTGATGCCACCGATGACAAGGTCGTACGCTATATTTCAATATTTGAAGAAGACGGAAGACCTGGGTCTTCGGCTTCCTATCTTCCCAATGGCACATTAATATTCCATTCAGAATTTATGTTAGCCGAAACCATTCCTGAAACCGTCCGGCTGAAACTTCAGTTTGACTATAAAGACTATGACGTGGAACGTGCCGATTTTATTACGCTCTATGCACCAAAAAGAGAAATATACCGCATCCATTTACGGAAAAATACAGCCGTATTACATACCTATTACGATATAAACGGAAATCAAATTCCTAAAGAAACGCTTCCTGTAGAACTTATTTTATTTGACCGTTAAGGTCTTGTTTTAATTGCGTTTATCGTTCATTTTGACCAATTAATTCAAAAAAAACAGGCCACTAAATTTGGATTTTACATTTTTTTTAATGAATATTTACAAACAACCAAAATAGAAAAATACAAGTTTATGATACTTTTCAACGTAAATAACAACAATAATAACCCGTTGCCGTAGCAAAAACTTGTCGCGATATTCCGCCCGTCAGGTTTTTGAAACTTGACGGGTTTTTCTTTTTATGGCTGTCTGTAAAAAGTCCTCTGAACCTCTAGCGAAAGAGGAAAATAATACCAACAATATGAAATCAACTAAATCAAATACTAACTAAATCAAGGAGACCGCTAAAGGGGTTGGGCATCTTAAAAGGTTCCGGCCTTTGCGGGAATTATTATGTGTGGAATTGTATGTGCTTTTAAACTAAAAGAACCAGCTGAAGCCTTGCGCTTACAGCTATTGTCAATGAGTAAATGTATTCGTCACCGCGGGCCGGACTGGAGCGGGATTTTCGACAATGACAAAGCCATTATGGCGCATGAGCGCTTGGCCATTGTGGACCCAACTTCGGGAAAACAGCCGCTTTTCAGCAAAGACAACAAATTGGTATTGGCCGCCAATGGCGAAATTTACAATCATCTGGAACTGCGCGAACAGCTTACTGAAAACTACGAGTTTCAAACAAAATCGGATTGTGAAGTCATCTTACCGCTTTTCAAGGAAAAAGGAAGTGGTTTTTTAGATGATTTAAACGGTATTTTCGGTTTTGCCATCTACGATGTAGAAGCAGATGAATATTTAATTGCCCGCGACCACATGGGCATTATTCCATTGTATATGGGCTGGGACCAAAACGGGACCTTTTACGTGGCTTCCGAATTAAAAGCCTTAGAAGGCATCTGTACCAAAATCGAACTTTTCCCTCCAGGACATTATCTGTACAGTAAGGAAGGCGAACTGACACGATGGTACACCCGCGACTGGATGGAATACGATGCTGTAAAAGACAATGAAACCAACATTCAAGAACTACGAGAGGCCTTGGACGCTGCCGTTCACCGCCAATTGATGAGCGATGTGCCTTATGGCGTGTTGCTTTCGGGCGGTTTGGACTCTTCCATCACTTCTGCTCTGGCAAAAAAATATGCCGATAAACGCATTGAAACCGGCGATACCGAACATGCTTGGTACCCTAGGCTACATTCGTTTGCCATTGGGCTGGAAGGCAGCCCAGATTTGGCTGCTGCCAAAAAAGTAGCCGAGCATTTAGATACCGTGCACCATGAAATCAAGTTTACCATCCAAGAAGGGATCGATGCCATTCGGGACGTCATTTACCATTTGGAAACATACGATATTACAACCATTAGAGCATCAACGCCTATGTTTTTAATGGCAAGGGCCATAAAATCGTTGGGGATTAAAATGGTGTTGAGCGGTGAGGGCAGCGACGAGATATTTGGGGGCTACCTTTATTTTCACAAAGCGCCCAATGCTGAAGAATTTCATAAAGAAACCGTTAGAAAGCTCGATAAACTGCACCAATACGACTGTTTGCGGGCCAACAAGAGCTTGGCTGCTTGGGGCATTGAAGGCAGGGTGCCCTTTTTGGACAAAGAATTTATGGATGTGGCGATGCGCTTAAACCCAAAAGATAAAATGATAAATGGTGATTCTCTCGATGAGCGTTCGAAACGGGCTATGGAAAAATGGGTGCTGCGAAAAGCATTTGAAGACATGTTGCCCGAAAGCGTGGCGTGGCGCCAGAAAGAACAGTTCAGTGATGGTGTGGGCTACAGTTGGATCGACACCTTAAAGGAAATGGTTAACGAGCAAGTAAGCGACGATCAAATGGAGAACGCCCATTATAAATTCCCCATCCAAACGCCCACCAGCAAAGAGGAATTTTATTACCGAACCATTTTTGCCGAGCATTTTCCCAGTGATACGGCGGCGTTGAGCGTGCCATCGGTCCCATCAGTGGCGTGCAGCAGTCCCGCGGCGTTAGAATGGGACGAGAGTTTTAAAAACATGAACGACCCCAGCGGACGGGCCGTTGCCAATGTGCATAGTGATGCGTATAGCAATTAACTCATCACTAATGCCTTATAATTTTAACAAATACCGTTTTGCTTGCTAATTTACAGTTAAACATTTTTTAAACACCCCGATTGCACCGGGGTGTTTTTTTATCTTGAGGTATGGAAGCATTTACTACCATTAAATTTCCATACAAAATGACAACCACAACCGAAACAACTAAAACTACCTCTAAAATAAACAAGATTTTAAACGATCTTACTCCCGGCGAACGCACTGTTTGCCCATTACCGCATGACGGTTATTTATTTTTGGAGCACGATGTGCCTTCTTTGCTTATCTACAGAAAAAAACCAAATGACAAGGCCACATTGCGTTTGGCCCGGAGCGGAGCCTCTTATTTGATTATTGGGGAAGAGCATTTCGACTTTTTCCAGGAATTTATTTCGGTGTTGACCGAAAAAATGGCGGCTAAATTCGGTTCTTTCATTTTATTGGAAATTTTCAGTGGGGAAACCAACAGCCACGAATTTGTCATCCGTGGGCCTTCACACAAACTGCCGGTTTCCTTGGACGTTCTAAAAGATGAACTTTGCAAGATCCCCAGCCGAAAATACAATGTTCAGCTTACCGCACGTATCGAGCAGACCAAACAACGCCAACTGGAAGCCGTAACGCCGCTTTTCAGTATTAAAGACATCAAGGCCAAAGGTGGAACTTTGATTGGCCTTGAAGTGCCACCTGTTTACCGCGACGCGGACGATAATGTTTATCCGGTCTATTTCAGAAAATTTAGGGACAGTTTAATTGAAGCCATCCAAAAAGCCATTTTTGAATTTATACGGGTACAGACCACTTCAAAACTCACCAATTTTCATGCGCTGGGAAAACGTGATATTCATTCCGAAGTATTTAAAATAGATAAACAGCTTACTGAAATTCAATTGAGCTATCAATTTTTATTGTTGATTGCCCCCGTGAACATCCAAGCACTTCGCAAACGTTTTTTTGAAACCAATTTTGAAGAAATAGGCGCCTACCATTACCGTTTGCTTCCGGTAGATCCGGATATTTTGAAACGCAAACTCTATAATTTAAGGATAGACGAAATAGACGACCCCGCCCTCTCCTACCTTTTTGACGAAAAACGAGAAGAAATAGACCAACAGCTTACCATGCTAAAAGAACGGGGTTCAAAAAACTTCTTTTACAGCAGCGTCCGTTTGTATAAAGGAATTGATCCAAATGTATTGACCGAGGCCAAACTGATACTTCAGAATATCGATGAAGACCATTCACAAGAAGAACGGCAAGACATCGATGCCAAGGCATTTGCAAAAATGGCCGAAAGGGAATTTGAATATTTTAAAAAGCAAAGCCCTGATTACAATGGAAACATCCACATTCGAGACGATGTGAACATTATGATGGTCTCGCAAGGCGAACTGTACCTGCCCTCCGATTACACCATGACAAAAAATGGGGCAGCCGCTTTATTACAGCACGAAATAGGTACCCACGCCTTAACATACTACAACGGCAGTCAACAATCGTTAAGCCAGATGGCAGCAGGTTTTGCCGATTATGATGCCCTGCAAGAAGGGATTGCCGTACTCTCAGAGTATTTAATTGGCGGACTTTCGGGAAACCGGCTTAGAATCTTGGCCGGGCGCGTGGTCGCAGGCGATGCGCTTTTGGATGGAGCCGATTTTAAGCAGGTGTTTAGCTTATTGCATACGCAATATGGATTTTCAAAAGAAAATGCTTTTAATATTACCTCTAGGATGTTTCAAGGTGGCGGCTTTTTAAAAGATATTATTTATCTCAAGGGGCTGGTAGAGCTGCGTGATTATTTAATAGATGATGGCGAACTGGAGCCGTTACTGGCGGGAAAATTCGCTTTAAAGCACGTAGAAGTCATCGAAGATTTGACCGATAGGGGATTGTTGACCCCTCCAAAACTAAAACCAAGGTATCTCACATCTCCAGGTTTCAACAAAAAAATAGACCATATAAAACAAGGGTTGGCCCTTTCTAAAATGATATAAAAATGAAGATATGTTTTGTAATTAGCGATATAGAAACCGAAGCCATAGGCACCTCGGTAGTATTAATGAAACAAGCGCAGCAACGGGATCACGATCTTTATGTGATGAGCGTGGGCGATTTTATATTCCATCACGACAAACCCATTAGCCTGCGGTGCAAAAAAGTGCCCAAAACCCCAAAATCCCGAACGGTAACAAAGTTTTGGGAGCGCGTTCAAGATGAAGCCTTACCGTATGAAGTGATAAGCAGCTCGGATCTGGATGTACTCTTTCTTCGCAACAACCCCACAGAAGAAACCGATGATAGGCATTGGGCGGAACACAGCGGAATAGCCTTTGCCAGGATGATTCAACAGAGTGGCGTCTTGGTGTTAAACGATGCTTTCGCCATGTCGCATGCCTTTATCGACAAACTCTATTTTGAAGAACTGCCTTCCACCATAAAGCCCAACAGTTTAATTACCCGTAGCAAAGAAGATTTGTTGCAATTTTGGAAAGACAATGGAAAAAAAATGGTGTTGAAACCCTTGGAAGGTTCTGGTGGCCAAGATGTTTATTTAATTGACAAAGACAAAAAAAACCTCAACCAAATTATTGAAACCATTAGCGAAAAGGGCTACGTAATTGCCCAAGAGTTTCTGCCAGAAGTTTCAAAAGGCGATGTGCGGGTCATTTTAATGAACGGGAAAATTTTGGAAGAAGATGGTGAAAAAGCCGTCATACGTAGGGTAAATAAGGATGATACCGAATTTAGGAGCAACCTTGCCTTGGGCGCCAAAGCCGAAAAAGCAAAATTGACCGACGCCATGCAGCGCATCGTTGACATTGCCGCCCCAAAATTGATACGCGACGGCCTGTTTTTCGTAGGGTTGGACATCGTGGAGGATAAGTTGATTGAGATAAACGTTTTAAGCCCCGGTGGACTGGATTATTGTGAAGATATTGGCCTGCCCAACTTTACCGAAACCACCATAAAAGCCATTGAACGCAAAATTGAATACCGCAAACTTTATAAAAACAGCCTTTCCAACAGGGTGTTGGCGACGATGGATTAATTAGATGTGAGATATGAGACCTGCCTGATGGCAAGCAGGTGTGAGACAAAATTTATTAAATGCATTATAAACTGAAAAATTATTTATTTTGAAAAAAGACATCCCAAGGATAATAGGAACATACAGCAGTGGCAAGAAAGAGGCTTTGCTATTTGTAACTGCAGGAATACATGGCAACGAGCCCAGTGGTATTATAGCACTGCAGAATGTGTTTGATGAACTTTCAAAATCCAAACCTGAGATGAAGGGAACCCTCGTTGGCGTTTCTGGCAATAAGAAAGCCCTCAATAAAGGAGTACGGTTTATCGATGAAGATTTAAACCGAACGTGGACCCAAAAAAACATAAAAGAACAGGTAACCGATACCCATGAAAAAAAGGAAATGTTCGAGATTATCAAGGTTTTAAAAGAATACCCAGCTTCGGAATTTAATAAACGCTATTTTTTGGACTGCCACACCACTTCATCAGATAGTTTGCCCTACGCTTCGGTACAGGATGTTCACGATAATGACCGTTGGGCGCACCGTTTCCCAACGTATATCATCCGTGGGTTCTCAGATATAGTCGATGGCACCACCGATGGCTATATGAGCCGACAGGGCTTAACCGGATTTGTACTGGAAGCCGGGCAGCACGACGATCCCAACTCTGTCATCTATCACGAAGGCACCATCTGGATTGCTTTACAAGAAGCGTGTGGTTTGGATCTAGAAACACTTTCTACATTTCCAAAATCAGTTACTTTTCTTCAGAAACAAAAGGCATACCAAAAAACCTTTGAAATTGAATACCGACACGGTCTGGACGATGACGACACCTTTAAAATGGAACCCGGCTATAAAAATTTCCAACCCATAGAAAAAGGGGAATTATTGGCACATCAAAATGGCAATCCCGTTAAAAGTGATTGGGATGCATATATTTTTATGCCGCTGTACCAAAAGCAGGGAAATGATGGTTTTTTTGTAGTAAAAGAGGTTTAAAACGCTCTTTGCTTGAGAAATTATAGATAATCCTTTGTAATGAGCACATAACCTTTATATTGCACTCTTCAGCTTTTTTCTGAATACTAACTTCAACACATTACAAAATGGATTTTACAAACCCGTTGGTTTATGGAGTGCCGTGCTTTTTAGGCTTTATCGCCTTAGAACTATCGTACAGTAAGGTTTTTGACGATAAAGACCTCTACAACTGGAGGGATTTTATTTCAAGCTTGTCCCTTGGCGTTGGTTCAGCTATTTTGGGAGCATTGATCAAAACGGTTTCCATAATCCTTGTTTTTAACTTTGCGTACGATTTATTCAACCCAGTGGTCGATGGCGTCCGCACCAACATCATGGGCTGGGAATCGTTTAGTTATGCTTGGTACGTTTGGATTATCTGCATGCTGTTGGACGATTTCACCTACTATTGGTTTCATAGGCAAAACCACATGGTTCGCTTTTTATGGGCCGCGCATATTGTGCACCACTCTTCCGATAATTTTAATTTGGGGACCGCAGTTAGAAACGGTTGGTTTACTATATTGTACAAACCGTTTTTCTATGTTTGGATCGTCATCATCGGCTTTCCTCCGGAAATGTTAGTGGTTTGTTTGGGAATCGAGGCATTATGGCAATTTCAGCTGCATACCAAGTACATTAAAAAATTGGGAGTTTTTGAAAAATTCGTCAATACCCATACTATGCACCAAGTACATCACGCTTGCAACATAGAATATATGGATAAAAACCACGGGGGCATTTTAAATGTTTTTGACAGGATTTTCGGCACTTGGAAAGAATTGGACGATGATGTTGATATTCAGTACGGTGTTTCTACTCCTCCAAATTCCTATAATCTTTACGTGATTTTAATGCACGAATACCAAAACATTTGGCAGGATATGAAAAAGTCCAGCAATTGGTATCACAAATTCATGTACACTTTTGGCCCTCCCGGTTGGAGCCATGACGGAAGTACCTTGACCGTAAAGCAAATTCGTAAAGAAATGGCTGAGGAAAAGCTGGAAGCGGAAATTAAAGAAGCGGAAAAGGAAAAAGAGTTACGGGTTGCCTAACTTTTAAGGCAACCATTTTTTATCAAAATTAGGCTTGCGTTTTTCTAAAAAAGCATCACGGCCTTCTTTTGCTTCTTCTGTCATATACGCTAAACGTGTGGCTTCTCCAGCAAAAACCTGTAAGCCAAAGAATACACCCTTTAAGATTTCATTTTTTTTTCAATTTAAGTAAGATCAATCCATACATAAAATACCTAGCACTAGGTATTGTTTTGATTTTCAATTTGCTATAGATTTGATTTCAAACTAATCATTATGAGAAAGTTATTTTTGCTTCTAGCCTTCTTTTCAATAATTGGATGCTCTGAAGATGATACAATTCAAGATGAAACCAATGAAGAAGTATCAATCGATACAAAAATGGTAACAATAAATATCATTCTTCCGCAAAACTCTACCTTGAACACAGACAATCTAATTTTATCCTCTCTTTTTACTGAAAGTGAATCCATAACAGACGGAAAAGGTGAAGTAGAAGTTTTCGTCAATGATGGCATGGAAATAGTTCTGGTGACTGATAATGAAGATAACTTGATCATGATGCGCTATATAAATCCTGCAGAAGGTGATGAATTTACAATAGATTCTAAAACAACTGCGCAGACAGTAGCTATGTTTCATCCCTGGTCCATGCATTTATCGGCTCAAGCAAAACAGGAGGCTTTTGAAGAAATCGCTATGATGCCAGGTTTTGAAGCTTATCATAATATAATTATAAGCTATATAAACAACTACCAAGAAACAAATATTCTAGAAAATAATGAAGTATTAAGTGCAATCGACGATTTTCAAGGTACTATTCTGAATAGGGATTTAGAAATCAACAAACTTCCGCTTATATTTTCTGCGAACAGCGACAATATTACGATTACAAACAAAAAAAGTAGTTTAGCATACAATTTAATAATCACGGATGAAAATATAGAGAATGTTGGTGACGCATATGTCTTGAACGGAATTAACAAGGAACTAATATCTTGGAATACAACTCTTAGCCTTTTACAAGGTAATTTCGATATTTTCCAACCGACAGAGATTTCATTTCCTACACCCACCGCTACACAGCAATATTCATTACGTGCTGACCCTTGGCAGGGAGATGCAGCTTGGATAAATGGAAATAATATTACGTCAAAGCTTATAGGTATTTTTTCAACATCCTTAGCAGGGGTTTATAATTCCCTAGCTTGTGGGGCTGAAATTGGCAATTTATTCGTTGGATATGCTTCATTTATAATACAACAACTCAATAATGGGGATATAACCATAGGTGAAGCGCTCACCCAAATATTTACTTTGATGTTCGATAATAGCCAAAATTTATATAAGATCGTTACAGAATGTTCTAATCTAAACACAACCTCTGCTGCTTTCAAAAAAATGGTCAAGAAACTCTCGATTATTGGCAATCTTGAAAATGGAGCAGTACTTTTTTTCTATATGTTTGATTTGACTTTATATGATACCGAAATTGATTTTTGTTTTGAAAAAACCAATGAAGGCGTAGAAGAATGTACTATCGATCTTACTGGTATATGGAAAATGACCTATACGACCTCAAATTGCACACTTGCAAGCCCTGGGGAATATATATTATTCGAGTTTAGTAATGGAAATAAATTTACAGTTTTAGACGATACTGTTGAATTTAATATTCCGAAGGCAACATACAGTATTGAATTTAATGGTTTGGAGCTTTCTATTGATATGCAAGCCAGTGAGACCAATACTTGGTTCTGTAGTGATCCAATGGAAAAAGTTTCCACTCTTTTAAATGAAACCCTATCCCTATCTCTTAACTTTGATGAAGCAAAAAATCGCTTCGAAGGTAGTTATAATTTTAATTTCATAGAAACCTCAAATCCTAATTGTGAGGAAATAAACCAAGCCATTTACTGTAGTGGTTCAGCTGTTATGGTCAGAGAATAATGGGTTGAAAGTAATGACAGAAAATTTGATATTTTCTATATGAGTAAGATGCATCGCACCCTCTACTTTCTGAAAAGTAAAATTCATTAAATCATTTTTTTCGAGCTTTTTAAGATACTCAAAATTGACCAACACATCATCCTCCCCAAAAACTAACTTGACGGATATGCCACTCTCACTCAAAATTTTCACTTCATCTAGCATTTGTCCCAGTTTTATGGATTTCAACAGGCTTTGTCTAAAATGTGGGTCGGTATTCTTAAGATTTTCTTTTACAAATTCTTGATGCTCTTTATGCGTTAAGGATGTAGCAAAAATGTCCAAATCTTCTTCTGTCAACTCTTTTTTAAAAAGTAACGGAATTGCGGTATGTGGCATAAAGGCTTCTTCAATATTTAAGGGTAATTGTAAAGGAGGCGTACCTATTAAAAAAATACTTGAACAGTTTTTCAGTTTAGGGAGCGCTTGAATGGCCATGTGCCCACCGAAAGAATGACCAACAACTGTATAGTTTTTTAGTTTTAATTGATTGCAAAAAGTTGCAAGATCATCTACAATCTGATGTACCGAGTATGTTTCCAACCACTGCGAATCACCGTGTCCGGGCAAGTCCAACGCCAACATTCTAAATGCCTTTAGCTGCTGGCTTTCCAGTTGTTTTGTAAAAATGGCTTTAGAAAGAGAATTTCCGTGGATAAAAAGAATTATTTTTTCACTAGATGGATTAACCTCTAGATAGCTTATGCGATGATTGTTTACAATACAATTTTTAATCTCCATTTTTTATTAAAAAATTTTTACAATACCCCTATTTTATGGCAAAATGTAAGCAGGTCTGCTGTATTGCAGCACTGTGCTTTTTGCAACATATTCTTTCGGTGTGTGATTACGGTATGTGGACTTATAAATAATTTTTCTGCTATTTGATTTGAAGTAAGATTTATTGCCAGCAATTTAATTATCTCAAGCTCTCTTACCGTAAATAAGGATGAGAATTCTTCATATACACGCTTCTTCAGTTCGTCCTGATCAACTTTAGGCGTGATAAAATCCCATTGAACGATTTCAGAATCATCAAAAAATGATATGTCTGTTAGCAATGAGATATTTGACCTGAATTTTCCTTCGGGGGTCCTAGAATAAAACGAAGATTGTCGCAACAGTTTTATATACGTACCATCTTTCTTTCGAAATCTGTAGGTAATGTTCAGGGAAGTATCCCGCATGGACATTTTTTTATTTTCAACCAAATGGTTTACGATTGCTTGCGTTGCCCTACGTACAATTTGAATATCATTGGGGTGTGCAATTTCCAAGATTTTCTCCATAGTGAATTCTTCTTCCGAATAGCCAAGAATTTTATCCACGTTTCGTTGGTACACTACACTACTCGATTGCCAATCAATTACATACAAACATTGCGTTACATTTAAAGGAAAATTTTTGACCTTTGTAAAATCGAGAGCTTCCATTTTGGAATAGCCGAAGGTTTTCTGAATGTCTTCAACAAATTCTTTACTGGATTTGAACATAAATTTTGAGTTTAGCGCGTATACAGCCAAAAAACAAATACGTAGGTTTAAAATATTTTAGGGCAACCATTTTTTATCAAAATTAGGCTTTCTTTTTTCTAAAAATGCATCACGGCCTTCTTTCGCTTCCTCAGTCATATACGCTAACCTAGTCGCTTCGCCAGCAAATACTTGTTGACCAACCATGCCGTCGTCGGTAAGGTTCATCGCAAACTTAAGCATTTTTATGGAAGTTGGTGATTTTGCCAATACTTCTTGTGCCCATTCGTAAGCAGTTTGTTCCAATTCATCGTGAGGAATAACAGCGTTTACCATTCCCATGTCAAACGCTTCCTGTGCGCTGTAATTTCTTCCAAGGAAAAAGATTTCGCGCGCTTTTTTCTGTCCTACCATTTTGGCGAGATAGGCACTTCCGTAACCACCGTCGAAACTGGTTACATCAGCATCGGTTTGTTTAAATATGGCGTGTTCTTTACTGGCCAGCGTCATATCGCAAACCACGTGCAAGCTATGGCCACCGCCCACGGCCCAGCCGGGAACCACACAGATAACCGCTTTGGGCATAAACCGGATGAGTCGCTGAACTTCCAGGATATTTAGCCGGTGATAGCCGTCCTCGCCCACGTAACCTTGATGTCCGCGGGCTTTTTGGTCACCGCCACTGCAAAAGCTATACACCCCGTCTTTAGACGAAGGTCCTTCGGCAGACAACAACACTGCGCCAATGCTGGTATCTTCCTGTGCATCGTGGAAGGCGTCCAGCAATTCGGAAGTGGTTTTGGGTCGAAATGCATTGCGCACATCGGGGCGGTTAAAAGCGATCCGTGCCACGCCATTGCACTTTTTATAGGTGATATCGGTATATTCTTTGGCTGTTTTCCAGTTGGGTGTGTCCATATTTTATATTTTTACGGTAAAGATACTAATTTAGTCGTGTCCCACTAAGCTATGAGCTATTAGACATTAGACTTGAGATTAAATTGATAATCCATTCGATATATATTTTTTAATAGCTAAAAATAGATCAAACTATTGCTTTTAAAATAACGAGTAAAAAAATAGCACGGTCTTAAAAAATGCACAATTAGTTTCGAAATTTCGTGAGACGAAGTATTTAACTAATTGTATCGAACAATGAATAACATGACAAAACCAAACATTTTTTAACCTTATGAAAAAGCTACTTTTTTTCTTCGGAATTTTCTTAACAACATTAACTACAACTGCTCAAGAGGCCTATAAGTTTACTACGGAAATTGATCTGGAAACTACACCTGTGATAAGCCAAGGCCGTACCGGTACCTGCTGGAGCTTTTCCACCTCCTCTTTTTTAGAGTCTGAAATAATAAGGCTCACCGGAAAAAAAATCGATCTTTCTGAAATGTACACGGTACGAAATACCTATCCCAAAAAGGCTGAAAATTTCGTGATGCGCCAAGGCAAAGCGCAGTTTAGCGAAGGTGGGCTGGCACACGACGTAATCAACTCGGTTCGTGCGTATGGGTTGGTACCGCAAGAAGCGTACAGCGGTTTGATTGCTTCGGAAGAAAAACACAACCACGCCGAATTGGTCACCGTATTGCAATCCATGCTCGAAACCTATATCGACAATCCCGCCCAGCAGTTGAGTCCAAAATGGAAAAAAGCGGTTTCCAGCGTTTTGGATGTGTATTTAGGGAGCAATCCTTCCACCTTTCAGTATGAGGGTAAAAGCTATACGCCACAATCATTTTTGAAAATGACGAAATTGATTCCTGATGATTATGCGAGCATTACCTCATTTACACACGCACCGTTTTATTCCAAATTCATCCTAAACATCCCAGATAATTGGAGCAACGGCAGTTTTTACAATGTTCCATTAGATGAAATGATGGCAACCATTGTCCATGCTCTTGAAAACGGTTTTACGGTTGAGCTGGATTGCGATGTGAGCGAACGCAGTTTTTCGTCAAAAGACGGAGTAGCGGTGATTCCTGAAGATTCAAAAAATACCATTAAGGCATTGCAAGGTGTGTATCCAGAAAGAAGCATTACCCAAGCCTACCGCCAAGCCGAATTTGAAAATTACAACACCACCGATGACCACTTAATGCACATCACCGGAATCGTGCGCGACCAAAACGGCACCAAATACTACAAAGTGAAAAACAGTTGGGGGACTGATGAAAAACGAAACGCCAATGGCGGATATGTTTACTTTAGCGAAGCCTATATGAAATTGAAGGCCATAAGCATTATGGTACACAAAGATGCCGTGCCGAAAAACACTTCAAAAAAATTAGCATTATAATTTGGCTTAAAATTTGCTAATTTTGTACCGATGAAAAAACTTGTTTTCATACTATTGTTATTTCCAGTATTCGGAATAGGTCAACGTGATTTTGACACGCGGTATATTTCCATTGAAGCAACCCCTTCGGTAGAAATAAAAGGGCTGGAATTGATGCCTTATAAAGTATTTGGTGAACGGCACCAATTTGGGGCCCTCCCAGCCTATCTTCCTAACTTGGCTCCTGTTGCTGTTTCCGGGAAGGATTATTGGCAACCTGTCGATATGTTTTCGGCGGCCACTAAAAACAACAATTTTATTGATGCCAAAGCTACTGGCGACAATCCTTTTGCAGCACGGCTTAACAATCAGTTTGCTCAACCTGGCTTAAACGGCAACAACCGGTTTAAGGTCTATGCCGATGATGAATATTCACGGGTAAACAATTCGGTTTATGAAAACCAGACCATGCCTTACTTTGGGAATCCTTATTACAGAGGCTCACAATATGGGAACCCTTACTACTATACACCGTATTACAGGCAATCGGGCATCAATCTTTATAAAAACAAGGAGAACAAAAGTTCGATACAGATTCAAGTACGGGAATATTAATAAGAACTCTTTCGTCAAGCCAGTGAGGTATGAAAAATTCAAATTCGTGATTCCTGCCGGTCTATCGAACTCACTCAAACATCCCTAAGCTACTATTGTCACTTTTGTCTAGTACCCAACTATCAAACCAATTCTATCCCATCACTTTTAATGACAATCTGTTTGTCTTTGTACAGGCTGCCAATGGCTTTTTTAAAGCTTTTTTTGCTGAGGCCCAATTCGTTTTTAATGGTTTCGGGATCGCTTTTATCGTGTAGGGGCAAAAAACCTCCGGCCGCTTTTAGCTCGTCCAAAATGTAGTTGGCATTGGGTTCAATGCTTCGGTAGCCTGGTGCTTGCAAAACAATATCTATTTTATTGTCTTCGCGCACTTTTTTAACATAGGCTTTTAAACGATCACCGGTACGGATGTCTTCAAAAATATCATCAATATAAATAAGGCCGTGGTGTTTGCCATTGACAATTACATTGGCGCCTTTTTCGGTAAGGTGCGTTACTAAAATATCGACCTTTTCATATTTTTCAACGGTCACGGTACTGTTGTCAACAAAACAGTTGGTTTTACTAGAACCCACCAAGCGGTCGGTCTTTTCATCCAGATACAAATAAATGATGTACCAATTTCCTGCGGTCATGGGTCTTGCTTGCTCCTTAAAAGGCACAAACAACTGTTTTTCGAGTCCCCAATCCATAAAAGCGCCGTATTTGGTTACATCGCTGCATTGCAGGTAGGCAAATTCGTTTAATGTAACGTAGGGTTCGAGAGTGGTTGCAATGGGACGTTCTTCATTGTCCAGATAGACAAATACTTCAATTTTATCCCCTATTTCGTACGTTTCGGGCTTGTACTTGTGCGGCAATAAAATTTCATTTTGTTCTTTTTCACCATCTCCTAAAAATAAACCGGGGTCGGTTTCCCTTAAAATGGTGAGTGTTTGGTATTGTCCTATATTGATCATAGTTGCAAAGGTACTACAATAAGCATTCATTGAAATATCAGAAAAAAAATTTTTACCCTTTTTAATTAATTCAGTATCTTCACGTGGCATGAAACCAACCCCTCCTCACCACCAATTGCCAGAAAGTGCCGTGTTGAAAGACGTGCTAAAAAGCAAGATTGCCACGGTGTATTTTTATGACGATGTTGCTGTAGTTGAAGCAAAAGAAGGTGTAACCCTTTCATACAAAACGGCTTTTTCGCTTCTTATAAGCGGTTTAAATTATTTGCGCGCCTCTTCTTGGGTGTATATTTCGAACCGGTTGAATTCGTATTCCCTAAACCCCCAAGATTACCGATATTTAGAAAAAATACCTACCCTCAAAGGGTTGGCCGTTGTTTACGAGTCCGAAATAGGAAAAAAAAACGCCGAAATGGAAGCCAAATTCTTCAACAAGCCTTTCGCCTCCTTTTCAAACCTTACCGAAGCATACAACTGGGCTAGGGAACTGTTAGATGCTTGAAAATATCACGCAATAAACTTAAAATAATCCAGTAAGACCCGGTCATTTACTTCAGCAGGAGTGAACACTTCCAAGATTTTGGGTTTTTCAGAAGAAGAAAGAAACACATTCAATTGTTCTTTCAACGCAACTTCATCAGTAACCGGAGTATAATCAAACTGATACATCATGGCCAATTGTTTTGCTGAAAGTTGGTGCTGTGTTTCAAAAAAGCGTTCAAAATGCTGGGTATTCTTTGCATTCGGCAAAATCCTAAAAATGCCACCGCCACTATTATTGATCAAGATAATTTTGAAATCCTTTGGAATATAATCGTTCCACAACCCATTGCTGTCGTAAAAGAAACTCAAATCGCCCGTTATCAACACCGTAGACAGTTTTGAAGCATACGCTGCCCCTACGGCCGTGCTCACGCTTCCGTCAATACCACTGGTGCCACGATTGCAAAACACGTGTACGGACGTTGGGATATCGAACAATTGTGCATACCGTATCGCTGCACTGTTGGCCACTTGCAATTGAAGAGGATTGGGCAAGGCTTTTAAAATTTCGGAATACACCTTGAAATCTGAATACGGTGCTGTGGCAACATACTCTTTGTGCAAGGCCGTGCGTTTGTTTTTAACAGCAAGCCAATCGCGTTGATAGGTGCTCGCCACCGTGTGGGTTTTGGGCATGAACGATTGTAAAAATGTATTGGGGGTTGTTTTTATGTGCGCACTCAAAGAAAAATAGGTATCGTATGCCTTTTTAACATCCACGTGCCAATGTGCTTTTGGTTTATAGCTTCGTAAAAACTTTTTAATGCGCTTGGAAACCACCATCCCGCCAAACGTAAGTAAAATATCTGGTCGCAAGGCTTTAAAACCGTCTTCGTCCAAAGCGGTAATGAGCTGGTCGATAGCCGGAATGAAATTTTCGTGATGCAGGTTGGACGTTGTTTCGGTCAACACCAAAACACTTTCGTCTTTTGCCAAAGCTTTGATGTACTGTTCTTCAATGCTGTTTGGCGGCAAGACGCCCACCAAAACCATTTTTTTAGTGTTGTTGTTCCACGTTTTGGCAAATTCATTTAAATTTTCGGGACTTTCTTCAGCAATAACTCTCGCTGGAACGTGCTGCGGATGAACTTCCAATGTATCTAAGGTGTTATACAACGGTTCAGAAAAAGGTAAGTTTACGTGCACCGGGCCTTGCAGCTCGAATGCTGTGTTCAACGCAATGTTTATTTCGGTTTCATTAAAAGTTTGGTGTTCGGTCCCTTCTTTGCAATTCGCGTTATAAAGAATATGCTTTCCATACACTTCTTCTTGTTGTATGGTTTGCCCGTCCCCTATTTCGAGCAATTCTGGTGGACGATCGGCCGAAAGGACAACCAAGGGGATATCGCTGTAAAACGCTTCGGCCACTGCCGGGAAATAATTCAGCAATGCCGAACCGGAAGAGCATACCAAAGCCACGGGTTTTTTGGTTTGCTGTGCCATTCCCATAGCAAAAAAAGCAGCACAGCGCTCATCGACAATGCTAAAGCAGTTGAAACTGGGATTTTCGGTAAAGCCAATGGTCAACGGCGCGTTTCGTGAACCTGGGGAGATCACAATGTGGTCTATCCCTTTTAAAAGGCACAATTGGGTAAGGGTTTGCGAGAGGTGTTTTGCAGAATAGTTCATTGTTGCAAAGGTACAAACTGCCGTGTCAATTTTAAAGCATTGGTTGCAGTACCTGCAACATAGTTTGCAATTTGTTTTGGGTTTCTTCCCATTCGTCTTCCGGCTGTGAATCGAAGGTAATCCCGCCTCCTACATATAGATACGCTTTGTCGTCTTCAAGTTTCATACAACGAAGGTTGACATACAGGCACGACCTGGAATCCTTATCGTTTATGGAGCCTATAAACCCCGTGTAATATTCCCGATCATAGCCTTCGTTATCGACAATAAAGTCGGTGGCCTCTTTTAAAGGCGTGCCACAAACCGCTGGGGTTGGGTGCAAAGCGGCAGTAATGGTGGTCAAGGTGGTTTTTTTGTTTTTCAACATTCCGGTAATGTCGGTTCGCAAGTGCGCAAGCGATCCTGCTTCGTGGGTATAAGGTTTTGAGACCCGCAATACCGACGTCACTTTTTGCAGGCAATTGCTCATCACATCGGTCACTACCTGTTGTTCGTTCAGTTCCTTGGGTGTCCAGTCTGGTTCGGCTTGGTCTGCTATGTTCTTGGTTCCTGCCAAGGCCATGGTAGTAAAAGAACCGCCTTGGGTAACCAAAAGCACTTCGGGCGTGGCGCCGCACCACAAACCGGTTTCAGGATGATACCAAACATAGCGAAAAGCCGTTGGGTACAACCGCAATAACCGGGGCACAAGACTTGAGAAATCGATATGTTCTATAGGCACTTCCTTTTTCCGTGAAACAACAACCTTGTGGATGTGCTTTCGGTTAATGGCCTTAAGTGCTTTTGAAACGAGCCGCATGTGCTCTTCCTTTTCTATTGTTTTGGAGTCGAGTTCTACGGTCTTGGGCTTTATTTTCCCTTGGTTTTGAAAAGCTTCTGAAAGATCACAGGATAGTTGTTGAGACGCTTTAAAAGGAATACATATTGTTTGGCCTTCATATTTAAATGGCGCCATGACAATACCTTGTTCATCAAATTTTTCCGAAGTGTATTTTACCGTGTTTTCTTGAAGCAATACCTCAACCGTATCGCCTTCAGGGTGCGCGTAAAGCACAAAGGGTTTTTTCTGTTTGTAATGTTCGGTTAGTTGTTGAAGTATTATTTTTAAGTTCATTTTTGGTTAGTTTTCAAGGCTTAAGGTAGTCAATTTTACCAAGGAAACCAATTGCCCTTCCTCATTGACGATCTTAATCTGCCAAAGCTGTGTGGTACGGCCTTGGTGCAACACTTTCGCGTGGGCATACACAAAGCCTTCGCGTACGCTTTTAACGTGGTTTGCGGCAATCTCAATTCCGCGTATCGTTACTTTTTCGGCATCCATAAAGATAAATGCTGCGGCACTGCCTACGCTTTCGGCCAATGCCACCGATGCCCCGCCATGCAATACGCCGTCTGGCTGGTGCACTTTTGGCGTTACGGGCATTTTGGCTATTAATGTATCTTCGGTAACATCGATAAACTCGATTTCCAAGGTTTGCATAAGGGTGTTTTGGCACATTTTTTTGCAACCTGCCAAAACTTCTTCTTTGGTGTACTTCATCTGTTTCTTTTAACTTTGTAAAAATACAAAATACAAATGGCCAACGAAAAAACGGTTTCCTATACTTCAACAAACACCTACACCACTGTAAACACCCTTACTCCTAAAACAAAAAACATTTGGATAGCATTTCATGGATTAGGATATTTAAGTCGCTATTTTGCCAGGTATTTTAGACACTTAAATCCCGAAGAAAATTACATTATCGTACCCCAAGCTCCTTCTAAATACTACCAAGGAAACGACTTTAAACACGTGGGTGCGTCCTGGCTCACCAAGGAAAATACCAAGCAAGAAACCAAAAACGTATTAGCCTATATCGATGCGGTTTGGGAAGCTGAAAAACCAACAGTGATGACCAACTTTATCGTATTGGGCTATTCACAAGGGGTTTCCATTGCCACACGGTGGTTGGCCAGCCGCAACATAATTTGTGACCATTTGGTGCTTCATTCTGGAGGCATCCCAAAAGAATTGAAACCAAAGGATTTTTCTTTTCTGAAACCTGAAACCAAGGTCACCTATCTCTACGGAAACAAAGACCCGTATATTACCGAAGCACGCAAAACCGAAGAACAGCTAAAAGGAGATGCTCTGTTCGGGAACCGGTTGCAGGTTACGGTTTTTGAAGGCATTCACGAAATGAACACGGCTTTTCTCCAACAACTGGCTATATCGTGAATTCAAAAAAATAGTGCATTTCATCGATTTTTTTTGTACTTAAGCAAAAAATGTGGTTTATTTATACTGTTTTGTAAGAATTTCAATGCCCCGAATTATGAAAAAACCATTACTTACCCTATTTTTTGCGGTCTTTTGTACTGCACTTTTTGCGCAAGTGAGCACCCAAGAAAAACAAGCCCTTATCGACTTTTACCATGCCACCAATGGCGAAAAATGGCACCATACGTGGCAATTGGACCAACCGGTTTCAGCTTGGAAAGGCGTAACAGTAGAAGACAAAAAGGTAACCGGCATTACGTTGCTCTTTAACAATGTTGAAGGAACGATCCCGGCTTCCATAGGAGACCTTGCCAATCTTAAAACCTTAGAACTTTCGTTCAATAACATATCCGGTGAACTGCCTGCTACTATCGGAAATCTTAAAAACCTGAACATACTGGCCTTTAACGGCAACAATTTAAGAGGCTCGATACCAAGCAGCATTGGCGAACTCAACAAATTACAGCAGTTGCACCTCAGTAGCAATAAATTGTCAGGAACGGTACCAACAACGGTAAAGAAATTAAAAAATTTAGAAATCTTTAATGTATTTGACAATAACCTGACCGGAGAATTACCAACCGATTTGGCCCAAAACGACAACATAAAAGAGTTTATGGTTGCGGAGAATAATTTTTCGAACCCTGAACTTTTTTCCATAGTGTTGTTGTCTAATTCTGGGGCTGGACTGGACCTTAACCAAAAAACTGCTTTAACGTCGCCAGCCAACAGTATCATTGCCATTGAAAAAAATGAAGATGAATAAACACAGTTGTTTTTTTAACACGAATTTTCGGAATAATGTGCAAAAAGCATATCGGTAAAAATCAGAAAATATCGTTAAAGCACTTTGTTAAAGAATATTTAATGAGTACTATTGCAAAGATTAATTAGTTTAGTTGCTAATTGATTTATTTGGTTTGAACGGCTCTCTACTAAGGGCCGTTCTTTTTTTGCTCAGTTAACACATTACCTGTAAGGGTTTTATGACACTACCTACTATCTAAAACCCAATAAAAAGCACTATATTTAAAGGTTAAACGCTTGGTATGAAGTTAGGTGCTTTTTTCTGTATTTTGATTTTTTGTGCTTCTACAACTATAAAAGCACAATCTTTTACTGGAAGTTTTGACCTGATTATTTCGCTACATTATAAAAATGAAAACCAACGCAGTGATACGCTTTCCTATACGTTCGGAAAAACCAAAACGGCGCTTGTAATCCACACTAAAAGAAACCAGCCCGATTTGCGGCTTGTTTTCAATTCAAAAGATTCCACTATTACCGGTTTGTTTGACCATAAGGGTAAAAAAGGCGGCTACATCTTGCCGATGAACTCAACATATTGGCCAGCAATGGACGTGGCAATGCGCGATTATGGTACGGGACCCCGCACTACATTGAACTATACCGGAAAGACCAAGGAAATAGAAGGCCATCAAACCCGTGAAGTCTTGGCAGAAAATGAAGCATATTCCGCAAGTTTGTGGCTTCCAGAAGCTATAGAACTCCATATGGGAAGCGTACTGGCCTATCAATCGGTCGGGGCGGGAAAAGACACTGAAGCAGTTGAATTATTTGATCAATTTGGAGTAGAAGGCTTGCCTTTGCTCATGCATTTGACCAGCAAAACTGGCCGCGCCGATGTAGTGCTGCGCGTCGAAAACCTTTCTGAAACCGTTGATCCAGCGATATTCAGCAGCGAAGGGCATTCCCTAAGCCGGGTGGAACAACCTTAAAAACCATAGACCACATGAAATTGTTTTCTTCTAAAGCTACGTTTGTATCAATGCTGTTGCTTACAGCCGTCTTTTTTTTCAATAGCTGTATCACGGTAAAGCTTATCTCAGATTACGACGAGCTAACCGACCAAGCGCTGCACGACCTGCAACAGCGCACCGCCACCTATTTTGTTACCCTGAAAAGAGACCTAAACGATGAAGACGGTACTGCAAACTACGACGATTACACTGGTTTTTTTGATAAGGCACAAATAGCACTAAACACCCTAAAAATAAGAACCGGTGCTATAGAAAAGAACAGCATCGTGCAACAACAGGTTAATGAACTGGCGTCTATCTTCGACAACCTTGAAAAAGCGCATAAAATAGGGTTTCAGTCGGCCGAAGCGATCACCCCGCCCTTAAGCTCATTCAACACGGCATTTACAGCGATTGCCAAACTGCAACTCGCCCTAAAAAGAGGAAACGAGAACCCTTAAAAATCAAAAACCCATGGCAACAATAGATGTTCAGGAAGTCTTTAAAAATATGCTCGCCGCTGCAAAAGGCGTGATGGAAGCTAATTGGGAAGATGTAAAACCCTATGCCGAGCAAGAATTTAAAAACCTATCGGAAAACCTACAGCTTATCATCAGGTTGCGGGCCGAGAACAAAATAACCGAGGAGCAAGCCAAACTGTATCTGGACATCCACAAAAGCAGTGTAAAAATCGTGCTGCTTACCATTGAAGGTTTGGGCATCCTTGCTGTAGAGCAAGCTATAAACGCAGCTCTGGATGTTGTGAAAGATACTGTTAACACCGCTATTGGTTTTGTATTGATTTAAATACGACCGCCAAAAAAAGCGATATCTTTTCAAATTGCGGGTTTTATCTTTTTTAAATTTCCGTATTACAGGTAGTACAAAATAATTTCAAATTCATTTCGTGCGTTCAATTGGTTTTCTTCTCCAAAACGCGCTTGACCTGGACAATTAACCATAGGTTCTTGTTCTCCATAAACCAATATTTATTCTGGGAATTACCCGTCCCGGTGCTGAACCTAATATGTTTAGTAAAAGAAAGTCTATTTTGTTATTTGCTAAGTATATTTAATGTTAAAATATTAAATAAACAACAACTAATTATGGTAAATTATAGTAATTAAATATTATTTTTTTGATAAGTTGAATTGATTTGTCGTTATTTATTCGATATTTATAAATAAAAAGTTTTAGCCCTTACATGATTAACAGATTCAAGACAAGACATAAAATTTAAATAGAGTATGAAACAATATGCAGTTGTAACTGGATCAAGTCGGGGTTTAGGAAAGTCATTTGCCGGTGAATTAGCTCAGCGACAGATAAACTTGATATTGATAAGTTTGCCTAATGAAAGCCTTGTAAGTTTTGGCAAAAAAATGGCTTCTGAATATGGTATTGATGTTCATTGCTTAGAAACAGATCTTTCGAATACCCAAAATGTAATCTCTGTCGCCGAAAAAATCAACAAACAATTCAATGTATTTATTTTAATAAACAATGTAGGAATTGGGGGGTCAAGAAAGTTTACGGATGTAGATTCAACATATATCATAAAAATGGTTCAAATCAATATTTTGGCAACAACTGTTTTAACGAGACAACTATTACCAAACCTTTTTAAGCAACCAGAAGGATATGTTTTAAACGTATCAAGCTTGGCGGCCTATAGTCCAATAGGTTACAAGACAATATACCCTGCAACAAAGTCTTTTATTTATTCTTTTTCTATAGGATTGTGTCAGGAATTAAAAGACACAAATGTTTTTGTAAGTGTCGTAAACCCTGGCCCCATGGTTACAAACGAAGATGTATTTGTGAGAAATAAAAAACAAAGCTTATTTGGCAGGTTAGCTTATTCAGATTCTGCGAAAGTTGCCAAAAAATCCATTGACAACATCTTTAAAAGAAAAAAAGTCATATTGGTAAACCCGTTAAGCTGGTTATTGTTACAAATAGTACCCACAAGGATAACATGCTCTATACTAACAAGTACTATGAAACGTGAAATCCAATAATGAAAAACATATTTATTACAGGTATAACAGGATTACTTGGAGGTAATTTGGCAATCGATCTATTGCAGAAAGGATATCGGGTAAAAGCAATACTTCGGAACAAAAATGCGTATAAAGGGATTACGCACCCCAATCTTGAACTGATACAAGGAAACCTGAACGATGACCTTACCCCTCATTTATTGGGAATTGATGTTTTTGTTCATACAGCAGCTGAAACCAGCCAAAATCTAATGAAATACACAGCTTATCGAACAATCAACTTTGAGGCTACCAAACATTTATTTTTAAACAGTGTAGAATGTGGTGTTAAAAAATTCATCTTTGTAAGCACGGCCAATACAGTGGGCTTTGGTTCCCTTAAAAATCCCGGAGATGAAAATTCACCTATTCGTGAACCTTTCACAAAATCATTGTATGCCAAAAGTAAATTAGAAGCAGAGAATTATCTTTTATCTCAACAAGACAAAATGAATATAATTGTTATACACCCAACTTTTATGTTAGGAGCTTATGACAACAAACCAAGTTCAGGTAAAATAATTTTATTTGGTTTGAGGAAAAAGCTGCTGTTTTTTCCGCCCGGCGGGAAAAATTTTGTTCATGTAAAAGATGTATCCCAAGGGATAATAAATAGTATAGAATTAAGGGTTAAAGACAATAACTATTTAATTGCAAATGAAAACCTTACTTATAAAGCATTTTTCACAAAATTGAATTCAATAGCAGGCCAAAAACCGGTACTTATTAAAATACCAAAAACAATTTTAATTTCATTGGGGTATTTAGGGGATTTTTTAAGGTATTGCAATATAAAAACCAGTATTAGTTCCACAAACATGAAGACACTCTGTATCAACAATTATTACTCCAATGAGAAGTCAAAAAAGAAGTTAAACCTTCATTACGCCAAAATCGATACTGCTATACTCGATGCCGTCACTTTTTTTAAAAAACAATCCAATGGTTAAAGCGGTCTCATTGGGATTGGGAATTGAACACAAGAAAAAAAACCGGTATTAGTGCTTAAACCTTTCAAAGTTGATGCGTTAAAAAACACCGTTGGTAATCTCAATGGATTCTTTCAGTATCATTTCTTCCATTGCCATAAACAATAAAGGTGGGTTTATTATCATTTAAATGGGCTATTGCCGCAAGAACCTTTTTATTATAATCGTCTATTTCTTCCGTCCCCTCACAAATACCTTCACAATTATTTATTTTATAATGTGAACAGATCTCCACATTGCTTTGCAGGCTGCAATAACGTGGGCATAAATAGAATGTTTCACATATATATTCCAATCGTTCGCGTGCCAGTGTTCTGTTATAGAATGTCATTAAAGAATCATTCGCAGTCTTAGTTTTGGTAATGGCTAATTGGATGATGTTCCGTTGGTTTTTATATGAAATGATTTCATAAGAGCTTTGCGGCCTTTTTTGCGCTCTGTTAAACTTAGGATAGTATTTCTTGATTAATTCCGATTCCAATAAGAGCGCGGTAAGTTCACTCCCAGTTTCCTCGTGCTCAATAAAGAATGTTTCTTGGCACATTAAATATCCTTTATTCTTTTTATTATAGATATGAGACAATACCCTTTTCTTAATGTTTTTTGCTTTTCCCACATAAATAACCTTCTGATCTTTATTCTTAAAAAGATAGATTCCTGCGGAATTGGGCAAATCTATTATCTGTTTTGAATTTAAGTGCGGTGGCAAAGAGGCTTCCTTTGACCTAGGGTTTAAAAATTGATCGAAAACTTCATGGTTATCATCCAAACGCATCAGTCTTTGGAATAAAATTACCGTGGCATCGGTATCGCCTTCGGCCCTATGCCTGTTTTCAATAGGTATATTGATGGAACTGCAAATGCGACCCAAACTATAACTTAAAAGATGGGGTATTAATTTTCTTGATAACCGAACCGTACAAAGCTTCTTTCGGTCAAATTCCATTCCCAATCGTCGAAATTCGTTTCGCAACACATTATAATCGAAATGGACATTGTGGGCAACGAAAATGGTATTTTCGGTAATTGCTTGAATTTTTACAGCAACTTCATAAAATAGTGGCGCATCTTCAACCGTTTCATTGGATATACCTGTTAGCGCTGTTATGTGGTGAGGAATTATCTTTTCGGGGTTAATAAGTGTGGTGTATTTATCTAAAATTTCACCATTCTGAAGGGTTATAATACAAATTTCAGTTATCCTATTACCTCGCATCCCACCACCCGTAGTCTCTACATCGACAATGGAGAAAATTTTGTCTTCCATTAGTTTATTTATTTATTTACTACAAAAGTAAAAAATAAAATTACTTATAGGGAATATTCCATTATACGGATTTATTCCAAAAAACATGAAATAGTATTGAAAACTACCTGTTGGCCATTCAACAAATTTTGAATCATTGGACGTTTAAAAGGTTTAAATGATTCAACATTCATTTTATAAAAAACGATAAAATAATTGTATGATCACCAACCGAAAAAACTAAATCCGCAACGTAAGCACAGGGATTATCGAGTGGTTTGCCACATCTTCGCTTATACTTTCATGAAATGTATTCGAGATATCGTTACTTCCGTGAGTGGGGATGGCAATGATATCAGTTGCAGTTAAATTGGAAAAATTGTAAATCCCCTCTTTTATGGAGTAATCTGCAATTCTGTTAACTTGTTTTATAGCTCCCACAGGATCTGGATGCTCGGCTTTAGAAAAAAAGTGGAACAATACTTCATCCATTTTCGTAGTGCTTTTAAAAGCTTCTCCTGGAAGGTTAATGTATAAAAAGTTCATTTTAGATTGTAACATTTCGGCAATACCACATACCCGTTTGTAGGCATCGATGCTTTCTTCATTAAAGTCGCTAACAAACAATATTCGGTCCGATGAAAAATTAAGTTCATTCCCTTTAACCACCAATACCGGCACTTTCGAGCTGCGCACTACCTTTTCGGTATTGCTCCCTGTCACTCCTTCTGCAAGCTCTTTTTTGCCTTTTGAGCCCATAATGATCAAATCTGCTGAAATATCTTCTGCGAGCGAACTTATGCTGTTGAAATCGATATGGTGTTGCATAAGCGGCTCCACCAAAACGCCTGTTAAAAAATCCTTTTGTAAAAAATCATCGAAACGTTTGGCGACCAATTTTGAATATGAAGATTTTTTGGAAATAACATCGGTTGCTCCTTCACGTTCCTGATTGTTATTTAAATCAGTCATATGCGTCAGCACCAATTTGGCAGCTATACGGTTTGCTATAATAGCGCCTACCGAAAGTGCTTTTTCAGATTCTTTTGAAAAATCTACCGGAATGAGTATTGTTTTCATTATTAAGAAAAATTAACAGCTATCAAAACTAACCCAAAATTCTGACTTAAAAGCTGATATAAATCATACCACACCAAATTGTATGCTGTGAGTAAAAGCCCGTTTATGATAGGATAATAAAGGTGTTTAATTTAAGGTTCGAAGAAAAAATAATGCTTCATTATATCTTTCATCAATAAGAAATGATAACTTCGTAACAATTCTATAAAATTATGATTGTTCACGACTTCAGCAACGAAAATTCCATTCTCAACCAATTTATTATGGAAATGCGCAATGTTTCCATCCAAAAAGATGCCATGCGCTTTCGCAAAAACATAGAACGTATTGGCGAAATACTCAGTTATGAAATGAGTAAGACATTGCACTTTAAAACCGAAGTTGTGAAAACCCCATTGGGGAAGAAAGAAATGAAAATACCCCAAAACGACGTAGTGGTATGTTCCATTTTACGGGCGGCAATACCTTTGCATACAGGCGTTATCAACTTTTTTGACAAAGCAGAAAACGCTTATATTTCGGCCTATCGGCACCACCCTGATGGCGGTGACGATTTTGAAGTGATCGTTAATTATTTGGCATCGCCATCTATTGAAGGTAAAACGTTACTGCTAACCGACCCAATGTTAGCAACAGGAAAAACCTTGGAAAATGTTTTAAAGGCATTTAAAAGTCACGGTACCCCAAAGCAAATCCATATTCTTTCCATCATAGGCGCAAAACCAGGAATTGAATATATCAAGGATAAATTTCCCGAAAACACCCATCTTTGGATAGCCGCTGTAGATGAAAAATTAGACAGCCGTGGTTATATCCTGCCAGGATTGGGCGATGCCGGCGATTTGGCCTTTGGTGAAAAACTGTGACTGTTTAGACCCTTGCATCGTATCGCTAAGGTCAAAGACATTTTCAATCTTCAACTATTTTTTAAGAAATACTCCCGCCTACGACGACACCTGTTTGCGCATTGGATTGTGTTGGGTTTAGTTCAGCAGGCTTTTTTGCACAATTGAAACAATGAAGTGCTAAAGTTGTAAATTTCTTAATATTTCCGAAGAAACCACAACCGCAATCCACGTATCTGTCAATAGTTTCAGTTTACGACAAGTTTGGGCGATCTTTCCATGATTGCATTTTGAATACCAGCTATTCTCAATCTGCTCCTGTTTCAGCCTTAGCTTCCCTAAACTTCGGGTTAATGTACAACTGGGAGTTTTTGAGCATTTCCCAATAGGCTATCATATCGGCCCGTATTTCTGGCGACATAATATAGAGGCCTATAATATTGGGGAAGGACATGGCCAAGATCATCATATCTGAAAAACTGAGCACAGCTCCCAAGCTTACCGAAGCCCCAAGAACAACGAATGCCAAAAACAGGACTTTATAAACCATTTCAGATTGCTTGCTCCTGCCGAATAAATAGGTCCAAGAGCGCATACCGTAATACGACCAAGAAACCATGGTAGAAAAAGCAAACAGCAAGACAGCAAAAGCGAGCACGGCCGGAAACCATGAAATCACACTCCCGAAAGCATCGGAGGTAAGCTCGACCCCTCCTAAACCGCCTACTTCGTGCATACCCGTGAAAATCAATACCAGTGCGGTCATGGTACACACCAACATGGTATCTATCAAAGGTTCTACCAAAGAGGTAAAGCCATCGGCTATGGGGTTATTGGTTTTGGAAGCACTGTGGGCAATAGCCGCAGAACCCACGCCTGCTTCACTGGAAAAGGCAGCACGTTGCAGCCCTATGATCAATACGCCAATAAAACCGCCTTTTAGCGCATCGGCAGAGAAAGCACCGTTAAAAATAGCGGCAAAGGCCCCACCAATATTCTCGATATTTGTTCCAATAACGACCAAACAGCCCAAAACATATACAACGGCCATAAAAGGCACTACTTTTCCGGTAACCCGTGCAATACTGTTGATACCGCCTATAATTACAGCTCCAATCAATATGGCAAAAATAATCCCAAACCAAAATCCTTGTCCTTCCAGCAACGGCAATTGCTCGGCCACTATTTTAAACGCCTGATTGGATTGCAGCATATTTCCGCCGCCCAGAGAAGCACCTACGCCCAAAACAGCAAAAAGCGCCGCCAAAAACTTACCCAATCCTTTCATGTTCCGTTTTTCCAAGCCGTAGCGTAGATAGTTCATCGGTCCGCCAAAAATGCGGCCTTCTTTGTTGATAAAGCGATATTTAACCCCTAAGGTACATTCAGCGAATTTTAGCGACATAGCGAAAAATCCCGCCATAAACATCCAGAAAGTCGCCCCGGCGCCACCTAACGAGATGGCCACTGCAACCCCGGCGATGTTCCCTAAGCCCACGGTGGCCGAAACAGCCGTGGCCATCGCCTGAAAATGCGTTATGGTCCCCGGCGCATTGGGATCGTCAAACTTCCCCCTTGCCAAGTCTATGGAATGGCGAATACCGCGAATGTTAACAAAACCCAACCTAAAGGTGAAAAAGATACTGCCCAGTATTAACCAAATTACAATAAACGGAATGGTATTGGTCTTTATATCGCCATTAGGGTACAGCAACGGCTGCGGACTGTCAAAATCTATTTGAGCGAGAAAATGGGCGCCTTGTTCTATGACATCGGTGGTGTTTTCAGGATTGAAAATAACACCACCTTCAGCAACTAAGTGTTTTAGGGTTCCGTTAGCCGAAGCAAATACAGCTTTAGGTTTTCCATTGGTGCTTTTTACAATGGCGATTTTCTGCCCTTCTTCCACACGCTCATGTTCGGGCACCACCCATTCTTTTAAAACATACTTTTCGTTAGTAGTGGCATCCCAATTGGGAATGGGAACCTGTTTATTGTCGGTATAGACCACGGGGTCATAAATTCCGAAAGTTGAAAAAGGATCCCAGAACAGGACGTTGCCCAAAAAATCCACGGCCGGTTGCACATTGCTGTTGAAAATTTCAGGAATGGATTCCGAAGGGATGATAAATGTTTTTGAAGCTGTGGTTCCATTGGCATCGGTAACGGTAATCGAATGTTCCATCCCTTCAATCAAGTTCACCGATTTTTTTGCATCCAAAGCAGTGGCTTGGTTGCTCCATTTATATATAAAAGGTGCTTTACCTCCTTTAACACGAACCTTAGCTACACCGTTATTTATTTCTTTTGAAGGGTTACTGACCTCCACAAGCAGTTTCAGATTAGGATCCGGTTCTATCAAATCCTGCCCATTGCAAACGGAAGTCAACAAAAAAGGGATAAAAATAAAAAGCCATAAAGTTCTCATAAAAAAGGTCAACTATTTTAATAGTATTTAACACTGGTTTTTAAACAGCTGCAAAACTAACAATAAGGATAGGGATGCCAAAACCCAGACCCTTTTTATTGAAATAGGCTTAAAATCAGTTTTTTAACAATAACAGACCTTTTAGTCTTTTATAACTGATAATTGTCATTTTATACAAAACGCTTGCTTGTTATTTTTGCGAAGTAAATTTCTTTGTATGTCAAACCTAATACAAAAATATAATGTCGCGGGACCGCGGTACACGAGCTACCCCACCGTTCCTTATTGGAAAAACGAATCGTTTACCAGTGACGCTTGGACCCAAACCCTTCAGCAAAGTTTTAAAGAAACCAATGCCACCGAAGGAATCAGCCTCTACATCCACTTACCGTTTTGCGAAAGTTTGTGCACCTTTTGCGGTTGCAACAAACGCATAACCAAAAACCATGGCGTAGAAATTCCTTATCTGCAATCTGTTTTAAAAGAATGGCAGCTCTACCGCGCCCTTTTTAACGAAAAGCCGATAATAAAAGAACTGCATTTGGGTGGCGGTACCCCCACTTTTTTTTCTGCGGAAAATTTAAAATCCTTGCTCGACGGTATTTTTGAACATTCCATTAAAGCCGATGGCGCCGAACTGAGCTTTGAAGGCCATCCCAACAATACCACCGAGGCCCATTTGCATATGCTCGCTTCGTTAGGGTTTAACCGGGTAAGTTTTGGGGTTCAAGATTATAATGAAACGGTACAAAAGGCCATTCACCGTATTCAACCGTTCGAAAATGTTAAAAAAGCAACCGAAAATTCAAGAAAGGCCGGTTATACTTCGGTAGGGCACGATATCATTTTTGGGCTTCCGTTTCAGAAAAAAGAGCATATTATCCACACCATTGAGCGCACCAAAGTACTCATGCCAGACCGTATCGCCTTTTACAGCTACGCTCACGTGCCATGGATAAAAGGCAACGGCCAACGCGGGTTTAAAGAGGCCGACCTGCCTACTGCTTCAGAAAAAAGGGAACAATATGAAATTGGCAAACAAATGCTGCTCGAAGCGGGGTATGTGGAAATTGGGATGGACCATTTTGCATTAAAGACCGACAGCCTTTACAAAGCCGTTGAAAACAAGACCATACACCGTAATTTTATGGGCTACACCGCTTCAAAAACCCAAGCCATGATCGGTCTGGGCGTTTCGGCCATTAGCGATAGCTGGTACAGTTTTGCACAAAACGTAAAAACGGTGGAAGCATACCAAAAACAGGTGGAAGAAGGCAAAATCCCAGTATTCAAAGGTCACATATTAACCCAAGAAGACCTAACAATCCGCAAACACATTTTAAATTTGATGTGCAAACTAACTACCACTTGGAGCAAAGAACAAGGCTGGTTTGCCGAACTAGCGGATGTATTGATCAACTTAAAAGAAATGGAAGCCGACGGGCTATTGCACATAGAACGCAATGCACTGCACATTACCGAGAAAGGAAGGCCTTTTGTTCGCAATGCTTGTATGGCATTCGATCTGTTGTTGCAGCGTAAGCAACCGGACACCCAACTATTTTCCATGACCGTATAACATTTAAAACTATAATTATGAGCATATCCGAAGAAAAAACGATTGCCGATATCGTTGCTGAAAACATAAAAACCTCCCATATATTCAAAAAACACGGAATCGACTTCTGTTGTGGGGGTGGGATAACCGTGCAAAAGGCCTGTGAGAAAAAAGGCATTGATTACAATATCTTGGCCGAAGAACTCCACCGTTTTGACATGAATGTGGAAGAAGATTACGATTACCTTAATTGGCCGCTCGATGTATTGATAGACCACATTGTGGCCGTACACCATATATATGTAGCAGAAAGCATCCCACTATTGTTGCAATATGTAAAAAAAGTGGCAAAAGTGCACGGGCACCACTATACCGAACTGCTGAAGATACGGGACCTCTTTATAGAAGTTTCCGAAGAACTTTCGGCCCATATGAAAAAAGAAGAAATGGTGCTTTTCCCGTTCATAAAAAACATGGTACAGACCGAAAAAGAAGGCGGTAAACTGGACACACCACATTTCAGGACTGTGGAAAACCCCATCGCCATGATGGAAAGCGAACATGAAGACGCAGGCGATATATTCAAGGAAATCGCACGATTGACCAACAATTACACTCCACCCGAGGGAGCTTGCAACACCTTTAGGGCATTGTACGATAAACTGGAAGAATTTGAGCAAGACCTGCATACCCACATCCATTTAGAGAATAACATTTTGCACCCTAAAGCATTAAAGCTGGAAAAGGCATTAAGGAATTAAGTACCGCCCTTTATGGGTTAACACTTAAAGTTTGGTTTAATTAGAAAGGGAAGTTGAAGTAATATTCAGCTTCCTTTTTTTAATCAATTTAAATAGTGAGGTTGAGGCTGGACTTTGTTTAAAGTTTTTTGCAATCGATGAGTATTTTTGTAGCTTTGATTTTTAGGTTGTTTTTATGTTTTTAATACAAAACGAGGAAATTTTTGTGTTAAAAAGATATTTTTATTGTAAAAATTGATGAAAATTAATTATTTAAAAAAATAAATAATGAAACTAAAGTTAAACAAAAATATTGCCATTAAAGTAATGTGTGGTATCGGTGTCATCCTCGGTACTTCAGGATGCATAAATGACAAATCCCCAAAAGTATATGAAGATGCGGTTGATATTCCCGTGAACCAAACCATGCGTGCCGAGCTCACCGCTCCGCCCAATGTCCCTACCCCAGTAGGCAGGCGTAAAGCGAAGAATTTGATCGTGGATATGGAAATCTTGGAATTGGAAGGCGAACTGGCCGATGGCGTACGGTATATGTACTGGACCTTCGATGGCTATGTTCCTGGTAGCTTTATCCGCACCGTAGTTGGGGACGAAATTGAGTTCCACCTTAAAAACCATCCACAAAACAAACTGCCACACAATATAGACTTGCACGCAGTCAATGGACCTGGCGGAGGCGCTGTATCGTCACTGACCGCTCCGGGGCACGAAACCGTATTTTCCTTTAAGGTGTTAAACCCAGGTCTTTATGTGTATCACTGTGCAACTGCTCCTGTGGGCATGCACATTGCCAACGGTATGTATGGCCTTATTTTGGTCGAACCCAATGGCGGTTTAGAGCCTGTGGACAAAGAGTTTTACATTATGCAAGGTGATTTTTATACTGAAGGCGATTTTGGCGAGCCGGGGTTACAGCCATTCGATATGAAAAAAGCCATAGAAGAAGACGCAGACTATGTAGTTTTTAACGGTCATGTTGGTGCTATGGTTGGCGACAAAGCCTTGGAAGTTAATGTTGGTGAAACTGTACGTTTGTTCGTTGGAAATGCAGGACCAAACTTGATCTCTTCTTTTCACGTCATTGGTGAAATATTCGATAAAGTAAATGTGGAAGGTGGAACTTTGGTAAACGAAAACGTACAAACAACAGTTATCCCAGCAGGTGGAGCGGCTATAATCGAGTTTAAAGTTGATGCCCCCGGTGAATACCTTCTGGTAGATCACAGTGTTTTCCGTGCCTTCAACAAAGGAGCTTTGGCACAAATAGAAGCCAAAGGAGAGAAAAACAAAAAAGTGTATAAAGGTAAAATAGAAGAAGGAATTTACGAACCTGAAGGTGGAGCCATTCAAAAAATGCCTATCGATGAAGCCGAAGTAGCCGCATCGAAACCACCAGAAAACCTTTCAAAAGAACAACAAATGGAAATGGGTAAAAACGTGTATGGACGTACGTGTGTTGCTTGTCACCAAAGCAGCGGACAAGGAGTGCCCAATGCGTTTCCTCCTCTGGCCAATTCAGATTACCTAAATGCCGATGTTGATCGGGCCATAGATATTGTACTGCACGGTAAGTCGGGCGAAATTACCGTTAATGGAAAAAAATACAACTCCGTGATGACCGCCCAAGTACTTAGCGATAGGGAGGTTGCAAACGTACTTACGTATGTTTATAACAGCTGGGACAATAACGGTACGGTGGTAACCGAAGAAATGGTAAAAAAACAACGCAGTAAGAGATAAGGTTTGAAGTTTAAACATTGCATTCTAAGTATCATGCTTTTCTCCATGGGCATCCCAGTTTGGTCTCAAAACCCCGAGATGGCAACCATAGAGCGAGGAAGCTATACTCCTTTATACGGTAGGGACTCCTCACAAGTAGCGGTCGATGCTTTTTTATTGGACACGGTTCCCGTAACCAAGGCAGAGTATCTTGCATTTGTCAAGGATAACCCAAAGTGGCGTAAATCCAATGTGAAAGGCCTTTTTGCCGATGATAACTACCTGAACGCTTGGCAAGGCGACCTCCAATTAAACCCAAACGATAAGGAAGATGAGCCTGTAACCAATGTATCGTGGTTTGCCGCCAAAGCGTATTGCAAATGCCAAGGTAAACGGCTTCCTACCTTAGATGAATGGGAGTACGTTGCCATGGCAGATGACAATAGCCCCGATGCGCGGAAAAAAGATAGCTACAACCAATATATTTTAAGTTGGTACGAACGTCCCAAAGATGAACACCAGCAAATAGGCAGCACACGCAAAAACTATTGGGGCGTTTACGATATGCACGGCTTGGTATGGGAATGGACCCAAGATTTCAACTCGGTGCTCATCTCTTCAGAATCAAGGAACGGAGGCAAAAACAAAAACCTTTTTTGCAGTGCCGCTGCCGTTGGGGCTACAGATTTAATGAATTATGCAGCCTTCATGCGCTACGCCTTCAGAAGCAGTGTAAAAGGGAATTACACCATCAACAACCTTGGTTTTCGTTGCGCAAAGGATATTGAAAAGAAAGATTCTTTATGAAAAACTATTTAAAGTATATTGTTTTGGGAATTTCATTACTCGCAGTTTCCTGCAAAAACAATTCTGAAAAAGAAAAGACCGCTACGACAGATGCCCCCCAAAACATCGGGACTGAAAAAGTAGCAAAAAAGGAAGACTTTTCCGATATGTCCATCTACAATCTACCCTCCGTATGGACCACACAAGACGGGAGCGAGATAAAAATGGAAGATTTACAGGGCAAGGTATTGGCCATGGTTATGATCTATACGTCGTGCCAGGCCGCCTGTCCGCGCTTAGTGGCCGATATGCGCAACATCGAGAAACAAATACCCGATGATAAACAAGACAATGTGCAATATGTATTTGTGAGCATTGACCCAAAAACCGATACGCCAAAACGGTTAAGGGAATTTGCAAAGGAAAACCAAATGGAAGATGACAAGTGGCTGTTTTTGCGTGGTACCGAAGAAGATACTCGTGAATTTGCCGCTGTGTTGGCCGTAAACTACAAAGCGATTTCGCCTATAGACTTTTCGCACTCGAATATTATAAGCGTGTTCAATAAAAAAGGCGAATTGGTACACCAACAAGAAGGCCTGGGAGTTGACAACAAAGAAACCATTAAAGCCATTAAAGATTTTGCCACCAATTGATGGACGGCTTTCCAAAAGCCCAAATCAATCGGTTATGGTTATTGCCTGACTAATTCTTTCGTTTGCGATTTCTTTCAGGGTCGTCGTTCTTTTTGGGTTTGTTGTGCACCATGCCATCTTTATTCTTCCCTTTTTTGGTGATGAGCTTAATAACGGTAAAAAGCACCGCAAGAAGCACCAATCCTCCCAAGATAGTTAAAATTAAACCACTGTCGTTCCAAGCGTTTATAAAAGTTGCTGTTTTCATAGTTTGTTCTTTTAATTACTTTTTCTTTCCGCTGTTTACCATGCTATAAACAACAATGGTGAGCACAACGCAAACCACGGCGAACACCCCGATAATGGCAGTGCCCATTCCCCAATCTACTAACGGTATGATGGTATTGAACATAATTGATATATTTTTATTGGTTTATATTAATTTAAAATTGGGTACTTTCTGAAACAGAATGGCATTCATAATTGGCATTTACCATTTCAACGGCGGGTTTTGGCGAAATGTATGGTATCCCCAGCCCCATCCCGCGCACGATGAACAAACACCCAATGAGCACCACAAAAACGGGTATCGCCTTACGGATGCGTTGCCGTACCTGCACATTTAAAAAATTGCCCAAATAAATGGCGGTGGTCATCAACGGGACAGTGCCCAGCCCAAACAATGCCATATACAAGCTGCCCTGTAAAGCATTACCAGAAGCTATGGCGCCAAAAACGGCCATATAGACCAAGCCACAAGGCAAGAATCCGTTCAAGAAACCGATGGTCAAAAACGTGTCGGGCGACTTTTTTTTCAATGCGGTGCCCAGTTCGCTTTTTACTTTTGAAATGATCCTGAACAGCGGTTTTGAAAAGTTATATTTCTGAAATGTCCTGTACGGAAGCAAAACGACCACGATCATCAACACCCCTATCGCCATGGTCAATTGTTGCTGCATCCCAAAAAGGTACAGGCTTTTTCCCAACAACCCGAACAACAGCCCGATAATGGAGTAGGCCAAAATTCTTCCGAAGTGGTACAAGAAAATTTGGCCGGCCTTTTTTAACGGTTTTTTATGCTCCACCGGCAGCAAAAAGGCAATGGGACCGCACATTCCCACACAGTGGAAACTTCCCAACAAACCGAATATGAGCGCTGATACTAACATAATGTTACTGTAAATGATCTATTTTTGTTCCGTTGTTCAATAAACAAACAAAGCGGTTTAATACACAATCTCTTCTTTATACATATATTTTTTCCCCTCATAGTCCAGATGCACGGTAATGTTCCAACGACCGCCCACCAAGTGCTTGTTAGGTATGAGCAAATTTAAACCGGACAGTTTCAAGGGTAGCTGAAAATCCAGTTGCTTGTTGGACGGTCTGTATAGGAACACCGTACCCGAAACCTGTTCAGGCTTTAGTTCATTGGGAAAGGAAAGCAACCAACCTTCAGGTGTTCGTTTCCCTTTTATTTTTTCAGAAAACAATTTCATATTTTCTTCGGCATCAATCTCTTGTTGAAAAGCCAGTTCTTTTTTGTAATACTCCTCCACGACCAGGTCGTAGCTGTATTTATCGTTGGTGCTCATCTTTATCACAAAAAACATGATAAAACAAATGAAAGCTGCGATACCGATCACGATTCCTGTTCCCCAATTTATTTTCATAATAGTTGCCCGATTGAACGGGTATTTTTTAATTAACCTTAAACTTTATTTACCTACCACGTGGCCAATAGTGGGACTTAGAGCCACACTCAGCACGTTATTTATATGGTAAATCTTCATCGGAAACGTTCAGGTCTCAAATATAGACTCACCACAACGCTACTTATAGCTCCTCGGCCCTAGAAAGGAAGCCGTGGTGGTTTCTATCAATTCGTCGCCGCTGTACACGCCTATTTTCACTTTGTCTTTGTCACCGCTCAATGCACTGGCGTTTATTTCTATAAACAAGGTTCCTTCGGCCAAGCCTTGTTTTGGAACTTGAAACTCATCGTGCGTCACCAACTTAATGGTCCCTTTGTGCGACATCAATTCAAAATGAACATTGTTGACATCCTCGGTGGTTTTATTAATGAGTTTAAAGGTAAACACATTGCTTATCATGTTATCCTCCTTATGTTCGTACAATTGTCCGGGAAGCCTTAATACCCTTGCTTCTACATCATTCCGAAGGAAAAGCATGCCCACTAATACACCTACCAGTATCAACAAAACGGCACTGTAGCCTTTTAATCTTGGCGTGAACTTAAATTTTGCTTTCTTTTCAATATTTTCTTCACTGGCATAGCGAATCAACCCCTTTGGCAGGTTCACTGCTTCCATAATGCTATCGCAAGCATCGATACAGGCGGTACAGTTGACACATTCCAACTGGGTACCGTTACGGATGTCAATACCGGTGGGACATACGTGAACACATTGAAAACAATCTATGCAGTCCCCTTTTCCAGAAGCTTCACGGTCTTCTTTTTTATTGAACTTGGCCCTGCCCTTTTCTTTTTCGCCCCGTTTATGGTCATACGCCACAACAATGCTCTTATTGTCCAACAGCACGCCTTGCAAGCGTCCATAAGGACAGGCGATAATACACACCTGCTCCCGGAACCAGGCAAACACAAAGTAGAACACGCTGGTAAAAATAATCAAGGAGACAAAAGTGTTCAGGTTTTCAATAGGACCTTCAACAATGTATTCCAACAATTTGTCGCTGCCAATGATATAGGCGAGAAAAATGTTTGCGATTAAGAATGAAATGACAAAAAATATAAACCACTTTAAGCCCTTTTTCTTTATCTTATCGGCATTCCAAGGTTGTTTGTCCAACCTAATCTGTTTTCCTCGGTCTCCTTCAATAGCATATTCAATTCTTCTGAAAACCATTTCCAGGAAAATAGTTTGCGGACAGATCCATCCACAGAAAATCCTTCCAAAAGCCACTGTAAACAGTATGATAAAGACCACCCCTATGAGCATGGAAAGCACAAACAAATGAAAGTCCTGTGGCCAAAACGGAAACCCAAATATATTGAACCGCCTTTCCAGTACGTTGAACAGCAAAAATTGATTGCCGTTTATCTTAATAAAGGGAGCGGCAAACAGAAACGCCAACAAAAAATAGCTGACATATTTACGGTATTCATAGAACTTTCCCGAAGGTTTTTTGGGGTACACCCAAGAGCGTTTCCCTTCTTCGTCTATGGTACCAATACTGTCCCTAAATGATTCGTTTTCTGGAGTTTCCACGTTAATCTTATTTTAAATACACCTACAAGCCTATCTGCCTAATGGACAAGGGTTTTAATAAACATTGCAGGGTATTTCGGATTAGTTTAACTTACATCTACTATTCTTCCACCACATCGCCCGTTACGGGTTGGTCTTCAATTTTCACTTGTATTTTAGTCGAGTCGATTTGTTCTACTTCAACTTCTTCCACTGGAGCGTTGGGGTCTACCCAAAGGTCGCCTTCCGGATCTTTCGGGTCTGCTGGGGTGGTGCCGTGCAAACTAAGCACATAACTGGCAACCTGTGCCATTTCACTGGGTTTTAGGTCAGTTTTCCAAGCGACCATCCCTTTCCCAGCACGGCCTCCTTCTGAAATGGTATTGAACACATTTTTGATACCGCCGCCCAATATCCAGTAATCATCGACCAAGTTAGGGCCAATGCCTCCACCACCATCAACTTTATGACAGGCAACGCAATTGGCTTCAAACACGGTTTTTCCGGCAGCAATATCTTGCTCGCCAGTCAATAGTTCCACCGTATTGACGTCAATGAGGTCTTTTGCAGTTTTTTTGTACTCTTCAATTTGTGCTCGGGCTTCAGCAACTGCTATCTCGTATTCCTCTTCTTGGTCAATGCCGTCAAAAACGTGATAGCGCACCAAATAAACCACTGCAAAGATAATGGTTGCATAGAACATATAGACCCACCACGGTGGCAATACGTTGTCCAGTTCACGGATTCCGTCGTAATTATGGTCCAATACAATATCCTCTTCCTTCTCTATAGGTTTTTTGGCCAACAGTTTTTCGTAGGTCTTTTTAAACCAATTGTTTTCCTTTTTATGAGCTTCGGCAGCAAGGTAGCGTTCTTGTGCTTCTTCGTTCATGCCCCTAAAGAGAATGCTGTTCAATGTTTCTGAAATAACTTCTACGGCGATGGCGAAGAGAAATACCAAACCTAAAACCGCCCAAATGACCGGATATTTTATGATGGCCCAATCATCGCCGGACGCGACGATGAATTCCATTAGGAAAAATGCTAGGACCATTATACCTATTAGCCTTAAATAAGATGCTGTTGTTTTCATAATGGAAGGTCGTTTTTATCGTTAGTTTCGTTTTCAGAAAGTTCCAACGGAATGTTGCTGACTTCTTTTATATGGTCTTTTTTTGCGGTGAACACCCACCAAAACAGAGCTGCAAAAAATATAAAAAAGATAAGCAGTGAGATGATGGGATAGACTGCTACCCCATCGATGCTTTCCAAGTTTCCTTTAATGAATTTTAACATAGTTAGTTATTTTGGGCTGAAGCGTCTTCAGCGGTTTTTACTTTAATATCGGTTCCTAAACGTTGCAGGTAGGCAATGACAGCCACAATTTCCCTGTTGCGCATTTCAACAAATTCTTCTCCGTTTTCTTCAGCATATTTTTTATCGGCTTCATAGGTATCGGCAAAATCGGGATCGCTGTACAGGTTTTGTTCTATTTGGGTTCCTTGTTCCAGCATCCACTGTTGGGCATTGGCTATTTCTTCTTCGGTATAAGGCACACCCAAGGTGACCATTGCCTCCATTTTTGCTTCAGTATCACTTTTGTCCAATTCTGTGTTGATAAGCCATTTATACGATGGCATGATGGAACCGGACGAGGTGCTCTGTGGATCGTACATGTGATTTAAGTGCCAGTTGTCGCTGTACTTGCCGCCTACCCGTAACAGGTCGGGACCGGTACGCTTACTTCCCCATAAAAAGGGATGGTCGTATACGTATTCCCCACTTTTGGAATATTCGCCATAACGTTCCACCTCACTTCGGAAAGGCCGCACCATTTGGGAGTGGCAAGACACACATCCCTCACGGATGTAAATATCGCGACCCTCCAATTCTAACGGGGTGTAAGGTTTTACACTTGAAATAACCGGTACATAATCATCAACCAACAACGATGGAATTATTTGCACCGCGCCACCTATAAGAATGGCAATGGTTGCAAAAATGGTCAATTTTACCGGACGTCTTTCCAACCAAGTATGGTAGCCTTCTTTTGCCGTACGGTGTTTGGTCACTTTTTGCAATGGGGCAGCTTCGGCCAATTCATCGGTTACTTTGCTTCCTTTGCGGGCGGTCATTACAATATTGTAAAGCAAAATGAAAGCACCGAGAATAAACAAGCTCCCTCCTATGGCACGCATCCAATACATGGGCATGATTTCGGCTACGGTTTCCAAGAAGTTTCCGTAGGTAAGCGTTCCGTCTGGGTTAAATTGTTTCCACATAGAGGCTTGTACAAATCCAGCCACGTACATGGGCAGGGCATACATAATAATACCCAATGTACCTACCCAAAAATGGGTATTTGCCAATTTAACGGAGTACAGTTTTGTTTTAAACAACCGGGGCACCAACCAATAAATCATCCCAAACGTCAAGAAGCCATTCCAGGCCAACGCTCCCACGTGCACGTGTGCAATAATCCAGTCGCTAAAATGCGCAATGGCATTTACGTTTTTAAGGGAAAGCATAGGCCCTTCAAAGGTTGCCATACCATAACCAGTAATGGCCACGACCATAAATTTAAGTACAGGATCGGTTCGTACTTTGTCCCAAGCCCCGCGCAAGGTCAACAATCCGTTTATCATCCCTCCCCAAGAAGGAGCAATCAACATAACAGAAAAGGCCACACCCAAGTTTTGAGCCCAAGCTGGCAAGGACGAATACAATAGGTGGTGCGGCCCGGCCCAGATATAGATGAATATCAAAGACCAAAAGTGGATGATGGACAGTTTATACGAATACACGGGACGGTTGGCCGCTTTGGGCACAAAATAATACATCAATCCCAAGAACGGAGTGGTCAAGAAAAACGCAACGGCATTGTGGCCATACCACCACTGCACCAATGCATCTTGCACCCCGGCATAAAATGAATAACTTTTCAACGCGCTAACAGGCAGTTCGATACTGTTAACAATGTGCAGTACAGCTACGGTTACAAAGGTTGCCAAGTAAAACCATATAGCCACGTATAAATGCCTTTGTCTTCTTTTTAACATGGTCCCAATTAAGTTGGCACCAAAAGCTACCCAAATAACGGCAATGGCAATATCGAAAGGCCATTCCAGCTCGGCATATTCTTTTGATGTGGTGTAGCCCAGTGGTAACGTGATGGCTGCCCCTACAATAATTGCCTGCCAGCCCCAAAAATTCAGGTTGCTCAACCAATCTTTCCACATACGGGCTTTCAACAACCTTTGGGTAGAATAGTACACCCCGGCAAATATGGCATTTCCTACAAAAGCAAAGATCACCGCATTGGTGTGCAGGGGCCGTAACCGACCAAAACTCAACCACGAAATACCATCGGTAACGTTAGGAAATAAAAACATAAAGGCCAGTAAAAGACCTACACTCATACCAATGATCCCCCAAAAAATGGTGGCATTGACAAACTTTTTTACGATCTTGTTATCGTAATAAAACTGCTCTGTTTGCATAATATAATAGTTAGTGTTTCTTCCCGCAAAGGCACGGGACTCTTTGATTATTTTGAATTGACTTTGTTTTCTTCCTTATCTTGTTGCAACGGTTCTTCTTTTACCAATTCATCTTCAAACAACATTCGCACCGACGGGGTATAGGTATCATCGTACTGCCCTCTTTTTACCGAAATGATAAAAGCCACAAAAAAGACAATGGCCACCAAAACACTAATGCTCAATAACACATAAATAATACTCATACCTAATTTTTATAATGGTGTAAAACTACTTTTGGGAACATAAAAAAAATATGACATTCGTCAATTTTGCTTATTTATATCCATTCTTAATTCCCTGCTTGCATATTGGGTGGCCAATGTGGTAAAAACCACGATGCTAATACTGCTCAACGGCATTAAAATAGCGGCAACGACAGGTTTTAGGTGTCCGGTTACCGCAAACGTAAGCCCAATAAGGTTATACAGCAGCGAAAGCAAGAAAGCCCACTTTATGATCTTGATTCCCTTATGGGAAAAATCGATGTAAGGCATCAGTTTTTTAAATACCGAAGCATCTAAAATCCCATCACAAGCAGGGGAAAACACATTGATGTTTTCTGAAATTACAATCCCCACATCACTCTGTTTCAACGCCCCGGCATCGTTAAGGCCATCGCCGATCATCATAACGGTTTTCCCAGATTGTTGCAGTTTTTCTATGAAATCCAATTTATTTTCAGGCTTTTGGTCAAAAATAAGTTGGGTCCCTTTTGGCAACATGCTTTCCAAGCGTTCGCGTTCGCCGTCGTTATCTCCAGAAAGCACAATGACTTCTTTATTTTGCCGTAAGGCTTCAAATAGTTCTGAAACACCCTCGCGGTATTCATTTTCAAAAACATAACGGCCTTTGTACTCCTCGTTGCTGCTTATATGTACCGTGGTTTTCTTTTGTTTTTCTGAAATATCCTCAGTATTAAAATGTTTTGGATTTTCCTTAACAAAGGCCGAAGAGCCTACTTTAATGGTAGCATTTTTTGCCGAAGCCGACATCCCTTTGCCTACCTCTTCTTCAAATTCATCGAGGGTTTGGATGTTGTTTTTATCAAGTATGGCGTACAGCGAACGGCTCAACGGATGGTTGGAAGCGCGCAAGGTACTGGTCAACAATTGTTGTTCGGTTGGGGATAGCTCGATCCCCTCGTAAGTAATGGTGTTTTTCCGGTTGGTGGTGAGCGTTCCTGTTTTATCGAAAACCACGGTGTCCACTTTGGCCATTTGTTCAATGATGGAGGCTTCTTTTAAATAAAATTTATTATTCCCGAAAATGCGCAGCACATTTCCTAAGGTAAACGGTGCTGCCAAGGCAATGGCACAAGGACAGGCCACGATCAATACCGCTGTGAACACGTTAAATGCTTTTGATGGATCTACCACCAACCAAATTATAGCCGAGATAAAAGCAATACTCAGTATGGCCACCGTAAACCGCTTGCTAATGCCATCGGTCAACGATTGGAAAATTCCCGTTTTATCTTTGCTAAACACCTCATTGCTCCACAGTTGGGTGAGGTAGCTTTGTTCTACGGGTTTCAATACTTCCACTTCCAGTACGCCATTTTGTTGTTTTCCGCCAGCGTACAGTTTATCGCCAGATTGTTTGGAAACCGGCTCGGCCTCGCCCGTTACAAAACTGTAATCGATAAGGGCTTTGCCTTTTATTAAAATGGCGTCCACGGGCAAAAGCTCGTTGTTGCGAATAAGCAACCGATCGCCTTTTTGTATTTTATATACTTCGGCCTGTTCTTCTTCAACTATGCCGTTCTTGTTTTTTAGCAATCGGGTTACGGCAATGGGGAAATACGATTTGTAATCACGTTCGAATGATAGGTAAGAATAGGTTTTCTGCTGAAAAAACTTGCCCAACAACAAGAAGAACACCAAACCGGTAAGGCTGTCGAAAAAACCCGTGCCCCAATCCATGACGATTTCCAAGGTGCTTCTTAAAAATAACACGGCTATGCCAATAGCAATGGGCACGTCGATGTTCAGGATACCCGATCGCAGCCCTTTGTAAGCCGAAGTGAAATATCCCCTGCCTGAGTAAAACACCACGGGCACCGAAAAGGCAAACATTAACCAGCGGAACATGTTTTTAAATTGGTCCAACCAGAATTCTTCTACTTCAAAATACTCCGGAAAAGAAAGGAACATCACATTCCCAAAGGCAAAACCGGCGACCCCGAGTTTGTAGATCAACGTACGGTTGACGGTTTTTTCTTTTTTCTCTGAATTTTCAAGCGAAATGTAAGGCTCGTACCCAATACGGCTGAGCAACAGCACCAGTTTTTTTAAAGTGGTTTTTTCAGAAGAAAAAGTGATGCGCACCGTTTTCTCGGGAAAGTTTACTTGTGAAGACAGTACGTTTTTGTCGAGTTTGTTCAGGTTTTCCAACACCCAGATACAACTGCTACAATGGATGGAGGGTATTAAAAAAGAAGCAATTTGGGTCGTGCCGTTGTCAAACTCCAATAGTTTTTCCACAATGCCCTCGTTGTCCAAAAAGTCGAATTTCCCTTCTATTTCTTGAGGTGAAATCCCTGGATTGCTGTCCAGGTCGTAGTAATAACCAAGGTCGCTGTCATGCAGGATATCGAAAACCGTTTTACAGCCGTGGCAACAAAAGGATTTCTCTTTGTGTTCGATTAGGGTATCTGCACAAGGGTCCCCACAATGGAAACAGTTTACCATTCAATTAAAATTTGCTCATTATACCTATTACAAATGTACTATTGAACGGTTATTAAAAAAAATGATATTTATCAGTCGCCTATTGCTACTCCCAAAAAGGGTCGTGGTATTCGGCTTTGGAACTGTCTTCAATATGAATTTTTTCAATGGTTTCCAGCTCATCGGCCGTTGCCACTTTTTGAATTTCATTGAAAAGCACCCGTTCTTCAAACCGGATGTGGGCCTGCAGTTCTTCTTCCAAAAGGCTTAGGGATTTTTCAACGTCTTCCGTATCCTTAAACAATCTTTTAATACGACGGTGTTCTTTTAAGGCACGTTTTATCAATTCGTTTTCTTTGTCCAAAATGGGGAATATATGCTTTTCTTCGGCATCGAAATGGGGTTTTATTTCGGTTTTAAAAAACCAATCGGAATATTTTTTCATCCGTTCCAAGGAAATATTTTTCGAAAAGCCTTTTCTAATTTTCCAAGAAAAAAGCAAGCCAAAATGATGTTGCCGGCTTAACGGTTTTAAGGCTTCATGACGTTTTATGGGTTTGTTCTTTTTAGTAGCAGACATAAACTTTATAGCTTTAGGTTAGTTGGTTTCTGGTTTTTTTGGGTTTAATGGGCGAATGGTAATATCGTTAATGAGCATGTTGTCGGGCGTTTGCAATATGTGCACAATGCTATTGGCCAAATCTGTGGGCTGTAACATATTGGTATGAGGGGTTATGCCCGAACTTTCAAAGAAATGGGTATCGATGGAACCCGGGTTGAAACACGTAACCTTGATGTTAAAAAACCGAAGTTCCTTAAAAAGCGCTTCACTAAACCCCTGTACGCCGTATTTTGTGGTGCAGTAGGCAGCAGATTCGGCACGGCCCATATTGCCCAAAATAGAACCAATATTTACAATGTGGTTTCCTCCTTCATTTTTTTTCATCAAAGCTGCCACTTGCGAAGTGATATAGTACATGCCGTTTAGGTTGGTATTGATCATGTTGAGCCACGTTTCCGAAGCCATTTCATCGAGTTTACCAAACGAGCCCGCTCCGGCATTATTGATCAAAATATCGGGGATGTTATCTTCAGAAAAAGTACTGTTAATCCACTTTTTTACCGCTTCAGGTTCCGAAATGTCCAACTCGACAGGATTAAATGAGCCGCCCAGGTTTTCTTGCAGCGCCTTGAGTTTTTTGGTAGTTCGGGCAAGGCCATAAACTTTTGTTCCGTTTTGGATCAGTTTTTCTGAAATCGCAGCCCCAAGCCCACTGCTGGCCCCGGTTACGATTGCTGTTTTATTGGTTAGGTTCATTTTTATGTCGTTTTATTATTCTTGATAGCTCAGTTGCCCATCCACGATTTTTGCAGGTTGGGTGTAGGGGTGTTCCTGTTTCTTGTTTTCGCTCATAATATGAAGGACTTCCCACCCTTGGGCTTTTAAGGCATCGGAAACCATAGACCGGTGACACCGCCACCACACTGCTTCGGCACACATAATCGCCACACGGTTTTGGGACGCCAGGGTTTTAAGTGTTTTTAAACCTCTTTAAATTCTGGGGTTTCCATATAATCTGCATAGCCTTGGAACGACGCATTGCGCCATACGGTATTTTTGGAATCAGGTTTTGCTTTACGCCTGCCGCCCAGGTTTTTTATGTGGGTATATTGAATATGGTTTTCAGGCAGGGATTCTTTGAGGTTTTCTTTATTGAACTGCGGAAATTTCCGGGAACCGAGAAAACTGCGGACATCCACCAAATGCGCAATGTTGAACGATTGTAGCATAGCAATAAAGTCATCATAAGAATGGGTGGAATGCCCAATGGTCCAGATTTTTTTGTTTTGTTCCTTGGTCATACGGTTGTTTTCAATGAAAATGTAGGAAGGACGTTTAAAATTCTTCGGTAACAATTGCTTCCTCTTTCACGTTTAAATTACTTAACTGCTCTTGTACGGCATCCATCATAGGCGGTGGGCCACATACATAAAAAACACCGTTTAAGGAAGTGGCATGTTTTTTTATGAAACCTTCTGAAATATGCCCATGGGGATAATCTTCGGTTTCTTCTTCCGAAAGGATATTGATAAAGTTATCGCCCAACATGGTTTGAAACTCATCTTGAAGGATAATGTCTTTTCTGGTTTTATTGGCAAAAATGAGTTTGTTGGCACCCAATTTACCTTGTTCCCTTAAATCCCTTAAAATGGAAATAAAGGGCGTAACCCCTGCCCCACCGGCAATGAAGGTACCTTCACCTTTATAAGCAATGGCACCGAACACGTCGTTTAAAATGAGCGAATCCCCAGCTTTAAGCTCAAGCAGTTCCTTGGTGACCCCGTCGCGGGAGGGATAGGTTTTTATATAGAACTCCAAGTAACGGTCTTTTGGCAAACAAGTAAATGTAAAGGGCCTGCCTTCGTTTTGCCAACCTTCTTTGTCGATAAAAACCTCGGTGGCTTGACCTGGGGTAAAATCGGCGTCATCTGGTTTTTCAGTTACTATGTGCAATACATCGTGGGTATTGTGTTCTATGGATTTTATTTTAACTGGTTGATTTTTCATGATTTTCAAATTTTATGACTGTTGCTCTTACCTAAAAGATAAAAAAACGGCATTGATATTACGCAATGGTTCACTATTAATTAACACAATGCCGTTTAATGTTTTCAAACAAGGGCTTATTTTACCGCTTGAATTTGAGATAGTTTGGCCAAGGAAAATGCGCCAATGGCCATAACGACATCCCGTACTGCAACATCTAAGTTACTACCACTAAACAATAGTGTTAAGGCTATCAATAAAAGCCAAGCCATCACCAGATATCCTCCTATAACTGGACGAAGGAAAACGATGATTCCGGCAATAATTTCAACAATACCTACAATGGCCATAAAAGTTCCTGCCGAAAAAGGCAACATGCTTTCCATTCCCGGGGAAAGATACTGCGACCAATCTGTCAATAGGTTGGTAAATTTGTCCAATCCTGCCACAATGGGAACGAGGCCATAGGTAAATTTTAAAACGGTTTGTACTAAGTTTACATTCGAATTCATATTTATTAGTTTTTATGGTTATCTACGTATTCGATGCATGTAAAACCGTTAGGTTACAAAACCGTTTCAAAATCAAATTTTCACAACCAACCCCATCACATTGTGGACCATACGGTCGCATTTTGAATTGCCAAATTCAAAGACAGTGCTGGTTTTGGTAGCTTTAAACAGATATTTCTTCATTTTTTTCTTTGCCCGGTGCAAGCGCACTTTTACATTGCTTTCGCTCAATTGCAAGCTCTCGGATATTTCAGAAATACTAAATTGCTCTACTTCCCGAAGCATATAGACAATTTTGTACTTTTCGGGGAGTGCCTGTATCGCTTCTTCTATAAAAGCTTTGGACTGTGCGTGTATCATCTGGTTTTCTGGGTTCATGGCAGCGGTGTTTTCAAGTTGGTTTATGAATTGCGTCTGTTCTATGTTGATAGTCTGTTTTGTTTTTAACCTGCGTTTGCGCTGCAAGGCTTCATTGATACCGATACGCACCAACCACGTTGAAAATTTGGCATCGTGCCTAAATTGATGCAATTTCTGAAACGCCTTGATGTACGCTTCCTGCATAACATCTTCAGCGTCTTTTTCCTTATCAACATAACTTCGTACCACCCGAAAAAGAAGTTGGTTATGGCGCCGTATCAATAGTTCGAACAGTTCTTTTTGTCCAGAGCGTACTTTATTGACTACTTCGCTATCGGTCAACGTTTTTGAGGTGTTCAACAGATTGTTTTTTGTGCCATTGCGTATCATAATGTGTCCTGTTTATTTATTGGATGCACAAGCAACTTTTGGGTTACATACTAGTACCTATTTAATACCTGAACTTATTGAAGTTCGGCGTCCATAGTGATCTTAAAAGCCAAGGCCTTGCTCACCGGACAGTTATCCTTGGCGGCATTGGCACACTCCCTAAAGGTATCTTGGTCTATATTGGGTATTCTGGCTTTAAGCGTTAAATGTGACCCAGTAAGCTCTAAATTATCGGCATCCATGGTTACTTCCGAAGAGACATCAAGCGAGTCTGGAGTAAATCCTTCTTTTCCCAGAATAAGGCTCAGGGCCATGGCAAAGCACCCGGCATGGGAAGCAGCCAACAATTCGTCTGGGTTGGTTGCTTTTCCGTCACCAAAACGGGAGTTAAAGCAATATGGAGAGTCGTTCAAAACCTTACTTTGGGTAGTCAATTTTCCTTCCCCTTCTTTTAGGGAGCCGTTCCATACGGCTTGGGCTGTTCGTTTCATAATTTTAAATTTTTATTTGTTTATTTTATGTAAATAGGAGCATGCTCTTTTGTACGTATAATTATTTTTCTGCGATGCTGGCAAAAGCCGTCATGAGGTTTTCATATTCTTTAAAAATGGAACGCATTTCCATAATTCTTTTTTTGGCTTTGGGATGGGTCAATACCTTCAGTCTTTATAAAACCTGCATCGTTAATTATCTTTTAAGGTTTTAACGCTGCAAGGAAGCGGCAAAAATAGGTTTTAATTAAAACCCTTTTTTTTCAAAAGTTCGCATCTTTCATTCTTCATTTATGGCTTGTGTTCCTCCTTTTTGAATGATTCCCTTTGCTTCAGGATCGATTTTGAGTCGCATGAATCCCATCAATTAACTTCAGTAATAGATTCTTTCAAGACGCAACACCTTTTCTCATCTTGGCCAATATCCAATGGCCTTGTTCTGTATTGATGGTTATATTTTTCATTATGAATTTTTTGCTACGTCTTCAACGCGTTTGGCACTGTCCGCCTTGTTTAAACTTAAACGTACAATACTATTTTCCATAGCGGTAAGATCGTGCGGCACGCCACCTTCAAGCGAAATTAAGTCGCCTTTTTTTAGGGAATGGACAGTTCCATTCAGCCCAAAATCGATCTTGCCTTCAAATATTTCGACCACAATGGGAAAGGGGGTTTTATGCTCTTTCATCACTTGATCTTTTTTAAATGCGATCCGTATTTCTTTTCCCGTCTCTGTTTCCAGCAATACTTGGATGGTAGGCCGCTTTTCGTGATACGTGATGTTGTTTGTTAATGATGCTGTTTTCATAGTAATTTATTTTATTATTTTATTTTTTAATACTTTCAGTCCCTCTTGCCCTTCGGCTATGCTCAGCAACTACCAAGACGGACCTGCAGGATAGGTTGTTTTACTTTTCGTTTTCCAAAAATTGGCGCAACACATATTGTAAAATACCCTCATTTTGGTAGTAGGCTATTTCAATATCTGAATCCAGCCGCGCAATTACATTAAATTCCGTTTTATCTCCTTTTTCACTTTCGGCCACGACTTTTAATTCTTTTTGGGGCTGTAAGCCTTCGGAAATTCCTGTAACGCTAAAGGTTTCTTTTCCTGAAAGTCCTAACGTTTCAGCAGTTTCCCCTTCTTTATACTGAAGCGGTAACACCCCCAAACCAACCAAGTTGCTGCGGTGGATGCGTTCGTAGCTTTCTGCCAGCACACATTTAATACCGAGCAAAAAAGTACCTTTCGCCGCCCAATCGCGGGAGGATCCGCTGCCGTATTCTTTGCCGGCCAAAACAAGTAATGGCGTATCGTTTTCCTTGTATTTTTCAGAAGCTTCAAATACGGTCATTTCTTCCCCGCTGGGCAAATAACGGGTGTATCCACCTTCTTTTTCGGCCAATTTGTTATTAATGCGCACATTGGCAAAGGTACCGCGTACCATTACTTCATCGTTCCCTCTCCTGGAACCGTACGAATTGAATGCCTCTTTCTCCACACCTTTCTCCAACAAATATTGACCCGCCGCCGAATCTTCACTAAAAGCACCGGCCGGTGAAATATGGTCTGTGGTAATGCTATCGCCCAAAACCAATAAGGCCCTGGCATTTTCTATATTCTGAAATGGTTTCGGTTTTTCTGAAATATCCCTGAAAAAAGGGATTTCCTTAATATACGTAGAATTTTCGTCCCATTGATACACTTTATCTTTTGGAATGTCCAAATTGCGCCAAATTTCGTTTCCAGCGAATATTTCCCCGTAATTTTTATCGAAATCGCCAGGGGAAAGTACCTTGCTTAAAATGTCATTGATTTCGTCGTTGCTGGGCCAAATATCCTTTAGGTAAACGGGCTCTTGGTTTTTGTCATAGCTTATGGGGTCGTTGACCAGATCGATATCCACACGACCGGCTATGGCGTAAGCAACTACCAGCATAGGCGACATTAAAAAGTTCATTTTAACCTGTGGATGCACCCTGGCTTCAAAGTTTCGGTTACCCGATAGCACCGAGGCCACGACCAAATCGTATTCATCCACAGCTTTAGCAATTTGTGGCGGCAACGGACCGGAATTACCAATACACGACGTGCACCCGTACCCTACCAAGTGGAACTGCAACGCTTCGAGGTCTTTCATTAAATCGGCTTTTTCCAAATAATCGGTCACTACTTTAGAGCCGGGCGCCAAGGAGGTTTTTACCCAAGGTTTTACATCGATGCCGTGTTCGCGGGCTTTTCGCGCTACCAATCCGGCCCCAATCATCACAAACGGGTTGGACGTATTGGTACAAGAGGTAATGGCCGCAATGGCCACCGAACCATCGGAAAGCATAAACTTGTCCGGCCCTCGGGTAATCCAAACAGTTCGCAACTTGTTTTTATCGGCCTCTATTTCAGTGTCGGGCCGTTGTGAATGGGCTTTTGGAACAGGTTGGTTTCCGCCTTCGGCTTTCCATCGGTCAAGGGATTGCTCCAGTTTCCGGTTTTCAGGGTCGATGTATTCCCTTCCGAAGGATTCATCCAATAAATCGATGAATTTGGTTTTAAAATCTTTCAGTTCAATTTTGTCTTGGGGTCGTTTGGGGCCTGCCACGGTAGGTTGTATGCTGGAAACATCCAGTTCCAACACTGTTGAATACTCAATTTTAGCTTCGTCTTGCCGCCAAAGTTTATTGGTTTTGCAATAGGTTTCTACTAACGCTATTTGGTCTTCGTCACGGTTGGTTTCGCGCATATAGTCCAACGTTTTGTCGTCTATGGGAAAATAAGTTACCGTACACCCAAACTCTGGCGACATATTGCCAATGGTAGCGCGATCTGGCACCGAAAGATGGTCCAGGCCGGGACCAAAAACTTCTACAAACTTGCCTACCACACCGTGTTTGCGCAACAGGTGGGCGATGTTCAATACCAAATCGGTTGCGGTGGAACCCAAAGGCAGCTTTCCAGTAAGCTTAAGGCCTACCACTTGTGGCATGATAAAGTAAATAGGTTGTCCTAAAAGCGCTGCTTCGGCTTCAATCCCGCCAACGCCCCAGGCCACTACGCCAATACCGTTTACCATGGGGGTATGGCTGTCGGTCCCCACCAACGTGTCTGGGAACACTTGGCCATCGCGTGCCACGACACCTTTGGAGAAATATTCTAAGTTAACTTGATGGCAAATGCCCATGCCGGGAGGAACGACACTAAAATTATCGAAAGATTGCTGTGCCCATTTTAAAAACTGATAGCGTTCTTGGTTTCGCTTGTATTCTTCTTCCATATTCCGTTTGTAGGAATAGTTGGTTCCAAAAAAATCCACTTGCACCGAATGGTCCACCACCAGATCGACCGGGATCAACGGATTAATTTTATTTGGGTCTTTTCCTTTTCTGGAAACCTCAGCGCGCAACGCAGCAATATCGACTACGGCCGGAACACCTGTAAAATCTTGCATCAATACCCTGGCAGGTTTATAGGGAATGTCTTTTTCTGAAGCTTCAGGCTTCCAATTCAACAGGGTTTCAATATGTTCTTTGGTTACTGAAAAACCATCAAAATTCCGCAGGACATTTTCCAAAAGAATACGGATGGAAAACGGAAGGGAGTCAATTTCATAGCCTTGGTTTTCCAGTTCGGCAAGGCTGTGGTAGGTTAACGTTTCTTCTTGAAATTGAAGCGTTTTTTCAGTATTAAAGGGATTGCCGGACATTTTGAAAAGTTTTTGGTGGTTTATTATATTGATTTTAAACTACATAACGTACAATTATAAGATCCTTTATTTTCACGGTTTAAAGGCTTTCAGAAAGATTTTCATTGTTTCGGTTCTAATAAAAATACTTGGGGTCGTTATACCTGCAAGATCCAAAAAAGACCTTGCAGGATATTTGGATTTTTATGCGTTCAGTTCTTTTTCCAGTTCCACCGCTTTGGGGAACAAGATATTGTTTTCCAGATGGATGTGCTCGTGCAGGTCGTTTTCGAACTCTTGCAGCAAGGCATACGTAACCCGGTAGGTGTTGCACGCATCGGCAGGGGGCGTATAACCGTTGGAAAGCTCGTCTATTTGACGGAACCGCTCGCCTTCTACTTCGTGCTCGTCCATCATTTTTTGAACAGGGTTCTGTACCGTACCAAAATGGGGCTTTTCCATGGAGCTGTTGGTTCGTTTTGCGTTGACCATTTTACGAACCGAAGGGAACAGGATCAATTCCTCCTTTTTCATATGGGCAGCCAAATCGCCGGCAGATGCAATAAAGTGTTCATTGATTTCGAACAATTCCGGATGTTTGTCTCCGTGAACTTTACACAGCTTATTGAGGTATTGTTTCAGTATAGGGATTTTCTCCTCTACATATCTGTGGTGCTTTTTTTCTATATAATCGGCCAGAAGGTCCAGTGGCCACGAGCTGAAATCTGTGGTTCCTTCAGTTTTGGCTTGTTGCATGTCCATAATTTCATTTAAGAGTAGCTTTGCATCCAGTTTGCGCTTTTTTGCCGCTTCTTCAATGCTTCTATTGCCTTGACAACAGAAGTCGATTTTATGGTTTTTAAAAATTTGTGCAGTACGGTAATCTTCTACCACGATTTGTCCAATTGTCTTATTTGTCAGGTTTTCCATAGGTTTTGAATTTCTATATATGAAAGGTTTATTTTAATTTTATTTCTTTAATTCTTCTAAAACTGAATAGCAGCATCGAGCGCCATGATAACCACGGCCTTAAAATCTTTCTTAATTTTCAGGCTGTGCTCTACTTTAGCGGAGATGGTAAATGTCATTCCTGCTTTTAAAAGGTGCTCGGTTGTGGGCATATTCAATAATGCCATTCCTTCCTGAACCACCAGCACGGCTTCTTTTGTGGTATGGTGCGGGGGCATAATCATCCCTGCTTTGGCAATTACCTGAAGCGTTTTTAAAGTGCCGCCGGTGTGCAACAGCTTCATATCGGGTTTTTGTACTGCCTCCATAACCATTCGGTTTTTTTTATTGATTATTCAACTTAGATTTTATTAGCTTGAAGATTCTTATTAAAAAAGCTTTCCTTCCCTAAAAAAACGCTAATGTAAAATTACGGATATTTTTATTTCTGACAAAATTATCCGAAATAAAAATGCAACACAGGAAAATACCGTTATTTTGAAGTAAAGTGTTGATTTATAAAAGATTATTTAATGAGTAATAAACGGGTTTTGAGCGGTGAAGAATAGTTGTTGCACGTTCCCGATAGAGGTTGAATGGTATAATATTTATGACAGATTACCTAATAAATGAATTAAAACGTATTATGAATTCAAACCTCATGTGCCTTTTAAGTTTAGTGGTTGCATGACAGAGTTTATTCAAAAGAGGCTGTTTTTTGATATATAAAGTCATATTTCAGATTTTGCCAGGTTGCTCAAAGATTTTCATAAACTGATTTTTATGCTACACCAAAGGCCTTGAGCCCCCTTGTTGATAGGCTTCGATTTTAAGTTGAAACATTTCGGCCATTTTTGAAGCACGCCATTTGGCTTCTTCTGCTTTTTCGCCTTCAAAGTTTTCGTGTACGGTTTCATAAAAAAGCTGCAACCAACGGTCAAAATGGGTTTTAGTAACCGGTAATTTTGCATGCGGCGGAAACGGGCTGCCATAATAGGTGTGTTCGCCCAATAGAACCGTTTGCCAAAACGTGTACATTTTTTCAAGGTGTTCTGGCCACCTATCTTGTATCACCTTATTGAAAACGGGCGCTAAAAGGCGGTCTTCGCGAACCTTTCCGTAGAAGGTGTCAACGAGGGTTTTTATGTCATTCAGGTTTAATATTTCAGTATCCATACTTAAAAAAATGATTTATAAAGCTCTGGGCTCCAATACATAATTAGGTAAAAAAGGCCATATGCGACAAAAATAATTACCAGGGCCCACACCCAAGCTGGAATCGCTTTTGGGGTTTCGGAGCCGCGAATAACAAAAAAGTCTTCTGTTTCGCTTCCGTAGGCATTGATGGTAATGGGAATTTGAGAATCTACCGTTTCGTTTTCCTTTAGGCCAACAACCGCGATTTCAGGGCCATTTCGCACCACGAAAGGGATTTTCCTTATCCCTTCCACATTGTTCGAGGATTTTGCAACGATGGTAAGGGTATGTTTTCCATCGGGTATTTTGGTGGTGTCCAGCACAATTTTAACCGGTGGCGCAAATGAGGCAAACGGTTTGGGGTCATCATCCAAAAAAACTTTTATGTTCCTATTGTCTTCCATAACTAAAATCCTTCATTTTTAACAATGTTCTTTATATGGTCTGGATCGTTCTCCTTAGGCTTTATCAAATACTTCAAACTTAAAAAGAGGGTAATCCCCACAATAACCACAGCACCCCAGGTAATGAAATAATCCAACGTTCCGGAAGGCCCAGGCCCGTGGGTTACATCCTGCAATACTTCGGGCTGGTTTTTTTTACAGACATCGCAAGCCTTTGCAATTTGCTGCCCCAAGAAAAATATACTAATAAAAATAAACGCTATTTTCTTCATAATCTATTGATTTAGTTCGCTTTCAATAAGTTCTCTTATTTTTTTCACGTCCTCTTCGGTTACTTCGGGCGCATCGTTGCCCCAACTGCTGCGTTCGTGAGTGGTTATGGCTGCTATTTCGGCATCGGTGAGCTGATTTCCAAAGGGAGGCATTACCCCGTAATCGCTACGGGCATCATACCCTTGTATCACGACCCTGATAAGCTGTTCGGGGTTTTCATCGGTTACGATATCGCTGCCTACCAATGAAGGAAAGGCTCCCGTTACGCCTTTTCCGGTTTCTTGGTGGCAGGCGGCACACGTTTGCGAAAACAACTTTGCACCATCCAGACTACCAGCTTGCTTTTCGCCGTCCATTCCTTCCGTTTGTATTTTTCGTAACGCAGGGATAAAATCGTTAACATTTCCGCCGGGCAATTCGGTTTGCTGAAGCGATTTTAAATAATCCACCAACCGTAGGGCTTCTTCGGAAGCTATTATTTTTTTCCCCGGTTTGTTGAAAAACTCTTTGGGGACACTAACCACTTTATCTTCTTCGCGGACTGAAACACTGTCCACCTCTTCAAACAACCACGGATAGGAAGGCATGACAGATTCTGAAACTACAGCCCTGGGATTGTACAAATGCAGCAAGTGCCAATCTTCACTGGGTTGGCGTTTGCCAATATTGGTAAGATCGGGACCCGTACGTTCACTTCCCAAAACCGATGGGGACTGCCTCCAAACATCCAAGCGTTTTTTGCTGTAAAAGTAATCGGATGGAATAGACGGCCTATCGCCCCAAATATTGTCCATTTCAATATTGCGCACTTGCTGGGTATGGCAGGCCATGCAGTTTTCCGAAACATATACGTTAAGCCCTTCACGTTGATTGTCGGTTAGGGGTTTGTCGTCGGGGATGGGTTCGGTTTCCTGCATCTGAAATGCTGGGAGTATAGCAACAACGATACTTAGGGCAATAAAGACAACCCCTGCCGTAAGTACCAAGTTTTTATGTTCTTTATGAAAATTAAGCATGTTGAAATTTTATTAAACGGTTATTTCTTCTACTTTTTTTGTCTTTATGGATGGCGACGTATTTTTATAACCAGTTACCATATAATACAGGTTGTAGGCAAACACCAAATGCGACAAAAACATAAGCGAACCACCAACAGCACGCCAAACCCAATAGGGTGTCATCAATATTACCGACTCTATAAATGGTTCACCGTCTATCCAACTCAAGCCTTTATAGGTACCGCCCATCATAAGGGACATCATATAGGCAAATAGACCTATGAATGCCAACCAAAAATGAGCACCTACAAATACCTGTGAGGGTTCCTTTCCAGTCAGTTTCGGTAAAATGGCATAGATGGAAGCCCAAAGGAAAAAGGCAATGATGCCGTACATCGTCATATGGGAATGCGCTACGTTAAAATCGGTAAAGTGCCATACATAATTGGTAAACCGAAATGCTTGCAAGCTACCTTGTGAGGAGCCTACAAAATAGAAAATGGTGGCTACCAAAAAGAAGGGCAGCACGTAGCTTTTGGTAATGTGGTTCCAACTTCCCTTCATGGTCATCAAAAAGTTGGTGGTACCCGCAATCACCGGTATGAACATCCCCGCACTGAATACAATGGCCACGGTTTGCAACCACCAAGGCAACGGACTGAACACAAAGTGGTGTGTCCCAATCATAGTATAAAAGAGCATCTGTGTCCAAAATGCCAATACCCCCAATGAATAGGAATAAATAGGTTTATTCAATGCAGAAGGCAGGTAATAATACACCAACCCCAAGGTAAAGGTCATAAACCACATCCCTACTCCTTGGTGCATATAATAACCTTGAACCACCGTTTCGCCCAAGCCGTTCTGGTAAAACGGCAAATAACCTATGATTGCCAATACAATGGTCCAGATCAACGCTGCCAAAATAAACCAATTGGAAATGTAGATTTCTGAAATTTTACGGGTGGCAACCGTTTTGTAGAAATTAACGAAGGTGATAATCAAAGCAATCGCGAACATAAGCATAACCGGCCAAATGTATTCCCGGTACTCCCCGCCACCGTTATTGATGCCTGCCATTAAACAGATACTGCCTAAAAATACCGTAGCATTGATAAGCCACCATCCATACCATGCCCATTTATAGTTGTATATCTTGTTGTTCGAAGTACGGGCAATTACAAAGTAACCAAGACCGATCATCGCCAGAGAGGACCACCCCCAAAATACCATATTGGTATGCACGGGCCGCAACCGGCCAAAACCGAGCCATTGTTGGTGGTCCATTTCAGGCCAGATGAATTTCATCCCCAAATACTGCCCGATCAAGGTGCCTAAAACCAACCAAACAGCAGCCGCAGCAATGTAATAGATAACTATTTTCTTAAGTGCCTCGGGAGTTTCAAGGCTAAGCGATGTTTTCTTTTTTTCATCGAAATAGGCATTTGCCGGGTCGTTTTCCACACGTTGCAACAGCCCTTTCTCGTCCACTGCTTTATTCTCCCCTGATAATTCGTCGCCTTTTAATTTGTATTTTAATGCTGCTTTCCGTTTTTCCAAGATGGCATCGATATCTTCCTCTTCCATCGCAACGAGCTCATCATCAAAAGCCATTTTATTTTTGTCTATTTGTCGGCGTTTAATGGTGTCGATATAACCGTTCAGCTTAATAAACAAGATGATGACCGCAATAATCATAACAATTGCAACCAGAACGAAAGTTCCTATAATCCCAGGGCTGGAAAGCCAATTCTCTGTTGTGATGGCTTCCTGTGCAATTGCAAAGTTAGGTACTGCAACTAAAAGCAACCACAGCAACATTTTATGTGTTTTCATAAATTATGAATTTATTACCTTTTTATCCTTTTTTAACTTAATTTTTTTTTAACGTTTTAAATAGGTCAAACCTACCTCTAAGCCTGTTGCCAGTTCGTAAAGGCTCGTTTTGTTTAGCATATCTTTCAGTTCGTCCCGAATGCCTACAAATTTATTGTGCAGCGGACAAGGTTGGTTGGCATCGCATCTATCAAACCCAAGGGCACAACCTTCATAAATAGAATTGCCGTCAATGGCGAAAACGATATGACTGAGCATAATAGTGTCTATCTTTTCCTTTGGTATTTCAAACCCGCCCGAAGGCCCCTTGTTGGATTTTAAAATATCGCTTTTAGCCAATTGGTGCAGTATTTTAGCTGTAAAAGCAACAGGCGAATCGATTTCGGCTGCAATTTCCTTCAAGCTTACCCTACGTTGTTGCAAGGATTGCAGGGCGATAAACGTCGATGCCTTGATACCGTATTCGCAAGCTTTGGAAAACATGAGGTTTTTGTTATTAGTTTGTAGCAAAGATAGGTGCTGGGTTTAATTCTGACAAATATATCTGAAATATTATTTTCCCGCCAAATCGCAATTAAAAACCCTGTACTAACAGGCTTGATGGCAAACTGCCCATTAAAGGCTGCCTTTAAGTAAGCTGTACCTAGTGGGCTGTTTAATTTGGGTTAAAAAAACGCTAAAAGACTAAATCCTCTTTCTATAAAAAGCTGTGTTTTGTATCTTATTGCGAAAAGAAGAAATATGAAAACACTCAAATTTGAAAATGGCGATCGCATGCACGCCATAGGATTAGGAACTTGGAAAGCAACTGGCGACGATGTTAAAAATGCAGTAAAGGAAGCTTTATACGCTGGTTATAGGCACATAGACACAGCTGCGGCCTATGGAAACGAAGAAATAATAGGTGAGGCTTTGGCCGAGGTTTTTGACGAGGGAACTATTTTACGGGAAGATGTATTTATCACCTCAAAACTTTGGAACGATGCCCATCAAGAGGGGCAGGTTATGCCGGCGTTAGAAGATTCTATAAAAAAACTGAAGCTGGAGTACCTAGACCTCTACTTAATCCACTGGCCGGTGGCTTTTAAGTCGGGCGTGGGGCAGCCTTCAAAACCTTCAGATTATGTGGCGGCAGATGAAGCACCTATTATTGAAACTTGGAAACAAATGGAAACTGCCAAAAAAACTGGACACGCGAAGCATATTGGGGTATCCAATTTCAGTAAGGAAAAATTAAAAGATTTGATTTCGAAAGCCGATATAAAACCCGAGATGAACCAGGTGGAAATGCACCCCTATCTGCAACAGGAAGATTTACTCGATTTTTGCAATAGCGAAAACATCTTGATGACCGCATATTCTCCCTTAGGTTCTGGCGACCGTAGCGCTGCCATGAAAAATGACGATGAACCCAATTTATTGGAAATAGATGAAATTAAAGAAATTGCCAAAAAGCATGGTGCTTCCGCAGGTCAAGTGTTGATAAACTGGCACACGCAACGTGGAACGGCAACCATCCCCAAATCAACCAGTAAAGAGCATATAAAAGATAACTTCAAAGCAGCAAGTTTAGAGCTTGACAAAGAAGATATGAAGACGATTAAGGGCTTAAACCGAAACTACCGCTTTATTACCGGCAAGTTTTTTGAATGCCCAGAAAAAGGGTACGAGAATATATATGATGATTGATAGAAGCCCAGAGGCTTTTAAATTTCAAAAAAACAATTCACAAATCTCAAAAAAAGAGATTTACAAGTTTGAAAAAACCATGAAAACTCAATTTCAAGTTTTCATGGTTTTTCAAATCTAATGTTTAAAATGTCATTGTAAGCGCTTTAAATAATCCAACTATCCGCTACCAACTAAGTCCTTGACTACCCTTTAAAAACCACCTTCTACTTCGCTACGTTAACTGCCCTGGTTTCGCGTATCACGGTTACTTTTACTTGTCCGGGGTACGTCATATCGGTTTGGATTTTCTGGGAGATTTCAAAAGAAAGTTGGGCGGCTTTGTCATCGCTCACCTTTTCGCTTTCCACCATAACCCTAAGTTCACGACCTGCTTGTATGGCATAAGCCTTGTTTACGCCGTTGAAACCAAAGGCTATATCTTCCAAATCTTTTAACCGCTGGATGTACGAATCGAGAACTTGGCGTCTTGCGCCTGGTCTTGCACCGCTTATGGCATCGCAAACCTGCACGATGGGCGATAACAGGCTGGTCATTTCAATTTCGTCGTGGTGGGCACCAATGGCATTGCACACTTCAGGTTTTTCACCGTATTTCTCGGCCCATTGCATGCCTAAGATGGCGTGCGGCACCTCAGTTTCGGTTTCGGGCACTTTACCAATATCGTGCAACAATCCGGCACGTTTGGCCAGTTTTGGGTTCAGTCCCAGTTCCGAAGCCATCACACCGCACAATCTAGCGACCTCTCGGGAGTGGTGCAACAGGTTTTGACCGTAAGACGAACGGTAGCGCATTCTACCCACTGCTTTGATCAATTCTGGGCTCAAGCCGTGAATGCCTAAGTCGATCACGGTACGCTTACCCACTTCAAGTATTTCATCTTCAATTTGCTTGGAGGTCTTTTTAACGATCTCTTCGATACGTGCGGGATGGATTCGCCCATCGGTCACCAATTTGTGCAAGGACAACCGCGCCACTTCCCTACGCACAGAGTCGAAGCACGAAAGGATAATGGCTTCTGGGGTGTCGTCAACAATGATCTCCACTCCGGTAGCAGCTTCCAACGCCCGAATGTTACGGCCTTCCCGGCCAATAATACGACCTTTAACGTCGTCGCTTTCCAAGTTGAAGACCGATACGCAATTGTCAATGGCCTCTTCAGTACCAATGCGCTGTATGGTGTTGATCACTATTTTCTTGGCTTCCTGTTGTGCCGTCATTTTAGCTTCCTCAATAGACGATTGCACGTATTTCATGGCATCGGTCTTTGCCTCGTCTTTAAGGCTTTCCATCAATTGTGCCTTGGCGTCTTCTGCCGAAAGGCTGGAAATAACCTCCAACTGTTCAATTTGGCTTTTGCGGAATTTTTCGACTTCATTTTGTTTCTTTTCAAGAAACTCCAGCCGCTCATCATATTCTTTTTGCTGGCTTTCAATTTTTGCGTTCAGTTTTTTTGTTTTGGCCAATTCGCTGGACACCTGCGATTCTTTGTCCTTGGTGCGCTTTTCAGCCTCGGCCATTTTGCTTTCCCGCTTATTGATTACTTTCTCATGTTCCGATTTAAGCTCGATGAATTTTTCCTTGGCCTGAAGGATTTTGTCTTTTTTAATCGATTCGGCATCGCTTTTGGCTTCTTTTATAATGGAAGAAGCCTCATTTTTCGCTGATTTTATTAGTTGTGAACCATTGTTGCGCTCTATCAACTTGGCTATCAAAAAGCCAATTGCCAGTGCAACAATGCCCACGATTATCGGGGTAACGATAGTATCCATAGTTTTAAATTTATATATAAAAAAAGCCTGCACTAATGTGTTTTGAATAAACTCCTAAAAGAAAAGTTTAGGGCTAACAAACTGGTCAAACATCCGCTCAAAGACGGCTCGTTTTAACAGCTTCAACTCACCCTTCTTATAAGAGATAGTGTTGAGTTTACCAAAAAGATATTAATGCAGGCAGTAACCTTAGTTATGTAAAGAACGTGTTATGACAGTTGCTCTTGCAACAAATGGTTTAAAGCTTCCAGCTTGTCTTCCATTTCTTGCTTGTCATTTGTTTTATCTATTTGTTCTTGCTCTACCTGGGCGGCAAACTGCAGGGCGCACATGGCCAGTACATCTTGCTTGTCCCTTACGGCATAGCTTTTTTCAAACCTTTTTATCATTGCTTCTATTTTCTTGGTGGCGAGGCGCAGCCCTTCCTCTTGCGAGGGATTGATGGTCAATGGGTACACCCGGTCGGCAATAGAAAGCTTTATTTTTAACTGGTTTGACATATTGTTTTTCTTTTATTCGGAAAGTTGAGCAATACAATGGTCAATTTCCCGAACTAAAGCATTTATCTTGAGCTTTGTGTCTCTTTTATATTGGTCGCTGCCAAGCATTGAATGTGCCATTTTCAATGAGCTGTACTTTTCGCGGCAGGAGGCTATTTCTTTTTCAGCTTTTTCCTGTTGCGTTCGCAAACTGTTTATTTCAGCTGCTAATTCAGAATTTTGTTGTTTCAACTTTTCATGCTGTTGCACTAACTTATCAATTCTATTTTCAAGAGAATCAACAATTTCTGAAAGTCTGCTCATTAAAAACTATTTCAATACTTCTCACACAAAGTTAACATTCGAGTTTTAATATGGCAACTGTTTTCTGAAATTTTTTGTATTATTGAAATATTGCACAATAAATTTACTTTACTCCCCTTTTTAAATACGCATACACTTAATTTTGAACTATGAAGAACGCGCTATTCTTTTTTCTATTCGTGAGCCTTACCGTTTTCGGCCAAAAGTCCGTTCCAGAAGGTTATTTCAGCAATCCATTGGACATCCCTTTGGTACTTTCCGGAAGCTTTGGCGAACTGCGCAGCAACCATTTTCACAGTGGGCTGGACATCAAGACCCAGCAACGGGAAGGCATACCGGTCTATGCCCCTGCCGATGGTTATGTGAGCCGCGTAAAAGTATCGCATTTCGGTTATGGCAAAGCGTTATACATCAAGCACCCAAACGGTTACACCACCGTTTATGCCCATTTGCAAAAGTATGCCGGGGATATCTACGAGTATGTGCACGACAGGCAACTTAAAAAGGAAAGCTTTGAAATTGAGCTGTTTCCCAATGCATCGGCGTTGCCGGTTAAAAAAGGCGATTTAATAGCTTACACGGGCAATACTGGCGGCAGTGGCGGTCCCCACCTGCATTTTGAGATCCGGGACGCCGCTTCACGCCCTATGAACCCCATGCTTTTTGGCATTGATGTGCCAGATTCCAAAAAACCACTTATCAGCGCCTTACTGGCGTATCCCATTAGTGATGGTGCCCAGATAAACAATAGCCAGAACCGCACCAAACTCCGTTTGATTTTACAAAAAGACGGCAGTTACAAAACCGAAAAAGTTACCGCTTTTGGTAAAATAGGGTTTGGTGTCTCCACCAACGATCAACTGGACGGTGCTTCCAACAAAAATGGGGTCTATCAAATAAAAACCACATATAACGGGCAGGAAAAAATCAACATTCTTTTCGAGAAATTTTCTTTTGCCGAAACACGCTACCTCAACAGGTTTATCGATTACGACTATTGGAGGACCAACAGGAGCCGGGTGCAAAAACTTTTTAGGCAAGCCAACAACCCGTTGAGCATTATAACAAGTGAGGATACCGATGGCTACATTGAGGTAAAGGAAGGATATAACGGCAACTACACCATTCGTATCACCGATTTTAAAGGAAATGAAACCTTGATCACTGTTCCAATTGAAGGAAAAAAAGAGGAAATCACCATACCAAGGAAAATCGAGGAAACAGACGATTATATTTATGCAAACCAAGCCACGTCAATAACCAAAGGCAAATTCAGCGTGTATATTCCGGCTAACAGTCTCTATGAAGACACTTTCCTAGACATCAGTACCGCCAGCGACACGCTTCATTTTCATACCGATGTGGTTCCTGTGCACAAAAACATGACCATTACCGCCGATGTTTCCAACTATAACGACATCGACAAAGATAAACTCTATATAGGCCGTTTAAATTATTACGGCCGCCCGTACTACAATACCACTTACCGCAAAGGCGACAAACTATCTGCCAAAACCCGCTTGTTTGGCACGTATGTAATTGCAGCAGATACTACGCCGCCCACCGTTAAACCCGTTAATTTTGATGACGGTAAGTGGATAAGCAGCAATAAAACCTTGCAACTGTCCATCGAGGACGAGCTTAGCGGCATCAGTTCATACCGCGGAACCATCAACGGCAACTTCATTTTAATGGAATACGACTACAAAAAAGACCGCTTGACTTATTATTTTGACGATAGCGATATAACCGAATCCGAAAACAATTTGAAAGTAATTGTTACCGATAATGTGGGAAATAGTGCTACATTTGAGGCAACTTTTTTCAGAAAACAATAACAATACTGCTTTTGAAAACAACATTGCACCCCCTACTGCTTACTTTGTTCTTTATATCCACAACTGTACTTTCGCAACAAGCAGTTGTAAAAGGCGTTATCCTTAACGAAGAAAACGAGCCTGTAGTTGGAGCTTCGGTTTCTTATGGAACGGAGGGCACACTATCAGACTTTAACGGCTATTATTTAGTGGAAATTCCCGCCAACGAAGAAGTTACCCTCACTTTTTCGCACGTAGGGCACAAAAAAGTGCAGGTAACATTAAACTTGGGTGCCAATGAAGATTACGAACTCAACCCTGTAATGAACACCAAAGTAGAACAAATTGCGACCGTGGTCATTTCAGGAAGGGAACGAAAGCGCGTGGAAGGCATTACCACTTTGAGCCCAGAAGCCATCCGTAAAATACCGGGCGCCAATGCAGGAGTTGAAAATTTACTGAAATCACTTCCTGGCGTCAACAGCAACAATGAGCTGAGCACCCAATACGCCGTCCGTGGGGGAAATTACGATGAAAACTTGGTGTATGTAAACGAAATTGAAGTTTATCGCCCATTTTTAATTAGAAGCGGCCAACAAGAAGGACTCGGTTTTGTCAATAGCGACCTTACTTCAAATGTTGACTTTTCTGCAGGTGGTTTTCAGGCAAAATACGGTGACAAACTCTCCTCTGTACTTGATATAACTTATCGCAGGCCAGCCGATTTAAGTGCCACGGCAGACTTGAGTTTGTTGGGCGCCAGTGTTTCGGCCGGTGGTATTTCAAATAACGGAAGATTGACCGGTATTGTGGGATTGCGTTACCGCGATAATAGCTTATTGGTAGATGCCAAACAGACCGAAACTAACTTTAAGCCCCGTTTTGCCGATGCACAGACGTATTTTACTTATAAATTCAGCAATAAATTTGAATTGGGCTTTCTAGGAAATATTTCCATAAACGACTACGATTACCAACCTTTGACACGACAGACCAATTTTGGTACCATTGCCGATCCCATTGCGTTGTTGGTGTTTTATGAAGGCCAAGAGCAAGACCGCTACAACACGTACTTTGGAGCGTTTAAAGGAACCTATGTTGCTTCTGAAAATTATACCGCCAAGTTTATCGCATCGGCCTACCAAACCACCGAACAAGAATATTATGATATCCTTGCTGAATATCGCTTAGGCGAAGTAAATACCAACATTGGCGATGAAGATTTAGGCGAAGTAGAATTTACCGAAGGCATTGGTGGCCAGCTTACCCATGCCCGAAACGACCTGGACGCGCTTATTTTCAATGCCGAACATAAAGGTACGCTCAATATAGACGAAAACACCATTGAATACGGCATAAAATACACCCACGAGGACATTCGTGATCGCGTGCAGGAATATGAGATTATCGATTCGGCCGGATTTTCAATCAGGCCGCCTATCCCCGATCTTGCCAACGACCAACCGTATGAGCCTTTTACTTCACCAATTGTACCCTACACAACGATCAGGGCACAGAACGATGTGCAGATAGACCGTGTGTCTGGTTACGCCCAATGGAGCCGAAGGACCACCTTAGGTTCCAACGATGTTTGGCTCAATGCCGGTGTACGTGCCCACAATTGGAACGTAAGCGGCGATGGTATTGAAAGTACGTCGCAAACAGTTTTTAGTCCACGTGGACAAGTTTCTTTAAAACCTGATTGGGATATGGATATGCTTTTTCGCTTATCGGGCGGGCTGTACCACCAACCGCCATTTTATCGCGAATTACGGGATTCCACAGGAACGGTGCGACCAGGTGTAAAAGCCCAGCAAGCGGTACATATTGTGTTGGGGAACGACTACAGTTTTAAGTTATGGGGAAGGCCGTTCCGTTTAAATTCGGAGTTGTATTACAAAAGCTTGACCGATGTAAATCCTTATACCCTGGAGAACGTCCGTATTCGCTACCGAGCCAACAACAATGCCGTTGCTTATGCTTACGGATTGGACGCGCGTCTTGCCGGCGAATTTGTTCCGGGAACGGAAAGCTGGGTAAGTTTCGGATATTTGAAAACCGAAGAAAACATCGATGACCGCGGTTATATCTTTCGGCCAACGGATCAACGGTTGAAGTTTGCGGTCCTGTTTCAGGATTACGTAAAAATAATCCCAGATTTAAAAATGTACTTGAATTTAGTCTATAACACCGGGTTGCCGGGTGGTTCGCCCAGCTATGCCGATCCGTATGACTACCAAGTGCGTTTACCAGATTATAAACGGGCCGATCTTGGGGTTTCCTATGTTATAGTGAACGACGATAAATTACGCGACAGCGGATGGTTGAAACCATTTAAAGAGCTGACCATCGGTGCCGAAATTTTCAACATTTTCGATGTGCAAAACTCCATTACCAACACCTTTGTACGAGATGTATATACGAAAGTGCAATATGCGATTCCCAACTACTTAACGCCGCGGGTTTTTAACGTTCGGTTAACGGCTAAATTTTAAATGGAGTTCAAATTTTTTTTATCAATAAATGAAATTAAAAAAAAGCATTAAACAGAAACTTTTACTAATTGCAGGTATGTTAACTATTACACTCGCTCAATTAATGACACACTATATTGACTTGCAAGATGGTATTATAGGGATTTTATCAGGGTTAGGAATAGGGTTGTTATTAGGTTCGTTTTTTCAGAAAAAACAAAAACCCACCATCTAAGCAGAACGATTGCTTACTCCTCAATAAACTCTTTTAAAACCCCAACCACATAATCCACTTCGTCCTTTTTGTTAAAGCTTGAAAAAGAAAACCGGATGGACGGTTTTTTTATATCGTCTTCGGTAAGGATTTCATTTAAAACGTGGGAGCCCTTGCCACTTCCGCTTTGGCAAGCACTGCCTTTGGAACAGGCAATCCCCTTTAAATCCAACTGAAACAACAACATCATGGCCTTTTCTTGGGAAATGGGCAGGCAAACATTTAAAAGCGTGTAGGTACTACGGGCATCGTCATCGCAAGCTCCGTTGAATTTTATGTCCGGGATTTCGGCAGTGAGCCTTTCTTTAAAGTAGTTTTTTAGCTCAACAATATAGGCGCGTTCTTTTTCGAGGTTTTCGTAGGAAATTTTAAGTGCTTCGGCCATTCCGGCAATGGCATAGACCGCTTCGGTGCCCGCACGCAAGCCACGTTCCTGCTCTCCGCCAAAAATTAAAGGTTTTAAGCCCGTGTTTTTTCTCACAAAGGCAAACCCAGCCCCTTTGGGACCGTGGAATTTATGAGCCGCCACCGCTGCAAAATCGATGGGTATTTCAGAAAAATCCAATTCGTAATGCCCAACCGACTGTACAGTGTCGCTATGAAACAAGGCGTCGTACTGCTTGCATAGGTTGGCAGTGCGTTTAATATCCAAGATGTTTCCTATTTCATTGTTAACGTGCATGAGGCTCACCAAGGTTTTTTTATCATTTTTTCTCAAAAGAGCCTCAAAATGTTCAAAGTCTATGTGGCCGCAGTCGTCCAATTTTACGTAATCTACTTGAATACCATGATTTTCTTTTAGTTCAGCAACGGTGTGCAATACGGCGTGGTGTTCAATTTTACTCGAAATGATGCGTTTCACGTCTAAATCGCGCACGCAGCTGTTCAAAATTAGATTGTCGGCTTCGGTGCCGCCAGACGTAAAAATGATTTCGGCCGCCGAAACATTCAAATATCCAGCAATCTGTTTCCGTGCGGTCTCAAGCAATGACTTGGCCGACCTTCCGTACGAATGTGTAGAGGAAGGGTTGCCGTATTCGGTTTTTAAAACTTCGGTAATGCACCGTATTACTTCGCTTCTCAACTCGGTGGTCGCTGCGCTGTCAAAATATACTTTTTTCATCTTGTTGTAAAATTGTCTGGTTTTTCAGCCGAAAAATGCTGTAATGGCATCGCTGAAGCGGTTTGAAATCTAATATTTCAGAAATACTACTTCAAAAATACATATTAATATCGTTCTTGAATGCCTTTTCAAGTGCAAAGAAATATGTTACTTTGCAAAAACACAACCCTCAAGTATTGTTTATGAAAAATATCTTGTTTTTTATAGCGGTGTTCGCAACCCTACAATCTTGCGACGACGGCGATGTAATCGTTACCACCTTCGATTTTGAAAACGCGAGTTTAAACCTGTGCAGCAATGGCAACCAATATGTGTTTTATAAAATAAACAATGATGTTTCTGAAAGCATTTCGCTTAAAATCACCACGGATGACCCCCTGTTTTTTGAAACAGAAACCAAAAGCTACGAACTGAACGGCAGTAGCAATATCGTGAATTACCGCCGATTTGATAGCGATGTAACCGGTGACTATTTTTGCAGTTCTGTACCGCCCACCTCCCCTACTGTTGCCATTGATTATACGGGCGCATCGGGTACGGCGCGGCTAAACACCACCACGGTTTTAGATGACAATGACGGCCTGGAAGACGAAACCGGCGATACCGATGGCGATGGCATTCCCGACAGTTACGATTTTGACGATGACGGCGACAATGTGCCCACGACCGTGGAGCTGGGACCCAATTTTCCAGACGAAGCGCCGCGTGACAGCGATGGCGACGGCACGCCCGATTACCTGGATACCGATGACGACAATGACGGTATTTTTACCATTTATGAAGATAAAAACCTAAACCTCAATCCTCTTGACGATATTACCGATCCCAAAGTGGGCCCCGATTATTTGAACCCGGCGGTGGCCGACTCTTATAATGTAACAGCCTTTCGGCAACATGCTTATACGTTTGTAAGCGATGTGGCCGTACGGTTGTCCAATTTGGTGTTGGTTAACGGCGAAGAGCAAATTATTAAAGAAGCCTTATTTTTAGGGACAATCGAGAATGTGCGCAATGGTGAATTTACACCCACCCCAGATTTTGTGGCTCCACAATTAAATAAACCTACTGAATAGGTTGACGGTGGGTTCTGTTGGTGATTGGTTGAAATAATCCTTAAGGAAATCAGGGAGTTTTATTCTGAAAGATGTACACCTCGGTGGCGCCACGGCCATATTCCCGATAATCTGCTTCGTAGTATTTTACGTTATCGTAACGCCTAAAAAGGTATTCCAGTTCGGCTTTTAAAACACCTTCGCCCACGCCGTGAATAAAAACAACACGCTGTATTTTCTTGTCGATGGCAAAGTCTAGTTGGCGTTTGGCAGTATCGGTTTGCAACACCAGCATCTCGTGGTTGCTCATCCGTTTGTACTGTTGCGTTAATTGGTGGATGTGCAGGTCGATCACCATAGGCGGGCGGTTGCGTTCCTTCGGTTTTGTTTTTTTGGAAGGTTTCGGTTTTTTGGTTTGTTTTTGCGCGAGTATTTCTGAAATATCTTCTTGCATTACATCGCTTTCTGAAAGTTCGCCTGTAAGGACCACAAGTTCCTGTTCCTGGAACTGCATTTCAAAATCGTCATCGGTCAATACCGAAATGGTATCGCCATCAACAGCAGTGACCACGCCCGTAATAGCATCGTCCAGCACTGAAACCGTGTCGCCTTTTTTCATGGTTGACCAAAAATTGAATAATTGTCGTTTTGTTGCAACAGTTAACCCTTTAAAAACGAAAAAATTACGTTTTTAGAGCCATTTGCACCAATATTAAAAAAAATATTTTATTTTTATACCCAAAATATGGTTATATTATCCCAAATCGATAGCGCCATAAAAACCAAATGATTATGAAACACCTACTACTTTCCTTACTTACATTATACAGTGTTGCCGCTACGGCACAGTCTGATTTATTTGTGAGGCCAAACCCTAGCTCTAATACAGATTCTTATGTCTATGTAAATAATGTGGAATTATATGTTGAAAATGATATTGATTTAAGAAAAAACAATACGGATACAACCGAAGCCAGTATTTATCTTCGTAACAATGGACAGTTGATACAAGGTGACGATACCGCACAAAATAAAGGAGACGGAATGTTGTCTGTGTATCAAACAATAGCAGAAACTTCTGCTTTTCACTATAATTATTGGGGAATGCCTGTAGGAGCTACTCTAACATCCGCAGGAAGTACCCTACCAGCAGGAAATACAGCAAGTAGCGTATTTACAGTGTATAATTGTGAAGGTTGCAACCCTGACGATACAGCGGGAACAAAAACATTGACTACAACTGGCAGAAATGGATTTTTAAATCCGGACTTAACAATTTCTACCCGCTGGGTTTACGAACTACAGCCAAGCAAAGATAGAGAAGATGAAGGGGCCTGGAGGCGTTTAAACGGAACAGCAACTTCTAACCCGGCTTATGGGTTTATTATGAAAGGGATTAGCCCAAATCCTATAACAGGAAACACAGGTGATCCCAATATTGATGGGATGACAGACGTAACTTACGATCTTAGAGGGCGTCCTAAAAATGGGAAGATTTCTATTAATATGGCCGCTGGAGACGAAATTGTCTTGGCTGGAAACCCCTACCCCTCTGTGCTTGACTTACACAAACTTGCAAGTGACAACCAAACTGGTGGAGCAAATATAGCGTCTTTTCGATTTTGGGACGAACCGAAAGATGATGAATTTAGTCATTATTACAGTGATAAATCTGGAGCGTATGGGGTTTATGTTCCTAATCCTCCTGGTGGTGGTGTTTATAATATTTCATCTTTTAATAATTATTCTGCATCCGGTACAGGTGGACCTTCTGGAACAGGTAGCACGACAGAATATAGAAAACAACAATTCACCCCTATTGGTCAAGGGTTTATAATCGTTACCGATGGGACAGCAGGTACAATTGAGTTTAATAATAGTCAACGAGTATTCGGCTTAAAAGCAGCAACAGAGGTTTTTCATAGACCAGGAAATGACAATAACATTACTATGGACGGAGGGCCAGACACTAACCCCGGTGATCCAGACGGGTCTGTTCTTGCCGAAGTAGATCCACGTGCGCCTCACCTACGTATTGATGTTGTAATGGAAGAAAAATACGGCCGTCAATTGGTTTTAGGGTTTGATGATAGTACCTCTCTTGGGTTTGATCTTGGATGGGACGGAAAAAGCCCTATGGATGCCAAAAATGGAGAAGCGTACTTTTTAATAGGTGAAGACGATAACAGAGAACCATATGTCATCAATTTTTTAAATTATGATAAACAGACTATGATCCCTATCGGTTTTAACCTTACCAAACAAACTAAGTTGCTTGTGCAAACCGTAGAAGAAGTAAAAATGAGCGGCAAAAAAGCATATATCTATGACAAGGAACTGGATACCTACCAAGGGTTTACCCACGGAAAGTCTGCAACCTATAACTTACAGGCCGGTACTTATGACAACCGCTTTTTTGTGGTGTTCCGGACCGATAAGGAGCTGGATGCCTACACAACCAAAACTCAAGGCAGGGCTCAACAAGACGTGGACTTTTTCCAAAATAACCGTCTGGGCGTACTTGAGGTGACCAATCCAGAAGGATATGACATTGCACAAGCCCTTGTTTTTGATTTAACCGGAAAACTCGTGTACCAACAACAAAACATCGGTACCGAAAAACGCTTCTCGTTCCCAACTTCAAACTTAAGTGATGGCGTGTATATCGTAAAACTTAAAACAACCGATAATATTGACATTAGCTATAAAACCTCGGTTTACAACAAACAATAATCATTATGGCCCTGAAAGGCATTGAAGACTATATGTTGCAATGCACCAGCAAAGAGCTTTTTGGTGTAGAATGTTTTGGCTGTGGCACCCAACGTGCCACAGTTTTGTTTTTTAAAGGGGAATTTGCTGCAGCATTTTATATGTACCCCGCCATTTACACCCTAATGCTATTGCTACTGCTTGTGGTGTTTAACCTTTTTGTGAAGTTTAAACACGATTTTAAAATCAAAGTTGGTCTATTGTTGTTGAATGTGGTGATTATCGTAGTGAGTTACGGTATAAAAATGAGCCACTACGTCTAAAGATGCTTCTTATTTTGTCGGTTTTCAAATATTTCCTTTATTTTTAAGGAATAGTAACCAACTAAAACAAAACCAATGGAAAAACAAACATTACCCAATTCAACCCTTATATTAGTATTTGGTATTTTATCCATATTAACCTGTTGCTGTTATGGGGTATTAGGACTTATTTTTGGTATTATCGCCTTGGTCATGACCAAAAAGGCCAATGCCTTATATGTAGAAAATCCAGAATTGTACTCTGGATATCAAAATGTGAAAATCGGTAAAATTTTAGCCATTATTGGAATTATCTTGAGTGCACTTTACATGATTTGGTCCATTTACCTCTTTGTCACCGTTGGGGAAGAAGGACTCCTGGAAATGCAAAAAGAAATCATGCGTGATTACGGAATAGAGTAATGCCTATTTCATAAAAAAAAGAGGACCATAAAAAAAGCGGCTTTTCATAAGGCCGCTTTTTTTGGTTATAGGATTGGTGTGTTATTTTTCAAACTCCTTTAAAGTTTCCGTGATGATGGAAACACAATCCAGCAATTGTTCTTCGTTCATGACCAGCGGTGGCGCAAAACGAATAATATTGCCGTGCGTTGGTTTGGCCAGCAAGCCATTGTCGCGAAGTTTCAGGCAGATGTTCCAAGCCGTATCGCTATCTTCGGAATCGTTGATTACAATAGCGTTTAACAACCCTTTACCGCGTACCAAATTCACTATGGAACTGTTCCTGATGTAATTGTTCATTTCCCTTCGGAAAAGGTTTCCTAATTTTTCAGCGTTTTCGGCTAAATTTTCATCCTTTACTACACCCAAAGCTGCCATGGCCACGGCTGCAGCAACAGGATTTCCTCCAAAAGTAGAACCGTGGTTTCCGGGACGGATAACGTTCATCACTTCATCGTCTGCCAATACAGCTGAAACTGGATAAGCGCCGCCACTCAGGGCTTTACCCAAAATCAAGATGTCCGGTTTTACGTTTTCGTGATCTACGGCCAACAGTTTTCCGGTTCGGGCAATACCCGTTTGCACCTCGTCGGCAATAAACAGGACATTGTGTGCCTCACATAAGGCTTTTGCTTCTTTTAAATAGCCTTCAGAAGGTACATAAACCCCAGCTTCCCCTTGAATGGGCTCTACTAAAAACCCGGCAACATTTTTATTGCTTTCCAATGCGTGTTTCAACGCTTCTAAATTGTCGTATTCAATTTTGGTGAACCCTTGAGTGTAAGGCCCAAAATGATTGCGCGCCACTTCGTCGTTGGAAAACGAAATAATGGTGGTGGTCCTTCCGTGGAAATTGTTGGTGCAAACGATGATTTCAGCTTCATTTTTCGAAATACCCTTTTTTTCATAGGCCCATTTCCTACAGATTTTCAAGGCGGTTTCAACTGCCTCGGCACCGGTATTCATAGGCAACAACTTATCGAAGTTGAAATATTCTGAAGCATACTTTTCATACTTCCCTAACATATCGTTATAAAAAGCACGGGAGGTAAGCGTCAAGGTCCTGGCCTGTTCGTCCATCGCCCCAACAATCTTCGGGTGGCAATGCCCTTGGTTTACCGCACTGTATGCTGACAGGAAATCGTAGTATTTTTCTCCTTCAACATCCCATACATAAACGCCTTCCCCTTTATTCAGTACAACGGGTAACGGGTGGTAATTATGGGCACCATACTTGTTTTCCAAATCGATTGCATCTTGCGTAGCTTTTTTCTCTAAAACTGCCATTTTTTTGTATTTTTATCGTGTAATTATATTGATTCCTGCTTTGTGGAGAGAAATCATCCATAAAACCGCAAGGTACTAATTATTCTATGTTTTTTGGGGTTTGAGGGTGTTATAAAAACGTTATAAATACGGTTGGACCATTAGAAAAGACAGTGCACAATCTCCTCGCAAGATATTCTTATCATTTAACAAACTTTCAAGTTTAAATACTGTGGCATTGCACCGCATTTTCCATCATTAAACAATGATATTTTAAATACTTTAAACGGAAACCTTCCAAATTTTCCATACCCTATTTTAAATTGAACCTTTTATACGCTTCTTTTTGCAATGCTTCCCGGTGATTGGGGTGCGCAATGGAAATCAATGCCTTGGCGCGTTGTTCCAGTCCTTTTCCAAAGAGGTTGACCACTCCGTATTCGGTTGCCACATAATGAACGTGTGCCCTGGTCGTGGTCACGCTGGCTCCTTCTTTTAAGAAAGGAGTGATTTTTGAAATCCCTTTATTGGTCACCGATGGCATGGCGATAATGGGTTTTCCCCCGGGCGACAGCGAGGCCCCACGGATAAAATCCATTTGCCCGCCCACACCGGAATATTGGTACGTCCCAATGGAATCGGCACACACCTGGCCAGTCAAGTCTATTTCAATAGCACTGTTTATGGCGGTCACTTTTGGGTTTCGGCGAATAATGGCCGTATCGTTGGTATAGCCTGCTTCTTTAAAATGCACTACGGGATTGTCGTCTATAAAATCGTAAAGTTTTTGAGTGCCCATCGCAAAGCAGGTAACGATCTTTCCAGTTTTTATCTCTTTATCTTCTCCCGTGATCACGCCTTTTTCAACCAATGGCAAAATACCATCGCTGAACATTTCGGTATGGATGCCCAAGCGTTTGTGATGGGACAAGTTGTTCAACACGGCATTGGGAATGTTGCCGATGCCCATTTGCAGGGTGGCGCCATCTTCTACCAAAGCTGCCACATTTTTACCAATGGTGGCTTCAATTTCGGTGGGGGTGCCTATTTCCGAAGCATGGATAGGTTCATCCACCTCAACGGCGACATTGATGTTATTGACATGTATAATGCCGTCACCGTGGGTTCTGGGTACTTTTGGGTTTACCTGGGCCACTACTTTTTTGGCCGTTAAAATAGCGGGCAAGGTAATATCCACAGATGCGCCCAACGAGCAATAGCCATGTCTATCGGGTGGGGACACTTGAATAAAAGCTACATCCAGCGGTAAAATATTGCGACGGAAAAACCAATGAATTTCACTTAAAAATACCGGCACATAGTCCCCGTATTGCGTATGCACGCCTTTGCGCACATTGCTGCCTACAAAAAACGTGTTTAACCGGAAAGCCTCGTTATAAGGGGCTTCTAAGTATTTTGCTTCGCCATGGGTGTGTATTTGAACAATTTCAACGTTCTTTAATTCTGAATGACGTTCACAGAGGCTGTCAATCAACACATTGGGCGTCATCGCGGCACCTTGAAAAAATACGCGATCTCCAGATTGTACAGTGGAAACTGCTTCTTGGGCCGAAACTATCTTTAATTTATCTTGGTTCATTGGTTCTTTTTTTTTGGAATCACAAAGTTCTAAAACCTTTCGATTTTCAGGTATGATTTATGTCATACTGAAAAATCATCGGTACCTTTGTGCTTGAAATTCGATTTTTCTGAAAAATAGTGATTTCTTTTAAAAAACACATACGCATTGCCTTGGGATATTTTATGTTGATCGCCATAATGGGCGTCGCACTCAGGCTATTTGCAGTGATCGACTTGCCCATTACTTATCGCTATATGGTGCATACCCACTCGCACATCGCTTTATTGGGCTGGGTGTATGTAGGGTTGACCACCATTTTGTACTTTTTGTACCTTAAGAAAAGTGGCATTTCAAAAAAATATACCGCACTTTTTTGGGCCACGCAGATCACTATCGTTGGCATGATGTTTTCGTTTCCCTTTACCGGTTATGCGTTATTTTCCATTACCTTTTCCACTCTATTTTTGATTGCAACGTACGTATTCGCTTTCTATTTTCTGAAACATACGCCCAACGACTTAAAAACACTCCAATCGTATAAATTGATACGGGTTGCAGTTTGGTACATGGTACTCTCGAGCATTGGCCCATGGGCGGTGGGCGGTATTATGGCCATCTTGGGCAACACCTCGCCCTGGTATCACAACGCAATCTATTTTTACCTGCATTTTCAATACAACGGCTGGTTTTTGGTTGCGTTATGCGGAATTTTATTTCGGATTTTTGAACATTACAACATCTCCGTTCCGAAGAAAAGCTTCAAGCGGTTTTATTACCTATTGAACGTTGGTGTGCTATTGACATTTTTCATTTCCATTTTATGGATGCAACCGCATGGGCTGTTTTACGCACTTGCAATAGCCGGAAGCGTTATGCAAATAGGTGCGTTTTCCATGCTTTTCCGGAAAATTTTGTGGGAACGCTTTACATTGGGCAATAACCTATCCAGATTAACAGTATCCTTGTTGAAATTTGCCGGGTTTTGCCTCGCTGTTAAATTAACGGCACAATTAATGGGCTCTTTCCCTGAAACGGCCGAACTTATCTCTGGAACCACCGATTACGTGATTAGCTACCTCCACTGGGTATTTTTAGGATTGGTAAGCGTAGCTTTGTTGTCTTTTCTGCATCATTTTAAATGGATTGCCTTGCCAAGGGTTGCATTGGCAATCTACATTGCGGGTTTTGCCCTTACCGAATTCCTTATTTTTTACCGCGGCAGTATGAGTGCATTCAATTTGCCAGCTTTGCCCGAAATTTCCTTTTGGCTATCCTTAGCAAGCGTTTTGCTGCTTGTTGCTGTTGGTTGGCTTTTTGCTGTTCAATTTAAAAAACACAAATACCATTAAACCGTTTCTTTTTCAGGACACAGTTTTTTGGCAATCTTCGCCAGTTCGCTTATTATACTTTTACCTTTTTCTTTATTGTACCAAACCTGCAATTCTTTTTTAAAGTCATCGTCCAGTTGCCCGTGCTCGGTTTTATAGTCAGTTACCAGCTTGGTAGCGGCTTGTGAACGGGGTCCCCAGTGTGCAAGTACCTCAGGGCTGTCGTTAAGTACGATTAATTTTGGAATGCTTCTGGAGCCATTGGTAAGAAAAAGGTCCATTAATTCGGGGTGCTCATCACGCAACACGACTTTTAAATTTATTTTATCTGAAAGACTAGCCAGTTTGTTCAAATAAGGAAGGGTTTGCGCGGCATCGCCACACCAGGGTTCACTAATTACCAACCATGTTTGGTTTTCACAGGTTTCTTTAAAAGGTTGCTGAAATGTCTCTGGAATAAAACCGGTTTTGTCCAGACGTTTGCTTCGGCTGAAGTTTAACTTGGTATAAGTCACTTTTTCTTGCCATTCCTCAGGAGTGATATCGGTAGGTTTCCCGGTAGTTCTCCCTTCTGAAACCAATTGCTTGAACAACAGGTTGTATTCGTTGTAAGACATACCAGATACTATGGCGTTTTTTAAGACTTCTTTCATATCAATTCTTTTTTAATATTGTTTTCTAATTGAGCGTTATAATAACCGCCCTTGTTTTCTTTTCTCAATAAGGATTGCCCAACAATTAATCGTGCAACGGTCAACATATTCCTATATTCGCAAAGACCAGTACTTATGGTATTAAAAGTATAAGCAATTTCAACTTCTTCTGCTAACTGATCGAGTTGTTTTTTTGCTTTCTGTAATTCAGCATCCGTACGAACAATACCGGCATTATTGGACATTAGTTCTTGTATTCTTTGAGGTTCCGGATGGAACTCGCGACCATTGGCCGTCATCACCTGTTCTTTCTCAATAATCGCTTCAAAAGAAATAAATTGTTTAATATTTGGCAATGAATTTGCATGGTAATCAAAAATACTGTGGGCAAATACCAGGGCTTCCAGAAGCGAGTTTGACGCCAACCTATTGGCACCGTGCAGTCCTGTAAAGGAGCATTCCCCGCAGGCAAACAGGTTTTTAATGCTGGTCTGCCCAAAAGCATCGACCTCAATCCCACCGCAAAGGTAATGTGCAGCTGGCACCACAGGAACCCAGTCTTTTGCAATATCGAAACCACTTTTCAGGCAGGTATTGTAAATGTTTGGGAATTTTGTTTTGAAATGTTTCGCAGCTAAGTGCGTGGCGTCCAAATAAACACAAGCATCACCGTGTTTGAGCATTTCTGAATGAATGGCCCGCGAAACGATATCCCGGGAAGCGAGTTCGCCCCTACCGTCGTAATCGAGCATGAAGCGCTCTCCTTTTGCGTTTCGTAAAAAGGCACCAAATCCACGGACCGCTTCCGAAATCAAAAAAGAGGTTCCTTTGTCTTTTCCGTGCAAGGCCGTAGGATGAAATTGAATGAATTCCATACCGCTAACTTTTGCTTTGGCACGATGCGCCATTGCTATCCCATCGCCTGTTGCGGTATCGGGGTTTGTGGTGTGGGCGTAAACCTGTCCCACACCACCGGTCGCGAGGGTTGTCGTTTCAGCTTCAAGAGCAAGCAGGGTTCCAGTTATTTGGTTCAATAAATAGGCACCACGGCAAACAGATGTGTTTTCAGCAGTGCTGTTTTGAAGGTTTTGAACCATCAAATCGACTGCGAAAAAATTAGTCAATAGCTCGATATTTTTTAACCGGTGAACTTGTACGGTCAAGGCGCGTAGAATTTCACGCCCGGTGGTATCTTTGTGGTGAACGACCCTGTTTTCGGAATGTCCCCCTTCCCTATTCAGCAACGGGCTCTGTTGCGTGTCCATATCAAACTGGGCGCCCCATTGCATAAGTTCTCGTAATCTTTTCGGTCCTTCGGTGATAACTTTTTCTACTATTTCGGGCTTGCACAGGCCATCGCCTGCCCTTAATGTATCGTCAATATGTTTTTGAAAGCAGTCCTCTTGTTCATTTAAAACAGCCGCAATGCCACCTTGGGCATAACCGGTATTAGATTGACCGGCTTTTGTGGCGATCGAAATTGTCTTTTTAGGGAACCGCTCTGCCAACTTTATCGCCAAGGTCAAGCCTGCAATTCCCGAACCGATAATAAGGAAGTTGGTCTTTTTCATATTATTTTGAAAGTTTAAGCATTCGCTCTATGGGCAAGATGGCCTTTTCTCTTATGGTTTCAGAAACTTCTATTTGTGGGGTCTCGTTTAACAGACAGTTATACAGTTTTTGTAGCGTATTCATTTTCATGAACGCACATTCGCTACAAGCACAGGTATTATCTTCTTCGGCAGGAGCCGGTATCAATACGGTTTGCGGAACCTGCTCTTGCATTTTATGGAGGATTCCCGCTTCGGTGGCAACGATAAATTTTTCTGAAGGGTTCTTTTTTACAAAATCGATCATTCCGGCTGTGGACCCCACATAATTGGCGGTTTCCAATATATGTGATTCCGATTCTGGATGGGCAATGATTTTAGAACCTGGATGTTGTTGGTACAATTTCAAAAGCTTATCAAAAGAAAAGGCTTCGTGCACGATACAGGAACCGTCCCATAGAAGTAAATCCCTTCCTGTTTTTTTCTGAATGTATTTTCCTAAATTCTTATCGGGCGCAAAAATAATTGGCACCTCTTTTGGAATGGAGTTGACAATCAATTCGGCATTGGAAGATGTACAGACCAAATCGCTCATGGCTTTTATTTCTGCCGAACAGTTGATGTAGGTTATCACCACGTGATTGGGGTTTGCATCGATTAATTTTTTAAATGCTTCCGGTGGACACGAGTCTGCCAAAGAGCAGCCCGCCATTAAATCGGGCAGCAATACTTTTTTATTGGGGTTCAATATTTTTGCGGTTTCGGCCATAAAATGAACGCCGGCAAAGACAATCATTTCGGCATCGGTTTCGGCCGCCCGTTGCGAAAGCCCTAAGCTATCGCCTACATAATCGGCAACTTCCTGTATTTCGGGCACTTGATAGTAATGGGCTAAAACCACGGCATGCTTTTTCTTTTTTAAATACGTGATTTCTTTTGCTAAATCCATAGTGTATAAAATTTCCTATTTACGTTTTAACAACTGCAATAGCGATATTATAACGGGTTGGTGGAAAATTTGGCGTAAAGGTACACGAAGCAGGCGGGGTTAAATATGACATTTGTCAATTTTAAGACCAAATAGTCTTTAATAGGCCATTTAAGCAATAATAAAACATGCTATTTTATGAAATAAATTAAAATAAAAGACTAAATTATCTTTTTTGTATCTTTGAAAATAAAAAATGCTATCCAACGCCGCTCAATACGCCATCCGTTCTATTTTATATTTAGCCCTTTACAGTAGTGCGACCCAACGGATACGGACAAAAAAAATATCGCAGGACCTAGAAGTGCCCCAGCCTTTTCTGGCCAAGCTCTTACAACGGTTGGGCGGTGCCGATTTGGTTTCGTCTTCAAAAGGGCCTAACGGAGGTTTCTATTTAAATAAAACCAACCGCAACAAAACAGTCTGGGATATTATTGTGACCGTTGATGGTACCGAAAAATTCAACCAATGTTTTTTAGGGTTGCATACCTGCAGCGATAACAACCCCTGCCCTGTTCATTTTAATGTTTCCCCGTTTAAACAAATCATTAAAAAAGACTTCAAAGGCAAGACCATAGCACAATTTTCGGAAGAGATCAAAAAAAGAGGAACCGTGCTTTCCCTAAAAGATTTTGATGCGTTGCACAAATAGAGATTTCAATTTTAGTTTATAAAAAACAATATTAAAACAAAACGAGCACCCTATTTTTTTATCTTCAAAAAACAACCATGATAAACACACAACTCCTTAACCCATCGAGCATTGCTGTCATCGGCGCTTCAAACGATCTTAAAAAACCTGGAGGCCATTTATTGAAAAACCTCCGTTCTGGTAGTTTTAACGGCACGCTTTACGTGGTAAACCCAAAAGAAGAAAAAGTTCAAGGCATTCCAAGTTTTAAAACCGTACAGGACCTACCGGAAACAGACTTGGCCATCCTTGCCATCCCTGCAAAACATTGCTTAGAAGCGGTCACAATTTTAGCTGAAGAAAAAAACACCAAAGCTTTTATCATCATCTCTGCCGGTTTTGGTGAAGCGGGAGAAAAAGGGACTATTTGGGAGCAACAAATCGTGGAAACCGTAGAAAAGGTCGATGGTTGCTTGATTGGCCCCAATTGCATAGGCGTCATCACTGAATATTACAAGGGTGTTTTTACCGCTCCTGTACCAAATTTCAATCCCAAAGGTTGTGATTTAATTTCAGGTTCGGGTGCCACGGCCGTTTTTATTATGGAAGCCGGGATGCAATTGGGTGTCTCATTTGCTCACGTGTTTTCGGTTGGCAATGCGGCACAAACCAGTGTGGAAGATATTTTGGAGTACATGGATTTGCACTTTGACCCTGCAACAGATGCTTCCATAAAACTGTTGTATTTGGAGACCATTTCAAACCCCAAAAAACTGTTGAAACACGCTTCTTCCCTCATTAACAAAGGAGCTAAAATTGCCGCCATAAAAGCAGGCAGTACCGCAGAAGGCAGTCGTGCAGCCACCTCGCACACCGGAGCCATTGCAAGTAGCGATATGACTGTTCGTGCCCTTTTTGACAAAGCTGGCATTGTGTATTGCAGCAGCCGGGAAGAATTGTTGAGCGTGGCTTCCATTTTCAATTATAAAAAATTAAATGGTAAGAACATCGCTATTATTACCCACGCGGGCGGATCGGCAGTGATGTTGGCCGACGAGCTATCGAAAGGCGGCCTAAACGTTCCCGAAATCACCGGGGCATATGCAGAAAAACTGAAATCATTTTTGCATCCAGGCTCATCGGTTGCCAATCCGATAGATTTTTTGGCCACGGGAACGGCTGAACAGTTAGGGATCATCATTGATTACTGTGAGCACAAATTTGAAAATATCGATGCCATGGCAGTAGTTTTTGGAAGCCCGGGCTTGTTCGATGTAGAAAATGCTTACAATGTATTGAGTGTAAAACTGGATATCTGCAACAAGCCTATTTTTCCTGTTTTACCTTCTGTGGTCAATGCCCAACGGGAAATAGCGTCTTTTTTGAAAAAAGGGCATGTCAATTTTCCAGATGAAGTGGTTTTGGGAAAAGCACTGTCACAGGTTTACAACACCCCAAAACCCACCACCGAAGAAGTTAAGATACCAACAATCGACACCGAAAGCATACGCCAAGTAATTGAAAGTGCTCCGCAAGGATACCTCTCTGCTTCCAAGACCGAACAACTTCTTGATGCAGCGGGCATCCCACGGGTTGTGGAGGTTATTGAAAATTCGAAAGAAAAATTGCTCAAAAATATGACGGGCATTGATTTTCCAGTGGTTATGAAAGTGGTTGGCCCCATTCACAAATCAGATAAAAATGGAGTGGTGCTTAATATCGCCTCAAAAACGGAAGTGGCAGAGACATTTGACCTATTGATGGACATAGAATCTACCACAGCAGTAATGGTCCAACCCCAATTGGCAGGACTCGAGCTTTTTGTAGGCGTAAAGAAAGAACCTGGGTTCAGCCATACCATATTGTGCGGGCTTGGCGGTATTTTTATTGAAGTATTGAACGATGTTGCTGCTGGACTGACTCCTATTTCAGAACCCGAAGCGAAAAAGATGGTACAATCCCTGCGGGGTTACAAACTTATTCAGGGCACGCGTGGCCAGCAAGGCGTAAATGAAGAACTATTTGTTGAAATAATTCTTCGGTTATCTGCACTGGTAGAAGCCGCTCCGGAAATTACCGAAATGGACATCAATCCATTAATTGGCACACAAAGAGCCATTACAGCTGTAGATACGCGGATACAGCTTGGGGAATAGCCTCTCTATTCTTCAGAATAAAGAATGCTTCAAATTCCTAATGGATATTGGTACCTGAAAATTGAACAGAACTAATTTTCGGAAAGCACGTTTCTACTTCAATTCATTTAAGAAAAACCAAAGTCTGAACACTTCTTACTTTGAGTTTCTTTTAAAAATCTTTCCGTTTTGCCATATGCTGAATGAAAAAAGTAGGCACCGCTACCCAAATTACCAGCAATAGACTGGAGAGAATAAATCCAAAATTGGTTCCAAAGAATTTCTGAAAAACGGCACCGGTATAGCCCAAGAGAGCCGATATATCCAATTTCAGTAAAATGAGCACCCGCGAGAGGTCCACTGGGTTCAACATCGTTGCCACCAATGAAAAGGTATCTAAAGGATACTCTTCAAAATAGACCAACGACATTAAAAAGATGCCGTCGTAAATTACGGCCATAAAGAGCCAGAGCAGTATGGCATAGCCAAACCCTTTAATCTTGTTTTCGTTTGCCAAGGCGATGACAAAGGCTAGCGCGGTAAAAATAAGGGTTAAAAACGCACCGGTCACCAATAGTAAGGAGAAGTCCCAGATGGCGCCGCTGTTGAAAATTCCGTAGAACACAAAGGGCAATCCCAAACCAATAATCAGGCTCATGGACAGCGATAGTGCCACCCCAAGGTATTGTCCCAAAAATATGGAACTGCGCTTAACGGGCTGTGCGAGCAAAAGTTCGGTGAATTCTTTGGAATTATAATAATACATAACCCCAAAAATGGTCCCGATGAGCGGTACGAGTATGATGATTACGTTCATTAGGGTAATTACGGCTTTGCTCAGGTCATTATTGAGGAACAGCAATACGATGCCCAATAATAGATAGAACAAAAAGTACACGTAGCTCCAACGGCTGCGCATTAAATCGAAAAAACTGTATTTTAATATTTTAAGCATAACTTGAAGATAACATAGACGCAATAGCGTGTTCAAAATCGGGTTGTTCGGTCTTGGTTTTTAAATCGGCAATGCTGCCTCGGAAATAGATTTTCCCTTCGAGCAGAAAGACGATTTCATCGGAAATTTCTTCCACAAAACTCATAATGTGCGAGGTAATAAGGATGGTTTTGCCTTTTTGTTTTTCGGCTGTGATCAATTCTTTCAAGCGAATGTGCGAAATGGGATCGAGTCCTGTTGTGGGTTCATCGAGAATAACCAACGGGCTGTCGAACATAAAGGTAAGCACGAGGTTTACCTTTTGTTTGGTACCGCCAGAGAGGTTGTTCAGTTTTTTATCAAGAAACGGTTGCAGTTTAAAAAGATCGATAAGCCGCTCATCGTCTGCCGTTTTATTGCTTCGCAGGTCTTTGATCATCTTGATGAGCTCCTTAACCGTGAGGTTGCCGGGAAAATTGGCAATTTGGGGCAAATAGTCAATATCGTTTCGGTATTCCCAGCTTTGTTTTATGGAGGCCCCATTGAGCTTTATGATACCATCATTGGGCACGACCATTCCCAAGATACTCTTTATGAGGGTGGTCTTGCCCGAACCATTGGGCCCCAATACGGCAAAAATACCGCCGCTGTCTATAGTAAGGTCGATACCTTTGAGCACCTCGTTTTTGCCAAATTTTTTATGCAGGTTATCTATTTCGATCATGGTCTGTGGGTTTTAACAATGGGTGGTTGTCCATTAGGTTGTCTGGCGTGAATACTGGGGACACTTTTTCTGAAAAATCTATGATGTCGATAAAAAGGCTGCGTAACAGGATAATGGTCTCGGGGGTTCGGTTAACAATATAGCTGAAAAGTTTAACCGGCCGGTAAGGCACATCGCCAATGCCGTTTTTGTCCAAATCATAGCCCGTATAATTGCTCCAGTAGTTTTTGTCGAACAGGTTGTCATTTATTTTACTGTTGTACGAAACATCAAAGCTGTTGTACAGAAAATTATTTTTGGTAAATGTATTGGCGTAACAAGCGCCCCGCACCTTGATGGCCCAACCGTTGCTTTTAAAATCGTTGTGCTTATACTCAATACGGTTAGAACCTTCAATATTGATGCCTACGGTATTTTCTTCAAAAAGGTTACCTTCTATTTCTGAGTCGTTGATTTCTTTCAGCAACAGGCCAAAGGAAGCCGTTCCCCAATTTTTCCGAAAGACGTTGTTGTACATTTTTATGAACTTAGAGAACATGACCGCCACCCCTGCCCCATTGTTTTCAAATAGGTTATTGGTGTAGGTGTCGTGGTTAGAAAACATAAAATGCAGGCCGTAGCGCAAATTATCGGTGCTTTTGTTGTTGTGTATCTCTATTTGGTCCGAAAATTCCAAGTAAATACCATCGCGGACGTTTTTTACTGTGTTTCCGGCTACTTCCACGTGATTGCAATACCATAGCTGAATGCCATTGCCCGAGTTGTACTCATTTACCGCATCGCCTTGAATGGTATTGTTCAATACTTTACCATGATTGGATTTTTGCAGATAAATTCCGAAGAAAAGACGTTTCAGGGTATTGTTTTCAATTACGAAATTTTTACTGTTCACTACCCGTATGGCAGCGAAATCGGTGGTGTAGCTTGTGCCCACATTAACGACCGTGAACCCTTTTACGGTTACGTTGTCACTTTCTATGGTGATGATCTCTCCTTTATTTTGCCCATCGATCACAGGGTTTCCTTCCCCTATGATGGTCAAGGGTTTAGTAATACCGATGTTATATTCGGCATACGTTCCTTTTTTTACCTTAATAGTGTCAAAAGGTTGGGCTGTTTCCACGGCTTTTGTTAGGGTTGTCGTTTCACAGGACGCACATACCTCTATGGTTTTTTGTGCAAACGTAACTACGACAGTACAACAGAAAAATAGGACCGTATATAATATTCTTTTTTTCATGACAAAGCGAAAATACAAAGTTGAAGATTGCCAAACTATGACAAATAACAGGTTTGGTTTTACTTAAAAGCCGTTATGGTTTTCAGGTAGTATGAACCGTTTATCTTTTCGATAAGACCTTTAAATGTTAAAAAACCTTTTTTTTCTTATTGCTTTTTTAGAACAGATTTCAGTTCTTCCCAATTGTAGCGTTCGCCGCTGTATTCGGCTTGGGTTTTTTCGGCTTCTTGTTGTGAGTTGAACGCAGAAAGATTAGCCCCCATAGGGCTTGGTATTTCTGGGCTTATCAAGTAGGTGGCTTTTGTGGCATCAATTAGCTCCCCGGGATTCTTAAAGTCGTTGACCAGATACAGGGCAACAGCTTGATCGGTATGTTCCTTATGGTAATTGACCATGCATTCAATGGCATCAAAGCTATAAGCACGGCCTTTATCGGTAACAAGTTGAGATGCATGTTGCCTATCTACGATCGTCATATTGCAATAACTGCAATTATCGCTTCCGTAGTTTATTTTTTTCGGTTTTACTTCACATGCCGTAAACAACAAGGCAAGAAAGAGTATAGAAAGTGTTGATTTCATGGTGTTGATTTTTTAATATGGGGAAGGGATCACCTTTTTTGGTTAAGTGCAAACCCCTTCCCGCTTAGAAAGTATAAATTTAAATATGAGCTTCTTTTTCTTTTCAAGGAAAGAGCTACTCATTTTAAGAGGTAGTGATGCCTCTTTTTTTCTTTTTCCATTCTTTTTTTCCAATGAAAAAAGCGACGAAGGTCAATAACATTCCTACAAACATTAAGTAACCGCCAACGTGCGGCCAGGAATCCACATCGAAATTAAGCATTTTTTGGTAGCCTATTAGTGGTGGTTTATAGGTCATGGGTGTTCCGTCTGGATGAGTCATTTTCATAATGGCATGAGGGTCTAAATTAGTTCCGTAGTCGGTTAGCCATAGGTTAAAATCGTACATTCCCAGTACGCCAAGAACGGACATAAGCACCAACCAGCCCAAGAACCACCAGTGGTTCACTTTACCGAAAAAACCCAATAGCCCTATTATCACCCCAAGGGCAACCATGCTGCCTATTACCAAGGGAAACACTTGAAATTCCCACATTTCTGAGGGTTTAGGGATGGGCCGCATACCAATATAGTGGTTAAGCCCGTCTATGTTCTGAATATCAAACTCTTCAACTCCTTGAATCCCGGTAATGTAAATGTTCATTCCCAAAGGGTCTGGATATTGTGGCGCGCCCAACACGATGTTCCAAAGGGGGAATTTAAAGAGCCCCAATAGAAGCAATGAGCCAATGATCATGATGATTCCAGCTTTTTTCATTTTCTTGAATTTTTTGATTTTTGTTGATTAATCAGTTCTTTTTAAAACAAGACGGGGGCAATCAACCAACCCCCGTCTGTCTTTGGAAACATTATCAATCACTAAACAAATGTCTCCACAACCAATAACCTTATTCTCCTAAGGACCAGGTTAATTCAATATCTGAGTTTTCGGGCGATACCCTAATGTACCCTTGCATTTCTTGGTGAAGTGCAGAGCAGAAGTCGGTACAGTAAAATGGCCACACCCCTACTTGCTTAGGCTCCCAAACCAAGGTTTTGGTTTGTCCCGGCATAATGAGCAACTCGGCGTTGTTGGCCCCAATCATTGCAAAGCCGTGTGGAACATCAAAATCCTGTTCGTGGTTTGTGATGTGGAAATACACCTTATCGCCCACTTTGATGCCTTCAATATTATCTGGCGTAAAGTGGCTACGTATCATCGACATATAAATATGTACTTCTTTTCCATCACGCTCTACACGTGCCTCATCGCTTGTAAGCGTTGCATATTCGTGCTTGTTGTTTTCCAGCTTGAATATTTTCTTCGATTTTGGCGCTAGAATATCGGCTGGGATACCAGCTGCATAGTGCGGCTCTCCGTGTGTTGGAAAATCCAGCAACAGCTCCATTTTATCTCCGGTAATATCAAACAACTGTGCAGAGTGTTCCAGTTCTGGTCCTGTAGGTAAGTATCTGTCCTTGGTAATTTTGTTCATTGAAACGGCATACTTACCAAAAGGCTCGGCAGAGTTTCCACCAGGAATCATCACGTGCCCTACTGAATAGTAGTTAGGTTGACGATCTATTACCTCGCGGGTTTCCACATTCCATTTTACCAATTCTGAAGATATAAAGAACGTAGTATAAGCATTTCCTTTCCCGTCAAATTCGGTGTGTAGTGGGCCTAATCCTGCTTGTTTTACTGTTCCTGCCAAGATATCTTCAAAATTAAGGATTGGGATTCCGTAGGCTTCTCCGTCAAACTTTTCATTTTCGATGGCATTGATCATCTTATCAAAGGAGTGCACCGTTAAATCTGCCGATAGTTTTCCGTTACCAATAATGTACTCTCCATCTGGGCTTACATCACAACCATGTGGTGATTTTGGCGTGGGAAGGAAGAAAACAGCTCCCGGTACTTTTGTGGGATCTACCGTCAACACTTCTTTTTTCATGGTAGAAGTGGCGTTGTGCGTACTATGGTCATACACGTTATGTGCATAGTTGGCCGGCATCTTTTTACCGCCGCCATTGTTTACGTATTCTTCAATCTTCTTCCAGTTTATCGCTGCAATGAAGTCCTTGTCGTTTTGAGAGGCGTTCACTTCCAGTAAAGAGTGTGCTTCTTCGGTGTTATAGGTAGTAAAGAAGAACCAACCGTGTGATTTTCCACGTCCTGGGTGAGATAGGTCATAGTCGAACCCGGGCATCATCAACTGAAATTTAATGTTCATTCTTCCGGTTTCTTGATCCACGCTCAAAAAGGACAAAGCACCTTTAAATTTCCCTTTGTATTCCTTAATGGAAATGTCTTCCTGCGGCACGGGAACCGAAAAACGGGTACCTGCTACCACATACTCTGTGTTTTCAGTAATAAAAGACGAACTGTGGTTACCTGCACTGTTGGGGATCTCCATTATTTCTTCGGTTTCGAAGGTTTCAAGATCGATCCTTGCAATACGTGGAGTGTTGTTTCCGTTAACGAAAATCCATCGTCCGTCCAGTTTTCCATTGGTTTGTGAAATGTCTGGGTGGTGCAAATCGTCCCAAGGGATAAATCCGTGGGAAGTATTCAACATCGGCTTTGTTTCTTCAGAATACCCATACCCATTGGTTGGGAACTGTGAAAACACAGGGATTTCCTTGAACATCCGTCCAGAGGGCAGTCCATAAACGGTTAAGTTACCGCTGTAACCCCCTGAAAAGAACCCATAAAATTCATCATGTTCCCCTGGGGCTACGTACACTTTTTCTGCGGCATTTGAGGACAGGGCCCCGCGATCGCCGTTTTTATTGGATTTGCCATTGTTACAACTGGTAAATATCCCAGCCAGTATGGCAAACATAAGTAAGCTATTAATTGATCGTTTCATATTGTTTTGGTTTTATTTGTTTAAGTTACTGTTCGGGAACGATTACCTTGTCCACTACGTGCACGATACCGTTACTGGCGGGAATACTGGCAATAATCTTCGCACCACCTACAAATACGTCGTCACCTTCTACGGTAACAGCGACATTTTGATTGCTGGCTTGCCCCAGTTTTTTAAATTTCTTTAAAAACTCCTTGTTATAATTGCCCGGTGTTACGTGGTGCTTTAGGATATAAGCCAATTTCCCTTTGTTTTCGGGTTCCAAAAGGCTTTCTACTGTACCATCTGGCAAATTGCCAAAAGCTTCGTTGGTTGGTGCAAATACCATTAAAGGCCCTGCATTGACCAATGAGTTTTCAAGGTCTGCAGTTTGTACCGCTTTTACCAACGTAGTGTGGTCTTCAGACCCGACAGCAATGTCGAGCACATTGGGAGGGGATACATCGTCCTTGATGAACGCTTGCCCCTTTTTCTCGTTCGTATTGCTATTTGGTGTCTGTTCTACGGTGTTGTTTGAACTTTCTTGGTCAGGCTGGTCTTTACAAGCAGCCACCAAGGCAATCAAAAGCACCGACAATGCAATGTTTACTAGATTTTTCATATATAAAGGATTAGTTGGTTACGGTATATGCCTCTTTTAAAGGGTCCTGAAATATTCTAGGATTTTGCGCGCTTCATCTTCAGTCAACCCCTGGTTTGCCATTGGTGATCCGTTAAACTCGATCAACAATTGTTTTGCAACGGGGTCTTCTTTAACCATTACTTCAGGGTTTAAGATCATGTTCATAATCCACTCTGGTGAACGGCGCTCCAAAATACCTGTTGGTGCCGGCCCAATGAATTTCCTGTCGGTTTTATGGCAAGCGGTACATTTGTTCTTAAAAAGTTCTCCTCCTGCTTTTGCCATCGCCTGATCTATATCTGGGCTCAACTCTAAGTTTTTAATAGGTCCTACACCTTTTTCGTCCAGGGTGGCTTGCTTGGAGATTGGTACTTCGTCAGCAACTGGTTTCTCTACTTTTTTCTCAGTTTTTGGTTTCTGGCCAATTTTAATTTGGTCTTTTTCTTTTTTCTCGTCTTTACCGCCACAGCTTATCAAAGCAAGTACGGTGATTAATAAGATACTTTTAATTACGTATTTCATAGTTTCGGGTTTGTGATTATTGTTTCGATTTATTGATTGTTTCTTTTTCTGAAATTTTAAGCACTTCTCAAAGCGTGCATTAAATTTTACATCACAAAATTAAAGAGAGAAGGAAAAATAAAATATGATTTTTGTCATATTTAAGACTTGTTAGTCTTTTATTAATTCCGTTCTTTTTTCATGTAAATTTTAATCGGCACCACCCCCTTAAAAATCAATCTGTTGCATGAAGGTAACAACTAAATTGCATTCTACCTGAAGGATAAATTTTTTATCATTTTTGAAAAAAATTTAAAATTATTTTAAGATGTGTCTTTTACATTATTCCTTACCTTTTTATGATGTATAAACAATTAATCAATTACATTATGATAACCATAATAAACGATATGCCAGAACCCATTTTAGGGATTATCATGACGGGGGAAATCACCAAAGAAGATTACGACCGGCTGAACCCAATATTGGAAGATTTTGAACGCAAGCACGATACTTTTAAGTTCTACGCCGAAATGCACGATTTTAAGTGGTCAAGTGCCAAAGCCATGTGGGAAGATTTAAAAACCGACATCAAACACTTGGGAAATATACATACCGCTGCCATTGTAACGGATAAAAAATGGATAGAAAACATTACCGATACCGCTTCGGTTATACCCAATTTAACGGCCAAGGGTTTTGATATGGACGAACGTGAACAAGCAATGGAATGGATAAAAACCGCTTAAGATGATATAAATCATATTGAAAATTTGCAAAAGCCCTTACTTTTATAGCCTAATACACATTATTCATGTTTAACATCTTATTACCTACCGATTTTTCAGAAAACTCCAAAAATGCCATCCGGTACGCTTTGGAATTTTTTAAGGGCAAAGCCAGTACCTTCTATTTGTTGAACGTACAAAAAACTTCCGAGTATGTTACGGCCGATGTGTTATCAGCGCCGCTGGAAAGTTCGGTTTACGATGCCGTAATGGCCGATAATAAAGCAACCATAGACCACATTATTGCAGACTATGAAGCAGCATATAAAAATGAACCGTACCACTTTAAGGGAATAGTGGATTTTGATACGCTTCCCGAAGCCATCTCGCAAACGGTATCATCGCACAACATCGACCTGGTCGTTATGGGCTCTAATGGCGCCACTGGCTCTAAGGAAGCCTTCTTTGGCAGCAATACCCTTAAGGTAATACGGCAAGTGGATTTCCCACTGTTGATCGTACCAGAGGGTTATACCTATCAAAAACCCGATTCTGTTCTTTTTAGCGTGCATCCTGGCGATGCCCCGGAAAAAGAAAAGTTACAGCTGTTGTTCAAATTAATGGAGGTTCAGCACCAGCCACAGATTCATATTTTGAATATCGATGACGACCCACTTGCCGATACCGATGAAACTGAAAACCCGGACCTCAACGCCATTTTTAAAAATAGGGAACATACATACCACCACATAACCGGTATCCCTACTCCGGTTGCCATTAATGCTTTTGTACAATTGGTTAAACCATCATTGCATACCATGTTCGTTAAAAAAGAAGGTTTTTTAGAACGTTTCATCTTCGGCTCTGAAACTTCGGAAATAAGCTATGGAACCCGGGTTCCACTGCTCGTCTTGCACCAATAAAACTTTGTATTGTAACAACATTAGCCTTACAAAGGTTCAATTATGTTAGATTTTATTACCGCCTATCAGTGCTTTGCCAAACTGTAATCAGTTGAAAAAACAACCCTCAAAATGAAACCGTTGTATAAGAACAGGCCAAAAGCGAAACTGTTTCCTATACAGAGAAGAAAGTAACGCCGAAAGCGAAAATTGAATGAATGAAATTTCGTTAAACAACGGCGTTAAATGGAACGCCAACCCAGAAACAACCCAAGGCACTGAAATGAAAGCCAATATTAAAACACATTTAGAGGACTACCAGGTTTATTTTAAGTAACTAAACGTTCTTTTAAAACATTAAAAATAGCAGAATTTTAACTTTTTCAAAAAACCGAATCCGCTTCCATAGACCTATAAAAAATTGTCTAAGAAGCGGATTTGGTTTTCATGAGCCTTTTCGCTTATAAAATGTCGCGCATGGCCAATACCGGTACGGTGGCATAAACACCTAATTCCCGAACCATTGGGTTTGAAAAAATACTTCCGAAAAAAGTATGCTTCCTATTGATAAAGGCAATCATATCGCTGTTTCGGCTCTCCACGAATTTGTGCAATCCCTTTTTAACGTCCATTTTTTCCATAGTATGGTGGCTAAACTCGACATTTTCGAAGATATCTTCCAATAACGCTTTGTTGTCTTTCTGTTTCTCGCTCAGTTTATCCTTTTGTTGGATATGGAGAATACGAATGGGAGCATGGGTAAGTTTTGCTATATCAATAAGGTAATACAATTCGCGCCGTTTATAGTAGGTTTTGAAATTGGTGGGGAAAACAATTTCGTTTGGTTCTTTAAAAGCTACGTTTCCGGGAACAGCCAATACTGGACAAGCTTGGATGTTTTCCATCATATTTATGGTGTTGCTACCAAAAATCAAATCTTTGGAGTCGGTCTCGCCACGGGTACCCATAACCATAAATTCAATATCCTTTTTCCGAATAAAACGCTTGATCACATCGGTTAAAGGGCCAAATTCGCAATGAAAATGAAACCGATGCCCGGGCGAATCGTCCCTAAACTCAATTTGGGTTTTTAGCTTATCCATTTTTTCTTCTGAAGTTTTCTTAATGGCTTCATAAGCCGAATCGCTAGGCTTGGCAATCAACAGATTTTCATTTGAAAAACCTCCCAAATAAAAGGTGTTGAGGATATAAAATTCGCAATGCTCGCCCTTAAAAAGGTTCATGGCATAAGTAATGGCATTCCAAGCGTTTTTTGAGAAATCTACGGGAATTAAGACTTTCTTTTTCATAATAGGTACAAATTTTAAATAGTAAAGTTACAAAAAGAATATGATGATGGCTATGATAAAAATCAATCCCTTATAGGGATGATTAAATAAGGCACTGCTGTTGATTTGCCTATTTTTTTAACAATGGCTTCCCTAAACATACGGGCTATGGCATTGTACCGGCGGTAGACCATGACCAAGACGTCCATCCGTTCATCGACCACAAACTGCTCTATGCTTTTAGCGATGCTGTTTTGTTTGGGTACCCAATGGTTTTTTACGGTACAGTCTTCCAAGGCTTTCTTTATGCGTTTTAAATGGTACTTTTGTTGGGCATCGAGCATTTCTTTTTCGCCCACGTGGACCAAATGAACGGTAGCTTGATAAGTTTTGGCCAAATCCAGAACGGGACCAATTCCTGCCGTTGGGAAAGTATCGGTATAATCGGTGGCAAAAGCTATTTCAGCGGGTATAGTGTAGTTAATTTCCCGGGGAACCACCAGCAAAGGGGCGTTTTTAATCTTTTTTATTACCTGGATGGTGTTGCTTCCCAACAAAATATCCTCGGCGGCTGTTCGTCCTTTAGAGCCCATGACCACCATATTGATTCCGTGTTTAACGATCAGTTTATTGGTGGCACGCACCAAAGACATAGATGTAACGATGAACTCAAATTTATGTGAATGGTTACTGGTTTCCCCATCGATGCGTTTTATAAGTGTATCGCCGTCCTTATTGGCCTCATCGTAAAGCGTATCGATTATTTTTTCTGATTTCCCTATGTCCACCCGGCTAGTAAGCGCAGAAACACTATCGGCAAAAGAATGCAACAAGTAAAAATGCACTTCTTCGTCGCCAAAAAGCTTTACAACGTAGCGTAAAGCCGCGTAGGCATTGCTTGAAAAGTCTGTAGGAACTACTATTTTTTTCATGATAACTATACTTTACTTTACCGGGGTACATTCTGAAATATCAAAAACGGAACCTGCACCTTTAGCCCTATTTTATCGATGGTATTGGTAAAAAGTACATTTTCCAAAAATGAACGGCGTTCGTTGACCATAACCAACATATCTATGTGTTTGTCGTTGATAAAGGCATTGATTGTTTCTACCACATCAGTTCCTTGAGCAGTGTGGAATTCTTTTAGGTTATCTGCCAAACAGGAATCTAAAAAGGCCTTATTGTCCTGTTGCCGAAACGATAGTTTTTCAAACTCTGAAACGTACAGAAAGTTAATGGTTGCCTTAAAGTTTTTACAAAGGGTATTAAGCAGTTTTAATTCCCTGCGCTTAAAAGGCATGAGATAAGGTGTGGAGAACAGGACTTGTTTAGGGTGCCACTCTGTATATTTTGAGGGCACCGCCAATACGGGGCAACTTACGTATTTTACCACTTGCAAGGTATTACTGCCAAACAGTAAGTCGCGGTCATCGGTATGGCCTCTTGTTCCCATGACCACGATATCGCTGTTGTCGGTTTCGGCAAGGTCGTTTACGGCATCTACAAGCGTGGCGAAAACCGCTTTGGCACTGTAGGTATGGCGTGGATTGGGCGACATCTTTTTAGTTGCTTCTAGTACGTTCTCCAATTCGGCGGTAGCACTTTCTTCAACTTTTTCTTTGTATTCTTCAAAGAGGGAACGCGACATGTCGAGGTTGTTTTCGTACACCTCATCGGCAAATGCGTGCAACAGGGTTATTTCGCAGTGGTTGTATTTAAAAAGTTCTACGGCATAACGAATGGCATTTTGTGCATTGTCGGAAAAATCGGTAGGAATGATTATTTTTTGCATAGGTAACGCTGTTTTTACAATCCAATCAAAGTTACTGTAAATTAAGAGAAATGGCTATGACATTTATCAGTTAACCTTCTGGTTTTTAGCGTAACGTTAAGATATATTCTGATAAACAATAGTTATCTTTAAGATACTATGAAAATTTCTGGAATGACATATTTGATTGTAACAACAATGATACTGCTTACCGTGGTTGTGTTCTCGGTAATGAATTTTTCATTCAGTTGGGTGTTCTATCTTACCGTGATAGGGCAAATTCTTTTGGTCTTTAGTGTTTACAAGGTCTTGACCGATGCTTACTCAACCGATAAAACTTTTAAGGATTTTTACGAAGACCATCCCATTGGAAGTGAAGAATAAACCAGCCGCTGCACACCGTACTTAGACTTTTCAGGAAACAGCAGCACTACATTTGCCAATGTCTTGGCCTTAATGAAAAAGAGCAGTGAACAAGCCCCTAATTTTCTTACCAGTTTATTCGTGAAGGACCAAAAAGGGGATTTTTGTGTGATAACTTATTGTTTTAGCACTTGGCTTAAATAATATACGCTGAAAGAAATTGAGGTTTTTAGCCACCATAGCAATCATATTTATCTGTTTTTTATCAACAAACTGCTGTATGGCTTCTTCCATATTAGTGGAATTGCACGAATGAAAATCGTGTTGAATATTTCCGAGGCTATGCGCTAAAAAATCTTTGTTTTTAGCTTGTATATCGTTAATGGGCAAGGTATTGCTCCCCATTTGCACAATGTGTAAAAACGAATGGTGCAGTTTTAATGCCGTTTTCAACGTAGCTATAATGCGTTTTTTATACAATAAATTAAAATCGGTAGGAAAGGCAATGTCTTTGGGCACTTCATACACCGCCTGCTCTGGGATGACCAAAACAGGGCATTTTACTTTAGTGATCACATCTCCCGTGTTGCTGCCCAATGTATATTTTTTTATGCCAGAAGCTCCTTTTGTACCCATAATAATGAGGTCTATGCGGTGTTCGGCTACTTGAGACCGTATTCCTTTAATAAAAGACCCATGTTCAATTGCAGTTTCAAACCTATGGTTGGCACCCACTTGGTGAGCAGTAATGCGTTCTTGCAATTTTAAGAGTTGGGTTTTTGCAGTGGCCTTGTTTGGGGCCGTGAACAAAACACCACTACCATGGATTTCAGGGCCCGTTTCTACACTTACGAAATCTTTAACATGCACTAAATGAAAGGTAACCCATTGCTTTTTCAATAACGAAACGGCGTAGACCTTTGCATTCCAGGCATTGTCTGAAAAATCGGTTGGTATTAATACATTCATCACATCGGTATCACTTTGAAACAAAAGTAACGTGATGCTATTGAGCAAAGAATGACAACGGTCAGTTTTGTGAAAAAACCTTAATCCGGTCAATTACAGATTGCTGTAAGACGGATCAATTAATTTGTTTGAGCCCTTCTAAGTCGGTAATGCGTATGTTTCGGCCTTCAATTTTAATAAGGCCTTTTTTCTTGAAACCGGACAATGTGCGTATAAGGCTCTCGGTTGCAATGCCAGCCACGCTCGCCAGATCGTAACGTGATATTTTAATGTTGTCTTCTGGGTTTTTATTGAGTATTTCGGCAAATTGAAGAATGGTCTGTGCCGTTTTACGCCTAACCGAACTATAGGCCATTTGCAACAACTGTTCTTTTACTTCTGAAAGGGTATTGGTCAACACATTCATCAGTTCTAGGGACAGGTTTTTGTTTTTGCCCAATATGTCCTTGAGATCGCCTATGGCCACCCCAGCCAGTGTTACATTTTCAACCGCTGTGGCAGACTCGGTGTAGGGAACGCGCTCCATTAAGGAGGTGAATCCTAAAAAATCATCGGCTTTATAGAGGTTGGTGATCAATTCTTTTCCACTCTCGTCCATTTTATGCGCTTTTACCACGCCTTCCAATATTAAATAGATCATCGTGGCATATTGGCCTTCGCGGTATATGGTCTCCCCTTTTTCGAAGGTAAGCTCTTTTCCGTAGTCGTCAAAAAAGTTTTTGAGTTCGTTCAGGTTCCTAACGCTGTCCTGTTCTTGGGTTGCGGTGTCGCCGTTGAACATACCCGACATTAAACGCGCCTTGGCCAGACGGCTTTCCACGGCGCTCAATAGTTCGTCTTCGTCAAAAGGTTTTGTCAAGTAGTCGTCTGCGCCAAGGTCCATCCCTTTTCTTATTTCTTTATGTTCGGTTTTTGCTGAAAGGAAAATAAAGGGAATGTGCTGGGTGCTGTCGTTCAAGGAGAGTTCATTGAGCACGCCATAACCATCTACTTCGGGCATCATAATGTCGCAGATGATAATGTTAGGGATTTCGGTCTTTGCTTTTTCAATGCCCAATTTTCCATTTGGGGCGGTAATTACGCGGTAATCGGAAAGCGTCAATAATTCTTCGGTATTTTCGCGCAAAGCAGCATCATCTTCAATAAGCAGGATGGTATTCATAAACTGGTTGATTTTTCGATAAAGTTACGTATTATTTCAAAAAGCAAAAGACTTTGTATTAATCTCGCTAAAACAATCTTAAACTCAGTCACGTACAGGTGTGCAAAATCTAGGAAACCTTAGTGGGCAAGACCACTACAAAGGTGCTGCCTTTTCCCTCGGTACTGGTAAAACTTATGCGCCCGCCAAGATTTTCAAGATGGCTTTTTACAATGTTGAGGCCAATGCCCGTACCAGCATTCAGCAGTGCATTTTCTGCCCTAAAATAACGGTTAAAAACGTATTTCTGATCTTTTTCAGGAATACCAATCCCTTGGTCTTTAACTTCAACGGAAAGCTCTTCGCCGTGCAGGGCTACATTCACCTCGATCACACAATTTTCAGATGAATATTTTACCGCATTGTTTATCAAGTTGGTCAAAATAAGTTCGAGTATCTTCTCGTCAAACTTCAGCACGATATCATCTATGTTCTGTGGATATTCAATGCGCTGCCCTTCCTTGAGCAACATATTGGCATCGTAAATAACCTCATTAACCACTTTGCTCAACGGGAAAGTACTGAATTTATACACTGTTTTGCCGGTCTCCAACCGCTCGATGGACAAAAAGTCGCTCAAAATACTGTCGAGGTATTTTATTTTTGATTTTATGGTCTTTAGGTGCTTTTCCCGTTTGTCCTGCTGTTCCTCTTTGGTGTATTTACCAATTAGGGTGGCCGACGTAAGGATACCGCTCAAAGGGGTTTTAAACTCATGGGACACCATGGAAAGAAACTTGGTTTTAAGGTCATTGAGTTCCCGTTCTTTTTGAAGGGATTCCTTCATTTTATTTTCGGCAATACGGCGTTTTTCAACTTCTTTTTTCAACTTTGCCACTGTATTTTCGAGCGTTTGTGTGCGTTCGGCAATTTTTGCTTCCAGATTGGCATTGAGGTTCTTTATTTTCGCTTCCTGTTGTTTACGCACAGTAATGTCACTCACCAAAGCCATGACATACGCGCTATCATAAATCTGAAACGGGTTAAGGCCAGCCTCCACCGGGAATTTGGTGCCGTCTTTTCGCATGCCAAAAATATCCCGCCCATGGCCCATTTGCCTTATTTCGCTGTTGCTCAAAAATTCATTGAAATGCATTTTATGGCTGTGGTGGTAATTGGTAGGAATCAACACATTGAGGTGCTGGCCCAACAATTCGTCCTTTTCATAACCAAACATGATATTGGCCGCCATATTGCTGGCCACGATCTCCTGTTTTTCATTGACAATGACGATGCCTTCTGAAATAGCTTCGGAAAGCAATTTGAATATATTCCCCTTTTTTTCCTCAAAAACTTTCACGTTTCAAAAATAAGCAATTTAAAAAGGATGTGAAACATGATTTTTATCATTTAACCCCTACCGTTGTTTGCTTAATTTTATACCCATAAACACGCTATTATGATGACTCAACAACCTCCCGAACTTGCGATGTACCAAAAATTAGGTGAACTTTTTTATGCCATCGCCGCTGCCGATAAAGTAATACGCAAAGCCGAAAAGGACACCCTGCGGAACCTGGTAAGCAGCCACTGGAAAAACTTGGACCAATTGGAAGATGAGTTCTACACCGATGCTTCTTACCAAATAGAAATCGTGTTCGATTGGCTGGACGACACCCAACTGGACCCCAACGATTGCTTTGAAGATTTCAAAGCGTTTAAAAACGAACATCCCAAACTCTTTACGGCGCAAGTAAATAAACTAATTTGGAAAACAGCCGATGCTATTGCGGCCTCCTTTGCCGGTAAAAACAAAGCCGAGCTCATCATGCTGGCAAAGTTAAAAATGCTGTTGGAGAACGGCGACAGCAATACCTTAAAGCAATGTAATTAAACTTAAATATGGGCATTCTTGCATATTTCAGTATCTTAGAAGAAAAACAATGTCATGAAAAGTAATTTCCATTCCATTATTAATTCTGAAACGCCGGTTCTTATAGACTTTTATGCCACTTGGTGCGGGCCCTGCAAATCGTTAGCGCCCATACTTAAACAAGTGAAGGACGAAATGGGCGATGCGGTTAAAATAGTAAAGATAGACGTGGACAAAAACCAACCGCTGGCCGCACAATACCAAGTGCGGGGCGTACCCACCATGCTACTTTTTAAAAACGGCGAGCAATTGTGGCGACAAAGCGGCGTGCTGCAAAAAAACGACCTTATAAACATTATAAAGCAGCACAGTTCATGAAATTAAGCGATTATATAGACCATACCCTTTTAAAGCCCACCGCCACCGAAAGGGACATTAAAACCCTTTGTGACGAAGCCGTTCAACATCATTTTAAAGCCGTTTGTGTAAACGGTTGTTATGTAAAAATTGCGGCAGCACATTTAAAGCACTCAAAAACGATGGTTGCGGCCGTCGTAGGTTTCCCATTGGGTGCTATGGCTACCGTGGCCAAAGTCGCCGAAGCTAAAAATTGCCTACAGGACGGGGCAAACGAGATCGATATGGTGCTCAACGTTGGTCTTTTGAAAAGTGGGTTGAACGCTGCTGTTGAAAAAGACATTTCCGAAGTGAAAAAAGCCATTGGCACCCATACGCTAAAAGTTATTTTGGAAACCTGTTATTTAACCGATGAAGAGATAACTTTAGCAAGTACCTTAGCCGTAAATGCAGGAGCCGATTATGTGAAGACGTCCACTGGATTTGGTACAGGAAACGCAACGTTAGAAGCCGTTAAGCTGATGAAAAAAGCCGTAAACGGAAAAGCGAAAATCAAAGCCTCGGGCGGTATTCGTGACCAGAAAACAGCCTTGGAGTATCTCAACTTGGGCGTACACCGTATTGGCACCTCGTCTGGGGTGGCCATTGTAACCAAAAACCCTGAAACCAATGAGCATACATATTAACGCCAAACCCGGCGAAGTGGCCGAAAACGTACTGTTGCCCGGCGATCCCTTACGAGCCAAATGGATAGCGGAAACATTTTTAGAAAATGTATTTCAGTTTAACGATGTGCGGGGCATGCTTGGCTATACGGGCACTTTTAATGGACAGAAAGTTTCGGTACAAGGTACGGGCATGGGAATTCCTTCAATGTTAATCTATTGCAACGAGCTCATACGGGATTATGGAGTGAAAAAACTGATACGCGTGGGAAGCGCAGGCTCATACCAGCCAAGTTTGGACTTGCACGACATCGTCATCGCTATGGCGGCCTCCTCTACTTCGGGCATCAACAACTCACGGTTTGTCAATGCAGATTATTCGCCTACCGCAGATTTCGATTTATTTATGAAAGCGGCCATATACGCCCAAGAAAACAACATCCCCATACAAGCAGGCAATGTGCTCTAGGCAGATGAATTTTATAGTGACGATGTAAACCATTATAAAAAATGGGCAGATTTTGGGGTGCTCTGTGTTGAAATGGAAGCCGCAGGGCTTTATACCATCGCTGCAAAATACAAGGTACAGGCCTTGGCCATATTGACCATTTCCGATTCGTTGGTCTCCAAAAAAGAAATTTCTTCAAAAGATCGGGAAAACACGTTCAAAAGCATGATGGATATTGCGCTGCATACGTTTTAGGCAAAAAAAGCCAAACAATGGCACCATCGTTCGGCTTTATTTCATTAGTGTAATCCTAAGTGTAATCCTATACTAATCTGTATGGATTGTTCAGCATTAAAGGCACTATATTTTGAAAGTAACCACCGGGATTTTGCTGTGGTTTACCACATCTTCCCCAATGCTTCCCGAGAAAAAATGTGCCAAGCCACGGCGGCCATGGGTAGGTATGGCAATGACATCTGCACCTATTCTATTGCTGTAATTAAAGATGCCGCTCTCCACGGTATAGGCGTTTTGGAACACCACGTTATGGATGGAGTGGGCGTCGTCCAATTTACTTTTGCTCAAAAAACCAACAATGCGGTCCTCGATTTCATAAGTGCTCTTAAACTGCTCGGCCGGTAAATGCACGTAGAGTAATTTTACCTCAGCATCGAACAGCTGGAAAAACTGCATGGCCTTACGGTAGGCAAAAAGGTTTTCTTCTTTAAAATCACTTGCAAAAACCGCTTTGTTTATTTTAAATTCGTCTTGATCATCTTTTATGACCAAGACAGGGATTTCGGAAGTGCGGACCACCTTTTCGGTATTGCTTCCCACGAAAACCTCGTTCCAGCCACTGCTACCATTGGAGCCCATAACAATTAAATCGCAATCATATTCTTTTGCGAAATTGCCAATTTCGGTAAAAACGCGATAATTTTGCACGTTGGTCTGGACGGTAACTCCTTCTAAGTAAGGTTGGTCCAAAAACTCTTCAAACCGTTTTTCGGCCAATTTCATGTAATAAAGCGCTTCCATTACTTCGCGCGACTCATCTTTGTTAATCACAGCCTCGGTAAGGCCGAGCATGTGGACAACAATCAACTCTGCATCGTGCCTTTTAGCAATTGAGGCAGCGGTTTTCAATGCATATTCAGCATATTTTGAAAAATCTGTTGGAACAAGTATTTTTTTCATGGTTCGTATCTTTTATGGGTTTTATGGAGCGGTGAACTGTGCTTTTCGTTTTTTCAACTGCCTTTCTAAATCATTAATGGTCTCTTTTAAGGCCGATTCGAAATAACGTTCGGTCGAAGCGGCAAAAATCCTTGGCCCCGGGGCGCTTAAAGTTATTTCGCAAATGCAGTCCAACCCTGTTTTATCTTGTCCTTTTTTAAAGGCTACTTCTGCACGGATCAGCCATTCGTATTTTTTTGATAATTTTTCGAGTTTCTTCATAAGGTAAGCGTTCAAAGCTTCGCTTTCCTTCATTTTTTCATATTGAACGTCAATTTCCATAGGTATCTGTTTTTAAAGTATATCAAATATAAGCTGAAATGCTATTGTAAACTATGACTTTTGTCAGACTGCAATAATTGCTAAGGTATTTATCCATAAACGCTACTTGCCCTTTCCTTTATCGACCATTTTAGCCCTTTCAGAACAAAATTTCAGATTAACTTTTGATACAATTTTTCTGTGTAACAGATGCATTTTATCGATTAAAGTACATTTTCTTCTGTTTAAATACATATTTTGATTAGTTTTGATTTTAAATGTTAAATAATTAACAAAGAAAAATCAGTGCCTATTAAGCAACATTAGCCTTTGATTCTTTTATGTGAGATCTGCCTACGGCAGTTATCCCACTGTTTTACCTATAAATTGGAAATGGACAAGAGAAGAAATACCAGCCAAAAGATTTTGCTTACCTGCCTATTAAGTGTTATGGTAGGGGTGTCTGTTTATTCCCAAATTACCATATTGCCGCCTAATTTAGGTTTTTCGCAAGCCTGTGCTTCTGAGAGTTTTAACGTTTATGAATTTACTTTTTCGTTTTATCCAGTTCAAAATTTAGGGCCCAACAATGTGTTTATCGTGGAATTATCAGATGCTTCTGGTAATTTTTCAGCTCCTACAACCGTCGCAACGCTCAATAATACTGCTTCTCCGGTTTCAGGCGATTTTGCATTGCCCACCGATACCGGAGGCGAAAATTACAGGATTAGGATACGAAGCACCGATCCCGTTCAAGTAAGCGATCCCAGTAGTTATTTTTCGGCTTATTACGCCATTCACAACCAGCCTTATTCCATAAACAATTACAACAGCCAAGTAAATATTTGCGAAGGCGAAACATTTTTGTTGGAAATAGACGATACCGGCACGCCAGCTTCTCCTCTTTACTATCCGTTTCTTACTTATGTATGGTACAAGGATTTTATTGAAATACCGAACGAAAACGGTCCTACCCTTTTGGTATCAGAGCCTGGTGATTATTATTCCATCGTAGATTATGGTTCTTGTGTGATGAACTCCTATTCCAATATTGTTTCCGTAGGGGTGGCGACCAGTATCAACCCCACGATAAGCACCGACGATGGAAACACCACCATTTGCCTGCCGCAATCCAAAACTTTAATTAGCGACTACCAGTCTGCCACTTACGATTATACTTGGTATAAAGACGGTGTGGCCATTGCCAACAGCAATGCACCCACCTACGATGCCACTGAAGCAGGAAGCTATTTTGTTGAAATAGACGACTCAGGTTGTTTGTTCACCTCAAACAGTATTGTTTTGGATGTGGACGATTATCAAGTGTCGCTGGATCCCGATCAAGATGAAATGTTACTGCCCGGAGAAACGGTAACGCTCACGGCAACCACTACCGCCCAAACCTATACTGTGCAATGGTATAAAGACGAAATAGTCCTTACTGGTGAAACCCAAATGCAATTGACCGTTTCTCAGCCTGGTACTTACAAAGTTGTTGTTTCGCAAACCGTCCCCTGTACTACAGAAAAAGAAGCCAGCGTCACCATTGTGTTCCCAGATTATTTTAACCTGGCCGTTGATACCGATGCTTTTTACACCCCGTGCAACAGTGTAAGTACCAACCTTCAAATCACTCAATTTGAAGCGGTTTCAGCTATTGAAACAAGGAATCTTTTAGGGACATCGCCCAATTTTGATTATCAATGGTTCAAGGATGGCAATCCCGTTTCGGGCGCGACAGGCAATTCATACAACGTTTCTGGAGCTTCGGAAAATGGAACGTATAATCTGGAGGTCGCTGTTCCCAATTTTGGCACCGTACCTTCCAACCCCGTTCCCGTCAATTTAGGAATAGGAGCAGTGACTATTTCAAGTCAAGGACCGCTTTGCGAAGGGCAATCCACCAGTTTAACGACCAATATCAGTGACGCGCAATACAATTACCAATGGTTTAAGGACGGCAACCCCATTTCGGGCGCGGTTTCAGAAACATTTACGGCAACCGAAGAAGGTAGCTATCACTTAGAAGTTGAAAGCGGTACGTGCACCCAATCATCTAATACTTTGATATTGGAGTACGGCCAAATTACGGTTTCGAGTTCCAATCCCTCTCTCGATGTACTCATTCCAGGACAAACCAAGCAGTTGGTGGTAACCACTGATGCATTTCAGCCCACCTTTACTTGGTACAGAAACAATATAGTGATAAACGGTGCCACATCAAACGTTTACGAAGCCGATGAAGACGGCGACTATAAAGTTGTGGTCACCCAAACCGGAGCTTGTAACATTTCAGAAGAACTTACCCTTTCCTTAGAATATCCATTAAGCTTCACTATAGGCATAAGTCCATCGTTTGACTATGTAGCATGTTCCAGCACAGCGACCAATCTTATTATAACCGAATTCATTGCCCAGACCAACAGTGGGGACATTGACATTTTAAACAACGATTATGGTTATGGTTACCAATGGTTAAAAGACGGATTGCCTATCAGTGGTGCAACAACTACCAGTTATAACGTTAGCGATGCCCAAGATAACGGAATTTACACCTTGGAAGTTACTATTCCCAGTTTTGGCGCGGTTCCTTCAAACAATGTTACTGTTAATTTAGGTTTAGGGCCTGTAACCATTGAAAACCAAACGCCATTATGTCCCGGGGAACCTACTATAATTACCAGTAATATTACCGGTACTATGTACACTTATCAATGGTTTAAAGACGGCAACCCTATCTCGGGCGCGGTTTCAGAAACATATACGGCAACCGAAGAAGGCAACTATCTTTTAGAAATCGACCATGGCAGTTGCTCGGTACAGTCCAATGAACTTACACTGGCCTATGGCGATATTTCCATCAACAGCATAACCCCAGAGAACAATCTCTTGTTGCCAGGCGAAACAAAGACCGTACAGGTTAGCACCAATGCCCAACAGCCCACTTTTGCTTGGTATAAAGATGGCGTTGCCATCCCTAATGCTACTGCTTCTTCACTAGCGGTAACAGCAGCTGGTGTTTATAAGGTCGTCGTTACTCAGACCGAAGGGTGCATTGTGGAAGCAGAGAAAGAATTTACTTTCAACAGTCCAACGGGATATAACATTACCATAGAAAAAGATCCTAATTATGACGAATGTACCAGTGAGAGCTTAAATATCTATTTATTGGTGTTTGAAGCCGTCACGCCCAATGGAACCATAGACGTTTTGAACAATCCGAACATTCAATACACCGCCCAATGGTACAGAGATGAAACCGCAGTAACCAATGCCACTGAAACCAGCATAACCCTCAACAATCCCTCCCAAAATGGATTGTATAAGCTGTTGTTGGACATTGTTGATTTTGGTACGGTAGCATCCAATGAAGTGAATGCTAACTTAGCCAATAACACACCGTTGGTAATTACCTCAAATGGGCTGTTGTGCGAAAACAACCCACAGGTGGATATCAATAGTTCGATTGTGGAACCCTCCTACTCCTACTCTTGGTTCAAGGACGGCGTTTTAATCGAAACAAACAACCAAGCCACAATTACCGTTACCACCGAAGGAAGTTACTCATTGACCATAGATACGGGCAACTGCTCAAAAGAATCGAATGTCTTGGTTATCGAAGAAGCTTCCATTGCCATTGAAAACGACGTTCCATTATCGTCCACGCTCATTCCTGGAGCCACTACGCAACTTTCGGTAAGCACCAATGCCATCCAACCAAATTACAACTGGTACAAGGATAATGTATTGATCACCGGTGAAACAACAAATAGTTTGACCATAGATCAAGCTGGGGAGTATAAAGTAGTGGTTACCCAAACAATAGGGTGTGTTATGGAAGAAGAACTGAGTTTTACGGTACAATATCCCGAAAATTTCACTCTTGTAATTACGCCCGATGAAACGTACCGTGCCTGCCAAAGCACCGCAACTGTGCTTTCTGTTTTCGAATTTTATGCCGAAACCCCAGAAGGCACTATCGATTTATTGAACAACCCGTATCGCTATGATTTTCAGTGGTACAAAAATGCAACACCAATCGCTGGAGCAACGGACATGTCGTTGGCCGTAGTTGATTATACCGAAAACGGTGAATATTACGTAACGGTGGAAATCCCCGACTACAGTACGGTTTCTTCAAACAAATTAAACATCACCTTGGCTTTTATTGACGCAGTTACCATTGAATCGGAAGGAATTTTATGTGAATCGAACGCTGAAGTACTCCTGTATTCTAATGTATCCAATACAGACTACGAGTACAAGTGGTATGCGGACAACAATTCCACAGTGCTTGGCACACAACCTGAGTTAACGGTAACCGAGGAAGGGACCTACTACTTGACCGTAGCTTATAACGGATGCGAAATCACATCAAACACTTTGACCGTAACCAGCTTGGACAGCAGTGTGGTAACACTGGATCATCCCGAAACCATTGAGCTGTTAGAAGGTACAACGATAACGGTAACCGCAGCGGGTGCCGATAGTTACACGTGGTATTTTAACAATGAAATAGTCAGCACCACGGCCGAAATTGAAATTTCCGGTCCAGGCATTTACCTACTGGTTGCCTTGGTGGGTAATTGCGAGGTTACCAAAGAGATTACAGTTACTGAAATTGAAAACAAAACGGTGGCCATACCCAACGTAATAACCCTAAACGGAGATGGTATAAATGATCACTGGGCACTGCCAAAAAAGTATGTAGGAAAAGAAAATGTCGATGTCATTATTTACGGTCCCGATGGAACGGTTGTCTTCAGGGATCAAAATTACCAAAACACTTGGCCGGACAGTTCTTTTGGTTTTTCACCAAAACAACCGGTTTACTATTACACCATTTTGGAGGATAATGTAATAACCAAAAAAGGAACCATAACCATTATTAAGTAAGTTATGATACGCAACTACTTTGTATTACTTACCGGATTTTTATGTGTAATGGCTTTTAATCATTTAAAAGCACAGGAAAGCCCTGTGTTAAGTTTTAACATCCCTTCGCAAAACAACATTAAGTTCAACCGTTTTTTACAAAACCCTACGTATTCACTGGTAGAAGAAAACAACACCTTTATCTCGGTCTATCACAGAAACCAATGGATACAGTTTAAAGATTCCCCTAGCGCGTATTTGTTGAGTTATTCGGGGGCATTTGGCGAAAACACCGGGATGGGCATTGGCATTTACCAACAAAACCTTGGGATTATAACCAGTTTTGGCGCAACGGGCAATTATGCTTACCGCATTGGTTTAACGCGTGATATCGATTTAACCTTAGGGTTCAACCTGGCGTATTACAATAGTGGGGTGGACAACAACAGGGCGGTAACTTCACAAGACGACCCCTTGTTGCTCGAATTTGAAAAAACCTCCTTGATGGCTATAAAACCGGGCATCAACATCAGTTATAAAAACCTGCATCTGGGCGTTTTTGCCGAAAATTTAGTCGATTACAATTTCAAGACCAATAAACTGGCTTCAGAATACATAGACCGAAGTTATGCGGCACAGCTCATGTACGTGCACGATTTTCAATCTGGTGTGGGCTTATTTGAAAACAGTAAACTGCGCCTCGCCGCGAATGGAAGCATGACTGAAACATTCGGCTTAGGATTGGGCGGTTCCATCTTGGTCGATTTTCCCCAAATGGGCTGGTTAAAAACAGGAGTTGACGACTATTATGGGGTAGGTGCCGGTTTCGGGATTCACTTAAGCAAACGCCTGTCTATAGGCTACACCTACGAACGTACCATAAAAGAAGGCTTGGTAAACTTGGGCCCCACCCACGAAGTCAATTTGGTTTTTGCCATTGGAAAAAAGAGAAGTGCCGGGGTTTTCAATGACGCCTTGGTAAAACGCAGACAGAAAAAAAGGCTCGAAGCCAATACCATGAGCATTGCCGAACGGGATGGCTTGAACACCAATGGAGAAGATGAAGCTTATCAGATTTCAGAAAACCGAACAAACGAGAACGTTCAACAACAAGGCGAACAATATGCAAGTATCCGTAATGCCACTGAAAAGGGAATGCCTAAAACCGTTCCCAATACTGTTTCCAGCAAAGAACTTTTAGGCAGAAGCAACCGCTTAGAACGCGAACGCCGAAATAGGATGAACAGGATCGCCCGCCTTCAACTGGAATTGGACCACGAAAACCAATACCTCCTTAAGCTATTGGAACGGGAAGATGCCCAAATGGCCAGCCGCAAGAACCAGCTGGAAGAACAGATACAGAATTTGAAACAATATGCACAACGTGAAAATCAGGTTAACGCCATAAAAAGCGAAGATATAGAAACCATCATTCTTCGGTCGGCAGATCCAGTAGAGAACAAAATTGCTATGCCCAAGACCGCTGAGGAATTAAAACATGCTGAAAACGGCTATTATTTAGTGCAAGAACCGGTAAACGCATTGACCGAAGAAGATTTTGTGTCCGTGGACCGTTTCGATCTATTGCCAGATGCAGTACGGGCCTATAATGTGCGGTACGCCAATGGAGCTGAAGAAGGCCTTTACATTATCCACGTGGACAATCCCGAACAGCTTTCCAAAACTTCTGATAACCGAAATACAAATTCGAATACCCGTTCAACCACATCAGAAACAGCCCATAAAGAAGCTTTGGCCAGCAACGAGGTGCAAAACAATAACAGTGTTGCCAGACAAGCTGTTTCAGAAAAAAAGAACAAAAAACCTGAACCTAAACCCAAGAAACAAACCAAAACCAAGAAAAATGAAAAAAATAATGAAATAAACCATCCGCAAAGACGCAGGATAAACCTGAACAGTCCCGATGTTTCCACTGGCTTTTACATTATCGCCAATGTATTTTCAGAACATTCCAACGCCGAAAAATTTATGGCGACCTTGAGAACAAAAGGCCTTAGGCCCAATTCGTTCATAAACCCCAAAAATAATTACAAGTATGTATATCTGCGATATTTTTCCCACTGGGAGGATGCTCTCGAGTGTTACAACTCCAAAGTAGAGGGATTGTACCAGGGCCCAATATGGATTCTTGATAATTACACCGAATAAACGATAACAAACCCAAATACCTGAACACCCCAATACCCCAAAACCTACGATTATGACAACATCTAACTACCTGCACGCTTTAATTATCTTGGTATTTTCTCTCATTGCGCTGGAAAGTACCGCTCAGAATTATGAGCCGTTTACGCCTACCTACGACAACAACATTAAGGGCGACATCATGCTCATTGGAAACAACATTTTAAATAGGGATACCAACAGTGCCGACCCCAATGACCCTTACAATGGCACCAACAATTACAATTCAGATTTCGATATGCAGTATATCGATATTGATGGCGATCCCACTACGTTTAGTTCAAGCAGTGCAGTATTGGAAGCCCCAAGCAGTTGCTATAATATAGTATATGCCGGACTGTACTGGGGTGCTATTTACCAAGAGAGTGATAGAAGCCCTATTACAAACATTAAATTAAAAATGCCAGAAGGAGGCTACCACGATCTAACGGGAGAAGTGGTTTACGATGCTTACGGCAATCCTATTGGTGGTGACAACTCCACTCCTTACGCCTGTTATGCAGATGTTACCAGTTTAGTGCAGAGCTTATCTGATCCCGCAGGAACATATACCGTTGGTAACGTAACTTCAAGTTTAGGCTATCACGGCGGTACGGGGTTATCAAGTGGATGGAGCTTGTTTGTGGTGTATGAAGACCCGCTGCTTCCGGGCAAAGCCATCGTTTCGTTCGATGGGTTCAGTGCCATTGGCGGTGCAACCACTTTAGATGTCCCCGTAGCAGGTTTTAGGACGATTCCTGTGGGGCCGGTACGGGCCAAGTTTGCCTTTTCGGCCTTGGAGGGTGATTTCAAAATTAAAGGGGATTACTTAAGGATTAACGGTAACACGATGAGCACGCCTCAACGGGCAACCAATAATTTCTTCAACAGTAAGGTTACCACTTTAAATGGTAATTATACCAACCGCACCCCCAACAGCGGGAATACCTTAGGGTTTGATGCCGGTATTTTGAACGTGCCCAATCCGGGGAACAGCGTCATAGCAAATGGCGACACTTCGGCAACAATCAGGCTGGGAAGTACCCAAGATGTGTATTTCTACTATTTTAATGCTTTTGCCGTAGATATCATTCAACCAGATATATTGCTCACCAAAAATGTGGAAAATACCGCTGGGGTAAACATCAACAACGGCAATGTAACTTTAGGACAGGAGTTGGATTATGTAATTGGGTTCCAAAACTTAGGGAACGACGATGCCATCGACTTTTCCATACGGGATGTTTTGCCCATTAACGTCAATTATCAATCTGTGGATGTTTCCAATGCCCCTGGGGTAACCTATACGTATGACCCGGTTAACTTTGAATTGAATTTTGATGTTCCAGATAATTTAGTGGAAGAAGGCGATCCCGCTTATGAAATAAGGATCCGCGTAAAAGTCATAGAAGACTGTAACCAACTTAGGGATGCGTGTTCCAATGTCATTCAAAATTTAGCCTATGCCACATATAGCAGTGAGACCGCCGGAAATGTAGTTGCCAATGGCGATCCCAGTGTTTCGGGCACCAATGGCTGTGGAACTACAGTCCCCGGTTCTACAAACTTTTTGGTAAACGTGGACGGCTGTACCTTTGAACGGGACGAAGTACTCTGTGGCAGTGAGATCACCCTTACCGCCGGAAACGGTTACATAGACTATAAATGGTACGAAGGTGACGAAACCACAGGTACATTGATAGGTACTACACAATCCATCACGGTTTCAAACCCTGGTTTATATACCTGTGTGGAAACAGCACCTGCTCCTTGTGTTTCAGTAGTTGAAACAGTAAATGTAACCTTGTTTGGCACCAATATCCCAAACCCGATACTCCCTTATGCCAATAATATTGTAACCTGCCCTACCAATGGCGAGGAACTGCCCGAACTCTTTTTATGCGGTGCCAACGATAGCAGGCTCATTGAAACCAATATTACCGATGCCACCAGCATTGTTTGGGAGAAATTGAACGAAGGAAGCTGTTCTGCCGCACCTCAAGATTGCCCAAATACCTCAGCTACCTGTACGTGGAATCAAGTTGGAACGGGCCCTAATTTTAACGTTGACCAAGCTGGACAATACCGTTTGCGGTTGAATTACCAGAACGGTTGTTTCAAGATATTTCATTTCAATGTGTATCAAAACCTATTTCAACCTACCGAGACCCACCGGGACATTATTTGCAACACCAATGGCGAAATACAGATAAACGGGGTGCCTTCCGGTTACGAGTTCAGTATCAACGGACCCGGAGGCCCTTATCAAGCGAGCAATATTTTCCCTATAACCACAGCAGGGGTCTATACCGTGCATATTAAACCGACTGGGGTACCTAACAACCCGTGTATCTTTACAGTACCTGATATCCCGATACGGGAACGTGATTTTTCCGTAGATGTCATTGCCGGCCAACCCCTTTGCGCTGGTGATAAAGGAAGCATTTCGGTACAAATGAACGATGTACGACCACAATATTACTATGAGCTGGTACAAGGGGGATCGGTCATAAACAGCGTAGGTCCTATTCCGCAAAGCGATTATACCTTTAACAACCTGAACGATGGTACGTATACCATAAACACGAGTACCGATGATGGATGTACCTATACTGAAGATATAACCATAACCTCACCAGACCCATTGACCGTAACGGCTGCCCTAACGCAACCGTTAACCTGTGAACCTGGTGAAATAACCATCTATCCCGTGGGCGGCACGGCTCCTTATTTCTATTATATCAATAGCACCACCGATTTTCAAACCGTACCGGAATATGAAGTGACCGCACCTGGGGTGTACAATATTACCGTTGTTGACAACAATAACTGTTCGGCCACTACACAAATTGAAGTGGAACAAACCCCAAACCCTGAATATACCATAACGCACACCGATGCATTATGCAACGGCTCCAATGATGGTACCATAACCATAAATACCACCAACAACCACGGCTATAGCATGGAGTATAGTATAGATGGTGGGATGACGTTCACAACAACCGGAACTTTTACAGGCTTGGCGCCGGGCAGCTACAATGTGGTAGTGCAGTACAGTTTGGGAGGCGCAGTTTGTACCGATACCGATACCGTAGAAATCCTTGAAGCGACACCTATTTCTGCAACAACCGAAATCGTACAGGATTATACTTGTTCCGATTTAGGGGTGATACAAACCATTAACGTTTCAGGAGGAACCCCTCCCTACCAGTATAGCCTAGACGGCACCAATTTTCAAACTTCCAACGTTTTTACAGGCCTCAGCAACGGTTCATACACCGTTACCGTAAAAGATGCGAATGGGTGTACGTTCACCACCAATACCGTGATTTTAGATGACCTAAACCCACCGACCGATCTAAGCTTTACCAGTACAGCCGTTACCTGCCCCAATGTCAACGCCGATGTAACCGTAACCACTACCGGCGGAAACGCTCCGTTTACGTATGAAATAGTCAGTCCCATTTCGGTAGTGAACGGTACAGATCCGGTTTTTACAAACTTGGCTCCGGGCACCTACACCTTTAAAGTTACCGACAGTAAAAACTGTAGTTACGAAGAGGCTTATACTATTGATGCCATTGACTTTATAAACGTAACAGGCCAAGTACAGAACAATGTGGATTGTTTTGGTTCTTCTACAGGAAACGGAACTTTTACCGTTACAGGATTTACTGCAAGTTACAGCTATTCCATTGATGGCAGTCCACTTGTTACCGGGCAAACAAACAATACCATCCCTTTAGGCAACGTGGCCGCCGGAACCTATACCATTAATGTAACCGATGAGACCACGCAATGTACCGCCACCACAACCCTAACCATCGAAGAACCGGACAGCGCACTGTTGGACGATGGAGCTACTGTAAGCCCCATTACCTGTGTTACCGATGGAAGTGTATTGATAAACGCCAGCGGTGGCTGGGGTTCTTACCAATACACCCTTACACAACCTGATGCTTCGGTTTTAGGGCCTCAAACCAATAATGACTTCAGTTCATTGATACAAACAGGAACCTATACCTACACCATTGAAGACCTAAGAGGCTGTACTGTTTCAGGTACGTTTAATCTCACGGCTCCCGATATACCCGTGGCAACGGTAGGCACGACCTCAGACTTGTGTTTTGATCCAACCAGTGGCGCTACCATTGTAGTAGATGCCACCAACGGGGTACCGCCTTATACCTATAGTTTAAATGGAGGGCCATTCCAGACCAACAATACTTTTACAGGGTTGACTCCAGGAAATTATACGGTTGAAGTAAGGGATTCGTATGGGTGTACTTCTGCAGCAGTCAGTGAAGTTATCGCACCGCAATTATTGGTCGATGCCGTATTGACCAAAGGGTTGGATTGTACCGTAAATCCGGATGCTGAAATAACAGCCACCATTACGGGCGGCACCCCTGCCTTTACCTATCAAGTTTCGTACAATAGTGGTGGCTATGGAGCACCAACTGCCGTAACCGGAAATTCGTTTACCTATACCACCCCAAATGATGGTACATACACATTTAGGATTACAGACGCCATTGGTTGTACGGTGGAGTCTTCAATCGTGACCGTAAATCCATTACCGGTTCTGGATTCACCGGCAGTAACGGTATCACAAGGTATTTCTTGTTTTGGAGATGAAACCGGAGCATTGGATATTGTGCCTTCAGGCGGCTTGCCCCCATATTCCATAAATGTGTTGAATACAACCACGGGCACCGATTATGGCAACCAAACAACAGGCTTGGCAGCAGGTAATTATGTTATCACGGTTACTGACGCCAATTCATGTACGCAAACCGCCACTATAACCATCACACAGCCTGATGAAATCAATTTCATATTGAATTTGGTTGATATCACCTGTGGCTCTGGTGGTACCTCCTTGGGAAGCATTGCTGTGCAAAATGTAACAGGCGGAACCCAAGAATACACCTATTACCTCAGTAATAATTTTGGATATTCAGCTAATTATACCACTACTGCCGGCGGTGAAGACCATACTTTCTTGAATTTAGAGTACGGTATTTACCAACTTGAAGTGATCGATGCCAATGGCTGTTCCAAATTACAGTCTAACATTATTATTGCATCACCACCAGATGATCTTGATATCGATGTTACTACCCTAACCACAGATTGTTCTACTGGAGGTACGGCAATTGTTACCGTAAATCCTATTATTCCAAGCAACAATTACGAATTTGGTATCGTTGATATGCCAGGGTTCCCTTATTCCAGCGCCTATCAACCTGCAGATACTGGCTTCCCAAGACAATCTACCTTTACCGGACTCACGCCAGGGGTTATTTATACTTTTGTGGTTCACGATTTGGACACCGACTGTTATTATTTTGAAACCGCTACTGCTCCCATCGATACGCCTTCAAATTTAACGGCTGTATTAGATACCATAAACAATGTAACGTGTACAGGTGCGGCAGATGGAAACGTAACCTTTACGATAGACAATTATGATGCAGGGGCAACAGCTGTTGATTATGAAATATTCAACAGCCTGAACAATACCACCACAGGAATTTCAGGAACCATTACCCCACTTTCCGGCGGACCTGAAACAGTTTCTAATGTAGGACCACTTGCACCTGGCAACTATTATCTTCTATTTAATGAAGTAGGCGGGACTTTCAACGGATGTTCGTCAACTTCTACCCCATTTGATATTATTGAATCGACCAATCAATTAGAATTGGACGTTTTAGTAACCAAAAATGATAATTGTAACCTTAATGCCGGTGTTATAACGGCAACCGGACAATACGGTACACCTCCGTATGAATTTCAGTTGAACAATGCAGGCGACCCAGCCCCTACCATTGCAACTTGGACAGGAGGGACTTCTAACGTATTTAACGTAGAAGGCGGCAATTACGAAGTGTATATAAAAGATGCTTTTGGCTGTATTGTTATGGAACCCATTTTCATGCCAACGGACACAAGCCCAGAAATAACCTTAGCACTAAACCCAAGTACCGTTTGTAACCCAGAAGGTACGTTTGAGGTAATCGTTACCCGAACAGCAGGACTGGGAATCGCCCCATACACCTACAGCGTAGACGGATCTGGCTTTACAACCTACGTGGAAGACGCTTTCAACAGTTTTGTGCTTTCCGGATTGAATTCCGGCACCCACACCGTTATCATCAAAGATGCCAATGGATGTGAATATACCGAAACCATCGACATTTTACCTCCGTTAAATGCTATAACAGCCACCAGTATTTCCACGACCCCCGACTGTGGTGTGTCCGATGGTATTATTGAAGTGCTCCCAAGCGGCGGTTCTGGTGATTACAGTTACGGCATTGCCCCATTTGTTGGAGGAATGACGCAGACCGGGAATCTGTTTGAAAATGTTCCTGCCGGAAGTTATGTGGTCACCGTTACCGATAACATAACAGGATGTACGTTTGATGTGAATGCGGTGCTGGAAGCTCCAAATCCACCAACCTTCAATACCGTACCTAGCGATGTAACCTGTAATGGTGGCAGCGATGGAAGTATTGAAGTCAATTTAACAGGATCGAACACAGACCCTGTTTATACCTATGAAATCAGTGCTCCAATAACGGTAGGCCCACAAACCACGAATGTATTCAGTGGATTAGCTGCTGGAACCTATACCGTAGCCGTAACCTCTGGAAGGAATTGTATCGCTACACAAGACGTAACCATTGGAGAACCTGCAGCGATTATCGTGCCCACCCCAACCGTTACCCAGTTTGAATGTAGCCCCGGAACAAACACGTCCAATAATGCTACCATTGCGGTTACCGGTGTAAGCGGAGGATCTGGCACTTTTGTAACTTACGAATTCATTAAAGGCGGTACCGTGCTCCAAACAGGCAGCAACAATACCTATATAGAATCTGATAGAACCGGAGGCACGTATACCATAAACGTATATGACACTAATGGTTGTGTGGGGACCACCACCGCGGTGATCAATCCATTTGTTGAACTTTCAGACCCATTGGTAACGGTTACCACGCCTTACACCTGTACTAATCTTGAAGAAATAACCGTAACGGTGAGTACTACTGGAGGAACACCAGGCACTCTGGAATATACGGTTTTAGGTTTGGGCGGCAACCCATATAACGTTACCCAAACATTACCCGATTTTACAGGATTGACCATAGGAAATTACCAAGTATTAGTTACCAATCTCGATACAGGTTGTGTAGTGGAAACCGTACATTCGGTTGAAGATCCAGATACGTTTATCATCGTCCCTTCATTGAACAACAACGTTACCTGTTTAGGGGCTTCCGATGGTAGTATTGATTTCACCTTTGTAGATCAAGACCTGAACCCAACCGATGATGCAGGGCCGTTTAACTATACGGTAACAGATAGCGGTGGTAGCACGGTAGCAACCGGCACTAGCCCCAACGCAGGCCCAATAACGGTAAATGGCTTGCCTGCAGGAACCTTTACCTTTACCGCTACACTTATCAACAACCCGTTCTGTACCGTTTCGGTTGACTTTGTTATCGAAGAACCCACAGCGGCATTGGCACTGAGTGTTGGAAACACCGATATTACGTGTATTGCAAGCAGCGATGACGGAACAATTACCGCAACGGCCAGCGATGGTTGGGGCGCTCCGTATGAGTATCAATTAGAATTGGGAGCGACCACTATTTCAGCTTGGTCTTCGGTAAATTACTTTACCAATCTTTCTGCCGGCACCTACACCGTTAGGGCACGGGACAGCAATGGATGTGTTGTTTCAGTAAACGAAACATTAACTAACCCTGTTCCTATTTCAGCAGATATATCTGCCATACCCAGCAGCTTGCCTTGTTATAACGATGCAAATGCCACCATCACCATAAGCAATGTTACTGGTGGTCAAGGCAATGGGTACCTGTACACCTTGATTGACAATACCACTGGAACAAGTTCTGGGCCACAGGCGAATGCTATGTTCACGAATATTCCTGCCGGTACTTATCACGCCGAAATAACCGATGGTTGGGGCTGTACCTTTACCACACCCGATGTTACCATTACCCAGCCGAATGAAGCGGCAACAGGAATTCTATCTATGGTATCGCCACCCAGCTGTGCCAACGATGCGGTTTTGCATATTGACGCATTTGGTGGAACCCCACCGTATGAGTACAGTGAAGACGGAGTAACATATGTGCCACTAACAGCTGGAAATGCCATTACGGTAGGTCCCGGAACGTATCAGTACTTTGTTCGCGATGCCAACGGTTGTGCGGCTACTGTAACCAATTCAATAGAAGTGTTGCCAGTATTGCCCGTGACCATCAATTTAGATCTTTCAGGAGCAGTTATTAGCTGTTTTGGAGGTGCGAATGCGTCCATTGTTGCAACGGCCAATAATGGCGTAGGCAATTATATGTATGAATTGATCGACGAACCTACCGGAACGGTAATCCAAGGACCGCAATCAAGTGGCACCTTTAACGACTTACCTTCGGGAACATACCGAGTAAATGTAACCAGTGGACCTGATTGTGCGGCATCTTCAAATGTGATCACTATTACAGATCCTGAAGCGTTGATTGCCGATTATTCCAAAAACAACATTAGTTGTTTTGGCCAACAAGATGGAAGCATTACCATAAACGCCAGTGGCGGAACCGGTGTTTTGCAATATGCCATCTCTCCAAATTTGGATCAATTTCAAGAAGAGGAGACCTTCTCTGGCCTTGGGGCAGGCACGTATGAAGTAATCGTGCAAGACCAAAATGGATGTTACGAAGTTTTTACCATCGAAATCATAGAACCCCCCTTACTGGAAGCCAGTTTAGGCCCTATCAATGATGAGTTGTGTTTAAATGAAGGCGATGGAAGCATAACCGTTGATATAACCGGAGGTTCAGGAAGTTACTTGATAAGCTTGGACAATACCAACTTTATCCCAGTAACCGGGAACCAGCACACGTTTACGGGCCTCCAAGGTGACACCTTCTATCAAATTTTTGTAGAAGACACCAACGGTTGTGCCATTAACCCGCCGCTAGAATACTATATGCCGCCAGCGGTTGAGGTCATTCCTTCGGTAAGTTTTGAGGAAGAATGCAATAACAATAATCCCATAACGATTGTAACCATAGACGTAAATCCTCAAGTAGAAAACGATGTTGAATACAGCTTAGACAATGTAAATTATACCCCAAATAACGTATTCAGCGGATTGGCCCCAGGCAATTACACTGCTTACGTAAGGCATACCAACGGTTGTACCGAAGAAATCGATTTTACCGTTGACCAGTTATTGCCTATCGATGCAACAGCACAAGTAACCCAAAACGTATTGTGTTTTGGGGAAGCTACAGGCGAAATTGAAGTTACGGCAACCAACGGGACGGCTCCTTTAGAATATGCCATTTCACCTAATTATGTCTTCGGAAGCAACAACACGTTCAGTAATTTACCTGCCGGTACCTATACGGTATTAGTGCGGGATGCTATTTCGTGTGAAGTAAGTATAGACAACCTCGTTATTACACAACCCGACGAAGCACTGAGCGCAACCGTGAACCCAACGGGCGAAACGTGCTTGGGTGCAAGCGATGGTAGCGTCGATATTACCGTATTGGGCGGTACAGCTCCTTACTTTACCAGTATTGATGGTATTAATTATACGCAAGACCAGTTTACCTACACTGGTCTTAACGGTGGGCAGCAGTACACGATGTATGTGAAGGATGTCAATGATTGTAACATCACTCCTATCAACTTTACCATTGATGTGGGCGTGGACATTCAGGCAAGTGCCGAGGTAGAAAACAATTGTAACAACAACCTGCCAGGCAATATTGTAACCGTTGAAGTAAACGCTAGTGTCATTGACGATGTTCAGTACAGTATAGACGGAATAAACTATACCCCCGCCAACACCTTTACCAATTTGGCGCCAGGCAATTATACCGCTTATGTACAACACACCAATGGCTGTATCGATACCGATGATTTTGTAATCGAAGCCTTGGACCCAATCGATGCAACTGCGGCAGTAACACAAGATGTACTGTGTTTTGGCGATGCAACAGGCGAGATTGAGGTAACCACCATTAGTGGTAGTGCTCCTTTTGAATATGCTATATCACCAGATTTCAACTTCGGAACAAATCCAGTTTTTAGCGGATTGGAAGCTGGTACGTACACTATATTGGTGCGGGATGCCCTTGGCTGTCAATTTACCATTGACAACAATGTAATCAGCCAGCCCGACGAAGCATTGAGCGCAAGCGTCAACCCAACGGGCGAGACGTGCTTGGGTGCAAGCGATGGTAGCGTCGATATTACCGTATTGGGCGGTACAGCCCCCTATTTTACAAGTATCGACGGCATTAATTATACGCAAGACCAGTTTACCTATACCGGCTTAGCTGGCGGGCAACAGTACACCCTGTATGTAAAAGATGCCAACAACTGTAATATGGAGCCTGTAAACTTCACGATCGATCCAGGGGTAGAAATTATGGCCGACGTAGATGTAGCCTACACCTGTACCAGCAATGTTACCGGAAATACCGTGACCATCAATGTGGACAACAGTGTGGTTAATGAAGTGGAGTACAGTATCAACGGTACCGATTATTTTGCTTCAGACACATTCTATAATTTACTGCCGGGCAACTATACTGCCTACGTATTGCACAACAACGGTTGTATTGATACTGAAGATTTTGTAATTGACAGCCTGCAACCGGTTACTGCCACGGTAACATCAGAAAATGTGCTGTGTAACGGCGATGCAAGCGGAAGTATTGAAGTTGAAGGCTTTGGAGGATTGAACAATTTCACCTATGGAATTTCACCAGACTTCAACATGACCCCAAACAACCAATTCACAAATTTAACTGCTGGAACCTATACCGTAAGGGCCATGGACGAAACGGGATGTTATGCAGAAGAAACGGTAACCATTGAGGAACCCACTGCAATTGACGCCACCGTGGTAGCGGTTTTCCAAGAAATTTGTGTTGATGACGATAACGGTGCTATCGAAATTGCCGTTTCAGGAGGAACCCCACCGTATGCAACGAGTTTAAACGATGAATCCAATTACGTCTCAGACCGTTTTACTTTTAACAATTTAGACGGCGGGCAAACCTATACCATTTTCATTCAGGATGCCAATGGATGTGTAAGCACATTAGACGTAACCTTGGAAGATCCTGTGGACATAGATGCAGTTGCTGCTGTGGATTACAGCTGTACCGAAAATATGGTGACGGTAACGGTAGATTCTTCGGTTGTAGATGACGTTACCTATCATTTGGACGGAGGTGCGGGACAGACCGATAATGTGTTCACTAACCTTTCAGCAGGCGAACACACCATCGATGTCATCCATCCGTCTGGCTGTTTCGATTCTGTTACGTTCACTATTGAGGAAATCGAACCTCTTGCTATAGATATTGAAGAAACAGACCTAAACCAAATTACGGTATTGGTAACCGGTGGTTCTGGTGTGTACACGTATTTCTTTAATGATGAAGACTACGGAAGCAATAATGTATATACCTATTATCAAGATGAAACCATCACCGTTCGGGTAATCGATGAAAACGGTTGTGAAATCGAAAGTGCGATTGAAGTGGTGTTTATAGACATTACCATCCCCAATGCGTTCACGCCCGATGGGACCAGCACCAATGATACCTGGACACCTCAAAACACCGAGAACTATCCAAACATCAAAACGTCCATTTATGACAGGCATGGACGTGAAGTTGCGGTGTTGCGGCAAGGTGAAGCTTGGGATGGAACCTATAACAACCGGCACTTGCCAACCGGCGATTATTGGTATATCATACAGCTTGGAAGCGCAGCGGACAACCGAGAGTTCGTTGGCCATTTTACCCTTTACAGATAAACAAAAACCTCCACAACGGTTCCCCAAAAACCGTTGTGGAGTAATAACATATCCCCAAAAAACCTACTATTATGAAACTATTTTACGTAACCGCAGTATTGCTTTTAGTGCTTTTTCAAGTAAAAGCGCAAGAACTTACCATCCCCACTTACACTCAGTATCTAGCCGATAACCCTTTTGTCATTTCCCCAGCCTATGCAGGTATTGGAGACCATGTAAAAGTTAGGGTAAACGGCCTTACCCAATGGGTGGGCATCAAGGACGCACCCGATATGCAGTCGTTGGTGGCAGACACCCGTCTTGGCCAACGCTCTGGCCTGGGTATGTTTTTATACAATGACAGCAATGGGTTTACCAAACAAAAGGGAGCTAAAATATCGTACGCCCACCATTTGATACTGAGCCGTCATCCCGATCAGTTTTTGTCTTTTGGTCTATCCTACAACCTCAACCAATTCAGGATAGAGACCGAAAACTTTAACATTGATGATCCTTCTGTGGAAAATGACCGGAAATTGACCAACCATAATTTTGACGTGGCCGCGCTGTACCGATTTGAAGACTTTTATTTCAGCTTTAATGCCAACAACATTTTACCCAAAAAGGAAGACGATTTTGGACGCAACGAGCCCTTAAAGCTTAGAAACTATCAAGTTTATACCGGTTATGTATTTAAACAAGGCCGACAGGACAGTTTTGAAATTGAACCGTCCGCCTATATTCAATATTTTGAAAGTGACAACCGTTCCACGACCGACTTAAACTTAAAATTCAGGTTTATGGACTACGAGGACTACTATTGGGCAGGCTTGAGCTATCGTTTTTTAAATGATCAAGCAGCAGAGCCGTTGAACATTAGCCCTATGGTTGGGTTAAAAAAGTCCAACTTTTATTTTGCCTATTCGTATCAGGTTATCACCAACGAGCTTACCAACAACAACAGTGGAACACACATGGTAACCTTAGGCCTGAACATTTTTCAAGGTATTAGCAACTGTGCCTGTACCCTATAAAACAAAGCTGAAAAATTAGACCCTTAGAAAATTTAAAATACGCGTCTTAGATTTTACAAATTAAGTATATTTGCACTCCGTTAAGTAAGCACCTTTCCTAAAGCCCAGGTGCTGGAACTGGTAGACAGGCATGGTTGAGGGCCATGTGTCCATTAGGGCGTATGGGTTCGACTCCCATCCTGGGCACTTTCTTAATTTTTCACAGGTTTTTCTATACTGTTCAGCAAATTTCCTTTCAAATTAAACAAAATCATTCGGTTTCTTTTTTCTTTTTAGTAATTTGGGCATTGTAATTTAATATCCTACTATGGCCATTAAAACAAAATTCAGCATCAAAGACCTTGAAAACCTAAGCGGCATCAAGGCGCATACCATCCGTATTTGGGAAAAAAGATACAACTTGCTGGAGCCCAACCGCACCGATACCAACATACGCGAGTACAATCTAAACAGTTTAAAAAAACTGCTCAACGTGGCTTTTCTATACAATAATGGGGTTAAGATATCAAAAATAGCAGCACTTGACGAAAAAGAGACCAAAGCACAGATTAAAAAACACGCTGCAGTCAATAAAGAAACACGCGCCATCACATCGCTCAAAACAGCTATGTTTGAGTTTAACTACCCCCTTTTTACAAAAACGGTTTCAGAACTTGAAGAATCCAACGATTTCAGGACGTTGTTCTTTAAAGTGTTTATCCCATTGCTGGAAGAATTGGGAACGCTATGGCATACAGGCACCATAGATCCAGCCCACGAACATTTTATTTCAGAATTGATAAAACAACGCATCATTGCCGAAATTGTAGCGCTTCAGAAAACCGAAAAACCTGCAAACACCCCCACTTTTTGCCTATACCTTCCTTATCAGGAAATTCATGAAATAGGGTTGTTATTTGCCCATTATGAAATTTTAAAAGCTAATTTCAGCACCATTTATCTGGGCACCAACATTCCTTTGAAAAACCTGAAACACGTATTGAAACACCATAAAGACCTGATATTTCTATCGTATTTTACCGTAAAGCCCGAACAAAAATCCATTGAACAATACCTGAAGGAATACGGCGCGACCATACAGAACACCCAAAACCAAAAACTCTGGCTTATGGGAAGGAGAATTCGAAAAACAGACAGCCAAATCTTGCCTTCAAACGTCAAGGCGATAAGGGACCACAAAGACCTCATTAAACAATTGAACGATTTAAAAAAATAATAACCACCGTAAGTACTTTTTGTTTAATTAATATGTATATTTGTTAAACACTATATGAAAGAAATTGCAATTATCGGTTCTGGTTTTTCATCATTGGCAGCTGCTTGTTACCTTTCGGCGGGAGGAAATGACGTTACCATATACGAAAAAAACAATACTGTTGGCGGCAGGGCGCGGCAATTATGCAAAGAGGGATTTACGTTCGATATTGGCCCAACTTGGTACTGGATGCCCGATGTTTTTGAACGTTTTTTTGCCGATTTCAACAAAAAACCGTCCGACTATTACCAGCTTATCAAATTAAATCCGGCATATAGTGTTTACTTCGGAAAGAATGAAACGATCACCATAGAAGACACCTTGGAAAAAATATGTGCTGCTTTTGAAAAAGAAGAACCCGGTAGCTCCAAAAAATTAAAAAACTTCATTGCCAAGGCACAAAACAACTACGATGTAGCGATAAAAGATTTGGTGTATAGACCGGGCGTCTCCCCTTTTGAATTGGTCACTCCAGTCACCATGAAAAAAATTGGACAGTTTTTTAGTACTATCAGTAAAGAAGTGAGAAAGAAGTTTAATAACCCGAAATTGGTTTCCATATTAGAGTTCCCTGTACTTTTTTTAGGAGCCAAACCCTCCAACACCCCCGCATTTTACAGTTTTATGAATTATGCCGATTTCGGTCTCGGTACTTTTCACCCCAAAAACGGTATGTACAGCGTAATCGAAGGAATGAAGTCGCTGGCCCAAGAACTGGGCGTAACAATTAAAACCGAACAAACCGTTGAAGAAATAGTAGTTGAAAGCAATAAGGTTTCAGCTTTAAAAATTAATGGCGAAACCATTACCGCCGATATTGTTGTGAGCGGGGCAGATTACCATCATACCGAAACATTGCTCGATAAACCGTACCGGCAATATAGTGAAGCATATTGGGAGAAAAAAACTTTTGCTCCCTCTTCCCTGCTGTTCTATGTTGGTTTCGACAAAAAGGTAGAAAACGTAGATCACCACACCCTCTTTTTCGATGTTGATTTCGAAGCGCACTCAAAAGCTATTTACGATGACCCAGCGTGGCCCGAAAAACCATTGTTTTATGCCAGTTTCCCCTCAAAAACAGATGCTACGGCTGCCCCAGAAGGCAAAGAAGCTGGGATTTTTCTAATCCCTTTGGCACCGGGACTCAAGGATTCTCCAGAACTAAGGGAAACGTATTTTGAAAAAATAATAAACAGATTTGAAACCCTCACCAACCAAAAGGTAAAAAATTACGTTATATTTAAAGAGTCCTTTTGTGTCAACGATTTTGTAGAACAGTATAACTCCTACAAAGGGAACGCATACGGATTGGCAAACACCTTGATGCAAACTGCTTTTTTACGCCCAAATTTAAAAAGCAACAAGGTAAACAACCTGTTTTTTACAGGTCAGCTTACCGTACCTGGACCGGGTGTACCGCCTTCGTTGATTTCTGGAAAATTAGTAGCAGGATTAGTGCAAAACCAAATTGAAAAATCGTGAAAAAATTATTCGACATCGTATCCAGAACCTGCAGCAAAAGCGTCACCAATACGTACAGTACATCGTTTTCGCTGGCTACCAAAATGCTGGCACCCAGCATTAGGCAAGACATTTACAATATTTATGGGTTTGTACGTTTTGCCGATGAAATCGTCGATTCGTTTCATGATTATGACAAAGAAACCTTATTTAATAGATTTGAAGAAGAGTTGCACCACGCCTTGCAAGAAAAGATAAGCTTAAACCCTATTTTAAATTCTTTTCAGCATACGGTCACAAAATACAACATTGAACAGCATTTAATCGATTCTTTTATGAAGAGTATGCGGTTGGACCTTTCAAAAACCGAATACCTTACCCAACCGGAATACAATGATTATATTTACGGCTCGGCAGATGTTGTTGGCCTTATGTGCCTTAAGGTATTTGTAAAAGGTGATGTTGAAAAGTACGAAGCCCTCAAAGATGCAGCCATGCACTTGGGTTCCGCATTTCAAAAAGTGAATTTTTTACGTGATTTAAAAGAAGATTACGAAAATTTAAGCCGGACCTATTTCCCAAATACCAATTTGGAAGCACTGGACGAACATTCAAAACAACGCATCATTGAAGAAATAGAGGAAGATTTTAAAAAAGGATATGAAGGAATTCTATTATTACCTGCTGAAGCCAAATTTGGTGTTTTTATGGCGTATCGCTATTACAAACGACTATTAAAAAAATTACAGAAAACCCCGGCTATCGAAATTAAAAACACTCGTATCCGCGTTCCCAACTACGAAAAATTTGGATTGTTAACACGAAGTTATGTGAAATTTCAGCTAAAGATGGTAAAATAGTTTTTAGATGTTAGAAAATAAAAAAATATAGTAATGAACACCCTTCTCTGGATATTGATATTTATAGCCACGTTTTGCATTATGGAATTTATGGCGTGGTTTACCCATAAATATGTAATGCATGGTTTTTTATGGAGTCTTCACAAAGACCATCATCATAAAGACCACAGCAGTTGGTGGGAGCGTAACGACCTTTTTTTTCTGTTCTATGCAGCCGTGAGCATTGGATGTTTTATAGGCTGGCAATATTATGGCTTTTGGGCGGGATTGCCCATAGGTTTGGGTATCTTTGCGTACGGCGTTACCTACTTTTTGGTGCATGATATTTTTATACACCAACGGTTCAAACTGTTTAGGAGTGCCAATAACTGGTACGCAAAAGGAATACGCCGTGCCCATAAAATGCACCACAAACATTTGGGCAAAGAAGATGGCGAGTGTTATGGCATGTTGTTTCCACCGTTGCGGTTTTTTAAAAAGAAGTAATTTATGAATTACCTGTATCTGTGGCTCGCCCTTGGATCGCTCAGCATTCCATTTTTGTTCAGTTTTCATCCACGGCTCCGGTTTTATAGAAAATGGCGCTCCTTTTTCCCAGCCATGGCAATCATGATGGCCATCTTTGTAACTTGGGACATTATCTTTACCAATAATGGGTTTTGGGGCTTCAATGACGCGTATATTACTGGGTATCGCATTTTAAACCTGCCCATTGAAGAATGGTTATTTTTCATCTGCATACCCTATGCTTGTATTTTTACGCATTATGCCTTGCACGAACTGTTCCCAAAGTTTTCTTTTTCTGAAAAGTTCACCGCTGTTTTTTATGTACTGTTATCGTGCCTCCTCATTATTCTGCTTTGGTATTATTACGATAGATGGTACACTTTGGTAAATTTTGTCTATGCCCTGGTATTATTAGGACTGGTTTATAATTACCGGAAACAATGGCTTATGGAATTTTTACCTACCTATTTCGTTATTTTCATCCCGTTCTTTTTGGTAAATGGTATATTGACCGGCACGGGGATAGAAGATCAAGTGGTTTGGTACGACAATACCGAAAACATGGGCGTGCGCATCCTCACCATTCCCGTTGAAGACACCATCTATAACTTGGGCATGCTATTGACAGTTTTTGTTGGCACGGAACTATTTGAAAAACGATACAACAACAAGTAGCATTACAACAAAATTAAACTTAGATTATGAACACACCTAATTATACAGAAGAAGACAAAAAATTTATGCAACGTGCCATTGCCTTGGCCGAACTGGGAATGGACGCCAATGCCGGCGGCCCGTTTGGCGCCGTGGTGGTAAAAAACGGCGAAATTATTGCCGAAGGGCACAACAATGTCACTTCCACAAACGACCCAACCGCCCACGCCGAAGTGGTGGCCATACGCCGCGCTTGCGAAAAACTAAACAGTTTCCAGTTAACCGATTGCGTTGTTTATACCTCCTGCGAACCATGCCCTATGTGCTTGGGCGCCATTTATTGGGCGCGGCCTAAAAAAGTGTTCTACGGTTGCAACAGGGAAGATGCTGCCGAAATAAATTTTGACGATCAGTTTATTTATGATGAAATTGACAAAGAAGTAGACAACCGCAGCATCGATTTTGTTCGCATATTACGTGACGAAGCCGTAACGGTGTTTAATAAATGGGCGGATAAACATGATAAAACTGCGTATTGAGGTAAAAAAAAACTCAAGACCTCAAACATTTTTGAAACCTTTGAGGCCTTTTAACTGCTACTTACTTTTCCAACAACCCATCAATAATTTCCTTTGTTTTTTTGCTATCCCAATCGGCTGCACCGGTTTCTTTAATTACGATTTCTCCTTTTTTTGAGATAAGGTAGGTTGTGGGCAGCGCTTGCGAGTATAATGCTTCCGGAGCGTTGCTTTGCTGAATATACACCGGCAACGTATAACCTTTTTTATCCATAAAACGCCGTACGGTTTCCGGTTTTTCTGAAGTGACCAAATAAAAATCAACTTGGTCTCCATATTCATCATACAGGTTTTGAAGCGAAGGCATTTCAGCAATACAAGGCGGGCACCACGTGGCCCAAAAATTCAATAACACCACGTTTCCTTCCGAAGCAGAAAAATTGACCCGTCTATTATCTAAAGATGTTACATTCCAATTATAATCGGTAAGCTGCTCTCTTTCTTCAGCATCAGTTTCCGAAGGACTGAACGATATCAAGCGTTGTACAAATACCTGAATAGGCGTCCGTGTTTGCGGAATTATCAATAAAGCCAATACGGCTAAAAATATAATATTCCCTTTATTCTTTTTTAAAAATTGTTTCATATCACAATACTATTTCTTCGGTAGGTCTAACAAAAAACCCGCCAAAAACAGTATTTGACAGGTTTTTTGAAACGTTTAGTAATTCATTCAGATAAAATCCGAAAGATTAGTTACGCATTCTGCTTTTTAATCAAGTTAAGGGCAGAGCCTTCACGGTACCAGCGTATCTGTGCATCGTTATACGTATGGTTTGCTTTTATGGTGTCTTTGCTTCCGTCTTTGTGAACCACTTCAATAGTCAATGGTTTATTAGTGGCAAAGTCTGCAATATCAACAAAGTTAAAGGTATCGTCTTCTTGTATCAGGTCGTAATCTGCTTCGTTGGCAAACGTCAATCCTAACATCCCTTGTTTTTTCAAGTTTGTTTCGTGGATACGTGCAAACGATTTAACCAATACCGCTGCAACCCCTAAGTGGCGCGGCTCCATTGCTGCGTGCTCACGGGAAGAACCTTCCCCATAGTTATGGTCGCCCACCACTATGGTTTTAATTCCGTTTGCTTTGTATTCGCGCTGTACGTCTGGTACACCACCGTATTCACCGTCCAATTGGTTTTTAACAAAGTTTGTCTTTTTGTTGTACGCGTTTACCGCACCAATTAAACAGTTGTTTGAAATATTATCTAAATGCCCGCGGTAGCGCAACCAAGGTCCCGCCATAGAAATATGGTCGGTTGTACATTTTCCGTATGCCTTGATCAACAACTTCATCCCTTGCATTTCAGAATCTTTTATAGGCTCAAAAGGTGTCAACAATTGCAAACGCTCACTGTCTTTTGCAACTTTTACTTCTACACCACTGCCATCTTTCATAGGTTCTACATATCCGTTTTCTTCCACTTCAAAACCTTCTGGTGGCAATTCGATCCCTCTTGGCTCGTCTAATTTTACTTCTTGCCCTTCTTCATTAACTAAGGTATCGTTCATCGGGTCAAAATCCAAACGGCCTGAAATAGCAATCGCCGCTACCATTTCTGGGGAACCTACAAAAGCGTGTGTGTTTGGGTTACCATCGGCGCGTTTTGAGAAGTTTCGGTTAAAGGAGTGCACAATCGTGTTCTTTTCTTCTCCCTTACGGTCGCTACGGTCCCATTGACCAATACACGGTCCACAAGCATTTGTAAATATAGTGGCGCCAAGATCTTCAAACACATTCAACAAGCCATCACGCTCGGCTGTAAACCGTATTTGCTCACTTCCAGGGTTAATACCAAAATCACTTTTAGGCTTCAGTTTTTTATCGATTGCTTGTTGTGCAATGGAAGCCGCCCGTGTTAAATCTTCATACGAAGAGTTGGTACACGAACCGATTAGTCCCCAATCTACTTTTATAGGCCAATCGTTCTTTTGTGCTTTTTCACCTAACTGCCCAACTGGGGTTGCTAAATCTGGTGTAAAAGGTCCGTTTAAGTGCGGACGTAATTCTGAAAGATTGATTTCAATTACTTCATCAAAATACTGCTCTGGATTTGCATATACCTCATCATCGCCAGTTAAATATTCTCTTATTTTGTTGGCCTCATCAGCTATTTCTTCCCTGTCGGTTGCTCTTAGGAAACGTTCCATAGAATCGTCGTATCCAAAGGTAGAAGTGGTTGCGCCTATTTCGGCACCCATATTACAGATGGTCCCTTTTCCGGTACACGAAAGGTTTTTGGCGCCAGGTCCAAAATATTCAACGATTGCCCCGGTACCTCCTTTTACGGTAAGGATTCCGGCTACTTTAAGAATCACATCTTTTGAAGCGGTCCAGCCGTTTAATTCACCTGTCAATTTAACGCCTATTAACTTCGGAAATTTAAGTTCCCACGGCATTCCGGCCATTACATCTACTGCATCTGCACCACCAACGCCAATGGCGACCATACCCAATCCGCCAGCATTTACCGTGTGCGAATCGGTCCCGATCATCATTCCGCCAGGGAATGCATAGTTCTCTAAAACTACTTGGTGAATAATTCCCGCACCCGGTTTCCAGAACCCGATGCCGTATTTATTGGAAACAGATTCCAAAAAGTCGAAAACCTCGTGGCTCGTTTGGTTTGCACTTTGCAAATCTTTTGCAGCCCCTTGTTTTGCTTGGATTAAGTGATCACAGTGTACCGTGGTTGGCACAGCAACTTTGTCTTTTCCGGCCTGCATAAATTGAAGCAACGCCATCTGTGCAGTAGCATCTTGACATGCAATACGGTCTGGTGAAAACTCCACGTAATCTTTTCCGCGCTCAAATGCTTCGGAAGGTTTGCCGTCCCACAGGTGGCTGTATAGTATTTTTTCAGAAAGGGTTAAAGGTTTCCCAACAATTTCACGTGCTTTATCTACACGCTCTGCCATTTGGGAATACACCTTTTTTATCATGTCAATGTCGAATGCCATAGTTCTATTTTTTTATTGTTTTTTGAAGTCCTGCGAAAATACAAAATTTCATTATGTTTTAAAAATGTTTAACCGAAAGCGTTAAACACTGTTTATTTTATAAAAAATTATAATTTTTAGTGTAAATATTTGTCAATTGCGTAATTTTTGATATTCAAAATTATGAATTTGTAAATGTCTTGGTTTTGAAGTGATTGAAATGACGATAAACTACCGCAAAATATTTTGATTCTAAATAAGAAGAAAGTACTTGCGAACTATTATATATTAATTCTCAGAATCTATATCACTCGTAGGTTTTCCATTCATAAATAAAAAATCCTCGAAAGTATATTTTTCTTTAATATTTTTTTTCAGGTTAATTACATAAATATGTTCAGTTGTTCGTATGCCCGAATGATTAGACGTTTCACCAAGTTTTTTTAAATATTCTAACTTTCCATTTAAGTAATCCTAAGTTCAACAAATAAGTGCAACTCAAATTAAAAATCATTGGGGGCTAGCCCCCAATGATTGGCCAAGTGCTAAATTTGCGTTGCAATGAAATATAAACAGCTCAGCCGAGAGCAAAGATACCAA
>NZ_QEHR01000004.1 GCF_003095375.1 Marixanthomonas spongiae
CTTTTAATGCAAAAATTAAAGCATTTAGAGCACAATTAAGAGGCGTAAGAAGAACTGAATTCTTCCTGTACAGACTTGAAAAATTATTTGCTTAAAAACTCAAAAACCCAGAAAATGTTCTTGATCCTATAAAGGTAGTACCCCATATTAAAAAAGCCACCTTTTATATGGGTGGCTTCATTAGCTCCTCCAGCTGGACTCGAACCAGCGACACCCTGATTAACAGTCAGGTGCTCTAACCAACTGAGCTATGGAGGAATTTAATTTTTATATCTTTTTGAACGTTTCGCCTAACACATACTGTGATAAATATCGTTAGGCGGGTGCAAATATACCTAATTTTTATATTCATCAAAATAAAACTGAAAACTTTTTCGATGAAATTTCAACTTTAAAATTAAACAGGAATAAGCCCCAGGTTAATTTTGACTGTTATTCAAACAGCCAACGGTAAATATCGTTTCCGTTGGCGAACAGCACCAAGGCGATCAATAGGAAAAAACCGACCATTTGGGCGTACTCCATAAATTTGTCGCCCGGTTTGCGGCCGCTTACTATTTCATATAACAAAAACATCACGTGGCCACCGTCTAATGCTGGAATGGGAAGGATGTTCATAAATGCCAGAATAATAGAAATCAACGCTGTGGTTTCCCAAAAACTCAACCAGTTCCACGTATCGGGGAAGAGGCTGCCTATCGCTCCAAAACCACCTACTTGCGTGGCGCCTTTTGCGGTGAACACATATTTAAATTGGGTAACGTAATCTTTAAGCACATTGTACCCGTAGCCTATACCGCCCGTAATACTTTCAGCTAAGCCATATGTGATTTTGGTACCCTTGCCCAAATATTCTTTTCCGTAGTTGTTAACACCAATTTGACCTTTTTCATTTGGCGTGACGGTTAAGGTGTCATATTCGTTATTTCGGGAAACAACAATGGTATTTTCGTTGTCTTTGTTTGCCGTGACCAAGGCCGTAAATTCGTGCCAATGTGCCACATTTTGGCCATTTACCGAAACAATGCTATCGCCGTTTTTGAATCCCGCCGCCATGGCTGGATAGTCGGCTACCACGGTGTCAATCACCGCATTGCGCATCGGGCTGAAAGGACGCAATACATCTTTTTGAAACATTTTGGTGCCAATATCTTCAGGAAGTGCGATAGTTTCGGTTGTGCCGTCGCTGTGTTTAACAGTAATGCTTTGGACATCACGCAAAAACAGGTACTTGTTTATCAAGCCAACGTCTTCAAATTGCTCTCCGTTCACTTGTAAAATATGATCGCCGTCCTGAAAGCCCATTTCCTTGAAGGTTTCAGCTACGGCATAGCCTTTTGGCAAATCGTCGTTGGTGGTAATGGTGGTCCCGTTAAAATACAGAATACCCATATAAATAACGAATCCAACAATAATGTTAACCGTAACGCCGCCCAACATAATAATCAATCGCTGCCAAGCCGGTTTGCTCCTAAACTCCCAAGGCTCTGGCGGTTTGGCCATTTGTTCCTTGTCCATGCTTTCGTCGATCATTCCGGATATTTTTACATATCCTCCCAGTGGCAACCATCCTATGCCATAAACGGTTTCGCCTATTTTCTTTTTGAAAAGGGCAAATTTCACATCGAAAAAGAGGAAAAACTTCTCAACCCGGGTCTTAAACAACTTTGCTGGGATAAAGTGCCCCAGTTCGTGCAACACGATCAATAGAGATAAGCTTAATAAAAGCTGGATTGCTTTAACGGCAAATGGACTCATAAACTTTAAAAATTAGCGTACAAAAGTAATCTTTTATACTTGCTTATAAAAATTAATGCCGAACAACCGAAAAACATCTTGTAAAACATTTAACGCTTCCTGCTTTACCGTTTGTATTATAGGCAGTAATTTTGCGGAAATCAGTATAACAATATGCTCCGGTTTTTTGCAAAGTATAAGTTTTTTGGGATCGTTATGCTCGTTCTTTCTGCAATTATCATTACCATCATTTATAATGTGTACACCATAGACGACGAAAAAACCCTACCCATTTACCAACCCCACGATGTTACCGCCCAACTAGTTGATACTACCGTGCAGCACGTGAAAAAATACCATAAAATTGCCAATTTTTCATTGACAAACCAAAATGGCGAGACCATCACACAGGACGACTATAAAGATAAAATCTATGTGGCCGATTTCTTTTTTACCACCTGCCAGACCATCTGCCCAATTATGACGGACCATATGGTGAATATTCAGGAAAAAGTGAAAAACGACCCTGAAATCATGCTCCTCTCCCACACGGTCACCCCAGAAATAGACACCGTAGCCCAACTTAAAAAATATGCCCAAGAGAAAGGCGTGGACGACACCAAATGGAACCTGGTCACCGGCAATAAAAAACAAATTTACGACCTCGCCCGAAAATCGTACCTCGCAGCCAAAGACACCCCTTATACTGAGTATGATCTAATCCATACCGAAAATTTTGTGCTGGTCGATAAAAAGAAACGCATCCGTGGCTTTTATGACGGCACAGACCCCAAGGCGATAGAAGAACTAATGACCGATATCAAAGTCTTGAAAAAGGAGCGCTAACGAAGAACTGAAACGCCTGTAGCAGCCCAACCATTACAAAAATTACTTTATCATCTTAAAACCTTGCAAGGCAAACCTAATTCCCTTATTTTTGCGTTGTTTAAAATCAATCTAAATTAATATAATGATTACGATCGCCACACTTAAAAAGGGACAACGCGCCATTATCAAAGAGTTTTCGGTAGAGCACGTTCCTTTAAAATTATTGGAAATGGGCTGCCTCCCAGGCAACGAAGTGGCATTGGTACAACTGGCCCCTTTTCACGATCCACTTTACCTCAACATCAACGGCAGCCACTTGGCCATACGAAAAGAAACCGCCGAACGTATTGAAATTGAATTGGTTTAAGCTATGGCAAGGCAGATAAACGTTGCGCTTATTGGCAACCCAAATACCGGAAAAACCTCGGTGTTCAACCGCTTAACGGGCTTGAACCAAAAAGTGGGCAACTATCCCGGCATTACCGTTGAAAAAAAGCAAGGGGTTTGCAAATTAGACCGCGGATTAAAAGCCCACATAATCGATCTTCCCGGCACGTACAGCCTTAATGCCTCTTCAATAGATGAAAATGTAGTGATTGAGTTGTTGCTCAACAAAAACGACAAAGATTTCCCCGATGTTGCCGTGGTTGTGGCCGATGTGGAAAACCTAAAGCGCAACCTGTTGCTGTTCACACAAATAAAAGATTTGGGCATCCCCACCATTCTGGCAGTGAACATGGCAGACCGCATGAAACGCAAAGCCATTTCACTGGATATCGAAAAGCTGGAAGCACAACTGGAAACCAAAATAGCCTTGGTAAGCTCCCGTAAAAACGAAGGCTTTGACCATCTTAAAGAATTGATCAGCAACTACAGCTTGCTTTCCACAAAACCTTGCGTCAACGCTTCCCGAATGTCTCCAGATTATTTTGATAGACTTCGCAAAGCATTTCCCAATCAAGATCTCTACAAACTCTGGTTGGTCATTACACAAGACGTGAACTTCGGAAAACTGAACCGAAAAGAGCTAAAAGAAGTAAACGGGTTCCAGACCGAATCCAAAAGCAACCTGAAACGGCTTCAGCAAAAAGAAACCATTGCCCGGTATCAATTTATCAACAATGTTTTAAAAGACACCCTTACCATAGACACCGCTAATGCCAAAGACTTCAGGAGCCGGGTGGACCGGGTCTTGACGCATAAAGTGTGGGGATACGTTATTTTCTTTGCCATCCTATTGCTCATATTCCAAGCGATTTTCGACTGGAGCAGCTATCCCATGGATTTTATCGATACCACTTTCGCCTCCTTGAGCGAATGGGTTAACGAAACCTTGCCACCAGGGGATTTTACCAGTTTAATTGCCGAAGGGATCATCCCAGGTATTGGCGGTGTGGTCATTTTCATTCCGCAGATTGCTTTTCTGTTCCTTTTTATTTCCATTTTGGAAGAAACCGGCTATATGAGCCGCGTGGTCTTCTTGATGGACCGCGTTATGCGCCGGTTTGGCCTGAGCGGGAAAAGTGTGGTACCGTTGGTTTCGGGTACTGCCTGTGCCATCCCAGCGATTATGGCCACGCGAAACATTGAAAATTGGAAAGAACGATTAATCACCATCTTGGTGACACCCTTCACCACCTGTTCGGCACGGTTGCCGGTGTACCTCATCATCATTGCTTTGGTTATCCCCGATGAGCGTGTTTTGGGGATATTCAGCCTACAAGGGATTACATTAATGATTATGTATTTAATAGGTTTTGGTGCTGCCATAGGTTCGGCTTGGCTCTTGGATAAGTTTATGAACATTCCGGGACGTTCCTTTTTTGTCATCGAAATGCCCAATTATAAAATGCCGCTTCCCAAAAACGTGTTGATTACCGTAGTGGAAAAAACAAAAGCCTTTGTATTGGGCGCTGGTAAGATTATCTTGGCCATTTCCATCATTCTTTGGGTGCTGGCCTCGTACGGTCCAGGGAGATTTGATCAAGCCGAAGAAATAGTTGCTGCCGAAAACAGCGGTCAAAACCTCACCGAAGACGAATTGGACACCAAAATCGCTTCTTTTAAGCTGGAACACTCGTATATTGGCATTATGGGAAAAGCCATTGAGCCTGCGGTACGGCCCCTGGGCTACGATTGGAAAATCGGGATCGCCATTGTGAGCTCGTTCGCTGCCCGTGAAGTATTCGTGGGGACGCTTGCCACCATTTACAGCGTGGGGAGCGATGAAGAAAAAACCATTAAAAACCGAATGGCCGCCGAAACAAACCCCGTTTTGGGAACCCCATTGTTCAATTTCGCCAGCGGCGTGTCGTTATTGCTCTTTTATGCTTTTGCCATGCAATGTATGAGCACCTTGGCCATTGTGAAGAAAGAAACCAACAGTTGGAAATGGCCCCTGTACCAATTAGTTATTATGAGCGGAATTGCGTATATTTTAGCCTTGGCAGCTTATCAATTGCTTAAATAATCAAAATAAAAACCTTATGTTAGGTTGCAACAGTATATTCGACCTAAAAGAAAGAAAATAAAAAAAATTAGATGATGCAGACGATATTGGTAATCATAACATTTTTAATCGCAGCGGGTTACCTGCTAAAGAAATTTATATGGAACCCCTTGACCGAAAAAAGTAGGCAAACCCCTTCGGGCACACTTGACGGCGGCAACACCAAATGTGGCAAAAACAATTGCGGCTGTCATTGATTAGTTATAGGCACAAACCAAAAAGGTATAGCCGTTCTCTTTTATATCGTTTTCGGATTCTGGATAGGGCGTTACCTTCATTCCTTCTAATTTGATATCTTCGGAAATGTAAAATACGTGGTTTTTATCTTCCCCAGACCTTACCGCTCCAAAAATCAATTCTTCGGCAACGGTTGCTTTACCCTTTTTTTCAACTTTCACTTTTATCTTGACCCTTCCTTGCCACACACAGGTAACACTGGTGGGACAACGGGAATCTTCCACTACTTCTGAAAACGTTACGGAATGACCGTCTATTTCCACTGTTTCCCCCAAGGGAACTTTTATGGCTATTTTTGGCGTTTTCAAGGGTTCGTCTGGTTTATTTTGGGCAAAAGCAGTAGTTGAAACTGTTAGCAACAACAATATAAATACACGTTTCATGGAAATCTTTTTTTCGTTTTTTAAAGGTAAAAGAAAAAACAAAGCTTAACAAACCAATAAATCGAGCCCACGTCTGTAATTTTCACAGCATCATTCCCAAACCTTATAACGTTTGAACATACAGGTTCTCGGCTGTCTTTTTTGAAATGAACGATTGATCCTTTCCTACCAAAATAACCATGGAGCCATCGAAAAACTCCTTGCCCAGCACTTTAATTTTAGTGCCAATGGTGATGTTCTTCTTGTCTAAATACTGCAGGAATTCTGGGCTGGATTCTTTCACGCCAACGCAAACCCCGCCTTGGTTTTTCTTTAGTTCGGCCAATAGTTTTTTCGCTGTTTGCTTGATGGTTCCATCCTTACTGGGAATGGGTTCGCCGTGGGGATCAAAATCGGGCTCCCCTAAAAACCGTTCCAGCCGGGCAATAAGTTCTTCGGAATGCACATGCTCCAACTGTTCGGCTATTTCGGCAACTTGGTCCCAGTGAAAGTGCAGCTTTTCCACCAAAAAAACTTGCCACAAGCGATGTTTTCGTATAATTTGTAAGGCCGATTTGGTTCCTTCATTCGTAAGGGTAACGCCGCGGTACCTTACGTAATGCAGCAGCTCTTTTTCAGCCAAACGTTTTACCATGTCGGTGGCCGAAGAAGGTTTGGTCTCCATCCGTTGCGCCAAGGCATTAGTGGTAACGCCTGTATCGGAAGCTTGTTCTAAGTGATAGATTGCTTTTAAGTAATTTTCTTCGGAAGGGGACAATTTCATCTGCAACTATTTTACAACATCAATATTTAGGTTGTGCTAAATAATTTTTTTAATGATTATGAATTTTTTATCTTTGAAACTGTACCAATGCTTGACAAGATATGGATTTCGCAATCGGATTGCTTCAATTTTATAAAAAGAAAATAGACCGAACCATTAAAAGTACAAATTTAATGCAGAAAGATAGAACAAAAGCAGCCCGTGAACTGGAAAAAGTGAGCGAGCTTAAAAAAGCGATCCGGGTTTTAAAAACAAAAAACAGAAATTTATCTTAAAATCAATATGTTATGAATGACCAAAACCGATTAAAAGCGTTACTCTGGAGCCGCCAATTGGTTGACTTAGGTGGCTCTTCAGAACAAAAAAGCAGCAGTTACAAACAACTGAAAGCAGAATTGGCCGCGCATCTCGACCGGTTAGTAGCAACAGATTTTAACAAACTCGTCGCCATATTATACCGCATCGATATTTCTGAAGAGAAGGCAAAAACAGCCTTGGCGGCAAAGGACGCTCATGAAACTGCAGGCGAAATTTTGGCCCAGTTGATTGTGGAACGGCAAGTGCAAAAAATACAGTTTAGGCAATCTTACGGCCAACACTGACTTTCATCCCCTAAAAAGGAAAAACCGGTCTTTCAATTCTTCGATAGCCGTTTCTTTATTGGTGGTAATGTATTTTAAGGCTTCGTCTGTAAATTCCTGTCCTTTTTCGGTAAGGGAAACGATATTTTCTGAAATATGAATCAGGTTGTTTTTTGTAGCCAGTTCCAACACCGTTTTGGCCTTAACCTTTTCCCAGTTAATGTGTTCCTGTAAATGGTTCACGTGGCGTTCTTCTTTTTCTTGATGATTTTGCAAATGCAATAGAAACACCAATAAAGACACTTCTATACGTTGTTGCCTTTCTTTGTAAAATACTGAAAACACGCCTTGTTTAGGCGCAAAAAGGTACACCAAAAGAAATACAACCCCCAGCATCGTGGTCATAGAACCGGCAATGGAGGCATCAAGCGCATTCGCAACCCAATACCCTGAAATGGCAGCAAAAATCCCGAAGAAACAACTTAACAATAACATTTTCTTTAGGTCGTCGGTCAATAAATAGGCGGTTGCGGGCGGGGCAATGATAAGTGCAACCACCAAAACCGCCCCTACGGCATCGAAAGCGCCCACAATGGTAACCGAGGAGACCGTCATTAACCCGTAATGCAGCAACAAAGGCGAAAAACCAAGGGTAGCGGCAAGACCTTTATCGAAGGTGCTCAATTTAAGTTCTTTGAAAAACAAAATCAGCAGCGTGAGGTTGATCACCAAGATGGTACCTATCACCCAAAGTGATTTTGGGCCTATATCGGTATCGCCTACAATAAGGTGGTCAAAAGGGGCAAAAGCCAGTTCGCCCAGCAACACCGCGTCTATATCCAAATGAACGTCATTGGCGTGTTTTGCAATCAATATCACACCTATGCTAAAAAGAGCGGGGAATACCAAGCCTATCGCGGTATCTTCTTTTACCAAGCCGGTTTTTTGAATGAATTCGACCAAAATCACGGTGACCACACCAGTTACGGCAGCCAATAAAATTAAAAGGGGCGAATTGAGGTCTTGGGTGATAAAAAAGCCTACCACAATCCCCACCAAGATGGAGTGGCTAATGGCATCACTAATCATGGCCATTTTCCGAAGTACCAAAAACACGCCTGGAATGGCACAGGCAACGGCGACCAAAGCGGCGATAAGTTGTATTTCCAATTGTGCGTTAGTCATGATCGGTTCCCATTTTAACATACATAGATTCGGCTTCTTGAAAGCCTTTTTCGGTTAAAGCCCATTGATTGCCTTCCACACGGATTAAGTGTTGCTCTTCCAGTTTCGTCAACGTTTTTCGGGTAAACCCTTGAAAGTTGTTCAAAATACGGATAGCATGAGGGTGCGAAATGTTATCGTGCTCCTTGGCAATACGGTACATAAAGGTGAGCGTTTTCTTTAAATGAAGTTCCCTTCGGTTTTTACGGAAACGAAGCTCCCGGAACAACAGTCCACGCCTAGGCGAAAAAATAAAGGAAAGCAACACAAAAGCCGCGGCCACCAAAACAATAACCGGTCCTGTTGAAAGGTTGTCCTGGCTCGCACTGATGGCGGTTCCGAAAACCCCTGAAAAAGCCCCGAATATCGATGCCAAAACAATCATCACCCCCAAATTATTGGTCCATTGCCTGGCCGCAGCTGCTGGAGCCAACAACATAGCGCTCATAAGTACTACCCCAACGGTTTGCAGGCCAAGCACAATGGCGACTACAATAAAACTGGTAATCAAAATATCGAGAAAACGGGTGTTGAACCCCAAGGTTTTGGTGTAATCGGGATCAAAGAGCAATAGTTTCAGTTCTTTCCAGAAAAGAAGCAAAACGATAAGACTAACCCCAGTAACAGCGGCCATAACCCAAACATCCTCTTCTACCAGTGTGGCGGCTTGCCCAAACAAGTATTTGTCCAGCCCGGCTTGATTGGCATTCGGCATTTTCTGGATAAAGGTCAATAACAGCATCCCCAGACCAAAAAAGAGCGAAAGGATCAATCCCAAGGCCGTATCGTTTTTCAAGCGGGTGCGTTTTACGATGCTTTTAATCCAAAACGTACCGATCAAGCCACTTATTAAAGCCCCAACTAAAAACAAATGTTCGTTCTTTACACCAGTAATAATAAAGGCAATGGCAATCCCGGGCAGGGAAGCGTGCGAAATGGCATCGCCCAAGAGACTCTGTTTGCGCAATACCGCAAAACTGCCCAACATACCGCAAATAGCTCCAAGCACGGCAGTGCCCAAGGTTATCGTGCGCAAGGTATAATTGGTAAAAAAGTCTGTTAGTTCCATTTTTTTTATATCAGGCGTTGGGATAATAATTCAATTTATTTATTCACCGCCACCTTGTAATTAATACCATAGGTTTTGGTAAGGTTATCGTCGTTAAAAATATCCTTTACAGGGCCCGAGGCAATTCCTTTTACATTTAAAAAAGTTACCCAATCAAAATATTCCGGTACGGTTTGCAGGTCGTGATGCACGACAATCAAGGTTTTGCCGGCTTTACGCAGTTCTTTTAAGATATTGATGATTGCTTTTTCGGTAGTAGCATCGACTCCCTGAAAGGGTTCGTCCATCAAATAAATAGATGCGTTTTGCACCAACGCCCTTGCTAAAAAAATGCGTTGCTGCTGCCCACCGCTCAACTGGCTTATTTGCCTGTCCCTAAATTCCAGCATGCCTACTTTTTCCAAAGCCTCCAAGGCTTGTTTTTTTTCTTTTTGCCCGGGTCGTTTTATCCAACCCAAGCTTCCGTAGGTGCCCATCATCACCACATCGAGTGCGATGGTTGGGAAATCCCAGTCCACACTGCCTTTTTGTGGCACGTACGCCACCTTATCCACTTGCTTTTTATACGGTTTGCCAAAAACTTGTACGCTACCGGCAATGGGTTTTACAATTCCTAAAATTGATTTTATAAGAGTAGATTTACCAGCTCCGTTTGGCCCAACGATTGCCATGAGCACCCCTTCGGGGATGACGAGGTCTATATCCCACAAAACCGGTTTATAATTATAGGCTACGGTAAGGTCGTCAATTTTTATGGCGTAGGGTTCCTCTCTCATTATATGGTTTTTTTTTGTGTGCAACAACCTATTTCAATGCTTCCACGATTGTTTTTACGTTATAAGTGAACATTCCTATATAAGTCCCTTCTTTTGTGCCGGCATTGCCCAAGGCATCAGAATAAAGCGTACCGCCTATTTCCACTTGAAATCCTTCGGCCTTTACTGCTTGTTGTAAGGCTTCGATGGTTCGCCTTGGCACACTGGTTTCCACAAAAATCGCTTTTACCTTTTTCTCAATGATTAATTGGGCCAAATTTTGCACGTCTTGCACGCCCGCCTCGGTTGCTGTGGAAAGACCTTGCAGGCCAACGACTTCAAAACCATATTCCCTTCCGAAGTAATTAAAAGCATCGTGGGCAGTGACCAAAATGCGTTTTTCTTTGGGCAAAGTGGCAATGGTTTCGCGCACCTGTTTATCGAGGGCATCCAGTTTTTTAAGGTAGGCGGTTTTATTTTTTTCGAAATATGCGGCGTGAGCGGGATCCAGTTTGCTGAGTTCTTGGGTTAGGTAGGTGGTGATTTGTTTCCAGTACGCAATGTTGAACCAAATATGCGGGTCGTAACTGGAAGCAAAATATTCAGAACCTATCAGCCCTTTTTTGTCCAACACTTCGGCAAGTGCAATGGTGTTGCTGTTTCGGCCCATTTTTTCGAATACGTCGACTAATTTTCCTTCTAAGTGCAGACCGCTGTAAAACACTACATCGGCACGGGTCAATTTTGAAACGTCCCCTTCGCTGGCTTTATACAGGTGTGGGTCCACCCCGCTGCCCATCAAGCCTTGAACGCTAATGGAATCACCGCCAATATTTTTTACCAGATCGGTAATCATCGTAGTGGTGGTAACTACATTCAACTTCCCATTGGCACTGTTATTGCTGTTTTTGCAGCTTACCAACAATGTGAGGCACAATAAAAGCGGAAGTATTTTTTTCATAACTGAAATTTCAAGTTTTAGTTTAGTATACGTTGAATCAACAGGCGATGGGCAAATTATCACTAACTTCAATCTTCAACATAAATGTTATCGGTCGCGGTTTTTGATAGCAGCACCTGCCGTTTTCCAACTTGTACCGTCATACTTTCATCAAACGATTGTATTTGCATGACTTTCATCTCGGTATGCATCCCTATATCTTGATCGTCCAAAAATTTCAAGAAGGCAGAAGAAGCATCGTTAAACCCTTTGCACACGCCTTTTTGACCTTCTTTTAGCTGTGAAAGTCTTTTTTTAGGTGCCTTGGGCAGGTTTCCACTGGCGTCGGGGATAGGGTCGCCGTGGGGATCATAAGCAGGGCGGCCCAAAAAACGGTCCAGTTCTTCCACCAATTTTGGCGAACGGATATGCTCCAACTGCTCTGCCACTTCGTGCACCTCATCCCAGTTGAAGTTTAAGCGTTCCACTAAAAAAGATTCCCATAGCCGGTGCTTTCGTACCACGGTCAAAGCTTGTTTTCTTCCGGTTTGAGTCAATTGCACGCCATAGTATTTTTTATAGTCAACCAAGTTTTTATTGGCGAGCCTTTTTATCATTTCGGTCACCGATGCGGCTTTGGTTTCCAACAATTCGGCGAGCGCACTGGTGGACACCCCTTCTCCAGCTTCTTCCTGCAGATGGAAAATAGCTTTCAAGTAATTTTCTTCAGATTGGGTAAACATATTTTTCATATACAGCACAAAGATACATTTTATCTTTCAAGAATAAAATATTAGCTTTGCCTAAATTTTAATTCTAAATTAAAAAATAATATAGTTTAATATTATGAAATATATTTTACATATCATGCTCTTCATGCCTGTTTATCTTTTTTCCCAAAACGACAAAGCCACTATTTCGGGCACATTTACTTCAAATGGACGCCCAGTTCCTTTCAGTAGTATTTATATTAAAAACAGTGCTACAGGCACCGATGCCGATATAGACGGGAACTATTCACTTGCGGTTTCCGAAGGCACGTTCACTTTAGTTGTGCAATCGCAAGGTTATAAAACCCAAAGAAGAGAAGTAACCGTGGCAGCCGGCGAGCATATCACCTTGGATTTTTCGTTGACCGAAGACACCTTTGGCCTTGATGAAGTTGTGGTGAGCGCCACCCGAAACCGTATTATAAAACGGGATGCACCCGTGATTGTAAATGTGCTCAGTCCTAAACTGTTCAACGCTACGCAATCTATTTCCCTTGCCGATGGCCTAAATTACCAACCAGGCGTGCGGATTGAGACCAACTGCCAAAACTGTGGGTTTACACAAGTACGTCTTAATGGTTTGGAAGGACAATACACCCAAGTTTTGGTAAACAGCCGTCCGGTGTTCAGTGCGCTCAACGGGGTGTATGGCCTGGAACAGATTCCAGTAAGCATCATTGATCGGGTTGAGGTGGTAAGAAGTGGTGGTTCTGCGCTTTTTGGCTCCAATGCCATTGCCGGAACGGTTAATGTAATAACAAAAGAACCCGTTAACAACAGTTGGGAAATACGTTCCAATTTTGCCGCGATCGATGGTAAAACGGCAGACCGAACGGTAAATGTGAACGGATCGATAGTGAGCGAAGATTTAAGCAGTGGTGTTACTGTTTTTGGCATGTACCGAAACCGCAATCCCTATGATGCCAATGGCGACAGGTTTAGCGAAATCACCAAAATGACCAACAACTCGCTTGGCGCAAAAGTATTTTTAAAGCCTAATGACAATAGTAAGTTTGGAATCGATTTTACGGCAATACGTGAATTCAGACGAGGCGGGGACCGTTTGAATTTAGCTCCTCAGTTTACCGACATCACCGAGCAACTGGACCATAACACCGTATTCGGCGGCACCGATTACGAGTGGCATGACGATGCGCGCAAAAATTCGGTGAGCGCCTATGTTTCTGCCCAACATACGGACCGCGACAGTTATTACGGGGGCTTAGGCGGTGGGCGAACGGCTGCCGACTCTATTGCCGCAAACAACTCCTTTGGTATCACCACCGATTTAGCCGTCGTGGCAGGAACAAAGTATTCGCATCATTTTATCAACGATGATGTAATTACCACTGGTGCTGAATTTCAGCGTAATGACACCGAAGACGCTATTGCCGGCTACAACCGCTTGATCGATCAAAAAGTGAACAGCCTTGGCCTTTACGCACAATACCAATGGAAACCCATTGACGATTTCACTGCGCTTATTGGTGCACGGCTGGACCACATAAACGTCGATGGTTTTTATACCATTGAAGATATTGCACGATCATCGCAGGTGAACGAAACCGAAATAAGCCCCCGATTGACCGTGTTGTACAATATTTCCGAAGCACTGCAATTTAGGGGCGGTTATGCGCGGGGTTTTCGGGCACCGCAAGCTTTCAATGAAGATTTGCACGTATCATCGGTTGGGGGCGAACAGCGATTCGTTATCCTTTCCAATAATTTGGAAAGTGAGTTTTCCAACGCATATACCGCCTCGTTTAATTTTACGAAAAATTTCAACAAGGTACAGACCAATGTTTTGGTTGAAGGGTTTTACACCACCTTAAAGAACCCGTTTACCATTGTGAGCACAGGAACTTCCCTGCCCAACGGTTCCATATTGGAAGAATCCCGAAATGGTGCTGAGGCGCGTGTTGCAGGAGCTAATTTTGAGCTTTCGGTATCGCCAAGTTCCGATTTGTTTTTTCTGCTTGGGGGCACCATTCAAAAATCGAAATACAAGGAAGGTCAAGTACTTTTTGAAGCCGATGGCAGCGTGGCAGGAGAACAAGATGTGGTTTTAGATGAGTTTGTGCGCGCACCAAATTCCTACGGCTTTTTAAACGCCAACTGGCAACTAAACGAAGCTTTTAAAACAGACGTTACTGGAACGTTTACCAGTTCAATGATAGCGCCGCATGTAGTGAGCGACACAGGGTTTATGAATTTGATACGCACAAAGCCCTTTTACGATTTAACCGTAAAGGTAACCTACCATTTCGATTTAAAAGAAACATTTCATGTCGAGCTGAGTGGCGGGGTGCAAAACATTTTTGACAGCTATCAAGACGATTTTGACACCGGAGCCACACGGGATTCAGATTACATCTACGGCCCCAATATGCCCAGAACGGTCTTCGTAGGGTTACGATTTGGTGATTTTTAAAAATATGAAGTTATGAAAAATATATATTGTTTCGTATTCATTGCTTTAGCAGGGCTCTTTATTACAAAAGCCCAAAACCCCGATGAAATACAGTGGAAAACATGGCCCGAGCTGGAACAAGCCCTTAAAAAGGAACCCAAACCGGTGTTTATATTTTTCCATGCCGATTGGTGTGTCTATTGTAAGAAAATTGAGCGGGTTGTATTTAACAAATTGGCCGTAATTCAAAAGATAAACAAGAATTATTATGCCGTTGAAATGAATGTTGAAAGCACTGATACTATAACCTTCGATACTGTCGAATTTAAAAATACACAAGCCCGCACCCAGCGCAATAGCGTTCACGAAATCGCCTTATTGCTCGCCTCACGAAAAGGACAGCCTTTTTCGTTACCGGCAACTCTAATTTTAAATGAAGACTTCACAGTTAAGAAACGTATTTTTGAGTATTACACCGCTCAACAATTGCTGAAAGTGTTGTGAGGTACGATATAAGGTTTTAAAACCCACGTTCCTTTTGAAGCTGTTCATACGCATCCTGCACCTTCCTGAATTTTTCTTCCGCGCCTTTTCTATAGGCTTCATCCATATGCTGCAGTTTATCTGGATGGTATTTTTTGGCCATGGTGCGATACGCTTTTTTAATTTCGGCATCGGTGGCAGTACGGTCAATTTCCAAAATTTTATACGCACTGTCCGGATTTTTGAAGAACATGGCTTTGATGCTTTCAAAATCACGCGGACTCACCCCGAGGTATCCGGAAATTTCATTGATTTTCCGCACTTCAAGCTCGCTCACCCGTCCATCGGCATTGGCAATGCTGAATAAGAAGTGAAGCACTTGCAACCGCGATTCGTAGCGCATGCGTTGCCGAAACATGGTACCGATTTTCGCTGCCGAAATCTCCCGTTTTTTAATCACGTCGTTAAATACCCGAAACGTGGCATTGGCGCGATCCTTTCCGTAGGCTTGCACAAAATACTTGCGTACATAGTCCAACTCTTGCTGGCTCACCCGTCCGTCGGCCTTAATGACCAGGGATGCCAACGAAAGCAAATTGAGCTCAAAATCGGCCGGAGTTACGCGCTGGCTTCGTTGTTGTTGCTGAAAAGTGCCTTGAAACCCCCTTCCAGCACTGGAACCACCAAAGTAATTATCCAACAGGCTTCCTATTAAAAACCCAACGATGGCTCCAGGAAACCGGTACACCATATAACCAATAAAAGCTGCAAACCAACGAATCATAAACTAAACACTAGCAATTTGTAGAATGGTGCAAATATAAAGAAAGCTTAGTAAGCAATGTAGCGTTGGTAAATTTAAAAAAGCACAGATCTCAAATCACTAAACCATATCTTATCAATTTTGAAATTCGGAGTTTGCAGCTTGTTGTTATTTGTGTATGTTACCTCCTTGATACCGTGTCAAATTTCGTATCTTTGCACTAAAATTGTTACACTTTAAAAATAAAGATATATGTATCCACCGGAATTGGTAAAACCTATGCGGGAAGACCTGACCAACATTGGTTTTTCCGAACTGTTCACTGAAGAAGAAGTAACCCAAGCCCTTAACAAAGAAGGCACCACTTTGGTCGTGGTCAATTCGGTTTGTGGTTGTGCGGCAGCCAATGCGCGCCCTGGTGCCCGTATGTCGTTGCAAAATGCCAACACGCCAGACAACTTAGTAACCGTATTTGCAGGTGTGGACCGGGAAGCGGTCGATGCCGCCAGATCGCATATGGTCCCGTTCCCTCCAAGTTCGCCATCTATGGCCTTGTTTAAAGACGGGGAATTAGTGCATATGCTGGAACGCCACCACATTGAAGGTCGTCCGGCCGAAGCTATTGCCGAAAATTTAAAAGGAGCGTACGACGAGTATTGTTAGTCCCCTTTTTATTTAGAGGTTAAAATCTAAAAAATGCTTGTCCGTAAAAAAACCAAGCGCCAAATATGACATCAGAGAAGAACGTATGACGTAATACTTGTTTCATTTTTATGAAATGGAAATTAGTTTCATAATCATTTTGTTCTATGTTTTACGTCATTCAGTTCTAAGTCAAATTTAGGTTTCTATACGGATAATCATAAAATAATTCCGTTTCTGAAAATTTTTGGAAGCGGATTTTTTACTTTTGATACACTATGAAACTACTCTCCAAAATATTGAGCTACCCGCTTTCGGTTATTTTTTACCTTTTTTTTGGATTGAATTTAATTGTTTTCCACCCCATACAGTGGGTTTGTTTCAACGTTTTTGGTTACCAAGCCCATAAGAGAAGTGTAGATGTCTTCAATTGGTTTATATTAAGGTGTTTGAATATTTTGGGGACCTCTTTCAAAGTTACCATTAACAGCAGCATCCCAAACAACGTGCCCATCATCATCGTTTCAAACCACCAAAGCATGTGGGACATCCCGCCCTTGATCTGGTTTTTGCGCAAATACCACCCCAAATTCATCTCCAAGATCGAATTGGGCAAAGGCATCCCTTCGGTTTCCTATAATTTAAAACGTGGAGGCAGTGTTTTAATAGATCGTAAAAACCCAAGACAGGCCACTGGGGAAATTATAAAAATTGCCAAATACGTATCAAAATACAACCGCAGCGTGGTCATTTTCCCTGAAGGAACCCGAAGCAAAGACGGCAACCCGAAACCCTTTCGGAAAACTGGCTTGCTTACCCTATTTAGAAAAGCACCCGATGCCTATGTGCTTCCGGTGAGCATTAGCCATTCTTGGAAACTGCAAAAACACGGCATGTTCCCTATTCCATTGGGCGTACGTTTAGAATTAATAGTACATTCTTCTTTAAAAGTTTCAGAACATGAGCCAGATGCCTTAATCGATCTGGTGGAAACGCAGGTAAAATCGAGTATAACAGTGGATGAGACTTGAGATGTGAGATTTGAGAGGTTAGAGGTTTAGAAATAAATTTTGTATCAAAGGTGTTTGAGCCTGTCTGCTGGTTTTTTAGGCAGATGAATTCGAGAGATTTATAAGGATCACTAATTTACCCGCCTGCCAACATCTGTTAAAATTCGGGCAGGTCGTAAATACCTACGCTGGATGCTGTTAAGGTTGAAAAATGAAATATTTAAGGTAAAACTATGGCTGAAAGATCTTCGGAAATACTCATTAACAACACCATTGCCTTTGTAAAAAAAGAACTGAAAGATGCCGAAGGCGGTCACGATTGGTTTCATATTGAGCGGGTCTATAAAAATGCGCTGCTTATTTCAGAAACCGAACAAGCGAATGCTCTGGTGGTTGCCTTGGGAGCGTTGTTGCACGATATCGCCGACTCCAAATTTCACAATGGTGATGAGACAGTTGGACCCAAAAAAGCAGTGGATTTTTTAACTTCGGAAGGTGTTTCCGAAGAAATTATTGAGCACGTAGTGCAAATAATCAAAAATATTTCATTTAAAGGAGGAAATAAAGAACAAGCCTTTCATTCTAACGAATTAGCAGTTGTTCAAGATGCCGATCGTTTAGATGCCTTGGGTGCTATTGGCATAGCCCGCACCTTCAATTACGGCGGCTTTAAAAACAGGGCGCTATACGACCCTAAAATCAAGCCTAATTTAAATATGTCCCCTTCAGAATACAAGGCGTCAACCGCCCCGACCATCAATCACTTTTACGAAAAACTATTGCTTTTAAAAGACCGAATGAATACTGAAACTGGGCGGCGTATCGCCACAGATAGACATGAGTTTATGGAAACGTTCCTGAAACAGTTTTATGCGGAATGGGAAGGTGAAAAATAAAACTCTGTGTTCTCTGTGCCTTCGTGGTGAATAGTTACCACAGAGGCACAAAGGACACAGAGAAATAAAAACCTATCGAGTTTGATGCTTGATAGATTTGTAATTTAGTAGTTTATCCTTTTACAGGATTTGTCTTCTCGACTTTTAGGTGCTCTGCAAAAAAGCCCATCATGGCTTTGTAAAGGTCCAATCGATTTTCCTCTTTACCAAATCCGTGACCTTCGTCATACTTAACCATATAAGGTACTTCAACACCTTTTTCCCGTAGCGTTTCCACAATTTGGTCGGCTTCATTGATGTTTACGCGGGGGTCGTTGGCCCCTTGCACCACAAACAATGGGTTTTTAATCTTATCTACGTGCAAGGCCGGGGAAATTTCGTCCATAATGGCCTTCTCTTCCGGGATATTGGGGTTGTACCAGATTTTATACAACAGTTCTCGGTATTTTTCCCAATATGGTGGAATGGTTTCCATAAAAGTGCTCAAATTGCTTACTCCTACATAATCCACGCCACAGGCGTATTTATCAGGGGTTTTGGTCATTCCGCGCAACACGGCATATCCGCCGTGGCTACCGCCATAAATGGCAACCCGGTCTTTGTCCACCCAACCTTGTTCAATTACATAATCCACGCCATCTTCTACATCGTCCATCGCTTTACGGCCTATTTGCCCAAAACCGGCTTTTAAAAACTTTTTACCGTACCCTCCGGAAATCCTAAAATTAACGTGCAAGGTTGCGTATCCACGGCTGGCAAACAATTGTGCTTCTGGGTTAAAGCCCCAATTATCTCGAATACCTTGTGGTCCACCATGCGGATTTACAATTAAAGGCAGTTTTTGTCCCTTTTTATAATCACTCGGCAATGTAATATATCCGTGGATGGTAAGCCCATCACGGCTTTTAAAGGTTATGGGCTTCATATTGGCCATATCTTCGGCTTTAAGCTGTGGCAATAGCTTGTATAACAATGTCACGCTATCCTTTTCTACATCGTACAGGTAGTATTCCCCTACAATTTTATCACTGGTAACAGCTACCATATACTTGGACTCATCATCGGTTTTGCCAACCGTGAAAAACTGCTTGTCGCCAAATTCTTTTTGAAGTCGGTTATAGATTTTTTTATAGGTATCGCTTACTGGAACAACTACAGATTTTTCGCCAGTATAGCTGAAATAGTCTATTTCGTAATTGCGTTTTCTGGAAAGCGATATCCCAGAAACATCAAATGTATCATTGCTGAAAACCGTTTTTATTTTTTTGTCCTTCTTTAGGTCATACAATTGGATTTCGATTTTATCACCATCCAGATTGGAAACCACGTAAGCATCATCTGGGTTTTCGGTATTTGGATTGAACGAAGAAATGCCAAATGTATCGCCAAACTCGGTAAGCTTTACTTGTTTAAATTCGCCATCGATCTTGTAGAGCAACTCCGTTTTAACCCCGTCCACAATGCGGGTAATGGCGCGTAAATTGCCTTTACGGTCAAAATTATAACCAGCAACTGGCGGATCACCTTTTTTTACGGTGTACAACTTGGTCACCTCGCCTGTATTGATATTAAGGCGGTAAGGTTCTTCCTGTTGAGGGTTTTCCTTGTTCATCTGCACAATCACATAGTCTTCGTCTTCCTTTAACGGTTCGATGATGTTGACCCGGACGCCTTCGAAAGGGGTGAGTTCTTTGTCGTTTTCGCCGGTAACATCCACGCCATAGACATGGTAGTTTTCATTTCCGCCTTTGTCTTGCAGGTACAGAATACGATCGTTGTTGGCCCAGAAAAAACCTCGAATCAAATCTTCACCTTGTTTTTTCAACAAAGTTTCTTTTTGGGTTTCGGTTTCCTTTAAATACAGATCGCGTTCTCCAGATTGACGCCGTTTCATATACGCAATGTACTTTCCGTTAGGGGAAAGTTGAAACGAAAAGGCTTCGGGGGTTGTAAAATAATCTTCCACCGAATATTTGTAATCGCCGGTTTCCTGTGCCGCGAGTTTCTCCAGTTCGGCTTCGGTGGATGGCAATGCGGTGTTTCCCGGTTTTTTCTTTTCTGTTTTCGTAAATGTAAGTGGTAGTTCTTGTCCCATTTGTTGGTAGGTTCCTTTTATGCCATCACCAGTCAACGTGCCTGTGTAGGTCATTTGCAGTTTGGCCGATTTAATGGTTACTTTGTTATCCTGCAAAACTACCGAATCGAGTTCGATTCCCGAAGCGCCTTGGGCAGGAACATCCAAGGTTCCTTCGTAACCGTCTTCGGTTGGGGTGATGTTAACAATAAGCTCCAGTTGCATGCCTTGCACATCCAAAGTCCCGCTATAAGAGCCGTTTAATTTTTGCGCTTGTACCGATGTCCCTAAGCACAGTACCGCCAGTAGAATAATGTGGTTTAAAAATGTTTTCATGTGTCGTTAGTTTTAAAATAGTAAATTTACTGCTAAATAAAGTATCGTACTAATAAAGTTATGACAATCAAGTGTTTGAACTGAAGCAAGGGTTAATCTTAAAACCTCACCAAAAACAGTATTTTTTAAAACAAACGCATCTGGGGATTTTTAAGTTGAAGGTAATGTTTCCCGTCCAATGCAGGCATTTTGCTGTTTTTAAGGTATTTTTTTTTGGCGATTTCCATCGTATTTTTAATTTGTGTTGCGATGGTTCCTTCGCCTTTCATGCGCCGTCCCCATTGACTGTCATTTAACCTGCCGCCATGGCATTCGGCTATTTGATTGAGAATGCGATCGGCACGGTCTGGGATGGTTTTTCGTGCCCAATCTTCAAAAATAGTAGCTATTTGCCCGTTAAGCCGTACAATGGTGTACGAAACGTTTTTGGCGCCCAATTCTGAAACTTTTTTAACTAACGGAAGGATTTCATGACTGTTCAACGACGGGATAATCGGTGCCATCATCACCCGTACCGGAATTCCGTTTTCTGAAAGCACCTCAACTGCTTTTAAGCGTTGCTTGATACTGGCCGTTCGGGGCTCCAATAACCTTCGGGTGGCTTCGGAAAGGGATGTAATGGATATATTTACTGAAATAATATTCAGTTGTGCCATTTCCTTCAGAATATCCAAATCCCGCAACACCAAAGCGTTTTTCGTGATAATGCCCGTTGGATGTTTCCATTGTAACATGGTTTCCAAGCATTTCCGTGTTATTTCAAGTTTGCGTTCTATGGGTTGATAGCAATCGGTATTTCCGCTGAAAATGATAGGGTTGGGTTCCCAAGATTTACTTTTTAATTTTTTATTCAACAGTTCTGGGGCGTTCTTTTTAACCAGAATGGTACGTTCAAAATCGAGCCCGGCACCATAGCCCCAATATTCATGGCTGTTGCGTGCATAACAATAGACGCAACCGTGTTCACAACCTTGATACGGATTGGCCGAATATCCCATTCCCACATCGGGGCTATCTACTTTATTGACAAAAGTTTTAGGAAACACATCAATGTACTTGGTTTTATTGGCATCGGCTTCCTCGCCTTCGGCTTCGCAGTAGTTTAAAAAGTCGTCCCGAAGTTCGTGGCTTAACTCAAAAAACCGATTGTGAACACGCTTTTGTGCGCCACGACCTTTGATATGATTTTCAGCATTGGACATAAAAAAACTTTGAAGTGTTTGAATACTTCAAAGTTAATTTATTTAATGGAAATAATCCTTTTTAAATTGGATTTATTCCTTTTTTTCAATTGCTTTCTCAAAAACTTTCTTTCCACCCACCACTGGAATTTCAATACTGGTATTATCCAGATCGATAGTCAGTTCTGTACCTGGTTTTGGTAAAAGTGTGAACTTATTATCGCTTGAAAAAATCATCAACCCAATTTGCTGTCCGGCCGGAATTACTTGGTCGTCCGGGATAAGGTTGAAGGACATTTCATAAAACTTGCCCGGTTTTAAGGGCTCGCTTTCAGTAAGGGATTTATAGTTCTGCGGGTCGGCCCAACCTCTGGTGATGATATTGTCGGTCATTTTAGCGTTCTTTTCTTTATTCCATGGCAAGGAAACCATCCAAACCGAAAGATTTGCCGCCGGCTTGCTGCTCGCCAACTTTATATTTAGGGTTGATAGCCCCGAAAGATGGATATCTTCTTTTAAAACAGGCGTTACAAATAATAATCGATGGTTAGAACTTGGCAGTTGCGCCAATGAATCTCCAGAAAGTGTGTAATCATCTATCAAAGTTTGCTTGCCTTGGTTTTTTACTTTTTTGCTTGTTAAAGCTCCTGTTTTAAGACCGTCTTTTTGTAAAAACAAGGTAACATCTTTAGCTTCCGGATTTGGGTAATTAGCATAAGCTGTTGGGTCGTCGTTTTTATCATTTTCACGAACAATGTAGGCTTTCGGGCCTTTTTCGGCTCCATTGTCAATCCCGAAAAGGTATTTGGTAAACCAACGGTTCATCATCGATAATGGTGGCGGGCCACCATGACCGTATTGATGGTAATAGATTTTAACAGGCAGCCCCATTTCTTCCGCCTTTTTATAAATACGGTAACTGTGCTCGGGCATTACGTTCCAATCGTTAAAGCCGTGCGACATAAACAAGGCGGCTTTCATGGGTTTCATATCGTTTAGATAATCACGTCCAGCCCAGAATTCATTATAATCACCGGTTTTACGATCAATGCCGTTTCTTATTTCGGTATCACGATACACAGAATCGGCATACGCCCGCTTCGATTCGTCGCCGCTATGGATAAAGTTGTACAGCACATCCACATCTTCACCCAAATAACCACCGGGCGAACGCACCAGCCCATTCGACCTATAATAATGGTAATATGAGGTGTTTGGTGCAACAGGGATAATCGCTTCTAAGCCTTCAACGCCTGTGGTTGCAGCTGCAAGTGGCAATGTTCCATTGTATGAAGTTCCCGTCATACCTACTTTCCCTGTGGCCCAATAGGCTTTTACTTCTTCATCACCATAAGGCGTTGTGTATCCTTTTGCTCGGCCGTTAAGCCAATCGATCACCGCTTTTGGGGCTAATGATTCATTCTCGCCACCCACGGTTGGCGATCCTTGTGAAAGTCCCGTTCCCGGTGATGAGGAATGTACCACGATAAATCCTCTTGGCACCCACTTTTTTATCTTTGAATTCGAAATAATAGGTCGCTCGCCCCTTCTGGTAACCGAAGGATGTACGATTTCTTTTCCGGTAGCTCCCAATTCATGGTACACATCGTGAAAAGCACCCTCAACATTTGGGGCCACACCAGCAAAATACGGACTCGACTCATAGATAACAGGTAATTTCAACCCTTGGGTTTCGGTTTGTTGGGGCCGTGTTACCGCGACGTGCATGCGATCTGGTTTGTTATCGCCATCGGTATCGAAGGTGGTTTCGACCCAAAGGTCTTCCCGAATCCAGTCTTTTGGATCATTAAAAGCCGGAACCACCTGTGCTTCGCCGTCTTTAAATATGGGTTTTGCTTTTTCTTGGGCAGTCAAGGAAATCGTGACGGTCCAAATAATAAAAAAGAGGATGTGTTTTTTCATTGTATTACAATTTTAGCTTTGTAAAATATTTCAAAAAAATGCTTTTTAATAAAAGAGTGGGTAATCAGTACCGGAGTCTTCGATACACTTCGACACGCCTGTCTACGACAAGGCAAGCTCAGCACAACGCAATTTTCGTTTAATTTACAAAACTGCTTTTGTTTCTAACCCAATGAGAAACGGAACTCACTCAGATACCTTTATTTTCACTTTCCGTTATTGCCCCGGGAAATTCGGTTTGCGTTTTTCCAGAAAGGCGCTGGTTCCTTCTTTAAAATCGGCGGTGCCAAAGCATTTCCCGAATTCGGTTATTTCGGTTTCAAAACCATTTTCGCCTTCTTCAAATCCGGCGTTGATCGAGGCAATGGCCGAGGCTATCGCTACCGATGAGTTTTTCATGATTTTTCCAGCAATTTTTTCGGCTAACTCCATGAGCTCTTCTTGCGAGGTAACATGGTTCACCAATCCGTACTCCAATGCTTGTGCAGCGTCGATCATTCCAGCGGTCATAATCAGTTCCATCGCACGGCCTTTTCCTACCAATTGTGGTAAGCGCTGTGTACCACCGTAACCAGGAATTACACCTAATGAAACTTCCGGAAGGCCCATTTTAGCATTGTCGCTGGCTATCCTGAAATGTGCGGCCATCGCCAGTTCCAATCCACCGCCTAATGCAAAACCGTTTATCACGGCGATTACAGGAGTGGACAGATGTGCCACAAAATCGAACAGCTTCGCTTGTCCTTTTGCAGCCAGTTGTTGCCCTTGAGCCACCGAATAGTCGGCAAATTCGCTGATGTCGGCCCCAGCAACAAAAGCTTTTTCACCGCTTCCAGTAATAAAAATCACTTTGGTGTCAACATCATCTTCTGCTGTTTTAAAAGCTTGATGAAGTTCCTGAATGGTATCTTGGTTAAGTGCATTCAGTTTTTTGGGGCGATCAATGGTGATTGTTGTAATCCCGCTGTCGTGTTCGTAGGTAATGTTTTCAAAATTCATGGTAAAGTTTTCTTTTTCCGGTTTTTTTGTTAGCGCAAAAATACGAAAATGGCTATGAATGTCTTCTAAACCGAACAGTAAAAGTAGCGCCCTCTCCTTCTTCAGAGTTCAAGGTTATGGTGCCACCATACGTTTCCACGATGTTTTTTACCATTGCCAAGCCCAATCCCATCCCACTGTTTTTGGTGGTGAATTTAGGTTCAAACACTTTTTCTTTGTTTTTTTCTGAAATGCCCGGTCCGTTATCGCAAATGCGGATGCATACCTTTTGGCCTTCTGAAGCAACAACCACTTTAACGTGTGGACTTTCCGGCTTGTGTTGCTCTATTGCCTGAATGCTGTTTTTTACTAAATTGGTCACAATGCGTATGAGCTGTGTTCGGTCCCATTTAGCGATGATCTCTTCTTCTTCGGAATGAAACTCAATATAATCTTCGTTAAAGATATCGAGTGCCAATTTGGTTATTTTAACCACATTGAGTGTTTCATCTTGTTGAGCGGGCATTTTTGCATAGTTTGAAAACGCTTCGGCAATCGAGCTCATGGTATCGATTTGCTGAATGAGCGTCTTGCTGTATTCGTCCAACCGTGCTTCGATATCTGGGTCGTCTTGGTTAAATTTCCGCTGAAAGCTCTGTACCGTCAACCGCATGGGCGTCAAAGGGTTTTTAATCTCGTGCGCCACCTGTTTGGCCATTTCGCGCCAAGCTGCCTCGCGTTCGCTGGTGGCCAACTGGGCGGCACTGTTTTCCAGCTCCTCGATCATCCCGTTGTAGGCATTGACCAAGGTGGAAATTTCTTCGGTAGTAGAGTCGATCACTATTTTTTGGTTGCGTTTGTTCAAGCGGGTATCGGTTATTTTCTCACTAATGGTGTTCAATGATCTTGTAATGTATTTTGAAAGGAAATACGCCAAGGCAATGGCGATCAACAACATTAAAAAATAAGCCATCCCCAAACGGGTAAGGTTTTGTTTCAGTTCTTTTTTTATAAAACCGTCGTCTTCAATGTACGGCAGGTTCAAAATGGCCAGGGGCTTGAAATATTTATCGGTTATATAGGAATAAGACGATTGGAACTCCTGTCCATCCTCGGTAAAGTTTTTCACAAAATGTTTATCGGGCGAGTTGCGGAGGGCCCGTAAGGCAGAATCGGGCATTTTTTGATTGGCAGTATCCTTTAAAAAAGAGGCTTTGGAAGATTTTAAAAGGTTTCCGTCCAGATCGTACAGATAAATTTGAAGGTTATGTATCTCCTTGATTTCGTATATTTTATCTTTAAAAATAAGCGGGATTTTATCGGTTTCAACCGGGTAGGTGGTCTCCCTTAATACATAATTAATGTTTTCCCTGATGGCGGTTTCCTTGCGCTCCAGACGGTCCCGATGGTAATCTGCTGCCTCTTCGCGATACTGGTAAACGGTAACCAACGCTATTAAAATAGACGCGCCTATAACCAGCAAAAGCATGGAAAAGAAAATACGATTGCGCAACGAATGCCTGAAGATTTTCATGATTGTTTTTTACAATTGGGAATATAGCAATAATTAAACCAAATTGGGAAAACCAAAAGTATCAATCCACAAATTTGATTTTAACTCTCACAAAACTTCCAGAACAGTTTGTGCTTTCACTTGCTTGGCCGGCAGCCCGGTTTCAACTTGGTTAAAACCCATAGCTTTTAAAATTGACCTTTCAGGGCTTTCCCGTGCAAAACCAACAAATGAAGCTAACCACAACACTATTGCCACAGCACGAATTTTATCCATAATCTATTATGCCAATAGCGTTCATTTTTTAAAGGAGTAGGCAAACTCGAAACTAGGTATGTAGGGCAAAAACCCACCCCATTCTAATGTTAAAATTGATACCTTTGGAAATATGAAAAACGAATTGCTTTCGGTAACCAATCTGTCCATTTCATTTGGCACGAAAAAAGATCGGGTTGAAATTATCCACGGGGTTTCCTTTTCCATTGCCAAAAACGAAATCCTGGGCGTGGTCGGGGAGTCCGGCTCGGGAAAATCGGTCACCGCCATGGCTATCATGGGGTTGTTGCCCAAACAGAACGCCCATATTGAAGGTACTGTAAATTTTCAGGGCAACGATCTTCTGAAATTAGATTCAAAAAAAATGCGCAATCTCCGCGGAAAAGAGATCGCCATGATTTTTCAGGAACCGATGAGCGCCTTGAACCCGTCGTTAAGCTGCGGTTTTCAAGTTTCAGAAATATTACAGCATCACTTGGGCCACACGGCTTCCGAAGCAAAAAAAGAAACGCTTTCCCTTTTTAAAAAAGTAAGGCTTCCAAGACCCAAAGAACTGTACAACAGCTATCCGCACCAAATAAGCGGCGGGCAAATGCAGCGGGTCATGATCGCCATGGCCATTGCCTGCAAACCCAAACTGCTCATTGCCGATGAACCCACAACAGCATTGGATGTTACGGTTCAAAAAGAGATTTTGGAGCTATTGAAAGAACTGCAACAAGAAACCGGAATGAGCTTGCTGTTCATCTCCCACGATTTGGCTTTGGTTTCAGAAATTGCAGACCGGGTCCTGGTAATGTACCAAGGCGATATTGTTGAAACAAATACCGTAGCCCAGCTGTTTAAAAATCCAAAAAACGAATATACCAAGGCATTGCTGGCTTCACGCCCCACCTTGGAAAACCGCCTAGAAAAACTACCCACTATTGCTGCTATTGCCGATAACAGTTTTGTGCCGAAAATAGAAACCGCGCAAACCCGGGCGAAACGGCATAAAACAATTTATACCAAATCCCCTTTGCTGGAAGTAAAAAACCTGAAAAAAGAATATTACAGCCATGCCGGGCTTTTTAAACCAAAACAAACCGTAAAAGCCGTGAATGACGTCAGTTTTGCCGTTTTTGAAGGTGAAACCTTAGGACTGGTAGGCGAGTCTGGTTGCGGAAAGTCCACCTTGGGAAAAACAATTTTGCAATTGGAAAAAGCCACCCAAGGCCATATTTTGTACCGCGGTACCGATTTGACCAAACTAACTCCTCCTGAAATACGCAAACTGCGCAAAGAGATACAGCTAATTTTTCAAGATCCCTATTCGTCTTTAAATCCGCGTATTTTAATTGGTGAAGCTCTGGTTGAACCAATGAAGGTCCACGGCATCGGTACTTCAAAAGAAGAAAGACAGAAAAAAGCCAAAGCACTATTGGAACGGGTAGGGTTAAACGAATCGTATTTTTATCGTTATCCACACGAACTTTCGGGCGGACAGCGCCAACGGGTGGGTATTGCGCGCACCATTGCCTTGGAACCTAAACTGGTTATTTGCGACGAGTCGGTTTCTGCATTGGACATTTCGGTACAAGCCCAGGTATTGAATTTGCTGAATGAATTAAAAGACGATTTCGGTTTTACGTATATATTCATCTCGCACGACCTGGCCGTGGTAAAATACATGGCAGATCAATTGTTGGTCATGAACGATGGCAAAATAGAAGAACTTGGCGATGCCGACGAAATTTATGCCAACCCCCAAAAGGAGTACACCAAGAAACTTATCGATGCGATCCCGAAAGGGATTTAGGTTTCGGTGGTTTCGGTACATTTTTTATACCATTGCGCTGCAATGATCCAAAAAACACTCAACCACCTTATGTATTGCTTTTAAATCACCTAAAACATTGATTGGTTCGCTACTACTGTATTTTTATTCAAAAACCAACTTTAAGGTGATTGAGTGATTTTAATAACGATACGAAGTAGCAGTTTTAAAATTATACCGAAATCACCGAATTGAAGAAAGTAAAAACACAAAAAAACCCGTTCTAACCTCACAAAGAACGGGTTTAATATGTTGAATCATTGCAGATTCGGGGAATAATTAGCAACTTGATGGCTGCTAATGGTAATTAAGCCAGCAAAAAAACTTTCTTTGCTACGTACATTACATTTTTAACCAATTGAAAGGTATCTTTTAGTGTATTAACTGTGTTTTTCATAAGTTAGGTTTTAGTTGGTTAATCACGTTTGGGACAGCTAATATGAACATAAACTTTTAAATAAGTCGATTAAAAACATATTAATTCGATGAAATGCATAAATATTTAACATTTCATCCTTAGTTGAGTTATTTCTTATCATTAAGCCAAAAAAAACCGATGCTCAAGCACCGGTGATTTTTTTCAATAAGTTGGGTTTATTAAAGCTCTATTTCCGGGATATCGCCGTTCACCACGATATCACCTTCGGTCGCTTCTTTAATTTCGGCTATGCTCACGCCGGGAGCGCGTTCCAGCACATGAAAAGCATTGTCCTTAACTTCCAGTACGGCGAGATTGGTTACGATCTTCTTTACGCACGCCACGCCGGTTAACGGCAAGGTGCATTCTTTTAACAGTTTTGAATTCCCGGCTCTATTGGTGTGCATCATAGCGACGATAATGTTTTCGGCCGATGCTACCAAGTCCATCGCACCGCCCATTCCTTTTACCATTTTTCCGGGTATTTTCCAGTTGGCGATGTTCCCATTCTGGGCCACTTCCATAGAACCTAAAATGGTCAAATCTACGTGCTGCCCCCGGATCATGGAAAAACTCATGGCCGAATCGAAAAAGGAAGCGCCCGGCAAGGCAGTAATGGTTTGTTTGCCGGCGTTGATTAAATCTGGGTCTTCTTCCCCCTCAAAAGGGAACGGACCCATGCCCAAAATACCATTTTCACTTTGGAATTCCACCTGTATGTCGTCACGTACAAAATTGGCAACCAAGGTAGGAATGCCAATCCCCAGGTTTACGTAGTACCCGTCTTTAACTTCTTTTGCAATGCGCTGTGCTATTTGTTCTTTATTTAATGACATTATTTCTTAGGTCTAACGGTTCGTTGTTCAATTCTTTTTTCATAATCCTTTCCTTGGAAAATGCGCTGCACAAATATCCCCGGAATGTGAATTTGGTTAGGGTCCAATTCGCCAGCTGGCACCAATTCTTCCACTTCGGCAACGGTAATGTTGGCGGCACCACACATAATAGGGTTAAAATTTCGGGCTGTCCCTTTAAAGATCAAGTTTCCGGCCTCATCACCTTTCCAAGCTTTTACAAAGGCAAAGTCGGCTTTAAAAGCACGTTCCATGACGTACATTTTACCGTCAAATTCTCGGGTTTCTTTACCTTCGGCCACCTCCGTTCCATAGCCGGCGGGGGTAAAAAACGCCGGGATTCCGCTTTGTGCAGCTTGGCAACGTTGTGCTAAGGTTCCCTGCGGAATGAGCTCCACTTCCATCTCCCCGCTTAACATTTGCCGTTCAAATTCTTTATTTTCCCCTACATAAGAGGAAATCATTTTTTTTATTTGGTGCTTTTTTAAAAGCAGTCCCAACCCAAAATCGTCCACGCCTGCATTGTTGGATATGCACGTTACGTTTTGAACGTTTTTGCGCACTAATTCTTTAATAGCATTTTCAGGGATACCGCTTAAACCAAAGCCTCCGAGCATAAAAGTCATATTGTCTTCAATACCTTCGCACGCTTCTTCAACGCTTGAAACCGTTTTATTGATCATTGTTTTTTATTTTTCAGAAAATTACAAAATTTGCCGCAGAAAGCCTTCAGAAGACAGCGGCATTTTTGAAAAAGCATAAAAAAACCGACTCCTTATAGGAATCGGTTTTTCAATTTCTTAAAAATCGAGCTCATCGGGCACCTCATCGGTCTCTTGATTATTTTCTTTCCACTGCGAACAATCTGTTTGGATTGACAAGCGGGAAGGCCGCTTAAAGTTTTCATCGGAAACGTTCAACTCGTCATCGGCGAGGCATTTTTTCATATAAATGGCCCATATAGGTAGGGCCATGGTCGCTCCTTGCCCATAAGCCGTACTCCTGAAGTGCGTGGCCCGGTCTTCACCTCCAACCCAAACGCCGGTTACAAGGTTGGGCACCATACCCATAAACCAGCCGTCACTGTTGTTTTGAGAAGTTCCTGTTTTACCCGCAATGGGGTTTTTAAAATCGTACGGATAACCGGTAATGACATCTTTGTACAAATGTCCGCCACGCCAAGTGCCTCGCAGCCTGCTGCCCGAACCAGATTGCACCACTCCCTGCATAAGGCTCACGGTTACATAAGCTGTTTCATCGCTGATGACGTCTTTGGTTTCAGGTACATTTTGGAATAGAACAGTTCCGTTTTTATCTTCAATTCGCTGGATGAGCGTGGGTTTTACATATACCCCTTCGTTGGCAAACACACTGTAGGCGCCCACCATTTCGTAGAGGGAAACATCGGGGGTTCCCAAGGCGATGGATGGAGCGGGGGGCATATCTTCAGTTTCCACCCCCATTTTTGAAACCAGCTCGATTACCGGGCTTGGTCCTACCCGGTCTATCAAACGAGCAGTAACGGTGTTGATGGAACGTGCCAAAGCTTCCTTTAAGGTGACCATGCCGCCGTATTTTCCACCGGAATTCCTGGGCGTCCACGGTTCTAAAAGGCCGTATTTGCCCGCTTCAATGGTATATTGCGTATTGGGCAAAGTATCGCAGGGCGACATATGCATCTGGTCTATCGCGGTGGCATACACAAAAGGTTTGAAAGTCGAGCCTATCTGGCGTTGCCCGGTCTTGACCATATCGTACTTAAAATGTTTGTAATCAATACCGCCTACCCAAGCTTTCACTTCGCCCGTTTGCGGGGTCATGGACATCAGCGAGGCCCGCAGGAATTTTTTGTAATACCGAATGGAATCCAAAGGCGTCATAATGGTATCGATGGCGTTGTTCTCGGCTGTCCAAGAAAAAACGCGCATAGGAACCTTTTTCTTGAAACTGGCAATAATTTCTTCTTTGTCCTTGCCTTGTCTTTCCATTTCGCGCCAGCGGTCGCTTCGGCGCATGGCCGAATTCATAATCTGTTCGGTTTCTTTTTTGGTAATATCACGGAATGGAGCCGTTTTGTTTTTTTTGTTCTGGCTGTTAAATTCTTTTTGAAGGTTTTTCATGTGCATATCCACCGCTTCTTCAGCATATTGCTGCATTTTGGAATCTATGGTGGTATATACCTTTAGGCCGTCGCTATAGATATTGTAAAGCGAACCATCGGTTTTTGGGTTTTCCTTGATCCAGTCTGCCATAAAAGCACGGGCGTATTCCCTGAAATAGGTAGCAATCCCTTCGTCATGGCCTTGTGGCGTATATTGTATGTTTAGTGGCAAAGCTTGAAGGGAGTCTTTTACGCTTTCGGTAATGTAATCGTACTTTTCCATTTGTGAAAGCACCACGTTCCGGCGTTCTTTTACCAATTGAGGTCTTCGCAGAGGGTTGTAGAGCGAGGAGTTTTTAAACATCCCGACCAGCATAGCCGACTCTGCCGTAGTGAGTTCGGACGGGTTTTTATCGAAATAGATACTGGCAGCCGACTCAATGCCCACAGCTTGGTTGAGGAAATCGTACTCGTTAAAGTACATGGTAACTATTTCTTCTTTGGTATAACGGCGCTCCAAACGGGTGGCGATCACCCATTCTTTTATTTTCTGTATGGCGCGTTCCAGTTTATTATCTGAAACTTGCTCGGTAAAAAACAGCTTGGCCAACTGTTGGGTAATGGTACTGGCCCCACCTCTGCTACCCAAAAAAACAGCAGCCCTTACCGTTCCTTTGGCATCGATACCGGAATGTTGATAATAGCGGGCATCTTCGGTTGCAATCAAGGCGTTTACCAAATGATCCGGCAACTCTTCATATTTAACAGGCGTTCGGTTTTCCTTGTAGAATTTCCCCAATGTTTTGCCATCAGTGGATATAATTTCGGTAGCGAGGTTTTTTTCGGGGTTTTCAAGGCTGGTTTCATCTGGCAAACTTCCGAAGAACCCCCAAGAAGCGAAGAGAAAAATTAAAATCACCAATAATATGCCCACACCGAATAGTTTCCAAAAGGTTTTAATGTGCCTTCTGGTATCGTCTTGTTGTTTTTTCGGCTTTTTTGTAGCCGGTTTCTTAGCTTTCTGTTTTGCCATGTTATTGTTGTTGCGATGCTTCTTCTATGCTGTAGCCCACATCTGTAATGCCTTTCAATTTGGTAACGCCTTCCACCTCACCGTTATTGCGTACGGCTTGCATAATGCGAAGTGTGTAGGTTCCTTCCTCAGGAAAACGCACACCTTCCCGGAACCAAAATTTGTTTTCTTTCAAGTTCCCAATGCCTTCGCCCAACCACTCGCCGCTTGGTTTTGCCATGCGGTACTCCAACGTGTCTTGTATGGTCTTGCCATGCGGAAACTCCATGGAAACAATTAAAAATAGGTTGTTAAAGCGATAGTCGTTTGTATTGCGAAGGTGTAAAAACACATTGTACTGCTTTAACGAATCCAACTGTGGAATGGTAAACGAAATGGTATCGTTTTTATCCCAATAATTGGGCAACGATTGGGTGTCGCTCATAACGGCATCGGTATTGCACGAGGCCAATGCCACTGCCATTGCAATAAAAAACAGCTTACGCATTATTTTTTTGGTTACGGTTTTTACTTCGTTTTTTCCTTTTGTTACGGCTTTTACGGCGTTTGTTTCTCTTTTTTCCTCTTGGTTTATCGAATCGTGTTAAACTATCTTGACCTACGACATTGCTGAACAGTTCTTTTTTCGATTCCTGAACCTCGACCACATACTCCTCAAGGCTTGCAACTTTAGTGCCTTTTTTGTTCAGTGCAATAATTTTATTTACATTTTCTACGGAAAGTTCCAGCCAGTTCATCCCTTCTTTTACATAAGAAAACCACATCAGTCCTTTAAAAATGTCTATTTTCTGGCATACAGCCGGTCCTTTTTCGGTTTGTAGCTTGACGTCGGTTTTGGGAAATTCCTTTAAGGCTTCCAAGTAGGTATCCAATTCGTAATTAAGGCAGCATTTCAACTTGCCACATTGTCCGGCGAGTTTTAATGGGTTTAACGACAATTGTTGATAGCGAGCCGCCGAGGTGGTTACCGACCTGAAATCGGTCAACCAAGTGGAGCAGCACAACTCTCGGCCACAAGAGCCAATTCCGCCCAAACGAGCAGCTTCTTGCCGAAACCCCACCTGTTTCATCTCGATGCGGGTGTTGAAAGTACGGGCAAATTCTTTGATCAATTGTCTGAAATCCACCCGTTCTTCGGCGGTGTAATAGAAAATAGCTTTAGAGCCATCGCCTTGGTATTCAATATCGCTGATTTTCATTTTCAGCCCCAACCGAATGGCAATCTCACGGGATTGCTTTTGAATGCTGGGTTCTTTGTCTCGGCAACTTTGCCATTTATCGATGTCTTTTTGGGAGGCTTTTCGATATATTTTTGGAAGCGCATCAACGCTTAGGCGTTCGTTTTTCTTCTTCATTTGCACCCGCACCAATTCGCCGGTAAGGGTTACGATACCTATATCGTGACCGGGGGAAGCCTCGGTGGCAACCACATCGCCCATGCTCAAGGAAAGGTTTTCGCTATTTTGGTAAAAGTGTTTCCGTCCATTTTTAAATCGCACTTCCACCCCTTTAAAGGGTTCCATATTATCAGGAAGTGACATGTTGGAAAGCCAATCGAACACCGTTAATTTATTACAGCCATCGGTACCGCAAGTTCCGTTGTTTTTGCATCCCTTTGGCTGTCCGTTGGCGCCCGTGGCACAGCTTGTACAGCCCATATTTATATATATTGTGCCCTTTTTCCGAAGAAAGAGGGTCGAAAATTAAACAAATGATTCAATAGGTAAAGATACCAATAATAAATTATGAATGCAGAATTCAGAAATATGAATTAAAAAGTTTCTGACCAAATAGGTGCCTGAGTGTTTTAAAAAAACAGCCGACGTTTAAAATTCAGTTGGATTTTTTACTTTTAAAATGTATAGAATGAATGTTTTAGATTTTAGAAATCCCCTCCCTAACCCTCCCCAAGAGGGAGGAAACTATTGCGTTGTTCCTCCCTTCCTTTGGAGGGGCTGGGGAGGATTATTTCTTAAACTTTAGTTTCTCCGACCGCCCTTTTTTAAAGATTTTGTTGCTGTTGGGAATGCCTCTTCTAAGTTTTTTCTGCTCTTCATACGGAAGCTGAATGACCTCTTTACACTGGGTACTGCAACAGGTTTCCATCGCTTTTGAACATGCCTCACATTGGATGAAAAGCAAGTGGCAAGCTTCGTTGGCACAGTTAACATGGGTGTCACAGGGGTTGCCGCATTGATGGCAGTTGGCAATGACGTCTTCGGTAATGCGTTCGCCGCGGCGGTGATCGAACACAAAGTTTTTGCCAATGAATTTATTGTCCAACCCTTTGTTTTCCACTTGGCGGGCATATTCAATAATGCCGCCTTCCAATTGGTACACATTTTTAAACCCTTTGTGTTTGTAATAGGCACTGGCCTTTTCGCAACGGATACCGCCAGTGCAATACATCACCAGGTTTTTGTCTTCTTTGTGGTCTTTTAAGTCTTCTTCAATAATGTCCAGTGAATCGCGAAAAGTATCCACATCGGGCGTTATGGCCCCTTGAAAATGCCCGATTTCACTTTCGTAGTGGTTTCGCATATCGACCAAAACGGTGTTGGGGTCTTCTATAAGTTTGTTGAAATGTTCGGCATCGACGTGTACGCCTTTGTTGGTAACATCGAAGGTGTCATCGTTCAAACCATCGGCCACGATTTTTGGGCGTACTTTTACTTTCAGTTTCAGGAACGATTTCAGGTCGTGCTCTATGGCGATATTGAGCCTGACGCCCTTTAAAAAATAGATGCCATCGATAAATTCCTTAAATTTTCCGAAGTTCTTGGCCGGCACTGAAAGCTGGGCGTTGATGCCTTCGTGGGCTACGTAAATACGGCCTAAGACGTTTAGCTCGTCCCAAGCGACAAACAAATGGTTTCTGAAAAGTTCTGGATTGCCAATTTTGGCATATTGATAAAAAGAGAGGGTCAAGCGGTCTTCTCCGGCTTGTTCCAATAAATCGGCCCGCTCTTTTGCACTTAAGGTATTGTACAGTTGCATGCTATACTTTTTTAGTGAAAAGAATTATAATATAATGATGTGCAAAAATACACTTTCTAACCGTGTTAACAAAAATCAAATTTTCAGGGTTTTTCCCTTTGTGGCAAAAGCAAAGAAATAGTACCTTAGCCTACTGACTTATTTACAGCTAAAACACACACCATGAGCAAAGACAAAGACAAAGACGCAAAACTGAAAGCATTAAAGCTTACCCTCGATAAAATGGACAAAACCTACGGAAAAGGCACCGTGATGAAAATGGGCGATGCGGCCGTACAGGAGGTCGATGTCATCCCTACGGGATCGTTAGGGCTAGATGTGGCTTTGGGTGTTGGCGGATATCCGCGCGGACGGGTCATTGAAATATACGGACCAGAATCTTCGGGTAAAACCACCTTGACGTTACATGCTATTGCCGAAGCCCAAAAAAAAGGTGGAATTGCGGCTTTTATCGATGCAGAACACGCTTTTGACCGCACCTACGCCGAAAAACTGGGCATCGATATTGAAAACCTCATCATTTCGCAACCCGATAACGGAGAGCAAGCTTTGGAAATCGCCGATAACCTTATTAGAAGTGGCGCCATCGATATTATTGTGGTCGATTCGGTCGCGGCCTTGACTCCCAAAAGCGAAATTGAAGGCGAAATGGGCGATAGTAAAATGGGACTCCACGCCCGGTTGATGTCGCAGGCCTTACGTAAACTTACCGGTTCTATTAGCAAAACCCAGTGTACGGTCATTTTTATCAACCAGCTTCGCGAAAAAATTGGGGTGATGTTCGGCAATCCAGAAACCACTACGGGTGGTAACGCACTTAAATTCTATTGCTCGGTACGGTTGGACATTCGCCGCTCCACACAAATAAAAGACTCCAACAGCGATGTGCAAGGGAACAAAACTCGGGTAAAAGTGGTAAAAAACAAAGTAGCGCCCCCATTTAAAACGGCCGAATTCGACATTATGTACGGCAAAGGGATATCGAAAGTAGGCGAGATTATCGATCTGGGCGTCGATTTTGAGATCATCAAAAAAAGCGGTTCGTGGTACAGTTACGACGACACCAAATTGGGCCAAGGCCGTGATGCCGTAAAAACACTTCTTTTGGACAATCCAGAACTTATGGAAGAGCTGGAAACCAAAATAAAAGATGCCATAAACACCCTTAAGGAGTAAAAAGCACCCGCTACACGCAACCTTTTTAACATCAGGGCATCTACAAGGTGTAGGGCCTTGATTATTAATGCCGTTTGCTTTGTTGAAAACAGTAACCATCGATAACCACGGTACCGCAATTTGACTTTAAACGAGCTCATATTAAAATGCAAGGAACAGGACAGTAAGGCACAGGAAGCATTGTACAAGCGCTATTCCGGGGTCTTGTTTTCCATATGTTTGCGGTATTCGCCCAATAAGGCTGAAGCGCAAGACAATTTACAGGATGCTTTCTTGACCATTTTCAAGAAAATCGGGCAATTTAAAGGCAAAGGTTCTTTTGAAGGTTGGATAAAGCGCATAACGGTCAATACCGTGCTTCAAAAATACCGGAAGCAAAAAGTTTACCGTATTGAAGATGAAGAACGGATAGAACAGGAAGAAGAGCTTACAGTAGAAACGGAAACCGTACCCTTGGATTTTTTATTGAAAATCATTCAAGAGCTGCCAGACCGCTATCGGTTGGTGTTTACCTTATATGTGCTGGACGATTATTCGCATAAAGAAATAGCCGAAATGTTAGGAATAAGCGATGGTACGTCTAAATCTAACCTAGCAAGGGCAAGAGGCATCTTAAAAACCAAAATAGACAACTATAACCCACAATAATACGTAGATACAATAGATTCCCCCTCTATGAAAAACAAAAAGCACATAGACGAGCTTTTTAAAGAGCGTTTCAAAAACCACGAAACCGCTCCACCTCCACATGTTTGGGACAACATTCAAGCCAAACTGCAAGAGAAGAAAAAAGACCGTAAGGTTATTCCGCTATGGTGGAAACTTGGCGGGGTGGCCGCACTATTGGCTTTGTTGCTCACCGTGGGCCAAGCTATTTTCAATACGGATAAATCCCAAGATAAATTGGTCATTGAGGATACCACTACACGTTCCATAGAACATACTGAAACCGAAAAAGACGGCAAGACAGAAGAAAGCATCGTTAACGATTCGCAAGTGGCTTCAGAAACCGAAGAAAAACCAACAGGAGAATCTGGCCAGGATACGTTCAATAACAATCAGACTTTAAAGGTGAATGAGGCTTCAAACCAAAAGTTTAATACGGAACAAAACAATAAAGCTGCTGTTGCTGTAGCGCACAATAAACAAAGTACCCAGACAACACCTTCTGAAAAAGACGACCAAAAAACCAATTCAGAAACCATTGCAATTGCTTCTGAAACCGATAACAACACGTTAAAAAACACTTCAAAAGACGAGGGCAGCACCGCTATCGCTTCAGAACAAACCAATTCAAAATCAACCGATCAAGTTAAAGGAGAAAACGATGACCTTATCAATAAAGACTCAGCTATTTCAAACAAGGTAGGAAAAAACAACACCGAAATAGCTACTGCCAAGACAAAAGAAGAAACCGATAGGCATAAGGACCATAAAGAAACCGGTAAAAAATCCATTTTTGAGGAAATTGAAGCCGCCAAAAAAACAGCAGAAGCCGTTGCCACGACCAACAAACCCGAAAACAGATGGGATGTAGCGCCCAATGTTGCGCCGGTCTATTACAGCTCCATTAGTGGCGGTTCGTCCATAGACCCCACGTTTGCCGATAATTCGCAAAGCAGCGACATCAACATAAGTTATGGGGTGCAAGTGGCCTACAACATTACCGATAGGTTGAGCGTCCGTTCTGGCATAAACAACGTGAACTTAGGCTATGCAACCGGCGGCGTGGATATTGGCACTGGGCCCGTTTCTTATGGCCTCAGGACGGTAGATTACAACGAAAGCGGCACCGTTATCGTTGCGGTGGACAAAGGCGCCTTCAACAATCCCATGGACGGTTTTGGTTCCGTTACCCCAAAGTCCACTGGTGGCAATGCACAGATTATACAGGACATCAGCTATTACGAAGTGCCGTTGGAGCTGAAATATGCGGTGCTCGACACCCGGTTTGGCATTAATATGATTGGTGGGTTGAGCACGCTCTTTTTGGGCAACAATGAGATTTCAGTAGAAGATGGCGGGTTTAGGAGCGTACTGGGAGAAGCCAACAACCTCAATCAAGTGAGTTTTACCACGAACGTGGGTGTTGGTTTCGATTACAAAATAAGCAAACGATTAAAGTTTAATGTTGAACCTATGTTTAAGTATCAGCTCAATCCATATACAGACTCATCGGTAGGGTTTAAACCTTATTATATTGGCCTGTACAGCGGGTTGAGTTTTAAATTTTAGGTTAGTGTCAAGGTTTAAAGTTTAATTTGACACGTTTTTAGTTGGTTAGGTTTGGGTAATGCCAAACATGATTAAGGAAACCGCCCTTCGCCATAGGGCGGTTTTTTTACACCGTAGGCTCAAGCAACTCGTCTTTAATAATATTATATGTTGCGTGGTTCAACATGCGCCTATCTTCCATGCTCAAGATCTTGGTGGGGAGAATATCGTGCACTTTAACCCGCATTTTACCGGGACTGGCCGAGAAAAACGAATACGAAAACCGTTTTTTAGTGTCGTGAAAGGTCATGGGCGCTACGGGTATTTGGTGTGCAATGGCCAATCTAAAGGCACCATCTTTAAAGGGGTCCAGAACCACTGTAAGATCGTCTGGCACGTGGCCTTCAGGAAAGATACAGACGCTCAAACCCTGGTTGAGTTTGTGTTGTGCCCGTTTAAAGACCGCCATCCGGCTTTTAGGGTTATCGCGGTCCACCAAAATACAGGTACGCTTGTAGAAAAAGCCGAACACAGGTATTTTCACCAATTCCTTTTTGCCCACAAACACAAAGGGATTACGGGTTACGTACAGCATCAACATAATATCGGCCATCGAGGTATGGTTGGCCACAAACAGATAACTTTGCCCTTTCTTATAACGGGTTTCGCGTGTTACCTTAGGAATAAACCCCATCCCAAACAATATGATGGTCGCCCACATACGGGCCAACCTAAAAAAGAACGGATACCATTTTTCGCGCAAGATGCTAATTAACAATATGGGAAACAATAAAATAATAGGCACCGTAACCAGCACATAAAACCAGATACGATACAAAAAAATGAGAATAGCCTTCAGTAGTTTCATTCAAAAACCAAAAGTAATGATTTGAAGCGTACAGAAAAGGGAAAAAAAGTACCTTTGCAGAAAATAGAATTGTTAACTTAATAAGATTCCCGCCTTCGCGGGAACTAGATATGGCCAGAATACTCACAGGAATACAAAGCACCGGAACCCCGCACTTAGGCAATATTTTAGGCGCCATCAAGCCCGCGATTGAGATGGCGAACGACCCCAAGAACGAGTCGTTTTTATTTATTGCCGACATGCACTCCTTAACCCAGATTAAAGATGCCGAAACCCTACGAAACAATACCTACAGCGTTGCGGCAACTTGGTTGGCCTTTGGGCTGGACATAAACCGGGTGGTTTTTTACCGCCAAAGCGATGTACCGCAAACAGCAGAACTCACTTGGTATTTAAGCTGCTTTTTTCCCTATCAACGATTGACCTTGGCACATTCGTTTAAAGATAAAGCTGAACGTTTAGAAGATGTAAACGCTGGGCTGTTTACCTATCCGATGCTTATGGCGGCCGATATTTTGCTGTACGATGCCGAAATCGTGCCCGTAGGGAAAGACCAATTGCAACATATTGAAATGACGCGCGACGTTGCTTCCCGTTTCCATACCAAAATGGGCGAAACCTTTGTGTTGCCAGAAGGGAAAATTCAAGAGAATACCAAACTCATTCCCGGTACCGACGGCGCAAAAATGAGTAAATCGAAAAACAATATCATCAATATCTTTTTGCCTGACAAAAAACTGCGGAAGCAAATTATGGGCATTGAAACCGACAGCACCCCGCTGGAAGCACCCAAAAACCCAGATACCTGCAATGTATTTGCGCTCTATAAATTAATGGCTTCGGAAGAGCAAATTACTGAAATGCGCGCTAATTATGAAAATGGCGGCTATGGCTATGGCCACGCCAAACAAGCATTATTTGAATTAATAACCGAAACATTTAAAGAAGAACGTAACAAATACAATCACTATATCGACAACTTAAATGAAATTGATGAAGCCCTAAAAATAGGTGCTAAAAAAGCCGGTATAATAGCAGATGATGTATTGAAACGCGTTCGAACAAAAGTAGGGTATTAAACTATTTGAAACAATTTTCCCGGTAAGGGCTGCACCACGCCTTTTAATTCCATATTCAATAAAATAGTGGCGGCTTTAAAGGTGGGGATTTGGCATTCCAGCGCAATGATATCCAGCAACTCCTTTTCTTTTTCCTTTAAAAAACGGTATACTTTTTTTTCTTCATCGGTCAGTTCTACAAAGAGTTGGGTTTGTTTGGGTTTTTCGTCTTTTTTTTCGAGTTCCCAGCCCAAATGATAAATTAGGTCTGCAGCACTGTTGAGCAAATGCGCCTGTTGTGTTTTTATCAAGTTATTGCACCCTTGGCTTTGTTTGTCGGTACTTCGGCCGGGAACGGCAAAAACCTCCCGATTGTACGAATTTGCGATGTCTGCCGTAACCAAACTCCCTCCTTTTTCGGCAGATTCTATGACAATAGTGGCTTCGGACAATCCGGCGATAATGCGGTTCCGTTTTAAAAAATTATTACGGTCAAAAGGGTCATCGCTCCAAAATTCGGTAATGAAGCCGCCGTTTTCTTCAACTTTTACAACATATTTTTTATGTACTTTGGGATAAATCTGGTTCAGCCCGTGGGCTAAGCACGCCACCGTTTGCAAACCGTTGTCCATAGCCGCTTTGTGAGCGGTAATATCCACGCCGTAAGCAAACCCTGACACGATCACGGGATTGAGCGGGGCCAATTCTTCAATTAAATCTTTACAGAACGTAGTCCCATACGTGGTTACTTTTCGGGTTCCTACGATGCTGATGATTTTCTTGTGCTTTAAATCGATATTCCCGCTATGAAAAAACAGAATGGGGCCGTCCAAACAATGTTTCAGGCGTTCGGGATAGGTTTTGTCGAGGAAATAACTGTGCTGAATTTTTTCTGTTTCAATAAAACGGAGCTCAGCTTCAGCTTCGGCAAGTTGCTGGTTTTCGTTAAGGTCTTTCAGCTTAAAGCTTCCTATTCCATCTACTTTTAGCAAATTGTGTTTTTTCTCCTTGAATATCGCTTCGGCAGAACCTACGGCACGCAATAATTTTTTAGCAGAAGTATCGCCCAAATTCGGGGTACGCTGCAAAGCAAGGGTATAGAGCAATTCTTTTTGTGACAACATAACGGTATTCTTGCAATCGGGGAGTTGTTAAAAATACACTTTTTTAAGTTGTTGATAAATTTTGAGCCTAAGAATTGAAATGTGTTGAAAAAAAATCTATGTTTGTTGGTATGCAACTGGCCACCTACATAAAAGACTTGCTCTATCGATATGAGTGTGTTATCGTTCCTGGATTTGGCGCTTTTTTAACGCAGTACCGATCGGCCAGGATCGATGAAGAAACCAATACCTTTTACCCACCCGGGAAATCACTTTCGTTCAACCGGCAGTTGCAGACCAACGATGGATTGTTGGCCAATTACGTGGCTTCTGTAGAACAGTGCAGTTATGAAACAGCGGTTCAAAAAATCAGGAATTTCACGGCTAAAATGTCCCTTCAACTTACGGAAGGCGAAACTGTTTTGCTTAAAAATTTAGGCGAATTTGCCCTGAACACTGAAAATGCGTTGCAGTTTATCCCTTCGGAAACGGAAAATTTCAGCACGGCTTCTTTTGGCTTAAGTGCTTATATTTCAACAGAAATAAACCGTAAAACCGACAAAGAAACGGTTTCAGCTCTTAAAAAGGAAGAAAAAACGCCTATCCATTCCATACCGGAGCGTCACACGGCGAGACCGTATTTAAAGTACGCCGCAATTGGTTTAATTGCGCTAACCGTAGCAGGTTTTGGCGGCATGAAACTGTATGAAAACCAAGTTCAACAACACAATTTTGCTGCAAAGCAAGAAGCAGACAACCGCATTGAAAACCAAATACAAGAAGCTACCTTTGTTATTGAAAATCCGTTGCCCGCTATAAAAGTTACCGTTCCAAAACAAACTGGAAAGTACCATATTGTAGCCGGGGCTTTTCGATTGGAAGAAAACGCAAAGAAAAAAATAAAACAGCTTTCAGAAAAAGGCTACACGGCAAAACTCATCGGCGCCAACAGATACGGGCTGCACCAAGTGGTGTACAACAGTTTTGAAGATAGGCGGGAAGCCCTTCGCGAGTTGCGCACAATAAAACGCACCGAAAACAAAGCCGCTTGGTTGTTGGTAAAAGACCTTGCCAAATAGCGATTAACTTCCCTACTTAGTTCCATTTCATTAAAAACCAACGTACCTTTGCAAAAATCAACATTGCAATGGAACCAAGAACCCCGATGGAATCGAGAACCATCATCACAGATTTTGTACTGCCCAGTGAAACCAACCCCATAGGCAACATGTTTGGGGGCGAACTGTTGGCCCGTATGGACCGCGCCGCCGGAATTGCCGCACGAAGGCACAGCCGCCGCATCGTGGTAACGGCATCGGTAAATCATGTGGCATTTAATAAAATGATCCCGTTAGGAAGCGTGGTAACCGTTGAGGCCAAAGTGTCGCGCGCCTTTAAAAGTTCCATGGAAATTTATATGGACGTATGGATAGAAGACCGTGAAAGCGGCATGCGCAGCAAGGCAAATGAAGCGATTTACACCTTTGTAGCCGTAGATGAAATGGGAAGCCCGGTACCTGTACCGCCCGTAAAACCAGAATCTGAACTGGAACAAGAACGCTATGACGCTGCCCTGCGCAGAAGGCAGTTGAGTTTGGTCCTTGCCAAAAAAATGAACCCGAAAGATGCCACCGAACTTAAGGCCCTTTTCACCTAACACTGTTCCCAAAATTACCACTGTAGCACTGGGAACTGATTGTATTTTAATTGTATTTTGATTAAGCCAACCTTCGTCTTTTCGCTTTAGAAAAAATACAACTAAAGTAAATCCAGCTCAGTTTTATACTGTTTATGATCGGGAGTTGCAATTTAATGCACGATAACATGGCTATAAGTACCAAAATTATCCGGTACTTATTATTGAAGGTATTTTAATAGGCCTTTTAACCGGAATGGTAGGTGCCGGCGGCGGATTTCTTATTATTCCAGCCTTGGTTTTATAAGCAAAACTACCTATGAAAAAAGCAGTTGCCACCTCGCTGTTTATTATTTCCGTAAATTCGTTGATTGGTTTTATCGGCGATGTGGAAAACATCGATATCGACTGGACGTTTCTACTATCTTTTAGCGCCATTGCAGTCGTTGGTATTTTTATTGGGGTTTGGCTCAATAAATTCGTCAACGAAAAGAAACTGAAAACAGGCTTTGGATGGTTTGTCTTGGTAATGGCATTGTATATTTTGTTTAAGGAGTATTCATAGCTTTAAAAATTTGCAACAAATGTTAAACGAGCACTATTGGGACAATCGCTATAAAAACAACGACATTAAATGGGACATAGGCTATGTTTCTACGCCCTTGAAAACCTATTTTGACCAATTGACCGATAAAAACCTTAAAATCCTGATTCCCGGCGGCGGTAATTCGTACGAAGCAGAATACCTTCACAACATTGGGTTTACCGAGGTTTATGTAGTTGATGTTTCAGAAACCGCTTTACAGAATATTAGAAAACGGGTGCCAACCTTTCCTTCGGAAAAATTAATTCATCAAGATTTTTTTAAGTTAGAAGAAACATTCGATCTTATTATAGAGCAAACCTTCTTTTGTGCGCTCGATCCTTCATTACGGGATGATTATGTTTTAAAAATGCATCAGTTACTGAAACCAAAAGGAAAATTAGTAGGATTGCTTTTCAACTTTCCCTTAACCAAAGACGGTCCTCCTTTTGGAGGAAGCGAAACAGAATATAAAAAACGGTTTTCACCACTTTTTGATATTAAAATTATGGAAACCTCCTATAACTCTATCCCTCAGCGGCAGGGAAATGAACTGTTTTTTATTCTTCAGAAAAAATAGTCTGTTGCCCCATAACATAGGTAACCATTACTACTTGTTTGTGTGCATATGCCTGCAAGAAACTTCAAAATAGGTGTTAGAAACATTCAGCCATTTGAATATAAACCGCTTCACAATATTCTTACGCCATTGGCAGCAGTATTTTGACGTGGGTAACATTGGCCAAAGCGTGGCCAGACTCAATGTATGTTTTGGTTGGTTTGGGCTACCTTTCTATTTGACAGTGATTTTTAGCGCTTTGCTAAGCACATTTTTATACGGAATTTTAAAAGATAAACCGCCACATTGATTTACATCCTATAAATCCAATCTGCCGGGTTCATGCGATTGGTATTTTGGTAAATAAGGAATTTTATAGTGGTTTTTCCGGTAGCCGGATTACTGAAAACAGTTCCCAAAGGTTGTTTGGTAGCTACTTTGTCCCCTTTTTTTACAGTGACGGTCGCCAAATTGTTATAAACCGTAATATAATTTCCGTGCTGCACATAAACCGCCTTATTGGAACCTTTTAACTGCTGTATTTCGAGTACTACCCCTTTAAAGACGGCACGGGCTTGGGCGCCTTTTTCGGTGGCGATTTCCACTCCGCTGTTAAAAGTGGTCACATTGGGCAATTGTGGATGACGGTGCTTCCCGTATGTTTTTACCACGACGCCCCCTTTGGTAATGGGCCAGGGTAGTTTTCCTTTGTTGTTCGTGAAATTAGCGGCCAGTTCTTTAGCTTCGGCATTCATGGCAAAAGTGGACTCCCGGGTGTTATCTACTTTGTTGCCCGAAGCTTTATTGGACTTTGCAATGGCCTCTCGGATCAATTTTTCTATTTGGCGGTCAATTTCATCGGCTTTGCGTTGTTTTTCCCTTATTTGTGCGGCAAATTTACCTTCGTCTTTCTTCAACGACGCTACGAGTGCTTGCTGCTGTTTTTTCTCTTTGGCCAGTTCGTTTTTGGTTTTTCGGTTTTGGGCGATGAGCGCTTCCTTTTTCTTCTTCTGAACAATTAGGTCTTTATTGAGTTGTTGCAATTGGGCCGTTTTTTCTTTAATGCTTTCGCCCTGTTCTTTACGATGCTTGGCATATTGTTTCATATACTGCAACCGTTTGTAGGCCTGCAAAAAACTTTCCGAAGACAATAAAAACATCACCCTGCTTTGCTGCGATTTGCTTTTGTACGATTTGCGTATCATCGCTGCATAATCTTCTTTAAGTTCTTCCAGCTCTGTGCGCAGGTTATCGATTTTGGTAAGGTTGTCGTTAATTTCGCGCGTTAATAGATTGGCTTGACGGTTAGTGATGCGTATCAAATTTTCAGTAGCGCTTATACGTTGGTCCAAATCTTCCACTTGCGTCAACACCGATTTTTCTTCTTTTCGGGTTTTGAACAGCAGCGAGTTGATTTGTTTTATTTCCTGCAAAATGGCTTGCCGTTGCGCTTCCAGTTCTTTTTGTTTTTCAGATTGGGCTGAAACGGAAGCCGCTAAAAACAAAAAGCACCCCATTAAAAGGTATGTTGCAAAGTTACTGCGCATTATAACTGTATTTTTTCATATCCATCTGGAATGTTGAACGGGAAGCCAATATTTACATCCAAATCTATCTTTTTATAAGTAACGTCAATATTTGTTTTACTGTCTTTTTCAGTAGTATTTATTTTTATTTCCGAAGGATAAAATCCAGTGCCTATTTTTTGATACCCATTGTACCGAACGCTCAACAACCTTTCATTGTTAGGTTGCGAAAGGCTTTCTGAAGCTATTTTGAAATTTTCAGGATTTAAAAACAACGAATGAATAAAATTTTGAGGTTGTACCTTGGGTTGCAATTTGTATTTATTTTGAACTACCGTTGACTTATAATCTGCCTTGTTAATATTAAAAATAGATTGACCTAATAAGATTGCCTGGGCTTTTTCAAAATTGATTTCAGTGCCCAGCCAATCGCTTAGCAGTGCATAATCCCCGTCAAAATAGGTGCCGCCAATGGTTTCGTAATATTGAACGCGATCTGGGGTTATATTGGCTTTTACCAACGTAATTCCCAAGAACGAAGCTTTTACCCAAATGGTTTTGTTTTTTTCCATTCGCAAGCTCACGGTAACACTCTGTTGGGTGTCTTCGTCTTCATACACCACTTGAATACGGGCAGCCATGGTTTTAAAATCTGGCGATGCTGCTTCATGGGAAGCAATGATGTTTTTAACAGAAAGGTTTTCGTTGGCTGTTTTTGAGCCTTTTATTTCCTTGGCCGCACCACAAGAGGAAAGCGCAATGGCCAAGGCGATAAAAATAAATTTAGTGTACTTCATGTATTAGTTTGTCAACTTTATTTGCGCGGCTTTTTTAGCATACTCAGCGGCTTTTTTTGAATCTCCTTTTAATGTGTATGCTTGCTGTAATTGTTTATAAAAATCCTGTTCCATCGTTGGGTTGTCAAATAGATAATCCAATCCGCTGTTAAGACTTTCAATAGCTTCGTCAGCATTTTTAAGGTTGTTTTGGGTCACACCATTGATTAAATACAGTAAGGGTTGCGCTGGGAATATTGCCAATGCCTCACTGCTTAATTGTTGGGCAGCTTTGTATTTTTTTAAATCAATTTGAAGCAACAAGGTGTTTTTTAATAGACTGAAATTATCCGTGTCGCCTTCAATTCCTTTCTCATAAAATTTTAAAGCGGTTTCCTTTTCCCCTTTTGAGTTATAGTACCCCCCTAATTGTTCGTAGATTTTTCCTGAATTTTCAATGCTGAAATTTTCAACCACCGTATCCAGATCGGCTTCGTATTGCGGGTTTTTCTCCACGAACCCTACAAAATCGCTCAAAACATTGTACTTGCTTTCTTTTTCTATTTCTGAAGCCGAAAACACGATGTTCATCGATTTAAAGGCTTCTTCGGTATTGTTTTCATCTAAATAAAACTTGTACAACGCCAAATGAACTTGTTTAGAATCAGGTTGATTTTTCAATAATTCTTTAGCAGTTGCAAAGGCTTTTTCGGTATTGCCTTCTTCGCTGTACAAATAAATTAAGCTTAGATAATCCTGCTCTTTCTTTGGTTTTTTGTCAATGCGGGTTTCCAGGTTTTCAATCTGTCCTTCACTATCACCTGTTTGACGGTAAATTTGAGAACGGAGGGCATTTCGATAATCACTTTCACCCCAGATTTCGTCAAGATCGTCCAATACTTCAATGGCTTTGTCAAATTGACGCGTTCGTGAATATAGATTGGCTAAATCCTCTTTGTAATCTTCGTCAAATTGAATCAGTTTTTTGACCAACGGAATGGCCGCATCGTAATCCCTTTTTTGATAATAAAGATCGTACAATGACTCTAACACATCCAACCGCTTGGGTTCGGTTTTCAACACTTTATTGAAACTTATCTCAGCTTCTTCAAACTGCTTGAGTTCGGTGAGGTTTTTGGCTTTTTCAAACGCAACGACAGCTTCTAATTCTGAGTCACCTTTAGCGGCTTTTTCAGCTTTCCGAAGGGCATCGAGGGCCAATTCGAAATTTTCAATCCCTTTTTGTTTTAAGGCTTCAAAAAAGTTTTCCTGAAAGGCGTCTGTCACATTTCCTAAATCATCCGTGGGTTGCTCTGCAGCGGTTTCGGTTTCTTGCGCAAAAGCTTGCTTCGGAATGAAAATGATTCCGAAGAGGAGGAGAAAAAGAATGTGGCTTTTGTTTTTCATTTTGATATAGGGTTTTCCCCCTCTGCCCTGCGGGCATCTCCCCCGAAGGGGGAGAAAATGGTTACCTGAATTATTAAAACTTTTGCTTGCTATTCCAATGCTGAATAATCACCTATGCTCACGTTGGTAAACTTGCCGTTGAACGTGGCGTGATTACCAATCATCGCATTATCTAAAATAGCATTTTTAACCACTGTATGCGTTTGAATTATACTATTTTTAACGGTACTGTCCTCAATTATTGTGCCTTTGCCAATTGACGCGTATGGACCAACCGTACTGTTTTTAATTACAACATCTTCACCGATGAAACAAGGCTCGATAATTTCAGAATTGGTATTGGTGTGTTTTTCTGAAATAAGCCGTTCATTGGTTTCAGCAATAAAACCGAGCATTTTTTTGTTGGTGGCGACGGTTACTTCTTTGTTGCCACAATCCATCCACTCGTCAACCGTCCCGGTTTTAAAGACTTTTCCTTCGGCCATCATACGCTTTATGCCATCGTTGATTTGGTATTCACCGCCGTGTATAATATTGTTATCCAGCACATATTGAAGCTCTTGTTTTAAAACAGCAACATCTTTAAAATAGTAAATCCCGATTACGGCTTGATCGCTTACAAACTCGGTTGGTTTTTCTACCAGTTCGGTGATTTCTTCTTTGTCATTCAAGTTCACCACGCCATACGCTTCGGGGTTTTCCACTTTTTTGGTCCAAATAACGCTATCGGCTTCTTTGTCTAAGTTAAAATCGGCTTTAATTAAGGTATCGGCATACGCAATTACTGCTGGACCTTCTAGTGACTCTTCAGCACACATAATGGCGTGGCCAGTTCCTTTTGGATCTAACTGACGGTAAATAGTAGGTTTTGCCCCTAAACTATTTGCCAATTCTTCTAAACTTTCAACGACATCATCCCCAAAAAAAGCGGGATCGCCTAGTATAAAGGCGATTTCATCTACTTTTTCGTCTAAAATTTCGGTAATTTCGGTTACTAACCGGTGTACGATAGGTTTTCCTGCCACCGGAATCAATGGTTTAGGGATGGTCAATGTATGTGGACGAAGGCGCGAACCACGTCCGGCCATTGGTACAATTATTTTCATCTTAGTGCCCGCGAAAGCGGGTATCTTTTAAAGGTTTGTTATTCTTTTTTTGTCTTTCCAATGGGTACTTATAAACAAAACCCAAGGGTATCTTTTTTAATTCAACTTATATTTTACTCTTTTATAAAAGCATTTATTTAGTCCCAGTACTTCCAAAGCCACCGCTTCCGCGGGATGTTTCTTCTAGCGTTTCCACTTCTTCCCAAACGGCGCGTTCATGTTTTGCAATAACCAATTGCGCAATCCGCTCGCCGTTTTCAATGGTGAAATCTTCATTGGAAAGATTCACAAGGATAACGCCAATTTCGCCTCGATAGTCTGCATCGATGGTTCCGGGACTGTTTAAAACGGTAATTCCTTTTTTTGCGGCCAACCCACTTCGGGGTCGCACTTGGGCTTCAAAACCAATGGGAAGTTCAATAAACAAGCCTGTTTTAACGATAGCACGTTGCAACGGTTTTAGGGTTGAAGGTTCTGAAACATTAGCCCGAAGGTCCATGCCAGCCGAGGCGATGGTTTCATAAGAAGGAATGGGGTGCTCCGATTTGTTGATTATTTTTACGTTCATGTATGGTAGCTTATTGATTATACTGTTGAAATATAAAATCGATTTATCCCTTAAAAGGAATCGAAGGGTTAAAATACAAAATACCCAGCAAAAGTACTAAGCTGAACTGGAAAACGAACAAAGTAAGGTGTTTATTCAGAAAAGAATAACAGTTAAAGTGTTTAGGCTCATTTTCACACCCAATCTTTAGAGTTTTTTAACCGTTCAACCAATTTTTCTTCTTCGCTACCGGGTTCTGGTTGATAATCGTATCGCCATTGCACATGAGGCGGTAAGCTCATTAAGATGCTCTCAATCCGGCCATTGGTTTTTAAACCGAACAACGTTCCCTTATCGTGTACCAAATTGAACTCAACATAACGACCGCGTCTTATTTCTTGCCAATCTCTGTTTTCTTGTGTGTAATCTATATTTTTTCTTTTTTCAACAATGGGTACATAAGCTTCTAAAAAACTGTCGCCAACTTCGGTGACAAAGTTGTACCAGTCTTGCATGCTCATGGTTTCGGTTTTCTTTAAATAATCGAAAAATAAACCGCCAATTCCTCTGCCTTCACCACGATGTGCGTTGTAGAAATATTCATCACAACGGGCTTTGTATTTTGGGTAAAAGTCGGCATTGTGTTTATCGCAAGCTGTTTTGCACACTTGGTGAAAGTGTTCGGCATCTTCTTCAAATAAATAATACGGGGTAAGGTCTTGTCCGCCACCAAACCACTGATCAACGATATTGCCTTCTTGGTCGTACATTTCAAAGTACCGCCAATTGGCGTGAACGGTCGGCACAAAAGGATTTTTTGGATGTAACACTAAACTCAAACCGCACGCAAAAAAGTTTGCATCTTGTACACCAAAGTAATTTTGCATGCTTTCAGGCAACTCGCCGTGGACTTCACTGATATTCACGCCTCCTTTTTCAAAAACGGCTCCGTTTTCAATGACTCGGGTACGGCCGCCGCCACCTTCTTTTCGAACCCAAGGATCTTCTTTAAAGGTGGCTTTGCCATCGATTTCCTCCAATTTTGAAGTGATGGTGTCTTGTAATGTTTTTATGTAGGTTACAAATTGGTCTTTCATGTTATTTTTGTTTTTTCCGTAAGGTTATTTTCTTTTAAAAGCCTCACCGTTTCAGTGCTTGCCGCTGTTACCGATAATGGTAAAACCAAAATAATCCCTATAACTGGTATTAAAAGCATGGCCATAAAAACAATGCCGTTTCCTATGGCAATGCCCCTATTTTTCTTTACAAAAGAAATGCTTTCCCGATAGCTAAAGTGCCTTTCCAGCGTATAATCCATATTTCCGAAGCCAGCGTAATACGATTGTACCAAAAACAGTAAAACCGAAGTAAAAATATTGACAATGGGGATTAAGCTTAACAACAAAATAGGAATGGTAAACAGCAGCTCTAATAATAAATTTCGGACGTTAATCCTTATGCCTCGCCATAACTGAGCAGTATTCGATGTGTTTCTATGGGTATGCGACTCTCCTATTAAATGATGTTCAATTTTTTCGGAAACAGGGCTCATAAAAGGCGCGCTCAACGCCATAATAATGTGTTTATAGAGAATAAGGCCGATGGCAATTATAATGAGAGCCCCCAATACATCGCTAATCGTCCGGAACGTTTCGGCACCCCATTCCCAAAACCAGATTTTTGAAATGAACGCGCCAATATTATCGCTTAAGCCCCAGGCCAAAAAACCAATGACTGTCGCTGTTAGCAGGCTTATTAAAATAGGAACGCCAAAATATTTCCATAGCTTCAGCTTTGAGATCAACTGAAACGTTTTAAAATAGGCTTGTATGGCGCTTAGTATATTTTTAAGCATACTTAATTTATGAAGTTTTTTCAATAAAGACCAACTCTTTTTCAAACACTTCAATTTCGCTTGTTTTTGTCACTTTTTGGGCATTTTTTGCTTTTTTCTGAAGGAAACTGATCGTTTTTTCTTCTGATAAGTCAGCGATTTCTTTAAAATAGTAGCGACCCATTTCATTGTTGTGCAAATCCATGGCCGTTTCCAAAGGACTGTTTGGTGCTAATTTTTCATGCAGATCGGTTACTTTTTCTGCCCAATCGACGCTCTTTTCAATATTCTGAAATTTTCTGAACGCCGCTTTTGCTATCAAAACATTCCACAGCGCATGCCGAAACGCATTCGCCGGGCCGTTTTTATGATGCGCTTTCCCATATAAATCACCACTGATTTGCATGGTTCTTTTCGTCGCATTTAGCGTTGGAAAAACCAAAAAAGGCTGTTTGATAAACACACCCGACAAATGCCACAATTGCTTGACACTTAATTGACGGATGCGTTTTATAACATTCATGACTCGGCTTTGTATTCTTTAACCGCTTCAATAAAAGCCCCAGCGTTTTCAATTGGAATATTAGGTAAAATACCGTGGCCTAGATTGACAATGTACTTATCTTTTCCGAAGGCATTGATCATCTGGGTTACCATCTTTTTAATTTCAGCTGGCGGACTAAACAACCGCGTAGGATCGAAGTTCCCTTGTAACGTAATATTCCCTCCGCTCAGTTTTCTAGCTGTTTGCGGATCACATGTCCAATCGACACCCAAAGCGGAAGCACCACTTTTAGCCATCGTATCCAAAGCAAACCAGCAGCCTTTTCCGAAGGCAATAACAGGTGCTTCGTCTTTTAGGGCATCGATAATTTGCTGTATATACTTCCAACTAAATTCTTGATAATCGGAAGGCGATAACATCCCGCCCCAGCTATCGAAAACCTGAACGGCATTTACGCCTGCTCTTACCTTTTCTTTTAAATACGCAATGGTCGTATCGGTAATTTTTTGAAGTAGGGCGTGCGCGGCAACAGGTTGCGTAAAACAAAATTGTTTTGCTTTGTCAAAGTTTTTTGAGCCTTGACCTTGCACGCAATAACATAAAATCGTCCAAGGACTTCCGGCAAAACCAATCAATGGGATTTCGTCGTCTAACTTTTCCTTCGTCATTTTAATGGCGTTCATTACGTAGCCTAGCGTGTCGTGAATATCAGGTACAATCACGCTATCCAAGTCTTTTTCACTACGAATAGGGTTTGGAAGCCACGGCCCCACGCCTGGTTTCATCTCCACTTCAATATTCATCGCTTGCGGGATAACCAAAATATCGCTGAACAGAATAGCCGCATCCATGCCATAACGACGAATGGGCTGCACGGTGATTTCACTGGCAAGCTCGGGCGTACGGCAACGGGTAAAGAAATCGTATTTTTTCTTTATCTCCATAAATTCGGGAAGGTAGCGGCCTGCTTGGCGCATCATCCAAACTGGGGGGCGTTCTACGGTTTCGCCTTTTAAAGCACGAAGAAATAAATCGTTCTTTATTCCTGCGAAGGCAGGAATCTCTTCGTTTTTATTACTATTTTTCATATAACTCTATTATTCAGACCTCAAAGGTTTTTAAAACCTTTGAGGTCTTTTTTATCTATTTTTTTAATGTTTTAACCGCTTTAGCAATCACGCTTTCAACCGAAGTTGAATTAGCAATCACTACATTTTCGGTATGTTTTTCTGCTTCTGCTGCCGTTGTGGTGCCAATGCAGAAAGCAATTGAGTTTTTTAGTTTGTTTCCTGAAATAAAACTTTGCACCCCACTTGGACTGAAAAACAAAATACCATCAAATTGACGGTCAAACTTTATGGGGTTAAGCTCCGTTTTGTACGTTTCTATTTCAGAAAGAGCAATATTTGCTTCTTTTAATGCTTCTGGAATAGTGTCCAGGCGTTTATTGCCACAAAAAAAATAAAAAGTGTGATTTTTATGGTTTTTAGTTAAATATTCAGCCAATTCTACTCCATAATCGGTGGTTTTAATCACTTTTTGACCATTATCCTCTAAAAGTGCCTTTGTTTTTTCGCCTACACAAAAACAATTCTGAGTTTCAGGCATTTCCTCGGAAGTATTAAAAACAGCCCTCACTCCATTTTTACTGGTGAAAATAGCGTTTTCAATGACCTTTGGAGCTTCAAAAGTCATAAATTCAATAGAAATGGCATTGTATTCTACAAACGTTAAACCGGAGTTTAAAAGCAGTTCTTTTTGAGCAAGGGTAAGTTTTTTGGTGGAAAGGATGGATTTCATAAAGCATCTATTTTTCTATTTCAGACTTAATAACTTCCATCAATTCTTTTCCGCCGTTGTCTAAAACTTCTTTGGCACAGCTCGCTCCTAAATCTTTGTAATCATTTTTAGGACATTGTTTTGCAATCTCTAATTTTGTTTGTCCATCCAATGAAAACAACACGCCTTTAAATTGAATTTCACCGTCAATACATTCAGCCAGGGCACCAATAGGCGCGGTACACCCTCCTTCTAATTTTTGAAGAAAGGCACGTTCAATATACGTGCAAATATCGGCTTCGGTGTTATTTAATTTTGAAGTGGCCTCTTTACTGAAACCATCCTTTTCCAAAGCCACTATCACCATCGCGCCTTGAGCCGGAGCAGGTATCATCCAGTCCAAGTTTTCAAAATTATCGGGTAATACGTTTATCCGTTCTAATCCTGCTTTTGCAAAAATGGCACCTTGCCAATCGTTGTTTTGAAGCTTTTGTAAACGGGTGTTGACATTTCCGCGCAAATCTACAACCTCATGATTGGGGTACCGGTTGAGCCATTGTGCTTTCCGGCGCAAACTTCCCGTAGCAATGGTACATGGTTTTTCGGGTGTAAAGCTGCCTTTTGTGGCCAAAATATCAGTTGAAGTTGCCCTAGCTAAAACGGCGGTTTGTACAATTCCTTTTGGTAAATGGGTGGGGACATCTTTCATGCTATGCACGGCAATATCCACCGTTCCGTTGAGCATGGCGACGTCTAAGGTTTTGGTAAAAATACCGGTAATGCCCATTTCGTACAAAGGTTGGTCCAATACCAAATCGCCCGTGGATTTCACGGGGACCAATTCGGTTTTATAGCCTAAGTTTTCAAGTTTTCTCTGTACGGTCGTGGCTTGCCATAACGCTAATTCGCTATCGCGTGTGCCAATACGGATTGTTTTATTCACGTTCGCTTTCTTCTAACTGAAACATAGATTCGAGCATGTGCAGGTGTTGCTCGGTCGAGCCATTGGCTTGTTTCAGGTGGTTTACAACTTGGGTGGTTATTTTATGAATGATGCGGTCGCTGATAATCTGTGCCTGTTCTTCGTTAAAATCTTCCAATTTTTTACGGTGGTAATCAATTTCCCCGGCCTTGATTTCGGTAAGTTTCGTTTTTAACGCCTTTACCGTAGGAATAAAATGACGGTCGCGTACCCAGCCAATAAATTCAGATTCGATTTCTTCGATTATTTTTTTGGCGATCGGCACTTGTTCGGCCCGGTGTTGTAAGGTCTGGTTGGTAACGGAAGACAATTCGTCTAAGTGGACCAAGGTAACCAGCTCGTTCTCTTTCACATCTTCGGAAACATTCCGTGGGATGGAAAGGTCTAAAATTAGCAACGGTTTTTTAAGGTACAGCAACTCTTTTGAAATGGTAGGCTGTTGTGCACCGGTAGCGACCACGAGCACATCGGTCTGTGCCAATTCGCTTTGAATGTCGGCATAATCTTTAACCACGAGGTTGAATTTACCGGCAATTTTCTCGGCCCGTTCTTTGGTTCGGTTAATGAGCGTAATGTGCTCATTTTTAGTGTGCTTAATTAAATTTTCGCAGGTGTTCCTACCTATTTTACCCGTTCCGAAGAGTAAAATGTTCTTATCTGAAACGTGCGGCACGTGCGCCATAATATAGTGTACGGCCGCAAAACTAACCGAAGTAGCACCTGTTGAAATTTCGGTTTCATTTTTAATCCGCTTGCTGGCTTGGATCACGGCATTGATTAACCGTTCCATATACGCGTTGAGCAGTCCGTGTTTTTTAGAACGGCGGAACCCGTTGCGCAACTGACTAATAATTTCAAAATCACCTAAAATCTGGCTGTCCAATCCGGTCCCCACTTTAAATAAATGGGAAACTGCTTGATCGTTTTTGTAGACATAAGCTACTTTTTCAAAATCATCGATGGTGCCTTCGGTATGTTCGCACAACAATTTAATAAGTTGAAAAGGATGCTGTGCAAAGCCATACAGTTCGGTACGGTTGCAGGTAGAAATGACCGTTAATGAAGGAACACCGTCTTTTTTTGCCTGCGTCAGGATATTAGTTTGCGCCGTATCTCCAATACTGAAACGGCCACGCATGGCAGCATCGGCCTTTTTGTAATTAAGACCAATGGCATAGAAATTCCCTTCAAAAGTGGATAGTGATTTATTACTGGTTGTTTTCATACCTAACGGCGCAAATGTAAGGGCAATACCAATGAAAAAATAACGCTTGCGGTATCAATTGTATCGAAAGGTGTTAATTTCTGTCAAAATATGACAAATGTCATATAAATGCCCTAATTTCGCATCGTTCGGGCAATAAATTTGCCTAGTTGTTTAGAACAATTCTAAATAAAGTTTAAAAATAGCGTTATGATTTCTGAAAAAAATGTCGCTGAAAGTTCAGCAGTTGACCATTCCGGTTTTTATGAGGAGACCTCCATTTCGGAAGGGTTTTTTATTCTGAAATTCAACAATGAAACCAATGACAACCAGTCTTTTAAACGCGAGATTGGGACTAATTTCATTCAGTTTCATTTTTGCATAAAAGGCACTGCCAGCTTTCTTTTCAATGAAGGGAATTACTCCTTGCCCATAAGCGAAGAAAACTCCCTATTACTCTATAATCCGCAACGGGAATTGCCATTGCACATACATGTAGCACCGCATTCTTGGGTGCTTTCGGTGTTGTTGCCCATTGAAAAATTCCACGCCTTGTTTTCGAGCGAGGCCAATTACATTACTTTTTTGAGCGAGGAGAACAAAAACCGAAAGTACTACAAAGATGCCCCTATTTCGCCATCGATGGCCATCGTGCTCAATCAATTGATGAATTACAATTTGCATCCTTCGGTAAAACCCTTGTATTTTAAAGGAAAAGCGTATGAACTGTTGAGCCTTTATTTTAACCGACCGGCCGACCTTGATGTGGAACAGTGTCCGTTTTTGGCCGATGAAGACAACGTGACCAAAATAAAAAAAGCCAAGCAAATTGTTATCGCCAATATGGCAGAACCCCCAACCTTGCAGGAATTAGCCAACGAAATCAATTTGCCCCTCAACAAACTGAAAGAAGGTTTTAAGCAGGTGTATGGCGATTCTGTGTTCAGTTTTTTGTTTGATTATAAAATGGAAGTAGCGCGGCAGCTATTGGCCACTGGATCGCACAATGTTAACGAAGTAGGCTTAAAAGTGGGATATAGCGCGGCCAGCCATTTTATTGCAGCTTTCAAGAAAAAGTACGGTACGACGCCTAAAAAATATTTGATGAGCCTCTCAGCATAAGAAACGTAAATGACTTTATAGTTTTTATATGTATCAGGTGTTTGACAATTCATTTTAATACAAGTAATTTTGCAACAGAAAAATTTGATATGAAAAAAGGAGTCCTCCTTGTAAACCTCGGCTCGCCCGATAGTACCAACCCAAAAGACGTTAAAAGGTATTTAGACGAGTTTTTAATGGATCCCCGCGTGATCGATGTACCTCGATGGGCAAGAATATTAATTGTGCGAGGTATTATTTTAAATACCAGACCTAAAAAAAGCGCCGAAGCCTACCAAAAAATCTGGTGGGAAGAAGGTTCGCCTTTGATTGTGCTTTCTGAACGGCTTCAGGAAAAAGTGCAGGAAAAAACCACCTTGCCTATTGGCCTGGCCATGCGCTATGGAAGCAGGTCCCTAAAAAAAGGGCTGCAGCAATTGGTTGACCAAGATGTGGACGAGGTTTTGGTAATCCCTTTGTACCCACAGTTTGCCATGGCGACAACCGAGACTATAAATGTTAAGGTAGAAGAACTTCGCAATGCGTTTTTTCCGCAGTTGAAAATTTCATCATTTCCAGCTTTTTACAACAAACCAGAATACATTGATGTACTTTCCAAAAGTATTGAAGAACACATCAAAAACTTGGATTATGAGCATTTACTGTTCAGTTACCACGGGGTTCCGGAGCGGCACATTCGAAAAAGCGACATTACCAACAGCCATTGCAAAATAGATGGTTCTTGTTGTATTACGCCTTCAAAAGCGCATGAATACTGTTATCGCCATCAATGTTTTGAAACCACCAGATTAGTGGCCGAAAAACTGGGCTTAAAAGAAAACAGCTACTCTGTTTCGTTCCAGTCAAGATTGGGCTTCGACCCGTGGCTGAAACCCTATACCGACCGCACCATAGAACGTATGGGCAAAGCGGGCATTAAAAAATTGGCGGTCGTCACCCCGGCCTTTGTAAGCGATTGTTTAGAAACCTTGGAAGAAATCGCCATGGAAGGTGAGGAGATTTTCCACGAAACAGGCGGAGAAGAATTCACGACCATCCCTTGTTTAAACGACCGCGACGATTTTGCCCAATTATTGGCTGGCTGGATCGATAAATGGCGCATTGTCGATGTGGACAAAGCAATAGCTTAAAACTTAATTCACAATGTAATGGCATTACAAAACCGCTCGGCCAGTTTAGGGACAGAGCCGATTAGTAACCTATTGGTAAAGCAGTCTGTTCCTGCTTCCATTGGTATTTTGGTCATGTCACTCAACATTCTTGTCGACACTATTTTCGTCGGAAACTGGATTGGCTCTATTGCCATTGCAGCGATTAACGTGGTGTTACCGGTTTCGTTTTTTATTGCCGCACTGGGAATGGCAATCGGCATTGGCGGTTCCTCCATCATTTCGAGGGCATTGGGAGCCAATAACAAAGAAAAAGCCCTGAAAACCTTCGGAAACCAAATTACCCTTACGCTTTTGATCACCATTTTAATGACAGTGGTCGGCCTTTATTTTGTAAACGATCTTATCCCGGCATTTGGTGGAAAGGGGGATATTTTTGAACCCGCTAAAATCTATTATAAAATCGTACTGTACGGCGTTCCCATTTTAGCACTTTCCATGATGGGGAACAACGTGCTCCGGGCTGAAGGCAAACCAAAAATTGCCATGATTGCCATGATCATCCCATCGGTGGGCAATTTGTTTTTGGATTATATTTTAATTTACGTGTTCGATATGGGAATGGCCGGTGCCGCTTGGGCTTCCACAGCTTCCTATGTGCTAAGTTTCTTGTTTATTTTTTGGTTCTTTTTAAGTGATCGGTCGGAGCTTCGAATTAGTTTTTCACATTTCGGACTTAATATGGCAATTTTAAAAGAAATGACGGCCTTAGGGTTTGTAACCTTGGCGCGGCAAGCGGTTGTAAGTGTTACCTATTTATTGATGAACAACATTCTCTTTAGTTTAGGAGGGGAGGCATCGGTGACGATGTATGGAATTATTGGCCGTATGCTCATGTTTGCATTGTTTCCTGTTCTGGGCGTTACACAAGGGTTTTTGCCCATTGCGGGGTATAATTATGGCGCGTATAAATTTCCCAGGGTTCGGGAAAGTATCAATAAAGCCATAAAGTATGCCGGGTTGCTTGCTTTGGTGATTTTTGCGTTGATTATGATATTTCCCGAAGCCATTGTTTCGGTTTTTACCACAGATGCTGTTATCTTAAAAGAAACCCCTTGGGCCATGCGGTGGGTGTTTGCCGCGATACCAATTATCGCCATTCAACTGATAGGTTCGGCTTATTTTCAAGCCATTGGGAAGGCCACGCCGGCATTATTGCTCACCCTTACCAGGCAAGGATTTTTCTTTATCCCGCTTATTTTGATTTTACCCAACTTTTTTGGCGAATTGGGTGTTTGGATCTCCTTTCCCATTGCCGATGTGCTGTCAACTATTGTAACGGGATTTTTTCTGAACAGGGAAATTAAAAAGACATTGATCACATAATTTTCACTATATTTAAAGTATCAACGTGTTAATTATGAATAAAATAGTACTTATTCTCGTATTTTTTATTGGGTATTCTACGCAAGCACAGATTTCTGAAATTACAGCTGAAACCTGGTATTTGAGATTTTTAAAACTTGACGGTGAACATAATTACACGCCTTTAGGAGTGGAAAGCAACATCATCTTTGAAGAAAATGGCACGGACTACACAGTATATGCAGACGGAGTGGTAAACAACCTATTTGGTGCCGTTTCATTTTCTGGAAACACATTTACCTTTACCGAGGTTGGCATAACACTTCTTTCATGTGATACCGGCAATTGTTATTTTGAGGATCTTTATTTCGAAGGGCTTTTAAGCTCCGAAATGCTTGATTTAAAGACCTTTACGTATGATTATTTTGCTTCTTCGTTATATGATTATAAAAGCCTGCGCTTAACAGACAATGAAGGCAATGTAGCTTTTTATGTAAACACACCTATCGGCTTGCCCGATGCAGCTTTATTGAGAACTTGGTATCTACATTCAATGGATGCCGACCTTGGTGAAGACAGTGATTATATTGCCAACTACAACCCTCCTATTAACCCAAGCCTAACAATAAATCAAGATTTATCATTTACAGGAACAGGTTCCTGTAATGATTTCAGTGGGCAATTTTTTTACACCAATGATAATTTTTCTGGAGCAAGATTGATAGCAAACGATTTTCAGGAAACCGGAGAAACGTGCGATTACCATAATGGTTTTGAAAACTATTACTTTTCTCAGTTTATGGATGAAAACGGTGAATTATATTTTTGGGTTAATGAAAATTCATCCTCTGGAGAAGCTAATTTTTCTTTTGAATTAGCTCCTGGCTTTACATTTAATTTTGAAAATACCCCCGTATTGGGTACTAATGAGGTAATTGAACCTAAAATTTCCATATACCCAAATCCTGTGGATGAAAAATTATTCATAAAAATTCCCAATGACACTATAAAAACAGTACAAATTTTTGACTCCCTTGGTAAACTGGCTTTTATAAGTGACGATTTTAAAAATGGACTTACTGTTTCAAGTTTGGAAACAGGTATTTACATTATTAAAATTGAATCATTAAATGGACACACTGTCAAAAAGTTCATAAAAAAATAATTGCACTAATTACAAAAAGACATTAAAAGTCAATATTTGGCTATCTTTGCCCCGATGGAATACAACTACATAAAAGCTCTGCATTTAATTTTCGTAATCACTTGGTTTGCTGGTCTGTTTTATATCGTTAGGCTTTTTGTATATCAAATTGAAGCTTCAGAAAAACCATCGCCCGAAAAAGAGATTTTAGAAAAGCAATTGAAACTCATGGCCAAACGCCTATGGACCATCATCACGTGGCCCTCGGCTATACTTGCCGTTGGCTTTGCGATTTGGCTTATTTTAATGCGCACTTTCTATTTAACCGATGCGTGGATGCAAGTAAAGCTCGGGTTTGTGTTCCTTTTAATTTTATACCATTTAAAATGCCACCAAATCTATAAGCAACTGCAAAAAGGCGTCGTAAAACACTCCTCCAATTTTATGCGATTGTTTAATGAAGGCGCAACCATTATCCTTTTTGCCATTATATTTTTAGTGATGCTTCGCAATGCTGTAAATTGGATATATGGTGTTTTGGGTCTTATCGCTTTTTCGGTGTTGTTAATGTTAGGCTATCGCTTTTATAAACGGTTGCGGGAAAACGGTAATTCTTAAACCGACAACACCTCATCCTCCGCCAACAAAGGCTCGTTCCGCAGTTTTAAGAATATCTGTGCCACGGTAATGGTGTCTTTTTCGCAATAGATGATAATGCGGTCCATATCGTTTTCTTCGTAATACACATCGCGCACATCGCTACCGTCTATATCATCTTTTGGTGAGGGAATGCCCAAGACATGCGCCATTAATTTTAAGGACGTGAATGTTTTATAATCACCAAATTTCCAAAGCTCTAAAGTATCCAAGTGCGGGACTTCCCATGGTTTTTTTCCGAAGAGGTTCAGTTTAAACGGCAGGCTTATTCCGTGAATGATCATCCGTCGGGCGATGTATGGAAAATCAAATTCCTTTCCGTTGTGTGCACAGAGTACATGTTGCGGTTTATTAAAATGGGTTTGCAAAAGGGTTTTAAACTCCTTAAGCAATGTTGCTTCTTCTCCGTGAAAACTGGTTACCCGAAAGTTTCGGATATCACCTTTCATTTTAAAATACCCTACCGAAATGCACACTATCTTCCCAAACTCGGCCCAAATACCGGCACGGTCGTAAAATTCCTCAGGAGTGAAATCCTCTTTGCGCTGGTAGCGGGTTTTTTGTTCATATAACTGTTTGGCAGTTTCGTCCAAATCATTGTAATCTGGATATTGCGGCACGGTTTCTATGTCCAGAAACAGGACGTGCTCTGGGTTAATTCGTGTAAGCATATTTCTGAAATTTTACAATCGGGGAGTGTTTAAAGCTACGAAAAAATTACGAATCCTTGTTCAACATACGGTATGCTTCTTCCATATAGGTGTAAAAATCCTTTGTAAACGGATCGTCTTCTTTCTTGGCTCGGTGATGGCCCAAACGCACAATAATGACATCGTCTTCGGGAACAACAATCACGTATTGTCCCAACATGCCTCGCATGGCAAATACATCCTTGCCCTCATGTTTATTGAGCCAAAAGCCATACCCATACTCCGGGCTTTCCTCAAATCGTGGTTTAATAGATTTGGCCACAAAAGCCGAATCCAACAGTTGGTTGCCGTTCCACTTCCCAAAGTCTTTGTACAACTTGCCAAAACGGGCAAAATCGCGGGCATTGCTACCTATGCAACAATAGGCTTTTACCAAGCGGTGCTCATCGTCATCTACTTGCCATAATGCCGGATTTTCGACGCCCAAAGGTTGCCAGAAACTTTCCGAAAGATAGTTGGACAGTGGTTTTCCTACTGCTTTTTGAATGACCATCGCTAAGAGTTCGGTATCGCCACTCGAATATTTGAATGAAGTGCCGGGCGTATCGACCACTTTTAAATTGAGGATGGTTTCGGCCAGGTTATCATCGTAATAGGCACGGGCCGTAACTCCAAAAGGATTTTTGTAGGACTCGACCCAGTTTAATCCCGAAGCCATGGATGAGAGATCGCCCACCGTGAGCCCTGTGTTTTTATATTCAGGGTAAAAGTCGCTTACCGGTTGATTTAAGTTTTTAATATAACCCTCGTCAATCGCTTTTCCCAATAGTGCCGAAACCACGCTTTTGGCCATGGAAAACGAATTGGTCTGTGAGCTGTCGCTATACCCTTCGGCATAGTTTTCATACCAAATACTGTCGTTTTTAATAATGAGGAACGCTACGGTGCCCAGCTCCTTATTGGTTTCTTTCAATTTTTCGGTTGCTTTTGCCGTATTGTAGTCGTTTGCTTTTGGCCACGGCTGCGGATTGGTACTGGCCGGAATGGTGTCGCTTTCAAAATAATCGAAATCGTCAATAAAAGCCGTGGTATGGCCAGTGAAATAGACTACACGGAGGCCTTTTAAAATGTAGTTGTAATCGGTTATGTACAAAAGCAATACGATTGTTGCAACAATGCCGAGTAGCCAAGCAAAGAATTTTTTCATTGAAATTAAATTTGGTTATTCCCAAATATAAATGAAAAAATGGTACTATTTAGACTGTTTTCAACTTACTTAATTTAAAACAACTCCCCTTGCTTAACGGGGCTTTCGTGTTGCAACAGCCACTTTTTACGATGCAGGCCACCTGCATATCCCGTTAATGAGCCATCACTGCCAATAACACGATGACAGGGAATAATAATGGATATCGGGTTTTTGCCATTGGCCGAAGCCGCAGCACGAATCACTTTTGGGTCGCCCAAGGCATTGGCCATTTTTTGGTAACTCGTGGTTTTGCCAAAAGGAATGGACTGTAACTGTTGCCACACTTTTTTCTGAAATTTCGTTCCGTTGGGGTTTAATGGGATATTAAACGTTTGCCTGGAGCCTTCAAAATATTCGGTGAGTTGCTCCATAGTTTTTTGAAGGGAATCGGGAAGCGTTTCTGAAATAGCTGTTTTTGAAACCTTCTCGTCATCAATAAACATCGCAGAAGCCAAACCCGAAGCATCGCCTATCAGTTCCATCCAGCCTATTGGGGTGTTTACATAAGCGGTTTTCACGAGGGGTCTTGGTCTTTGGTCTTGCCTTGGTCTTGCTTGTAGTTTTTATCAGGAATGTCGTTCAGCTCAATGCCCATGCGTTTGGCGCGGCGTTCCCAGTTTTTTCGGGCTTGCACTTGCATATCCTCGATAGCATCGCTTTCGTCCATGATTTCAAGGCCTAGAAGGGTTTCGATGATGTCTTCCATGGTGACCACGCCAATGGTATTCCCAAATTCATCTACTACCGAAGCGATATGCACGCGTTGTTTAATGAACGTTTCAAACAAATCGGGTATGGGTTTATCGGCATCGACCACAAAAATATCGCGTTTGAGTTCCTGCAATTGCATTTCCCCGTGTTCTTCCACGATTTGCTCCAAAATATCGTCCCGCAACACAAAACCGGTTATGTTATGTGTTTTTTCACGATAGACCGGAATTCTGGAAAAGCGCAGGTTTTTATGATTGGAGTGAAATTCTTTCAGCGACATGTTCTCGTTTTCCAAGGTCACCACGGGAAAAGGCGTCATCACGTCTTTCGCCTTGACCGATTTAAATACCAATAGGTTTTTGATCACGGTGGTTTCGTTTTCTTCAAAAACACCTTCTTCTTCCGCAGCATCGGTTATGGCAATGAATTCTTCGCGGCTCATCGTACTCACGTGTGCTGATTTCCCGATTAAGCGCGTGGTAAGCATCAATAGCCATAAAATGCCGGTGTATTTAAGCGGAAATATGATAATCTTTAAAAACTTGGCGGTAAAGTTCCCGAGGGATTTCCAGTAGGTGGCACCAATGGTTTTGGGTACTATTTCAGAAACCAATAAAATTAAAATCGTCATAATGGCCGATATCAAACCTACAAAGTTGATTCCTAAAAAAGACATGCTGTATCCGCCTTCTACGGCGATAATTCCTGCTTGATTACCCACCAAAATCGCACCAACCGTGTGGGCAATGGTATTGAGGGTTAAAATGGCAATGAGCGGTTTATCGATGTCTTTCTTAAAATTGGCCAAAGTCAAGGCGTAGGCTTTCCCTTCGTTTTTTTTCATTTTTATGTACGTAGGGGTAAAGCTCAACAATGCCGCCTCTAAAATGGAACATAAAAACGAGAAGAAAATAGAAAGTACCGCATACAGGATTAGTAATGTCATTCCTTAAAGATAAATTTTGACTAAAATAAAAATTAAATGTCGATTTTTTTACAAGGTAATGTTAATAAGCAAAAAAAGGAGGCATTTACGCCCCCTTTTCCAAAACAACTAATCAATCACTACTAACTTAACTACAATTGCTGTTTAATAATTTTTTCCCAATAATTGGCGCGGTTTAAACAAACTTCGGCATCGGTGACGATCGAATCATCTTGTTCTTGGTAGAAAACAATCTCGTCTGTGGCCGAAGGGCTTTTCAGCTCCAAAGCTACGCGCGACAACGGTTGTTTGCGCTCTTTAAAGGTGGCGACGCGACACTCCTTAACAGTGTTTAAATCGACCGTTTTAAAGGTGTCTGCCAGTTTGTTTTTGTACGAAAACACCAATTTATGAACATTCTCGTCCAGACCGATGAGGGTGTTGCCAATCACTTCGGAAGTGTTTATTGATACCCCGTTTTGGGTAGACAGGCGTTGTAAGCTTTTTTTTAATCTTTTTTCAGTTGTACTGCTTTTTATGATTACGAATAAAATAGGCCCCATGAACAATAGCAATATGAAGAGCCCAATGAGGGTGGAACTTGTTTCCATTTTTTTTAAATTTTTGAATTGATTTTCAGTGAAATAAGACGTGTGTGAAAAGAACTAAACACGCATTGCCTGAACTAATTACAATTAATTAGCCTGGCTTAGTATCGTTTCAGAAAAAGAAACGTTCACCAAAAAAAATGGAAAGGGAACAACTGCTGTTCCAGTTGTTTTTTTACATCCCTAAAGTGCAATGACGTTGCCGCTGTTACAGACGGAATGTAATACGCTACCGCATCATTTGCAGCAGCTTTAGTATAAAAAAGAGGGAGCGGATAAACAGGTTCATCCGTTTGTTCATAGGAAACCGTTATTTCTGCAACCTCTTCAAAAAACTGTTGTTTGGAAGAATTTTCAACGCTATAACTTGTGCTATTTGTACTGTTTGTTGCAACCTGTGTGTTAGGAGCAGCAAACGTTTGGCCCGAAACCAAAAAGAGGCTGAGCACCAAAAAGAAGTTAGCGATATGCGTTTTAAATGGTTTCACAAAGCAAAGGTATGCACAAATTGAATTCGTTGTTCTAAAATTGTATTAAAATTTAGATGGTCTTGGTTTTATACCTGCAAGGTTTTGAAAACCTTGCAGGATATGTTAACTGATTAATTTTACCACATCCTTAGCAAAATAGCTTGCTATCAAGCTTGCACCGGCTCTTTTTATGGCGGTAATTTGTTCCAACACAACGGCATCATGGTCTAGCCAACCTTTTTCTGCGGCGGCTTTGATCATGGCATATTCACCGCTTACCTGATACACGGCAACCGGTACATTGACCGCATTGCGGATGTCGCGAACAATATCCAAATAGCACAATCCCGGTTTTACCATGACAATGTCGGCGCCTTCTTCAATGTCCATTAGTGTTTCTTTAATGGCCTCTTCGCGGTTGGCGTAATCCATTTGATAGGAGCTTTTATTTTTAGGCACGTCTTTTTCGTCCACTGGAGCAGAATCCAACGCATCGCGGAACGGCCCATAAAACGCAGAAGCGTATTTGGCACTGTAACTCATAATTCCTGTATCGTGAAAACCTTCATCCTCTAATAGTGTCCGCATTTCAAAAATACGGCCGTCCATCATATCGCTGGGCGCCACAAAATCTGCTCCTGCTTTGGCGTGCGATAAGGCCATTTCGGCGAGCACGGCGGAAGAATCATCATTCAATATTTTCCCTTCGGAAACAATCCCATCATGACCAAAAATGGAATAGGGGTCCAAGGCTACATCGGTCATTACGAGCATTTCTGGCACCGCATCTTTTACGGTTTTAATGGCGCGTTGCATTAACCCTTCGGCATTCAAAGCTTCGGTCCCGCTATTGTCTTTTAGGTTTTCGGGTACTTTTACAAAAAGCAAAACCGATTTCAGCCCTAAGCTCCATAGTTCTTTTACTTCTTTTGCCAATAAATCCAGGCTGTATCGGTAATAATTGGGCATCGAAGCGATTTCTTCTTTTACGCCTTTTCCTTCCACTACAAAGAGTGGCACCAAAAAATCATTTGGAGAAAGGGTGGTTTCCCGTACTAAACTTCTAATGGCTTCGGTGGTTCGTAATCGACGGTTTCTTCGTAATGGATACATATTCAAGTTATGAGTTTTGAGTTTTGAGTTATGAGTTTTGAGTTCACGAGTTTTTCAGTTGGACTCAAGTTATTAAACTATATTATTTCAGTATGTTTGGCAGCTATAGTTACCGTTTAAGAATGTTGCTAATTTCCCTTCTTTCAGAAAAGAAAATCAAGAGCAAAAATACCAATAATAAGGCAGTACCAATGAGCAAATCGCCTTTAAATACATAGAAGGAAAGCACCGAAAAACCAGTTGCAAGCAATACGTAGCCTCCTATTCGTTTTACATCGTAGGGAACAGCATATTTGCGTTGCCCAAAATAATACGAAAGCACCATCATACTTCCGTAGGCCGCCAAGGTCGCAATGGCCGAACCTTGATAACTAATTATCGGGATTAACGCAAAGTTTACCCCTAAAGTAATCAAGGCCCCAAAAACCGAAATATACGCGCCAAACTTGGTGCGGTCGGTCACTTTGTACCAAACGGACAGGTTATGGTAAATACCCAAAAACAGGTTTGCCAATAAAATAAGTGGGACGACGGAAAGCGCTTCCCAATATTCAGACTTCGGGATTAAAATGCGTTTAAAAACATCGATATAGACAATAACAAATAGCAGAATGATGCTTCCAAAAATGGAGAAATATTTGGTAATGGTCGCATAGGTCTGTTTCGCATTTTTACTTTGCGCATGATTGAAAAAAAACGGCTCAATCCCCAAACGGAAGGCAGTGGCGAAAAGCGTCATAAAAACGCCTAATTTATAACAAGCGGCATAGACGCCAACTTCGGCTTCGGCGATGTTTTCTGGTAATAGGTATTTCAGCAAAATTTTATCGAAGGCTTCGTTTATGGAGAAAGCAATGCCCGCAACGAGAACCGGGAAAGCGTATTTAAACATACCTTTCCAAATGGTTTTACTAAAACCAAAGCCTATTTTAATGTACAACGGAAGCAGCACCGCCAAGGTAATGGCACTGGCGATTAAATTGGCGATAAATACATAAGCCACTTTATTTTCCTCGGAATACATTGCGCTCCAGAACGAATCGGGACTGTTTTCGGCCCAACCGGGAAGCACCAGAAAGAAAAAAAGGTTAAACCCTAAATTGACGCAAACGTTAAAGATTTTAATGACGGCATATTTCATCGGTTTTTCGTTGGCACGGTACCAAACAAAAGGCAAAACCGCTAAGGCATCCAATGCCAGAATCAGTAGGCCGTAGGTAACATATTCGGCTTTAAACTCTAAAAATGTTGCCAACGCATCATCAAAAAGCAAGGTAACGGTCAAAAACAAAACCGTGGAAACGGTAAGCGAGGTCAAAGCGGTGGATTGGACTTGGTTTTTTTGGTCTGCATGCTTATTGACAAACCGAAAAAAAGCGGTTTCCATTCCGTAGGAAAGCAAGACGTTCCCCAAAATTAAAAACGCCATTAGCGATGCGTAAATCCCGTATTGTTCCGTTCCTAACACCGAAACATATAAAGGGACCAAAACGATTGCCAAGGCCCTTGGAAGGACGGTGGCCAGTCCGTAAACAAAAGTTTGCTTAAATAGTTTTTTAAAAACGCTCAATCTATTCTGTTTTGAAGCGTAAAAGTATTGAAATTATAGCAACACACTGGTTTTGAAAAGATAAATTAGCTGACCTGTTATGGTTAAATATACTATCCACTATTTAAGTTTTTATACTAGAACCTTAACTAAAAACTTTATAAGTTAAGTTTTTTGGTTAATTCCTTAACTTAAAATAACAGGAATAAAGTAAAAATAAACCTCACAGGTCCTGAAGACCTGTGAGGTTTTAACACAGCAGATTTATTAAATTTAATTATCTGACGTTGTGTTGCTCTGTGGATACGCAAGCATTTCTTTTTTACGGATATCGGTTATCTTAAAATATTCCGTGCTTCCGTTTTGCTCATAACTCACAACGGCTTCGTTGTCTGCTAAATTGAAAGGAAATGGTTCTGGCGGGGTGTTCTGCGCTTCTTTTCTTGGATCGCTGTCCATCACAATATCACGGTTTGTTTTATTTTTAAAATAACCAATGTAATGCTTTTTCGCTTGAGGGGAATTTTTTGCTTTTTCGGATTTGTTTCTGAAGAAAATACTGTCGATCACCACATCTTCCTCCATATTTTTAAAAGTGATGTGCACGTTCGTTCCAGAACCACCTTCTTTAACACCGGCAACCCAATCTTGGTAAAAGACATCATCAATACTAAACGGAGCGTTCTGGGTAAGTTTATAGGAATTCGTTTGGCTGCTGCCACAGTTTGAAAAACTAAAGAAGATAAACGAAGTGGTTGCGAGAAGCAGTATGTTTTTTATTGGTTTCATCATGTTGTGTGCCTTGTTTTTCGGTAGGTAATTTACTGTTTTCTTTTGGTATTGGCAATTGGTCTTTTGTTTTTGCCTACCAGATTCTGAAAACCTTTCTGGATATATTTATAACTTATAGCCAAAACCAATAAATACCGTTGCCCCATCTGCCGCTGTTGCATCCACTGTTACATTATGTGCTTTAAAATATGGAATGGTGAGTTTTACCATCCAATGTTCAGAAAAATTATAATTGCTGCCAATCCCTACGTTAAAGACCGTCAACGCACTGTTTTCAACATATCCGCGGGTCAGGTCCTCAAATCCATAGCCGTAACCTATTTGGGCGAACGCATTGAACTTGTTTTTATTGAACACATAATATTGCATCGATGGGACTACGCCATACGAATGGATGGTCGTTCCGCTATCGTTTTTTAAAACCGTATTGTTGGTGGTAAAAAAACTGATACCTGCGGAAAGTTTAGGAAGAATGAAAAACTCAGCTGTTACCAATCCCATCAATCCTAAATCGTCCGGGCCGTCTTGTGTAATAAACGGAGCGCCTTGGATGGAAAGGGAAATATCGCCTTTTTCATATTGTGAATACGCTGAAGTAAAAGCAATGAAAAACAGGAAAGAAGTGAGTAGTTTTTGAGATTTCATAAGAGTTGGATTAGTTGTTTTCTCAAAACTATCAAATAATATTCCACTATTAGAAAATGGCATAAACAAAAAAAGCCTTCCGAAAGAAACGGAAGACTTTTTTGCACTAAGTAGGTATTATATTTTATCCCGCCAAGGCTTCGGCACCACCAACAATTTCTAAAATTTCGTTGGTAATGGATGCTTGCCGTGCTTTGTTGTATTGCAACGTAAGGTCATCGCGAAGGTCTTTTGCGTTATCTGTGGCTTTGTGCATGGCTGTCATTCGGGCACCGTGTTCACTAGCTACACTATCGCGAATCGCTTTAAATAATTGTGTTTTCAAGCTTTTCGGAATCAGTTCTTCAACAATATCTTCTTTATTGGGCTCGAAAATATAGTTTGGTGTTGCTTTTTGTGCTTCAGCCTCATCAACTTCAGGTGGAAGAATAGGTAGGAACTGCTCATTCATCACAATTTGAGTCGCTGCATTTTTAAATTTGTTATAGACCAATACAATTTTATCGTATTCTCCATCGGCAAATTTTTGCATTAACATTTCAGCAATTTCAGAAACATTATCAAAGGTTAGATCATCAAAAACTTCATTGTTATTGGTAATAACAGTTTCAGTCTTCTTTAAAATATCGTTTCCTTTTTTTCCAATGGTAAGGTAATCTACCTGTTTGCCAGCATATTGATCTGAAGCGATACGTTTTGAACCTTTGATGATATTACTGTTAAATGCACCTGCCAAACCACGGTTAGACGTGATCGCTACCACCAACACCTTGTTGACTTCGCGCTGTTCTGAAAATTTACTTCCAGTATCGTCATCCAGGGTTGCACTTAAATTTTGAAGCAACTCGGTTAGTTTATCGGCATACGGCCGCATCGCCGTGATGGCATCCTGTGCTTTTTTCAACTTTGCAGCCGATACCATTTTCATGGCACTGGTGATCTGCATGGTTGACCCAACAGAGGTGATTCTACTTCGTATTTCTTTTAAATTAGCCATTTTTACAATTATGAATTATGAATTCAGAATTATGACAAATTACTGAATTATGAATTTTTAATTATCGTTACCAAAAGTTTCATCAATTCTTCACAATCTTCACGAAATCCTTTTGGCACTTCAGATAATTGTGTTTCTTCAATAATATCAAGCCAGTACGACGTTTCATCTGCTTCTTTTAAAGCTATTCCCAGCTTGTTTTTGAAATCTTTCGTACTGACAGCACGCTGTGATTCCCTCACATTGGCTCCAATACTGGTTCCAGCTTTTAACAACTGACTTCCTATTTCAAAATAACGCTTTGCTTTCAGTTTCTCAGAATACAGAACTATTTTACAGGCAAAATAGAAAGATTTGTCAACTACGGCATTGTTTCTTTCTATGTACCCCATAATTCTGAATTCTGAATTCTGAATTACTTTTTATATTTCGCTGAAAGGTCTTTTGCCACGGCCGTTAAGGTATCGGTCACCTCATCGGTTAGCTTACCAGATTTCAACGTATCTAATGCATCTCTGTGTTTTGCGTTAAGCAACTCAAGATAGTCTCTTTCAAACTCTTTTACTTTTTCTACAGGAACATCGCGCAACAGGTTTTTAGAGCCTGCATAAATAATCGCGATTTGATCTTCAACTGTATAAGGCGTATTTTCCGGTTGTTTCAATATTTCTACGTTACGCTTTCCTTTCTCGATAACGTTTTTGGTAGCTGCATCAAGGTCTGAACCGAACTTGGCAAACGCTTCCAATTCACGGAAAGCCGCTTGATCCAGTTTTAGGGTACCGGCAACTTTTTTCATCGATTTAATCTGTGCATTACCACCCACACGCGATACCGAAATACCTACGTTAATTGCAGGACGGACACCTGAGTTAAATAAATCACCATCCAAGAAAATCTGTCCATCGGTAATCGAAATTACGTTGGTTGGGATATATGCTGAAACGTCACCCGCTTGTGTTTCAATAATAGGCAATGCAGTTAACGACCCACCACCTTTAACCATTGGTTTTAACACCTCGGGAAGGTCGTTCATTTCGCTGGCAATTTTATCGTCATCGATTACTTTTGCCGAACGCTCCAATAATCTTGAGTGCAAGAAGAAAACATCCCCAGGGTATGCTTCACGCCCCGGTGGACGACGAAGTAATAACGATACCTCACGGTATGCAACGGCTTGTTTTGACAAATCATCATAAATAATCAAGGCAGGACGGCCCGTATCACGGAAATACTCGCCAATCGCCGCACCTGCGAAAGGTGCATAAACCTGCATAGGTGCAGGGTCTGATGCATTGGCGGCAACGATTGTTGTATAAGCCATCGCACCGGCATCTTCCAGTACTTGTGCTATATTGGCAACGGTAGAAGCTTTTTGTCCAACGGCAACATAAATACAATAAACCGACTCACCCGCATCGTAAAATTCTTTTTGGTTCAAAATGGTATCGATCGTAACGGTAGACTTCCCTGTTTGACGGTCACCAATCACCAATTCACGTTGTCCACGGCCTACCGGGATCATCGCATCAATAGATTTAATACCCGTTTGCAAGGGTTCGGTTACCGGCTCACGGTAAATAACACCAGGCGCCTTACGTTCCAACGGCATTTCGTAGGTTTCCCCTTCAATAGGGCCTTTTCCGTCGATGGGCTGACCAAGGGTGTTGACCACACGGCCTACAATGCCTTCGCCAACGTTAATAGAAGCAATACGTTGCGTTCGCTTAACAGTAGAACCTTCGCTGATTTCTTTTGAAGGGCCCAACAATACCACCCCTACGTTATCTTCTTCAAGGTTCAAAACGATGCCTTCCAGACCGTCTTCAAATTCTACCAATTCTCCGTACTGCGCATTTGAAAGCCCGTAAATACGAGCAATACCATCACCTACGGTTAAAACAGTTCCTACTTCGTCCAGTGAAGCCGATGCTTCAAAACCTGAAAGTTGTTCCTTTAAAATTGCTGAAACTTCAGCTGGTTTTACTTCTGCCATTTTGATTTTAGATTTTAGATTTCAGAAATTAGATTTAAAACATCTATAAAACTGAACTCTTTTATACTTGACCCACAAAATTTACGGGTTTACTATACTTGTTTTAGTTGAGCGTAAAGGCTCTTTTTAATCTGTTTAATTTGTTTGCGATACTCGCGTTGTATTGAAGGTCGCCCACACGAAGAATAAATCCTCCAATGATCGACTCATCAATCGTATTTTTAACGGTAACTTTATCGCTACCGGTCATTTCTTTTACTTTTTCCAGTACCTTTTTTTCCAATTCTGGAGATAAGGGTACTGCGGTGGTCACTTTTGCAACCTGCAATCCTTGTTCTTTGTTGTACAGCTCAATATAGCTTTTTGCGACATTGCCCAACAACGCTGTGCGCTGGTTTGCAACCAAGAGAGCTATCAGGTTTTTGGTAACATCGTCTTGCCCACTGAAAACTTTCAACAGCACTTGTTTTTTGTCTTCGGCTTTAATGATGGGGCTGCTCAACATATTACGCAGTTCTTTGCTCTCTTCAAGGGTTTCCTGAATAGACTGCATATCACCAAACAACACGTTTTCGGTGCTGTTCTCGCCTGCTAATTGCAAGGCCGCTTTGGCGTATCGTATGGCTGCTCTGCTCATAGTATTGCCCGCAGTTGCGGGTATCTTTAGGTTATACTTTAATTAGTTCAATTTTGCGTCTGCCAACATATCATCGACCAATTCCAATTGCTCGTTTTTGGTGGACAGTTCTTTGCGCACTACTTTTTCGGCTATTTCGACTGAAAGTTCGGCTACGTGGCTTTTCAGTTCGGCCATTGCAGCTTTCTTCTCGCTTTCAATTGCCGTTTGGGCTTGCTTTATCATCTTGTCGGCTTCGGCCTGCGCTTCTTCTTTGGCATCGGCGATCATTTTGGTTTTGATCTCCCGTGCTTCTTTCATCATCGCATCACGCTCGTTTCTGGCTTCTTGAAGCAGCTTCTCATTGTCTGCCTGCAAGTTGGCCATTTCCAATTTGGCTTTTTCGGCCGAATCCAAAGCCTGTTTTATGCCTTCTTCCCGGTCGTTAACGGCCTTTAATATAGGTTTCCAAGCAAATTTTTTGAGGACAATTATCAATATCACAAAAATGAGCAGTTGCCAAAAAAAGAGGCCAAACGAAAATTGTTCTATCAGTTTTTCCATTATCTAAAATTTCAGAAAAAATTTAATTTTTAATAACACAGTAGCTACAACCAACCGTTGCAGCCACTGTGCGTTTAGTTTAAGCTGCAAACAGTGCAGCAAATCCAATACCTTCAATAAGCGCCGCTGCAATAAGCATCGCTGTTTGAATTTTACCAGAAGCTTCTGGCTGTCGTGCAATCGCTTCCATAGCTTGACCACCGATTCTACCGATACCAAGCGCAGCTCCGATTACAATTAAACCTGCTCCTACAATTTCTGGGATTTCCATAATATATATAATTAAAAATTAAACGTTTAAAAATTAGTGCGATTCCTCATTTGCCATACCAAAGTACAGCGCCGACAACATGGTAAATATATATGCCTGCAAGGCTGCGACCAATAGCTCCAATATAGCCAGTGCAAAGGCCAAACCAAAAGAAAGCGAACTTCCTATCCAGTTTTTGAAGATAAACATCAATGCAATGATGCTCATCAACACGACGTGGCCCGCGGTCATGTTTGCATACAGACGGATCATTAACGAGAACGGCTTGATAAATACCCCGAGCAATTCAATTGGGGCCAAGACTATTCGCATTAACTTAGGTACGCCGGGCATCCAAAATATGTGGGCCCAGTAATTTTTATTGGCTGTAAAATGCGTAATTAAAAAGGTAATCAAGGCAAGGCCAAAGGTAACGGCAATGTTACCAGTGACATTTACGCCCAATGGGGTCATCCCCAATAAATTTAAAAACCAAACAAAGAAAAACACGGTCAACAGGTAACTCATGTATTTTCTGTAATTTTTTTCTCCTATGTTGGGAATGGCGATCTCGTCTCTTACAAATAATACGAGCGGTTCAAGAAAGCGCCCTATGCCGGTTGGTATCCCATTGTTTTTCTTATAGGAAGTAGCCAACGCGCGGAACATGAAAAACATTAAAATAGAGACCAGCACCATGGTCACCACGTTTTTGGTGATGGAAAAATCCAAGGGTTTTTCGTTGGTGGCGTGGCCTTCATCGTCGTAGTTTATATCGCCTGCAGCATTGGTTTTATATATTTTTGAATGGTACAATTTATAATGTTCGCCATCTACTTCGGCCACGGTATTGCCGTGATTGAATTTTGATGAGGAGAACACCTTTATACCATCATCGAACAGGATCACCGGCAACGGAAACCCATAATACTCCCCTTCTTCTTTATCTGAAAAGAAGGTAAAATAATACGAATCCAACAGGTGATGGTCTATAAACTCTTTTATTTTGGAAGTTTGCTCTGTATCTTCATACTCAGTCAACGCCTTTGATTCTGGGCTTTCTTGAGGTTCTTGAGCTTGGGCAACAGTTAGACTCAATAAAACAACTGCTGAAAATAAAATCTTAACTATAAATGGCTTTTGCATAATACACAAATAGTGATGTCCTTAAAATCGGTGCAAAAATACAGTTATATATTTTATTTGAAAACAATTTCAAGTCTTTTTTTCAAGACCCGAAACCCTCAATACTCTTGATTATTAAGCTGTTTGGAAAGATAGGCAACCTCAAGGCCAAGGCATACGGCGTAGGGGACGAAAAAAGCAACAAATTCGATGGTTTGCATGGCGCCGTCTGCATTATAGGCAGGATAGAAAACTAGAAAGAAAATAAGGAACTTCAACCCACTGCCGGCCATAAAAATAAAGCCGGATTGGCTCGATTTTTTTTTCAACGTTCGTTGCACCACGAGCAAGATGATACCGGCCAAGATAAAATTAACCACATAAGATAGTATTATTTTATGTTCAAAAAGTGGTTTTTCCAGTGTGTTCAACACTAAAAGATGAACGGCAAAGGTGACCAAAAGCACCGCAAAGAGAAAGATTAAAAACCGGAAACTTTTACGCATTACTTATTCAACCTTTTGGTTTGCTGGACCACCAAATACAAGGATAGGCCAACACCCAAAAGCGTCCCGATAATGAGAAAGAGTTTGCCACCGTTGTTGTATTTACTGTCGAGCCATAGCCCGCCTTTGATAAAAAGATAGATGACCACGCCCATCTCTATGGCAATTCCGCTAAGGGCAGCCCAGCGCCTTAATCCATTGTTATTGTTGTTGCCCACGTTATTTAAGGGGTTCGGTCGATTTTTTAGCACGTTGTTGCCGGTCGTACGGGCTCGGTTTTGGCGCTTCGCCTTCTTTTAAGGTCGTTTCAGTCTTGGATTGTTTTTCCTTATGCGAACCTTTCATCACGCAGGAAGCATTAAAAGTAGCTCCTGGCTCTACCGCGAGTTTTCCGGCAACTACTTCGCCTTCAATATGCGCGGTCGATTTTAAGGATAAGGTTCCTGAAACATCCAAACTCCCTTCAAACTTTCCTTCAATATCGGCATTTTCACAGGTGAGGGTTCCTTTTATCAATCCGCTTTTGCCCAACACCACCTTAGAGGGGGTTTTAATGGTGCCATTTATGGTGCCATCTATCCTAAAAAAGCCTTCTGAAACCACATCACCTTCCAGAGTGGTGCCTTTATTGATTCGGTTTTGCCCGCTGTTGGGCTCTTGTGCGCTCCGTTCTTTTTTATCTGAAAACATAAATATGGGTTTTATTAGGTTTGTTATTCGTTATTCCACAGGTTCATTTTCACCGTTTAAGTAAGTGTTTAGGTTTTTGTGAATTTGAACGATCTTGTAGTTAGGGGTCGAAATTTCAAAAGAAGGTTTCGTTATCTTGAATTCTTTGTTTTCTTTAAGCGCCTGTGCAAAATTGCGCCCGCCGGTCTTGGTGTTCAGCCCGTGGATCACAACCAGTCTGGTTTCTGGGGTATAATAATCCAGCGAGACGCTCATATTAGTGTAGCGATAGGCATCAATGGCTTCGTCCAATTTATCTTTTAATGCTTGGGCGGCCTCGGTTTCGGTGCTGTCAAATGTATAGACCACTTTCCAACTTTTGGCTTCGGCATCAGGGACAAAATCGCTGGACTCGATACTGCGCAATGTTTTTCCGTAGATAAATTCGGCTTGTTTTCCTTCTTCGGAATTAGGATAATTCAACGCTATGAAATTCAATGCTTTTTTATACGCATCGAACCCTTGCTGGCGGCCTATGGCGGTTGCTTTCAACAATTCGAACTTCGGTACGATATCGGTTCCTGTATATTGCGAAATGTAGGCGTCGCTTTGTTCTATAACATAGTCATACTTGGAGTTTTCAAAATCCTTGTACAATTGGTTGTACTTGTATTCTGGGCTGGACTCATCGGTTGCCAATGCTGTATTGGGGTTACGCAAAATTTCAGCATATCGCGAATCGGGATGATTGGTTATGATGTCGTTTTTGTATTTAGTGGCCAACGGCTCGTTGCCCTGCTCATCATAAATTTTATACAAATTGTATTTAGACGGAAGGATCAAGCGTTTTTCGGGCTTGTAGGTCAATAATTTTTCCAGCCGCTGAGTCGCAAGATCGTATTCCTTAAATTTTTCTTTATAGATAAGCCCCAATTGATAATAGGCAAAGTTACGGTCATCGGCCAAGCTATCGATCACTTTTTCATCGGTCGGTATTTTGGCGATGTAAGTTTGCGGGTCAAACCGTTTGTTGCCCGTGATTACTTCAACGGGTTCTATTTCTTCTTCGGCAATTAATGACGATTGTTTTTCAGAACGCCTCCAGTTGTCTTCCAGTTCCCGGTCACCCCAAACTTTTTTGAATTGTTGTTTCCCGTAAGCGACTGTGGTAGGATTGTAAAAGTAAAACGTGCCTTGGTTTTTAGGTCCTCCAGGCCCCGAATTTTTTGTGTAGAACTCGTTATTGGCAATGCTCTGTTGTTCTTTTACCCTTGCCAAGGAGTCGGCTATGGCTTTTTCTTTCAGTTTTGTGGTGTAATCGGTAAAATAGGCCAGTTGTTCGGCTTCGCTCATTCTGGCAAAACGCAGGATGCTGTCGTTTTCAATGGCAATATCTTCGTATTTTATAACGTCGTCCAGGTTATCGCGTTTCTTTTTAATACGGCGGTGTTTACGGGTGTTCTGTTCTAAGTTGGTCAAGGTACTGTCATAATATGCTCCAGCGGTCTTGTAATTTGCCGCATCGAAATTGATGATGGCCAATGTTTCATAGTTTTTGGACTGCAAGATTTGGTCTGGGGAGTTTTCCTTAATGGACTTGTTGTAATATTTAACCGCTGTTTCTATACTGTCGAGGTTGTAGTAATATTCGCCTATCTGGTTGTATATTTTATCAAGAAAAGGTCGGTTTTCACGATTTTCGGCCAATTCGTTCAGTAACGTTAAAAAGGCGGTCTTATCTTCGTTGTCGTAATCGAAATTACGGGCCTTGGCAATATAGGCGTTTATCATGTACACCCGGGGCGATTTGCGGTTCAGTTCAATTACTTGGTCAAAGGCCATATTGGCGCTGTCGCGCAGGCCCAAACGGTTGTAAAGCTGTCCTTTAATGTAGTTGTAGCGTCCTTTCAGTTCGTTGTTTTCAACGTTTGAAGCGGCAATTTTCATATACGGCAACGCTTCGGCAATGGAATCCATATTAACATAGGCTTCGGCCATAATGGCGGCAACGTCTGCTAATTCGGTTTCATCCATTTCAATCTTTTCGCGCTCTACATCTTCCAAAAGTTCTTGCAGGCTCTCCAGGGCTATTTCTTCATTGTCCAACCGGATGTTCGCTTTTGCTTTCCACACATTGGCATTGGTAATGTTGTTACTGGTAGGGTAGCGGTCTAAAATAAAGTTGAAGGCATCCAAAGATGGGATAAAGCGGCCGTCGTAGTACCGCGCCTTGCCCAGTAGCATATAGGCTTCGTCTATTTGTGGATTGTGCTCTTTGTTGTTTACATAGACCGAATGTTTTTGAATAGCCTTGGCGGCTTTCTCTTCTGCACGGGCAAAATTGCCACTTTTAGTCTCTCCCGGGAGGGTCGCATTTTCGTCCAGGTCCAAACGCTCAACGGGCAGGATTTCCCAAAAATTGTCACGGTAGCCTGTGGCCAGTTCTTCTTTACCGTCTTCAAAAGCCAGATTTCCATTGTAGAGCGTGTTGTATTCTGCCGTTACCGCATGGTAATTACGGCTCATAAAGGTGTTCTTTTTTCGCGAACAAGCCGCAAAAACCAGAACTGCCAATAAAAAAAGTGTGGTTCTATAAATGCCTTTCAAAATGATGTCAATTTAGTATGGTACTGTAACTTAAAAGCGTCGTTTTTAGTATATAATTATAAGAAATAGGCTGTAAAAATAAGGTTCTTTTTGGTTTCTTTAAGGTTATAACGTTAAAAATTGGCGGGAATTGGTCTATTTGTGTCCTTTAAACTATTTTACTTTGTAAATTTGCGAAAAATTGAAATCTATGAGTGGCTTTCACGCGCTACCCGTTTCCGAAATAAACAAGGAAACCCCCAACGCTATATCGATTACCTTTTCTATTCCCGAAGATTTGAAAGAACTTTTTTCGTTCAAAGCGGGGCAATATATTACCATAAAACATACGCTTGACGATACCGAACTGCGTCGTGCCTATTCCATATGCTGCACCCCAGACAGCGGCATTTTAAAGGTGAGTGTAAAAAAAGTAGATGGCGGCACATTTTCGGTTTTCGCCAATACCAAGCTAAAAGTGGGCGATACCTTGGAAGTGTTCCCGCCAGAAGGTAAGTTTGTTTTTGACCCCAAAGATGAAGAAGCCAACGAAATCTCGGACCACTATGCTGCTTTTGCTGCCGGAAGCGGGATTACACCCGTGCTCTCCATTGTTAAAACCATATTGAAAGAAGTGCCAAACAGCACCTTCTTGTTGGTCTATGGAAACCAATCGTTGGTTGAGACCATGTTCCACAGCGAGCTTTTGGAGCTTCAAAAGCAATACGAAGATCGGTTGTTTATTGAATTTGTTTATAGCCGAAAGTTGGAAAACGATGCTATATTTGGGCGTATTGAACGCTCTACGGTCAATATGCTGCTGAAAAACAAATTCAAGGACCGAACCTTTAACTCCTTTTACCTTTGCGGCCCCGAACCGATGATTGATGAAGTGTCTTCTACTTTAAAAGAAAACGGCATCAACGAAAAACAGATTCATTTTGAATTGTTCAATACCGCCGAAAAAGGGTTGCTGACCAAAAAACATGATGGCGACACCCAAGTGACCATCACCCTGGATGATGAAGTGGAAACTTTTTCCATGCCTCAGAAAAAATCGGTGTTGGATGCTGCGCTGGATCACGATTTAGATCCGCCATATTCTTGTCAAGGCGGGATTTGCAGTACCTGCATTGCCCGTATCAAAGAAGGTAAAGCCGAAATGCGCAAAAACCAAATTTTGACCGATGATGAGATTGCCGAAGGACTTATTTTAACCTGTCAAGCACATCCTACTACCGAAACGTTATCGGTTGATTATGATGATGTGTAAAACCCTCACTTAATCTCTCCCAAGGGGAGAGGGACTTGATTGTGATTTTTTTACACAATAATCGATATTTTAATTTATAGCTTTTTAATTGAATAGATTAGACCTCAAAGGTTTCAAAAACCTTTGAGGTCTTCTTTAATGTTAATTTTAAATAACTAAAAAACTTTAAAAACAGCTTCAACAACCGTTTTCGGAGCGATGCTTTTCATTACATTTTCATATCCTTCAGGAAATTTGTTTCCATAAATAGAGGTAGGTATTAACGGGTATTGTTCCCTATCTGCCGTTAACTGGTTTGCAATAGGCTGATTAAAAGGTACAAAACCAGCAAACGGATGCGTAACGCCCCAAAGCGTAATGACCGGAATGCCAAACATGGCTGCCAAATGTCCATTGCCACTATCCATAGAGAGCATGCCGTCTAAATTTGAAATCAGTGCCAGTTCTTCTTCAAAAGTCAATTGGCCAGCAACATTGGTTACTTGCGTGAAATTTGAAGCCAACTTATTCAAAAGCTCTTCTTCTTTTTTACCACCGCCAAATAAGAAGATTTTAAACTTTTCGGTTTTGTGTAATTCTGAAATTACTACTTTCATCAATTCCAACGGATACATTTTACTTTCGTGAGCCGCAAAAGGTGCAATCCCGATAGCTTTTTTGGTATGTTTTCCTATTAAATTGTGCAACCTCTTGTTAAGCTGTTGCCTTTCGGGAACAGTATGTTGAGAAAGGTCTAACGGAAAGCCTAATTTTTCAAAAACATCGGCGTATCGTTGGTGCGTTGTTTTTAATTGAGTGAATTTTTTGTTTTCTGAAGCAGTGAGTTCTCGTTTTTCTTCTCTTCCTTTATCAATCGTAGCAGTTTGTACACCGCGTACCCGTAGGTAATTCGATATTATTTTTGACCGGATTACATTGTGTAAATCGGCCACTGCATCTATTCCTGCTGATTTTGCTTCGTTAGCCAACTTTAACAACCCAAAACCCTTGTGTTTTCCATACACATCGGCTTCTAAAAATTCTACAGTCGGTATGGTATTAAAAAAAGGTTTAAAGTGCTTTTTTGAAACTACTGTGAGTTTAACTTCAGGATATGTTTTAGCAAAAACCTGCAAGACCGGTACCGTCATAGCCACATCACCCATTGCAGAGAGGCGGATTACGAGGATGTGAGTGGGTTTGGGCATGGTTTTAACTTTGATGCCGGTGGCTTCGATACAATTTAATTTGGTGATGTACCATCACGGAATTAAATCACTCAGCCACCTTAGGTTTGGCAGTTTGAATACGATGTAAGATATATCTCAAAAATTTTGAAACCCTTTAACTACCCCGTCAGCAAGCTGCCACCCCTCCTTGAAAAAAGGAGGGGTGCTCTAAAATTACTTTTCGCCGCGAAGAACTGGGTTTAGCTCGTCGTCGTTGTACATTTTCATTTGTTTGTACACTTTCATGTACTTATCGCCATTGGCAATATCGTCCAGCAACTGGTTAATGGCGGTGCTTAAGTCAACTCGTTGTTCCAGCAATACATTCAATTTAGCTTTACAAGCGGCTTGGTGTTTTTGCGAGGCATCTTTGCGATTGGCCTCTTCGTTCATATGGTATATTTTCAATGCCAGTATGGACAAGCGGTCAATGCCCCAAGCTGGGCTCTCGGTGTTGATGCTGGCATTATCTTTCACTTTTACGTCTTTGAACTTCTCTAGAAAATAGCTATCGATATATTCTACTGTATCGGTACGGTCTTGATTAGAGGCATCGATTTGCCGTTTCAATTTTAATGCGCCCACAGGATCAATGTTTGGATCGCGAATGATATCTTCATAATGCCATTGCACGGTATCGATCCAGCATTTCCTATACAATAAATGTTCGATTAGCTCTGAATCCTTATCATACGGATTGGTAAACGGCTGGTCCACCGAATCGATTTCGTGATATTTATTGATTACTTCCTTAAATATTTTGTTGGCTTTGTCGCTGAACATAGTGTTTTTGTTTTTTAAATCGGTGGTTTCGTTACAAATTTACGAAATGCTTTTGCAATTTGTGAATTCACCACCTGAATAATGGCAGGAAAGCTCAACCACCTCACAATTGGACTTTTATTATTATCAATTAATGCATCTTAGAAAAAATAATCCTTGGGTGGTTGAGTGTTCCGCCAAAAGGCGGAATGTATCGAAACCACCGATTCCTATTTTTTCTCCAATATATGCAAATATTCAACGGTTGCATTGGCTTTATGGTTTCGGTTTTCGGTTTTATCGGCTTTAAAGCGTTGGTATTGCTTTGTTTCTAAACTGTACTTCCCAAAACGTTTCATTATGGTTTCCACCTCATCCCGGCTCATTAGTCCTTCGTTGTTGTAACTTAAAAAAATGTGGTCGAACTGGGCGTTTTCAATCAATTCGGTGAACGATTGCAGTACCTCTCCTTTTTTGCAATAATCGCTTTTGTAATACTCCCGAAGGCCGGTTTTCCCTTTAGGCACAAAGGTATCGTATTTTGCAATAGTATTGAGCAGATGATAGTTGGCACCGTATTGCCGCGCGTTGTAGGGTGGGTCTAAGTATAAAATATCGCCTTCAATTTCCGTAATGAGTTGGTTGCTGTCTTTTTGAAATACTTGGTGTGAATGTTCTGTTTTCTGAAACACTGCTGGTTTAATTATCATTTTTTTTGCCGCGGAAGCTTTTATTTTTTTTAAGAATGCGCCATAAACCGAAGCGGTGTTCGCCACCTTATCGGCACTTTCCAATAACGAAGCCAAGAGAAAGTAATATTGGTTTTTATCTATTTCTGAAGCATTGCGCCAAACTTCAATTTGTTGGCGGGCGGCGTCTATTTTCTGTCCGTTTTCCGAAGTGAAATACAGCCGTCTTGCTTTTCCACCTTCAGAATAATTATCGAAAACAAATCCTTTTTGGGGTTTTAGGTCGTTCAATTGAGAAAGCAACATTTCAGAAGAAGCTATTTCAGTATGGTTACCAATATAATTCCTGTTCAACACATAGCTGTAAAACTCCACATCGTTGGCAATTATTTGCTTTACGTGGGTTTTAAAGGTGCGGCCTACAATCCCGGTTCCGGCGAAGAGGTCGCAGAAAGTTTTTTGGGACAAATCACTTCCGCAGACCGAGGTGACGGTGTCGAAAATAAAGGAAGATAGTTTATGTTTAGAGCCTATGTAATTCATGTTGTCACCCAAATAATTGCACTTAACGCTTGTGAATTGTCTGCAAAAGTAAGGGAATGTAGCTTGTTAGGATTGAAATTGGAAACATATTTTTCTATTTCGGCTTTAAGCAAGGAAAGATTGGCTTTCAGCTTCCAATGCTCCCCGTTTTTATCAAAAACCACAATGAACAAGCGGTTTTTTAAGTGATGTCGTTGTTGTATGCTTTGATTATCATACAACCACTCAATCAATTCTTTTTCATGTGTTTTTGCATACGCCCAAGACTTTTTAAACTGCTTGGGGAACACCGTGGTTTTATGGTCAAACGGGATGTTTTGTATGCTAAAATCGACCAAGCGGTCTTTTGGATTATCTGTTGGGGTTACTTGGGTTAAGTTTGTGAAAATATGCTCCACAGCAGTAGCGCTCCAAAAGTTGTACCAGCGGTTTATGGTGTAATTGAAAAGGTCGCGTTTGTTTAAGTTATGTACCCTAACCACCTTGGCCATTTTTGGCATCAATGCCTCCCAAGTCTCCGTTCTGTATATAAAGTTGGTATAACCGTCCCACAAATTGTTTTGTTTACGACCCCATACATACGGATACTGTAAGCGCTTTTGCAGTTCTGCTTCTAATGCTTTAAGGTTTAAAGTTTTCATATAAATAACAATACAATAGGAACCAAAACCACCAACCAGAGCAACCCTTCCTTAAAACGGGCTTCTTGTACGTTTTCAATATAATTGGTTACAATCACCGATAAGGGAGCAATGATAAAAAACAGCTCGGCTCCTGTTTTTTCAGGGCTAAACAAGGCAATGGCCATACAAACAGCTAGTGTTATAAGTAACAAAATAGCATTGGGTTTTTCCTTTTTTGACAACGAAGCGATTTTTAGGAGCCTAAAGGGCAAGGACCAAATTAAAAACGTGGCCATAATAGCGGCCGGAAGTAATATTTTAATGTTATTATAAGCAGAAAAGTCTAAACTTATCGTTGGAATCCACTCAGCTATCCATAAAAATGAGTCGTCCACCAGTAGGTGAAAGCTTACCGCCAAAATAAATACGGCCATAAAACCAATAAACGGGATGATAAACAGCCGGTGGTTGGTTTCGGGTTTCTGCAAGATGGAGAAAAACAATAATACAAAAAACATCAGGCTCCAAAAGTAAAACAATGCCGCCACGGTTATCCACAACGAGGCGTCGAGTATTTTTCGTTCAGTGTTTTTTTCAGAAGAAAGGCTCACCAACCTCCTAAAAGCCATTAGCAAAAACACATTGGCGAGCAGAATGTCCCGGTTCAAGAAAATAACGGGCAAGGTGATTAAAAAACAGGTGAAGAGCAGGACGGTGTACGTGTTTTTATAGGTAAGGTCGTTTTTGCGCACGATGAAATCCAAAAGAAAAATAGCAAAGACCGACCAGCCTATAAAAAACAGGTTGACCAGCAATTGCGAAAAGCCGAGGGCGTTTTCAACCCGTACCAAGGCCCCAAACACATAGCCCAGAAAGATGACCGCCCCGAAGACCACGAAATTAATTGGTTTGGATTTTCCGAAAAAACTTGTAAGCATAGCGGGTATTGTCTATTTTTGCGGTATAAATATACAGATATGGAATGGAAAGACTTCTTTTACGGTATTGCAGATTTATTTGAAAATGTACTTTTTATACCGTACGATGCCCTGCGCGACTTAGAGTTGGACAGTTGGTTTTTGGCCAATATTTTTTCGTGGATATTTATCCTTATTGGCGCAACAGCCTTTGTTTATTGGATGCTCCAATTGAAAAAGTTTGACGAAAACACCGAGGACACCTATACGTACGAAGAAGGAAATTTAAGTTAGGTCGAAACCGATATCGGTTCTATAATACATCCTGTCGAAAGTTAGTTTTTCTATGTTTTGGTAGGATTTTTTTAGTGCTTTTTTGTAATCATCGCCTAACGAGGTAACCGCCAACACCCTTCCGCCACTGGTGACTAACTTACCCTCTTTGCCTGTGGTCCCAGCGTGAAAAATGATGGAATCTTTAATTTTATCAATTCCTGAAATTTCTTTTCCTTTTTGGTAGGCTTCGGGATATCCTCCTGAAACAAGCATGACCGTTGCTGCCGCACGATTATCTATTTCTAAGGCTATCGTATCCAATTTTTGCTGAAACGTGGCTTGCAATAATTTCCCAAGGTCGGTTTTTATCCTTGGTAGCACCACTTCGGTTTCGGGATCGCCCATACGCACGTTGTATTCAATTACATACGGCTGGTTGTTTACCTTTATCAAGCCTATGAACACAAACCCTTTGTAATCAATTTTTTCTTTCTGAAATCCTTCAACCGTTGGTTTTACAATGCGTTCTTCAATTTTTTGCATAAACACTTCATCGGCAAAAGGAACTGGAGAAATAGCGCCCATCCCGCCGGTGTTCAAGCCTTTGTCGCCTTCGCCAATGCGTTTGTAGTCTTTGGCGGTAGGCAGGATTTTATAGTTTTTGCCATCGGTCAATACAAAAACGCTCAGCTCGATTCCGTCTAGAAATTCTTCTATGACCACCGTTTTGCTGGCTTCACCAAATTTTCCGCCCAACATATGTTCCAGTTCGGTTTTTGCTTGGTCTAAGTCTTCAATAATCAAGACGCCCTTTCCGGCGGCCAAACCATCGGCTTTTAATACATACGGCGGTTTTAGGGTTTCCAGAAATTCTTTTCCGGCTTTCAACGATTCTTTGGTAAAACTTTCGTAGGCTGCCGTCGGGATGTTATGCATCGCCATAAACTCTTTGGCGCGTTCTTTACTGCCTTCCAACAACGCCCCTCTTTTTGAAGGGCCGATGAGCATGACATCCTTTACTGTTTCAGAAGCAGAAAAATAATCTGAAATTCCTTGCACCAACGGGTCTTCGGGACCAACGACAACCATTTTAATATTGTTTTCTATCACCGCATCTTCAATCGCTTTAAAATCGGTTACTTTAATATTTAAATTGGTGGCTATGGCTTGGGTACCGGCATTTCCAGGCGCAACAAACAAGGCATCGCACAATTCGCTTTTTTTAAGTTGATGGGCAAAAGTATGTTCGCGGCCACCGGAGCCTAAGATTAAGATGTTCATAAAGAAGATTTTATTGGACTTCAAAAATAATTGTTTGTAACTTGAACCCCTAATTTTTTTAGGTTGAATTTATTTGAAACGACGTTACGGCTAAAGGGCTTTCCCATTCGGGAGGCAAAAAAGCGTTTGCAGGAAATACAGCAACTTTCAGAAACCGAGCATCAAGCATACGTGCACGATGCCCGGCAGAAAATTTTCGATTTTCACTTGCGGGAAAATCTTTTTTACCGGGATTTTATTGGCGATGCCCTCTTTGAAAAATGGGAAGACATCCCTGTTTTGACCAAAAAAGATTTGCAAATCCCTTTAAAGAAGCGGCTGTCCCAAGGTTTTACCAAAAAAAACAGTTATACCAGCAACACTTCCGGCTCTAGCGGGACGCCGTTGTTTTTTGCGAAAGATAAATTTTGCCATGCCATGACATGGGCAGTGATTATCGACCGTTTTGGTTGGTTTGGAATCGAGTTGGACACTTCATTTCAGGCACGTTTTTATGGCATTCCGTTGAATGTAAAAGATTACCAAAAGGAACGGTTAAAAGACCGGTTGAGCAATCGCTACCGGTTTCCTATTTTTGATCTTTCCGAAGAGAAACTGGAAGAATTTTTATCTATCTTCCGAAGAAAAAAATTTGATTACATCAATGGCCATACCAGTTCCATCGTGTTGTTTGCTAAATACCTTCAGAAAAGAAGCATTATCCTTTCGGAAGTTTGTCGCACGTTGAAATATTGTATCACGACCAGCGAAATGCTTTTCCCAACAGACAAATTTCTATTAGAAAACCAATTGGGAGTTCCCGTGGCGAACGAATATGGCGCCAGCGAGTTGGACCTTATCGCTTTCACCAACGAAAAGGGTGCATTTCAAATTAATACAGAAACTCTTTTTGTAGAATTATTGGACGATAATGACCAATCTGTTCCATTTGATACTGCGGGTCGCGTGGTAGTTACTTCACTCTTTAACAAAGCACATCCTTTTATTCGTTATGAGGTGGGCGATATTGGCGTTATGGATGAAGCTTCTACGGTAAAAGAACCCATTTTAAAGCAATTAATTGGCCGGTCTAACGATAATGCTATTTTAAAAGACGGAAAAACCGTCCCTGGCCATACATTCTATTACGTTACCAAAAGCATTGTGGAAGAGGACGGGAATGTAAAGGAATTTATTGTAGAGCAGACTGCCTTAGATGCGTTTACTATTGTGTATGTTTCTGAACGGGAACTTACAGAAAAAGAAGTGAAAAAAGCAAACCAGTCCTTGACACAATACGTAGACGGCGACCTCAACATCACCTACAAGCGCGTAGAAGTATTGCACCGCAACCAAAGTGGGAAATTAAAGCAATTTGTGTCGAAAATAGATTTGATACAAGAGAATTGATATTTTAGATAAGGAATTTCAAAACTTTCTTAAATGTCCCTAATAATCAATATAGAGGAAAAAGTTATTTGTATTTTTGAATGGCTTGCATAAAAAATATATTAAAATGAAGATAACAATCGTTGCTGGAGCCCGTCCCAATTTTATGAAAATTGCTCCCATAATTCACGCGATTGAAAAAAAAGAGGGCATAACCTACAGGCTTGTGCACACAGGGCAACATTACAATAAAAACCTGAGCGAAACTTTTTTTACTGAATTAAACATCCCAAAACCCGCAGTAAACCTAGAGGTAAAGAGCGGATCGCAAGCCACCCAAACGGCTGCTATCATGGTCGCTTTTGAAAAAGATCTGGAAGAAAATAAAACAGACCTTGTGTTGGTAGTTGGTGATGTTACCTCAACCATGGCTTGTGCTATTGTAGCCAAAAAAGCCCACGTGAAAGTGGCTCACGTAGAAGCCGGTATACGCTCTGGAGACCTTACGATGCCAGAAGAAATAAACAGGATGGTGACCGATAGCATCACCGATTATTTCTTTACCACCTCGGTCTCAGCCAATAAAAACCTGTTAAAGGCTGGAACACCTGAGAACCGTATTTTTTTTGTTGGAAACGTAATGATAGACACGCTTAAAAAAAACTTACCTTTAATTAAAAGACCTAATTTTTGGGATATTTTACACCTAAAAGAAAAGCAATTTTATGTGCTAACATTACATCGGCCGTCTAATGTAGATGCCAAAAAAGATTTCTCAAAGTTATTACAAAAAATAATGGATGAATCTGATGACACCCCTGTGATTTTTCCAGTACATCCGCGTACGCAAAATATATTGAACGAGGCCAATCTCAATTTTGAAAACCTGCATTTTGTGGAACCACAAGGATATCTATCGTTTATTTACCTTATAAAAAATGCGAAAGCCGTTCTTACAGATTCAGGCGGGATTACTGAAGAAGCCTCAGTTTTAAATATTCCTTGCATAACATTCAGGAATTCAACAGAACGGCCTGAAACTTGCGAGCTGGGTACAAACAGACTGGTTGGTACTGATTTTAAAAAAATAGACCGTGCTTTTAAAGACTTAAAAGCCAATAATTGGAACACCTACACAGAAATACCTAAGTGGGACGGACATACAGCAACCCGTATTGTAGAAATTATTGCTAATGGCTATGAACAATAAGGAGGTTTTATTAATCTCCAATTACTTCCCGCCAGAAAAAGGGGCGGCCCCAAACCGCATGCACACCTTAGCTGTTAATTTAAACAGAGCGAATTACAACGTTCACGTGGTCTGCCCAATGCCCAATTACCCCAAAGGCGCTATTTTTAAAGAATTTAAAGGCAGTATTTACAAAAAAGAGGTGGAAGCTGCAGGCACCATCCATCGGCTGTGGCTGTGGCCCAGCAATTCCAGCAATAAGTTTGTTCGCTTACTTTCCATGCTGTCTTTTTCGATGAGCCTTTCATTCTTCTTTCTATTTAAAAGAAGTCCCAAAAAGATATTTATACAATATTCACCTGTTTTTGTAGGCTTTACCGCTGTTTTTTGGACGTGGTTGCTTGGCAAAAAAAGGATTTTAAATGTATCGGACCTTTGGCCCTTGGCAGGTTTGGAAATGGGTTTGCTTCATAAAGGAGCGTATTACTCGGTTTTGGAATGGATGGAGCATTTCTGTTATAAAAAGTCGCATCTGGTGGTTGGGCAGTCTGAAGAAATTCTAACCCACGTAAAAGCAAGATGTAATACAGCTCCTTTTTTATACCGAAATATCCCAGATTTCAACCCTCCGTCATTTATGGAAACTTCACTTGAAAAACCCATTACCCTCGTCTATGCCGGTTTATTGGGCATCGCACAGGGATTGACGGAAATATGTTCTAAAATACAGCTTCCCGATGACGTTGAACTGCATATTTATGGCGCCGGACCAGAGACAGATAAGATCTCAAAAATCAACAAGAAAAATATCGTTTACCACGGCGAAATAGACCGGACCGAACTCCATAAAACCCTGCAACAATATGATCTTGCATTTATACCGCTGACCAATAGGATTTACGGCTCGGTACCTTCAAAATTGTTTGAATATACCCGTTTGGGGCTTGCAGTGATTTATTTTGCAGGTGGCGAAGGCGGAAAGTTGGTTGAAACACACCAATTGGGATGGAACATACCAGTTTCAGACTTTGATGCGTTACAAGCCTTTATTTCTGAATTATCCATAGAAAAATTAAAAGCATTAAAAAAAGAGGAGGTACAAAAGAAAGCGGTTAAGGCCTTTAATTTTCAAAAGCAGTTTAACAACTTTGTAAAAGCATTAGAAAGCCTTTAAAATTATGTTTTTAAGATAAAATGGCATGGTAGGCTTCCTATACCTACAGGGTTTTAAAAACCCTGTAGGAAAAGATCAATACGCTTTTTTATCGCCCTTTATAGCGTTATAAATGGTTTGGAACACGATTTTAATATCCAAGAACAACGACCAGTTTTCCAAATAGAAAATATCGTACTTAACCCGGTTGATGATGTCGTTTTCGGTTTCCACTTCACCTCGGTAACCGCTTACTTGGGCCAAACCGGTGATGCCCGGTTTTATGAAGTGGCGCACCATAAACTTATCGATACGCTCGGCATACATATGCGTGTGGCTTACCATATGAGGACGTGGCCCTACGACCGACATATCGCCTTTCAATACGTTGATAAATTGCGGCATCTCATCGATACTGGTTTTACGTAAAATACGCCCTACCGATGTAACCCTTGTATCCCCTTTGCTGATCTGGTGCAAATGGGCCATGGGGTTAGGCTTCATGGAACGGAATTTATAACAAAAAAACTCTTTATAATCCAAGCCGTTCCTTTTCTGCTTGAAAAAAACAGGGCCTTTGGATTCCAGTTTTATGAGGATGGCCAAGATTGGGGTAAGCCAAGAAAGAATTCCGATTATCACTATTAATGATAAAATAATATCGAAACTTCTTTTTATAAACTGATTAAACGGTTCGTCCATCGGTATTTTGCGCAATGACAATATGGGCAACACCCCGTAATAGCTAAAATCCAGTTTTTTGCTGTAAATTTCTTTATTGTCGGGCAGAAACTTTAATGTTTTCAAGTTATTGTCCACATAGTCGATCAATAGTATAAGCTCGGGATTATCCAGTTCGGCTACGGAAGAATATATTTCGTCAATATTGTTCTCATTGATGTAATCGATACAGGCTTCAATGGTTGTTTTCCCTTTTCCTTTTAAGTTGAACGTCTTATCCAAATGGTACCCGTACTCCGGATTATCGGAAAAAAACTTGCGCAACTGGTCGGTTTTTTTGTTCAGGCCAATGATCACTACCTTCCTTCGGTTGCCACCTGTCCATAACCGGTATTTTTTTAAGAGGAAATAAATAGTGAACTTGACCACCGTAATACAGGCCATGACCAAAAGCACATAGTTTATTACGGCAAGGGGACTGTGGTTCTCTACATTGAAAATACCAAAGTAGGCAAAAACGATCAAGAAGAAGATGACGAACTGTTTCCCGATGAGCGACATGATTTTTGCTACGTGGGTGAAACGGTATATTTCGTAAAAACTGGATTTTAATGAAAGGATAACCCATCCTAAAGTTACAAAAGCAGTGAAATTGATGATATCATACGTTTCAGAAAAGAAATAAAAAGCCCATAAATGAATGATCAACAGATCAATCACATAACTTAATGGCCTTAAATAGCCCGAATATCGTCCGCTTTTAAAAATCATCTACTTCTTGATATGGTCTGAAAAATTTTTGTGTTCGCTCTTCTGCAAAGCCTCTTTTGAAAAACCTTTAAAGTATTCATAGGTGGTTTTCAATCCTTCTGCCCTAGATATTTTTGGTTCCCAGCCCAGAATTTCCTTTGCCTTTGCAATATCGGGCTGTCGTTGCATGGGATCGTCTTTGGGCAGGGGCTTGAATACGATTTTCTGCTGGGTTCCGGTTAATTTTATGATTTCTTCGGCGAAATCGAGAATGCTGATTTCATGCGGATTGCCAATATTGACGGGTAATGAATAATCGCTCATCAAGAGTTTGTAAAGCCCTTCCACTTGGTCATCGACATAACAAAACGAACGAGTTTGCGAGCCATCGCCAAAAACGGTCAAATCTTCGCCACGTAAGGCCTGACCCAAAAATGCCGGGATCACACGGCCATCGTTTAAGCGCATTCTGGGGCCGTAGGTGTTAAAAATTCGGGCAATGCGGGTTTCCAAGCCGTGAAAGCGGTGGTAGGCCATGGTGATGGACTCTTGAAAGCGCTTGGCTTCGTCGTAAACGCCCCGAGGGCCTATGGTGTTCACATTTCCGTAGTATGCTTCGTTTTGAGGATGCACCAAGGGGTCGCCATACACTTCGGAAGTGGAGGCGATCAAGATACGGGCGTTTTTTTCTTTGGCCAACCCCAATAAATTGTGCGTGCCCAAAGACCCCACTTTCAACGTTTGAATTGGTATTTTTAGGTAATCAATGGGGCTTGCAGGCGATGCAAAGTGTAAAATGTAATCCACTTTTCCCGGTACGTGCACAAATTTGGTAACGTCGTGATGGTAAAAATGAAAGTCTTTGTGCTGAAAAAGATGCGCTATGTTCTTTAAATCTCCAGTGATCAGGTTGTCCATGCCTATTACCTCAAACCCTTCTGCGATAAAACGATCGCACAAGTGAGAGCCCAAAAAGCCTGCGGCACCAGTTATGACTATCTTTTTTTTCATCTTTTAATTTCTTCCTATGGAAACGTAGGTAAAGCCTTCATTTTTAACATCATCAACTTGGTACAGGTTTCTGCCGTCGAAAATGACCGGTTTTTTTAATTTCTGTTTTATTTTACTGAAATCGGGCGTCCTAAAGATGCTCCATTCGGTACAAATCAAGAGCGTATCGGCTCCTTCCAAGGCATCGTACATAGAATCGGCATAGCTTAGGGTGTCGCCAAATTGTTTTTTAATATTGGGCATCGCTTCTGGGTCGAAAACGGTGAGCTGCGCCCCTTTTTCGAGCAATGCATGCATCATATCTATGGCTGGGGCCTCGCGAACATCATCGGTTTCAGGCTTAAAGGCCAGCCCCCAAACAGCGATGTGTTTTCCTTGTAAACCATCTTTAAAATAGTTTTCCATCTTGGGAAGCAGGATTGTTTTTTGTTTTTTGTTCACTTCAATGACCGAATTCAATATCTTAAAATCATAATCTTCATCTTTTCCGGCTTTTTGGAGCGCTTTTACGTCTTTTGGAAAACAGGACCCACCGTAACCAATCCCGGGAAACAAAAACCGTTTGCCAATACGGGAGTCGGTGCCCATCCCGGCACGGACTTTATCCACATCGGCACCTACTTTTTCGCAATAGTTGGCAATCTCGTTCATAAACGTGATCTTGGTCGCCAAAAAGGAGTTGGCGGCGTACTTGGTGAGTTCGGCCGATTTTTCGTCCATGACGATAATGGGATTTCCAGAACGTACAAACGGCGCGTAGAGCTTCTGCATGAGCTCGGTCGCTTGTTCACTGCTGGACCCAATGACAATGCGTTCGGGCTTTAAAAAGTCGTCCACGGCAAAGCCTTCCCTTAAAAATTCGGGATTGGAAACTACATCAAATTTGCAGTTGGCATTTTCGGCAATTATCGCTTTTACTTTTTCGGCAGTACCTACGGGAACGGTGCTTTTATCGACAATTACTTTGTAGGTTTTTATTTTCTTTCCTATTGCTGAAGCAACGTTTAATACATACGAAAGATCTGCCGAGCCATCTTCATCTTCGGGCGTGGGCAATGCCAAGAATACAATTTCGCCATGCTCCAAGCCTTCATCCAATGATGTTGTAAATTGAAGGCGGTTGGCTTCAATATTACGTTCGAAAAGGACATCGAGATGCGGTTCGTAAATAGGGACTGTGCCATTGCGCATGGCCTCGACCTTCTCTTTGTCGATATCCACGCATAGCACTTCGTTTCCTGTCTCGGCAAGGCATGTGCCCGTAACGAGCCCTACGTAACCTGTTCCTACAACTGTTATATTCATCGGTTTGTTTTATTTGTTTCTATGCAACCACCATCCTCTTGGCGATTTTACTTTGTTGAAAAAACCTTAAAAAAAGGATGTTTTTATGGTTTAACGTCTTGGTTTTCGAGTGCAAAAATACAATTTGCTGGCATTTTACCTCTCTTTTATGGTTTTGTTTTCAGCACTATGCGACCTGGACAATACGATGATTAAAATAAACCCAATATAATAGGCGCCAATCTGCCTATGGAACACATTTTCTACCATACAGTAGGCTACCAACGACAGCAATAATGCAACGGGAAGGTACTGGTTCCTGTTTTTTATGAAAAGAGCAACAATCAAACCACTGAACAGCAAAAGCCCTATAAGACCTGCGCTTAGATAAAAGTCCAGGAATTGATTGTGGGTGTTGTACCGGTGGTTTATAAAACTCTTTCTTTTATTGGGGTTGGTTATATGTTCGTAACAGGAAACCAGTTGGTCCTTGGTGTTGTAAAAACCCATACCGGTCCAGTTGATGCCTTGTTCTTTGGCTATATTCCATCCACATTCCCAAGTAACCGAACGGAGTTCCCAGGTCATGGTATTGGACACCAAGTTGGTTAACAGTGAGGGTTGTTTATCTTCCTTTTGGCTAAACCCTACGTAAAACAACGTGCTTAAAATGGCCACCAACAAAAGGAATATGGGGACACGTATGCGTTTTTTCGAACCATACAGCTGTCGCAGTACCAATAAGCACAGCAACAGCAACAATGCTATTTTTGTACTTATCAAAAATAAAAACAGGATGTTGATAATGATATTGGCCAGATAATATTTGTTTTTTGGGTGAAATTTAGGCCGCATCAAACTATAGGACACCAAAATGCTGAGTACTGCCAAAAGCCCCAAATACAAGCGATCTACTAACAAGGCCTCGATAACTTTGGGAGAATCGCCAAAATGAAAATCCTGAAGGGTATTGGTCATTATTACGATATTGATGACCGAAAAGACAATGGCGGCAAAAGAAGAAAAGAGGATGGCCTTTTTTATTTTGTCGAAATCGTGAACGGGGATGTACAGCACAACCAAACCAACGGCGATCAGCACCTTTTTAATAATGCTGAAATCTTCAGCCAAAGTGCCCGAAACTGCCGCATTGCCAATCAAATATCCAAAAAAAAGCACTAATAGTAGAATGAGCGAACGGTCGATTTTTTTAAAATCTTCTTTTTTTATGATAAACGGAAAGGTAACGACCAAAATACCCAACAAGATATTGGGCAGGGCGCGTATGTAGTCTTCAAAAGGGATGGTTACGAACAGCAACAGGTAAACGTACGGGTAAATTGCGGAAAGGAGGATTTTCATATACCTAAGTTACGGTTCAGATTAAAAGCTGAAAGATAAAAAACAAAAATACAATAACCTTGTTCTCGATACTAATTTGTGAACCCTATGGGCCCACAAATTCACTTGAACCGACAAAACAACTAAATAGCCATTCATCGGTTTACTATAATGCCCCAGATTATTGTAGGAAAAAACATTGATTTTCTTACAAATCAATGAACTATCTATGGAGTATCTATGGGGCATCTATGAGGTGCCTATGGGCGTGAGTTTTCTTTAGCGCTGCCATTAAAAAACTTCTCCTTAAAAACCAGCATAATAAACTTGGTATTACCCACTAAATACCGTTTCCACATACGTTTTGGTTCTTGCAGGAAGCGGTAAAACCATTCGAGGCCGGATTTTTGCATCCATTGCGGGGCGCGTTTTATTTTGCCAGCAAAGACATCGAAACTGCCACCAACGCCCATGATGAAATTAACTTTGGAAAGTGCTTTTTTATATTTGTGAAGAAAATTTTCCTTTTTGGGAGATGTTATGGCTACAAATAGCATTTGGGCACCAGAATCAACAATGTCCTTAACAATATCAGGCTCATCTTCTTCCTGAAAATAACCATTTCTGTAGCCTGCAATAATAGATGGGCTGTATTTTTCTTTATAAATATCAACCAGTTTTGAAACAACCTCATCTTTTGCACCAAGAAGATAGATTTTATACTTTTTTTTATGTGCCAGTTCTATTAGGTTTGCCATTAAATCTGGGCCAGCTACACGTTCCTTTAACGGTACGCCCAAAAATTTTGACGCCCAGACCACTGCTTGTCCATCTACATTAACGATGTCGGCGCTATTAATACTTTTGCGAAGGTCATTATCTTTTTGCAATGAAACCAACACTGAGGCATTTACCGCCGCATGATGCAGTTGCCTGTTCTCGACAATGGCCTGCTCTACCAAATCCAGTGTATCTCGCATGGAAAGGTTGTGAATATTGGTGTTTAAGAAACTTATTTTAGGGCTCATGGTGCGTTTACAAAATTCAGCGGCAAAAGTAGGGGTAATTGCATATAAATAAAAGTATTTTTAAGTTACCTTTTTTAAAACAATATAAGCATACCCCGTAAGTGCTGGCACTGGGTTTTTAACAAGCCAATGTGCTTTTTTTTGTTCTAAATAATCTAAAAAGGGCACTTTTTTTCGATAGTAGCCGTGCCCAAAAAAACCGATATATTCTATGACCTCAAAACCCAGTGCTTCAAATCGCTTAATCGATTTCCTTGAAGGTCCGCGACTCCAACTGTAATATGCAGGAAATTTTTCGTGTTGATGCCGATCAGTTCTGGGGTTGAAAAAGTTCAGCAATTTATCGGTGAAGTTTTCTGGTAATATGCGATTTACCAAAAAGGGAAGCGCATACAATGTGGAAAAGCAATGCGCCGTAACCCCGTTTGGTTCCAGAAGATCGTACAGGTTTTTATAGTACGTTTCTCCATCTTTTATGTGTTCGTTGACCATCCTACTGAAAATAAGCTGGTATTTTTCTGAATGATTTTCAGCAATGTCTGGAGTACATAAATCTGCCTTCCAAGTTGAATACACCTTCGAGGCTTTTAATAGTTCTTCACCCGATACGTCATTTGTGGTATATGTGATCCCTGATTTTGAAACAATATCCGGGGTTAGCGTAGGGTTTGCCCCAGACCCAATTTCCAAAACTTTTTGGGCATTGTATGTTTCTATCAGTTGCAGTAACAATTCAGGAGCTTTTTCCCATCCGGGAAATTCAGAGGTATGACGGTACTTTATATTCATTCGGCAAAAATACTCTTAATTAAATAAAAACGATTTTTGTAATTGCAAAGAGTTTAAGCAATACCTTAACTGCTGAAATTATGCTTTTTTAATTTATTCATGAAGTTTTTTTCTGCTATCAATCTTGTTTTTATACAGGTAAAATGCTAATGTAAAATATAAAAGCCAAAAGTATGTAGAAGAATGCGGTAATTCTAAAACAACATTGAAACTTGCCCAAATCGCCACTCCCACTACTGCCAGTAGTAAAAACTTAATTAAATTATTTTTTACTTGCAACGGTCCATAAAAGATTTTTCTAATTGGATAAAAAAGCAATAAAGTCCACCCCCCTAAATGATATAACATAGTTATAAATGAATTGTGGGGAGGGACAAGGTAAATACTTTCCGGTCTTTTAAATACTGAAACAAAACTGTTTACTTGTTGAGCGACTTCTGCGGACAGATATGGGACACCAAAACCATTGCCATATATAATACTGAAGTTTTCCGTGATTTTTGTTAGCAATTTATTCCAATAAAAAAGCCTTGCATCAGCATTTCCATCTGTAAATGATGCTACGAAAAACCATAATGCCATACAGCTCAATATTGCAAATGTTGATATTAAAATCTTGATTTTTAGAGATGCACTTAAAAAATAGAAAAATAAAAAAATAAGTATCACAGCCAAATAAGCAGAGTCGTGGCCAAAGCTCAGTGAAACTATCAATAACAATAAAAAGACCCCTATTTTTATATAACTTTTTAGAAATACAAGACCCAAAGCTGTTGCAGCCATGACCGAGGGAACGGTTAAAGGCGAAAAATAATTGCGTTTCAAGAAGGGGTTTTCTCCGTCACCCAAAAAAATATAAAATACATATCCCAATTGTAACATGACCGCTAAAATGGCTATCGTCACTATTGTTTGTATTAAAATTTGCAATCCGTTTTTAAGCCCTGCTACTGCCCTAAATATAAAATAAGATTGAATAAGGTAACCAAACACCATAAATTGCCTAAGGTATATGTATAAATCACCCTCTGGATGGAATTTAAATATAATTGAGATTCCTAAATAAATTAATGAAATCAATCCTAATATCTCAATAGACTTTAACCTAAAGCCTGATTTAAACGTTATGGAAAACAAAAATGTAACTAAAAGGATTACATCATGGTAATATAGGTGAGAGTAAAATGCACTTTTCGTATACGCCCTGCCTAAAAACAAAAGAAGCAGTAAATCAATGAGGATAAGCCCAATAAAAGCTTTTTCTTTTAAAGTTAAAGAAAGGTAATTAGCTTTAAAAGAAGCTACATTAAACATACTTTGTTTCATTGTTTGCAAAGACCCTTTATTCAAATCAAATATTTGGCAAAATTAAGGATTAAATACTCTTTTGCTTTTAAGAAAAAGAATAAAATATGGTTTTAAAGAAGAGGATTAAATTTTTTTTAAATACTACAATTACCATCTATTATGTCTTGTTGGGTGGGATTGTAACCATTATTAGAGACATCATAAGTTCCAACATAACCATTGGATATAAGATTGGTGATTCCACAAAAATCCCTTAATTCAACGTTGCCATATATTATTAGCTCTTCTACACTATATAAGCTAGAAAGCCAGTCAAGATTAACAAGGTCGCTTCTAAAACCGAAACCGCTTATCCTTAACCTTTCTGTAACCAAACCTAAATTTTTCATGCTTATTGTAGAAAGAGCACTAGATGCATCTATATCTAATACTCCTATCTGGGTAATATTATCTGCGATAAACGTTTCTAAATTATTATTGTTAAATAAATGAATATCAAACACTTCAGATATATTTTCAATATTGATATCACTAATATTATCACAACTAACAACATATAAAGATCCTTCTATTATTGATATATTATTTATGGGCAAGTCGGTTAAACTGGAATTATTTTCGAACCTAACATGTTTCGCTCTAGTCATATTACCAAAATATACTTCAGCTAAGGAATTATTTCCATTGATAAAGAATGATGTGGGTTCTGCCCTATCCTGTAGGTTCTCCAAATTTAAAACCGAAACTCGTGATCCCCTAAGCGTTAAGCTCTTTAAATCTGAAAGAATAGGAAGCCCCAGCGTAGTAAGTTGGTCGTTGTGTGTTATTTCTAAATCTTCTGCTTTAATAAGGCTATTTGCTTCTATTTTTTCCAACAATGGATTGTCTTTTATCTCTAAATTTCCTGCTATAGTAAGATTATTTACTTCTATTTCCCTTAAACTTCGATTACCAAATATTGTAATATTGCCATTTAATTGGGTTAAATTTTTTAAAGCAATAGAAGCAATAGCAGTACTGCTAAAAGAAAACTTATCTTCAACAGTTGTTAAGCCGTCTAGGTTTATCGATGATAATTTCTCAACAATTATCTTACCAGCTTTGGTAATACTTTTTAAATTTACATCAAGATCTAAACGGTTATCAATAATGGTAATTGATATGGGTTCTGATGGGGTTTGTATATTTTCAAAATTTATACTTGTTAGCTGTGTATTTTCAATGTGCAATGTTTTCAAGCTCGTTAAGTTATCTGCCTTGAGAGATCTTAAAGCTACGTTGCGAACAAAAGAAAAAGTACCATTGATTTTTTTTAGGTTTTCAAGGTTTAAATTAGATAGCTTATTGTTCTCAATTAAATACAAATGATCTATTTCTTCAATATTAGCTATATTTAGCTGTGTAAGTGAATAACAATTATTCAATGTGAACGAACCCACCTTAGTTGCGCCAATAGTGATAGTTTCAAAACGAGAGTCAGTAGATTCAAAACCTCCAAGAACTGTTACATTTTCAAAATTTAAATTAACAACCCTAGTATTAATGAATTTTACATGCTCCCGGATTGCTGTTAAATTGTAAAGCCCTTCAATATTCCTAAGAGATTCATTATCATCTAGTTCAATAGTGTTTATAGCTGTAACACCACTAAAACTATTTAGGTTTTCAAGTATTGGGTTTTTGCTTATCAATAAGTTATCAATGTCTGTTAGGTTACCAAGGCCGTCAAGACTTGTTAAAACGGTATTATTTTGGATATTCAGGGTATTAACCTTTTTAAGGGTGCTTAATGAGCTTAGATCATCGATGTCATTTTGGTCAATGCAGCCTATACAGATTGTGCCTTCTACACTGGTGTATCCCATTTTGCCAAAATCTTCTACTTCTTTTTGAGTACGCAATGTTACATCGCCCACATAATTATTTGTAGCGTTTGTGGGATCATCATCTTTATTACAGGCTATAACCAATAATAATAGTAGTGAAAATAATAGTGTTTTTTTCATTGAAAATTATCTTTTATATACTATTCAAGTATTGCTTTTTTTACATCTACTTTTGAAGTAGAATCTATTAATTTTACAAAATAGAGTCCTGTGGTTAACTTGTGTAAGTCTATAAGTTCAATACCTTCTTGATTATCTTCCTGCATTACAAGCTGTCCTAATTTGTTATAAACGCTAACACTTACAATTTTTGTCTCAGAATGTATACTTACAAAACCATTTGACGGGTTCGGGTAGAGCGCTAAACTTGATATTTCATTTTCAATTTCGTTCACACTTAATGGCCCAGCATTCTCATACCAATCTATTGATGCTCCGTACCGATTGGCTGACAATACATCCATTTTATTATCTCCATTAATATCGGCTGCAAACACAGAATTGGCACCATATCTATCTGTTGTTATAATACGTTGAGGGCCAAAATTTCCTTGACCATCCGTGTTTTTATAATATGCCACTTTTGAGTCATTACGCGATGCCGACATTACATCCAAATAACCATCGCCGTCCAAATCATCTGCATATACTGAAGATGCGCCATCGGCATTTGTTGTTATCGTTTTTGGAGGGCCAAAATTTCCCAAGCCATCTGTATTTTCATACCATACAATTTCGTCATCTTCAAATAAAGCTGCCATAACATCAACATCACCATCATTATCAAGATCGGCAGCAGAAACTGAAGATGCCTCATTTGCAACAGATGAGATGATTTTTTGGTTGCTAAAACTCCCTAGACCATCTGTATTCTCATACCAAGCTACTTTGTTGTCAAGTAATGAAGCGGAGAGTATATCTATATCACCATCATTGTCTATATCAATTGCAAATACAGATTTAGCACCACTTGCTTCATTGGTTATAAGATTCGGTCCCCCAAAATTGCCCAAACCGTCTAAATTTTCATACCAAATAACTTTACCAGTAATAAAACTGTAATATGACGCTACTACATCAAGATCGTTATCTCCATCAATATCTACTGCATAAACAGATGTTGGATGGTCATCACTACCATTTAAAGAAATTGCACGTATACTACTAAAATGACCCAATCCATCAGTGTTTTCATACCAGCCTATTTTCCCAAGAGTTACATATGAGGAACAGCCAAGAACATCTATATCACCATCACCGTCAATATCACCGGTATGAACAGAATTAGTAAGAAGAAGATTGGACGTTATGTTATGAGCAAACCTAAAATTACCCTGCCCATCTGCATTTTCGTACCAAGCGAGTTTATCATCACCATAAGATGCTGATAGGACATCTATATCGTTATCTCCATCAATATCTACTGCATACACGGCAAAAGCGTCTTCCACCCGGGCAGAAACAATTATACGGTCGCCAAAATCACCCAAGCCATCCGTATTTTCGTACCATGCCAAACTAAAGTTGCCAAAATTAATAGAAAACGCATCAATATCATCATCTCCATCTAAATCTGAAGCAAATACATTTCCGATGTACGTGTTGTTTAATGTGGTTATTATTTGCTCCGGCCCAAAAGTTCCCAACCCATCTGTGTTTTCATGCCAAACTACCATTCCCGTTAAAGTAGGATATGTAATAGAAATAAGTACATCAAGATCTCCATCGCCGTCTATATCTGTAGGAAAAGCCGATTTTGATGAAGCAGGATTTGAGATTGCTTGTTTTGATCCAAATGTTCCCAATCCATCGGTATTTTCAAACCAGACTGTTTCATTTACCCCAGTACTAGGAGTCCAAGTAATACTAACAATATCCATATCACCATCGCCATCTATATCGGCAGGATAAACTTTGGTGGTAAATCTATCTGTTATGGATTGTGGTAACCCAAAATCACCTTGTCCTGTCGTATTTTCGAACCAAGCCACGTATAAACCGCCTGAGCCAGATATTATATCCATATCGCCATCGCCATCTAAATCTGCAGCAGAAACTGAATTTGCTGAACTTGCTACATAAGTTAATACTTGTTGTGGCCCAAAATTTCCAAGGCCATCCAAATTTTCATGCCACGCAACTTTTGCTCCCCCAGCAGATAAAACATCAAGATCACCATCTCCATCTAAATCAGCCGTATAAATAGCTGCCGGAAGACCTGTTGTTATTGTTCGTATAGGACTAAAATTCCCTAGACCATCGATATTTTCAACCCATGCTAAAATGTTGTTGCCACTATCGCTAAAAAGTATATCCATATCACCATCGCCATCTAAATCGGCAGCATGTAAAGCAGGTGATTCATCAATTTCAGATGTTATAACTTTTAAAACTGCAAATTTTCCATGACCATCGGCATTTTCATACCAGCCTATAACATCATTAGCACTTATTATCATATCTTGATCGCTGTCTCCATCAAGATCAGCACTTATTACAACCCTTGCACCAGTCACAGAGGTGGTTTTATCAATAATTACATGGTTCTGAAAATCAATTTGTGCGTAGTTAGTAAAGTATAGAAAAAATGTGATGATTAAAAAAATATATATTTTCATAATATTGGAATTGGAATGAAACTTCAAGTAATCTAAATATACAGAAAATATTTTCTTTAGATTTTAGAAAGACAAGATAAGGGTATTGAGATCTTACTTAAGACAAGAAATCGCTTCTTCACTCTTAATCTTGTTTAAGTGTTGATATTTAACGGCTAATGTTTAGCCAAGATATCATCAATTATAGTTTCGAAATTTTGAATGAACATTTCTTCTGTATATTTTTCATTAAATTCCTTCTTATTGTTTTCTTTAATAGATTTTAGCTTTTCTGGATTTTGAATTAAGTATTTCATCCTTTCCGCTAAAGCCTCTATATCCTTTTGAGGCACCAAGAAACCATTTTTATTTTCTTGCACCATACTGGGTATGGCACCATTATCTGTAGATAAAACCACCAAACCTGTTTGGTATGCTTCGAGAATGGACAATGGAAAGCATTCATTTTTATAATAGGTAGGAAGTACAAACACATCTGATTTTAAAAGATGTTCATATTTTTTATCACTGTATGCTGGCCCAAATAACTTGACGTTTATCAACTTGTTTTGACTAATGTATTCTTCAAGCTGCTCTATGGTAACATCAGAGGATGGACCTACAATATGGGCTTTAAATTGATTGTCGTACTCTTTTAAACTTCTAATGGCCTGAAGAAACACTAAAATTCCTTTGTCTTTCATTAAGTTTGACAAATAGATAAACGTAGGAATGCTATTGCTTCTTTTGGCATCAAGCCTATTCATATCAATATGCTTGATTCCATTAGGTAAAAAATATGGGGTTTTAGGGTAAATCTGCTTTATATCATCCTTAAGAGCTTCGGCCAATTGTATAACCTCAACGTTTTTAAAAACGAATTTATATATCTTTCTTTTTAGTTTATTGTTTATTTCATTCTTGATGCCTTTTCCGTGTAGATGAAATACAATATTTTTTCTGAAAATTTTTAAGATACATACCGAAAATGCGTCTTTATAAAATGCGAAACCGAGTGGTGAAAGCGTAAAATAGACAAGGTCATATTTATTAGACAGGAGTTTTCCCATCAATTTAAAATATATTGAACATGCTCCAAAAATTTTACCTAGCGAGAAGTTTCCTAATCCTTCCATTTTTTTTGACAATTGGATAGGAATGACATCTATATGGTATTTATCGTTCAACAGCTCACTTTCTGCCAGTAGTTTGTTCATCAAGGAAGCTCCGTGAACCGGTGGTGGCAATTGCACCAAAAATAAAATCTTATTCTTTTTCATTTTTTAATAAAACTAAATAATAGAGGCTGGTAAAAAACACAATTCCTTTATTGACCCCTAAAATATTTTCTGTTATACCGCAAATGGCGATTAATGCAAGTATGGTAAACAGTAAAAAATCATTTCGCTCAAAGCTAATATATAACCCTGAGTCTAAAAAGAAAAGATAGCATAACACACCTAAAACACCTAATTCAACCAAGTAGTTGATATATTCATTATGGGTGTTGAATTTTTTTTGGTAACCAATAGTGAAATTTTTTTTCTTATACATCTCATTCAATCTGTTTTGGGTACACCCCATTCCGCTGCCAAAAATCACATTGTTTTCTTTTACTACCGCAAGTGCAGCTTCCCATTTTGCCAACCGGATGTTTAATGAGTTCCAGTTGGTGCTGTGAATATCATCTTCTATAGTATATTCAAAAACGTGGCCTTTAAACACTTTTGCTTTGTTTAAAAACAACGTTGCCGGAAGCAAAATTGCGAGTGCCAACAGCCCTAATCTTATATAATTTAACTTGTCTTTGTACGTGAAAAGGAAAAACACCAGTAATACAATAAAGTAAGCAACTAGCACCGAAAAAGACTGAAGTAGGTATATCCCCACTGCTAAAAAAGCCAATAGGATACCGATGTAGATTTTTCCTTTTTTTTCGCAATTTTTAAACTTGTTGAGAAATATACTGGAGGAAAAAACTAAATACATCCCAAAATATACCGCATGAAGGTTTAATGGTTTGCTAAATCTATGGTATAGAAAGAAATTTTCGTTTACTAAATTTTCAGGATTGAATATATATAAAGAACCTGTGCTCCATACATTATAGGTTGCCATTAACAAGCAATAAAGCAAAGCCAATAAACATACATAGGCAAAGACATTGAGCAGTTTTTTAATTTGGCTTCTGTTTATATGCAATGTAGGCACAAAAAGGAAGAACAGTATAAATGAAAGGGTTTTCTCCAAGCCTTTGAGTCCATTTGCCAAATCGCAAGAATAAAGTAATGAACCTACAGAAAGAACAAATAGAACAGGAAAAAACAGCCACGTAGTTTTTTTTATAAGTTTAACCCTTTTAATGTTTAAGAGGCTAAAAAATATAAAAATAAAAATAGCGATATTGTTAAGGATCATGGGCAACGGAATAGTAGCAAGAACTATCCCGAATGAAACATAATGTAGTCTATCAATTAAGTTGCTGTTCCACCTCATGCTCTTTAATGTTCAGGTTAATAAACAATTCCAAAAACAATATCACCGAAAAGTAATCAAACCAATAATCCAGAACAAAAAAGCCCAATATTGAAAGCATAAGTATTCTGCCATAAGTCATTTTATACCAATTTTTTATCATATAAAACATATATAGCCCAAATAAGATAAGGCCCATTAAACCAAACTCACCAATTATTTGGTTGTAAAATGAAAAAGGTTGATTGTGGGTGCCATCTTTATATGCGATTGACAATATTTTTTTGTTCCATAAAGGGAAATGATTTTTTGAAAATGCCTCTGATTTATACTCCCAATCTTTAGGAAACCAATCTGTATAATCACCTGCCGTTAAAAATGCTGTTCTAGACGAAAATTTCCCCGCTCCTTCACCATAAATAAAGCTTTTTGGGCTACTTGTCCAATTTTCGAGGGTTTCCCAAAAAGAGATCATTTTTCTTGGTGGATCTACATTACTGCTAAGGTTTTCTGTAAGTATAAGTTTTACGTAACTAATATTAGTAGGAGTTACAACTGTCAAAATCAAAAAAACTATCACAATACTAGAAACAATTTTAATTTTAGTTTTTAGCCCGAAAGTAAAAAAGACATATATTGATGCAATAATCGAGAATATGAATACGCCGCTCATATACGTTGACAACAGCATAGCAATTATGGCGAAAACAACCTTACGATTTCTTTTATACGCATAAAAAACAGTGTAAAAAGACATAATTATCATAGAGATCGATGAGTTCGAGAAAACACCTTTTAAATGATCTCCGGTTGATTGCCCATAAGAATACATTGTACTTGCAAAAGGGTTGAGCGTTTTAGTTGCAAAAATTACACCTCCAAGTTGTACTATAATTATAATGAAGTTTATAATAAAAAAAATGTCTATTAACTTCTTAGTCTTGTCTATATCAAAATTTATTACAATGGTCTTTATCACTAAATAGGCGAGTAAAGCCAAAAACCAAAATAAGAATGCTATTAGGGAATTAAGATTATAGTTTAAGGAATAGCTGTCATCAAAAAATAAGAGAAACTGTGTGGCCGACAAGAAGCATAAACCTGAATAAAAAAGAAACCGTTCATCAATAAGGATTTTATTTTTGCTTAAAAGCAAAATAATAATACCAAAAAAACCCAAAAGAAAAAGCTGAAATACGAGGTTGCCTGATAATAAGAATATTACCAAAAGTAAATAATACTGAATAGTATTTTTGCTCAACATATTATATCTTTAGACTTTAGATTAGTCCAACTTATTAACCTCTAAATTAATTTCGTTGAATTTTTCAATAAACCTATCAGTTCTATTATTTAAGGTCTTTCTTATTTCTACTTTATTTTCGATTATAAAATCTACATTATCAATCAACTCTTTGGCAGTTAAGTTGTGAATATCCAACAAAAGATTTTTTTGCCCGAGTTCATCAACAACACCTTGCGTTTTAAAGCCTTGATATCTAATTGGTAATATTGGTGTAGCAACACTTGCAGCCAAAATACACGAGTGCAAACGTGTTCCTATTAATAGTTCACATTTTTTATATAACGCCATCATTTCGTAAACAGATAAGTCCTTTGTATAAAATTCTACTTTTACATTTTTAGAAATTAAGGCTTTATTAACAGTTTTAATTATATCAATATCGCTTTCACCATGATGTTTTACAGTAACTTGTGGAATAAAGATGGGGGTTAACCCATAATTTTCATGTGCATAAATACACGTTTCAATTATTGATTTTATGTAATTCTCCTTTGCTTGTACTGGATTTTCTGCTTCGGGAAAATTCCAGTTAACCATGGTAATACCTAAATATTTTTTATTAGAAGACAACTTTATTGATAAGGTATCATCTATCTTCTTTTTTAGATAGAAAGCCAAGTCTGGAATAACCTTCGTTTTAAAGTCCAAATCGTACTTTTCAATAAAATTATAACTCACTCTTTCTCTTACAAAAATCTTATCACAGTACGCTAAGTACTTTGCAGCTATTTTTTCGCTTTTTTCGCTCGCAAAACCACCAAAACTCTGTCCCATAATTATAACTTTCTTTTTCAAAAGATGGGCTGTTTTAATTGGTTGAAGGGTTCGCCACAAAAAAAGATTACCTCTTAAATCCTCCCTTTCGTTGTAAATAAACTGTCCCCCTTTTATTAAAATTAGATCTGACTTTTTAATGTCTTGGATAGCCTGAAACTGCTTTCCTCCCAAAATTCTACCTAAAACAGAGCTGAATAAAGATAATTTTAATTGAACCACTTCTTTCGTCAAACGGTAAACCGCTAAGAGGTCATTTATTTTTGATTTGTTTTCAGAGGTATAAGGAGTGGGAAGAACACCCTGTTTTATTTCAATATCAAATTTAGACATAAACCTATTATGAAACAGGAATGCTTCACGATCCTTTTCTCTAAATGTTGAGTGTAATATTATTTTTGAATTTGGGTACTTAGCTTTTACTATTAAGAAACAAGCCATTGTGATGGCCAAGTCTCCCTTGTTTGAGTCAGAATACCCGTGAGTTATTAAAATATTCATTAAATTACATTTAGTTTGTTCCTATTTGTTACAAGTGTTAAAACTCCCATAACAAACAAAAAGGTAATATATATAAGCTTACTTGATTCTATAAAGGAATTTATGACAATAAATAATGCTGAAATTAACAAAAATGAAGATATTGACTTAAAGCGATTAAGTAAAAACTTTTTTTCACTGATTGCAACAACATTTAAAAAGGATAATAGAAATTCTCCAAAAAGGATACTCAACGCAATCAAATACAATTGATTGCCAAAAGTATAGTAAAATACAATACTTGCAAGTATTGTACTCCCAGCTGCCAAAATAATATTTCTAGAGTATTCTCTGTCTTTATCATCCAATAACAGCCTGGCTCCAGTACTTGTTGTAAAAGATGAAACAAACCCTGCGAGGCCAATAATAAAAAAGGTGTTTTGATAAGAAGAGAAGTCTTCGCTAAAAAAAACAGGGGTAATTACATCTAAAAAGAAGGCTAAAGAAACAAACAAGATTAAGCCCCCAATTGTAGCCATTTGATCAACCTTGAGAGCTACTGCTACTTTAGTGAGATCCTTATAAAAACTCTGAACTATTATTTGTCTAACACCTTTGAATATCATATAAAATTTTAAGATTATATATATAATGGCTATTGTTGAAGAGACATAAAAAAACGATATAACGTTTACTAAACTAATTCCTATAAAAAGAAACAAAACACTGGCAATACCCAATCCTAAATGAAGCCAATATTTTTTTAAATTTTTGAGGTTTGGTTTAATAAAATATGAGACTTTAAGGCTACGAGATACTATAATTCCAGCAATAATATAAGATATAATAATACTAACAACATAAATTATAATTAATTGTTCTCTCCAATAAATAGACACTATAAACAGCGTTGTGGCTGGGACTATTACTCTAATTAAAGAAACAAAAGCCCCTAATTCTGGTTTTCCCCTTCCGTAAAGTGCATAATCACCATTCAAAGCAAAAATTGGAGAAAAAAGAAATAAAATGTTCTTGGTTACAATAAAACCACTTAAACTAAAAATTATTAAAAACAAACATAAGGTAAGTCTTGCGGATTGAGTATCATAATACTCTTTTTTCCAGTCATCCATTAATGCAATTTTTCTTGTTGCTGATAACTGGATGCCAAAAGAAACTATTGAAACAATCAATATGATGAGACTATCTATTTCGCCTATAACAGATATAGTATCATTAGATATATTTGTTGACAAATATTTAAGAATGAAAATATTCGACAAATGGGCTACCCCAGTAAATAATCCTACTATTGCAAGTCTTTTTATCATTTAATTGCCATAAAAAACCAATACCGAGCCAAGCATTTTAAGCTATAGAGCCTTTTCGCATACTTTAATTTCAAAACCCGAAATGCCTAAAAGCCCTAAGACAGTAAGAACCATTTTTATGGCTTCGGGACGCGTACCGAAAACAATTAGGTTTTTTTTCTTCATAATCAATTGTTCAAAATAGTTTGGAGGCTTTCTTTCCAGGATTTCATTTCAAATTTCAAAATCTGTTCAGCTTTTTCCGTATTTAGCACACTGTACTTGGGCCGCGCTGCAAAAGTAGGATAATGGTCTGTTTTGGCAAGTTTTATCGCATCATTTTGATGGGAATAGTCGAGAATGGCTGCGGCAAAATCATACCAAGTGGCCTCGCCCGCATTGCTATAATGGTACAAACCGTAGTGTTTGTTTTTTGAAACGATAACCTGCAACAATACCTTGGCCAAATCATTCGCATTGGTAGGGGTTCCCGTTTGCTCTGTTGTGATGGTGATTTCCTCACGGTCTTTAGCAAACTTAAGGATGGTGTTTAAAAAATTATGCCCGTGGGTGGAATACAGCCAAGAAGTCCTGAAAATAAAATAATTAGCACCTATTTCTTCAATGTACTGCTCGCCTTTCAGTTTTGATGCCCCGTAAATGTTGAGCGGGTTTGTGGCGTCGGTTTCCACGTAGGGCGTTGATTTTTTCCCGTCAAAAACATAATCGGTAGAAATGTGGAGCAAGGTAGTACCGGCGGCCTTGCACGTGATGGCCAAGTGCTTTACTGCCTCGGCATTGCTGCTGAAGGCTTTTTCAAGTTCCTTTTCGGCTTGTTCCACATGGGTGTAAGCGGCCGTGTTTATGCAATAATCGATATTGTTTTCTGAAAAATAAAGCGTGATGGCCTCACGGTCTTCCATATCGAGCTCGTGCCGGGAAGCGAAGAAAAATTGCAGGTTGGGATAGGCCTTTGAAGCCTCTTGCAAGCACTTTCCCAATTGCCCATTTGCGCCTGTTACCAATACATTCGTCATAAAATTGCTTCCTTAAAAGTGGGCAGTTGTTGGTCTTTTTCTGAAATGATCAACGCCTCTTCAGGCAGATGCCAATCCAACTGTAAGGTTGCGTCCTTATAGCTGATTCCTCCTTCGGAAGTTTTATCGTAGAAGTTATCGCACTTATACGCAAAGACAGAGGTTTCAGAAAGGGTTACAAAGCCGTGGGCAAACCCTCGTGGCACAAAGAGTTGCTTTTGCTCCACATCGTCCAAGACGATGCTGAAATGTTTTCCGAAAGTTTCCGAATCTTTTCTGATATCCACAACAATATCGAGCACTTTGCCTTTTACCACGCGCACTAATTTACTTTGTGCCATGGGTCCTTTTTGAAAATGCAGCCCCCTTAATACGCCATAAGTAGAGCTGGATTGGTTGTCTTGCACAAAATCGATGTCCAGGCCGGTGGTTTCCTTGAAGGTATTTTTATTGTAGGTTTCAGAAAAAAAGCCCCTTTCATCTTGAAATATGCGGGGTTTTAATATAAAACAGTCTTTTAATGTGGTTTGTTGTAGTTCCAAATCAGTCCAATTGCATTAAATGGTTTCCGTAGCCGCTTTTTAACAAGGGTTTGGCGAGTTTTTGTAATTGTTGTTTGTCAATATAGCCCATTTCGTAGGCCGTTTCTTCAATGGCACCAATTTTCAACCCTTGCCGTTCTTCGATCACTTCCACAAACTGGGCCGCTTGCATTAAAGAAGCAAAGGTGCCGGTATCCAACCAGGCGGTGCCTTTGTCCAAAATGCTCACGCTTAACTTCCCTTGTTTTAGGTAGGCGTTATTTACATCGGTTATTTCCAGTTCCCCGCGTGCGCTGGGTTGTATGTTGCTGGCGATGTTCACCACGTTATTGTCGTAAAAATAAATGCCAGGCACGGCGTAGTTGGACTTGGGTGTTTTGGGTTTTTCTTCAATGGAAAGGGCTTTTCCCGCTTTATCAAACTCCACCACCCCATAGCGTTCGGGGTCGTGCACGTGATAGGCGTAAATTATCCCGCCATCGGGGTTGTTGTTTGCTTGGAGCAGTTCTTTTAATCCGCTTCCGTAGAAAATGTTATCGCCTAAGATGAGGGCTACTTTATCATTGCCGATGAAGTCCTTTCCAATTATAAAAGCTTCGGCAAGACCGTTGGGTTCTTCTTGAACCGCATATTGAAAATCGCATCCGTATTTTGAACCGTCGCCCAGTAATTTTTCAAACAACGGTAGATCTTCTGGGGTTGAAATGATCAATATCTCTTGAATACCGGCATGCATAAGGGTTGACAAGGGGTAATAAATCATGGGTTTATCGTACACGGGCATCAATTGTTTGCTCACTGCCAGGGTGAGTGGATGCAGCCGTGTGCCGGAGCCTCCTGCTAATATGATTCCTTTCATAAGTTGTCTAGTTTACATTTGGCATAGTTAAAACTACAAATCATGGCTAATTGTTTTTCAGTTAAAACAAATCTGAGTGAGTCCCTATTCTAATCAATTTTATGGTCTTGGGGGCTTCTATTTGAAACCAGATAATCAAAAGGTCGGGTTTTATGTGGCACTCCCAATTGTCTTTGTAATTTCCCTTCAGTTTGTGCGGTTTCATGTGTTGCGGAATGCCATTTATCCCGCTATCCTCCAATATATGCAACACTTTTCGGGCGGTTTCAAAATCCGATGCATTTCTTTTGAACACCTTTTTAAGGTCTTTTTTAAATTTAGTAGTCCTTATTAGCGTGTACATCAATCGGTCTCGTTTACAATCTCATCCAAAAATTGGTCTAAATCGTCGATTACAGTAAGGTTCACGTCATTGTGGGCGTCTTCAATAGCTTTTTTAGTCTCTTCGTTTGGAATGTTTCCTACCTCCCGGTACAACAGATATTCAATGTAATTGTTCAGGCTTCGTTTTTGGGCCTTTGCTTTAGCCTTTACCAGCTCTAACAATTCCTTGTCGAAACGCAATGCAGTTTGTACTTTCATAATACACAGTTTGTTTATGCTTGACAGACTCAGGCTTTGTTTTCTTCAAAAGTAACCAATAACAAGGTGCTATACAACTGTTATTTTTAAAGCCTATCTTTATTTTCCAAATACCAAGCCACTGTTTTTCGGATGCCGCTTTCAAAGTTTTCTTCAGCTTTCCAGCCCAGTTCATTTTCAATTTTTGAAGCATCTATAGCGTACCTAAAATCGTGGCCCGGTCTATCGGTCACAAAAGTGATTTGTTTTTTATAGGAACTTTTTTTTGGCTTCAGTTCATCTAAAATATCGCAAATGGTATGTGCGATGTAGAGGTTTTCCCGTTCGTTGCGGCCACCAATGTTATAGGTTTCGCCCAATTTCCCTGTTTCCAAAGCCAAATTAATGCCTTTGCAATGGTCTTCTACATACAGCCAATCACGGACGTTCTTGCCATCGCCATAAATTGGAATGGGCTCGCCCGAAATTGCTTTTCTTATAATGGTGGGAATCAACTTTTCTTTATGCTGGTTGGGGCCGTAGTTATTGGAGCAGTTGGTGGTCACCACCGGCAAGCCGTAGGTGTGGAAGTAGCTGCGCACAATAAAATCTGACGACGCTTTTGAAGCGCTGTACGGGCTGTTGGGCGCATAGGGGGTCTGTTCGGTGAACAATCCTGTTTTGCCCAAGGTGCCGTATACCTCATCGGTAGAAACGTGCAGGAATCTTGCTCTCTTAAAGCTTTCCTTTAGTTTGTTTGGCCCTTCCATCCACGTGGTGTATGCTTGATGAAGGAGGTTAAAAGTACCATTAATGTTGGTTTCAATAAAAGCTGCAGGACCGGTAATGGAATTGTCCACATGCGACTCGGCAGCAAAATGAATCACTTTTTGAAATTGGTGTTTTTCAAAAAGTGATTCTAAAAGGTGTTTATCACAAATGTCGCCTTCGATAAAATGATAGTTTGGAAGCTGCGAAACCGCCTCCAAATTTTTCAAATTACCGGCATAGGTAAGTTTGTCGAGCACAAAAACGTGGTCGTTTGTGTGGGCGAGGTAGTATTGGGTAAAAATAGACCCGATAAATCCTGCCCCTCCGGTAATCAGTACGTTAGTATTGCTCAAAACTTTTTTTTAGATTAGTCTAAAGGATTTTTAACACGATTATTCGTATTAAAAGCTATGCCCTTCGTTTATTTTCATCTTCTTCTTTGGCCAATTTACCAGCATAATTGAACACCCTTTTCAACATTGCAAATACCAAGAAAAGAAAAATCAAAATTAGGGGATATACTATTATTTTGTTCATTAGTATGTTCGGTTCGTCTTCGACCAAAACCGATTTAGTAACTGGGACGCTGATGTCTTTTGAAAACAACAAGTCTTGCTTCAGTTGGTTCGCATCTTCCTTAAACTGAATCTTCGCCCTGACCAAACCTGTTAAATCCTTATCAAGAGTTATTGGGGCAGTTTCTGAACTGGTGGCTTCTGTGGAGTTGTAGCTGTTTAGTACCTTGTCTATTTGTTCAATCGTAGTTTCATTTACAGTAATCAATTCCTGCATATTGGCATATCCCACTTTTTTCAAGTTTTCCATCGCCGGTGTTGTATTAATGTAATCCATAAAACGGTCAATGGTCTTTGGTGTGGCGTTGTGGGCAAGGTACAATTTCATATTATGGTATTTGAAATCCAATTTAAGCGTGCTGTTGAGCGTATTGTCCTTCTCAAACTCATAATCTTCAAATAACACTTCTAGTGTGCGGTTTTCCCTGCCGTACATCGTGGCAATTTCTTCAAAACTCACTACGGGCTCTATCCATACTCCAGTAACAAGCGGGTTTTTATCCCATAAACCGGCCTGTTTCAAAAAAACTGTATCTTGATTGGCAACTTTATCATTGTAGGTGTCGATGGTACCATACACGTAACTTACAGTATTGAAATTAATGCGGGTAAGTACGTCGGCCTCTTTTGGGGTTTTGACGTTTTTCTGTGAAAAATACCCTGCAACAGCCCCTATAATTACGAGCGCTAAAAGGATGATCCAGTTTTTAAGCAAAAACAGGATAAAACGGTAGGCAGCGATAAAGCATTTTTTGAAAAAATTGCCTACCAGCCTAAAGAGATAAAATAAATCTATTTCTTCGGAAGAATTAGTGGTTTGGTTGCTCATGGGTTAAAGGGTGTTATTGGTCTAATATTTGTTTTATTATTTTTTCGGTAATCACGTAAGTGGGCTTTACACCACTGGTTCCCAATCCGCCAGATGCCAACGTGCTTCCTGTTTCCAACGGGTTGTCCGAAGCGTAATATGCATACCGCACCTGTACTTTCGAACTGATGCTCCCGCGTATTTTTGCCGCTGCCTGTATGGCTTTTTGGTAATGCGCACCTTCCATTTCGAGCCCGATCACATTCCAGGTGGATTCGTGGAAAAACCGCAACACGTCCCTGTTTTGCAACGAAGTGCCCAAGACGGTGATCATGGTGCCGGTACATACGTTAACGTTATCCTCTTTAAAATCTGATATGTGCAATTGGTTGTCAAACGGGTAATTATCTGCCGTGCCTTCAAATACGTGGGCCGAAGGAATCATAATGTCCCCTTTTCCACCTTCCAAAATACCGGCCTTGCCCATGATGGAAACGGATGCCACGTTTAAAAAATGGGAATTGCCATTCGTATCTTTATAGGGTTTCAACAACTCGTCCATTGTTTCGTAGGCCTGTTCGCCAAAAGCATAGTCCATAACGATGATCACGGGTTTATCTTTTGTTTCTATTGCATCGTTGGTATAAATACCGTCCGGAAATTTACTCGAATCGAACACCTGCACATCTATGTTGGCCCCGCTGTCGTCATCAATAAAGACCATGCCGTTTTTTAATGCCGTTTTGGTCACTTTATCCCGTAATTTACTATTGGCCGGGTTGCTTAAAGACTCAAAAAGTTGAAAAGGTTGCTTCTTTTTTGCTTCCGAAGTCAAAGCGGTATTGGCATACAAGGTGTTCATCACGCTATGCATGTTGGCACTAATGATGTGCAACGGCCTTTGCAACAGCTGTTTTTCTTCTAAAGTTTCTTTTATTTTCAATGCCCATTTTTCACCGTGAATGTGGTGCCCCAACCGTTCTCGGAGCACGGGGCTGAAGGTAATGATTCGTTTGTTGTTGTTCACCACCTCATCAAGGGCCAGTTTCCCTAAATAATAGATAATATTCAAAAAGCGGTGAGGGTCTTCTTTTGTAGCAAATTTTGGATAGACGTCCTGGACCTCTTCAAAGGTCCTGCCCAAAAAGTTGGCTGTATGCGTCAAGGCAATTTCCTTCTCTTCTTTGGTGAGTTCTTCTTTTTTCTGAATGGCATGTTCCAGTTTTTTCCAATCCCGGATCACCTTGCCTTTTTCGTCAATCATGATGTGCTTCATGATTTTATGCGATTCCACATATAAAAAAGTGAGGTGGGTGAGCACATCATAAATTTCCGAGCGACCACGCGTTACCTCAATGTTCATCTGTTCTTCATCGATGCGGTAACAGTTCCGGCGCCGTTTTAGCGGGATAATGGTTTTAAAGTGCGAATTTTTATATCCCTCGTCACTGGTCAAATTAATAAAACGACATTCTTCAATTCCCGTAGGGAGCCTATCTATAACGTACAAGAGCCCTTGCAGTTCTATTTTTTCTTCTGAAATGGAACCGTAAATTTCCGGACGTAGCGTTAACAGTGATTCCCGCAAGGTTTCGCCCGAAACGCCCATGGGCTTGTAAAACCCGCGGTTGAACAAATGGCGCATCGTGATGTACAATCGTTCTATGGCACTGGTGCTTTCTTGGGCGCGGGTCCTGGTATGTGATTTTAACTTCTTCATTGCTGCAAATATACATGAATACCTTTATGCGAACACTGAAAGTGTTAAATCACAAAAAAAAACAAAATTCCAAAACGCAAAAAAGAAGGCGCCTATTTAAACCATAGGCTATTGGAATGCATTTATTGTGAGAATAGAAATGGATTTTTGGTTAATATATCCCTCCCAGCCTACCCAAAGGAAGGGTAATGCGTTATTGCTCCTTCCCATTTTGGAAGTTGTCCGATTTTTGAAACGGGAGATTGAGGCACGGACTTTAACTTTATTTCTGTAAATTAAGTAGTTTTTCGGCTATCTTGCGATCATTAGCGAGTCTCGGCAGTTTATTTTGACCTCCCAGTTTGCCCTGCGATTTCATATACCGTGTAAAACTGCCTCGCTGTAGCGGCTTAATCTGCAACGGTTGCAGTATCTTGCCTTCAATTAAATCGAAATAATACGCGTTTTGCTGTTGCATCGCTTTATCAATGGTATTTTCTATTTGCTGAAGTGATTCGGGCTCGTTTTCAAACTCGATAAGCCATTGGTGATAGGGCAGCCCTTCATTTGGGTTGGTTTGTGGGGCGACCGTGAATTCTGAAATAGCAAAACCGTGCTGCTGTATTGCTTCTTGCATCGCCTGCTCAACCTCCTTGCCAATCACATGTTCCCCAAAAGCCGAAATAAAGTGCTTGATCCTTCCTGAAACAACTACCCTATATGGCTTTGTTGACGTAAATTGAACCGTGTCGCCCACATTATAAGCCCACAGCCCGGCGTTGGTAGAAACGATCATTACGTAATTTACCCCCACCTTCACCTCGCCAATGGTTAGACGTTTGGGGCTTTTATCGAAGAAATGTTCGGCTTCAATAAATTCATAAAAAATCCCTGAATCCAACAGCAGCAGCATCCCGTTGGCATCCTGTTTGTCCTGAAACGCAAAAAACCCTTCCGAAGCGGGAAAAAGTTCGATACTGTCCACTTTCCGGCCAATCAAGGCTTCAAATTTGGCCCGGTACGGCTCGTAATTGACGCCGCCATAAATGAACAACTGGAAATTTTTGAAAAGTTCGCCCACTTTTTTCCCGGTTTTTTCCTGCAACCGTTCAAAATACATTTGTACCCAAGACGGGATACCGCTTATTACCGTCATGTTTTCATCTTTGGTTTCCTGCACAATAGCATCGACTTTGGTTTCCCAGTCGGGTATGCAATTGGTTTTCCAGCTGGGCATCCGGTTTTTTTGAAGGTATTTGGGCACATAATGCGCCACGATGCCCGAGAGCCGACCCAGTTTAATGCCGTTTTGTTCGGAAAGTTCGGGGCTTCCCTGTAAAAAAATCATTTTCCCGTCAACAAAACTGGCATCACCTTTTTCGTGAATATAGCACAATATTGCGTTTCGGGCAGCTTCTACGTGATGGGGCATCGATTCTTTGGTAATGGGAATGTATTTTGCCCCACTGGTGGTGCCCGAAGTTTTGGCAAAATAGATGGGGTTTCCAGGCCATAAAACATCTTTTTCACCCGCCACTACCCGATCTACATAGGGTTTTAGGTCTTCGTATTCCCTAACAGGTACTTTTTCGGCAAAATCGGTGGTGGATTCTATGTTTTGGAAGTCATGAGCTTTACCAAAAGCAGTGTCCTTTGCTTCAGCAATAAGGGTCTCAAAAACTTTTTGCTGGGTCCTGACGGGGTTTTGTGCCCATTTCTGAATTTTGGAGACAACAATTTTAGCGAAAATTTTGGCGGCAAAGGATTTTAGGAACATAACGACATCGTTATTAAGAAAATTAGCGGTTTTTATAAAAAGTAGTCGTCTCCGACTTGGGGATAATTAGATGTGAGACTTGAGCTGTGAGAGTGGGTTACTCATTTATAAATCAGTTTTTATTGATAATACGTTGATCAAATTATAATTTCACAAGGCAAACCCAAAAACAAGGGGTAAATTCAAGTATGGTTTCAAAAGACTCTAAAAACAGGCTGTTTAAGGGTGTTTTAAATTGTTTTATTCCCTCCTGAAATAGACGCAAATCATTCCTTTTCCAAATTGTTTAAAGACCAAGTCAACGCTTTTTCTTTAGTTGCCCTAAAAATGGTATTGTGTTTTTCGTTTGGTTCGTCGGTATATTTCCACGTTAATTGGCTTGGAGCATTGTTTTTTAACGTTTTTGCCAGGTCGTTGGTGTAAGGGGAAATGTCTGCTGCATCGGAGCCCGCAAACCAGAGTTTAGTTTCTTTATTTGGGAAATTTGCCATCAATTTGGAAGCTTGCTGTACCAAGTAATGGTCGTTCCACCATAAGGCTGGGTCCATAGCGATGTAAAAATCGAAGGTTTCGGGCTTTAGCAAGAACGTTTCGACCACAAAAAGCCCTGCAGCCGACTCGCCTATGATTCCTTTTTTGCCATTGGTGCGGTATTTGTTATTGATTTGGGGCATTAATTCGTCACTTATAAATACCCTGAAATTTTTCGCACCATCAGAAAGTGGTGCTACCTCTTCGTCTTTTTTAATTTTCGATGGGCCGGTCAAGTCCCTTCTTCGCTCTGTGTTCTCTATGCCAACAAGGATCGTGGGAGGGATGCTATTGTTTTCAATCAATTTGGCTAGCGTGTTTGCGATATGCGGAAAATCTTCTTTAATCCCTCCATCCGGCATATAAAGCACTGTATAAGCAGTTTCGTTTTCTTGATATCCAGGCGGTGTCCATACATTGATTACCCTAGTTTCCCCAACCTTTTCAGAATCTATGGTCAAGCTGTCGTGCTCAGGCACGGGATCGTTGTACTGTTTTGCATTCACACAGCTTACAAGAAGTACAGTGGTCAATAATAGATAGCTTAGTTGTTTCATATTTTGGTTTTAAAGGTTAAATTTTGCTATTCAAAATCTATGAAATTTGTTGGGTTAATGGGGTAGCCGTCGCGCCAAAGCTCAAAATGAAGGTGGGGTCCTGTGGTAAGTTCGCCGGTGCTCCCTACCGTGGCAATTACTTCGCCCGCTTTTACCAGTTCGCCCTGTTCCTTGGTCAAAGAGGCATTGTGTTTGTACACGGAAAGCAGCTCGTTACGGTGTTTGATGATGATGACGTAGCCGGTCTCGGCGGTCCATTCGGCAAAGATGACCGTACCATCGGCTATTGCCTTGACTGGGGCGTTTTTTATGGTTACGACATCAACGGCATAGTGTTTTTCGGTAGGGTTGTAATCTTGGGTAATGGTTCCGGAAACCGGGGAATACAGCGCATAATTGATGCCGGGATTGGTGAGCAAGGGGTTGTATTTATCTTCTTGGGCCACTTTTTCACGTAAGAGCGAATCTTCCTTAGAAGCTGAAAAATCCACTTCCGAAGCATCGAGATCGGCAGCGTTGATAATGGAGTCTTTGTTAAAATGAACCGTTTTAACGTCGCCTGTGAGCACTTTTCGTATCGAGGCAAGGTATTGGTTGTTTATGTCCAGTTCGCGCTGTATGGAGTCTGTTTTGTATGTTAAACGGGTGGCACGCTGTTTCAGTTTGGTTGAAGAATACCCCGGAATGTACTCCCGAAGCGGTGTAAAAGCGATCAACACAGTGGTTCCGGCAATCAATAACAAAGCAGAGACCACGCTGAACACGAACACGTTTAAGCGGTTGAGTTTAAAGGAAAAGCGTTCTTCAAAAGTATCTTCATTGAGCACGACCAACCGGTATTTGTGCAGCAGTTTCCTTTTTATCTTTTTTGTCCGTTTTTCTTTTTTAGCCATAGTGTATGCTTGCAACTACAAATATAAAACAATCTTACGCCCTCTTGCACTAAACTTACATGGAAAACGTTCTATGTAAGGATTTCTTGTTACCTTTGCCCTATAAAATCATATATGATGACTGCACTATTTATACCCCTTGCTATAGGCCCTTGGCAAATTGTTTTAATCGTATTGGTCGTTTTGCTATTGTTTGGCGGACGTAAAATACCGGAATTGATGCGCGGACTGGGCAGCGGCATCAAAGAATTCAAAGATGCCTCAAAAGACGAAAATGAAGAAACCAAACACGTGGAAGACAAAAAATAAGCCTTCTCGGTTGTTAAAAAATTAAAAACCCGTTGCTTTTTATGAAAGCAGCGGGTTTTTGGTTAAGGTACTTTATTATTTTAGTTAGTAAACCTTGCCGACCGCAATATAGACTCCAGCTCAAACTGCAAGTCCCTTTTTTGTACGGATGGCGCATAGGTAAAGCCCTCTAAAATCAAATACCGGTCGTTCTCTTCGTCTTTTACCGCAAAGTTCACAAAAGGACCACCCATAAAAGCGCCTTTTACTTCCCAAGTGCCTTTGGTCTCATAGGCAAATTTTCCGTCTATTTCGCTTTTAAAAAGGTAAGGGGCATAGGCATCTTCGGTAATAAACCGGCCTTCGTCCTCAACGGGAAGGTACCCGCCACCAATGGAATCGCGCATCTTGATGATTTGGCCCACTGCCATGCTATCGTTGGTAATGGTGTTGAGCGGTACTTCGTAGATCAATACATTGGTCGTACCCGATTTCAGGCTTTTCCGCATCCAGTAAAAATCCTTGCCGGCATGGGCAATGCGATAGGCCGAAGGCACTTTTATGCTAATGCCGAAGTACTGTTTAAGCGAATCGGTATCCAACAGGGACACTTTGGTGCGCCGTTGCCGTTCTTTTATTTCTGAAGCATGGAACGCTTCGATAATCTGGTCGTGTTTTTCTGAAATCAATTCAACCAGTCCTTCTTCCGAAGTAGCCGTGACAATAGCCCCTACCTGTGGCCTGGCGTATTCGTTTTTGGCTATTTTCACGTTATTTTCTTCTCCAAGGTCCACATAGAGGAATATACGGTTGGTACGGGCAAAATCGGTAAAGGTTGAAACCGGCATTTGATTGATGGTAAACAACGGCTCGTCCTGCGGGAGCCCATCGGTGGGAGCCGCAAAATGGGCCCGAATTGCTTCGCCCACGGGACCGTTCCATAAATCATTGTTGATAACCACTTGAAGGTGGTTGATGTTCCCCACCGAATTGGGGAGGTAAGAGGTGTCTTTTTTGCCTGTGCCGTTACATGACATTAGCGTAAAAACCGCTATAATAGCGATGTACATTGGTTTCATAATAGTGTTTTTGTTGGTTTTAGCCTTTTTGGATCTTTAATTTCATTCCCGGCTTTAATTTAGTACCACTAATATCGTTCCAATTTTTGATTTTCTCCACCGTAACCCCAGGAAATTTTTGCGAAATGCTCCAAAGCGAGTCGCCATTCTTTACCGTGTAAAGCTTTACCGCTTTTGTCGAGGCTGTGTTTTTTGAAGCCCCTCCCATTGGCTTACGCGGGTGTATGGTCAAGCGTTGCCCAATGCGCAACCGGTTGCTCCTAAGGCCGTTCCAGCGTTTTATTTGGCTTACGCGCACCCCGTAGCGTTCGGCTATTTTACCCAAATAATCGCCTTTTCGCACGCGATAGCGTATGCGGGCCGGTTGGTCTATAACTTCTTCCAACGGTTTTTCACGTTCATTAAGCTTTTTTTCTGCATAGGCATAAATTGCCTCTTCATTGGCCACAAACTTCCCTATTTGGTCTATAGGAAGCCGCAACACATAATTCTCATCTTTTACGACCGGGATGATACCTAGTTTATACGAAGGGTTCAAATATTCTATTTCTTCTTTGGGGATGGACGTGATTTCGGCAATTTGATCGAAGGTGATCATCTTCTTTACCTTAACGGTATCGGTCGCGATAAATGGAATTTGCGGGCCGGAGCTTTTAAAGCCCAGTTCCTCGGCATATTCAAAAATATACATGGTGGCCAGAAATGCGGGTACGTACCCTGCTGTTTCCCGCGGAAGGTGGGTGCGGATGTTCCAATAATTCCGCTTTCCCCCCGAACGGCGAATGGCCTTTGCCACGTTTCCAGGACCTGAATTGTACGCCGCCAATGCCAAATCCCAATCTCCCAAACTGTTATAGAGGCTAAACAGGTACTTGCTGGCCGCTTCGGTAGCCATAATAGGGTCGGAACGCTCATCAACATATGAGTTTACATCCAACCCAAACATTTTTCCCGTACTGAACATAAACTGCCACAAGCCGGTGGCGCCTACGCGCGAAACGGCCCGGGGGTCCAATGCAGATTCTACAATAGCAAGGTATTTCATTTCCAGCGGTAAACCATAGCGGTCCAGCTGCTCTTCAAACATAGGAAAATAATAATCGCTCAAAGACATTAAACGGGACAGGCTTTTTCTGCGGTTTTTTAAATAACCGTTTATAACACTTTCTAAGGACGCGTTATACTCCACATTAAACGGGGTTCGGGCGTTGAGCTCAGCCAAACGTTGTTTTAGCACCTCGGTGGAAACCGCTTTGTAGGGCAGGGGCTCGTAGGTTTGATTTTGCACCGTTCCGTACATTTCCTCAAAACGGCCTGTTGAGAACAACTCTTGCAACCAAAGGCTATCCACTTTTCGGGCGTGGGCCATATCATTTAATGTAAAGATGGCCGTATCTTTAAGTTGCGTGGCCACAACGGTTTTTGGCAACTCGGCATCCACTTTTTGGGTGGTGATGGAATCTACAATCGTAATCTTTTTTTTCTGAAGGGAGTCTATGGGCTTCTCTTGGGCAACCGTTGCAACAGCGCCAAAGAGCAAAAGGTTAAGGACAAAAAAAAGTGTTTTCATAATCGCAATAGCCTGGGGTTTAGCTTAAAATATCATTAAAAATACATAAAAAGGAAAAAAAGGGCAATCCTTTTAGGTGATTATTCCTTTGTGGTAACGGGTAAAAGGCGGTTTTTATTCTTTCATGGCTTTGATTCCGGGAAGGGTTTTTCCTTCCAGCATTTCGAGCATGGCCCCGCCACCGGTAGAAACGTAGCTCACTTTATCGGTAAAGTCGAATTTTTTTACCGCCGCCACCGAATCGCCACCGCCCACGAGCGAAAAAGCGCCGTTTTTGGTCGCTTCGGCAATGGCGTTGCCCAAACTTATGGTCCCTTTGGCAAACGGTTCCATCTCAAAAACCCCGGCTGGGCCGTTCCATAGGATTGTATTGGATTGTGAGATGACGGAAGCAAACAATTCGTTCGATTTTGGACCCACGTCCAAGCCCATCCAGCCTTCGGGAATGGTATCTATGTCGTTTACGTCGGTAGCGGCCATTTCAGAAAAACTATCCGCAATAACCGCATCAGAAGGCAGATGAACCGAAACCCCTTTTTCTTTTGCCTTTTCAAGGATTTCCAGGGCCAAATCCAGCTTGTCGTCCTCTACCAGTGATGCACCAACGTTTCCGCCCTGGGCTTTTATAAAAGTAAACGCCATTCCGCCACCGATGATCAAATGGTCAATTTTGTCTAATATGTTTTCAATAACCGTGATTTTTGAAGAAACTTTCGCCCCGCCAATAATAGCCGTCACGGGTGGTTTTCCATCGGTCAACACCTTGTTTACGTGTTCAATTTCCGAAGCCAATAGCAATCCAAAACATTTGTTATCAGGGAAAAAATCAGCGATAATAGCGGTAGAAGCGTGTGCGCGGTGGGCCGTGCCAAACGCATCGTTTACATAATAGTCGCCCAATTTGGCGAGTTTTTCAGCAAACGCACGGTCGCCCTGTTTTTCTTCAGGATGGTACCTTAGGTTTTCCAGCAACAGTATCTCGCCTGATTTTAAATCGGCCACCGCCTGTTCTACGGTTTCACCTACACAATCGTCCACAAATTTGACGTTTACGCCCAAAACCTCGGTGGCGGCCTCGACTACGTGCCGTAAAGAAAATTGGGCTTCTTTGTTTTTGGGGCGGCCAAGGTGCGACATCAATATACAGCTTCCTTCGTCTTCCAGGATGTTGATTATCGTTGGTTTTGCGGCCTCTATTCGGGTGGTGTCGGTCACTTCGCGGTCTTCGTTCAACGGAACATTGAAATCCACGCGTATCAATACCCTTTTCCCTTTAAAATTTATGTCGTTTACTGTTTTCATGCTTAAAATTTTACAGTTGCAAATATAGTTTTTTAAACGGCAACTGCTTACCTGTTTAACAAAGCAGCGGCCATAGGTTCATTTGACGAAAATTTCCGAAGTCGTGCTTACCGGCAGGCTGGAAAAAAAATGTAGCTTTGCGTATGGATTTTTCTGAAGTTATTGGCCAAAAACACTTGCAATCGCACTTATTGACCACCATTGAGAACGGGCGGATACCGCATGCACAGTTGTTTATAGGAAAAGCAGGGACCGGCGTGTTGCCTGCTGCCATTGCCTATGCCAACGCCATTTTGTGCAGTGCCCATACTACAGGTAGCGAAGCGTATTCGGCCTGCACCAAACAAACGGCGAATTTTGCGCATCCCGACCTTCATTTTGTCTATCCGGTAAACACAAACGATACCATTAAAAAGCATCCGGTTTCTGATAAGTTTAGTGACGAATGGCGGGAATTTTTGAAAGAAAATCCTTACGGGTCGTTGTTTCAATGGTTTCAAAAGCTGGGCATTGAAAAAAAGCAAGGGATGATAAGGGTTGATGAGGCCGCAGATATGATGAAAAAACTATCCTTGAAATCATACCAAGGCGGTTACAAAGTGATGATCGTTTGGATGGCCGATAAAATGAACACAGAATGCGGCAATAAAATCTTAAAACTCATAGAAGAACCCCCGAAAAAGACGGTGCTTTTACTGCTTACCGAAGACGAGCAACAAATTATGGGCACCATACAGTCCCGTTGCCAAAAACTGCACTTTCCGTTGCTTTCTGAAGAAGATACTGCCCATTTTTTAATGAATAAACACCAAATTGATGAAAACACCGCGCTTAAAATAGCGCATCGGGCCAACGGTGACGCCAACAGGGCCTTGCAACTCGCCAGTGAAGACGGGGACGACCTGGCGTTTGAACGGTTGTTTATAGATTGGGTGCGCACCGCTTTTAAGGCAAAGGGAAACAAAAATGCCATCAACAGCTTATTGAAATGGAGCGATACGGTTGCCGCTTTGGGGCGCGAAACGCAAAAAAAATTTTTGGTGTATTGTATTGAAGTCTTCCGTCAAGCGCTACTGAAAAACTATAAAGCAGAAGACTTATTGTTTTTTGAAGCAGAAGACCCTAAATTTTCCTTAGAAAAATTTGCCCCTTTTGTGCACCAAAACAACATTTTTGAAATTACACAAGCTTTGGAAGATGCGGCCTACCATATTGAACGGAATGGCAATGCCAAAATTATTTTTACCGACCTATCCATCTCCTTGACGAGGTACATTCACAAGAAAGAACTGGTATAAGTAATTTTTATTTTGTTGAAATGACATTATAATTTATAACTATCATCATCAAAGCAAATAAGCAGGGATTTCTGGAAGAAAGTCGAAAAAATAAAGATAAACCACCTTTAATCCTCTAAAACACGCTTAAAACGGCTCTATTTGCTTTTCAGCTCTTTTTTGAAGCAATATATGTGCGAAGAATACTCTTTTGATTTCAAAGCGCGTATATTTGACCACAACCCTATTCCAAAAGCTTTTAAGGAAAATTTAGCTCCCGTTTTATATTTTTCTGAAAGCAAGCTCACATAAAACGAATCGAACAGCATTGGTTTTATTTTTATTAATTCGAGATTTTCTGAAAAAAGTTTCGCCATACTCACTTTTGAAAAATGCCAAAGGTGTCGTGGTACATCATAAGCCGCCCAAAATTCTTTATAATGTTTTGCGTCGTACGATTTATAATTGGGTACAGCAATTAAAAGAATCCCTCCAGGTTTCAACAGCTGTTCTATTTGGGTTATTGCTTCGTGTAGCTTTGGAATATGTTCCAAAACATGCCAAAGGGTAATTACGTCAAATTTTTGACCGGCGAATTCTGTGAAAGATTCCTTTAGCGTTATTCCCTTTTCTTCTGAAATAGTCCTGGCTTTTTTATTGGGTTCGGCACCATATATTTCCCAGCCTTTTTCTGAAGCTTTTTTTAAAAACTCCCCAGTACCGGCACCAATATCCAAAAGTGAACCTGACCCTTGGTTTAGTTTTGTGATGAGCCCAATTTTCTTTTTGAGGGCTCTTTGTTTTACTTTCTGGTACAAAAACGGAAGCAATCCATTTTCTGAATCGGTATGCGAAATGTAGGCATCGCTTTCGTAATAATCAGAAAGATTTTCTGCAGCAGGTTGTGGCGTTGTGACCAACATATCAAATTTGGCATCGAACACCAACTGAAAAGATTCCCCTGACACAAGAAAATCTTTTGTGGTTAAATAGGCTGATTTTTGGTTGTTTTTCAAATTGGTTTTTTAAGTTGTTTTATGATGTTTTGTAATGTATAACCACCCCCTCAAACAAAGCTTGACATCCCTTCCCGCAAAAAAGACGGGACAGGCGCTTGAAAAGTAGGGTAACCTTGTGGTTTATTTTGTAAAAAAGCCGGATTAAAGTATATTATTCAAATCCCTTTCATAACAAAGTCGGACGGGAAACCAGGTGATGCAATGAGCCCTTCGACAAATGTTCATGATAAACTACGTCGAAACGTTCCACGTGAAACACACACCCTAACGTCCCATATACACAAGCATTACTGAAATATCATTGGGCGAAACACCGCTAATGCGCGAGGCCTGTGATACCGTTGCAGGCTGGATATGTTTTAATTTTTCCATGGCTTCATACGAGAGGGACTTCAGTTTTGTATAATCAAAATTCTCTGGGATTTTAATGCCTTCCAGCCTATTTAATTTATCTGCATTGTTCTTTTCTTTTTCAATATAACCCGCATATTTAATCTGGATTTCGGTTTGTTGTAACACTTCACTATCCAGATTGTGCGTTTCAATATAATGCTCCACCTCTTCGATCTTTCGCATATCGTTCATATCGATTTCAGGTCTTGAAAACATCTTGACCATTTTATCGCTTTGTTTTACAGGCGCAGAATTGTTTTCCTTTAAAATGGGATTTGCTACTTCATCGCTCACACTGGTATCTTTAAAAAACTGAACAAAAGCTTCCGATTGTTCTCTCTTCTCCTCCATTCTTTGAAGGCGTTTTTCAGAAGCCAAACCAATTTCATATGATTTTGGTGTCAACCTAAAATCGGCATTATCTTGTCTAAGCAAGGTTCTGTATTCCGCTCTGGAGGTAAACATTCGGTACGGCTCTTCAGTTCCTTTGGTAATTAAGTCGTCTATCAACACGCCGATATACGCTTCGTTCCGTTGAAGGGTAAATGGCGCTTTTTCATGCACTTTTAAATGGGCATTTATACCGGCCATTATTCCTTGCGAAGCAGCTTCTTCATATCCGGTTGTACCATTTATCTGTCCTGCAAAAAACAATCCTGAGACAAGTTTGGTTTCCAAGGTATGTTTTAGTTGCGTAGGCGGAAAATAATCGTATTCAATAGCATAACCCGGACGGAAGAATTTTACGTTTTTAAAGCCATCACACTGCTGCAAGGCTTTAAACTGAATGTCTTCTGGAAGGGATGTTGAAAACCCGTTCACGTAATATTCAACCGTGTTCCAGCCTTCAGGTTCTACAAACAATTGATGCCTGTTTTTATCGGCGAACCGGTTTATTTTGTCTTCTATGGAAGGGCAATATCTTGGACCGACACTGTCAATAGCACCGTTGAACATGGGAGAACGGTCAAAGCCCTCGCGTAAAATATCATGGACCAAGGTACTGGTGTGCGACATGTAACAATCCCGCTGTTGGCTTAACGGACTCGTTTCGTCGGAATATGAAAACTTCTCCGGAATTTCATCACCCGGTTGGACAGTCATTTTAGAAAAATCTAACGAACGGCCATCGACCCGCGGCGGCGTTCCGGTTTTCATTCTGCCCGATTCGAAGCCCAAATCGATGAGGTCTTTTGTAATTCCGGTGGCGGCACGTTCACCTGCCCGGCCCCCACCAAATTGCTTTTCACCAATATGGATCAATCCGTTTAAAAAAGTTCCGTTTGTCAATATAACCGATTTGGATTTAATGGTTAGCCCCAAAGACGTTTTTACACCCACAATTGTTTCGCCTTCTACCAAAATACCAGAAACCATTTCTTGGTAAAAATCAAGATTGGGTGTTTGCTCCAACATAGTTCTCCACGATTCAGAGAAACGCATGCGGTCACTTTGCACCCTTGGACTCCACATGGCTGGACCTTTCGATTTGTTCAACATCTTAAATTGAATGGCCGACTTATCTGAAACAATTCCACTATATCCGCCAAGGGCATCGATTTCACGAATAATCTGTCCTTTAGCAATACCACCCATAGCCGGATTGCAAGACATCTGTGCAATGTTTTGTAAGTTCATGGTAATCAGCAATGTTTTTGAACCCAAATTGGCAGCGGCAGCGGCAGCTTCAGACCCAGCGTGACCGGCACCAACCACTATAACATCATATACTTTTTCAAACATAAAATCTATTTATTTTGTATTGTTCCACGTGGAACATTTCGGCTTCGCTCAGTATCACATTTTGGTTAAGAGAGCGTTTTCTGTCTTCCGTGTGTGTGTTCAGCTGCTTATAAGTTTATAAAAATGATGACAAGCTGTACCACTCACGCAGTATAACCGAAGTATACTGTTTTTTAAAATGGGCGCAAAGATAGTTAAATTACTAATAATCAGCAAGTTAAAAATATAAGGCTTTATGAATCAGGTATTTATAAAAAAGGGCGCTTTTTTAAGGCCTCATTTTCTTTGATGCGCATGAGGGATGCTTCGTCTTCGGTTTTGTCCTTATAGCCACAATAATGCAAGATGCCGTGGATTATGACGCGGTGCAATTCGTTTTTAAAAGAAACGTTGTAGTGATCTGCATTTTCCTTTACCCGTTCTATTGAGATATAGATTTCGCCATTGATTTGTTTTCCCAAAGAATTGTCAAAGCTTATAATGTCCGTCAAAGTATCGTGGTTCAAAAATTGAACATTTAATTTATGCAAATATTGGTCGTCGCAGAACACGTAAACAAGCTCCCCCACCTTGTATCCTTCTTCAATGATGGTGTTTGTGATCCATTCTGCAATTTGCTTACTGTCCGTTAGCTCAAAATCGGTTTCAGCATAAAATTCAATCATCAGTTTGCTTAAAATAAGTTTGTACTTTTTCTTTATATTGCGGCTGCAAAGGTAAGGCTTCCCTATTTAAAATTTCAGTGGTGTTAAAGTACTTTTTAATATCCTCGGGTGACATCCGCAATTGGTTGGAAAAGCTTTTGCGGTTGGTTTCAGATTCCCTTCGGCTTTCTTCGCCTTGCTCAAATGAAGCCTTATCCAGTTTCAGTAATTGGTGCTGTAAATTACGCATGCGCTGTAAGGTTTCTTGGTTAAATCCTTTTTCCAAAAGCTGTTGCTCCACGCCTTCCATTTGCCTTAAAATTTCACCTCCTTTTCCTTTTAACCCTTCTTTGCTCAAACGGTCTTCCAACTGTTGACGGAGCATTTGCTGCTGTTTGTAAATCTCAAACAAGAGTTTACTGTTTTCTTCGCTGTCGCCATTACCAGATGTTCCGTCCTGGTTTCCTTGATTGCCATCTTGGCCACCTTTGCCGTTTTGGCCATTTCCGTCGCCTTCACCTTTGCCTTTTCCTTGGCCCTCTCCTTCTCCTTGACTTTCTTTTTTGCCTTTGTCTCCTCCTTTATTTCCGTCCATGCCTTCTTTCATTTGTTCGGAAAGTCCCTGTTGTTTTTTTATGATGTCGGGCAATTGAAAACCTCTACCCTGGCCTTGACCTTGGCCCTGTCCCATTCCTTGGCCTTGGCCTTGGCCTGAAGCGTTCATCATCATTTGGTTTTGCATATTTTTCAACAATTCGCTAAGCATGATCGCGAGTTCATTGGCACCCGTTACCGTGTATTGCTGGTTTGCGATACCCTGGCGCATTTGGTTCTGTGCCAAACGATCGAGGGATTTGTCTATATTATATTGAATATCGGTAAGGATGCTGTTTATTTTTACCCCAATCATGGGCTGCCGCAGCGACAGGGCGAAGATGCTGTCGTCCACATGCTCAAAATTAAGTTTCAGGTCGTTCTGGAGGTTCAATTTCTTTCCAAAATTAGGACTGCCGTAATCGATGGTCTTAAATTCTTCCATCAAGTCTTCTTGACCAAAAGAGAAAACAACAAGGTTGTCCAATATCTGCCGGAGCATTTTTACATCCTCCTCTATTGTTTCCATTTGTCCTGCCTGCATTTGCATCTGCATTTGCTTGCCCATTTCTTTCATTTTCTTTCCAGCTTTTTGTTGGCTTTTTTGGGCATCTTGCGGTTGCTGCTGCTCTAATTTTTCCGAAGCATTTTGCTGCTCTTTGTCAACTATTTTCTCCCCTACCTCATCTTTTGGAAGTTCCATTGGGTTTTTTAAATCCTTGTTGTTCTTCTCCAGTTGTTCCATTTGCTCTTTATATTCTTCAAACTTCTTGTTGAGTTCTTCTTGAGCTTCTTTGGTGTTTTCTTCCTCGGGTGCTTTTGAAAGTTGTTCTTGCTCTTCTCCCAGCTTATAAAGATCTTCAGCTAATTTCTCAGCTTTTTTGGTAACATAGTAGCGCTTGGTCAACTCCACCAATTGCTCCAAATTTTTTTCTTGGTTCTTGTTTTGCTTGGCCAGTTGTTCCAGCTTCTCCGTGAGTTCTTCCTTTTGTATTTTTTCTTGCAGCTTCTCCAACTCATCCAACAGTTTTTCATTTTCTTTTAACCGTTCTTCGTTTTCTTGTAAACGTTCTTCCAATTGCTCTTTAAACGGATCGTCTTTTTCTTGGGGTTGGAAATTTTCAAGATTTTCTTTCATTTCTTTTGAAAAATCCTTCATCATTTGCTCTTGCTGCTTTTGCCGTTTGATGAAGTTCTCCAGCTTCTTTTTATCGTTCCAGTTGAGCTCTTTCTTTTCCTTTTGGGTTTTGGACAACTCTTCCAGGCTTTTGTCCTGTTCCTTCATTTTTTTCAAAGTCTTGTCCAAATCTTTAATATTGGCATCCTGTTGTTTCAATTGTTCGTTCTGAAGTTCCTCATCCGTCAATTTTCTGAAGGAATACACCCCAGACTTACTGGATTTAAAATTATGGATGGCATCGTTGTCAAACACTTCAAAATAATAATCGTAGGCTACGCCCTCTTCTAAGGGCAATTCACCGGGAAAGGTATATACAAATTGATCGAAATTGCTTTTATTAAGCGAAAGAGACTCTTTTTTTGCATTTTCCTCCTCACCGGTTGGGTAATAGACCAATCGCAACTTCGTCAAGCCGTAATCGTCACTTACACGGCCCAAAAAATAGATCAATTGTGTGTTGGTGCTGTCTTGTTTGGACTGCACATCGATTTCAGGATATTCGTCTTTTACCACACCTAATGTAAAGGATAGGTTTTCATAATCTTTCAGGTTTTCGTTGGATGTGGTAATGGCATAATCCAATTTACGGTAAATGTTTTTCTGAAACGTGAACTGTTGTTCCTCTTCAGCAAAACCATAAGCCGTATCTGTTGTTTTTAAATTGACTTCTTCTGTGTTTTTAGTCGCCACTTGCCAAGTTACCTGAGTGCCTTCGGGGATGGTGGCGTTCCCCGTACTTTTTAAGGTTTCGTCTTGTTTTCCGGTGTAGGAAGGATAATTTAAAACCATCTCAAACCCCAGTAACGATGGTGTTTTAACCACATCTAAGGTGTAATTTCCAGATTGAACTTTATTGGCTTTTAGCTTAAAATCAATTGGTTCTAAAGGTTGTGAAAATGTATATTCAAATAAACCCGGTGCAGTTTGTTGCAGGTAATAGGTTTCGTTGTTGAATTCGATGCGCGCGTTTTGTGGAATAACGCTTCCTTCGGTTCTTATTTTCAAGGTATAGTCTTTGCTTTCAATGGCGGACAACTTATCATTCAGCACCACAAAGCTGAACGGAGCCGGCGGTTCGTAAGCGGTGTCGTAATTGACCACACGCTCGTAACTGCTGGAAAACAGGTCTTTTTCGCCCAACAAGCTAATCACCACAAAAATGAAGACGGGAATAGCGGCGTATTTTAGGTATTTAATGTTCTTTTTAAAATCAACAGCCGTTTGAAAAGGGATGGGCTGTAGTTCTGCTGCTTTCTGGTCGATACTGGCGGCTAAAAGTTCGCTTTGGTGCTTGTTTCTGTTTAACTGAATGACATTCAGTAGCTTATCACTCACATTTGGAAAATGATTTCCGATGATTGCAGAAGCTTCATCATGTGATATTCCATGTTGGAATTTAAACAATTTTGCCGCCGGAAAGACGATAAAACGTGCAAAAAGCGCTATTTCAACCGTTATGAAAATCCAAAACAGCACGGTTCTGCCCATTGGGCTGAGCCACAGAAAATACTCAACCAAAAGCGTGATAATAAAGTAAAGCAATCCAATAGAAAAGAACAAAATAGCACCTTTGATCAACTCATTGGTATAGTACTTTTTAATGAACTGTTCCAGCTTATTTTGAATGATATTAAAAGTGCTCATGGACCGTTATTAGTTTATAGTTGCAGTATTTTTATACCTACAAGGTTTATAAAACCTTGCAGGATGCTGAGAAATCCCGCAGGATACCGTTACATTATACAAACCCCTAAAATACAATTTTATTTCAAGAGTTCTGCGAGTTGGTTTAGCATCAAAAATTGCTCCAAAAGACCTACAAAAACACTACTCGCTAAGATGTGCTCCAATCAGTTGAAAAAGTTTGCTAAAACCAAGCTCATCTAATTTTATTTGTAAACAATAAAAATGTAAACTATATTTGTCATATAGTAAAAATTATTTTACTTTTAATAAAGTTTATTTGTCAATTATGGATTCAAAAAAAATTATAGAATGTGAGCGCACTAAAATTGAGAGGTGGTCGCGATTTCAATTACCCAATCATTGGAAGAAAATTGGCATTGTGCTCTGCTTAGCACTGTTTATTACTGGAATAGTTTTAAAGTTTACGGATTTTGAAGTAGGGTGGCTTAAAGGTGTTTTACGGCGTGGTATTTTAGTTGGTTTGTTGATAATTAGCATATCTAAAGATAAAAACGAGGACGAAATGATTGTATCCCTGAGGTCTAAAGCATATACTTTAGCATTTATTTTTGGCGTGGCTTTTACATGTGTTCAGCCGCTATTGGAATATCTAATACACAGTTTTATTTTTGAACCAAGTCCAAACAACACCTTCAGCTATTTTGAGGTATTGTCATTTATGTTAATGATGCACATTGTGTTTTTTGAAATTTTAAAACGTAATAGGTAATGGACAATACAATAAAAGTAGAGCGTGCCATTTTAGACCTAACCCAAGATGAGTTGGCAAAGAGGATAGGTGTATCGCGACAGACCATCAATTCAATAGAAGCTAACCGCTACGTACCATCAACTGTTTTGGCGTTAAAACTATCTGAGGTGTTCAACAAGCCTGTAAACGATTTTTTTAAATTAACCGATGATTAGTTCAATCTACCACAACAGCTATAGAATCACGATCACTTATGGTGTGCATGGGTATAAATAGAATTGTATCTTTGCCCTTCAGAAAAAATGATTCTGCTTTATGAGTGATATAATGAATACGAAGGCTAAAGATTCCCGCCTTCGCGGGAAAGTGCGGGTACGTTTTGCCCCAAGTCCAACGGGGCCGTTACATATTGGTGGTGTCCGCACGGCATTGTTCAACTATCTGTTTGCCAAAAAACACGAGGGCGATTTTGTGTTGCGTATAGAAGATACCGATCAAGCCCGCTATGTGGAAGGTGCTGAAAAATATATTGTTGAAGCGCTTAACTGGTTAAATATCCCATTTGATGAAGGCCCTGGAAAAGATGGGGGTTTCGGGCCGTACCGCCAAAGTGAGCGCAAGCATGTGTACCGTGAATATGCCAATAAATTACTTGCCTCAGGTCACGCCTATTACGCTTTTGACACGGCCGAAGAACTTACCCAGCACCGAAAAGACCACGAAGCCCAAGGGAAAACCTTTATCTACAATTGGCACAATAGATTAAAACTGAAAAACTCTTTATCCCTTTCAAAAGAAGAAGTGCAGCAAAAACTGAATGCCGGCGAAGATTATGTAATCCGGTTTAAATCGCCTGAAAACGAAACACTATTTTTAAAAGATATGATCCGTGGCGGAATGCAGATCGATACCAACATCCTGGACGATAAAGTACTCTTTAAAAGCGATGGCATGCCGACCTACCATTTGGCCAATATTGTGGATGACCATTTAATGGAAATTACGCATGTAATCCGTGGTGAGGAATGGTTGCCTTCCTTGGCATTGCACGTTTTATTGTACCAAGCTTTTGGTTGGCAAGCACCAAAATTCGCACATCTACCCTTGATTATGAAACCGGTTGGCAAAGGGAAACTGAGCAAGCGGGATGGCGACAAAATGGGCTTTCCTGTATTTCCGTTGGAATGGAAAACCGTTGGTGACGAAGTGTTTTCAGGCTATCGTGAAGATGGCTACCTGGCCGAAGCAGTCGTGAACATGCTGGCGTTATTGGGCTGGAACCCGGGAACGGAACAAGAGCTATTCAGTTTGGAAGAATTGGTCCAGGCGTTCGATTTAAGCCGTGTCAACAAGGCAGGGGCAAAATTTGACCCGGATAAAACAAAATGGTTTCAGCATCATTATCTACAAGAAGTTGACAACGGAATTTTAACGGGACAGTTTAAAGAATTGCTGAAAAACAAAGGAGTTGAAACTTCCCTCCCGTTGGAGACCATTGTTGCCCTGTTAAAAGAGCGCGCCACGTTTGTAGAAGATATCTGGGAACAAGGCAGTTTCTTTTTTGAAGCACCCAAAAATTATGATGAAAAGGCTTCAAAAAAAGCCTTTAAAGAAGGTACCGGCGAGATTCTTCAAAACGTGATTTCGCTTATGGAGGAAGTAGACGATTTTTCCGCAGCGAATCTTTCCGACAAAATAAAAGGATGGATTACCGATAATGACATAGGCTTCGGAAAAGTGATGATGCCGTTGCGACTTTCGCTTGTTGGGGAAATGAAAGGCCCTGATGTGTTTGTGATTGCCTCGCTGCTCGGGAAAGAAGAAAGTATTGAGCGAATTGAAAGGGCGGTTGCATCAATTTAAAAATAAAACACCGCACCCAAAATAATCGTGGAGCTGTTGCCTTTAATATCTTCTATTTCAGAAATATCTTTATCGTTTAAGTTGTTAAGCATATTGGTAAGCCCGTACTGGTAATGCGCCATAAGCCTAAAGCTTTTCAATCCGGCGGTCAATCCGCCCATAAGCCTGAAATTAAAGCTGGAAATGTCCTCAATGTCCTGTGCCCTAACGGTATTGTAGCCATCCAAAATATAGTCGTTAAAAGCATCGTCTTTTAGTTTCATTTTTCCGTTAACGTTTAGAACAGGGCCAAATTCTATGCTTAAATGGTGCTCCACAATATTAAAACTCCCAAGAAAATTGATCTGGGCCGCCAAAATGGAGTATTCTATATATTGGTTGTCGGTTAAATTGCTTCCTAAAATCTCGATATTGGATTGCGTAAAATTTATACCGTAAACGAGGTCAAAGCTGTTGCGGAACGAACCCCTCGTAGTCAACCCGGCCGAAAACCCCTGCCCTTGCTTGGTTGTAAGGTTTGACGTGTTTATATCGAACAGTGTTAACCCCCCGTTGATGCCCAAGCGGTTGTATTCATCAAAATTACGCTGGGCCGTAAGCTGTTGAAAAGAAACAACTAAAACGGTAACAATAAACAGGTTTTTAATACTCATAGTATGATAGATTAATAGCGTTTAAAAGTAGCTTTATTTTTGTATCTTCAACCAATTATTCAATAAAAAAAATAACACATGGGTGGTTTACTTATTCTAATACCGATAATCATTGTCGGTTTTTTTATTTTGCTTTCGGGCATATTTACCGTAAAACAGCAAACGGCAGCTATTGTAGAACGTTTTGGAAAGTTTTTAAGTATCCGGAATTCGGGCTTGCATTTTAAAATCCCGGTTTTTGATCAAATTGCAGGCCGTATCAATCTTAAAATACAGCAATTGGATGTTTTGGTGGAAACAAAAACAAAGGATGATGTGTTTGTTCGGCTGAAAATTTCGGTACAATTTCAAGTGGTAAGGGAAAAAATTTACGATGCTTTTTACAAATTGCAGGATCCGCATGACCAGATTACCTCGTATGTTTTTGATGTGGTGCGGGCCGAAGTGCCTAAAATGAAATTGGACGACGTGTTTGAGCGCAAAGACGATATCGCCATTGCCGTTAAGGAGGAATTGAACGATGCCATGATCGATTATGGGTACGACATTATTAAAACCCTGGTGACCGATATTGATCCCGACGTACAGGTAAAGGCCGCGATGAACCGCATTAATGCTTCGGAACGGGAGAAGGTTGCCGCCGAATATGAAGCCGAGGCCGAACGCATTAAAATCGTAGCCAAGGCCCGTGCCGAAGCCGAAAGCAAACGCTTACAAGGACAAGGAATTGCCGACCAACGCCGGGAAATTGCCCGCGGGTTGGAGGAAAGCGTCGATGTGTTGAACAATGTGGGTATCAACTCGCAAGAAGCGTCTGCCTTGATTGTGGTTACACAGCATTACGACACCTTGCAATCCATTGGCGAAGAAACCAATACCAATTTAATTTTATTGCCTAATTCACCTCAAGCTGGCAGTAATATGTTGAACGATATGATTGCTTCATTTGTTGCGAGCAATAAAATTGGCGAGGAAATGCGCAAGCAAAATGAAGCAAAAGGCATTGGCAATACTCCTAAAACAAAGAAAAAACGGAACCCGCCACCATCATCGAACACGAACGATGATATCAATTTTTAAACTTAAAAAAGGGCGTCTAAAAAGTAAAAATAGATTGGGTTGTCTGGTCGAGCGCAGTCGAGACCTTATGGGGGCTTAACGGTCTAGAATTCTCGACTGCGCTCGAACGGACAGCTAAAGTTACTTTTTAGACACCCACTTTCTATTTATTCTTGAGGTTTTTTAAGCGTCTTTATCTTCTACCTCTTTTACTTTCTTTACTCCCAATATGGAATTGGCAATTTTTACCACCAATGCTTTTTGAAGGATAGAACCAACCATACTGGCCACGATATTTAAGGGCGAAAAGGTTTCTTTAAACGAGGTCTTGGTATTGCTTACGCTTAACTTTAACTCTTCCTTATCTATTTCCGATTTAAGCTTCAAATATTTAAGGTCGCGGTCTATTTCATCAAAAGTAGTGTATCGCTTCATACGGTCTCGTCTTCAATGGTTTCGTGAAATTCTTCTTTTTGCGCTTCGGCTTGTTGTTCTACCGTCTTTTTGGCATAATCATCATCATCGTACAATAAGGCCGAAAACTTTGTCAATAGCGTTCTTTCTATCATTTTCTTTCCAAATAGTACTAAGAATACCATCACGACAGCATAAAATCCGCCAACGATTAAGAAACCAGCATAACTGCTTTCCATTACGATGCCCAAATACAAGGCAACAGCAATAGAAATAAACAGCATAACAAAAAGTGAAAAACTACCAAAAACCAAGAGGTTAACGAGGGAAATGGCACCTTTCATCGAAGATTTGAACAGCTTGAGTTTATAATACTCAGCCGTACTGGTTCCAAAATCTTTGAATTTATCGCTTACGGTGTGTAAACTGTCGGTAAGACGATCAAATGCCATATTTATGAAGTTGCTTTTTTAGCTTTCGTTTTCGTTTGCTCTTTTTGGGCTTCCAGTTGCAATTTAGCGTTTTGTTTGCGCAACGCTTCCAGTTTGTCTTCCATGGCCGAAAGAATGTCGTCAGCTTTGTAGCTCGCCGAAGAGAGGGTGCTTTCCAGCTTTTCTTCAAAATTCAATCGGGCCTTTTGTGCTTTTTCGCTAAGGGTGTTTGATGTTTCCTTAACTTGCTTGTCCAGTTGTTTTCGGGCTTTTTTGGCCTCTTTGCTAATTTGCTTTCGGGTTTTCGATCCTTTATCTGGAGCGTAAAGAATACCTATTCCCGCTCCAATGGCGGCTCCTGTTAATAAAGCCAAAAGTGTTTGTCCAGTGTTCGATGCCATAATATTTGTTTATTGGTTAATAATTTACTCAAAATTACATAAGCAACCGTATAGTCGCTGTTAACAACCGGTTAATACTGAAAAAATTACTAATAAAATATTCTTAAAATGAAGTTTTTATTGCCAAAAGTTCTTAAAGTTCGATACTTCTGAAACCGTATTTCTTAAAATGGAACCTATCCTGATATTTTTCCCCAAGAATCCCGTAGCGGAACCGTACGGTTAAAAACGATTTTTTCTTCGGAAGAATCTTTGTCCACCACAAAATAACCCAATCGTTGAAACTGGACTTTATCCTCCACTTTTAAATTTTTCAAACTTGGCTCTGCATAAGCAGTAATAACCTCTAATGAATTGGGATTGATAAACTCCATGAAATCTTTTTCTTTGTCGGCATCTGGGATTGCTTCGGTAAATAAACGGTCGTACAGCCTAACTTCAACAGGGAGTGCATCTTTAATCGAAACCCAATGCAGGGTGCCTTTTACTTTGCGTTTAGAGGCTTCGCTGCCACTGCCGCTTTTGCTATCGGGATCGTAGGTGCAATGGATTTCGGTGATGTTGCCTTCGGCATCTTTAACCACGCTTTCGCCTTTAATGATATACGCATTTTTTAACCGGACTTCTTTGTTTAACGTCAACCGGAAAAACTTTCGGTTGGCTTCTTCTTTAAAATCTTCGCGTTCAATATACAGCTCGCGCGAAAACGGAATGTCGCGGTAGCCGGCGTTTTCATCTTCGGGATTGTTTTCAGCCTCGAGCATTTCGGTTTCACCTTCGGGATAATTGGTAATGACCAGTTTTATAGGGTTCAAGACAGTGAATACCCGTGGGGCACGTTTATTGAGGTCTTCGCGTACATTGAACTCCAAATGCGATACATCAATCACGTTTTCACGTTTGCCCACCCCAATGCTGTTGACAAAGTTTTTGATGGATTCTGGTGTGTAACCTCTTCTTCTTAATCCTGAAATAGTAGGCATCCTGGGGTCGTCCCAGCCGTTTACAATACCTTCTTCAACTAATCGAGCCAATTTGCGTTTGCTCACCACTGTATGGCTTAGGTTTCTACGGGCAAATTCGCGCTGTTTGGGGCGCAAGGTATTTTCTTCATGCACTTGGTCCAAAAACCAATTGTAAAGCTCTCTATGCGGTAAAAATTCAAGCGTACAGAGCGAATGCGACACCCGTTCTATGTAGTCGCTTTCGCCATGGGTCCAATCGTACATTGGGAAAATTTTCCAGTCGGTGCCCGTTCTATGATGGCTTTTGTGCAATACCCGGTACATAACCGGGTCGCGCATCAACATATTTCCAGACGCCATATCGATTTTGGCCCGTAACGTATGTTTGCCTTCTGGCAGTTCGCCATTTTTCATTTTTTCAAATAAATCTAAACTTTCATCAACCGGACGATTTCTGTACGGGCTTTCTGTTCCAGGTTCGTTTGGGGTTCCTTTTTGCTTGGCGATTTCTTCGGAAGATTGCGAATCGACATACGCTTTTCCATCTTTTATAAGTTGTACGGCCCAATCGTACAATTCCTGAAAATAATCGGATGCATAGCATTCTTTGGCCCATTCAAAGCCCAACCACGAGATATCGCGTTTTATGGCATCGACAAATTCCTGTTCTTCTTTTATGGGGTTGGTATCGTCAAAACGTAGGTTTACCGGGGCGTTATAGCGTTTTCCTAAACCAAAATTCAAGCAAATGGAAGACGCATGGCCAATGTGCAAATACCCGTTGGGCTCTGGTGGGAACCGAAACCGAAGTTGATCTGGGGTATGGGTTTTGGTAAGGTCTTCTTCTATAATATGCTCGATGAAATTAAGCGGTGCTTCTTCTTTTGCCATGGTCTGGAATTAGTTTATACCCGCAAATTTACCAAAATTATCGGTGTCTATAACAACTGGTATAAAATAGGTGTTTCAAAAAAAAGAGAGCCTCCCAAAAATTTTTATGAACACAAAACCTTAATACACTTGCAATTTTTTTAACTTTAAACATCTTTTCTTGAATAAGGTGTACTATGGGAAACAATTCGAGTACTCAATTAAGCCCGGTTTCGGTTTGGGCACTTGCTGCCGGTGGCATGGCCGGTGGCGGTATTTACACCGTTTTGGGCGTGGTCATTGCCGTTTCGGCGCAATGGAGCTGGTTAGCTTTTGTGGTTACCGGCATTGTAGCGTTGTGCTCGGCGTACAGTTATGTGTTTTTAACCAATAAATTCCACGAAGAAGGCGGTGCGTTTATCTTTCTTGAAAAGGTAAACGACAAGAAAATGGCAGGCAATCTAAGCTGGTTGTTAATTTTAGGGTATGTGCTCACCATATCGGTCTATGCATTTGCCTTTGGACACTATGTTTCGTATGCTTTTCACGGAAACCCGTTGCTTACGCGCATACTTGCTGCGGGAGTGGTCACGGTGCTAATTTTATTGAACCTTGCCGGAGTAGGCAAACTCACCAGGGTTGAAATCGTGATCGTTTCGATAAACTTGTTGGTCCTTGTGGCTCTTGGAGCTTATGGCGTTTCGCAATGGGATCCCGTGCAATTGGTAGCGGGCATTGAACCCCGGCCGGCTTGGTCTGTTTTTTTTGGCGGGGCCGCTATTTTTATGGGATATGAAGGATTTCAGCTGCTGACCTACGAATACGACAAAATTAAAAACCCAAAGAAAACCTTTATGCCGGTTATGCTAAGTGCCGTGATATTTGTAATCTTGGCCTATGTTTTGGTTGCTCTGGGCGCCACCATGCTCGGCGGTGCCGTTTCCATGATCAGTTTTAAGCAGATAGCGCTTTCGGTGGCTTCCAAGAGTGCGTTTGGATTGCCGGGGCTCATTGTGATGACCATTGCAGCAGCGTTTGCCACTGCAGCAGCCATTAATTCCACTTTGTTTTCTACGGCAAATTTATCGAAACGGATTGCCAGCCAGAAGGAGCTTCCCGCTTGGTTTAACCACACCAACGGCAACGGTATTCCAGATCGGTCCATTGTGCTGTTGGGCACTTTGGCGGGTACTTTGGCCGTCATTGGTTCGTTATCGTCTTTAGTTGAAGCTGCCAGTTTGGTGTTCCTGTTTACTTTTGGCGTGGTCAATTATATTGCTTTTAGGGAGTCCAACCATCGGAAATGGATACCAGCAACCGGAATGGTCGTGGCAGCCTTGGTCATGCTGTCGTTGGTATTTCGCTTGGCCATCTCGAAACCTATTGCCCTTTCGGGTATTGTATTGCTAATTGTATTGATTGTTTTAGGAAGGCCTTTGCTTCTGAAAAGCAATAACAAACAAGAAAAATGATATGAAAAAACAGCTGCTGCTTTTTATTTTCACAGTGTTTACAATATTTGGATGTGCTGTGCCAAAAGAACCCGCTTCCTTGCGCATAGGACAGTTTTTGGTTTCTGAAAAGGCTGTTGAAATCACTTTTCAGCATCAAGGAAACAAAGCTGTTTCAAAAATAATGACGTATGGCGATCTTACCGAATATATGACGTTAACGCCCGGAAAATATACGGTTACCGTAAAGATAAATGAGACTGTTATTCTGGAAAAAAAATTAGGTTTTGGCAGCAAAGGAACCTATACGCTATTTGTGTGTGGAATCCCTTCAGAAAAAGGAAAAACCAACCAAACTACCCTAAACAACAAACTGCACAACATAGTAGCGGGGGAAGAAGGCATAACGACCAATGGAAATTTACCCCAATTAAGGGTGTTGAACGATACGTTTGAAAGCAAGGATACCGAAGCCAAAATACGTTGGATCCACGCCGTTCCGGGATTACAACCCCTTTCTGCCACGTTATGGAACAAAAAAACAAATACAAAAACCAGTTTGGCTACCTTATCCTATCCGCTTGCATCAAAAAGTAAAGGGGTTTCATCGGGTGCTTACAGTTTAACTTGGAAGTTGAAAGGCAAACAGTTGACCACCGTTTCAAAAAACGTGGTGTGCAAACCCAAACACCTGTATACCTTTTTTGTTATAGGAAAACGCAACGATTTTGTCAATGAACTACAGGTGGTACAAGGTGTTTCGGAAAAATAAACCCATATTTGCAGTAGAAACTTTTATAAAGAATGGACACCATAACGCTTAAAAATATCCGCATTTTCGCCAATCACGGCTGCTTGACCGAAGAAGAAAAAATAGGGAGCGACTACCTAGTTAACGTATCGGTTACCGCAGATCTTTCTAAAGCTGCCCAAACCGATGCTTTAGCTGACACGGTGGACTACGTACAGCTTCAAAAAATAGTGCGTGAACAAATGGCCATCCGCTCTAAATTATTAGAGCAAGTGGGACAGCGCATTATAGACCAAATTTTAAAGGAAATTGCAATGGTTGATACCGTAAAAGTACGGGTTTCCAAGATCAATCCGCCTATTGGCGGGGATGTGGGCGAAGTGAGCGTAACGATGTTTTCGAGACGGTAATTTCAATTTAATTTAGGAAAATTCGGTTTAATTTTTTTACCTTTGCAAATCTTACTGGCATCGTGGCCGAGTGGCTAGGCAGAGCTCTGCAAAAGCTTGTACAGCGGTTCGAATCCGCTCGATGCCTCAACAAAACCTTCTTTCTTAATTGATGGAAGGTTTTTTATTTGTTCTTTTTGTTTATACCTACAAGGTTTCTAAAATCTTGCTGGATAAATCCGTAACGCTATTGTACTGGTTCTTCTACGGGTGGGATGGGTTTTTCGAGTGGGTGTTTTTGACCAGGAATGCGGTCGAGATTAGATTGCATTTCACCCGGAAATATGCCTTGTAACAGTAATAAAACACCAAATCCAACTATTAATACACTGACCCATTTTTTTGTTTTAATGACAAAGCGGGGCGTCATTTTGTTTTTGAGTTTTTTGGCCAAGGTAATTTTTAGTAAATCGGTGCAGAAAAAAGTGACCAAAACCGTCAATAGAAAGAAAAACACCCCATTTTCTGAATCGGTCAAGGCATTGGCCATAATGATGGTGCCTATCCATCCAGCCAAGACTCCAAAATTCACGAAATTGAGCAAAAACCCTTTTAAGAAAAGGCTGCCCAGTTTCTTTTTTACCTTAATGGCGTGGTGCTCGCGCACAATTTTATAAAACGAACGGTTGGTACGTATATAGGAAATTATACCGTAAGCTATTAAAACCACCCCTCCAAATATGAGCAAACCCGGGTCATCTTTTACCTTATCCAATATTTTACTGGTACTGAAATAGGCAATGATTATAAAAATAATATCGGCAAAAATTGCACCCAAATCAAAAAACAACCCTGATTTAAAACCTTTGGTGATGCTGGTTTCAATGAGGGTAAAAAAGACAGGGCCTACCGCAAAAGCCAGTAGGAACCCATAAAAAGCTGCATATCCAATACCATCGAACATAGTATTGTAAAAGTACAAATAAGTTTATACTTGAAAATAGTTTGAAAGACTATGTTTTAAAAAGCCTTAAATTAATAAGATCACCTTACTGTTCAATTTCTTTTCGGCTTCCCAACATCTTAAAATCCAAATGTTTGCGAACCAAGTCGGCATTTTTTACTTTTACATACACTTCATCGCCTAAGGTATATTTGTTGTGGGTACGTTGCCCGATAACGGCAAATTCGTCCTTATCAAACACATAATGATCGTCGCGCAGGTCGTTAAGGCGCACCATCCCTTCACATTTATTGGAAATGATCTCTACGTAAATCCCCCATTCGGTAACACCTGAAATAACGCCTAAAAACTCCTCGTCTTCATGATCCATCATGTATTTAACCTGCATGTATTTAATGCTGTCACGCTCGGCATTGACGGCTAAATTTTCCATTTCGCTGGAATGGCCACATTTTTCTTCGTATTCATCTTGGTTGGCCGACTGTTTTTTATCCAGATACCGCTGTAATAACCGGTGTACCATAACATCGGGATACCGACGTATGGGCGAGGTAAAGTGCGTATAATAATCGAAAGCCAAACCGTAATGCCCAATATTATTGGTGGTATAGACCGCTTTGCTCATGGTCCTTATGGCCAAAACATCGACTAGATTTTGTTCTTTTTTACCCACCACGTCTTTCAATAGTTTATTGATGGAATTGGCCGTTTTTTTAGGGTCCCGGGTGTCCAATTTATAGCCAAACCGTTTTATAATGCGTTCCAGTGCGGCTATTTTCTCGTCATCGGGTTCGGCGTGCACTCGATACACGAACGTTTTTTCGGGCTTTTGCTTGCCGATGAATTCAGCAACATTTCGGTTGGCCAAGAGCATAAATTCTTCAATCAATTTATTGGCGTCCTTGCTTTCCTTGAAATATACGCCTTCCGGTTCGTTGTTTTCATCTAATTTGAATTTTACTTCCACTTTATCAAATGAGATGGCTCCTTGACGCATACGTTTGGTGCGCAGTATTTTTGCCATGCGGTCCATTTCTAAAATGGCTGAAGCAATATTGGAATCGACCGTATATTTTTTATCGGTAATGGATATTTCCGAAGGGATTTCGTGTGACTTTCTATCTGGATTTTCAATAATGTGCTGTGCTTCTTCATACGCAAAACGGGCATCACTGTATGTTACCGTACGACCAAACCATTGTTTTTTAACCTTGGCTTGGTTATCTATTTCAAAAACAGCCGAGAAGGTGTATTTTTCTTCGTTAGGGCGTAAGGAACACGCCTTGTTTGAGAGTACTTCAGGCAACATGGGTACTACACGATCTACTAAATATACAGAGGTGGCACGCTCGTAGGCTTCATCGTCCAATACCGTTCCCGGTTGTACGTAGTGGGACACATCGGCAATGTGGATGCCTATTTCGTAATTTCCGTTTTCCAATTTCTGAAAAGACAACGCATCATCAAAATCCTTGGCGTCTTTCGGGTCTATGGTAAACGTGAGCACATCGCGCATATCGCGGCGTTTTTTAATTTCACTTTCTTGAATGGACGTGTCCAGTTGGTTGGCATAGTCCTCCACTTCTTTTGGAAATTCATACGGCAATCCATATTGTGCCAAAATGGCATGGATTTCGGTATGGTGCTCTCCGGGTTTACCAAGTACTTTTTTAATTTGGCCAAGTGGCGAATCGGCTTTTTGGGGCCAATCGATGATTTCTACCAATACTTTTTCGCCGTTTTTGGCTTTACCAATATTGCTTTTTGGCACAAAAATATCGGTGTACATGCTGCTGTCGTTTATTTCAACAAAAGCAAAATTTTCATGGATATCTATGGTACCTACAAATTCGGTACGTTTGCGTTGCAGGATGTTGGTAATTTCGCCTTCGGCTTTGCCACGTTTTTTGCGTTTAAACACATACACTTCAACTACATCGCCGTTTAGGGCTTTGTTGAGGTTTTTGTTGCTTACGAAAATATCGTCTTCCAGATCGTCAACAATAATGTAGCCTTGACCACGGCTGGTAATATCGACCACGCCGGTATAATGGTTTTTTGATGGGGCAATGATGTATTTTCCCCGTTCTACTTCTTCGATGGTGCCTTTAGCCGTTAACTGTTTGAGTTTTTTGGTGATTTGGTTTCGGCTATTGGGGTCGTCTAAACCTAATTTGGCCGCAATCTGTTTGTAGTTATAGGGTTTGGAATTTGCTTTGCGCAGTATTTTTATGATGCTTTCTCCAAGCCCCTTTATTTTGTTATTTTTCTTCTTCGTATTTCTTTTTGGCATTGTTATATTTTAATTGATGTAAATGTACCATTATTAAGACAATAGCACGGTTTCTTTAGCAAAGATTTAGTACCTTGATACGGTTTAAAACGCAACACATTAAAAGCAATGGAGAATTTTGTGATCATAGCAACCTTTACCTACCAGAGCGAATATGCCGTCTTGGCCTTGCTTTTAGAGCAACACGATATCCCGCACGTATTTTTAAACGAAACGATGGCCAGTGTTTTTCCCTTCTACTCAAATGCTATTGGCGGCATTAGGTTACAAGTGCATAAAAAGGACGAAGCCCGTGCCAAGAAAATTATCGAGGATTTTTTCAATACGTCAAAAATGCGGATTGTTTGAGTTTTCAACCTTATCAACAATATAATAATCATCTTTTTTCTTTTTTAAAATTTTAAAATAAATAATGATGGTTATTATAGGCTGTTAATATGTAGCATAACTTTTTGAAGTTTTATTTTGTTTTTAAGTTATCGATTGTTTTGTACCAGTTGTTAACAAATTTTTAAGAACGTTTAAGGTTGAAAAATAACAACATAAAGACTAATATCAACAGCTGTCAACAATCCTTGTTAACAACGTATTTTTAATATGTATTTCTGAAATGGCTGTTTGCAACCAACATTTTATTGCTCATAACTCGCTTAAAAAAGATGGACTTAAAATTTGCTTTTGAATATTTAAAAACCATATTTAAATTTCGATTCAATTCCGCAACTTTATTTTTATTTAACTATCAACAATTATAAACATAGTTGTTAACTTTAATGTGAAGGAATCTTTAACAAAAGGTAACCATTTGATTTTTAATTCTAAAGGTTAATTTACTCAATATTACCCCTATCTTTGTAGTAAAACAAACACCATGAAAATAGCCATAGGAAACGACCACGCCGGGACCGAATACAAAAAAACGATTGTATCTTATTTAAAATCAAAAAATTACGAAGTTATTAACTACGGGACCGATAGCGAAGAAAGTGTAGATTATCCAGACTTTGTTCACCCAGTTGCAGACGATGTGGAAAACCAAAAAGTAGATTTTGGAATCATTATCTGCGGAAGCGGAAACGGAGCAAATATGACAGCCAATAAGCACCAAAAAGTACGTTCGGCTTTATGTTGGACCAAAGAAATTACCGCTTTGGCCAGGGAGCACAACGATGCCAACATTTTAAGTATTCCTGCGCGTTTTACCAGCGAGCCCCAAGCCTTGGAGATGGTAAAAACGTTTCTTTCAACAAAATTTGAAGGCGGTCGCCACAAACGTAGGGTTGACAAGATAGCTTGCTCCTAATTTGTTGTACTATACATGAACGAAGCGCACACACATACCCACGACCATGCCGATTTAAAAGGAAGGAAGTTGTTGATAACAATTATCTTAAATATCGTTATCACGGTTTCTCAAGTTATCGGCGGATTGGTATCTGGCAGTCTTTCGCTGTTGAGCGATGCGTTGCACAATTTTAGCGATGTTGCTTCTTTGGTCATTAGTTATGTGGCCGATAGATATTCAAAAAAAGAAGCTTCGTTCGATAAAACGTTTGGTTATAAACGTGCTGAGATTATCGCTGCCTTCGTTAATGCCGCTACGCTGTTGGTGGTTGCGGTGTACCTTATTTATGAAGCTGTAAAACGGTTTATCAATCCGCAGGAAATTGAAAGCGGGTTGGTAATTTGGTTGGCCGTGTTGGGGATTGTAGCCAATGGTTTCAGTGTGCTGTTGCTCTACAAAGATTCTAAAGAAAACATGAACATGCGATCGGCCTATGTTCATTTATTGACCGATATGTCGGCTTCGGTAGCCGTGTTGATCGGTGGCTTGTTGATGAAATATTTCGGTTGGTTTTGGATCGATAGCGTCCTTACTGTGTTAATTGCCATTTATTTGCTGGTGGTTGGGTACGATCTTTTAAAAAATTCGTTTAATGTATTGATGTTGTTTACGCCAAAAGACATTAAATTGGAACGCATCAGCAAAAAAATAACGACCATTTCTGAAGTAAAGAGCATCCACCACATTCACGTATGGCAACTCAATGAACAAGAAACACATTTGGAAGCGCATATCGATTTTTCAAAGGATTTGACCCTTTCAGAATTTGATGAAATTTTGGAAAAAGTGGAAAAAATATTGTTTGATGACTTCGGAATAAATCACGTTAATATTCAACCGGAATATCAAAAAGACGATCCGAAAGAAATTATTGTTCAGGATTGATTATTTGTTAGACCTCAAAGGTTTTTAAAATCTTTAAATCTTTGAGGTCTGTATTATTGATTAAATTTATTCTATGGAAATATCCATCAAAAAATTTGAAGAGCTATCCATTTACGAACTGCATGATATATTACAGCTTCGTTCTGAAGTATTTGTGGTAGAACAAGATTGCGTGTATCAAGATATTGATGGGAAAGACGCAAAAGCACTTCATATTATCGGGAAAAAAGATGGTAAAATAATTGCGTACACCCGTTGTTTCCCACCTGGGTTTTATTTTGAAGAAGCTGCCATTGGCAGGGTGGTGGTAGCAAAAAATCAACGAAAATGCAATTATGGGCACGCCATAATGGAAGCTTCAAAAACGGCCATTAAAAAGCACTATCAAACCGAAAACATTAAACTTTCGGCCCAACAGTATTTAATAAAATTTTACCAATCGCACGGTTTTCAACCCATTGGCGAAGGATACTTAGAAGATGGCATCCCACACATTGCTATGGTTACAGCTTAATGAGCTTTTTGTCCATATTAAGGTGGTCCAGCATTTCGTTGGTGAACTTGTAATGCCCCCGGCGGGTAATGATTTTAAAACGCTCGTTGCGCATGCGTGTCAGTACGTCCAAAAAGCGCCACTTGGACTTTAGTAAATTTGTTCTGTCAGACTTTAAACTCACTTCAAAATAATGCTTAATGCCTGCTCGTTCCGCTACAATATCAGGGGTGATGCTTACATCACTTCCTTTTTTATTGTACGACTTAGGGGTCTCATAGCCTTCAATATCGGCTTTAATGTTCTCAAATCCTTTGTTTTCCAAATATGCAACAGATTCTTTAAGAACTTCGTCGTTTTCCTGCTTGTCTGTTTGTACCATAACCCATATTATACGGAAATTTGACCAATTTCGCTATTAAAATAATGTTAATAAATGGTTCAACCTACTGTAAAAGCATTTAATGATACGGTATTTTCATCTCATTAATTAAACTATTGATAACGCATTCAACCCTGCATTATATATCATTCAGTTCTTTGTCAAATATTAAAACTCCTTAACTTCTTTCCCTTTTGAAACCACTGTTTTATTGAATGGAATTCCCAATTGGATGCTAATATTTTCATCGTCAGTATGATCAGCCAGATCGACACCGTATTGAATTTTTGAAACATCGTCATACACAAACGTGTCGAACAACCGGTCCCAAATGGAGAACATATTACCAAAATTGCTGTCGGTCCAAGGCATTTGATAATGATGGTGAAATTTGTGCATGTTGGGTGTTACAAATAGGTAACTGATCGCTTTGTCCAACTTTGGTGGAAGGCTGATGTTGGCATGTGTCCAATATGTAAACAGCACGCTTAAAATTCGGTAAAACAAATAAAAGGCGATAGGCATTCCCATGATGAGTACGGCAAGTAGCGCAAAAGTTTCCCGAATAATAAAATCGAACGGATGGTGGCGTGTGCCGGTGGTAACATCTACGTTTTTGTCGCTGTGGTGTACTATATGCAACCGCCACATAGCGGGAACTTTGTGCAATAGGTAGTGTACGCCGTATTGCGCGATAAAATCCAATACCAAGAGCGAAAGCAGCAATTCCACCCAGATAGGCGCTTTAAACAGGTGCAGCAATCCAAATTGCGAATCATTCAGCCAAATAAAAACGGCGGCGGTCGCAATCCCGAACACGGCATTAATAATCATGACAAAAGCCAACAAAATTAGGTTGGTCTTGGCGTGTTTCCACTTTTTGTATTTTAAAACTACCAAGCTGTAATACCCCTCCAATATCCAAAAAAACGCCAACACAACGAACACCCAGCCGGCTTTCATCCAGATGGGCATGGTTTCGAAGAAGTTTAGGAAAGGTTCCATTTATTTTAAAAGCAATATTTATTATTAAATCAAATATATTAAAACAATTATAGATTAATAACTAAACCTGTTATCCACGGTTGATTTTCGTAGCGTTTATTCAAAAATTAACATTGAACTGTAAGTTTGTTTCGTTTATTTCGTTTAATATTGTGTTACCATAAGCAAATTACACTCATGAAAACATTTAAGAATAGTATTAAACCATCTAAAGATGAGCAAAAAATTGCAATAGAATCTTATGATGCTTTAGCTTCTGTAATAGAACAATTAAGATCTGACAATCCAGAAATAGAGATTGAAGAAACACAAGAAAGAATTAAAATCCCTTTAAGTGCTTTAAAATTATTAGGGGATATTTTAAAAGCAATGAGCGAAGGCAAACCTTTTTCACTTGTTCCAATAGCAACCGAAGTTACAACCCAAAAAGCTGCTGAAATTTTAGGTTGCTCAAGACCACATTTGGTTAAACTATTGGAAGATGGAAAAATAGATTTTACCAAAGTTGGAAAACATAGAAGAGTTAGGTTTGAAGATGTTATGAAGTATAAAAAGCACATGAAGAAGATACAGAAGCAGCACATTATCGATATCATGAAATCTGATGAAGAATTAGGAGTATATGATTCATAGTGTACGGTTTAAGTGTGTTTTGGACACAAATGTGATATATCCCATTGAAATAAGGGATTTACTTTTTTGGTTTGCTTTTTATGATATGTTTACCCCAAAATGGAGTGAACACATATTCGATGAATGGAAGGATGTGATGAAACGAAAAGGCATTGATGAAAAGGAGGCAAAAAAGAGAATCGGGAAGGCAAATTTAGCATTCCCCGATGCATTGGTTACAAACTATTCGGGACTTATTGAAGGGTTGGAATTACCAGATATGAAAGATTGCCACGTATTGGCTGCTGCCATAAAAACCAATGCTAACGTTATAGTTACCAATAATATTAAAGATTTTCCAAAAGACTATTTGGCTTCTTTTGGATTATCTGCTAAAACAGCAGATGATTTTTTAACAGACATCATAGATTTAAACCCAGAACAAGCTGTTAAAGCCTTTAAAGATATGGTATTGAACAGAAGAAACCCAGATTTGGATGAATTTGAAGTTCTTGAAATTCTAAGAAAAAGAGGTTTAAAAGAAACAGCTGATTTTCTGCATTCTCAATTATAATAAAGGACGATACTAATTTTTTTAAAAGGTTATGAGTGGTCCCGATGATAATCGGGATCGTATCGAAACCACCGACTTTTCTTACTTCAAAATCTTCTCATACCGATTACCATCGGTCAATACTGAAACCGCTTCCAATATTTCGGGATTGTGGTCTAAATGGTAATTGTACATACCGTTCCGGTAAAAAAAGCGTTTTAAAATTTCGTCGCTGAGCAAGGATTTTATTTCGGCTTTTTTTGAAACTAAGGCTTTTTCCTTGGCTTTATCTATAGAAGTCATTAATTGGTTGTACCCTTGCTGTATTTCGTCTTTAAGGTCGTCATCTTCCGCTCTTCGAAGGGCTTCAGCAAATTCTTTTTCGGTTTCGGTTTCGTATTCAAAACCATTTTTCTTTAAATAGGTTACAAAATTTTGGAAATCAGTATCGGTAAATTTAAATGTATGGTAATCTTCCAATTGATTCGAATAGTAATACTGCGTAGCATAATCAAAAATTGCCATATCTTTTAGCAAGGCTGTAGTAATTGGACTGAATTTCGCCGTTTCCACTTCCACATCGGGCATTATGCCACCGCCGTCATACACCGTTCTACCGCCTTTGGTTTTAAACTCGTTGTATTCTTCGGTATCTACCCGTATAGGATCGCCATTTTCGTCCCGGTTCCAATAATCCAATGCCTGGATACAACGACCGCTTGGTGTATAATAACGGGAAATCGTTACTTTTAACTGGGTGCCATATGTAAGCTTTTTAGGGCGCTGTACAAGACCTTTTCCAAAACTTCGCGCTCCAACCACCACGGCACGATCTAAGTCTTGCAATCCGCCCGAAACAATTTCGCTGGCCGATGCACTGCGGCCATTGACCAGCACGACGATAGGAATATTGGTATCAACTGGATTGGATTTGGTTTTATAGACCTTGTTGTACTTTTCGATTACCGATTTGGTGGTGGTGATCACTTCGCCTTTGTCCACAAAAAGATTGACGATTTTTATGGCTTCGTTTAAAAGACCGCCGGGGTTGCCGCGCAGGTCCAATATTAATTTATCGGCGCCTTGCAGCTTGAGGTCTTCTAAAGCAGATTTGGTTTCGGCAGCAGCTTTTCGGTTGAACTTGCTCAACACAATGTACCCAATGTTGTCGTCCATTAAAGTGTAAAACGGAACCGCTTTTATTCCTACTTTTTCGCGTTTTAAGGTGGTTGTTTGGGTTTTTCCTTGGCGTTTATAGGTAATTTCTACAGCGCTTCCGTTAGAACCTTTTAGCAGCTCCCCGGCATCGCCATCAAATCCAGCGACCGAAGTGTTGCCTATTTTCACGATCTCATCGCCCGCTTTTAACCCAGCTTTGTCGGCCGGATAATCCTGAAACGGTTCTATGATGGTAATTTTATCTTTGGTGGTTTTAACCGAAGCGCCAATCCCGGTATATGTACCGGAATTTTGGATGCGGGCATCTTCCACTTCCTGTTCGTTCCAATAGACGGTGTAGGGATCCAAGTCTTCCAGCATGCCATTAATGGCTTTGTCCATCAAGGTTGCTGGTGTCACCTCATCCACATAATTCATGTTCAGCTCTTTGTAGAGGGTGGTGAAGATTTCTATCTGTTTCGCAATTTCAAAGAAATCACTTTTAAAACTCACCGTTGTAAATAGAATAACCACGGCGATTATTGGGATAAATATTTTCTTTTTCATGATTTTTATTTTAAAATGGCTACGGTAGACAGTAAAAATATCAGTTACTAGTTTAAAGTACAAAACATTTTCTCAAAACAAAAAGTATGTTTGGAGACGATAATTTTGATTATATATAGTTTGGCTTGGTTTTTCTTTTCAATTAATACTTCAATCAAGATAATCCTAGGAAATATTACTTTCACATTATGGTTCGGTAGAACTATTCTTCAAGGAAACATAGCGATCATTATACTCACTCAAGGGCTAATATTTATCTCAAATTCATTCAAGTTATCATTTATTCCAATTTCAATTGCAGATTGTACAAATTCATATATTGATTTGCGCAATAAGGTGATATTATCATACATTTTATGAAACTCTGCTATGCTTCTTGTTGGTGATGGATGAATTAATTTATTTCTAATTTTAAGAAAATCTTTAAGTAAGTCTAAGGGAACATGACTATTTGGGGTGTTTTGATTAAGTAATGTATTCTTTATTAGTCTAGCTTGAACTATAGTCTTATGTAAATTTTGCTTTTGGGATATTGATTTAATAGTTGGATCATTTTTGGATAAAAAAGGGTCGATCATAGATCTCAAGAAGACAATATTTTCGAAAATATGTTTAGAAGTATACTCACTTTGAATTATTAATCTATAGTAAAGCTTGTTCTTCAAGAAATTCATTAAGGTTTTAATCTTTATAAGGCTTTCTTGTTTAATATCATTGAGTAAGATAGAATGTTTAGAATTAGACCAAGATACCCCTGCAAATGGAAAATTATCCGAAGATATAGAAGTTAATTTGCTTAGGTTATCAGAATAATGAAATTGTAAAAGAAAAGCTAAAGTTAAATGGTTTGAATAAATTTCATCGAGTTTGTCAAACCAAATATGTCTGTTGTGATGCTGTGCTTTATCGCTTTCTATAACTACTTCGCTAATTATAATAGTTGAATTATTTTTTAGACACGAATTTTGTTCAATGGTGTGATCGCTTATTCGGTATTCTTTTGCAATTGATTGGAATTCATTCGTGTTTAGTGATGATATATAAATATTATCAACTTTAAAATCATCAGCACTCATTTTCAATGGTACAATAGACCAATGATAAATGGTCAATTTTGATACATCACCATTTAAAAAATTTAAAAATTCTTTTAAAACATCGTTTGTATTACGACTGACCCTAATACCTATGTGCTTAAATCGCTTTATAAAATCTTCTAAATATAGAGAAAGATTGTTTGCTGGAATAAAGTTACTGGGTCTGTCTAGTAGATGGTAATCTAATTTAGGGTTACGAATATATTTATTGTGATCAGTTAGATATGAGTTATCTTCATTTATTTTTTTTAGAATATACTCTTTATCCATTTTTTATTTTAATTGGGCATAACAAATATATACATTCAATTCACAACTAATTATTTTTCTTCCTCCTAACCAACCAACGCACTACCAACAGCACAATAATAATCACGATAAATAGTGGCCATAAGTACAACAATCCTAAAAAGAACACCGAAACGCCGTTCCAGCCGCCTTGTAAGGCGTTTTTAATTTTTTGTCCGTAGGAAACGGTGACGCCGCTTTTAGCGGTGTATTTGTAAAATTCTAAATTAATTGTGCTAACGGAAACTCGGTTTTGCAAATATTTCAACCGGCCTTCTTTGGCCTCGATCTCTTCGCGGATGTTAGAGAGCTCGCGTTCAATTTCGAGCATTTCCTTGACGTTTTTTGCTTTGGAAAGTAGTTCTAAATAGCGGTTTTCGAGCTTGCGTTTGGCTTTTAAGCGCGCTTGCAAATCGACAAACTCTTCGGTTACGTCTTGCCGTGAAATGTCTCGTTGATCGAAATACTCCACCCCTTCGGAAACCGAATTGATAAACGCTTGAAAGTTTTTAGTCGGTACACGAATCGTCATATTTTTATAGATACGATTGTAACTTTTCCCAGAATTGTCATTGGCTACAAAGCCTTCATACTGTGATGTGAGTTGTAATATTCTTTTGTGGGTTTCTTCGGGTGAAGGTGTTTCAAAAGCTAGCCGAGCGGTTTTAATGATTTTCTGTTCTTGTTGAGGAGCAGGTGGCGGAGGTGGTGTTAGTTGTTGCGTGATGGGCACTTCTTCAGCAAATTCTTCACTTTCCACTATTTCAGATTCATAACTTGGCTGAGGACTTGTAGATACCGTATCGGCACTCCGATTTCCATCTGAACACGCTAAGGCAAACAAGAAAAAAAATAGGCTAATTGCTTTCATCTGTTAGTTTTTTAAGGAGCGAAACAACCGAAGCTTCAGCAGCTGTATAGGTTGGTTTTTCTCTTCCAAGATACAAAAACAACAGCGCAAATTTCTTGCCGCTTTTTTCCAGATGTGCTTCTTTGTTGATTCTGTAGGCTTCGCGAAGCTTTCTTTTTATGTGATTTCGGCTTACGGCCAGCTTAAAATTGCGCTTTGGCACGGCAAAAGTAGCTTGATTGGTTTCGGCATCTTCCATTTCAATAAAAAATACTTTTACTGGATATTTTTTATAAAATTTCCCTTCAGAAAAAAGCCGAGCGATCATTTTTCGGCTTTTTAGTTTTTCTTTTTTTGGGAATTTTTGGCTCATAGCGTAAAGATATAAAAAGACCTCACAAGTTTACTAAACTGTGAGGTCTGTTCTTTAAATGAGGTTTCAGAAAAAATTACTCTACGCCCCAGGTATTGTTTTCCAAATTGATATCGGCCATAAGGTTGGAAGCATCGATCTTCATGCTTTTTACTTTTTTGCCGTCCGTTATTTCAAATTGGTAGGTAGGGTAGGCCCACGCCCAATCTGGCAATACCCGGCGTTTCATATTTGGGTACGGATTCGGTTTTTCGGCACGCGCCATTTGCAACGGGATGTAGAAGTACTCTTCTGTTCCGTCTTCGTAGGTTACAAATAAATCGATGGGCATCGGCATTAAACCAATGCGCTCCAGTGTTATGGTTGTTGTGTTTCCAACAGATTCAACTCCTTTGATTCCGTAGTCAATCGTATTGGTGGTTTGGGCAAAGTCGGTTAAGTACCAATCCAGTTCAAAACCGGAAACTTTTTCGGCCACACGTATAAAATCGTTGGGTGTTGGGTGTTTAAAAGCCCAATCGTCAAAATACTTTTTAAGTGTTTTGTCCAAATTTTCTTTACCAATTACGTAACCTAATTGTGCCAAAAATACAGCGCCTTTGCTGTAGGCGTTAATGCCGTATGAACGGTTGGTAGCGTAGCGGTCTGCGTGGGTGGTTAGCGGTTGTTCTTGGCCGCTCAACGCCATAAACCGGTAGCCACGGTACGATCCGCTGAACGGATTGGGCTTTTGCTGGTCCATCACCTCATTCATGGCCGCTGCGGAAATATAACTCGTAAACCCTTCGTCCATCCATTCGTGCTTCGACTCGTTGGTGGCCAATAAAAACTGAAACCATGTGTGCGCCAATTCGTGAGCGGTAACGCCTACAAGACTTTCAAATTTGCGTTCGCCGGTAATGAGGGTGCTCATGGCATATTCCATACCGCCGTCGCCACCTTGAATTACCGAATATTGTTTATACGGATACTCCCCAATGTGCTTATTGAAATAGTTCATCAATTCGGCTGTTTTGGGCTGAAGGTTTTTCCAGTTTTCCTGTATTTCGGGATTGTTTTTATACAAAAAATGAAGCGTTACACCGTTGGGTCCTTCATATTTGTCGTGAATATAGTTATCATCTGCCGCCCAAGTAAAATCGTGTACTTTTGGGGCTTTAAAATGCCAAGTGTATTTCCCGTTAACAGGCTTCATGTTTTTCAACCCTTTTGGTCCATAGCCGTGCCCCACTTGTTCCGGGTTTTGCACATATCCGGTTCCGCCAAGGGTGTATGCGGCATCGATGGTTATTTTTACATCGTAATCGCCCCACACACTGTGAAACTCACGTCCTATATATGGATCGGCATGCCAGCCTTGAAAGTCGTATTCGGCTATTTTAGGGTACCATTGAGTCATGGACAAGGCAACTCCTTCAGCGCTGTTTCTGCCCGAACGACGAATTTGTACAGGCACCTGTGCATCCCATTCCATATTAAAAGTAGTGCTTTCGCCGGGTTGGATGGGTTTGTTCAGTTCTACTTCCAAAACGGTCCCCACCACTTCATAGTTAAGCGTTTGCCCGTCTTGAGTGAGCAGGGTTGGTTTAATGTAGCCAATTTCAGAAGGGGAAAGCTTTGAAATACGATCGCCCACACGGCTATCTGGGTCTGCTATGGTACGTGAACGCACGTCCATTTCGCTGCCCGGTTGAAAGGCATTGAAATATAAATGGTAAAAAACCCTATCCAGCACATCGGGGGAGTTATTGGTATAGACCAATTCCTGTTTCCCTTTGTATTGATAGTTTTCCACATCCATATCGATTTCCATTTTATAATCTACTTTCTGCTGCCAATAGCTTGTATTGTTTTGTGCTGCAACCGAAGCCACCATAAAAAAGATGAGGATGTTTCCGAAGAAATAATTCATAAGTGTAGTATTAGATTTTTTAAAAAAAGGGTGTGTCTGCCAATTATCCCTTTGTCAGCAGACAGGCGCAGTCGAGAACAATAAGGTTTCGACTGCGCTCAATTTGACATGGTCTATTTTAATCGCGACCGTTTATCTGCCAAGATCAAGGCATTGTACATATTTACCATTTTCCCCGATGTTGAAATGTTCCCAAAATTATCGGTGTTCGATGCATCGCCGCCCAGCACAACAGGACTTTTGGTAGTCAGACCGCTGTCCATGATTATCTGTTTTACTTCGTATGCCGAAAGATTTGGATAGTACGAGCGGATAGTCGCTGCCACCCCAGCCGCTTCAGGCGCGGCCATAGAGGTTCCTTGTAAATATTCGTAGTTGTTCAAAGGCGTGGTAGACCATATTTTTACGCCGGGCGCAAATACGTCCACGTTGCTTTTTCCGTAGTTAGAAAAAGTGGCCACCAATTCTCCGCCATAGGTAAAGTTAAGCGCGCCTACGGTCAACACGTTGTTTGCATACTCGGCGTCGGTTTTGGTCTGGTCGTTTGGATAGACTTCGGTGTCGTCGAGGTCAATGCCTTCATTACCAGCAGCATTTACGATCAACACATCTTTTGATGCGGCATATTTAATGGCGTCGCGAACCCATTCAGGATGGGTGCTGTAATATTTTCCGAAACTGGTGTTGATTACCTTTGCACCATTATCTGCGGCATAGCGAATGGCCAAAGCGATGTCTTTATCGTACTCGTCGCCATCTGGCACGGCACGGATTACCATAATCTCAACATTGTTGGCCACGCCGTCCACGCCAATACCATTATTACGCTCGCCTGCAATTATACCAGCTACGTGGGTTCCGTGCTTGGCATCTTCTTTTTTAGGGTCGGGACCATCTACATCGTTGTTGCCATAACCAATATCGGTAATATCGTCTGGGTTATCGCCCAACACGCCACGGAAATCTTTTTCAAGATTGAAATGGGTGTCCATTTTTCCACTGAAATAGTCAATACCGCTCTTTAAGCGATCTAAGGCTTCGGGTACTGTATCAAAATTTTGAAGGATCTGCGAAAGCATGCCAATTTGTTGCTGTTCGGTTTGTGTGGGGTTTTCAAGCCCCCTTAGGTCTTCGGCCGTGTAGTCTTCTTTACCCAGTTTTTTGGCCATAGCTTCGTGAGCCGGTTCCATTTGCCCATAAATTTGCTCGTACCGGGCTTTGTTGGCAACGGCTTCCTGTTTTTCTTTTTCAAATTCGGCTTTGGCTTTTTGGTACAAGGCGTACGACGGACGTTCGGCTGCACTGATGGAAGCTTCGCTCTTGCCTTCGAATTTTGGGCCAAATTTTCTAACGATACGAACATATTCCATGTTTTCGCCTACAATATCACCAAGGAAGTTCCACCCGTGGATATCGTCTATATAGCCATTGTTGTCATCGTCTATTCCGTTCCCGGCAATTTCATCTTCGTTGGTCCAGATTACGTTTTTAAGGTCTTCATGTTCAATATCGATCCCACTGTCTATAACACCAACAATAACGGTTTTTCCTTTTTTCCTTTTTGAAATGATTTCTTCATAAGCCTTGTCCACGCTCATCCCGGGGATGGTATCGGTAACCAGATCGGCCGCAGCCCAGTTTTTGTACTGCTCTTCGGTAAGCGGGGTTGTTTTTAAGGGTAAGGTGTCTATGTTTTCAATTGGTGTTGAAACAATTGGGGCCGTGCTGCTCCCGCAACTAGCCAACACTACTGCTGAAGCAGCAGCCATAAGGGATGTTTTTAAAATGTTCATGTGCTAAAAAAATTAATTAAATAGTTCGTTAAAAGTAAAAACCCGGTCTAAGCGTACGCCTTTTTCGGTGTGTTTTACGGTAATTATTTGGTTATGGGCGTCATGCTCCAAAAAAAGATAATAATTGTTATCTGCCGCTTCGTTTAAAAACTTCTCTTTTTCGGGCAGTGTCAACAACGGTCTTGTGTCATAGCCCATTACATACGGTAGTGGCAAATGGCCGGCCGTGGGTAATAAATCGGCCATAAAGACCAGTTTTTTTCCTTTGTAATCAATGTGCGGTATCATTTGTTTATCGGTATGGCCATCTACAAATAGCATACCGAAGTCCATTTCGTTGGGCTGGGCAAAATCCCCAGAAGGTTTATCCACAAAATGCAATTGACCGCTCTCTTCCATAGGGAGGATGTTTTCTTTTAAAAATGAAGCTTTTTCACGGGCGTTGGGGTGTACGGCCCACTCCCAATGGTCTTTGTTGCTCCAAAATTTGGCATTTTTAAATGCGGGCTCGTAGCCGGTCTGGTCTTTGTTCCATTGTATAGCGCCCCCACAATGGTCAAAATGAAGGTGGGTTAAAAAAACATCGGTAATGTCATCGCGGTGAAAACCGTGCTGTTTTAGCGATTTGTCTATGCTGTGGTCGCCCCAGCGGTAATAATAACCAAAAAACTTATCGCTTTGCTTATCGCCCATTCCGGTGTCGATGAGGGTTAGACGGTCGCCGTTTTCAACAAGCATGCAACGGGCAGCCATATCGATCATGTTATTACTGTCTGCGGGGTTGGTTCGGTTCCAAAGGGATTTTGGCACTACGCCGAACATAGCACCGCCATCCAGCTTAAAATTTCCAGATTCAATGGGGTACAACTTCATAAGTCACATTTAAAATGTGCAAAATACTAAAAGCGTTGCAGTCCCTTGGTGGCAGACTGAAATATTTGTACTATTTTTAACAAAAAGTTAGCTTTTGGAAAATTTCAAAACTACTTATTTTACAAAAAAAAGAAATATATGGTTGAATTGGCAGGGATTATCGTTTTAGGAATATTGGCACAATGGGTTGCCTGGAAGTTTAAAATCCCCGCCATTTTACCGTTAATACTCATCGGGCTGTTTGTAGGCCCTATTTCCACCTTGTTTTCTGAAGACGGCCAGCAATGGATACAGCCCATCTACAATGGCGAAAAAGGGCTGTTCCCCGGGGAAAACCTGTTTTATTTTGTTTCCTTGGCCATTGGTATCATCCTTTTTGAAGGCGGCTTAACCCTTAGGCGCGGTGAAATTACCAAAGTTGGCGGGGTTATAGGAAAACTCATCAGCTTAGGCTCTACTGTTACGTTTATTGGTGCCGGTGTGGCGGCCCACTATGTTTTTGGGCTCGATTGGCGTATGTCGTTTTTGTTTTCGGCTTTGATCATCGTTACCGGACCTACGGTGATCACTCCTATTTTACGCAACATCCCATTAAAAAAGCACGTTTCCGCAGTATTGAAATGGGAAGGTATTTTAATAGACCCTATTGGTGCCCTGGTAGCGGTTTTGGTGTTCGAGTTTATAAGCGTTGAAGGAGATGCCGGTTACACTAAACAGGCCTTGATTGAATTTGGTAAGATTATTTTGATTGGTTTTTCTTTTGGTATTACGGCAGGATACGCGCTTTATTTCACGATTAAAAAGAAATGGGTGCCACACTACCTCCTAAATGTGGTTTCGCTTTCCTTGGTTTTGATGATTTTTGTGCTCAGTGATCAATTTGCGCACGAATCTGGACTTTTGGCGGTGGTCGTGATGGGTATGTTTTTAGGAAACAGCGATTTGCCAAGTTTAAAAGAGCTGTTGTATTTTAAAGAATCCTTGAGTGTTTTATTGATATCCATCTTGTTCATCCTTTTGGCGGCCAATATTAGCTTAGAAGATTTATTGCTGGTGTACAATTGGAAAACCGCCATTTTACTCGGAATCATCATTTTTGTACTACGGCCACTTGCAGTTTTCTTGAGTACCACCGGGTCGAGCTTAAAGGTGAATGAAAAAATCTTCATCAGTTGGGTAGGGCCACGGGGTATCGTTGCTGCGGGTATTGCCTCGCTTTTTGGTACGAAGTTGGTAAACGAAGGGGTGCCTGGAGCCGAATACATTACCCCATTGGTTTTTGCAGTGGTATTGGTTACCGTACTGTTAAATGCAGCTTCCGCGCGGTTGGTTGCTTCGGCTGTGGGGGTTTTCTTAAAAACTTCGGAAGGGATTATGATTGTGGGCGCTTCAAAAGTTTCCAGATTGATTGGTACCTATCTACAAAAAAACAACCGTCACGTGGTCTTGGTCGATACCAACCGATTGAACATTGAAAAAGCAAAAGAATTAGGCCTTGAAGCCATAAACGCCAACATCTATTCCGACGACCTTACCGACAATATCGAACTGAACGACGTAGGTTATCTATTGGCCATGACGGGTAACGACGAGATCAATAAACAGGCCATTTCCCGTTACGGAGATACCTTTGGTGAGAATGGTTCATTTCGATTGATGAATTCTGAAGAACGGAAAGTTAAAAACACCCTTTCTTCAAGAGAATTGTTTTCTACCACTCACGATTATGTTCGCTTTACCGAAGTGGCGCGCGATTTTCCTTCCATACAAGAACTGCCCATTGAAACCCAATCCAAGTTTTTGAAACTGTTGGGCTATATTGAAGAAGAAGAAAATGCAGTTGCCCTGTTTTTAAAAGACGATAAAAACAACATAGAACTTATTGAAAACCCACAGGAAATGGAAATTTCCGAAGGCAGTCACCTCGTCTATCTTGGAAAACCAATCGATTTTGAAGACGTGATGAACGCCACCAAAGAAGAAGAGAATGAAATACAGAACCAGAAATCATAATAATACCGCTATGGTTCCGTTTTTTCAGTAAAGCTTCTTATTTATGGTAAAAAAATATTTCCTGAAATCGATTGTCCTGCTCACCGTGGCAGCACTTTTTTCGTGCGAGGACGATCCAGCCATTTCGTGCGTAACCTGCAACTCTCCCGAAACGACTGCTTTTGAAGTATGCCGCGACCAAAACGGAAATGCTACGGTAAATGGTGAAAATACCGACACCAATTATGATGTATATATCGCCGGCTTAGAAGAGTCTGGTGCTACTTGTGGCGGCGGTTAATCATTCAACTTGAGCACTGCCATAAAGGCTTCCTGCGGAATTTCAACATTGCCCACGGCACGCATACGCTTTTTACCCTTTTTCTGCTTTTCCAACAGCTTACGCTTCCGGGAGATATCGCCTCCATAACATTTTGCCGTCACATCTTTCCGAAGGGCTTTTACCGTTTCCCTGGAAATGATTTTAGAACCAATGGCCGCTTGAATTGGGATGTCAAACTGCTGCCTGGGGATCAATTCTTTTAATTTTTCGCACATACGCTTGCCTATATCGTAGGCATTGTCGCGGTGCAATAAAGCTGAAAGGGCATCGACGGTGTTCCCGTTTAACAGCACATCTACTTTTACTAAATGCGACTCGCGCATCCCTATTGGGGCATAATCGAAAGAGGCATAGCCCCTGGAAACAGTTTTTAGGCGGTCGTAAAAATCGAAGACGATTTCGGCCAAAGGCATATCAAATGTAAGCTCTACCCGTTCGGTGGTCAAATAGGTTTGGTTTACTATCTCCCCGCGTTTCTCGATACAGAGCGACATGACTGGGCCTACAAACTCGGCTTTGGTAATGATCGTGGCTTTTATAAACGGTTCTTCCACGCGATCTAAGGTGGAAGGCTCTGGAAGGTCCGATGGGTTGTTCACCAAAATCACCTCATCCGGTTCCTTATTGGTGTATGCGTGGTACGATACGTTGGGAACGGTCGTGATGACCGTCATATCAAACTCGCGTTCCAGGCGTTCTTGAATAATCTCAAGGTGCAACATTCCCAAAAACCCACAACGGAACCCAAAACCAAGCGCCGCCGAGCTTTCCGGCTGGAATACCAAGGAAGCATCGTTGAGCTGCAGTTTTTCCATGGACGTGCGCAGTTCTTCGTATTCTTCGGTGTCCACGGGATAGATTCCGGCAAAAACCATGGGTTTTACGTCTTCAAACCCTGCAATCATATTGGTGGTGGGGCTTTCGGCATCGGTTATGGTATCGCCCACCTTTACTTCGCGCGCATCTTTAATACCGGTGATCAAATACCCCACATCGCCGGTTTTAATTACTTGTTTTGGCAATTGTTTTAGCTTTAACGTACCCACTTCATTGGCATCGTAACTTTTTCCAGTAGCCATGAATTTTACGTGTTGCCCTTTCTTTATCTCGCCGTTCAATACCCTAAAGTAGGTTTCCACCCCACGAAAAGGATTGTAAACCGAATCGAAGATCAAGGCCTGCAAAGACTCGTCTGGGTTTCCTTTTGGTGCTGGAATTCGTTTAATGATGGCTTCTAAAATTTCGTCAATCCCCAAACCTGTTTTGGCACTGGCCGGGATTATTTCTTCTGGATCGCACCCTAAAAGATCGACAATGTCATCGGTAACTTCTTCTGGGTTTGCCGATGGAAGGTCTATTTTGTTGAGCACGGGGATGATTTCCAAATCGTTTTCCAATGCCAAATATAAGTTTGAAATGGTCTGTGCCTGAATGCTCTGCGCAGCATCGACCACCAACAAAGCACCTTCGCAAGCGGCAATGCTTCGGGAAACCTCATACGAGAAATCCACGTGGCCTGGGGTGTCGATAAGGTTCAAAGTATATTTTTCGCCTTCAAATTCGTAGTCCATTTGCACGGCATGGCTTTTAATGGTAATGCCGCGCTCCCGTTCCAGGTCCATGCTGTCCAATAACTGTTCTTGCTTTTCGCGAGCGGTCACCGTGGCTGTGGTATCCAATAAGCGGTCTGCCAAGGTGCTCTTACCGTGGTCAATATGGGCAATGATGCAAAAGTTGCGAATGTTCTTCATAGTGTTTTCTTCCGTAGCGAATGAACTGCAAATATAGCGTAAATTGAAAGGAAAGAAAGGGATATAAGTATTTCATCGAAAAAATTGTTTTGGTTTTTGTATTTTATAATAATATTAACATATTTGTAACAATCGCGTCTTAAATTGAAGCAAGCTTCATCTCCCCTTAAAACGCAGCGATAGATCGATATAACAACCCTAACAATCTACCTATGAAAGGACTGTATTTGCTATACGCCTTGCTTTTTGGTGTTGCCTCCCTTCAGGCTCAAGACTATTCACTTTCAGGAACTGTTGTTAATGCTGATGTAAAACCGCTTTCTTATGTAAATGTGCTTGTTTTTGAAGAAGAAGCTACTGAGCCTATTAAAGGAACGACCACCGGTGAAGACGGAACATTTGTACTGAACAACCTTGAAGCCAAAAAATATAAGCTCACATTCAGTTTTGTAGGATATGAAACAGTAGAAAAGCGGATTGCTGTTTCTTCCGAAAAAAACATGGGAAACATACTATTAACTGAAGCCACCGAAACCCTTGACGAAACGATAATCTCCGCAAAAAAGCCCACCATAGAAAAAACAGCCGGGAAACTGGTGTTCAATGTAGAAAACACCTCGCTTTCTGTGGGAAGCACTTTCGATTTGCTGAAAAAAACCCCTGGTGTAGTGGTGATTGACGACAATATCCAAGTTAAGTTTCAAACCCCTGAAATTTACATTAACAACAAGCGGGTGTATCTAAGCCCTTCTGAAGTGGTTTCCCTGCTCGAAAACACCGACGCCGCAAATATTAAATCGGTCGAGGTGATTACCAGTCCTTCGGCCAAATATGATGGTGCAACAGGGACAGTATTAAATATCAATACCTCAAAGGCAATTTCCATTGGGTACAAAGGTTCGGTTAATGGTTCGTATAAGCAAGGAACCTACCCTAAATATCGATTGGGTACCTCACATTTTTATAAAAACAACTGGATTAACTTTTACGGAAGCTATGGTTTTAACACACGTAAGAACCTTAAGGAAGATGATAATTTCACCCGTTTTTTTAATCCGGATGGCAGTACCAATTCTATTTGGAATTCAGATTTCAAAAAAATTACCCGTACCAACGCTCACCAAGCAAATTTAATTAGCGATTTCACCTTGGATGATAAACAGACCATTAGCCTCGCCGCTACGTTTTCTATAAACCCTAATGAAACGTACGATAATACTGGTTTTGCTGTAATACGTAACCCCCAAAAGGTTATCGACAGCACCTTTACTACCTTGAGTGACCGGAAAACAGATACCCATACCTTATCTATAACAGGTGATTATAAGGTACGGTTGAATGCTGAAAATTCTGATATAACGGTTTCTGCCAATTATACCGATTATAATAACGAGCGGCTGCAGAATGTGGGCACCACGTATCGTGATCCGGCAGGAAATTTACTGCGTGAAAACAGTTTTTTAACCGATGCCGACCAAACCACCACTATTTTTACCGGACAAGCAGATTTGACGCATTCTTTTTGGAAGGGAAGTCTGGAAGCTGGTGTAAAGTACAGTAATATAGACAGCAACAGCAAACTTGACTTTTTTGATACCGATATGGGCGGGATGCAGTTTAACGCTTCCTTATCAGACGACTTCAATTATCGTGAGAAAGTGTTTGCCGAATATATTAATTTTGACCAGGCGTTTGGCGATTTCAGCCTTGTTGTAGGGCTTCGGGGTGAATATACCGATGTGGAAGGCCAGTCAAGAACCTTGGGTGAAACCAATACGGACGATTATTTTAAACTGTTTCCCAGGGTTTTGGGCCAATACGATTTCAATGAAAAACACAGTGCCGGATTTTCGTACACCAAAAGTATTTCCCGGCCCCACTATCAAAACCTGAACCCGTTTAAGTATTTTATTAACGAGAACAATTTCAATGAAGGAAACCCGCGTTTGGTACCCGCCATTTCAGATAAAATCGCATTGAATTATTCTTATAATGGAGTTTGGTCTTTTGAAGCTTATTACGAAACCATCGATAACTCTTTGAGCGCTTTGACATTTCAGGATAATGAAAACAGAACGCTTAGAAATAGTGAGGCAAACCTGTTGCGCGATTTTCAGTATAGCCTTGATATTTCCTATACCCCAAGAAACTTGCCCAATTGGCTGTATCTTTATGTGGTTACTTCCACGTTTTATCTGGAAAACGAATTTTTGGCCGTAGAAAGCGTGCCACGGACCTATAAAAACCATACCGCTGGGTTTTATGGGTATGTGTATTCCAATTTTACACTTTCAAAAGATAGGTCTTTGACGGCGGATCTGTCTTCTTTGTATATTTCAAATGTAATCCAAGGCTCTTCAAGCTATAAAAATAAGTTTTTCCTTAACCTATCTGTCCGAAAATCATTTTGGGACAATGCTGCCAGTATAACTGTAGGGGTTGATGATATTTTCAATACCGCGTTAAACTTCCCTGTGGTGTCAAAATACTACAACCAAGACAATTATTATACGGCACAATCTGAAACCAGATTGTTTACGGTAGGGTTTAAATACAACTTCGGAAATGCGCGCTTAAGGGATAATAATCGCGCTACAACCACAAAAGAAGCGGCACGTATCAATTAAATAGAAACCGCACTTCTTTAACTCAAAATTGTTTACCAGACTATTTTACGTAATTTTGCAGTCAATAAAACCTTAAAATTTCGCAGAAAGCATGGTGTCATGCTGAGGGAAGATGAAAAGAGAACAATAAAAAAGAGATTCCTGCCGAAGTTTATCGAAAAGCAGAATTGAATAAAGAGACTCCCATTTGCACGGGAGATGAATATGGCAAAAATAGGAAACATAGACGTTGGCGATTTTCCGCTGTTGCTTGCACCCATGGAAGATGTGAGCGACCCGCCGTTTCGTGCCCTTTGCAAAGAGCAAGGTGCCGATGTGGTCTATACAGAATTTATCTCTTCAGAAGGATTGATTCGCGATGCGGCAAAAAGCGTGATGAAGCTGGATATTTATGAAAAAGAACGTCCCGTGGGCATTCAGATTTTTGGTGCCAATCTTGATTCCATGTTGCAAAGCGTGGAAATCGTGGAGGCCAGCGGCCCGGACATTATCGACATCAACTTTGGCTGCCCGGTAAAAAAAGTGGTGAGCAAAGGTGCAGGGGCCGGAATTTTAAAAGATATCGATTTAATGGTTTCCTTGACCGAAGCCATGGTAAAACACACCAAATTGCCGGTTACCGTAAAAACCCGCTTGGGTTGGGACGAGAACACCATTATGATTAAAGAAGTGGCCGAACGTTTGCAAGATGTAGGCTGCCAAGCCATTTCCATTCATGGCCGTACCCGTGCCCAGATGTATAAGGGGAATGCCGATTGGAAACCGATTGCTGAGGTTAAAAACAACCCACGCATGCACATCCCGGTTTTTGGCAATGGCGATGTGGATACTCCTGAAAGAGCTATGGAAATGCGTGATAAATATGGTTTGGACGGAGCTATGATAGGTCGTGCCAGTATTGGCTATCCGTGGTTTTTCAAAGAAGTGAAGCATTATTTTAAAACCGGCGAACACGCATTGCCGCCAACGATGGAAGAACGCGTAGAAGCCGCCCGCCGTCATTTGCAAATGGCTATTGATTGGAAAGGCGAAAAACTGGGCGTTTTTGAAACCCGCCGCCATTACACCAACTATTTTAAGGGCATCCCAGACTTTAAGCCCTACCGAATGAAAATGGTAACCAGCGATGACAGTGCCGATGTTTTTGCCGCTTTTGATGAGGTGTTGCAAAAATTTGGGGATCATCAGTTTGTATAGTCCCCTAACCGCTAAGTCCTCCCCAACCCCTCCAAAGGAGGGGCTCAGGTCTAAAAATATTCCTTGAAAGCTTAACTTCTCCCTCTCCTTTGGGGAGGGCTAGGGTGGTGACATTACTGCAACAATTTCTTCCGCACCCTACTCGAAGCGATTTTTGAAGCAATGAGCCCCAAAACGGTAATCGTCACAAAAACCACTACCACGTTTATTAATTTGAATTTCACGGGATACGGCAGGGTTTGGGTAATGTTCACAAACCCAAACTGCAGTTGCGCCCACACCAGTAAAATGCCCAAACCAATACCCAACAAGCCGCCAAGGGTGGTCATGAGCGTGCCTTGTAAAAAGAATATTTTCCGGATGTCTTTAACCGTGGTTCCTAGGTTGTAAAGAGTTTTAATATCTTTTCGTTTGTCGAGAATCATCATAATAATGGAACCTATTACATTGAATAGTGCAATAATAAGTACCAAGGTAAAAATGAGGTATACGGCAATGTTTTCAGTATTCAGCATTTTGTAGAGCGCATCGTTTTGCTGAATGCGATTTTTAATGAGGACTTTTTCTGAAAAAATAGGTTGAATTTCTGCTCTAATGGCTTCTTCTGAAACATTAGGCTTCAATTTCAACTCAATGGAAGAAACGGTGGTGCTGTCCAATTTCAGTAAATCACGTGCAAAACCAATATCGCTGAACACGTATTTGCTGTTCAATTCTTCGTTTACGTCATAAATTCCTGAAACCACGGCATTTTTTTTGGTAAAGGCGTTGGCAACATCGGTCGCAACTATTTGTCCGGTTCCCGGGCGTGGTACGTAAATATTCAACAAATCGGAATAATCATTGACCCCCAAGGACAGTTTATGGGCAATGTTAAAACCAATCACCACTTCTTGTTGGCCGGGCGTAAACCAATTGCTTAAAAATAAAATACTATCGGTTGGGTTTACCGCATTATAGTTTTCGTCCACGCCTTTTATGTAAGCAATATGGTTTCTTCCTTTATACTGAAGAAAAACACGTTCTTCAATGACTTTTGAAAAGCTTTCAATTCCATTGATTTTTTTTAGTTGTGCTTCAGAAGCTTCAGAAAAAGTGATGGTTTTTCCGCTTTTTGGGTAGATTTTTAAATCACTATCGAAAACAGTTGTAAACTGAAGGCTGAAATCTTTCAGGCCTGAAAAACCCGAAAGCACGATAAACAATGACATTGCACCTACTATAACCCCCACAGCGGCAATACCGGTAATGATATTAATGGCATTATTGCTGCTTTTTGAAAACAAATACCGCTTAGCGATGTAGAGCGGAAATTTCAAGCTTACAGTTTTTTTCTTTTCGGGAGCAAATCTGGGTTATCAATAGGGTTTTCTTGATCCTTTACCGCTTTTTCTATATTGTCGATGTATTCCATAGAATCATCGTTGTAAAAAATGAGATCAGGCATTTTCCGAAGCTGGTGTTTGGTGAGCTGCGCAACTTGGTGCTTAATTTTTGGGGTTAGTTGTTTTAGCTCCTTGATTAAAGCCTCGGCTTTATCGGAAGGGAAAACGCTCACATATACCTTGGCAATGGAAAGATCGACCGTCACCGAAACTTTAGATACGGTTAAAATGGTGCTCAGTTGTCCCGACTCGCGGAGCAGTTCCTGTAATACTTTGGCCAGGTCGTTTTGCAGCACGCCTGCTATTTTTTTTTGTCTGTTGCTTTCTGTTGTACTCATAATGCAAAAATAGGACAATTAAAACGAACACTTGCTTAATTAACAGTTCCTTCTGTTTAAAATATGAAAAAAGAATTTTTTTCTTCTGAAATTTACAAAGAAGCTACTGTAAAGATTTAGTAATTTTGAAATAGAAAAAGAGTTTAAGAGATGGATAAAATTGAACATATAGGCATTGCCGTTAAAAATATCAGTGAAGCAAATAAGGTGTATACCCGTTTGTTAGGATATGAGCATTATAAAACCGAAAATGTGGAGCGGGAAGGCGTAACCACTTCTTTTTTTAAATGTGGTGAAAGCAAAATTGAACTTTTGGAAGCTACCAATCCCGATAGTCCCATTGCAAAGTTCATTGAAAAAAAAGGCGAGGGGATCCACCACATCGCGTTTTCCGTAAAAAATATAGAGAAAGAAATTGAACGGCTAAAACAAGAAGGTTTTACAGTAATCAATGAAGCCCCTAAGAAAGGAGCCGATAATAAATTAGTGGTTTTTTTACACCCAAAATCGACCAACGGCGTGCTAATTGAGCTGTGTCAAGAAATGGAATAATGTCTTAAAATTGTAATAATCGTAAAAAAATGTTTGCAATAACTACAAAGTGTTTTACATTTGCAGGCAGTCCGGTCCCATAGCTCAGCTGGTTAGAGCACCTGACTCATAATCAGGGGGTCCATGGTTCGAGCCCATGTGGGACCACTTTTTTTTGAAATAGCTTTGAAATTCAAGTATTGCGGAAAGTTATTAATTGTAAATCTGTTTCTTGGGCGAGAAGTTTATGCTGAGCGCAGTCGAAGTGAGCCCATGCGATGTGCTGAGCAGCGTCGAAGTATGGAACCACTTTTTTTATACAGCCTATAACGTTCATAATTTACTGATAGCTATTTACACTGCGACTGTCGATTCTCCAAGAATCAAGGCTGTGCTTTTTTCGGGAAAAGCTTGTTGTTATAGTGTTTACTTTGGACAAGCTGTTAAATTTTGGCTTTATATAAAAACTCAAAAACAATCTTTCTTAGTTAATTTGAAATACTATTATAGAAGAAAATGAGTTAATAAATACTCGATGACTTTGATTTTAATAAAAAAATAGTATTTTAGCCCCCTATATGTATATGCGACCCCAAATCGTTTTCATAGTATCCCTTGCACTCAGCTTGTTTAGCAACGTGGCTGGTTTTGGTCAGTCCATATCTGAACGTTCTGGGCCTCCAACACCTCCTCCTCCTGGACCTCCTCCTCCTGGACTGTCAGTCGATAACAATATACTTTTACTTATAGCAATTGGATTGATGCTAGGAATCTATTTCCTCATTAAAAAATACCGTTCTAACGATATCCCTGCGTAATACGGTTTACGTATTTCCCCACGACATCAAATTCCAAATTAACCGTCGTACCTACATTAATGGTGTTAAAATTGGTGTTCTCGTAAGTATAAGGGATTATGGCCACGCTAAATTCGTTTTCTTTAGAGTTTACCACTGTTAAACTTACCCCATTGATGGTAATGGAGCCTTTTTCAATAGTTACGTTTCCTTTTTCTTCTTTGTAAGTAAAAGTGAATACCCAACTTCCATCTGCTTCGGTAACCGATGTGCAAACCCCGGTTTGGTCCACGTGACCCTGAACGATATGGCCGTCTAAGCGGTCGCCGAGTTTCATGGCACGTTCTAAATTTATGAAATCGCCCTCAGCAAGTTGACCAAGGTTGGTTTTTTGCAGGGTTTCGTCAATGGCCGTGACCACGTAGCTGTTGCTTTTTACCTTTATAACAGTTAGGCAGACGCCATTGTGTGCGACACTTTGGTCTATTTTTAATTCCGAAGCCAGGCTGCTTTTTATTTCAATATGGAGGTTGCTGCCTTCTTTGGTCAGTTTTTTAATTTTTCCAAGCTGTTCAATAATTCCTGTAAACATCCTTAAATTGGTTACATTTGTATTGCAAAAATAGAAATTAAAAACCGCATTGACCGTTATGGCGAAGAAGGAAAAAACAATTGTAGGCATTTCAATAGGCGACCTTAATGGAATAGGCAGCGAAATCGTTTTAAAAACCTTCCAAGATCCTCGAATGTTGGAGTTTTGTACGCCGGTTATTTTTGCTTCGGTCAAGCTGATGTCTTTTTTTAAAAAGAAATACAAGCTCGACCTTAGCCTGCACGGGATCGATTCGCTCGATAAAATTGCCCATAAAAAAATAAACGTGTACAATGTATGGCAAGAACACGTGGACATCAATTTTGGGACAGCAGATAAAAAAATTGGGGAATACGCCATAAAATCTCTTAAGACAGCCGTTTCAGCATTAAAAGAAAAAAAAATAGCGGTCTTGGTAACGGCGCCAATCAACAAATCGAACATTCAATCGGAAACGTTCAATTTCCCCGGCCATACCGATTATTTGGCGCAGGAACTTAAAGGCGACAGCTTGATGTTGTTGATTTCAGGAAACCTGCGCGTCGGGTTGCTCACCGATCATGTGGCGGTAAAAGACGTGGTTAAAAACATCACTTCCGAAGTAATAGAGAAAAAAATAAACACGGTCCATGCGACTTTAAAACAGGACTTTGGCATACGAACGCCCAAAATAGCCGTGTTAGGGATCAACCCGCACACAGGCGACAACGGGGTGATTGGCGATGAAGACGATACGGTTTTAAGGCCCAGCCTGGAAATTTTGCGGGAAAACGGCAAACTGGTTTTTGGCCCTTATGCTGCCGACAGCTTTTTTGGCTCGGGCAACTATAAAAATTTCGATGCCATTATAGCCTCGTACCACGACCAAGGCTTAATCCCCTTTAAAACACTTGCTTTTGGAAAAGGGGTTAATTATACAGCAGGTCTCAACCGGGTGCGTACCTCCCCAGACCACGGTACGGCTTATGATGTAGCGGGTAAAAATGAAGCCGATCACGAGTCGTTCAAAGAAGCTGTGTTTGCTGCCATTGCAATTTATAAGAAGCGCAAAGAGTATAAAAAACTCACTAAAAACCCGTTAAAAGACCACTCTAAAAAGGGGTTTTCAAAAAAGAAACGCTAAATTAATTCACTATTCAAATAATTTTTTATCTTTGCACCCGCCTTACAAGTAAGGTGGGAATGAGAAATTGGTGTGATTATGAAGGAATTGAAAGAGTTTACCATCCCTTTTGTAGGGTTGAAAATAGGCGAACACTGGTTTGAGTTTACAATAGAAAAACCGTTCTTTGAGCATTTTGAGTACAACGAGTTTAACGATGCCGGTGTAAAACTGAACGTGTTGTTGGTAAAAAAAGCAACGCTTTTGGAATTTACCTTGTATTATAAAGGCACGGTTAACGTAAATTGCGATGTTAGCAACGAACCGTATGACCAAAAAATAGATGGCCAATACAGATTCGTGGTAAAGTTTGGCGAAGACAATAATCTTGAAGATGAAGATTTACTGGTCTTGCCCTACGGAAGCCACGAAGTTAACATACAGCAGTTTGTGTATGAATCCATTATCTTGGCGGTACCAATAAAAAAGGTGCATCCCGGCATAGAAGATGGAACGTTGAAAAGCGACATACTCGATAAACTTGAAGAATTGCGCCCAAAAGCAAAAAACGAAAATCCAGAAGGCGATCAAATTGACCCGCGCTGGAACGAATTAAAAAAACTATTAACGGATAAATAATATAGAGCGATGGCACATCCTAAAAGAAAAATCTCAAAAACAAGAAGGGATAAGAGACGAACACATTACAAAGCTACTGCCCCTCAAATAGCTACCGATCCAACAACGGGCGAAGCGCACTTGTATCACAGAGCACACTGGCACGAAGGTAAGTTATACTACCGCGGACAGATTGTAATCGATGCTGTAGAAGAGGTTGAGGCGTAGTACATTCAAACTTAAAACAAGCAACTCTCACATACCAGTGGGAGTTTTTTGTTTTTAAACTCCCAAACGTTAAAAACACCCCATTTTACCCTCCATTTTGATGAATTTTTAGTAATTTTCACTTCCTTTAGAAGGTTCTCAAGCCTTTTAAGTGAATTTAATTCAAATCTATGAACAAAATCACAGCAGCAGTTACCGCTGTAGGTGGCTATGTACCGGACTACGTCCTTACCAATGAGATCCTCGAAACCATGGTAGAGACCAACGATGAATGGATCACAGCCCGTACCGGAATTAAAGAACGTAGAATTTTAAAAGATAAAAATAAAGGAACCTCTTTCCTAGCGATTAAAGCGGCAGAAGATCTTCTTAAAAAAAGCAAAACCGACCCCAAAGATATCGATATGGTGATTATGGCAACCGCCACACCCGATATGCCGGTAGCGGCAACAGGCGTTTACGTGGCCACCCAAATAGGTGCCGTAAACGCTTTTTCGTATGATTTGGTGGCAGCTTGTTCCAGCTTTCTATATGGTATGTCAACCGCCGCTAGGTATATCGAGTCTGGAAGGTATAAAAAAGTGTTATTGATAGGTGCCGACAAAATGTCTTCGATAATTGATTATGAAGACAGGACTACTTGTATTATCTTTGGCGATGGAGGGGGAGCCTTGCTTTTTGAACCTAATGAAGAAGGGTACGGCCTCCAGGATGAAGTGTTAAGGAGCGACGGAATAGGAAGGCAAAGCCTGAAAATTGACGCTGGAGGCTCTATATTACCCGCTTCGGCAGAAACAGTCGCAAACAAACAACATTATGTATTTCAAGATGGAAAAACAGTGTTTAAATTTGCGGTTTCAAACATGGCCGATGTAAGTGAAAAAATAATGAACCGTAACAACCTTTCCGGGGAAGATGTGGATTGGCTGGTGCCGCACCAAGCCAATAAACGCATTATCGATGCGACTTCGAAACGGATGAACCTTCCTTCAGAAAAAGTGATGATGAACATCCACAAGTACGGCAATACCACCTCGGCCACCTTGCCGTTGTGCATCTACGACTATGAAAAACAATTAAAAAAAGGGGATAACCTGGTATTTGCTTCCTTTGGGGGCGGTTTTACCTGGGGCGCTATTTATTTAAAATGGGCCTACGATCCTAAATAAACAAGAACGATTAAACCAACGAACGATATGAAGCTAAAAGAAATTCAAAATTTAATCAAGTTTGTGGCAAAATCTGGAGCCAGTGAAGTAAAACTTGAAATGGACGATGTAAAAATCACCATCAAGACTGGCACCGAAGACGGGAAAGAAAAAACCACGTATATTCAGCAAGTGCCCGCTATGCCCGCCCAACCACAGCAACCGGCACCAGCGGCAGCTCCACAACAAACCGAAGCCCCAGCCGCCTCGGCTCCAGAAAGCCAAGAAGCTGCCGGTGGAGACGATAACTCTAATTACATTACCGTAAAGTCGCCTATCATCGGGACATTTTACCGCAAACCCTCTCCAGACAAAGCTGTATTTGTTGAAGTGGGCGACACCGTAAAAGAAGGCGACGTGCTGTGTGTTATTGAAGCGATGAAACTGTTCAACGAAATTGAAAGTGAAGTTTCCGGTAAAATAGTAAAAGTATTGGTGGACGATGCCTCACCGGTAGAGTTCGACCAACCACTTTTCTTAGTAGATCCATCTTAGTACAAATTCCAAAGTTCAAATCACAAATCCCAAAAGGGTTGGAATTTGTTTTTTGTTTTTTGATATTTCAGAAAAAGTTATGTTTAAAAAGATATTGATTGCCAATAGGGGAGAGATCGCACTTCGAATAATCCGTACCTGTCGCGAAATGGGCATTAAAACGGTAGCCGTTTACAGCAAAGCAGATGAAGAAAGCCTTCACGTGCGTTTTGCCGACGAAGCGGTATGCATTGGTCCTGCCCCAAGTAATGAAAGCTATTTAAAGATTTCAAATATTATTGCAGCGGCCGAAATAACCAATGCCGATGCCATTCATCCGGGATATGGGTTTTTGTCTGAAAATTCCAAATTCTCGAAAATATGTGAAGAACACGACTTTAAATTCATAGGTGCCTCGCCCGAAATGATCGATCGTATGGGCAACAAGGCAAAAGCCAAAGCTACGATGAAAGAAGCGGGAGTACCTTGTGTCCCAGGTAGCGATGGCGTAATCCCAGATTTTAAGACTTGTAAAAAAATTGCCAAAGAAACCGGTTATCCCGTTATGCTTAAAGCCAGTGCAGGAGGCGGAGGAAAAGGAATGCGCGCCGTTTGGAAAGAGGAAGACCTCGAAGCCGCTTGGGAGTCGGCCCGTCAAGAAAGTAAGGCCGCTTTTGGCAATGACGATATGTATATGGAAAAACTTATTGAAGAGCCACGCCATATCGAAATACAGATTGTGGGCGACAGCAAAGGCAAAGCCTGCCATTTAAGTGAGCGCGATTGCTCCATACAACGCCGTCACCAAAAACTCACCGAAGAAACCCCAAGTCCGTTCATGACCAAAAAGTTGCGGGAAGAAATGGGAAAAGCAGCCGTAAAAGCCGCAGAATACATAAAATACGAAGGAGCCGGTACCATCGAGTTTTTGGTGGATAAACACCGCAAGTTCTATTTTATGGAAATGAACACCCGTATTCAAGTTGAGCACCCAATTACCGAGCAAGTAGTGGATTACGATTTGATTAGGGAACAGATTTTAGTGGCTGCAGGTGTGCCTATTTCTGGTAAAAACTACCTGCCAAAACTCCATGCAATTGAATGCAGGATCAATGCCGAAGACCCTTACAACAACTTTAGGCCTTCCCCGGGAAAAATAGAAGTATTGCACGCTCCCGGCGGGCACGGTGTGAGACTCGACACCCACGTATATGCAGGCTATATCATTCCGCCTAACTACGACTCCATGATCGCAAAATTGATTACAACAGCGCAAACCCGGGAAGAAGCGATCAACAAAATGAAACGGGCATTGGACGAGTTCGTAATCGAAGGCATAAAAACCACCATTCCTTTCCATAGGCAGTTAATGGACGACCCGGCGTATGTAAGCGGAAACTACACCACAGCTTTTATGGACGACTTTAAAATGAACGAACCGGAAGAGGAAGAGTAGATAATTTTATACTAAGTTAAAAGCATCAAATTCTAGAAAGAATTTAATTTCTTTGGAGTTTGATGCTTTTTTTATTGACATTTACTGAATTTAACAAATATAGGTAAAGGTTGCTGAGTGTTTCGAGGAACGAGAAACGTATCGAAGTGACCGATACTAACTTCAATATAAATGACCTTATCCTATTGGGAACATAAAATGTGGCTTCAAAACATCGATTATGCCATTGTCGGCAGCGGGTTGGTGGGGCTTAACTGTGCTTTAGCTTTAAAAGAAAAACACCCAACGGCAAACATCACGGTTTTTGAAAAAGGCATGTTACCCAGCGGCGCCAGTACTAAAAATGCAGGTTTTGCCTGTTTCGGTAGTCTTTCAGAAATACTGGACGATCTTTCAACACATTCCGAAGAAGAAGTCATCAACCTCGTAAAAGAACGTGTGCAAGGCTTACAATTGCTTCGGAAGAACATAGGCGATAAACAGCTTGACTTGAAACATTGCGGCGGGTATGAATTGTTTACGGAAGAAGATGGCGAACTCTTTAAACAATGTAAATTACAATTGCACACCATCAACCGTCTTTTAATACCTATTTTTAATGACGATGTGTTTTCAATTACCGAAAATGCTTTTCAGTTTAAAAAAATTCAACCGCAACTAGTGTTCAACAAATTTGAAGGGCAAATAGATACGGGAAAAATGATGCACGCTTTGCTTCAGAAGGTTTACAAAGCTGGGATTACCGTTTTAAATTGCGCTGAGGTTACGTCGCTTTCGCAAGATAATGAGTCCGTTTCCTTTCAGCTTAACAATTCAATAAATGTATCGGCAAAGAAAGTCTGTATTGCCAACAACGGTTTCGCCAAACAGTTATTGGACGAAGCAGTGCAACCGGCCCGTGCCCAAGTTTTAATTACCAATCCCATTGAAAACTTGCATATTAAGGGAACATTTCATCTGGACAAAGGCTATTATTATTTCAGGAATATCAATGACCGAATCCTTTTTGGCGGCGGCAGAAACCTGAATTTTAAAGGAGAAGAAACCACTGAAATGATAACTACAAATCAAATTCAGAATAAATTAGAAGAACTTTTAAATACCACCATTTTACCGAAAACCACTTTTGAAATCGATAGACGGTGGAGCGGTATTATGGGTGTTGGAAAACAGAAGAAGCCAATTGTCAAAGAAATTTCCCCAAATATATTCTGTGCGGTCCGCCTTGGCGGCATGGGCGTGGCTATTGGCACTGCAATGGGATATAATTTAGCAAAACTGGCGAGCAGATGAAACGGTTCTTCAAATTTATTTTAAAACTAGTAATCTGGTTTATCGTTATTACGGTTGTATGGGTCGTGGCATATAAATTTGTTCCGGTTCCCTACACGCCTTTAATGGCAATACGCTCCTATAACGGAGGTGAAAACTATGAGACCAAACACCAGTGGAAATCCATGGACGGCATCTCCGCCTACTTACAATTGGCCGTAATCTGTGCCGAGGATCAAAACTTTATGGCCCACAATGGTTTTGATTACGATGCCATTGAAAAAGCCTATAAAAAGAACCAAGCGGGCAAAAAACTACGCGGTGCCAGCACCATTTCGCAACAAACGGCAAAAAACGTTTTTTTATGGCCAGAGCGGAGTTGGTTCCGGAAAGGAATGGAAGTGTATTTCACGTTTTTAATCGAAACCCTTTGGAGCAAGGAGCGCATCTTAGAAGTGTACCTCAACAGCATTGAAATGGGTGACAGTGTTTTCGGGGCAGAAGCTGCCGCACAGTATTGGTTCAACAAAAACGCCAAAAACCTATTAAAACGTGAAGCTGCCGCCATTGCCGCTATTTTGCCCAACCCCCGGAAATATCGCGCATCCCCAGCTTCAGCTTATATTGAAAAAAGAACCTCTTGGATTGTACAACAAATGCGTTATTATGGTACTTTTACCTTAGAAGAACGAAAAGAAGATGAATGGACAAAGATTTAAAAACTGCCTTGTTGAACCAGTGCAAAAATGTTGTTGAAAACCGTTACAACAAAATAAAACAAACCATCGCCGGTATTGAAGAATCGCTTTTTGAAGAATCTAAAAGCAGCGCGGGCGACAAACATGAAACTGGCCGAGCGATGCTGCAAATAGACCGCGAAAACGCAGGGAAGCAATTACAAGAGATTGAAAAACTGCAGCAGTTGGTTCGTAAAATTGACGTCAACTCAAAGTCAGATTACGTTCGGTTGGGAAGTTTGGTGTACACCAATCAAGCCACCTATTTTATGGGTATTTCAATTGGTGCGGTAACGGTTGGGAAAACTTCTTATATATGCGTGGCGTTAAATTCGCCCATCGGGCAATTGCTTTCCGGGAAGAAAAAAGGCGAAAACTTTATGTTCAATGAAAAAGAATACACCATTAAAAGTGTGGTGTGATTTTTCTCATAAAAATCAACCGAAATGAACCTTTTCAGTAATCTGAAGCATTTTCTTGCTTATGGAAAACAACCAATGCAACTGTTCCCGAACCAAATGGGCTTCTTGAAATTGCCGCTCCAATTTTGGATGTACCGATGCGGGCAGGTCTGGATTTTCGGTGGTGAACTTTGGGAGTTCTTGTTTAAAAAATTGAGTTTTTTTGGTTACATCAATTGCTGTCGGATTATGTTCTTTCCGCTGTAAAACCGATATAATATGCCCTAAATATTCATCATTATGTTTTGCAGCTGTGGTAAACCGGCTAGAGGCTTCGGTCGTGGGATTGTTTTGAATATAGGTGCTCAACGAGGCCAAAGACGATAAAAAAGTATGGTTCAGCACGACCAGCTCATAAATTTTTTCCAAGTTTTTTTGTTTCGATTTTGGATCCTGCGTCATTCGCTGAAAGGAAGCACTGAGGTTAGACATTTCTAAAAACGCCTTTTTTCGGGAAAGCTTAAAACTGGTGGGCAACTTTCCTTTTTCTTCATAATAAGCTGTGATTTCCGAAAGGAATTCCCTGTTTGCCGTAACGCTTTTTTCAATACTTCCCTTAATGTCCATAAACTCCCAAGCCGGCCACAATAAAAAGGTAGCAGCTGTGGCCAAGCCGGCACCAATCAAGGTGTCCACTACCCTAAACTGAATGACCGTCAACACATCTGGACTGATGAGTGCATAGATAAAAACCACACTCAACGTAATAAAAGTAGCGCCAGTTTTATAGTTTTTTTGGATCATGGCAAGTGCCAGCACCAACGAGCCTATACCCAATATGGCATATACGTAGGTGTTTTGGGTAATTAAAACTACAGCCACGGCAATAACGCCACCAATTAATGTCCCAATAGTACGCTCTTTGGTACGGGTTTTTGTAAGTCCGTAGCTTGGTCGCATGATCACGATCAAGGTCAACATAATCCAATACGGGTTTTGAAAATCGAAAAACACCCCAATTAAATACCCTACGATCATCGTTACGGCCAAGCGGAGAGAATGCTTAAAGATGGCCGATTTAAAACTGAAATTGCGCACCAACAGTTTAGGGTCGTAATCTTGTGTAGTTACAAAGCGCTTTGCAACATCGTTTTTAATAAAGGTGAGTTCCCGTGGATTGGGATTGCGCAACAACCATTTTATTTTCTGAATTTTTTCAATTTGGTTTTCCTGATATTCCAACAAGTTTTGTAGCATTAAATACCCTTCATACTCTTCGGGTTTACCACTCGATTTCAGTAGCGCAATGTCTTTTTCTATGTTTCTGAAGAGGGGAAGTAATGCATTGTTCTTCGGAATTTTTTTAGTGTTTTGCCCTGCTTCAGAAATAAGGCGCATCTGTTTGGACATTTCAAAAAGCAGCTCTTGGAAGTCTTTTATAAATTCCGGATGGTGCTGCAAAAGCGCATCCATTTTGTTGTAGTTCACTGGGTTTGCCAGTGCCGCTTCCATAATGTCCACCAGCTCTACAAATACCAACAGCCGTTTGCTTTGGTACCCTGACCGTCCGGAACTTTTACGCGAAGAAATCAATATTTCGCGCAGGGTTTCGTGGGTGTCGTTCATGTCGTTTTGCAGTTCTAAAAGCTGGGATTGCAATTGGTCCCTGTCACAATTTGGCCCTACCAATTTTCCGCGTATTTCCAAAAACTCGGCAGTTTGTTGGTAGATTTCTTTGAACAGTTCTTCCGTTTGGCCTTTTGGGTTTATATAGTGCCATAAAGTTGCCAATAGTAAATACCAAAGACCTCCCAGTCCAATATAAAGGGCGTATTCATAAATTTCCAACCGGTCCACTTCATGGGCGAAACTCAACACCAATGCCAGTAGGCCCGAAAAACTGATAAGCGAAGCCCGAAACCCAAAAATTGAAATATATGAAATAGCAAAAGCCAATACCCCTAACACCAATAAAAGCAACCACATAGTGAACGTTGTAAGGTATTCGCCAACAAAACTCACCACCATAATAAGCACGATGGAAAACAAAATACCGATGGTTTTGTGCCTAAAACTGCCACTTATGTCGCTGGGCGAGCTCCAAAAAGCCCCAAAAGCGAGAGCGAGGGCTATTTCAGAAAAATCAAACTTCAATCCGATGATAATGGGCAGCGTGAGCGATATGCCCACCAAAATGGCTTTTGAAAAGTTGGTGCTTTTCAAAAACTCCATAAAATCGTTTAAGTTGGCCGAAATGGTTTTTGTTAGGTTCAAAATCGTGATGGTTCAACTGCAAAGGTACTGCGTTGTTAAGGTAACTACGTTAATCTTTTCTGAAAAAACCTAAAAATCAATATAACACCCACAGATGTGCATAAACAAACTTGTAACTTTAATGAAAAGTGATTTTAAAAAAAATATAAAATGATGAACAAGACCATATTACTGAAAAACAGACCAAAAGGAAGACCAACCCTTGACGATTTTGAATTTAAGGAAATCGAAAAGCCAAGTCCAAAAGAAGGGGAAGTGTTGTTAAAAACAAAGTATGTTTCCGTCGATCCGTATTTGCGCGGCAGGATGCGGGATGAAAAATCGTACATAGAACCGTTTCAACTGAATGAACCCGTAGAATCGGGTATTATCGCTGAAGTAATAGAGAGCAACTCGGAAAATTTTAAAAAAGGCGATTACGTAAACGGAATGTTGCAATGGAAGCAATTTCAAACCTCTAATGGAAAAGGGCTTCAAAAAGTAGATGGCAGCAAAGCCCCATTATCGGCGTATTTAGGCGTTTTGGGACTCACGGGAATTACGGCTTATTTGGGTCTAAAAAAAATTGGTGACTTAGAAAAAGGCGAAACGTTGTTGGTTTCTGGCGCTTCAGGAGCCGTGGGAACGGTTGTTGGCCAAATAGGAAAAATTAAAGGCTGTAAAGTGGTCGGTATCGCCGGAACCGATGAAAAAATAAAAACCATTAAGGAGAAATTTCATTTTGATGAAGGCATCAACTACAAAACCACCGATAATATGAAGAAAGCCATTGCCGAAGCCTGCCCCAACGGCGTGGATGTGTATTACGACAATGTGGGCGGTGAAATATTGGATGCCGCTATGGCGAATATCAATTACAACGGCCGGGTGGTTTGCTGTGGTGCCATTTCGCTGTATAATAAAACCGAACAGCCCACAGGTCCAAGGCACGAAACCACCTTAATTAAAAAAAGCGTATTGATGCAAGGCTTTACTGTACGTGATTACCAAGAAGAATTTCCAGCCGCAATTCAACAGTTGGCCACTTGGTTACAGGAAGATAAATTGACGTATTCTGAAACCATCGTGGAAGGATTTGACGAAATACCGCAAGCTTTTATAGATTTGTTTGATGGGAAAAATAAAGGAAAAATGATTGTAAAAGTATAGCCGTCATTTAATTTAAAAGTTTATTAATGACTTGCTAAAACCTACGTTAAAAGCCGTTAACGTGGGTTTTTAGTTTCTGTATTATTTGTATTTTACAGCTATGGAAAAAGTATTAGTAGTGGGTGCCAACGGTACCACAGGAAAAAAAATCGTTGATATTTTAGATGAATACAGAAATTATGAACCTGTAGCCATGATCCGTCACCAAGACCAAGCGGAGCAATTTAAAAAGAAAGACATTGAAACGGTTATGGGCGATCTCGAGAAAAACGTAAGCCATACCGTAACGCGAATTCATAAAATTGTATTTGCGGCCGGATCGGGAGGTGATACGCCCAAAGAAAAAACCACCGCCGTAGATCAAGAAGGTGCCAAAAAACTGATTGACCTTGCCGAAATTGCAGGGATTAGAAAATTTGTCATGTTAAGCGCCATGGGAACTGATAATCCAGAGGAGCACGAGAAGTTGCAACATTATTTAGAAGCCAAACAAAACGCAGACCAACATTTGCGCAATAGTGGTATGGACTATTCCATAGTACGTCCCGGAGCCTTGACCAACGAAAATGGGACCGGAAAAATAAAAGCAGCCAAAAAACTGAACGAACGCGGAGAAATCACAAGGGATGATGTGGCCGAAACTTTGGTCGCTGCGCTTCACGATACGACGGCAACGAATAAAACCTTTGAAATTTTACAAGGCGATACCGAAATTGAGGATGCGTTGAAGGAAATTTAATGTAGATATTTAAAAGACCACTGTCATTCAGAACGTAGCGTAGCGAAGTGAAGAATCTTTCCCAAACACGATATAGATTCCTCAGTCGTTCCTTCTTCGGAATGACAACGGTCTAATTATTTACTATTTAATTTCAGTAAGAAACACGCTTTTCCCTGTTTCAATTTCATCAATATGATTAAAAAAGATAGGATTTCCCTTATAAATAGCTTCAATTAAATAATGACTTCCTTTAAAGAAAGAAGTGGTGACTTCGACCTTTATTTTAGTTTCTTTTTCAGAAATTGTCAGTTGATGTGGCAAAAAAATTCTATCACCTGAAGGCACTGTTTCTGGCGGAAGCACGGTAACATCGCCAAAAAAACCGGCTTGATATGCTGTTTTTAGATTGTTGTAAATGGTTTCCGGTTTTCCGAAACGTTCCATCTTCCCTTCTTTCAACAATAGTAATTCATCTGAAAAAGCGAGCGCTTCTTCCGCATCGTGGGTGGCCGTGATGCAACTGATGTTTTCTTCTTTTAAATACCTGAACAGACTTCTGCGCAACTTATTTTTTCGGAAGGTATCGATACTGCTAAATGGCTCGTCCAACAACAACAATTTCGGGGCTTTGGCAAGGGCTTTGGCCAAAGCAACCCGTTGTTTTTGTCCGCCACTGAGGTTTATAACTTTTCGGTTGCCAAAAGCTTCTAAATCGACTACGTTCAAAAGTGTGTTTACCCGATCACTTTCTTCCTCAGGGTTTAATCTAGGCAAATGTTCTGCTATATTTTCTCGAACAGTGATAAAAGGCATCACGTTCAGTTCTTGAGCGACCAATTTCATAAACGGCTCGCCAGGGATGAGGGTGTGATGGGGGCCTTTTAATTGTTCCCCTTCCCAAGCAATCCTTCCATTATCCAAATGCAACAACCCATAAATTAGATGAAGCAAGGTTGATTTCCCGCAACCGCTTTCGCCTAAAACGGCCAGATGGTTGCCACGTTTCAGCTTAAAATTAATATCCTGAAGGATTGCTTTTGAAGCATATGAAAATGATTGAATGGAAACGGACAACATAAAGTTATATATTGAAAAAGGCTGTCAACTTACATTTTTAATTCAGTTGACAACCTTTTATGATTTTGAAAAGTCTGTTTACTCTTTTACTTCTTTATTTACTTTTTCAGGCAACACTTCGTAACCCATATTGTAGAGCGTAAAACCGTAAATATCGGCGTATTGGTCTATGGTTTTGCTTACTGGCGTTCCCGCACCGTGGCCGGCATCGGTTTCAATCCGGATCAATACCGGGTTGTCGCCAGTTTGATGTTCTTGCAGTTCGGCGGCAAATTTAAAACTGTGCGCTGGCACCACACGGTCGTCGTGATCGCCTGTTGTTATCAAGGTTGCGGGATACTCCACGCCATCTTTAACATTGTGAACAGGGGAATAACCTTTTAGATATTCAAACATCTCTTTGCTGTCTTCGGCGGTTCCGTAATCGTACGCCCAACCGGCTCCGGCTGTAAAGGTGTGGTAGCGCAACATGTCCAACACCCCAACGTCTGGTAAGGCCACTTGCATTAAATCTGGGCGTTGTGTCATCGTCGCTCCAACTAATAAACCACCGTTAGAGCCTCCTCGAATGGCTAAATAATCACTGGAAGTGTAGTTGTTATCTATTAAATATTCGGCAGCGGCAATAAAATCGTCGAACACATTTTGCTTTTTCATCTTGATTCCTGCTTTGTGCCATTTTTTACCGTATTCACCTCCGCCGCGCAAATTGGGAACCGCATAGATACCGCCTTGTTCCATCCATACGGCATTGGTAATGCTAAAGCTTGGCGTTAAGCTTATGTTGAAACCACCATAGCCATACAGAATTGTCGGGTTTTTTCCGTTGAGCTCAATCCCTTTTTTGTGGGTAATGATCATCGGGATTTTGGTACCGTCTTTCGAGGTATAAAAAACTTGTTCGCTGGTATAATCTTCCGGATTGAAGTCTATTTCAGGTTTGCGGAACAATTCTGAAGTACCTTCTTCAATATCATATTTATAGATGCTTCCTGGCGTTACATAATTGGTAAAGTTGTAAAACAGTTCTTTTTCGTCTTTTTTAGCGCCAAAGCCGCCGGCGCTTCCTACGCCTGGCAGTTCTATTTCACGTACTTTATTTCCGTCGTAATCATATTGATATACTTTTGAAACGGCATCGACCATATAATTGGTAAAAATATAACCACCCCCTGTTGATGGGTTCAGCACGTTTTCGGTCTCTGGGATAAAGTCTTCCCAGTTTTCAGGTGTTGGATTTGCGGCATCGACCGTCACAATTTTTTTATTGGGCGCGTTGAGGTTGGTAACCAAATAGAGTTTGGTGCCGTCGTTGTCCAATAAATAGGTGTCGCTATCGGTATGGTCTAAAATCGTGACCAATTCGCTGTCCGGCTTGGTCAAGTCTTTTAAGAAAAGCTTGTTGCCAGAAGTGGAAACACTGGCGAGTATAGTAAGATAGCGATTGTCTTCTGAAACGTTTCCACGAACGTATCTATGTTTTTCTGCTTCGGTACCACCAAAAACCAATTTATCTTCTTTTTGAGAGGTTCCCAACTTGTGATAATATAATTTATGTTGGTCGGTTTTTGCCGAAAGCTCGCTTCCTTTTGGTTTATCATAACTGGAATAGTAAAAACCGTCATTTCCATTCCAAGACAGTCCGCTGAATTTTACATCAATAATGGTATCCTCTACTATTTCCTTTTTCTCGGTATTCATGACGAGCACTTTTCGCCAATCGCTTCCACCTTCCGAAATACTGTACGCAGCGGTTTTCCCATCTTCAGAAAAGCTTAGGTTGTCCAAAGAGATGGTACCATCGTCTTTAAAAGTGTTGGGATCCAAAAACACTTCAGCAGTATCGGGGTCTTCCCCGGTTTTGTAGCGATAGACCACGTATTGATTTTGCAGGCCATCGTTTTTATAGAAATACGTATAATCGCCCTCTTTGAAAGGGGCGCTTACTTTTTCGTAATTCCAAAGGGTCGATAGTCGTTCTTTTAGAGCATCGCGGTATGGAATATTGTCTAAATATCCGTAGGTGGTTTTGTTTTCACGCTGCACCCAATCGGCCGTTTCCTCGCTGCGGTCGTCTTCCAACCAGCGGTACGGGTCTTTTACTTCGGTGCCAAAATAGGTGTCAACGGTATCTACTTTTTTAGTTTCGGGATACGTCAACGCAGTAGTTTCTTTAGATTCTTCTTTGCAAGCCACAATGGTAAGCCCAACAACAATGGGAATTATAAGTTTTTTCATAATAAAATATTTAGTCCTTATTCCACTTTTCCATTTTGCAAAGTGAGCATGTAGGACAAGTAATCGGTAAATGTAATAAAAACCGAAATTATAAACTATTTTAGTTTAGGCAGACTTGCTTTAACGGACGATCAATATTGAAACAACGGTCTATAGACCTTCCAATACTTATAGATTAAAATACCGTTGATTACCGAAATAACGATGGCATTTGCAATGGCCGGGAGGTCTAAAAACAAATGGAACAACAATATGTTCAAACTTATGGGAGCCAATAACAACAAGGCAAAGGGCACCCATTTTTTGATCAATAAGAGCAGACCGATAAAAACTTCAAAAGCTCCAAGAACGGGCAGCACGTATCCAGTGGCTTTTAAAGATTGCATGAAATCTGCCGCATGTGCGGGCAATTGAGGAATGGGCATAAAACCGATAAATTTATTAAGGCCAAAAACGAGCAGACCCAGCGCAAGGATGATGCGCAGGATGGTAGTAAAAGTTGAGTTCATAAGGTTGGTTGTTTAGTGTTTTCTTTTTAAATATACTGAAAAATAAAAAACCCCGTCACCAAATTATTGATTACGAGGTTAAGAGACGTTCTTTAGAAAATCTATACTAATTTGTTCTCTACTAAATATTCAGCAATTTGTATGGCGTTGGTTGCGGCCCCTTTTCTTAAATTATCACTCACAATCCACATGTTCAAGGTGTTGGGCTGGGTTTCGTCGCGCCTTATCCTGCCTACAAAAACCTCATCCTTATCGTGCGCATACACTGGCATAGGATAGGTGTTGGTATCTGGATTGTCTTGTACAGTAATACCTGGCGTGTTGTGGAGTTCTTTTCGAATATCGGTCAAGTCAAAATCATTTTCAAATTCCACATTGACCGATTCGCTGTGTCCACCGGCCGTAGGGATACGCACCGCAGTGGCCGTTACCGAAAAACTGCGGTCATTCAATATTTTTTGGGGCTCGCGTGCTAGTTTCATTTCTTCTTTGGTATACCCATTTGCTTCAAAAACATCACAATGGGGCAAGGCATTTTTATGAATGGGGTACGGATAGGCCATTTCGCCTTTTACACCGGTCATTTCATTTTCCATTTGCCGTACCGCTTTTACGCCGGTTCCTGAAACTGATTGATAGGTAGAAATAACGACACGCTTCATGGTATATTTTTTATGAAGCGGCGCCAACGCCATCACCAATTGAATGGTTGAGCAATTAGGGTTAGCGATGATTTTATCTTCTTTGGTAAGCTCATTGGCATTAATTTCTGGAACAATCAATTTTTTATCAGGGTCCATTCGCCAAGCGGAAGAATTGTCGATGACGGTAATGCCCGCTTCTGCAAATTTTGGCGCCCAATCCAACGATGTGCTTCCCCCAGCCGAAAATATGGCGAGTTGCGGCTTGGCTTTTAATGCATCGTGCAAAGAAACTATTTTATACTTTTTATCCTTAAAAGAAATTTCTTTTCCCACAGATCGTTCCGATGCTACGGGCAAGAGTTTGCTAATAGGGAAGTTACGTTCTTCGAGTATTTTTAAAAGCACGGTGCCTACCATTCCCGTGGCACCTACAACGGCTATTGTCATGGTTTACAAATTTGAAGCAAAAATACATGCTAAAGATTTATTTTTCTGAAATATATCAAAAAAAGACCCTCCTTCGCTGAAGCTATGGAGGGTTTAATGAATATTAGCAGTGTAGCAGTGTAGCGGTGTCCCTGAAATTTTCAGGAACCGAAAAATCTATTTATTCTGTTTTTTCAATTCGTCACGAATTTCGGCCAACAGTTCTTCTTGTGTAGGGCCTTTAGGTTCGGCAGGCGCTTCTTCTTTTGGCTTTTTGGTTTTGTTGTAGGCTTTAACAATTAAAAACAATACAAAACCTACAATAATCAAGTTGATAATGGCATTGATCCATTTTCCATACATTACAGCGTTTTCGGGTTTAACCACTTCGCCGTCGGCACCTACCACTGCTTCATCGAGCACGAATTTCATATCGGCAAAGTCCAGTCCGCCAGCAAAGTGCCCCACGATTGGCATCATAATATCGGTAGTAAATCCTTTGACTACCAAGCTAATGGCACCGGCTAAAATAACGGCAACGGCTAAGTCTATCACGTTGCCCGTCATAATAAATTTCTTGAATTCTTTTAACATGTTGATTGGTTTTAGGGTTAACAACAGGCAATTTATATAAAAAACCCATTTAACGGCAGCAACTGATATTTATTTTCGACAAACAACCCGTTTTACACGTTGCGAGACCCCTGTGATGAGTTCGTAGGGGATGGTGGCGATTACTTGCGAAAGCTCATCGGCCGAGGGGTTTTCGCCAAAAACGATTACTTCATCGCCTTCTTCGCAATCAATATCGGTAACATCGATCATGATCATGTCCATGCACACATTCCCAATGATAGGCGCTTTTTTGCCGTGCACGGTCACCCAGCCCCTTTTGTTGCCAAAAATACGTTTAATACCATCGGCGTGACCAACTGGCAAAGTTGCTGTCTGCGTGGTTTTGGTGGCTTTAAACGCACGGTTGTACCCTACGGTTTCGCCCTCATTTACGGTGTGGATTTGTGAAATGACTGTTTTTAACGTAGCCACCGGTTTTAAGTGTTTGTTTTCTTCTGGGTCGTTGCCAAAGCCGTAGAGGCCAATTCCCGTCCGCACCATATCGTATTGTGCTTCAGGATAGTTTAAAACTCCTGATGTGTTCAACATATGGCGTAATGGTTTATAACCAATGTTGTCAATAATTTTTTCTGAAATTTTTTCAAACTGTGCAATTTGGGATTCAGTAAACACCTTTTCCGAAGCATCTTCACTCGCCGCTAAATGACTGAACATTGATTTAATTTTTACGCTTTTCGTATTAGAAACTTTTTCAGAAATAAAATCAAGATCGTCTGCAAGAAACCCTAATCTATTGAGCCCCGTGTTGAATTTTAAATGCACGGGATACTTAGATAACCCTTCTTTTTCGGCAAAGGCAATAAACGCTGTTAGCATAGCACGGGAATATATGGCAGGCTCTAAGCAATGGTCCACGATTTGCTTAAACGTAGCCGGGAGCGGATGCAACACCAAACAAGGGGTTTCAATGTCCGCTTTACGAAGTGCAACCCCTTCGTTGGGATATGCAACGGCAAAATAGGAAACGCCCAAGGCAACCAATTCCTTGGCAATCGCCGCCGAATCGCTTCCGTACCCAAAAGCCTTTACCACGCCCATAACGCGCGTGCTTTTCTCTATTTTTGAAGTGAGGTACCGATAGTTTTGCGCCAAGGCGTTTAAATCGATCTCTAACACTGTTTCGGTTGCTTTATGCATAAACTATGCTTGCTTTTTGGGCGGCAATTGCTGAGGTTCTTTTACGTTCATTTTCTTGACCTTATCCCGTAATACCGCTTTGTAGTAAGCGGCACGGCTCAAGGGCTCGTATTCTTCGGTTTCGCCAAGCAAGACCAAGTCATCGCTTTTTGCTTTCCTGAAACTATAATGCGCCAAGTTTCCGGTACGGGTGCATACGGCATGTACTTTGGTCACATACTCTGCAGTGGCCATTAAATTGGGCATAGGACCAAACGGATTGCCTTTAAAATCCATATCGAGCCCGGCAACGATGACACGAATACCACGGTTTGCCAAATCGTTACAGACTTGCACAATCTCGTCATCGAAAAACTGGGCTTCGTCAATACCAATTACATCGCAATTATCGGCAAGCATCGGGATGTTTGCTGCAGCCGGTACCGGAGTGGAGCGTATTTCGTTGCTGTCGTGCGAAACCACCTTTTCCTCCTCGTAACGAACATCGATGGCAGGCTTGAAAATCTCTACCCGTTGCCGCGCAAATTTGGCACGTTTCAGCCGGCGGATAAGTTCTTCTGTCTTTCCTGAAAACATTGAGCCACAAATAACTTCAATCCAGCCAAATTGTTCTTTTTGATTAACGGTATTTTCAAGAAACATACTTCAATTTTAGAATAAAACGCAAATCCTTGACGTTTACATATAGGATGCGTAAATTTAACAAAACAAAATACAGTAAAAACACATCATTTTAAAAAGTTATGAAGAAGCAGCTTAGAAAGCAGGTACGGGCGTTGATCGAGAAACTTTCAGAAGAAGAAAAACAATTCAATACCACCGCTATAAAAAACATAGTGGGCAACTTATATGAAAAATTGGCTGTTTTGGAGTATATGGAGCATCAAATTGATTCAGATACGGCTGAAACGGCTTTCGATTCTAAAACGTTTAGGGAACAAAACTGGTTTAAAGAGCCCGAGCCTGTTCCGCAACCCGAACATGAAGAAGACCTTGTAGAACCGTTAATGGAAAAAATAAAGGATATTGTGGCACAGATGCCAAAAGAAGCCGATAGGGTGGACCAGTTGCTGGAAGATATCCTTCCGAAGAAAAACCTTCAAAAAAACGACAAAAATGAGTTGGAAGATTTTGCCGAACAATACCAGCAAATGCCAACCTTTGAACGTAAAACTGTTGGCGATCGGCAAAATACCGAGACAGAAAACCACACTTCTAAAAATGGTACGTCCAAGGTTGCCGAACTGGCCAACAGAAAGGAACCCAAGAAAAAATCGGTCAACGAAGCGGTGAATACAGGCTTGCAAATTGGCCTTAACGACCGTTTGGCTTTTATAAAACATTTGTTTGATGGCAACGCCAACGATTATACCCGGGTACTGTCGCAAATAAATACAATGAAATCGTACGATGAAGCCGAAAGTTTCATAAAAGGAAAAATAAAGCCCGATTACAACTACTGGCTCAACAAAGATGAATACGCCGATCGCTTTATGGCCGTGATAGAGAAAAATTTTAAGTAAGCCCTTTTTCAATTGTATATGGGAAAACTCTATCTCGTTCCAACGCCTATTGGCAATTTAAAGGATATTACCTTTCGTGCCGTTGAAGTATTGAAGGAAGCCGATCTTATTCTAGCCGAAGATACCCGAACCAGCGGAAAGTTGCTTAAACATTACGGTATTACCACTCCCATGCATTCGCACCATATGCACAACGAACATAAAACGGTGGAAGGAATTGTAAACAGGATTGAAAACGGCGAAACCATTGCCTTAATCAGTGATGCCGGAACTCCAGCAATTAGTGATCCTGGTTTCTTGTTAACGCGTGCCTGTGTAGCAGCGGGGCTTGAGGTGGATTGCCTTCCTGGTGCCACAGCTTTTGTTCCGGCTTTGGTGAACAGCGGATTGCCCAATGATAAATTTGTATTTGAAGGCTTTCTGCCCGTTAAAAAAGGCCGACAAACCCGTTTAACTTTTTTAGCTGAAGAGACCAGGACGATGATTTTCTATGAATCGCCACATAAATTGGTTAAAACACTTACTAATTTTTCTGAATATTTTGGTGCCGAGCGAAAAGTTTCGGTATCCCGTGAAATCACAAAACTGCACGAAGAGACTGTTCGTGGTACGGTGGAAGAGGTCTCGATACACTTTGAAAATAAGCCACCCAAAGGTGAAATCGTGATTGTGGTGTCTGGAAAAAAATAAATATACCCACAATTGCTTTTAATCGTTAACAAAAAATGGAAAATATGCTCTTTCATGTATACAATTTTTTGTAAATTTGCTTTTTATTAAAAGCAAATATTGTGGATGAGTTATTGGAAATACACGAATCGTTAATTCATGCCCTAAAAAACGATAAACGCAGATATCTACTCGAAAAAATAGATTGGTCCAATAGATTGATCGCTATTAAGGGTGCAAGAGGATCTGGAAAAACAACTCTTTTGCTCCAAAGGATAAAGTACTGCTTGCCTGAGGATAACACGGCACTCTATACTTCGCTCGACAACCTATATTTTTTGGAAAACAATGTAGTAAGCCTGGCCAAGGAGTTTACGTTGCAAGGAGGAACCCATTTATTTTTAGATGAAGTGCATGTGTACCCCAATTGGTCCAGGGAACTGAAATTGATTTATGACCAATTTCCCAACCTACATGTTGTTTTTACCTCTTCTTCTATGCTACAGATAGATAAGGGAGCAGCGGATTTGAGTAGGAGAGCGGTGCGGTATTTTTTAAAAGAGCTCTCCTTCCGCGAATTTGTTTATCTCAAAAAAGGTTTTGAACTGCCAGTTTTAACGTTAGACGAGTTAATAAACAACCACACCGAAATAGCTAGAAACGTAAAGGACCGATTGCAATCGCCTATGGTCTATTTTAAGGAATACTTGAAAATAGGGGCATATCCTTATTTTTTGGAAAACCCTAATCTGTACCAGCAAAAATTGCTGACGGTCATAGACTTAATTCTGGAAACCGACTTAAACGTCATTGAAAACATAGGATATACTGATAGCCGAAAAATAAAAAAATTATTGATTGCCATCTCGCAGACCGTACCCTTTGTTCCCAACGTCTCCAAATTGAGCGAGCGCCTTGGCATATCGCGGAATTTTTTGGTGAATTCCATAAAAATCTTAAACCGGGCAGAACTGTTACAAGAACTTTTTAGTCCCACAAAAGGAATAGGTGCCTTGACAAAACCCGAAAAACTGTATTTGAATAATACGAATTTAGTTTATGTGCTGTCCAAAAACCAACCTTCGGAAGGCACACTAAGGGAGACTTTTTTCGCGAACCAGATGAAGCATCTATATGAAACGCACCTTCCAAAGAAAGGGGATTTTTTGATTGAAGGAAAGTACACTTTTGAAGTGGGCGGAAAGGGGAAAAAAAACGATCAGATTAAAGGTGTGCCCAATGCCTTCGTGGTAAGCGATAATATGGAAATTGGCAGTTTAAACGTTATCCCACTGCATCTATTTGGGTTGTTGTATTAGGTTGCAATCATTACCCATTGCCCATTTTACACAGCTTCTACTTTTACACACCGTAACGGAAAGTTTAAAAAATCAAGAAAAGAAAAGTTCTTGATTTTTTTAAATAATCAGCATAGCTCCAGATAACTAAATATGTTTTCCCTTACTCCAACCGTGTTTACCTAAGTATTGTTCGCCACTATCTACAGCCCCTTCTTCAATGGAAGTTCCCATAGAATCGTTCCAACGGTTTAGGTAACCAAATAAAGAAATAACGCCTAGCATTTCCACAATCTCGCCATCGTTCCAGTATTGGTGCAGTCTTTTCTTTATGTCCTCGTCCACGGCATTGGGTACTTGGCTTGCGGCAAGGGAAAAGTCGAGTGCAGCGCGTTCTGCTTCAGAAAAAGAAGGATGCGTGCGGTATTCCCAGATATTATTCAATTGTTCCTGTTGGGCACCGTAGCGTTCTGCAGCTCGAATGGCGTGGGCCTGGCAATAGCGGCAACCGGAGGCATTGCTGCTTACCCATGCAATCATTCGTTTTAAAGCCGACGTTACCCGGCCTTCGTTGGCCATTACGGCTTTGTTAAGCTCAATAAACGCTTTGCTGATTGCCGGTCGATGCTGCATGGTCAAGACGCTGTTGGGGCAAAAGCCCAAGGTTTCGTTGAAAAATTCGGCCAATTGCTTCGTTTTGGCATCGTGGTCTGGAGGAAGCGGTGGTACTAATGGCATAATACAGTTTTATGTTACAGAAAGTTCAGGGTTCAAAATACGTAAAGCTCTATTCAAATTCAAAAAAAAATAAAACGGCTGCGAGAATGTTTTTGCGAATTCTTGCAACCGTTTTAGGGCTAAAACAAATACAAATAATTATTTACAGAATAATACCCTGTCCCAGATAGTATGGTGTTGGTCTTCTCCATTTGTAAGGTTTAATTCTGCAGATAACCTTACCTCGTACGAACAGTTTGGGAGGTTTTTAACGTCGTTGGCATCCACCGTGTTGTTGGCGCCCGTGTATTTCGAGGCCCCAAAGGCTTCCTCGCCAGGACTTGGAAAAGCAACAGGTTCAAAATTGTGGGGTCCGCCCGGTCCGTACATCTTGATGGATACACTGCCAAGGTTTGGGTTTGCTGCCGTATAATTTACCGTCAGTGTATCGGTGATCTTACTGCATCCGCCACCCACTTTCAATTCTTCTAGATCAACGCTGGCGATACCCAACTCATTGCTAGCAGAGGGCAACCATGAACCGCCTTGTGGCACATTTTGATAGGTGGTGTTGAAAATAGCCAACGGACGTGAAAATCCTGCGGCCACTTCAGAAGCTGCATTTCCCACCTCACGTTTTCTCATACGGAGGGCAAAATACCGGTTTTTCTGCAAGGGTGCAGAACTTGATCCTTGGGTCAATCCTGATTGATCAACACTACCGCTTGCAAGTTTGCTGGATATCAGTTTGATCAACGAACCGTTAAAATGTATGTCGAAAATACCGGAATCTTGTGGCACTTGTATCCAGTTTCCATTAAAAGGCACTTCCACTTCTTGGCCATAAGGGGTGGCCGCTGCGGTACCATGAATTTGATACGAATTGTACTTAATAACCGGAAATAAAGCGGTTATCCTTGTCCCAATTTCGCTTTTGGCAATATCGTTGGGTTGCACGTCGGTCCATGTGGTTATGGTAGAAATATCCACCGAAGGATCGGCAACTTCAGCATATTGAAACTTGTATTCCACGGGATTGCCGTTTAGTTTTTTCGATAGCGACCCCCGTAAGTCCAGCGTGCTGTAAAATGCTTGTTCGTTCCAGCTGGTGGAGGCTTTTCCGGTGGTTCTTCCCGTAGCGGGGTCGATATTGAGCACCGGATGGTATTTACGGGCATAGCCTATTTGGTAAAATGCGGCGGGCGGGTCCTGGGTAACATCAGGTGCATCATCCAAGCAAAGTGTTACGCACAGGCAATGCCCCACATTCTTACGGCTCGGTTTGTGTGCTTCGGAAACTGGTTCGGCATCAATTTCTTCTCCGCCCAGCGAAAATTTAAAATAAACATCCGGCCCGTTGTCAAAACTAAATGGCGGTGTGGTCTCCACATTGATCCAAGGCGATAAAAACGTTTTTTTGAAATCGAGTGAACGGTAATAGATACAAAAGCGTCCGTTGGCATCGGTAACAGCGCTCCCTAACAGGTCGTCGGTGATGATATCGTCATCCATGGCGGTAACTTCAATTCCATAAAGGGGCGCTTGGCTTTTGCAATTGATAAGCGTTCCGCAAATAACCCATATATCCAGGCGTTGCAAAATGTAACACCAAATACGTTTCAGCAGGGTATGGTTCCATCCTGCAACAAGGCCGTCTTGGGTTTCACGCCATTTGGGCTGTATAATGTCCATACGTATTTCAAAAGAGTTGAAGCCCTTTGGTGGTTTTGTATTTTCTTGTCCGTAATCTGGAACGGAATCATAGTACAGCACCAGCTCGATAGCCCCACCGTTGTAGTCTGTTTTCTTACCGTCGATTTTAAGTTCGTAATCCCCATTGGCATTGGTGGTGGTTTCGGCCAACAGCTGTTTGTTTCGGCTTTTGATATCTTTTTCCTCAAAAACTTGAGCTACTTCCTTGCTTTGTGCCGCAGTGTAAGCTGTTGCAGCATTTACATCTTGTTCCATGCGATAGGCTCTCAGTTTGGTGTTTGCCAAGGCATGTTTGTTTTCGTCGCAGATTGCAGCGTGCAACCTTCCGTTTACTTTGTACTTCATCTTTTTTCCTTTTGATTACTATTAGGTTTGATTTTGAAGTGCTAAAGTACAGCGGAATGCGATGGAATATAAGAAGTAAACAACTGATAATGAACGGGTAAATACCCTTTTTTTAAAGGGGCATTACCAATGAAATCTAGAAAAAATGCAATAGTTGGAGTTTTATAATGCACGCTATTGAAGGTTTCGCACGGTTTCAGAAAGCAATGGAAGTTGAGGTGCTTTCTATCAATTTTTCAACAGGCGGAAGGTGTTTCCAGCGCATTTCAGAAAATACATTCCGGCGGCAAATGAGGAAAGATCCACTTGGTTCTCGGTGTTTCTGAAGGTTCCTGCAAGCAAAACCCTTCCATTGATATCACTTACAGTATATGAATTGTGGATAGCGTGTTGTCTTTTTAGGTAGAAAACACCATTGGAGGGGTTGGGTAAAACGGTAATTCGGGTCTTAATTTCTTCAGGAATGCCCAATGGATCGTTATGGTACTGAAACAAGAGGATATCTTGAAACGGGTCTAGGCCCATATTGTTTGCAGCTACCAACAGTTTTCCGGAGTTGGTGATCATACTTTTATAGGTATGCTCTATTGTTTCGGGGGCTGGTTCAAACTGGAAACTACTGTCTAACGTACCGTTGCTGTAATAGCGCTTAAAATTAATATTTGTACCGCCTTCATAATCTACAGATGAACTATTGGTTATAAAACGTTGGTTTTGCTGAATCAACTCAACAGAACGCCCTTGGATGTAGCCGTTGGTGCCAAAATTGGCATCAAAATTTCCTTCGGGACTTAATTTGAGCAATTTATACACCATCATCATAAGGTCGAAGTCCCAATAGCTGCAGCTTACCAAAACGCTTTCATCGCTAAAAGCCCGTGTACTGCAAGCAAACTCTTCTTCAATAGGTATTTCTATTTTTCCGTTTGTGCCGAAGGTTGTATCAAGTTCACCGTTTGAATGGTATTTTTCAATGTACGATGGCGCGTTGCCACCGGCGGTTTCATCGTAGTTTAAAAATAGGTTACCACTGGGCAATAAGGTCACTTTTATGCCCGAAACAGACCCGCCGTTGTTTGGGGTAATTGTAAGCAAACCATTTGTGCCGTAAGCAGTATCCAAGTCGCCGTTGGGCAAAAGTCTTTTTAAGATCACTGAGTTATTTTGGTTTTCTTGGACATAAATCTGATCGTTTTCATCCAGCTGTAAAAACCTTCCATCCACATATATGGATCCATTGGTGCCGAAGGCTGTGTCTAAAGAGCCATCGGGAAGCAACCGGATGATCGTTTGGCCGGAGCCGCCATACACAGCTATCAATTTTCCGTTACTTTGAAAAACAATGTTTTTATATTCTAAGGTTATTGGATCTATTAAAAATCCATTATCGGCAAATGAAAGGTCTATCGTTCCGTCTTCCAAGTACATGACAATAAAACTTATCACATCGGTTTCGCCTAAACTTTCTCCCGCAACGGCTATTTTACCCGAAGGCGATTGGGCAACAGCATTAAAGACTTCAACTTGTTGGTCAATATCGGTATAGACTACGCCATTGTTTCCAAAAGAGGGATCATAGCTTCCGTCTTGAGCGATCACCATCCCCAGGTTCAATAAAAATAATAAAAAGAATAAGGTAATTTTGTTCATGGGTTTGGTTTTTGTTTAAAAAATCACTTTCTACGGCTTGCTTATTGCTTGTATTTAACCGCGAGATTGGCTAATTCCTTTTTTTAACTATTTTCAAAATACGTCCATATACGATATCTGCTAAATTCCAATTGTATAATTTAGGGTCTGTTGTGCTTGTGAATTGGATAACAACCGCATCTATTTCTTTGTGGTATTTTGCAATGCTTTGATAGCCTGGCACCCATCCTTTATGCTCATACTTGTAAATGGATGAGTAAATAGCTTGTTCTCCTTCATCAAACAACGTCCCGTCGTTCAATGCCCTTATAAATATCCCTACATCCTCTGCAGAGGCGAGCATGCCTTGTTTGTCGGTTTTTAAATCCAAGGGATGTCCCACGTGATAACCGCTCATCACACTGTCTATGTTCACTTTCTTGAGCGACGGGTAGGTGTGTTTTAATTGAAGCCGATCTAAAATTTCCTTTTGGATAAACTGAAAATGATCGTAACCAAGTACGTTATCCATTATTTTGGAAAGCAACAAATAATTGGTGTTGCTGTACTCGTAGCTTTCATCAGGTTTAAAATCTGCTGGTTTATCAAGAATCAACTCAAGCTTTTCGGTGTTGTTTTCTTTTGGATGCGCCCAATAATTTGGAGTGTCGGTATAATTCGGAATGCCACTTCGATGTTGCACCATCAACCGTATGGTAATTTTATCGGCATATTCAATTTTTCCCTTAAGCTCGGGCAGGTAATAAGCAAGCGTTTTATCTAATGACAAACGTCCATCATGCACTAATTTAGTTATGGCAACGGCCGTATATAGTTTATTGATACTGCCTATTTTGAACAACGCTTTGGGGTTGGCAGGTATTTTGTTGTTTCGGTCATGCCAGCCAGCGGCATAAAATCCTGGGGGGTTACTTGCTTCATCCACATATACAATAATTCCATCAAACCCAAGGTCAACAGCTTCATCCAATTGTTCTTGAATGGTGTCTGGAAGCGGTAATATCCACGCTTTGACCAAAATCCACGGCACAAAAAACAAAGACACAACGGTTCCTACCAGCAAGGCGATTTGGGTTATTCGCTTTATGTTTTTCTTTGTCATCCTGCTTTAAAACGAGCGGCTTTAATGAACCACCTTAAATATACGCATTTTATTTTCAACTTTTGTTTCGTAGCAAGTGCACTAATTTTTATCTTTACTTTTCTCCCCGTTTTATAATCATACCAAATTATGCGCTGGACCTTAAAACCCAAACCTGCTGAAGAAACCGTTAACCGCCTTTCAAAAGAATTGGGCGTCAATACCGTTATTGCCACGCTTTTGGCACAACGCGGAATTGAAACCTTTGATGCCGCCAAACAGTTTTTCCGTCCCCAATTGAGCGATCTCCACGATCCGTTTTTGATGAAAGATATGGACAAGGCGGTAGCACGAATTGAACAAGCCATCGCCAACGAAGAAAATATTTTGGTCTATGGCGATTACGATGTGGACGGCACCACCAGCGTCGCTTTGCTTTCTTCATACCTAAAAAGTTACTATCCTAATGTAGCCACGTATATTCCAGATCGCTATGATGAAGGCTACGGCATTTCGTACAAAGGAATCGATTTTGCTGAAGACAACGGTTTCAGCTTGATTATTGCCTTGGACTGCGGGATAAAAGCAATCGATAAGGTTGCGTATGCTTCTGAAAAGGGAATTAATTTTATTATTTGCGACCATCACCGTCCTGGTGCTGAAATTCCAAAAGCGGTTGCTGTGCTCGATCCCAAAAGGAAAGATTGCGACTATCCGTATAAAGAACTGTGCGGTTGCGGTGTAGGTTTTAAATTGATTCAGGCGCTTTCAGAAAAAAGGGGACTTCAAATTGACGATTTGTTGTTGTACCTTGATTTGGTGGCGACGGCCATTGGTGCCGATATTGTTCCTATTACTGGGGAAAACAGGGTGTTGGCCTATTATGGGTTAAAAGTCATCAATAGCAATCCCAGGGTTGGGTTTCAAGCGATCTTAGCGCAAGTAAAAAAGAAAACCCTCACCATTACCGATGTCGTTTTTATCATCGCCCCACGTATCAATGCTGCCGGAAGGATGAAACACGGCAATCACGCCGTTGCGCTGTTGACGGAAACCGATGTAAACCGTGCTGCTGAATATGCTTCGGAAATTGAACAATTCAACACCGATAGAAGAGATACCGATAAAACCATTACCCAAGAAGCCTTGATGCAGATTGTTGCTAACAATGAAGAAAATCGTAAAACAACGGTGGTGTACCACGAAAATTGGCACAAAGGCGTGATCGGTATTGTAGCGTCGCGGTTAACGGAAACCTACTACCGCCCAACCTTGGTGTTTACCAAAAGCGGCGAAAAGCTAGCTGCTTCGGCGCGTTCGGTAAGGGGTTTTGATGTTTATAATGCGTTGGAAGGCTGTTCGGAATTTATTGAACAGTTTGGCGGCCATAAATATGCAGCAGGATTGACGTTGCATGAAAAGGATTTTGAAAGCTTTAAAAATGAATTTGAAAAAGTGGTTTCAGAAACCATCGACCCGAAACTACTGCAACCCGAACTGCAAATTGATGCTGAAATCGATTTAACTGAAATAACCCCAAAATTATATCGTCTTTTAAAGCAGTTCGCTCCCTTTGGCCCCGGAAATATGACCCCCGTATTTATGACGCAAGGTTTAAAAGACACGGGTTGGGGCAAGTGTGTTGGCGAAGATAAAACGCATTTGCGAATTACCGTTAAGCAAGGTAATTCGCCACAGTTTGTGTGCATAGGTTTTGGAATGGCAGAAAAACAAGACATCGCTTGTGGAGATGCCCCATTTAAAGCGGCTTATGTAATCGATGAAAACGAGTGGCAAGGCAATGTGAGCTTGCAGCTTCGCTTGAAAGATATTAGGGAATAAATTTTAAACCAATATCCTGCAAGGTCTTTGGGACCTTGTAGGTATAAAAAAACAGGAAATAACGACAAAGCTACGAGGTTTTTACTTGTCCGCTGGGTGGAAAACCTTGCAGGATAGGTATAACTTAAGGAGTTTACTATAAATAAAAAATACAGTTTAGTACATTGAAAAGAGTTTTTCCATTCATATTGCTTATCTTATTTGGATTGTTTTCCAGCCAACTTCAGGCCCAAGAAATTTCAGGGAGGGTGTACGATGATGCTTCAGCGTTACCTGGCGTCACTGTTTTTAACAGCAACGAAAAAACGGCTGTGGTTACTAATGAAGACGGCGCGTTTACAATTAAAGCAACTATTGGTGATACGCTTACATTTCAGTCGTCGTTTCATATAAGCCAAGATAAAATTATCACAATGGCCGAATATAGAACGCTTTTAATTGTTGAATTAAAGCAAAAAGTAAACACCTTAGATGAGGTGCTATTAAGCGGAAAAGAAAAAGAGTTTGATGTAGAAAAATACAATGCTGATTTAAGCAAACAAATAGAAAATGACATTAAAAACAATCCGTTTGACTATGGAAAAGCTCCGGCTGGAGGTGGGGTAAATTTATTGGCTCTTGTAAAACTGGCCATTTCAATTTTTAAAAAGAAACCCGAAAAACAAATTATATATGCCACACAAACCGATTTAATACATCTTTTTAATGAAGATGAATTTTTTACCGAAACCTTACTCGAAAGCACCTTGAAAATCCCGAAGCACTATAAAAACCTATTTTTAGATTATTGTGCTGCCAAACAGATTGAAGAAGATCTTTTAAAAGAAGAAAACAAATTTCAGTTACTTGATATTTTGGTTATTAGCAGTAACGAATTCAAAGAAATTTTAGTGGAATATGAAGCAGGTAAATAGTTTTTTAATATATCCTGCAAGGTCTTTGTGACCTTGTAGGTATAAAAAAAGGCCCTAGTATCCCGATAAAGATAAGGGCTAAAGACCTCAAGGCTTTTACTTGTCCGCTGGGGTGAAAAACCTTGCAAGATGGAGCTTGGTCTATTGATTTCTGCTTTGGTATAGCTCAAACTCCTTCAACTTAAACTTTTCGCCATCAAAAACGCCGTAGGTATAATGGTTTATCCAATCGCCCAAGTTGAAATATGTTGAATTGTCGCCCACTTGTATTTCCATCGGTAGATGGCGGTGGCCAAATACAAAATAATCGTAATGCTTGGTTTCCAGTTTCCGCTTGGCATATTGTGCTAGCCATTCGTTTTCTTCGCCTAAAAACTGCTGGTCTTCATCACCGGAAATCAGTTTATTCTTTACCGAAAGGTGCTGCGCCAACCGCACCCCAATATCTGGATGCACCCACCGGAACAACCACTTTGAAAATGGATTGACAAACACTTTTTTCATGCGTTTATAACCTTTATCGCCAGGCCCTTTCCCGTCGCCGTGGCCAATAAAAAAACGTTTGTTGTTGAATACAAACTCTTTGGGGTCGTGATAAACCGGAATATTTAATTCTTCTTCAAAATAACCGTGCATCCAGAGATCGTGGTTGCCTACAAAAAAGTGAATGGGGATACCGCTGTCGCTAATTTCGGCTAATTTCCCCAGTACGCGTACAAAACCCTTTGGAACCACTGTTTTATATTCAAACCAAAAATCGAACAGATCACCCAGCAAGAAAATGGCGGCGGCATCTTGTTTTACTTCGTCCAGCCAAGCGATGAACTTTTGTTCCCGGGGTTTGCTTTCGGCAGCAGTTGGGGCGCCCAAGTGGTTGTCGCTGGAAAAGTAGATTTTTTTGCCTTCTGGTAGTTGCATAGGGTAAAGATAATAAAAGACCCTTCGACTTTCAGGATTCTAAGTAAAGTTAATTGTCCGAAGCATACCATTCGGCGTAGCTCGTGGCAGTTTCCTGTAGTTTTAAGGAATGCAATTGTAGGTTATGAGGCAGTCTCTTTTTAAGTTTTTCAGCAAAATCAATCACCATCATTTCGCTGGTAGGTTGATAATCTACCAATAATACGTTGTGATCGCGGTTTTTTAATTCTTTTGCCAGTTCAACGTGTGGCGTATTCTTATTAAAAACGGTGGCGTGATCAAAAACATCAACGATTTCTTCTTTCACAATCTTTTTAAGGTCCCCAAAATCGATGACCATGCCGTATTTTACATGGTCGGTATCATCAATGGGCGTACCAATAACCGTAACCGAAAGCTTATAACTGTGGCCGTGCACATTGCGGCACTTGCCGTCGTATCCATACAAGGCGTGGCCGGTTTCAAAAGAAAATTGTTTGGTGATTCGAATCTTGCTCATAACTGTATTTTATGGTGCAAAGATAGCAGTTTTAAGCACACTAATTTTTCTGAAAAACATATCAGTTTCTGAAGTATATTTGCGCACTTTTATTTTTCATATCTAAGCAATGGAAGAATTGTTTGAGCAGTTGGATTTTGCCGTAAATCCTGTTTTTGAAACTATTATTGAAGACATTCAAACCCAGAAGTTTTCAATTATTGACAATTTTTTTTCTTCGGAAGAAGTTGTTCAACTTCGGGATTCGTTATTGGAAAAATACAAAGCAGACCGATTTAAAAAATCAGCTATCGGAAATCGAGTACAAGAAGAAATCCATACCGAAATACGCGGCGATTTCATACTGTGGATGGATCAAAATAAAGCTACCCCAACCGAGCAGTTGTTTTTCGATAAAATCAACGAATTGGTTGAGTATTTAAACAGAACGTGTTTTCTAGGTATTTTACACAAAGAATTTCATTATGCCGTGTACCCCACTGGTACCTTTTATGCAAAGCATCTTGACACATTTCAAAATGATGACAGACGAAAGTTATCTGTAGTGTGCTATTTGAACGAAGCCAATTGGCCCAGGGAAAACGGTGGCGAACTGAGTTTGTATCTAGAAAATAATGAAGTACTTGATGTATTACCACTTCCGGGACGCGTGGTTATTTTTGAAAGTCAAGAACTGGAACACGAAGTGAAAGTTGTAAAAGCTTCCGAACGGTACAGCATCACCGGTTGGCTGAAAAGCCGCTAATCATCGGTTTTTATATTTTTTGTAAACGACCACCACTACTACCAATATAGCGAGGATTAAAAACAATCCGGGCCCGCCAATAAATTCTAAAAAGTCCAAGTATTACTTTTTTTATTTAAATGTATCGATAAATTCTTTGTAGAAATTGATAAAAGGCTGCAATACCTGTGTCCAATCTGAAAACTGTAAAGAATATTCAGTCGTTAGCTCGAAAGCACCATCTTTATAAACCCCTGTGATATGCGGTTCAAATGTTCCCTTCTTTGCAATTTCATTTAAATGAGCAACTGATTCAGAAGTTTTAAAAAAGTGATTGATATTGATGTTTTCAGATTTAATCTTAAATCTTTTTTTGTTTTTTGAAAATAAAGTTGAAAAATGACTTTTAGTGATAAGCTCAAAGTTCAACCTTTTCTTTTGAGTAGTAATCTTACATTCAATTAAACCATTAAAGCACGTTCCAGTGTCATTTTTAATGATAATTAAATGGTCTTTATAATATAGTGTTAAAAGATATATAATATAAGGGCTTCGAACACCGCCTCCAAGACTAACAACTTTTTCTTCAGAAGAAAATTTTGCATTCTCAGTTTCAGCTATCCTTAAAAATTCAGCTTCAACCATAAAGTCAAAACTACAATTAAACCTCCTTATTTAAATATTTTCTTCGGAATTTTATCACCAATCCGCCGGCCCGTATCAACATCCATACAAAAAAGGCAATCCAGATGGCGTATAGTTTCAGCCCAAAATAATCTGAAATAAGCAACGCAGGCGTAAAGCCTAAAAAGGTGGCGACCAACAATAAATTGCGCAAATATTTTGCTTCGCCCAAGCCTTTAAAGATTCCGTCGAACATAAAGGCGATGGCATTTACCGGTTGCATGAGCAACACAATCCAAAACACCGAACTGAACAACACCAAAACTGTGGCTTCTTTATTGAACAGCAGCCCAATTTCGTCATACGCCAACGCACAGCCCGCCATTAATATGAGGGCGATCAAGATAGCGTATTTGCTTATTTTTTTGCTCAATACCCAAAGCGATTTATAATCTTTTGCACCTAATAAGCGCCCGCCAATGGCATTACCGGCATTGGCATACCCATCGATAAAAAAACTGAAAAACAACCAAATGTTCATTAAAATACTCTGGGCAGCGATGTAGTTTTTACCGTAATCGGTTGCGTAGGCGTTTGCCAAATAAATAGCAAAGTTTAACGCTGCCGTACGCACAAAAAGGTTGGCGGCCATCAATAACAATGGCTTCAGTTGTGGATTGATATTGAAACTCAACTTTAAATGAAACGGTGTTTTTTTCCAGAAAAACCACAACGCCATTACCAGCATGACGCTCTGCGCCGCCAAACTTGCGTAGGCAGCACCTTTTAAATGCAGTGGTGGGATTACACCTTCTACACCATACACCAGCAAATAATCCAAAACGACATTCACGAATGCTCCGGTAAGGCTGCATTTCATCGCCCAATAGGTGTTTTGCAGCCCACGGAAAATCCCAAAAATGGCAAAGGTGACCAAGGTTAGCGGATAGCCGATGGCCCGAATGCGGTAATAATCGGCCGAGTAGCTTAAAATAAGCCCTTCGGCATTGTACAAACTGAAAATGGCTTCAGAAAAAAGAGCAGTTATTCCGTAAATAAATAGGCTCAATACCAAGTTGAACCCAATGGCCTGCGGAATCAAGGTTTTAACTGCGTGCAACCTATTGGCACCCAGATGTTGCGATACAATGGCTGAAATGGCTGTTTTGGTCTGTGCAACAATCCAAATAATGGCCGATAGGAACGACCCCACCAGCCCGGCGGCCGCCAATGCTTCGACCGAATGTTTTTCCACATTGCCAATCACGGCGATATCGGTCAACGAAATCAACGGTTCGGCTATTCCCGCGATAATGGCCGGGATGGCTATTTTATTAATGCTCTTAAAACTGATCTGTGTGTTCAAAGCGAGTTGATTGAGTGGGCAAAAATAGCGGTCTAAACCTTAAAAGACCAACTCATAGCAATAAAAAGGGTGTTCGCTTTGCTTTGGAAAATAAATGGAACTTAGTTTTTGATAACCACGGGCTTTATAAAACTTTTGGTTGCGTTTGTTTTGGCTGAAGGTGTCCAACCGAACGGAAACCGCACCACTGTCTTTAGCCCTTTGTTCGGCAAAATCCATTAAGCGCTTGGCGTAGCCTTTGTGTTGATGTTTTGGATGGATGGCCAAACGGTGGATGTAATAGTTGTTGCCATCTTCGGTAAGCCAAGTAACAGTATTGTATTCTTCGTCTTTTAAAGTTGAAAGAACAATGCTACCAATGATATTCCCTGAAATGACAAGCACGTATAGCTCGCCTCGTTTTGTGTCTTTTTGAGATGCAGCTTTGGTAGGATAGTGCTCATTCCATTGAAAAATGTTTTCGGTCAACATTTTAGCGGCGCAGGCGCGGGTTATCGCGACAATTTCTTCGATTTCCGTGGTTTTTGCTTTCCGAATCATTTTAGTTAAAAAAGTTTTACTCTAATTAAGAGGCTTTGCTATGACCGAAAATATAGCTTTTCAGTAAAACAAAATCCGTAAAACAAAAAAAGCAAGGCCTTTTTAAAACCTTGCTTTTAAGTGGAGCATATCGGAGTCGAACCGATGACCTTTTGGCTGCCAGCCAAACGCTCTAGCCAACTGAGCTAATGCCCCAATTGTGGAATGCGAAAATAAGCAATTTTTTAAAAGTATGGCATTATTTTAAAAAATCTATGGTAAAATTAACAACTTCCTGCATCGGGGAAGGTAACCCGCCTTTTTCCCAAGGGTGCTTAGTGCCAAAAACGTGGTTGGCGTCTTCGATGATTTTCAAGGTGCTTTCTGGACTCCATTGGTGCAAGTTTTTGGCTTCTGCAGCCGAAACTGTAGAATCGTTACCCCCGTGAACGATCAACTGCGGAATTTCCAACTGTTCAACCGCTCTTTTAATGGTGAGCCGCTCTTCATTTTCTTTAAAATTGGTGTAAAACTGAAAGTAGTGTGGCATTTGTTGCTTAGTGCGGCCGTTTTCAACGTATTTAACGCCTTTTTCTTTCCATTCCTTAAATTCGTTGCTGCCTTCCTTAAAACGGACTTTATAATCACTTACGCCTGCCCAAGTGACGACTTTTTTTATTTTATCGTTTTCTTCGGCTTTAATCAATGCGATTCCACCGCCACGGCTGTGGCCAATCAACGAAATGTTTTTCACTTCGGCTTCTTGCACATAGCGTTTGGTAGTTGCAACATAGTCGATCACGTACTCTAAATCGTCCAGTTCTTTGGTGTAATTGTTTTGGGCAAAAGCCTCCAAATCTGGAAAATCAATGGGCTCATCCACCGTCCCACCATTGTAAGAAAAATTGAATTTTATAAAGAAGAAACCGGCCTTGGCAAACGCTTCTGCCACTAAATGCCAAGCACCCCAATCTTTAAAACCTTTGTAGCCATGGCAAAAAATGACTATGGGTTTTGGTTTTTGGGTTTCGGTAAAATACACATCGTAAACAATGGGTTTTTTGTGCGCTCTATGCAGTATGTTATTGTGTTCAATCATCATTCAATTTCTTTTTCAGTGAACGGAATTTCTTTAGTGCAGATTTCCAAGATTAATTTTTTCAATTCCACAGCAAACGCATCCAGTGTTGCTTGCGTAATGATTTGGTCTTTTGCACCGCCCCGGACTTTTTCTTTCTTTCCGAACTTTAAAAATCCGTTGTTGAGGTTCTTAAAAGATATAATGCCGGCTTCAGTATTTTCAAAGGGCTTTTCGTGGTTGAACATCAACGCATATGCCAATACCTGAAACGACTTGCTGTATTTATAATCTAAGGAAATTTCTTCCCAATCTACCAATTCTACGTTATTTTGTGCCACTTTTCCGGTTTTATAATCGATAATGCGCAATTGACCGTTGTATTGGTCCACGCGGTCCACCTTTCCCCTTATTTTTACTGGAAATGGTAATTCTGAAATGGGGAGGTCAACGTCTAAATTGTTTTCAATGGAAATAATCTTTATCTCGTTGCCGGCTTTTATTTCTGAAATTTCGTGGTTGATGAAATTTTCAATGTAGCGTTTCGCCACCTCAAAAATGATAAGGTTTTTGCCTTTATCGAAGGTTCCGCCTTTGAACGTATCTTTAAATTGCTTGGTGACTTCTTCTTCAATTTTTGGTTTTAAATTGTTTAATATTTCCGAAGTGAGCAGCTTTCCCTCATGCGGTTTGTAAAATATTTCCAAGGTATCATGAACAATGGTACCAAGCGTATTGGCTGCAACGGTTTCTTCCACTTCTTCGGTTTCTTGGAGTCGCAATATTTTCTGAAAATAAAAATCAATTGGGTTACGTATGTAGCTGGTTAGTGCCGAAGGAGAGAACCCTTTGCCGGCAATTTCCTGCAATCGTTGCATTACCGCATCTGTTTTTTCGATGGTTTTCATTGTTTGTACCGTTGGCGTGATTTTAGGCGACAAAACCGTTTTGGAAATAGTATGGTTGGCTTGCTTTTCAATTTCCAACTGCAGTAGAAAACGGCTTTTTTCGCCTGTGTTTATGCCTTCGGAATGATTGTTATACAACAACGTAACCTCTTTGGCCCGTTGTAGCATATGGTAAAAATGATAGGTGTAAATAGCATCTTTTTCGGTATAAAGCGGCAGGTTGAACTCTTTTTTCAAATCGTAAGTAATAAACGATGCGTTCGATTTGCCAGTGGGTAATACCCCTTCATTGACCGAGGTAACGATGATGTTTTCAAAATCGAGCACCCGGGTTTCCAAGACACCCATAATTTGTAACCCTTCATACGCATCACCTTCAAAATCCAGCGAGGTGGTGGCCACCAGTTCGGCGAACAGGCTTTGAACGGTCTTTACCGAGTCTAAATGTGGGTAATCATGGTTTAAAGCTTCGATCTTGCTGAATATCTGGTATAGTTGATACAAAACAACGCGTTGCACAGGGTTTTCCTGAAATTGCTTCTTCAGCTCGTTCAGTATCTTCAAACAATTTGTTACAGCTGTTTCGCTTTTATTTCCCCAATCTTGAAATAAGAGGGCAACCATTTTAGCATCCTCTTTATCTGAAAACTGCGAGATGTCCTTACTGCTGAGATGGGTTTTGTTTTCAGTGCTTATTTTATGTGAAATATCTGAAGCACTGGAGAGCAAAACCGTTCCTAAGGGATGGTTGATTAGGCTTAAAATATCCTTATAGTACATCCACTTTGATTGTTCTTTTGATGCTCCTGAAACAACTGAGTGCAACGATAATAGGAGTTCAAAAAATAATGTGGCCGGAACGTTCTTGAGCACTGCACCCATGGTTACATTCACCGAATCGACATTGGGTGGCAGGGAGTGAAGCATTGGGATGAGCAAATTCTCGTCGGCCAAAACCACTGCGGTTTTATGGAGTTTTTCTTTGGAATAACCCGCCAAAAGTTCGCCCACATACTTTGCTTGGCCTATATTTTTTTGCACTTCTACAAAATGAATGTCTTTTTTAGCTTTAAAATGGTCGGTGATGCCTTGCGGTCTGTTTTTTTCTTTGTTGGCAGATTCGTTTTTATAATATCCCCATTTTTTTAAGTACCTTCTTATGAAAAGTGAAGCACTATGTTTGGGGTCGTTCATAAAGGTTTCATCGGCATCCCAATACACTTCTGTATTACCGGTTTGCAATAGGTGTTGTATAATGTGTTGCTCGGCGGCGTTTAAAGCATTAAAGCCTATAAAAGCATATTTTTCGTTTTTACGTTCTTTACTGTAGGTTTTTATTTTTTCTGAAGCCACTCGATACACCAGTCCTTGATATCCTATAGCTTCTTTTAGCAGTATTTGTTTTATGTTGTTGTACAAATCCAACAGACTGTTCCAGAATTGCAGGTATTTTTCAATAAGTTCGGTTTTCTCTTCTTGTAAGTTCCAGCGCTCCAAAGTTTTTATGCTGCCCAAATATGTGAAGAAAGCTTTTGGATCGACCAAATAGCGGTCAATTTCATTAAAATCGTTAAGCAGTGTGGGTGCCCAGGTGCTGTAGTTTTCAAAGTTCCCTTTTTCAGAAAAAGAAGCAGTGTTTAAATAAACTTGGTAGCTTTTAAAAAGTAGTTCGGTACTATCTATGATCGAAAGGCCCGAGACCTGTTCTATAAAAGTTTCAATACTGATTATTTTCGGTAAAAACGAAGCCGTCTGTGCGTGTTTTCCCAAATAGTTTTTAAGGAAACCACCGGCGCGTTTACTGGGTAGGACGAGCGTAAGTTCGGCAATGTCATCGTGGTTTTTTTTTAAGCTAAGCAGGGTTTCTTCCAAAAATGTTTGCATACCCTAAAAATAAGAAACGCCCCCGATTTACGGAGGCGTTTCTGCTATTTATTTAAGCGTGTCGCTTATTACTTATCCCTGTTTTTGTTAAGGGAAATTTCAACACGTCGGTTTTGCTGTCTTCCAGCAGCTGTTTTGTTAGTAGCAACTGGTCGCTCTTCACCATAACCTTCAGAAGTCAATCTGTTGGCTGGCATACCGATAGTGGTTAAGTAATCCATTACAGAAGCTGCTCTTTCTTTAGAAAGCTTCATATTGTAAGCATCACTACCTCTACTATCTGTGTGTCCTTCAATATGGAACACGGTATTTGGATACTCCTTCATAATGTCTGCGATGCTCTGTAGTGCACCGTAAGACTCTTGACGGATGGTAGCTTTATCGTAATCAAACAAGATAGTTTTAGAATACTCGTTGATTTCTTTAATTACCTCAACAGTTACTTCTGGACAACCGTTGTTAGCAACAGTACCAGCAACATCAGGACATTGGTCATCTTTATCCAATACACCGTCGCCATCTCTATCTTCGTATGGGCAACCGTTGTTGGAAGCAGGTCCTGCTTCGTTAGGACACTCATCGTCTTTGTCAGCGATTCCGTCTCCATCAGCATCAGGACAACCGTTCAATGCAGCCAATCCAGCAACTGTAGGACAGTCGTCTTGAGGATCTGGGATTCCATCACCATCAGTGTCAGGACAACCGTTGAACTCTGCTAAACCAGCAGTTTCTGGACATGCATCGTTTCTGTCCTCAATGCCGTCACCGTCAGTGTCAGGACAACCGTTGAATTCTGGAAGGCCGGGAGTTTCTGGACACTCATCATTTTGATCGTAGATGCCGTCTCCATCGGTGTCTTTTCCACCAAACTTAAACAAGATACCAGCAGAATGTTGGAAATGCTTTACACCGTAATCATCTTCAAAGGCATGTTTATAAGTTGATTGTAGGTTTAACGCTACGTTTTCGGCGAACCAGATTTTAATACTGGCCAAACCGTTGGCAGTACCAAAGCCTATGTCGTCAACCCAGGTGTAACCACCACCAACACCAAGAGATGGATCAAACCATCCGCCTGGACCGTTGATCAGGTCTCTAAAGCTATATCTAATTTCACCATCTGCAGCATAGTAGCTCATATCGTCTACACTCACATCACCAACTTTATCGATTCTGTTAATAGAACCAACAGCAGTAAAAGTGAAACCGCTACCTACATATCGGCTTACGGCAATTTTAGATACAGAAGGTAAAATGTTCCAGTGGTCATTTACGTTGAAGTATTCGTCAAAAAACTCGCCTCTCATTGGGGAATTTTCTGTTTGACCGTCCTCAAGGCCAACGGGAAAGACGTCAACAGCATTGACACCAATCTCAAAAGCCCAAGGGTTGTTTTCGTCCTGTGCGTTCGCTACGCCAATACCCATAAATAGGATGGCAGCAACTAATAAACTGTTAAGATGTTTCATATTCGATTGTTTAATTTTTAAGTGTTAATTAGAGCAAAAGTAAGTTGTTATAACTTATAAACAAAGTCAAATCTATTAAAATTTTCACAAATACAGCCCCTTTCGCCAGCAAAATTAGTTTATTCAGTCTTAATAATATTCAATTTTTTGCCCACCTTGATAAAGGCCTTTATGGCTGTGTCCAAATGCTCTTTTGTGTGTGCGGCAGATAGTTGTACCCGTATTCTCGCTTTGCCTTTTGGTACAACTGGATAGAAAAAACCAATCACATAAATGCCTTCTTCCAGCAACATATCGGCCATGTCTTGTGATAGTTTGGCATCATAAAGCATGACAGGGACAATAGCAGCATCACCGTCAATAATATCGAAACCGGCATCTTTTATGCCTTTTTTAAAGTAAGCCGTGTTTTGCTCCAATTGATCCTTTAACTCGTTGTTGTTGCGCAACATATCAAATACTTTAATAGAGGCGCCAACAATGGCCGGTGCCAAGGAGTTTGAAAACAAATAGGGCCTAGATCGCTGGCGCAACATCTCGATTATTTCTTTCTTGCCCGTGGTATAACCACCCATAGCTCCGCCCATGGCTTTGCCCAAGGTGCCTGTAATAATATCCACCCGGTCCATAACACCTTTTTCTTCTAAGGTCCCACGCCCTGTTTCACCAATAAATCCAGTAGCGTGGCAGTCATCTATCATGACCAATGCATCGTATTGGTCTGCCAGATCACATATTTCATCCAAAGGTGCCACCAGGCCGTCCATGGAAAAGACCCCATCGGTCACGATGATCTTAAAGCGGGCGCCATTGTCGTTGGCAGCGATCAACTGCTGTTCCAGATCGTTCATATCATTATTCTTATACCGATAGCGGGCGGCTTTACACAACCGCACGCCGTCTATAATGGAGGCGTGGTTCAAGGAATCTGAGATAATGGCATCTTCTTTTGTAAGCAATGGTTCAAACACACCACCGTTGGCATCAAAACAAGCTGCGTATAATATGGTGTCTTCGGTTTGGTAAAAATCGGCAATTTTTTGTTCCAGCTCTTTGTGGATGTCCTGTGTGCCGCAGATAAACCTAACGGATGACATTCCAAAACCGTGGGTGTCCATCGCGTCCTTGGCGGCTTGGATGACTTCTGGGTGCGAAGAAAGGCCCAAATAGTTGTTGGCGCAGAAGTTGATCACTTCTTGCCCTGTTGAAATTTTAATGACAGCATCTTGTGGTGAAGTAATGATGCGCTCTTTCTTAAAAAGTCCGTCGTTTTTTATTTCCTGAAGTTCTTCTTGCAGGTGTTCTTTAATTTTTCCGTACATATCAATTTGTTTTTGTCTTCATCTACAAAGTTAGGCTTTATTTATAAGTATTCCATTTTCTGAAGTATAAACCAGTATTTTTTCAGCTATTGTAAATTTCATTTCCGAAAGGGCCGCGGCGTATTCGTTTATTTGCTTGACGTGTTTTTTCAATGGGCTCCCAGTTTTGTAATCGACAATGGTGACCCTGCCATCGGGATGGAACACCAAACGGTCCGGCCGCAAGACTTTTCCTTCTGAAGTAATCAAATCCCGTTCATTTTCTACCTTGTTCGTCTTCTGAAACAAGTGACACAATTCCTCGTGGTGTATCACGGCGGAAACTGTTTCTTTCAATACATTGAAATCCTCTTCGGTAACGATAGACCGTTTGTTAAGGGTTTCCAATACTGCTGAAGCATCGCTCTCATAAGTGATTTCGGCCATGATATCGTGAAAGCGGTTTCCACTTAAAATGGCAGCTTCGGTTTCAGAATCCCACAAAAAAGCATCTTTGGTTACGATGTTTAACTTGTGGTCTGCAGGGGCCGTGTTGATGTATTTGGGTACGACCATACCGCTTACGGCTTCTTCTTTCTTTATTTCTTTATTTTCTTTTTCACCAAATTGATACAAAAATTGGTCATCTTGCCATTGCCGTTCGTGTTTAAGGTACTCCATAAACAGCTGACTGAAATTTTTGGGGCGGTCTTTTACCTTGCTGGGCTGTTCGGTAAATATGTAAAGCTGCTCCACGGGGCGGGTAAGGGTAACGTACAAGAGGTTCAGATTGTCCAGCTCCAGTGTGTTTTGGCGTAAACGGTACTTTTCGGCGCCTGTTTCACTGTATTGCGCCACATTGCTGTTAAAGTTGATCAATGTTTCTTTAAAACCAAACTCGTTTTCCGGCGCCCCGAACCACGTTTTCGGTTCTATTTCTTTGTACAGGTCGGTTTCGGCAAAAGGAAACAACACAACAGGGAATTCCAGTCCTTTCGCTTTATGGATGGTCATTAAGCGTACCGCACCGGCAGTTTCAGCCGCTGCGATTGATGCTTTTTCCTTTTTGACGTCCCAATAGTCTAAAAAAGCGGTTTTTGAGGCCAAGGGCTGCTGTTCAAATTCATATACCAAATCCATAAAACCGAAGAGGTAGGCATCTGCAACTTCTCCTAAGCTCAACTGCCGGATGCAATATTCAAAAGCTTCGTACAGCGATACCGTGTGGATGGTATTGGGATGGAAATCAATTTTATTTTGCATTAGTAGTTGTGATACTTCGTCTGCAGTTTTATTCAAAAACTGAGCAAAAAAGGTGTGCTTTTCAATGTTGTCCCAATTGGTGGGCTCCAAAACTGATAAGTGGCTGTAAATAAAATCGAGCATGTTAATTTTCGCTTCTTCATTTTCAGGTTGTAGCGAATAGGTAAGTATGTGCATCAATCCTTGCACGAGCGGCGAAGACTGCAGCAATAATGTTTCAGAAGAAACAACCGAAATCCCTTGTTCCATTAGTCGCGTGCCCAACGCAATGCCCTCTTTTTTGCGGCGGGTTAAAATACAGATGTCCTGCTCCTGATAGCCGTTGTTTTTTAAATCACGTATGGTTTGCAGGATCAAATTTGCATAAGCTTCTTCCTTTTCGGACGCTGTTTGTTTTTCAATAAATTCAATTTGCACGTATCCGCCGTCTTTTTGGGTGGATTTTTGTTTGTTGCCCACTTCATATAATTGAGTGTGGGTAGCATCTCCAAAATATTGCGAAACAAAAGTGAAGAACGAATTGTTGAACGAAATAATTTCCTCACAGCTCCGGAAATTGGTGCCTAAATTTTCCACCACGGGTTTTGAGGTGGCAAAAGGGCTCTTGCCGCCATAAAGGTCCATAAACTGCTCGGGTTTTCCACCACGCCAACGGTAAATGGATTGTTTGGCATCGCCCACCAATAGCAAGGTTCCTGGGCTTTCATCCTGGATTTGCTGCGACAGGGCATTCTCTATTAACGGAATGAGGTTTTCCCACTGCAGTTGCGAGGTGTCTTGAAACTCATCGATAAAATAATGACGGTACCGTTCGCCCAAACGCTCATAAATAAAGGGAGCGGGCTGGTTTTTTATTTCTTTGTTGATGATGGAGTTGAATTCTGAAATGGGCAAGATGTTCTTTTCTTCTTTAATATTTTCTATTTCTTGTTGCACCAGGTTTATTACTGAAAGTGGCGTGAGGTTTTTCAATATGTTTTCCAACAAGTCGATCTTGAAGAACAAGGCCTTACTGTCCTTAAATTTTTCTTTGAAAACAGAAGAGAGTCCATCCATTACCGCTTTTATCGTATCATCGGTCGATTTGGTGTACAGCGGTTCTTCATCCAGTACCTTTTGTTGCCATTGGGTATCAAAATTAATGGAAGCAGTACCTTGGGACAGTTTTACAAAATGATCGTAAAAACTACCGCGTGAAAAGCAGGAACGGTCCAAGCCATTGCGCTCCAAAAGTACAAAAAGGGACGTGGTGACGCCAAGCAATTCTTTTTTTGTGGCTTCCAAGCTTTTATAAAGCGTTTTTTTGAAGCTTAAAAAATCATCCAGCGATCGCTCTTTAAGTTGCTCCACGTGTTGTGTTTCGTTTTCAGAAAAAAGAAGCGAAGCCGTTTTGGTGATATCGCGGGCAATGTCCCAAGATTTGTCGTCGTCTGTTTTTTCAAGGGCAAAATCCAGCAGGATGTTGGTAATTTGTTTGTCCTCGCCTGCTTTACTGATTAATTGATCCACTGCTTCGGCCAAAAGCTGTTCGGTGTCCAGGCTCACTTCAAAATTGCTCGACAGCTTTAAGTCCCTGGCAAAGGTGCGCAGCAATTGATGGTTAAAACGGTCTATGGTATCCACGCTAAAAGCCGAATAATGATGCAACAAATGTTTTAGTATTGCTTTTGAGGCAGTCTGGATGTCTTTAAGGCTCAAGCCTGTGTCGGCCGCGAGCAGCGTCATCATTTTCGGTGGATTGGCAACCGATGCCTCTTTTGAAAATGCCACCAGATTTGAAACGATACGCTGTTTCATTTCGGCCACGGCTTTGTTGGTAAAGGTAATCGCCAAGAGATTTTTGTAGCTCCCCTCTTTTTGGGATAGCAACAGTTTGCTCAGGTACGCTTTAACAAGGGTAAAAGTCTTTCCGCTTCCTGCAGCGGCATTGTAGATGGTAAATGGCTGGGTTGATTTCAAATTGTTCAAGTTGAAATTGTAAACTGTTTTTCAGAAAGTATCAATATAATCTATATCATTATAAAATCTTATAAAATTTATAACATTTTTTAAAGGATGTTCTGTGTACCTTTGGTAAAGTACGAAAAGAAAAAACAAATAAATAACTAAAAAATAATATAATTATGGCTTTCGAATTACCGAAATTAGACTATGCTTTTGATGCTTTAGAACCTCACATTGATGCGAAAACGATGGAAATCCATCACGACAAACACCACAAAGGCTATACCGATAAATTAAATGCAGCCATTGAAGGAACCGACAAAGATGGTAAGACTATCGAGAATATTTTGAACAATCTTGATATGGACAATAAAGCCGTTCGTAATAATGGCGGCGGATTCTACAATCACCGTTTGTTTTGGGAAATTATGTCGCCCAATGGTGGCGGAAAACCTTCAGGTGCTTTAGCTGAAGCGATAAACAGTGCCTATGGAAGTTTTGAAGATTTTAAAGAGAAATTCTCTTCGGCGGCCAAAGGACAGTTTGGCTCAGGATGGGCTTGGTTGTGCGTGCACGATGGTGGAAAAGTGGAAATCTGTTCCACACCTAACCAAGACAACCCATTAATGCCGGGCGTAGGTTGTGGCGGCACCCCAATATTAGGCTTAGATGTATGGGAGCACGCCTATTACCTAAACTACCAAAACCGCAGGCCCGATTATGTAAACGCATTTTTCAATGTGATAGATTGGGATGAAGTTTCTAAACGTTACGAGCAAAATAAATAAACCACGGAACAGGTTAATTGTAGAAAATCCCACTGGAAACGGTGGGATTTTTTAGTCACATACATTTAATTTGCGATCCAGTTTTGTAAACGAGGAACAGTAAAGATTTTCATTCGAGTAAAGAGTTATGTTTTTCTTGAGGTTGTCAAAATAAGTCATGGCAAACTTCTTCTTGCAAACCGATGTGATGAGAGTAACCCCAGTGTGCTGCCGCAGACCTCCTTGTCGGTATATTTTGAAAATAGGAATACGTGTTTGGAAAGAAAAGATGAAACGGCTGGCGTTAACAATTTTCTTCGATATTAAAACCTCAAACATGCTCGCCTGCTTACCAATTGTAAAATAGTAAACCACCCCAATTTTGACGCTTAAACTTACACGCGCGAGGCATAAAAAGATGGAAAGATCATGGGAAACTAAAAACGGCTCGCAATAAAAGTGTATTTAATACGAATAAAGTTCTGGCTATTGCTCGCCACCCTTTTTAGATTTAGGGCATAAACCTACACGCTGGGGGTAAAAAGGTGGAAAGATCATGGGGAACTAAAAACGGCTCGCAAGAAAAGGGCATTTAACAAGAGTAAAGTTCTGGCTATTGCTCGCCACCCCAAATTTGGCGCATAAAAAAAGGTGGAAAAAATCCACCTTTTTTTGCCCCAAATCTACCATGAACTTAACCTACTTATGCTATGGTATGGTTCAAATATAGGATAATAATTCTTTCAGCTTCAGGTTTTTAGATAAAGTGCGTTAATTTTCGATTAAAAGATTAATTTTTATAGGTCTTTCTTTCGGAATATGGGTTTTGGACGAAGGACTTGCCAATAATGTATCTTTTTCACTTTTCGGTTAACATATTGGCTCGCTAATATTGCTTTAACGTTATGTAAATGTAAATTTAAGGTTAACTTTTCAAATTTTTATATATTTGAGGTTGATAAAAATGAACGACTTATGACTCATGACGATAACAAATATTATATACTGAAAATAAAATATTCGGTTCAGGAAATATCTGGAAAGAAAAAACATACCAAAAGACCTATCCATAAGAATAAGAAACGCTACTTAATCAAAGACCTGCATTCGTTGGACCGCAAGTTTGAGGATATTGAACATACCCTGACCGAGGTTGATAAGCCTGATAAAAAGAATATTTTCAACATCTTGAAAAATTATGTGCTCAGGTTTGGGTCCAATTGCAACTCTACGTATCATAGGATGTTGCGGATATAAATTGAGGTTTCTGAATAAAATAAATAACATAACTCCCGTCCGCTAAATTTTATTCCTTTCCTGTAAGAAACTATGTAAAGCGTGTTAGAGGAGAAATATAAACGGCCCTTGATGAAATTATTTCTTCAATTTTGATATAGCTTGTTATCTCTTTTGAGTTTAAAGTATAAACCTATAAACTGGAGCGTGAAAAGGCGAACAAGGTTCAAGAGCGGTGAAAACGGCTCGCAAGAAAAGCGCACGCGACAAGGGTAAAGCTAAGGCTATTGCTCACCAGTCTAGTTTGAGAATAGTTAATAAGCTAAGCGCTGAAAGTAAAAAAGGGCGAATAAGCCCCAAAAAAGTGTGACATAGCCCGCCACTCTTTTTAGATTTTAGGGCATAAACCTGCACGCCGGGACGTGAAAAGGCAAAAAAGGTTCAAGAGCGGTGAAAACGGCTCGCAACCCAAATCTATCTTTAAGATTGAAATTTTAGGTATAGCTCGCCACCCCGAATTTGGCGCATAAAAAAAGGCGAACAAGCGTTCACCTTTTTTTGCCCCAAATCTTACCATAAACTTAACCTACTTATGCTATGGTATAGATCAAATATATAGTATTTTTTCAGTTCCACAATAAGGCTTTTCCTACTATTGGACGAACTGTCTAATATAATCGATTAACAACGTAATTACGGCAGATTATGCTGTGTTTCAAACAATTTAGTAGGCCCGTTCTGGGTTTCCTTCGTAAAAATGGACGTACGCTTTATTTACTACGCGTTTTCCGCCGTCGGTTGGGTAATTGCCTGTAAAATACCAATCGCCCAAATTTTTGGGACAGGCTTTGTGCAGGTCGTCCACCGACTGGAAAATCAACTTCACATCGGCTTGAATATCTTCAACACTTATGATCTCGGCTATCTTATCTGAAATTTCTTGATCACTGAACGGTGCATACAATTCTTTCACGTGATTTACTGTTTCATTGGTTTCTGTTTCAAGCTGTTCTTTGCACTTGTTGTAAATTTCTTCAACAATACCATAGGTGCCTCGTTCTTTGTGCAGTGCCAAAGCAGCCTGAAAAGCCACTAAATCTTCCAACCGAGCCATGTCGATACCATAACAATCGGGGTAACGAATTTGTGGTGCAGACGATACCACGATAATTTGCTTGGGGTGCAAGCGGTCTAACATTTTTAAAATGCTTTTTTTCAACGTGGTTCCGCGTACAATGCTATCGTCGATTATAACCAAACTGTCCGTTGGCTTAACCACTCCGTAGGTAACATCGTACACGTGGGCTACCAAGTCGTCCCGGCTGCTGTCTTCGGTAATAAAGGTTCGCAGCTTAACGTCTTTAATCGCAATTTTTTCAGTACGTATTTTATGTTCTTGTATCTGCTGAAGCCTTTCGGTCGTTAAATTTCCTTCCTCTTTGAGAATGGCTTCGTTTTTCTGCTTGTTCAGTTCGTTTTGTGCAGCATCTAGCATGCCGTAGAACGACGTTTCAGCTGTATTCGGAATAAAAGAAAACACAGCGTTTTCGGTGTCGTGGTCTATTTCTTTTAATACCTTCGGCATGACGAGGCGGCCCAGTTCTTTCCGTTCTTCATAGATTTCGGCATCGCTTCCGCGGGAAAAATAAATACGCTCAAACGAACAGGATTTGCGTTCCAAAGGCTCCAATATCTTCTTTTCTGAAAAACTTCCGTCTTTTTTCAAAATAATGGCATGCCCCGGCTCTACTTCTTCAATAGTGTCAAAAGGCACGTTGAACACCGTCTGTATGGCCGGCCGTTCGGAAGCTACTACAATCACTTCGTCATCTTTATAATAGTACGCTGGCCGTATCCCGGCAGGATCGCGTAATACAAAAGCATCGCCGTGTCCCAGCATACCTGCCATGGCGTAACCGCCATCCCAATCTTTGGCCGATTTTTTCAGTATTTTTTCTATTTTCAATTTTTCGGCGATAAAAGGAGAGGCTTCCATTTTGTTGAGCCCGGCCTTTTTCGCTTTTTTATAAAGTTTCCGGACGCCTTCATCGAGAAAATGGCCAATTTTTTCCATCACGGTAATGGTGTCGGCCTTTTCTTTCGGGTGCATGCCAAGCTTGATCAAGTTGTTGAACTGCTCGGTTGTGTTGGTCATGTTGAAGTTTCCGGCAATAATTAAATTACGGTGCATCCAGTTGTTTTGCCGTAAAAAAGGATGTACGTTTTCCACGCTGTTAATGCCAAAGGTGCCGTAGCGTACGTGGCCCAAAAATACTTCGCCTATATAGGGAATGTGCTTTTTTTGTGCGGCCACGTCGTCTTTATATTCCGGATGGTGTTCAAACGCTTCGTTAATGCGGCCGTTTATCTGGGCAAAAATATCCTGTATGGGTTGGGCTTTATTGGAGCGTACCCGGCTTATGTAGCGTTCCCCTGGCGAAACATCGAGCTTTATACTGGCAAAACCCGCACCGTCCTGGCCACGGTTGTGCTGTTTTTCCATCATCAAGTACATTTTGTTCACCCCGTAAAATGCCGTGCCATACTTTTCTTTGTAATATTCTAGTGGCTTTAGCAACCGGACCATTGCAATTCCGCATTCGTGTTTTAAAGCGTCGCTCATTGTTTTCTGAAATATTAATTCAATTAAAAACGCCCCGAAAATTCAGGGCGCGTTGTTATGTTAGTGCTATATCAAATTGGGTTAGGCTTTGAAATTGCTTCAAGCGTTTGTGGACTTCTTTTTTTGAAAGTCCTTCCAGGCGTTCAGTGCCAAATTTTTCCACACAGAACGAAGCCAATGCCGACCCATAAATAATGGCATTTTTCATGTTTTCGAAGCTATAATCCCCGGTTTTTGCCAGATATCCGGTAAACCCTCCAGCAAAGGTATCGCCTGCGCCTGTGGGGTCAAAAACGGCTTCCAAAGGTAAGGCCGGGGCAAAAAATACGTCTTCCCCCTGAAACAACAAGGCGCCGTGCTCCCCTTTTTTTATCACTACGTATTTTGGTCCCATTTCCATGATTTTTTGAGCTGCTACCACTAAGGAGTATTCACCCGTTAACTGTCTTGCTTCTTCATCGTTGATGGTAATCACATCTACTTTGGCAATGGCTTGTTTTAATTCGGGTAACGCGTTGTCCATCCAAAAGTTCATAGTGTCCAGCACGATTAATTTTGGGGCATCCATTTGCTCGATCACACTCAATTGGACGAGTGGATGCAGGTTTCCTAACATCACTACTTCGGCATCTTTGTAGTTTTCCGGTACTTTTGGGTTGAAGTTTTCCAATACGTTCAGCTCGGTTGCCAAGGTGTCGCGGGAATTCATGTCGTTATGGTATTTCCCGCTCCAAAAAAAGGTTTTGCCTTCTTTGATCACTTCAAGCCCTGTAACATCCAACTCGTTGTTTTTTAACATTGCGATATATTCCTCTGGAAAATCACCGCCTACGACTGAAACAATAGCGCCATCGGCATTAAACTGGCTGGCGGCCAGACCTATGTAGGTAGCGGCGCCTCCTAAAATTTTATCGGTTTTGCCAAAAGGGGTTTCAATAGCGTCGAAAGCAACGGTACCAACAATAACGAGTTTGCTCATAAAAGGGTTTTAAATTGAGGGTGCAAATTTAACGAAATAATTTAGAAAAATAATGATTTTAACGAAGACTGAATAAAGCGTAAGTAATTGATTATTACTTCCTTCCAAAATCGGCCGGGATTTCGCCCCACGCTTTGGTTTCCCATTTCACTACTTTGGTAGCGTAGGTGTTGGTTTTAAGCCAAGTTTCCGCTCGGGCAATTAATTCAAATAATGGTTTATTTTTGGAAGACTTTTTTAATTTAGTGTTGCATTTTTTTCGTTTTACCCAGCCCATTGCGATTTTACTGTCGCTGTAAATAATGCGATCGCTCCCTATTTTTTTTAAATAGGCCAAACCATGAACCAAGGCCAAAAACTCCCCAACATTATTGGTTCCTTGTATAAACGGCCCTTGATGAAACAGCTGCTTGTGCGTTTGCGTATCCACTCCGCGATATTCCATTTTTCCGGGATTACCGCTAGAGGCCGCATCGACCGCAATGGAATATAGATTGGGTTCGCCTATTTTTTCTAACTGCTCTTTGGTGAGTGTTTTTTTGCGTTTGGTGTTTTTGCCTCTATAATCGGCATACTCTTTATTGTACGCTATTTTGGCTTCTTTTAAACTTTCAAAACTTTTGTATTGGGCACCGGTAACGCCTGTAATGGCCTTTTTGCACTCTTTCCAACTATGGAAAATACCCGTGGGGTTCCCAAACCAGACGACGTAATATTTTTGTTTCTTCTTTGTCATGTTAAGAGGTTTTATTTTTCCCCGCCTGGTTGCTGAGCGGAGCCGAAGTATCAGCGTGGGGACAACAATTTCTCAATTACCTTAGGAAAATGCTCATACTCCAACGCATGGACTTTTTCAGCAACCGTTTCGGGCGTTTCGTGTGCTGAAAGGGCTGTTTTTTCCTGAAATATAATCGCTCCTTCATCATAATGTTCGTTCACGTAATGAATGGTAATGCCCGTTTCGGTCTCTTTATTGGCGATAACCGCTTTATGAACGTAGGATCCGTACATGCCTTTTCCGCCGTATTTGGGCAATAAGGCCGGATGGATGTTAATTACTTTGTTGGGGTATTCTTTCAAGATTATTTCAGGAAACTTCCATAAAAAACCGGCCAGCACAATAAGGTCTGGTTTTGTTTCCCGAAGCGTTTGTAAGATGCCTTTTTCAGAAACCAAGTTTTTTTTATCAAAGTGCAACGTATTGATATTGTGGTTTTTAGCCCGTTCGAGCACCTTGGCATTCTTGTTGTTGGACAGCACGAGAACAACCTCACCAATTGTTGCTTGTTTAAAATGGGTGATGATGTTTTCGGCATTGGTGCCACTGCCCGAAGCGAAAATAACGATGCGTTTTTTACTCAAAATAGGTTGGGTTTTTCATGAAGTACTATAAAAATATCAACAAAAGTAAGGCAATATGGGCATACTTCTCCCAAAAATGTTTAAATTGGTGTTCACATTTTATGGTTAAAATGGTGTATTAAATTAAAAAATTTTATTTTTGCCACTTAATTAAATTTTAAAAAACAAAGATTATGTCAGACATTGCATCAAGAGTAAAAGCAATCATAGTAGACAAACTAGGCGTTGACGAAAACGAAGTAGTCAACGAAGCAAGCTTTACAAACGACTTAGGAGCTGATTCCTTGGACACGGTAGAACTTATTATGGAGTTCGAAAAAGAATTCGATATCCAGATCCCGGACGACCAAGCCGAAAACATAGCAACGGTAGGCCAAGCAATATCCTATATAGAAGAAGCTAAATAAACGTAGCCCTTTATGGAACTTAAGCGAGTTGTAGTTACAGGTCTTGGAGCATTGACACCCATTGGCAACACCATTCCCGAATATTGGGAAGGTTTGGTCCATGGAAAAAGCGGTTGTGCCCCCATCACGTATTTTGATGCCGAAAAATTCAAAACTAAATTCGCTTGCGAGTTAAAAGGGTTTAACCCACAAGACTTTTTTGACAGGAAAGAAGCCCGAAAGCTGGATCCTTTTGCGCAATATGCTTTAGTATCTTCAGACGAAGCCATTAAAGATGCGGCAATAAACCTGGACGAAGTTGATAAATTTCGCGTTGGGGTTATTTGGGGTGCCGGAATTGGTGGGTTGGAAACCTTTCAAAATGAAGTGATAAACTTTGCTGAAGGGGATGGAACACCACGTTTCAACCCCTTCTTTATTCCTAAAATGATAGCCGATATCGCACCTGGCAATATTTCTATCAAGCATAAATTTATGGGGCCAAACTACACCACGGTTTCGGCTTGTGCTTCTTCTGCCAACGCCATGATCGATGCACTGAACTACATTAGGTTAGGCCATTGCGATGTAATCGTGACTGGAGGTAGTGAAGCCGCGGTTACAAAAGCAGGAATGGGCGGTTTTAACGCTATGCACGCCCTTTCTACCCGAAACGACAGTCCCGAAACGGCATCAAGACCTTTTGATGCTACACGTGATGGTTTTGTACTGGGAGAAGGAGCAGGCGCCTTGATCCTAGAAGAGTATGAACATGCCAAAAAACGCGGTGCAAAAATCTATGCCGAAATTGTTGGCGGGGGTATGTCCAGCGACGCCCATCACATGACAGCGCCCCACCCAGATGGTATAGGTGTAGAGCGCGTAATGCTCAATTGCCTGCGCGATGCAGGGATAAGCCCAAATCAAGTAGATGCCATCAATACACACGGAACTTCAACGCCATTGGGCGATGTGGCCGAACTTAAGGCCATTACCAGCGTATTTGGTGAACATGCTAAAGATATCAACATTAACTCTACCAAGTCCATGACTGGGCATTTATTGGGTGCTGCCGGAGCCATTGAAGCCATCGCTTCCATCTTGGCTATGGAAAACGGTGTGGTACCACCAACCATAAACCATACTACGGTAGATGAAAACATTGACCCTTCCCTTAACCTTACCCTCAACAAAGCACAAGAACGTGAAATTAAAGTAGCGATGAGCAATACATTTGGTTTTGGAGGGCACAATGCCTGCGTATTATTCAAAAAACTGGACGCGTAAACAATAAATGGCATCCATAAAACACATATTTCATTCCCGCACTACAAATGACGGGGATTTTTTTTATGCGATTAAAAAGATATTAGGGTTTAAGCCTAAGGATATTTCCATCTACAACGAAGCCTTTACCCACCGTTCCCTCCATGAAACAAATAAAAAGGGCGTACCGCAAAATTACGAACGGCTGGAGTTTTTGGGCGATGCCATGCTCGGTTCGGTTATTGCGGCACATCTCTTCAATAAAGTGCCCACCGGCGACGAAGGATATTTGACCAAAATGCGCTCAAAAATTGTGAGCCGGGAACACTTAAACGAATTGGGTCGCGACTTGAACCTGATCAAATTCCTGAAATCCTCGGTTTCTTCTGAACAGTTCGGCGGAAACATCCACGGAAATATTTTCGAGGCTTTGGTCGGTGCCATTTACTTGGACCGCGGCTATAAGTATTGCGAAAAATTTATCTACAAACGGGTCATAAAACCTTATGTGGACATTGAACGGTTGGAAGGTAAAATAATAAGCTATAAAAGTCTTTTTATTGAATGGTGCCAAAAGAACAAACAAAAGTTCAATTTCAATGTTTACGAAGATACCGGCAAAGACGAAGTGAAGCATTTTGCCGTAAAATTGAAATTAAATAACGAAACCATAGCCAAGGCCAGGGCCACTTCAAAAAAGAAAGCCGAAGAACGGGCAGCCAAAAGAGCCTATTATAAGTTCCAGGAAAAAATTGAGAAAGAATTAAACTAAGCTCTTCGGTAATTACCTAAAGTATCCTTATTTTTATACTAAAATGAGGGTATGGGAAAGCTCAAATTGGTGCTTGAAGACGATTTTAAGGAAGATTTTCAAATAGTGGCCATTCACTGTGGTGCAGCACCCTTTAAATTAGCGTATTACCTTAACAAATATGTAAACTTACGGTTAAAGCGCCGAAGAACCGATCTAGCGTTTTCAAAAGATGGGCTGGAAGTACAATTTCCCTTGTTTGAATTTAAAGATACTGTAAATTATACAGTGTACGATTTGGTGTCCAATACCTGCAAAACGGCCAAAGCCCATACAACGGCCAGTGGAGGGTTGTTCGGGACTCAAGCTACGGAAGAAAACATAACCACTTATTTGGTTCCCGAATATAAAAACGTGGATTATTTCTTGAAAATCACTTCAGAATACGATCAAGCCCCTATTAACAAACTGCTTTCCGAAGTAAATAAAATAAAACCTGTCATTTCTTCTTATCACATAGAAAATGAACAGATAAAATCTAAAAACAATTTAATATTCAGTTAATGTTAAAATTAAAACGAACAAAAATAGTTGCCACCTTAGGCCCATCGACCACAAAGAAGGAGATCTTGAAAAATATGATCTTGGAAGGGGTAAATGTATTCCGTATCAACTTTTCGCATGCCAAATACGAAGACGTGAAAAAACGAATAGCCGTTATCAGGGAATTGGGCGAACAGCTGGGGATGACTCCGGCAATCCTGGCCGATCTGCAAGGTCCAAAATTGCGCGTGGGGATGATGAAAGAGGAAGTGGTATTAAAGCCAGGAGACGAGCTGTTTTTTTGTACGGGTAAAGAGTTTGAAGGTACCCAAAAAAAAGTTTTTATGAATTACGACAGCTTCCCGAAAGATGTCAACACAGGCGAACGCATTTTACTGGACGATGGAAAGCTTATTTTTGAGGTGTTGGAAACCAACGATAAAGACGAGGTAAAAGCCAAAGTGATCCAAGGCGGTCCATTACGCTCCCGAAAAGGCGTAAACCTGCCCAATACCAATATTTCCTTACCGGCACTTACCGAAAAAGATAAAAAAGACGCCATTTTTGCCGTAGAGCAAGAGGTGGATTGGATTGCACTGTCTTTTGTGCGTCGGGCCGAAGATTTAAAAGAATTACAAGCTATAATTGAGGCACATTGTGATTATAAAATACCTATCATCGCAAAAATTGAAAAACCCGAAGCGGTAAAAAACATTGATAAAATTGTAGCCTACTGTGATGGTTTAATGGTCGCCAGAGGCGATCTCGGGGTAGAAGTACCAGCTGAAGAAGTGCCATTAATTCAAAAAGAATTGGTATTAACGGCCAAACGGGCGCGTATTCCGGTTATCATTGCTACCCAGATGATGGAAACCATGATCACTTCGCTCACCCCAACGCGGGCCGAAGTGAACGATGTGGCAAACTCTGTTATGGACGGCGCCGATGCGGTTATGTTAAGCGGCGAAACATCGGTTGGTAAATATCCGGTTGAGGTAATCCAAACCATGGCCAATATCTGTAGAAGCGTGGAAAACTCAAAATTAATTGCCGTGCCCCACGAGCCGCCACAGATTAGAACCAACCGTTACATTACAAAATCGGTTTGCTATCACGCAGCAACGATGGCCAATGAAATAGACGCTACGGCAATATGTACGTTGACCAATAGTGGCTATACGGCTTTTCAGATTTCAGCTTGGCGGCCAGATGCCAATATTTTGGCCTTTACCTCAAACAAACGCATTCTATCGCGGTTAAATTTGTTGTGGGGCGTCAAGGCGTTTTATTACGATAAGTTTGTAAGCACCGATGAAACGGTGGAAGACGTTAACCAAATTGCCAAAGATCACGGCTATGTAAATAAAGGAGATTACCTAATAAACCTTGCCGCAATGCCTATTGCAGATAAGGGTATGGTGAATACCTTACGGGTGTCGCTTGTTAAATAGCAATCTTAAGTTCATTTCGAGAACTTAGTTAAGCGGCTTTCAAGTTTTTGCTCACAATTTCCAACTTATACGATGTGTTGATAGTAACAATAAAAAACTATCATCATGAATCGAAAATTCTATCTTTTAAGTATAACCTTATTTTTAAGTGTACTTACAACAGCACAGACGGCCACTTTTGTTGGTGGTGGGTCGGACAATAGGTGGCGTACTGCCGCCAATTGGGATATTGGCACAATACCAGGGGCCTCGCATGATGTAATATTGCCCAATGGTTCTGATTCTGAGATTTTTGGCCTAGCGACGACACTCCAAGTAAAATCTATTACCATGCAAGGCAATGCATTGCTTACCGTTATTGGAAAATGGGGCATAGAAGAGACCTCTGTAGTTGGTGCAAATGCCACCATCCACTGGCAGACAGGCACCTTATCTGGCCCCGGGACATTAATAAATGAGGGCACTATCGCAAACCAAACCATAAGCAATAAAACAATTGCTCAAGGAGCTGTCATTCAAAATGATGCGACCTATCTACTACCGGATGGTTCGGGCGATTTTTTAATCGAAGGGCTTTTTGAAAATACCGCAACCGGTACACTTTCTGCTATCGCTCCCACTTCAGGTAGCAACCCGCTCATCAATTCTACCACGACCAATGGGATTCTTCGTAATTTCGGTACTATTGAAGCAAACGCTTTAAGCCTGCTTCTGTCTCTGGAAAATGAAGGAGGTACCATCAATGTGCAATCAGGAACGTGTATTATCAATGATCCAAATTCTAAACTCAATGGTGGCGAATACAATATTGACGCAGGAGCAGAAATGCAGTGGATAGGCGGAACAACAACGCTTTCTGGTACCCTGGTTGGAAACTTGATGGGACCTCTCAATTGGTTCGGAAATGTAAAAGTGCCAACCACGGCCACCATAGATTTTGGTGGAAGTGAAAAGCTATATTGGAAAGATAATACCTTGAGCGGCGGTGGAACCTTAATCCTTGCAAGCCCAACGAACATAGACAATGGAACCGACGGTATTATCGAGACCACTATGCTTCAAAATGAAAGTCAATTAAACTTGAACAGCTCTATAAATATTGTAGATGGTATCTTTTTAAACACTTCAACAGGGATGGTATTCTTAAATGACAATGCAGGTTTTACCACAGCAGGTGCAGCTGCCATAAGAAAGTTTTTAAATGAAGGAACGGTCCAAAAATCCGTAACCACAACAACACCGGTAAACAGTATAGCTTTTGAAAATAACGGAACCGTAAATATCGAGGCAGGCACATTGGCTGTAAATTCAAATTTAGGATTTGAGAATGCCACAAATGGAATTGTGAAAGGCATCGGTACTCTGGCCATTACCGCTAATACCCCAATGGTGAATAATGGAACCTTTTCCCCAGGGCTTTCACCCGGTATATTAAGTTTTACCGGTAATTTCAATAGCGAATCAAATGCTAAAATTCTAGTAGAACTTGACGGTTTGGCACAGGGCACTGAATACGATATGCTCCAGATTACAGGAGATGCCAATTTTCAAGGAACAATCGAAGCGATTTTAGGCTTCGAACCCTTAATTAATGATGAGTTTATAGTTGCCACTACTTCCGGAAACATTACCGGATGCAATCTGCCTACTACCATAACTGCAAGCATTGGCAACCTGGAATATACTTTTTCCGTTGCATGTAGAAACGACAATCAACTTGTGCTCACTACCCAATCTTCCGTGCTTGGTAACCATGAATTTAATACGCTAAATAACGTGAAAGTCTATCCCAATCCGGTATTTAATGTGCTGTCCATTGAGCAAAATCCGGCAGCATTAATCGAACAGGTTCAATTGCTGACCATTGACGGAAAATTAATTCAAAACTTTAAAACTGAAACACAAGAACAGTTTTTAAAAGTGCCAGTTCAATTTTTGCCTTCGGGACTGTACTTGATCAGGCTTGTTTCTGAACATGAACAAACGGTAAAAAAAATAGTGAAGCGGTAAAAATATAAAACCCTAATTTCTTGATATGCAAATTAGGGTTTTTATGGTTTATTCTACTTTTTCAGTCCGTTCCAACTTCATCATATTGCCCTCTTTTGTTATGGTGACTTCATACCCAAAACCTTTGGCACGGTACTCGTAGTTTATTTTTTCTAAGGTATTATCTTTCCTGTTTACGGTAAGTTGGCTGGTCCACGTACCGCTTTTGGGGTTGTTTTCCTTAACGGTTTCCTCAGGGCTCCCTTTGGGGTTGGGAAATGCAAAACTCTTTGGAATATCAAATAGTTCGGCCGCGATGTAGAAGGCTTCATGCCAATTATCGGTAGGAAGCGATAAAATCTCTGTATTGGTGGGTTTGCTCGCAGTCCCGCCACTGGTTTCATTAAACGAAACATCTAGGAATTGTGCTTTTAAATCCTCTGCGTATATTTTTGCTTTTAGGTCTTCTTCTGGAGGGAAAAATTTGGAAAGGTAACCGTTAAAGGCATAACCGGTTTTTTGGTTAAATTCCACTTGATGCATACCGCCTTTTAGGCCGCCAACGGTCATGGTTTCCTCCGTTTCTGGAGTAATCACCTTAACCTTGGTGCCGTAGGGCATCACGCCCATTTTTTCACTGTTTAGGTTGTTATGTTCGCGCAGGGTAAGTCCGCTGGATGCGGTAACATACATAAATTCTGGCGTGGTTTCGGTTTCTTTTTCAGCAAGGGCAAGTTCGTTTGTTTCTTCTGAAACTTCTGAAGCGTCATTTGATTTCGTTTCGTTTTTACAGGATATTACTGAAACAATAACGGCAAAAACAAGCAAGGAATAAGCTACTTTTTTCATAATAGATGGGTTTTGAAGTTACTAATTAGATTCAAGTAGTCTTATTTCATATTTTAAAAATCAAATTTAAGTTGAACGTCTATACTTTCCTCGGGTTCGGGTTGTTGTTCTTTTTTTTCGTTGTTAAGGTTCGATAAAGAAATCCCCAACAATCGCACCGAATTTTTCATTTTCTCCTGAAATAACAAATCTTTAACAGCGTCGAGCATTAGCGACTTGCTTGAAATATAGAACGGTAACGTTTTGCTTCTTGTCTGTAACGTAAAATCACTGTATTTAATTTTAAGCGTGATCGTTTTTCCGGCCACATTGTTTTTTGTGAGTCGGCGCTCTACTTCTTCGGCAATGGTTTCTAGGCGCTCCAGCATATACACTTCCGAAGAGATGTTTTCAGAAAACGTACGCTCTGCCGCAAGTGATTTTCGGGTTCGGGTGGGTTTTACGGCGCTGTTGTGGATACCGCGTACCACATGATAGTAATACGAACCGCTTTTGCCAAAATGTTCCTGAAGATATTCCAAGGGTTTGGCTTTTAAGTCTTTTCCTGTGAAAATTCCGTGGCGGTACATCTTTTCTTTGGTCACTTTCCCAACACCGTAAAACTTTTTAATTTCCAAATTTTCCAGAAAACCTAAAACCGCTTCGGGTGGAACGGTTTTTTGTCCGTTGGGCTTGTTGATGTCACTGGCAACCTTCGCGATGAATTTATTGGTGGATATCCCCGCCGAAGCATTCAAGCTGGTCTTCTCCTTGATTTTTTGTCTTATTTCCTGGGCAATCAACGTAGCACTGGGATTGCCTTTTTTGTTTTCGGTTACATCCAAGTAGGCTTCATCTAATGAGAGCGGCTCTACCAAATCGGTATATTCAAAAAAAATGTTCCGTATGCGTTGCGAAAGCTCACGGTAACGATCAAAATTACTTTTCACAAAAATCAAGTGCGGGCACATTTTCTTCGCCAATACACTGCTCATCGCCGATCGCACGCCAAATTTACGAGCTTCATAGCTGGCAGCTGCGACCACGCCCCGTTTGCTGCTTCCGCCCACGGCAATGGCCTTCCCCCGTAATTCAGGATTGTCCAGCTGTTCTACCGATGCATAAAACGCATCCATGTCCACGTGGATAATTTTACGAATGGGCAAGGCTTCTTCCATACTGTAAATTTAATATCTTTATAGTAACCAAATAAATATACCTACAGGGTTTTCTTTCTTTGCTGAAAAAGCTTTGGCAAAGAAGTAAATACCCTGCAAGATGGATGATTCAACATAAAAAAACCATGCAAAAAATAGCCATAATTTTAGGAGCCACGGGCCTAACAGGAGGTATCTTGCTTAAGCAGTTGCTTCAAGATGATTCCATTTCAACGATAAAATTATTTTCGCGTAGCTCTAGTGGGGTAAAAGATCCTAAAGTGAGGGAGTACCTTATCGATATGTTTCAACTGGAAAGAGAAACCGAACGCTTTACGGGCGATGTGGTTTTTTGCTGTATTGGGACCACAAAGTCTAAAACACCAGATAAGGAAACTTATAAAAAGATAGATTATGGTATTCCGGTTACAGCTGCAAAATTGGCTAAACAGAATTCAATTCCGAAGTTTATTGTAATTTCAGCCTTAGGCGCAAATCCAGACAGTAGCGTGTTTTACAATAAAGTAAAAGGTGAAATGGAGCGCGATGTGTTGCAGCAGAACATTTCAGAAACCTATATTTTGCAACCTTCCTTAATTGGTGGGAACAGATCTGAAAACAGGATGGGGGAGTCGATTGCGAAATTTTTCGCAAAAACATTTGGGTTTTTAATTCCGAAGAAATATAAAATGATTGAACCGGAAACCATAGCAAAAGCGATGCAAAATTTAATCTATAAACCTTATTCTGAAAAACGGATTCCTTCAGATAAAATTAAAGAAATAGTAGAATCTAACCCCAATTAAAATACTAATTGGATTTTTAGAATAAAGAATAAACAATGAAAGAAATAGAACGGAAATTTTTAGTGACTTCTGAAGCATTTAAAGAACTCGCTTTTAAAAAAACAAGGATAGTGCAAGGTTTTTTAAATACCCATCCCGAGCGAACGGTGCGAGTTAGAATAAAAGGCACCGAAGGTTTCATTACCGTGAAAGGAATAGGGAACGAAACCGGGGCGAGCCGTTTTGAATGGGAAAAGCAGATTACGGTATCAGAAGCCGAGGCGTTGTTGGAAATTTGCGAACCGGGAACAATAGATAAAATACGATACGAGGTAAAAGCTACCAATCATATTTTTGAAGTAGATGAATTTTTTGGCGAAAACCAAGGATTGACCGTGGCTGAAGTTGAATTGCACGAAGAACAGGAGAAAGTTAAAATTCCCTGTTGGATAGGGAAGGAAGTTACCGGGGAAACAAAATATTATAATTCGCAATTAAGCAAACAACCATTTAAAACTTGGAACGATGAAAATTAAAATTACGTTAGTAGCAATATTATTGGCTTTTTGCAGCTGCGACAACCCGAAAGAAGAAAAGAAGAAGGACACTTTTGTAGAGAAAGAAGAACAAACATTCAAAGCTGAAAAAGAATCTGTGACAGAACTTAAAAAAGAGCTTACCGATAAAGGCTACCAGATTTTTGATTATGTGGATGAGAAAACCGGCGATACGGTTTTGATGCAACAATATTTCATCGCCTTTTTAAAACGAGGTGCCAATAGATCACAAAATAAAAAAGAAGCTGATAGCTTACAAAAATTACATTTAGCCCATTTAGGAAGTATGTATGAACAAGGCTTTGCCGATATTTCGGGCCCTTTTGGAGATGACGGCGATATTCGCGGTATTACTATCTATAATGTGCCAACAAAGCAAATGGCAGATAGTTTGGCCAATATGGATCCTATGGTACAAGCAGGCCGGTTAACGATTGAAATACACCCGTGGTGGGCAGCAAAAGGGTTTTCGTTACGTTAATTAATCTATCAACGAAGTGTCAACCACAATACCCCGTAAATTATGAATCACCAAATGGTTTAGCATTTGCTGGGTGGAATATTGGGTGTTGAATTCAGGATCGGCTAAAATCTCATCGATTTTAAACAAATGAATTTCACAAAAAAGGTTCAGGTTTACATCTTGTCTTATTTCTTCTACTTCCTGTGCTTCTTTCAATAAGCCTAAAATTATATCAAAAATTATTGTTCTTTTATACGTTTCATAGTGGTTGTGGGCTGAAAGATGGTATTTTTTTAATTCAAAATAAAAAGCGGGATCGTAGGTTATCAATTGATTGATTCCGTAGCGATAAATAAGGATTATTTTTTGAAGCGGTGACATTTCTTTTTCAAGAATACGATCTATTTTGTTGAAATGTTCTGTAAAAATGTAACAAATCGTTTTTTCAATAAGCAAATCTTTACTGTCAAAATATGTGTACAGCGTTTTCTTTGATACGGCTAATACTGAAGCAATATCATCCATAGAAACACTTTTTACTCCATATTTTTTAAAGAGCTCCAGTGTTTTTGTTATAATTTTTTTGTCTTCGCTTTGCATCTTTTCTTTTAAAAAAATTCCCGCCCTGCATTGCTACAGGGCAGGAATCAACAATCAACCAATCATGAAAACTATGAATCTTTACTGCCAACCACCGCCTAGTGCTTCGTACAAATCAACCACCGATTGAAGCTGGTTGTTTTTTGCACGTATCAAGTCTAAGCTCGAGTTTAGGGCATTTTCCCGGGCGCGAAGCACTTCTAAATAGTTTGCTAACCCATTATCCAACAATTCTTCTGAATAATCTGTAGAAAGGCTATAAGCCTCGTATTCTTTTTCTTTTACATCAATCTTTTCTGTAGCAGCTTCATACGAATACATTGCATCTGAAACTTCTTTTCCGGCATTTAAAATGGCAAATTTAAAGTCTAACCGTGCTTGCTCTTGTTGCGCTTGCGATACTTCGTATTGCGTTCGTATTTTCCGGCCATTAATAATGGGTTGCATTAAGCCTCCCGTAATGGTGGCAAACAATGAACTTGCACTGAACAGATTGTCAATATCCAAACTTTGCAACCCGCCGTTTGCTGTTAAGGTAAGCGAAGGATAAAAGTTGCTTCGAGCCACATTGGTGAGCTCAAAAGCATTAATTAGGCTATATTCTGCTGCAATAACATCGGGGCGGTTTCGCAACAACTGTGCGGGAACACCGGTTTTTAATTCGGTATTTATTTCTTGGTTTTCCAGCTCTCCCCGGGCAATTTCTTTCATGGGGCTACCCAATAAAATGGACATGGTATTTTCCAGTAATTTAGACTGGGTTTTCAAGTCGATCAAGATGGCTTGAGCGGTATATAATTGCGCTTCGGTTTGTTTAACGCCTACTTCGGTCACATTTCCTGCCTCTTTAAGGGCTTCCGTTGTTTCTAAGCTATTGGTTCGGGTTTCAATGGTTTCTTCCGTAATTTGAATCTGTTCATCCAAAGCCAATAATTGATAATAGGTCGAGGCAATATTGGCCACTAACCTACTTTTAACGGCTTTGTGCGCAGCAACAGACTGTAAATAAGAAGCTTGAAAAGCCCGTTTGTTGCTTCGTATTTTACCCCAAATATCTGCTTCCCAAGAAAGACCGCCACTCAATTGGTATTGGTTTAGGGAAGAAAATTGCCCTCCAAACTGACTGTTTTCTGAAAGTTCTTGTCTGGTATAGGTAGCATTTCCGTTCAATGTAGGAAAATAACCTGCCTTTCCTTGTTTGAGATAAGCTTCGGCAGCCGAAATCTGCTGTATGGCAATACGGATGTCAATATTGTTCTGCAACCCTTCTTCAATATAATTTTGAAGTTGGGCATCGGTAAACAATTCTTTCCAAGAAACTGAAGCCAAAGATAAACTATCTTGAGGCAGTTTGTCCGTTCGGTAATATTCAGTTTCTACAACAGTTTCCGGCCTACTGTATTCTTTGGCCACAAAGCAAGATTGCAGTATTAAGAAAACCAAGGCAATTGCTGAAATTTTTATTATTTTAACTTGTTTCATTTTTTCAGTTTTCAAAAATTAGTTTGCTTCTACAGCTTCTTTTTTGGTGGTTCCGTTTATTTTATCTTGAAGCCATTGGAAAAAGATATAGAGAATAGGAATAATAAATACTCCAAGCACGGTCCCTATAAATAATCCTCCAACAGCTCCTGTACCGATGGCATTATTTCCACGAGCTCCAATCCCTGATGAAAAAACCAATGGCAATAACCCGATGATAAACGCAAAGGAAGTCATTAAAATAGGACGTAAACGTGCTTTTGCACCTTCAAAAGCAGCTTCCATACGGCTGAGGCCTGTCCTTCTTCTTTGTATGGCAAATTCTACAATCAAGATGGCGTTCTTCGCTAACAATCCTATTAACATAATTAATGCAATTTGGAAATAGACGTTGTTTTCCAGTCCTGCAAGTTTTGTTGTTAAATAGGCTCCCATTACACCAACAGGTAAGGAAAGCAAAACAGCAAAAGGTATTAAGTAACTTTCATATTGAGCAGATAGAATAAAATAAACAAATACAATACATAACAAGAATATAAATGTGGTTTGATTTCCTGCGTTAATTTCTTCTCGTGTCAATCCTGAAAAACCAATGGAATAATTTTGAGGTAAAGCGGTTTCGCTCACTTCTTGAACTGCAGCAATTGCGTCACCCGAAGAATATCCCGGTGCTGCAGCTCCGTTTACACTCGCTGAATTAAAAAGATTGAAACGTGTAACCGATTGCGGACCATATACACGTTTTAAGTTTATAAATTCTGTAATGGGTGCCATAGTACCGGTATCATTCCTTACATACATGCTGTTTAAACTTTCGGTGGTAGCTCGGTCTTCCGGCAGTGCTTGTACATATACTCGATATTGTTTTCCAAAACGTGAAAAATTGGCTGCATAAATACTACCTATATAACCTTGTAAAGTTGATAGAATAGAGCTTACCGATATACCGGCTTCTTTGGCTTTTGAAATATTTACATCAATTTCATATTGTGGATAATTTACATTAAAAGAGCTCTGTGCATATTGAATTTCCGGGCGTTGTGATAATGTCTGTAAGTACTCTTGGGTTACTTGGCTCAGTTCAGAAAAACTTCCTCCAGATTGATCCAGTACTTGTAATTCAAAACCTGAGGATGCCCCAAAACCTGGTACTGATGGAGGTGCGAAGAATAAAATATTGGCATCGGGTATGGTTGTAGCAAGCCCGAATAGTTGCCCTGTAATGGCTTCTACCGATTTTGAATCGTCTTCCCGTTCGCTCCAATTATCCAGTTTAATGAAACCTATTCCATAATTGCTCCCCGCACCACTAATGATACTAAAACCACTTACCAATGATATATCACTTACTCCAGGAATACTTTTCGCTTTAGCTTCCAGTTCTCTTTGTACGCCAACTGTACGGTCTAATGTAGCACCGGCCGGAAGTTCAATATTGGCAAAAATCAATCCACGGTCTTCATCGGGCACAAAACCGGTTGGGGTGGTTTTGGCGGCCCATAAAATAGCACCTGTGGCCACTAAAAGCACTACCACAGTTATCCACTTGTGTCTATATAAAAACCCAAGTGAGTTTATATATTTATTGGTTGCTGCTTTAAAACCAACATTAAACCCAGTAAAAAAACGCTGTAGGAAATTTTTCTTTTTGTCCTTTTCCGTATGGGGTTTTAAGAAAAGAGCACTCAATGCAGGACTCAACGTTAATGCATTTACTGCTGAAATACCTATGGCAACCATTAAAGTCACTCCAAATTGTTCATAAAAAACCCCTGTAGGACCTGTAATAAAAGTTACCGGTATAAATACCGCAGCCATCACCAAAGTAATGGAAATAATTGCTCCGGTAATTTCATCCATGGCTGAACGTGTTGCTTTTAAAGCATTTTCTGCTCCTTCTTCAAGCTTAGCGTGGACTGCTTCAACCACAACAATGGCATCATCAACCACAATACCAATAGCCAATACCAAAGCAAAAAGTGTTAATAAGTTGATTGTGTAACCAAACAAACTGAGAAAGAAAAAAGTACCAATAATGGAAACCGGGACCGCAATAGCCGGAATAAGTGTAGAACGGAAATCTTGAAGAAACAAGAATACAACAATAAACACCAGTACAAAAGCTTCAAAAAGAGTGCCTAATACTTTGTCTATCGATGCTGTTAAAAATTCATTGGTATCAAAATTCACTACATATTTCATCCCTTTTGGAAAATCTGCAGAAAGATCTCCCATTTTTTCATGGATAATTTCAATAATTTCCTGGGCATTTGATCCTGCCGTTTGGTAAACCGCCATACTTACACCTGGATTACCATTGGTGAATGAAATGGCATTATATCCTTCAGCATCCAATTCAATTTCAGCAACATCCTTTAAGGTCAAAAACTTCCCATTATCCAATGCTTTGATTACAATATCTTCATACTGAGATTCTTCTTTATAACGACCGGAATAGGTTAAGACATATTCAAATGATTCAGCATTATTCTGTCCTAAAGCCCCTGCAGCGGCTTCACGGCTCTGTTCGTCAATAGCGGTCGTTATATCTGTTGGAACCAAGTTATAGGCGGCAAGTTTTTCAGGTTGCAGCCAGATACGCATGGCGTAATTTTTACTTCCGAATACACGAACGTCACCCACGCCATTAATACGTTTTAATTCTGGAAGCACATTTATATTCAAATAGTTTTGAATATAAGTTGCATCGTATTCTTCATTTTCAGAATACGTGGTGAGAAACATTAAAGCACTTGTCTGCTGTTTTTGTGTAATTATCCCAGACTGTGTTACTTCAACAGGAAGCAAAGGATTAGCACGCGCCACCCTGTTTTGTACGTTTACTGCTGCAATATCGGGATCGGTACCTTGATCAAAAAACACTTGTATACTTGCACGACCACTATTACTGGCTGTAGAAGTAATATATGTCATTCCTTCCACCCCGTTTATTTGTTCTTCAATAGGAATGATCACACTCTCCAGAACAGTTTGTGCATTGGCACCGGGATAGTTTGCTGTTACTTGAACTGTGGGAGGTGCAATTTCAGGGTACTGCGTGGTAGGGAGTGTTGTAATTCCTAAAACCCCCAAAATCACCAATATAATGGAAACTACGGTTGATAATACCGGTCTTTCAATAAATATCTTTAACATACTTTCTTATTTAAATGCTTGTTCTAACCCTTTGGCAATACTGTCAAAAGAAACAGGTTGAGGAGTAATAGGTGCGTTATTTCGTAATTTACCAACTCCTTTGGCAACAATTTTATCACCTTCTTTAATACCTGATTGTACTATAATCAAATTATTTACCCGATCGGTAATTTCAATAGGGGTAGAAACCGCAATACTATCTCCTTGAACTTTGTAGGTGTATAATTTACCTTGTCTCTCATAAGTTGAAAACTCTGGGATTACAATGGCATTTTCATACGTTTCAGGAATTTGGATTTTTCCACTGTAGCCATTGGAAAGCAGGCGTTCCGGGTTGGCAAAAACTGCCCTAAATGAAACGGTTCCTGTATTTACGTTTACTTGAGAGTTAATTGTTTCAATTTTCCCTTCGTGTTCGTAAAGATTACCATTTGCCAATACCAACCTAACGTTTGGAAGGTTATTTATTTTTTCTTCTAAACCCTCGCCTTCTGTATTTTGTATAAAGTCTAAGTATTCTTTTTCATTCAACGAGAAATAAGCATATACTTTGCTCACATCTGCTACTGTAGTTAAAGGTGTTTGCGAGCTAGGGCTTACCAAAGCACCTTCCCGAAGCGGAATAGAACCCACATACCCATCGACCGGGCTTTTAATATTTGCATAACCAATATTGGCAGCAATACTATTATAGCCGCTTTTTGCCTGCTCTAATTTTGCTTTAGCGGTTTCCAACTGTACATTGCTAATAATATTCTTTTCAACCAAAGGCTTTAGTTTATCAACTTCCACTTGTGCTGCGTTTACATTTGCCTTAGCGGCGGCTGCGTCTTGACTTAAAGATTGTGTTTCAAGCTTAAAAAGCAACTGGCCTTTACGTACTTTTTGACCTTCGTCGACCATGACATTAGATATATAACCCGAAACCTTTGCTCGAATTTCACTGTTCACGATCCCTTCAATACTTGCAGGGTAATTTGTGTATGCAGTTACCGTTTTTGTAGGTATGGTTACAACAGGGAAACCTAATTTTTGTTGTCCTTGTGCAGCCTGAGCTTGTTGTTTTTCATCATTTCCACAGGAAGTCAATGCCAGGGATGATATAAAGAGCAAGATTAATATTTGCGTTTTTTTCATAGCTAGTTAAATTTACAGTTGATCAAATTCGTTATTAAACGCGATCATTTTTTTAATGGTGGTTTCTAAATTTTCTTTTTGTGTGGTTAAATATTCTTGAAATATCAGCCCAATATTTTTGTTTTTTTTGAATTTTTCAGGATTGTGCTTCTTATTAAAGGTGTTTACTTTCTTCACTAATTCCAATTCCTTATCTATGGACTCATAATGTTCTTCTAAGGTTAACCGTAAATAATTTTTTGTGGTTCGGAAATAACGCTTACGATCTCCCGTTTTAGTGAAATATTCAATAAACTTTAATTGTACCAACAAGTTAAGGTTGGTTGAGACAGAACTTTTACTGGCACTGGTAATTTCAATAATATCTTCAAAACTGTGGCCATCGACACTGGAAAGTATCATAACCGCATATATCCTTCCTGCAAGCGGCGGAAGGTTGTGATTGTCTTCAAAACTTAAACCCAACTCTTCAACAAGCTTGCATTTTTCTTCTGAAATATTTTGCATTAAAAATAATTTTTTGCAAATATACAGTTGGTTCGGAAGTCACCGAACTAAACAGGTATTAATATTTTGTTAAATTTCATTAAATGAAAATATCTTTAGTATCGAAAACTCAAATCTGGTGTTTTTGAAGATATTATTGAATTTTCTTCAGTAAGAAACCTAAATCTTTTAAAAAGTATGCCTATTGTATCTCTTTCTTGTGGTTTTTGAAGGTTTAATGCTTTCAGGAATCTATTTTTACCCTTTCAAATTTCAGTAAATTTGAAAGACAAGTCGCTTGAAATACCTGTAATATGTATTATTTTGTGCACAAATTTAAAAACCTAACATAATGAACAATTTTTACACTTTACTAATACTTTTGGTATCCTATTCTGCTACCTATGCACAAGGCACCTTAGATCCCACTTTTGGTGATAACGGAATTGTAACTACCGTTGTAAATGGAACCTATAACGAAGCTGCGGCTACCACGGTACAACCGGACGGAAAAATATTGGTAGCTGGTCATGCAGGTGAACCAGCAACTTATAAAGCTACTGTAGCTCGTTACAATACAGACGGTAGCTTAGACACTACTTTCGGTGAAGACGGAACAATTATTATCCCTATTGGCAACGATAAATCCTTTGCCACCGATATAGAATTGCAAATAGATGGTAAAATAGTCGTGGGAGCACGTACCTGGGACAATGTTACCGGTGATTTTGCCGTAGTACGGCTTAATGCAGATGGCTCGTTTGATGATACCTTTGGCACAAACGGAATAAGCGTTGCCGATAATGGAACTGAAGCTGCAGAAACCCTCGTTATTCAAAATGACGGCACTATATTATTGGGCGGGTACAGTGATGACGAATTTGCCATTGCAAAGTTCAATACAGATGGTAGCTTGGACACTACATTCGGGACCAATGGTTTTGCCATTACCGGTTTTGGTTCTTCTTTAGGCTTTATCAAGGAAATTGCCGTACAAAATGACGGCAAGATTGTAGCGGGCGGCTTTTTGTTGAACAATAATAACCTATACCAAATGGCGGCAGCAAGGTTTAATGCCGATGGAACCACCGACAGTTCGTTTGGAACCAATGGAGAAGTATTCTTCAACATTGATGTTGAGAACGATTTTGTAGATGGGATGGTAATACAGGATGATGGAAAAATTATTTTGGGAGGCCATACCTATATTGATTCTAATCCACTTAGATATGATATTGCAGCAGTAAGGTTAAATACCGACGGAACCTTTGATAGCACTTACGGTGACAACGGTGTTGTTACTGTTAGATTGGTGAACGGTGAAAATTATACGAAGAGTATGATCCTGCAAGATGATGGTAAAGCTATTTTATTTGGTTCTACGGTTTTACAAAGTGAATATGATATCGCTTTGGTACGTCTCAATACGGATGGAAGCTTAGACACCTCTTTTGATACGGACGGTATGGTAAGTACTGATATAGATGGAAGACAAGATTACGGTACCGATGTTGTGTTACAACCTGATGGAAAAATTATTGCATCTGGGTATTCTTATACTGGATCGGGATCTTCAGAAATGGTCGTGGCACGATATAGCAACGAACCATTGGGCATCAATGAAAACCAAGGTTTGGATTTCAACCTATACCCGAATCCGGCGAACGATTATGTTACCGTTAACCTTCAAAGCACAGGAGAAACATACCAAGTTGAAATCGTGGATATGTTAGGCAAAACAGTACTTACTTCTGAAGTAACAAACAATGGCCGCATTCAAGTTTCAGCTTTGGCAGCAGGGAACTATTTTGTAAAACTAACTTCTGCTGAAACATCAGGAGTGGTTAAGTTTGTAAAACAATAAGTACATTCATTTTAAAATATCCTAAGAGGCCGTCTGTAAAAGATGGCCTTTTTTTGTTTTTGAGCAACGCCATTCTGAAGAAGGCTCGCCTGAATGATGAGTCGGGCAGGTACGACTGAGGAATCCGCCATTGGAAAAATAATAGGTATTTTATCAATATCACCTAAATGTTTTTAATGCCTTATCTATATTGATTTCTAATAAATTTTAAATAATTAAGAATTAATTTTGAAAAATCCCTTTTCGGTCTATCAAAAGTTTATCGTAAAATTTGAAATGAGAGTGCCGTTAAAAATTTTAGGCTGTTTGAACATGCTAAATCTTTAGAGTAGGCAAGAGCTTTAAAGCGAGTTCCTAAAATTTAGGCGCGGAATGATAAATTTAGATAAAGTTTTGTAAGCCTAGATTTTTTTGGCTTGGTTTATCCTGAGCCCAGTCGAAGGGTTTTTTCATCAATGGAAAATATGAACATGTATAATATTTAGGATAGAATTGGTATTCCATCAAAAAAACCTCGACTACAACTTCTCAATCTCAATGTTCTCTCGCAACTCATTTCCTTCGCTATCCATGACGGTCAATATATGGCTTCCGGGTTTTGGCGAAATGGCCAGTTCGTGAAACGTATCGGTACTCCCCACATATTCTGAATCCAGATACCAATACACCGTCCGTTCCGGGTCGCGGTGGGCGAGTTTAAAGATAAGTTCTTGTGTGGTTTCGTTAAAGTCTTTTGCCAATAAGATGGTTTCGTTTCGCTTCGGAAATATAAATTCCATCAAATTTTCGCCCTCTTGTAAACAACTGTTTTTAAAAGGAGGCAAAGGCTTATATTCTGGGTGTAAGGGTGCGTAATAATATTCCATTACCGGCGGAAGGGCAAACCAACTTTTTTGTTTCATTTCTGACAGTTCATAGCAAGATGAATTTACGCGCGCCGTTCCTGAAGCATTTAAAAACACTTTTTGATGGTAGGGGCAAGGTGCTGTTTTTACTCCGTTCTTCGGAATAAATTCTGAAAACGTTTCTTCACAAAACACATTAGCCAAATGCCCGCTTTTTCTACAGATTTCGGCTTCGGTCAATTCATCATAGGGTGTTGTAAACCATTGGGAAGAAGTTGGCAATACATCCAACACATCGAATAAAACAGGAGCGGCAGCTTGAATTCCTGTTAATCCGGGGCGGCCTTCTCCGTCGGCATTGCCTACCCAAACCCCAATCGCGTACTTTGGCGTAACCCCAACGGCCCATGCATCTTTAAACCCGAAACTTGTTCCGGTTTTCCAAGCAATGGGCTGCGAATTGCTGAAAAAACTCCAATTTTCCTCCCCTTGTGGCCGGTTTACTTCTTTCATAGCGGTAAAAGTTTTATAAATGGCGCCTGCATTAAAAACAGAGGGGTTTTGTTGCTTTTTTCCGAAGTCAGCTTTTTTATTCTTTATATAATTAGGTTCCATAAATTCATTGGGACGATATTCACTGGAAGAATTATTAAAAAAATTGAGGGTCGATGCCAACCCTGCATACGCATTGGTCACCTGCCATAACGAACTTTCCGCACCACCGAGAATTAAAGACAAGCCATAATAATCGGCAGGATGGTCAATGCTTGAAAGTTTCACATCATGCAACCGATTGTAAAACCGTTGTAACCCATATTCCCGCAACATACGCACGGCGGGAACATTCAACGAACGAGACAGCGCAACACTTGCAGGAACGGCACCGTTAAAAGTATTGTCAAAATTTTCAGGACTATAGCCATTTACCGTTGTGGGAACATCGGCCACCAGCATATTGGGCAACAGTTCGCCTGCATTCAACAAAGCCGAATATAAAAAAGGCTTTAATACACTTCCGGTACTTCGGTTTTTGTCGATGATGTCAACATAGTTGTTGTGCTCTTTGGTTGTTGGCGCATTGCCTACATACGCCAAGACCTCTTTGGTATTCACGTCCAAGACCAAAACAGATAGGTTATGAATTTGGTTTTGTTTTAGTTGAAAATAGTGCTCCTTTACAATGCGATTTGTCTTTTGCTGAAGCGAAAGGTCTATTGTGGATTGAATGCGTTCTCCCGTATGTTCAATTCTTGCTTTTTCGGTTAAATGTGGTGCAATTTCAGGTAAGGGAAATGGTTTGCCGGGCAAGCGTTCAGCGATAGCTAATTCATAGGTTGTTTTATCAATAATTCCCTTTTGAAACAATTTGAACAACAACTTATCTCGTTTTTGCTTTAAGATTACTTCGTTTTTCCCTGGAAAAATTAAAGCTGGTGCGTTAGGTAAAACGGCTAACGCTGCCGATTGCCCCCAGCTCAATTCACTAGCCGGAATGCCAAAATACCGCCACGATGCGGTTTCCAATCCTACTACATTCCCACCAAAAGGGGCGTAGGAAGCGTAGAGGTTCAATATTTCTTTTTTCGTAGTGCCCGCTTCCAATCGAGTGGCTTGAAAAATTTCGATCAGTTTCTCAAAATAGGTGCGTTTTTGGTTTTTACGGGAAAGCCTGATTACTTGTTGTGTGAGTGTACTGCCACCACGACGGGAATGAGTCGAGATGTTTTGCCAAAGCGCTTTGGTGATGGAAACAGGATTAAAACCTGGATGCGTATAAAAATATTCATCTTCAAAATATAAAATGGAGTGCTCAAACCGATACGGTACCGAATCCAACTGTGGAAACCGCCATTGCCCATCATCGGCAATCCGGGCACCCATCATAACACCTTCCCGACTTTCCAACACGGTTGAGGTGGGTGTTTTAAATAATTGGGAAGGAAGGCAAAACAACCAAACAAGGAAAACCACAAACACAACCCCAAGTTTGAACTTGTGTTTTTTTATGAAGGTTTTTATATGTGTTTCTATTTTTCTCATTTTTGGCTCCCCTCCTGACAGGGAGGGGACATTTTTCAGTTTACTGAAAAAAGGGGTGGGTTCACGCACCCCTTCCGTCTTAAGGCTACGCCTTAATCCACCTTCCCCTGTCTAGGGGAAGGAGCTTTTTTTATTTGCTTACTTCACAACCTCAACCCACATCCCCTTATTACGCGCATAATAATTACGGTCGTACATCGCTTCCACTTGTGTGCCGGGCAGATAATAAGTGCCCAAATACGAAGCATTCAGTTTTATCGTAAACGTTTTCGACTTTTTGGCCCGGAGATCAAAGTAAAAATTTACCCGGTCATCACGGATGTCGGTATATCGTGCTTTGCCACTAGCGCCGCCACCAAGTTCGGTAAAACTAGTATTGACAATTTCCCAACCGCTTGGGGAGATTTTAGTAAGCGCTACGTTGTTAATGTGATCATTAGAGATGTTGGTAACCGTTACCGTGGCAGAAATTTCTGTCCCTTGCCGTAATTTTGAAACGTCGATTGATTTTCCTGTTCCATCCAAATATTGAGCTTGAATAGTGAGGTTTTTTCGTTCAGCCAATTCTTTACCTAACGGAAGTTTTCCTTGCTGAATTAAAGTAACATAGACCACATTCCCTTTTTTATTAGAAACAGAAACTGAATTATCACCCATTGTAAAACTAAGCTCTCGTTGCGCTACGGCACGGTCGGTTTTAACGATTTTTGTTTTTCCGTTGTCGGTATAGGTAAGCTCCATCGCTTTTCCGCCATTTTTGTTTATCATTTTTGCCATAGCTAACAAGGCGTAAGCAGTTTCTTGGGTGCTGTACCAACGCTGGGATGACAATTCTTTAGCCACGGAAACAGCCATCTCCCGTTGCTTGTTATCTCCCAATGCCACCATAGTCTCAAGTGCCATAGCCTTGTTCCTAAAAGGGGAGCCGTAGGTGTAATAATTGTATCGTTTAGGCTCAAAATTGATATTTGCTGTTTGCGAAATCTGCTCGGCTACATTCCTTTTACCTGCCAAAGCATAAGCTGCTGCCAATCTCCATTTGGCATCGTTACTTAGGTGTTTCGATTCCCGAAGCCGGTTCATAGCCGCTAATTCGGGTTGACCAGCTAGTGCCAAGGTGTACAACCGGTAGGCTTGCGTTAAACTAGAATTATAACTTGTACTACTATTACGCCATTGTCTAGCTGCATTTTTCTGAAACTGCAACCAATTGTTCAAAAACGAAATAGGCAAGGCGTATCCTTTTTGTTTGGCTTCCAACATAAAGTGCCCTACATAATTGGTGCTCCACGGGTCTGCTTCTCGTTCACCGGGCCAATAACTGAGTCCGCCGGAAGTATTTTGATAGTTCCCTAATTTTCGGATGGCGGTTTCTACGTTTTTTTGAATGTCTTTTTTCTTATCAAAGGTAATATCAAACACATCGGCCAAATACAGTTGTGGAAAAGCACCCGAAGTGATTTGCTCCACACAGCCATGGGGATAACGGATTAAGTATTCCATGCGCTTGCCAAAATCCATGGGTGGAACGGTAGAAAATTCCAACATCGCTCCGTTGCTTCCCGAAACGCCAAAGGTTTCAAAGTTGATGGTTTCGGTCCCGTTTTCGGTCAAGGTGTATTGACTTGCCTTTTGAGAAATAGGGTTGGGGTTTTCCACGTCTATTTCCACTTTGTAGCTCGCTTTTTCGCCACTTCCCGAAGCGAGCACTTCAATGGTTTGTATTTTTGAAGTTGGCAACACATCAAACTCAAAATTCACTATTTTTTCACCTACCGAAGGAAATGATATGGTTTTTGAAGTTCCGTTAATAGGTTTTAATCCATCACCTGTTTTTACGGTAATGGTTGCGTTTTTTACTTTTTCTTCCATTGCAAAAACGGTTACCGGAAGCGTTACTTTCTCGCCAGGTGACAATTTCCGTGGAAGCGAAGCCAACACCATCAAGGGTTTTCGTACGGGTGTGGTTTCGTCAATCTTTCCATACGCACTTTTGGAGTTATCCCCGGCAATGACCATAGTACGCACCGATCCCACATAGTTGGGCATGGTCAATGTATGGGAAGCGGTTTCGCCAGCTTTCAGTTTAAACGGACCTACATATTTTACAACGGGTTTAAATCGGTCGGCTTTTCGGTTTTTGGCGCCGGCAGCCACATCGCCACCCCCAATAGCATAAATATTATCCACACTCCCCGAATAAGCGCCGATTACATCATCGTACATATCGAAAGTTTTTACGCCCAAAGCTTCGCGGGTGTAAAAAGCCTTGTGGATTTCAGGGGTTTTAAAACGGGTTAAATCCAACAACCCTTCATCGACCATCGCCAACGTGTAGGTCATGGGTTTGTTGTTTGCTTCGGAAACCTTTACGGTAAAATTCTCCTCCGGCTTCAATACGTTGGGCATATTGATTTCAGGTTTTAGCACAGTTGAAGCATCTTCCACCAAAATAGGAATCACGCCATACAACCGGATGGGCAGATCGTTTTTGGTCTGTTCATGGGGCTGCAGCAAAGAAATGTTTACATATATATTGGGTGTCATTTCCTTGGTAAGGCGAATGGCGGCTTTGGTTTCGCCTTTTTTGGTCTCTATCCAATGGGTGGCCAATACTTCGGTACCGTTTTCCACACTGATCAATGCCCGGCCTTCACTACCAGATGGGAAGGTGATAAACGCTTCTTCGCCTACATTATATTTTTCTTTATCTGCGGAAAAAACCAACATTTTGGCACTTTCGGCCTCGCCATCAACTGGGGCTTTCCACCAGTTTCGGTAAAAATAGGCAACACGGCCCGTGGCGTGCCCTGATTTTTTATCGATGACCCGAATTAAATACCGGCCGCCTTCTTCTTCAGGAATGTTGATGGTAAAATTAGCCTTTCCTTTGCTGTTGGTAGTAACCTTAAAATCTTTTACCGGTTTGTGGACGGTGGCGTTTTCATACCTTGATAAATTATCGTTCCCACGGTTCCACCACCAGCGCCATTCTATCCTGAAAACCTTTACTTCTACTTCGCGGTTGGGGCTGGCATTGCCTTGGGCATCGACAGTTGCCACATCGAACACCGTGTTTTCATCGGTAAAATAAGAACCGTATTTATGGGCTTCGGGCGAGCGCAAGCCTACAAAATGTGAGTAAGGCGCTAAATTTTTACTAAACACATCGATTGAAAAATCGCCGCCTCCTTCAAACACCTTCGTTAAAAAAGTAGCTTGGAGCATGCCGGGTGCTTTGCCGCTGACTTCAAAATCTTTTGAAAACGACGTAGTTCCTTTCGAAGAAAGTTTCGTATCCAACACCGGGATTTCCACTTCATTGAACGTGCGAACTGGATCGTTAAACTGATAGTTCGGGTAATTTTTGAACGCAGTGGAGGTTGTTCTAAGTGTAGCGTCCATTTCAATTTTCAAGTTCCGGGCTGGAGCGCCGTGTAACCACGCGGCATTCGCCGTCCCCTTTATCGGTTTGCTGGCATCGAGGATGTCATCATCAAAATCCAATTTTATTTTTAAACGGTTGGGTTTTACCGTGGCAACTTTTAGGCTTTTGGTAAACTGCACGCCACCAACGGTTACCGTAGCATTCCAATTGCCGGTCGGGGCACTGGGCTGGGTGGGGATGGGGAAGTAATAAAAACCTTCTTTGCTTCTGAACATCCCGCTTTCTCCCCCTCTGCCTTCGGCATCTCCTCCAAAAGGGGAGAATTTTGTTCCGTTCAACACACTTCGTTGGACTAGTTTTCCTCGGGCGTCGGTTACTTCTAGTTTTACGGGATGGTTTTTTGGTAATGGATTGGCCACATCGCTGAGTACAAAGGTTAAGTGTATGCTGTCACCCGGACGGTGAACGCCACGCTCGGTATATAAAAATCCTTTGATGCCTTTTTGCAATTGTTTTCCGGAAACATCAAACTTGCTCATGGACAGTGCTTTTCCGTCTTCCAATTTGGCGTAGGCGTAATTTTTTCCCTTTTGTGCCACGGCAAAAGCGATGTTTTTTTCGCTATCGTAAAGCGTCATCCCTTCGGCATCTGTGGTAACAGTTTCCACCAATTGCTGTTGGTAATTATAGAGCTTGATCTTAACGCCACTTTCGGGTTTGGTGGTCACTAAATTGTTCGTGATAAAATGATAGGAGCGGTTGCTGCTTTCCTTAACGATCAAACCCAGATCGCTGCCTATTACATTACTGCTTATTATTCGGTCTTGATTATAATAGGCAGCGTGGCACGGGTTATCCCTTTCTTGCCAATTGTAGGTGTAATCGCGCCAACGGTAAATCTCGTTGTTCCAATATTTTTCTTCTTGTTCGTCTTCATAGGTATCATCAGCGTTTGCGTAATAGTCATCTTCTTCTGTTGCTTCAGTAGTATTTCCGCTACAATCGTAGGTCGTATAGCTCTTTTTAAAACTGAGTTCCACGCGATAGATGGCACCGGGATCGGCTTTAAAGAATTCTGAAAGGTTTAAGGCGTGGGCTTTCCATGTGCTGTTGCTGCCTACGGAATTTTCAGTGAGGTTGATGGTCTTTTTGGCAATACGCCTTCCTACGCGTTTTATATCATAAACATTATTGCTGTTCAGGTCTGCGGTTTGTAAATATTGAAGGATGTTGTCTTGGTATATTTTTATGATGCGCACATCGATGGCCGAAAGGTTGACCGTTTCAAAATAAAAGGGCGTGGAAGTGGCATTGGGCAAAACAGTTCCTTTTGAAATAAGCCGGACGGCAGGTTTGAGTTCTTCAAAAGAAACGAGTTCAGAAAATTCTTTTTTCAAGCCGAAATTTTCAATGTTTTTAATGCCGTTGAACACCGTTACCCGGGCATCTCCGGTAATTCGGGTGCTTGGGTAGATATTTAATACGTTGCCGTTTACCTCATAACTTAAATTTTGAATGCTATCAATAGTGACTAGTCCTGCAAAATCTTGATTTTCCTTCAACGGGTCGGAAAAATTAATGGCAAGTGAAGTCTGTGGCGAAAGGGTGCTTTCTACATCGATCACCGTAAAATTGTTTTGGCCTGGAATTTTGAACGTGTTTTCGCCCTTTGTTTCAGCATCGATGGCATCGCCGTTCCAGCTTATTTTGATTTCTGAATCGTCCATTTTTCGTTGGATGCTGTCTATGGTAAAACTGAAATAAGTGGCATAGTCCCCTTCCGAAGGCCATTGGAGTTTCAGTTTTTTGTCGCCCTGGTTTACCTGAACCAATTTTTTGGCTTTTTCCAATGTAATGATATCTGAAGTTTCCAGATATCCGTTTATATACTGCCATTTTTTGCTGTACGATTGCAGGTTGCCCAGATCAACTTTAAAATTGGGGGTGATGGTCTTAAAACTGAAGGTATAATCTTTAAATTCTTTTTCAACGTTGTCATACAGCTTGCTCAGTTTGACCGTGATGGTATATTCAGTGTCGGGCTTTAAATATTCGGCAGGTGTAAAGACGAGTGTGCGCCCATTTTCAATAGTGAGGGTGCCTTCGGTTGACGGAGAAATGGTGAGGTATTTTCGGTCTATTTCCTGGGTAAGTTCAAATTGGTCCAACGGTTTTTGCAGTTCGATGCGAATGGGATCTGCAATGCTTTTGTTTCCGTAGGTGTTGTATGAAATATAATCTTTAAACTTAAAAAGGTTGTCGGTTTCAGAAGGTTTTTTGTCGCCGCAAGCGGAAAGAAATAAAATGGCAATCAGGGCTAGAAAAAAAGACAGGTTTCTCATAATCGATGGTTTTTTCGTTCTTAAAATTAAATAGAATAGCGGCTAACGACAAACAAATATGTTGCTATTATAGCAATAAAATATCCCTGAATGTAGGGGTTTTGAATTTTGAATGTTTTGGAAGGGAGTTATTTGAGTAACGAAAAATTGTTTTTGTTTCGTATTTTAAAATCTAAGATTTGGGAAGGGTTTAACAAGTCCCCCTCCCGACCTCCCCTGAGGGAGAGAAGTAAATTATTTACTCTAAATGCTAATCTTTAAATTACTTTTGCCACTCATATTCCCGTTCCACTTTGCAGATTCTTATTCTATACCAAGAATACCATTGTTTTTTACCTAATTTTTGTGCCATTTGGTGGTCTAAATTAGCTTTCCAATTTATAATGGCTTGCTGATTTTCCCAATAACTTACTGTTATCCCTATTTCTGAACGATCAGTTTCAATGCCTAAATACCCTGGTTGTTGTTTTGCAAGGTTCTCCATGGTTTGAGCCATTTCATCATATCCTTCTATGGTTTCCGTTTGCTGACTGGTAAAGATGACTGCGTAGTACGATGAGCCTTTATTACTCATTATAAATGCCTATTTTTAAATCGCCTTCCGCATTCATAGTAGCACGGTACATCCCAGCGGTGTTGAATTCCATGGAGACATTTCCGTCTTTATCAATGGCAACAATGCCACCATCGCCGCCTAGATTTGGCAGTTTTTCTTGAATAACCTCTTCCGCAGCTTCCTGAAGCGTTACGCCTTTGTATTCCATCATAGCCGAAATGTCGTGAGCCACCATCCCACGGATGAAATATTCGCCCCATCCGGTTGAAGATACGGCACAGGTAGCGTTGTTGGCGTACGTCCCGGCGCCGATAATAGGTGCGTCGCCAATACGGTTCCAACGCTTGTTTGTCATGCCTCCGGTGGAAGTTCCAGCGGCGAGGTTTCCGTTTTTGTCCAAAGCGGCACAACCAACGGTTCCGAATTTTGAGTCTTTAATAAAAGGATCTTCGGCAAAGGAAACTTTTGAATCGTGATCCAGTTCTGTCTTTTCCTTTTCTTTTATGCGTTGCAATGACTGAAACCTTTTTTCGGTATAAAAATAGGAAGGATCCATCATTTCAAAGCCCTGTTCTTTAGCAAAGCGTTCGGCCCCTTGTCCGCTAAGCAATACGTGTGGCGAATTGTTCATCACGGCCAAGGCCAAATCGATTGGGTTTTTAATGTGGGTAACTCCCGCAACCGCCCCTGCATTTAATGTGGCACCATCCATAACTGAGGCATCCAGTTCATTGGTTTCTTCATGAGTAAAAACAGCACCTTTTCCAGCATTGAACAAAGACGAGTTTTCCATCACGTTAATGGTTTTGGTAACGGCTTCCATGGCTGTACCGCCATTTTTTAAAATGTCGTGGCCTGTTTTTATGGCTTCTTCCAATTTCAGTTTATACACGTTTTCAAGCGAATCGCTCATGTTTTTCTTTAGGATGGTTCCGGCACCACCATGGATTACAATCCCGAAATTTGGAGTTGGGTATTGTTCTATTTGTGGTGATTTTTCAGAAATTTCTGACTCATTTTTTTCGTTTTTACAGCTAAAAAGCACAAAAAATACGATTAAAAGTGTTAAAATTTTTCTCATACGACCTTCGGTTTTAAGATATACGAATATAACGGAAATTTCACTGTTTACGGTGGCTGACCAAAGTTTTAACTAAGTTTCAGAATGGTGAAACAATTCTATTTTATCGATTAAAGACATAAATAAATCGATAAAGTGTAATTTTTTGTAAGATTTTTTCTATATTTGAATCAGCATCATGCCCCAAATTTGATGCCCCCGTACTTATGAATCTACTTAAAACCAGCCTACTGGCTATGGTACTTTTTTGTACTGTGACCTCTTGTAGCAAAGACACCGAGGTAGTCGTTGAGGAGACTACCGATTACACCATTGATTTAAACCTTGCCAACGAAACCGATTGGGAAATGGCAAACGAAATTTTAGATTTAATCAATCAGCACCGGTCTTCCCAAGGTCTTGCGCTTCTTAAAAGCGACCAGCAATACGCTTCTGCTTATGCAGTAGACCATACGTTGTACATGATCGACTTGGAAGAAATCAACCACGACCATTTTGATGTCAGGAAAAAAGCGCTCAAAAAGAGAGGCGCCAAAATTGTTGGCGAAAACGTTGCTTTTGGTTACCCAACTGCCGAAGAGGTTGTCAATGCGTGGTTAAACAGCGAAGGGCACCGTCAAAATATTGAAGGTGATTTTACCCACTCCGGTTTTGGCGTTATTGAAGCGCCCGACGGACGGGTTTATTTCACCCAGCTCTTCTATAAAAAATAAGACTCCCTTTTTTGTTTATAGCTTTTGCCGTATTTTTATGGAAACCTTAAAAATACGGCTATGGCTATTCAAAAACCTTTCAATCTCAACAATTGGTTAGAAAAAAACAGGGAAGCACTCAAACCCCCGGTGGGCAACAAAAACCTGTATAAAGATGCCGACGATTATATCGTGATGGTTGTTGCTGGTCCCAACGCTCGGAAAGACTACCATTATAACGAAACCGAAGAACTTTTTTACCAGTTGGAAGGCGAAATTGAAGTTTATGTTCAAGACGAAGGCGAAAAGAAAACCATGAAATTGGGCCCTGGTGATATGTATTTGCATCCCGCCAAAGTACCACACTCGCCGGTCCGGCATGAAAATTCCATTGGGCTGGTAGTCGAACGAAAACGCAAAGACCTGGACGTAAAAGACGGGCTGCTCTGGTTTTGCGACAACTGCAACAATAAGTTATACGAAGTATATTTTGAGCTGGATGATATTGAAAAAGATTTTCTGAAACATTTTAAACACTTTTACAATTCCAAAGAACTGCGCACTTGCGATAATTGTGGCGAGGTAATGGAAACAGATGAACGGTTTACTACGGATGAGTAAAAAGCTTTAGAAGAAACAGGACTTTTGTATAATTGAGTTTATATATAAGTTGTGCATAATTCCCCAAACAAGAAAAACCCCATAATTTCTTGAGCTAAGGTCCTGAGAAGGTCTGAACGGTTAAAAAAACCTGGAAAAAGAAAAATTATAATCAATTGATTATCAACACCTAAATTTAATATTAGTTAGGGTTTGAAATCCACAAATACCAGAATAGCTCAAAAGAACTTTAAACAGAAGTTCTGTTTTAAATTTTAAAAATAAATCATGGATAATAAAGTAAAATATATTTTACAGGTGTTGGGATGGCTATTACTTGGAATGGGAATTGTACTGGTTGCTTTGGAAATATTGGCAATGAATGGAATTATTCAATTACATATTGATTTTTTTAGACTCAATTTAGATTCAGAAACCGAGCGTGTTAATTGGCTTATTGGTTGGACAATTGCAATTATAGCCGGTTTAGTCCTCTTGTACCTAACAAAAGAAAGAAAAACTAAATAAACGCCTAATATTAGTGTATTTGTTTATATGGTCGAAAAATGTAATTCAAAAACTGTTCAAATTAAATTCAACAATATATATGAGCAATAACGGCTGAAGTGGTGAATCGAAGGTCTGTGCATTTAATAAACTTTTGTAGTAGCGGGACAAGTAACCGCTTTGAAATCCGCTTCTGCCCTTATACCCAATCTTTATAAATCCCAGTGACCAAAATAACCCACTTCATAACCAAACTCTCCAAACAAGTTGTCCCTACAACAACCGAAAATTTCTATTTCGGAAATTCAAAAGCGGCGGCCATCCGAAGGCATAACCTAACGCTTTATTTAACAAAGATGCTTAAAATCAACCCCACGACCTTATTGTTGGGGGAAGCACCCAGCTACAAAGGCTGCAGCCTTACCGGAATTCCGTTTACGAGCGAACGTATCTTGACCGAAACCCCATTCTATAAAGATCAAGGATTCAAATGCATTGATGATTCCAAAGCATTGGACAGCGAACAATCGGCCACCATTGTATGGAACGAGCTGCAAAATTATGTCGAAAAACCGCTTAACTGGAATATTTTCCCGTTTCACCCACATAAACCCGGCAACAAAAAAACCAACCGAACCCCCAACAAAGCCGAGCTGGAATTAGGCGCCAATTTTTTAAATGAACTACTGGCTATTTTTACCATTGATAAAATTATAGCCTTGGGCCGAAAACCCGAATCGCAACTCAACCACTTGGGCTATACGTATGCGTATGTTCGGCATCCTGCACAGGGCGGAAAAAACGAATTTGTAGCAGGCCTAAAGGCCGAACTCAAGGAAAACTAACATCATACTGCTTCCATTTCAAATTCTAACTACTATTCCGTACCTTCGCCCTTCGATTATCACTCAGGGTAAACTCAAGAGTTAACTCAGTTAAATTAGCTAAAAAAATTATTTAAAAACATAAAATATGGCAACAGTAGCAAGCAGCTTCGGCATTGAAGAAGCGTTAAAAGAATTAGGCGTAAACGAAACCAATAACGGAACCTCAACCGGCAAAAACTGGTTTTCCAGCGGCGAGGAAATAGCTTCCTATTCGCCCGTGGACGGAAAATTGATCGGTAAAGTTTCTGCCACCACAAAAGAGGATTACGAAAAAGTAATCACTACAGCAACAGAAGGATTTAAAGAATGGAGACAGCTTCCTGCACCGCAACGTGGAGAAATTGTAAGAAAATTTAATGATGAATTGCGTCGCTTGAAAGAACCATTAGGAAAGCTAGTTTCTTATGAAATGGGAAAAAGTTACCAAGAAGGTCTGGGCGAAGTACAAGAAATGATCGACATCTGCGATTTTGCAGTAGGTTTGTCCCGTCAGTTGCACGGTTTAACGATGCACAGTGAGCGTCCAGGGCACCGTATGTACGAGCAGTATCATCCACTTGGAGTAGTTGGTATTATTTCAGCATTTAACTTCCCCGTTGCCGTTTGGAGTTGGAACACAGCGTTGGCTTGGGTGTGTGGCGATGCGTGTATTTGGAAAGGATCTGAAAAAACACCATTAACATCTGTTGCCTGCCAGAATATTGCAGCGCGGGTATTTTCTGAAAACGGCGCACCCGAAGGTATTTCCTGCTTAATCACAGGAGATTACACCGTAGGAGAAATGATGACCAAAGATGAGCGTGTTCCGTTGATTTCGGCAACCGGTTCTACCCGAATGGGAAAAATAGTTGCCAAAAAAGTGGCCGGCCGTTTAGGAAAAACTTTATTGGAATTGGGCGGAAACAACGCCATCATCGTTACACCAGATGCCGATATTAAAAACACCGTGATCGGGGCAGTATTTGGTGCTGTGGGAACTTGCGGACAGCGCTGTACCTCCACACGCCGCTTGATCGTGCACGAAGATGTGTACGACAAGGTAAAAGACGCTATTGTTGATGCCTACCAACAAATTAAAATTGGGAATCCACTAGACGAAAACAACCACGTAGGGCCGCTTATCGACAAAGATGCGGTGAAAAACTATCAAAATGCCTTAGATAAAGTTGTGGAAGAAGGCGGAAACATCTTGGTTGAAGGCGGAGTTTTGGAAGGCGAAGGCTATGAAAGCGGATGCTATGTAAAACCAGCCATTGCCGAAGCAAAGAACGAATTTGAAATCGTTCAGCACGAAACCTTTGCTCCGGTATTGTACCTTCTGAAATACAGCGGTGATTTAGAAAACGCTATCGAAATTCAAAACGGGGTGCGTCAAGGGCTCTCTTCGGCCATTATGACCAATAACCTTCGGGAAGCCGAACGCTTTTTAAGTGTCGCCGGGTCAGACTGTGGAATTGCCAATGTAAACATCGGAACTTCGGGTGCAGAAATTGGTGGTGCTTTTGGTGGTGAAAAAGAAACCGGAGGCGGCCGTGAAAGTGGTAGCGATGCGTGGAAAATCTATATGAGAAGACAAACCAACACGATTAACTATACTACAGAATTGCCATTGGCACAAGGAATTAAATTCGATTTGTAGTAGTTAGAAGTTAGATTGCTTCGCTGATAGAAATAAATTTTAGACAAAAAGCCCGTTGCAACTTGCAACGGGCTTTTTTGATATCTTTCGGCAGCATGGTCGCATTTCTATTTAAATAATACCATTGTTTTCCACCCACTTAAACTGAATTTGGTCTTGTGGTATGGAAATACGGTTAGCGATTCGTCGCATTCTATCGGGAAGTTTCATAAGGTAATCACGCGCTTTCTCGGCTTCATCGGTTAAGGCGTTTAGTTTATCTATTTGCCAGTAACTGTTCAGTTTTTCCATGATATCGATATAATCGAAGGTGGTGTAAACACCCAATCGCTGTGCGGCATTGGAGAAGTTTTCAAAAGCCGAAGCGAGTTCTTCGCCAGATTCGCGTAAAAATTGTGCGGGCATCACGATTTTCTTCCGCATCATATCTTCATAAGCAAGGATCATTTCACTGGCATCGTATTCCAGAATAGTTTTTACAAATTCGCGGTAGGCCAAATGGTGGCGCATTTCGTCCCCTGAAATTAACTTACACATTTTGGCGAGCATTTTATTGTTTTTCTTTCTGGCCAATTGCCCCACTCGTTTGTGTGAAATGTTCGTGGCCAATTCTTGAAAACTGGTATAAACAAAGTTTCGGTACGGGTCGCGGCCGGTGCCAATGTCGAAACCGTCATTGATGAGGTGGTGGGTGGTAATTTCAATTTCGCGCATATTTACCCTTCCGCAGAGATAAAGGTATTTGTTCAAGGTATCGCCGTGACGGTTTTCTTCGCCGGTCCATTGCCGTATCCATTTGGACCAACCGTCTCTTCCGTGTTGATCCACGCCTTCCATATCCATAAGCCAAGATTCGTAAGTAGGTAGGGCTTCTTCAGTAACCATATCGCCTACCAAGACCACCCAAAAATCGTAAGGTAATTCTTTAGCTTCTTCCCGCATTTGGGTAAGTTCTTCAACATAATTCTCATTTTGAAGATTTGGCAATAAATCGGTGGGTTGCCAAATTTCTTCAACAGGAATTAAATAGTTTTTCACATAGTCATCCACCGATTTTTCAACGGTTTTCATGACTTCGAGACGTTTATTTTTAAGCACCATACGTTGTGGGGTTTTTGGATGTTGTTTGGCGTGTTTCCGACAGGAAAGGCACACCGCCAATAGGATGTAAAGATACAAAGCACAAAATAAAACTATCCCAAAACGGTCTTAATTTCTGCCGCTTTCATTAGGGTAGAGTTGCCAAACAGGGTCGCTTTGCCAAACTTCTTTGGTGTGGGCATCAATCACGGAAACCGCTCCCTTAAAAGCCGCACCGGTATCCACGTTCCACACATTTGCGAAATTCGCCGGTTCGTTAAAGCCTACCCGGGTAACAGGCGTGTGGCCAATATAGATTTCCTTGAACAATTGCAGCCTTTTCGGGTATTTTTCACTTTCTTTTGCGATGGACTGGTCCATGGCACAGACCATTTCCCATAACGTGCGGTCCCAATACACCATATTGGGGTAATATTCGTGCTGTGGGCCGTGCTGGTTGGTAAAACCTGCGTGAAGATATAGTCGGTTCTGTTCATCTACAAAGTAATTCCGTAGATTTTCAAGGAAGTTGATATGAGCTTCTATTTCCCCTTCGGAAAGCCGCTCGTAACTTTTTTTGCTGGACTCGCCGCCATGTTGCAGCCAAGTGGGGTTGTGGTCGCCTTTTTTTAGAAAATTATAGAGCAGGGCATCGTGATTGCCACGAATGAAAATGCATTCGTACGTTTCAGAAAAACCGATTAAATATGAGATGGTTTCGGCACTTTCGCTCCAGCCGTCCACATAATCGCCTACAAATATAAAGCGGTCGTCTGGTTTTAATTCCATACGCTCAAAAACCTGTTTCAACCCTTTTAACCCGCCGTGAATGTCGCCAATTACCAATGTTCTCATAAGTTAGAAATATAGACAATTGCAGCTATTACTGCAATAATTGCGAGGACAAAAAAGAATATTTTCCAAAATGAATACGGTCGTTTGCCCGAAAGAGCTCCAGTTTGCCCATTAATGAAAAAATTGTACCGTTTGCCTTTAAATTTGTAGGCGCTCACATACACAGGGAGCAGTATATGCTTAAAGGTCTCTTTGCTCAACTTCATATCGATGGAATGTACTCGTTGGGTATCGCCGCCTATGTCACGCCGTGCCCAAGTATTGGCTATGTTTCGAGCTTCTTTGGTGGCTCCTAAGTGACCATCTTGTAGTGGAATGGTGTATTTTTCGGTCACAAAACCGGCTAAAAAACTGCTATCGAAAGGCTGCAGGTCCTTTAGGTTCCAATGAGCCACTTTAGATGGAATAATCCCAGAGCGTTGTTTTGAAGCCTTGATCAAAGTATCATCAACAAAACCTGAAATACTGCCCGAAGCTGGATACCAACGGGTACGTCGTTTTTGTACGGTACGTTTGTTTTTTCCGCTGCCCACGGTTTTTGTTACGTAATAATACTCGCCCCGTTGCCCGGTATATTCGGCGTAGAGTTGAGCATCGAACGTCCAATATGGAGCGTAGAGGCCTTTAGTAAATTGTGGGTCGAGGGCTGCTTTTTTTAAGTCGTTGGGTGCAAACCACAGTCCTTTCACCCATTTTTTAAAGATTTGATGGGCTTTTTGTTGGTTAATCTGAAACGGAAGCACCGCTCCCGGCAAAATCCAAGTCTCTTTTTTGGCATCTTCCACAATCAAGGGCGAGCCGCAATACACGCAATGCAGGGACTTGTAATTTTCTTCAATATGCTGCTCGGCACCACAGCTTTTACATTGCAACATCGTGATTTCCTCACTGTGCGATTGACTGCCCAGTCTATCCAGATAGGGTTTCAGTTCCAGCTCTTCAAAAGTGGTTTCGGCTGGTTCTATTTCTTGGGTGTAGCCACAATAATCACATTTTAAACTGGTGGTACCTGGCGCATACCGAAGCTCTGCCCCACAATTGACGCAGGATTTTTTGAGTTCGGATTTTTGTTGTTTGGGTTGTTGCATTTTTTGTAAGGCAGGTGTTGAACGGTGGTTTCGATACGATTTTGATGTTTTTTGCATGCAAAAAACATCAAAATCACTCAACCAGCTCTAATAGGTCTGAGCCTAAGGTGGTTTCGGTACAATTTTAAAAAGGTGCGAAGCAACTTTTTAAAATTGTACCGAAACCACCGAAAAAAACATTTATTCCGGTATCGGCGGCGGTGTATTTCCGCCTAAAAAGGCTTTCAGTTCTTCCACTTCTTGTAAGGGGGTCCAATTTTGCATGCCTTGTTTCCAGACTAAGGTATCCTTGTTTACCGTGCGGTTGGCAAAAAGAGCTCGTAGCTGCTCAAAACCCACAGGACCTTTTTGTTGTCCGTTACTGGCGTAGTAATAGGTAACGGCTTGCGGCATAGGCGGTGGCGTACTGCCTGCTTGTTGTTGGGGTTGCGCCTGTTGCTGACCGCCCATTTGTGGATTCATCATCCCGCCCATTTGCTGGGCAAGTACAAAGCCCATTCCCATGCCCATGCCGGCACCGGCTGTTCCGCCTTCGTTGGCGGCGGCAGCTTCAATGGCTTTGGCAGTTTTGAACTTGGTTAATTTATCTAAATCCAATTTGTCGATACGGCTGTACTCGAAAATTTCTTTTTTCAAGTCTTCTGGCATGGAAACGTTTTCGATAAAGAATTTTTCCAAACCGATCCCCACGCTGTCAAACTCCGGTTTCATCACGTCCTTGCAGGTTTCGGAAAGCTCCGTAGTATTTGCGGCGTACAGTTCTATTGGGAGGTTTGCTTCGCCCACCGTATCGGTAAAGCGGGTGGCGATGAGGCTTTTAAGGTGTTCGTTTATTTCAAAATTGGTGAAATTATTATCGGTCCCTACAATATCAACGATGAATTTGCCGGGATTATTAATCCTAAAGGCATACGTTCCGAAAGCCCTGATTTCAACCAAGCCAAACCGCTCATCGTTTAAGGTGATCGGGTTTTTAGTGCCCCATTTTTCGTCGGTGAACAAGTGGGTGTTCACAAAATACACTTCGGCTTTAAAGGGACTGTCAAAACCGTATTTCCAACCTTTTAAAGTGGTTAAAATGGGCAGGTTTTTGGTGTTCAGGGTGTAGGTGCCGGGCTCGAACACATCGGCCAGTTTGCCTTCGTTTATAAAAACGGCGGTTTGCCCTTCGCGCACGATGAGCTTGGCATTGTTTTTAATTTCGTTCTGATAGCGTTCAAAACGGTGGCAGATGGTGTCGTCTGTATAATCCAGCCACTCGACGATGTCTATAAATTCGTGACTGATTTTTTCTTTGATTTTGTCGAATATGCCCATTTTTTGTAGGTTTTAGTTATTGAATGTTAAAGGTATAAAATTTAGTTGAATGGTTGGTTAGTTATACCGCACCTTCCGCAATATCCTTACTGTTTCTTTATAGGCTTCATAGACTTTTTCATAGCTTTCCTTTAAATACGGTTTGGCTTCCAGCAGCTTTTCTTTTGCCTTTTGAAAATCGTTGAAATAGCAAATTAAATAGGTTTCGGGCAGGTTTTGCAGGTCTTTTTCTTCGGAAGGGTTCAGGCGGGCATTCTTTTTCAGCTTTTTCACCAAGGCATTGTTGGCGTTGTAAATATGGTGTAAGGTCTTTTTGTTGAAGCGTGGCGGCTCAAAAATCATTTTAGAATCGATGTGGTACGAGCCGTTTTCTTGAAAGGTAATCACCACTTCTTCCAACGGATAGTGTTCTTGGCGGTTGTTCAAGCCTAAGCTAACATATTCTACGGTTTTAAAATAATTATCGGTCACTTCGATGGTCACTTCGTCCAAAGCCGAATAGAACAACCGTACCTGTTCGTTTATCAATTCGATATCCACGCGGGAATAATAGGTTTTGCCATCAAGTTGTTTGGTGTTTCCGGCCCAGCAGACCACAAACTGCTCTTTAAATACTTTGTAATGCGATTCGAGCTCGTCGTGCCGATTGTTCATAAAATCGATCACGCCGTCCAATGTATGTTCAATGTTGTTTTTCGCCCGGTTTTCGATGGATTTTACAATTTCAGAATTTACGTCCTTAATTTCGATATCAAAATCCTTGGGCATGGAAATGCTCCCGTCGCGCATAAAAATACTGCCGCCCCAGTATTTCCAGATATTTTTGCGAAGGGAAGTGATTTCACCTGTTGGCCTAATAGTGACCAACCCAACCACCTTGTCTGGCGGTAAATGTGGAAACAGCACGTTTTCATAACTTATCAACGGCGCATTGGTTAAATACGCATTCACCAGATTTTGAAGCTTGCTATCGTCAAAAAAATCGACACCCCGTATTTCGTTCGTTTCGTCTTCCACACCCACCACGATAAACGAATTGTTTTTCGGGTTGCTGTTGCTCAAGGCACAAATGTGCTTTAAAAATTTGGCTTTTCCTTCTTTACTGCCCAGGTCGATCTTTCGCTTTTTATCATAGAAACTGCTCTCGTCGTTATGGGCGAGCAGGTTTTTGATAAGAAGCCGTTTGTTGATCATGGGGTTAAAAGTTATTGGTTATTAAGGGCTCTTCGATACATTTTTAAATGATGCTTTTCAAGCATTATTTAAAAACACTCAGAGACCGGCACATCTTAATTTATAAAGGTGGCTGAGTGATCCCGATTTTTATCGGGATTGTATCGAAGCCCGAAGCCTAAATTATTCCGAAGTTTTATTAACGATCATACTCGATGCCTGGTCCAAGCACATCATGGTCAAATCGGCGATGTTTACGTGCGGCGGTCGGGTTACGGCGAACCAAACGGTTTCGGCCACATCTTGGGGTTGCAATGGTGTATAGCCTTGATAAACCGTATCGGCTTTTTGGGTATCGCCCTTAAACCGGACCTCACTGAACTCCGTCTCTACCAACCCCGGATTAACAGCGCCAATTTTTATGCCTTTTCCGTTAAGGTCCATGCGCATGCCCTGGTTTAGGGCATCCACGGCATGTTTGCTGGCAGAATAAACATTGCCGGTGGGATACACTTCTTTCCCAGCTGTAGAACCGATATTGATAATATGCCCAGATTGTCGCTCAACCATCTGTGGAAGGACGGCTTTTGTAACATACAGCAATCCTTTAACATTGATATCGATCATTGCGTCCCAGTCGTCTGTATGGCCTTCATCAATTGGGTCTTTTCCGTGGGCATTACCAGCGTTGTTTATCAAGATATCGATTGCTGAAAACGCTTTGGGCAGGGATTTTATTTGTTCGAACACCTTGTTTTTATCCCGAACATCAAAATTAAGAGTATGAACTTTTGTTATTTTTGAAAGTTCTTTTTGCAGTGCATCGAGGCGCTCCTGCCTTCTTCCGCAGAGAATGACATGCAAGCCGTTTTGGGCAAAATTTTTGGCAATGGCGCGACCAATTCCCGAAGTGGCACCGGTGATTAAAGCTGTTTTATGTTTCATTTAATAGTTTTTCTTAAAAGTAAAACTTCTGTCGCTTTTTTCAACGTTAAGATAGGGTTAATTGCCAAGTTAATGCATGTTAATTCTTCGGAAACAGCCTTTTTAACTAATTATATTCGTGGTAATCAGAAATCAGTTAACTATGAAATCTTATATAAAAACAACCCTTTTAATAACGGTTACTACTTTGTTTATAGGTTGTAGCAGCAACAATACAATTTTTGGCGGAAATGACACTTCTTCAACGGCAAATGCTGATGCTGATTCCGAAACAGTGCATGCCGACACGGCAACTGAAACCAAGAAAACAGATGGCGCCATTATGGGAAGCGTGATTGCTCCCAACTCTGAAGTATCGATCGTTGCGACAAATTCCGAAGAAAAAATCACTGGAACCACCAACGAGGTGGGCGAATTTTTCATTACCGGATTCCCTGAAGGGACATACACCGTAAAAATTAAAACAGAGGAAAACGAAACAACCCAACAAACATTTGAAGATGTAAAAGTCCGCATTGGCGAGGTAACCGCTTTAGGTACCGTAACCGTAGCGTCAAATTAATGCTATAAATACCTAACAAACATTAACAGCACTGTAACGTTATTTTAAGAAACAGTGCTTTTTTTATGCCGTCTTTAGGGTGAAATTTTTTAACCCTTTGTTAACAGGGATTTAATCAATAAATCCACAATTTGCACGGTTGTAAACAACTGCTTATTATTTGAAATTTTAGAAGTATGGATCAAACAGATACTGCCTTGGATATTGGCGCGTTAAATGAAAAAATTGAAAAGGAAAGTGCTTTTGTGAACATCCTTTCCATGGAAATGAACAAGGTGATCGTAGGCCAAAAACACATGGTCGAGCGGTTGCTTATCGGTCTTTTGGGGCAAGGGCACATCCTTCTGGAAGGTGTTCCCGGATTGGCAAAAACCTTGGCCATTAATACGCTTTCAAAAGCGGTGCACGGTACCTTTAGCCGAATACAGTTTACGCCAGATTTGCTCCCCGCCGATGTTGTGGGAACCATGATCTACAATATGAAGGTGAACGATTTCAGCATTAAAAAAGGGCCTATTTTCGCCAATTTTGTGCTCGCAGACGAGATTAACCGGGCGCCGGCCAAAGTACAATCGGCACTGCTGGAAGCCATGCAGGAAAAGCAAGTGACCATTGGCGAAGAAACTTTTGCGCTGGACAAACCCTTTTTGGTGATGGCCACCCAAAACCCTATTGAACAAGAAGGAACCTATCCGTTGCCCGAAGCACAAGTGGACCGCTTTATGCTTAAAACAGTTATAAACTACCCAAAGTTGGCCGAAGAACAACTCATTATCCGTCAAAACCTAAAAGGCGCTTTTGAAAAAGTAAATCCAGTTGTTTCCATCGACCAGATCTTACGGGCACAACAAGCCGTTCGTGAAGTGTATATGGACGAAAAAATTGAACAGTACATTCTCGATATCATTTTCGCTACCCGTAATCCCGAAAACTATAAATTAGAAGATTTAAAACATCTTATTGGTTTCGGTGCTTCTCCGCGTGGAAGTATCAACTTGGCAATTGCTTCAAAATGTTATGCGTTTATCAAGCAGAGAGGGTATGTAATTCCAGAAGATGTTCGCGCCGTGGTGCACGATGTGTTGCGCCACCGTATCGGGATTACCTACGAAGCCGAAGCAGAAAATATTACTTCAGAAGACATCATCAACAAGATTGTCAATGTAATCGAAGTACCATAATCCCCCTCTCGGTCTCCCCAAAAAGGGGAGAAGCCAAAATCTAAAAAATATATATAGTGAATAATTACAAATAATATTAAAAGTCCTCCCCTTTTGGGGGAGGATTTAGGTGGGGGACAAACAATGGATACAAAAGAACTTCTTAAAAAAGTACGGAAAATCGAAATCAAAACGCGTCGGTTAAGCGATCACGTTTTTGGTGGCGAATACCACAGTACGTTTAAAGGCCGCGGGATGACTTTTAGCGAGGTGCGTCAATACCAATTTGGCGACGATGTTCGCAGCATTGATTGGAACGTTACCGCTCGTTACAACGAACCTTTTGTAAAAGTTTTTGAAGAAGAACGCGAGCTCACCTTAATGCTCGTGGCAGATATCAGTGGTTCGGAGTTTTTCGGGACAAGTTCACAATTTAAAAATGAAATCATTACTGAAATAGCTGCAACTCTTGCTTTTTCGGCACTTCAGAACAATGACAAAATTGGGTTGATTCTTTTTTCAGATGAAATAGAACTTTTTATTCCGCCGAAAAAAGGAAAATCACACGTCTTGCGTTTAATTAGGGAGTTATTGGAATTTAAACCGCAAAGCAAAAAAACCGACTTATCGCAAGCGTTGAAATATTTAACCAACGTCATGAAAAAGAAAGCCATCGTTTTTGTGCTTTCCGATTTTATTACGGACAACTATAAAGACACCTTGCGGATTGTAGCCAGAAAACACGACGTAACTGGAATTAGGGTGTATGATCAACGTGAAGAAAAAATTCCAAATTTGGGAATGGTACAAATGCAAGACGCTGAAACGGGCGAGCTCATGTTGGTCAACACCCAGGCAAAGTCGGTCAGGAAAAAATATAACAATTATTACAGGGAACGCGTCGATTATTTTCAAGAATCCTTTACCAAAAGTGGTGCAGGAGCATTGAGTTGCCGCGTGGACGAAAGCTACGTGAAAAAATTATTGGGTTACTTTAAGCACAGAGCATAAATTATAATGAAGAAAAGCATTAAACATACTAATTTTTTGTCTTTGAAAATGAAACAGCGACACCTTTTCGTTTCTGTTCTTTTTTTGTTTTTCTCTTTTGTAGGGTTTTCTCAAGTAACTTCTTCAGTAGATTCCACTTCCATTAAAATTGGCGAAGAGATTGTGTATAGCATTCAAGTGGAAACAGATTCAACCAATTTGGTGGTCTTTCCCGAAGGGCAAACTTTCATGCCTTTGGAAGTAATCGAGTCGTATAAAATCGACACCACGTATGAGCAGGCCAAATACCGATTGATTAAAAAATATGGGCTTACGCAGTTTGATTCGGGTCAATACACTATTCCGCAACAACAAGTGGTTATTAATAATAAACAGTTTGGAACCGATTCTGTTTCAATCGAAGTTCGTGATGTCGCGGTCGATACGACCAAACAGAAAATGTTCGACATAAAACCCGCTATCGAGGTAGATGAGCCGCCTTTGGATCTTAAAACATTATTGTTGTGGCTTATTCCAATCGTTATTGTTTTATCGATTGTAGGATATATTTTATTCCGAAGGAAAAAACGGAAAGACGCCAGAGAAGAGCAATTGCCACCGTATGAAGAAGCAATTACAGCGCTACACACACTTGATAGTTCTACGTATTTAAAAGAAAATAAACCAAAAGAATATTACTCACAGTTAACCGAAATTGTAAAACGCTATTTAGATCGCGAGGTTGATGAAACGGCTTTGGAGAGTACTTCAGATGAATTGATTGCTCGTTTACAGCTGCATAAAGATTCTGGTAATTTTGAATTCAGTAATGAAACCATACGAAGACTCGATGCTATTTTAAAACGGGCCGATTTGGTAAAATTCGCCAAAATGTACCAAGCCGAAGGACAGGCTTCCACCGACCGGAAAACCATCGAGGAAATTATAAACGAAACCAAAGAGGTCATCCCAGAACCAACCGAGGAAGAATTACAGGAAAACGCCGAATATCAAGAAGCACAACGCAAAAAACGTGTCCGCAGAAAATGGGCCTATGCAGGTTTAGGGGTATTGGGAGCAGTGCTCATCGCCGGTGCCGTGTATGGCGGCATAAAAGGGTTCGATGACTTAAAAGATTTAATACTTGGCAACGATATGCGCGAACTTGCCGAAAGCCGATGGATAAAAAGCGAGTATGGCGATCCGGCCGTCATTATAGAAACCCCAGAGGTTTTGGTGCGTACCGATATCGAAATTCCGGAATCACAAAATATGCGGGCTGCCAAGTCAAGTGTTTTTACCCACGGTGAAATAACCGATCCGTTGTACGTTTGGTTAAACACCACGATGTACAAACAACAATCATCCCAAGGCCAAAAACCCGGACAAGCCCAGGCCGAGTTAGAACCTTTAATGGATCAAGCCCTAACCAGCCTTGAAAAACGGGGTGCCAAAAATTTAATGGTAAAACGGGAAAGTTTTGAAACCCAAAAAGGCATTACCGGCATTAAAGCCTACGGTAAATTTAACATACAGGTTTCAGACAATAAGGTATTGAAAAAAACCAGCAATTACGTTTTGCTGCTCTTTGCTCAAAAAGGCGGTGTGCAGCAGGTGTTGGTAGTCTATCAGGAGGATGATGGCCGGTATGCCGAGGATGTAAAAAACAGGATCATCAATTCCGTAGAACTTGAAATTTCAGAAAAATAATGTTTGAGAATTTTGAATTTGTAAACCCTAATTTTTTCTGGTTGCTGCTTGCGCTTCCGGTGCTGGTGGCATGGTACTTGTGGAAACGCAACAAACAAACAGCTACCTTAAAAATTTCAAGTGTAAAAGGTTTTAAAAGCGGAAAAAACTGGTTGGCAAAACTGAAACCTTTATTGTTTGTCTTGCGTTTATTGGCTTTGGCGGCGATAATTGTTGCTTTAGCGCGTCCTAGAACGGTAGATGAGTCCACTCGGGTTAAAAAAACAAAAGGGATCGATATTGTGATGGCTATGGATGTTTCGGCAAGTATGTTAGCGCGCGATTTAAAGCCCAACCGGTTGGAAGCTCTAAAAACCGTTGCCTCCAGATTTATAAAAGCCCGACCTAACGACCGCATTGGCTTAGTGGAATACGCTGGGGAAAGCTTTACAAAAACACCTTTAACCAGTGACAAAACAGTGGTGTTGTCATCCTTGAAGGATATGAAATACAATACCGTTATAGAAGGCGGTACTGCCATTGGTATGGGCTTGGGCACAGCCGTAAACCGTTTAAAGGAAAGCCGCGCCAAGAGCAAGGTGATTATATTGTTGACCGATGGGGTAAACAACAGCGGGTTTATAGACCCTAAAATTGCAAGCGAATTGGCGGCCGAATTTGGCATTAAGGTATACACCATTGGCCTAGGCAGCAACGGCTTGGCTATGTCGCCCATTGGGTTGCGGCCCGATGGCAGCTTTCAATACGGAAGCATACAGGTAGAAATCGATGAGGAACTGTTAAAGGAAATAGCCAAAACCACTGGCGGACAATATTTCAGGGCCACAAGCACCACAAAATTGAATGAAATCTATGATGAAATAAACAAACTGGAAAAAACAGATATAGAAGAATTTAAATACACCAATTACGAAGAAATGTTCCGCCCATTGGTATTGCTGGCATTAGGTTTGCTTTTACTGGAATTGTTGCTTCGTTATACGGTGTTTAGAAGTTTTATTTAAAGTTAAAAAAAATTCCTGCCGAAGTCTATGCTGAGCGTAGTCGAAGTGCAGAAAAATGATTATGTACCAATTAGAACAACCCATATATTTTTACGTGCTTTTCGCCATTCCGGCGGTGATCGTGTTATTTCTGTTGGTATTGGCTTGGAAAAAACATGCCCAAAAGAAATTTGCAGATAAAGACCTGTTGAAAAAATTGAGCCCCAACCAATCGGTTTTTAAAGCTACTTTAAAAATACTGGTCATCTCATTGGCAATCGCTTGTTTAAGCATTGCGATGGTCAACCCTAAAATAGGCACCAAACTGGAAACCGTTAAACGGGAAGGGGTGGATGTGGTGTTTGCCTTGGACGTTTCAAAAAGTATGTTGGCCGAGGATATTGCCCCCAACCGTATGGAAAAAGCCAAACAATTGGTTACGCAAATCATCAATAGCTTGGCGGGCGACCGTATTGGCATTATTGGCTATGCTGGCAGTGCCTTTCCACAGGTGCCCATAACGACTGATTTTTCATCGGCCAAGTTGTTCTTGAACGGCATGAACACCAATATGGTATCCTCGCAGGGAACAGCCATAAAAGAAGCCATCCAAATGGCCGAGACTTATTATAATGACGAAGAACAGACCAACCGGGTGCTGTTCATTGTTTCAGACGGCGAAGACCACGAAGGGAACGTAGCCGAAATTGCCGAACAAGCCGCCAATAAAGGCATAAAAATTTATACCATTGGTGTGGGCACCGTTCAGGGCGGGCCCATTCCCATAAAACGAAACGGCATCCTTCAGTATTACAAACGCGACCAGAACAATGAACAAGTGATTACCCGTCTGGGTGAAGAAACCCTTAAAAAAATCGCTGCCGAAGCCAACGGTCAATATATTGACGGCAGCAATACCCAAGAAGTGGTTGACACGGTGACAGCTATTTTGAACGGAATGGACAAAAAAGAGTTTGAGGCCAAGCAATTTACCGACTTTAAAGACCAATTTCAATGGTTTTTGGGTGGGGCATTATTTTTGTTGGTATTAGATGTGTTGTTGCTCGAACGCAAAACAGCGTGGGTGCAAAAACTCAACTTATTTAATGAAGGAGACAAGTAACATGGAAACGAAAATTTCTGAAATAACCATACTTTTAAAACTGCTTCTGTTGGCAGGTATATTCGGTATTTCTTCTGAAGCGTTTTCGCAATCGGAAACCGATAAACCAACGAAACTTCAAAAAGAACAAAAAAAAGAAATACGGCAATCCAAAGAATTGATGAGCGAAGCCAGTTTGGAGCTTCAAGAGGGCAATTTCCCTGTGGCCGAAGCAGATTATAGAAAAGCCATTTCGTTAAATCCCGGAAGCGAAATTCCCAAGTACAACTTAGGAAATGCTTATTATAACAAAAATAAAACCAGTGAAGCCTTATTGCGGTATAAGCAAGCGGCTTCGGTGGCTACTTCAAAAACCGAAAAACATAAGGCGTTTCATAACCTCGGCAATGTGTTCATGAACCAAAAAAAATACCAAGATGCGGTTGAAGCTTATAAAAACGCCTTAAGAAACAACCCAAGTGACGATGAAACCCGTTACAATTTAGCGTTGGCAAAAGACTTGCTGGAGAAAAACCCACCAAAAGGCGGTGGCGGCGATGACGACAAAAACGACAAAGACAAGGACAACAAAGACCAACAACAAAACCAAGATCAGCAAAACCAAGACGACAAGAGCGATCAAGGCGATAAGGGAGACGAAAAAGACAATAACGACCAAGGCGATCAGCAAGACGATAAAAAAGAAGGCGACAACAAAGAAGAAAAAGGCAAGCCAGACGAGCCAAAGAACAAAGACCAAGGCAAAGGCGATAAGCCCAAAGAACAGCAACAACAGCCTGTCCCTGGCCAGTTATCGCCTCAGCAGGTAAAAAGCCTATTGGAAGCCATGAATAACGAAGAGAAAAAAGTACAGGAAAAGATGAACGCCGAAAAACAAAAAGGCGCCAAAATAAAGTCGGATAAAGATTGGTAACTCATGAAACTGAAATACATTCTTTACATATTGATTTTTACCCTTTGCGGTAGTGCCACCTTTGCACAGGTTACTTTCGATGCCAAAGTAAGCAAGAAAAGGTTGGGCATCAATGAACGGCTACGGGTGGATTTTGAGATGAACAAGGACGGGGACAATTTCAATCCGCCAGATTTTAAAGGTTTCCGTGTGGTTGGCGGCCCCAATCAGGCTATTAGCAATTCATACATTAACGGTAAGCGCAGTTACAGTAAAACCTATTCGTATTTTCTTTCACCCCAGTCGCAGGGGAAATTCACCATTGGGCAAGCCACGATCGAAATTGATGGCGAAACCTACAAAAGTTTGCCAATTCAAGTTCAGGTTACTTCCGCCGTGGCGCAACCCAAAGATGGAAACAATGCCGATTATGTGGCCAGTGAAAAAGTACATTTGGTCGCTGAGGTTTCCAATAGCAAACCGTATTTAAACCAAGCAATTAGTGTTGTTTATAAACTCTATGTGTCGCACGATGTGAGCATTACCAGTAGCTGGCGCGAGATCGATACACCAAAGTTTGCCGATTTCTGGAGTCAGAATATTGACAATCAAGGAAATTTCAAAGTGTATGAAGGCAAATATCAAGGCGAAGACTATCGCTATGTGGTGTTGCGCACCACGGTTTTATACCCGCAAAAAACCGGAAAACTGGAAATAGAGCCCCTTACGCTCGATGTACCCATAGATGTGCCTACCAACCGTCGTGACTTTTTTGGAAGGCGCATTACCACGCGTGTTAACAAAACCATTTCGGCCGGAAAGCGGACCATCGATGTAAAACCATTGCCCGCACAAGGAAAACCAGACGATTTTGCCGGAGCGGTAGGTGATTTCGATTTTAACGTTTCGGTAAACAAAAACAAACTCGACGCCAATGAATCGTTAGAGTTGACTACCCGTGTTTCGGGAACCGGAAATTTAAAACTGTTCGAGCTTCCCAGTATTACATTGCCCAACTCTTTGGAAGTGTACGAACCCGAACGTTCTGAAAAAGTGCGTACCACCCGAAGCGGAATGAACGGTTCAGTTACTGAAACCTACACCGTAGTGCCACAGTTTAAAGGCAATTACCCCATTAGGCCGCTTACTTTTTCATACTTTGACCCCAAGACCGAAAGCTATAAAACGCTTTCTTCCGAAGAAATCGTGATCGACGTGGAAAGCGGTCCCGTCACCGCATCGACCACCAATGAAGCAGACGACAAAAAACAAGTGGTGCTCGATAAAAACCAGTTTAAATACATAAAATTGGATACTAATCTGCAGCCCATTGCGCGTGAAAATTTCTTTAAATCCCCCTTGTTCTGGTCATTGCTTGGCGGGCCTTTGTTGTTGATCCCTATTTTTATCCTGGCCGGGAAAAAACGCCGGGAACGCTTGGCCGATGTGCAAGGCAACCGGTTGCGCCGTGCCAACAAATTGGCTAAAAAATATTTAAGGGATGCCAAAAATCAAATGGGCAATAAAGCAGTGTTTTATGAGTATTTAGAACGTGCGCTGCACAATTATCTAAAAGCAAAACTGAACATTGAAACATCAGATTTCAGTAAAGAACGCATTGCTAAATTGCTTTCTGAAAGAAAAGTGGAGCCCCATACCATTGCCGAGTTCACAGGCTTGTTGAAAAGCTGTGAATTTGCCCGGTACACGCCCACCTCGACCGTTGCCATTAAAGAAGATTACAAAAAGGCTGTTTCGGTTATTGCGGCTATAGATAAACAAATAGAATATCCCGGATCATGAAAAAGATAATGCTGTTAGGTATGCTGTTGGTTTCGGTTTTGGGTGTCGCCCAGAACGAAGCCTTGTTTGAGCAAGGAAAAGAGAGTTATAAAAATGGTAAATTCAGCGAGGCTGTCACCCATTGGAAAAAAATTGTGGACAACGGCCAAGAATCTGCCGAGCTGTATTTCAACCTTGGCAATGCCAATTATAAGCTCAATAACATTGGTCCCAGCATTTATTATTACGAAAAAGCATTACAGTTGCAACCCAATGATGAGGATATAAAAAACAACCTGGCTTTTGCACAAAATGCCCGTGTCGATGTTATAGAACCCTTGCCCAAAACGGTTTTTTCCCGCTGGTACAAAAATATCTCAGGGGTCTTCACCTATAACGGTTGGGCAATCGTTGCAGTTATAGGTGTTTGCCTGTTTGTAACGCTGTTTTTGCTGTATTGGTTCTCTGGTTCCGAAACAAAAAAAAGAGTGTATTTTTCAGCATCCATTTTTTCAGTAGTTATATGTATAGCTGCTTTGGTTATGGCTTTCCAAACGTACATGGACTTCACCAAAAATAGACCGGCCATTATCTTTGCCGAACAAACCGAAGTGAAAAACGAACCCAATATGGGCAGTGAAACGGCTTTTATGCTTCACGAAGGCACCAAAGTACAGATTATGGCAACCGATACTAATTGGGCGCGCATTACCTTGGCCGACGGAAAAGACGGTTGGTTGCCGCTGGGCGATTTAAAACAATTGTAACCTACCACCATTAAAGCTACGTTGCAAACATTTAAAGGTTTATATGAAGGAGTTTTTTTGGAAGGTTGAATACATGGACTCCCCTGAACTGAAATATGATTTTTACATCCCAAGTTGCGGTTTTCAGTATGGGTAAATTCAATTTTTAAAAGCTTTTTTAGGTGTTTTTTTGAAGAAATGGTACATTGCCCTACTTTTTATACTAAAAGATAACACCACTTTAATCAAGAAGGATGAAAGCACATACCAAAGAAACACAAGCAACCCTAACCCCAGAAAAAGCCTTGGAATTTTTAAAGAAAGGCAACCAACGGTTTCAAAACAACCTAAAGGCCAACCGTAATTTGTTGGAGCAGGTAAACGATACGCGTGATGGACAGTTTCCGTTCGCCGTTATTTTAAGTTGTATAGACTCGCGGGTCTCTGCCGAACTTGTTTTCGATCAAGGTTTGGGCGATATTTTCAGTGTCCGTATTGCCGGTAACTTTGTTAATGAAGATATTTTGGGCAGTATAGAGTACGGTTGCAAAGTAGCCGGTTCTAAACTTGTAGTGGTGTTGGGTCATACCTCTTGTGGTGCGGTAAGCGGGGCGTGTGACAACGTGGAAATTGGTAATATCACTACATTGCTATCCAAAATTAAACCCGCCGTAGAAGCCGTGAAACAACCAGAAGACAAGTCGTTACGAAATTCTAAAAACACCGAATTTGTCAATGAGGTGTCCAAGAAAAACGTTCAGCTTACCTTAGAGAATATGCGCAAACAAAGCCCAGTTTTAACCGAAATGGAACAAAATGGCGAGATTAAAATGGTTGGTGCTATGTACAATGTTAGCAACGGCAGTGTGGAATTTTACTAAATGATTCATCGAAAGTACTTCTAAACTATTGTTTGCCCACGCTAAAAAACCGTGTCTGTTTTATTTGTCGCAGTATCTAAAAGCTGTTCCCGTAATTCTGGATTGCTTTCTTTTGGTGCGTCATAGTCATTCTTGAACTCATCCACTTCCCTTAAAATATGTGGCAACACCAATGGCGCCAACGAAGCTACTGGCGGATATAAAATAGATTCGCTGCGTTGTTCTTCTGAAACAATGGTATAGCTTTCCGAAGCATTTACAAACATAAAGATCACGCTTACGATAAAAGCATATTTCAGCACACTGAAAACGCCTCCCAATAATTTGTTTACAATTCCCAAAGCTGCAAAATCAGCTACTTTAGTTAACAGTTTTCCGGCAAGCGAAATCACAAATACAATAATTAAAAACGTAATGGCAAAAGCTGCTAAATTGGTGGTTTGCGTGCTCCAGTTAAAACGTTCGGTGAGGAAATCGGCCGCATAATGCGAAAAGTAAATCGCCCCATATACCCCGGCAATAATCCCTATTAACGAGGCAAGGGTAACGAACAGCCCTTTTTTAAAGCCCAAATAAAAAGCGATAAGCAAAATAACGCCAAGGATAATATCGATTGTGACCATAGTGCAAGTTTAGCGTAAATATACTATTTCTTGAAATATCAGTTCGAACCAACTGTGTTTTTACGCTTTTTCCATTTGTCTTTTGGGGTTTTAAACACGTATCTTTGCCTACAATTTATGGCAAGAGACGAACAATTAAAACAAAAATGGGAAGCGGTGGTCAAGCTGTTGAGCGACCGTTTTGCCGATGGCGAAAAACTAGACTTAGATGCAATTATTTATTTAGTCGGAGTCCAAGAATTAGGGCAGTTGCACCGACGGTTTAAAAAAGATGACAAAATAAACCTGATGCACATTGCTATTTGCAGGTTGTTGGAGCCTTTCGGATATTACGAATTTGAATATTTTGACGATCAAGGCTGGCCGCATTATAAAGTTTTGGAACAACTGCCGCCATTAAGAGCAGGCGAACAGAGCGTATTGATGAAAGAAGCCATTGTGCAGTATTTCCTTGAAAAGGAAGTGATTGAATAGCCAATAATTTATGTAATTTTGCCATCCACAAGAATATGGGTATGCTAAATAAAATTAAAGAACATATAGCCGAAGTTGAGGCGTTTACGGCAACTTCTAAAGACGAAATAGAACAGTTCCGCATTAAATACCTTAGTAAAAAAGGATTGCTGAACGATTTTTTTGCTGAATTCAAAAACGTTCCCAACGAGCAGAAAAAAGAATATGGGCAGACCATCAATAAACTGAAAACGGCCGCTCAGGAAAAGGTGGATACTTTAAAGGCAACTTTAGAGGCGGAAGAAGAAATAAAAGGGGTTTATGGCGATCTCTCCCGTCCGGGCGAACCTATTGAACTCGGTTCGCGCCATCCCATTTCCATCGTTAAAAATAAAATTACCGAAATATTTTCCCGCATTGGTTTTAATGTTTCCGAAGGGCCCGAGATTGAAGACGACTGGCATAACTTTACCGCCTTGAACCTTCCCGAGCACCATCCCGCCCGCGATATGCAGGATACCTTTTTTGTGCAAACCGATCCCGATATCATGTTGCGTACCCATACCTCAACCGTGCAGGTTCGGTATATGGAAAACAACAAACCGCCCATCCGTACTATTTCGCCGGGACGGGTGTACCGAAACGAAGCCATTTCGGCGCGTTCGCACTGCTTTTTCCATCAAGTGGAAGGGTTGTACGTGGACAAAGGCGTGAGCTTTGCCGATTTAAAACAAACCTTGCAATATTTCACTACGGAATTGTTCGGGAAATCCAAGATACGGTTACGGCCGTCTTACTTTCCATTTACCGAACCCAGTGCCGAAGTAGATGTCTATTGGGGCTTAGAGACCGAAACCGATTACAAAATGACCAAAGGCACCGGCTGGCTGGAAATTATGGGCTGCGGCATGGTCGATCCCAATGTTTTGAAAAACTGTGGTATTGATCCAGAAGTGTATTCCGGTTTTGCCTTTGGAATGGGCATAGACCGTATTGCCTTGTTGTTGCACCAAATACCCGACATTCGCATGTTGAGCGAGAATGATATGCGTTTTTTACAACAGTTTAAGAGCGTGCTGTAGAAGCAAAGCGATGCTCGCGAGGTAAGAAATTGGAATTATTGAGATTTAAAATCTAAATCCTAAACACATGAAAAAATACATAGTCATTGGTCTTTTGATTGTCGCCCTTTTGGTGGTTGCTTACCTAACCTTTGTAATTGCCGCCATAAAAATTGTGATAGGTAGTATTTTCTTGGTGATTTTTGCTTTGGCAATTTTAGCCCTTTGGATTATGTGGAAAGTGAAGACCGATTAATTTTATATGCGAAAAGATATTAAAATCCCCGAAGTCAAGAACGTTTATATTGCTGCCGTAAACGAATTTAACGACGAGTTTAAAACCTACGATTGGAACGCCTACATCATCAATGACAACGATAAACCCTTGGAAACCGTTATCATTGTATCACAAGGCTATGACAGTGAAAAAATGACCGCCCCGATGCGGAAAACCATAAAATTACTGCCCGCTAAAGGCTACGCCAAAATTGAATTTCTGGAAGAAAACGTTTTAAAAGTGAACAACTTTTTTACTATTACCTATTTTATTGACGACAAACTCTATGACAAACGTTTTGAAATTCCGGCAAATGCCGCCATTGAGGACAATGCGGTTTCGCTTCCTGTGATGAAAAAAGATGGGGTTTTGGCGCGGTAAACTCCAGATACACTTCAAATACCCGAAATTCCGTATCTTTAACCTATGGAAATCAATTTCAGGACCAAAGAAGAAAGCAACAAAGCCCAACAAGAGGAGTTTCTCGCCTTAACGCCACCAGAGCGTTTTTTTGCGTTCTTGAAACTTTCGTATGAATTAAGGAACTTCCCTTCTAAATTTTCTTCTGAAACAGCTAACAAAGATAATTTTGAGATTGTAATCCCGCCTAAACATGTGGAATGAATGGGACAAAAACATTAGCAACTTTATTGCCTTGGCAAATAAGCACAAGGTAAAGATGCTTATGGTAGGGGGAGGTGCCGTAAATTTCCACGGATACAAACGGCATTCTGCAGATGTGGATTTTTGGATCGAAACCACAGCCTTAAATTTTAAAAAACTATGTGCCGTTTTTTCTGAAATGGGCTATGAAATTTCAGATTTTCCAGATGCCGTAAAACAGCAAAAACAGAATATTTCAGTGAAATTTTCCCCTGAAAGCTTGCAATTGGAGCTAATAACCAACTTTTCAGTCAATAAATCTTTTGAACAGGCCTTGGCCGAAAGTGAAGAAACAAGTGTAAAGAGAAGTGAGTTTTTAAGGTGGAACGTCCTATCATATGACGATTTAATTACCAGCAAACTAAAAGCCAAGAGACCAAAAGATTTATTGGACGTACAACAACTTCAAAAAATCAAAAAGGAACGCGAGTAATCTTTTAATCCAACTTATCCGTCAACTTTGTAAATACTTTTTTAGGGTCTTTTCCTTCGTATAAAATAGCATAAACTGCATTGATAATTGGCGTTTTGGCTTTTTTCTTTCCTTTTGCCTGGTTGAGGTTATACGCGCTTTTGGTGGCGTAGTAGCCTTCGGCAATCATATTCATTTCCATTTGGGCGCTTTTTACAGTGTAGCCTTTCCCTATCATATTGCCAAACATCCTATTTCGGCTAAAAACCGAATAACCTGTAACCAATAAATCGCCCAGATAAGCAGAATCGTTGATGTTCCGTTTCATTTTATGTACGCGTTTTACGTATTTTTTCATCTCGCGAATGGCATTGCTCATCAACACGCTCTGAAAGTTATCGCCATACCCTAACCCGTGGGCGATACCGGCGGCAATGGCGTAAATGTTCTTGAGCATGGCGGCATATTCGGTACCCATTACATCGTCGCTGGTGGTACATTTTATGTAATCGCTGGAAAGTTTATCGGCCACCAACTTGGCCTTTTCTTCATCGGCACAGGCAATGGTGAGGTACGAAAGGCGTTCTAAAGCAACCTCTTCGGCGTGGCACGGGCCAGAAATAACCCCAATATTGTTAAAAGCCACATTATAGTGGGTGTTAAAGTGGTCGCCAACAATCAAACTGCTTTCAGGAACAATCCCTTTTATAGCCGAAAAAACAATTTTATCCTCCAGGGAAACGGTTACTTTTTTAAGCTCGGCTTCCACAAAGGCCGAGGGGATCACAAATATCAAATAATCTGCATATTCGATCATTTCATTGATGTCGTTGCTTAGTTTAAGTTGCGAGACTTTAAATTCAACCGAACTCAAGTAGTTGGGGTTGTGGTCTTCTTTTTTAATATGTTCCATGGCGTAGGTGCTGCGCATGTACCAGCCCACTTCGTCTAGGTTTTCGCACAGCATTTTCACAATGGCGGTTGCCCAGCTTCCGCCGCCAAAAACGGCAAATTTTGGATGTTCAGTCATAATTGAATTTTTTCCTTCTTTCAAAAATACGCATTTATTGTCAAGCCACGGATTAAAGTACGGTTTTCAAGTTTTATTACAGGTGGTCTCAATAAAAATCTTGGCACGCCTTTTGAAACTACTATTTTAAATTATTCTTGCAACTGCAGTTTGCAAATAGTTTTAAATTATTTAACAATGGCTTATGAGATTTTAAACAAGATTAACGTGAACTTTGCGTTGTAAGAAAACATAATGAAACTGAATTAGTAAGCTAATTCAAGAAAACATAGAACCCTTTTTTTGGTTGGTTAGTAGAAGCCGTTCCATACTGTTTAATTTAAGCAGTTGGAGCGGTTTCTCGTTTTGGGCGTTTGTCCTTATCTATAAAAATTCATCTCATCCATATACTTCCATACGTCGAAAGGCATCATAGGACGGATGTTTTTCCCCGCCTTCACGCCTTTTCTTATAAAAGTTGAAGATAGCTCCATAATAGGAGCATCGACTTTGGTGATTTTTGGATGAAACACCTCCCCGCCCCCTTCAATGCCATTTGCTGAGCTTGCCGAAGTAGGGGAATAGAATTGAGTGTCAACAGTCCCTTCGGAAATCCTGGGATAGACATAAATGGAATAGCGGTCTAAAATAACCTCGTAATTTTTCCATTTATGGAAACTCTTTAAATTGTCCTCGCCCATAATCAAAGCGAACTGTTTTGTTGGATATTTTTCTTCTAAATGGACAAGGGTGTTTACCGTATAATTGGGCTGGGGCAGGTTAAACTCGATATTGCTGGCTTTTAGTTTAGGATATTCCTCCAAAGCAATTTCTACCATGGCCAAGCGGTGGTGGTCTTCGAGCAGGCTTTTCTTTTTTTTATGCGGATTGTGCGGCGTTACGATGAGCCAAATTTCGTCTAAGTCGCTGTTTTCAACCAAGTGGTTGGCAATAATGAGATGCCCAATGTGAATAGGGTTGAAAGTACCAAAATAAAGTCCGGTTTTTTTAGTTGCACTCATTTACTCTTCTTCTTCTTCGGGATGACCGTGGTGTATAAAATCTGTTACCAGTTCTTTGGCCTCGTTCAGGGCAGTGTCCAGGTCTTTGTTTTTAATGATATGGTCAAACTGTGGGGCAGTGGCCAGCTCAACCGAAGCTTTTGCAATGCGCATGTTGATGCGTTCATCGCTTTCGGTTTTTCGTTTTTTAAGCCTTCGTTTCAGTTCATCCACACTGGGTGGTTTTACAAAAACGGCCAGTGTTTTTTCGGGGTATTTCTTTTTTATGCGAAGGCCGCCCACTACGTCAATATCAAAAATCACGTTTTTGCCTTCGGCCCAAATACGTTCCACTTCCGTATTTAAGGTTCCGTAAAAGTTGTCGCGATAGACCTCTTCCCATTCTAGAAAATCGCCGTTTTTAATGTGCTGCTTAAAATCTTTTAAACTGATGAAATAATAGTCTTTCCCGTGCTTTTCATGTGCCCTGGGTTCGCGCGAGGTGCAGGAAATGGAAAAGTCCAAGTTCAGTTCTTCTTGGGCGAGCAGGTATTGAACAATGGTGGTCTTGCCACTTCCGGACGGTGCCGAAAAAACAAATAGTTTTCCTCCTTTCATTATAGTACGTTTAGGGCCTGTTCCTTTATTTTTTCCAGTTCGTCCTTCATTTGCACCACAACTTGCTGCATTGGGGCAAAGTTGGCCTTACTGCCAATGGTGTTGATCTCCCGGCCAATTTCTTGAGAGATGAACCCAAGTTTCTTACCGTTGCTGGTTTTGCTTTGCAGGGTTTCGGAAAAATAAGACAAGTGATTGCTCAACCGTACTTGTTCTTCGGTAATGTCGTATTTTTCTAAGTAGTACATCAATTCTTGTTCAAAACGGTTTTCGTCCACGGTTTCCTTGATGTCGCTTACTGCTTTTGCCAAGCGTTCCTTTACATTGTCCATGCGTTGTGGGTCGAGTTTCATAACTTCATCCAGCAAGGCAGCGATGTTGGTGATGCGTTTTTTAAAATCGGCTTCCAAGGCCTTTCCTTCATCGGTACGGTATCGGTTTATGGACTGTAGCGCTTCGTCAACCGCTTCTATGATTTTGTGGTATTCTGTTTCGTCGATTTCATCCCGTTCGGTTTGTAGTGCATCGGGAAATTTTACGGCCATTTTCATCAGTTCCACGGGGTCGCCATCGGTTATGCGGGCCAGTTGTTTCATATAGTGTTTTACGGCGGTTTCGTTAATAACGCTGGCGGTTTCTTCGCCAGTTAACTCTACGTAAAGATTGAAATCTACTTTTCCGCGGGAAAGCGACTCTGAAATGCGTTTGCGGATGTCCAACTCCTTTTCACGATATGCGGAAGGGACGCGGGCGTTAACATCAAGGTTTTTACTGTTTAACGATTTTATTTCAACCGTGATTTTTTTGGAAGGCAATTGCACCACGCTTTTGCCATAACCGGTCATGGACTGGATCATAGTTTTGATTTAATGGTTGCAAAGGTAGTAAAATAGAAGATAGTAGCTTATAAAATAGCTTGGTGTTGCCACGGTAGCGGTTGTTTATTCATTATTTAAAAAAGAAGTCGCTCTTTTCTCGCTGTAATAGGTGGCATTTGTATGGTGAAAACCAACGTGGCCACCATGCTCAGGAGTTTCCAAATAGATGTTTTTAGAGTTTTCAGCAAACGAATACGGATAGCTTTCTTCGGTTAAAAATGAATCGTTTTTTGCGTTTAAAATCAATACCGGAATGTTGATATTGGGTAAAAATTGACCACTGCTATTCTGTTTGTAATAATCATAGGCGTTTTCAAACCCAAAGGCAGGTGCTGTGTACAGGTTGTCAAAATCCAGCAGGGTCTTTATTTGTTTTAGTTCTGAAGGGCTCATTTTTCAGGGAATTGCTTCACTTTGGTTTTCAATTTCTTCTTAAGGTTATGCAAAAAAGAGGTTTTATAGATCCAATTGTCAAAATTGGAAAGCGATTCCAATGTTCCTTTTAAGTTTAAAGGGGTTGAAATGGCTACGGCGCGGTCTATTTCCTTCGGAAAGATATCTCGCTCGCCAAGATATTTCAGCATTAGATTGCCGCCCAAGCTAAAACCGATCAACGAAATGGTGTCATATTTTCCTTTTTTCAGAATAAAATCCACCACAGCCTGTAAATCATCGGTTTTACCGGCATTATAAGAAGCAAACAGCTCATTTGGCTCACCACTACAGCCCCTAAAGTTCACGGCGGCAGCATCCCAACCGTTTGTAGTAAGGTTCTTGGCTTGTCCTCGCATATACCGGCGTTGGGCATTGCCTTCCAAGCCGTGAAGGATAATGGCAATTTTTGAAGTTTTGTTTTCAGCAAACGAAAAATCTACATCCAAAAAATCACTATCGTCCAAGAGAATGCGTTCACGGTACTGTGCTATTTTAGGAACGGGCCGCAGCTTAGCGGAATAAACCGTGGCAAAATGCCCGTTTTTAAAAATGGGTTTGGGGGTATAAGAAGAAGGTACGATCGGCATTTTTTATACGCGTATGGGGCAAAAATAGACATTCCTTAATTTATAGTTAATACTAAACAGAGGTTTTGTATTTAAGATACCAATCGGTATCTTTGTGCCATGCGAAATGCAAAAGCAACAAAAAACACTATCATTAATGAAAGCGCCAATCTCTTTAATACACAGGGGTACAAGGCAACTTCAATTAGTGACATTACCAAGGCAACGGGACTGACAAAAGGCGCAATTTACCGCCATTTTGAAAATAAAGGCGACTTGGAAAAACATGCCTTGCAACGGCTGTCCAAGGTTATGTTTGGTGAAATTGAAACCTCGATCAAAGAAGCCAATTCCTTCGTTTCAAAAATGGAAGCTATCTTTTCTTTTTTTGAAAATTACATGAACACCCCCTTATACGAAGGCGGTTGCCCGGTTATGAATGCAGCCGTGGAAGCCGACGATGCCAATCCCGTTTTGCGCAAACAGGCCTGCGCGATGTTGCAGGAGTTTAAAGAGGCCGTGGCTACCTTGATTGAAAACGGCATTAAAAACAACCAAGTTAAAGCTGAAACAGACGTAGCTTTTTTTAGTACCATTTTTATCGCTACGCTGGAAGGCGGCATTATGATGAGCCGTTTAGAGCGGAATAAAAAAGCAATCACGCATACCATTGCCCATCTACGAAATATAGTTGCTGAAATTTCAATTTAAACAGCTACTTAATTTTTCACAACTAGAAAATTTACATGAAAAAGTTACTTACCAAATTAACGGGATCCTATTTAAACGCAACGGCGCCTTTATTTCCAAAACTGAACCGGGAACTTGCCTTTAGACTGTTGTGCAAGGCACAGCCCGTTCCAATTTCAGAAGAAGGGTACGATTTTTTTGGAACTGCTGAAACATCTTATATTGAAATGCCGGGAACTTCCACTGCGGTGCATAAATGGGGCCAAGGTCCTAAAAAGATCCTCTTCTTGCACGGGTGGATGAGCCATTCAAAACGGTGGAAACCGTATATCGATGCATTGGATTTTTCAGAATACACCATCTATTCCTTGGATGCGCCGGCGCATGGCCTCTCTAAAGGAAAACGGATGAATATTGAGCACTACCGTCAAGCTGCCGAAACTATTATCTTGGACGTTGGCGGTGTAGATTATTTGGTGTGCCACTCACTGGGCAGCTTGGTAGGGGCCTATGCGTTTTTGGCCAATAAACAAATTCCGGTTAACAATTATGTAATCATGGGAGCGCCCTCGGGAATGGACACCATTTTTGGGTTTTTCAAAGAAACGCTGCAACTTTCAAACAAAACCATGGATAATTTGGGCGTAAAAGTAGATTCTGTGTTGAAAGTGCCTTCTTCAAGCCTTACTATGGCTCATTTTTTTGAAGAAGTAACCCAGCCAGTCCTCATCGTTCACGAACAAAGTGATGCGGTAACGCCAATTTCAGAAATTAAAAAAGCGGCCGAACGCGCCCAAAACAACATTACAACTTGGTTTACCACCGGGCAGGACCACAACCTAACCGGTGAAGAAACAGTTAATACCATTGTAAATCATATTACAGAAACACATAAAAAGAAACAAGAACTATGTATTTAAAAGAATTTGAAATCCGTTGGGACGATGTCGATGCCAACCGCCATTTGCGCAACAGTGCCTATATTGATTATATGAGCCACACCCGAATGAGTTTTTTTAGCGAAAAAGGGTTTGGGCAACGGCATTTGGCCGAGATGAACTTGGGGCCAGTGGCCTTGTACGAACGCATGTATTATTTTAAAGAAGCGTTTCCCGGCAAGCCCTTACGTGTTTCCTTACAGTTAAAAGGGCTTTCAGAAGAAGGCACTTTTTTTGAGTTTGTGCACAATTTTTACGATCATAAAGGAAAAAATTTAGGCCGTTGCGAAATGTTGGGTGCTTGGATTGATCTTAAAGAACGAAAACTTGTACCATTACCAAAAGAATTTTACAGCTTTTTGGATGGAATTGATAAAACCGATGATTTTAAAACCTTGACCAAAGAAGACACCAGAAAGCACGGGCAATTTCCGAAAGAATTGCAATAGGGCTTTTACCAGCGTTTTCAGGCTATTTTTCATCCAACCCGTTTGTTGGATAAGCTTCTTTACAAAGGAGAGAACTACTTTTTTATACTTTTAAAAAAAAGAAGATTTACGGCTGTTTTTTAAAATGATAGTCCAGCAGTTTTTTTAAATTGACCGAGGTGACCTTTTTGTAAACCACATCTTCTTCCTCTTCGGAATACATAGGCGGTTCCAAGCCCAGTTCGGCTGCTTTTTGGGTATAATAGAATTTTTTTGAAGGATGGATGGGCGCCACGGCATTGAAAATATGCCCAAAAGCATTTTGTTTTAGGATTTCTGAAAGAATGGCAATGCAATCTTCCCGATGAATTAAGTTGACGGGCGCATTGCCGTTGTTCAGGTTTTTGCGTCCGGCAAGGTAGCGAACGGGCTGTCTTTTACCGCCCAGCAAACCTCCAAAACGTACAATGGTGGTTTTAAACATTTGGGAATTGAAAAACAATTGCTCTACATCGATCAGTTGCCGGGCAGCATTGGTTTCGGCTATGGGCTTGTCTTTTTCGGTTACCGTGCCTTGTGCATCGCTGTAAACCGATGTACTGCTCACCAAAATCACTTTTTTAACTGGGGTCTTTTCAATTTCGTTTAAAAAATGACGCATTTTGGCAACGTGGTCGGCACCGGTATTTCTCCTCAAGCCGGGCGGGATGAGGATTATTAGACAATCGGCATCCTCCAGTAAGGCTCGCACTTCACCCGAAACCCCTTGTTCCGAGAGTTCAACTGGATACGCCTCTATACCATTGCGCTGTAAGTTGCCTGCTTTTTCAACACTCGTCACCGAGCCTTTTACATGATACCCTAAATTTTGTAAGTGTAAGGCCAACGGCTGGCCTAACCAGCCCAAGCCTGCAATTGCTATGGTCTTGCTCATTTTGTCGATTTTTTTTGCGCTTTAAAAGTTAGGCTGTCTTTTTTTCGGTTTGGCAGTTCGTCAATGGCAAAAGTACGTTTTATAACAATGGCATCGGTCACCACAAAAGGTTTTGGCATCATATCGCTAGGCCGCTGGTGTATGCTGAAATTTTCGTGGTCCATTAAATCGTACGAAAATTCCAGGGCTGTGAACGAAACGGGTTTTTGCTGTTCGGTGGTGTAAGAAACCTTTAGCGAATCGTTGTTGTTTACCCAATACCTTAACAAGAGTTCATTTTTTCGGTTTCCGTAAGGCAAACCGGTACTGTCTTTTGGCACTTTTTGACCGTTGAAGGAAAGCGAAGTGAAGGTAACATCGGTATCTGCATACAGGTTCAGTTGGTTGATAGTCCGTTTTGGGAGGATGGTAAATGTTATTTCTTCTGAAGGGTTTGAAATGGTATCCCTTTTCCGAAGCACTTTAAACGGCGTTATGGGTTTTTTAGGGGCTTCTGCGGCATATGTGTACCCCGTGTTGTACTTGCTTCCAGATGCTTGTATGATTTCCGAAGGCACATGCTGCGGATTTTCGCCCAAATACCCTTTGGTCCAACGATCCAATAGCTTGTCGTAGGTAAGCCAATAGGACTGGCCGTTGTCTTGGTCTTGATAATAAATCAAGCTGTTGGGTTTTTGATGCATTTTTGAAAACCCACTGTTTAAATGTGCTTTAACGAAGAAGCCCAAAGCGAACAAAAAGCACAAAACGGACAAGAATTTCTTCCAACGGTAAAAACCGAACACGGGCAGCAAAAGCCCAAACAGCAATACGGTGAACACACAGCTTATCACGACCATTTGAGACCCCAACCCGACAGGGAAAAACTGAATAAGGGGCGAAAAGAAAAACAATGCCGGGGCGGCCAATAGAGCCATCAATGGCAAATTGGGTTTTTCTTGCCTTATAAGCACCCAAAAGGACAACAGTCCAAAAAATACCGGGATTATAAAATAAGCAGCTCCTTTCAACACCACAAAAACAGCCACATTGATGAGCATCCAAAAAAGCAACGGCGCCACATACACCGAAGCCACAGGTGTCCTGTTGGCAAAACGGCGGTACAGATAAAAAGTGATGGAAAGTGAAAGAAGCACAAAAAACGCCACATAATCGTGGCCGTTATATTTAAAACCGTGCTGTATTTCGTTGTACTGCGGATAGATAGCGACCATTAACTTCCATCCAAATAAACCAATGGCCCCACAAACTACCAATGACAGTAAAAAAGGAACAAACCCTTTGGCGATGGCTTTTCCGGTGAGCTTTTCTTTTTTAAAACCATAAAAAACCAAAATGGCAAATAGTGCAATAGCGACCAAAAGCAACGGTAAAATCCACAAAAAGGGGAACGAAATCATTTTTAAGAACGGGAAATTGACATATACATAGTCTTCTTGCGATTTCAGGTTAGACAAATCGGCATTGGCAAAATAGTGCAGCAGCGGCAAAAGATAACTGCCTTGGTGCTGCAGGGTTTCTATGTCTAAATTTTCAATGGTGTCGTTGGCCGTATGGTAATCAAAATGGTCGTCTATAAATGCAAAAAAGTAACTGGGAATATCGCCGTTCTCCCTAAATATGGTAGAATCGGTATCGTTGGGCAGCATTTTGTATACGCTGTACATCAATGAAGAGGCGACCGGATAATCTGGATCTGCTTCAATAAAGGCTTGTACCAGTTTTTTGTTGCCTCCATTGGTTTCCAAAATCATATTGCTGGGGCCGCCACTGCCGCGGGCTTCAAAATTGAGCACCAGCCCTACATCTTTAGCCCAAGGATGTTCGTTAACGAACAGTTTGGCACCGTCTAAGCCAATTTCTTCGGCATCGGTAAAAAGTATGATGATGTCATTTTTAGGTTTTTCACCAGTGGCTTGGTAGGCACGGAGGCTTTCCAAAATGGTCGCAATGCCACTCCCAGCATCACTGGCGCCAGGAGAGGGTACCAAAGCACTGTCGTAATGCGAAAGCAAGACCAGTGCTTTACCATCACTGGTGCCTTCCATACGGGCAACGATGTTAATGGGACGGTCCATCGTACGCCGTTGTGGGTTAAAAACAAAGCCTTCTTGGGTTTGTGGCTGCAATCCTAATTTTTTCAGTTCCTCCATTAAATAGTTCCTGACCACCTTATGTTCTTCTGAACCGTGATAATGGGGTTTTTGGGCGATGTGGTGCAAGTGTTCGAGCGCACGTTCGGTAGAAAATTCAGTTTTTGAGATGCTTTTTGGCGTTCCATTTTGGGGCATTAAACTGAAAAAGGAATAAAAGACAAGCCCTATTATCAGTAACAGGGAAAGTACGGCAGGGATTCTTTTCATTTGGGCGGTTATTTAGTGACCTAAAAGTACGATTTTTAATGGGATTGCGCTTCTTCAGAAAAGAAGATAACCGAACATATCATAAAATTGACTATCTTTAAAGAACTTAAGAACCTGTTACCGAACAAGCTGTACTTTGGTTTGGTTGTCCTGTACTTTTTGAACAAACCTTCAGGATGCACTATTACCAAGGATTTTGGCATTGGATTTCGGGCAGGCTCGAACCGAAAATTTAAAAACAACTTAAAACAATAGCGTTATGGGAATTAAAAATTATATAGGAAAACGTGCAAAGCCAATAAAAGGCTCTACGGAAAACATAAAAGTTTCAGATTATATGTGCAGGAACCTCATTACGTTCAAGCCAGAGCAAACGGTTTTGGAAGTGATGAATACCTTGATTAAAAAGAAAATCTCCGGCGGCCCGGTGGTAAACGACAACCACGAACTCGTTGGGATTATAAGTGAAGGGGACTGTATAAAAGAAATTAGCAATAGCCGCTATTACAACCAACCCATGGAAGACATAAAAGTGGAAGAACACATGATCAAAGAAGTGGAAACCATAGACGGTGAAATGAACCTTTTTGATGCTGCCGAGAAGTTTTTAACGGCCAAACGCAGGCGGTTCCCCATTTGTGAAAACGGGAAACTGGTTGGGCAAATAAGCCAAAAAGATGTATTAAAAGCCGCGCTGGAGCTGAAAGGGAATAGTTGGTAGTAATCACTGTTATTGGGTAGGTTCCGTGGCAATCCAGTCTATAAAGACATCATTAGTATTTGCATTGTCATAAATTCCAACTGTAAAACCTGTTGTGCTGGCCTTTGCAACTTTAATATGTTCTGCAGAGTAGCTTCCTGAATTATCTGTTCCCGATCCCTCCCTAAATGTAAGGTTTATAATTGGTATGGTAGTGAATGGAGTAGCAAAGACGATCTTATAGTATTGCCAACCTGTGGAGGTAGATCCAACATCAAAACTTCCCGCTTGTTGTGTTCGGTTTACACTGGCAAGACTGGCCAGCTCAATCCATTGTGTGCCGTCGTTATAGAAGAAAGCATTGGCAGTGGTTTCATACACCAACATGCCTTGAACAGCTACCATAGCAGTGCGCTGGCCTTGGGTAAGCCTAGGGATCAATACGCCAGCATCGGTTGCCTGTATGTCTAAAGCAGAATGGGCATTTGGTGTTGTGGTGTTAATGCCCACTTGTGCAGTAGCTAAAAAACTGAAAAAAAGAAAAAATAAAAGTAACGTGCTGTGTTTCATACAGCAATAGTAGAAAACGCGGTATACGGCATAAAATTTTTTCGATAAACCAATAAAAAAAATGGTTTAACGTAAGAAAATACTTCTAAATCACATGGAAAGCTCCGTCTTTACCAACAAGTACCAATCGTCCTCCAGCGGCAAATAGCCTTGGTCATAGACGTAAAAATAGACAGTTCCCGCTTTGGTTACATATTGTCCGGTAAAAAACTTAAAATTGAAACCGTATTTTTGCAGGGTCTGTTTTTTTACTTTGGTTTTGTCTTTCGCATTCAGTTTCTCGAGAATACGGAAGTTTTTACGCAGGCGGTTGTTGATGTTGCGCACCAAATTTTTACTGTCCTTGTTCAGCGCATTGTTGTGAGCATTGCGGCATGCATCGCTACAGAACTTCTTGTCTGCTCGACCCATTATTTTATCGCCACATTCGGGACAGGTTCGTTCCATGTTATTTATAATCTATATGTCCCCAGTTTTCGCCAGACTTTATACGGTACAGTTGCATTTCAGAAATACCAAACTGTTTGGCGATCAATCGCAATCGGGTCCTTCGGTTGGGGTCGAAAATTTTCTTTTTCAACAACCTGACTTTTTGCGGGGATAGCTTGGAGTACTTGGGTTTAATCAAGGCTTCCTTTTTTGCCCGTATGACCGCCGGGTTGTTTTTGTTGTGCTCGGTAAGCTCCTTTCGGTTCACAAACCGCAAGTTCTCAATACGATTGTTGGTTTTGTTAAAATCTTTATGGATGACCATATTTTTTCCTTCGGGCTTCTCTAAAAAAAGCGTGGCAACAGCCCGATGGATATAGATTAAACTGGTTTTGCCGTTTTTCTTAATGGTAGAAAAAACTTCGTAACCGTTCAAGTTGTAGGTGTTCAACAATTCACCTTTGTCATCGTTCCTAAAATGCTTTACCCGGCCGTAGTTTGAAATGTGAAACGTTTCATTTTTACGCCAAGAAGGATCGGAAAACGGCTTCCAAACCTCATCTTTTAAATTCGGTATCATTTAAATAGGGAGTTTGTACCAAATATACTAAAATAAGATTAGTATTTGTACGCTTATTTAATTTCAGGTGTTCTGCTTACTTCGGCGGGCAGGTTAAAGCGGTAAATCGCTTCAATTTTAGCATAGAAACCGCCACTTATACTTGGGTTTAACTGATTGCGGTTGTCCCCAAAACTAAAGGCCGAAACCCCGAGGTCGATGGTGTCATCTTGCGTATATACTTCATAATCATTGGTAGAGTAGCCCAATTTGGTTCGTAACAGCACACTTTTGTCCAAAAAATTGAATTGCCAGTACGCGGCAAAATCCAAGGAGCTTAAATCTACATACCTATCCGATTCATTTTCTTCTTTTATATTGAAACTTCTTCCAATCCCAAAATAATCCATCCCAATAGTGGTTTTTCCCAAAGCATAGCTTACATCGGCCGAGATGGGCAATGACATATCCATTTCAAATTTTTTGTTGGGGCTTAAATAATACCAACCAATAATAGGCGTGGTAAATAAACCGAACGCTTCCTGCGAGCCGTAAGCCCCAAACCGGTAAATTAAATTTTTCTTTTTCTGAAGTTTTAAAACAGCAAACCCTCCCATATAAAAATCGTCACCAGAGATACCGTTATAATCTGAAGCAATTTTAGGCAATAAAACAATGGTTGAACTCCACTTTTCAGAATATGTAGAAGCCAATCCTAATTTTATGTTTGTGCTGTATAAATTGGTGCGTTCGGCTTGGGGGAACAGTTGTAGTTTGTTTGTGCTAAAATCGGCTCCGGTGATTAAAGCGTGAATGTCATTTAAAACGACAGGAAAGGTGAGTCCAACTTCAAACGATTTTACCCGGGTGCTGCTGTTGGTTTTCTTAAAATTATTATTGAACGTTTCGCTATAGCCTATCCTGAAAATATCGACGTAATCCTGTGCGGAAGTCAGCATTGGAACGAGAAGAAATAGAAAAAATAATTTTCTCAAAGGGTGGTTGTTTTTTCAGTAAATATAGAAAAATATGAAAAAAATTGCTGTAAGCGAATAAAAAAAACAGCCCAGCAATGTGTTATTTTGAATGTTTCCAAGAGCGACTTTTTCACTAAAATTTCTTACTTTCGCAACCTTATTGAAACGCAATTGGTTATGAGCAAAAAGTTTAAAGAATACAAGGGATTGGACCTTCCTAAAACAGCAGCAGAAATACTTGATTTTTGGAATGAAAACAACATTTTCGAGAAAAGTATTTCCATTCGGGAAGGCAATGAACCGTTTGTGTTTTTTGAAGGGCCTCCATCTGCAAATGGCATGCCCGGTATTCACCACGTCATGGCACGTTCCATCAAGGACATTTTTTGTCGCTATAAAACCCAAAAAGGCTTTAAAGTGGACAGAAAAGCCGGATGGGATACCCACGGACTCCCAATAGAATTGGGTGTTGAGAAAGAATTGGGCATTACCAAGGAAGATATCGGCAAGAAAATTTCCGTAGAGGCTTATAACGAAGCCTGTAAAAAAGCCGTAATGCGCTACACCGATGCGTGGAACAAAGTAACCGAAGGCTACGGCTATTGGGTGGATATGGACGATCCATACATTACTTACAAGCCAAAATACATGGAAACGGTTTGGTGGTTGCTGAAAGAAATTTACAATAAAGGCCTAATGTACAAAGGCTACACCATACAACCGTACTCGCCAAAAGCTGGAACTGGCTTGAGTTCGCACGAATTGAACCAACCAGGAACCTACCAAGATGTTACCGATACCACTGCGGTGGCACAATTTAAGGCAATTGCAGACACATTACCAGATTTTTTAGCTGAAGAAAGCAATAACATCTTCCTGTTGGCTTGGACAACTACTCCTTGGACTTTACCAAGTAACACGGCGCTTACCGTAGGAAAGAAAATCGATTACGTATTGGTAAAAACCTTTAACCAATACACCTTTGAACAGATATATGTGGTGCTTGCTAAAAACTTAGTGAGTAAACAATTTGGTGGGAAATACGAAGAAAAACCCAATGAAGAAGTCCTTGACAGCTACAAACAGGGCGATAAAACAATACCGTATTTCATTGTAAAAGAGTTTAAAGGAAAAGATCTTTTGGGCATTCGCTACGAGCAGTTGTTGGACTATGCGAAACCTTACGAAAACCCTGAAAACGCGTTCCGGGTAATTGCTGGGGATTTTGTAACTACCGAAGACGGTACAGGGATCGTACATACCGCGCCCACCTTTGGTGCAGACGATGCCAAAGTAGCCAAAGAAGCATCGCCAGAAGTCCCACCATTATTGGTGAAAGATGAAAACGGTAACTTGGTTCCGTTGGTTGATTTACAAGGAAAGTTTCGGCCAGAGATGGGCGAATTGGCGGGGAAATACGTAAAAAACGAATATTACGACGAGGGCGAAGCACCTGAAAAATCGGTCGATGTTGAATTGGTCATTAAACTGAAAACTGAAAACAGGGCGTTCCACGTTGAAAAATATGTACACAGTTACCCAAATTGCTGGCGTACCGATAAACCTATTTTATACTATCCATTAGATTCTTGGTTTATAAAAGTGACCGATTTTAAAGATCGCATGCACGAGCTGAACAAAACCATCAACTGGAAGCCAAAAGCAACCGGAGAAGGTCGTTTTGGCAACTGGTTGGCAAATGCAAACGACTGGAACCTCTCCCGTTCGAGGTATTGGGGCATTCCGTTACCACTTTGGCGTACCGAAGATGGCAAGGAAGAAAAGTGCATCGGCAGTATCGAAGAACTGAAAGCCGAAATGGAAAAAGCCGTTGCCGCTGGCGTTATGGACAAGGCACTTTATGAAGATTTTGTAGTAGGCGATTTTTCCGAAGAAAACTACGACACGGTAGATTTACATAAAAACATTGTTGACGGTATTACACTTGTTTCAGAAAGTGGGAAACCGATGAAACGCGAAGCCGATTTGATCGATGTGTGGTTTGATAGTGGCAGTATGCCGTATGCACAATGGCATTACCCATTCGAAAACAAAGAGAAGGTAGAACAAACGTGGCGTAAAGCTGATTTCATAGCAGAAGGTGTGGACCAAACCCGAGGTTGGTTTTATACCTTGCACGCGATTGCTACGATGATTTTTGATGATGTTGCGTATAAAAATGTGGTGAGCAACGGGCTGGTACTCGATAAAAACGGACAAAAAATGTCAAAACGTTTAGGCAATGCTGTTGACCCGTTTGAAACGTTGAAAACATACGGTCCCGATGCGACACGTTGGTACATGATTAGCAACGCCAATCCGTGGGACAACTTAAAGTTTGACTTGGATGGTATTTCGGAAGTGCGCAATAAATTCTTCGGAACACTTTACAACACCTATAGTTTCTTCAGTTTATATGCCAATTTGGACAATTTCACCTATGCTGAAGCCGATATTCCTTTAGAAAAGAGACCAGAAATAGACCGTTGGATTCTTTCAGAATTACACACGCTTATTGAAAAAGTGGATGCGTATTACAGCGATTACGAACCTACCAAAGCTACGCGAGCTATTTCGGAATTTGTACAGGAAAATTTAAGCAATTGGTTTGTTCGCTTAAGCAGAAGGCGCTACTGGAAAGGAAGTTACAATGATGATAAAATTTCTGCCTACCAAACCCTGTACACGTGTTTGGAAACGGTCGCAAAATTAAGTGCGCCGGTAGCCCCGTTTTTTATGGACAGGTTGTATAAGGATTTAACGGAAGGCGTTGAAAAAGAAGGGAGAGAACCTGTGCTGAGCGGAGACGAAGCATCGGTACATTTAAGTGATTTTCCTAAGGCAGATAGTTCGTTTATAGATAAAACATTGGAACGCAAAATGCAACGGGCGCAGACCATTTCGTCCTTGGTGTTATCACTGCGACAACGCGAAAAGATCAAGGTGCGCCAGCCGCTTCAGAAAATAATGATCCCGGTTTTAGATGAAACCGTTAGAAGTGAAATAAAAGCGGTGGAAGACTTGATAAAATCTGAAGTAAACGTCAAGGAAATCAAGCTTATTGATGAAGCTTCCGGTATTTTGGTTAAACAGATTAAGCCGGACTTTAAAAAGCTGGGCCCACGTTTTGGCAGGGACATGAAGCTGGTAGCCAAAGTCATTGCCGGTTTTGGGCAAGATACGATATCGAAATTGGAAAAAGAAGGACAAATATCAGTTGAAATTAACAAAAAAAGTACTACATTGGCACTTGATGACGTTATCATCAGCTCGCAAGATATAGAAGGCTGGTTGGTCGCCAATGCCAATGGCATTACGGTCGCACTCGATGTGACGATTACCCCGTCGCTTAAAAATGAAGGGATTGCCAGGGAGTTGGTGAACCGTATTCAAAACCTTCGGAAAGACTCCGGGTTTGAAGTGACCGACCGTGTTGAGGTGACCCTAAAAGAAGATGCAACATTAAAACCTGCAGTTGAAGAAAATTTAACGTATATTAAAGAAGAAACATTAACCGAAAAATTGCAATTTGATAATGAGGTAAGCAATGGAACGGAAATTGCTTTTGATGATATTGCAACCCAAATTGAAATAAAAAAACATTAGATATGGCAAATGACGTAAAAACCCGGTACAGCGATAAAGAGCTGGAAGAATTTAAAACTTTGATTCAGGGAAAGATAAAAAAAGCCCAAGAACAGTTAGAACTTATAAAAAGCGCTTACAAAAACGACAGCAATAACGGTACGGATGATACTTCGCCCACCTTTAAGGCTTTTGACGAAGGCAGTAAGGTAATGAGCAAAGAAGCCAACTCCCAATTGGCCATCCGCCAGGAAAAGTTTATCCGTGACCTTAAAAATGCGTTGATCCGCATTGAAAACAAAAGCTACGGCGTGTGTCGTGTTACTGGAAAGCTAATCAATCCAGAACGTTTAAAACTAGTACCGCATGCTACTTTGAGCATTGAGGCTAAGAATATGCAGAAATAATAGGTTTAGGAGATTATATATTCAATGGGCGAATGTTTTGAAAGGTTATTTTAAAACATCGATTTTGATACTATAACCCGTGTACTTTCATTTTTCTTAAAGTAAACAACTAAATTTCGCCCCAATTTTTGGGGCTTTTTTATGATTAAATATATTGTAACCATAGTAGGGGTTTTACTGTTTAGTACCGATGTCGCTGCTCAAAAATTGCTGGAGAAACAATTTAATGCTTCAGCTTTTGAAACGTTGGTCATTGAATCGGACGACGTGTTCAGCATAGCCATTTTAGCAGAAAAGACCAATACTATAAATGTCCGCACCCATATTGAAGGGGAACACTATGAAAGTGTGGTGTTGAACACTTCCGAAGCCCACAAAACGTTAACGCTTTCAACCGGTTACTCCCCTTTTTTTGAAAAAGAAAACGATAAGTTGGCGGCGCATAAATTGATCGCCATCGATATGGTTGTAACCGTTCCTGAAAACATGAACATTGAAATACGGTCTAAAATCGCTTCGGTAACAGGAAGTGGGGCCTTTGAAAATATGTTTGCAGCCCTTGAAAACGGAATGTGTTTGTTACACAATTTCAAAGGCAATGCAACACTATATACCAAACAAGGCGCCATTACCGTTTATGCTGTACCAAATGTTGCTGGCGAAGCGATTTCAAAAAATGGAGCTGTAACCAACGAGCTTCCCAAGACAGGAAGGTATAAAATTAAAGCTGAAAGTAGAACAGGGGCCGTCACACTGCTTCAAAACAAATAATATTGCTATTTTTGCGGCTGTTAAAATAACTTATGTCACTTAAAAAGGCTTCCCTCATTATCATTTTGGTCTTGTTGATCGACCAAATCTCAAAGGTTTACATTAAAACCCACTTTATTCTCGGGGAAGAAATCCACGTGTTCGATTGGTTCCGCATCTTGTTTGTGGAAAACGAAGGGATGGCTTGGGGTGCCAAGATTCCTGGCGAGTACGGCAAGCTGCTTTTAACGCTTTTCCGTCTGGTCGCCATTGTGGGAATTGGGTATTGGCTATGGGATTCGGTACGTAAAAACGCCTCCCGTATATTAATTGTGTCCATCGCCCTAATTTTTGCAGGTGCGATGGGTAACATTATCGATTCTGTATTTTACGGTATTGTTTTTGACGACAGCCACAACCAATTGGCCACGTTTATGCCGGCAGATGGCGGCTATGGCACGTTGTTTCACGGAAAAGTGGTAGACATGCTCTATTTTCCACTTTGGAAAGGGTATCTGCCCGAGTGGTTGCCGTTTTGGGGCGGAGATTATTTTACCTTCTTTGAACCCGTCTTTAATGTAGCAGATTCCTCCATAACCATTGGGGTACTGTTATTGTTGCTGTTTCATAAAAAGGCGTTTCCCGATAAGGAAGAAAAAGCAACGGAATAATGTTCTAACCAGCAGGCGCTAAATAAGTAAACGGCTCATACGGGACGTTCCGCAACACCCAAAACAAGACTACCATCCCAAAATAAGCATAGATAAAAGCATTATTGTAAAAAAACGAAACCCGGTACTTGGTTTGGTTAATAAAATTGTAAATGACTATTCCCACACTGTAAAAAAGTATGGGCAAAGAAAGCACCAATAACGGATTGTACCTAAAAGCTCCGTATATATTGAAATGAGCCAATTGGTGCAACGCCCGTTGTGAGCCACAACCGGGGCAATGCAGTCCTGTTAGGTAGTGGAAAGGACAGGGGATGAAAAAAGAGCTTTCTACGGGGTTGTATAGATAGAATACCATCGATACCGCCCCGAGAAAGCCCACTGTTGAAAGCAGTTTAGTTGTTTTATCAATAACCACTTGCTTCAGTTAATAGTCCTCCGGCTACTCCCAAAATCATCAATAGGATATAGATTATGAAGAATCCGCCGGCAATGATTGCGCCCCACATGGCCCATTTTTTGGCATCGTTTGAAGCTTTTTGGGCTCCAGCATAATCGCCTTGTGCATAAAGCTCATTTACCTTGGTCGATTTTATTATCGATACAATACCTAAAGGCAAACAGCACAAAACCGTACATAAAATAGCCCATACCAAATAGTTGTCTGGTTTTGGGGGTTGGTTGGTTACTTGTTGTTCCATAAAATTGAGTTTTTTTAGAATCTCAAATATAGAACCTTTTTTTAAAACCGAAAGGTTTTCCCAGGGGTTATGCAGTAATGTAACGGAATATCGGTTTTTTCGGAAGGGAGGCTTTTTTCGGGCGGAAAGAACGAAACCCCTACAAATTTAGCTTTTGGGTTGCATTGTGCCAAAAACCGATCGTAAAAGCCTTTTCCGTAGCCAATGCGGTTTCCTTTTTTATCATGAGCCAATAATGGAACAAAAATCACGTCCAGTTTTTCTGCGGGAATTTCAATGCCGTCAACCGGTTCGGGGATCCCGAATTTTGAAAGTTTTATTACCGTATTTTCCTGAAGCAAAAAGTGCTTTAATTCACCCGTTTTAAATTCAGATTTTGAAACTACAATGCTTTTATCTTTTCCTTGAAGAATGTGCATTAGATATTCGGTGTTCACTTCTTTGTGCGACTCAATAGGAAGAAAAATATGATAATACGTTCCTTTCCAAATAGGAAGTTTTAAAGCCTGATTGGCAATTTGCAAACTCAACTCTTCAATTTCTGAAGTAGCAAGCGCTTGCCTCCTTTTTTTATAAGCTGTTCTAAGTTGTGCTTTGTCCATTAGTAATCTTCTTCCTCTTTTTCTGAAATAGGCGTATTTTCGGTTGAAATATGAAAAATAGCATCCCCTTGATAGATAATAGGCGATTGGTTAACGTTGATAATGTAACCATCGTTGGGCGAAAGCACTTTAAACCGCATGGTGCCATAGGGATCGGTGATGGTGGCCAAAAATTCGCCTTTTACCACTTTTTTGTTGCAAGGCACTTTAACGTGCAACAAGCCGCTTTTTTGGGCCCGCAACCACGTGCTTTTTTCAATTACAACGCTTTTGGTTTCAGGTTTTGATGTTTCAAATGTATCTTGAAGCATATCCAAATGCTTTAAAACCCTTACGATACCGTCAACACCGTGTTTAGCAATGTGTTTATCGCTTTCCAAAGATTTTCCGCCTTCAAACAATAAGGTTGGGATGTTTAGGTTATCGCAGGTTGCCCGATACGATTTTTTCAATAAACTGGAATACACAATAAACGGCGGATTGAATACTCTGGCCCACTCCAGCAATTTTTCATCATTTGGCTTAATGCGTATTTGGGCCGCATTGAAACGGCTGGCACCACCGGTATGAAAATCCAGACAATAATCGGCATTGGGAACAATTTCCTTTGTAAAATGGTAGGCCACCCTGCTGGCCAGAGAGCCGTGTTTGGTGCCGGGAAACTTTCGGTTTAGATCTTTGCCATCAGGAAACTCCCGTTGGGCATTTAAAAACCCGAAAACATTTAAAATGGGGATACAAATAATTGTGCCGCGTTTGGGACGGTTCATTTTTTTGGCGATAAGTTGTCGTACCACTTCAACACCGTTTACCTCATCGCCATGAATACCAGCAGTTATCAAAATAGTTGGTCCAGGTTCCACAGCACGTTCCACGATAATAGGAATTTCAACCTTGGTTCCAGTATATAATTTGGCAATGCTGAAATTGAGCTTTTTACTCTCACCGGGAGCTATTTTTGTATTCAGAAGTATTAAGTCGGTGTTTTCTTCTGCCATGGTTATACGTTTCGTTCTATATATTTTATGATGGTCGTGGCAATATCTTTTCCCGTAGCCGCTTCAATGCCTTCCAATCCGGGTGATGAGTTTACTTCTAAAATCAACGGCCCTCTGTCTGATTGCAACATATCAACGCCAGCAATACCCAATCCCATAGCTTTAGCGGCTTTTAGGGCGGCTATTTCTTCTTCATCACTTAGCGTTATAATAGACGCGTTGCCGCCACGGTGCAAGTTTGAACGGAATTCACCTTCCTTTCCTTGCCGTTTCATCGCACCGACCACTTGCCCATCGACAATAAACGCGCGGATATCGGCTCCACCGGCTTCTTTGATGTATTCTTGCACGATTACCCGTGCTTGCAGGTTATTGAACGCTTCGATGACCGATTCGGCTGCTTTTCGTGTTTCGGCTAAAATAACGCCGATACCTTGGGTGCCTTCCAACAATTTAATGATTACCGGGGCACCGCCAGCTTGTTCCACGATTTCCTTTACGTTTTTTGAATAGTTGGTGAAAATGGTTTTTGGAAGTCCCAATCCGGCACGCGACAGTATTTGCAAGCTTCGCAATTTGTCCCGCGAACGAACCAACGCCATGGATTCGGTGGTTGAAAAGACGCGCATCATTTCAAATTGACGAACTACAGCTGTTCCGTAAAACGTTACCGAGGCGCCAATACGCGGGATTACCGCATCGGTGTGTGATAATGGTTTTCCTTTGTAATAGACCATTGGGTTTTTCTTCTCGATGACAATATCACATTTGGTGTGGTTGATGATCTCTACTTCGTGCTTGCGTTTTTTGGCGGCTTCTACCAAACGTTGGGTGGAATACAATCCTGCATTGGCCGAAAGGATTTTTATGTTCATTTCTGTTTTGCTTTAAGTTTGTGTGATAGGTTGGTTTTGTTGATGTCCACCACAAATTTCTTGGTTAAAAAATTACGTCCCAATAATACGGGAAATTTCATTTCCTTTCGGTCGCTTAAGGTTAAGAAAATAGGATGTTTTTTTCCGAATAATACAATCTCCGTGTGTATCCTGTAACGGGTTTGGGCTTCGCCATTGCTGCTTTTTACCACTTTTACGTCGTATTCATCAAAAATAAATTCTTTATTGTGGTATTGTGGGTGTTCTTCATCGAGAAACCTGCATTTAAGATAATCGTTTTCTACGGTAACATCGGTACAATGGATGGAGGAGGTAAATGCCCCGGTATCAATTTTTACTTCTATGTCTTCGAGTTCCAGTTTTGGAAAATCTGCTTTATCTATTCGGCCTATTTTTCTCTTCATTTATTAATCCTTTATACTTTTATAACCAGTTTATATTTGCATTAAAATATCAATTAATTTTTGTTTAATAGCTCGATAAAGTCTTTCAAAATCATCTGGAAAGAAATATAAAAAAATTGTGTGTTCTTTTTCCATTCCAAGTAATGCTTTAGTGTTAGTTTCCAAAATGCCATATGAAGAATTTAAATCATCTCCCATATTTTTAATCATTTTTTCAATAGTTATTATTGGATGAGTTATAGCAATTTTCCCTTTTTTGAAATCTAAGTTGCCATCTAATTCATTTTTTAATAATTGAACAGTTGGCTTAATCATAGAGAAAGGGTTTATCTCAATTTTCTGCCAAGACCAATAACAACTTAACACTCTGTGATTATCAGCTTTAACATCTTTAAAGTCAGTACCTGAAATCTCACTTTCACAAAAATTTTGAAGTTCAACTAACTCATTTTCTTTAGCTAGAAGTAATAGTTTGGTTAACAATGCTGAAAGCTTTATCTTATCGTCTGTAAGTTTTGTTAGATATTTAGAAATTTCAGAATTCAATGAGTTTTTGGCCCCATTATTTGGTAAAGATTTTAGCCATTCATTAATTCTAATAGTGTCAATTGCTTTTGCTTCTGTGTTTGAAGATCCATTTCTATAATAAACTCTCCCTTGTTCTAAACCTTTTAAATTTGAAACTGAAGGCATGATTGGCATTTCGTATTTGGTTATAGGAAACTCGAGTATTCCAAACATTTTGTTGTCATATTCTTTAGTGTAATAACTAAAAACAGGCCTTGGAATTACTTTGTCTTTTACCTTTTGTTGAAGAATAGCATCATCAAAAGCTTTTGATATTCCTTTTAGCTTTGTAGTTTTATTATCTGACTCTCTAACTCCAAAAATTATAAATGATTTCTCCGTTCTGATGGTATTTGAAAATGATATTACATCTTTTAAAAACTTTGAAGTTTGATTACCGTTTCTATCATTATTAAAATCATAAATATCTTCTTTAAAATCTAAAATAGTGCTTTCGTTTTTATTTAGAATATCTTTAAATTCTTTATCAGTAATCATTCTTCTATATTTGGTTTCAACAATATACCAAAAACCGAAACCAATTAAATAGTAGAGAGCGTTTTTATCATTCCTTTAACCCTACCGTTTATTCCGCTCAATATAGCCGATAATGCTTTTTGAAATATTCTTTTGGGTGGTTTTTTCAATGCCTTCGAGGCCGGGGGTGGAGTTGACTTCCAGCACGAGTGGCCCTCTTTTTGATTGTAAAATATCAACGCCACAAACCCCCATTTTTAATGCTTTGGCAGCTTTTAGGGCAATTGCTTCTTCTTCATGGCTTAATTGTAAACTTTCTGAAGTACCACCACGATGTAAATTGGACCGAAAATCGCCTGCTTTGCAATGCCGTTTCATGGCGGCAATGACCACGCCGTCTACCACAATAACCCGGATATCGGCACCTTTTGACTCTTTAATGAATTCTTGTAGTACGAATTTTTGTTTGGCCGCCTGTAGCGTTTCAATGATAGGCATCGCTTGTTTACCGTTTTTAGCTAAAATGACGCCTTGCCCGTGGGTCCCTTCTAATAATTTAATGATAATCGGGTTGTCCCCAAACGTGGCTACTTGTTCGGTTGCTAAATAGGGATTTACGAACACCGTATGCGGCACGGCTACACCTGCTTTTGAAAGTATTTGAAACGAGGTCCATTTATCACGGGAATGCAAGATGGCTTGCGCCGAAACAATACTGAACACATCCATTGCTTCAAAATGTCGCACTAAGGAAGAACCATAATACGTATTGGAAGCTCCAACACGCGGAATAATAGCGTGTAAGTCGTCCACTTGCTCTTCGTGATAATACAGTACGGGTTTTCCTTTTTGAATACTCAACCTACAGTAAGTAGGATCGAGCACTTCCATGGCATGATTGCGTTTTTCACCTGCTTTTAACAGGCTTTGTGTGGAATATAAATGGTATCCTCTGGATAGAATGGCTATGTTCACAACAGGTTCAGTTAAGGGCGCAAGATATAAATTGTCTGCCTTTTTTCAGAAAAAATAACGCTTTACAATGCATTATTGATGATATCTTCAACTACTTCAGGGTTTAGCAGGGTGCTTGTGTCTCCTAAGCTATCGGTTTCATTAGAAGCTATTTTCCGAAGGATACGGCGCATAATTTTTCCGCTTCGGGTTTTGGGCAGGGCATCGGTAAACTGGATTTTATCCAACTTCGCAATTGGCCCAATACGATCGGTAATTAATTGATTGATTTCTTTCCGAAGGTTGTCTTGATCGCGGGTTTCGCCGGCTTCTTTCAGTGTAACATATCCGTAGAGGGCATTTCCTTTTACATCGTGCGGAAATCCAACAATCGCACTTTCGGCCACGGCCGGGTGCTCGTTAATGGCATCTTCAATGGGAGCCGTGCCCAAATTGTGCCCCGAAACAATCACTACATCGTCCACACGACCTGTAATGCGGTAATAGCCCACACTGTCGCGCAAGGCACCATCGCCCGTGAAATACATATTCTCAAAACTTGAAAAATAGGTGTCTTTATACCGTTGGTGATTGCCCCAAATAGTGCGTGCCATCGACGGCCACGGAAATTTAATGCACAACCGACCATCTACCTGATTTCCTTTTAATTCATCACCATTTTCGTCCATTAAAGCGGGTTGCACCCCTGGTAGCGGTAAACTGGCAAATGTTGGAATTGTGGGCGTAACATACGGAATGGCAGCAATCATAATCGCACCGTTTTCTGTCTGCCACCACGTATCGGTAATTGGGCTTTTCTGGTGGCCTACGTTTTCATTGTACCAGTGCCAAGCCTCTTCGTTAATGGGTTCGCCTACGGTGCCCAACACTTTTAGCGAACTGAGGTCGTATTTTTCAACAAACTCCAGATTTTGTTTTGCTAAAGCCCTTATTGCTGTTGGCGCGGTATAAAACTGGTTCACTTTATGCTTTTCGACTATTTCCCAAAAACGGCCCCAATCGGGATAGTGCGGGACGCCTTCGTACATTATGGAGGTCGCTCCGTTGGCCAATGGGCCATAGACAATGTAACTGTGGCCGGTAATCCAGCCAATATCGGCTGTGCACCAATACACATCGTCTTCGCGGTACTGAAACACATTTTTAAAGGTATAGGCCGTGTTCACCATATAGCCGGCGGTGGTATGGACCATGCCTTTGGGTTTTCCGGTAGAGCCCGAGGTGTATAAAATAAAAAGCGGATCTTCGGCATCCATCACTTCGGGTTCGCAGGTGTTTTTGGCTTTACTTAATAACGGCTGCAACCATTCGTCACGACCTTCTTTCATGGTGATGTCGCTTTCAATCCGTTTGGCAACGAGCACGGTTTCAACGCCTTCGCAGGATTCCAACGCTTTGTCCACGATGCCTTTTAAATCGATTGTTTTTTTTCCGCGGAAGGAACCATCTGCCGTAATTACCAGTTTACAATCACAGTCGTTGATGCGCGTTGCCAACGCATTGGAAGAAAACCCGGCAAACACCACCGAGTGGATGGCTCCAATTCGGGCACAGGCCAATACCGAAATGGCCAGTTCAGGGATCATCGGCACGTAAATACACACACGATCGCCTTTTTTAACGCCTTTGTCTTTTAATACATTCGCAAATTGGCACACCCGGTCGTGCAACTGTTGATAGGTGATGTGTTCCGCTTTTTCCGAAGGATCGTTCGGTTCAAATAAAATTGCGGTTTTATCGCCCCGAATGCGCAAGTGGCGGTCAATGCAGTTTTCGGTAATGTTAAGTTTGGCACCTTTAAACCAAGTGACTTCCGGCTTGCTGAAATCCCACGACAACACCTCATCCCACTTTTTACGCCACATAAAATGCTCTTCGGCAATTTCGTCCCAGAACGTCTCGGGGTATCGCACTGATTTGCGGTAGATTGTAAAATATTCTTCTAGGCTCTTTATGTGGTAGTTGCTCATGGATAGGGATTTAAGGTGAAACCAAACACTTGGTTACCAAATTTAGCAAATGTTTAGGGAAGTAGGAAGGGAATAAAGGATGCTAATACGATATTTAACGAATGGTGTGAAATTTTAAGAGGATTGTGTTAATGTGTTTAAAAAGGTAAATCGTCATCATTTGATTTCTTTTTTCGAAAGAAAGTCTCTGGTGTAGGATGATTCTCAATTATATCGAAAAAATTCTTTTGATAAAGAATAAGTAGTTTTTTTGTAGCACGATTTTTACAAGGAATTATTTTGGTATTATTATGCTCAATAAATTCTAAAGTAACATTTGAAAATTTACTTAAAGTATATTCTAAAATGATAGACTGTAAATCAATAATTTTTAAAAGAACAAGTGCAGATTCTATTGATTGGAATATAGATTTATAAGTTACTATGTATTCATCTTCATCTTCATCTTTATCAAAATGCAAATAATTATTAAGTTGTTTAAAATCAATGTGAGCTATCTCACTGAGATAAGAGTAAAAACTACCTAATTGAGAATTAGGTAATGCTTTTTTTAATTTATTGATGTTCGTAGATTTTAGTTTTTTACTTAAAATTTTTGCATTGGCTTTGTCAAACTCTTCTTGTCCTAAGTCATAAAGGTTATAGCAATAATTAATTTGTTCAAAAATCATTCGGTTGATTGACATACTTTCAAAAAAGTATTTGTTCTTTATTAAAAAAACAGAACATTCATAACTGTTCTGTAATCGATGAAAATTCGCTGTTATACCGAGAGTAATATCATTACGATGAGTTAATTTAATCTTAGATAGCTTATCAAATAATTCTTCCGAAAAACTCCAGACATTATCCGTTATTTCTTTTAATAATGAATTTAAAGGATCCGTACTATTTACTGAAGTGTTTTGAAATTTATTTTTAGTATAGTCCACAGAATGATACCCCAAAAAATATTTGGCAAGAGATGCTTTAATATCACTATGGATTTCTTCATCATAATGTTCAGGCACTAAAGCAAAAAAAGAATTAAATGATATTGTTTTGAGATTGTGGATACTTATTTCTTCAAGTCTATTTTGCATCTGTTTAACCAATTTTGAAAATAATAGTTATATAAATATACTAATAATTTATATGTTATATTTTCACCAAGTGTATCAGTAGTTTAGATACTTTATCGTGTATAAATCTTTAATTTTCAATACAATTATTCAAAAACAAACACTTACAAACGTTTATAAACAACTATAAACGAAAGTAAATACGTACCAACCGATTAAAACTTCCAGCCCGTTCTATGTTTGTACCGTTGGACAATTAGTTCAACATTATTCTTAACTGTTAATCCTTAAAAATTAAAATTATGAACGCACTTAGAAACAAAGTACAGTTGATTGGAAGATTGGGACAAGACCCAGAAATCGTAACCTTTGCCGACGGTAACAAAATGGCAAAATTCTCAATGGCTACCGACGATAGCTATAAAGACAAAAACGGACAAAAAGTAGAACGCGCCTATTGGCATAACGTGGTTGTAAAAGGCGGCCTAGTAAAAGTAGTCGAAGAATACGTGACCAAAGGCCAGGAAATCGCCATAGAAGGCAAGCTCACCAACCGCTCTTGGGACGATAAAGATGGTAACAAACGTTACATTACCGAGGTGTTTTGCAATGAGTTGTTGATGTTGAGTAAATAGTTTTTACAATTTTATAAAAGGCGTGGTAAAGGCGCCTTTTATTAAATTATATAACAAGCATAACCGGTCGCTTCGATACATTCCGCCATAGGCGGAACACTCAGCAACCTTAGATCGTGAATTTCAAAGCAATATGTAAGGTGATTGAGTGTTTCGAGGTACGAGAAACGTATCGAAACCTCCGCAATGAAAAGCCAAATTCAAGGTGATTGAGTAATCCCGATGATAATCGGGATTGTACCGAAACCACCGACCTTAAACAGACAAAAAATGGTAAAAGCATACACATACATTCTACAATGTTTCGATGATACTTTTTACGTGGGCAGCACAAAATATTTAGAAAAAAGAATTGAACAACATCAAAACGCTGAAGGATCAGAGTATACAAAAAGAAGGCTTCCAGTTACATTATTCTATTATGAAGAATATGATAGAATTGACCATGCATTTTATAGAGAAAAGCAACTACAGGGTTGGAGTAGGAAAAAGAAATTGGCATTGATGGGTGGTGACTTAGAGTTGTTACCTGAGTTGGCTAAAAAGATATTTAGAGAAAATGAGTAGCCATTCCGGTCACTTCGATACATTCCGCCATAGGCGGAACACTCAGTAACCTCACATTGTGAATTCTAAAGCAATATGTAAGGTGGTTGAGTGTTTCGAGGCACGAGAAACGTATCGAAACCACCGCAATGAAGAGACAAGATCAGGTGGTTGAGCCTGCCTGCCTTTTTCGGTAGGTGATTCCAATGATAATCGGGAGTGTATTGAAACCACCGTAATGTAAAGCCAAATGTAAGGTGATTGAGTGATCCCGATGATAATCGGGATTGTATCGAAACCACCGGCATTCAAACGACCAAAACTGAATTTCATGAAAACCAGTATCATCAGTTATTAAATTAATTTAACTTTGCAACCCATGCCAACAACAAACGCCAATACGTCCATAAAACCAACCCTCCACGACCTCCTAAAAACTCACTTCGGGTACGATGCTTTTCTGCCCAATCAGGAAAAAATAATCAAGAATGTGCTGAACCAAAACGACACTTTGGCCATTATGCCAACGGGTGGCGGGAAATCGTTGTGTTTTCAATTACCGGCTTTGGCGTTGCCGGGAACGGCCATTGTGGTGTCGCCGTTAATTGCACTAATGAAAGATCAAGTCGATGCGTTGCGGTCCAATGGCATTGCAGCGGCATATTTCAACAGTTCGCAACCGCAAGAGGAACAACAACAAACTTTGTCCGATTTACAAGAAGGGAAGTTGAAACTCTTCTACGTAGCGCCGGAAAGTATTTTTTTATTGGAAAATACGTTGCACCATATCGATATAAATCTGTTTGCGATTGACGAGGCCCATTGTATTTCGTCTTGGGGGCACGACTTTCGACCTGCTTATACCCAATTGGGGAGCTTAAAAGAACAGTTTCCACAAACGCCTTTAATAGCGCTCACTGCAACGGCCGATAGTGCCACGCAAGACGATATCGCCAAGCAACTGGCCATCCCAAATGCCAAAAAGTTTATCGCTTCGTTTGATAGGCCCAACTTGTATTTAGATGTTAGGCCTGGACAAAAACGGATTCAGCAAATATTGCAATTCCTGAAATCACATACCGATGAAAGCGGCATCATCTATTGCCTGAGCCGAAAAAGTACCGAAAGCGTAGCCGATAAACTGTTAACGGCTGGCTACGATGCAAAAGCGTATCACGCAGGGATTTCTTCCGAAGAACGGAGCCAGATACAAGAAGATTTTGTAACCGACAAAACGTCTATAATTGTTGCGACCATCGCCTTTGGGATGGGGATCGATAAAAGCAATGTGCGTTGGGTGATTCATTACAATATGCCCAAGAACATTGAAGGGTATTACCAAGAAATTGGCCGTAGTGGTCGGGATGGGTTGCCAGCACATACCTTATTATTTTACAGTTTTGCCGATGTGGTACAACTCAGGAAATTTGCCGAAGGAACGCCCACGGAAGAGTATCAACTCGCCAAACTAGAACGCATGCAGCAATTTGCTGAAGCATTGAGTTGTCGCAGGCGGGCATTATTGGGTTATTTTGGGGAGCATTTACAAGAAGATTGCGGCAATTGCGACATCTGCAACACCCCGCCCACCTATTTCGATGGTACGTTGCTGGCTCAAAAAGTATGTTCGGCAGTGGCGCGTTTGCAAGAACAAGAAGCCTTGGGGATGGTGATCGATGTATTACGAGGCGCCCAAAATGCACAGGTGTTCAACAAAGGCTATCAGAACATAAAAACATACGGAGCAGCCAATGATGTTTCGTGGCGTGATTTGCAACAGTACGTTATTCAGTTAATCAATCAAGGAGTGTTGGAGATTCGGTTTCACGAAAATGGGAGATTAATATTGACGCCCTTGGCAAAAGCGGTATTGTTTGAAAACCGAAAAATTTACTTAGCGAGACCGCTTCAGAAGAAAGAAGAAGAAAAAACAACTATTGATGTCGCCGTAAAATCCAACGGACTTTTTGATAAACTTAAAAATTTACGGCTTGAATTGGCAAAAGAAATGGGCGTTCCGGCCTATGTAATTTTTAGTGATGCCAGTTTAAAGGATATGGTTGCTAAAGTACCTCAAACTGAAATGGAGTTTTCTGAAATAAGCGGTGTAGGGCAAGCAAAACTTGAAAAGTATGCAGCACCTTTTCTGAAAATTATTAAAGAGGAACAGAAAAAGAATCCTAAAAAGAGGGTGAAAGCCACCAAAAAGAAGCGCGTTAAAAAAACACCTACACACTTGATAAGTTTAGCTTTATTTAATGATGGGTTAACGGTCGATGAAATTTCAACGGAACGAAACCTAACTACCGGCACCATTTATGCCCATCTGGAAAAAGCACATATTTCTGGGGAAGAAATAGAAATTGAGCGGTTAATCACTTCGGAAGAAATTGAGAAAATTGTCGCTGCAAAAGATAGTATTGAAAATCCTGAAAGTTTAAAATCGTATTTCGAATATTTTGAAGCCAAAGTTCCGTATTGGAAAATAAAACTGGGATTGCATCTCTCGGAATAAACCAGTAAACAGCTCTTTTTCAATCGACTCGTATAAAGAAAATTTGTACGGATTTCTTTTAATTATGATTGGGTATCCTTGTCATTTTTTATGATACATAGAAAATCGTACTGCTTTTTTGTGTATATTTATGTATTCTTTCCCCCTTTTTTCCCCAAATAATTTTATTAAAAAACATGTTTTTAACTTTTAAAACAATGTATTATGTTGGGAGAAACCTTAAAAATAGCATTAGGTGAGTTGGGCCAAAAAGAAATTAAAGGCACCGACCACAACGAACGTATTTTAGAATACCAAGAAACCACAGGCCTTGACTTTGGTAACGATGAGGTGGCTTGGTGCAGCATTTTTGCAAATTGGGTAGCCTTGCAGGCCAATTTACCAAGATCCAATAGCGCAATGGCACGCAGTTGGTTGCAAACAGGTAAAAAAACCGATTGGCCGCAACCTGGTGATATTGTCGTGTTTTGGCGAATAGACATCAACAGTATCTTTGGTCACGTGGGCTTTTTTATTGGATATACCAAAAGTGGGAAATCCATTTATTGTGTGGGTGGCAATCAAGATGATGAAGTGAACATTCAAACCTTTCCATTAAGCAAAATCATTGAGTTTAGGAGCTTGACCGATGATGTGGACGAAACTTTGGAAATCCCATCAGGTTATCTACGACGTGGCGACAGCAGTGATAATGTAAAATCATTGCAAAAAATATTGAAAAATTTGGATTACTTAACCGGTATTGCCGATGGCATCTTTGGCTCTAAAACCGAAGAAGCGCTCAAGGCCTTTCAAAGAAAAAGCAATATTACAGTCGATGGTATTTATGGCAGTGAGTCGCGAACCGCTTTGGAGGGGGTTTTAAATTAATGGGTTTTGTGGTCTCTTTGTTACCGGAGGTTTCGATACTATTCTGCATAGCAGAATCACTCAATCACCTTAGGTTGTGCATTTAGATTAACTTTTTTAATGGTATGATACGTATTGAGGTGGTTGAGTGTTCCGCCTCTGGCGGAATGTATCGAAACCTCCGCAATGAAACGATTTAATGTGTCCGGAAATCACACAAAAAACAAATCCTGAGCTAACCGGAACGTATTGGCGTGCGCATCGATAATTACTTTTATGTCGGGCGAATACCCGCCGCCCATACTTACTTGTAGGGGAATTTCTTGTCGTTTGATCGTTTCAAAAACAAAAAGATCGCGTTCTTTACACCCACCAACTGTGCAGTTTAGACGGCCCAACTTATCGGTTTCTAAAATATCGACTCCGCTGAGATAGAAAATAAAATTGGGTTGTACATCTTCAATTAGCTGCGGAAGGGTTTCTTTCAATTTTGATAAATAAAACGCATCGCCAGAACCATCGGGAATGGGGATATCGAGGTCACTTACTTCTTTCTTGAATGGATAGTTGCCGGCGCCGTGCATGGAAAAGGTAAAGACCGAATCGTCATTGTGGAATATTTCCGCAGTGCCATTACCTTGATGTACGTCTAGATCGACAATCAGAATTTTTTTGGCCAATCCTTTATTTTGTAAATACCGGGCAGCAATGGCTTGATCGTTAAAAATGCAAAACCCTTCCCCATGATCGGTATAGGCGTGATGGGTGCCGCCGGCAATGTTCATCGCAATGCCGTGTTCCAAAGCATATTCGCAGCCTTGCATCGTCCCCTGTGCAATTAATTGTCCACGTTTCACCAATGTTTCAGAAAGGGGAAAACCAATTTTACGGGCGGCTCGTTTGTCTAAGGTTCCGTTTTTCAGATTCTTGAAATAATCTTCTGTATGAACAGCAAGTATGTGTTCTTCCGAAGGCATATTGGGCTCAAAAAAATTGGCTTCATTGCAGGTTCCTTCATATAACAACTGCTGCGGAAGGAGTTCGTATTTTTCCATAGGAAATCGATGCCCTTCCGGTAACGGGTGCTTATAAATAGGATGATAGGCTATTTTGAGCATGCAATGCGTCTTCTTTTTGAAGGGAACAATCGAGTTTTGAAGGTTATTTCTTTATCGTAAAACGTAATCCTAATTCCCAATAATAAAATTAAGCCACCAATAACCATTTGCAAGTTAATGGTTTCATCTATAAACAACCAAGCTAAGATAGATGCTAAAATGCCTTGTGCCAACAAACTTACCGAAACGCGGGTAGCACGCATTCTTTTAGTGGCAAAACTTATCAATAACCAAGCAGCAAGTTGACACACCAACCCTTGAATGAGCAACACAAACCACCCCATATTGCTGAAACCGGAAAACGGTTCGCCAATGGCATAGCTAATAATACCCAACGCAATGGCCGAAGCCAATAAACTAATGCTCATAAACGATACCACATTAAATTCATGCAAGATGAATTTGCTCACTAGCATATAGACAGCATATAGCATCCCTGATAATATTCCAAACATAAAGGCAAGATCAAAATTGAGGTTTATAAAAAAGTGAAAACCCACTAAGGTTACCATGCCTAAAACAGCCACGACGGTACCGATCCAAAAATTCTTTTTAGGTTTGTTTTTTAAGAAAAAGAACGCGCCAATCCCTACCCACACGGGTGATAAATTAGTCAACAACGAAGCTTGAGTTGCGGTAGATTCTTGTATGGCGACATTCCATACGGCTACGTCCAGCCCAAACACTACCCCGCACAACATGCCCAAAAGCAAAATCTTGGTAGAAGGAATTTTTAACTGCTTTGTAATAAGTACGTACGGAAGCAATACTGCCGAGGCGATGGCCATTCGGTAAAACGCAGAGATAACCCCTGGCGTTAAGCTCAATTTTACCAAAACGGGAAAGATGGAAATACAAATTATCCCTACTACTAAAGCGATTCGTGCCTTTTTCATAGCTATAACAGTTTAAACAACCTTGAGTCAAGGAAGGGTTGATAAATAAGAAAGCGCGAAATTACTCAATAAAAAAGACTGGCAAATGGAAAAAGGAAAAGAAAACAGTTATTTAACACCTATTTATGAAGTTTCAACTGAATCCGTTTTCTTTCCACATCCACTTCCAGCACCTTTACGATAAGCTGTTGGTGTAAATGTACGTGTTCGTTAACGTCGGAAACATAAGAATCTGACAGGTTCGAAATATGAATCAATCCGCTTTCCTTGATTCCCACATCCACAAAAGCACCGAAATTTGTGATGTTGTTAACAATGCCCGGAAGCAATTGCCCCGGTTCCAGATCGCCAATGGTTTTGATGTTTTGGTTAAATGTGAACACTTTTGCGGGCTCGCGGATATCGAGGCCGGGCTTCTCCAGTTCTTTTACAATATCCTGAAGCGTAGGCAGGCCAACGGTTTCCGTTTGGTATTTTTCCAACGGAATTTCTTGAAGCAGTTTTTTATTACCTATCATTTCTGAAATGTCAACCCCTTGATCCTTCGCCATTTTTGAAACCACAGCATAACTTTCCGGATGCACAGCCGAATCGTCCAACGGATTTGCCCCATCTTTTATCCGAAGAAATCCCGCTGCTTGCTGAAAGGCTTTTTCGCCCAACCTTGAAACGTTTTTAATTTCCTTTCTGGAAAAAAAAGTCCCGTTTTCATCCCGGTGCTTTACAATATTTTCCGCCAATTTATCACCAATACCCGAAACATAACTCAGTAACGAAGTACTCGCAGTATTGACGTTAACACCCACGGCATTCACGCAGTTTTCAACTACGCGATCCAAGGAGTTTTTCAGTTTGGTTTGGTTCACATCATGCTGATATTGCCCAACCCCGATTGATTTAGCATCGATTTTCACCAATTCAGCCAATGGATCTTGCAAACGCCGCCCGATGGAAACCGATCCTCGCACGGTAACATCGTAATTGGGGAACTCCTCCCGTGCAATTTTTGAAGCCGAATAAATAGAAGCACCCGCTTCGCTTACCACGAAAACTTGAATGGGACGATCAAATTGAATACGGCGGATCAATTGTTCGGTTTCCCTGGAAGCGGTTCCGTTGCCAATGGCGATGGCTTCAATTTTATGGGCGTTTACCAAGGTGCTAATCTTTTTGATTGCTCCTTTTGAATCGTTTTTTGGCGGATGCGGATAAATGGTTTCGTTGTGCTCCAGTCCGCCTTGGGCATCGAGACAAACCACTTTACAGCCCGTTCTAAAACCGGGATCAATGGCCAACACCTTTTTTTCGCCCAACGGCGAACCCAACAACAGTTGTTTCAGGTTTTTGGCAAATACCTGTATGGCCGTTTCGTCTGCTTTTTCTTTAGCAGCGTTTAAAATTTCGTTGGAAAGTGCAGGGAATAATAACCTTTTGTACGCATCTGCAATGGCCATCGAAATTTGTTCGGCACAGTCGCCATTCGATTTTATAACCCGGTTCTCAATTTTTGAAAGTATGCGTGAATTGTCATCCCGATGGCTATCGGGATCAATTTTCAAACGAATAAACCCTTCTTCCGTAGCGCGAAGGATCGCCAACAATCGGTGCGACGGACAACGGTTTAATGCCTCGCTCCAGTTAAAATAATCCCTGAATTTTTGTGCTTTTTCATCGTCTTTCTTCGCTTTTACGACTTTGGTGGTAAGCACAGCGTGTCGTTCTAATTGTTTCCGAAGCATATTTCGAATGTCGCTCCGTTCGTTGATCCATTCTGAAATGATGTGGCGTGCACCTTCCAAAGCTTCCTCAACCGAAATGGAATCAGACGTATATTGTTCAGCAATCGAATAAATATCTGAAGCATTTTGTGCCATAATAATCTTGGCAAGTGGTTCCAAGCCATTGTTTCGAGCGGTATCAGCTTTGGTTTTGCGTTTCTTTTTATAGGGTAAGTATAAATCTTCTAGCGTGGTGCTATCGGTGGTCGCTTCTATTTTTTTCTGAAGTTCATCGGTAAGCACTTCTTGCTCTTCCAACGCTTTTAAAATAGTGGCTTTGCGCTTTTCCAGTGTTTCAAATGCTTCTTTGTACGAAACAATATCGCCTATTTGCACTTCGTCCAGATTTCCGGTTTGCTCTTTTCGGTAACGGGAAATAAAAGGAATGGTACAATCCTCATTTAATAAAGCAAGGGTGTTTTTTATTGCTTTTTCGGGGAGTTGGGTTTTGGAAGTTATATATTTAAGAAGGCTGTTCATTTTAAAATTATTCTGAAAATTTTACAAGCCTATAATTGTTTTCTTTTCTATTGTAATGCCCCCAGATAAAGGATTCATTTAATTTAAAGATAGTTTCGGCAGTCGCTCCTTTTGTGTTTTCAAAAGTAGTTTTTATTCTATCAAATGGATTTTCAGAAATCGATCCTTCAAGATGGTTGAAATCTTTGTCAAACAAACCTGTAATTCTAACAGATTTTGTGTTTTTATACCCGTTGTAAGTGTAGTTTAAGTTGTTAAAAGAGGCTACTATAATTCCACCGGCAAGACCTCCTAATGCACCTCCAACAATTACTGCGTTATTTGGCTTCTCTACGGTACTGCCCATTGTGATTTCATAAACTCCATTTTGTTTATAAATGGATAAACCAATACCTCCATTCGAAATTTTCCGTAGAAACTTATTCGTTTTTTCTAGTTCCCGATACGAATCAAAATCTCCCCCTTCTTGTATTATTGGGGTGTTTTTAAATTCTAGTTGTTCGTCATCAGTGACAGCGATTTTTTTAATTATTTTCCCTGAAGATATTTCTACTATTTGAAATTGAAGCTTATCAGAATCAGAAGCAATCTGAAAAAGTTTATCCTCCATTAAAAAACTGTTGCTTTTAACCGAAAGATTAAAACCTTCAAATTCTGGTTGGGGCAGTTTTTTGACACTATGCTCAAAAGAAGCTAAATCGATTTGTATGAGATGGGTGTGTTCCCTGAAATGGTCCGATGTGATAGATAAGGAATCGCCTTTTTTATAAAATTTTAAATCTTTTGAAGTCAACTCCAATACATTTGGCGTGTTAGGTTCTATTTGGCCTATGGTAGATTTTATGGCAATTTCACTAAAGTCAAAAGCTTTACCTTTTTGATCTAAAAAAGAATTTTCTTTAAAGATTATTTCATGTAATGTATGGTCAAGGTCATTGTTAAAAGCATAAACATTTAACTGCGAACCTCTGTTTGGAACCGATAGTAAATAAAGATCATTATTGTAGTGTATGGCTTCTAAGTATTTTTCACCTCTAAGTTTAAAACCCAGTTCTTTTGCTTGAGCCATTCCTTTTTCAAAATCAAAGGTCATGGCGCCATAACTCCGGCCGTTTGGGGTATTCATAAACAGGGTTATTACTTTACTCTCGATGGCATAGCCAATAATAGCCTTAAACTTTGAATGAAGGTCTGGACAGATGGTAGTTCCCAAAATATTATAGTTCTCGTCGAACATAAAGCCATAAACCCTATCTCTATCTTCCAAAAACACAAAAAAATTCCCAGATGTTTCATCTACTACGTTAAAAGATTGTTTTATAGTGCTGAATTTGCCTTCCCCATTAATGGTTGCAACTTCTTCCTGTCCATACATTGCCAATTGAAGAAGTAAAGCAATTAAAAAAATAAATCGGTTTTTCATAAAAATGTTAATTTATTGATGCTCCATTGCTTACTTCATCATCTGTGCTGAGCGGAGTCGAAGTGTCTGGATTCACAAAAGATAACTTCCCTTCGGCAGTTTCAGTCATTAAAATCATACCTTGACTTTCTACGCCGCGCAATTTCCTGGGAGCCAAATTAACCAACACCGTTACCTTTTTTCCAACTACATCTTCTGCTTTAAAGCTTTCAGCAATTCCTGAAACGATGGTGCGTACATCAATACCGGTATCCACTTTTAATACCAATAACTTCTTGGTTTTAGGCATTTTTTCGGCTTCGATAATGGTGCCCACGCGCATATCCAACTTGGTAAAATCATCAAACTCTATCATTTCTTTCTGTGGTTTTATAGCATTATTTAAGGTTGCTGAGCTTGTCGAAGCATTGGCTTTTTTGCTGGCTTCTAATTTATCTAACTGTTGTTGAATTTGCTCGTCTTCAATTTTACTGAAGAGCAATTCGCCTTTTCCTATTTGATGGCCTGGGTTTATGAGTCCCTCTCTGCCTTTCGGCATCTCTCCCAAAGGGAGAGAAGAAATATCGTTCCAACTTAACTTTTGGTCACTGAGCGGAGCCGAAGTGAGCATTTCTCTCAATTTTTCTGAAGTAAACGGTAAAAATGGTTCGCTTAAAAACGATAAAGCAGAGGCGATTTGTAATGCAATATACATCACTGTTTTGGTGCGTGCTTCGTCGGTTTTTATGGTTTTCCAAGGTTCTTCGTCTGCCAGATATTTATTTCCCAATCGGGCTACATTCATCAACTCTTGCTGTGCTTCCCTAAAACGGTAGCGTTCAATGGAGCTGGCGATAACAGCCGGATAGGCTTGTAATTCTTTTAAGGTTTGTGTGTCAACTTCTGAAAAGTCTGCTGGTTCGGGTACAATGCCATCGTAATATTTATTGGTCAGCACCACAACCCTGTTTATAAAGTTTCCGAAGATAGCGACCAGCTCGTTGTTGTTCCTGGCTTGAAAATCTGCCCAAGTGAAGTCGTTGTCCTTTGTTTCTGGGGCGTTCGCGGTTAACACGTAACGCAATACATCCTGCTGGTTTGGAAACTCTTCCAGATATTCGTGCAGCCAAACCGCCCAGTTTTTACTGGTTGATATTTTGTTGCCTTCCAGATTCAAAAACTCATTCGCCGGAACGTTATCTGGCAAAATATAGCTTCCTTCGGCTTTTAGCATACTTGGGAAAATGATACAGTGAAAAACGATGTTGTCTTTCCCTATAAAATGCAACAACTTTGTGTCTTCGTTTTTCCAATACGGCTTCCAATCTTTCCCTTCGCGTTCCGCCCATTCTTTAGTAGCAGAGATATAACCAATTGGTGCATCGAACCAAACGTACAATACTTTGCCTTCGCCCCCTTCAACCGGGACGGGAATGCCCCAGTCCAAATCGCGAGTTACCGCACGGGCGCGCAATCCATCGTCAATCCAAGATTTGCATTGGCCGTATACGTTGCTTTTCCAATCTTTTTTATGCTCTTTTAAAATCCATTCTTTTAAAAATCCTTCGTATTGGTCTAAGGGTAAAAACCAGTGGCGTGTTTCTTTTAAAACGGGTTTGTTGCCGGTAATCGCACTTTTTGGGTTTATTAAATCGGTTGCGTTGTGGGACGTTCCGCAGTTTTCACACTGATCGCCGTAGCTTTCTTCAAAACCACATTTAGGACAGGTTCCTAAGATAAACCGATCGGCTAGAAATTGCTTGGCTTCGGCATCGTACAACTGTTCGGTAACTTCTTCAATGAACTTTCCGTCTTCGTACAGTTTTTTGAAAAACGCCGATGCCGTGTCGTGATGTACTTTTGCTGAAGTTCGGGAATAATTATCAAATGAAATTCCGAAATCTTCAAAGGATTTTTTAATGATTCCGTGGTATTTATCCACGACTTCTTGTGGCGTAATGCCTTCTTTTTTTGCCTTGATGGTGATGGGGACGCCGTGTTCGTCACTTCCGCAAACGAAAGCTACGTCCTTATTTTGTAAGCGTTGGTAGCGCGCGTAAATATCTGCCGGCACATAGACCCCTGCTAAATGCCCAATATGAACGGGGCCATTAGTGTAAGGTAAAGCGGCGGTAATGGTATATCGGTTGGGGGACTTGGAATTTGTTGAACTGTTTTCAGCCATAATGTAAACGCATCTGGATTTTAATGGAACGGTGCAAAAATAATGATTTTATGTTCGGTAGGCGTGGACTGCGCGAGGAAAAACAAATCCGCGATAATTTTTTAAGAGGCTGCCTGAAAGTATAGTCAAAATATCGATTATTATTATCGCCGCTTATTTTATAAGAATGGATTTGCTGTAAAAAGTGCCGTGCACCGCAATTCTATAAATATATTGACCGGGGATAAGGCTGGCAGTGCTATTGGTTTTTATATCTATGGTGTGTTTTCCGGGATGGAGTATTCCGTTTTTTAGAGTAGTGATTTCCCGTCCTAAAACATCATATAGTTTAATGTTCATATTTGCGCTGTTGGTCATTTTAATCTCGATGTACGTACGATCGTCTTGATAAATGGGCACGTGGGCAAAGCCATTAACGTTTGAAAACGATTGCGAACCAAGGGTTCCGCAAGTAAGGCCAAGATCTAAATTCTCGTACGTCTGGTTCAACAATATGGTGTTTACCACTGTTGGGTCCAAGCAAAACCAATCGGTCAAAACGGTTGAATAAACCTGCCGAAAATCGGAAGTAGGGATTAAATTATCATTGCTGTCCCAAGTGTTCAGATCGGGGTGTTCGCCTACAAAACCGCTTCCGTTTAAGCCTGTGCCGAACAACATGACCGGTGATGCCGCCCCGTGGTCAGTGCCGTTGGAACCGTTTTCATAGGGACGGCGACCAAATTCTGAAATGGTCATGCTCAATACTTTGTCGTCCATTCCCGTAGCGCCCAAGTCATCGTAAAAATCCTTTAAGGAATCTGCGAGGTCTTCCAGCAGGGCTCGGTGGTCGTTCACTTGATTGGCGTGGGTGTCAAAACTGCCCAAGGTAACCATATATACTTTGGTGCCCAGCCCGCCTTTTATCATCCGGGCGACGATGGCCAGCTGCTTGGCCAATTCTTTTTCGCTGTACGAGGCTTGGTTTTCTGAAGCCATATACGCATCGTTTATCACACCGGCATAGGTGTAGGTGGTATTGGCGGTAGCGCGCATAAACAGCAACTTGTCGCCATATACGCAATCTGGGAGGTTGGTTACATCGTAGAGGGTGCCGTTTTCGGCCACATCGGCCAATTGATCTGGATTGGCCACCGAAAAAGCATAATTGTTGTCATCGCCATCAAAAATTAGGTTGCCAATGCTCCCTATCTGTATGGCTGGTGGTACTTCGGGCGGATTTGTTAAATAATCTGGATAAAGGTCTTCAAAATAACGGCCCCACCATCCAGTAGGTTCTACATTTACAGGGTCTGCGGACGCCCAAATGTCTGAAGAGCGAAAATGCGACAGGTTTTGTTGCGGATAGCCAACGCCGTGGACCACTTTCATTTTTCCGTCGCCCCAAACACTTTCCAAGCTGTTCATATAATTGGGAATGGCAAAATCGGCATTTAGGTTTAGCAAATCGGCTTGTTGGTGTTTTATCGTTGGCCTTAAATTAGCATAGGAAGCATAATCGTACACAGGGACAATGGTGTTGAGCCCGTCGTTGCCGCCTTTTAATCTAATGATGACCAAGATATTCTCGTTTTCGCTTTGCGAGAGTGCAACGGACAACGGGGAAGGTTTCGAGGCCGAAACCGCTGCGTGCCCTACCATTGCCGTGCCCACGCCAGCAAGGCCCAACGCTTGGATAAACGACCTACGGCTCCACGTGGCGTGCTCTTGATCGTGAGCGTTTGTATCAAGCTTCTTTTCTTTGTTGTTCTTAAAATGATGAAAATGGCTCATGGCAGGTTTATTTAAGTTGAAATTCGGGCATTTGGATAATGTGGTGCAAGAGCAGGATTACTTGGTAAGTGGCCGAGCTCCAATCGAGGTTCCAAGAGCCATCGTCATAATAATTTTGAGGAACCTCCCATTTTAAAACATCGGTGGCAATGTCGTAATCGGTTGGGGTGAACAGTTCTTTGGCCATAAAATGGTCCACCAAGGTTTTGGCTATAAAAGCAGGATCGTTGCTGTTGTTGGTAAGCAATTTAGCAAAATCGGTTATGTCCAGTTCCCTGTGATTGTATCCCACCCAATTGTAATAGCGCATGAGTTCCCAACGGCCGGTAAGGGTGGAGGAGTTGATCCAATCTTCGTCCCGTTGCCATCCAGAAACATCAGGCGGGTCGTACAGTTGTTGTCCCACTATGTTACAGAAGTAATAAATAACTTCAAGAGTTTGCGCTTCATAGTGAAAGCCCGTTTCGTTCATATAGCCTAAAATGGTGTCGTAAGGGCTTTTTATGATGACCCCAAGGGCTTCTTCATCAAAAAAATGCTCGCTTTTGAACAATTGCTTGAAAACGGGCACCATTTCAAAATCATTGTCGATCATAGTTTGCGCCAAGGGCTGGATAATTTCCTGTTCGGAAAAGGAATCTATCGTGGGGCTTACAAAAAAGGTATAAAATTTAGTACAGATATACGTGGCAATTTCGGTGGCACGTTCGGCAAATAGAATGTTTATCAAATCGTCGTACCCCCAATTTCCAGTCTGGCCGAAAATGGTTTTCTCGCCATCGTCAAAAGTGCTGGCATTAAAATAAATAGCGCCGCCAATCTCGTCCCAGTGGTTGTAACCAGTCAAGGCTCTTGCGGCATTTGTGATGTCTTCTTGCGTGTACCCAATACCTTCGCCAAGGGTAAAAAGTTCAAAAAGTTCGCGGGCGTAGTTTTCGTTGGGTTGCGTATTGGTGTTTTCAAATCCGTTGAGATATACCAACATGGCGTTATCAATACCCACACCTCTTACAAACTCCCTAAAGTTGCCCAAAGCGTTTAGTTGCATGAGGTGGTAATATTGGTACATATACGGGGCATAATAGTACATTTCCAGCTCGGTTACAAAATGGTTCATCCAGAAAAACGCGAGGCGTCCGCGCATTTTTTCATTTAAAAGATCTGTTTCAGTTTGCACTGCCCATTCTTTTAGGTAAATTTCATTTTCAGTATCAAAATCACCAAAATCATTGTAGGTGTAATGCCCCCAAACGGGCGCTGGGGTTGGTGGGAGGTTATGGGCAGCATCCACCAAGGAGTCTATAAAATCGTTAGGGGAAAGGGACAAAGCGGCGTCTATATCTGCTTTTGGGGCACCAAAGGCCATTCTTCTGTAAGCGTGATTTACCTTAAGGGTATTCCATGGGTTTTGACTTGTAGGGGTATAAGATACAAGGGTAGAAAAATTGCAGGGAGTAGTGACTGTTTTTTCCATTGGGGATATTTAGTGTATTAAAAGTACTGAAAATTAGTTTAGTACGGTATTTGTGTGTTAATTTTAACGTTAATGGTTATTTTTCTGAGTTTAAAACCGTATTCTTTAGCTGTATGAAAACACCTCCAACCTTGCAAAAAGGCGATACCGTCGCAATTGTTTCCACTGCCCGAAAAGTTTCAAAGGAAGAATTAAAATCCGGTTTAAACTTGTTAGAAAAATGGGGTTTGAAGGTAGTTTTAGGAAAGACAATTGAAGCAGAACAAAACCAGTTTGCTGGAGACGATGCCTTGCGAACAGCCGATTTTCAAGACATGTTAGATAATCCAGCTATAAAAGCTATTTGGTGTGCCCGAGGAGGATATGGAACGGTGCGAATGGTTGATGAATTGGACTTTTCAGAATTTAAAAGAAATCCAAAATGGATTATCGGGTATAGTGACATTACGGTGCTGCATTCGCATATTCATAATTTAGGCTTGGAAACATTGCACGCCCAGATGCCGTTGGATATTGAAAATAAAACAGCAGAAACGGTAAATTCCATACGGGAAATACTCTTCGGAAATCCGTACAGATTAGAATTTGTTTCAGAAGAAAAAAACCTTAACAGAACGGGGAAAGCAACCGGCCAACTGGTAGGCGGCAATCTTTCGGTGCTGTATTCAATTGCCGGGAGTGTTTCCGCAGTTGATCCAAAAGGGAAAATCCTGCTTATCGAAGATTTGGACGAATACTTATATCATATAGACCGGATGATGCAAAACCTAAAACGCAGCGGTTTTTTAAAACCCCTTTCGGCATTGGTAGTGGGTGGTATGAGCGATATGAACGACAATACCATTCCTTTTGGGAAAACGGCAGAAACCATCATTTCCGAAGCAATTTCAGAATACAATTACCCCGTTTGCTTCAACGCGCCTGTAGGCCATATAAACGACAACCGGGCACTGATACTGGGCAGGAACATTACGTTGGAGGTGACAAAAAACAGATCGAAATTGGTTTTTTGAACGATTAGCTTCATTCAGATAAAATCGGTTTACTCATCAATACGCACCATTTGTGTGCTTAAATGGGCTGTTTAGTAGAAGGTGCTTGTTTTTAGGCGGCGATTGTGTACTTTTAAATGGTATGGAATTAGTGAAAGTTGAAAACATGAAAATCCTAAAAATAAAAAGCATAGTTTTATTGATTGTGGTTTGCAATATGATGTTGGGTTGCGTTACGCTCCAGCAACCACTTCCGGGGAGCCTTTGGGGCAATTGGGAATTTGTGAAAACTGGTACGATAAGCAACGGGTCCAACGAACGTCTTGAAAACTATAGAAATGTATGTGATAGCGAGCCTGACCGATTGCATTTTTCGTCGGACAATAAAATGTCCCTGCGGTGGTACGATGAAAGTTGTGCCATACATTACTACTTAATTGGGCGTTACCACGTGGAAGGCAATACCTTGAAAGTTGATTTGGCAGACAGCCGTCCGTACCAAGACAGTCCTTTTCCGCCGATTACAGAATTCAGGATCATTCAAATAAATGCGACCACTTTAAAACTTGAAGAAATCCCCAGTGATTATAGGCGCGAAAGACATCAAGGCACGTCATCTGGCCCTGAGGTATTGGTTTTTGTTTTTATGAGGCTTGAGTGATTTCAGAAATCGGTTGATGCATTTGCCCTTTATCATCAATAAATACAGCAAAAAATAAAACGGATTATTATGAACAAGCTATTTGTTATTGTTTTTATGTTTCTTTCTATTGGTACCTCTTCTGTGTTTTCACAGGTAAAAAAGAATCCATCCAAAGAAAAGGCCAAAAAAGGGGTTAGGATCCATAACAAGAAAAAACCCGCTACAAAAAAACAACATACCTTACCGGGCGTTTACATCGATGAAAACGCTACTGCCCCAGTTTCAATAACTCAAGTAAAAACAGCTGTCCCTGCATTTATAGGCTATACCGAGAAGGGGCCTAAAGAGCCTACGCAGATAAGCTCCATGACCGATTATAAAAACCTGTATGGCGGTCCCTCGGCCGAAGATATCGGGGAGTTTGAAATAGACAGGAACGGGTCGGTAAGTGCCCCAGCTATAGATAATGACCCAAAATACAAAATGTATTACATGCTGCAACTGTTTTTTGCCAACGGAGGGCGTGATTGCTTTATAACCTCAGTGGGCCATTATGATGAAGCAGGTAACGCCATTAAAAATGAAGAGTTGTTGGCTGGCTTGGCACTGCTTAAAACCGAAGATGTACCTACCTTGATTCTATTCCCCGATGCAATTAGCTCCAAAAATCAAGGAGATTCTACCGAACTTTATAAGGCAGCACTGGCCCAAAGTGCAGAAAAGAAAGATCGTTTTCTTATCTGTGATGTAGCGGCAGTGAATAATAATATTACGAAATCTGCAAATGCGTTCCGGTTTTCAATGGGAACGGAAAACTTAGCATACGGCGCGGCTTATTTTCCACCGCTAAAAACCAGCTTAACATACGCTATTCCTGAAGATGAAATTCAAGTAAAGCTTAAGGCAAATGACAAAAAGTTAGTGTTAAGGCATACTGAAGATGCGATATCGACTAATTCTGGTAACAAAGAAGCGTCGTTGTACCACACAGAAAACGGACGCTATAGGAGCGCGTATCGAGATATTAAAAACACCATTCAAGCAAAAAAGCTTGAATTGCCACCAAGTGCGGCCATAGCTGGGGTTTATGCAAAGGTAGATGCTTCAAGGGGTGTATGGAAAGCTCCGGCAAACATTTCTTTAAACAAAGTAAGTGCTCCTAAAATTACTATCGACAAAAATGCACAAGCTGCCCTTAATGTGCATAGCAGTGGAAAATCCATAAATGCCATAAGAAGCTTTCGTGGCCGGGGCGTATTGGTTTGGGGCGCCCGTACCTTGGTCGGAAATGATCCTGAATGGAAGTATGTTTCTGTAAAACGACTCGCCATTGCAATTGAAGAATCAGTGACCAATGCCCTAAAGCGTTTTGCGCATGAGCCTAACGATGCGGCAACTTGGGCGAAAGTTAAAGCAATGACCGAAAACTACCTTACAACCCTTTGGCGGTCGGGAGCACTCAACGGCATCAAGCCCGAACAGGCATTTTTTGTAAACATAGGTTTGGGCAAAAGCATGACATCTAGAGATATTCAGGAAGGCAACATGGTTATGGAAATCGGCCTTGCTGCGCTGAAACCTTCCGAGTTTATTGTTTTAAGGTTTTCTCAAAAAATGAACAGCAATTAGGAGTAATCATTAAGAGCAAGCCTTTTGTAAATAACCGATCACAAATTTCTCTTTCATTGAAATGCTTTGTTTTTTGAGGCCGCTACTCTTTAAGCACTACAGTTCAATCATTAAAAGCTACCATCTGCTCAAATGTCCTAATTGCTGCATAATGATTTTGTAGTTTTAACCATATTTAAATCAAACACTTATAAAATTTCGGAAGAATGGAAAGTCTATATTTTCGAGTTGAAAAGGTGTTAAAACTTATAAAACAATAACAAACCACAAATTATGAGAACGAAATTTATATTTATAGGGGTATTTATCTTCTTGCTAACAACGATACCATTTTATGCGCAAAAGGGCTCAAAAACTAAAAAAATGCATAAGCCTACACTGGAAAAAATTTATATGCAAAAGAAGGCAAAAGCTCAAAAAAAGGGGATTGTGAAGAACCAAAAGAAAATGAAGCAAATAGACATTGTTAAACCTATTAAACTCGAAAAAGTTAAGAAGAGAGAGTTTCCTCGCATCGATCCGCTTACCAAAGAAATAATCCCTAAATACAATCCGTCCCCAGAAAATGAAATTACCATTCTCTTTCCAAATTCGGGTATGCTATATCCAAATACAGATGATTTTCTAATACAACATTTTATGATTTTACAATGGAGAGCTACTAGGGGACACACAGTAGAAATTAAAACGCTAAGGGAAACGATTCATGGGAATTATGGAGTGGTTCAAGATTGGACTCCCTATGTTGTAGATGATCCTGAAGGCATTAGGGATGAGAGTATACCTTTTAGTGGATCTCCCGTAGGTCACAGGTTGTTGGTCAAAATATTAATTCGTGATGCGGCAGAAAGATCGCAAGTTAAAACAATTTTTATAGGGCATGAATAATTTTATGTTCTCGCCGTCTTGTAAATGGAAAAGTAGTTTTAATACATTCAAGTTTCTTCCATTTTCACTGAAAAACCTTCAAATTTTATAGCAATCACGCTTTAAACCACACTGTCCAATCATTCAAAGCTGCCGTTTGCTCAAAACCCCCAATAATCATATAGCGGTTTCGTAGCTTTGAATGAATTAAAAGGGTGCTTTCAATGTCGCTAACTAAGAGGCATTTTATCTTATGGTAATGAAAGCTGTTAATTAATGAAAATCAATAACAAACCACAAATCATGAAAACGAAATTATTATTTTTAGGAGCACTACTCTGTTTACTAGTATCGACTCCTCTTTATGCCCAAAAAACCAAGAAAGTAAAACAAAAGGAAATGAAACAAATTGAGGTAGTTAAGCAACCTGAAGTAAAAATTGTTCCTAAAAAGAAACGAGTGATCCGTGGCCACATTGATCCTATTACCGGAGAACAGCACAATACAACTACCAATAATAGCACCGATACACGTATTACCATACCGGTGAAGAAATACCGTAAAATCGAATTTGTCGACATGCCGCTTCTTATTAAAGGAACTGCAAAGCGAAATAGTGAGGTTAATGTAACGATCACTACAACCTACAAAAAATACGGTCAAGAAATCACAAAAAGGAAAAATATCAATAAAATACTAACAAACAATGAAGGTGTCTGGGGCGGTGTAAAGATTTACTCAGTAGAAGTAGATGAAGCCGATGATAAAGTCACGCATAAGATTACAGCCGAGCGGGTGGAAAATGATAACGTAGTGGGCAATACCGATACTGTTACCGTATATTCCAACCCAAAGGAAATCACTTCGATTAAAATTACCGATCCCGAGAGCAATCTTTATCAAGGGGCCAAAGTAACATCGCCAATTACCGTGCGCGGAAGAGCCATAAAAGGACATACTGTTGAAATTAGGGTGCAAACCGGACAAAAAACGGCTAACAACTACAACCAATCCAGTTCCGGAAGTAGGTTGATCAAGGACTGGACGCCTGTTAGCGTGAATTCTCAAGGGCGTTGGAGCAAACAATTAAACACCGGTAAGCCAAAAACCAAAAACGGTCGCGCTCCGCAAAGCGAATATAACCTTACCATTTTGGTTCGTGATAAAGACAATCCATCGGAAGTCAAAACCTTGTGGTTGAGGCGATAAAAATAGAACCACTTTTCAGCTAACATAAACCAAAAAACCCTTCAAGTTTTAAATTTTGAAGGGTTTTGTTATGGAAGATGCTGTAGCTTATAATTGAATGTTAAAGCGTTTCTTTCAACCACTTAAAAAACTCCCGTTGCCACACGAGTGCGTTTTGCGGTGTCAATATCCAATGGTTTTCTTCGGGGAAATAAAGCAATTTGCTTTTTAACCCTAACAATTGTGCAGCTTGATAAGCACTCAGTCCTTGTTCAATGGGTACACGGTAATCCTTTCCGCCTTGAATGATCAACATAGGCGTGTCCCAGTTTGATACTTTGGTAATTGGATTAAATTCGTTGTAAGTTTTTTGAGCCGCTTTGTTTTTTTTATCCCAATATGGACCACCAAAATCGTGGTTTACAAAAAACAGCTCTTCGGTGGTACCGTACATGCTTCGGGTATCGAACACCCCATCGTGAGCGATAAACGATTTAAATCGGTTGTTGTGGATGCCAGCCAAGTAAAAAACAGAATAGCCACCAAAACTGGCTCCTACGGCACCCAAACGGTCGTTGTCAACATACGGTTCTTTTGCAATTTCATCAATGGCCGAAAGGTAGTCGTTCATTACTTGGCCGCCCCAATCTTTGCTAATGGCTTCGTTCCATTCTACACCGTGACCAGGCATGCCGCGACGGTTGGGTGCTACCACAATATATCCTTGCGAAGCCATTAACTGGAAATTCCACCGGTAGGAATAAAACTGCGATAATGGCGATTGCGGACCACCTTGTGCATATAACAAAGTTGGGTATTTTTTTGAAGTATCAAAATTAGGCGGTAAAATAACCCAAACCAGCATTTGTTTGCCATCGGTCGTGGTTACCATTCGTTTTTCAACCTTTGGCAAATCGATGCTGTTGTATAGGTCGAGGTTGATGCTGGTCAACTGCTTAAACGTGTTGTCTTTTAAATTAAAACTGAAAATTTCAGCAGCATGGTTCATATCGGTTCGGGTAACCAACAGCGTATTGTCTTTTTGGGCAATAATGCTTGTTACATCAAATTGGCCTTTTGAAAGCTGCTCTACAACAGGTGCTATGCGTTTCTTTCCAGGATAGTTCACTTTAAATAACTGAATGGTTCCATCTACTGGAGCAGTGAAATACACATCATCGCCATCTTGGCTCCAAAGGAAACTGCGAACCGTGCCGTCCCATCGTTGGGTTAAATTTTGTTTAACACCATTGTTTAAAACAACAATATCATTTTTGTCAGCTTCGTAACCATCGGTTTTCATTTGCAACCACGCTAAAGCTCCATTTGATGAAAACGCTGGGTTGGTATCGTAGCCTTTATTGTCTTTGGTAATGTTCTCGGTGGTTTTAGAGTCTAAATTATACTTGTAAATATCGGTATTGGTGCTTGTTGCGTATTCTTTGCCCTTGAGTTTTTTGCTCACGTAATAAATGCTTTTACTATCTGGCGACCAAATGTAATCTTCGTCACCACCAAACGGACGTTGAGGCGTGTGATAGGGTTGTTTGGGCATAATATCGGTGCCAGTTGCATTTTCGTTATCAGTAGGTTTGTAAAAAACGTGGTTGTAGCTACCATCTTGCCACGTATCCCAATGACGGATATCTAAATCGGAAAAAATATAGGCGTTAGATTCTTCCAGGTTTTTATAGACGTCTTTGGCTTCAATGTCTTCAATGTGTACTTCGTCATCGAACAAGGTGTATTCGCCGTTGGGCGACACGTTTTTGTTCTTTGCGTTGGCATCGTCTTCTTCAATTTCAACCACGGTGCCGCCGGTTACGGGCATTTTATAGTATTTGGTGTCAAAATCGTTTTCTTCTATGTTCGGGATTTTTACTTTAAAATAGATCGTTGATCCCTCTTGGTCCAGCCCCATCACACTCAGTCGTTTTACTTGCCACAGCAGCTCGGGGGTCATGGTTTGCTGTCCAACCATTAAACTACTGCTCAACATTAAACTTAGTATTAGGATTACTTTTTTCATAGCTATTCTTTTTTATAGTGGAATTGTTTTTTTCTGAAATGTTATTGAATGTAACCATAGCAACAAAGTTAACAATAAGAAACCTTATTTGCTCGGGCTTTCAAGGGAAAAGCCATTCAATTTTAATGGTTATATTGTAAGTCGTAATCTTGAAAAGATATGGCGCATCACAACGAACTCGGGAAAATAGGCGAAGAAATAGCTGTTATGCATTTGCTAAAAAATGGCTATACAATTTTAGAGCGTAACTTTTTCTACGACAAAGCCGAAATAGACATCATTGCCCAAAAAGAAGAAGATACTATCGTGATTGTAGAAGTTAAAACCCGAAACAGTGACTTTTTTGGCGATCCACAAAGTTTTGTAACTAAAAAAAAGATAAAACTATTAGTGAAAGCAGCGAATGAGTATATAATTGTAAACAACCTCCATAAAGAAGTGCGATTTGATATTATTGCGGTATTGAAAAATAAAACTACCGAGAAAATCGAGCATATTGAAAATGCGTTTTATCATTTTTGAAAAGATGTCTTCTAATGGTATTTCTGTAATTTTGAAATAGGAATTCGACTTACTAAATTTCAGTTTCTAGCTATGACACAAAAGAAAGAAGATATTATTAAAGCTATTCAGCAACAAAAAGAAAACCCTAATTTAAAGTATCGGTTAAAAGACCGTACTGAAGAATTTACCAAATTATTGTTTCGTACGTTATTCGATTCGGAAACTTTGGTTTCAGAAAATTTAGATACGTTAGAAACGCTTTTTGAAGAATTGGTTGACATGGCTTGTTGGGAACCCGAAAAACCCTGTAAGAAATTGTGGGAGTCGTACTTAAATATGCTTCCAGAGATATTAGAAAAATTAAATAAAGACGCTAAGGCATTTGTTGATAGTGATCCTGCGGCTAATTCCATAGAAGAAGTATATCTTTCATACCCTGGATTTTATGCAATTGTAATCTATCGATTGAGCCACGAATTATATAAGTTTGGAATGCCCTTAGTACCAAGGCTTATGAGTGAATGTGCACACCGTATTTCAGGAGCCGATATTAATCCTGGGGCTCAAATTGGCGAATCTTTTTTTCTAGACCATGCAACAGGAACAGTAATTGGGGAAACTACAATTATTAAAAATAACGTAAAAATCTATCAAGGAGTTACGTTAGGTGCGCTTTCGGTAGCAAAAAATTTACGGAATGTAAAGCGCCACCCTACGGTTGAAGATAATGTAGTTATTTATGCAAACGCAACTATTTTAGGTGGAGAAACAACCATTGGTGCTGATAGCGTTGTAGGCGGTAATACGTGGATAACCAACTCTGTTCCTGCAAACTCGATTGCTTCAAACACCAATGAAGTGAAAATTAAAACAACTGAAAATGTTTAAAAATATAACCGACTTTATAGGAAAAACACCCTTAATAGAAGCCAAAAGTTTAATTAAAAACCCAAACATCACTTTGCTTTTAAAAATGGAGGGTCATAATCCCGGCGGAAGTGTAAAAGATAGAGCCGCTTATAACATGATAAAGTCTGCTTTAGATCGAGGTGATATTGATAAGAATTCGAAGCTTATTGAAGCCACGAGTGGAAATACAGGTATTGCATTAGCAATGATAGCAGGGATTTTTAAGCTGAATATAGAATTAGTAATGCCAGAAAATTCAACCAAAGAGCGTGTACAAACCATGCGAGCCTATGGTGCGAAAGTTACGTTAACATCTTCCGATATTGGTATTGAAGGTGCACGGGATTATGCCGAACAAAAAGTAGCTGAAGAAGGTTATTATTCGTTTAATCAATTTGCGAATGACGATAATTGGAAAGCACATTATAAAACTACAGGCCCTGAAATTTGGAACGATACTGAAGGGAAAATAACACATTTTGTTTCGGCAATGGGTACTACAGGAACGATTATGGGAACGTCTACTTATTTGAAAGAAAAGAATACAAACATTCAAATTGTAGGAGCGCAGCCAACAGACGGATCTAAAATACCGGGCATTCGAAAATGGGAAAAAGCATACTTACCTAAAATTTTTAATCCTGAAAAAGTAGATCAAGTAATTGAAGTGAGCGAAGCTGAAGCTACAGCAATGGCAAAACGTTTGGCCGAAGAAGAAGGCGTTTTCTCCGGAATGAGCAGCGGCGGAAGCGTTATAGCAGCCTTAAAATTAGCTGAAACTATAGAAAGTGGTGTAATCGTAGCCGTAATCTGCGATCGAGGGGATCGGTATTTGTCTTCTCCTTTGTTTGAATGATTTTAAATTGCTACTGAAACATTTTTTGCGTTGGAAAGTGTTTTAACTTTATAAAGCAAGACAATCTCGAGTAATACTGCAGGAATTAAAAACAAAGCGCCCAGCCATCCCAAAAACACTGAAAGTAAAAATACAGAACTTGCCATTTTAAATCCACCGGCTACGGTGGCTACAATTCCTAAAGGTTTGGAAAGTTTCAGAAGCGAATAGCCAAATAGAAAACCACCTAATCCATAAAAAATGGATTCTATTACGACAACATATTCAATTGCAAAGCCGTCAAAATAGAGGGAAGATATATCGTATACATAAAATAGAAGCGTCATTGCAATTAAAACATAGGTTGAAATAGTCAAGAGACTATTTTCAAAAATTTTACCGACGCGAATAAACCCAATCGAAAAATATAAATACGATACTAGCGCTATACATTTAACGCTGATGTAAGCTACATTTCCTAAAATCATTTCATTTTCGAAGAAACGCGCCCAGTCTAATGCAAATTCAGGGAAACCAATAATAAAGTAAATAATTGCTCCAATAACGGCAAGCGTTAAAAAGGATTTAGAGTTGCTTAGCATGGTTTCATTAAACGTAACATCTGTTTCTGTTTCCTTTTCAAATGCTTCTAAATCGAAATCTAATGCATCTAAAATACTCTTTATAGTATAACTTCTCGGGGTTACCTCTCCAGCTTCTATACGTTGAATCGTGCGCACATTGATATTGCATTTTTCAACTAACTCTTCTTGTGTAAATCCTTTTTGTTTACGAAGGGTAACAATTTTTTGACCTAATTCTGGTTGTTTCATAACAGAGTAAATTTATAAGACAATAGTACAACCAAGGTGGAAATAATGCAATTTTTACGATTGAATTTCACCCGACATTTACCCGACATTGTATAATAGATGGGGCTTATCTTGTTTAAAAGATACTTGTTTATTCTCTAAAAGGCGTTAACGCTTCTAGCGCTTTGTCCACCGAGGTAATCTTATCAAAGGTTAACAACAACCGTAAGCCGTTACGTGTTTTCTTCTCCTTCATCGTTACGCGCTGTGGGTGGTTTTGCACATATTGTAATACTTTTGTAAACGCCGGACTTTGGTAATACGCACTTTGTTGATCGCTCACAAAATACCCGACCAATTTGTTTTTCTTCATAATAACACGTTCCAGCCCCATTTTTATGGCGATCCATTTAATGCGGACGCTGTTCAGTAAATCGACAGCTTCTTCAGGAAGTTCGCCAAAACGGTCAATCAATTCTTTTTCAAATTGTTGAAGTTCTTCCTCAGTTTTTAACTGATTTAACTTGGTGTAGAGGTTCAGTCGCTCGGTGATATTATTAATGTAATCATCAGGAAAAAGCAATTCAAAATCGGTATCTAGAACCGTTTCTTTCACAAAATCTTTCTTTTCGTGTTCGGTGCCTTCATACAGATCTTTAAATTCTTTCTCTTTAAGTTCATCAATTGCTTCAGAAAGGATTTTTTGATAGGTTTCAAAACCAATCTCGTTTATAAATCCGCTTTGTTCTCCGCCCAATAAATCTCCGGCACCACGGATTTCCAAATCTTTCATCGCAATATTCAATCCGCTACCTAATTCAGAAAATTGCTCTAAAGCCGTAATTCGTTTTCGTGCTTCTTCGGTCATAGCCGAATACGGAGGTGTGATAAAATAACAGAAGGCTTTTTTATTGCTCCGCCCAACCCGACCGCGCATTTGGTGCAGATCGGACAGTCCAAAATTGTTGGCATTGTTGATGAAAATGGTGTTGGCGTTGGGAACGTCCAACCCACTTTCAATAATAGTGGTCGAAACCAATACATCAAACTCATTGTTCATAAAACCAAGCATGAGCTTTTCCAGTTTTTTACCTTCCATCTGGCCGTGACCGATTCCTATTTTAGCATCAGGGACCAAACGCTGAATCATCCCGGCAACCTCTTTTATGTTTTCAATGCGGTTATGGACAAAGTACACCTGTCCGCCGCGTGATATTTCATACCGAATGGCGTCGCGAATACTTTCTTCCCCAAAGCGGATCACGTGCGTTTCCACCGGATAACGGTTGGGCGGCGGGGTGGTAATGACCGACAAATCCCGCGCGGCCATTAAACTGAACTGCAACGTTCTTGGAATTGGCGTAGCGGTCAAGGTTAAGGTGTCCACATTTTCTTTAATGGTTTTCAGTTTATCTTTTACTGCAACACCAAATTTTTGCTCTTCGTCAATAATCAACAGCCCAAGGTCTTTAAATTCAACCGATTTGTTTACCAATTGGTGGGTGCCGATGACGATATCGAGGGTTCCATCTTTTAACCCTTCTAAAACGGTGCGGCGTTCTTTAGCAGTTCGAAAACGGTTAAGGTAGTCGATGTTTACGGGCATGTCAGCCAATCGCTCGGTAAATGTTTTAAAATGCTGAAATGCTAAAATGGTGGTGGGCACCAAAATAGCAACTTGTTTGTTGTTATCGACCGCCTTAAAAGCGGCGCGAACGGCTACTTCTGTTTTTCCGAAACCTACGTCGCCGCAGATTAGTCGGTCCATCGGGCGTTCGTTTTCCATGTCGCGCTTTACATCATCGGTAGCGGTAGATTGATCGGGCGTGTCTTCATACATAAAAGACGATTCCAATTCTGCTTGCAGGTATGAATCGGGATCATATGCAAACCCTTTTTGCAAACGGCGTTTGGCGTAGAGTTCGATAAGATTGAAGGCAATCTCCTTAACGCGTTTTTTGGTCTTCTGTTTTAGTTTTTTCCAAGCGGCACTTCCCAGTTTGTATATTTTGGGGGCAGACCCGTCCTTGCCGTTGTATTTGGTTATTTTATGAAGCGAATGAATGCTGAGGTACAAAATATCGCGTTCGCCATAAATCAATTTAATGGCTTCTTGTTGCTTTCCTTCCACATCGATTTTTTGGAGGCCGCCAAACTTCCCAATTCCGTGATCAATATGGGTTACGTAATCGCCTACCTCAAGGTTGGTCAATTCTTTTAAGGTGATCGCCTGCTTTTTGGCGTATCCATTTTTTAACTGAAACTTATGGTAGCGCTCAAAAATCTGATGATCTGTATAACACACATTTTTTTGACTGTCATCGATAAACCCTTGAAACAAAGGAAAAACAACTGTTTGGTATTCTTTTACGTGTTGTTCGGCATCTTCAAAAATGTCATGAAATCGCTTCGCTTGTTGTTCGCTACTGCAAAAAATGTAGTTTTTGTAGCCCTTTTCAACGTTTTCATTTAAGTTTTCAATCAATAAATTGAATTGTTTGTTAAACGAAGGTTGTGGTTTTGTGTTGAATGAAATTGAAGTTGAAGTCGAATCTGAAATTGAATTACTTTTTAATTGAACCGTTGTAAATTCGTTCAATTGTTGTCGCAATAATTCTGAAGTGCAAAACAGTTCTTTTGGTTCGCTTTGGGTAACTTCTCCTGAAGCATTTTTAAAAGAATCGGTAGCTTTTTCGAATAATTTGGTAATGCTGCTGCTTAACAGTTCTTCGTTTTTCAGAAAAACTACAGTTTTGGAAGCGATATATTTTAAGAAACTTTCACGCGTTTCTTCCATCATTTTATTCTCCACATTTGGGATGATGGATATTTTCTTTAATTGTGCTTCTGAAAGTTGTGTTTCTACATCAAACGTACGGATACTATCCACTTCATCGCCAAAAAACTCAATCCGGTAGGGTTCGTCATTGCTAAAACTAAAGACATCCAATATCCCGCCACGGACTGAAAATTCGCCCGGTTCCGTAACAAAATCGGTGCGTTTAAATTTATATTCAAACAACACTTCATTTACAAAATCGATAGAAACTTCTTCGCCTATTTTTAGCTTTAAGGTGTTTTTTTCGAGTTCTTTTCGGGTCACCACTTTTTCAAAAAGCGCTTCGGGATAGGTGACGATAATGGCCGGTTTCCGTCGGGAATTGATACGGTTCAATACTTCGCTTCGCAACAATACATTGGCATTGTCGGTTTCTTCAATTTGGTAGGGTCGGCGATAACTACCTGGATAAAACAACACATTTTGGTCACCGTGTAGTTGTTCCAAATCATTCAAATGGTACGCAGCTTCTTCCTTATCATTTAAAATAAGTAGGAATGGTTTTTCCGAAGTTTTAAAAACTTCAGAAATAACAATAGAAGTAGCGGATCCCACTAAGCCTGAAACCGAAATTTTTTGTTGTGAACTGGATATAGCTTCCCCTAGTTTCCGTGTTTGGGGAGACTGTTCGAAAAGTGAATGGACAACCGTTTTGCTCATAAAAAGGGCAAAGATAAACCAATTTCCGCCTATCCTGCAAGATTTAGAAAACCAAGTAGGTTTAAACAAATTAACTTTACCATTTCCATAACACAAATAGCCCGTCTCATTGTTTATTTTTAAAGTATGGCTATAAAAGAATTTGATGTATTTGTAATAGGAACCGGAACAGCAGGAAAAAACGTAGCGTATGATTGTGTTGAAGCAGGAATGAGCGTTGCCATTGCCGATAATAGGGAGTTTGGTGGTACGTGTGCCAATCGTGGCTGCGATCCCAAAAAGGTATTGGTCGGTTTTACTGAAGCTTTGCACTTGGCTGGAAATTTAAAAGGAAAAGGTATTGTGTCTGTTCCCGAAATAAATTGGAAAGCACTCCAAAAATATAAATCAACCTTTACCGATGCCGTTCCTGCCGCGACCGAACGCGATTTAAAAGAAGCGGGGATTGCTATGTACCACCAATCGCCTCAGTTTTTAGATGAAAATACACTATCGGTGGAAGGGAAAACGGTAAAAGCGAAAAAAATCGTCATTGCTACGGGACAGAAACCTTTAGAACTAAAGATTCCGGGAAGAGAATATTTAAAAGTAAGCGATGATTTTTTAGACTTGCCAGAACTGCCTGAGAGTATCGTATTCGTAGGTGCCGGCTATATTGGGATGGAATTTGCCCACATCGCCGCCCGCTGTGGCGCCAAAGTTACCGTGGTCGAATTTGCCCCAAGACCGTTGTCGCCTTTTGATGAAGACATTGTGAATCACCTCACGGAAGCTTCAAAGAAATTGGGAATTGACTTTATTTTCAACGCACAAGTGACCGAAGTGGAAAAACTGCAAAAGAATTATCGGGTTATTTTTCAGAAGAACGGAAAAGAAAGTTCGGTAAAAGGAAGAGCTGTTTTTAATACCGCAGGCCGTGTGCCTTCCATAGCCGAATTGGATTTAGAAAAAGGGAATGTCATTTTTGAAAAAGAAGGTATTTCAGTCAATGAATTTCTTCAAAGCACCACCAATCCATCGGTGTATGCGTGTGGCGATGTTTCGGCAAGTGGTTCGTTGCCGTTAACACCTACTTCTTCACAGGAAGCGCGGGTGGTTTCAAAAAATGTTCGAAAAAATAACGTGTTGAAAATGGACTTTCCACCGGTGCCTTCCGTAGTGTTTACATTGCCACAGGTTGCTGCTATTGGTTTGACTGAAGAAGAAGCTAAAAAACAAGGGTACGACATTGTGGTGGAGTCTAAAAGCGTACCTTCTTGGTTTAACGCCAAACGCATTAACGCAAAAACCTACGCCTATAAAACCATAGTGGATAAAAAACGAAACCTGATTTTGGGCGCACACATTATCGCACCCCAAGCCGGCGAAATGATTAACCTGTTTGTACTTGCCATGTGCGGAAAATTAGAGCCCGAAGATTTAAAAAGGATGATTTTTGCCTACCCAACCTGGGGAAACGATATTAAGGGGATGGTTTGATGCCATTGAAATTGAAATCGAAGTTGAAGCTGAAGTCGAAAAAACGAAATTATTTTTTGCCTTAGCTCTTCCCAAAATACTCCCTGCATTTCTGAACGGGGCTTGTGTCTTTATTTTTAGCTGCGTGCACACCACTGCTTATAAATAAAACAGCGGCTGTTATCAAGGTTGCGTAAACAACTGTTTGGTTGCTGTCCCAATTGGCTACGGCAATGGCTACCAAAGCCCAAACGCCCACCAAGGCAAATTCACGCATATTGCGTTTCCAAGTTACAGCGAGATTGATGATACCGGCGATGATGACCATTATAACTGTCCAAGAGGTTTCGGAAATTCCCCATCCAGTCCAACCGATACTGCTTAAGTACGCAGCTATATTGGCAATGCTGGCCACGGTTACCCATCCGCTGTAAAAAACAAAAGGCCACCATAAAAACACAATGACCGAGATTGGCGCATCCCACAGTTCCATGCGGTTGTTCATCACGATTTTCAACAACGAAAAAAGCAGCACAAAAATGGCGATGATAGAATAACTGGTATAACCGTACACCCAGAACGTAACCCATAACATATTGGCCACGCAAGACAATACAAACCACCAGCCTGTTTTCAGTACAAAAGCATCGTTCCTAACCGTGGTAAAAAGGCTTCGGCTTTGATAAATAACAAATCCCAGCAGCAATAAATAAAGAAAGCCCCAAATGGAAAACGCATAGCCCGCCGGAGTGAACAAATTGGGCATGATTGCCGATATTTCACCAATGGTGGTATCGTTCATCGCACCGGTATTGGAAAGGTAGTTCACAAAAACGGTGGCTATAAAAGCAAGTATGTTGGCAATTTGGAGTGTTTTTTTCATAGTTCAATAAATATAATTAAAATAAACCTTTTTTAAAGTTACGACACACAAATCACTTCGCCATCCACAATGGCATAGACCGTGTCTTTTTCCGAAGGGTGCAAAATATATTTTCCGGTGAAATTTCCGAAGGCAGGAAGAATCAACTGGTGTTCTTTTTTATAAAAACAAGCCAATTTAATAGATTGTCTTCCGGTTCCTTGCATATTGATGCCCGGGTGAATGTGCCCCGAAAAGTTGAAATAACCCTCACGTTCGGTGGGATGATGGGTTAAAAGAAATGATGTTATCTTTAGACCTTCTGAAACCGATATACCTAAAGCTTCAAATTTGTGAGGTGAAATAATGTCGTGGTTCCCGCTTACCAAAATGATTTTTGCCATTGTGTTTTTTGCCCAAGTCTCAAAAAGTCGCCATTCATTATTGAGCGTGCTGTGAAACAAATCGCCCAGAAAACAAATGGTATCAGGGTTGTGGCGCTCCATGGCTTCTGCTAACTTTTTATAATTTGCCGAAGAAGCACGTGAAGGTACTGCGGCACCATATTTTCTGAAATGCGCTACTTTTCCGAAATGCACATCGGCTATCATCAACATATTTTGTTCGTGCCAAAAGATAGCTCCCGTGGGGTCTAAACTGAAATGTTCATCGTGTATGGTTATTTGCTGCATCATTTTTCCAGTTTCAATTTCATCTTTTTTATGCGGTCGGCCAATTTTTCCGAAGACAATTTTTCCCGCAACCTATCGGTGATGATTGGGAAGCTGAAGGGGGTTGGCTTTTTGCAGTTTTTCCAAATGATTTCTTGATTGGTTATGCGTTCCAAAGCCAATCGCAGCCGGCCTTCTTCCAGTTGATGCTCATACGTTTCCCGAAAAGCCTGTTGGTACAACAAATTATCGGCTTCGTAATCCCGAAACACATCGAACAACAGTTGGCTGCTCCTCTGCAAATGCTTGGTCTTGATCATTTTGTTGGGGTAGCCCTGAAACACCAACCCGCTGATTACGGCAATATCCCTGAATTTCCGTCGCGCCAACTCCGTAGCATTGATGCTTTTTTGCAGGTCGCTGAACAGATACTGGGTACTGAACAAGTTGTTGTCTATCACGTTTTGCACATCCAGCGGTTGGTCGCTCAGGAGCTCAAACCCGTAATCATTATACGCTAACGAAAAGGTGATGGGACTCAACAAACTGATGCGGTACGCTAGCAATCCGCTCATGGCTTCGTGCACAAAACGGCCTTCAAAAGGGTAGAAAATAGTGTGATGGCCTTCGCGGGTTTTAAACGTTTCAATTAAAAATTCGTTCTCTTTGGGGACAATGCTCTCTTTTTCTTGCTGGGCAAATAACGGTTTCAATGCTTTTAATTCGGGGGTTTGGTATTTGTGGTCGGCTTCGCTCTGTAATTCTTCCCTTAAAATTTCACTCATTTGGGAAGAGAGCGTCATCCGCCCACCCATAAAACTTACCACGTTGTTGCTTTTCTTTTTGGAGCGTTTTACTTGCGCCACCATATTGCGAAGTCGTACCAGCTCTAAGGTGCGGCCTGCAAAAACAAAGGTGTCGCCGGGTTTCATTTTTCCGATAAAAAATTCTTCAATGGTTCCTATAAATCCGCCGCTCACATATTTTACCAGCAACATACTATCGCTCACAATAGTGCCGATGGAAAGCCGGTGCATCATGGCAACCCTTCGGCTTTCTACCTTAAAAAGACCTTCAGGTGTTACTGTTACACGCTTGTATTCATCATAATTTTGAAGGCTTTGGCTGCCCAAGGTGATAAAATTGAGGCACCACTGCCACTGCTCGTTGGTAATACCTTGAAAACAAAAGGTTGTTTCTATTTCTTTTTTTATTTCAGAAGGAATAAAGCCGTCGCTCACCGCTAAGGTCACTAAATATTGAATAAGCACATCAAAACTCAACAAATACGGGATCCTGTCTTCAATTACCCGCTCTTTCACGGCCCTTTTCAAGGCTGAAGCTTCGATCAATTCTAAGGCGTGTGTGGGCAAGAAGTAAATGACTGAAGCCTCGCCGGGACGGTGGTTGCTCCTTCCGGCACGTTGCAAAAACTTGGCTACGCCTTTTGGACCTCCAATTTGGATTATGGTTTCCACCGGGGCAAAATCGACTCCCAAATCGAGGCTGGAAGTTGCCACCACGGCTTTTAACGATTCATTTCTAATGGCCTGTTCCACCCAAAGCCGGGTATCTTTTGAAATACTGCCGTGGTGCATAGCCAACTCACCTGCAAATTCGGGATGTTTTTCTAATAGTTTCTGAAACCAGATTTCACATTGTCCACGCGTATTGGTAAAAATAAGGGTGGTTTTGCTGTTTTTAATGATGGGCACGATCTCTTCCAGAAGGTGAAGCCCTAAATGCCCCCGCCAAGGAAAAGTTTCCATCTTTTTCGGGATGATGGATTTTACCTTGATCTTCTTCTTTTTTGAGGCCTTGATCAATACCGACTCTTGAAGTAATGCCTTATCGGTGCCCAACAAAACCTGTTGCGCTTGCTCCAGGTTTCCAATGGTGGCCGAAACGCCCCATATTCTCAAATGGGGACAGATTGTTTTTAAGCGGGATAAGCCCAGTTCCATTTGTACGCCCCTTTTGCTGCCCAGCAATTCATGCCACTCATCGACCACCACCGCTGTAAGGGTTTTAAACAACTTAGCATAACCTTTGCTGGCCAAAAGAAGCATTAAGCTTTCTGGCGTGGTGATGAGCAAATCGGGCATGGAACGCTTTTGTTTTGCGCGCTCTTTTTGTGGCGTGTCACCAGTGCGGATACCAACGGTAAGCCCGGTTTCCAAATCATCTGCAAAACGTTGTGCGGCTTGTTGAATTTCTACTGAAAGGGCTCGCAGCGGCGTAATCCAGATGGCCTTGATCCCTTTTTTCTTTTTTGATCTGTAATCGGGGTTGTTTTTAATGTATTCTAGAACAATGGGCGCCCAAAGGGCATAGGTTTTTCCACTTCCGGTTGGGGCGTTCAACAAACCATTTTTACCTTGTAAAAAGGCACGCCAGGTTTTTTTCTGAAACGGAAAAGGTTTCCAGTTTTTTTGATGAAACCAATCTTCAGCAATCGCTATTAGTTCGATTTTCTTCACTTTGGAATTAAGGCTTTAAGGTCATCAAGGGTGTTGGCTTCTTCAATAGGCTTGTCTTTACGCCAGCGTACAATACGCGGAAAACGGGTGGCAACCCCGCTTTTATGGCGTTTGCTTTCGGCTATGCCTTCAAAAGCGATTTCAAAAACGTGATGTGGGGTGACGCTGCGTACCGGGCCGAAACGTTCTAAGGTATTTTTCTTTATCCAAGCGTCCACTTGCCTAAATTCCTTGTCGGTCAAGCCGGAATAGGCTTTCGCAAAGGTTACCAGCTCGTCTCCATCCCACAATCCAAAGGTATAATCGGTATAAAGGTTTGCCCTGCGGCCGTGACCGCGCATCGCATAGGTTAAAACGCCGTCTATGGTAAACGGATCGACTTTCCATTTCCACCAATCGCCTTTCTTTCTTCCTACGAGATAGGGCGAGTCTTTTTTCTTCAGCATTAATCCCTCGCTTCTCTTTTCCCGGGAACGGTTCCGTTCCTTGGCGGCGGCCTCCCACGTTGAAAACTGCATGGTTTCACTTAAATACAAGCCAAACCGTTCGCAATCGCATTCGTTGACCAATTTGTCCAACAGTTTCCTGCGTTCCACAAATGCTTTTTGGCGGATGTCTTCGCCTTTCCATTCCAATAAATCGTAGGCTATGAGAATAACCGGTGTTTTTTTTAGCAGGGCTTTGGTTACGTTTTTCCGGCCAATACGGGTTTGGAGGTCTTTAAAGTTCCCAATGCTTCCTTTTCCGAAGGGAATAATCTCGCCATCCAATACCGTTCCGTTGGGGATTTCATCTAAAAACCGTTGAAATTCAGGAAATTTATCGGTCACCAATTCTTCACCCCGCGACCATACAAAAACTTCATCATTCCGGAGAATCACTTGCGCCCGGATGCCGTCCCATTTATGTTCAAAACTCCAGTTTGAAATGTCTTGCAATTCTTCTTCAAAATCGTCTTCTACGGCATACGCCAGATAAAATGGATACGGTTTGCTAAGGTAATCTTCTTCGTTTTCTTCCAAAATCAGTTTTTGGAATGTCGTGTTATCGGGCGTCCAATTGCCCATGAGTTTGTAGGCAAGGATGTCTTGTTCAATATCGGTGGCTTTGGCCAAAGCGCGCGTCATCAGTTTTTGGCTTACCCCAATACGGAAGCTTCCGGTAATTATTTTGTTGAACACAAAGCGCTCATAATAATTCAACCGCATCCAATTGGTGTGTAAATAGTCCTTTTTTTCGGCTTCAGGAAGGGAGCGTAAGGTTTGTATTTCTGAAATATACGCAGCCAGCGATTTTGTGCTGGATGTTTCATTTTTAGGAAGGATCAACGCAATGGTTTCGGCCAGATCGCCAACAATGTGATAGCTTTCTTCGAACAACCACAGCGGAATGTTGCTTAGTTCGGTAGCCCATTCCCGAAGCAAGGTGGTGTTAACAGGTCTTTTTGGGCGCCGGTGCGACAAAATGGCGATGGTCCATAACTTGTCTTTGTTTGGGGCGATTTTAAAATATTCGGTTAAAGCAGCCACCTTAACATTGGTTTTGTTGGTGCTGTCGATGGTTTTTATGAGTTGGGCAAATTTTTTCATAACCACTCCAACTTTGGTACCCCTTGAAAAAAGGAGAGGGCCAATGTTTTTAAACATTCAATTGTGCTATTAACCTGATACATTGTCCAATTTTTGTTCTGTTTCTGTGATGTTTTCTTCGTATTGCGTTTGTTCGGTACGGGCGTCGTAACCCAGTTCTTCCCTTAAATACCTCGAAAAAATATCGGTATAGCCATGGGTTGCGATTACTTTGTCGCAACCAGTAGCTTTAATGGTGTCGAGCAAGCCGTTCCAGTCGGCATGGTCGCTTAACACAAAGCCTTTGTCAATGGCCCTCCGTCGTCGGGCGCCTCTAAAGGTCATCCAGCCACTAGCGGACGCAGTTACAAAAGGTGCCATTTTGCGTATCCACGTCCCTCCGTGAGCACTGGGCGGTGCGAGCACAATATTGCCTTTAATGGCTTCTTTTTTGGTATCCCTTGTCACACGGACTGTAGCGGGGAATGAATAGTTTTCTCTTAACACTTCGGTCATATTTTCAATGGCGCCGTGGGTATAGATGGTGCCGATAGAAGTGTCTAAATGTTTTAACAAGCGTTGTGCTTTTCCTAAGCTGTAACCAAACAATACTGAGGTTTTCCCTTCTTCTTTATTGGTATTCCACCATGAATTTATATCTGAAAAAACTTCGTTTTGTGGCACCCATTTAAAAGCTGGTAATCCAAAAGTGCATTCTGTGATAAAAGTATGGCAGGAAACTGGTTCAAAAGGTTGGGCGAGGCCGTCGTTTTCGGTTTTAAAATCCCCGGTAAACACCCAGACTTCGCCTTTATATTCCACCCGAACTTGCGACGAAGCTACAATATGTCCGGCAGGGTGAAGGGAAAAAGTTACTCCGTTAATGGTGAAGGTTTCGTTCCACTCTTTTCCGGCAACAACAATATCGCCCAATCTGTGCTTAATGATGGGTACATTGTTGGTGTGCGTAATGTACTGTTTGTGGCCCCAACGGCTATGGTCTGCGTGGCCGTGGGTAACAATGCACTTATCAACGGGTTTCCAGGCATCGATATAGACATCGGCCTGTTTGCAGTAAATACCTTTATCGTTAAAAACAAGTAAGGGTTGCTTCATTAGTACAATTTCATAGCTTTCTAAAAATAAGGTTTTTGAACGCTCTTTTTTACCGAATTAAGAAAAGTTTAAACAAAAACAGCTTGGTTTGCTCAACTTGATTTGGAAATATTTTATATTTGTAATTTAACTCGATACTATGTCATTTACAGATCTTTTTGAAAGTGGGCACCATTCCCGAAACTTGAGCCATTTTGCATCGATAGCGAACATTGCGGCCATTGATGGCGAAATAAACGATGAGGAAGAAAAACTGTTGAAGCGTTTTGCGTATAAACTGGATATTGATGAAGATGAATACAAAGCCGTAATCAAAGACCCTTCGAAATACCCCATACATCCACCAAATAGCTCAGATAGGCGTTTGGAACGGATGCACGATTTGTTTGAAATGATTTTTGCCGATCACGAAATAGACGATCACGAGCGTTTTTTAATTGAGCGCTATGCTATTGGATTGGGCTATTCAACCGAATTGGCGCAAAAACTCATTAAACGTTCCATCGAGATTTATGATGGTGGCTTGAGCCTTGAAGATTACCGGTATTTATTGAATAGAGATAAATAATCGCTTCAGAAATATAATTAGAACACCCAAAATTTATTTGGTTTTGGGTGTTTTTTACTCCCAATAGTTTATCAAATCTTCAATTTCAAAATTGTCATCACCAATATAAATAGTATCCCAGTATATTTTTTCATCTATTTCTACGAAAACTTTATAGTATCCAGAATTTAAGCTTTCTAAATTCACGAAGATACTACTTGAACTTTGATTAAGTAATTTCAATGTTGCATTTGAATCAATTTGAGTTTCTGAATATAGATCTGAATTTAATATTTCATTAAAATCTGTCTCTTGGTAAATTTTTTCAGCATTAGCAGGTGTAATCCAAACATTAGAGATATTTTGGTTAGATTCTAGGTTTAACTGTCCTACCGGGGGATTTGGATAGGCAATAAATTGATTGTTTGTATAAATATTTGGGTTGCCTAATTGAATACCGTCGCCATTTACAGAATTTCTAATATTGATTCCAGTGACTAAATTAAAATCTGTTTCGCTAGAAGTGTTTTCATTAGTATTCTTGTCATCGTCACTGCTGCAACTAACAAATAGAAATATGGATAGTATAATTGTCAAATTTTTCATTGATCTGTATTTTATTTTGCATTTTTCATAAATTCTTCCGCCTTTTCCATCATATTTACGCTGCCGCAGAAAAAAGGAACGCGCTGGTGCAGTTTGGTGGGCTCTATGTCCAAGATGCGGTTAAACCCATCACTGGCTTTTCCGCCAGCTTGTTCGGTCAATAAAGCCATGGGATTGCATTCGTATAATAAACGCAGCTTTCCATCGGGGTTTTTAGAAGTGCTCGGGTAAATGTAAATGCCGCCTTTAATCAAATTTCTATGGAAGTCTGAAACCATCGAGCCAATATACCTCGCAGTGTACGGCCGGTCGCCTTCTTCTTTTTGGCAGTATTTTATATAATCTTTCACACCCTGCGGAAAATGCACGTAATTCCCTTCGTTTACCGAGTAAATATGCCCGTCTTTGGGAAATTTCATATTGGGGTGCGACAAATAATAGGTGCCAATGGCAGGGTTTAATGTAAAGCCATTAACCCCGTGGCCAGTAGTGTAAACGATCATCGTTGAGGTGCCATACACAATGTAGCCGGCGGCCACTTGCCGGTTTCCGGGCTGTAAAAAATCATCGATGGTTACAGGTGAACCGGAAGGCGTTATCCGTCTATAAATGGAAAAAATGGTCCCTACCGAAACATTTACGTCGATATTCGAAGAGCCATCCAACGGATCGATCAATACCACATATTTGTTATCGTTCTTTTCGTTGCGGCCTTTAATGGTAATAAAATCGTCTTCCTCTTCACTGGCTATCCCACAAACAATTTCCCTGTTGGTCAATGTTTTAATAAACGCTTCGTTAGCATAAACATCCAGCTTTTGCTGATCTTCACCTTGTATATTTTGATCGCCGACGGCACCGAGAATATCGACCAAACCGGCTTTGTTCACTTCGTGGTTCACTACTTTAGCCGCCAAGCGAATGGAATTGATCAACCGCGATAACTCGCCCGAAGAGTACTTGAATTCCTCTTGATTTTCAATAATAAATTCGCCTAAGGTTTTGTTTTTGTTTGCCATTTTTATCTAAATAGGTGCATTTTAGTCGCAAATATCGATATTTTTGTCCAAAGCGTATTTTAATTAAACCGAAAAAAGATGGATTTCAACATTCGCAAAAGTACCAAAGAAGACATGCCGGCCGTATTGCACTTGATAAAAGAACTGGCCGATTACGAAAAAATGGAACACGAAGTGGAAATAACCACCGAAGATTTGATAAGAGAAGGCTTTGGCGAACATTCCCTCTTTGACTGTTTTATTGCCGAAAAAGAGGACGGCGAAGTAGTGGGAATGGCATTGGTCTATTTTCGGTTTTCAACCTGGAAAGGGAAAACGCTTCACTTGGAAGATTTAATGGTAAAAAAGGAATACCGGGGCAAAGGCTTGGGGATTGCCATATATTCCGAAGTGATACAATACGGTGCCTCCCACGGCGTAAAACGTATAGAATGGATTGTGCTGGACTGGAACAAAAACGCCATTAAGTTTTATGAAGATACCGGTGCTGAACTGCAAAAGCAATGGTACACCGTGCAAATGGACGAAGAAGGAATTAAAAAATTTGTTGAAAATTTGTAGATGAAAATATTCAAATTTGGAGGAGCGTCCATAAAAGATGCCGATGGCATTAATAACCTTGTAAAGGTGCTTGAAACAACGGGGGAAAAAAATTTGGTGGTGGTTGTTTCGGCAATGGGGAAAATGACCAATGCCTTGGAAAAAGTGGTTACGGCGCATTTGCAACAAGACGATAGGTTAAAAAACCAGCTTTCAAGCATCGAAAACTACCATTTTGATATTTTAAAAAAATTGTTCCCCAATCAAGAACATCCCATTTATAAAGCGGTCTCAGGCCTTTTTGATCAATTGAAAGCTTTTTTGGCTTCTTCAAAATCCAAAAACCACGCATTTGTGTATGATCAAATAGTGAGTTATGGCGAGTTGGTTTCAACAACCATCGTTTCCACGTTTCTTTCCGAAAAAAACATCTCCAATACATGGCTCGACGTTCGCGGCTGTATCAAGACCGATTCCAATTACCGCGACGCAAAAGTAGATTGGGACGTGACCCAAAAGCGAATTACCGATAAAGTGAGCCCAATGGGAATTACCATTACCCAAGGGTTTTTAGGAGCGGAACATGAAAATAACTTTACCACTACCTTAGGGCGCGAAGGGAGCGATTATACCGCAGCGATTTTTGCCTACTGCCTAAACGCTATATCGGTGACCATTTGGAAAGACGTTCCCGGCGTGTTGAACGCCGATCCCAGGTATTTCAGCAAAACGCAGTTGTTGAATAAAATTTCCTACCGGGAAGCGATTGAACTTGCCTTTTACGGCGCGTCGGTCATTCACCCAAAAACGTTGCAGCCCTTGCAGCGAAAGGAAATCCCGTTGTACGTAAAATCGTTTTACAGCCCTCATGATGCCGGCACTTGCGTGGGCAAAGGCGTTGCATTAGACCCTAAAACCTCCTGCTTTATCTTGAAAGACAACTTAGTGCTTATTTCGCTGTCTTCATTAGATTTTAGTTTTATGATGGAAGACAACATAGGCGATGTCTTTAAGTGGTTGCACCAATACAAAATGAAAGTTGAATTGATACAGAATTCGGCCATTAGTTTTTCGGTTTGTGTGGACAATAAATTCAATACCCTTGACGCGCTATTGGTGAAACTACGAGAAAAATTCAGGGTAAAATGGAATGAAGGGGTTACCCTTTACACGGTGCGGCATTCGGCTGTTTCAGAAATTAAAGCTTTGACCGAAAACCGTAAAGTGCTGTTAAAACAGGAAAGCAGGGGCACGGTGCAAATTGTAGTGGAAAATTAGTTGGATTGCTTTCCTTATATTTGTGAAAGCTACAAACGATGCTGCCTCTTAAAAAACAAAAACACCTATGGGATTAGTGAATGCTAAAGAAGTGGCTAAGGCCATCAACGTCGATAACCTCGGCTTTCTGGGCACCTTTATGGGCTGGTCCCTTATGAAGGTGTTGAACATTTCCACCCTTAATAAAATCTATGACCGCAACAAGCATTTAAGCGATTTGGAGTTTATAAACGCCCTACTGGATGAATTTGAAATCAATTTTGAAATCCCTGAAGAAGATTTAAAACGGATTCCTAAAAAAGGGCCATTCATAACCATTTCCAACCATCCGTTGGGCGGAATAGACGGTATTCTTTTGCTGAAATTATTATTGGAACAACGCCCCGATTTTAAGATCATTGCCAATTTTCTGTTGCACCGCATTGAGCCACTGAAGCCTTTTGTAATGCCCGTTAACCCTTTTGAGAACCGAAAAGACGTGAAATCCAGCCTCATGGGGTTCAAACACGCATTGGCGCATGTAAAAGAAGGTCATCCCTTAGGTATTTTCCCAGCCGGGGAAGTTTCAACGTATAGGGACGATAAATTGTTGGTGGACAAACCTTGGGAGCCGGCCGCTATGAAATTGATTAAAAAAGCCGAAGTGCCTGTTGTTCCCATTTATTTTCACGCCAAGAACAGCAAATTGTTCTACCGCATGGCAAAACTGAACGATACCCTACGTACCGCAAAACTCCCTTCGGAATTATTGACTCAAAAAGAACGGGTGATCAAAGTGCGCATTGGGAATGCCATTTCGGTAAAAGATCAAGCCGAACACGAATCGTTAGAAGATTTTACCAACATCCTTAGGCGAAAAACGTATGTGTTGGCCAATCCTTTTCAGAAGAAAAAATCAATCAATACCTTGCCCACTGCTTTAAAAATACCCAAATTGCCCAAAAAAATTGCAGGCCCTATCCCTGTAAAAGACTTGGAAAGTGAAGTTGAAAAGCTACGTGAAAACGACAAACGGCTGCTCATTAGTAAAAACTACGAGGTTTTTTTGGCTCAGGCCGAGACCATTCCCAATATTCTGCGCGAAATAGGACGCCTACGTGAAATCACGTTTCGGGAAGTGGGAGAAGGGACCAACAATGCTGTTGATCTGGACGATTTTGATGCCTATTACCACCATATGTTCTTGTGGGACAATGAGGCAAAAAAGCTGGCCGGCGCCTACCGGATGGGACTTGGGGAGCAAATTTTCAAACAGTTTGGTATCGATGGGTTTTACCTTCAAGATCTTTTTCGTTTTGATCCGGAACTCTTTCCTATGATGAGCAAAAGCATCGAAATGGGCAGGGCATTTATCATTAAAGAATATCAATTGCGGCCCATGCCACTGTTTTTGTTGTGGAAAGGCATTGTGCATACCACGCTTAGATTCCCGAACCATCGGTATTTAATTGGTGGGGTGAGCATTAGCAATAAGTTTTCCGATTTCAGTAAAAGTTTGATGATCGAGTTTATGAAATCGAACTACTATGATCCTTATGTCGCCCAATACATAAAACCCAAAAAAGAATACAAAGTGAGGCTGAAAGATGCCGACAAAGATTTTATTTTTGACGAAAGCGAAGCCGATCTCAATAAATTCGATAAAATAATCGATGAAGTGGAGCCTGGCAATCTACGACTTCCGGTATTGATAAAAAAATACATTAAACAAAACGCTAAAGTGGTGGCTTTTAATGTAGATCCGTTGTTTAACAATGCGGTAGATGGTTTAATGTACATCCGTATTGCCGATTTGCCCGAAAGCACGGTAAAACCCGTTATGGAAGAGTTTCAAGAGGAATTGGAAAAAAAATACGCCAACGGAGGAAAAAAAGAAGAGGAATAGCTTAGTTAACGCTTAAACTACTGTACTTGGCTTTTATCATCATGAAAACCCCGTAAGCGATGAGCCCAAGGGCAATAACCCCCAAAACCACCGAGCCAAATTCATCTTGAAGAAAACCAAAAGCTTGTGTTTTATCCACTTTTTCGGTAGCTTCAGAAAAAGCTCTCCTAAACATTAAAAAAGCCATAATGGCCACAACGATGCCCCGGGCGGTAAGTCCAATCTTGGCTGCTGGCAACAACGCTTTTTTTGCTTTTTTGTCCAACCCTGCTTCGTCAAGCTCTTCCCTAAATTTACCGGAATACGCTTGATAGAACTAATAAACGGACTTAACCAGTAAAGCCAAACCTATTGCGATTGCCACAGCCTTGATGTCAAGCATGTTCAGGAGAAAAGAATTTTCCCCGCCTCCTGAAGTGTTTCCCAGTACCTGTTTACTTGCTGAAAAGGCCAAAAAGCCGTAGAATGCGCCGCTTATAAAATAACTGAAACGTTTTACCAGTGCTTTAAATTCAGTGCCGTTGTTTTTAGGATCGGCAAAAGCTTGGTACCACCGCCAAAAAACGTAGCCCAGAAGCCCAATGGCTGTGATGATGAGCAATACCTTGCCAAATGGCTGTTTAGAAATAAAGTCCAGTGCATTGCTGCTGCCAGACTTTTGACCGCCGAGACCAAACGCCGCAAAAGCGGTTAGACCCCCAATTAAGACATATACAAACCCTTTTGTGGCGACCCCGAAACGGGCAAAATTTTGTTTTTTGTTTCCCATCTCAATTTTAATTGCTGTGTCAAGGTACTGATAAAAAGCAATATAGAGGCTATAATTCGGAAGATTAACGATATTCTGGATTTTCAAAATTCCACCGGGTGCCATCGTCCCAGTCGGCACGGGAGTTTCCGTAGGCGGGATAGCCGTCTTGCTCTTTTAGCATCTTGGCCAAGTGCAACAGGTTGTAGGTCATAAACGTAGTGTTGCGGTTGGTGAAACTGTTGTTTTTGGCACCGCTTTCTTCATCTCTGTAACTGGGGCCAGGCCCTGCTTCGCCAATCCAACCACAATCTGCTTGCGGCGGAATGCTGTAGCCTACGTGCTGCAAAGAATATAAAATGTTCATGGCACAATGTTTAATACCGTCCTCATTGCCGGTAATGATACAGCCGCCTGCTTTTCCGTAGAAATAATATTGTCCTTTGTCGTTTTGTTTGCCGCTCATTGCATACAGACGTTCAATGAGTTTGGTGGCTTCGGAAGATTTGTCCCCTAACCAAATTGGGGTGCCGATAATTAAAATATCGGCGGCGTCCACCTTTTCCCAGAGTTTGGGCCACGCGTCGGTTTTGGTACCGTGCTCGGTCATATCAAAATACACGCCAGGTGCCACATCGTGATCGACAAAGCGGATAATTTCGACCGAAACACCTTCCGCTTTCATAATATGTGCCGAAACATCGATCAAGCCACGGGTATGGCTCATTCTTGGCGACTGCTTTAAAGTACAATTAACATACAGTGCGCTGAGGTTGCTGAAATCTGGTTTTTCTGAAGCCATAAGTGTCCTTTTTTGTATTCGATAGGTCGAAAGAGAACAAGGATACTTTCGGGTTACCGAAATAAAAAATCCCCAAAGAATTTCATTGGGGATTGATAATGTTAGTTAACCTGAGTTGTAAAGAAATTAAAACCAAGGTTTCTCACCCACTTGGTAGGTGTTGTAAAACTCTTCATCGCTTTTGGTAAGGTAAATGATGCCTTCGATAAGGCCTACGATACCAGTGGCCATTAAAATGAAAATTCCAACTCCTAAACAGGACGTGGCATAGCCAATCAATGAAGCGACCAAAAGGATGATACCTTCTTTATTATACCCTAAAATAAATTTGTGAATGCCCAATGAACCTAATACAATGGCCAAGATGCCGGCCATTAGTTTTTTGTTGTCTTGGTTTTGCGTGGCTTGGTTCCAGCCTTCTTTAAATTCGTTGGCCGAACTTTTGGCTTCATTTTCAAAATTTCCAGCAGTATTGTCGGTGTTTTTTTTGGTGCTGTCGTAATCTTCGTTTGTATTTTGTTCCATAATTGCGTTTGGTTAAATTTTATGCAATGTAAATGTAACAAAAATTATGATATGAAAGCACTATCTATTGGTTCCCAAAGTTCTATTTTGTTTCCTTCGGGATCGAGTATCCAACCAAATTTCCCGTATTCGTATTCCTCTATTTCACCCACAACGGTTACGCCTTCTTCTTTGAGTGTTTTGAGTAATTCAACTAAATTTTCAACCCGGAAATTCATCATAAATTCTTTTTCGCTGGGTTTAAAGTATTCTGTATTCTCATCAAAAGGGCTCCATTGTGTGGAACATTTGTTGCCTTTTTCGTCGTTCCACCAAAAGGTACAGCCGTAGTCATCCGTGTTTAGCCCTAAATGTTTGTTATACCAGTTTCTTACGGCTTTTGGATCTTTGCTTTTGAAAAAGAATCCGCCTAAGCCTGTCACTCTTTTTTTCATGTGTCTAATTTTTAAATTTTTCCAATATTTTCTCTACAATCGTTTCGGCTAATTTTATTCTGCTTTCAACCGTCCAACCAGCTATATGCGGACTTACCATCACTTGTTCCATTTGTAGCAATTGCTGAAGCGGTACGGGCATTTCTTCTGAAGTGAAAAGCGATTCGAACGAGAGTTTTTCATATTCCAGCACATCAAGGCCTGCTCCCAGAACTTTTCCGCTTTGCAAGGCTGAAACCAAATCGGCTGTTATTACACTTTTTCCACGAGCGGTGTTAATGAACCAAAACGGTTTGCTGAAACTGTTGATAAAATTGGTATTGATCATTTTATCGGTCAAAGGCGTCCAAGGGGTGTGCAGGCTAAGTACATCTGCCATTTCCTGTAGGGTTTTAAGCGAAACTTGTGTTGCATGTTTGTCGCCTACATCGTCTTTAATGTCATAACACAGCACAGTACAATCAAAACCTTGCAGTTTTTTGGCAAAAGCTTTGCCCATATTTCCGTAGCCAATAAGACCGACTGTTTTTCCGTCCAGTTCGGTGCCCCGGTTGGCTTCCCGGTTCCATTGGCCTTTTTTTACCTCGGAATTTGCTTTGTTCAACTTATTGAACAAGGACAACAACATTCCTAAAGCATGTTCGCCCACGGCATTTCGGTTGCCTTCCGGGGCGGCGATTAAATGGATATTCTTGCTTCTGGCATATTCAGTATCGATACTTTCAAGACCGGCGCCAACACGGGCGATAAATTTCAGATTTTTGGCGGCATCGATAAATTGTTGGTCTATTTTAAAGCGGCTTCTAATAACAACGCCATCGTAGTTTTTTATCTTTTTTTCAATTTCTTCTTTTGAGGCGGAGTAATCTTCATCATTCACATAACCAGCATTAGAAAGCCGTTCTACTAAAAGCGGATGGTTTTTATCTAAGTGAAGGATTTTCATGGGTTAGATTTTTGGATAGTTGGAAATTGTTTTTTCATCATTAACATTTCCGGTATGTTTCGTGGTTTGTTTTTCAAACAGCAACACGTGCACCTCTTGACCATTTTGGGTTTTGGGGCAATGTTCCACCCCTTTGGGGACCACAATCAGTTCACCTTCTTTGACCACTTCAACTTTATCGCGAAAATGCATTTCAAGGGTTCCTTTCTGCACAAAAAATAGCTCGTCTTCATTTTCGTGTTTATGCCAAACAAATTCATCCTTCAGTTTTGCGAGAAGCACTTGCATGTCATCTACAACAGCTATTTGATGCGGATGCCAATGTTTACTGAATGATGTGAATTTTTTCTGAAGGTTTATTGCATTCAATTTCTATCGGTTTATAGAAACAAATTACGAATTTCTTCGGTAATTCGTGTAGGTTTTTGCGATTTTAGTTCAACAAAACACCACAGGGTTTTAGCATTGACCATTGTTTTTCCGTCTTTTTTTCTGAAAATCTTGTAATGACGTTCGCTTTTTACGCCTTCGGCAGAGGTAACCCACGTTTCAATTTGCAGTTCTTCGCCTTCAAAAGCCGGGTTTTTGTATTCGATAAAATGGTTAAGCACCACCCAGAAGTAGTTGGAATGCAGTTCTTTTGGTGCTTTCGAGAACCAGTGTTTTTCAGCAATGTCGATGCACCATTGTAAATAGGTGATATTGTTGACGTGACCATTGACATCGATTGCCGATTTGGGAACAGTGAAGGTATTTGAAAAAACCGCGCTCAAAACCCTAAAATTAGTTTAGCAATGGTAAAATAAATTAAAATACCACAAATGTCGTTACTGGTGGTGATAAAAGGACCGGTGGCCATGGCAGGGTCTATGCCCATCCTGTCCAAAATAATGGGAACGAGCGTACCGATTAACGATGCACTTATAATGACCGACGTCAACGAAATAGCGATGGTGAGCCCAAATTTAAAATCTAAGCCCATAATAATCGTACCGGCGGCAATTAAAAGCAACGAAAGCACAAAACCGTTGAACAAGCTGAGCACCACTTCTTTAAAAAGCCGTTTCATTAAAGGGTCCCTAAGGGTTTTGTTCGCCAATCCTTGCATGACAATGGCAGACGACTGCACGCCTACGTTACCGGCCATAGCAGCAATAAGCGGCACAAAAAAGAACAATGCGGCGTGGTCTGCAATAGCATCGGAAAAAGTGCCCAACACCGTAACACTTACAAAACCACCTACCAGTGCCAAAATAAGCCAAGGCAAGCGCGCCCGGATAATTTTCCGCATGCTGTCATCGGCTTCTACGTCTTCTGAAATACCTGCTGCAAGCTGGTAATCGCGGTCGGCTTCTTCTTTAATGAAATCCACAATGTCATCAATGGTAATGCGCCCCACCAAAACGCCATTCTCATCGACTACCGGAATGGCTTCGAGGTCGTATTTTTGCATAATGCGGGCCACTTCTTCATTTTCGGTATGAACGGTCACATAATCCACCTTGGGGATGAACACATCGCTTATGTGCGCTTTTTCACCAGCTGTCAATAAGTCTTTTAGCGAAAGACGCCCCGTTAATTTGCCTTCTTTGTTCACCACGTAAATAGAATGGACGCGCGTAACGTTTTTGGCCTGTCGCCGCATTTCGCGCACGCAGCCGGCAACGGTCCAGGTTTCTTTAACGCGCACCAGCTCTTTGGCCATGAGGGCTCCAGCGGTATCTTCTTCATACTTGAGCAATTCTACGATATCGGCAACATGCTCGGTATCTTCAATTTCCTTGATAACCTGTTTTTGGATGTCCTCATGGAGTTCGCCCATCACGTCCACTGCGTCGTCGGTGTCCATTTCTTCCAGTTCGGCAGCGATTTCTTTTGGAGATAGGCGCTCCAATATTTTTTCACGGATGTCTTCGTCCAGCTCGATCAATGCTTCGGAAGTAATATCGCTTTCCAAAAGTTTAATGAGGTAGGTGGCCTCTTCAGAATCCAGTTCTTCGAGTATTTCGGCTATATCGGCAAAGTGGAATTCCTCTAACTGCTGGCGTAGCGCATCGCCATCTTTGTTGGCAATGAGCTGTTCTATTTGCGCTATGTAATCATCAGTGAGTTGAAACTGCATCGTTTTCTATCTTTTGCGTGAGCGAAATGAACTGGGAGACCGAGAGTTGCTCGGGACGTTGGCCAAAGATACTATCTTCTTTCAGCTTATCGGAAATATTGAGGGTTTTTAAACTGTTTCTTAACGTTTTCCTGCGTTGCTGAAATGCCGTTTTAACCACTTTGTAAAACAGTTTTTCATCGCAGGGAAGCGAAAAATTTGCTTTTCGCCTTAACCTAAGTACGCCGCTATCCACTTTTGGCGGTGGATTGAAAACCCCGGGCTTTACGGTAAACAAATATTCGGCATCGTAGAACGCTTGGGTAAGTACCGAAAGGATTCCGTAGGTTTTGCTGCCTTCTTTTTCACAAATGCGTTGGGCGACTTCTTTTTGAAACATACCTGAAAATTCAGGGATCTGCGTTCTATATTCCAGCGTTTTGAAGACAATTTGCGTGGAAATGTTATACGGGAAGTTGCCAATTATGGCAAAAGGTTCTTTCCCGAACAAATCGCTTAATTCCGTTTTTAAAAAATCGGCTTCTAAAATCTGCAGGTTTTCATTGGGGTAGTTTTTTTCTAAATAATCAATGGATTCGCTGTCCAAATCCATCGCGATTACCTGAATGTCTTTCTTAATAAGATACTTTGTGAGTACACCCATCCCGGGGCCAATTTCCAGCACGTTTTTATAGCCTTTTAAGGTAAGGCTATTGCTTATTTTTTCGGCAATGCGCTCATCGTGCAGGAAATGCTGTCCCAAATGTTTTTTGGCGCGTACTTGTTTGCTCATATTAATCGTGATAATGGGCTAAATATACTGTTAATGAATAAGAAACGGATAACCTGACGGAATAAAAAAAAGTAAAAAAAACCGTTTTTTGCGTAATTGAACGAGAAAAAACATCCATTGAACAAAAACAGCAAAGTATGTTTTTAAACAAACCCAATTGGCTGTATATTGCTCTTAATAACGCATTTGCATTTGTCTTATTGAGGAGTGAGCTGAATGCATGATATAAAAGCCCGGTAAGCCTTTTTTGGTTTTTCGGGCTTTTGTTTTACTGTTCGTTCACAACTTTGAGTTCGGTCCTGAACGCTACGAACTTGCCTTCAAAAGGTTTGCTCTGTTCACGAAGGGTATCGGCGTCTTCTTCGTAATATTTTTGGAGCATTTCCTTGCTCTCGGTGCGGTATTGAACGGAATACGTGATACCGCCCATGTCCTCTTCAACCTGCACTTGTGTCATCAAGGCTTTTGAAAATTTACCCGTATCGAGCATTGCGGGGATGTGCTTGGTCTTCATCCAGTGAAGCCACTCATCGTGCACGCTCTGGTCTATATTTATGGTTACGTTGTAGATGTACATGTTGTTTAGTTGTCTTTTGGTTGTTTATTTGCAAAATTACCGAATTCTTGAAATTTTTGATCAGTATGATTTCGCATAAACGGCTTAAAATATTTTTTTATGTGAAAAGGGGTAACTTCTTTCATTCATCATTTTACTCAATCGCATCGCCTCGCAAGGCCCTAAACCGTTTTCGGGCTTCTACAAAGTAGATGCTGTCTGCAAAATTATAGATTATTTGTTCGTAAAGGTCCTTGGCTTTGTTGGATTGTCCCAGTTTTTCTTCATAGAGCTTTGCCAGTTTAAAGTAGGCATCATCGGCCAGGATTTCATCAGGGTAGTGTGCTATCAATTTGTTGTAATTGGTTTCCGCTTTTTGCAATTGGGTTGTTTTTTCAAATAATTCGGCTTGTTTCAGTAAGGCTTCATCTTCAATCTTTTCGCCTTTGTGGTTGTTAAGGATATCATCTAGTAGTGCAATGGCTTGTGCGTCTTTGTTCTGAAGGGCCAATAAATCGGCCTTGGCATATTTTTTCAAGGCGGTCTGGGTAGAGTCTTCTAACGAGTTGTCCCGTATCATTAAACTAAGTTCCATCGCATCGTTGGCAATAAGTTGGGAAGCAGATTTGCGCAACACGTCCAACTGGATTTGCGCCCACTCAAAATCGCCTTTGTAATAACTGGTCTTGGCTACTTTAAACCTTGCTTCTTGCGCCAAAACATCGTTTCGTACTTTTTTCTGAATTTGGGAATAATAAATCAATGCTTGGTTAAATTTTTCGTCGAACACCAAAATATCGGCCAGTTCCATCTTTACCCGTGCTTCTTGAAACGAGGTGAGCCGGTCTTTTAAGAGATTCTTTAAATTACCGATGGCTTCATCCTTCTTTTCTGCATTAAAAGCCAAAAAATGGTTGTAATCTATTTGAAGCATATAGGTTTGTGGGCCGTAACCGAATTCGTTTAAAATAGCTTCAAACTGTTGTTCAATTTCAGGATAATCTTCTTTCGTTGCTGTTTTCAACGCGATTTTCATTAAATATTGATGGCCTTGCAGTTTCGCTTCCGGGGTGTAGGAATGTGCTATAATAAAGGTAACGATGTCTTTAGCGTTTTCATAATCTTCTTCGGCAATGGTAACCAATGCAAGGTTGGCAATACCGCTCAACTCTTCGCCGGTGCGCTTGTAAATGGCCTTTTCTTGCGCAAATGCTTTTTTGAATTCTTTTTGCTGAATGAACAACCAACTAAGCAGGCTGTTGTAAAGCACATCTGGATTGTTTTGAAGCCGTTGTAATAAAATTTTCCTAAGCAGGATGTTGGCTTCGGTGGATGGGTCTTCCTTGATGAAATCACTGAAATTGCGTTTAGCGCTCACCTTATAAGAAGGGTTTTTCTCGATAAGGTCGATATAACGTGAAAACATTTTCTCTAACTTTCCCTGCTCACCATAAATACGGGCCAATTGGATGTTAAAATCCTTGCCGGGATCGTTTTCCATGGCTTTTTCATAGGTGGTAATGGCATAGTCCAATAAGCTGTATTTTGAAAAAGCCTTGGCTACGGTATAAGAATAATTGGGGTTCTCTAGAGTGTAATCTATCGCTTTGTCATAATTAAAAGTAGCCAAGCTGTCTTTTTGCTGCAAGGAGTAATTGTAGCCCAATTCTACGTACAGTTGCGGGTAAACCCTGCGCCCATCCAATTTTCCCTGAAGCAATTTTTCTGAAGCGGTAAAATCTTCCAGCTGTTGGTTTACTTCCACCAAGGCGATAAAATAATCCAATCGGTTTGGGTTTTTATCGTACAATTTGTCATAAATAGCCCGCGCTTTTTCGTATTCGCCTTGTTCAAAATAATTTTTGGCCAAGGCCTCGTTTTGGGCATGAACGGAAGTTAAAGCAACAAAAAGAAGCAATATGAAAAGAATAATGCGCATGGGCTAAAGATAATAAAATGATATGGTACTGCCAGCGCAAAAATAACGCCAGTTGCTGCTTACTAGCTATCTTCTTTCAAACCTTTACTAATATCTGTACCTTTGGCTATAAATTATCTATCATGAACATTTCAGTAGAATTGACCCTTACCCCTATACAGGATGATTATGAACCGGCAATCATCAATTTTATAAAAAGCCTGCGAAATTCTGGCCTTACGGTAAAAGAAAACCCATTGAGCACACAGGTTTATGGCGAATATGATGCCGTTATGCAATTGCTCCAAAAAGAAATGAAAACCGCATTGGAAGCTGTAGAAAGAGGGCTGTTGTACATAAAAATAGTAAAAACCGACCGCAGCGGCTATGAGCCCCATTTTTGAGTTTCTGTTTGGGCAATACGAAGGGTATGCCACCTACCAAATCGTACTTGAAATCTTAGCCGTTCTGTTTGGGCTGGCCTCTTCGTTGTTTTCCATGAAAAACAGTATTTGGGTTTATCCCACAGGGATTGTGAGCACGTCTATTTTTGTGTACTTGTTGTGGCAATGGGGCTTGTTGGGCGATATGATCATCAACGGCTACTATTTTATCATGAGCATCTATGGCTGGTATATCTGGACCCGGAAGGTGACCCCAACCCGGTACACACCCATTAGTAAAACCACCAAAAACGAACAGTATATCTCGGCAGGTATTTTCGTAGGTACCTTGCTGTTTATCTATGCCGTGTATGATTTTTTTGAAAAATGGACCAGTTGGACGGCCTATGTCGATACCTTGACCACGGCGCTCTTTTTTGTGGGCATGTGGCTCTTGGCCAAGCGCAAAATTGAAAACTGGCTTTACCTTTTGGTAGGAAACGCCATAAGTGTCCCACTTTATTTTTACAAAGGGTACACCATAAGCAGTATGCTGTATATTGTATTTGTATTTATATCAATCGCAGGTTATTTCGCATGGAAAAAACGCTTGAACAATCCGCAGGAAACGGGGGTCATTGCCTAAAAATAGTGCTCTACGGCCCAGAATCCACCGGAAAAACCACCTTGGCCAAACAACTGGCAGCCCATTACAATACCCTGTGGGTGCCCGAGTATATGCGCAGTTATCTGGAAGAAAAATGGGAAAGCGAGCGTGAGATGATAAGCCGGGACGATCTGTTGCCCATTGCAAAAGGACAGATGGCTTTAGAAAATAAATTGGCAAAGAAAGCAAACAGGCTGCTGTTTTGCGATACCAACTTACTGGAACTGAAAGTCTATTCAGAATATTACTACAACGGATTTTGCCCTTCGGAATTAAAACGAGCTGCCCAAAAAAACCATTACCATCATTATTTTTTAACCTATATCGATGTGCCTTGGGAAGCCGATAGATTACGGGACCGGCCCCACGATAGAATGAAAATGTTTAGTATTTTTGAAGCAGAACTGCGCAATCAACAACTTCCTTATACTGTTTTAAAAGGTTCTGTGGAACAACGGATGAAAGCCGCGACAAAACACATAGAACGATTGCTCAACACCTGATGTATGCTAAACAAAGAAGACGTAAAACAAATTGAAGCCCATGGCCACACCGTGGAAAGCGTGGCAAGGCAAATGGAAACTTTTGCCAAGGGAATCCCTTTTTCAAACGTGATTACCACGGCTTCGGTAGGCAATGGCATAGAGGCCATCCCGTTGAGTAACAGTCATTCCGAAGTGGTCTCTGCCGGTAGGCAAGAGGAAACCCAACAACAGTTGATCCAGCTTTTTGAAACCGAAAAAACCCGTTTGGAACTGGTAAAATTTGTTCCGGCTTCGGGCGCGGCAACACGTATGTTTAAGTTTCTGTTTCAGTTTTTAGCAGAGTACAATCCCGATGAAGATACCCTGAACAAATACATAAAGAAAGGAAAGCACGACGCCTTGAAGGTTTTTATGGCCAACTTAAAGAACTTTGCCTTTGTAAACGAAGTACGGAAAAAAATCCGAGAATTGTACCCCGATTACAAAACCAGCAAAAAAGGGCAACGTGCTGTGTATTTTGTGAAATCCATGTTGCAGCCAGAAGGCTTGGGCTACAAAAACTTGCCTAAAGGGTTGATCCCCTTTCACAAATACAAAAAATACTACACTACCGCTTTTGAAGAACAACTGTACGAAGCCGCTTACTATGCTTCGGCAAAAGACAACGCGTATTTGCATTTTACGTTTTCCGAAGCACACGTATCAAAATTCAAGAAAACATTCGAAGCTGTAAAAAACAGGTTGGAAAAAGCTACAAAAACCAAGTTTCACATTTCGTATTCGTTTCAGAAAAAAGAAACCGATACCCTTGCCGTTACCAAAGATAATAAGCCTTTTAGAGATGTAGAAGGGAGGTTGGTTTTCCGCCCTTCTGGCCACGGGGCCCTGTTGGAAAACCTCAATGAAGTAAACGCCGATATCGTGTTTATAAAAAACATAGACAATGTCATCATCCGCGAACACGTAACGGAAATTGCGCAATACAAAAAATTGCTGGCCGGCAAACTGATTTGGTTGCAACAAAAAAGCTTCGGGTTCTTGGAGAAACTTGCTGCCAATAGGGTTACCGACGACGAATTGAACGAAATCCGTTCGTTTCTATGGAACCACCTTAACTGTAGGGATTTGCCAGAAACCAGAGAACACATGTTCAATAAACTGAACAGGCCATTACGGGTCTGCGGCGTGGTAAAAAATACCGGAGCGCCGGGTGGTGGCCCATTCTGGGTGAAAAATGAAGCAGGCGAAACCACCTTGCAAATTGTGGAAACCGCCCAAATAGATATGGAAGATCCGCACCAAAAAACCATTGTAAACGAAGCCACGCATTTTAATCCGGTAGATTTGGTTTGCGGTATCCGGGATTTCAAGGGCAAGAAATTCGACCTGAAACAGTTCAGTGATCCCGATACGGGTTTTATTTCCCTGAAATCACAAAATGGAAAACCGTTGAAAGCCTTGGAATTGCCAGGACTGTGGAACGGTGCCATGGCCAAGTGGAACTCGGTTTTCGTGGAAGTCCCTTTAATCACCTTCAATCCCGTTAAAACCGTAAACGATCTGTTGCAGCCCAACCACCGCCCAAACAAATAAAATGAATACCGATAAACTAATAAAAGAGCTTACCTTTAAAACCATGCGCAGCAGTGGCCCGGGCGGGCAGCATGTTAATAAAACGTCCAGCAAAGTGGAGGTAAGCTTTAATATTGAGTCCTCACAGGCGTTAAGCGATCAAGAAAAGCAACGGTTGCAACAAAAACTGCAAAATAAATTGACTTCAGACGGAACCCTCAGCCTGCAATGCAGTGAAAGCCGAAGCCAGCACCGCAATAAAGCTATCGTAATCGAACGGCTTATCGCATTGCTGAAACACAGCCTAAAACCGGTAAAAAAACGGAAAAAGACCAAAATCCCTAAAAAAGCCATTGAAAAACGCTTAAACGAAAAAAAGAAGAAGGCACTAAAAAAAGCCAACCGAAAACCACCCAAAATCGACTGATTTCACACAGTGGGCGTGTAGTTTTTACACAACTGTACTTTCCTTTACACACCATTTATCCTCGTTTCAAGATTGGTTAAAACTACTTCTAACTATGATAAGCAAAGGGGTTTTTGGCTGATGTTTCCGAAGCAGGGGACACATGGCATTACTTTTTCATTATACAGGGCAAATAACAATAACAAACATAATTTTAGAAACTATGAAAAAGTCAATTTTAGCAATCGCAATCGCTTTGGGAACATTAACAGCGGTACAAGCACAGGATAAGGCAATCGCGCAAAAAACAACAGATAAAGCCCCTGCAATCTTAACTGCGCAAGCCCCAGCCCAAGAAGATTATAAGGAAATTAAAGCAAGTGAATTGCCAAAACCAGTATTGGAAGCCGTAGCCAAGGAGTTTGAAGGCGCTACTGTATCTAAAGCTTACAAAAACGAGCAAGGCGAATACAAACTGGTGCTCGCTACAGCCGGTATGGCACAAAAAACCGTATATGCCAACGCTCAAGGCGAGTGGATCAAGAAGCAGTAAGCTGCAGTAGTTAGATTCAATACTTCGGAGGGTGTTCAGTTTTGAGCGCCCTCTTTTTTTTATTGTCTTAGGGCTATCCCCAACACCATGTATAATGATTGGATAGAAAAAAGACGGTTTAGGATTTGAACCTTGCGCACCCGTTATCCAGCTGTAAAAATTAACCTCGTTCTTAAATAATACTCTGGATTAACTGTGTCCCGTCTTTTGAGCGATAATGATACTGGATTTTCTTTAAAATTCAAATTTTTTTCGATGAACGGAAACATCCACTGCAAAATTGATGTTCGGTATTTACATTATTTTAAAAGTTTCTTGATGTCGTGACGGTTCACTGGTTGCAGTTTAAAGGATTGTTTTAACCATTTCTTTTTTATGAAAACTTTAAAGATTTGCTCCGTTCATAGCTGTATTTTTGTTTTTACAGAAGAAGGGCATGGTACACAAAATACTTATTGTTGAAGACGATATCGCTTTCGGAAAAATGTTAGCCACTTTTTTAGAACGTAGAAATTTTCTGGTCACTACCAGCAGCACGGGTATTGCTGGGAAAGAAGAATTGAAAAAAGGTGATTTTGATGTGTTGATCACCGATTTAAAACTGCCCGACACCAACGGTATGGCCCTTTTGGAACACGTAAAAGAAACCTTCCCCAACACCCGCGTTATCCTAATGACGGGGTATGCCGAAGTGAACACAGCGGTAGAGGCCATAAAAAAAGGAGCTTTGGATTATATTTCGAAACCCTTCCGACCTGAAGAGCTTTTAATGGTGATAGAACAAGCTTTTGAAAAGCCTGTGCCTTCAAGTGAGGAAAAACAACCTACTCCTTCAAAAAAACCGAAAGAACAAACACGTATTCAAAATAGAGAAGCCAAAACCAATCTTTCCGAAACCAATTTCGTGACCGGAATCAGTGAAGCATCAAAAAAATTCAATCAGTATTTAAAACTGGTGGGCCCTACCGATATGTGCGTGCTCATACAAGGTGAAAGTGGTACGGGAAAAGAGGTGGCAGCGCAGGCCATACACGATTTCAGCAACCGGAGCGACCGGCCATTTATAGCGGTAGATTGCGGTGCCATCCCTAAGGAAATTGCCAGCAGCGAATTTTTTGGGCATGTAAAAGGAAGTTTCACCGGTGCCGTAACCGATAAAAAAGGCCATTTTGAAGCCGCCCACACCGGCACCTTGTTTTTAGACGAAGTGGGAAACCTCTCTTACGAAAACCAAGTGCAATTGCTCCGGGCACTGCAAGAGCGGAAAATAAAACCAGTGGGCAGCAATACCGAAATACACGTTGACGTACGCATTATTTCGGCTACCAATGAAGATTTGACCAAGGCTGTCGAAGAAGGAAGGTTCCGTGAAGACCTGTATCATCGGTTAAACGAATTTTCCGTCCATATTCCTTCGTTGCGCGAACGCAGTGAAGATTTGTTCCTGTTCACCGAGTTTTTCTTGGAACAAGCCAACCGGTCGCTCAACAAAAATGTGATGGGCCTTTCAAAAGAAGTAGAAACCGCCTTTAAACAATATGCATGGCCCGGTAACCTACGGGAGTTGAAAAACATCATAAAACGATCGGTTTTATTGACCCCTGGCGAAAAGATACCCTTGGAGGTGATCCCCAGAGAGGTGGTAAAAGCAAGAGGAACACCCCAAACGCCGGACTTTTCAAAAGAAAGCAACGAAAAACAGTTGATTTTAAACGCCTTGAAGGAAACGAGGAACAACAAATCGAGGGCCGCCAAATTGCTGAACATTACCCGGAAAACACTCTACAACAAACTGAAACAATACGATATTGAACTTTAACGGTTTCCTTTTAAACCATCGATCAATTCTGCCATTTCAAGTTTTAACGCATTAAAAAGGGAAGCAAGTTTGTTTTCTTCTGGTTGCCCGTTCTGGAGGCCGTGAGCTTCAAGTTGTTCCAAAATTGCCGTTACTTTAGTGGCTTGCAATTGTCGGCACATCGTTAACATTCGGTGTGCGGTTTGTGCCACTTGTTCTGTGGTGCCGGTTTCTATAAGCCCTTGCAATTTGGCCATGTCTTTCTCGGTCTGTTTAAAAAAGACCTGCAGCACGTCGTTTAATGCCTCGTTGGTTTCGAGAAAGGACCGCAAGAGGGATAAATCGTATTTGTCGTCCCGTTTTTTTGGGGGTTTTGTTGAAAGTCCTTCAGCAGGAAGTGAAGTGCCGGAGGGGAACAGTTTCTGTAAAATGGTGGCCAACTCTTCTTTGGTAAACGGTTTTTGCAATACCTCTGCGAAACCCTTGCCCAGATACTCTTGCCGCGAGTGTTCCCGGCTTCCGGTCATGGCGATTACCGGTTGGCCGGTATAGTTTTTTACCCTTCCTTTTTTTAGCTGTTTTAAAACCTCAAAGCCATCGGTAGTTGGCATTTGTATATCGGTCAATACAAAATCAAAACCAATTTGTTCTCCTTTTTCAAAAGTGGAATATTTTTCAAAATCACGTATCTCGATGTCCATCTGCTCAAACAGTCCCGAAAGCATGGTGCGCATGGCAGGGTCATCGTCAAATACCACCGCTCTCATGTTTTTAAAGGCTGTTTCCGGTTGAGGCTGAACAGCAGGCTTCTTTGTTTGTTTAGGAATTGACCGTTCCGATTTTTTCAGCAAAAGATGCAACGTGAACGTACTGCCTTTAAGCGGTTTGCTTTTCACCGTCAGGTTACCGCCCAACAGCTTGGCCATTTTGCGCGAAATGGCCAGTCCAAGTCCATAGCCGCCAAATTTCTTTGCCGTATCAGCTTCGGCTTGGGTAAATTCTTTAAAAATAAGTTGTTGTTTTTCTTCTGAAATACCAATGCCGGTGTCTATAACGTCAATAGTGAGGTCAACGGTTTTATGTTCCTGTTTTTGCACCCTGGCTTTAATCTCGATACTGCCGGTTTCGGTAAATTTAAAAGCATTGCTAAGTAGGTTGTTCAAAATTTGTTGCAGCCTAAGCGGATCGCTTTCAAAAACTTTCCCTTGTAATTCAGGTGATAAGGTGACCAAAAGTTCCACTTCTTTTTCTGAATACATGTCCCGGTACGTTTCTGCGGTTTGTCGCAATAGGTTTTCCAACGAAAAAGGGACTGCTTCCATTTTTAGCTTCCCCGCTTCCAGTTTTGAAAAATCCAGCAAATCGTTCACCAATTTCGACACATATTGCGACCCTGAATGGATCTGGTTCACATAATAATGCTGCTTTTCCGAAAGCGAAGTATTTTCCATCAAACCGGTATATCCCACAATGGTGTTCAAAGGCGTTTTAAGATCGTGGCTAACGGTGGCGATTAACTGTTCCCGGCTTTTTAAAAGGTCTTCGGCGTATTGTTTGGCATCTTTAAGTGATTCCTTAAACCGTTCGGCCTTGAAAAAGTCGCTTAGAATAAAATACGTGAACAATAAAATTAAAACGAAACCCACCGCCGCGGCTATTTGCAACATGCTTACCGTTCGTTTTACCGAGGCTTCCCGTTCTGCCTTTTCCAGGTTGTTACGCTTGGTATTTTCAGCTTCAAAATCGGTGATGATACGCCTTAACTGAGATGAAAGCGTGAGGTCGTTGCGTATTAATTCGTTTTCTTTTTCTTGTAATGCACGTTGCGCACGGGAATTTTGGCGTTTCACTTCGGCTACAAGAAAGCGGGATTGCGCCAACATAGAATCGACCACCCGTGCTTGCACTTTGGTCGTGTCTGCCTGGTTGTTTTGGTTTATCAATTCGATGTAGGAGTTCCAGAACGTGCGTTCTTTTTCTGTGAGCCGAGAAGGGTTTTCCACAAAGGTTTCCAAAGTGAGCTTGCCCATGGAGGTGTCCAGTTTTTTGAACTCGGCCAAGATATCGTCCAAAGTAGTGGTGTTGCTGTTGGTTACTTTCAGCAAACGCAACTGCTCGATGTTTTTTTCCTTTTCAGAAAGCAACTCTTTAACGCTGTCCAACTGTTTTTTTTGATACGCGTCGTCGGTGAGCAGTTTTATGCTTTCAATTTTTTTGAAAAGCGAATCGTTCAGGGCATGATACCTTTGGTAGTCTTCTTCCTGCTGGGTAAGCAATGCCAGGCGTGAAAAACTATCGGCTTCATAAACCTGGTTGATAAGCGACCCTGCGGCAAATAGCTTTTTCTCTTCGGTTTTTTCGGTTGGGGCGTTGAGGTATTTTTCAAATTCAGAATAGATAAAATACCCTGCAACCACGGCCAGTGCGCCTAACACCAAGTAGCTTAGGATGATTTTAAAGGTAAACCTGTTTTTGGTTTTTGGCATGGTTCAAAAATACGCACTACTTAAATGACAACATATTAAGGATATGGTAAAAAAGCACAATTGGGTTTTTAAATATCAAAGACTTGTTTACTTTTGCCGGACATCTCAAAGGGGTGCTGAAAAAAGTACGAAATTGGAGGTACGAAGTACGAATTGTGAAATAATGCGATCGTACCTCGTCATTCATAAATCGTACTTCAAAAAGCTGAGATTACACCCATAGAACCTGGAACAGGTAATGCTGTTTAGGAAAAGAACAACAAGCCGTTGTAGCCAGTAAAAGACATTTTTACTGGAAATTTTAAACCATTTATTAACCGAGAATAATGGCCCCTTTTATTCGTAATTAAATTTTTTTACGAATGAAATCGTTATTTATTTCGGCTGCTTTATTTACAACTACTTTAGCAGCCATTGCACAAGAAAAAGAACAGGATTCCACCAAAGTTGAAAGCTTGGAAGAAGTGTTCATTCAAGCGGTGAGAGTCGATGCCGATTCGCCCATTACCCACTCTAACTTAGATGAAGAAGAACTGGAAACCCGAAACTTGGGACAAGATGTTCCCTATTTACTTAATTATTTACCGTCGGTGGTTACCACCAGTGATGCCGGTGCTGGCGTTGGTTATACCTATATTCGTGTGCGAGGTAGCGACGCTTCGCGGGTAAATGTAACGTTGAACGGTATTCCGTACAACGACTCGGAAAGCCAAGGCTCTTTTTGGGTAAACCTGCCCGATTTTGCCTCGTCCATCCAAAACCTGCAATTGCAACGTGGCGTTGGCACATCCAGTAATGGCTCGGGAGGGTTTGGCGCGAGTTTGAATATTTTGACCGATGAGGTTTCAAGGGAAGCCTACGGTGAAATTTCAAACTCATTTGGTTCGTTTAACACGCGAAAGCACAATGTAAAATTCAGTACCGGATTGTTGAAAGACCGCGTAGAAATTGCCGGGCGGTTGTCCAAAATTGAATCGGACGGTTATATCGACCGGGCAACTTCCGATTTAAAATCCTACTTTCTGCAAGCGGCCTATAAAGACCGCAACACCTTGATAAAAGCTATAACTTTTGGCGGACAAGAGGAAACTTACCAAGCCTGGAACGGTATTGATGCCGAAACCTTGGAAACTGACCGGACGTTTAATCCATCTGGTATGTACACCGATGAAGATGGAAATACCCGCTTTTATGACAATGAGATTGATAATTACGCACAAGATCATTATCAAGTACTTTGGAACCAGCGCTACAACAACAATTGGAGCAGTAACGTTGCATTGAATTACACCTACGGAAGAGGCTATTTTGAGCAATATAAAGAAGATGAAGAATTTGAAATTTATGGGTTTAACCCCATTGAAATTGACAACGATACCATTAGCACAACCGATTTAATTCGCCGCCGTTGGTTAGACAACGATTTTTACGCCATCAATGCCAACATTAACTACAAAGATGATGCGCTTAGCGTTTCGGCAGGCACTTTTTACAGTGTTTATAAAGGCGATCATTATGGCGAAGTGATCTGGGCGCGTTATGCCAGTGACTCTGAAATACGCGATCGGTATTATTTTAGCGATGCCACCAAAAACGAGTTCACTGCTTTTGCCAAAGCAACCTACCGTATTGACGACCAATGGCAAGTGTTTGGAGATTTACAAGGGCGTTTTATAACGTATGAAACAGGAGGGATTTCTTCAGATATTATACCACTTAACGTAGATGAAACGTATAGCTTTTTTAATCCTAAAGCCGGGGTATCGTTTCAATTGAACGATGCTAACCAATTTTATGCTTCCTACGGAAGGGCGCACCGCGAACCCACCCGAAACGATTTTGAAGAAGACATCACTACTCCCGAAAAACTGGACGATTTTGAATTGGGCTGGCGATACGCTTCCGAAGCTGTGCAAGTAAATACCAACTTGTTTTATATGGATTACAAAGACCAATTGGTGCTTTCGGGCGAGCTCAACGATGTTGGTGCGCCATTGCGAACCACCAGTGGCGAAAGCTATCGTTTGGGGCTGGAAGTGGATGCTACAATAGCTATTTCAGAAAACATAAGCATTCGTCCCAATGTAGCGTTAAGCTCCAATAAAAACGTGGATTTTGTTGCTTCCCAAGATGGCGAACTCGTCAACCTTGGAAATACGAACATTTCTTTTTCCCCTGAAATCGTAGCCGGGAATATGCTGGAATACCGTCCGGTTAAAAATGTGCAAGTAGCACTGTTGTCTAAATATGTAGGCGAACAGTATATGGGGAATATCGACAGCGAGGTTTCAAAACTGAACAGTTACTTTATCAATAATTTGAATGTGGCGTACCGCTGGCAAAACGTACCGTTTGTAAACGAAATATTGTTTACTGGCTTGGTGAACAACATTTTTAATGTGGAATACGTGTCCAACGGCTATTTTTACACCTTTGAAGGAGTAAACGATCAAGGGAATGTGACCACTTTTGAAGGAGCCGGCTATTATCCACAGGCGAAAATCAATTTTTTGGTGGGGGCGACGGTTACCTTTTAACTATATATCGCAAAGAAAAGGACTGTCTAAAAAATAAAAAAATTGGTTTGTCCGGTCGAGGCTGTCTGCACGGTAGGATCGCACTGATATCTAAAATTATTTTTTAGACAGTCCTATTTTTTAAAATTCAGTTAATTGGTTACCCTCACATTATTGCCTACCCTTTCGGCCCGGTACCGTTGCATGGGGTAGCGGCTGGGGTCGGTTATGTTTTGGCCTGTGGTAATCAGGTATTTGTTGTCATCGGTCTCGCACGGGCAGGTGGCTTCTATACCGTTTATTTCCATACGGGAGCAGTCATTGGGTATGTGGTTGGGGTCGCTTATCTCAAAAGCATGGTAAATGCTATTGTTTTCATTATAGATCACAATGCCTTTAATGCCCTGTTGGGTAATTACTATGGAGTTGCCGGCATATTTAAGGGGGTCGTATTGTGGCAAATTCAAGTTGAGGTTTAAATTGACCAAGGGGGAGGTTAAATACGGATTGTCGTCCAATTTTTCATCATCGCTCTTGCAGGCAAATAGTATAAATAAGGACAAAACAAAAACAATTCTTTTCATAGGTGCATATTTCAACTGCGAAATTACAATAATTTACGCAACAAGTTATTTTTTAGTATATTTGTTATTAAAGATCCCGTCGAGCGCGCATGGGATTTTTTATGTTTATAAACCAAGTTCAACATATTGGTTTTTCAAAATTAATACAAGAACCACGTGTACAGTACACAAACGATGAAGTTATGAGTAAAGTATCTTATTACACTGCCGAAGGACTGAAAAAATTACGGGAAGAGCTCAACCAATTAAAAGACGTGGAGCGTCCTAAAGCCTCTCAGGCCATTGCCGAAGCACGGGACAAAGGCGATTTGAGCGAAAATGCCGAATACGATGCGGCAAAAGAAGCACAAGGGATGCTGGAGATGCGTATATCAAAATTAGAAGAAGTACTTGCCAATGCCCGGGTGATCGATGAGTCGCAATTGGATACCTCAAAGGTTTTGGTGCATTCCAACGTGAAGATAAAAAACAAGGGCAACAAAGCCGAAATGCAATATAAACTGGTGGCACAGAGCGAAGCAGACCTGAAAAACGGAAAAATCTCAGTAGATTCGCCCATAGGAAAAGGGCTGCTGGGCAAAAAAGTAGGCGATGTGGCCGAAATACAAGTGCCTAACGGCACCGTGCAATTCGAAATTCTTGAAATCACAAGGGATTAAACCATGGCAACCATATTCACAAAAATAATTAAAGGCGAAATACCCAGCCACAAAGTGGCCGAAGACGACAGTTTTATCGCCTTCCTCGATGTAAACCCCAACGCAAAAGGGCATACGCTCTGTGTGCCCAAAGAAGAAGTGGACAAAATTTTTGACATGGGCGAACACAAATACTTGGAATTGATGCAATTTTCACGTCGCGTGGCCAAAGCCCTAGCAAAAACAGTGCCTTGCAACAGGGTAGGGATGGCCGCCGTTGGCCTTGAAGTGCCGCATGTGCACGTGCATTTAATCCCGCTTAACGGTATGGGGGATATGGACTTTTCAAAAAAAGTGGAGATGTCGCAAGACGAACTTTCCCAGTTGGCGGCGGCCATTCGTAAAAATTTGGATTAAGGTGCAGTTTGTTCAAGAGTAACTAACTCAAAAAAACATTATTCAGCTCTTTTTTGTATTTCAGAAAGATACACTGGGTTGGCTTTTACGCACCGGTTCATTCTACGTAGCGGATTGAATTGGAACCAGACCTTCTCACCATTGGTTTTATAGCTTTCTTCTAAATTAATAGGGTCGTAATAGGTGTCTTCTTTTTCCAGTTTGATGGTATAAGGGCAATCGCCTTCCTTGTCGGAATACACAACGATGCCTTTTTTAAAGCCGGCGGCCATCATTTTTTGTTCATTCTGCTGTTCTACTGAAGGCTTGTCGTCGTTATTTGAGATGGTTTCTTTTGTGGTATTGCAGGCTATTGCAAATAGGAATAAAAATCCGAAGCTGAATTTTAGTGGTGTCATAAAATCGTTGTTTTGTTTGGAAAGGTTAAAGTACGAATAATGTACCGAAAAACAGTGCCACTACCAAAAAACAATAACAGATACTTATTGAAAAAAAATAGATAAAGAGAAATTTTGAAACTTTGTCTATACAAAATCAGTTAACGTGCATTTGTAACTAATAACATGTTTTGTTCAATTAAATGAATATAAGCCATGTCCTGATGTAATTTTAACGCTAAATTTCTTTGTAATTAAACGCAACCTTGTATTTTTATAAAATTAAGAAACTATTAACTAAAAAGTAATACAATGAAATTAAAACTATCCCTGCTTGGGTTGTTTTTACTGGCGTTATGTTCAGTACAAGCCCAAGACAAAAATGGAGCGAAACCAGCCTTTATTGGAAAAGCAATTTCAATGCAAAAAGTTCCATCTATTGCTTCTCAAACCAATCTTCCTGCTGCTAGAGTAAAAGAAAGAGAGATGTATGATGCAAGAGCTTCCAAAAACAACGTGATTCCTGGCAAAGACCCACAAACGGAGGACGATTATTTTGTGCGCAACCCACATCGATTGACAGGAAAAATTGCAGGAAAACAGCCCTCTTTGGTGTTTGATGCAGCACAGTCCAACTCACAACCTACCGACCCTGCACTGGCGGTTGGTCCCGATCATGTGTTTGTTGTGTTCAACACCGGTTTTATAATTTATGATAAAGCAGGTAATGCATTGACTCCACAAACGGCACCAAACCCAACCATCTTCCCAAATGGCGGTTGTTGCGACCTTACCGTTTCTTACGACAATGCGGCGGACCGCTGGGTAATCACCTTTTTAGGTGCCGGTGCACAGGTAGCAGTATCCGATGGTCCCGACCCGATCAATGATGGATGGTATGTGTATAACATACCGACTATTACTGATTATCAAAAACTTTCAATTTGGAGTGATGGCTATTATATTACAGACAATACAAACGGACCGGGTGGAGACCCGAATTTGGCTGTTAATGTATTAGAGCGTGATGCTATGTTAGCGGGCGATCCCAATGCCCAGATAATTGGGTTTCCATTGCCAGGTATTGCTACAAACGGTTTTTACAGTCCACAGGCCATTAACGTTACCGACGGCAACATGCCAGCGGCTGGAAGTGCTCCCATTGTCTATCTACAAGACGACGCTTGGGGCGGTGTTTCAGAGGATCATTTAAAAGTATGGACGGTCGATGTAGATTGGGATACCCCAGGTAATTCAACCATTTCACAGCCTAATGAACTTACAACAACCCCATTTATAGGTGTATTTGATGGTGGTAGTTTTTCTAACTTGAGCCAACCTGGAGGCGGATCTATAGATGCATTACAGGCAACGATTATGAACCAAGCTCAGTTTAGAAAATTTTCAGGGCATAATTCGGCCGTTTTCAACTTTGTGGTTGATACTGATGCTTCTGGAGGCAAATTGGCTGGGATTCGTTGGTACGAACTGCGCCAACCGGGTGATGGACAACCTTGGACCATATACCAAGAAGGAACTTATACTTCTACAAACGGCAAACACGCCTGGCATGGAAGTATGATGATGGACCTGCAAGGAAATATAGGGATGGGCTATACCGCAATGGCAGGGCCCGATACGCCAAATCCTTCCGATTTTAGGGTAAGTTCCTACTACACAGGCCGCTTTGCTTCAGACCCCTTAAACACCATGACCGTTAGTGAAGAGCTTATTGCTGCCGGTAATGGCAACATTCCTTCAAACCGGTACGGGGATTACAGTAAGATAGATTTGGATCCTAACAATGATAAAGAGTTCTGGTTCATTAACGAATATATCAATTCCGGAAGGAAAGATGTGGTTGGGGTGTTTCAAATTGCACCAAACTTTAACGATGATGTAGGCGTAGTAAGTATTGACGAACCCGTTACCGGAACTTTATCGGGAAGTGAAGATGTAACTGTGACCATTTTCAATTTTGGTCAAAATGCAGCTTCAAATTTCGATGTAACCTACCAAGTAGATGGCGGGGCATTGGTAACCGAGACCTTTGCAGGCCCATTGGCTTCTGCAACATCGGCACAATATACCTTTACTGCCACAGCAGATTTATCCACCGTAGGACAAACCTATTCCATTACAGCAGCCACCGATTACAGCGCTGATGAAGATAATAGCAACGATTCAACGACAAAAGAAGTGACGTATTTAGAACCCAATGATATTGGTGTTACGGCCATCACGTCACCAAATTCTGGTGAAAATTTAACAGCTTCTGAAACTGTTGCCGTTACTATCAATAATTTTGGTGGAGAACCACAGTCCAATTTTGATGTTTCTTATGAGGTTAATGGCAATATCGTTACAGAAACCGTTGCAGGGCCGTTGGCAGGTAATTCGCAAACAAGTTATACTTTTAATCAAGATGCCGATCTCTCGGCGTTTGGAACGTATAACTTTACAGCCTACACGTCTTTGTCCAACGATAGCGATACCAGCAATGATGCCACTTCAAAAGTTGTGGTTAACTCAAATTGCCAACCGGAATCCAATTGTTCACTGGGCGACGGTATCCGGTTGTTTCAAGTGGCGAATGTCAACAATTCGTCAGGCTGTGATCCTGATGGGTATGGCGATTACACCAGCATTACCGCCGATCTTGAAATAGATACTACTTACGATCTTACCATTACCACAGGATATGGTAATCAGTTTGTTCGCGTATGGATAGACTTTAATGATGATTTTGTCTTTACGTTAGATGAATTGGTAGTTGATAATTATGAAATTGCCGATGGACAAACTGGTGGAACCCACACTGAGACAATGGATCTCGTAATCCCAGCTGGTGTAACGTTAGGACAGCACTTAATGCGGGCCAAAACAAATTGGAATTCACCTGTACCAGACGATGCTTGTGAAGAAACGTCTTATGGTGAAACAGAAGATTATATGGCCAATATTTTCGATCCATTAAGTACTAACGATCCGTTTAACGATGCTCAGTTTACCATTGTAAACCAAGGAAACAACAACTTTGATGTTACCTTGAAAACACAATCGGTTACTGGGAAACTGGAGCTAACCGTTTACAATGTGCTTGGGCAACGTATCGTGTACCGCGTGCTTGAAAACGAAGGCAACGGATACCACCACAACCTAAATATGAACTACGTGAAAAGCGGCGTTTATTTAGTGAAAATTGGCAACAATGAAGTAGGAAAAGTACAGCGTATTATTGTTGAATAGTATTTCTATTGAAATTTGAAATTAAAAGGCGGAACTTATTGTTCCGTCTTTTTTTATATGCTGTTTTTTTATCTCATGTCTCATGTCTGTCAGTAGAACGGTCTCAAGTTTCAATTTAAAAATAAGCCCGCAACTGTACACTGCCCGTATGTACGGTTTTGGAAGTCTCGCTTTTTCTCCCGAAATACGATAAATTCGCGTCCAAATATTTGGTTATCCGTTTCTGAAACAATAGCTGCCACGTAAAGTTGGTTCCCGGTTGCAAGCCTTCCAGCATTTGGTAGGCCACAGGCGAAAAAGCACTGCCCGAAAAATCGTTGGTAATGTAATTGAACTCTCCATTAACCGAAATTTTTTCAGCATTGCTGTAGGCAAACGAAACCCCTAATTTTTGTTGGTTCAAGACTTCCATGTCGCCAAGGGTGTTGTCTTTGTTGGCAAACTGGTAAAACACATCAAAACGGGTTTGTGGGTTCAGCAAATAGGATACTTTGGGTTCAAACTCGTAGGTGTCGAGTTTAAAATTGCGCCTCGGAAAATTTTCCGAAGTACTTTCATTGTTCCCCAAAGCTGCTTCTAAGTTAAACAGCCAACCTTCCCAAACCTTGTGGTTAAACTTTAATTGATGGCTCTGTAAGGTGTTTTTTTGAAGCCCCACCGAAAGCAGGTTGTCACTCGAAGAAGCAATATAGGTATAGCTCGTGGTGTAGCGCTGTTTGCCACGGTTAAAAAACAGGGCGTTCCTAAAGTTGAGGTTAAGCCCCAATTGGTCGTCGCCACCATCTTCGAAAGGATTGATGTTAAATCCGTCGTTGTTGCGTTTTACCTTCCGGTCAATCAGGTATGATATTTGGTTGTAAAATTTGGAAAGCACTTTAAAAATCCCTTCTTTGTTGGACCATTGCTGTGGATTGAGCGTCACGATCTGGCTAAATTTGTTCTGCCTTATTTTTACAAAAAGCTGATTGGGCAGCAATACGCGTACATATTCCGCTTGGTCTTGAAACTGTGCCACTTCAAATTCTTCCAGTTCTTGAACGCCGTTGTTGTTATAATCGATCCACGTATAAACGCCCTGCCCAGGATCTACTTTTACGTACGTGAACTCCTGCCGCGGCACCACCCCGTTGTTCGATTCTAAAGTGGTATTGAGCCGTATTCCGTTGTTAAATAGCCCTTGGCTGTAGATAATGCGGGAGTTCAACGATTTTTCCAGCTGTTCCTCCCTTTGCTCAATGGGGCTTGTTGTTTCACTAAGGCCTGTGCTGTCTTCACTTGGCAAGGCTTCCTGTTTCAACACCCGGTAATTGGCAAATACCGAAAGTTGTGCGTTGTCACTATTAATGAGTTTCGATTTCATAAAATAAGTGTTCGAGCTGTTCACCTTCTGAAGCGTGGCGTTATGAATACTATCGTTGATCTGGTGGCGGTATCCTGCTTCCACAAATACATTGGTGCTGTCGCCAATGCCAGCATAGGCCTCGTACGACTGAAACTTTTGGCTAACAGGCGTTAACTTGTCATTATTAACTGTACGCACTTGGTTGTCTTCATACGCTATTTTACCGCCCACCCAACCTTTGTTGAACGAATAGCTCGTAGTGTTCGCCAAACGTGTAAACTTGCTCTCCAAAGAATCGCTTTTACTGTTCAGAAGACTTCCGTTGGTTCGTATCCGTAGCTTTTTGAGTTGTATTGCTGAAGAAACCACATGCCGAACCCCGCTGAAATTTTCAGAAAAATCTAAATTCTGAAACTCGTAGCTCCCATTGCCAATTCCAGGATGTGAAAACGAGGCTCCGGCCGTTATAAAGCGCTGGTCGCCCATAGGATCGATCAAGTTCCAGTCGCGGTTGAACTCTATATTGTACAGCCGTTCAATCGTCCTGAAATCGCTGTTGATAAAATCTAATGTTCCATATCCATTTACCTGTAAGGTGTCCTGTGTGTTCAATAGTTGTTGTTTGGCCGTTAAGCGTCCGGCAAATCCATCGTTGTTGCCGTCGTCCAGATTGGAAAAGAGGTTGAGGTCGTTTCGGCTTCCGGCGACTTCAAAACCGATATTTGTTTTTTCCGAAAGACGGTATTGACCGTTTAAACCGCCAATTTGCAATTTGGTTGGAGCGTTTAATTGGATAATGGGTTCGTAATTCCCTTGCGGAACGCCGTTAATAGGAGCGACATACTCAAAAATACGACTGATGGCACTTTGGTCGCTCACCACGTAATTTCCCTGATTATTGCCCACTAACGTAAACCGAACGCTGAACAGTTCATCTTCAGGATCATTGGAAAACACAAACACTTCCTGGCCGTCGATTAGTTCTTTTTTATATAAAATCTTGTTTTCTGAATACGAATCGGGAACGGCCGAAGGGGCGATCATTTTGTCCATATCGTCTCCAGCGGCCTTTAAAATGGCTACCTGTTCTTCTGAAAGGTTTTGTTGCAGGGGTTGGTTTTTGGCATCGTTTTCTGAATAGATATACGTGCCAATATCGAGTTTTTCACTGCTATAATTTCCGCCGCCATACCCAATAAACCGGGTGTAATTGCGGTCGGTGTATTGATATTCCACGGTAATGCGCATGTTGGCAGTAATGGGATAGGTAGGGTTGAAAGTGATCTCGCCTGCGTTATAATCGATCACGTAATCATTGCTCTCGCCCCGTTGTAGCAACAGCCCGTTTACATACACCCGTTCGCTGCCCGAAACGATTAAAATGAAGAGTTCGCCATTAGGCCCAACCAGTTTATAAGGGCCTTGGTTGCCTTCTTGGCCCGTAAATTCACTGCGCTGAAATACGCCTTTTACAATGGCCCCACTGGCAAAAGCCGAGGTTTTGGCGCCGTTTTCGTGCTCTAAAGTGCCGCCAAGGGCGATCCCCTGTACTTTTTTAGTAAACTGCCCAAAATAGCTGTTGTTGTTTTCAAGATCGACATCGCCGGCCCTTATTTTCCAATTATCGCTATAAAGTTCTATGAAAATCTGGTCAAATTCGTCCAGGCTCTGGGAGTAACCACCTTCCTGCGTAGGAATGTTGGCATCTTGTATCGAGGCTCTTATGGAAACCTTATCGCTCAGTTTGCCGGTAATTTGGAGATCGAGCTGGGAATTTAAAACGGCGTTTTGGTTGTTGCCAATGGTAACGCCTCGCGAAATGCTCCCGACGGTGTTCAGGCCGTCGAAAGGCGTAAAGGTATTGTCTGTGGTGCTTTCGTCCAAAGAATACAGTTTTTCGATGGCCCCGGTTTTTTCGACGATCAAGTTTTTGTCAAACGTGTAATACTCACGGGTTAAAAAAAGGGGATAACGCAGATATTCAATGGTAATGGAGTCTTGAACCTTATTGGTTTTTCCTTCCTTATCGGTAGGAAAGTCGGAAAAAACAACTGTTCCATTTTCATAATCCACGGAATACGATAGCGAATCGATAGCGGCTCCGGTTTTATCCAGCACCCGAAAGTGAGAGGGATTTATGCTCAGGCTGTCTACCACCACTGTATCGGCAATCACGGTTTTTTTGGTACGGTAATTGGAAAGTGTATCCTGCGCAAAGCTTGTTGCGGCCATTAACAAAGCCAAAACAAGGATGTACAGTTTCGCGATTTTTGGCAGGGTTCCCATTATTTATACAACTTACCACAATGGTTTTTATTTTGTGTGATTTTTTATGAAAAACTTTCAAAACAATCAAGGTGTTCTTTTGTCGAACTTGTAGTGGATCAAGAACATTTTCTGGGTTTTTGAGTTTTTAAGCAAATAATTTTTCAAGTCTGTACAGGAAGAATTCAGTTCTTCTTACGCCTCTTAATTGTGCTCTAAATGCTTTAATTTTTGCATTAAAA
>NZ_QEHR01000005.1 GCF_003095375.1 Marixanthomonas spongiae
CTTTTAATGCAAAAATTAAAGCATTTAGAGCACAATTAAGAGGCGTAAGAAGAACTGAATTCTTCCTGTACAGACTTGAAAAATTATTTGCTTAAAAACTCAAAAACCCAGAAAATGTTCTTGATCCAGCTTGAGGCTTTTGATGGTTTCTGAAACAAAAAAGTCCGCACTATCGTGCAGACTTTTCGCTCTAAGTGACCTCGACAGGATTACTATTGTGGTCCTGATAAAATTCATTGTTGCAAATTAGAAACCACGCATCACTTAGGCGATGCTGATTTTGTATTTTACTCCCAAATTTTGAGCGAGCTCAATTTCTCCATAAAACACAAAACCACGCTCTTGGGAGCGTAGTTTCTTAAGTGTCGTGACCTCGACAGGATTCAAACCTGTAACCTTCTGAGCCGTAATCAGATGCGCTATTCAGTTGCGCCACGAGGCCATAATTTCCTGCGCAGGCAGGAATCTATTTTGTGATTTTCACTTTTTCAAAATTAAACTTCTTTTTACTGGTAAAAAAGAATGTTTTGATCAATACAAAGAAGAAAAATAAAACCTCCATTGTTTCGGGGTGCAAATATATTTCTTTTTACCTTTATACACAAAGCACTTTCACAAAAAATTACAATGGATATAGAAAAATACATTCGTGAAATCCCCGATTTCCCAAAAACAGGGGTAAACTTCAAAGATATTACCCCACTTCTGGCGCACGCCGAGGCTACTGCTTTTTGTTTGGAACAATTGGCCGCTCTTACCGAAAGTCAACAAATCGACAAGGTTGTGGGCATCGAATCGCGCGGATTTTTGTTTGGTACGTTGCTGGCAAAGGAGTTGAAAGCGGGTTTTGTCCCTGTCCGTAAAGGAGGGAAATTGCCGCACCATACCTTAAAACAACCCTACGCACTGGAATACGGAATGGACGCGTTGGAAATCCATGAAGATGCCATAAAAAAAGGCGATAAAGTATTGTTGCACGATGATATTTTGGCTACTGGGGGCACTGCCCGCGCTGCCTGCCAGTTGATTGAAAAATTAGGCGGCGAAATCGTGCAATGTAATTTTTTAATTGAATTGGAATTTTTGAAAGGGGCAAGCAAGCTGAAATCGTACGATGTACGCTCGTTGCTCTGTTATTGATTCACGGCGTTTTTTGTTACCCACAGTTTATAGCCAAAAAGGGCCAATTGAAATTTGGATGCCTTAGCGAGATCCACATTTTTTTTGGTATAGCTGGGCAGTAGCTTTTTGTTCAATTTGGCCAAGGTTTTAAAAAACTGCTTTTTCATAACCATAAAGTTAAAAAAACCTTCCCGAAAAGGGGAAGGTTTAAGAAATTTATAAGAGTTGTATTACTCTCTGGTAATAATCTCAATCACGCCGTTAACTCCTTTTCCGCCATATTTTTTCAATGCTTTTTTACCTTTTAAGACGATTACTTTTTTAATGTCTTCGGGGGCAATCTGTTTTACTTGCGGTACCGAAGTCAATTTACCATCAACATAATACAGTGGTTCTTTATCGTTGGTGTCGCTTACCAATCCTTTTTTTTCTAAAACAGAACCGGGCTTGTTCTTGGCAATGGTCAATTTCTTTGTTTCTTCCGAAACTTCTTGTTGCGGTTGGTTTCTTTTTTTCAACCGTTGCATTTGGTATTTTGCCCGTTTTTTTTCTAGCACAGCTCGTTCTTCTTGCAGTTTGGCCATGCGTTCTTTTTGGGCTTCCATTCGTTTCTTTTGCCTAATTTCTATTTCTTCACGGCGTTCTTTCATCCGTTCTTTCATGTGTTCCATTTCTTCATTTCTTTCCAACATCATTTCATCACGCTCTGCCATCATTTTTTGTCGCTGGGCTTCTTGTTCTTCTGTTAAAACGGTTCTTGAACTAATACCTCCGTTTTCTGAAACGGTAAGCACATAATCACTTATGGGTTGCCCGCTGCTTACACTATAATTATTGTTATTGCCGCGCGAATCGCTGAATGAAATGGAAATACCGGTTATTTCGCCTTTATTGTTACGTTTTACGTTTTTGTAATTAAAACTGGCTTTATTTTCAGTTTTCAGTTTTTGTTTATACGCTTCAAGCTCGGCATCACTGGTGTTTTTTGTAATTACAATTTTAATGGGTTTTACCGAATCTAACTGGGTTTTGCCATTTCTTTTTTCTGCTGAAAACGAGCTTGTTTTGTTCTTTTTTTCTTCAGAAGAAGCAGTTCCGCTATTTGCTGTATTCGTTGCTGTATTGTTTTTATGTGTTTCGGAAATCCCGCTGTCATTGTTTTGAACAGTAGCATCGACCGAAGGCTTTTCAGTTTCAGAATATTGAATGTTCTCATTTACGTTAAAACCCCATAGAAACAAAGCCAAGAGTGGCGCGATGGTCACCGATTTTAATATGTTTACTTTTTTTGAATTCTTTTTATTTAACATAACAATTCGTTTTTTGATGAATGATTGATAAAAATTAGTGGTCAACGCTGGTATGGGATAAGTAGATGAGGCCTTTACCAACGCTACTTGGTATTCTTTTCTTGATGAAACTTGTGTGGCAGTTTCATTGTCTGCAATAAACTCTAAATTTTCTTCGATGCTTTTTTTGTACAACCACGCAAAAGGATTGACCCACTGAACGGCCGTGAGTAAATTTGCCAATATAATATCGATGGAATGCTTTTGATGAGCGTGTACTTTTTCGTGCTTTAAAATCATAGCAAGCTCCTTAGCTTGGTGCAAGTTGGGATTGTACACGATGTAGTTGAAGAAAGAAAAAGGCAATAGTTTTTCATCTGTTTCTATGAATTTGAATCCATTTTTAATGGCAACGGGATGCTTTCGTAACAATAAAGAAAGCGAGTAGCATTGCTTGGCAAACCGTACTAAAAATATAGCGGTCACCAGAGCATATATAATAAGCGCAATTAACCACCAATCCGTTTGTTGCGTTGCGGTAGCCAATTGAGTTGGGATTTCTTCAGAATATGCTGCTACATCAACACTTGGAGCGGGGATGGTAATTGTTTTGTCAAACTCAATAAAGGGAAAAATAAAGGACAATAGGAGTCCGCTACCTAAAAAGAGCCTGTTGGTTGTAAAATGCGTGTCACTTTTTAAAAGTGTTGCATACACTAAGTAGAAAAGCGATAGTACAATTGCGGTTTTACCTATATATACAAGGACATCCATATTATTTGTTTTCTATTAGTTCCAAAATCTCCCGAAGCTCGGTTGCACTAATTTTTTCTTCTTTGGCAAAAAAGGAAACCATGCTTTTATAGCTGTTGTCAAAATATTTTTTAGTGGCCAAGTTCATAAAGCGTTCCGTATATTCGGCTTTACTAACAACAGGAAAATATTGATGGGTTTTCCCATAAGCTTTGTGCGATACAAACCCTTTTTCTTCCAAGTTCCTAACGATGGTCGAAACGGTATTGTAATGGTTCTTGCCGGGCAGAAGCGCAATAAGCTCTTTAACGAAGGCTTTTTCCAGTTGCCAAAGCGCCTGCATGATTTCTTCTTCTTTATTGGTGAGTCGTTCCATAGAATGCAAATGTATAACTATTTATTTAGTTAACAAACTATTTTTATAGTTATATAACTGAAATTTTAGTTTATTGGTGTTTTTTTAGTTGGTAGTGGATATCCCTAAACCCCAAAAATTTATACTGTAATTCGTACATCCCATTCCATATTTTTCATTCTTACTTTCCATTTTGCATTTACCATTTCGTATTTCGGAAATCGTATTACGTACTTCATATTTCATTTTAGTATCTTCGCACGGTAAAAAAACACTATGGGAATTTCATTGCTTTTTGTCTTTCTAGGATTATTATTATTGGTTATTGGAGGGGAGTTTTTGGTGCGTTCTTCGGTTGCTTTGTCATTTAAGCTGAAGTTATCAAAAATGGTGATTGGCTTGACGGTGGTTTCTTTTGCCACCTCGGCACCCGAACTTTTGGTGAGCGTACAAGCAGCCCTTACCGGCTTTAGCGATATTTCCCTGGGGAACGTCATTGGTTCCAACATTGCCAACATTGGCTTGGTGCTGGGCATTACGGCCGTTATTGCACCTTTGACCATAGACCGTGATTTCTATAAATTCAATTGGCCGGTGATGATGCTGCTGTCGATCGCCTTGTATTTTTTACTGAAAAGCGGCAATCAAATAGACCGCTTGGAAGGGGGTGTCCTGCTTGCTTTACTGGGGGTGTATTTGTTTTTGCTGATACGCCGCGCCCGGAAACAAGAAAAATCGAAACCCGTGGATGAAAGCATAGACGATGGGCTTTCAAAAACCTCCGGCTTTAAAATAATAATCTGGTTGTTGTTGGGCGGTTTTGGCCTTTGGGGCGGTAGTGAGCTTTTGGTTACCGGAGCGGTCGATATGGCTGAGGCCCTTGGCGTTACCGAACGGGTGATCGCCGTGACCATGATCGCCGTGGGCACGAGCGTTCCTGAACTGGCCGCTTCGGTCATTGCGGCCTTAAAGAAAGAAAAAGCCATCTCGCTGGGCAATTTAATTGGGTCCAATATTTTTAACATTGCTTCGGTTTTGGGCATTACGGCACTTATACAGCCCATTGCCGTTAAAAGCAAGGAAATTTTGACCAACGATATTTTTTGGATGTTGGGTTTTGCCGCCATATTGATTCCATTGGCATTTATTCCGAAGAAATTTGAACTGGGAAGGTACAAAGGACTCTTGATCGCAATCGCCTACGCCGTGTTCATCAGTCTTGCTTTTTTGGAAAAGTAAAAAATTGACCCGTTCCCCGATGTTTTCAGCAACTCCTCCCTAATGGTTGAGCCTTCTTATACTTTCTTATTTCCGTAAAAAACACTTTTACAAGATGCTTTCGTAGCGTTCTTCGGAAAAAAAACAACACACGAAATTACTTCATAAAAAAAATCACCCCCCTAAAATTAAGGGGTTGTGAACATTTTAAGTATGTTTTTTAATAAGTTAACATTAAAATTATGGGGGTGTAAAAAAATAAAAACTATTTTTGCGCCATTCTAACTTTAAATAAAAGACTGTTGTATGTCAACGTTACGATTTTACGCCATTAAAGAAACCTTTAACAGAAGACCTGTAGAGGTAAAAGAACCGGAACGCCGTTCGGCCATTTTCGGACAAAACGTTTTTAACGAGACTGCCATGCGGCAATACCTCACAAAAACGTCTTACAATAGTGTGATGGACGCTATTGAGACCGGAAAAAAAATAGAGCGCAGTGTAGCCGATCACATTTCCACCGGAATGAAGGAATGGGCCATCGCAAAAGGGGCCACGCACTATACACACTGGTTTCAACCTTTGACCGGCGCAACTGCCGAAAAGCACGACGCTTTTTTTGAAACCATAGACAATGGGCAGAGCATTGAAAAATTTGGCGGTCAGCAATTGGTGCAACAAGAACCCGATGCATCCAGCTTTCCGCACGGTGGCATTAGGAACACATTCGAAGCCCGCGGGTACACCGCTTGGGATCCTACTTCGCCTGCTTTCCTGTATGGCACCACTTTGTGTATTCCTACGGTGTTCGTTTCTTACACTGGAGAGGCACTGGACTACAAAACGCCCTTGTTGCGGGCGTTGCAAACCGTAGATCAAGCCGCGACCGCAGTAGCAAAATATTTCGATAAAAACGTTACCAAAGTAAGTGCTACCCTGGGCTGGGAGCAGGAGTATTTTCTTATCGACAAGGCCTTGGCACTTTCCCGTCCAGATATCATGCTTTCTGGACGTACCTTATTGGGGCATTCCTCACCAAAAGGACAACAGTTGGACGACCATTACTTTGGTTCTATCCCCTTGCGTGTCCTTAATTATATGCGGGACCTGGAAACCGAATGCATGCTATTGGGCATCCCCGTAAAAACACGGCATAACGAAGTGGCGCCCAACCAGTTTGAACTGGCCCCCATTTTTGAAGAGACCAACCTGGCCGTGGACCACAACTCGTTGTTGATGGATTTAATGGACAAGGTAGCAGACCGCCACAACTTTAAGGTCTTACTGCACGAAAAACCTTTTGCTGGCGTAAACGGCAGCGGGAAGCACAACAACTGGTCGTTGGCCACAAATACCGGCGTTAATTTGTTGGGTCCCGGCACCACGCCCATGAAAAATCTTCAGTTTTTAACCTTCTTCATCAACACCTTAAAAGCAGTAAACGATCACGAAGAATTATTGCGGGCGTCCATTGCCGGGGCGAGCAACGATCACCGTTTGGGAGCAAACGAAGCCCCGCCGGCCATTATTTCAGCATTTATTGGCAGTCAATTGACCGATGTGCTGGACGAGCTTGAAAAAGTGACCGACGGCAAACTGTCGCCACAGGAAAAAACCGATCTTAAATTGAACGTAGTGGGTAAAATCCCTGAAATATTGATGGACAATACCGATAGGAACCGTACCTCGCCCTTTGCCTTTACCGGCAATAAGTTTGAGTTCCGTGCCGTGGGCTCCACCGCAAACTGCGCCAACCCCATGACCGTGCTAAACGCCATTGTTGCCAAGCAGTTGTTTAACTTCAAGGAAAAAGTGGACGGTTTGATCAAAGGCAAGAAAATGAAGAAAGACGATGCTATTTTCAACGTATTGCGGGAATATATAAAAGATTCCAAGCGCATCCGTTTTGAAGGCGATGGCTATGGTGACGCTTGGGAAAAAGAAGCCAAAAAACGAGGTTTGAGCAATAACAAAACCACTCCTGAGGCACTAAAGGCCAGAATTTCCAAAAAATCGATTGCCCTTTTTGAAGACCTTAATATAATGAGCAAGGTTGAAATTGAAGCCCGCCACGAAATAGAGATGGAAGAATATGCCATGCGCATCCAGATTGAAGGTCGGGTGCTGGGCGATATCGCCAGGAACCACATTATCCCCATCGCCATTCAATACCAAAACATCCTTATTGAGAATGTGAGGGGGTTGAAGGATATTTATAAAGATGACTTCGAGAAATATGGCGGGGAACAATTGATTCTTGTTGAAAAAATATCGCACCATATTGAAAGCATCAATAAAGGGATTACCAGTATGATCAACGAACGGAAAACGGCCAATAAGATAGCAGATGCCGAAAAACGCGCTAAAGCCTATTGCAATAAGGTAAAACCGTACTTTGAAACCATACGCTACCACTGTGACAAACTAGAGCTTTTGGTCGATGACGAGATTTGGCCTATGACCAAATACCGAGAGCTTTTGTTTACAAAATAACATTAACAAAACTTTAACACTTTAAAATAAAGGTCGTTCAAAAGCTGAAATTTGGTTTTTGAACGATTTTTTTTTGTGTACGTCCTTTCGCATTAATTATTTTAATAGGAAAATTCTTACAATCAATTTGAGTTTTAAATACGTACGTGTTAACACTTAGTTGTGATTGTGTTTTTTTTCGCAACTTTGGGATGTGTTTCAAAAGGGACTGAACACTGAAACGCAACTCCTCACTATAAGTCCCAAAACCGAATTTAAATAATACTGTATTGTATAATAGCCGTTTAGTAGAACGGATGTTATGTTGACTGAAATAAATATTTTGGTCCATACAGAAAAGTACCACATATTGAGAGCCAATATGTGTCATATTCAAACCAATATAAATCAATTAGTAACTAAATTTTTAAATTATGAAGAAATTAATGTTAAGCGCAGCAGCGCTAATGATTGGAGCGATAGGTTTCGCTCAGGTAACCGACACCGATGGAGATTTGTCTCCATCTCCTAATGTGGTAGCGCCACTTCCTAATGCCGCTGCAGGTGCAAATACGGGTGAGTCCGTGCAAAATGGTAACGACAACCGCGTATGGGTACGTCAAGCTGGTACTAGCCAATCGGTTTATACCAATCAAAGTGATGGATCGGGCATTGGTGGTAATTTGGCCAAAGTAATGCAAACTGGAGCAGTATCTGCTGCTAGTGGTGTTGCCAATGCGGCAGATACCCGTCAACAAGGTACTGAAAACCAGAGCAACACTATTCAAGAAGGTGATGCTAACGAAGCTGTGACGCGTCAAGGTATGAACGACGATGGCAGTACTGGTAATAAAGCTAGAATTCGCCAGGGTACAGGACAACAAGCTCAAGATAACTTTGCTGCGATAGACCAAGATGGTGATGGCAACCTTGCAAGCACTAGACAAACGTATGATAACAGTGATGCGTGGACCCAACAGGTTGGTGATGAAAACAAGTCGATGATTGTACAAAATGCCAGCCCTAACCAGTCTGATGGACATTATGCATCAGTTGAGCAACAAGGTGACTTAAATGAGTCTTTTGTTGACCAACGCGGTAACGGTGCTCGTAACTCTGCTTACCTATTACAAGTAGGTGATGAGAACCAGTCTAAGCAATACCAAATAGCCACTGACGGCAAAGGAGGTACTGGTAACGACGCTTTGGTTGTACAAGGTGACGGTACGGTTGGTACAAATTTGATAGGTTCGATTTGGATCGGTCAATTATTGCCAATCGATAATATTGCCAATGGATCGTTCAACCCAGGTTCTGACCGTGCTGCAGCTTTCCAAAGACAAGAAGGTGCCGGTAACGATGCCGAAGCACACCAATTTGGTGAAGACAACTACTCTGAGCAACGTCAAACAGGTGATAACAACGATGCTTTTGTAGTGCAAAATGCGTATGGTAATCCTAATGGGAATTCCAACTATGCAAAACAATTGCAAGTAGGTAATGATAACCAAGCAGGTATTGGTCAAAATGGTACTGGTCATAAAGCATACCAGCGTCAGTATGACAACAATAACATTGCAATGTCAACTCAGAGAGGACAAGACAACTTGGTTAATACTTACCAAGATGGTGACTTTAACCACGCTACAACAGGGCAGCGCGGTCAAGACAACCAGATATTATTGGTTCAAAGAGGAGGGCACAGCTACAGCGTAACGCAAAACTTACCAAACGGTACTCCAGTAGGTATGCCTAACGGTGGTAATGTAGCCGATATCCTTCAGTTAGGACCTAATGGTGACTTCGCAAACGATGGAATCGATTGTACATTTGACCCAGAGATGGATCTTGATATGGATTACAGCATTCCAGACATCTCTATCGATGATGTATGTCCAGGTTGCTAAGCCCTTGGCTTAAGTAAGTCTAAATAATTTCAGAAGGAGGGCTCATAATAATATGATGTCCTCCTTTTCATAAAAAACAATGGTTATTACATAATAATTTTATATATTTAATATTATGAAAAATTTAACAAGCATTTTTTTTCTTACAGCGCTTTTTGTGAGTTCAGTAGCATTTTCACAAACGTATAAAAACGAAAAAACCGAAAATGAGAAAACAGGAGAGGCTCAAGCGGTGACGCCAGAATTGTTTAAATCGTTGGGCATTGATAATTCACCTAACCCGAAGAACGCGACCTTGACCGACAATACCGTTTTTATTCGGCAAATTGGCGAAGGTAATCGCGCCGCCATTAATACCGATACCAATGCCAGTGAAATCAATTTGGTTCAAAATGGAGTTCAAAATGGTGCTGATTTAGATTATACCGCAAACACCATTTTCACCGATGTACGCCAAAATGGCAATTATAACTTTGTAAAGGATTTTGTGTATGATCGCAACGTAGATGCCGCACTGGAACTTACCCAAGAAGGTGGAAACTATTTTGAACGCTTTGGTACCAATGATCTTACAAAATCGTTGAAATTTAAACAAACCGAAAATTCTCCCGACATTATTATACGAAGTTATCAATAAGCCAGATTTTATTTTGAAATTAAAACCCTTTATTCTACTTACCTGTTTATTAGTTGGTGCCGTACCTACAGTCTCCCTTCATGCACAATTTTATAACAAAGAAGTAAAAGCCGAAATCCTGATTGAAAAAAACAGTGAATTTACCACTTTCAAAGCATCAGCAGAAAACTTGACCCCGTCTGATTATTCCTTACAATATGATTTTATGGTCTTTAAGACCGGTGCAAACGGCAATACCTCAAAGAGTAACCAAGTCCACGATTTCTTTATAAAAGGTAATGATAAAATCCTTCTTTCTCAGGTGAACATTAATTATAACGAAGAAGGAAAAATCATTTTGGTACTGCTTCTTTACGATAAAGACGGCAAGCCCATTGGCAAAGACCGGATTGTTCTTGAGCATGGCGGAAAAACCGAACTGGATCCCCAACGCGAGCAAGTCGTTGCCCCCTCACAAGATCAAGCCAAACCCCAAGACGGGTTTATAATAAACGGCTTGGTGATTGAAGATACCTTAACCAAAGCTGGAAGAGACTTTTACCGGTATTTTTATTCCGATTATTACAACAGGGGTATTATCTCGGCTAAAAACATTACCATAGAAGAGGCACCCGGAAGGGGCCGCACCACCAGAATAAGTGTTAAAGTGGGCGACGACTTGGTATGGCAGTTTTTTTCGCAGCCCAGAAAAGAGTTTTTAAAACAAATGGCCCGCACGGCCTTGGACCGTTCCATCGCCTATTTACAACGCCTGCAACAACAAAAAGAACAAATAACCAGATATTAAACTTATGAAAATCCCAATCTATTTACTTTTTATTTTTTTTAGTTGTGCTCTAAGTGCACAACAATTGACCTATAAGCCATTAAATCCAGCTTTTGGAGGCGATACTTTTAATTATAATTGGATGTTGAGTTCTGCCAATGCACAAAACGGATTTACTGCTCCAGGTAGGAATCGCGATCAACAATCAGATCTAGAACGTTTTGGTGAATCCCTGAACAGTCAGATTTTAAGCCAGATATCAAGACGGTTGCTGCAACAACAAATAGAAGGTTTGGGCGATTTTACTGAGCCCGGCACCTTTACGTTTGGTACCTTGGCCATCGAGGTATTCGAGTCAGACGAAGGTTTGGTGATCAATATCCTGGATACCTCAAATGGCGAACAAACACAAGTAATAGTTCCTAATTAACCTAACTGTTTATGCATAAAAAAGTTATACTGGTTTGTTTAACAGGCCTTGTTTTACTGGTAAGCTCGTGTAGCACCTACTTTAACCAGCCGTTGCAACAAACCCCATCGAGAGTTGGTGAGTTTTCAAAATCTACCCAAACGTTGCTTGATCTTCCCGAAGCCGCAGACCCCGTTGAGGTTGCGGTTTACAATTTTAGCGACCAAACAGGGCAGTACAAGCCCGTGGAAAATGGAAGCACCTTCAGTACCGCCGTGACCCAAGGCGCTACGACTATTTTAATTAAAGCTTTGGAAGATTCTGGTTGGTTTATCCCAATTGAACGGGAAAATTTGAGCAACCTCTCTACCGAGCGTAGCATTATACGCAACACCAAACAGGAATACATTAAAAATCTGAACCCCAACGAGCCGCCATTACCACCGTTGCTGTATGCCGGGCTTTTGCTGGAAGGCGGTATTGTTTCGTACGATACGAACATTGTTACCGGAGGTATTGGTGCCCGGTATTTTGGTATTGGCGGATCATCAAGGTACCGTCAAGACCGCATTACCATTTATTTACGAGCCGTTTCTACCAGCAATGGCGAGATTTTGAAAACCGTGTATGTGTCAAAAACCATTTTGTCGCAATCGTTGGATGCCAGTTATTTCCGCTTTGTTAAATTTCAGCGTTTGTTAGAGGCCGAAACAGGGATTACCCGCAACGAACCACTACAGATAGCCGTAAAGGACGCCATTGAAAAAGCAGTGCACGACCTTATTGTAGAAGGAATAAAAGAACGGTTTTGGTCCACTAAAGAAGGAGCCGAAACCAACAAGCAGTTGGTGGAAAATTATACCAAGGAAAAAGAAGAACAAGAATCCATTGAGCTGTATAACCGCGTGTTTAAAAAACGAACCGCCAAAAGAAACTTAAGCCTGTCGGGAGGGGTTTCTTTAATCGATGCCGATTATGCCAAAAAGAACGCTGGTTTTTTAGCGCGTTTGGGATATCAAGAAAAATTCACCCGTAATTTAGGATATGGTTTTTCTGGTTCGGTCATGCAATTGGATAGCGGAAAGCAATTTTCGGACATTTTCAGCGAAATAAATTTAAATGCCTATTTCGACATATTGCCTGATGATGATGTGGCCCCGTATATTTATGCAGGTGCAGGTGGGGTTTTTAATATGTCTGGAGCCTCCAACAAAGCCGCAGATACCTTCATAAAAATGCAGTATGGCGCCGGATTGAAATATTACCTTTCCCAACGGTTGGGCCTCAAGCTTTTTGCAGAGCACAATATTGTGTTCAGTGATGAGCTGGACCATGTAATCAACGGAAAAAGAAACGATTTTTATTTTAACTTCGGTCTTGGGCTGGATTATTATTTTGACTTTTAGAAACACGTAAACGCAAAGCAACCTACACGATGAAAACAAAACACTACTATATTTTTTCCTTCTTGCTCTTTATAGCCTTTTTAAGCTGTAATGAAGACACTTTGGAAATTGAACGCAAAGGAACCATTATTGGAACAGTACTCGACAAAGAAACCGAAGAACCGTTGGAGAATGTGCAGATAACCACTAATCCCGCATCCACTACGGCAACAACAGATGAGAAAGGGGAGTTTACATTAAATAATATTTTAATTGATGATTATTCGGTACAGGCCGAACTCGATGGGTACCGCACCGGTTTTGAAGCCGTGAATGTCGTGGAAGATGGTATTTCTGAAGTGGTTATCAACTTAGAGGTGAAAGACGAAGACAACCAGCCTCCTTCTCAACCAATACTCGTATTTCCCGAAGACGGTGCTGAAGACGTTGAACTGGAGGTGCAATTTACTTGGGGAGCTTCCGATCCTGAAGACGACGATATTTTCTATACCTTAAAATTGCGCAACGGCAGTACCAGCGAGATGCAGGAGTTTGAAATTGAAAAAGACACCTTTTTTATTGTTGACAACCTGCAACTGGCCACGAATTATTTTTGGCAGGTATCGGCCAAAGATGAAGATAGCGAGGCTGTAGAGTCGGCCATAAGTGAGTTCAAGACGTTGACCACGCCCAACAACCCTTACTTTTTTGTTAAAAAAGAAGACAATAACAATGTTATTTATTCGGGTAATGCAGATAATGATACTATAACGAACACGGTGGACCAAAACCTGTTTAAGCTAACAAATGAAAATACCAACAGTTTTAAGCCAAAAAAGAACAATACATTGCAACGGTTGGCTTTTTTACGAACTGTAGGCGGTGATACCCATTTATTTACCATGAACCTGGACGGAACAAATGTGGATCAAATTACCTCCACGGTACCGGTAGCCGGTTTTAGACAAGAGCAGATATCCTACACCTGGTCTGACGATGGCGCTTTTTTATACTATCCTTATTTCGATAAACTGTACCGTATAAACAACGATGGCAGTAACCGTACCTTGGTGTACAGCACAGCTGATGGGTCCTTTATCTCGGAAGTGGAAATACCGGAATTCGATACTGATTTACTGTTGTTGAAAACCAATGACAACCGTGGGTATAACGTCCGGATTTTTACCTACAGGCTATCGGCCAATGCCGAAGAGACCGTGATACTGGAAAATGTTGATGGCGCTGCGGGTGCCATAGATATAACCGCCAATGCCGATAGGGTGTTGTATTCGCAAGATATTTCCGGCTCAGAAAATTCAGTGTACCGGCAATTTACGGCTAGGATGTTTTTATATGATATTGCTTCGGGAGATCCAGCCGTCATGATAGATACCGATGTAGATCCTGGGGATAACGAATTGCAATGCCGCTTTTCACCAACCGAAGGAGGCGTTATCTTTACCCGTGTGGGCAATAATTTTGGTGCTGTCCCTGACATATTTACCAAGGTATTCGGCTCAGACATTAATGACAATAAAACTTTTACCAAAGCCTCTATGCCCGACTGGGAATAAAATGATAACTGACCAGATGCTTTCAAAAAAAAACGTCCCAAATTTCCGGGACGTTTTTTATTGTCTATTTTTGCAGTTGAAAACACGTTGCTATGAGTCAGGAAATTTCAAAACGATATGCCAAGCGTGGTGTTTCGGCTTCAAAAGAAGACGTACACAGCGCAATCAAGAATGTGGATAAAGGGTTGTTTCCCAATGCCTTTTGTAAAATAGTTCCCGATTACCTTACGGGGGACGACGATCATTGTTTGGTCATGCATGCCGATGGGGCCGGGACAAAATCTTCCTTGGCCTATATGTATTGGAAAGAAACCGGCGACCTCTCCGTATGGAAAGGGATCGCCCAAGACGCTTTGATAATGAACGTGGACGATCTGCTGTGTGTAGGAGCTACCGATAATATCATGCTGTCTTCTACCATAGGGCGCAACAAAAATATGATTTCTGGCGAAGTGATTTCGGCCATTATCAACGGAACAGAAGAGTTGATTTCAGATTTACAAAAACATGGCGTGTCCATCCATTCCACTGGAGGCGAAACGGCCGATGTAGGCGATTTAGTACGCACCATAATTGTAGATTCCACAGTTACCGCACGGATGAAACGAGGCGATGTTATAGACAATGCAAACATTAAAGCCGGTGATGTTATAGTGGGACTATCCTCCTTTGGTAAGGCTACTTACGAAACCGAATATAACGGCGGAATGGGGAGTAATGGTCTCACCTCTGCAAGACACGATGTATTTCATAATTATTTAGCAGAAAAATACCCGGAAAGTTTTGATGCTTCTGTCCCTCAAGATTTGGTCTATTCTGGATCCAAAAAATTGACCGATGCAATCGCTGAAACATCTTTAGACGCTGGAAAACTGGTTCTGTCTCCAACCCGAACCTATGCGCCGGTCATTAAAAAAATCTTATCGAAGTTTACCAATGAACAGATTCATGGAATGGTGCATTGCAGTGGCGGGGCACAGACCAAGATACTTCACTTTGTTGAAAATCTCCATATTATAAAAGACAATTTATTTGAGGTTCCGCCTTTGTTCCAGCTTATTCAACAGGAAAGCAAAACCGATTGGAAAGAAATGTACCAAGTGTTCAATATGGGACACCGTATGGAGTTGTACGTTCCCAAGGAAATAGCTTCAGAAATTATTGATATCTCCAAATCTTTTGATGTTGATGCGCAGATAGTTGGGAGCGTAGAAGCCATGCCTGCCGTCAAGCAGGAAAAAAAATTGACAATAAACACTGTTCAAGGTAGTTTTGTGTATAGTTAACCATTGCTTGTTTTTTTTTGATGAAACGCTACATAATTTTATTATTGTTGCTATGGCCTGTAATTGCCTTGGCTCAAGAAGATAACCAAAGGGGCTATGTTTTTATGGTCAATACCCTACATGCAGAAAACCCTGTGATCTTTAAAACGCCTGTTGTTGAAAATAACAAAAGGGAACCTGTTTTTATGAGTAGCAGCTTGCAACCTAAAGATCCCGTTTTTTTCCGTGTAGCCTTAAAACAAAGGCCTATTAAAAGAAGTGTGTACGGTTTTGTGAAACCCACCTTATGGGGATCGTACAATAAAATAGGCGTAAATGTTAGCGAAGTGGCTTTCGTAAATTGGAATGCGGGAGGAGTAAGCTCAGTTTCAGGTTTGATAAACGTAGATTTAAAACGAACCTATAAAACCAAAAATACCCGTTGGAGAAATGAATTGTTGGCCAAATACGGTGTAAACAAGCAAAAAGAACTGGGTTGGCGCAAAACCGAGGATAATATTGAACTGAACAGTTCTTTCGGTTTCAGGAACGACAGCCTTACCAACCTTTATTATACGGCAAAACTGCGATTTTCCACTCAATTTTCAAATGGGTATGAATATCCAGATATTTCAAACAGGATTTCCACCATATTTTCCCCTGCTTATCTTTTTACAGGAATAGGGGCAGAGTATGGCGCGAATGACGAAAATTTCTCCATATATGCTTCTCCGCTTACCATGAAATCGACCTTGGTATTAGATCAGGAATTAGCCAATAATGGAGCTTTTGGTGTGAAGCCAGCGGTTAGGGATAGCGAAGGTAACGTTATAGAAGAAGGAGAGCACCTGCTTACCCAAATGGGTATTTTGATCACCAATGAATATAAAGCCAAGATTGCAGAAAACATAACGTTATCGAATAAGTTGTCGCTATATACTGATTATTTGAACGATTTTGGCAATATCGACATCGATTGGGAAGTAGCCTTCAACTTTAAGGTGAACCATTTTGTGGTGGCCAATTTAGGATCGCATTTTATCTATGACAACGACATAAAAATGCGAGTGGAAAATGCCGATGGCGAAACCATAGAAAAAGGCCCAGTAGCCCAATGGAAACAGCAACTGGGAATTGGAATAACAGTCGAGTTGTAGCGCATTTGAATTTGTGTTCAACAAGGTTATTTTATTTAATTCATTTGTGCTTTTGAGACTTATGCAATTGAAATAGAAGCAAAAATAAATATTCCTTCAAATTATCGTAAATTTGTAACCGCCTGTCCCAACGGCAGGTTGTGATAATAAAATATATGTTAGAAAAACTGCAAATAGTAAAACAACGGTTCGATGAAGTAAGCGATCTTATCATCCAGCCCGACATCATCTGCGACCAAAAAAGGTACATAGAGCTCAATAAAGAATACAAAGACCTCAGGGTACTGATGGACAAAAGGGAGCGGTACCTAACCCTTACCAACCGCATTGAAGAAGCCGAAGAGATTATAAAAGAGAGTACTGACGAAGAAATGGTCGAGATGGGGAAAATGCAGCTGGAAGAAGCCCAAGAAGAACTGCCAAAACTGGAAGAAGAAATAAAATTTTTATTGATACCGAAGGATCCCGAAGATTCCAAAAACGCCGTCATGGAAATCAGGGCGGGGACTGGTGGCGATGAGGCCAGTATTTTTGCCGGCGACCTGTACCGTATGTACACCAAATATTGCGAGAGCAAAGGTTGGAAAGTAAACACTGTAGATTACAGCGAAGGGACCAGTGGTGGTTTTAAAGAAATACAAATGGAGATTGAAGGAGAAGATGTGTATGGAATCTTAAAATTTGAAGCAGGCGTTCACCGGGTACAACGCGTGCCACAAACCGAAACACAAGGCCGCGTGCACACCAGTGCCGCAACCGTGATGGTGTTTCCTGAAGCAGAGGAGTTTGATATTGAAATCGACCCGAAAGATGTACGAATCGATTACTTCTGTTCTTCAGGGCCTGGCGGACAATCAGTGAACACCACCTATTCTGCGGTTCGGTTAACCCACGAGCCTACTGGCTTGGTAGCGCAATGCCAAGACCAAAAGTCGCAACATAAAAACAAAGAAAAAGCGTTTAAGGTACTTCGTTCTAGGTTGTATGATATGGAACTGGCCAAAAAACAGGCAGAGGATGCCGAAAAACGAGGTTCCATGGTTACCAGCGGCGACCGTAGCGCAAAAATACGTACCTACAACTATCCTCAAGGCCGTGTAACCGATCACCGCATCAACCTTACCTTGTACGACTTAAGTAATATCATTGATGGGGATATCCAGAAAATAATCGATGAGTTGCAAATGGTAAGCAATACCGAAAAACTTAAAGAAGCCGGGGAAACGTTTTAGAATAGTTAAAATTAAAAACACTGTTCTCTCCTTTGGGAGAGATTCCGAAGGCAGAGAGGAACATGATAACACAAAAGCTAATCTCAGAAATAAGAAGAAAAAAATCGTTCCTGTGTATAGGATTGGATGTCGATTTAAATAAAATTCCGAAACAGTTACTGGAAGATGAAGACCCGATTTTTTCTTTTAACAAGGCGATAATCGATGCTACCCATCATTTGGCAGTTGCTTACAAGCCCAATACGGCTTTTTATGAAGCATATGGGATAAATGGTTGGAAATCCCTTCAAAAAACAATTGAATACCTAAACGAAAACCATCCGGAAATTTTTACCATTGCCGATGCCAAACGCGGCGATATAGGCAATACGTCTTCCATGTACGCCCACGCTTTTTTTAACGATTTGGGTTTCGATTCGGTAACGGTCGCGCCTTATATGGGAAAAGATTCCGTAGAGCCCTTTTTAGCTTTTAAAGATAAACACACTATTTTATTGGCATTGACCTCCAATGAAGGGGCATTCGATTTTCAAACGAGGAAGATCGCTTCAGAAGAAGTGTATAAAACTGTTTTAAGCACATCAAAAAACTGGAAGAACGCCAAAAATTTAATGTACGTAGTGGGGGCGACCAAAGCAGCATATTTTTCGGAAATACGAAAAATCGTACCAGACAGCTTCTTGTTGGTTCCGGGCATAGGCGCACAAGGTGGTAACTTGGCCGAAGTGTGCAAGTTCGGGATGAACGAGAATGTCGGGTTATTGGTCAACTCATCCCGGGGAATTTTATATGCTTCAAATGGTTCAGATTTTGCTGAAGCGGCCCGCAAAGAAGCCAAAAATCTGCAACAACAAATGGAAAGCATATTGCATGCAGTTTAAAGATCAGTTAGGAAATACCATATCGCTCAACAGTACGCCCAAACGGATAGTCTCACTAGTACCTTCGCAAACGGAATTGCTGGTGGATTTGGGACTAAAAGAGCAACTCGTAGGAATTACCAAGTTTTGTGTGCACCCAAAGAATTTAAGAAAGGAAATAAAAGTAGTTGGAGGCACCAAAAGCCTTCATTATGATAGAGTTGAAGCCCTAAACCCAGATGTGATAATTTGCAATAAAGAGGAAAACACCAAAGATATGGTAACTAAGCTTCAGAACATTGCGCCGGTTTGGGTAAGTGATATTTTTTCTATTGAAGACAGTCTAGAGATGATACGGTCATTAGGTGCAATGTGCAATGCTGGAGTGCAAGCTTCAAAAATGGTGATGAAAATAAATTCCGAAAAAAATAGCTTTGAACAATTTATGCAAAGCAAACCCAGCAAGAAAGTTGCTTATGTTATATGGAAAAAACCGTTTATGCTGGCAGGAAAAGCTACGTTTATAAATGAACTGTTGGCACTCAATAATTATGAAAATGTATGCCAAAATGCAAGCTCGCGTTATCCAAAAGTGGAAAAAGATTTTTTGAAACAGGCTGACGAAGTATTGTTATCTACCGAGCCTTTTCCATTCAAAGAAAAGCACGCTGTAAAATTGAGGGAAGAGTTGGGGACGAAAGTCAACGTAGTAGATGGGGAATATTTCAGTTGGTATGGTTCAAGGCTTGCAGAGGCTTTCTCCTACTTTAAAACATTGCATAAATAGCAATTAATTATCTGCGTACTGATACCGTAACGATTGTATCTGCTCTAAAACCCGTTCAGCTTGTTGGTGTATTTCATCACTTTTTTCCTTGTCTTTCAAAGCAATTTCGTAAGATTTCCGCATTAAATTTTTATAGCGTCTTTTAAGCTTTTCGAGTTTTGTTTCTCTTTTAAACCAATTCGTCATAACCACATTTATTTCATACGATACAAAATTAATTATGTTGTTAAAAAAGTGCTGTTAGTGTTTGGTTAATTCTATCATAATTATTTATGGCTTAGATGATAGATGCGTTAAAACCTTAACAGATAGACGTTAATCCTGAAGCGCGAATACCTGTCTTAATAATGAAGTAGTCCTGAATTGAACGGAGTTCCTTATTTTCTTTTCTTCCACCCCGATCATGGTGTAAACACCTTTTAAGGCCTCATTAGTAACATAATCGGTAAGGTCTGGGTTTACTTTATTCACAAAAGGAACTGCATTGTATTTTGTGATGATGTTGGTCCATATTCTATCGGCTCCCACTTTTGAGAAGGAGTTTTGGATAACCGGATTAAACTTTGCGTACAATTTGTTGTTTGCTTTGTTTTGCAGATAATTGGTAGCTGCATTATCCGGCCCCAACAAAATGTTTTTTGCGTCGGCAAACGTAATTTCTTTAACAGCGTTTACGAAAATTGGGGTGGCTTCTTTAACGGCGTCTTCGGCGGCACGGTTCATGGCTTTTAGGCCTTCGTCGGCCAAGCTTCCTAAACCTATATCGCGTAACGTCTGGTCAACTTTTTGTAATTCTTCTGGCAACAGAATTTTAACCAGCTTGTTTTTATAAAAACCATCTTTCTGGGTGAGTTTGGTAACTTGTTTGTCTATACCAAAGTTCAAGGCTTGGCGTAGGCCATTGGCGATCATGGTTGGGTCGGTGCCCACTTGTCCACTGGGCAATGTATTGACCACGTTTTGCAGTTCGGCACAGGAAACCAATATAAAGATGGAACAGAAAAGGATGAATTTTTGATAGCGCATAGGAGTATTATTTTAAGTAAAGATATATAAAAGCCCTTCAATCTTGAAAAAGATCAAAGGGCTTTAAAAAAGACGATTAATTAAAAACTTTATTTAATCACTTTAACTGTTTTAGAGGTGCCATCAATAGTTACTTGCACCAAGTAAGCGCCAGATGATAGTCCGCTCATATCGATTTTTGGAGAAATAGCATCCGGTTGAGCCGACAATACTGCTTTTCCAAGCACATCGTAAATGGTTACTGAGCTTACAGCAGCAGCAGATTCGATGTTCAATACATTTTTAACTGGGTTAGGATATACGCTGAATACAGCTTCAGAAAATTCATCTGTACTCAATTGACCTACACCTGCTACGACATCATCTATGAAATAATACGAAAATTCACTAGGTGCAAAAAAGTCAACACCGCCTAAATAGGGTGCTGTTAGATCATTGAACGGGGTTCCGGCAGGAATAGCTACATCACCATCTACAATTAACTCATAAGTCTTGGCATCTAAATCAAAATAAATGGTAACATTAAACCAGGTGTCGTGTGGAAATGTCCACGTAAAGTTGGCGTCAGGGTCTTGTCCCTGACCCGGAGTTTGATTATTCGGATTAAAATAATGATCTGTCAATAAAAAACTACCTTCTTGGGGAGTTGTTATTTCACCTTGAACATTAAAGAAACCTTCGTGTCCACTAGGAACATACATTTCCCAAGCAACAGTATAAATTCCACTGCTAGGTTGAAATGCTGTTAAAAAAAGTTGGTCTTGAGGTCCTGCATTTCCAGGGCCAATGACCATAGACTGAGAACCAGAATTTGCTTGATCTGTGGTTACTTGTCCTTCTTCAGGAGTGTTTTCATCTCCGGACCAAGTTCGCCACTGAAATGATTGCGGTGAAATATCACCAAGATCATACGCTTCAATATCATCAGTTTGTTCAACTTGCGCAATTCCAGTAAATGCGAATGCACATAAAGCAAAACTTAATAAGTAAACTTTTTTCATAATGTTAATGTTTTAGTTGTTAATAAATTTAATGAAAGATACGAAAATATCATAATTATTGCTAATTTACTGAAAATTTATTTTATGTCTAAACAATCTTCTTAAACCCTTTTTTTACTGCCTTTTTCGTAAATTTGTACTTCAAAAAAAATTAAGACAACATTACTATGGAACAGGCCAAACCTTATACCCCTAAAAACAAAGTACGAATCGTAACCGCGGCCTCGCTTTTTGATGGCCACGATGCCGCTATAAATATTATGCGGCGCATTATTCAGTCAACCGGGGTGGAGGTGATCCATTTAGGACACGACCGCAGTGTGGAAGAGGTAGTCAACACGGCAATACAGGAGGATGCAAACGCAATAGCCATGACTTCATACCAAGGTGGCCATAACGAATATTTTAAATATATGTACGACCTGTTAAAGGAAAAAGGTGCCGAACATATAAAAATTTTTGGCGGCGGCGGTGGCGTGATTCTCCCAGAAGAAATAGAAGAATTGCAAAACTACGGTATAACCCGTATCTACGCTCCCGATGACGGCCGCGAATTAGGGTTGCAGGGCATGATCAACGATTTGGTTAAAACGGCCGATTTCCCCATAGGAGAAAACTTGAATGGTGAAGCGGAAAAACTTTCAGAAAAAGACCCAAGTTCCATTGCCCGGATTATTTCAGCAGCCGAAAATTTTCCTAAAGTTGCAAAACAGGCATTAGATTCAATTCATAAAAAAAATAAAACAAGCAGCATCCCTGTTTTGGGCATCACAGGAACGGGCGGTTCAGGAAAATCTTCTTTGGTCGATGAGTTGGTGCGCCGTTTCTTGGTCGATTTTCCCGAAAAAACCGTTGGGATCATTTCAGTAGATCCTTCAAAACGAAAAACGGGTGGGGCCTTGCTTGGCGACCGTATTCGTATGAACGCCATCAATTCTCCTCGGGTTTATATGCGCAGTTTGGCCACTCGCCAGAGCAATTTGGCACTTTCCAAACACGTGGCCGAGGCGGTACAGGTACTAAAAGCAGCGGAATACGATCTTATTATCCTTGAAACATCCGGAATTGGTCAAAGTGATACCGAAATTTTAGATCACAGTGATGTTTCCCTTTATGTGATGACGCCAGAATTTGGTGCGGCAACACAATTGGAAAAAATCGATATGCTGGACTTTGCCGATTTGGTGGCCATCAACAAGTTTGATAAACGAGGTGCCAAGGATGCGCTTCGCGATGTGAAAAAGCAATACAAGCGCAATCACCAACTATGGGATGCAAAGAATGAGGATTTGCCGGTGTTTGGAACTATTGCTTCGCAGTTTAACGACCCTGGCATGAACAAGCTGTACAAATCCATTATGGACGAAATCGCTTCCAAGACAAAAGCCGATTTACACAGTGATTATGAAATTTCAGATGAAATGTCCGAAAAGGTATTCGTTATCCCTCCAGCGCGAACACGCTATCTTTCTGAAATATCCGAAAATAACAGGGCGTACGATAAAAAGGCAACCGAGCAGGCTGAAGTTGCCCAAAAACTTTACGGGATTTTTAAAACGATTGAAACGGTTTCAGGTGCTACGCCTACTTTGGATAAATCGGGAATTGATTCTGAATCACTATCCGTTTCCGAAGAAAATAAGGATATAGTAGAGCTTTTAATTGCTGAATTTGATAAGGAAAAAATGAATCTCGACCCTTATAATTGGGAGGTTATCATAGGTTGGGACGAAAAAGTAAACCGGTATCAAGAACCGGTTTATAAATTTAAGGTAAGGGATAAAGAAATAAGCATTGATACCCATACCGAGTCGCTTTCACATACACAAATACCAAAAGTGTGTTTGCCAAAGTACCAAGCTTGGGGCGATATATTAAAATGGGTGTTGCAGGAAAATGTTCCGGGCGAATTCCCTTATACCGCTGGATTATACCCTTTTAAACGCACAGGCGAAGACCCTACCCGTATGTTTGCGGGAGAAGGCGGTCCAGAACGTACCAATCGGCGTTTTCATTATGTAAGTATGGGGCTTCCGGCCAAACGCCTTTCAACTGCTTTTGATAGCGTAACCCTTTATGGTAACGACCCCGATCACCGTCCCGATATCTATGGAAAAATAGGGAACGCCGGCGTTTCCATCTGTTGTCTGGACGATGCAAAGAAACTGTACTCTGGTTTCGATTTAAGCCACCCAATGACCTCGGTGAGTATGACCATTAATGGGCCGGCCCCGATGCTCCTTGGCTTTTTTATGAATGCGGCCATTGACCAAAACTGTGAGAAATACATCAAAGAAAACGGCCTTGAAGATGAGGTGGAAAAGAAAATTGCCAAAATTTACAAACAAAGCGGTATGGACCGCCCCAAATATCACGGCGAACTGCCTGAAGGAAACGATGGTCTGGGTTTGATGCTGCTTGGGGTTACCGGTGACCAAGTATTGCCTCAAGAGGTGTATAACAAGATAAAGTACGATACTCTAAAACAGGTTCGCGGTACGGTACAGGCCGATATTTTAAAAGAAGATCAAGCCCAGAACACTTGTATTTTTTCTACGGAATTTGCACTTCGTTTAATGGGCGATGTTCAAGAATATTTCATAGAAAAACAAGTTAGAAACTTCTATTCGGTATCTATTAGTGGTTATCATATTGCCGAAGCTGGCGCCAATCCCATTACTCAATTGGCTTTCACCTTGGCCAATGGCTTTACATACGTTGAATATTATTTAAGCCGTGGGATGGACATCAATAAATTTGGCCCTAACTTGTCGTTCTTTTTCAGTAACGGTATAGATCCTGAGTATTCAGTAATTGGTCGCGTAGCACGAAAAATTTGGTCTAAAGCTTTAAAGGAAAAGTACGGTGCCAACCCAAGGGCGCAGATGTTGAAATATCACATTCAAACATCAGGTCGTTCGTTGCACGCGCAAGAGATTGATTTTAATGATATCCGTACTACGCTTCAGGCTTTATATGCTATTTACGATAACTGTAACTCACTGCACACCAATGCCTACGATGAGGCGATTACCACGCCTACGGAAGAAAGCGTGCGCCGTGCCATGGCCATTCAGTTAATTATCAATAAGGAATTAGGCTTGGCTAAAAATGAAAATCCAATTCAGGGTTCGTTTATTATCGAAGAGTTGACCGATTTGGTAGAAGAAGCTGTTTTAAAAGAATTTGATAGTTTAACCGAACGCGGTGGGGTGTTGGGCGCAATGGAAACCATGTACCAACGCGGAAAAATCCAAGAAGAAAGCTTGTATTACGAAACCCTGAAACATACTGGTGAATTTCCTATAATTGGCGTCAATACCTTTTTAAGCAGTAAAGGTTCGCCCACTATCCAGCCCAAGGAAGTGATTAGGGCTACTGAAGAGGAGAAACGGGCACAAATAGACACCTTGGAAAAACTTCACAAAACCTATGAAGACCGTGCCGAGGAAACCTTAAAACGGGTGCAAGAAGCGGCTATCGAAAACAAAAACATGTTCGAGGAGCTCATGGAGGCAACCAAGGTGTGTTCGTTAGGGCAAATTACCGAAGCACTGTTTGAAGTAGGAGGGCAATACCGTAGAAATATGTAACGTGCAATAGTAAAAGGTGACTATAAATTTTTAAATTACGACAAAAATACGTAAATTTGTGACAAATGTCGTAATCATGGAAGCAGGTAAAGTTATTAATTTAGTTCAGGAGCCCGAAGTGTTCTACCGTATTCAAAATAAATATGATAGGATTATAAGCGTTTTAGGCGGTAGTACGCAAGTATCACAGGTAGTAAACAGTGATATAGACCTCATAAAAATAACCCGAAAGGGCTTGCCTACATCGGTTGTTTCCACATTGAGCAAGGTCTTGGGTATTTCCATGGAAAAAATGAGCAATTTGCTTCATATTTCGCATCGTACCATACAGCGAAAGGGAAGCAACGATTTGTTGAATGTGTACAGCACAGAGCAAATCCTTGAAATTGCCGATGTCATTTCCCGGGGCATCGAGGTTTTGGGTACTCTCGATAATTTTACAGCTTGGTTGCATTCCGAAGTCCGCGCTTTAAATTATGCCAAGCCGCTCGATTTCCTCGACACCAGCTTTGGTACCAAGCTCGTTAAAGATATTTTGGGCAGGATTGAACATGGTGTTTATTCCTAATCGCTTTTTTTATTTTGAAACTTTACAGAATAGCCAAAAAAAAATTCATTACCGATGTTAGTGGCGAAGGTGCCAGGCTTTACGGTGGGCGTTGGAACAAAACAGGCGATGCGATGCTTTATTGTTCGCAGCATCTGTCGCTTTGTGTGTTGGAAATTTTAGTGCATTTAGATTATCAATATTTTACCGACGATCATTATTTTATTGAAACTGAAATTGCAGACAAGGATATATTTTTCTTAAAAGAAATTGAAAACGTCCATATCAATTGGCGGAACAACCCTCCTTTATCGAGCACACAGGATTATGGTTCCAACTGGTTGCAAAACTCTGGACAGCTTGCTATGGGTGTTCCTTCGGCTGTATTGCCTTTTGAATACAATATCCTTCTTAACCCAAAGCACCCCGATTTCCCGAAAATTAAATTTTCAAAAGAGAAAATTTTGGACATTGATTCGAGAATACAGGTGTGATAGGGCAGCTACCTGAATTTTTTCCGATAAGAAGAAACAGTATCTAATATATCACAAGGTCAAGAGCCACGTACGCTGCAACTTCCTGAATTTTTTGAGTTCGTGCCGCAATAGATTTAGAAACTCTTTTCCATTACTGTTAGAACGTTCCAAGCGTTCGCAGTTTTTATACAACAGGTTGGTCAACCGGGTCACCGAAGCTGCGTGTTTGTGTTTGGCCTCAGAAAAAAGTTGGCTTTCGGCCTTCAATATCTGTGGTGCCAAATTTGTGGATTGCTGCACCATATCACCTGTAAAATAAATATGGTGGTCTTCTGTTCCATCTTCTTTTAAAATGGCTAAATCGTGGGCCAAATATTCTGAAATCCTCCTTGAAAGGGCAAAGATATCCTCCGCCTTTTTATAAAGTGCTGTTTGAGGAATTTTATGTGGAAGGTGAGTGGCCATGGCACCAAGTACTTTATTAAGTTATAATAACACAAATTTACTAAGATAATTACTTATTTGTCAATGTAATTTAAGGCAAATAATTATATTTGGAATAAATTTTAAACTTATTTATTTAAAAACCTTAAAAATGATTGATGACCTAAATTGGAGGATTTTAAAGCATTTACAAGAAAATGCCAGGCTTTCCAGTGCCGAAATAGGCCGAAGGGTAGGAATGAGCTCTCCGGCTGTAACCGAACGTATAAAGAAAATGGAAGATGCCGGCGTGATCCATGGATACCACACCGTGGTTTCGCCCTTCGAAGCAGGATATCAACTAAAAGCGATTATTACCTTGCGGGCATTTATGGGAAAGCTGAAGCCTTTTCTTGAAAAAGTAAAAACCTACGATGAGGTGTTGAATTGTTATCGAATAACCGGCAACGAGAACATAGTGATGGAAGTGGCGCTGAAAAACCAAAAACACTTAGAAAATTTCATCGACCAATTGATTGTGTATGGCGAAACCAAAACCCAGATTGTACTTTCACATGTGGTTAAAAACAACGAAATTAAGAAAGCTTAACGTTTTTACGGGCTATCAGTTAAACTTATATCAATTAAGGAGATATTGGCAATAAGCCGATAAGGTGTGTATTATTTTTGATCCAAATCAACTACAACTACGATTATGAAAAATTATACATTCCATTTCTTATTGATAACCATTATTACTGCGATTTTAGGATTTTCAGGATTTGAATTCCCCGGCAGCACCGTCATTCGTTTTGCATGTTTGGTTTCAAGTGTCGGGTTGCTTATTTCCTGTTTAGACGCTGTACTCATTACCCGAAGAAACAGAAAAATGAAGAAACAGATGAGCACCAAAAAAGTTACGAGCGAGAATACTTCTAATCGTTTCGATAACAAAACGACATCTTAATGATTTCCTGTAAAGAAGGTGTTATATTTTTTCAGAAATATTCGCTTAAATAGGTTTTTCTGAATAAATTGTGGATAATTGTATATTTATCCAAAATTTTAATATGAAACAGTTCTTAAGCCTGATTTTTTTACTGATATGTTTTTTTCCTTTTGCCCAAACCGATAAAGAACTGATTGAAGAAATTGAAACATATCACGCTTCAGAAAACAAAACCTTTGCCTCGGCCGAAACCACCATTTTGACCAAAAAAGATTTTAAGATCTTTAAGGAATTGGAATTTTATCCAATCAATTTAAAATACAGAGTCGAGGCCACTTTCATAAGAACTCCCAATGAAACCCCTTTTTTAATGCCAACCACCACAGATAGGTTGCCAGAATACGTAAAATATGGGGAAGCACACTTTACTTTAGATGGCCAAAAATTAAAACTGAACCTCTACCAAAACACCCAACCTTACGATGAGCCGGGCTATGAGGATTATTTGTTTTTACCCTTTACCGATTTAACCAGCGGGGATGGCTCCTACGGTGGCGGACGATTTTTAGATGCCAAGATACCAGAGGGCGATACCATTATATTGAACTTTAATAAGGCTTACAACCCATATTGCGCTTACAATGCACGGTATTCGTGTCCCATTCCGCCTAAAGAAAATAATTTATCGGTGCGTATTGAAGCGGGGGTAAAAGATTTCAAAAAGCATTAAAGAAATTTTACCAAGTACATACCACCAAAAACGGCGGCAAACCCAATAATAAAACTGCCCATTGTATAAAGTGCAAAGTGTAAAAAATCGCCCGAACGCAAAAAGACGTGGTTTTCATAAGCGAAGGTGGAAAAAGTGGTAAATCCTCCGCAAAAGCCCGTAGCAAGAAACAAAACTGTGTTTTGCGAAATGGAGTTATGCTTAAAAAAGAGTCCTAAAATAATCCCGATAATAAAACTGCCAATTATATTTGCCGTCATGGTGCCGTAGGGGATGCCCGTTTCTGCGCTGTTGAGGTGTTTGCTTATCCAGTACCGCAATGAGCTGCCTATGCCACCACCAATAAATACCAATATCAATTGTTTCATTTAAAGTCCTTTTGGCTTTGTTTTTTGCTGAATAGGAATATATATTTCGGTAATCCAGTTGGCAGGATTCGGCACTTCTCCGGGATCGTTTGTGTAAACTTCAAACATATTGGCGTTGGTATCCCTTTCCAGATTATTTTCCGCTATGTACTGCTCTGCTTTTTTATATGCTTGAGATAGATTGGTATAATTTCCCTTAAGGGTAGTTTTTACGGCAGTAGAAGGTTCCATAAAACCTGTTAAAACGGGGCTTCCCTCTGGGGTTATTACCCGGTCTTTTACAGGAACGGCAGCCGAGAAAATAACGGTTCCATTGGCTTGGTCCATAGCGTTGTAAATGGTAAAGGGCATTCCCGAAGGCTGTATGTTGTTTTGTTGCATATATCCCGTGACCTGGCCAAACATGGAACCCATTTTTTTGCTGATTTCAGATAATTTGGATGCAGTTGTATTGTACATATAATAACCGCCGCTGTACCGGGTTATGCCATCAACGTTTATGGAATATTGTTCCATGCTTTCGTTCACTACATCTTCGAGGTTGTTTAATCCGTTCTCGAACATTTTTGAAAGCCCGGTTTCTATATCGTCTTCTTGAAATGCCATAAACACCTTTTCCATAAAAGATTGTTCTCCTTTCATACCCCACGTTACCTTAGTTTGCCCAGGGGTTTCAGTATCTTCAAAATACCAATATACTTCGCTTTTGCTGTCGCCAATTGGCGTGTTGAAAATAATTTCTTGCTCAATCTCTTTATTAGGTATTACTTTCACTGTTTTCATTGACCCATCACCAACAGCATCGCTGGTCCACGAATACGAAGCTCCTTCTCCTTCGGTCTTTTCGGCATAATCAATCTTCATGTTTTCATCTTCTTCCATCCACGGCCCCCACTGTGGCCAGCTTTTAAAATCTTTCACGTTATTGTACACCACTTCGGCAGGGGCGTTTATGGTTTTTGTTTCAGAAACATCAAAACTGCCATCCTGGGTCGCAAAATAAATAGCGGCACCGATTATTACAATCAAAATAAGGAAAAGGAGGTATTTTAAAATTTTCATTTACGGAAGTTTGTTGGTTATAATCCATAAAGATAATCATTTTAACATAATAGGGCTATTTAGGGTGTTTCTTTGGTTGCTATGAATTTACTACATTTGCTGAAACTAAAAATCAACAAAATGAAGAATACTTTTATCTTGGCTGCTTTTTTGAGCGGCTTGCTGTTTTTTTCGTGTGCTGAAGAAAAAAATAAAAAATCCACACCGGAAGTTGCTGAAACAACGTCCCAAACCGATGATTTTGACTATCAAGTAGATCAATTTGCCGATATTAGGATATTGCGTTATCAAATTCCTGGCTGGGAAGACCTTTCTTTAAAAGAACAAAAACTGGTGTATTACCTTACCCAAGCAGGGTTGGAAGGCCGTGATATTATTTGGGATCAAAATTACCGTCACAACCTAAAAATACGTGAGGCGCTGGAAAATATTTACACCACCTATGAAGGCGACAAAGCTACAGACGATTGGAAAAACTTTGAAACCTACCTGAAAAGGGTGTGGTTTTCCGGTGGCATACACCACCATTACAGCACGGCCAAAATGAAGCCCGATTTCAGTAAAGAATATTTGCAAACATTACTGGACGAAACCAATACCCAACTTACGGGAGAAGCTTTTGAAGTATTGTTCAACGATAAAGATTCTAAAAAGGTAAACCTGAGCAAAGATGCCGATATTGTTAAAGAAAGTGCCGTGAATTTTTACGGTCCCAATGTAACCACGGCCGATGTGGAAAATTTTTACGGAAACGTGAAAGTAGATGATAACGAGCCCATTGAAGTTGGTTTGAATACGAAACTGGTCAAGGAAAATGGCAAGTTGGTCGAGAAAACCTGGAAAAGTGGGGGTATGTACGGTTCGGCAATCGATAAAATAGTGGAATGGCTGGAAAAAGCCAAAGGAGTCGCCGAAAACCCACAACAAGAAAAAGCGTTAAGCCTGTTGATTGAATATTACAAAACCGGCAGCTTAGATACGTGGGATGACTATGCCGTGGCTTGGGTAGAATCTACTGAAGGTGACATCGACTGGATCAACGGATTTATTGAAGTCTATAACGACCCAAAAGGGTATAAAGGCTCTTATGAATCGATTGTACAAATCAAGGATTTTGATATGTCCAAAAAAATGGCCGTTCTTTCTGAAGAAGCACAATGGTTTGAAGATAACTCCCCTTTGATGGAAGAACATAAAAAAGACAGTGTTAAAGGAGTATCATACAAAACAGTTATCGTCGCCGGGGAAGCCGGGGATGCCTCTCCCAGCACGCCCATAGGTGTGAACTTGCCCAACAACAATTGGATACGCCAAGCTCATGGAAGCAAATCTGTTTCTTTGGGCAACATTATAAACGCTTATAACAATGCCGGCGGAAGTGGTCGTTTGCACGAGTTTGCCCATGATGAAGAAGAAGTAGAACTGGAAGAAGAATACGGCAAAAATGCCGATAAATTGCACACCGCCCTTCACGAAGTAGTGGGGCATGCTTCTGGACAGATAAACGAAGGTGTTGGTACTCCAAAAGAAACATTGAAAAGCTATAAATCTACCATCGAAGAAGGCCGTGCCGATCTTTTTGGGCTGTATTACCTAATGGATCCCAAAATTGAAGAGTTGGGGCTTACCGATAACTGGGAAAAAACAGGGAAAGCCGCTTACGACGGGTACATCCGTAACGGTTTGATAGGCCAGTTGGTTCGTTTGGAATTGGGTGACGACGTAGAAGAAGCTCATATGCGCAACCGCCAATGGGTAAGTGCTTGGGCATTCGAAAAAGGAAAAGACGAAGGCGTGATCGAAAAAGTAACCCGCGACGGTAAAACGTATTACGACATTAAAGACTACCAGAAATTGCGTGAGATTTTTGGCGAACTGTTGCGCGAAACACAGCGTATTACTTCCGAAGGTGATTATGAGGCTGCCAAAGCCTTAGTTGAAGATTACGGTGTAAAAGTAGATCAAGAACTTCATAAAGAGGTATTGGAGCGAAACAAGCAGTTTAAGTCGCCTCCTTACAGCGGTTTTGTTAATCCGGTAATCGTTCCAAAAACGAATGAGGAAGGTGCTATAGAAGGTTTCAGTATTGAACAACCCGCTTCTTTTGAAGAGCAGATGTTGCAATATTCTGAACAATTTGGAAATCTTCCGGTGGAAAATTAATCAATCCGGATTGATCTTAATAAGAATGAAAAACCTCCTTGGAAATTTCCGAGGAGGTTTTTTTAATGAAACAAAATTTAAATAGTTAGATGAGCTTTCAAAAATAAGGTATAGCTGTCTTTAAATAAATACCCGTTATTGGGTATTTTCAAAGAAGAAACTTTAATGGCACAGATTATAAAAATCACATAATTCTTGATCGATTTGTTTTTGGGTTAAACCTAATTGCAAGAGGTTTTCTGTAAGTTTTGTAATTTCATTTTTTTCCCGTTCATAATCTGCAGCTGTAAGGTATTTAAAAGCGTTAAACTTAATTTGAGTAAAATTAGGAAACTCTTTTTGAGATACACCCCACGCAAAAGAATTGCCTTTTGTGAGCAGGACATCATCAACAAAAAGAGTAATGGAATTACCGTACACGCCTATTTTCGAAAGTGTGTTAGTGGTATTGTTTCTTAAGAAAAAATAATAGTATTCATTCGGTTTTTTTTCATTCCACGAAAAAGTGATTTCATTACTGAAAATACGTATGCTGTCTTTGGGTTCTATTAATATATCCAGCAAATTGTCCCGATAAACGTTACCGGTATGCTGCTTGGTGTTTTCGGCACCTTTTAATTGTTTCCAAACATAGGTAAAGTATTTTTTGGAGAAAGTGTCTTCATCAAACGGTTTGGGATAGCTTTTAATTTCCGGAACATTATATTTCCCGGTATCGTTAAGTTCATATAGCCTTCCTTCCTGATCGACAAACAATACCTTGTTGTCTTTTAAAAGTTCGATAGTGCCACTTTTTACCAAAGCACCTTTTTTTAGTGTTTTAGTAGAACTGTCAATAGTATTGGTAGGAGAACCTTCGGTTTTATAAACTATGAATTCTTGTGCTTGCGTCGAAAGCGATGCTAAAAAGAAAATAAACATCAATCTTGAAAAAAATAGCTTTTCCATTTGTATCTTTTGTTTAATTTAAAAATCAAAATTTTATATAATCCTATGAACTCTACGCTTAACACCAGTACAGCAATAATCAATTCTGGTTTAAAAAGAATATTTATTTTATATAACCATAATGAAAACCATAATAGAAATACTGTAAACAAAAGTTGAACAATCTTTTTATTGAGCATATAACTCACAGGTTTTTTAGTACTGGCATACATAAAATACAACAGCGCTAAATATGAGATTATTCCAGTTATAAATAATATTGCCCAATTAGGTATTACTTTAATAAAATCATTGTTTATGAGCATTGCAATAATATTAGCGTGGATTAGGACACCAAACATATCTGGAGGGCTTTTACCTGCTGTTTTAATGTTCAAAGGAGTGAAAAATTTATCTTCAATATCATAGTAATTATTATGGGGGGTGCCCAAGTAGCCAATCAATACAATTTTATCTTTTAAAAAAGGATGGGTATCTGTTTCCATAAATTCTTGGTACGAGAATGTAAAAAACTGATCTGATGTGCCACTGTAATTTATTGGTATTGGTTTTGAAAGCTTCTCTCTCATTCTTTTATGGTTCCATTTATCTTCCAAAAATTGTTTTGAAACCAGTGTTGAAAAAGATGTTTGTGTACTGTCGCTAATATTTTGATAGCCTTCGAACTCCCGTATAACATCTGTTTTTAAATTAAAATTTAAATTGGAATACCCTACAAGTTCAGGGTTTTTTATAAAGGGAGCGGCGTTGTAGGCCCAAGATTTGCCTAAAAAAGCTTTGGAAAGTATGACGTTGTCGGGCTGCAAACTGTTGCCTAAAAGAGAATCTACATAGCTGTCCTTTTTATCTTTGAAGACTATATCAAGACCAATTACTTTTGGTTTTTGTTTTTTTACGTGTTCTATTAATTGATGTATTTGAAACCTGTCCTTGTGTTCTATATTGACCACCACAATATCTTTAACAGGTTTTTTATCGAACATTTCCTGCGAATAATAGAGGTCTAAAAAACTAAAGTCTTTAAATGCATTTGTGAATGGATTAAATATAGAAAGATTAACAATGAGAAATGAAATTAAGTAAATTACAATTACTGAAAATACAAGGCACAGGCCCGCATCTTTCATCAATAATTTAAAACTCTGTTTCATTTTTTGTTGATTTTAGTTGCTTTGGAAAGTGCCGCTGCAACAATACCTGCGGGTACCGTTACAATGCCTAAACCGACAATTAAGATACAGAACGTAAACAATTTACCTCCAGTGGTAATAGGATATATATCGCCATAACCAACAGTTGTTAAAGTTGAAATAGACCACCACAGGCTGTGGAAAATAGATTTAAATTTTTCTGGTTGTACCTCATGTTCAAAATAATAAATGCCTACAGCCGATAGATACAATAAAATGGCTGTTATAAACAAAAACAAAATAACTTCTTCTTTGGCCTCTACGGCGGCTGTTTTAAAACGAGTAAGGGCTTTATTATAGCGAACTAGTTTTAATACCCGAAAGATTCTAAAAACCCTGAAAGCCCTAAGCGATCTTAAATCTACACCAATAGCGATGTAAAATGGCAAAATGGCCAATAAATCAATAATACCATAAAAACTGAAAATATAACTAAGTTTAGAGCTTGAAAAGTAAATACGTAAGATGTATTCAATTGTAAAAACCGCAATACAGACAACATCGAAAATTTTTAAAAAGATTACAGTTTTTGGGTGAAGGTTTGGTATGGTTTCTACCGCAAAAGCAATCATGGAAAGCACGATGAGTATTTGAATAAAAATATCAAAACGCCTTCCTAATCTGGAATTTACATTGGTGATCATGTTTCTTAAAAATTGCAAGGAAAAATTTTTAGTTTACCATTGGCCTAATCTCGTTAAGTAGTTAATGGCCTCTACATTTCCTTGCTTTGCAGCTTTTTTCCACCAGGATACTGCCAAATCTTTATCTTTTTTAACTCCTTTTCCTTTATAATAAAGCCAACCTATTCGTTCTTGAGCGTGAGCGTTGCCTTTATTTGCTGGGGTGATGTACATGTTGTAAGCATCAGGGTACATTCGTTTATTAAAATAAGAATCTCCCTTGATCACTTGTTTTGCGATAGTTTCAACTTTAGTCTCTTTAGATTCTGTTTTTTTAACAGGAATGCTCTTTTTCGGATTTTCTTCGGCTTCAACTTTTGCTAAACCTTCTGCTGCATATGGGTGGTTGCCTTCTGCAGCTTTATTGAACCAAAACCGTGCATTTTTTAAACTTTTAGACACGCCGTACCCCTCAAAATAGCAAGTTGCTGCCATATACTGTGCTTCAACATCACCTTGTTGTGCTGAAGAAATATACCAGTTTAATGCTTTACTGGCATCTTTTTCCACACCCCTTCCATATAAGTAGAGATTTCCTAAAAGATGTTGGGCTTCTGCATTTTTGCTTTCTGCTGCTTTTGTCAATAACTTGAATGCTTTACTGTACTCTTCATTTTGAATGTAAAGAGCAGCCTTCTCAACAGATTCTTTTACGCTCATCCCATTAATGCCTTCTTCAATTTTTTCAAACTCACTGGTGGCTATTACTTCAATTATATCACTGTTTTTATCTGCATCTTGTGATCGGGTCAAAAATTGGTTTCCAAAAATGATGGCTTTATCGTAGTTTTTATTTTTATAGTATGATTTGCTTAAATGGTACACTACAGATGTATTTGCAAAAAAAGCAGTGTTGTCTATAGGTGAGTTGGTATATAACTCACTAATTTCCTTTATTCTTTGGTCTTTATCGAGGCCCTCAATGCTTAAATAGTTGACATACGCATCCATTGCTTTTTCTTGATTCTCTATACCTGTGTAGCAGATCGCTTCAAAATAACGTATATCTTCAGTGTAACCTTTATAATACCTGTTTCTGGCGACGCTTAGTTGCTTTAAGGTCTTTTGGTAGTCATCTTTAATTAAGGATCGACTTTTTAATTTATTGTCAATCATCTGCACTAATTTTAGTGCTACTTCACTTTCGTCTTCTTTTCTAACTTTAATAGTGAGGGCTTTGTTTTTTACAGATTTCCAGCCTTCTTCTGCTTTTTGAGTCCTGTCTGCTCGTGCTGGGTGAGACGAAGTGGCTTTTTCAGGTAGTTTACTGGTAACTAACAATGTTTCTTCTAAAGAAGCTCCTAAATTTGCCAGTGCTCGTCCGGCAAAATAATCTGCTTGTAGTTCATAATCATGATTACTGCTGCCGTTATTTAAGCTATGCCCATTTAAATGGTGTCCAATTTCATGTGCAAGTACAAATTTACCAGACCAGTCATTCGAAGTGCTATTGATAAGGCTTTGCAGCCAATCACTATCATATATTATATACCGGACATCTTCACCTTGAATAGGTATGATTTTGGCTACTGCATTTTCAATGTTTGAACATTCTTTAAGCTCAAAACCTGCTTTACTTACCCCTGCAGTTTGAACAATTTCATTAATAATATCTTCTACTTCTTTTGGTGTGCTCATAAAACCCAATCCAATGGTTTGACAAAGTTCATCTACCTCTTCTTCGGTTTCAGCTTTTACCACGTCTTGAAATTTTTGCGAAAAAACAGGGCTTATTGTGAAAAAAATGAAACCCCAAACTACTATTTTTTTCATAATGTTTATTTATATAAATTTCCGACAATAATTTGCCATTGTATTATTGATTGTTTTTTGTTAAGAACGAAACTAAATTTTTCCGTATGCCAATTACTTCTTGGCCTTCTAGATTTATAAAGCCTATTTTTTTGGTTTTTGAATCCAATAAAATTGAAAGCTCACAGTTTTGTGCGCAGAGCTCAAATTGAAAATCAGGTTCAAACGATACTTTTTTGTTGGTAGCAACGACGTAGTTAGCGGGATTTGTAATTTCAGAAATGAACTTATCAACAGCATTTTTTATTATACTGTCTGTTTTTACAGCTTTTTTTCCATATTGGTTTGTGGTTCCTTCAATCAGTACATCTTCAATCTTGTACATGACTATTTTTCGTGTGTTTTGAATATGTCCTAATTTTGCCTTGCCTACTGTTTTTCCCAAATCGACAGTTTCCTCTTTTACTACGTCTTGCGAACTATATATACTTTTTTTTTGTCCTTTACAGCAAATTGTTAGGGCACAGACTAATAGGGTGACAGTTAGCTTTTTCATTTAAGATCGTTTTATGTCCAACACCATCATTGCTGTTGTGCCTTTTTCAAACTTTGCATCAAACTTCATTTTGTTTTTTGACAGTTTCATGTGTTCTTTAGCAATCAAGCTGTCATTAAAAATCATGTATAATTTATCAAGCATATCACCTTCAAGGGTGTCTAATTGTTCTTTTACTTTTTTTGTGTCTATTTTTTCGAGGGAGAAAACAACAATTGTGTAGTCGGAATCAACATCTTTGTTAAGCCTGAAAAAATATTTTTCTCCAGGAATCACCAGCTCGGCTTCTGTATTGTCAAAATATGGGGATATTCCATCTTGATGCGGAAACAGTACCCCGTTTTCACCAGCGCTGTCTGCAGCAAATACATATACGTAGCTTGGTTGGTTAACTTTTGCATACATGCGGTATTTGGTTTCTTTTGGGTAAGAGGTAGTGGTTTTATAGTCACCTACTGTTTTATCGTTGGTTTCTTCTTCTTTTACAACATCTTGCCAGCCCAAAACGCTTTTTTTGAAAGACGCACCCCCTTTTATCACTTGCATTTCGGCACCACCTTTCAGCTCAATTCTTAATTCACCTGCTAAGGTTTTGAGCTTGTTTACCGGTTTAGGTTTTGGGATGATTTCTAATGCATAACGGGTATAATTAACAAAATCATCATATTTTACCCAGATATATCCATTATTGCCCCAATCTGTCCCCCAGCTGTTTATGATTTCAAAAGCACCGCCGTATTTTTCATCATCAAAGCCTACAACGCACATGGCGTGGCCACCTCCAGTTAGTTGATTGTCTGGTACGTAAACTCCTTTGGCAATGTGTAATGCTTTTTCTACCTTAAAACCAATAATTACCGGGTTACCATTGTGTATGGCCCGTTTTACGTTTTCAATTTTTTCTTGTTTGGTTTCGCTACCTACAATAACACGGTTATATTCCTTGATAACATTAGATTTTGCTTTTTCAAAAATAGTTTCAGGAATGTCATCGTCACAAAATTGGGCGTCTTTGTAATCTTCAAAATATGGAGATCCATCTTCTATTAAAGACCTTAAAGCACGGTCCAAGGAGGCGCCTTTTTGGCAATTATAACTATTTTCTTTCGTCGCAGCGTTTAGGTAGGTAAAAATGGGAGAGAAGGCTATTTTATTTATTTCTTCTTGCTCTTTTAACTCTAACTGCTTGGCTTCTACAATGGTACGGCCGTAATAGGCAGTTGCCCAACCGGTACAGGTGCCATATCCTCCTTGACTTCTAACCACAGGAGCATATTTTTTAATCGAAGCCTGAGTTATATCGGCCAGATCATCAAAAAATGCGACATTTTTGGGTTTCGCAGGTATCTCTTCGTAAGCTTCGTCATCAAACACCAACCCTGTACCATGCTGAGCAAGACACAGGGGGGCGATTAATAAAATAATATAAAAAGAAAATTGTTTCATAGAAATTATTTAAACTTTAATTATTGACGGTTGGACAATCCATCAAGATCTTCGAATAAACGACCCTCTCCCTCATCTATGTATTCGTCATTCACATCGTCATTTTTTTCAATAATAATTAATCCATATTCAGCATCGATAATCCCATTTTGCCCTATACTTCCTGAAATTGCTATCCCGTTTATAAACGTAACAGGACCAGATGAACCGGGACTTGTTCCGCTGGTTTTGACGATAATCGTGAAGTTATTACCAGAACCAGTTATGTAGGATTCAACCCCTGTTTCCGTCGAAACGCTGTTCCCGTCAGAATCAATTTGTGAACCGGAGTATTCTATTTTTAAGCTTTCATTATCTTGGCCAAATAAAGAAATTAACTTATCTAAAAAAACATCGCCCGTTTCATAGCCGTCCCCAGGAATATTGGTGGCTTTTAATGTGAAAGGACTCATTAAGTAAGTTCCTTCTACTTCTGGCGGGGTGTTTCCTGTGTTAACGGTTATTCCTAAGTCTAACAAACCTTGGTAGGCATCTTCGGTTAAAAAGTCTATAATATCGTCTTCTGTTCCTGTAAAACCTAAATCTTCGCCATCTTCAAGGAATGATGCTTCTGATTCAACATCGCAGGACGCCAGACCCAACAGCGATATAAAAAGTGTAATGTATATATATGATTTTTTCATTGTATTGTGTTTTAAATTGAGTGTTTTAAAGTATGTTGAAACGTAAGGAAATGTTCAGCGTAACAGGGGTTTTGTTTTTAAACGTCACTTCGTCCACTTGATCTTCAACGCCTAATAACTTTTCGTTGTTAAAAGTAAAAAGAGTAGGGGTTGTCAAAGCATCGGCCCCTACAAAAACTCCATTAACAATTTTCCAAGTTAGCCGTAGTCCTCCAGCCACATAATAACTGCTTCCGTAACTAACCTCGTCCGACTTTCGTTGAAAATGTAGCCACCCCAATCCAAGTAATGGAGATATTTCAAAATTTGTGTCGATGGGATCACCTAAAGCGAAATCATATTTTAGAGCAAAATACCCATCATAAGCCCTAATATCTTCTCCGCCAATAATCGAAAAGTATCCCAAGGATCCAAATCCTAAACCAGATTCGTTAAAATCTGCGTTGACCACTAAGCCTATACCTACGTTAAAAATGTTTTCATCATTTGAAAAACTCTGTGTGTCCCCATCTTGGGTAATTTGAATTTCATCGATGAATAATGGAATAGGCATAAACATTACGCCTAAAGAATATTCTTTGAAGGTTTGTACCTTATCTTGTGCGAAAGATTCTTCTAAAGCATACTCATAAGTTTCTCCGGGAGCTTGTGGAAATAAGCTGGTTTCTTGTGCTTTAGAAGTGGCCCAGCACAAAACGCACAACACAATTAATGTAATTTTTTTCATAATTAAAATTTGGTTTATAATTTTTGTTAAAAGTAAGTTAAGAGGGAATAGTAGTAAATACCCATTATTGGGTATTTTTTGTAAGAAATGCCTTTTTCGATTCGCTATTGTTGTATTTATAAGCCAAAGATTGCAGTTGTCGGCTTCCTTTTATCTTGAGTTTTTTAATAATGTTTTTTCTATGGGTGCCAACTGTTTGTTGGCTTATGGAGAGCATTGCTGCAATTTCTTTAGAGCGCAATCCGTTGCCCACCAACGTGAATATTTGAATCTCCCTCGGGCTGAGGTTTTTGATTTTCGGACTTTTTTGCTCTAATATTAAAGAATAGTAAATTGCCTTGTCTATTATCCTTTTGCTTTCTGATATCTGTTTCAAGGCGTCCAATACAGCTATCGTTTCATTATTATTTAACTGTAACGAATTTTTTTTTGCCTTTTTAAGAAGTTCCGTTATTTTTTTGTACGTGTTCACAGCACAAAAGTAGATGCTTTACAAAATGCATAAAATACCCAATTCAGGGTATTTTTTTAGTGAAGCACTTGTTTTTCTTGCGTAATATCGAAAAAAAAAGAAAAAATGTCTTTTTATCCCTTTATATAGGTTTTAACAGCCAGAAGAAGCAAAATAAAAACAATAAAACCCAGTAGTATCCAAAAAGTTCCTTTGTAGTGTTTTTTATGGCGGTTGATGTCTTTTCTATAGCTATATATAATAATAACAATAAATGCAATTGCAGCAAGAATAGCAAAAACCCATTGACCGGTAGTAAACATAAAAGTGTATTTTTATCAAAACAAAAATACAATTAAACAAATCAATATGAAGCATAAAATTGCCGCGGTGAGCAAATTTCATCAAGCTTTTGGCTTAGGGATTAATAAAACTCCCACAGCAAACTTGGGAACCGAAAAAAACTTGTTGCGCTATACTTTGATGTGTGAAGAAAATGAAGAATATTTAGAGGCCGCGAATGCCAATGACTTGGTAGAAGTGGCCGATGCCTTGGGCGATATGCTTTATATATTGTGCGGGACCATTATTGAGCACGGGATGCAACACAAAATAGAAGAAATATTCAACGAGATACAACGTAGCAACATGAGCAAATTAGGTGCCGATGGCAAACCTATTTGCAGGGAAGACGGTAAAATTTTAAAAGGCCCTGATTATTTTAAGCCCAATATCCAGGCTATTTTGAAAAATGAATAAAGACTTTCAGTACTAAAATAACCTATGCAACAGGATACCGCCAGCCAAACGGATCGTCGGCCCTGTTTTGCTGGATGTCCATCAACTCCTTTTTAAAACGTTTGGCATAACTGTCTTCTTGTTTGGGAATGTCATACACCGTTTCCTGATAGCTGAAAGCACTCACAGGACTGATTACGGCAGCAGTACCTGCACCGAAAATTTCTTTTAAGGTCCCATTTTTTGCTGCTTCTACCAACTCTGAAACCTGAATACGCCTAACTTCTGCTTTAATGCCATTATGTTCTGCCAATTTAAGCACACTTTTTCTTGTTACTCCGTCTAAAATTCGATCACTGGTCGGTGCAGTGATCAACGTATCGCCAATCCTGAAAAAAACATTCATCGTACCCGCTTCTTCCAAATATTTATGTTCTTTGGCGTCGGTCCAGATAACCTGCTGAAACCCTTTTTCGCGAGCCAAATTGGTAGGATAAAATTGAGCGCCATAATTTCCGGCCGCTTTGGCAAAACCAACTCCACCATCGGCAGAGCGGCTAAACTGTTCTGCGATCACTACCCGTACATCGCCCGTGTAATAGGCTTGAGCAGGTGCCATAATGATCATAAATTTATATTCATCAGAGGGTGCCGCAGAGACGCCTACTTCGGTCGCCATAGCAAAAGGACGTATGTAAAGCGAATTTCCTTCGCCCGGTTGCACCCAATCTTTGTCCAACTGGACTAAGGTATGGAGCGCTTCAAAAAAGAATTCCCTCGGAAATTCAGGAATGGCCATACGCTTGGACGAAATGTTTATACGCTTAAAGTTATCCTCCGGGCGGAACAGAAACACCTCGCCTTGGTCATCCTTATAGGCTTTCATCCCTTCAAAAACGGCCTGTCCATAGTGAAACACCTTTGTGGCGGGCGACAGTTCCAAATTACCATAAGGTTTAATGGTAGGATTCTGCCATTTACCGTCCTTATAATCGCACTCAAACATATAATCGGTAAAATTTTTACCAAAGGTCAAGTTGTCAAAATCCACTTGATCTAATTTCGATTTCTTTATTTTTTCGACTGTTATATGTTCGTTGGTTGCAATACTCATGGGATAGGATGTTTAGTGTTCAAAATTAGTTAAAATTTACACCATAAAAAATGTAAAAATTCCTTAAAATTGTAGAAGATTAAGATACAATTAATTTCTGAAAAAATAATCATGAAAAATTTTCTAATTGCATTTGTATTGGTGTTTATTGCTGTAAGTTGTAAAAATGGCACTAAAGAAGAACCGGTTGAGGCCCAAAAAACCGAAACCGAGCAAACCACCGAAAACAACAAGGATATGGCCTACCAATCTTTCGGGGAAGAAATTGACGATGCCAACGTGATGAGCGCTGCCGATATGAAAGCAAAATTTGAAGGTATGCAAGTGGGCGATACCGTTGCTGTAAAGTTCCGCTCGGCAGTGAATTCCGTTTGCCAGAAAAAAGGATGCTGGATGCGCTTGGACATTGGCGGGGAAGAGGAAGCTTTTGTAAAGTTTAAGGATTACGGTTTTTTTATGCCCAAAGACATTGCCACCGAAGAAGTGATCGTTGCAGGAAAAGCCTATGTTGAAAAAACAAGCGTGGAAGACCTGAAGCATTTTGCAGAAGATGCCGGTAAAAGCGAAGCCGAAATCGCTGCCATTACCGAACCAAAGACTACCTACGCCATTCTATCGCACGGCGTACTATTGCCCGAAATGGCCGAAAAGCAATAGCAATGAAACGCAAGTTTCTCAAAACGGGCGATGGGTCTATGACCATACATCTGCCCGATTGGGACGAACAATACCACTCTAAGCACGGGGCCATCGCCGAAGCCCAGCACGTTTTTATTAAAAACGGGTTGTTGCATTGCTGCAATACTCACGAAGCCAGCACCTTTTCCATCATGGAAATTGGTTTCGGTACGGGCTTAAATGCGTTTTTAACCCTCTTAAAGGCCAAAGAAAAGAAACTTCAGATAAATTATACGGGGATAGAGGCCTATCCAATACCTGCCGAAGAATTGCCGGGGTTGAATTATCCTGAGCAATTGAACGCAAATAAAGATACTTTTAAAAACCTTCATACTTCCAACTGGGGACTGCCAGTCCAGATTTCGCCAAATTTTCAGCTTACCAAACGAAAACAATTTTTTTCAGAAATAGAAGCTATCGAAGCGTTCCATCTTATTTACTTCGATGCCTTTGGAGCTCGCGTACAACCAGAACTTTGGACTTTTGAGATATTCAAAAAAATGTATCGGGCGCTGAAAACCAATGGGGTTTTGGTTACTTATTCGGCAAAAGGCAGCGTACGCCGAAATATGAAAGCAGTAGGTTTTACCGTGGAGCGATTGCCTGGCCCACCCGGAAAAAGACAAATGCTTCGGGCTACGAAAATTCATCAATAGTCTTTGTGAAATTTTTAACGGCCTGCTTCTTAATATTGCGTTAAGTGCTATTGCCGTTGGTTGTATATGCTGTAACTTTAAAATAATAGGTATAATAAGATACAATATTACAATTGCGTTGATTTATGAAAGTATTGATAACAGGAGCAACAGGATTGATAGGCACCCAATTGACGAAAGAATGCCACAATGCAGGCATTAGCGTAAATTATTTGACCACAAGTAAGAAAAAAATAGAAAACAAGCCCAACTACAAAGGATTTTACTGGAATCCGTATAAAGAAGAAATCGATCCCGATGCCTTTACCGATGTGACTACTATTATCAATTTGGTAGGAGCTACCATTTCAAAACGGTGGACCAAAAGCTACAAAAAAACCATTATCGAGAGCCGTACCCAAACGGCCAACCTCATATTCAAAACCCTTAAAAACAACAAAACGAGTGTGCGGCATTTTATTTCGGCCAGTGGGGTGAGTATTTACCCCAACAGTGAGTCCCGTTTGTATACCGAAGAAGACACCGCTGTGGACGACACGTTCTTAGCCGAGGTGGTTCAAAAATGGGAGGCCTCCGCAGATCAATTTAAAAAACTGGACATGCGGGTGGCCAAAGTACGTACCGGCGTAGTGCTCGCCGAAGAAGAAGGTGCGTTCCCAAAACTTTTAAAACCTATCGAAAAAGGATTTGGCGCTCCACTGGGCAGTGGAAAACAATGGCTTTCTTGGATCCACATCGATGATATTGCGTGTGTTTACGTTCATATCATAAAAAACGGCTTAAGGGGTATTTACAATGCGACCGCCCCCAACCCGGTGACCAATGAAAAGATGACCCGTAAAATTGCTTCGTATTTAAATAAAGACCTGTGGTTGCCCAATGTCCCTGGGTTTGTACTGCGGTTAATCCTTGGCGAAATGGCTGTATTGGTACTCAAAGGGCAGTTGGTAAGCTCCAAAAAATTGGAGGAAAGCGGTTTTGAATTTCGGTACGTCAATGTGGCACCGGCGATAAAAAACCTGCTTAAATAAAAAAACGGCCCAAGTAGAGCCGTTTTTTGATAATGAAATTTTCAGTGGTATTATTTTTTGGCGACCAGCGAAACGGTAAGCTCAATATCGTCGCTTATAAATTTATCACCCAAATTGTCATAAACCGATTTTGAACCGTAGTTAACGCCCCATTTGGTGCGGTCTATGGTAAACGGTTTGCTTTCCAAAGTTATTTTGTCAACATCCATGTTTACTGTAGCCGGAAACTCAATATGGTTGGTTTTGTCCTTAATGGTCAAGTTTCCTTTTACCATACTGTGGTCTCCCATAGCTTCAATGGCAGTTAACTGGAAAGTGGCGGTTGGGTATTTGTTTACGTTGAAAAAATCGCCTTCTTTTCCTTCAACAGTCCCCATTAAATGCGCTTCTAAGTTTGCTTTTTTCTCGCCTTCCAGGTCTTCATCATTAATGGTTTTCATATCAATGACAAACTTACCGGCCTCTACTGCATTGCCCTTTACCATAAGGGTGCCTTCGGCGATGTCGATGGTGCCGTGGTGGCTTCCCGTCGGTTTGGTGCCATGCCATTTAATAGTGGAAGCACCTGCGTCCACCTTATAATCTACGGCTTCGTTGGTAGCTTCGGCCACTGTTTTGGCTTCAGAGGTTTTTGCTTCATTTTTGGAATCGTTGCACGAAACAGCCCCTATTGCTATAAAGGCTATCAACATGCTGTTGATGATTGTTTTTTTCATAGTATTGATTGTGTTTTTATAGTTTTGGCAAAAATATGCTTTTTAGGTGTTCATATTCTTAAAATACTATTAAAATAAATGTGTTGACATTTTGTCATTTCTTCTGAAATGGCAGTACTTTTGCAACTTTCAGAAAAAAACAAAAATGATCTCGTTTATGAGCAAGAAAGATAAAACCCAGAAAGAACAGGTTGTCCAAGAAGAAGAGGTGGCAACTCAAGAGCAAGAACAGACCAAAGATACTGCCGAAACGGAAAGTAACGGGCAAGATAAGATAGCACAGCTTCAAGAAGAAGTTGAAAAAGAAAAAGAGCGCTACCTTAGGTTGTTTGCAGAATTTGAAAACTATAAGAGAAGAACCGGCCGCGAACGGGTAGAATTGTTTAAAACCGCCGGGCAAGATGTCATTACCTCCCTGCTTCCCGTAATGGATGATTTTGACCGTGCTTTGAAAGAAATTGAAAAAACAGAAGACGAAAATCTGTTGAAAGGAGTGCAGCTCATTCAGAATAAATTAAAGGAGACACTCCGTTCTAAAGGGTTAGAGCCCATAAAAACCGAACAGGGCGACACCTTTGATGCCGAAATACACGATGCGGTAACGCAAGTGCCTGCTCCGTCGGACGATCTAAAAGGAAAAATAGTAGATGTAATTGAAAAAGGGTACACCTTGGGTGAAAAGATCATCCGGTTCCCAAAAGTTGTGATAGGCCAATAATTTATGAAGGAAGATTATTACGAAATACTCGGAATAGATAAAAACGCCTCGGCGGCAGAAATTAAAAAAGCATACCGCAAGATGGCCATTAAGTACCATCCCGATAAAAACCCCGGTGATTCTGAAGCTGAAGAGCTATTCAAAAAATCTGCTGAAGCTTATGAGGTATTGAGCAACCCCGATAAGAAAGCCCGGTACGACCGTTTTGGCCATCAAGCTTTCGATGGTGCCGGTGGTTTTGGCGGTGGCGGTATGAATATGGACGATATCTTTAGTCAGTTTGGGGATATTTTCGGCGGTGCCTTTGGTGGCGGTGGCGGCTTTGGCGGTTTTGGAGGCAGAGGCCGTAGAACCGTAAAAGGGAGCAACCTCCGCATTCGCGTGCAACTTACCTTAGAAGAGATAGCCAACGGTGTAGAAAAGAAAATCAAGGTTAAACGTAAAAAAGTTGCAAAAGGCACTACGTACAAAACCTGTTCTACCTGTAACGGTACGGGACAAATGACCCGTATTCAAAACACTATATTAGGTCGCATGCAAACGGCAACTACTTGTAACGTATGCGGTGGCAGCGGTCAAATTGTAGACGAAAAACCCTCAAACGCCGATGCCCACGGCATGTTGGCCACCGAAGAAACGGTTTCTATAAAAATCCCTGCAGGCGTAGAGGATGGGATGCAACTTAAAGTTTCAGGAAAAGGGAACGATGCCCCCGGAAACGGAATTGCAGGCGATCTTTTGGTTGCCATAGAGGAAAAAGAGCATCCCACCCTGCAACGCGAGGGTGATAACCTACATTACGACCTATATATAAGTTTCCCAGATGCCACTTTGGGGGCTTCAAAAGAAATCGACACCGTTACCGGAAAAGTTAGAATTAAAGTAGAGGCCGGGGTGCAAAGCGGAAAAATTTTACGCCTGCGCAACAAAGGGATACCAAGCATTAATGGTTATGGTACCGGCGATCTTCTGGTTCATGTTAACGTATGGACACCAAAAACGTTGAGCAAAGAACAACGTGCTTTTTTCGAGAAAATGGTTGATGATGAACATTTTACACCGAAACCTGAAAAAGAAGATAAATCGTTTTTTGAAAAGGTAAAAGATATGTTTTCTTAAATAAACGTTAATTAAATAATTTTTACTTATATTTGATTTATCGCTACGCTTTGTAGCGATAATTTTTCTTTTTCATAGCAATTTTTTTCCCACCCTTTATGTTAATAGAGGGTGGGTTTTGTTTTTTTGAATATTCCTATAAACTACACAATAGCTGTATAGCTTACGATATACTTTTTTTCAGAAATACTCGAAAAACCGTAACGTTAAAGAATTTCTTGGCACTAATAAATTAAAAATTGGTAAAATGATATTTGTCTTCAAAGGCATTTCAATACTTTTACCGAATCGATTATAAACTATATGGAAAAACTTTTAGTGGCCCACAATGTTTCCAAATCATTTGGCAAGCACACCGCAATAAACAATATTTCGGTCGAGGTTCCCAAAGGCAGTGTTTTTGGGCTTTTGGGGCCAAACGGAGCAGGAAAAACAACATTTATCCGCGTGATCAACCAAATCACCATGCCCGATACGGGTACGGTGATCTTAGATGGTGAACCTTTGCAGCCCCATCACATACAATATATTGGCTATCTGCCCGAAGAACGGGGCCTGTACAAGTCCATGAAAGTAGGGGAGCAGGCATTGTATTTGGCACAATTGAAAGGCTTGAGCAAAACCGAAGCAAAAGAACGCTTAAAATATTGGTTTAACCGTTTGGAAATAGGCGATTGGTGGAACAAAAAAATTCAAGAACTCTCCAAAGGTATGGCACAAAAAATCCAGTTTGTGGTCACCGTGCTACACCAGCCAAAATTGTTGATCTTCGATGAGCCTTTTAGTGGGTTCGATCCCATCAATGCCAATTTAATTAAGGACGAAATATTAAAACTGCGCGACGATGGTGCCACCATTATTTTTTCGACCCACCGTATGGAATCGGTCGAGGAAATGTGCGACCATATTGCCCTTATCAACAAAGGGAACAAAATATTGGACGGTAAATTGATAGACATTAAGCGGAAATACAAATCGAACACCTACGAAGTGGGCATACAAACAGCATATCCCGATGTGGTCACGGCCGATTTAAAACAAAAATTCAAGCTCTTCCCGGCTACCTTTAAAAGCATCAACAACGAACTGCAGTATAAAATACAGATTCCGGAAACCCATACGGCCAACGATTTGATAACCTATTTAATAGGTAAGGGTGAACTTACCCACTTTGTGGAGGTCATCCCTACAGCCAACGATATATTTATAGAAACGGTACGCAACAACTAATTATAAAGAACCATGAACCACCTTCCGCTCATACTCAAAAGGGAATATTTAAATAAAATACGCAACAAGTCGTTTATTATCATGACGTTTTTAAGCCCGTTGTTGCTGGTCGGTATTTTTACCTTGGTCGCTTATCTTTCAAACATCAATAACGATAGTGTGCGCACCATTACCATTCTTGATGAAAGCCGATTGTTTGTCGATCAATTTGAAGATACCGGCTCCATACATTACAAACCGTTGAACGATATCACGTTGGCCGAGGCAAAGAAACTTTCCGAAGAATCTGAATATTATGGTTTTTTGTATATCCCCAAAACACAGACCATCGATGAGCTGGCCAATAAAATCACTTTTTATTCTGAAGACTCTCCATCCTTGACCATTATGGGCGATATTCAAGATGCCATAGAAGAAAAAGTAAACACCGAAAAACTGCAGGAAGCAGGGATCGACCCTAAAAAAATAGACCAATTGCGCATTAATATAAACACCAACCTGGAAACCTATGCCGGGGAAGAAACCTCCAAGCTGGGATCGGGCCTTAAATTGATTTTTGGTGGCGCAGCGGGCTATTTATTGTTTATGTTTATCATCATCTACGGAAATATGATTATGCGCAGTGTAATCGAAGAGAAAACCAGCCGCATTATCGAAGTGATCATTTCTTCGGTAAAACCCATAAAACTACTGCTGGGCAAGATTTTTGGAACCACATTGGCTGGAATCACCCAGTTTGTGGCGTGGCTAATTTTAATAGGGGTATTCGGCCTTGTGGTTACTTCGGTATTGGGCATAGACCCTTCTACCGTGCAAACGCCACAACAGCAAATGATGGAGGCCAATGGCAGTGGGGTTGAACAAATAGCGGCAGAAGTAATTCGTGAAGTAACCTCGCTACCGATAACCAATTTGATTATTATGTTCATCCTGTTTTTCATTGGCGGTTATTTGTTATATGCCTCTTTATATGCAGCTGTTGGTGCGGCGGTTGACAGCGAAACCGATACGCAGCAATTTATGATGCCCATCCTTTTACCGTTGATCTTGGCGGTTTATGTAGGGTTCTTTACCGTTATTGACAATCCGCACGGTACGGTTTCGCAAGTGTTTTCATTTATCCCGTTCACCTCGCCCGTGGTGATGTTAATGCGCATTCCATTTGGGGTGCCAATTTGGCAACAAATTGTTTCGGTAATTATTTTATTTGCTACTTTTATGGGGATGGTTTGGTTTGCGGCAAAAATATACCGGGTTGGTATTTTAATGTACGGAAAGAAACCGAGCTACAAAGAATTAGTGAAGTGGCTTAAATACTAACAATGGTTCAAAAGGAGGACGTTTCAGAAAAAATTGAAGAGGTTGTAAAAGAAGATATCTGGGGCGCTATCCAGGAATTTCTCCAAATGGGAATTCATTTTGGCGAAGGTGATAAGCGGGTGAGCATAACCATTGGCTTGTTGCTCTTGCTAATAGCTTCCATATTTGTTGCAAGCCTTATATTAAAATGGATACGCAAAATCTACACCCGTAAAATGGTCGAGGGTGATAAACGGAAGTTTATCAGTGTGTTCAAGTTTATAAAATACGTTACTTACATTGTTGTTTTTATTTCGGTTCTAAGTGTTGCCGGGTTTAATATTACCCCGCTTTTGGCAGCATCGGCAGCTTTGTTGGTTGGTTTTGGCCTGGCGCTCCAAGACCTTTTTAAAGATGTGATTGGCGGTATTTTTATCATTCTTGATAAATCGTTATTGGTGGGCGATATCATTGAACTCGAAGGCAAAGTTGGCCGGGTTACCGATATTAAGCTGCGCACCACCCGCGCCATTACCAGGGACGATAAGATTATCATTATACCCAACAGTAAATTTATTACCGATACATTGTACAACTATACCCAAAACCACCGTACAACAAGGGAGTATGTTAAGGTTGGGGTGGCTTATGGCAGCGATACCAATTTGGTGCGCGACCTGCTTTTGCAAAGTGCGGCAAAACAAAAAGGAGTGTTAAAAAGTCCTAAACCTTTCGTATTATTTGAGGATTTTGGTGATTCAGCACTTATATTTAGTGTTTACTTTTATATTGGCGACAGTTTTGTCGATCCCCGTATTAAAAGTGAAATGCGTTTTCGCATAGAACAATTGTTCAGGGAAAACCAAATCAACATCCCGTTCCCGCAACGCGATGTGCATTTGTTTCAAACTAAAAAATAAAATAACTTGAAAAAGAGAAAGAACCCACTTTTAAAAAACATTTTCACCCTTTTTTTTATTCTAATTTGCAGTACCGCTTTTGCACAGACCACCGATCTTGCCAGAGTTGAATATTTGCACATTCCCTTTTCAAAATCTGATAATTCCATACAACGATATCGAGCCCTTGCTCAAATTCCCATTCCTGTCGATGAAGATAAAAACGGCATTTTTGTCGTTGGGCTGGAATACCGCTATGTGGACTATTCCTTAAAAGATGAAGAAGACATCGCTGCTTTTGGTGAACACATGGTCAACTCCTCCCAACGTATGTACAGTTACTTAGGCTACACTTGGAAACCCAATGACACATGGCGTTTTGGTGCCAAAGCAGGAGCGCGGATCAATTCTACTTTAGAAGGGAAAATAGGTGGCGATGATATTGTTTATGAGTTTGGCATTTACTCCATTTTGGATAAAAAAGATGATACCACCGTCGCCAAACCCTACCGTCTTATTTTAGGCCTTACCTATTCCACAACACCGGGCCGTAATTATCCGTTACCCCTTATTAATTATTTTAAAGAGTTCCATCCCAATTGGACCTTTACCTTGGGGGTGCCTAAGACCAATGTACGCCACTATTTAAACGACAGCCATAAAGACGCCATACAGGCTTTTGCCACCTTGGACAATATCTTCGCCAACCTGCAAACCAATTTTGTCCCGATGTCACCACAAAACCCCAACGGAAAACAGGTGGAAAACATAGAACACACCATCGGGCTTTTGGGATTAGGCTACGAGCATTTTTTTACCGAACATTTCCTTTTTTATGGTTATGCTGCTCACTCGGTCTATAATAACTTTAGGCTGGAAAACAACGATGGCGATAAAATTTATGAAATAAACACCACCAACACCCCCTATTTTAGAGCTGGACTAAAATTTAAATACTAAGCTATGCCAAAGATTTTAATTATTGAAGATGAAGCGTCCATTCGCCGCGTCTTAGTGAAAATCCTTACCGAAGAAAACGATACCTACGATGTTACCGAAGCCGAAGACGGTCTGGAAGGCACCGAACTCATTAAAGATAAAGACTTCGATCTCGTACTCTGCGACATTAAAATGCCAAAAATGGACGGGGTAGAAGTGCTGGAATCCATTAAAAAAATAAAACCCGAAACGCCTATCGTCATGATTTCGGGCCACGGCGATATCGAAACCGCTGTAAATACGATGCGTATGGGTGCGTTTGATTATATTTCGAAACCACCAGATTTAAACCGCTTGTTGAATACCGTTCGCATTGCCTTGGACCGAAAAGAACTGGTAGTGGAAAATACCCGTTTAAAGAAAAAAGTGAGTAAGAATTACCAAATGATCGGGGAGTCTGACGAAATTGTGCACATAAAAGAAATGATCGAAAAAGTGGCCCCAACCGAAGCTAGGGTGCTCATTACCGGCCCCAATGGTACTGGAAAAGAATTGGTCGCTCATTGGTTGCATCAAAAAAGCGATCGCAACAAAGGCCCCATGATCGAGGTAAACTGCGCCGCCATACCCAGCGAATTGATAGAAAGTGAACTTTTTGGCCACGTAAAGGGCGCCTTTACCAATGCCAATAAAGATCGTGCCGGTAAGTTTGAAGCGGCCAATAAAGGTACTATTTTCTTAGATGAGGTAGGCGACATGAGCCTTTCTGCCCAAGCAAAAGTACTGCGGGCCTTACAAGAAAATAAAGTACAGCGCGTAGGGAGCGATAAAGACATAAAAGTGAATGTACGCGTTATTGCCGCTACCAATAAAGACCTGAAAAAAGAGATTGAAGAAGGTAACTTCCGGGAAGACCTCTACCACAGGTTGGCAGTAATATTGATTAAAGTACCGCCATTAAACGAACGCCGGGATGATATTCCGTTATTGGTGGATTATTTCAGCAAGAAAATAGCCGATGAACACGGAACGGCCCACAAAAAATTCTCAGAAAAAGCCCTTAAAAAATTAAAAGAATACGACTGGACTGGAAACATACGGGAGCTTCGCAATGTGGTAGAACGATTGATTATCTTGGGCGGAAAAGAGGTAAGCGAAAAAGACGTAAAACTATTTGCAACCAAATGAATATTGTATGAAAGCATTTAATATTTCAGATTATAAAGTTTCTAAGAAAGTAATCATTGAAGAAACAGCTACAAAAGTAGATTTAGGCGCTTCAGAAGACGAAATAAAAGACGCCTTGCGCACCACCCGGAAAGACTTGGCGAAATTTCAGGATACCATGTACGCCCACGGAAAATACGCTGCCTTAATTTGTTTACAGGGAATGGACACTGCTGGGAAAGACAGCTTGATACGTGAAGTTTTTGAAGAGTTCAACAGTCGGGGCGTAGTGGTGCACAGTTTTAAAACGCCTTCAAAAAACGAACTGAAACACGATTACCTGTGGCGGCACTATATTGCGTTGCCACAACGGGGAAAATTTGGGGTGTTCAACCGCACGCATTATGAAAATGTATTGGTAACCCGCGTACACCCCGAATATATTTTAAATGAAAACCTGCCTAATATCACTAAAGTTTCAGATATTGACGAATCCTTTTGGCAGCAACGTTTTGAACAGATCAACGCCTTTGAAAAAACACTTTCTGAAAACGGCACCATCATTTTCAAATTCTTTTTGAACATCAGCAAAGAAGAGCAAAAACACCGCTTGTTGAGACGGCTGAACAAAAAGGAGAAAAACTGGAAATTCTCGCCCGGCGATTTAAAAGAACGTAAACTGTGGGATGAGTATATGGAATGTTACGAAGCTGTATTGAACAACACTTCTACTGAATATGCGCCTTGGTATATTATTCCTTCGGACAGTAAAAAAACTGCCCGCTATTTGGTTTCAAAAATCCTGTACGAAACCATGACCAGTTATAAAGATATTAAAGAGCCTGAATTAGCGCCTGAAATCGAGGCTAAAATTTCAGAATACAAAGAACAGCTGAAGAATGAATAATATATTAGAAGCAACCCTAATAAAAGGACAATGAACGGGGATTTGTTCCGTTATTAAAATCGAAAACACATGCTATGAAAAAACAAATTACTTTTCTTTTATTAGTATTATTTATAGGTCATTCTTACGCCCAAAAAGTGAATACCGAAGACTCGCTTACCATCCGTAACCTTTACGATATGGCGTTGTTAAACGGGAAAAGCTACGATTGGTTAGACCATCTATCCAACGAAATTGGAGGGCGATTATCGGGTTCTTTGGAAGCACAACAAGCCGTGGAATATACCGAAGCCGAACTGAAACAACTAGGGCTTGACAAAGTTTGGCTGCAACCCGTTATGGTCCCAAAATGGACGCGCGGCACCAAAGAGTACGCCTATATTGAAACCGCTCCTGGCGTTTCCACTACAACTAATATTTGTGCATTAGGTGGTTCTGTAGCCACCCCTGCATTAGGGCTTAAAGCTGAAGTGATCGAAGTTCAGGGCTTGGACGACTTAAAAAACTATGGTCGTGAGCAAATTGAAGGTAAAATCGTGTTTTACAACCGCCCTATGCAAGCCAACCTAATCAACACCTTTGAAGCCTACGGCGGTTGCGTGGACCAACGCTACGCTGGTGCTGCAGAGGCGGCCAAGTATGGCGCGGTGGGCGTTATCGTGCGTTCTATGAACCTGCGCCAAGACGATTTGCCACATGCCGGTTCTATGAGCTATGGCGACATACCGGCGGACCAACGTATTCCAGCCTGTGCCATCAGTACCAACGGGGCCAATTATTTAAGCAGCGCCCTGGGTATAAAACCCGATCTTAAATTCTACTTTAAACAAAACTGCAAAACCTTTGACGATGTAAAATCGTATAATGTAATCGGTGAAATTACAGGGTCTGAACATCCAGATAAGTACATTGTAGTGGGCGGCCACTTGGATTCATGGGATTTGGGCGACGGCTCCCATGACGACGGTGCCGGTTGCGTACAATCTATGGAGGTGTTGCGCTTGTTTAAAAAAATAAACTATAAACCCAAGCACAGCATTCGTGTAGTATTGTTTATGAATGAGGAAAACGGTTTGCGCGGCGGAAGAAAATACGCCGAACAAGCAAAACTGAAAAACGAACAGCATATTTTCGCTTTGGAAAGCGATGCGGGAGGCTTTACACCGCGCGGGTTCTCCTTTGATACCGATGAAGCCAACTTTGCGCAAATTGAAAGCTGGAAACCGTTGTTTGAGCCGTATTTGATCCATTCGTTCACCAGGGGTGGAAGCGGAGCAGACATAGGCCCATTGAAAGATGAAAACATCGTATTGGCCGGTTTACGTCCCGATTCGCAACGTTATTTTGTTCACCATCACGCTGCTAATGACACGTTTGACGCCATCAACAAACGCGAATTGGAATTGGGCGGTGCCACCATGGCCAGTTTGGTGTATTTAATTGATAAGTACGGAACGAAAACAGCGACGAGCGACGTAAAAAATTAACCTGACCCCACCCCTACCACCAAACCACAAAGAATTTTTCAAGTTTCCCCTTTTGTTTTTTATATACCAAAGGGGATTTTTTAAGGTGTATCAATACTGAAACACGTTCTTCTGCTTCAGAAAAAGAAAACCATTCGGTCAAATTTTTAGGAGGGAGCAACCATTGTTTCTTATCAGGGATTGCAAATTGGGCTTCGGGATTTTCTTCGCTTTCAAATTCTAAAAAAGGAATATACGTTCCCAAGACACAATCTTGATACTGTTTTGGAAATTTTTCTATGTTAAAGTTCTTCGGAATAAAGAGAAATGATTTAATGCACACCTGCTGCTCAATAGTATTAACGTCAAGTTTTAAACCTTCTAAAATTGCAGCAGTTTCAGAAGCATGGAGCAATGGAAATTGTTTTTCTTTAACCTTATCCAATTTTTCTTGCAGCCTGTCTTTGCGATTGGGGCCAATCCATTTCGCTTCGTAGCTGGGGCCTAAACGATCATCAAACAGATAAAATTTGCAGGCTAGTTCAATATGAAGTGTTTTGTTGGTTTTGGTATCAAAAACCAAATAATCCAATTCGCCCAAGGTTTGCGTTTCGCCTTGTATTTGAGTGTTGGCAGCGAGCAATCGGTAACGTTTAGATTGTTTCAGCAAAAATTCAAAACAAGCTTCGGCCTGTTTTCCCAACATCGTTTTTTCAGGAAATTGAAATAAAGAGCGGTCAATTCCTTCTTCAGAAAAAGAAAAGAACGAAAAAGGAAAAGAACCTGAAACAGCTGTAAGTTCCGGTGCTTTTAAAAAATAATCTAATGTATGTTTTGAAATAATATTGTGTTTTCGGCTTTAAACATTTAATTTTCGACATTCGACATTCGACATTCGACATTCGACATTCGACATTCGACATTCGACATTCGACATTCGACATTCGACATTCGACATTCGACATTCGACATTCGACATTCGACATTCGACATTCAATTACCTCTTCACCACGCTTTCATACTTTTCAATCCACTCATCAACGGTCATCTTCCCAACCAGTTCTGCCATTAAATCAAAAGGTATTTTCTTTGGGTTTTTAAACCGGATACAGCTTTTTCCCATATCGAGTTTGTTAGAAGCATGCTTGGGCCACTCCTTGGTAAACCAATTTAAAAGATCGGGATCACTATAAATTCCGGAATGATAGAGTGCAATATGGTTTTTTTGAGAAGCCAGATTTATAAATGGAAGCGGTTGCTTTGGGTCGCAATGATAGCCATCGGGATATCGGGAATGCGGTACGACGTAACCCAACATTCCGTAGGTCATTTGTTCTTCAAACCCTTTTGGGAGGTTTTTTAAAATAATATTTCTGAATTTCGAAATAACTTCTTTACGATCTTCAGGAAGTTCGGCTATGTATTGCTCAGGTGTTTTGGCGTTAGATTGCATCGTTTTAAATTTTACCGAAAGTTACCAAATTTAACCCGATTGGGTTTGCTACCTTTGCCCAAAATTTTTTCAACTTGTTAAAACGGTACACTAAAGAATTCAAATACAACATCCGTCTGGCAACGCCCGTAATTTTGGGAATGCTGGGCCATACGGTTGTGGCATTGGTCGATAACATTATGGTAGGGCAGTTGGGCACGGCCGAGCTTGCTGCTGTTTCGTTGGGAAACAGTTTTATGTTTATTGCTATGTCCATCGGTATTGGGTTTTCCACGGCAATAACGCCATTGGTAGCCGAAGCAGATGGCGAAAACAACTTCGAGACGGGAAAATCTTCATTTAAACACGGCTTGTTCTTGTGTACCATGCTGGCCATTTCGTTATTTATAATCCTGTTGTTTGCCAAGCCGTTGATGTACGTAATGAACCAACCCGTTGAGGTGGTCGATCTCGCCATGCCGTACCTTAATTTAGTGGCTATATCAATCATTCCATTGGTGGTTTTTCAGGCGTTTAAACAATTCAGTGATGGGTTGTCTATGACGCGCTACCCTATGTACGCCACCATTGTGGCCAATGTGGTGAACGTTATTTTAAACTATATTTTTATCTTCGGAAAATTTGGCATGCCGGCCTTGGGCGTGGTAGGTGCGGCCATTGGTACCTTGGCATCTCGGGTTATCATGGTCGTGTATTTGTGGTATATATTGTCGCAACACCATAAGTCGCGCGATTTTGTACTGAATATCAAGTTTTTCACATTATCGAAAGCGATGCTGAAAAAAGTATCCAATTTAGGAAGTCTTTCGGCTATGCAAATGTTTTTTGAAGTGGGAATCTTTACATCAGCAGTCTGGTTATCGGGAATCTTAGGAAAAAACCCCCAAGCAGCCAACCAAATTGCCTTGAACCTATCATCCATGACCTTTATGGTAGCTACTGGTTTTAGCGTGGCTGCTATGATACGGGTAGGAAACCAAAAGGGATTGCGGCGATTTTTGGAGCTACGGCGCATCACGTTTTCCATTTTCCTGTTGTCCACCTTGATGGCCATTGTGTTTGCCGTTTCGTTTATGATTTTCAACACTGCTTTTCCCAAGTTGTACTTGGATTATGATAATGTGGCCGAATTTGCCGATAATTATGAAGTGGTTTCCATCGCTTCCAAATTGCTGTTTATCGCTGCAATCTTTCAGATTTCCGATACGGTGCAAGTGGTTGCTCTGGGAGCGTTACGGGGTATGCAAGATGTTAAAATCCCTACCTTGATTACTTTTATTGCGTATTGGTTAATTGGATTTCCTATAATGTACTACCTAAGTACATATACCGAATATGGCAGTTCAGGCATTTGGTTCGGGCTTTTGGCAGGACTTACCGTTTCGGGCATACTGTTATTCATCAGATTTAATTATCTTTCAAAAAAATTGATTGCAAGTAAGGCAGGCGCAGAACTTGACTAATTTTATAAAAACAGAACTATGACGTTACCAAAATATATTTTAGGCGATAATACCGATTACCCCACCGCTATTTTTGTAATCCATACTGAATTTCCACGTTTTATCATCAACTTGGAAGACGATGAAGTGGAATGGTTAGAAGAATTCGACAACCACGACCAGAAAGAATTAGAGTCAGAAACCGAAAATTACATAAAAGAAGCTACCGAGTTTTACGACCGCGAAGTAGCCCGTTACGAAGATGATTGAAGAACTGCTGAAATATGACACCGAACTTTTCCTATTTCTGAATCAGTTAGGAAATACCTCTTGGGACGGCTTTTGGTTGATTGTTACCGAAAAATGGTCCTCCATTCCCATTTATGCGGTTTTATTGTACTTGGTGTATAAACACTACGGCTTAAAAGGAACTTTAGTTGTACTGGTAAGTGTCGCCTTGATGATTACCGCAACCGACCAATTGGCCAATTTGTTCAAACACGGAATAAAGCGTCCGCGTCCGTGTCAAGTAGAAGCCTTGCGCGAAACCATGCGCTATGTAGCGGTACGTTGCGGCCGCTATGGCTATTTTTCGGCACACGCGGCCAGTACCATGGCAGCCGCAGTGTTTTTGAGCTTGTTGTTAAAAAAATGGTACCGTTACTTGCCCTTTCTACTATTATTTTGGGCAGCCGTAGTGGCGTATAGCCGTATTTATCTGGGCGTTCACTATCCGTTGGACACCATTACGGGCATGTTTTTTGGAGCGTTGATAGGGCTGTTGTTTTATCGAATTCAGCTTAGGGGACAACGGCGGTTTGTAAAACCTTAGCGGTTGGAATAGGAGTATGACACTTCGATACAACTGTTCAATAATTCTATTCTTGAACAGCCACTCAGTGGCCTTGATTGTTTGCAAAGGTTTAAATATGGTTTATAAACCCTTCCGACCCTACGGGCCACCCCCGCCTGCCACAGCATTCGGGCAGGTTCCTTTACTAAGGGAAGAAAAGCTGCTTCGTATAAATTCGGCAGACAGTGGAAAAACAAAGGCTAAAACCAAGGTTGCTGAGTGAATAGTCCAGAATGGAATTTTGGACTATTCGTATCGAAGTGTCCAAGTGTTATTTCTTGACCACATACAAATCCCGATACAACCGATCACGGTGCGTGCGACTTCCCGGAGCATTTGGGTTCATATCGTAGCGCGTTACTTTCTTGATGGTATAATGTTTAAATTTTTTTCTAAAAAACTCTTTGTCCGGTTCCGCGACGAGTACGCCAAACCTGTCTTCAGCAGGCATTTTAAAGCGGTCGTCTTTTTTCAATACTTCAATGGGCTTGCCGTATTCCCAGATCATCTCGGGCGTAAAGTAGGTGAGTTCATAGACCTTTAAATCGGTTTTCTGTTGCCAGTCGTTCAGTTTGGCCAGGCTTTTATATTCAGGATTAACGGTTAAGGTTTTGGCGAGCGGCATCCCAAAACAGATAATCGCGGCGATAAAAGCAATGGTTAAATAGAACACCGGTTTTATTTTTTTCTGAACTAATTTTTGAAGTATAAAAAAACCGATTCCGAATAGAACAATGGAAAGCGCGATATACCAGCCCCAATTTCCTGAAAGCGCATCTGCGCCCAAAAACAAATAGCCTCCAATAGGAAAAACGAGACCGATGGTTGCAATCAATCCGAAGTTGAAATACACCGGAAAGGTTTCCCGTTTATCTGATATTTCAGAAAACCTTCGGAAAAGATATTCTATATAAAACCCCGTGTTCAATGCCAACGGAATCAATACCGGCAGCAAATAGCGCGATTTTTTTTCAGGGATAATGGAGAGCAGCACCACCGAAACCACCGTCCATAAAAAAGTGAACAAATATGCCTTTTTATTAAAAACCCGGTTTTTTAAATAGGGATACAGTAACCCGATAAAAGCTGGAATAGTCCAAACGCCGCTTTGTGTAAAAAAGCTCCAGTAATAATAAAACGGACGCACGTTGTAACTGGTCCAGTTGGAGGTCTCCTTTTGGGTAATGGCGGCTACGTCTTGCGTGTCAAACGTATAGGTGTACCAATGCCACCAACCTGAAACGGCGAAAGCAACAATCAAGAAAAGCAAAAGAGGAAGGATACGGCTCTTAAAATTCCTGTATTTATACACGATTCCGAAGGAAATTAAAAAAGGTATGAACAGCGCATATAATGACACTGGCCCTTTGCTCATAAACGAAAACCCAAAAAACAAGGCAGCGATTAAAGCGTGCTGATATTTTTGTTTTTCCGAAGTAAAAAAGAGGTATAGTTGGTAAACACACACCATCATAAAACCGTGTGTAAATATATCCCATTGGCCGTTGCGCCCGGCAAAGACAATGTAAAACGACGTTGCCATAATCAAGGAGGAAATAAAGGCATACGTCCTGCTTCTTGTAAATTTTAAAGCCAGTTTATATGAAAACAAGATTAAAACAACCGTAATCAAAGCGGCTGGGAGCCTAAGCGCAGTTAAGCTTTTTAACCCAAATATTGCTGCCGAAACAGCCGTGAGCCAAGTGGGCAAGGGCGGTTTTTGATAACGGGGCTCGCCATTGAGGGTGGTCAACAGCCAATTGCCGTCGTGCAGCATCTCGCGAGCGGTCGTAAAGTTTCGCGCTTCCATGATGTTCACGAAAATAGCATCAAGGTTCACAAAAAAGATGGCAATGCAAACGAGAATCAGTATGACGATATGTAGTCTTTCAATTTTCAAACTGGCGCTGTTTTTTCCAAATGAATATATTTCTTACATAAATAATTAAACCCGCGATATGGCCAACAAACAATACTGGGTCCTCCCTAAAAATAGCGTAGGTCAATATCAACGAAGCCCCAACTACGCTCATGCGCCAAAACCCAACAGGCAGTTGCGAGGTTTTGGTTTTTTCGGAATACAGCCATTGATACACAAACCGCAGCGTAAAGAGCAGTTGCGAAAAGACTCCCAAAAGCAACAACCACAACGGTATGTTCTCGTTATTGAACAGTTGATCCAAATCGTATTCGCCATTATTATAAGCATAAACAACGATAAAAATTGGGAAGGCGAGCAAAAACAATTGAAACCACTTGGGTGACTTTTGCCATTCACCCTGTAAATGAAGGTTTCGTATGTAAATAAAATAGGTAAGTGATTGGCCCAACATAATGGCAAAATCGTCCCGTAAATAACCATACACAAACAATAAAAAAGAGGCCAACAAACTCAGTTTCCAGAATAGGGAAGGCGTGATGACGCGTTTGCTTTTTTCCGAAAGGATCCACTGCACCAACAAACGACCCGAAAAAAGCGCTTGCGCCAAAAACCCGATGCCGTAAATAAGCCAATCGCTCATCCTTTGTCTTTCACTTGGTAATTAATGTATTTTTTTTTCATCCACAAATATGCAAAACAGTCCACCAAAGGACCAAACAGCCTGTTCCAAAGGCCGTATTTTGCTGTTCCTGCCATGCGTGGAAAATGCTGAATGGGAATTTGGATTATTTTTCCGTTTTGCAACAAGATCATAGCTGGTAAAAAACGGTGCAATCCATTGAACATGGGGATGCGTTTGGCATAATCGGTTTTGATTACTTTGAGCGGACAACCCGTGTCGTCCATTCCGTCGTGGGTAAAGGTACGGCGGATGCCATTGGCGATTTTGGAGGACATATTTTTTACGAATGTATCTTTTCTATCAGCTCGAACTCCTGTAACCAAATCGTATTCGCCAATGTGTTGCAACAGTAGGTTAAAATCTTCTGGTGCCGTTTGCAAATCGGAATCAATATATCCTAAAAGTGGTGTTTCCACATAATCGAAACCGGCTTTTATGGCAGCGCTCAACCCACAATTTTCGGCAAAAGAAATGTAGTTAAAAGCTTCATTTCTTTGGCAAATAGCTTCAATTAGTGCTTGGCTACCGTCTGAAGAGCCGTCGTTCACAAAAAGAATTGCTGTTTTTTTAATCGAAATTTTCGTGTAGGCCAGCAGTTCTTTTTCAACCCGTTGAAGGTTGTCTTCTTCATTGTACACCGGGACAATTATGGTAAATTCGTACATATAAGGTTGCAAACTTGTTTGTGCAAAAGTATTTCTTTTTTACTGAATAATTCAGAAACATAAAAAAAGCTGTTACTTTGTAACCTGAAAAATGCAATATGAAGATACTCGTAACAGGCGCAGCAGGGTTTATAGGATCACACACTTCGGAACGATTGGCCAAAATGGGCCATCAGGTTATTGGGATTGATAATTTCTCTCCATATTATAATATTGAGCTGAAAGAACTGAATGCCAAAGCCCTTTCTGAAAAAGGAATCGAAATATTGCGTTTTGACCTTCGTACCGATAATCTTGTTGAAGCGCTTCCTGAAGATTTAGACTATATTTTTCACTTTTCGGCCCATCCGGGTATTTCGAACACTTCGACTTTTGAAGATTATTTTTCAAACAACATTTTAGCGACCAAAAACCTGATTGATTTTGTGCTTCAGTGTAAAAAAACACCGTTTATTGTCAACATTGGGACGTCCTCAATTTACGGCCTAGAGGCGACATTCCCCGAAAATGTAGTCCCAAAACCCGCCTCGTGGTATGGCGTAACAAAATTGGCCGCCGAGCAATTGGTGTTGGCAAAATCCCGTGAAGAAAAACTACAATCCACTTCATTACGATTGTATTCGGTCTATGGCCCAAGGGAACGTCCCGATAAGCTTTACACCCGTTTAATTGACTGTGGTTTGAACAACAAACCGTTTCCGTTGTACGATGGCAGCGAAAAACACCTGCGCAGTTTTACCTACGTACAAGATATTGTGGATGGGATTGTAAGTGTTATTGGGAAAGAAGATATAGCAAATGGTGAAATTTTCAATCTGGGCACCGAAGAAGAAAGCACTACCGCAACCGGAATTGAAACTGTAGAAAACTTACTGAACACCAAGATAGAAATTTCGGCAAAACCTCCGCGTGCTGGCGATCAATCCCGTACCAAAGCAAATATAGATAAGGCAAGGAAATTATTGAATTATAATCCTACAACCAATTTGGAAGAAGGGTTGAAAGCGCAAATTGCTTGGTTTAGAACTAAATTCAATTAAATTATTACTCTTTTTTTCAATCGGCAGTTTTTATATATCATTTTAAATGTTAACGGGTTTAACATTATTTTTATATTTTAGTCTTCTACCTTTAAATTTTAAAAATGAAATTAAGAATATTATTATTTATTTCACTAATTTTTTTTATAAAATTAAATGCCCAAATTGGTTTTGAGGATTATACTATCATTGATGAATCACATGCTGTGTGGGGAATTAAATCAATATACGTTATTGATTTAGATGGTGACGGTGACCTTGATCTAATTTTTGGTTCTTCTAATGTAGGTATTAACAAAATTGGTTGGTATGAGAATTTAGGAGAAGGCCAGTTTAGTGATTTAAAAATTATTGATAATGAAGCAGAAGATATAACAGATGTTTATGCTGATGATATTGACGGTGATGGAGATATAGATGTTTTATCTGCTTCTCAGGGTGACAACAAAATCCGCTGGTATGAAAACTCCAATGGGGAAGGGGAGTTTGGAACTGAAAATATAATTAATATTGATGCATCAGAAGTACAGTCTATTCATGCTAGTGATATGGATGGCGATGGAGATTTAGATGTTATATCTGCATCAAGTTATCATAATATTTCTTGGTATGAAAATTTAGACGGAGAAGGTAACTTTAGTTCTGAAAAAGTTATTCATTCTATTCCTAGTAATTCTGTTTATTCAGGTGATATTGATGGTGATGGGGATATGGATGTAGTTTCTACTTCCTATCAAACAATATCATGGTATGAGAATTTAGATAATCATGGTAATTTTGGATCTGAACAGGTCATAAATGAAAACCTTGAAGGTTTTGCTATAGAAATTTATTTGACTGATATAAATAATGATGGAAATTTAGATGTAGTTTCAGCCTCTAAATCTGATAGAACTATAGCATGGTATGAAAATATTAATGGTCTTGGAGATTTTGGAGATCAACAAATAATAAGTACTTCACAATTTGATACTGAATCTGTTCACACAAACGATATTGATGGTGATGGTGATATGGATGTAATCTCATCTTCTAGCTCTAATTTTAGTCGAATTTATTGGCATGAGAATGTAGATGGCTTAGGAAACTTTAGTACCTCAGACGAAATAGACACAAATAATTCAGGTCCTCAATTAGTTTTTACTGGTGATATTGATAACGATGATGATATAGACATTGTATCAGCTGCCGTAGAAGGCAATGACATTATTTGGCTTCCTAATACAGATGGATTAGGAAGTTTTTCTACCCGGAAAAATATTCATTTATATACAAGAGATCCTAAAGGCATAGAAGCTAATGATTTAGATGCTGATGGAGATATAGATATTGTAGTAGTATCCAGTTATGATGATAAAGTTTCTTGGTTTGAAAGTATAGATGGTGAAGGCTCATTTAGCAGTCAATATATAATTAGTAATGAAATTGATGCCCCTATTCAGGTTCAATCTGTTGATATTGATAATGATAGTGATTTGGACCTTGTAGTGTCTTCTGAAAGAGGAAAGATTTATTGGATTGAGAATATTGATGGGCAAGCTAATTTTGGCTCTGTAAACTACATAAGCAATTTTTCAGAATCTTTTGATATTGCTGATATTGATGGAGATGGAGATATAGATTTATTAACATCGGATCCTATAGGAAGAATATGGTGGATTGAAAATTTAGATGGTTTAGGTAGTTTTGGAGAACGTCAAGACATACCAGGTAATGGGCTTGGAGGAGTACATTCTGCAGATATAGACAGTGATGGCGATATAGATTTTATTGCCTCTGGTAGAAACAACTCTAACGGCTTTGTTTATTGGTATGAAAATTTAGATGGTCAAGGTAATTTTGATACTGAAAAAATAATAGCAACTGAAAATAATTCTTTTTCTTCTAACTTTCCTGCAGATATAGACGGAGATGGTGATATAGATGTAATTGTAGGAAATTATGAAATTGCTTGGTATGAAAACCTAGATGGATTAGGTAATTTTGGCCCCAAAAATTACGTATCCTCTGCATTGACAGGTCCTTTTCCTATTATTGCAAAGGATTTAGATAATGATGGTGATATTGATATTGTCTCAGCTTCATTTATTGATAATGAAATAGCGTGGTTTGAAAACACGAATGGATTAGGGGAGTTTCAATATCAATATCCTCCAATATCTAACAATGTTGATCAAGTAGATTTTGTTTCTGCAGCAGATATTAATAATGATGGAAGAATAGATTTACTATCAGCCTCAAGAGGTGATGATAAGGTGGCATGGTATGAAAATTTAGGGAGTCTTGGAAATTCAATACATGGATATGTTAGGCTGGATAGTGATTTAAATGGTTGCGATAATAAGGACTTGCCAGTTTCAAATGCATTAATTATTACAAATAATGGAACAGAAGATTTTGCAACTTTTACTAATAGTAATGGAAATTATAATATAAATGTTAATGAGGGTGTTTTTACAACTTCAATTTCTTCTTCATTACCAAATTATTTTATTTCAAACCCTTTAGTCCATACTTCTTCTTTTGTTGGATTGGGTAGTTCTGATATTGCAGATTTCTGTGTAGAACCAGATCAAACGATAAATGATCTTACTATTTCACTATATTCACTTGATGGTGCTAGGCCAGGATTTAGTTCTCATTATCAAATAACATATCAAAATAAAGGGACTACTATAATGAGCGGAAATATTGAAATCGAATTTGATAGTCCAAGTTTAGAATTTTTGAACTCAAGTATTCCAATAAGTTCACAAACTGCTAATAGTCTAACTTTTAATTATTCAAATATAGAACCTTTTGAAATAAAAACTTTTGATATAGAATTTTCTGTAAATACTCCTCCTGTAGTTGAAATAGGAGATATTCTCTTTTTTTCAGCAACAATAAACCCATTAAATAACGATATTAATGAAGCAAATAATTTTTTTTCATATAATCAAACCGTTATAGACTCTTTCGATCCCAATGATATACAAGTTCTAGAAGGAGAGGAAATTTACTTGGAAGAAGCAGATGATTATTTACACTATATTATTCGTTTTCAAAACACAGGAACAGCATCAGCAATTAATGTACGAGTAAAAAATGATTTGGACCCAAATTTAGATTGGAATACCATGCAATTGGAAAATGTTAGCCACGCTAACAGAGTTGAAATTGTTGATGGCAATCATGTGGAATTTATTTTTGATAATATTAATCTACCAGATGAAAATACAAACGAACCTGAATCACATGGATATATTCAATATAAAATTAAACCTAAAAGTACTGTAGATGTTGGTGATTCAATATTGAATCAAGCTGATATTTATTTTGACTTTAATCCTCCCATTACAACAAATACAGTTAGCACTACTATAATTGAAAATTTAAGTGTTAGCGATAACTCTATGGAGAGCGTCTCTGTTTATCCTGTGCCATCAACAGGTTCAGTTTATGTTAATTCACATACAAAGATTGTCAAACTTCAAATTTATAATGAATTAGGACAATTAGTTATGGAAAAAGAAAATAATCAGGGGGTTAAAGAAATAGAAATACATAAGTTGACAAGCGGAGTATATACAATAAAATTAATAGATGAAAGCTACAATAAAACAATTAAAAAGTTGATTAAAAAATAATCACTTTATTATCATGGAAGATAACGAACACGAAAATCCGTTTAAATTTGAAGAGATGCCCATCTACAAAAAGGCCATGGAAATTTCCAAGCTGGCCGATAAGGTTGTCGAGCTGGTAAGAGATAAACAAACGGAACTCCCAGAAGGAGCAGAAGGCGAGATGATTCAAGATTATGGGCATTACATCCGGTTGAACGCCATGACCATACCTGCCAAGATCGCTGGGGCCGAAGGAGGTGACCTCTATGACCTGCGTATGGAAAATGCAGCCATCATCCGTAAGGCTGCCCGGGAAATAAAAGTGGACTGCACCGGCCTTAAAATGTGCGGGTTTAAAGACGAAGATTATTTAGAATTGTTGCGAAATGAAATCGACGAGTTCCGACCTTTGTTTGCCGAATGGGTAAAAAGCTTTGACCAATGGAACTACATCATTGACCGGTGGGGGCTTTTCAATCCGTCAGGCGTTAATTATGACGATGAAGATCCAGATGACGACATTCCCTTCAATCCAGATGATTTTTTTGATGAAGATTTGTAGTTGATTCTCTTTTCAATCTTTATACATATACAATAAAAACTATTAATTCAGTGTTCCTTCCCTTGACAGGGGACGGTGCTATCAAGCGAAGCAAGGATGGCGGAAGGGTTTTAGAGCGAAATAAAACTGGGAGCCTTTAACTTTTTCAAATTAAATTATTTCTTCAACTTCAATAAATAAGCCGCCGCCTCAAATGGCGAAGTTTTATTGGCTTCAATTAGCTTTAATTGAACCTCCAGCGCTTTTTTAACTTTCGGGTTGTTATAAAAATCTCTTTTTAAGGTGTTTTCAATGGTCTGTAACAACCAGAATTTATTTTGCTCCGTGCGCTTGTGTTGGAAGTATTGGTTCTTTTTTGTTTCAGAAATATACGCTTCAATCAATTTCCAAACATCATCAATCCCTTCATTTTCAAGTGCAGAACATGTGAGCGTTTTTGGGGTCCAGCCACTTTCTTTGGGCGGGTAGAGGTGAAGCGCTCTATTAAATTCATTTTTGGCCATTTTAGCAGCTTTTCGATTTTCGCCATCTGCTTTGTTAATGACAATGGCATCGGCCATTTCCATAATGCCACGTTTAATGCCTTGCAGTTCGTCGCCGGCCCCGGCCAATTTCAGCAATAAAAAGAAATCGGTCATGGAATGTACTGCGGTTTCGCTTTGGCCCACGCCTACGGTTTCAATAACAATAATGTTGTAACCGGCAGCTTCGCATAGAATAATAGCCTCACGGGTTTTTTGTGCCACACCGCCCAACGAATCACCACTGGCGGAAGGCCTGATGAACGCATTGGGGTCTTTAACCAATTCTTCCATTCGGGTTTTGTCGCCCAAAATGCTGCCCTTGCTCAACGAACTGCTGGGATCTACGGTAAGGACAGCTACTTTATTTTCTTTGGAAGTCAATAGTTTTCCAAAACTTTCAATAAACGTACTTTTTCCAACACCGGGTACGCCGGTAACCCCAATGCGGATGGATTTATTGGCGTGCGGCAAACAGGCTTCTATAATTTCCCGTCCTTCTTGTTGGTGTTTTTCAGCAGTACTTTCTATTCGGGTTAAAGCGCGGCTTAATTGTGTTTTGTTCCCCGCAAGTAAGCCTTCGGTAATTTGTTGGGTGGAAGGTGTTTTACTTCGGTTTTTTTTCAAGCGTTCTGCGGCCAACGGGTTTAATCGCGTAGGTTGATCGATTCCTTTTTTTTCTGAAAGTGCCTTGTTATGTTCTTGCTTTTCTGCCATTGCTGAAATTTATGACAATTTTATGAATATCGGTTTTAAAAAGCCATGAAACCATAGTATATTGAATATTATTAAATAAAAAAACAAAAATGGAAATAATGTACAAGGCTGTTTCGATAGCCAAAGGAGCAAGAAAAGGACATGTTAAAACCGAAGACGGACCAATAGACCTTAATCTGTCAGTGCCTAAATCAATGGGCGGTGACGGTGGTGACGGTACCAACCCAGAACAATTGTTTGGATGTGCTTACGCAGCTTGCTTTGGTAGTGCCATAGAGGCCATAGCTGAAAAAAAAGGTGTTGAGTTGGATACCGAAGAAATAAATGTCACTGCGACCATTGGCATAGGTAAAACCGAAAAAGGCAATCTGCAATTAAAAGCGACATTGGATTGCTATATTCCCGGAGTAGATGTGGAAACGGGGGAAGACTTGGTCAACGAGGCACACGTAATCTGTCCGTTTTCTAGGGCCACGCGAGACAATATTACAGTAACGCTCAACTTAATGCTGGATGAGTAATTGTACGTTTTAGATTACTTTACACTTATAAAACGAGCATTAAATATATAAAAAATCCCTTTTCGCATTGAAAAGGGATTTTTTTATAATGTTTCGATAATTACATGGCTTTCAACGGGATAATCCTTCCCGTGTCTTCATCACCGTCCTTTGAGTTGTTTTTTTTTGAGTCTTTATCGTGTTCTTTCTCTTCAACTGCTTGTTGAGGTTCTGGCTCAAAATGGGTTTCTTTATGCTGTTCAGATTGTTTGATGTACCACTGCAATTTTTGTTTTTGTTTTTCCAACAGGCTTAAAATGTCGTCGGGTAATTCCTTACGTTCCAATAGTTCGTCATAGCGCTTAATATTGTTAAGGTCCCTTGCGATGCACTGATTTAAAATCACGGTTGCATTGAATTTCTCCAAAGCTTCTTTAATTTCATGCCACGTACGGTCTATGTTCCCTTTTTCTGAATCTTCCTTTAACGGTTCGATTCCGCGTGAATGCAGCTCATTTGAAATATCATGGCTCATCCGGTTGCGTTCGGTGGCCATATAATTCAAAAACCGTTTTAAATGCGTGGCATTGGCATCCTGGGCTGCGTTATAGTAGAGCTTTTCGGCTTCAAAACTGGCAACCAGCAAACGGTTCAGCTTATTAAAATCGGCGTATTTCTTCTTCATAATGAGTGATTTAATACCAAATCTACCATTAAATTTCTATTCCCGAGCTTAAATTTATATTTAATTTAAGCTAAAATATGTTAAGATTTGCAACACATTCATAAAAGTGTCGTCTTTTAACCGAACAGCAACCAAAAAACCATCTAACTTGTCCACATCCTTACTTGTTGAGCAGTGCAAACAGTACAACCGCAAAGCGCAGTTGGCGCTGTACAACAAATATTGCGATGGTATGTTTATCGTGGCTCAACGGTATATGCGGGACACGGCAGCAGCCGAAGATGCCATGCAAGAAGCGTTTATCAAGGCGTTTCAAAAACTCGAGCAGTTTAAAGGGGACGTCACCTTTGGTGCTTGGTTAAAACGCATCGTGATCAACACCTGCTTGGATGCCATTAAGGCAAGAAAGATGGAATTGCAACCCTTGCACGACGAAACCTTGCATATTGTAGATGACGATGACGCATGGAACGTGCCGGATAAAACAACAATAAAGGAGGTAAACGCGGCCATTGAAAAATTAAACGAAAACCATCGGCTTGTGGTGAAACTATATTTACTGGAAGGTTATGACCATCAGGAGATTTCAGAAATACTGAATATTTCGGAAAGCGCATCACGGACCAATTTGCACCGTGGAAAAATACAATTGAAAAAACAACTAAAACAGTTACAAAATGGCACAGGATATTAGAACTATGTTTAAAGACAGGAAAGAGGCGGCCATAAAACCCCCAAAAGGACATAAGGCCCGGTTTGAAGAAAAACTCGATGCAGCATTTGGGGCGCCAAAACCTTTAAGAGCTAATAATGCACGTTTTGTTTGGCTTAAAGTTGCCGCCGTTGCTATCGTTTTGGTCTCAGTTGGGTTTTTTGGGTACCAACAGCTCTCAAGCGAAGAACCCGTTAACGTTGTCGAAGTGCCCAAGCAACATCCCGAATCCAGCGGTACCATGGCAACGATTACCCTTGGCGACCTCTCGCCGGAACTTAAAAAGATAGAAAACTATTACCAGAGCGGCATCAATGTGCAATTGGCCTCCCTTAAAATAAAAGACGAAAATAAAGAATTGATCGATGGCTATATGCAACAATTAAACGAACTGGACAAAGAGTATAAACGCCTCACGGTAGATTTAAATGAAGCAGGTCCCACCGAGGCAACCATCACCGCATTGATCGATAATTTGCAATTACGTTTGGAATTGCTGTTCAAACTTAAAAACAAATTAAAAGAACTAAAAAACCAAGAAAATGAAACTACACGTATTATTTAAAACAGTGATACCCACAATGCTATTGTTGCTATGCACCACCATCAGCATGGCACAAAAACAGTACAAAGAAACCTTTAACGTAAAGGATGATGTTACCGTTTTGGTAAACACCAGCCACACCAATATTATTTTTGAAACTTGGAACAAAGACAAGGTAGAAGTAGAAGCCTATATTGAAGGTGGGAATCTTTCCGAAGCCGAAAAACAAGAACTGTTCGATAATTGGAACCTAAGCGTTTTGGGCAACAGCAACAAGGTAGTTATTACCTCAAAAGGGGGTGGCCGTTGGAATGGCGTAGCCTCCATGAACAATATGGAATCGCTACAGGATCTGGAGTTTTTAGGTCCTATGCTGAAAGACATGATCACGCCTATGGTCACCAATATGAAAATTCCCAACCTGCCCGATGATTTAATGAAGGATTTGAGCAGTATCGATTTTGATTACGAAGAGTTTATGGAAGACAAAGAAGCGTATATGAAAAAATTTGAAGCCCAGATGGACAAAAAATTCGGGAAGGATTTTGAAGTAAAAATGGAACGATGGGGCAACGAATTTGCCGAGCAGTTCAACGAAGAAAAGTCCGATAGTATTGCAGCCCATTGGGAGTCGCGAATGAACGCGTGGGGCGAAAATTTCGGGAAAAAAATGGAAGCTTGGGGAAAACGTTTTGAAAAAGAAATGGAAGAAAAATACGGTAAGGATGGAAAGTACTCCAAAAAAGTGATTACTGGTCCCAACGGCAACAAGACCGTTATTATTCAAGGCAGTAAAACCACTACATCAAAGAGCGTAAAACCAAAAGGCGTAAAAACTATAAAAATAAAAATGCCTAAAGGAGCAAAAACCGAAATTAATGTGCGACACGGCGATATTGAAATGGCAGATGCGGTAAACGTCAGGGCTACGTTAAACCATTCGCCTTTCACGGCAAACAGTATTGATGGGGGGAACACCCTCATCAATGCTTCTTATGCGCCGGTAGTGGTAAACAATTGGAAGGATGGGTCGCTCTACATACAATTTGTGCAAAACTGTACGATTGCCGATGTTAGTAAAATCAACCTAAGGGCAAACTCCAGTGATGTCCTCATCGGTACGATCGCCAATGAAGCGGTCTTGGCAGGCTCTTTCGGAAACCTTAAAGTTTCAGATATTTCCGAAGGATTTAAAAACATTGATATCCTTTTGGAAAACACCGATGCTAAACTGTCTATGCCCGAAACCGCTTTTTCTTTTTATTTCAATGGAAAACAGTCCACGTTAAAATACCCAAAATCGCTGCAATTGAACCGAATCAAAAACAACAACCGAATATTGGTAAGCGGGTATCACAAAAACAATAAAGGTGGAAAGAATTTGACCGTCAACGCCAATTACAGCAATGTTCGCATTCAATAAGAACGTAGAACCCTTGGCAAGAAAAAAAAGCATGTTTTACTTCTTCTAAGTGGTAATGGTTATGCTTCTTCCAAAGATTTTTGCAATACTTTTATCTTATCCCGCAACTTGGCAGCCATCATAAAGTCTAATTCTTTAGCCGATTTTTCCATGGCTTTTCGCGTATCGCGTATTTTCTTCTCTATTTGCGGTTTGGTCAAATATTCATCTTCAGGTTCTGCGGCAGCCAAACTATCGGCTGTTTCAAAAGTATAAGCTTCTTGTTTTGATTTTGCCAACGTATTTTCAAACGACTTTTTAATCGCAGTTGGCGTGATGTTGTGTTCTTTGTTATACGCTATCTGTTTTTCCCTCCGGTATTCGGTCTCATCGATCGTTTTTTGCATGCTGTTGGTTATTTTATCAGCATACATAATAGCCTTTCCGTTTATATGACGTGCTGCCCGGCCTACAGTTTGGGTCAAGGAACGGTTGCTGCGCAAAAACCCTTCTTTGTCGGCATCGAGTATGGCCACCAAGGACACTTCTGGTAAATCGAGTCCTTCCCGTAATAAGTTAACACCGACCAACACATCAAACAACCCTAAACGTAAATCTTGCATAATTTCAACGCGTTCCAGCGTATCCACATCACTATGGATGTAGCGGCAGCGAATTTGAACACGGGTCAGGTATTTTGTTAATTCTTCCGCCATCCGTTTGGTGAGGGTGGTGACCAACACCCGCTCGTCTTTTTCAATGCGGAGTTGCATTTCTTCCAGCAAATCGTCAATCTGATTTAAACTGGGGCGCACTTCAATAGGCGGATCCAATAATCCAGTAGGCCTTATAACTTGTTCTACATAAACACCGCCACTTTTTTCCAATTCATAATCGGCTGGGGTGGCGCTCACGTAAATCACTTGGTTTTGTAAGGCTTCAAACTCTTCAGCTTTTAATGGACGGTTGTCCATTGCTGCCGGTAAGCGGAACCCATATTCCACTAGATTTTCCTTCCGGCTGCGGTCGCCACCGTACATCGCCCCTACTTGTGGAATGGAAACGTGGCTTTCATCAACTACCATTAAGTAATCATCGGGAAAATAATCCAACAAACAGAACGGTCTTGTGCCAGGCAATCGTCTATCGAGATAGCGGGAATAATTTTCAATCCCACTGCAATAGCCTAGTTCGCGTATCATTTCCAAATCAAAATTAGTACGTTCTTCCAGCCGTTTAGCTTCCAGCGGTTTGCCTATTTCTTTAAAATAATCGATCTGTTTTACCAGATCATCCTGAATTTCACGAATGGCGCCTTGTAGCACATCGGGCGAAGTAACGAACATATTGGCCGGATAGATATTCAACCGGTCGTATTTTTCCAGTACTTCATTTGTTTTGGGATCAAAAGCTTCAATTTCTTCAATTTCATCGCCAAAAAAATGAATTCGGAACGCATCATCGGCATACCCCGGATATACATCGACGGTATCGCCTTTTATCCTGAAGTTTCCATTGTGAAATTCCGCTTCGGTACGGGCGTATAAACTTTGTACCAACCTGTGCAACAATTTAGTGCGCGAAAGGGTTTGGCCTTGTTGTAAACTGATGACGTTTTTCTGAAATTCCACCGGATTCCCAATACCGTACAAACAAGACACCGAAGCCACCACGAGCACATCCCGCCGTCCCGACAATAGGGAAGAGGTGGTGCTCAGCCGAAGTTTCTCTATCTCTTCATTAATGGAAAGGTCTTTTTCAATATACTGTCCGCTGCTTGGAATAAAGGCTTCTGGTTGGTAATAATCGTAATACGATACAAAATATTCCACCGCGTTATTGGGGAAGAAATTTTTGAATTCTGAATATAATTGCGCGGCCAAGGTTTTGTTGTGCGCCAAGACCAAGGTAGGTTTCTGAACTTCTGCAACAACATTGGCGACCGTAAAGGTTTTTCCGCTTCCGGTAACGCCAAGTAAGGTTTGATATTTTTCTTCGGAATTAAGCCCGTTTACCAACGATTTTATCGCTTCCGGTTGGTCGCCGGTGGGGGTAAAATCTGATACTACTTTAAACTTCATAGGTTCTTTTTCAATGCGATGCAAAAATACTGAAAATGTAGGTAGTAAGGTGTGAAAGAAACCTAAACGAAATTTTTGTTAGTTAACTTTCTGAAGTGAAAATCAAACTTATAAGTTAGTATAGTTTTCGGCCTTCTCAAATTTAAATTTGAATGACTATTTATGATATAAAGGTATCCTCCAACCGATTATCAATTTAGTCTTATGTCTTTCGGAAACGACTACTTACAAATCACGTTTCTTCAAGATAGCATAACTCCAATACACAAACAGGAATGTCCAAACCAGCACGATAGCAACATTTAAAAACGTAACATCGTAGCTTTTGGTAAAGTTTTCGCCCAATTGTGTGGCAGCAGATTGCACAGCGCCTAGACGCGTCATCGGTTCTTTAATTAGGTTGCTCATGGCTTCTAGAGGGAAAAACTGCGAAATGGTTTCGGCAATATCGGTTCCTTTGAAGAATTGCCATTTTAACAAGCCGTAAACGATACTTTCAACAATCCACCAAACCACTAAGAAACCTATGGCAAACGCTGAACGTTTTACTAAAATTCCTAAAAACATGCAAAAAGCAAAGAAACCGACCAACTTGATAAAATAGGCTAATAAGTATTCCATATCGCTGAAGATGATGCCGAATTCATTATAGTCTGAAAAACTGAGCCCCAAAATCATTGAAACGATAAAAACAAACAAAGTGGATATGAGTGCAAAACCAATGACCGTTATAAACTTGGATAATACAAATTCTTTTTTGCTCAAGCCATCGATGAGATTTTGCTTTAACGTGCGATAGCTGTACTCGTTGCTCATCATGGAAACAATAACGATGGCCAAGAATATTTTTAGAATGGCTGCTACATAGGTATTAAAGTGCCAAATAAACGGGAAGTTAAAAATTCCTTGGTCGGCTACTCTAAAGTTTACACTGCCTAAGGGAAATTCTATCGAAGCGATCAAAGCAATAAATGTAATCAATACAAAGTAAACGATCGAGATCACTTTCGCAGAGCGGTTGTACCTTAATTTTTGAAGTTCTATATTGAGAAGTCGTAGCATGCGGTTGATTAGTTTAGGTTTTTGGTCAATTCAAGAAACTGCTCTTCCAAGCTTTCTTTTCGTTTCACTAAGTGGGACAGCACAATTCCTTTTTGCTGCAATTCTTGATTCAAGGTGGAAGCATCCATCGGTTCTTCCAGATAAGCAACAAGTGTATCGCCTTCTTTCTTTATTTTTCCGAAACCGGCGTGATTTTTTAACTCGGTTTCCAAAACGCCCATATCGCTTGCCTGAAGGATAAAAAAGCCGTGGCTGGCGTTCATTTCATCTACCGTACCGGTATAAAGGCTTTCCCCTTTCCGAAGGATCACCACATGCGAACACACTTTTTCAACCTCGTCCAAAAGGTGGGAAGCCAATAAAATAGTGGTCCCTTCTGAAGCAATTTTCTTGATGATTTCCCGTATCTGGTGGATCCCCTGTGGGTCCAACCCATTGGTGGGTTCATCCAAAATTAATATTTCAGGATCGTTCAACAATGCCGAAGCAATCGCCAAGCGTTGTTTCATCCCCAGAGAAAACGTTCTGAACTTGCTATTTTTTCTATCAAGCAAACCAACCACTTCCAATTTTTCGTCAATTTTTGAAGTGGGAACGCCTTTTATTTTACAGACCAACGCCAAGTTTTGCACCGCTGTCATATACGGGTAAAAGTTGGGGTGTTCGATAATGGCTCCTACTTTTTTTAAGGCGTTATGAGTAGAATCACTACCATCAAACCAATGATAGCTTCCGTTGGTTTTATTGACCACATTAAGGACAATGCCCAAGGTGGTGGATTTCCCGCTTCCGTTGGGGCCTAAAATTCCGTACACGTTTCCTTTTTCAATGGTGAAAGAGAGGTTTTTTACGGCGGTAATAGGGCCAAATTTCTTGGTGAGATTGTTAAGGGTGAGTATGGATTGCAAAGAATTGTGTTTTTTGGGTTAGCTATTTATATGACGAATGAAGTTGGGTTTTGTTACAATTTAATGCTAGGCCTTCGATACACTTCGATAAACTCAGCACATCGCATCCTTTCTAACGTCGGGACACTCAGGCACCGTTAAAAATAAAAATAAATGTTTGGTGCTAGGTGCTGGATGACAGATAAAAGAGTTTTCAAACACCCGTCATCTGTCACCCAGCATCGATCACCCGTCATCTTTAAACTATGACTTTTCCTCTTTGTTGAAATACACCAAATAATAGTACATCTGCTTTTCTTCGTCCCAGCCTTTTTCCACAAAACGTTCCGCACTGTCAGGGTTAATGAAATCCATTTTTATCTGGATGTTGGTGTCGAGATTGATCACATTTTTAATCTTCTTTCGGGCTGCACTTACGGCGGTGTTCGCAATTGGGAAGGTGGTTAGGTCTTCAATTTTGTATTTGGGGGCCTTTTCGGTTTTGTAATGATTAAACTCTGGTACCAAAGCGGGGTTATCAATCACTTCGTTTACAAAAGAGCTTTCTTCAAAATTATCGTTTTTGGCGAAGTGGTTTACGGCACGGTTCATAAACATGACTTCCTGTTGCTTGTCTTCAGCGGGCAAAACGACGTCTTTGGCGAAATCCTGACAGAACTTTAAATATTTTTTAGTGAAGAAATTTTCATCTTCAAACGCGTCAATGCCTAAAAAACTTTCCAACCAATACCGGGCGTCATAACGGTTGCTATCTATAGAAAGCACTTTGTAGCCTTCTTCTTTTTTTACGTTGAAAATAAGTGCCCCTTTATCCAGTTTTTTCAAATTGACGCCTTGCTGCAAAATGGCATCCAATTGGTCACCTTGTTCGGCAAATTGAAGGAAATCTTGTTTTATCTCAGATTTAAAAATACCGATACCATCTACCTTTTCATTGTCAATTTGCAACCCTTCGAGGTAGGCAACATACACTTCGCCATTTTTGATGTGCGGGTGCATAGATTGATCAAAAAGATGTTTGGTGATTTTTTTGCTGTGTTCATGGATGCGTTCAGGGTTATCGAAAATTTCAGAAACAGTGTTGTATAAATCGTGAAATTCCAAATCGGCTTCGTGACGGAACTGAAAATAGTTTTCTTCTTTATCGCGGAATGGTTTCAGGAAGAATTCTTTTAACAAAGGCCGTATTTCATCGTCCATTTTATAAGGCGCCGAAGAGAGAAAAATACCTTCATTACGGCTTTTGTTTCCTACCCTGTGAATAGAAAGAGAAGCGATATGTGCAGCGTATAAGTTTATCATTTGAAATGTAAAATGTTAAGTGTAAAATTAACTGAAAATTGTAGCCTTTAAAGCTACTGTAAAAAGCTGAGAACTTTGGCTGTTTTAATTCCAGTTTTCGTCAAAATCGAGATTGTCGTAGTCTTCGGGGTCTAAGCCCATTTCATCTTCTTCTTCAGAAAATGCATCGTCCATATCCTCGATAATAAATTCACGTTCTGGGGCTACGGCCGGGATTTGACCTTCCACGTACATTAAATTTGGGTAGCTCATGCCATCTTCGGGCTCAACAATGTCGGCCAGTTCTACCATAAACGTCCACATGTTCAGGTAGTCGTATATGTAAAGCAATCGTGTTTGTTCGCGCCAAACGGTATCTTCCAAGCGGTTTTCGCTCATTACGCGAACGGAACCGGGTTTGTCGCCCATATCAAACAAAGCGATTTCTTCACCTTGTTCCCATTTTTCGTTGCTTACATAAAAAGAAGCCATTTCTTGCCCTTCAAAACCGAAGGATTGCAAGATTACATTATGAAGGTCTTCCAAGCTATCTGAAGCTTCAATTTCAATATCCCTAAAAACATCTTCGTGCGTGTCGAGAATAACCCTAAAACGGTACACCATAACTGAAAAATTTAGGGCGCAAAGGTACAAACAATTCGTCTTTTGGGAAGGAGAATAGAGGATTAAATATAAAGACTCTTTGAGTGGGTAGGATAATGTAATGACACTTAATATTGCGAGCTTGTATTTGTTGGTAACCAACTGGGTAAAACCTATGGTCTATGCTTGTTTTTTTCTTTCATTTTAAGAAAATTCAAAGGTGTCATTACTGCAATTTTTGAATTCTTAAAATCTTTTGTATTCCTTGTAATAATTGCGTCCAACCCGTTAATCGTAAGTGCTGAAGAATATTGAATGGAATCTTCAAAATCTTTGAAATCATTTGTTAAGGCTTGTATGATTTCTTTTTTTGTTGTCCCGATCACTTCAGTCATTTCAATTAGGGTTTCCACAACATCCAGTGTTTTTTTATGCCCTAAAAACTTTCTCACTATGTAATATATATTATTTATACTCACAGCGGAAAGGTATAACGTCACACTGCCCTTTTCGTTAAGTTCAAAAAGCTCACTTGCTGGATTTGCATGAGGTGCCCTGTCGGTAAAAAAATCAATAACTACATCGGAATCAATAAATAGCTTAAATGCCATATTTTTTCGATAATTCTTCGGTTAGCATTTGTTTGTAGTCAACGTTTTCGGTGGTTTTTATAATTCCACGTAGTTTTCTAACTTTAGGGGAAAGTTGGTCTTCTTTTAAATTTATTCTGTTTACGGTCAGCAACTTGAAGTAGTTTTCAACCATTTCAGAAAGGCTTTGCCCCTTTTCTTTAGCGTACTTTTTGGCAGTTTCAATAACCTCCTTTTCCAATGTTAATGTCAATTTAGTGTTCATCGTGGTTTTTAATCAAATATACGTGCTTATTTTTTAGCATGCAATACGTGCAAAACGATTTGATTTAGCCTATTAAACAAAACGTTAAACCTGCCGCGTGATAAAATCGGGCCGGTGCCGTTTCCAAGCTTGCAGTACCACATAAAATTGATACCCGAACAGGAGGGACGCAATGACCAAGTGCAGCGGTTGTGATAGGAAAGGGAAATCGAAATAATACATAGCGATGCCGGTTGCGGCTTCCAAAATGACCAAAAAGAACACCATATTTATCTTATTGAGTCCATAACTGTGCTTTTTGTTGAAAAACCATAAAGCTAAGTTGACCAAGAAAATCACTATGGAAAAAGAACGGTGTATGTAAAAGTACAAATCAGGATTATCGAGCCAAAGTGATTTGGCTTGGTCCCCAACAATAGCTACTTGTTCATCTACAAACTCCCTTACTTGGGTGCCCAATACCACTTGTGCAACGGTTAACAACAGTGCAAAAATCAACAAATTGGTATAACCTCGTGAAATGGAAAACGTTCGTAATTTTGGCCTGGAATAGTATAACAGATAAAGCAAAACCGCTAAAATCACTAATGCCATGACCATATGGACGGTGATTTTTAAAGGCGACAGTACCGAATACACTACCGTGGCGCCCAACCAAGCTTGAAAACCGAGCAAGAAGACGCTGAGCCACGAAAGCAGGACGATGCGTTTGCTGTATTTCCATTGGCTGAAGGAAAACAACGCCATAATAAACACAGCCAAACCGGAAAGTGCACCGAACAGCCGGTTTACATATTCAATCCACGTGTGCCAAACGTTAAAGATAGCGTAGTCGTGTTTGGTGTAAAGGTTCCAGTTTTCTTCTGAAAAGGATTCGCCGGTAGTAAAATCCTTGGCAGCTACTTGTAGCGTTTCATCCTTAATGATTACCTGCCCTTTTTTAAAGGTACGTTGCGGTTGCCATTCCAGTTCAGTGATTTCAGTAGGAGGGATGTAGTACCCAAAACATTTGGGCCAATCTGGGCAGCCCATTCCGGAACCGGTCATGCGCACCATGGCGCCAGCTATGATGACCAAGTAAACGGCAACCAATGCTATTTTAACCCACTTTCTGTACATTACTTAACGGGTGTTAGGTTTAATTCTTCGCCTTTTTTCAACATGAAATCTTTAGCGGCTTCATATTCGTTGGGGATGTCGCCTTCCAAAATGGCTTCTTTAATGGCATCTTTTATAACGCCGATTTCCCGCGAAGGTTTCAGCCCAAAGGTATCCATAATTTCTTCACCACTAATGGGTGGTTGAAAATTTCTGATGTGATCGCGCGCTTCCACTTCCTCTATTTTGTCGCGCACCTTTTGAAAGTTGTTATGGTATTTCTTAAACTTTTTTGGGTTTTTAGTGGTAATGTCGGCTTCACAGAGCGTCATTAAATCGTCCACATAGTCGCCAGCATCGAAAATCAACCGTCTCACCGCGCTATCGGTAACATCGCTGGCCAGTACGATAGGACGCGAGCTCATCAACACCATTTTCTGAACAAACTTCATCTTATCGTTCAAAGGCATTTTCATACGCTTAAAAAGTTTATAGACCATTTTTGAGCCTACAAACTCGTGGGCATGGAACGTCCAGCCAATTTTTTTGTCAAACTTTTTTGTGGGGGCTTTGCCAATGTCGTGCAATAAAGCTGCCCAACGCAACCAAAGGTTATCGGTGGTTTTGGCAATATTGTCGACTACTTCAAGCGTGTGCCAAAAATTGTCTTTGTGGCGTTGGCCTTCTTTTTCGTCAACACCTTTTAAAGCAGTGAGCTCTGGAAAAATAAACGGCAATAAACCTGTTTTTTCAAGCAGCGCAAACCCTTTGGAAGGTTTATCGGCGAGCAGTATTTTATTGATTTCGTCAATGATTCGTTCTTTTGAAATGATCTTGATCCGTTTGGCGTTTTTGGTAATGGCCTTTAACGACTGTTTTTCGATAAAAAAATCGAGCTGCGTGGCAAACCGGATGGCGCGTAACATACGCAACGGATCATCGCTATATGTAATATCAGGATCCAAAGGAGTTTTAATCACTTTTTTTTCAAGGTCTTCCACTCCGTTAAAGGGATCTAACAATTCACCAAAGTTGTCATCGTTTAAACTCAACGCCAAGGCATTGATGGTAAAATCACGACGGTTTTGGTCATCTTGTAAGGTACCGTCTTCCACTGCGGGGTTGCGACTTTCTTTGGAATACGATTCCTTGCGGGCGCCAACAAACTCCAACTCAATGCCACCGGTTTTGAGCATGGCGGTACCGTATGTTTTAAAAATGGATACTTTTGGTTTTCCAGGTAGAAGCGAAGACACTTCTTTTGCTAATTCAATGCCGCTTCCCACAGCTACAATGTCTATATCTTTTGCTTTTCCCCGGTTTAAAAGGTAATCCCTTACATAGCCGCCAATCACGTAACTATCTGTACCTATATTGGCAGCCGCTTGGGAGACGGTCTTGAATATTGGGTGTTGCAGGGCGTTTGGGTACGTTGGCATGCTTTAAACAAGTATTTTGAATGGGATATAGTTTAATCTACTTTTTTGAAAACCAATGTATTGTTTTCATTCTTCAAAGTGAGTTGTCTTTCAGAAAAAGAAAATTTGAATTCTTTGTCTGAAATGGCTTGCAAGAATTTTTCTTCCATATCGAGTTCAGGACAGGCCATTAGTGTTGAAATAGCGTTGCCAATCTTTATAGAATCAGTCGTCATTTCAATATCACCATTAATTCTATTGCAACCACCAAAACCGTATAGTTTGTTTTCAACTAAATTGAATTCAAGATTAGGCGCTTTTGTTTTGCTATCCAATTCATCGCCATTTATGCTTTTCAGCACCCAAAGATCGTGAAGCCGGTAATCGCCTTTGTAGTCGCCACAACCGTTGTAATCGTTCATATCGCCATCGCCCATTTGTACGCTTGCCCGAACGGTATAGCCTGACTTTTCACCGGACATGCTATCGGTGCATTCATCACGAGTGATCATCACGTTAAGGGTGCCATTTTCAGTTTGCGCTCGGTAGGAAACCGCATCTATATCCTGTGGTTTTACAGGTTTATTTAATGGAGTGACGATGGAGTCGCCTTCCATAGTTTGAAATTTCATCTTTTTGTTGGCAAAATCGATTTCAAGGTTCCAAAAAGGCTCATTTCCGGTGGCTTTAAACCCATAGGAAGTGTTTGGTTTTGCAGCTTCCATCTTAAAATTCTTGGGCTTATTGTTGGTTAGCAAATACATATCCGATAAATCGCCCATAACCGGTTTTCCTGAAACATCCAGTATTTGCAGGGTGTCGTTTTGCAGGGTAAATTGGCGTATCCCTTCGGTTTCTTCTTTATCGGTCAAGATGATGGTGCCGTTTTCTGAAACCGTAAAATTTCCGGAATGTTTTAATGGATCAACATTTCTGTCTTGGTAAAACTGTGTTTCGGAATAGGTTGAATCGTTTTCAAAAGTAATGGCGTAATTAATGCCCGGGCAATCTGCGCAAGGCAAGGTACCGTAATACGTTCCGTTGGGAGCCACATTTTTAGGCTGATTGCAGGAAATTGCAAATAAGCAGATTATAAATACATATATGAAATGTCTCATGGCGCTTTTAATTTCGGATTACTTTTACCGTCCCATCATTCTTTAACTTAATGATGGCCGATGGTTGTGCCGTTTGTTTGGATTGCTGCAAATTTACCACATAGTCAACGCCTTCCAAAATTTCGGGGGCAATGGCTTTAAAATTTAACGGGGTTTTAACACCGCTAATATTGGCTGAGGTGGAAACAATAGGCCGCCTAAATTTCCGTATCAATTGCTTGCAGAATTGGTCTTGCACCACGCGGATTGCCAACGAATTATCTTCGGCAATTAAATTTTCGGCCACGCGAATGGGGTCGTCGTAGATTATTGTCGTGGGTTTTGCAGCATATTTTAAGATATCGTAGGCTACTTCGGGTACATCTTCCACGTATTCGTTCAGCATTTTAAAATCGTGGACCAAACAGATCAACGATTTGCGTTCATCGCGTTGTTTCAGTTTAAACACTTTTGCAATAGCTTCAGGGTTGGTAGCATCGCACCCAATGCCCCAAACGGTATCGGTAGGATAGAGAATGAGTCCGCCGCGTTTTAAGACCTGAATGGTTTTATTTATTTCTTCGCGCATAAAGTGTGTTTAAGGTTATAGATTTCTATACACATCTAAATATTGTTTTGCAGCTTTTTCCCAACTGAATGTCGCTGCTTGGGCTTTTAACTCCAAAGATTTTTTTTCTGGGTTCGACTCGAAATCTTTCAGTGTTTTTTGTACAATCTTGGCCATATATTCAGCATCATAATGATCCCAATAACTGGCAGCGTTTCCCCCTACTTCAGGAAGGGACGTTTTGTTTGAAATTATAACCGGAACACCAAAAGTCATGGCTTCTACCACCGGAAGCCCAAACCCCTCGGCCAGCGATGGGTGTACTAAGGCTGTTGCATTGCTGTACAGTATGATTTTTTCTTTTTCTGAAACAGTCCCTTTTATAATAATTCTATCGCTTACTTGATGTTTTTTACCAAGTGCTTCAATTTTTTCTTGTTGTTTTTTAGAACAGCGGCCCACACAGATCAATTTTATTTCAGGATCTAAAAAACGGAGCATCGGAATCAAACTTTCCTGGTTTTTATACCCCCTAAATTCTCCTACCGTTAATAAATAGGGAAAATTATACATGTCGCTATTTACTTTTTCCAATCCTTCGCAAGGATTTCCATTATAAATAACATATTGTTTTACGTGTTCTGGAACATCAAATTTTTCCTGAATGTTTTTTTTGGTGAATTCTGAAATATACACCAAACCACTGGCTTTATTTATTTTAGATTGCAAGCTCTCTACTCGGTCTTTTATTTGATGATGTGGGCGGTCAAAGAGCGTAAACAAGGCATCGTGAATGGTAAAAAGTAATTTTGAATTGTTGCTTTTATGCGGTTCGACCTTGCTTAAATGGGTCACGCTGTGCCAAACATCATACTCTTTTTTAAAAGAAAAGTAGCGATGAAAATCGAAAGAGGTTTTGTGGTTTATTTTTTTTCCGAAGCGGTTTTTAAACTTTAACGGTGCGTAATAGGTCAAATCTAAACCGTCTAAGGGCTGTTGGGCCATTTTTTTTCCTAAATGCAGCGAAAATTGTCCAAACCCCTTATTGAGGTTTTTCAAGTAATGGAAGTCGATAAAAACACTTTTTTGTGAAGTCATGTTCAAATTAATTCTTTAAAACTTCCTTGTAATAAGAAATTGTTTTTTCGGTCATGTTTTCTTTGGTAAAGTTTTCCACAACTTTTTTTCGGGCTTCTTTACCTATTGCTACCCTAAGTTCTGGGTTTTCTAACAACGCAGAAGCAAATGTAACATAGTCTTCTGTGGTATTGGCCAAGTAACCATTTTTTTTGTGGTCTATAATTTCTTTTGCGGCATTTATATTTGAAACAATGATGGGTTTTTGCAAAGCCATGGCTTCTTCAAATACCAAAGCGAAATTTTCGTTTTTAGAAGGAAAGATGCACAGGGAAGCCTTTTGAACATTTTCAGGAAGTTTGGTGTTTTCTATGGCGCCGTAATACGTAGTTGCCTGTAATGCTTCGGTAGTTAAAATAGATGTACACGTATTTTGCCAATAGCTTTTACCTTTTCCTATAATATGTAAAGTTGCTTTTGGAAAGCTTTCAATCAAATTATTGAATATTTCACAAAGAATATCAACGCCTTTGGCAGTTGAAAGCGTACCAAAATAAAAAATGGATTGTGGAATTTCTTCTACATCAGGTTTGGGTGAAAACAGATTGTGGTCTATGCCATTGTGAATTACAGTAGAAATATCAATACTATAAATAGATTTTACTGCTTCAGCTGAAAATTTTGATACCGCTATGGTATACGGCGTAGATTCCAATGCTTTTTGCTCCATCAAAATTTTAAATTTACTCTGTTTTTGGTTTAAATAATAATGCCAAAACCCTCGAGATCCGTGAAACCTTAGCACCAAAGGGATGGTATTGTCCCAAAAGGCCGTATAACCACCAAAAACAAAAGATTCAATGATGTCAATGTTATGGGCAAGTGCGTATTTTTTTAGCTTATATGCTAAATAGTTTCGTTCTTTTTCAAGAAAATATAGTTCGGCAGATTCAATATTTAGTTTAGAACCCAAGGAACGAATAGCCTCGGTAATGGGAAAACTTTTAGCGTACCTTTTAAAAAACTCTACTGTAATGGTTTCATCTTTAAAAGAATATTTCTTTTTTAGAAACCCATACACATAAACTTCATGCCCTTTGTTTGACAGCTCATGAGCCAATATTTTCAGAAAAGAACCTACACCGCCGCTTGCAGGCAGACTGGGGTGGGAATATTCATTTGTGAAAAAAAGAATTCTCATATTAGTTGATTATTTCAGCTAACTCATCATACATTTTTTTGGCAATGACATCTTTGGTAAAGTTATCGAGCAGGTACTGATAGCCATTTTCCTTAAATTTTTCTTGTAGGGCGGTATCGTTTAAAAGCTGCATCGTTTTCTCGGCAAAGCTTTGCGGGTTGCCAACTTCGGCCAGCAACCCGGTTTCGTTTTCCACGATCACTTCGGGTATTCCTCCGGCGTTTGCGGCTACAATGGGAACTTTGCAAGCATACGATTCCAAGAGGACGCCACCTGTGGGTTCGTTGTTGGAGGTGAAGAGAAACAAATCAAACTCCGGTAAAATCTGTGGCACGTCTTTTCTGAAACCTGCAAAAATTATATCGTCGGTCAATCCTTTATCGGCAACATACTGTCTTATTTCCGCTTCCAATTTTCCTTTCCCGACCAAAATGAATTTTGCCTTTAGTTTTTTTTCTTTTACCAAAATTTCAACGGTGTCCACCCACGTGTAATGGTCTTTAAAACCGGTAAATTCGGCGATATTTCCTATAATTTTATAATCTTCCGGTATGTTGAACTCTTGGTGCAACAAACCTGTTTTTTCTTGTTTGGGGAATTTTGCAACATCGGTTACGCTGCCAACCACGCTCAACCTGCTGTGGTCTTTCACGGCATATTTCAGCACTTCGACCACGGGATGCGACACACAGATTATTTTTTTAATGCCTTTATAGTTGTATTTCCACTTCCTGAAAAAATTGGTATCCACCCGTTTTATAAGCGTTCGGCAAAGTGCCATTGGCGCTTTCATGCCATAAAACAAAGAAGCCAGAACGGCTAGTGTGTGTGATTGGCTGTTATGAATAAAAACCACATCGGCATTTTTTTCTTCGGAAATGTTTTTCAACGATTTGGCAAATTTTAAATCGTATTCACCATTGAAATCCAACCCGATAACCTGCATGTTTTTTTGCGATGCCATTTCGTACACTTCAGATTCTTTGGGGCACACGATCCATTGGTCTTCCACATAGCCCAAGTCCCTGAAGGCTTCATATAGATAAATTATTTTTTGTTCGTGGCCGCGCCAAACTTGTGAAGCAGTTACTTGGATTAATCTCATGAATTTGTTGGTTGTGGTTTAGTTTTCTGCAAAATAACCATAAAAATTAAACATGGCTTTCTTATAAACCAAATTGTATCTTTGAAAAATGAAAAAACAGTTTTCTGAAAAATACAAACCTCAAGAAAAGGAAATTTTAAAGATCCTTGGTTCTTTTGAAAATAAAGGACAACCTTTGGGAAAAGGCGACCGAAACGTCATCAAGGTTTTTCCGTTAGGGAATGAAACCATAAACATTAAATCGTTTAAAGTCCCCAACCTAATCAATAAGGTGGTGTATAATTTCTTCAGAAAATCGAAGGCGGAGCGTTCTTTTTTAAACGCATCCTATTTACTGAAACACAACATTGGAACCCCGTACCCAGTGGCTTTTTTGGAACAGGACAATCCCGTTTTCTTTGGTAAAAGCTATTACATTAGTGAACATCAAGCGGTGGATTTAACCTACCGTGAATTGGTAGAAAACCCCGATTATCCAGAGCGGGAAACCATATTGCGGCAGTTTACGGCCTTTACCCATAATTTGCACGAAAACAGGATTCTTTTTAAAGATCATTCACCCGGAAACACACTGATTAAAAAAACAGAAAATGGGTTTAAATTCTATTTGGTCGATTTAAACCGCATGGATTTTAAAGACCTCACTTTTCACGAGCGGATTAAAAACTTCTCCAGGTTATCGCCCCATAAAGAAATGGTCGCTATTATGAGCGACGAGTATGCAAAAATCACGGGTCAGCCCTATGAAAAGGTGTTTGGATTAATGTGGGGATTGACCGAAAAATTCCAGATGAAGTTTTACCGAAAGAAAAAACTTAAACAAAAGCTAAAGCTGAAATAACTACGATTTCCTATCAAAAATCTTATTGATTTTATATTTTCTGAAAAGCGATAGGTTCCGTTTCTCCGGTACGCCGTGCTTTTCAATATATTTTTCAATTTCCTGAACCATTCTTTCTGAAGATTTTCCGTCATTGTATGGATGATATTCTGCAATCACGTTTGCTCGTTTTTCAGAAAACGGATCATTGGTAAGGTTTTCTGCAACGGCTTTTTGCAACATATTTTCTTCGGTAAGGTTATGCCATTGTATGTTTTTATTAATGTTTCCGAAGGTAACAACAGGCTTGTCCAACAACAAAAACTCATAAATAACTGAAGAGGTGTCGCTAATTAATAAATCTGCCAGTAAAAACTGCGTAATGATATCGCGGCCTTTCTTAAAATAAACTGTATCGTATTTTAGAGCTAATTTTTTATAGGCTTCAATAAACTTCGCATCCATTAAATCGTGAAATTTAATATTGATGACATAATTTCCCTGTTGTGCCAATTGCTCAATTTCAGGTTCTAAAACTTCTGCAGAGGTAAGGGAAGGGGAAAAGGTTGGGGCATACAATAAAACGTGTTTGGCGTCGTGTTTTTTAAGCAAATCTTTTTTTTCTGAAAGAATCTTTTGACGGTTTTGTGCATACAAATCCAGTTTGGACCAGCCGGTTTCAATAACCTCAAAATTCTTAAAGCGATTTTTCAATTTGTTGAAACCTCGGGTAAAATAAGGTCCTTGTGTTAAATACAGATCAAAATAATGCCGAATGTGAAAATGCCCTTTCTTTTCGCCAGCCAAGCCGTGAAAGATCTGCACTTTCAATCCACGTAAATAATGGGGCACTTCATTTCCAGGGGCGATAATGGCATCACTTTTAAGAGCCTCCAATTCAGCAATGCTTTGCGTGACGGGTTCATCAGTGAATGGAAATAATGATGAAAGTTTGGGAGTGATAAACCAAATATAGTTATGACCTCGTTCCTTCAAAACCTGTTTAATAGGTTTCATAATTTCAAAAGCGTATGCGTTTTGACAGAACAGAATCACTTTCATAGGTTATAGAAATTTATTGACGTTATCCAGGTCTTCTTGAAAGTCGATTTCCATACAATTAAAGGCTGAAATATCAACGGCTTTTACTTTGGCGTTGTCTTTTTCGATCAACAGTTCAAGTCCGCGTTCAAAATAATCGTTCTCGCCACATTCCTCCAAGCGTGCAATGTATTGTGAAAGATCATTTTTTGAAATAAAGTTAACGCCAACCGCTTCGCCCAGACCGTTTTTCACTTCTTTTGAAAGTTGATCCACAAAACCGTTTTTTAAAGTGTATTTCACCTCTTCGTCCCCAACCGAATTGGTGTTTACGGCAACGAACGAAGTATCTTCATCAATATGCGGCCGTAGGTTTTTCAATAGTTTTTCATCAAAAACAACATCTCCGTTAAACCAAAGTACACTTTCGCCTTTGCACTTTCTTAACGCCCTTACCAAGCTTTTTGCTGTGTTGGTCTGATCAAAATACGGATTGTAAACATACGCCAACTGCGGAAAGTTTTCCATGATGCTGTTCTTCTTAAAACCGACCACGACATAGACATCGTGCTCTGAAAAATTTTTGTCGATGTTTTCGACCATCATTTGCATAATGCTTTTCCCGTTTTTTAGCGGCGTGAGCGGTTTAGGGAATGGATTGCCCAACCTAGAACCAATCCCCGCAGCAAGTATTACGATTTTCATTTATGTGTTGGAATTATTTTTAATGATCTGTTTTAATTTTAAATACTTTAAAAAAGTAGTGTAGGCGCTAAAGGTACAAATTATTAATCCGTTGAAACCGTCCAAAAAACCAAGACGTAAAATATATGCTTTAAAAAAGGTCCAAGTTGGTTTTAATAAAATGTCGAAAATGCCCGATTTACGGCCCAGTTTATAATATTCCCTTGCCGCAATGGAAGAGAATTTATGTACTTTCAAGCTATGTTCTTCATAACTAGTGTGTACCCAGTGCAAAATGCTTCCGTTTAGTTTTCCGGTTTTAGAACCAGGCTGCATTTGTATGGTATCGTGTGGGTTGATGCCGCCCCAACGAGCTTTGTTACGGTCAAAGACCCGTAATTTTCTATCTGGGTACCAATCTGAATGGTAAATCCATTGCCCACAATAGTTGTTAAATCGCTTTGCGAAGTAACCATCTTTTTTCCAGTTTTCTTTTAGTCTTAAAATAGCCGATTGCAGTTCTTTGCTCAGGGCTTCATCGGCATCGAGGGAAATGACTTTATCATATTTTGCAGCATCGATAGCGGAGTTTTTTTGCTGAATATGGCCTTCAAATTTCTGTTGAAGGAACCGTACCGGATAGTTTTTGCAAATAGCTTCCGTGGCATCGGTACTGAAGGAATCCAAGATAACGATGTCATCGGCTACTGGAAGCAGGGATTCTATGCAACGGGCGATTTTATTTTCTTCATTAAGTGTGATTACCGTCGCAGAAAAACGTTTTTCTTCAGCATAAATATTTTCACCTGTTAAAAACTCATGCAGTTTTGGAATGATGAGCTCAGGTTCAAAATGTTCATATTGTTGCTTGCCTTTCAAGCGTGCCCCTTTTTTGTTTGAAAAATGAGGGTTGTAATCTATATAATCAAATAAATGAACCGAAGCGTGGTTGTTTCGGTCTTCAAAAATGTTCCAGGCTTCTTTTTTTATCCAAGGGCTGAATATGGAGAATGTCTTCACCCCCAACGCTTTTGCCATATTGATGGCACCGCCTTCATTGCCAATCAATGCATCGCAATGGTGGGTAAGGGCCATAAATTCCCTAAGGCTCTTGCCATAAAGCTCCAAAAATATATGCTCTTGGGTTTTTGCGTTGCACAAGCCATACAGTTTTTCAACTTCCTTTTTTTGGCTGGGAATGTAATTAAAAAGCAGTTGTCCTTCGGTTTGTGCTACTATATAATCCAAAAGCTTGGCCATAAATGGCAACGGATAGGTTTTAAACTCGTTGCTCCCTAAAGCGCTGATCATAAATAGTTGTTTTGAAACAATTATTTTATGCTGTTGCAGCGCTTTTTTGGCAGTATTTATTTCCGTTTCGGTAAGATATATTTTGGGTTTGCAGTCCTGTTCTATCTCTTTGATGATGGGCGATAACAACATTAACCGGTTTTCGATGGCCAAACCGGCTTGTGTTAACGACATGGTATGGCGCGAAAATGTGTGCGTATAGGCAAATTGGGTGTACCATTTTTTATACGAAATACGGTATTTAGCTCCAGAACTTTTAGTGATCCACGCACTGCTTATCTTGGCATACGCATCGATCACCACGTCGTAGCCTTCGTTTTTCACTTGTTCCCGTAAGGCTTTAAATTGGCTTTTGGATTCCTCCATGTCATTGGTAAACGGAATCACTTTATCAATTACCGGGTTGTTTTCAATTACGGGAATGGTGTTGGAATTGACCAAATAATGCAATTCTGCTTCGGGGAAATGGTTTCGCAATACCTCAAACAGCACGGTGGACGTTAACACGTCGCCGATCATTTTTTGTTGTATTACGAGGACTTTCATCTACCTAAACTGCTACATTATACTCGCGAAGGGCGTCGTTCAGAGATGTTTTTTTATTGGTGCTTTCTTTCCGTTTACCAATAATCAAAGCACACGGTACTTGAAACTCACCGGCAGGGAATTTTTTGGTATAGCTTCCAGGGATCACAACCGATCGTGAAGGAATTAACCCTTTGGTTTCAACGGGTTCATCGCCCGTTACATCGATTATTTTTGTAGAAGCGGTCAACACTACATTGGCGCCAAGAACAGCTTCTTTTTCCACCCGTACGCCTTCAACAACAATACAGCGCGAGCCAATAAAAGCATTGTCTTCAATAATTACAGGAGCCGCTTGCAAGGGTTCCAACACACCCCCAATGCCCACGCCGCCGCTAAGGTGCACGTTTTTACCTATTTGGGCACAACTTCCTACAGTTGCCCAAGTATCAACCATGGTGCCTTCATCCACATAAGCACCGATATTCACGTAACTGGGCATCATAATCACACCTTTTGAAACGTAAGCGCCGTGGCGGGCCACCGCATGCGGCACTACCCGAACGCCTTTTTCTTTGTAGCCTTTTTTCAACGGGATTTTGTCGTGGTATTCAAAAATACCCGCTTCCATAGTTTCCATTTTTTGAATGGGGAAGTACAAAACAACAGCTTTTTTTACCCATTCGTTTACTTGCCATCCATCGGTAGAAGGTTCGGCACAACGAAGTGCTCCTTCATCGCACAATTGTACCACTTCCCGAATGGCGTTGATAGTTTCGGTGTCTTGCAACAAGGAACGGTCGTCCCACGCTTTTTCTATAATCTGCTGTAATTGGTTCATAATTCAATCAAAATTTAACCACAAAGATAAAAGTCCATTGCAATTAACTTCCCTTTTTTGGCATACTATTTTACAAACCCGTATTTTTGCAGCTAAATGGGACGCATTTTAGCCATAGATTACGGTACCAAACGCACTGGAATTGCCATTACTGACGAGCTGCAGTTAATTGCTTCCGGGTTGACAACGGTACCTACGACAACATTGCTCGATTTTCTGAAAAAATACATCGCTACCGAAAAAGTGGAATTGGTTTTAGTGGGCGAGCCCAAGCAAAAAGATGGTTCGGCCAGCGGTGTGGAAGTGCATATCAAAGAATTCCTTCTGAAATTTTCCGAAACATTTCCCACTATGGAAGTAAAACGCGTAGATGAGCGCTACACCAGTAAAATGGCGTTCCAAACAATGATAGACAGCGGACTGAAGAAAAAGCAGCGGAGGAATAAAGCGTTGATTGACGAGATTAGTGCGACCATTATCCTTCAGGAATACCTTTATAATGAATAATGTTGAATGGATAATGTTGAATGGATACTGATTAATCAAGTAATTTAAAATGAAAGAACAAAACTTAAAAATACGATCTAATGAATTTGCCCACAGATGCGTTAAACTGGCATTGGCACTTCCATCGACAAAACTTGGCAGCCATATTGAAGGACAACTAATACGAAGTTCTACTTCTACTGCTGCTAATTACAGGGCAGCGTGTTTGGCACAGACCAAAAGAGGGTTTATTTCTAAATTGAGCATAGTAATTGAAGAGGCCGACGAGAGTAATTTTTGGATTCAGTTTTTACTTGATGAAGAGTTGCTTACGTTCAATCGATGTGAAGCGCTATTGAAAGAATCTGCTGAATTGACATCAATTTTTATCGCATCGCGGAAAACAGCTGAAAAGTCTAAGGATAGGCAATAATTAAACATTAGACACTAAACATTAAACATTTAAAAAATGATTTTACCGATTGTAGCCTACGGAGATCCCGTTTTACGAAAAGCGTGTAAGGATATCGATGCCGATTATCCAAAACTGGATGCATTGATTGAAAACATGTACGAAACCATGTACGCGGCCCGTGGCGTGGGGTTAGCAGCACCACAAATAGGATTGCCCATCCGTGTTTTTATCGTGGACGCTTCTCCTTTTGCAGACGATGAAGACTTAACCGAAGAAGAGCGCAACCAATTGAAAGATTTCAAAAAAACCTTTATCAATGCGCGTATCCTTGATGAGGAAGGGGACGAATGGGCGTTTAACGAAGGGTGTTTAAGTATTCCAGAAGTTCGGGAAGATGTATTTCGCCAGCCCGAGATTACCATTGAGTATGAAGATGAAAACTTCAAAACCCATAAAGAAACCATCAAGGGCATTGCTGCTCGTATCGTGCAGCACGAATACGACCACATTGAAGGCATCTTGTTTACCGACAAGCTATCGCCTTTAAAAAAACAGTTGATTAAAAGCAAGTTGAAGAAAATTTCAGCAGGAAAAATTACTATAGATTATAGAATGCGGTTCCCAAAAGCGAAAAAGAAACGTTAATACCATTGCAAAGAATATAGAAACCGTGCATATTTGCACCTTTCAGAAAAAAATTGAACACATAGTTTATGACCTTAGAGAAAATTTTATCGATTTCCGGGAAGCCCGGATTGTACAAATTAAAAACCCAAACGCGAGGTGGCTTTTTGGCCGAATCGTTGTTGAACGGTAAAAAAATTAACGTAAGTGGCCGCCATAATGTAAGTTTGTTGAGCGAAATAGCCATTTATACCTTGACCGAAGAACTGCCCCTACGCGAGGTCTTTAAAAAAATATATGAAAAAGAAGATGGTGGAGAGGCCATAAGCCATAAAGAACCTAAAATAAAACTGGAAGAATACTTTTTTGAAGTATTGCCAGATTACGATGAAGATCGCGTCTATGCCAGCGACATCAAAAAAGTGGTGCAATGGTACAATTTGCTCGTTAGAAATGGAATCACCGATTTTTCTGAAACTGAAGCCGACCAAAACGAAGCTGTTTCAGAAGAAGAATAAGCAAGTAAACAATTTTAAAACCTACAAAAAAAGCCCGTACAAAACAGTGCGGGCTTTTTTATGGGATTTTGTGATAGCTATTTTCTGTAACGCTTGTATTTTTTGGTTGAACCAACCCTTAAAATAGTATAACCAATTACAGCCGAAATTAGAGAGCCCAATAAGATCCCCAACTTAGCCGAATCGATATGGGCAGGGTCGTTGGTAAACGCCAGGCTGGCCACAAAGATGGACATGGTAAACCCAATTCCAGCTAAAAACGCAACGCCAACTATATGCTTAAATGTAATATCGGTTGGTATGGAAATAAGCCGTATGCGCTGGGCAAAAAGAATAATGGTCGTTACCCCAATACTATTGCCCAAAACCAATGCCGCTGCTATGGTGAACATAAAATAGGTGTCCAATTGAACACCGCTATCCAGCACGACTCCTGCATTGGCAAAAGCAAAAATTGGGATGATAAAATAAGACACCCACCCGTGAAGGGTATGCTCTAAATGCTGTAACGGACTTTGAAATTTGGATGTCCAATCCTGCAGGTCGTCAATTTCATGAATTTGCTCCCTGGAGAGGATTGGTTTTTCTATTACTTCGGCATCTTTTATATTGTTGGTTATATTCACCAATCTATCCACAAAATTTGGCGTGTATATTTTCTGCCGTATCGGAATCGAAAAAGCTAATAAAATTCCAGCGATGGTTGGGTGGATGCCCGATTTTAAAAATAATACCCACACTACGACCCCGGCAGACAAAAGCAGGAATTTTGAATAATACCCACGCGCCGATAAAACATATAAAAAGGCCAAGATGCCCATGGCTATGGCGAGTAGGCCCAAGTGGAGATCGCCGCTATAAAAAAGGGCGATGACCAGGACGGCACCAATATCATCCACAATAGCAAAAGCAGTTAAGAAAACCTTAAGGCTCAAGGGCACCCTGTTGCCCAAGAGGTTTAATACGGCTAAAGCGAACGCTATATCCGTAGCCATTGGGATGGCCCATCCTTTGTGGGTTTCTGGGTTTTGGTTAAGTAAAACGAATATTAAGATAGGAACCGACATCCCCCCGATGGCACCCAAAAGGGGAAAGGCCACTTTTTTAACGGTATTCAGTTCTCCAATTAAAAACTCCCTTTTAATTTCCAGGCCGATCAAGAAAAAGAAAATGGCCATCAACCCATCATTGACCCAAAGAATAAGCGGTTTTTTCAGCTCAAATGCATCAATCGAAAAACCAAACTCGTGATCCCATATCTCTTGATAGGTTTCCGAGAACGGGGAATTGGCCCAAATCAAGGCCAAAATAGTTGCAGCCAACAACAGGAAACCGCTGAAGGCCTCAATTTTAACGAATCTTTTAAAAGGGGTCAAAAAGGTTTGTTTAATCATATAGAACTTGAATTTTTATATTAAGTTTTCCGTAGTAAAACTATAAAAGCTATAAAAATACGATTTTTGAATTATTTATATTCGGTTTCGCCGTTTTTTTACCGCAGGTTTTCATGCTTTGAAGCTTAATTGCAGTAGCTTTGCTCCCTAACTTTTTTGAAACAGGCAAGTTATGAACTCCAGAAAAGAACAATTAAAAGCGTTTGATCGTTTATTGACCATTATGGACGAGCTGCGCGAGCAATGCCCGTGGGACAAAAAACAGACGATGCAAACCCTGCGGCACCTTACCATTGAAGAAACCTATGAGTTGGGCGACGCCATTTTGGACAACGACCTTGATGAAGTAAAAGGAGAGCTTGGCGATTTATTGTTGCACATTGTTTTTTATGCTAAAATAGGTAGCGAAACCAACGATTTTGATATTGCCGATGTGGCCAATCAAATTTGTGAAAAACTCATTTCACGCCACCCCCATATTTACGGTGATGTGGATGTTGCCAATGAAGAAGAAGTAAAACGCAACTGGGAAAACCTAAAACTGAAAGAAGGTAAAAAAAGCGTGTTGCAAGGCGTGCCAAAATCGTTGCCGGCCTTGGTAAAAGCCAATAGGATTCAAGATAAGGTGGCTGGAGTAGGTTTTGATTGGGAAGAGCCCCAACAAGTGTTTGAAAAACTAAAAGAAGAACTGGAAGAGCTACAGCACGAAGTGACCGAAAGCAATGCCGATAAAATAGAAGCCGAATTTGGCGATGTACTTTTCTCGATGATCAATTATGCCCGGTTTTTAAACATAAATCCCGAAAATGCCTTAGAGCGCACCAATAAAAAATTTATTAACAGGTTTCAGTATTTGGAAGCTAAAGCCAAGGAGCAAGGCATTGCCTTGAAAGATATGACTTTGGCCGAAATGGACGTCTTTTGGGAAGAAGCAAAACTTTTGTGATAGCTCTTCGGCACCACTTAGGAAGCTAAGGTGGTCAAAGTGGTTAGTTTTGGGCGGGTTGAAAATGCTACGCAGTAAAAACGATCAATCTACCGTCAATTTTTACTTCAGAAAAATTAAAGAACCGCTGCATCCATTTAGTTGTTTTTTCAGAATAAAAGACCACGTGGGTTTCATCGTTTTTATAATACCATTTCCCAAAGTTGATTTCAGATGAAAAAAGTTCGGTCATGCAATAGAGCTTTCCCCTTGGTTTCAATAATTTTTTCAGAAGGAGGAATTCTTTATTGGGATGATGAAAATGTTCCATTACTTCACAACAAACTATAAAGTTATAACTGTGCTGCAATGCTTGTTTGTTGGGATGGAAGAAAGTGTCGTACAGTGTAACTGCATACCCTTTTCCTGAAAGCATTTTGGTAATGACTGGGCCGGTGCCGGCCCCGAAATCCAACCCTTTGGCTGTAGGCGGAAAGTCTGTAACCACGCTGTTTACAATAGGCGACACAAAGTTTTGGTACCGAGTATCGGTAACATCGTTATTATGGGTTAAATAACGTGCTTTTTCTGAGACTTTCGATGGATAATCTGTAGTAGCTTTGTGAATAATGCCACAGGTATTACACCGGTAAAACAACCCTTGCTTGCCCTTGTGATAAACGGTGTTGGCACCATTTTTGCACAAAGGGCAAATAACGGCATTAGACATCTCTGACCGATTTTATTTTAGAAAGCTTCGCCTTCCAGACCTCCAATTGTTCTTTATGCTTTGCAATGTTTTTATGCACTTCTTTTACAAGCGGATTGTCATCTTCCACGTGCTTAAAGAAACTTAAATTGTTTTCCAATTGGCGAATTTCGTCTTTCGTTTCGTTTATTTTTTTTGAAATAAAGAAATGCTCGTTTTTAAGTTTTCGCTCATCATCGCGATTGGTAAGTGTATTGAGCTTGTTTTCAAATTTAATGAGCTCGGCGTCTTTTTTGCTAAGGTCCAACTTTTTGAAGAGCCCATCCAACGTTTTATTGAATTTTTGTTCAATATTGCGTTTTTTATAAGGGACACGGCCTATTTTTTTCCATTCGCTGATGTTTTCTTTAATGGTCTTCAGGTCTTTCTTGTGATCGCCAGAAAGTTCCAGATTGTTCATTTTTTCGAGCAGGGCTTCTTTGGATTGCAGATGTTCTTTTTCTTCTTCCTTTTCTTCGTCCTTTTGGGCGTGCAACCTATCAAAATAGTGATTACACGCGTCTTTGAACTGTTTCCATATTTTATCGCTGTGTTTTCTGGGTACGTGGCCAATTTTTTTCCAGTCGGCCTGTATTTTTTTCATCAACGGAGTGGTGGATTCCAAATCTTCGCTGTTCTTGTTGTCTTCTGCGATCTTTACCAGTTCCCGTTTCTTTTCCAGATTGGCGTATTGTTCTTTCTTTTGGTTTTTATAGTAAGCGTTCTTGGTACGGTTAAACGTACGGGTGGCATCTTTAAAAGCGTTCCAAATGCCTTTGTTCAAGGCTTTGGGCACTTTTCCTGCCGCAAAATAGGCGTCGCGCAGTTCCTGTACTTTTTTAATGGCCTGTTGCCAAGCTTGATGGCTGGGCTTGGTGTTTTCGGTAATGTGTTTTATCTGGTTTATCAGGTCTTTTTTAACCTCATAATTGGCCTCGTATTCTTTTTCCTGTTCCTCTAAATACGCATTGCGTTTATCGTGGATGGCTTTTGTTGCTTCACTGAATTTATCCCAAACATCGTCACGGTATTCTTTGGCGACGGGTCCCACGTCCTCCTTCCACATTTTGTGGAGCATTTGCAGTTCCCTAAAGGCTTTGTTTATATTGTCTTCTTGAAGCAGTTCTTCGGCACGCCCTATAAGCTTTAATTTTTGCTCTAAATTGTGCTTAAAGTCCATATCCCGGAATTCCCGGTTAAGGTGTAGGAAATCGTAAAAGTTTTCTACGTGGTGGTGGTAATTGTTCCATACCAGGTTGTACTTGTCGCGGGGTATGGGGCCTGCTTCGTGCCAACGGCTTTGAATGTCCTTAAAATGATTGTAGGTCTTGCCCATGCTTTCTTCGGCATTGAGCAATCCTTTCAGTTCCTCTATGATTTCTTCTCTTTTTTTAAGGTTGGCGTTAAGATCGCGTTTCAGGTTTTTGTAATAGCTGTTGCGCTTTTCCTTATAATCAAAATACAGGGAGTTGAACTCTTTTTTCTGGGGTGTGGTGTATTGAAAGTCGATGATGTTCCCGCCACCGGCCAAAAACTCTTCTTTTTTCTGTTCTAAAAGGTCGTTGAATTTTGAATTGAACTCAGACCGAATTTCCTCCACATCGTTCTTGATTTCCTGTACCGGTTTGTTTTTGAGCAGGGATTTAAATTCCTGTATCAGTTCTTTTTTAGATAGCTCGCTATAGTCTTTTCCTTCTTCTTGGTCGTCTTCATCCTCCTCTTCATCAGAAGAAGCAACCTCTTCTTCCTCTTCGGTGGTAGTATCCAGGTCTTCTTGACCCTTAGCTTCCTCTTCCTCTTTTGCAGATTCTTTTGCTTCGGTCTCGGTTTTGCTTTTTTTATCGGTATCAGTATCAGGCACTCCTTCAGCCTCAGCTTCAGTTTCAACTTCCTCTTCCTCGGCAGTCACTTTTTCTTTTGGGGCTTCTTTCTTTTCGGCTTCGTCAACCAAGGCATCTTCCAGTACTTCGCTGTCTTTTTCAGGAGTATGTTCGTTACTACCTGATTGTTGTGTTTCCTTGTTTGCGCTTTCGGGAACGGTTGTTTTCTCTTCTTCGCTTGCCGTTTTTTTGTCAGACATGTTTTTCAATGTTTAGGTTCGTTGTTCTTAGGTTGTCAAGATACTAACAACTGATGAAACGGCAAAGGCTCGGGCTTTATTTTGAGAAGATTTGCCCTAAATTTAAGACCGCCAGATCTTCCAGGATTTTTTTGCTTGGTGTTCCAGCATTTTCAATCCGTTGCGGGTACGGGCCCCTTGTGCTTTACCCAATTTTAAAAATTCGGTCTGGTCTGGGTTGTAGATCAAATCGAAGAGAACGTGGTCTGCTGTAATGTATTGGTAGGGGATGGTGGGACATTGCGACACGTTGGGGAAGGTGCCCAACGGGGTACAGTTTATGATCAAGAAATGCGTTGTCATGAGCTCCCTGTTAAGCTCTTGGTAGTTTATGGTGTTTTCTGTTTTATTGCGGGAAACGATCTTGTAAGAAAATCCCATGGTATCCAGCACGTACTTAATGGCTTTAGAAGCCCCGCCAGTGCCCAAGATCAAGGCTGTTTTTTCTTTTATGGGCAATAAATTGGCGAGGGATTTTGCAAAACCGTAATGATCGGTGTTGAAACCTTTTAAACTGCCGTCATTCTGAAATTTTATGGTATTTACGGCCCCGATTGCCGAAGCTTCTTTGTCGATGCGGTCCAAAAACGGGATGATGGCTTCTTTGTAAGGTATGGTAACATTAAGGCCTTTGAGGTCTTTTGTTTTTGAAATTATTTTGGGGAATTCTTCTATACGGTCGATATCAAAATTATGGTAGGTGTCCGCCCTATTTTCCCGATCGAATTTTACTGAAAAAAATGTTTTTGAAAATGAATAGGAAATGTCTTTTCCTACCAGTCCGTATTTAGCCATTGTTTTTGGTTCTTGCTTTGTAATACCAATCTAAACTCAACACAATCAGTACGCCTGCGAAAATAAAGAAAATAGCCCAAAAGGTGTCGAACGAAAATTCTGATGGCCAATAGCGGTCGTATCCAGTGATTATTACGCGACCATTGGCATCGTGCTTAATATTTCCGAAGGCATCCAGCGCATAGATTTTTTCTTTCCATGGCCAGACCACGCCCAACGAACCCGATATAAAACCAATAATAACGGCATACGTGGCTTTTTTGAACCTTTTAAGCACATAAGCCAATAGATGCGAAAGCGACACCAAACCCACCAAAGAGCCCAATGAAAACGAGGTTAAAACTTTTAAGAGCTTCACGCGTTGTGGATCGTTCGCAAAGCTGAAATCCAGCTGGGCCAAATCTATTATGGTATCGTACAGCGCATTGACCGAATCGACCAACAACAAAACATAATTGCCCAAAAGTATTAAGATAAAAGAGCCTGAAAGCCCTGGCAAGGTCATTCCCGAAACGCCGATAATACCACAAAAGAAAACGAATATCAAATTATCGTTTTCCTTGGCGGGTTCCAAGAAACTGATGCTCACCCCGGCAATGATACCGAACAATAGATAGGCTACGTATTTTCGGTTCCAATCACCAAAATCTTTTGCGATATAGTAAATAGAACCTACGATCATGCCAAAGAAGGTACTCCACACGTACAGCTCAAAATGGATGAGCAATACGTCCAGTATTTTCGATATGCTGAAATAGCTGATGACCATCCCTAAGATGAGCAGCCCTAAAAACCTGCCATTGATGTACTGAAAAAAACTCCTGAAACGCCCATCGAACAATAGCCCAACAGCTTTGCGATTTATTTTTTGGAGCGAATAGATAAATTCTTCGTAAAAACCGGCAACAAAAGCGACCACTCCACCGGAAACCCCCGGCACTTTATTGGCAGCTCCCATAGCGAGGCCTTTTAAGACCAGCCACATTTTATCGCTAAAAGACCGTTCTTCGTACATTTATGCTTTCTTTTTTGAAACCGCTGCCCGCTCCAAGATAAAAATACTTAAAAAGCCCAAAACCATAAACAGCAAGGCAAGCAGTATTTGAGGATCTTCGGGATATTGCGTAGGCATGATGCTGCGTTCAATAAACGGTACTTCTTCCCCGTGGGAATCCACCCGGTACTTTAAAACCTCTTTCCAAGGCCATATTTTATTGAGTGCACCGACCATAAACCCGGTCAAGACGGCCAAAATTAAATTTTTATGGTTTTTGAACATCCAGTTCAATACCCGCGAAAAAACTTTTAAACCTGCAATGGCACCAATTGCAAATATCCCTATTTTCATCAAGGCTTGCGATATGCGTTGCCAATCCATATTGGCAATGCCTTCTCCCAAGAGCGAAATGGTACCGATAATACCGGTATAAGCCCCCATCAACAAAAGTATGAATGCCCCACTAATACCGGGCAGGATCATGGCGATGATGGCTATAAAACCGGCAAAAAAGAGAAACCATGTACTATCTGCGGTGCCCAAGGGTTCTGCCAGGGTAACCCCATACGCAGCGGCAGCGGCTATGATAAGTGCGGCGCCAATCCACACGCTCCAGCTGGTAACTTGTTTGCCAACGTATAGAATACTTGCGATCACCAAGCCAAAAAAGAAAGACCAGACCAGAATAGGATGGTTGCTCAACAGCCAAGTGATGACTTTGGCGAGCGATAGGATGCTAATTGCCACCCCTGCGAACAGGGCTACCAAAAAAGATAGGTTGTATGTTTTCCAAGCGGTTGAAATCCCTTCTTTTTTCCAAAGTTTTAAAAAACCTAAGTCCAGTTTATGGATGGTTTCAATCAACTCTTCGTAAATGCCCGAGATAAAAGCGATGGTGCCGCCAGAGACCCCAGGCACTACATCGGCAGCTCCCATGGCCATTCCCTTGGCGGTAATCACGAGATATTGAATAAAATTTCGTTTTGGCATAGCGTATAATTACTGACCGCCAAAAATACGCAAATTACAAGGAAGGGTTTTTGTGTTTTTCAATTATTTGCTGAACAGAAGGCCGCTGATAAAAGTTAGGGAACAGTTCTTCTATAATTATTACATAGTCTGGGTTGAACTTCAAGCCGTTTTTTAAATGATAAGTGGCCTTTCTGCCTTCGGTTAAAATATTGTACAGTCCAGCAAACCTAAATTCTATTTCGGCATTTTCGGGATAAAATTCTGAGGCCTGCAACAGGTTTTTAATGGCAGCTTCAAATTCGCCCAACTTCAATAAAAGGTCGCAGCGGTTAAGCCAAGTGTTGAGCTCATAATTGCCAAGCTCCAAAGTTCGGCGGTAGCCGTGTTCGGCTTCTTCAAATAAGTGCAAACGTAGGTTGATGCGCGCGTAGCGTTTCCAGTACCGTACATTTTCACTGTCTATATTAATAGCTTTTTCAATGTAGTACAAGGCTTTTTTGTAATCTTTTTTTCTGAAATAATGATCAGTGATGGCAATCCAGCCTTTGTCCAACAAGCCGTCTTCTTCTACGCACTTAGTAAAAAACTGAAGGGCCAACTCGTTATCGCCCAATTTTTCATAACATTTGCCAATGCGCAAAAGCGCAAACGAGGTAGGGTCGTCCAAGCCCAAGGTTATCGTGTAGCTTTCAATGGCGTCTTCGTATTGGTTCAGTTTTTCCTGTACTTTTCCTTTTTCAAGGTAGGCGCCAATAAAACGGTCATCACTTATAATGGCAAAATCGAAAGCGGCCAAGGCTTTTTTATATTCTTTTAAAATATAATATTGTTTCCCTACTTGGTGCCAAGCGACTTCGCTGTACGGATTCTTATTGAGAAAATCGTTAAGGTAGTCGATAGCCTGTTGATGCTGTTCTAAAAATTCGAAGCAATAAATCACGTTATACAAGGCTGAATAGTCCTCTTCGTCGTTTTCAAGGCATTTCATGAAAACGAGCTTGGCGTTCTCAAAGTCTTCCAAAAAGAGATATTCCATGCCTATAAGAGCCATGACATCATTTTCGTCATTGGTGATCTCCAAAGCCTGTTCCAACAACTGTATGGCTTTTTTATGATCGTCCCGTCGGGAAAAAATATTCGCTTTTTGTATATACACCTCTTGGTTGGACTGCTCTAAAGAATACAACTCATCCAACAGCGATTCTGCAATGTCCAGTTCGTTTTCAAAAATGTGCATCTCTATCTGGTACAATTTCAAATTCGTGGCCGAAGGATGCTGCTCTAGCCCCAGTTTGGTCGCCTTTTTGGCAAGGGCGATTTTCCCGTTTTCAAGGTAGTATTGAATGATGTTCTCAAACTCTTCCGAATCGAAAAAATACACATCGTTGGTCTTCAGCATAGATTCAAAGCGGGATAGCGAGAAGTTGTCGTGTTCGTTTGGAGGTAATTGCATACAGAACGTTTTACGGTTTCGTCTATTTTAAAGATACTAATGTAATGTCTTGTTCAATAGTTGTGCCGCGTTTATTGTTAACAGGCTTATCAACAGCAATATTTTGAAATAAATAATTGATTTTCAGTTAATTGCAATTTATTTACCCTTTTTCTATCTCTTGTAGCACTTGAATAATGGTGTGGCAACCTTGTCGTATTTCTGCTTCTGAAATGGTCAGCGGTGGGGTAATTCGGACGGCTTTAGGTTCAAAAAGCAGCCAAAAAAGAATCAAATTCCTGTCTTTGCAACGTAAAATAACTTCGGAAGCTATTTCAGCTGAATCCATTATTAAGGCCAACATCAACCCCTTGCCGCGAACTTCCTTAATTAACGGATGTTTCAGCAGTTTTCTGAAAAGTTGCTCCTTCTGAAGGGTTTGGGGCATCAATTCGGTTTCGGTCACTTCCTTTAAGGTCGCCAAAGCGGCTGCCGCTATGACAGGGTTACCGCCAAAGGTGGTGATGTGCCCTAATTTTGGGTTGTCCTTCAGCAAGGCCATGTGGTTTTGCGAAGCGGTAAACGCACCAATGGGCATGCCGCCGCCCATTCCTTTTCCCATGACCAAAATATCGGGGACCACATTAAAATGCTGAAAGCCGAACAATTTTCCAGTACGGCCAAAGCCTGGCTGAATTTCATCTAAAATAAGCAGTGTGCCAGTTTCATCGCACCGTTTACGTACTTTCTTGAGATAGTCTTTTTCAGGAAATACAAACCCAGCACCGCCTTGAATGGTTTCTAAAATAATTGCTGCGGTTTTAGTGGTAATCTTTTCAAGAGCATCAAAATTATTGAAATCGATAGGGTTGCAATCGGGCAGGAGCGGAGCAAAAGGTTTTTTTCGCTCGTTATTCCCCATCACGCTCAACGCACCAAAGGTATTGCCATGGTAGGCTTTGTTGGCAAATACCAATTCGGTTCTGTTGGTAACACGTCTTGCCAACTTTAAAGCGCCGTCAATGGCTTCGGCACCGCTGTTTACCAAATAGGTGGTTTCCAAAGGTGCTGGAAGATGGGTGGCCAATAGCTTGGTGAGCGCAACAGCGGGTTGCTGGATGTATTCGCCATAAACCATAACATGCAGGTATTTATCCAGCTGATTTTTAATCGCTTTTACAACTCGAGGGTGCCGATGCCCTAAACTACAAGCAGAAACACCTGCTACAAAATCAAGATGTTTGTTGCCGTTGGTGTCATATATATAACTTCCTTGGGCGTGTGATATTTCCATGGCCAACGGATGTGGCGTGGTTTGGGTTTGATATTTAAAAAAATCTTCTTTCATGGTCTTTCTACATCAATTTTTACTTTTCTTGTTCTTCGGAAGCGTTTTCTTGCGAATCTTTTGCAGGATCGGGAGGTTGGCGAATCGAATCGGTTTGAATACTATCCGTTTTCCTCGTCATTGGCCTGGGGTCTTCTATCCGGTTTTGTAGGTCTTTTGCTTTTAATTTGGATTGTTCGGGCAGTTCCAATTCGTCCCCTGGAGTATCCTCAAAAAATTCTCCTTCATCTTCGGGCAAACGGATGCCTTTTATCTTGGGAAGAATAGGGGCTGGCTTTCCTTTAAACAGGTCTTCCACTTGTTGCAACCGTTCGTCTCCCCGCCAGCTGAAACCGGGCAAAATCCGGGCATTTTCGGGCAATTCAGGTGGTGGGTAGAGTTTTCCGTCCACATTTTTCAAAAAACGAATGCCGGTAATTTGTTGCTCTTCCAAATAAAGCTGTATATCGCTGGACAGAGTGTTGTTAATGCCCACCAGTTCGTCTTTATCATTTCGTGAAAAATAAATCACTTCGGCATTTTTATGAATGTTTACGGTGTCCAGTTCATTATTGGTAAACAGTCCAATAAGCCGTTCGCCCTTTACTTGGTTGTATCCCGCACTATCTTTTTGTATTAAAAACGCGTTGTTGAACACTTTTAACGTATCGAGCTTCTCGGTTTTGGTATTCGAAAGGATATGGATGGTATCGCCTGTCATTTGGTTTTCGCCGCTCCATAAAACGGGGTTTCTGAGCAGTTTTGTTATGCCTTTTTTTTGATCTACGAAAATAGAATCGCATTTGCCGCTGGTGGGTTGCTCGCCTTCTAAACCTCGTTTAAACATCCGGGCGCGGTAAAACCCTTTAATAATACGGTTTTCGGGTTTTCCGGTCACTTGTAGGGTGTCGGCATGCACGTAAACGGAATCTCGGTCCCTGAGCGTTACCGCTACGGCACGTTTGGTAATGAAAACGGAATCTTTATCGCGAAACACTTCCGCATAATGCCCACGGATAATGCTCTTGTTCACCGTATCGAGCACCTTGATATTGTTGGTTGCCGAAGCGAAACTCTTGTTTTGGTCAAAATAAATACTGTCGCCGTACAAGATCCTGTTTTTGTAATCTACCCTAGAATTTTTTACAAAATAGCCTGTATTGGCACGGGTATCGTAATAGCCTCGATCGCAGTATACCGTGCTGTTTTCGGTTTTTATGGTTGAAGGACCGTACAGAAAGGCGTCGCCAGTTTCAGAATAAAAATCCAGTTGGGGGGAGTTTACGATATAATCTGGGTTGTTGATCACCACATTGGAAAGGAACTGATATTTTTTTGTTTCGGCATAATAGCGTCCTATACGGCTGGTGAGGGTGCTTGCAGTATCCCTAACGGTGCCCCCGGTTCGATAATAGGCCTGTTGTTTTATGCGGTCAAAATAAAGAGTGTCGGTTTTTAAAGTGGTCTTTGGGTCTTTGAACAGCACATCGCCACTGGCAAAAGCAAATTGGGTGTTGCCGTTGTATTCAGCATATTTGCTGTTTAGGGTAACGGTGTCGGCTTGGGTTATTTTTACTTGGCCGTAAGCTTTTACAAAATTATCGTTTAGGTAAACATAGGCTTGGTCACACCACATTTCAACCCCTTCGTGCACAATATAAACTTGCCCAGTATCGTCTTTGGTGTAAATGGCAGCATCGGGCAGTTCGGGCCTGATTTCTAAATAACCAGACTCGATATTTACCTTGGCTTTTTTAGGTTCGTCTTGTGCGTGTAGCGTTATTCCGAAGCTATGGACAAGGACAAGCAAGAAAAAAACACAGAATAATATGTTGGCAATTATCTTCAATATGCAGTTTGCTTGTATCCTGTAACGTAAATTGTGTTCAATAAGTATATTACCGCTCGATGGTCTGTGTTCTGTCCGGCCCTACAGAAACGAGCTTAATTGGTACTTCCAGCTCTTTTTCCAAAAATTCGATGTAGTCGTTCAATTCCTTCGGAAGTTGACCGGCATCGTTCATCTTGGTTAAGTCTTCTTTCCAGCCGTTCATTTCAGTATAAACCGGGGTTACGTTTTCTGCTTCTATATTGTACGGTAAATGGTCAATGGTCTTCCCTTTGTATTTGTATGCAGTACACACCTTTAATTTTTTGAAACCGCTCAACACGTCGCCTTTCATCATCATCAATTGGGTAACGCCATTAACGTGTACAGCATATTTTAAGGCTACCAAATCTAACCACCCGCAACGTCTGGCACGGCCGGTAGTGGCGCCAAATTCGTTGCCTATCTTGGCCATGCGCTCGCCATCTTCGTCAAAAAGCTCGGTAGGGAAGGGGCCGCTTCCCACACGTGTGGTGTAGGCTTTAAAGATGCCGAACACTTCTTTTATTTTGTTGGGGGCAATCCCCAAACCGGTGCAAGCACCCGCCGCTGTGGTATTTGATGACGTTACAAAAGGATAGGTGCCAAAATCAATGTCCAATAAAGATCCTTGGGCCCCCTCGGCCAAAACAGTCTTGTTTTCTCTCTGGGCTTGGTGGAGGTATTCTTCGCTGTCAATGAAGGTTAAGGATTTCAATACTTCAACCGCTTCAAAGAACTCTGCTTCCAGTTCGGCAAGGTTGTATTGGATATCGACATTGTAAAAGTCGATCATCGCTTCGTGCTTATTGGCTAGGGTACGGTACTTTTCTTTCCAGTCGCTCAGCTCAAGATCGCCCACGCGAATGCCATTGCGCCCCGTTTTGTCCATGTAGGTTGGGCCAATTCCCTTTAAGGTGGAACCTATTTTGGCTTTTCCTTTTGAAGTTTCACTGGCGGCGTCCAGCAATCTGTGGGTGGGTAGGATTAGATGCGCTTTTCGCGAAATAAGCAGTTTTTTCTCAAGATCAAGGTTAAACTGAGATAGGTTGTCCAGTTCTTTTTTAAAAATCACCGGATCGATAACTACCCCATTGCCGACAAGGTTTACGGCATCTTCGTGAAAAATACCGCTGGGAATCGTGTGCAGCACGTGCTTGATACCGTCAAACTCCAAAGTGTGACCAGCATTGGGGCCACCTTGAAAACGGGCGATAATATCATAGTTTTTGGTGAGGACATCGACGATTTTTCCTTTTCCTTCGTCGCCCCATTGTAATCCAAGTAGTAAATCTACTGCCATAATGTGTTATTGATTGCTCTGTTTTCGGTTTCCGTAGAAATACAACGAGTGTTTTGTGATCTCGATGTCGAAAACCTCTTCGATTGTTTTTTTAATGGACTGAATGCGCGGGTCGCAAAACTCAATCACTTCGCCATCGGACAGGATAACGTGGTCGTGCTGCTTATCGAAATATGATTTTTCGTAATGCGCCTGGTTTTGCCCAAATTGATGTTTGCGCACTAAGCCACACTCCAACAAAAGCTCTATGGTGTTGTACAACGTTGCGCGGCTTACGCGGTAGTTTTTGTTCTTCATATTGATATAGAGCGATTCTATATCGAAATGTTCCTTTTGATCGTAGATTTCCTGAAGTATGGCATAGCGTTCCGGTGTTTTACGATGTCCTTTTTCTTCAAGGTAGGTCGTAAACACATTTTTAACGATTGCTTGATTGTTTTTTTCAGTTTTGGTGCTCATAACAAAGGTGCAAAGGTACTCAATTTAAACTCGTTTCACTTTGTCTATGCCGTTTATTTTTTTCAATTTCATCACCAGATTGTCCAAGACGGTTTTGTTTTTTACCACAACGGTTATTTTTCCGTTGAACACCCCGTCGTCACTATCAAAATGAACTCCTTTCATATCGATGTTCAAATTATTCGAAATTAGCTTGGTCACATTGTTCACCAACCCTACGGCATCGATTCCGTTAATGATCAATTGTGCTTTAAACTCGCGTTGTGTAGAGTCGATCCATTTGGCCGGCATAATACGGTAACTGAAATTGCTCTGCAACTGCAACGCATTAGGACAGTTTTGTTTGTGCACTTTTATGCCTTCGTTTACCGTGACAAAACCAAATACATCGTCCCCTGGGATGGGATTGCAGCAATTTGCCATTTTGTAATCCAGCTTCTCTTCTTCTTTGCCAAAAACCAATTGGTCATACTTCTCGGTAATTTCCTCTTTGTTGATGTCCTGTGGCTTGTCCGGCTTGCGAATTTTATTTTTAAAGAAATTTACAAAAGCATTGCTTCGGGAAGCTGCAAAGTCTTTCAGCTTTTGGTTATCGATTATACCGGCACCTACGCGGTAAAAAAGATCCAAACTGGTTTTTACCTTAAAGAAAACGACCAGTTGATTAATGGTTTTTTCGTCTAAGGTGATTTTCAGCGACTTTAACTTACGAGCCAAAATTTCTTTTCCTTCTTCAGCTATTTGTTTTTTCTCATCTTTTAAGGACGATTTAATTTTGGACCGGGCCCGACCGGTGGTTACATAATCCAACCAGTTGGCCGAAGGTTTGCTTTTTTCTGAAGTGATGATCTCCACTTGATCGCCACTTTTAAGTACATGGCTCAAAGGCACTAATTTACCGTTTACCTTGGTGCCTCTTGTGTGCATGCCCACTTCGGTATGCACTTGAAAGGCAAAGTCTAGGGCCGTGGCACCCTTGGGCAATGAAAAGAGATCCCCTTTTGGGGTAAAGACAAAAATTTCTTTTGCGTAGAGGTTGAGTTTAAACTCTTCCACAAAATCCACAGCGCTAATTTCGGAGTTTTCTAGGGTATCTTGCAATTTGTTCAACCAATTTTCGAGACCACCGTCATCTTTTTCCTTGTTCTTGTATTTGTAGTGGGCAGCGTATCCTTTTTCGGCAATTTCGTTCATACGCTCACTGCGAATCTGTACTTCAACCCATCGGCCTTTTGGTCCCATAACCGTGATGTGCAACGCTTCGTAACCGGTTGATTTTGGCGAGGAAATCCAATCGCGCAACCGCATGGGGTTGGGCCTAAAATGATCGGTAACAATGGAGTATATTTTCCAGGCCAAGAACTTCTCGTTGTCTAAATCGCTTTTGTAGATAATGCGCACCGCAAACTTGTCATACACTTCATCAAAGCTTACGTTTTGGGCAATCATTTTTCGGCGGATGGAAAAAATGGATTTTGGACGCCCTTTTATTTCATAGTTTAACCCTTCGGCATTCAATGAGTCTTTCAGGGTTTTTGAAAATGCCTCTATGTAGGCATCTTGTTCTTCTTTGCTGTCCCTAATTTTACTGTGGATGTCGTGATATACATCGGGCTCTGTATACTTTAGGCCCAGGTCTTCCAGTTCGGTTTTAATGTTGTAAAGGCCAATGCGGTGTGCCAATGGCGCGTAAATATATAAGGTTTCCGAAGCAATTTTAACCTGTTTGTACGATGGCATGCTGTCCATGGTCTGCATATTGTGCAAACGGTCGGCAATCTTAATGATGATCACCCTAATGTCCTCGTTGAGGGTGAGCAGCATTTTCCTGAAATTTTCAGCCTGCAAGGAAACGTCCTTATCATAAGGCATTTGCGATATTTTCGTGAGGCCGTCCACAATACGGGCAACGGTTTCGCCAAAAAGCTGTTCCAGGTCTGTTAAGGTATAATCGGTGTCTTCTACCACATCGTGCAGCAGGGCAGCGGCAATGGAGGTTGCGTCCAGCCCAATTTCGGCAGCTACTATTTTCGCTACGGCTATCGGGTGGAATACGTACGCCTCGCCACTTTTACGCCGCTGGTCTTTGTGGGCATCGACAGCTACGTCAAAAGCGCTTCGAATCAGTTTTTTGTCTTCCGCGGTAAGGTTGCGGTAACTGATTTTAAGCAGCTTTTTGTACTCTTTGGCGAGTTGTTTCTTTTCGGCTTCCAATACGGCTTCAGTCATAAATTAAAAGTACAATTTCCATAAGTATTAGACAACAAAAATTTCTTCGTTTCTTTTAAGGGCATTTTTCAGTTTAAGAGAACGTAGGTTCTAATTTCCTATCCTGAAGCTAAATTAACATTAACGTATCTTTAAAATCACAACTCGGCTAAAGTGGTTACCTTTGCTTCAATTTTTGAATCCTGTATGCCAACTAAAACCATCCCGTACCAAAAAACCGGTTATTTTTCAAGATTGATTTGCGATTATCTTGCTGAAAAAGATGCGCTAAATCCGCTCTACGGAAATTTTCCGAAGTTGAAAAATTTCAGAAAACAAATTGAACAAAAAGAAGTTTTTTCTCAGGAATCCAGAGAACTTTTGGTAACGGCGTTGAAGAAACAGTACAGTAATGTTGATGCTTCAACAACAACCCGTGATAACATTCAGGCACTTGCAGATACAAACACCTTTACCATTACCACCGGGCATCAACTGAACTTATTTACCGGCCCACTTTATTTTTTGTACAAGATCTTTTCGGTTATTAACCTTTCAGAAAAACTGAACAAGGAACATCCTGAACACCATTTTGTACCGGTTTATTGGATGGCGAGCGAAGACCACGATTTTGACGAAATAAATTACTTCAATTTTAAAAGGCAAAAAATACAATGGAACCGCGAAGCTTCTGGAGCAGTAGGGGAGTTGAATACCCAAGGTTTGGAAGAAGTGCTCAAAACGGTGGAACATACATTCGGTGCCAGTGAGAACGCCCAGTTTTTAAACACGCTTTTTGCTGAAGCTTACACCAAACACAACACTTTAACCGAGGCCACTCGTTACCTTGCCAATCAGCTTTTTAAGGAATACGGCTTGGTCATCGTGGACGGGAACGATGCTTTGTTAAAAAAAGCGTTTATACCTTATGCTGAAAGGGAACTGAAGGAAAACCTATCCTACAAAAATGTAACTGAGACCACTGAAAAACTCATCGATTTAGGCTATGCCGAACAAGTACACCCTCGGGAAATCAATCTGTTTTATTTAAATGAAAACCTGCGTGAACGCATTATTGAACGGGATGGCCGGTTTTTTGTTGATGAAACCGAACTGTCTTTTTCAAAAGAAGAAATCCTAAAAGAACTGGAAAACCATCCCGAACGTTTTTCGCCCAATGCCTTACTCAGGCCGCTGTTTCAAGAGGTGATATTGCCTAATTTATGTTATGTTGGTGGTGGTGGCGAGTTGGCCTATTGGTTTCAATTAAAAGATTATTTTGATGCGGTGCAAGTGCCGTTTCCAATGTTGTTGCTTCGAAATTCGGTATTGCTGTTGCCTTTTAAGCTTTCAGAAAAATTGAAAAAACTGGATGTTACGGTAGAAGAATTGTTTTTGAAACAGCATGAATTGAAAACAAAACACACCCGGCGTATTTCAGAAATCGATATCGATTTTTCACAACAGCGCGAGCACCTTCAAAAACAATTTAAAGAGCTGTACACCTTGGCCAAAAAAACCGATGCCTCGTTTATAGGGGCTGTTGCCGCACAGGAAAAAAAGCAGTTGAACGGTCTGGACCACTTGGAAAAACGCCTGCTAAAAGCCCAAAAGCGAAAATTGGCCGATGAACTGGAGCGGCTTACGGCCATTCAAGATGCCCTGTTCCCTAATCAGAGCTTACAGGAACGCACCAAAAACTTTTCAGAATTTTATGTGGAATATGGCGATCGGTTGTTTTCAGAAATTAAGCAGAACCTTGATCCTTTGGTAAATGAGTTCACGGTGTTGGGCCTCGATACAATTTAGTTGAAACAGCTGTTTCAACTATATCACTCAGCCACCTTACTTCGAAATAGACCTTTAAGGTGGTTGAGGTATTTTGGAAAAACAAGGTTGTTTTCAAAATAGTATCGGAACAACCGGAATTACTGTTTTTTAGGGGGCTGATTGAAGCCGAAGCCCTACATGGTTGCCAACCGGCTGTTAAACAAATAATCTTCGTAGGTATTGTTGTAGTGTACTTTTTTCTCGATTGATTTTACCACTTCTACGGCGAAATCCGTTTGGTACATTTCGCCCATCACATTTAAACCGCCGGGACTGAACACGTTTATTTCCATAAGCTTGTTGCCTACGATATCGATTCCTACCAAGAACATCCCGTCTTGCACTAATTTTGGACGCACAATTTCTGCCAGTTCCAAAATTTGATCGGTCATTTTTGTTTTTTCAGGTTTACCGCCGGCGTGGATGTTGCTGCGTATGTCCCCACTTTTATTAACCCGTTTCATTATGGCGTATTTCCATTTTTAGATTGTAAAGGCACACCGTTCATTAAAAAGAGCCGGGTATCGCCGTTTTTGGCTTCTGGAAGGTACTCTTGTGCAATCACAAACCCGTCCCGGCAAATGGCATCAATGGTTTGCGAGAGGTTGTGTTCGGTTTTTTTATCCATCAAAAACACGTTTTTACCGCCAGAACCTTGTAGGGGTTTTAGGATCATTTTCTGTTTTTGTTCTTTAAAAAAATCGACTATCTCTTCTTCATCTCGGGTAATAATGGTTTTGGGACGCAATATTTCGGGAAAATGTTGAAAATACATTTTGTTTACCGCATTGGCCAAGGTGCTGGGGTGATTTAATACCAATACTTTGTCCTGCATAGCGATTTCCCCGAAAATAAAGGCGGCGTTTTGGGCCCATTCCCGTTCGTCGATTTCATCGGAAGGGTCATTCCGAAGAAAAAGCACGTCCAATTCTGCAGAGGTTATTTTGGTAAAAGGTGCTTTTTGCAAGGCTTTAAAATACGTGATTTGGCTGTGGAATTTTTTTCCGCTTATGGTTTTACAGCGGGCCGATAGGTGACCGTCGCTGGCATAGGCCAATTCGCCCACACCAATAAAATATACTTCGTGGTCCCTTTTGTACGCCGCATAGCCAAGGGCAGGAGTGGTGTAGTTGGGCTTTTCGGTGGCGTGGTCGTTGATGATAAAGGCGATTTTCATGTTTTTTTAGTTTAGCAACTCGGTTAGCTGTATTCCTTCTTTTAATTTCTGAAGGCGTTTTTTGGCAATGTCCCGTTCTAAAAACCGGGGCAACAATGGCTTTTTTACAATATCCCGGTGCAACAGCTCTTCAATCAAAGGCACGTGGTTGGTATTGAATTTACCCGTGTAGAGCGTTTCAATATTTCCACCGTTTTTTAGGTAGGCCATGCAGTTCATTAAGCCGGCTAGATAAACGGCATCTTTGGTAAGGCCACCGCCCCGGTAAACGCGCATGGTGATATAATATGCAGTGTATTGGGTAAAATTATAGGTGTGGTGAAGCATATTGAAGGTTTCAATAAACGAAGCTCCGTTGACAAGGGAGTTTGCTGCCTCCACACGTCCGGCCAACAACCTAAGCCTGTTTTTGGTAAGCCCATCTACCAAGTATTCTGCCAAGACCGCCAGGCCTTCCTGCAGCCTATCATAACCCGCAAACCCAGCGTACATTTGCTCCAAGGGTTGCCGTTTACCATTACAATAGGTAAGGATGTGGGTGCCCACTTCGTGCTGTACCAAGGCATCGCAACGGCTGGCATCCATCGACAGGTTTTCGCTTACAAACAGCTTGGTTTTCGACACCATGATGCCGGCTACATCTTTGCGTATTTCCAGCCCGAGGTCGAGGTTGGTAAAATGCTCTTTATAATAATCGATTTCTTTTTGGGCATGTTCGGCAAATTGGTGGCAATCTGCCCGTTCCATGTTGCTGCGCTCCATGGGTTCTGGAAATTTTTTTAAAATTGCTGCCGCCCCTTCCAGAACGTTTTGCTTTATAGGGCCATACAGACTTTCGCCAATAAACCGAAAATTATGGGTGCTGCGCTCTTCGAGCATGGTCAATTGTTTTTCAATCTCCAAACGTTTATCGCGCAAGATAAACGATAGGGTGGGGTCGTCCACTTTATCGATGGGGAGTTGGTATAATTTTCGTTTTTCCAGTTCTGGGTCCAAAGCGATAAGGCGATAATTGAACGCCGGCGTTTTTTGAAATTTGTTTTTTTTGAAGCGTTCCCATTCGGTTGAAGCATTAACAGGGGTTGTACGCAGCAAAAATGACATCTTTTCGCTTATTTTAGCTAATTTGCTGTCTGCTTCCAGTGTAATGCGGTCCAAGTTGGTCTTGCCAAGCATTAAATAATGGTTAAATGGGTTGGATGTTTGTACGCGAATAAACTCATACACCGCACGCTTGACGATTTCAGAAAAACGGGAACTGAATTTTCTGTAAAAAATGGAGAATAGTTGATTTTCCTCGGGCCGTTCGTAAATGGTGGGAATACCAAGACCAATGATCAATGCCCCAGATTGTTTGCTTTCGTCTATTTCTATGAGCGGTTGCAAATGTTCTGGGTGTCGGGCATGCGTATCGTGAACGGTGGTGTTGATTTCTGGATAGATTACATGCAGTTCGTCAAACCCTTCCTTAAACGCCGCTATGGTCGCTGGGGCTTTGCTTTTTGGGCAAAAAATCTCCAATTCGGCATCGTGGTCTTTCCGAAACGGCCACATTTCAATGATTAAAAAAGCGTTCAGTTTTGTGGAAATTGTCCTGGACAAACATTCCAGTAGGTGGGTAATGTCCACCGTGTCCTTAACAATTAAGTATGAAGCCTGGGTTTTCAATAAGCCCGAAAAATTAGGGTCCTTTTCTTTGTAGCGATAGACACAAATATAAGGCAGCAGTTTATCGATGTGCAATTCGCCCTCTTCTGCAATGGTTTCTTTTACAGGAAGTTGTTTTTCTAAACTTTTGCAAATACTGTCGATTAGTTTTTCTGAAATCATAATAATAAAGTTACTATAATTACAGGCGTTTAGTAATATGTAGAAATGGGTTTAGTATATAATTAACTGAAATGTTAAAGAATATTTATGGTTTTTGGGAGTCGAGGTGTACCGAAACCACCGTCGTTTAAAACTCAATTTCCTGTTGCTGCAAGTAATTCAAAGTGTTGGGGCCTTCGTTAAAAAGCAAATCGAGAATGGACAAATTGGAAAGGAATCCGTGATTGGCTTCAAACACCTGCTTGTAAGGAGACAACTGGAACTGCTTTTCGTTTTTGGCTTTGGCCAAATAACGCAGGTTTTTAACCTCTTCCGGTTTTTTAAAGTACTCATCGGTTTGTTCCGTAGGAATTTCTAATTCCAAGAGCTCGCAAAGCACATGGAAAATACGGATGTTATGGTCTAATAGTTTTGACACGGGTGTTTTAAAAAGCGGATAGAGTTCGTCTTCATAAAACTCAAAAAAAGGCGAAGTGCGATAGGCAGTTTGTAGCGACTTCCAGTGTTGCGACTGCCAAGGAAATTCATTTTCTACCTGTACATCCTTGGTTTTTTGGCGTTTGCCAGTATGCTTTATAGGTACGTTAAGCAATAGTTTACCATTGCTGTGGGCAATATAGGCACGGGTACGGTAGGTTTGTTTTTGATAATTTCCCGAAACCTCAAAAACTACTTTCTCGGCTTTTGCAACGGCAACCATTTGTGCAATGGAAGGAAAATAAGTGGGATGTACTAAAATGGATTCCATTTCAATAAATTTAACTTGTAGAAAGTTTTCTGAAGCTTTTTTTTCTAACCTTTATTTACTTCTCTTTCTTCTTTTCCTGAAAAAATCGAAAGCGAACCATATCGCTAAGGCAATAAGGAAATACGAAAGGTACGAAACCGGTTTCCCTTTGCCACCAACGGTCGTAAAGACGCGTTCCCAACGTATTTTGTTCATAATGCCCTGTTTGCTGCCGTCCCAACTAAACCAAATAAACACAGGTTTGCCCACCACGTGGTTAAATGGAACGTAACCCCACATCCGGGCGTCTTGCGAGTTGTTTCGGTTATCGCCCATCATCCAGTAATAATCTTGCTTAAAGGTATATTCCGTTAGCGGGTTGCCATTGAGCAACACCTGGTTTTCTGATATGGAAATTTTATTGTCATAGCCCATTTCGATGCCTTCATATACTTCGATAATGCGTTGGTAAAATGGAATAGACTCTAAGTTTATGTCAACCGTTGCACCTTTCTTCGGAATATAAATAGGCCCCAAATTATCGGCATTCCACGGATACCGGTCATCATTCGGGAAAACCCCAGCATCGAATTCACCTACATCAGATTTATAGCGAAAAACTTCGGCAATGTTTGGGTTTTTCTTCAGCATATTCAGCGATTCTTCTGAAACAGCTGGTAATATATAAGCTTTTAGGTTTTCATCATAACCAATGCCATCGGTGATGTTATAACGTTCCCTGAAAATATTCGGATTCATTTTTCCTTTGGTCCTAAACGCATAGGAAAATTGTATTTTAGAGCGGTCGGGCAAATCATTTTGCTTTCCGTCTATATACACATAGCCATTGCGCACTTCCAACGAATCGCCCGGCAAACCCACGCAGCGTTTTACGTAATTTGACTTTTTATCGATAGGTTTTTGTACCGATCCCCGCATACTCCCCGGGCTTATATCTACTAACGTATCTACAGGCCAGTTGAACACCACAATATCGTTGCGCTCTATATTTTCAAAACCTGGAAACCTAAAATAAGGAATTTGTGGTTTCGGGAGGTACGATTTTGTTTTTACTACCGGAATGGTGTCGTGAACCATTGGGAACGAGAGCGGCGTCATGGGAGCCCGTGGGCCGTAGTGCATTTTGCTCACAAAAAGGAAATCACCAATCAACAACGTTTTTTCCAATGATCCTGTTGGGATGGTAAAGGGTTGCATAAAATAGGTGTGCACGATTGTTGCTGCAACAACGGCAAATAATATGGAACTCACCCATTCGCCGGTTGCCGTACGGGGTTTTAGGCTCCTGTCTTCAATATAAGTTACCTCTTGCGCATAATTGATGTAAAAAATGTACAAGCCAAGCGTGATAAGGACCAAAAACGTGTCGGCCGTACTGTTGCGACCAAAACTGCGGATGGTTTCTACCCAGACCACGGGAAACATAATCAGGTTTACAATGGGGATAAATAACAAAATGACCCACCACCACGGACGGTTGATAATTTTCATCAACACCACGGCATTATAAATGGGAACAGCGGCCTCCCAAGCTTGCCGGCCGGCTTTAATGTACAATTTCCAGGTGCCCAAAAAGTGGATTACCTGAACCAAAAGAATAAATATCAACCAACCTGTCCAACTCATGTTTTTATTTTTTACTGAAGAATGATTTCTTCTTTTAACTTTAATTTGTCTTTAAATTCAGTACGCAAAACCACGCTGCAATACTACGAAATTCCCAACACATCTTTCATGGTATATACACCACTTCCTTTTTTTACAAGCCATTCGGCAGCCAGAATGGCTCCTTTGGCAAATCCATCGCGGGTATGCGCTTCGTGTTTTATTGAAATAGTATCTATAGTTGAACGGTATGCCACGCTATGCGTCCCTTTTACGTCGCCTTCCCGTTTTGCGGAAATGGGGATAGTGTTCCCTGAACCTTCGTCCAACTTCCAGTTTTCTTTATCGGTATTTTCAATAATTCCTTCGGCTATGGTTATGGCCGTTCCGCTAGGGGCGTCTTTTTTTTCCGTATGATGGATTTCCTCTATTGAAACCGCATATTCGTCCCACGGGACCATTAATTTGGCAACATACGCATTAATGTTGAAAAATAAATTGACGCCCACACTGAAGTTGGACGCATAAATGAAGCCCGCGTTACGCTCTTCACATTTATTTAGCACGTTATTGTAATCGTCCAGCCAGCCGGTGGTGCCACAAACGATAGGGATACCTTCTGAAAAACTTCGGGTTATATTCTTAACTGCAGCTTCGGGCACTGAAAACTCAATAGCTACATCGGCATCTTTTAAGGTTCCTTCCTCAAATTCGCTATCCAGTTTGTAAACAATTTCGTGACCTTTGTCAACTGCCAGTTTTTCAATGGTCTTGCCCATTTTTCCGTATCCTAAAAGTGCTATTTTCATTATAATTTAAATCGAAATGACAAGCCGTAATTGGCTTGGATGTTTATTGGGTTAACTTCAAAACTAGGGGAAAGGGACAGGTCTTCCGTTACATTGTATTGCTGTAAATGAGCGTCAACATTGGCATCAATGATGTTCAACATGTACACTAAAACTACTGCAACTATACTGTAATCTTTATTTTTTTTTGCATTTCGCTGGGCATCGATAAGCCGTTCGGTTGAAATACCTTGAAACTCGTCGTCGCTAAATCCTGCCAAACGCCTTTTATACGCATCACGAAAGCGGTTGTAATCGTCGTCGTTTTTCAAATAAAAATAAACGCCTGTGGCCATTCCGGCATACACAATGGGGATTTTCCAATATTTTTTGTTATAGGCTTGCCCCAAGCCCGGTACCACAGCCGAATAAAATGCCGCTTTTGAAGGTGCCAACGGATTATAGGGTGTTTTGTCCAACACCGTATCCTTTACCACAATGGCGTTCTTTTTTTCAGAAACGATCACACTGTCTTTTTGTACAGCAACCGTATCAACGTCTTGTGCGAAAGCCGTCGTTGCCGCGATAAGGAATAGGATATTTAAAAGCTTAACCTTCACTTTTCAGTACCTTGAGAATGCGCAGGAAATCCTCTTTGTTTTTAAACGGAACGACCAATTGCCCCTTTCCAGATTTTGAGACTTTTACGTTCACTTTGGTTTCCAGCAGGTCTTCCAGTTCTTTTCTGCCTTTATTGGCAAACTGCGGCGTGGTTTTTTTGGAGGGCTTCTTTTTTTCGTCGGTTGATTTGTAGCTGCGCACCAAGGCTTCGGTATCGCGAACGGAGAGCTTGTCGCTCACTATTTTTTCGTAAATGTCCAGTTGCTGGTCCGGGTCTTCTACATTGATCAAGGCACGGCCGTGCCCCATAGAAATAAAGCCGTCACGCATACCGGTCTGTATAATGGGGTCGAGTTTTAAAAGGCGCAAGTAATTGGCAATAGTGGAACGGTTTTTACCTACACGATCACTTAATTCTTCTTGGGTAACCTCAATTTCTTCGATCAATCGTTGATATGAGAGAGCTATTTCAATTGGGTCTAAATCTTGCCGTTGAATGTTTTCAACCAAGGCCATTTCCAGCGACTCTTGGTCGTTCGCAATACGGATATATGCGGGAATACGCTCTAAACCTATAAGTTTGGAAGCTCGGTACCGCCGTTCTCCACTTACCAGTTGGTATTTGTTAAAGCCTAATTTTCGGACGGTAATTGGTTGAATAACACCTAACTCCTTAATGGAAGAGGCCAGTTCTCTTAAGGTTTCTTCATTAAAACTAGTACGGGGCTGAAACGGGTTTACTTCAATTGTTTCCAGGTCCAGTTCAACTATATTACCAACTACCTTATCTGCATTTTTGTCTTCGGCAGATTGTATATCGTTTGAGGGGTCTTTCAGCAAGGCGGAAAGACCACGGCCCAAGGCTTGTTTTTTTGTTGCTTTCGCCATCTATCGGTTCTAATTTTTCTCAATTAACTCTTGTGCCAAACTTAAATAATTATTGGCGCCCTTGCTACTGGCATCGTAACTGATGATGCTTTCGCCGTAGCTTGGTGCTTCACTTAAACGCACATTTCGCATAATGATTGTCTTAAAGACCATTTCATCAAAATGCTTTTTAACTTCATCGACCACTTGGTTGGAAAGGCGTAAACGCGAATCGTACATCGTTAATAACAACCCTTCTATGTCCAAGTTGTTGTTATGTATTTTCTGAACACTTTTAATGGTGTTCAACAATTTGCCCAATCCTTCCAGTGCAAAATACTCGCATTGTATTGGGATGATTACGGAATCTGCCGCCGTTAAAGCGTTTAAAGTGAGTAAACCCAAAGAAGGCGCGCAGTCTATCAATATAAAATCATAATCTTTTTTAAGGCCTTCGATGGCGTTTTTCAGCATCGATTCCCGTTTGTCTTGGTCAACCAGTTCAATTTCTATGGCCACCAAGTCTATATGCGCCGGAATAACGTCTAAATTTGGGGAAGAGGTTTGCATAATGGCGTCCTTGGCAGCTATGGTGTGTTCCAAGATCTGGTAGGTGCCGTTTTCTACTTCTTCTACATCAATGCCCAGCCCTGAGGTGGCATTTGCTTGGGGATCGGCGTCTATCAATAAAACTTTTTTTTCTAATACGCCCAGGGAGGCGGCTAAATTCACCGAGGTCGTGGTTTTGCCCACGCCACCTTTTTGATTGGCAATTGCTATTATTTTACCCATTAAGTTTGTTATGGTTTAAAGGCATAAAAATACGATTAATTATGCGGACATAAAATCATTTTTGTTAACAGAAAATGAACAATCTGTATGTTTTAAAATAAATACAGATAGGAAGTGTTGCTTATTTTAAAAATTACGATTTGTTTTTCTTAGAACGGATCATCATCTCCAGCATATCCCACATTTGGTCTGGCACTTCTTCCAAAAGATTCATCTGTCCGGCGCCTTTAAGCCATTCGCCGCCATCGATAACAACCACTTCGCCGTTTAAGTATGCGGAAAAATCTGAAACGAGATAAGCGGCCAAGTTTGCCAACTCCTGATGGTCGCCCACACGTTTTAATGGGACTTTTTTGGCGAGATCAAATTTTTCTTTTAAATCGCCCGGCAATAATCGATCCCAAGCACCTTTGGTAGGGAACGGTCCCGGAGCAATAGCATTAAACCTGATGCCGTATTTGGCCCATTCTACCGCTAAAGAACGCGTTAACGCTAACACCCCTGCTTTTGCGGTTGCACTTGGTACTACATAGGCAGATCCTGTAAAAGCATAGGTTGTTACAATGTTCAATACGGTTTTGTTTTCTTCTTTTTTATCAATCCAATGCTTTCCGAAAGCAAGCGTACAGTTTTTTGTTCCTTTTAAAACAATATCGATAATGGTATCAAACGCATTGGCCGAAAGGCGTTCGGTAGGAGAAATAAAGTTGCCTGCGGCATTGTTTAATAATACATCAACAGTACCGAATTCTTTAACCGAAGCTTCTACCATGGCTTCAACTTCGTCATAATTTCGCACATCACATTGAACGGGTAAAACTTTTCCGCCAGTCTCTTTTTCCAATTCTTTTTTTACGGTTTGTAGTTTCTCGATGTTTCTGGAAGTGATTACTACATTGGCACCTAATTCTAGAAAATAGGTGGTCATCGATTTTCCCAATCCGCTACCACCGCCGGTAACGACTATTGTTTTTCCTTTAAGTGCATCGTCGCGAAGCATTTTTGCTGAAGTATCCATAGCTGTATTTTTTAGTCTTGTAAAAATAGGCAATTGCAGTCAAATAGGGTAACAGCCAAAGGTAATAAGTGAAAGGCGGTAATATTGGTTTACGGAAAAGTTCTGTTATTCTTCTGAAACAGCATCTATTAAAATTTGAAGTATCTCAATGGCTGCATCACTAATTTTGGTTCCTGGACCATACACAGCAGTAGCTCCAGCATCGAACAAATATTGATAATCTTGCGAAGGGATTACACCTCCCACAATTACCATAATATCTTCGCGATCGTGTTCTTTTAATTCTTCAATAACTTGCGGAACCAAGGTTTTGTGTCCTGCAGCCAATGAAGAAACGCCTAAAATATGCACATCGTTCTCCACCGCTTGTTTGGCAGCTTCGGCTGGGGTTTGAAACAACGGTCCTATATCCACATCGAACCCGACATCGGCATAACCTGTTGAAACTACTTTGGCACCGCGGTCGTGACCGTCTTGCCCCATTTTTGCGATCATAATCCGGGGCCGACGACCTTCTAATTCGGCAAATTGATCTGCTAATTCCCTTGCTTTTGCAAACGATGGATCTTTCTTTATTTCGTTACTATACACGCCGCTAACCGATTTAATTTGTGCTTTATATCTTCCAAATTCTTCTTCTAAAGCATCTGAAATTTCACCCAATGTAGCCCGTTCCCGAGCTGCATCTACGGCTAAAGCTAATAAATTTCCGTCACCCGTTTTGGCACATTCGGTTAATTTTTGAAGTGTTTCTTTTACTTTTTGGGTATTTCGTTCTTTTTTAATACGCTCCAACCGTTCTATTTGCGAGGTGCGCACCTTTTGGTTGTCCACATCCAGTATTTGAAGCGGATCTTCTTTTTCCAACCTATATTTGTTGGTGCCTACAATAATATCCTGTCCGCTGTCAATTCTTGCTTGTTTGCGAGCCGAGGCTTCTTCAATACGCAGTTTTGGGATGCCTTTTTCAATGGCTTTGGTCATACCGCCTAGCTCTTCCACTTCTTCAATGAGCGCCCAAGCACTTTTAGCGATGTCATCCGTTAGCTTTTCCACATAATAACTGCCTGCCCACGGATCGACAGTCTTGGTGATTTTAGTCTCTTCTTGAAGATAAATTTGGGTATTTCGCGCAATTCGTGCTGAAAAATCGGTGGGTAGTGCTATGGCTTCATCCAAAGCATTGGTATGCAACGATTGGGTCCCGCCAAAAGCGGCGGCCGAAGCTTCAATACACGTTCGGGCTACGTTATTGAACGGATCTTGTTCGGTCAAACTCCAACCACTGGTTTGACAGTGCGTGCGCAACGATAACGATTTTGGGTTTTTAGGGTTAAATCGTTTTACCAGTTTAGCCCACAACATTCGGGCGGCCCGCATTTTGGCTATTTCCATAAAATGGTTCATCCCAATCGCCCAGAAAAAAGAAAGGCGAGGGGCAAAGGTGTCTATATCCATCCCGGCATTGATACCGGTGCGGATGTATTCCAGTCCATCTGCCAAGGTGTACGCCAACTCAATATCACAAGTGGCACCGGCTTCCTGCATGTGGTAGCCAGAAATAGAAATCGAGTTAAATCGCGGCATGTGTTTAGAAGTGAATTCAAAAATATCACTAATGATTTTCATGGAAGGCGTAGGCGGATAAATGTAGGTGTTCCGCACCATAAACTCCTTTAAAATATCGTTCTGGATGGTTCCTGCCAGGGCTTCGGGCGAAACGCCTTGTTCTTCTGCAGCAACAATGTAAAATGCCATAATGGGCAGCACGGCACCATTCATGGTCATGGAAACGCTCATTTTGTCCAAGGGAATTTGATCGAAAAGGATTTTCATATCTTCAACCGAATCGATGGCAACGCCTGCTTTTCCTACATCGCCAAAAACACGTTCGTGATCGCTGTCATAGCCGCGGTGGGTAGCTAAATCAAACGCTACCGAAAGTCCTTTTTGCCCGGCGGCCAGATTTCTGCGGTAAAAAGCGTTGCTCTCTTCGGCAGTAGAGAAACCAGCATATTGCCTGATGGTCCACGGTCGCCGCACGTACATGGTAGAGTAGGGCCCTCGCAAATAAGGCGAAATACCAGCGGCAAACTTTAAATGGTCCAAGTTTTTTAAATCGGCTGCCGAGTAGCGGTTTTTCACGTTTATTTTTTCGGAAGTGGTATAGGTTTTATTGGAAACCACTTTGTCGGTTTCCTTGGCTTCTGTTTTCTTTAAACTGATATGTTGAACGTTCTTTCTATCCATATTGATTGATTCCTCTTATGCCAAGATACACGCCAAAACATACTAACAAAATGGCTATGATAAAAATAAGTATTCGATAATATTTATGGGATGTAAGTTTTTTAAGCCTGGTTATGATGGCCAGGCCCAATATGGCAAATACAATCCCCAAAATAACGATTAATGTTTGTTCACCCATTATTTTCCTGTTTTAAGCGTTCTTGTTCCGTTTGTTCGGCCAACCGCTTTTCAATGATCGGGGCGATGATGGTTTTACGCGGCTTTATTTTTACAAAAGGGTAAAGGTCAAAAGCGTTCTTCATACGGTCTTCGGGGTTGGTATGGTAGTTGGTGCCCACCAGTTTCAACTCTTCTTGGTTGAAAAGCTGTTGCTCTTTTTCGGCACTTTCCTTTATTTTTTGCTGAATTTTCCCTTCTTTCAACTGTTTTAAAAAACCGCCGCCCTTTTCGATAGACTTGAAAAGTTCAAGGGCTTTTTCGGCCAGATCATCGGTCAGGCTTTCTATATAATACGTTCCATCTGCGGCATTGCTCACCGTATCAAAATAACTTTCTTCTTTCAACACCAATAACTGGTTGCGGCTTATGCGTTCTCCAAATTCGTTGCTTTTGTGGTACAGGGCATCATAAGGTAAGTTGCAAATGATATCGGCCCCGCCCAGAATCGCGCTCATGCACTCGGTTGTGGTACGTAGCATATTTGTGTTATAATCGTACAGTGTTTTATTGCGTTTTGAAGGTGTGGCCATAATGTGGCACGTTTCAGAAAATCCATATTCTGAAGCCAATGCGGCATACCCTTTACGGAGCGCCCTGATCTTTGCGATTTCGAAAAAGTAATTGGAACCTACTGCGAGTTTGAAAGTGATTTGAAGAGATTGCTGTATGGTTGCCCCTTCGACTTTAGCCTGTCCTGAGTTTATCGAAGGGCTCAGGGAGACATTTTCAAAATGATTTAAATACTCATTAGCATGGGCGAGGGCGTATGCCAATTGCTGCATTATGGTTGCCCCGGCATTTTGGTAGCCGGTTGTATCAATGCTGATAATGGCTTCGGAAGGGTTTTCGGAAACAAATTTTTCTAAAACCCTGTGATCCTCTTTTAAGTTATGAAACCAGTTTCCGGTTCGTGTTAAATTCCCGATTATATCGATATTGTAATGAACTGTGGCATTTTTTTTTGAAAGATATGACTTCAGGTGAAGTAAAAATTCTTCTGAAAAAAAGGTAAGGTTAAAATAAATAGGCGTTTCTTCAAAAGGAAAATTTTTGAATACTTTTTCAATAGCAAACTTTTTTTCCGCTGATAATATGATGGCCTCGGCGCCTCTTTCCACGGCATCGAGGGCCAGCTTGTTGGCAACGGCCTCGTCATCTATAAAAATATGTTGGGCAATATTCCAAGTGGTAGGTTGGCCGGAAATAGGCGGGAAGGGATTTTCGAAATCATCAGGATGGTAAAATGGTTTTACGTGAATGCCCTCTGGGCTTTGCCAGACGAGGCTCTCGTTATAATCGGCACCTTTTAAATCGGCCTGTATTTTTTGTTTCCACTCTTTGGCAGAAACGGGTGCAAATTCCTTAAATAAATCACTCATGGTCTTCCTTGTTTTTAAGGCTGTCTTCGTGCTCTATAATATAAATGTCTTCGTTTTCTCTTTTAAGATAGTATTTTTCGCGCGCAAACCGTTCTACTTCGTCACTATCTTTCATTTTTTCGATAAACGCTTTGTCTTTTTCTATTTCCGACCTATAAAATTCGGCATTTTCTTGCAGTCCTTCAATATCTTGGTCCAATTCTTCGTGGATAAACCAAGAATTGGTGTCGAAAAAAACCATCCAGACCAAGAACACCAGAATAATAAGCACGTATTTATTGCTCACGATCTTGAACCATTTTTGCTGTTTTATTTCTGAAAGTTTCACGACTCGTTTTTACTCAGTTTTTGATTGATGATGCTGCGTATTACATTAACGGCGACGGTGTTGTATTTATTGGTCGGTATAATGATATCGGCAAATTCCTTTGTAGGCTCGATAAATTGCAGGTGCATGGGCTTCAACGTGTTTTGGTAGCGGGTCAACACTTCGTCTAGATCCCTGCCGCGTTCGGCGATGTCACGTTTTAGCCTTCGTATGAGCCGTTCGTCACTGTCGGCGTGGACAAAAATTTTAATATCGAACAGTTGCCTAATTTCGGGATGGGTCAATATTAATATCCCTTCCACAATAACTACTTTTCGGGGATGGGTGGTAACGGTTTCGGCAGTGCGGTTGTGTTCTACAAAACTATACACTGGTTGCTCAAAAGGGTTTCCTTTTTTAAGTTCCTTTAAATGGTGTACCAGCAAATCGAAATCGATGGCCTGCGGATGGTCAAAATTTATCTTAATCCGTTCTTCATAAGATAGATGGGAAGTGTCTTTGTAATAGGAATCCTGTGAGATGATGCACACTTCATCTGCGGGCAATTCTTCCACTATTTGTTGTACCACGGTTGTTTTCCCACTTCCCGTGCCACCGGCAATGCCAATTATAAGCATGTTTTTTTCAGTTTTTGCAAAAATAGGGATTTAAAAAATAAAGTGCGAAGTAGGAAATGGGATTTACGGTTTACAGCTATTAAAAAGAATTAGGAACGTTTTTCCATTTCCAGCTTCGAGTTTTCAATTTCGAGCTCCCATCTTCTAGCAAACTATTTCTCCACATTTGCGACCTCTTCTTCTGTTACCATTTTTTCCTGTGTATTGCCCCAAGAGTTCATCACGTAATTCAATACATCGGCTACTTCTTTATTGCTCAAGCCCATAGCGGTCATAATACCGTTGTATTTTTTTCCGTTGACTTCAATCTCTCCGCTTTGGCCGTATTTGACGGCGTGGATGGTTTCTTCCCGTTTTTCGGTCAACCAATTGGAACCTGCCAAGGGAGGAAAAGCGTTGGGCACGCCTTTTCCGTTGGCTTGATGGCATTGCATGCAGAAATCGGTATAGAGCAAGCTACCGCGTTTTTTGCTTTCGGCCAGCTTGTCTTGTTTTTGTTGCAAAATGTATGTAGAATCCTGGTTTGCGGCAACAACTCGATTGGCAATGGTTTTTTCTTTTTTTGAATTATTACAAGCGGTAGTCGATATAAATCCTAATAGCACAAGAACCGTCTTTAGTATATTCATACGAATGGTGATTGGTGTTAAGTTGAAGTAAATTATTTTGAAATTACTTTGAAAATACCCTGTCCTTGTACGGCGATGTAGATATAACCATCTGGCCCCATTTTTACATTGCGTACCCTACCGATGTCTTGAGCGATTTTCTCGCGGCCGGTTACTTCGGTTCCGTTCAGTTTTACCAATTCAACATAATTGAACTTTAACGATCCTACCAGTACGTGCCCTTTCCAATCGGGATAGCGGTCGCCGGTTACAAAGTCCATTCCGCAGGGAGCAATAGATGGTACCCAATAATATACGGGCTGTTTCATTCCGGGTTTTTCTGTGATGTCGGTAAACTTAGTGCCACTGTAATTTACACCGTAGGATACGACTGGCCAACCGTAATTGGCGCCTTTTTCCACAATATTTATTTCGTCCCCGCCTTTAGGGCCATGCTCGTGCATCCAAATTTTTCCGGTGGTCGGGTGTTTGGCCATTCCCTGCGGATTTCGGTTTCCGTAGGTAAAAATCGCTTTTTTGGCGTTAGGTTTATCCATAAAAGGATTGTCGTTTGGGATGCTGCCGTCATCATTCAGTCTATATATTTTACCGCCATCCCGGGTTATGTCCTGCGGATTTACATCGCGGTTGCCCCGTTCCCCAATGGAGAAATAAAGGTATCCGTCATTATCAAACTCAATACGGGAGCCAAAATGCTGTCCCCTTGTTGAATTGGGGGCTGCTTTGTACAACTCTTCAATATTAGTTAACGAACCGTTTTCAAGTTTACATCGGATAAGTTTGGTGTTTCCGCCATCGCCTTCTCCTTCGGTTGAAGCGTAGGTGATATAAATCCAGCCGTTTTCAGCATAATTGGGGTGCAGTTCAATATCCAACAGCCCGCCTTGACCGCGGTTATACACTTCGGGGACATTTTTAATTTCTGTTTTGTTTCCGTCTTTAAAATGAATAAGCGCACCGGCTTTTTCGGTAATCAACATACTGCCGTCGGGCAGCCATGTCATCCCCCAAGGATTATCGAGGTTGTTGACTACCTTTTCGGTGGTGTAGTTTCTGTTGTCTTTGGTTTTTAAGGCAACGTCGTCCTTTTTTTTACGCTGTGCACAAGACGCCATAACCGTAAGACAGAGCAAAGGGAGAAGCAATTTTTTCATAACCAGTTTCTTTTGTGAAAAGGTACTAAAATCGCTTGAAATGTAAAAGCCCCTCAAGTTAATTTACCAAAGGGACTTTGCAGAAGCATTATTTTAAAGTCTAACCATGCTAAAATGATAATGGATCTCTGACTTCAAATATATGTACGGAAAAAAGATGGATTCGGTTTCTTTTCAAACAACCACTTTTATTGAAATTTTTTTTAACCTTAATCTTTGTAGGGAATATTAACATTATGAACTGTTTTTATCATTCTTTTTTTCTTGGCTTTTTTGCCTGTTCAGGGACAAAACAAAGTGGACAGTATTTAAAAACATTTAAAAGCAATTACCGAAAACAATACAGAAACAATCGATCTGCTCAATCAGCTTGTTTATGAATACTGTATTATAGACTCTAAAAAGGCTATCTAGTATGGAAATAAAGCCCTTTCCCTTTCAGAAAGCATAAAATGTACAGTCGAATGGTCTGTGTTATCAACACTCGCTACAACACACCTCTGGTACAGGCTCCAAATTGGATGTTCTGTATATCCGTTTGTTGCCTAAATCTTCATCTACCGGGCTTTTTGTTTTAAAACTGGCTTGGGCGGTACTTTGTGCTGTTGTAAAGTTGGAAAAACGGCTTCTGTCGTGTATTCCCACTAAGTTTTCAGCTTCTCGTTTTACTTCTGGGTTTTGCAATTGCGACACGTGCTGCCAAATAGTGTTGATATGCGGAAGCACTTCTACCACTACTACACTCAAAGCGGAATCTGCGGGGAGGCCCATGATTCTCAACAACTGGTTTACCTCTCCGTTGGTCCAAACGGTGGTACCGTATTTGGTGGCGTCTTTATTGCTTTTACTGAAACTTTTCAGCTTCAACACTTGTTCAAATTCAGTATAGGAAACTTTAGTGCTGAATTGTGAAAAAGCAATGTTGTTCAACAGTTCTATTTCATTAGAAGTATAACTGTCAAAAAGCTCTAATTCTTCTTTTTCGGGGGTTACTTCAATACGCCAGTCAAGTTGTTTGTCGTCCAGCAATATGTTTCGGTAGTCCAAATTGTCTGCCTGCTTTACTTGGGCATAGAGCAAGGCCCACAATTGGGTGCGCGGCGGATTGGCAGTTACGTTTTTACTTTCATGAACGGCTACAGCATAGGGGGCGGTTACCCAAAGTTTTTTTTCGTCCCTGTTGGTCGAGCAGAGTAGGGTGGGTGCCGGGTGCTGAATTCCAGTGGCCCGCAATCGTCTTCCATATCGGCCTTGCGCCGTGGTCCACACCGGCTCGTTGGTATCTGGATTTTGGTAGTGTCCTATCCTGAATTCATAAGTAAAAAACCCGAACAGTTCGTCGGCATTCGCGTGCATTCCCGCAGGGATGGGCAACAGGTAATGCCTGTCGCTGGTCGTACTTTTCTTCATGGGTTGCATGGCGTTGAGTCCAGCAAGATCATTGCTGCTGTCTTCGGTAATGATGCGTATAAATTCTGGCGAAATGGGCAGTTGCGGTTCTTTTGGTGCCTTCAGTAAATTAGGCGCGTTATTGCTGAGCAATTGGTCTGGCGCGACATTCAGCACCCTGGCAAAATAGGTGTCTTGAGGGTCGGCGATGGGTTCTTCAAACTCAATCCATAAATAGCGTTGCCTTTTAACAGTACTACTGTACGTTTCGTCCCGCTCATAAGGCGAAAGAGCGTAGCCTGCCGAAGCCACTTTTGGTACTTGGGCCGGTGGGGTGGTTATGGGCAACAGGACTTCTAATTTCTGTGATGCCGTATGGCTGTCGGCTTTATATTGTGCTTCAATGGTGTAGCTCAAAGCAATGGTGTCGGGGAAATCGGGTTGGGAAACGCTGTCCGGTTTCTCTTTGGTAGGTTCCACTGCATCAATGAAAATTATACGGGTAGCATTTCGGTTGGGGGTATCCAAAGCATCAAAAGGGGCTGTACGCATTATTTCAATATCGCCTATAAGGGCCTCGGTGCTTTCTGCTTCATCGTCACGGGTATATTTTTTAGTACGCTTTATAACGAAACTTCTTGTTTTCAAAGCATCCCACATCCAGTCGCGTTCAAGGGAAAGGCTAATGCAACATAACCAATGGTTGGCCAAATCGCCTTTGGAAGCAATGGTCAAAGATGAATGGTCTGGTGACAACGTGTGCCGTATCCTACTGGAACACCCAAATACAATACGCTCGCCTTTGGGTGCGGTCAAGGTAAGTTTGTTATTTTCAATATTCAGCTCAGCTGCCAACCGCTGGATGTTATCGGGCTGTACGTTTGCTTCTTTACCAAAGAGAAAAGAAGTGAATTTTCCATCAAACGAGGTTTCCAGATCGGGTTGCATAAAGATGCCCTGTAAGGAAGGTACCCCGGCAATTTCTTGAAACAGATTATTTTCTTCCTCAGGTATTTTATAGGTGGTAACCTGCAAGGTTTCCCCATAACGATTGTCCATTTGTTTGTTGCCGTTATTGATTACCCCGAAATAAAGTTCAGGGTTCTCTTTTTCTTCACAAACGGCACGCAGGGTTAACCGCACGGTTCTTCCCGTTGGAAGCACAATTTGCGAAAGGTCGTCGATAGCTGAAGTTAGGTTAAAATCGTTCGTAATATCTACTTCATCTCCCGTATGCAGCACCGAAACATCCACATATTCAATGGGAATGTTCAGGTTGGCATCATAATCGTCGTCTGTATTTATGGTTGGAAAACTTCGATACGTGGTATATAGGTGCACATAGTCCTCTTGCCCTGAAACACTATCGAGCTTGTCCAATTTAAGGGATTGTATTTCTACGATCACTTCCACCCGGTCCACATCTGGGTCGGCAATGCCCAGACCGGTGCGGTGTTCGGCATTCACTGACAGATCATCTTCAATGGTTGTACTTAAGGTGGATTGATCGATCAGCCGTTGTATTGGGTTTTGGTACTTTCCGGTAAAAACAACGGCCGGATATCCCAATTTTGGACGTTTGAGGTTTAATTCTGAAATTTCAGAAACAGTGTCAGTATTTGCTATGGTGTCATCGTCGTTACCGGTGGGTTGTAGTTCGGCCACAATGGGCTGGTTGGGCGAAATGAAGCGTTTTAGCCGGGTAGTGGTTGTGTTTGATGCGGTTTCTTGAATGGGATTGGTTTCAATACTGGGGGCACCACCGCTTATGTCCATCATCCGCGCCCTGAACTCATAGTTAAGCCCATAACGCAGTAAGGTTTCCAAAGGGCCTGGACTGTACAATTGGTTCAATTGATTGTCTGCCCCGCCTTCAGAAACACCTGTTCCTGTGGTTATTGGGTTTCCATCATCATCGTAGGTTGGGTCTCCATTTTCATCCAATACGGGTATTTCTTCATCTGCCTCCAAACCTTCGCTGGTATTTTGATATATTGCTGCTGCATCGGGGTCGGGCAAAACAATATTATGTCCGTTCCAGCCACCGTAATACATAGGCAGCCAATAATTAAGGCCGCTACGGCCATCGATTTGAATGGGATATACCTGAAAGGGCAATTCCCCTTCAAAATCCCCAATTACAATGGGGTTATCGGTATTTCCCGGTTGCCGGAACAAGACAAGCGGTTGGTTGCTGGACACCAAATTGAGCGATTCCCATTCATTTTCCGGTTCAGCAGTTTGCCGCACGTCCAGGACATACCCAAAAACACCTACGGGAGCGTCCAACCGATCGGCAGGCCCTACCGAAGTATCAATCATCAATTGCCGCATATAGCGCTCCAGTATTTGTACATCGTCAAAAGCAAACTGAATGCCCACATCCTTTACGGGGTAGTTTCCATCACTTTCTTCCACAATCATATCGCGGTTTCGGGGTTGAAAGGTGTGAATGATCTTCGTAAAACCATCGTCATAATCGGCTGCTTCAATAAACAATCTATCGTAGTTGCCAGAATGGGTTTGCAGCACCGGAAACTGCACAGCAGCAAACACTTGCCGTGCTTCTCCTGGAACAAGGGCCGGGATACGGGCCGCATAATGCTTGATAAAGGTGGGGTCTGCGTCTTTTTGGTCAAAATAACTACTGTTTTCGGTGGTGTCTATGTATAGATACCCCCCATCGGGGAAGGTGTTTTCATCAATCGGAACTTGGGTGGTAAATATCATTCCGGCCTCCCGCGCCAATAGTGGTTGCCGCAATAAATAAGCAAATACTTTCCCCCAACTTACGGCATCGGTACTTTGTTGAAAATTAGGGTTGAATTTTCCGTCCTTGATGGCACAGTGGTAACTGTCATCGGTAACGGCATTGGGGTTGTCTATGGATTGCATGCCGGATACTTCAAAAAATGTCTTCGGAATATATTTTTTAACCGAATTTTCCTGTGTGCGCGGGGCTTCTGGCTTGCGGTCTGCAGGCAGGTTTTCCAGCGTGTTGGTCGCGTTGTCCATCCCCACATCGTCAATATTGAAATGCTGCGCCAAGGCCTCAAAAATATCCCGGGCATTTTCAGGTTGGGATACGCTTAACGGAATACCTTGTCCGGCTTGCGGTAAGGGCAACGGGTTAATGGTAAAGCCCGACTGTATTTTGGCGGTAAATTCAAACGCTGCATCGGCAAAAGCCGTATCTGAATTAGGAATGGGCGGGGTACCTACAATGGCAGGTGCCAACGGATTTTGGTCGCGCGGCAGCACCACAATATTCAAGTGGAGGTTTTCCCCATCGAAAAATTGGGGAAAAGTGAGTATGGTAAAACGTTGGTTCGGTTCCATAATGATATATTTTATGCAATCTGGCGTTGTTCCTGCCAAGATTCTGAAAAACTGATGTTAATGATAAATGCAATGCTGATGTCCAGCCCAAATGTGACCTGGCAGGCCATATCGGTTCGTTCTTCGCCACTGGGCAAAGCTTTTCGCGATACCGTACCTTTTGCTTCTATACGGATAGTGATAGAAACGATGCCGCCAAGAATTTCGGCGTGGCCTTCAAACAGGAGGATGCCGGTTACTTCCAAAAGCCCTTCCGCAGCGAAAACTTCAACGCCTACCATAAACAGTACGCTTACATTGCCGGCAACGGGCAAGCCTACCACGATCTGGGCACCAAACCCGAATTTCATCCGTAGTGAAGGGCCCAATTTCGTGTCGGCCGCAATATCCAGGTTTACTTGTCCAAGGGCATAAATGGTTGCTGCCGATACCGATACGCACATAACCGAAAGCCTTCCGTAGAAGCCCAAGAAACCACCAGCCGATGGTATGAGTTCATTTGCGTCGTTGGTCACTTTTAATGCAGCATTGAAATAAGCGCCTAACCTGAGGCCCGCTTCCAGTTTCAATGGGGTGTTGGGATTGTTGTAAACTTCGTCGGGTACAGGGAAACGAACGGCGGGGATTTCTTTAGAAGCTTCCAATTTATATTCCCAGCTTCCAGCTTTGTTGCTCATGGCCAGTTTTAGGCCATTGGCGACCGCGGAGGCATATTTGCCTCCTTGCAGTTGCTGTAAAATTTGCAATATTTCAATTACCGGTTCTAGTACTGGGGAAAATTCTATTTTAGGTTTTGGATAACTGGCCTCTTCACCTTTTTTGGAATCCCAACTGCCACTAATGCGCATCAAACGGTCAATCCCGGCAAGATCGACGACCAAGGCGACATTCTCCATTTTGCTCTTCCAGCTTTCAGCGACATCTTGGGCAAGCGAATCGATGTTAAAGTCCAGTTCGCCCTTAGTTTCGTTATCGTCTTTTCCTTTATATTCAATATAGATGCGGAAATTTCCATCGCCTAAATTCACGAGTTCAAATTCGGTATCCGGCAGGTCAAAGTTGGTAATGTTTTCCTTGATCAATTGATAGCCTTGCTGTTTTGCATTATCTATGGTATCTGAAATATCCATCAACTGGAACACTTGCTCGCCCAGATCGGTCAAGTTTCCGGTGGGGAAAGGGTTGGTGCCACCCGCCGATAACGGGATGACATCGCCAAAGTTGGTGTCCGCATCGCCGATATTGGGAAAAATCCCTTTGGAATTCACGATCCTGAAGGCATCTACAAACAAGGGTGGTACCTTGCTCATCAATTGTTTGGAGCCAAATTCAAAAGAAGGGTTGATCACCAAGGCTTTTTGGGTGTCGGTACTCTGTAAGAACCCGTAGTTAATGGTAGCATCTATAGGTTGCCGTAATAATTCGGAAGGTTCGGCTATGCGCAACAAGGCTTCTTCCGGTTTCGTGTCTATTTCAACTTCCAAGTCGTTTTTCCGAACCACCTTGCCTTCCCGTATTACCGGGATGCTCAAATCTTCGGGAACAGGACTCACATCACCATTGGCCCGTTCATGCTTTACCATACTCCAAGCCCCGTCTTTTGGCAACATGACACTGCCGCGGCCAGCTAAGGCAAATACAATGGAACTGCCATCGTCGCCAAACGAATTATTAAAGCCAAACTGGTTTAAGACCATACGCTGGTCGCTGTTGGCCAGATTGACCTCACAAGAAATAGGCCCGCCAATAGCGCCCAATTGTACCGTAACGAGATTGCGCAATATTTCTTTGGAAATAGGGATACCTCGGGGGCCTACTTGTACATATCCCACTATCTTTTTGGAAGGAACTATTTTTTTTGGATCTCCGTGGATCGTTTTTTCAACAAAACCAGCCGTAACGTTCTCCACTTCTATATCGGCATCAAAATAAACGGGTTGCAACTTAAAGTCAAGTAAATCGCCAATATTGGGATTATCGACATACAGGCCATTTTCGTCAACGATCTTTTCAGAGACCATCTGGCCTTCTTCTGCCTTTATTTCTTCGGTTTCAATGATATTTTGGACATTATACAGTTTTTTGATGATGCCCGGATGGATTTCAAAAGGGGAGTCTATTTCGGTTTTTTCGTCTGGGGTGATATTCACGAAATACCGGAAATCGAAATTACCATCGCTCTCTGCCCGCCAGCCCGAATCGTGGCGATACACGTAGCCTGAAGAGACCCTGAAAATGGTAATGGTGCGCACCACCTTTATGGCCCAAGGATAGATAATACTTTTTACTTGAATGATCTCGTGCGCACAACGCCCAACCCAAACATCGAATTTGGCTTGGCTGGTTGCCGCAAAAGCCGCTCCTGGATTGAGCCAATTGCTGAACGTACTGGCACCATACCCACTTAAATCGATACGGGTTAACGGTACACCGCGCTGCCGGATTAAATTATAAGGCTGTAAAAGGAACTCGTTGTTGAATATATCGGTCACTGTGCGGCCTAAAGTACTATCGCCAGTAGGATTTCCTGTAAAGTCAAGAATATTGTTCACTTGCAGGGTGCTGCCTACGAACATATTGGATTCCCCGTTTATGAAAGCCTCGCCAGCATCCAATTGCAATTGGCGGCCTCCTTTCACATCGTTTTCAAAATCTTCGGAATTGAACGAAAAACGTGATCCCTCGCGAACATCGGTTCCGCCTCCTTCCAACGGGACTTCGTGTTCTTGTTCGAGCAAGGCCATTGCCCGAAGCCCAAAGGGTAAGGTAAATATGGAAAGTGCCTTAAAGGTGTCTGGATCGCTTTCAAATTTTTGATTGATGTAATTTGTCAATGGGATTGGGGCCAAAGCAACGGAATCTTCCCCCGTATTGATAATATGCATCGGTCCCCCGTCGTTTGGGTAATAATTGGGGCCTAAAGGGGGATCACCTTCAATTTGAGGGTTGGTAAGGTTTTGCACCGGTTCCCAAGAAATCTGGGGTACGGTAAAGGTTTTAACATTTATTCCCCGGCTTACCACCTCCATGTCCTGCACCTGAATGGGGTAGGCATCTTGTCCGGTGTTGGAGGTACGGTGTGTCAATGCCTGGTTTTCACGGCCTCGGTAAAACAGGTTGAAACTGATGCCGAAAAGATCGGCATTGGAGCTCACATCGAGCAGGGAAAACCAATCCCTACGAAAATTGTCGGTAGCCCGTTGCCATATAGCATCGAGATTTGGCAATGGTTTTTTCGGACGTCTATCGGAGCTGCGTGTGGTAGCTTCATGTTCAACAGCTTGCCTCAAAAAAGAGGGGTTTTCTGTAGCCTGTCTTTCTTCTGAAGCCCTATTGCCACTTGTAGCAAATGCGGTAGTAGCGCCTTTGATAGGTTTTTCAACCGATAGAAAGGATGTTGAAGCAATATCGGGTTCTGAAGTTTCCGGTTCATTTGAATTTTTCTGTTTCGATTCTTCCAAGGAAATACCTCCGAATTGATTGTTAAGCGGTGCAAAATGAAAGGACACGGATACGGCATCTGTTGTTTCTTCAGCATCTATAGGCTCCCACTGTACCCTACATACCAACCATGTGGTTATTTGCGGTCCCACGGCGGTAGTGCCCACGGTGGATCTTGGGCGGTCTTTTTCATTGCGCCTTAAAATGCCCAAATTGGCCGCATAGGGGTCAGGCAAGGTGGGGATGTAGCGGTAGAGCCCGAAGGTTAAAAAGAGTGTTCCTTCAGTAACTTTCAGGTAATCGTTGGAAAGGCTTCCGAACAACAAACAACCATTTGGCTGGCTTACGGTAAAGAGTGCATTTTTGAGCGCCAAGGCAAATTTTTTGGGTTTGTAGTCCTTTTCACCGCTACTTTCATAATCATCTTGAATTAAATTATCATCGAACAGGTACACCAGTTTGTTGGCATCGCTCACGGCCAACATTAAAAGGGAGTTAAGTGATTTTACTTTTGGGGGTTTTCCATTTACCTTAACGGGGCGGTCTATTTTAAACTCGGCATGGGTAAGGGAGGATATCAATTCATATCCACTGGCATGATTGAAGTAAAAAAATGGATTGGGTTTTGGAAAGGTCAAGATTACTTTCGTCCCAAATGGATTATTTTCGTCCTTCCAGAGGTTGAATTCCTGCAACGCGTGGGCATTTTTCGCTTGGGTATCGGCAACTAAGATGCTTCCGGGTGCAAATAGCCAGTTTGGGGCTTGCAGGCCAATTGCGGAACCGGACAAGCCACTCCAATGTGCCGAAACACCTTGCGATGTCCGTAATAATATAGCCCCGATGCCTTGGGCTTTTGTGATTTGTGAAATATCGATAAAGGCTACGGGCAAGGCCCAAGCGCTACCGTTGATTTGTGCGTTGCCAGAAAGGGTATTGAACGTTGAAAGGGCTTCGGAAACCTCAAAGGACTGTTGTGAGACCTGCCAAGGGATTTCAATACTGCTGCTTTGCGAATTGTATTGAGTCTGGCTTCCTTCTTGCCAATTAAAATCCATGGCCTGTCCATACACCTGAAGGCTGGATTCACTTACACTATCGATGCTGCGGCCTTGAGCAGAAAAATGAAAGTTGAAGTGCTCGGGCAGTTGCAGTTCCATGTTACGGGCATCTTCACCAAAACCGCTGTTTTCATCGGCACCTTCTACCTCTGGCTGTTCCAGATTGAGCTGTACGGTTATAATGGCGTTGGCACTAACGGTTAGTTTGCCATTTATAATGGTTGGCGCTTCACTTAACGCAATGGTACCGCCACTTAAGGTCAAGCCTGTGTAAGCTCCCGTGGGCGCACCGGCATCCAAAAAAGACGATGCTATCCAAATACTGCCTTTGGAAAGGCTAAATGTATTGTTTCGGCTCCTGGAAATGATATCGCTCAAAGGTTGGGTCCCCAACTGGATCAAAGGTGTTTTAAACAGTAAAACCGGATTGTTCACTCCTTGAATGTACAGTTTGACAAACTTTTGAATAGGAAAAAAGTCGAACCAAATGTTTCTGCCATCTTTTTGAATGAACGGACCTATTGTTTTTTCGGCTTTGGCGCCTACAGCCCAATCTGGGTTGGAGTTTGGCAACATAGGGTGCTGTAGGGGCGTTTCCCGCTTAGCCACCCGGTATTGGGGCATATCTTTGTTTTTGGTAAGACGTTTGGATATACCAGATATACGTTTAGAAGTTTCTTTGGAAATTTTATCGTCAAAAAACAGATCGGATTTTTCGAAAGAGAATGCCTTTTTAGCAGGTCTACAGGCATCCACAGTAAAGGAAGACTGGGACATAAGCTCGCCCAACTCATCAAATTTACGTTTTGCCTCTTTATCTGTAATGATAAGGTGACCTACCCAAGCGTTGAGGGTTGCATCTAAATCTTTGGTTTCCATGCGTTAGGTTGTTGCTGCCATTTGGTCGCCAAAGTGATAAGGCGGTATGGACAAGTTGGTTACACAAAATTTAGAGGAGCAGTATGGGATCGGTAGGTAAGGGAATCCGATAATATAGATTATAAATGTAGCGCAAAACGGCAAGACGGACAATCCCTATTTATAGTGATTTTATACGGACTGCTACAAGGTATGTTGGCGGGCAGCTTTGTTGATGAGCTGGGCCGTGTTTTTAACTTCAAACTTTTGAAGAAGATGCTTGCGGTGCGAAGTAACGGTATGGCTGCTTATAAAAAGCAGTTGTGCAATTTTCTTGGTGCTGTGGCCCTCTGCCAATAAGTTGAGCACTTGATGTTCCCGGGCCGAAATCTCAACAGGGATGGGACTGGTTGTAAGAAGCTTTTTTTCAGTGATGTCCAATAATTCGCTAATGTGTACCTTTGGCGACACATCGAAAAAAAAATTAAGTAACAGACAGGTTTTTTCTTTTTTGAACACCGAAATTTCTTGTTTAAGCACGCGCCAGTTTCCTTTGGCATCCTTAAAGCGATATGCAGAAAATTTGGTCTCGTTAGATAGGTTTTCCTTGCTGTTGCGCAACGTTTCAGAAAGTTGTTGTTGAAATATTTTGATATGGCCAGGATCGATTTTCCTTTGCCAAAATTTCCAACCGCCCAAACCTACGGTGTTCCCCGAATAACCCAAAATTTTTTCAAATGAATCGCTGCAGAACAAAAATAGTTTTTGTTTAACATCGAATACGCTTACCATGATTTGGTGCTGGTCTTTGCAGATCAACGAAATTTGTTTTAGCACCCCTGCAATCGAAGGGTCTAAGGGGATATTGTTGTTGTGGGTGTTGGTTTGTAAAAACATGACCCATAAAATTAACACAAACCATTTAATTATTTGATTTTCAACTGTTAAAAGTAAGTTGTGGCTGTTGCCTTACAAAGAAACGGTGTATGTAAAAAAAGCCATTGAATCAATAATACTTCTGTAAAAATCGGGCTTTTTATGAAGCTTCTTCTTCCAAAGCAACCTCCAGTTCATCGGTCATTTCCAAATTGTGATAAACGTCCTGAACGTCATCATCGTCTTCAAATGCTTCTATAAGGTTCACAATTTGTTTTGCTTGTTCGACAGCTAAAGTTTCTGTGTTTAAAGGAATGCGTTGCAGTTCGGCATTGTGTGGCTCTATTTTTAAGGATTCCAGTTTTTCTGACATTTTTCCGAAGTCCGTGAAATCGGTGTAAATTACAAAAAAACCATCCTCATTTTCAAATTTGGTAGCACCGGCTTCAATAAGTTCCAATTGCAGTTCCTCCAAATCCCAATCCAGGTTTTCTTTTTTCAGGGTAAACACGCCTTTGCGGTCAAATAAAAACTCCAACGAACCGTTGGTGCCCAAACTACCGTTGTGCTTGGTAAAAATAGAACGAACCGATGCCACGGTGCGGTTGGTATTGTCGGTAGTGCATTCAACATAAAAAGCGATGCCGTACGGGCCGTAGCCTTCAAAGGTCATTTTTTCGTAGCTGTCGGCATCGGCGCCCGAAGCTTTTTTTATAGCCCGTTCAATGGTGTCTTTGGGCATATTGACACCTTTTGCATTTTGTATAGCGTTACGCAACGCGGGATTGGTTTCCGGATCGCCATTTTGGTTGTTTTCCTTTATTGCAACGGTGATTTCTTTTATTACCCGTGTAAATTGCTTGGCGCGTTTTTTATCTTGGGCACCTTTTCTGTGTTTAATATTTGCCCATTTACTGTGTCCTGCCATTATCGAATAAAAATTATAGGGTTAACGGTTCTCTGAGTGTCAAAGTTAAAAAAAAAGATACAAGTAGCTCTCTCCTTCGTTTATGAAGGGTTGGGGCAGGCGAAGCAGGGTGGAGCGTTTTTGTGAGCGCTTAATTTTACCGTATATTTACAAAAAATCTTTTCTATGAGCGAAACGTACAAAGCCGTGGTCAATGGCTCGCAGGAGTTTTCATTGCTTCGGAAGGAAATAGATGCACTGGACGCCGTTTCAGAAACAAAAAACGCCTTGCACTTGCTTCAGGACAACAAATCGGTCACGGTCAATGTGATTTCTAAAGACCTTATCAACAGAACATACACGATTAAAGTAAACGGAAACCGATATACCGTGCATATCGAAACCGAACTCGATGCGCTTATCGCTGAAATGGGCCTTTCATTAGGTGCCAATGCCGTTGAAAATGAAATCCATGCCCCAATGCCCGGATTGATCTTGGAAGTGAACGTAAAAGAAGGCGATGAAGTTTCTCAAGGTGATCCATTGTGCGTGCTAGAAGCTATGAAAATGGAAAACGCCCTGGGAGCACCCAGTGACGGCGTGGTAAAGACCGTGCACATCGCTACGGGGGAAACGGTAGGTAAAAACGCATTGTTAATTGAATTGGAAGACTAAATGGACATAAAAAAAATATTGGTTGCCAACAGGGGTGAAATCGCCCTTCGCGTGATGAAAACCGCCCGGAATATGGGCTTGAAAACGGTTGCTGTTTTTTCGGAAGCAGACCGAAATGCCCCACACGTTAAATTTGCAGATGAAGCCGTTTGCATTGGCCCACCACCTTCTTCAGAATCGTATTTGAAAGGTGATTTAATCATTGAAACTGCTAAAGAATTAGAGGTTGACGCCATTCATCCCGGCTATGGATTTTTAAGTGAAAACGCTGATTTTGCCGAAGCAGCGGAAAAAGCAGGACTGATTTTCATCGGGCCAAAATCGCATGCCATTAAGGTGATGGGAGATAAATTGGCCGCTAAAGATGCCGTAAAGGATTACGATATTCCCATGGTGCCTGGAATCGATGAAGCCATAACCGATGTTGACAAGGCAACAAAAATTGCTAAGGACATTGGCTTTCCTATTCTAATAAAAGCTGCTGCCGGCGGTGGCGGAAAAGGGATGCGTGTGGTAGAAGAAGAGAAAGAACTGGCCGAGCAAATGAAACGCGCCATCAGTGAAGCCGAATCGGCTTTTGGCAACGGCGCAGTGTTTATCGAAAAGTATGTCGCTTCCCCACGGCATATCGAGATCCAAGTCCTGGCCGATACCCACGGGACGATACTTCATTTATTTGAAAGGGAATGCAGCATTCAACGGCGGCACCAAAAAGTAGTGGAAGAAGCACCTTCTTCTGTTTTAACGCCTGAATTGCGTAAAAAAATGGGCGAAGCAGCCGTTAAAGTAGCCAAAGCCTGCGACTATGTCGGTGCCGGAACGGTAGAGTTCCTGCTCGATGAGAACCACAACTTCTATTTTTTGGAAATGAACACCCGGCTACAAGTGGAACATCCGGTAACCGAGCTTATCACCGACATTGATTTAGTAGAAGAACAAATTAAAATCGCCGACGGACAGAAATTATCAATTGCCCAAGAAGATTTAAAAATTAATGGCCATGCATTGGAATTGCGGGTGTATGCAGAAGATTCCCTTGATAATTTTATGCCGAGCGTAGGTACATTAAATGTATATCAACCGCCAAGAGGAGAGCATATTAGAATGGACGATGGTTTTGAAGAAGGGATGGAAGTGCCTATTCAGTATGACCCGATGTTGGCAAAATTGATTACCTACGGAAAAACCCGTAACGAAGCCATTCAGCGTATGATCGAGGCCATTGCCGCTTATGAAGTGGAAGGCGTGAGCACCACTTTGCCTTTTGGAAAATTTGTTTGCGAGCATGAAGCCTTCAGAAGTGGGAATTTCGATACGCACTTTGTAAAGAAATTTTATTCCGAAGATTTATTGAAAGAAGAAATTAAAGAAGAGGCCGAAATAGCAGCTAAAATTGCCTTGAAAACCTACTTGAAAGAAGTTGAACAATTACGGGTGCCAAAACATTAATATCGATAGAGTTTATGAGCGATACAAATAAAGAATTAAAGAAAAAGATAGCCGAAGCAAAGTTAGGCGGAGGCGAAAAAAGAATAGCAAAACAACACGAAAAAAAGAAACTTACCGCGCGTGAGCGAATAGAATATCTATTAGACGAAGGTTCTTTTGAGGAAATGGGCATCCTCGTTACCCACCGTACCACCGATTTTGGTATGGACAAACAAAAATACTATGGTGATGGGGTGGTAACGGGATACGGCACGATACACGAAAGGCTTGTGTATGTCTTTGCTCAAGACTTTACCGTTTTTGGCGGGGCATTATCTGAAACTCATGCCGAGAAAATCTGTAAAATTATGGATCATGCGTTGCGGGTAGGAGCGCCAGTTATTGGTTTAAATGATTCTGGTGGGGCTCGAATTCAAGAAGGAGTGCGGTCGTTAGGAGGGTATGCCGATATTTTTTACCGAAACGTGCAGTCTTCCGGGGTGATTCCGCAGATTTCAGCGATTATGGGACCTTGTGCCGGTGGAGCCGTGTATTCGCCAGCGATGACCGATTTTACGATGATGGTACAAGACAGTAGCTATATGTTTGTAACGGGACCTAACGTAGTAAAAACCGTAACCAATGAAAATGTAACTTCAGAAGAATTAGGAGGCGCTCATACCCATGCAACCAAAAGCGGTGTAACACACTTTACCGCGAGTAACGATATTGTTTGTTTGGAGCAGATAAAACAATTGTTAAGTTATTTGCCTCAAAACAATCAAACGACACCTGAGTCACTACCGTATGAACTGGAAGATGAGGTGCGGGAAGAATTGGAAAGCATTGTACCGGATTCTTCAAATAAACCGTACGATATGCACACGGTAATTAGTGGTATAATCGATACCGATTCCTTTTTTGAAGTACATAAAGATTATGCAGACAATATTATTGTCGGTTTTGCTCGATTAGGCGGACGCAGCATTGGTATTGTTGCCAACCAGCCGATGAGCCTTGCTGGCGTTCTCGATGTGGACAGCAGTAAAAAAGGAGCGCGCTTTACCCGTTTTTGCGATGCGTTTAATATTCCGTTGTTGGTGTTGGTAGATGTGCCGGGTTTTTTACCGGGAACCGATCAAGAATGGAACGGGATTATTTTAAACGGTGCCAAGTTGTTGTATGCATTGAGCGAAGCAACCGTGCCAAGAGTAACCGTGATTACAAGGAAAGCGTATGGAGGAGCCTATGATGTTATGAACAGTAAGCACATAGGGGCCGATATAAATTATGCTTGGCCCACGGCCGAAATCGCAGTGATGGGGGCCAAAGGTGCCAGTGAGATTATTTTCAGGAAAGAAATCGCCGCTGCCGATGATCCGGCGTTGAAGCTTTCGGAAAAAGAACAGGAATATGCCGAAACGTTTGCCAATCCGTTTAAAGCAGCCCAACGCGGATTTATAGACGAAGTGATTCAGCCAAATGAGACGCGGAGAAAGTTATTGAAATCGTTCGCTATGCTTGAAAACAAACAAGTTGAAGTGCCAAAACGCAAGCACGGCAATATTCCGTTGTAGGGATTTACCCGTTAAAAAAGTGATAGGTTTCAGCTTGAAAAACCCTCTTTTGTTAAAAATAATTTAAAAAAATAAAGATTAAAGAGGATAATTTTTAGTTTGGAATATGTTTTGTTACCATTGTACCGAAAGCAATAAAAATTAAAATAAAGAATAATGTCACAATTCAAAAAAACAACATTAGTATTATTTGTAACCCTTTTAGGCGGTTTGTCTTTTATGCAAGCACAAAATTTACAGGCCCAGTCTAAAGTTACCGATGCCGAACTGGAAAAATTCGCCGATGCTTTTCAGGTGGTGCAAATGGAAAACCAAAAAGCACAGCAGCAAATGGTAACGGTCATTCAGGACAACGGTATGGAGGTAGAGCGGTTCTCTACCATTCAGCAAGCGACTTCAAACCCTAACCAAGAGGTGGATGCCACAGATGCCGAAATGAAAAAACACGAAGCCATTATGGCCGAGATCAAGAAAATGCAACCTGCCATTGAAGCCAAAATGGAAAAAGCGGTAGCAGATTCTGGAATTACCATAGAGCGTTATCAAGCCATTGGAACTGCGTTGCAATAGGATAAAAGCTTGCAGCAACGTTTTCAGAACATTATGATGAGCAAAACAAAGCAAAATTAAGTAAACAAAATACGTTTGAGGAAGGGATGCGAAACCGTGTCCCTTTTTTTGTACAATAAACCTGGTATTTGGTTTGTGCAAGTAATGTAAATGATTATTTTTGCAACTTGATTTTGGGATATAGCTCTTCGACTAGCTCTTAGGGTCGCAGCTCAGGATAAACTGCACTACACCAAGTGTAGGTTTTTATCAAAATAATTTCGGGATGTAGCGCAGTCCGGTAGCGTACACGCCTGGGGGGCGTGGGGTCGCAGGTTCAAATCCTGTCATCCCGACTTAACGGAAAATGACTTGGTTTTTGGCCAAGTCATTTTTTTTTTTGCGATAGGGTTGCTTGAAGATTAAAAACCCTGTCATCCCGATAATTACACTGTCAACGGACACTATATTATTACAATCTTTTGAAAATATATTACTTACAACTTTATTGAAATCAGAAGATTGGCTTTATCATCAACTGAAAGGCTATCTAAATTATTATCAAAACTTTTATTGCATTGGTAATTAAATGGGGTTGAGTTTCACCTGATTTGACTTTCCTAAATTAAATATTCACTTAAAGCAAGAGTATAGGCAGACTTCAAAGATTTTCCATATATTTTTTTTTACTCGTTATATAAATTTTATTCCGCGAAATTTATTCAATCCAGTTTTCAAAATTCCATTGAATAATTCCGGATGCACGCCTTTCTTTAAATAACTTGTTCTTAGGTTGGCAAAATTGCCCATGGTGGCTATATGCTATCATATGTGAGCAAGCCACTGATATTGAATGCCTCTATTTAAAGGTTTCCAGGGCGGTTATAATATGTTTGAAGATGTTCATTAAAATGATCCCGTAGCTCGACATTAGTTAAATCGGTTAAATATACGTATATTCAGCAGTGGAGCATAATGAGATAGTCCGGATAAAATGAGTCTATATAGGGTTAGTTCGTCTGCCATTGGTCAAACTGACAGTTACAAAGCTAAAGGGACAAATCTGGAGCCCTTCCAAAGTAAAATTCCATTCGTTGATAAAGTATCTTAAACGCCATTGGACTGCACGAAAATAAATTGACAGAAACTTAAAAAATTAAATTATGAAAGCAGCTATTCTTAAAGAAACAGGAGGAGTAGATCAACTGGAGGTGAAGGATATTCCAACTCCTGAAATAGGTGATGACGAAATTCTTGTGAAAACCCAAGTAGCCAGTATCAATCCCATCGAAATAAAAACGCGTAAAGGAAATAGGTTTAGCGAGCAATTACTGCAGCACGATTATCCTATTTTAGGTTGGGACGCCAGTGGAGTGGTTGAAAAAGTAGGAGAAAATAGTACCGCGTTTAAACCGGGCGATAAGGTTTTTGGCATCATCGGGTTCCCCGGCTTCGGGAAAACTTATGCCGAATATTTTGTGGCCGAAGAAAAGCACTTGACCCGTATTCCTGACGGCGTAAGCTTTGCAGATGCTGGAGCTAGCACCATTGCGGCCATTACTGCCTATCAGGCCCTGAAATATTTCGGAAAATTAGGACCGAACACCAAGGTACTAATCCACGCGGCTTCCGGGGGCGTAGGTCATTATGGGGTTCAGTTTGCCAAACATTTTGGCGCTGAGGTCTGGGCCACGGCTTCAGGACCTAAAAAAAGCTTTGTAAAAGAAATGGGTGCTGATCATTTTATTGATTACAAAACCGAAAAATTTGAGGACGAAGCACAAAATATGGATGTGGTTTTCGATTTGATTGGCGGGGATTATATCGATCGCTCTATAAAATCCTTGAAAAAAGGTGGTGTATTAATAAGTATCCCCAGCGCGACCAACGAGGCGGTTGAAGAAAAAGCTAAGAAAGCAGGATGCGTTGGGGTACGATTCAGCCTTAAAAACAAAAAAGAGGATATGCAAGCCATTGCCCAGCTATTAAAAACCGGGGAATTAAAACCTTTTATCGCCAATAGTTTTACGCTTGACGAAATTAGGGAAGCGCATAAAGAATTGGAGAAAGGCCATACTAAAGGAAAGATTTTAGTAAGTTTTTAAAAAGCATACGGTGATGAATCCATAGACTTTATATTCCCATTAGCCAATATAATTGTCAAGTCGTAAAAATTATGTAAATTTATAGTATTCTGAATATAAGAATTGTACATCAAAAAAACAGCTAATAACCTTTAATAAAAAAGCAAAAAAAAATTAATTAATTAAAAAACTAAAAAAAATGGCTAAACTAAATGCTATCGGACTGGACAAGGAAAAGTCTAAAAAACTTTCAGAAAAACTTAATGAACTGCTTGCAGATTATTCCATCTTTTATCAAAATATCAGAGGGTATCACTGGAACATAAAAGGAGATAAATTCTTTGAGCTGCATGACAAATTTCAAGAGCTTTATGAAGATTTATTTGTAAAAATCGATGAAGTGGCAGAGCGTATTCAAACCTTGGGACACACCCCAGATCACCAATTTTCAAAATATTTGAAAGATGCAAAAGTTGAAGAAAGCACCGAGGTTGCCGACGGTGTAAAAGATGTAGAAGATACACTTGAATCGCTACAAATAATTATCACTTTACAACGTGAAATCCTAGACCTGTCTGCCGATGCAGAAGATGAAGGAACCAACGCACTAATGAGCGATTACATACGGGAACAGGAAAAATTGGTTTGGATGTATTCTTCCTATTTAAACTAAATCAGTAAACAAGAAAATAACCAATCATGGCAGAAAAAGACGACAAAAAGAAATTATTTTCAGTATCTGGAAGACCTATTGCTGAGAATCAAAACGTTAAAACAGCAGGAAAACGAGGCCCCATGCTTCTGGAAGACTTTTGGTTTCTGGAAAAATTGGCGCATTTTGATAGAGAAGTGATCCCCGAAAGAAGAATGCACGCTAAAGGCTCGGGAGCATTTGGAACTTTTAAAGTTACCCACGATATTTCGCAATTTACCAAAGCAAAACTCTTTTCGGAAATCGGAAAAGAAACCCCTGTGTTTGTACGATTCTCCACCGTGGCGGGAGAGCGTGGTGCTGCCGATGCCGAGCGCGACATTCGAGGTTTTGCCATTAAGTTTTACACCGAAGAAGGAAATTGGGATCTAACAGGTAACAATACGCCTGTTTTCTTTTTACGCGATCCGTACCGTTTTCCCGATCTTAACAAAGCAGTAAAAAGAGACCCGAAGACCAACCTTCGTGATGCCAACAACAACTGGGATTTTTGGACCCTGTTGCCCGAAGCATTACATCAGGTTACCATCACTATGAGCGAGCGGGGCATTCCTAAATCATACCGAAATATGAACGGTTACGGTAGCCACACCTTTAGCTTGATCGACGCCGAAAATAAAAGGGTTTGGGTGAAATTTCATTTTAAAACCGAACAGGGAATAGAAAATTTGAGTAACGAAGAGGCCGGGGCCATAATTGCCGGAGACCGGGAAAGTCACCAGCGCGATTTATTCGATGCTATTGAAGAAGGTGATTTTCCACGTTGGAAAATGAAAATTCAGGTAATGACCGAAGAGCAGGCAAAAGAATGTCCTTTTAATCCTTTTGATCTGACCAAGGTTTGGCCACACGGCGATTATCCGTTGCACGACGTAGGCGTATTGGAGTTAAACAAAAATCCGGAAAACTATTATGCAGATGTGGAGCAAGCCGCGTTTAACCCGGCCAATGTGGTTCCCGGTGTAGGATTTTCACCCGATAGGATGTTGCAAGCCAGGTTGTTTTCCTACGGTGACGCGCAGCGTTATCGACTGGGCGTAAACCACTATCAAATTCCCGTAAACAAACCCAAATGTCCGTTCCATAACGCTTCACGGGATGGAAGAATGCGTGTAGACGGCAACGAAGGGGCTACCCTTCATTACTTTCCGAACAGCTATGATCAATGGGAAGAACAAAAAGAGTTTACCGAGCCGCCTTTGCCATTGGAGGGCGCCGCAGATCATTATGATTTTAGGGAAGATGATGACGATTATTATACCCAACCCGGCAACCTTTTCCGGTTGATGAATGAGGAACAGAAAAATCTTTTATTTAAAAATACCGCGGCTGAAGTTGGTGGTGCCGAAAAGTTTATTCAGGAAAGGCATATTAAGAATTGTTATAAAGCCGATCCCGACTATGGAAAAGGCGTTGCCAGTGCTTTAAATATTGATATAAACGATATAAATCTGAGTTAAGAAGCAATTCTTCAACAGATCCGAACATTTTTTCATATTCTAAAATAAGAATCTTATGTTTTTAACACCAAGGGAAAGAGATAAACTCATGATTGTCGTTGCCGCCGATGTGGCAAGACGACGAAGGGAAAAAGGATTGAAACTCAACCATCCGGAGGCAATGGCCCTAATTACAAATGAAATTATGGAAGGTGCCAGAGAAGGCAAGACCGTGGCAGAGTTAATGAAATATGGAACAACGATCTTAACCCGTGAAGATGTGATGGAAGGAATTCCAGAGATGATCCCCGATATCCAAGTAGAGGTTACCTTTCCAGATGGTACTAAATTGGTTACTGTGCATAATCCTATTAATTAAATTTATAATCCTAAAAAACCACTGTTATGATACCCGGGGAATATATACATAAGAAAACCGACATTGTTTGTAACGAAGGCAGAAAATCAATCAAGCTTCTCGTTACCAATACGGGAGACCGTCCCGTTCAGGTTGGCTCGCACTATCACTTTTATGAAGTTAATGACGCCTTTGATTTTGATCGTGACAAAAGCTATGGAAAACGGCTCGATATTCCTGCCGGTGCCGCTGTTCGTTTTGAACCGGGAGACAAAAAAGAAGTAGAACTAATTGATTATGCCGGTAAACGCGAAGTTTATGGGTTTCATAATAAGGTTGACGGACCATTAAAAAAATAAGCCTATGAGTTTTAAAATGAACAGGGAACAATACTCCCAAATGTTTGGACCTACCACTGGCGATTCAGTACGTCTGGGTGATACAGATATATTTATCAAGGTTGAGAATGATTATACAACATATGGAGAAGAAGTGGTTTTTGGCGGCGGAAAGGTGATTCGCGATGGTATGGGACAACATCCGTATATTACTAGGGCAGAAGACGATCGCGTGCCAGATGTAGTCATTACCAATGCGCTTATATTAGATTATACCGGTATTTTCAAGGCCGATGTAGGTATTAGGGATGGTAAAATAACCGGTATAGGAAAAGCAGGAAATCCATTAGTGCAGGATAATGTAGATATTGTTCTGGGAACAGCTACTGAAGTCATTTCTGGCGAAGGTAAAATTCTTACTGCAGGAGCTGTAGATACGCATATTCACTTTATTAATCCCGCACAGGTTGATGTAGCTTTAGCCGGTGGCACGACTACTTTAATAGGTGGTGGCGCAGGTCCAGGAGCAGGCTCAAGAGCAACCACAGGGACTCCCGGTCCTTGGAATATAAAAACCATGCTAAAAGCCATTGAAGGGCTTCCAATAAATATAGGACTAACAGGAAAAGGTCATGCAGCCAGTTTGGGGCCGTTAAATGAGCAAATACGCGCGGGAGCTGTTGGGCTTAAAGTTCACGAAGATTGGGGTGCTACGCATTCGGTAATTGATTATGCTTTGCAATGTGCCGATCAATTTGACGTTCAAGTGGCTTTACATGCGGACACCTTAAACGAATCGGGCTTTTTTGAAGACACCATGAAGGCTATTGATGGTCGTGTGCTTCACATGTATCACTCAGAAGGTGCCGGTGGTGGTCATGCGCCAGACTTGATCCGTTCGGCTGGTTACAATAATATTTTGCCGGCTTCTACAAACCCAACGCTTCCCTTTACCGTGAACACTGTAGATGAACATCTGGATATGGTTATGGTGGCACACAATCTCAACCCATCTATTCCCGAAGATTTAGCCTTTGCCGATTCCCGTATTCGTGCCGAAACCATTGCTGCAGAAGATATTTTACAGGATATGGGCGTATTTAGTGTGGTTAGTTCAGATTCCCAAGCAATGGGACGTATAGGTGAAACGGTGCTTCGTACGTGGCAAGTCGCGGATAAAATGAAAAAACAACGCGGAACCCTGGAAGGAGATAGCAAACATGCCGATAATAACAGGGCAAAGCGATATGTAGCAAAATATACCATTAATCCAGCGCTTGCTCATGGTATTGGAGATTACGTTGGTTCTATCGAAAAAGGAAAAGTAGCCGATTTGGTGCTTTGGGATCCTGCTTTTTTTGGTGCAAAACCAGACATGGTGTTGAAAAACGGAGTAGCCGTTATGGCCTTGATGGGTGATGCAAACGCTTCTATCCCTACGCCACAGCCTATGATTCACAGGCCAATGTATGCACAATACGGCGGGGCACTCGCCCAGAGTTCTATTACTTTTGTTTCTTCATACGCTTTTGAAAACGATATAAGAGATGAATTGAACCTGAAGAAAAAAGTCTTGCCGGTTAAGAATATTAGGAATATGACGAAAAAGAAAATGAAACTAAATTCTGAAACACCTGATATTGAAGTGGACCCTCAGACTTATGAGGTAAGAATTGGTGACAAAGTGCTTACCTGCGACCCTGTTAAGGAAGTGCCTTTAGGCCAGCGGTACTTTCTATTTTAAAAAAATTGAAATATGATTATAGAAAAAATAATTGGCAATATCCAGAACCTGAAAACTTCAGAAATTGAAAAACGCCATATTGAGAAAGTAAACTTGGAAAGTGCTGATCTCGTTAAAAGAGTGCAACGCCTTAAAACCGATCATAATCGAGATTTAGGTATTCGCTTATCTACTCCCAAAGATCTTAAGGATGGTGATATTCTGTTTATGAATGATAGAAGCATGATTATCATTGATGTTAAAAGTGATGATCTTCTTGTCATACAACCTAATGATATCCAGGAAATGGGTGTCATCGCCCACGAATTGGGCAATAGGCACATGCCCGCGAAGTTTGAGGGCAACGAAATGCTTGTACAATACGATTACCTTGTAGAAGAATTGCTTAAAACCAAAGGAATTCCGTTTAAAAGGGAAGATAGAAAAGTGAAAGATGCTTTTCGGCATGTAACAGGAGCGCATAGCCATGGATAGCAGTTTATTGAGTTTGTTTCAATTATGTGATTCCAATTTTCCCAGTGGCGGGTTTAGCCATTCTTTCGGGTTAGAAACGTATATTCAACAGGATAAAGTAATTGATCCGGAAACTTTTTCGCAGTGGTTAACATTGTATCTGGAAGAACAAATGGTTAGCGCAGATGGCTTCGCTATAAAATTGGCATACCAAGCTTTGGAAAATGATAATTTTGAAGAGATATGGCATTTAGATCGCTTGTTGACCGTCCAAAACGTATCGCAGGAAACCCGTGAGGGAACACGTTTTATGGGAAGATCCTTAATTAAAATTGCAGAAACTATTTATGATTCTGAATTAATTGAATTATACAACAAAAGAATCAAGGAGAAGAAATCTTTCGCACATCCAGCTATTGTATTCGCTTTGGCAGGAAACCATTTAAAAATTACCAAGGATACTACCATTTTATATTACATGTATTCAACGGTAATAAACCTTGTACAAAATGCTGTTCGCGCTATTCCAATAGGACAAACCGCCGGACAAAAGATAATTACCGCTTTTCAACCGAAATTACAAAAAGCGGTCACGACCATAAATGACCTGGAAGAAAGTGATTTTGGAACTATTGCCCCAGGAATAGAAATGGCACAAATGCAACATGAAAACTTGACGGTTAGGATATTTATGTCTTAATCTATTAAAATTCCTGCAGGCAGGTCAAAATTAAAAATAAAAAACAATTGAATATGAAACCAGTAAAAGTAGGAATAGGAGGTCCTGTGGGGTCAGGAAAAACTCAACTTATTGAGCGAATAACCCGCGCTATGGATGGAAAAGTGGATACTTGTGTAATTACCAATGATATTTACACCAAAGAAGATGCTAAAATTCTTAACCGAACGGGCATCTTGCCATCAGACCGAATTATAGGAGTGGAAACCGGAGGTTGTCCGCACGCCGCCATTCGGGAAGATATTTCGATGAATGCCGAAACCGTTGATGTTTTGATAGAACGGCACCCAAATGTAGAGCTTATTTTTATTGAGAGTGGTGGTGATAATCTTGCAGCCACTTTTAGCCCTGAACTTGTTGACTTTTCCATTTATATCATCGATGTGGCCCAGGGTGAAAAAATACCAAGAAAAGGAGGCCAGGGAATGATAAAGTCCGATTTATTTATTATCAACAAAACAGATTTAGCGCCCTACGTTGATGCCAACCTTGATATTATGGCTTCAGATACAAAAAAATTCAGGGGAGATAAACCTTTTTTCTTTACCAACCTTAAAACAGATGACGGTCTGGAAGATGTGGTAAACTGGATAGAAGAAAATGTACTATTAAAAGGTTTGAAAGTCCATGGATAGAACGCAATGGACAGGCTTTCTTAGTATGGATATTGAAAACAGGGCAGGAAAATCGGTTCCTAAAAATATCTATTTTCACGATGCCTTAAAAGTACAGCGGCCTGTTTATGATGGAAAAAGTGGAAGACCGTGTTATTACATTCTCAATTTGGGAGGTGGCTATTTAGATGGCGACACTTACCGTATCGAAATTAAGGTGCGTGAAAAGGCAGAGTTAACACTCACAACCCTTGGTGCTACCTTAATCTATAAAACACCAACCAAACCTGTTTACCAGGAAACAGAAATTTTTCTTGAGGAAAACAGCTACTTAGAGTATTTGCCCGATCCCATTATTGGATATGAAAAAGCCCGGTACAAACAATTGGACACAATTTATATGAAGAAAGGCGCTACGTTATTTTATTCTGATATTTTAACTCCTGGTTGGTCTGCTGAAGGGCGTTCGTTCAGTTATGATATGCTTCATCTAAGAACCAATATTTATATGGAAGATGAATTGGTGGTTTATGATAATATAAAATTAGAGCCGGCAGTACAACAAATAGATGTTCTGGGGTTTATGGAGGAATATACACATCTTGGAACTTTTATTGTGATTGCTGAAAAAATTGATGAGGATTTAGTGAAGCGTCTTCAGGAAGTGATAAACAAACAATCCGGAGATTTTAAAGCAGGAATTTCCAGCCTAACGGTTGCTGGGTTCACGCTACGTGTAATGGCCAATATGACCCAAGATATTCAAAAGGTGATTTCGGCTTGTCATGCATTAATCAGTAAAGAGTGGTATGCTAAAACACCTCCGTTATTAAGAAAATATTAAAGTTTAATGGGTATGAATTATTATGGATAGTTTAGCCGTATATATTGGGTTTGCAATTACAGTATTCACAGGGTTTTTTGCGATAATCAATCCCATTGCCAATTTGCCCGTATATATGTCTCTTGTAGAGACCGCTAACGAAGAGGAAAAAAAGGAGGCAAAACGGAGGGCCGTAACCGTTGCGTTTTTTATTGTTTTGTCCTTTATTATTTTAGGGAAAATTATTTTTAGTCTATTTGGGCTAACAATTCCAGCTTTTAAGATTGCCGGAGGCATTTTAATTTTCCTAGCTGGAATAGATATGGTACGTTCAAAAGATTCTAATGAAGATATAGAAGATAAAAAAAGGAAAAGATTTGACCCAAACGTGGCTATTTCACCTCTTGCAACTCCATTAATGGCAGGTCCCGGAAGCATTGTCACTGCAATGACCTTTGTATCTGGAAGAGGATGGATAGAGATGGGCATTGTTATTTTAATGTTTGGTGTGATATGCCTGCTTCACTTCATAATTTTCCGCATGAGCGGGCTTATTGTTAGAAAACTCGGTGAAAATGTAATTGGTGTCATAGGCCGGATTATGGGGTTGATTATTACTGTTATTGGTACAGACATGATTATAAATGGAATTCAACTGGCATTTAATATTTATAGTGATTAGTAACCATTACAGTTGGTGCAATTAAAACGTTTCTTTTTTAAATCAACAATACGAATATGACTACTTTATTTACAGTTATTGCCTTGGGCTTTTTCCTCGGAATGCGTCACGCAACCGATCCTGATCATGTTATTGCAGTATCCACTATTCTCGATAAGGAACCCTCATTGAAAAAAGCATCAAAAATCGGCATTTTCTGGGGTATAGGACATAGCTTCACTATTTTGGTATTTGGGGGCGTCGTTATTTTGTTCAGTATCGTCATACCCGAAAAACTATCGATGGGTCTGGAAATGGGAGTGGCATTTATGCTTATCATTTTAGGCCTTTGGAACTTACGCGGGTTTCAAAAATGGATGAATATAAATTTTGGTTCAAAAGCCAACAAAAGCAATGACGGATATGTGCACAGCCATCCTCATAGTCACGGAGATTACATACACACTCACCCCCATGGTCATAATCCCGAAAACCACGGCCATAAAGCAAAGGATGTTCCTACCTCAAAACTGGACAAGAAATTTGGCCATAATAAAATATACCACAATCTCAGGCCGGTTATCATTGGTGTGATACACGGTTTTGCAGGTACCGCCGCGCTTACGCTTATGATTATACCGCTTATAAAAAGCGCTTGGATGGCTTTAATATATCTTGTTATCTTTGGATTGGGCACCATCGTAGGCATGATGCTAATTACCGGTGCCATCGCCTTACCTTTTGTATATGGAAAAGGAAAATTGGCTATTTTTAATACTTCCAATTTGAGAATATTAGCTGGCACAGCAAGCCTGTTATTCGGAATGTATATGGTTTACGAAATAGGCTTTGCGCAAGGTTTGTTTCTGCAATCTTAAAGTGAAAAGTACTGATATCGTCAAAACGTTATTCTTAAAAGTATTATTCAGTAGAAAACAGAAGCATATAAATAGTGTTTTATTTCTCTTGTGATGAAGATTTTGACCAATTGCAAATGACTATCCGTCCACTCTAAAAGACATTTTAAAGTGAGCCAAAATAAAAAGTAATAGTTTCAAAGTGAATGAACATCTCCAGCATAGCATATAAATATAAACCAATCCAATAGATCATGGAAGAATATTTTAATTCACATACTTCGGACTTTAAGTATGCTGCTTTGGTAATTGCCATAGTAGTTGTGCTTCTTATACTTACTCGATTATTAAACAAGCGTTTACTAAAAAAAAGACGAAAAAAATGGGGGCATCATCACCTATCATCATCACTAAATATCGCACAACGACTCCTCAATGTACTTTGGATAGTATTGGGTATTATCGCTATTAGCTTCATTTTTGTTGATGAAGAACAGTATAAGCTATTGAATAATAATTTCAAGCTGGTATTTTATTTGGGGGTATTGAGCGTGCTGACCATCGTCATTGCGGCCACACTAAATTTATGGTTTAAACGTGTTATCGAGAGAAAAATATTGAATGACGAAGATCCAACCAATTTTAAATTTCTCCGCTACATTGCAGTCGTGGGAGTATATTTAACCGGTTTGCTTTTCGGCCTGCTCGCTATTCCTTCTTTACACGGAGTAGCCCAAACAGCTTTAGGTGGTGCAGGTGTCATTGCACTTGTAGTAGGTATCTCTTCTCAAGAAGCGCTTTCCAATCTAATTGGTGGTATGTTCATCATTGCTTTTAAACCTTTTAGAGTTGGCGATGTGGTGGCCATAGACAATTCAATAAGAGGTATCGTTACCGATATAACATTGCGGCACACCATAATCCGTACGTGGCAAAACAGAAGAGTAATTATCCCAAATTCAATAATCAATAAAGAGAAGTTGACCAATTTCGATTTAGATGAACAAAAATGTTGCGAGTATGTTGTCGTGGGCATCTCTTATGACAGTGATGTGGATCGTGCCAAAGAAATTTTACGGGAAGAATGTGAGAACCATCCTTTTATTATAGACAATAGAACAGAAGAGCAAAAAAAGGATGGACAGCCTATCGTAAGGGTCGCCCTTATCGAACTTGGTGACTCTTCAGTAAAGTTACGTGCATGGGCTTGGGCTGAAACCTACGGAAAATCAATTGGACTGAAACGTGATGTCTTTGAAACCGTTAAAAAGCGTTTTGAAGCAGAAGGGATAGAAATACCATTCCCGCACCGCACAGTGGTCATGAAGGCAGAAGAGAAAGATGCCGTAAACAATGAAAACTCAATTTAGTTAAAAGCTACTCGTGATTTCAGTTAGTAATCATAATTAAATTTATGTTGTAGCTCAGCAAATAATATTGAAAATCGGTTTTTGGAACAATCAATGAAAAATACACTAATAACTATACCATAATGACGAAAATAAACGTTCCTTGTGCTTTTTATTTTAAAGTTAAATTTAAAAAACTATTTTACTGTCAAAAAATTAAATGGGAAAGCCGTTTATAATGAATTTAAAGCTTCTCAGACTTCCAGATTGTTGGCAATTGCCAGTGGAATTTTACCGCTAATAATCTAAATACCACGATGGAGACCAGGCAAGTGACTTCAAACAGCATTTTGGGCGCACCCATCTTCATTAAAAGAAAAAATACCAATCCACCAAAAATACTGGTAGTGGCATAAATTTCTTTTTCGAAGATAAGTGGAATGTTGCTTAAAGAAATATCCCTAATAACGCCACCAAAGCAGGCCGTAATGGTTCCTAACGCGATACAACCTACAGGGTGCAAGTCCAGACTGATTCCTGTTTGAATACCCACTACCGTAAAAAACCCTAACCCTATAGAATCAAAAAACAATAAAATATTATGATAGTCTTTAATTACTGTTTTAAAGAATATTGTTGCAATTGTGCTGAGCAGGACTATGACCCCTGAACTTAAATCTGACAACCACCTGATGGGTACTTCGCCAACTAAAACATCGCGTAAGGTACCTCCGCCCAAAGCCGTTATAAAAGCTATAATGAAAACTCCAAAAACATCCAGTTTTTTTTCCATTGCAGCCGAAGCTCCGGCAATACTAAAAGCCGCCGTTCCAACAATATCGATTATTCTAATAGACTCCATTGCTTAGTTAGGTTTAAGTTAACCAAGTCAATATACGGAATAGCAATTAATGAAAATTAAATACTTCAACAAACTTCCTTAAAATCGTATTTTTTTTGGCGTTTTTATTATAAAATCAGATGTGTAAACAAATCTTTATTTCCATTCAGGTATTGATAGGTAAATTTTTTGGCGGTTAGTTTTTCTTCAATATAGAACAGGTCATGCTTGTTTTTTAATTCTACCCCTACTATCACCGGTCCGGTTTCCTTATTGTTTTTTTTCGAATATTGAAAATAGGCAATGTCATCATTAGGCCCTAAAATATCATTCATAAATTCTTTTAAAGCGCCTGGGCGCTGTGGAAATTGTACAAGAAAATAATGTTTCAGCTCTTCATACAATAACGATCGTTCTTTTATTTCCTCCGTTCGGGTAATATCGTTATTACTTCCGCTAACAACGCACACCACATTTTTTCCTTTTATTTTCTCTTGGTAAAAATCGAGTGCCGCAATAGTTAATGCTCCAGCAGGTTCTACCACAATAGCTTCTTCATTATACAGACGCAAAATAGTGGTACAGATTTTTCCTTCTGGAACAAGAATAATATCTTCCAAGCTGTCTTTACAAATCTCAAATGTTTTTTCGCCTACACGTTTAACGGAAGCGCCATCCACAAATTTGTCAATATTTCCCAAGGTCGTATTTACTCCTTTCTTTATCGAATTTGTCATCGATGGAGCGCCGGCTGGTTCCACACCAATGATTTTGGTAGGCGGACTCAATTGCTTAAAAACCGTACTCACGCCCGATGCTAAACCGCCACCACCAATAGGCAGGAATAAGTAATCAATAGGCGTTTTGGTGTCTTCCAAGAGTTCCAAGCCAATAGTTCCTTGTCCAGCCATTACTTTTTCATCGTCAAAGGGATGAATAAAGATAGCGCCAATTTTTTGGCAAAAACAGTTTGCTTCTTGGGAGGATTCATCAAAGGTATCGCCTTTTAAAACTATCTCCACTTTATCTTTGCCAAAGAGTTTTACCTGTTTTGTTTTTTGAGGAGGCGTTGTCACGGGCATAAATATCGTCGCTTTAATATTTAATTTATGGCAAGCATAAGCCACACCTTGCGCGTGATTTCCAGCACTGGCGCAAACGACTCCTTTTGACTGTTCTTCTGCGCTAAGCGAAACTATTTTGTTGTACGCCCCTCTTAATTTGTAAGAGCGTACCGGTTGTAAATCTTCCCGTTTTAAGAAAACTTGAGCGGAAAATTCTTTGCTCAAGTTTTCATTTTTCATTAAAGGAGTATGTACCACAACGTCTTTTATGCGTTCCCTGGCTTCATATATTTCTTTTAATAATTCCATTATTTTTTTGGTCTTAATTTTCGGACTTCTAATCCAGTTTGCCACAATTCGCTGTTTTTCATCACGTTTAATTCTTCTTCTAATTTTACGCGGTAATCAGGTTTGCTATTGGCTTCAATTACTATTTCGGCTTCCTTACCTGAAACCACACTGTCGTACAATTCATTTAAAACAGGTTCGGTAGCTTCACGGAATTTTCCTTTCCAATCCAATGCGCCACGTTGCGCTGTGGTAGAGCAGTTCGCAAACATCCAATCCATCCCGTTTTCCGCGATAAGCGGCATCAAACTTTGGGTAAATTCTTCTACGGTTTCGTTAAAGGCTTCACTTGGCGAATGGCCACGTTGGCGAAGCACATTAAATTGCGCGTCAAAAATTCCAGCAATCGCACCCATTAAAACACCGCGTTCTCCCGTTAGGTCGCTATACACTTCTTTCTGAAATGTCGTTTCAAACAAATATCCCGAACCAATCGCAATCCCTAATGCCAAGGCGCGATCTTTTGCTTTTCCCGTCGCATCTTGAAATACCGCATAACTGGAATTGAGGCCTTGGTCTTCTAAAAATAAGCTTCTAAGTGAAGTACCCGAACCTTTGGGCGCCACCAGAACCACATCTACGCCCTTTGGTGGAACAATGCCTGTTTTTTCGTGAAAAGTAACTCCAAATCCATGTGAAAAATAGAGTGCTTTTCCTTTGGTTAAGTATTTTTTCATGCCTTCCCAAGCTTGTATTTGTCCAGCGTCGGAAAGTAAATTCATCACCACACTCGCTTTTTCACAAGCTTCTTCAAGCTCAAACAATGTTTTTCCTTCTTCCCAGCCATCAGCTAAGGCTTTTTTCCAACTGCCTGTTCCTTTACGTTGCCCGACTATAACATTGATGCCATTGTCTTTTAAGTTGAGTGCTTGTCCTGGTCCTTGAACGCCGTAACCAATAACTGCTACCGTTTCATCTTTTAATATTTCTTGTGCTTTTTTAAGTGGGAATTCATCACGTTTTACTACGTTTTCCTGAACTCCTCCAAAATTTATTGTTGCCATAATTTTATAATATATTTTTGTGACTAATAGTTTTTTTTTCATCTAAAAGGTCTCGACTGCGCTCGACCTGACATTGATGTTTTAAGTATTTAATATTTAATTCTAATCTTTATTGTTTATGATTTAATTCTTCCAATTCTTTTAAATAGGTGCTAAATTCTTTCATAGGTTTGGTTACTGCCACGCTACCTGAACGTGCAAATTCGAGCACGCCATAAGGTTTAAAGTTTTCAAACAGCAATTGGGTTTCATTTACATGGCCTGTTTTTTCGATGACCATAAATTTTGTATCAACCGTAAGGATTCTGGCGTGATGTTCCCGAATTACTTTTTCTACATCGCCATTGGTCAGGCTTGCCGTTTTGATTTTATATAAGGCAATTTCTTGGTGTACTACTTCGGAATCTTCGTGTACAAAAGCTTTAAAAACATCGATTAGTTTGTCTAGTTGTCCTATTACTTTTTCTACTTGCGCTCTAGTTGTTCTTAGAACAATGGTGTATCGAAACACACCTTTTACTTCAGATTCTGAAGCTGTAATGCTGTCAATATTCAAATGTCTACGCGTAAATATGATCGTCACGCGATTCATCATCCCAATGCTGTTTTCGGTAAAGACCGATACTGTAAATGTTTTTTTCATTTCTATTTAGTTTAAACGTATTTCTGATACGGAGGCTCCTGTTGATACCATTGGGAACACATTTTCCTCTTTTGCTACCATCACTTCTAACAAGTAAGAACCCTTATGGTTCAGCATTTTTAATAAACCTTCTTTTAAATCTGTTCTAACTTTAATTTTTGCAGCTTTAATACTATATGCTTTGGAAAGCGCCAAAAAATCGGGACTTACCATATTCGTAAAGGAATAGCGTTTTTCAAAGAACATTTGTTGCCACTGGCGCACCATTCCGAGAAATCGATTGTTTAAAATGATGATTTTCACATCGACATCACTTTGTAGAATCGTCCCTAATTCTTGAAGCGTCATTTGGAAACCTCCGTCTCCAATAATAGCAACTACAGGTTTTTTTGGAGCGCCAAATTTTGCTCCAATTGCAGCGGGTAGTGCAAAGCCCATTGTGCCCAGACCGCCAGAAGTAACATTGCTTTTTGTTTTGTTATATTGATAATAGCGAGCCGTCATCATTTGATGCTGCCCAACATCTGTCACTACAACAGCCTCTCCATTTGTTATTTCTGAAAGCATTTTGATTACTTCGTCCATTTTCAGTTCTTCGGAATGCAATTCTTTTGCGCTTTCTTGTAGCGTTTCAACTTCAATCTTTTTAGCATCTTTAAATTCCTGTAACCAAGCGGTATGTTGTTTTTTATTTACCAATTCGGTTAATACTTTCAAGGCTTCTTTTGCATCGGCATGAACAGCGACATCAGCTTTTATTATTTTGTTCAATTCTGCTGCATCAATGTCCACGTGAACCACTTTAGCTTGTTTGGCATACCTGGAAACATCTCCCGTAACCCTATCATCAAAACGCATCCCAATAGCGATGAGCACATCGCATTCATTGGTTTTTATATTGGGCGCATAATCTCCATGCATGCCTAAATAGCCAACATATTGCGGGTGATGATTAGGAAAAGCCCCTAATCCTAAAAGTGTGGATGCCACTGGAATTCCAGATTTTTCAACAAATTCCAGTAATTCTTTTTCTGCATTGGAAAGCATAATTCCCTGACCAATCAATAAATATGGTTTTTTGGCTTTGTTGATTAATTTTGCAGCGGCTTCAGCAACCGTTTTTTTCAACTTTGGTCTTGGAAAATAACTTCGGATATTCGTACATTTTTCATACTTAAATTCCATTTCTCCAAATTGTGCATCCTTGGTAATATCGATCAGTACTGGTCCGGGGCGTCCGGATTGTGCAATATAAAATGCTTTTGCGATGGCGGAAGGAATATCTTCTGCTTTGGTAACTTGAATATTCCACTTGGTAATGGGCATCGATATGCCAACTACATCTGTTTCCTGAAAAGCATCGGTACCTAAAAGATGGGAAGCCACTTGCCCGGTAATACATACTACAGGGGTTGAATCAATTAAGGCATCGGCTAGACCGGTTATTAAATTGGTAGCTCCGGGGCCTGAAGTTGCAAATACGACACCCGTTTTATTGGAAGTTCTGGCATAGCCTTGGGCGGCATGGATGGCACCTTGCTCGTGGCGTACTAAGACGTGATTTACCGTAGCTTCATAATCATACAAAGCATCGTAAATGGGCATAATAGCCCCACCGGGATATCCAAATATGGTGTCAACTTCCTCAGCTACTAACGATTTCATTACCGCTTGTGCGCCTGTTATTCTTGTTGAATTCATTTCTTGTTATTTTAAATTAATTATCCGTTACACAGCCTGTAGATGCAGACGAAACGCATTTTGCATATTTATACAAAACACCTTTTGTTGCTTTAAGTTTTGGTTGTTTCCATTCCGATTTTCGTTTGGCTAATTCTTGTTCGTTTACTTTTAATTCAATAGTGTTATTTTTTGTGTCGATGACAATTGTATCTCCATCTTCTACCAATGCAATAGTTCCTCCCACATAAGCTTCAGGGGAGATATGTCCCACCACAAAACCGTGTGTGCCGCCAGAAAACCTTCCATCGGTGATTAAAGCCACGTCTTTTCCTAATCCCGCGCCCATGATGGCGGAGGTGGGTTTTAGCATTTCAGGCATCCCCGGACCACCTTTAGGTCCGCAAAAACGAATCACCACCACATCTCCCGATTTTACGGCTCCTTTTTTTACACCTTCGATTACTGCATATTCATCATCGTACACTTTTGCTGTGCCTTCAAAATAATCGCCTTCCTTGCCACTTATTTTTGCCACACTTCCTTCCGAAGCAAGGTTTCCCAAGAGAATTTGTAAATGTCCTGTAGCTTTTAAAGGAGATTTTAACGGAAGAAATACGTTCTGCCCTTCGGTTAAACTGGGAACATCAGCTAGATTTTCGGCAACTGTCTTACCTGTTACGGTTAAGCAATCTCCATGTAACAATTTGTTTTCCAACAGGTATTTCATTACTGCCGGAACACCGCCCACAGCGTGTAAATCTTCCATTAAATATTTTCCACTTGGTTTTAAATCTGCCAAGACCGGGGTTTTATCACTTACTTTCTGAAAATCTTCTAAGGTTAGTTCTATATCCACCGAATGCGCCATAGCGATCAAATGCATCACGGCATTGGTAGAACCGCCAAGAACCGTCACCATCGTCAGCGCATTTTCAAAGGCTTTCTTGGTCATAATGTCTTTAGGTTTAATATCCTTCTCCAGTAAAACCTTAACGGCTTTTCCTGCATCCAAACATTCTTGGTTTTTTTCTTCACTCAAAGCAAGATTTGACGAACTGTAAGGCAAGCTCATTCCCAAGGCTTCAATTGCTGAAGCCATGGTATTTGCGGTGTACATGCCACCACAGGCACCAGCTCCCGGACACGCATTTTTAATGACACCTTTAAAATCTTCGGGCGTTATCGTTTTATTGAATTTTTTTCCTAAGGCTTCAAAAGCCGAAACAATGTTTAAGGATTCCCCTTTCCATTTTCCGGAATGAATACTTCCACCGTAGATCATTATTGCTGGACGATTCAACCTGCCCATTGCCATCACTGAGCCCGGCATATTTTTATCACATCCTACGACGGCCAAAACCGCATCGTACCACTGTGCGCTGACGACAGTTTCAATAGAATCTGCTATGACATCTCTGGAAACCAATGAAAACCGCATGCCGTCTGTCCCGTTGGAAATTCCGTCACTTACTCCAATGGTGTTGAAAATCAACCCGACTAAATTTTCAGCTTTTACGCCAAACTTTACGGTTGTAGCCAAATCGTTCAAATGCATATTGCAAGTATTGCCTTCATAACCAGTACTTACAATCCCTACTTGGGCTTTTTGCATGTCTTCTTCGGTTAACCCAATTCCGTATAACATGGCTTGTGCCGCTGGTTGGGTTTCGTCTTGCGTTATGGTTTTACTGTAGTTGTTTAGTGTTTTCATGCGTGTATTTTACTTAATGTTTTTTCTGATTTTCTAACAAATTCTGAATAAGCTTCCTGTAATTTTAGCCCTAATGAATCTTTCCATTCTTTACGGAATTTTTTTTCGTCTATAGATTCAATCCCAATGACTTCGGCCGCCGTTCCGCAGTAAAAAGCACTATCTGCTGAAACTAAAACTTCAGGCTTGTAAAGTCCTTGCTTTACTTCAATCCTTAGTTTTTCAGCTAATTCTAAAACTGTAGCGCGCGTAATTCCCGGAAGGATATTTCCCAATTGAGGGGTATATAAAACCCCGTTTTTTTCAAAAAAGAAGTTAGCACCCGGCCCTTCTGCTAAATACCCATCACTATCCAACAGCAAAGCTTCATCATAGCCTTTATCTTTTGCTTCATTGGTGGCAAGGATAGAATTCACATAATGACCGCAAACTTTGGCTTCAATTTTTATGGAACGTGGATGCGGGCGGCAGTAAAAAGAAACGGTTAAACGCAATTGTTTATCACCTAAATAAGCACCCCATTCCCAAGCGCAGATCATGATAGAAACCTTATTTGGTCTGGCAAGCGACATATTGGGATCGCAGAAAACCAACGGGCGAACATACGCATTGGTTAAGTTGTTTTTTTCTAATAGTTTGTAAGTGGCATCCACTAATTCCTGTACGTTATACTTAAATGGAATATTGATGAGTTCTGCTGAATTTTTTAAACGGTCATAATGTTCTTTGGCTTTAAAAACACGCGTGTCGTTTTCAGTAGCATAAGCGCGAATTCCTTCAAAGACGCCATAACCATAGTGCAGGGTCTGACCGTACAAATCTGTTACCGATTCATTTGCTTTTACAAATGTTCCGTCAAGGTAAATCTGGGTGTTGTTGTTGTAATACATGGGTTTAATTGTTAATTCATTAAATAAAAAAAGCCTTTCTCAAATGAATGAGAAAGGCTTAAAATGGAGCAATACCAGCCTAACTCATCCGGAAGAGTGAATAATAATGCTGATAATAATTATGCTAGTATTAGTTTTCATATTTTGATTTTGTGTAAAATAAAAAAGCCTTTCTCAAGGGAATGAGAAAGGCTTAAAATGAACACTACCAGCCTGACTCACCCGAAAGAGCGAATAATAATGCTGATACTAATTATGTTGGTGTTGGTTGTCATGTATTGATATTATGCAATAAAAAAAGCCTCCTAATTTCTCGGGAGGCTCTTTAAATATGTTAAATATATTTTATAGCCTTCCCTTTGCAGATGTGATAATCACATTTACAATAATAATTGAAGGTATAATAATTGATTTTTTCACTTTGACTCTAATTGTTGGACAAATGTATGTAAATAAATGAATGTACAACGATTTTAATTGAAAAAGTTGAAAAGTTTGATTTTTGAACTGTTTTAATCCAAATGTTTTCCAGTAAAGCCGTCATATTTCGAAAAATAAGACGGCTTATAAACTTTACGAAATGTAATTGATTTCTATTATTTTTTTACAATTTTGAGCGTTTCAACAAGTCCACCGTCAAAAGTTGCTTTCACCAAATAGATTCCCGAATTCAGAGCGCTCAAATCTATTTTTCCATCGGAAATTGTGCTTGATTTTAAAATTATTTGCCCCAATAGGTTATAAACATCAATCGACGCTATAGTTTCTTTTGATTGAATAGTTAACACTTCGTTTACCGGATTTGGATAATAATCAATATCAACTGATGTTAAATCAGAAACCCCTAAGGTTCCACATTCTCCGGCTACGAAAAAAATGGATTCTGCCGCCAAAGGTGTCCAAGTTGTACCGCCATCTTCCGATAACATCGTTATGGCGCCATCTGTCCCATTTTCGGTGGCCGCCCACCACACAGTAGAAGGTTGAGGAGTAGTGATTTTTGGCTCTAGCCAAAAAGTTCCTTCAGTAAAAACAACCGTTTCGGTCAAGTCGAATATCACATGGTACACAGGCTCATCGAACAGCACGGAGTACAGTATAGATGATGTTACATCAGCTTCAATTACCTCAATTACATCACCTGGTATGCCATTATTGTCTTCTCTAATATTGAAAACACCATGATCTGGAACTTGAATCTGGTTTGTACTTATTGATATTTGTTGAAGTGCAAAGGTGGTATTTCCTTCAACCGTAAAATCATTGGCTACAAATGTATTTGGATTAAGCGGGTCTAAATTAAATGCTGCATCAATACTTGGGGCGATACCCAGGCCTTGGAAGCAATCAAAATCCGGTTCTGGAATAACGACATCTCCAATGCAATTTACTTTAACACTTACGGTAGTCGCATCGCTTGTTTCATACAAATCAGCAATAATATAATACGTGGTTCCTTCAACTAACTCTAGATATTCCGATTGCTCTCCGGTCCAATAGAAACCAGTGATATTTCCGGCCGTATTTGCACAGGCATCCATTAACATAAAGTCTGCATCGCCTGCTCCTTGATCTAAATCCATCACGTGAAGACCAGAGGAAGTAGCCGTAAATTCAAATACTTGTTCCGATCCGGTATAGTTATATGGAACATCTGTATAATTAGTCCAAAAACCTGCATTTGGAACCAGCTCTGCGGTATAAACCGTATCACATTCTATCACGGTTTTTTCATCACAAGGAGTTACACTAAGGGGATTTCCTTGCTCACTTCCATTACTTGCGTGCATTTTCGCTCCGGAAAATAAAAGTGTAATCATTACAAGACTAAAAAGTTGTTTAGTGGGTAGTTTTTTCATCATTTTATAGTTAGGTTTTTTTGTTTATAAGCCGTAAACATAATAAAATAATGCTGTAATCCACCTACCTAAAAACTATTTAACTCTTAGGTTTTTTCCGTGCGATTATTCTTTGAATTGTATCGATAAGAGTCAATTATTTTGAACCCAATTTATTTTATTTTCCAAATAGAACCGTTTTTAGTCGATAATTTTTCTAAAGAACCTTTTTTTGTAAGCTCGTTCAAAACGTTTTCACTATCGGCTCTAGGAGTTCCAGATAGTTCGGAAAACTCTTTAGCGGTGAGTGAATGATATTTTGAGAAGAGTGTTTCCCAATCTTTGCTGTATTCGCTTTTTTTAGCATTGGGGTTCAATTTTAAAATGGCCATTTCGTAAAAGGCATAAGGCCTGGTGCCATATACGGTTTCTTGGTTTCCGTCATCGTCAATGAAAAATATGGTAGGAAACCCTCTCACACCCAGTTCTCTTCCTAATTTCAAATCTTCTTCAAACAATTCTTTTGCCTTGCCTTCAAAATCAGATTTCAATTGTTCTACATCAAGCCCCACATTTTTTGCGGCCGATGCCAAATGTTCCCACTTAGCGATGTTTTTCTTTTTCAGAAATACCATTTCCCGTATTTCCCGCATAAATAAAGTTGCTTTTTCTTCATCTTGCATTTGCGCGGCCTTAAATGCAATGGACGGTGGATAAGAGGAATCTAACGGGTCTTCCAGCCATACGTCTCCGTCTATGGGCATATCGTAATGTTCACTCACCTCGTCCCAATGTGAAGCAACGTCTGATGGTTGTCCAATGCCGCCGCTGTTGTAACTCCAGTCGGGCAATAAGCCACCCATTCTGTACGCTATTTCAATAGCATTACCATATTCCAGTTTTAGCTTGCGCAATTGTGGCTCGATACCCCAACAGGATGAACAAATAGGATCTGTATAATAAATGAGCTTTACAGATTTTTTGGTTGCTTGCTCTTTGGTTTTGTTTGCGGTGTCTGAAGTATCCCCAGATGTTTCGCACATACCCGTTTCTATATCACATAAAAGCGGATTGTTTTTTGATGTTTCGGTATTCATATCTTTATTTTTATAAATTATTTATCCGTTTCATATTATTTCAGCAATCATATTTTCTACTTTATTCATTTCTAAGCACTTATCTTCTGAAATATTAATACAAATATACTTAGAATTAACTGTATATTTGATATGCATTTCCTTTTGGAAAGTACTATCCATTAGGAAACTATCCTTAGGAATTTAATACAATTTGATGTTTTATAAATAAATGAAAACAATGAAGAAGAAAGCAGTAATAAACAATACACCCGCTTGTCAAGTAAGAATGCAAGCCATTAGCGACACAATGAGCATTCTCTCGGGAAAATGGAAGTTCCATATTTTAGGGACCCTTATAGAAGGTGATAAATTTGGGTTTATGGATTTGATGCGGGAAATAGATGGCATTGGGAATAAAATGCTCTCTAAGGAACTTCAAGACTTAGAATTAAACCACTTGGTTAGCCGAACCGTTATGAATACAAAGCCAATAACTGTAGAATATGCGATTACTGAATACGGTGCGACACTTTCGCCAGTAATCAACGAATTGGCAAAGTGGGGCATTGAATATAGACAGTCAGTCCACGGTGCTAAATAAGTTCGAGTTTATAGTAACGATAGTAGCTTACTTTACTTCTTCTGAAGTTGCAAATTCTTCCATTTTAGTAATCAAACCATTTTCAACAGTATAAACCTGAACCCAATCTTGTTTCAGTTCTCTTCCAGATCGTTTTACTTTTTGATGTTCACGACCTAACACCACAACCATATTGTTTTCAACAATATATTGTAGAGGCTCGAAGTTGATGATTTCGGTTCTTTCCATAATATTATTATAAAAAGCCCTTACACCTTCCTTTTTTTCAAACCTTGCTTTAGGGATTATCTGTGTTCCATGATAGATCCAAACGGTATCGTCTGAAACTGTTGCGACAAATTTATCTGCATCGCCACTGCTAAATGCAGCAAACATATTTTCTACTACTTTTTTTGCTGAATTTTTCATGTTTAATATTATTGTTTTGCAAATTGTAAGTGAGCGACAATGTTTACTTCTTTTCCAACAGCTGCACCGGTTGGGTCATAATCAATATTATAATCAAACCTATTGATGGTGGTTTCGGCTTTCAGTCCTAATTTTTCGCCCTGGTCATTTTTTATTGTTCCGCCATAATGCACATCAAAAATCACGTCTTTTGTAACGCCTTTAATCGTCAATTCTCCATATAATAAATATTCATCCGGTTTGCCCGTAGCGAGAATTTTAGTGCTTTTAAATTTCATTTCCGGATATTTTTCTACTTCAAAAAAATCAGCGCTTTTCAAATGGTTGTCCCTTTTGTCAACATTGGTATTGATACTTTCTGTTTTTACGGTAAAATCAAAACTGGCGTTGCTCAATGCATCCCCATTTGTAGTTAAACTTCCGGTATAATCCATAAATTTTCCGTTTACCATGCTAATGCCCGAATGTTCAATATGAAAGTTCAACGAGGAGTGGTAGGGGTCTACTTTCCATTGTGTTTGGGCAAAGCTACTTACCGATAAGAGTACTGCTGTAATTAAAATTATAATATTTTTCATAATACTTTAGTTTTAAGGTTAATAATTTATATAAGTGATTTTTTAAATATCAATCTAAGGTTTTCTTAGAAGAAATGGCGATTATCAAGCCAGGAATTGACAGAGCAATCGCCAAATAAACGAGGCTCAAGGGCGAATAGATACCAAGCATGAGACCGGCTACCGAGCTACCTATCATAATGGATAGGTTGAACACAGAGGACTGTACTGAAGTAGCCACATCTATGGCGCTATCTACCTGTTTGCTTACGGCAGCCTGTAACAAAGTTACTAAGGGACCAAATGAAAGCCCCCATAGAAAGAACGCAAAATGAGCAATTCCGGTTATTTTACCAAATAGCAAGACTAAGACCATAGAAACGATCAACAAACCAAACATAGCCGTGGTAAGGGCTCTAAGGTGTTTATCGGTATATTTTATGGCCAACAATACAGAAATTAAAGAACCTGCCCCAAAAAGCATTAATGCGCTTTCAATCCCGCCGGCCAACTGTATTTCATCAACCAGGCTTGTAATATAAACGTACACCCCGTAGTGTGCCACCACGCCAAGCAGTGTAAGCAGAAGCACGAGTAGTACTGCCGGTATTTTTAAAAGGGCAAATGGTGATGAGCTTTTGGTAAGCTTTTCCCCTGGGGTTGAGGGCAGTGCAAATAATGCAATTAAACCAATAACGATGATAAAAATCCCGAGACCAATAAATTCAGTTCGCCAGCCGTAGTCATTTCCAATGGCGGTTACTAATGGCATTCCAATACTTATGCCCAGCGTATTACCCGCCATAATTACTGCGATAGCCTTTCCATGCTGGCTTTCATCAACCAGTCGCATCCCATATGCAGCAATCATTGGCCACATTACGCCTGCACAGATTCCACCTATGATCCTAAGTATTATAATGAGGGTATAGTCGTAAACGAGTCCTGCAATGATATTGGAAATAGCGAAGCCTCCAAGCAGTATAAGCAATAAGTACTTTCGGTTGACCCGCATGGTCAATGAAATGAGCGGGATTGCGAAAATAGCAGAAGCTATTGCGTAGTAACCAACCAAGTTACCGGTTTGCACCTCACTGATATTTAAATCGGACATTATTTGTGGCAATACTCCTGAAGGCATCAACTCAGACAATATTCCTACAAAAGTTACCGATGACATCAAAATCATAATCAGCCATGGAAAAGCACCTTTGGCTTGCTTTGCGATGTTTTGTTTACTCATAATTTTCATTTTAAACGAATTGAAAGCTAGGGCTTTTCGTTTATTGTTCAACAAAAGTTCGATACTACGGTGATTTTAACGACAATCGTATTTTGATTTTTATCTTTTAGTGCTAATTGTGGAAAATAAAATTAGAGACTCAAAGGTATATCATAGGCCATTTCTTTACGGCGGAATAGAAAATCTCCATCTCGAACAGATGCCAATACAGCTACTCTTTTCCGAACCGCGTCATAAACCGAGCTTTCATTAAGAACAATGAAATTGGCTGCCTTCCCAACCTCTAAACCGTAGCTATTCTGAATGGTTAAACAACGTGCTCCATTATAGGTAATTAAATCAAAAATTGTTTTAATCTCTTCTGGGGACATCGTTTGGGCTAGGTGAATTCCGTTGTCAAGAATATTCATCATATTACCATTACCCATTGGATACCAGGGATCGTTTATGGAATCTTGTGCGAAAGCAACGTTTATTCCATTTTCGATAAATTCTTTTACCCTGGTTAGTCCACGACGTTTTGGATAGGTGTCCTGGCGGCCTTGTAAATAAGCGTTTTCGGTAGGGCAGGAGATAAAGTTCATTTTGCTTTTTTTGAACAAATCCATCATCCTAAAAGCATAAGAATCGTCTGCAGAACCAAAGGAACAGGTATGGCTGGCAGTTGTTTTGGTGCCAAAATCTTCCATAAGTACAAGTGCATTTAGCAGCTCAACAAAACGTGAATTGGGATCATCTGTTTCATCGCAATGAACGTCAATCATCTTATCGTACTTTAAACCAAGATCTACAATGTCGTGAACCGATTTTTCGCCGAATTCCCTGGCTGGTTCGTAATGCGGAATTCCACCAACGACATCAGCACCCATTTTAAGTGCTTCTTCTACTAGATCCCTCCCGCCTTTGTAGGTGTACATTCCTTGCTGTGGGAAAGCTACAATTTGGATATCAAGGGTGTCTTTTAAATCTTCCTTCATTTCCAGCATAGCTTTTAGCGCGGTGAAGTTTGGATCTGTAACATCAATATGGGTGCGAATATGCTGAACTCCCTGGGAAACTTCATCTTTTATCCCCTTCATTGCAAGCTTTTTAACGCTTTCAACCGTAAGGGTTTCCTTAAATTTTGGCCATAATTCGATAGCTTCATATAAAGTACCTGAGCCAGCACCTTCCTGTCCGAGTTCAGACAAGGTATATACATAATCTAAATGCAAATGCGGATCTACATAGGGAGGCATAACAAGCTTTCCGCCGAGATCAATTTCTTCCTCACATTTAGATAGATTTGTTCCTATTTCTGTAATTTTACCATTTTCAACTATAAGTTCAGTTGCTGTATCATTGCGATAAATTTTCGCATTAAAAAACTTTTTTTTCATAATTACATTTGTTTTAATGTTAGTGTTTTAGCGCGGTATTTTTAATGTTATCCATCGTTCGGCTTTCAACACTTTTCTATTACTTTCAATGAGTTTTATAGAGAATAAATTAGAAATTTACTTTTCTAAATCAACCAATATTTTTACCTCTGAAGGGTCTTCCACTAAAGCATCAAAGCCTTTTTCTACAATTTCATCTAACGAGATCACACTGGTAACCAATTTTTCGACCGGCAACCGTCCGCTATTGATTAATGCAATAGTTTCCGGGAAAATATTGCGATAGGCAGCAGTTCCTATAATGGTCAATTCCCGCAAGGTCTGGTTCAAAGCATCGTGGGTTACTTTTTTACCAAAAAGAGCAACTAAAACAGCTGTCCCACCATTGCGTAAACTATCAATACCGGTATCGAATGAGGCCTGTGCTCCAGCTGCATCAATAAAAATATCAACGCCCTTTCCGGTCATTTTCTTAATTTTCTGCGGAATATCTTTATCCCGTGCATCAAACGTGTGGGTAGCACCTATTTCCTTCGCTTTTTTCAACCTGTTTTCTGAAAGGTCTGAAACGAAAATTCGCGAAGCACCCGTAGCCAAAGCAACCTGTACCGTAAGCATCCCAATTGGCCCTGCTCCAGCAATCAATACGGTATCGCCCATTTTCATCCCGCTGCGCTCAATGGCATAAGCAGCAACCGCTGCCGGCTCTACAATGGCGCCCTGCTCAAAAGTCATATTGTCGGGCATTTTATGCACCATATAATCCTCTACAACTACGTGTTTGGCAAAAGCCCCGTTGGCTGTAAGTCCAACAAAACCCAACGGCTCTGACAGGTTGTATTCTCCCGTGGAAATAAACGGACTTTCAGGGTTTCTGAAAATTGGTTCCACCGTCACCCGATCGCCTTTTTTGATGTTCTGCACGTTTTTTCCAACTTCTTCCACAATCCCGGAAAATTCGTGCCCAAGCGTGGTCGTTCCTTGGTGCCCATTAAGTGAAAAGGGCTCATCAACCGGAATTAGCTGCGGTCCATTGGTGTACTCGTGCAAGTCTGAGCCACATATTCCAGCAAATTTCACTTCAATTTTCACCTGATTATCGTTGGGGGTTGGAATTGTTGTTTCTTCAATTCTTATATCTTTCGCTGCATGCCAGCGTGCTGCTTTCATCGTTGCCATAATTTTTAATTTTAAAGTATTAGGGTTAATTCTAGTTGCTACATCCTTGTAGGCTTTTATTCAATTTGCATGGTATCCACCTTTTGTTTTTTGAAAAAATAGTTCAGAAATTAAAACGAATTTGCTGTTATTTCGCAATCATATGAACCCATTTCTCGAAAACTTCCAAATAGGTTTTTAAGAAGTCTTTAGTCGAATCGTTTGTAAGTTTTCCATTATCGTCAAAAAGATCTGCCGCTCCGCCAATGTAGGCTTCTGGTTGTGCCATAGTAGGCACGTTTACAAAAACCAAAGATTGGCGTAAGTGATGATTAGCTCCAAAACCACTAATGGCGCCTATGGATACGCTAACAATGCCGGCCGGTTTTCCGTCCCACGAATTTTCCCCGTAAGGGCGGGAACCAACGTCCAGGGCATTTTTTAAAACCCCGGGAACCGAACGGTTGTATTCCGGAGTAAAAAATAGGAGTCCGTCTGCATCCCGAATTTTTTCACGGAGGGCAACCCATTCTTTTGGCGGATTTTCTTCTAAATCTTCATTGAACCACGGAAGTCCCGATATGTCAAGAAGCTCCATAGAAAGAGAATCTGGTGCCATTGCCATCATTTCTTTGGCTGTTTTGAGGTTAAAGGACTCTTTGCGTAAGCTTCCTACGACAACTGCGATTTTGTATTTTTTCATGATTTATATTTTATGGGATATTGATTTGTTTTCAATATCCTTGTTAACTTGTTGTTATATCTTAAATATGCTTAAAACTAATGGTTTAACCAACCATTTTGGCGATACTTTAACCATCTTTAAAAAGGTCATACCTCTTTTTTTTTCTGAAACTAATGGCATTGTATCGAATAGTGAATGAAAGGCTTCTTTTTTATGAAGAAAGGTGTCTGTTTTGTCGTGAGTATATATAACCCTTCCCTTAGCAAAGGAAGTTGCTTTTTAAATCGGCAATCAAGAACAATGCGATATAGGGCCAATTTTTTATATTATGGCCCTGTTTAGTTTGTGCGAAGGATAGTTTGTGAAACTTAAGCTATAGGCTTGAAAACCCGTTAAACTTCCGTTTTAGTTTATAAGTTTATAAAACGCTTCTACCTTGCTCTGGGCCCCTTGAATATAAATAATATCTCCTTGTTTTATTATTTCGTCTGGCTGTACACTTTCCAGTAATTTGTCTTTTCTTTTAATGGCCAGAATATTTATACCGTACTTTGCTCTCAGGTTCAATTTCCGTAAAGGCTTGCCCAAGAACCTATTGCTGTCCGATCTCATGCGCAAGCTTTTGATATTGAAATCTGCCAATTCACTGTTTCTATAGGTTTTCGGACCTTTTAATTCGCCTTTGAACATTTGGTAATTGTCCGCCCTAACTTTATGGATGAGCTGCACTATATCGCCTTCGGGCACCAGAAAATTATGTAAGATGTGTTCAAATATTTGTATGGACGTTTCAAACTCCTCTGGAATTACTTCATCGGCCCCTAAAGCCAATAATTCGGAAGTCTCTTTTACATATCGCGTTCGTACCACTAAATATAAAGAATCTGAGATGGATCGTATTTTTTTAATGATGTTTTGCGTGTCGGTATTTCCAGAAATGGCAACGACAGCTGCCCTGGCTCTTGAGAGATGAACGGTTTCTAGAATATGGTCATTTGTTGCGTCACCAAAAATGATGGGCAAACCTTTTGCCTTTTCCCGTTTTACTATTTCAGCATTCGTTTCTATTACAATAAAAGGGATGTTACTGGCGGTGGCTGCCCTGGCTAAATTGCTTCCGTTTATTCCGTATCCGATTATCACTAAGTGGTTTTCTAAACCGGTTTCGACATTTTCTTCTATACCACTGGCATCCAGTTCCCTGTTGAGCCCTAATTTTCTTTTAACCCCCAAAACCTTATCGGAAATATGCTCCGAAAACATAATAACAAATGGAGTTATTAACATAGAAACAATTGAAACGGACAAGAAGTATTGATTGGTCTGTGGCGTTAGAAGGTTGTATTCAATACCTATCTTAGAAAGTATAAATGCAAATTCTCCAACTTGAAAAAGCGCCAAGCCCGTTAAAATAGCAGTTTTGGTGGGATATTTAAGAATAGCAACGGCAACTGCAACAACCGACGATTTTAATATAAGCACAATAAGTACCAAAAGCAGGATGATTGGAATATTGTTTAGAAAAAAAGTTAAATCGAGCAGCATACCCACCGAAACGAAAAAGAAACTGGTAAAAAGCTCACGAAAAGGAAGGATTATACTGGTGGCTTGATGGCTATATTCGGATTCTGAGATAATAAGTCCGGCTATAAAAGCGCCTAATGCCAGTGACAGCCCTATTCCCGCAGTAAGAAAAGCAATAGCAAAACAAAGGGTGATCGTGACCAATAGAAAAAGTTCTTTACTGTTGGTTTTTGCCACAGCGTGCATCAGTCTCGGCACAACATATCTTGCACTGATATAAGTGAGCACAACAACAATGGCCGATTTGACCAAGAGCATTAAAATATCCATGGCTACATCGCTAGATTCCCCAGCGATCATTGGGGTAACCAGCATCATAGGCACAACAATAATGTCCTGGAAAATTAAAATGGCCAGAGCGTTTCTTGCATGGGAAGCCGAAATTTCCTGACGATCTTGTAAGGTCTTTAATACTATTGCAGTACTCGATAAAGAAAACAGAAAACCAACAAATACAGACTCGTTCCAAGAATTTCCTAAAAGATTATAAACAAGAGCGGCCACACCAACGGTAAGCCCTACCTGTAAAAAGCCACCTATAAAAACAGTTTTTTTAATGGAGACCAATTGTTTGATGGATAATTCCATTCCAATAACAAAAAGTAACAGGATTACACCAACCTCCGATAGAATTTCGACTTGCTCTACGGCTCTAATAAGACTTAACCCATAAGGACCAATGATAACACCTGTTAAAAGAAAACCGATTATTGAAGGAAGTTTTAGCCGCTGCAGCACAAAAACAATAACGACTGAAAAAGATAGAAGAATAAGAATATCTTGTAATAATGCCATACGCTTTAGGTATTCTTGTAATTAATTTTGTTGTTATTATCTGAATTCGCTCACTTTTACTTTGAAAAATAAGAGTTACTAAAGATAAACTAATGACATTAAATGTAAATATTTTTGAAGAAAAATATGCTTATAGTGTTTTTGTTAAGCTTACCTTATACATCAAATTAGGTTGTTTTTAGTCAAAAGACGACATAAATGAGACGACGCCCGATCAAGGCCGGACAACAGCGATCTAAAATTTTTAGGATAAAGAACACATAATGGAGCAAAAAATACTACCTATTTTGAAAGCTGTCTCTAAAACGAGTTGTTCTACTAGTGTTTTTCGATTGATTAAAAAAGAATGATCGGTCAGTACCCGGTAGTAAATTTTACATTTTACGCTTGTACTTTGTAAGCAGTAATGGGTCTTAAACAATACAATTTTGCCGCAGCCCAAGCAGCTCTGGTGGTATAGTTTTCACTTTGCCCGGAAAACATACTAAAAAAAGGGGCTGGTACTCGCTCCGATCATTCCGCCTTTCGGCAAAAATTTATTCTTTCAACTCTGTGAGCCAATTAATTTCCTGAATTTTACTATCCAGCTCCCTAAATGCTCTTCCTGTCTGATCCATCTCAGCTTGCAACTTTTTAATGTCAATGGTTGTTTTAAGATTGGTTTCGCCACTGTTATTTACTTGTGCGGCGTATCTTATGTTCCTTAGTTTTTCCGAAAGCATTTTTAACGAATCCCTTTTGGCCAGGGCTTCCATAAGTGATCCTTCGCCCTTAACCCTGGTTTTATTGTTCGTATTATTAATCCTTATGACCAAGGTCTCTAAATCTTCAATAGCTTTCCTTAGTTGGGCCAGTAATTTGTCTGGATCTTCTTGTGGAACTTTATCATCAGAAACGATCAATACAGGCCGTATCCTGTTTTGAAGATGCTCTATTTTCTTCATAAGATCTGCTCTTAACAAGAGCCCTTCGGCAAGCTTCATTTTCTTTTGTATGATTTGTTCAGACATTTGATTGCTTGTTGATTTACTCAGTTTATAAAAACACCGAGGTGGTCGTTTGTTCTACAACTCTAATTTTCAAAAACGGTCTCTCCGTCTTTTATCAGCATGTAATTATCTCCTTTTCCTCGTAACTCATAGGTGTCATTTTCATACCAGATTCCGGAGGCTGCTTTTTTCTGTTCCAAATCGATTTGTTCGCCGCCGTTTAAATAGGCCTTAACCGTTCCGGCAGTGTTGTTAAAAGTCATCGTTAAAACATCGCCTTTGTCGTTTTTTGCTTCTACGTTTACTTTATCGTCCTCGTGTTGAAAAACCGTTTCCCCGTCTTTTTTTAGCCAAACATCGTTTCCTTTTCCGCGCAATTCATATTGGTCGTTTTTATACCAAATTCCCGAAGCTGCTTTTTCTTGCTCCAAATCGATCTGCGCGCCACCGTTTAGATAGGCTTTTGCAGTTCCTGCGGTGTTGTTAAAGGTTACATTCAATACGTCGCCTTCCTCATTTTTAAATTCTACGGAAGCTTTTTTGTCCTGATGTTCAAAAATCACTTCGCCGTCTTTTTTTAGCCAAATATCGTTTCCCTTTCCGCGTAACTCATATTGATCATTTTTATACCAAATTCCAGATCCCGATCGTTGTTGCTCCAAATCAATGCTTTCTCCTTTAAAATTCACGGTTGCCGTTCCTTCAGAATTATTAAAAGACATTTCAAGGGTTTCGCCATCATTATTGGTCAAAGATTGGGTAACTACATCTTTGGAAGCTGTTTGTTCTGTATTGGATGAATCTGTATTTTCCTGTTTTTGGTTATTCTTACAGGAAATAAATACCGTTGCTGTTAGCATTCCGATTGTAAGAATTCTTTTTATCATTTTTCTTTTTTTTTATGTTTGAATTTATATGTGCTATGCTGAATATAATGAATAAAGGAAATTATATATTATTTCAGGTTGAGTTTAGATGAGATCCCAAGACCTCTCGACTGCGCTCGAGGTGACATATTTTTAATATCCTTCATTCTTCGTTTTTATTTAAGTGATGCTTCCGCCGTCACCAACGTTTTGTAACTCGTAAGAATGCGTATAAATTTCAATACTATTTCCAAAGGGATCTTCCGTAAAGGCCATTTTATACGGTTTTTTACCCGGGTACATTTCCTGTGGAGGCATTGTTTGCTTTCCGCCGTGCGCCACAATTCTTTCAATCATCGCTTCAATGTCGGGATGCTGAATGCAAAAATGGAAAACACTGGTTTTAAACGGACTATTATCTGATTTTTCTTCGGAATTATTAGCGAATTCAAAAATTTCCAACCCAATGCCATCTGAAGACGACAAATGGGCGAATTTAAAATTCTTCCAACCTTGCCCGTAAATTTTTCTACTGATGGCCGATAAATTATTGTCTTCATTTTCTTTGACTTCTATAGGTCCCGCGATGTGATAAAAACCCAAAGCATCTTTATAAAACGCAACGGCTTTTTCAATATCTGGAACACTAATTCCCACGTGAGAAAAATTAACTGGATAATTCATAGTTTTTAATTTGGCATCGTATTTACAATAAGTCCGATATGTGTGAAATAGTTAAAGGCGCCGAATAATAGGAATACAATTCCCAGGCCGTAAAGCAAACTGTAACTGATTTTCACTTTGCTGGTCATCGCGGTATTTCCCGTTGCAAAATATTTTAGTACCGAAGGCATTAAAATAGAAGCCACTCCGGTCAAGGCCCATAATAAGGAAATAAATGTTGCTTCAACCATTGGGTAATCTGCGAACATTCCTGTAATGGGTTCTTCCGGCGGGGCTGCAAAAAGTTGATAGGTTACCCCGGCTATGCCAATGGCAATTAGCGCAAGACCTAATCCGTAAAGCAAATATTTAATATGCCAAACCACCCGGGCGACATCTTGAAAAGGCTTTACGGCACTTGCGATTTGATTTCGGGTTTTATAAAAATAAAATGAAAGTCCCAAAGCAATGACCCCAAGCGCCAACGTGGGTTCACCAAAGACAATATTGTCAAAAGGGAAATATTTTGCCAAGGGCCAGGTAAGCGTCATATGCAAACCGGTTGTAAAAAGCAAAATACCTAAAATCCCTAAATTTAAACTCCAGCCCAACGGATTTATATGCTGTTTTCTAAACAATTGTTGTCCTATTCTGGCCAAGGACATTAGTACGGCGCCTGTGGCCAAAGCCATAATAGTATTGTAAGTGGGCATACTAACCCAATCGATAATTAGTCCGGAATCTTGCGACATACAAAGTTATTTTTCAGCAAAAACCAAAGTTAAAGAATGCTTTGCATAAAAGCAGGTCAATTAAATTAACATTAACCATTTTTGCAGCGTTTTAACTGCTTTTTTTGACTGATTTTCCTTTTTTTATTCTATGTAGGGAGCTCCATTGGCACTTCCATTAAAAGTATTTTAGAATTCTCAAGCGCTTCCAGTTCAAAGGAATTGGTTTCACTTATTCCCAGGGCGTCTCTTTTTTCCAAAACCTGATCGCCGATTTTGGCTTTGCCTTCCAGGACAAAAATATATACGCCGTTGCCCGCTTTTTTCAGCTTGTATTCTTTGGAAATTTCCTTGTCAAAATTAGCGAGATGAAACCAGGCATCCTGATAAATCCAAACGCCTGCATCGTCTTGGTTGGGTGATAAAATTTGCTGAAAGTCATTTGGCTTTGCATTATCGGCTATGGTGATTTGGTCGTAGCGGGGTTCTACGTTCATTTTATTCGGAATAATCCAAATCTGTAAGAATTTTACCGGTTTATCGGGATTGTTGTTGTATTCGGAATGCATGACGCCAGTACCCGCACTCATTACCTGGATGTCGCCTTCTTTGATAATGGTTGAGTTGCCCATATTGTCCATATGTTTTAAGTCGCCTTCCAGCGGAATGGAAACTATTTCCATATCCCTATGCGGATGGGTGCCAAAGCCCCTGTTTTCTGAAACGGTATCGTCATTGAGCACGCGTAGCACTCCAAAATTCATACGCTCAGGATTGTGATAATTTGCAAAACTGAAACTGTGTTTTGAATGTAACCAACCGTGATTGGCATCTCCTCTTGTGTCTGCTTTGTGCAATATTGTTTTCATTTTTTATCTATTTAATAATCAATTATTAAAAGTTTTTTTAGTTGTTTTTATTCCTTCATAGCTTTTTCAGTTTGGGGATCCAGGACCGTTCATAGTATAGCCATAGCCAAATATATGGTGAGATAAAGACCCAAATTCCGAGATATATAAAGTTGAAGGAATACGTTAAAATAACCGGTAGCATGGTTTTAAAGCTTTAAAAGTATAGCCTTCCGGCGCGCTCATTTCTAGCACCATAATAGTTATGATAATGGCCAGTACCCCATCACTAAAGGCTTCTAATCTTCCTGTTTTTATCGAATACGCGGTTTTGGCAACGGCACATATTCTTCTTCATCGCCAACTACTTTTGGAAAAGCGTCCAAATTCTGATTTTCCCAATCTTTTTTGGCTTTTTCAATCACTTCTTTATCAGAATTGACAAAATTCCAGTGGATGTAACGTTCCTCATCAAATGGGGTTCCGCCAAAAATATAAATCGTGGTGTTTGGCTCCATTTCGAAAGAACACAGCGTACTATCCTTGGCTACAAGAATTTGTTTATTTCCGTAGTTATGTCCGTCGGCGTTAATACTGCCTTCCAGAATATACAAAGCACTTTCACCATAAAGATCTTTTCCTATATCGATTTGCTGTTTATGGTCGCTTTTAATTTCTATAAAATACAATTCGCTATGTACGGGCACAGGCGATTCTTTATCAAAAGCTTTCCCGGCAATCAATTTAAATTGCGCCCCTTGCTCGCTCCAATGTGGAATATCTTTTTCTTCAATATGCGAAAAACTAGGTTCCGATTGCTCTAAATTTTTAGGGAGTGCAACCCAAATCTGCAAGCCGTGTAAGGATTTTTCTTTATTACGTAAATATTCCGGAGTTCTTTCAGAATGAACCACGCCCTTTCCTGCGGTCATCCAATTAACCGCTCCGGGTTTAATTTCAATATCAGAACCCAAACTGTCTTTATGCTGAATAGATCCTTCAAATAAATAGGTGAGGGTAGATAAACCAATATGCGGATGAGGTGCCACATCCAGATTCGTGTCCTTATCCATTTCCGCCGGCCCCATATGATCGATAAATGAAAAGGGGCCAACATTTCTTTTTTGTCGGAAAGGCAATAAGCGCCCCACCATAAAGTTCCCGATATCGGCGGCGCGTTCTTCTATTATTAATTGAGTGTTTGACATATTGTTTTAAGTTTTTGGTTCAACTATTATTTTGCTTTTCGGCAGAAAGGTTTCTGTGGAATAAAGTATAAATTTCTATTTTTGACGAAGGACGGAAGGCTATAGGACTTAAGACAAAAATTGCATTATTAAATGGAATGGCGGATTAAACGAACTATTTATAGTGATAATCCTACGTCATAGGTCTTAGAGTCTTAAGTCAGTGATTTTATTTACGCCAAAACATCCCTTATGCTTTCATCTTTTTCAAACCTGCGTTTTGCGTAAGGACAAAGCGGAATGATTTTTAAGTCATTCTCCCGCGCGTATTCCACACCGGCCATTACCAATTGCTTGGCCAATCCCTGACCTTCAAACTTATCCACAACCCCGGTGTGGTCAATAATAAATTTTCCTTTCCCTGCCCAGGTAAACGTCATTTCTCCTGCTTCCTCATTATTTTCGTAAATGATAAACCGACCTTTTTTTCCGTTGTCTACTCGTTCAATTTTTGCCATAGTTTTTATTTTGAATTTTTATCTAAACTGAATTTGATTTCTTTTATTCCACTTGGTAAGTTTTGCCGCGTGGTTGCAACTACTTGGAGAAATTTAGCACTACTTAGGCAGGATTATTTTCTTTTTTGATATTTTGACACTTTAAGATAAATTCGCCAAGCGCATCGTGAAAATAGGTTATTTCGGGTCTTACGATGTAGTTTCAATAATTGGTTATTTTAAAATAGTCTGAGAAGTTAAGGAATCTGTTGCGTTTTTTAAATTTTCCAATTCAGAAAAAAAAAGCCGATAGTCATTTTTATATCTATCTATTAATTAACTATCGGCCCATGTTTTACAGTAAACTATTATTTACTGCTTGATAAACTGAAGGTTGGCAATTAATCTAACTTTATCGCTCACCACAACATTTCCCGCTTCGGTTACAGCGCTCCAGTTTAGGCCAAAGTCTTTTCGGTTAATGCTTCCGGTAGCTTCAAAACCTGCTTTGGTTTGTCCGTATTGATCCTCAGCAATTCCGTTGAAATCTACATCCAAGGTCACTTCTTTGGTAACGTCCCTTATGGTCATTTCGCCTACCATTTTTTCTCCATCATAAGATTTTGATTCAAAAGTAAGACGAGGATGTTTTTCGGCATTAAAGAAATCATCAGACTTTAAGTGCGTATCTCGGTCCTTATTTTTTGTGCTTATAGAATCGATTTTTGCGCTGAATTTGAATTTTGCATTTTTAAAAGTGTCATCTTCTGCTTCAATTTCACCATCAAATTCACTGAAACTTCCCGATACCGTTGAAATCATCATGTGTTTTACCTTGAATTCGATTTCAGAATGTGCAGGATCTACTTTCCAATTTGTTTTTTCTGTGTTTTCCATTTCTTTAATTTTATGTGTTAAACATTTTGATTTGATACAAAGCTACGCTACTAAATAATGCTGTGCATTGATGTATGATAAGAAGCTAAGTATTTGAATATAAAAGATTTAATTTAAATAGTCAATTCCATTTTATTTTTTTTAATTTGGTTTCAGATATTTTTTTCATCTAAGATTTGGCACATGCTGGAACCATGCTATTTCTGATTAAATTATTATCTCATTTTTTGTTGTTCTTCAGCAATAAATAATCTAAAGAATACCTGCCTGCACCTATTGTGGCAATTACAATATAGATTGCTGCATAAAGCATTGGTAGTTCTTGCCGCCCAAAGTCATCGTTTATATGGATAACAAAGGCTGCAACCATCATTGTAAAAAGCAATGGTATAGCGGCCAAACGGGTGCCCAGCCCAATAATCAATAAAATAGAACACAACACCTCAGCAAAAACAGCAAGTGCAAGGGACATGGCAGCACCTACTCCAAGAGGGTCGTGGAACTGAATGGGGTCGCCTCCAAACAATGTTTGAAGTTTACCCATACCGTGGGTAAGCATAAGAATACCTACGAGGAAACGCAAAATTAAAAGTACGATATTTAGGTTTTTGGGATAATTGCCTGTATCGAGAATTCGCTTGAGTGTTTGTTTCATTTTTTTCTTTTTAAATGGATAAATGTTATAATTGATTACAAAACTACACGACAAGAGGATGTTCTACATTGATGTATGGTAAGAAGTTGAAATCTAGGTGAAAGTGGCTTTGAAGAAGATGACAGAGTAAAACCGGCTTAAGGTATAAGTTAACAGTCATTTTTTCTAGTTTTATTGATAAACCTCTAAATACGGATAAAACAAATTTGAAGATAATAAAAAGGGGCCAAAAATTAAGCCCCTCACTTAACTGTAATAAAAAAGTTATTAGTCTTTCATTATACTCATCACTTTGCCTGTTTGGGTAAATGTTATGGTAATATCTTTAGACCATCCCTTTTCTATTTCTACTACATACGTTGTAACCCCATCTTTAAAAACAGATTGAACATCGTCAATTTTAAAGTCTGGGTAATCTCGTTTAATTATCTCACTAACGATTGTTGGAAGTTCAGCCCTGGTTATATCTTTTTCAACCCGTACCATATCTCCAGTTTTGTTAAACCAGATTTCGTGCTCCATCCTGCCAGAATCGAATTCTACTTTGTAATCGTTGCCATTACGCTCCCATTCAATGTTAGTGGCATTGGGGTAGGCCTTTAAAAGACCATCTGTGAAGTTTGAAGGCACCTTAGATGCTGTTACATCTTGACCGTACATCGCTACTGAAGCAAATAAAGCCAATGCGGCTAATTTTAAGTTTTTCATCTTTTCTTTATTTGAATTAAACATAAATATACTGTTAGTTCGTAAAATATCGAACTAAACAAGATTAAAGTCTTGTTAAAGTTTGATATTCAAATATTTATCGAAATAATTGGTTAATGTGGCATTTTGCGAAGCCTAAGTATTGATGACCGTCCCGATTATGAAGAAAAGCTACGATAAAGCAGGAGTAAACCTCGGTTTCGACCATAGCAATACTAACTACAGGAAAAAATGGCTCATTTTCTGAAGCTAATTTAAAGATACAACCCCCTAATCATGTTTGAGATGGTTTTTCATTTTAATAGAAAGTAAAGTGATTTTTTAAGGTGCTTCCTTAGCTTTATTTCCAGTTTTCTTCGAGTCTTCTTCGACTTTTATTCGACAAGATTCCTTATTTTACGTATTAAAAGTCGAAGGAAATAGGGGGTAAAGTCGAAGAAAAACACAAATAGTAAAGTGTTTGTATTATATAGGTACATGACTATCATTAATTTTATTGATAGCTTGAGTCGCGTACCTTCTTTCTCTCTTAATATTTTCTCTTGCGTTGTGCCCAAGTAGGATTAAAAGCTACAACCCCAACGTTTTCTTAGATTGATTTAACTGGGTTTTAAAGGTGGTTTCATCTACTTGGGTGTTCCAGGTTGGGGCCATTTGCTGTAACAATTTCTTGCCTTTATTGGAGTTGATGACTTCAGGAAAGGCTTTGTTCATAACATCCAGCATAATCTTTACAGCCGTGGAGGCCCCTGGCGAAGCACCCAACAAACAGGTAATGCGACCATCTTTGCTGCTTACCACCTCGGTGCCGAATTCTAACTTGCCGCCTTCATATTCGTCCCTTTTTATGATTTGCACGCGCTGGCCGGCGACCACTACTTCCCAGTCCTCGTTTTTGGCATTTTTTACAAACTCCCGAAGATCGTCCATTCGGTCGTCAAAAGACATAGCCAATTGTTTTATCAAATACTTGGTCAGCGATAGGTTGTGCCAAAAACCGCCCAACATGGAAGGAATATTCTTAAGATTGACCGATTTAAACAAGTCCAGCTTGGAGCCTTCCTTCAAAAACTTAGGGCTAAAACCGGCAAAAGGGCCAAAAAGCAGTTCGCGTTTGCCATCGATGTAACGGGTATCCAAATGTGGGGTTGACATGGGTGGGTCGCCCAATCCTGCTTTGCTGTACACTTTTGCGTGATGCTGGTTGATGACTTCTTGGTTTTTGCATGCCAACCACTGGCCGCTTACTGGAAATCCGCCATAGCCGTCTTTTTCTTCTATTTCTACCTTTTCCAATAACAACAAGCTACCGCCACCAGCTCCTATAAACACATGCTCGGCATCTAAATGCTGTACTTTGCCCGTTTCCGTATTCTTAACTTTAACAGACCACTCAACGCCTTCGTCCGGATCAATGTCCAATACTTCTTCATTGCATTGTACCGGGGTGCCGTAATCGGTTTCCAAAATGGAGAACAGTTTTTTGGTCAATACCCCAAAGTTCACTTCGGTACCGCGTTCTATTCGAGAGGCTGCCATTACTTCATCATTGTTTCGGTTTTGCATAATGAGCGGGAACCATTGTTTCATAATCTCTTGGTCTTTCGTAAACTCGATGCTCTCAAACATAAAGTGCTCTTTCATGGTTTTGTACCGTTTTTCCAAGTATTCAGCATTGGCTTTTCCCGTCACCCAGCTGTGATGCGGTACATTGTGTATAAAACTTTGCGGGGCTTTAATATGGCCGTTATTGACCAAATACGACCAAAATTGTTTGGATATTTCAAACTGGTTGCAAATAGCGATCGCCTTGCTGATGTCGATGTCTCCGTCTTTATTTTCAGGAGTGTAATTGAGTTCGCACAGCGCTGAGTGACCGGTGCCGGCATTGTTCCACGCAGCAGAGCTTTCCTGAGCCACTTTATCCAGTTTTTCCAGTATCAATACGTTTAATTCAGGTTTCAGTATTTTGGCTATCAATGCTAAATTGGCGCTCATAATGCCGCCTCCTACGCAAATTAAATCGTAATCTTTGTTTACTTTGGCTGTTTCCATCGCTCTTTTTCCATAAAGGTACACAAGTATCATTGAAAATGAAACTTAATGGGCAGCTGTATTATTTTAAGAAAGCACTAAGACAATAAGCCTTTTAAAAGCCTTAATTTTAAATACTGATTTTCTTCTGGGCATAGCAAAAGCGAAAATTTATTCTTATATAAGTTTACTCTTAATAATCCAGAAGAGGACCACCTACGTGCATATACTTGAAAATATTTAAAATATGAGAGAAGCCATTCGTTTTACTGGAATCGTACTTTTTATTATTGCCGGCATCGTGCTTACGGCTATTTGGCCCGCTTACGGGTTCTCCATATTGGCTGTTTTGATTTTTGCATTGGGGATGTACGATTTGTTTCAGAAAAAAAACACCGTATTGCGAAACTTTCCTGTAATAGGCCATATGCGGTTTTTACTGAAAATGATCGGCCCGGAGCTCCATCAATATTTTGTGGAATCTGGCACTGATGGCAAGCCCATAGACCAAAACCATAGACAATATATTTATGAACGGGCCAAACTGGAAAATGAAACCCATCCCTTTGGTACTGAGCTGGACGTGGAAGAAGAGAATTTTAAATGGATGCAGCACAGTATCTACCCTTCAAAAACATTGGAAAATCCGCCACGGGTTATGGTTGGTGGTCCTCAATGTACGCAACCCTATTCGGCGAGTTTGTTTAATATTTCGGCCATGAGTTTTGGTGCCCTCAGTAAGAATGCGGTAAAGGCCCTTAATTTAGGTGCGAAGGCAGGCAATTTTTTTCACGATACGGGTGAAGGGGGCATATCAGAGTATCACTTGCAAGGTGGCGACCTGGTTTATGAAGTGGGTACTGGTTATTTTGGCTGCCGAACGGAGGACGGTAATTTTTCTCCGGAAAAGTTCACGGAAAAAGCTGCGATGCCAACGGTGAAAATGATAGAAATTAAAATCTCCCAAGGGGCAAAACCGGGACACGGAGGCGTATTGCCAGCTGTTAAAAACAATGAGGAAATCGCTAAAATACGTGGCATTGAGCCGCATACCAAAGTATTGTCGCCTCCCGGGCATTCGGCATTCAACGATGCAAAAGGCCTCTTGGAATTCGTGCAGCAAATGCGCGAACTCTCCAACGGGAAACCTATAGGCTTTAAACTGTGCATTGGCAGTAAAGAAGAATTTATAACCATCTGTAAACAAATGGTACAAACAGGAATAAAACCGGACTTCATCACTGTAGATGGGGCAGAGGGGGGCACCGGTGCTGCGCCCATAGACTTTTCAAATTACGTGGGCATGCCGTGGGAACGGGCACTGCTGTTTGTGGTGGACGTATTGAATGGTTATGATTTAAAGAAAGACATCAAAGTATTTACGGCTACAAAAATTTTTACTGCTTTCGATATTTTTAAAGCGCTTTGCATTGGAGCCGATCTCTGTAACTCGGCGCGTGGGATGATGCTGGCCTTGGGCTGCATCCAGGCACTTAAATGCGACACCAACAAATGCCCTACGGGCGTTACCACCAACGATCCTCGATTAATGAGAGGTTTAGTGGTTGCCGACAAGTGGAAACGGGTGCGCAACTACCACCACGAGATATTAAAAGACTTTACTGAACTGTTTGCCGCAGCCGGCTGTACCGATTTGGAACAGCTTGACAGGAAACTGATCTTTAAGAAGTTGGAAGGGGAGATAAAATCATACGAAGAGTTGTACCCTTCGGTAAAAGTAGGCGCTTATTTGTAATTGTAATGCTAAACGAGTGCTTTCACGAAATAAGTAAGGTTCCAAAAATACAAAACAGGCCGTGAATATAATCCCACGACCTGTTTTTTCACTAAATTAATAAATATGGAGTGTTACTCTTTCATAGCAATATCACTGTCCATTTTAGCGACGTACGAATAAAATTCTTGCATTTTGGCCATTGCTTTTTCTTGACCACCTGTAAGTTTGCTCAACTCTCCCATCCACTTTACGTCCTCTTCGGTCATTTTATAATTCAGGGTTTCAATGCCTTTTTCCATTGGGAAAATAACGAGCATATCATACTCGCCCGAAGCTAAATCGTACGAAGTAGGTGCAGCTCCACCAGAATTTTGGCCCGCTTTCATAAAATAATCGTTAATAATGCTCTTTGCCTTGTCTTTCATCATGGGTTTAAACTTCACATACGCAATGCGTACCCATTCAGGGTTCTCGTGTTTCTTTGCTTTCATTTCTTGTGCCCATAGGCCACTGCTGTAACACAACAGTACCGCTATGGTACACAAGAGTGCGTTTACTTTTTTCATACCTTTTATATTTAATTATTACTTGAGTTACATATCTTCAGCATTAATGGCATTGATATTTTATGGGTGCGCTCAAGAGGTATTGGGACACTAAGTAAAAAAAAGGGGATTGGTCTGTGATTTGAATTGGACTAAAAGTAAAAAAATAATACGATATTTTATTTTTGAAGCTGCAAATATTTTCCTACATGTTGCTGTAAGTAAGTTTTTTCGTATAATTGTGGTGCTGCTCAGTTTTTTCAAGTTAATTGCAATGCCAACAATATATTTTTGGTAAAACCTGTTAATTTATGTTATTTTTGAGTGCTTTTGCTTTTTAAAAACCTCCTCAATTTTGAAAAAAGAAGTATTGTTTTTAATCATTCAGTTTATACTTTTCTCTTGCTATTTTATTGACATTCATATACTATCCTATTCTTTTGCCCCATGGGTGAATTATACCTTACTTTCATTGGTAGGCTTGGGTTTTGTGGTCATCTTCTTGGGGATATTGAACCTCAATGACGATTTAAGCGGGATACATTCCAAAAAAGGCAGCCGTATGACCTTTAATGGCATCTATCAATATGTGCGTCACCCTATCTATTCGGGTATTTTGTTGAGTATGTTGGCCTATGCACTATTTACCGCTTCGGTATTAAAAGTTGTTTTAACGGTTATTATGGCAGTGGTTTTTTATTATAAATCGGACAGTGAAGAAAGCTGGATGGTTGAAAAATATGAGCAGTATCGGGTCTATAAAAAAAAGACGGGGCGTTTTTTTCCAAAACTCAGGAAATAAACGTTTCCGATAAAGAAATAACGTTTATTAATAACTTTCTTTGTAAGGTTCTATTTAAAGTTGGTATTTTTACATTTTGAAATGAACACCGCCCAGTTTCTCGGGCGATGAACTTGAACAACTCTATTATGGCAGATACTATTGAAAGAATAAAATGCTTGATCATTGGCTCTGGTCCAGCAGGATACACGGCAGCTATTTATGCATCAAGGGCAGATTTAAAACCTGTGATGTACACCGGTATGGAACCCGGGGGGCAATTGACCACCACTACCGAAGTTGATAATTTTCCCGGTTACCCCGATGGGGTGGACGGCCCTACCATGATGGTGCACTTGCAAAAACAGGCCGAACGTTTTGGAACCGAAGTGCGTATGGGAATGGTCACGGCCGTGGATTTTAGCGATCAAGTAGGCGGTATCCATAAAGTAACCGTGGACAACAGCAAACAGCTGGAAGCCGAAACGGTTATCATATCAACAGGTGCAACGGCAAAATATTTAGGATTGCCAAGCGAACAAAAATTACGTGGTGGCGGGGTTTCGGCCTGTGCCGTGTGCGATGGATTTTTCTACAAAGGTCAAGATGTTGCCATAGTAGGCGGGGGCGATACCGCTGCTGAAGAAGCAACCTATCTTGCCAATATCTGTACCAAAGTAACTATGCTAGTGCGTAAGGATTATATGAAAGCTTCCAAAGCCATGCAACACCGCGTAACCAACACCAAGAACATTGATCTTCGCTATAACACCGAAGTGGATGAAGTGCTGGGCGATCAAGTTGTTGAAGGCCTGCGAATGGTAAACAACCAAACGGGCGAAAAAGAAGAAATAAAAATTACGGGATTGTTCATAGCTATTGGTCACAAGCCTAACACCGAAATATTTAAAGGGCAGTTAGATATGGACGACACCGGTTACGTTATAACCAAAGGGAAAAGTACCAAAACCAACAAACCCGGTGTTTTTGCCAGTGGCGATGTGCAGGATAAAGAATACCGTCAAGCTGTTACAGCCGCAGGAACCGGTTGTATGGCCGCTTTAGACGCCGAACGGTATTTACAGACCGTCGAAACCGAAGAAACGGTAGAGGCGTAGTAAAAAAAGAACTATATTCATTAGACGTCCCGAAGTATATTGCCTCGGGACTTTTTTTTAGTCATCTCGACGACAGGAGAGATCACATCCTACTAATTGCGTATTCCTCTTTTTAGGAGAAAATAAGGCTATATCTTTAAAGAAGCCCTGTTTCTTAATTCTTGCAGTGAAGCCGTCTTGCTTCTATCTTTGGCGGTATCTTTAAACCATAGTTTACTTTTTTACCTTCACCGTCCACTCAAACTCAAAGGTGGAAACAACATTCCCAGCTTTATCAACACCTTGAGATTTCATCCAGACAGTCTGACCTTCTCCGGTTTTTATAGCTTCTTGAATGGCTTCTTTTACTTTAATTCCATCTTCGCAGGTAAACGTGATCCTTCCCTTTGCTTTTTTTGAAAATGAAGCCTTGTTATTGGCAACCAGCATAGAAATATTTTCATTACTTTCTTTAATGGTCGCCATGACCATAGCGCCAGTACTTAACTCGGCAGCCATACCCTGTACCGCCCAGAACATCGATTTAAACGGATTTTGATTGATCCACCGGTGTTTTACCGAAGTGACACAGCTATTGGCGTCAATACGCATTACCCGGACCCCCGTAAGCCAAGCGGAAGGCAATTTAAAAAATAAAAAAGTATTGATTTTTGAAGGGCTAAGTGCCATAGGCATTGGTTTTATAGCGAAGATACTCCAAAAAAGACGAACCTGCTAATTCTTAAATAAATGTTAAATTTTAGTACTATGCGTAACATAATACCTTTTTTTGTACTTATCTTTGTATAAGAACTTAATGACAATGGCAACAATTTTGACAAACCTTTCTGAAAAAGAAGCTGAAAACCAAAAGAATATCGCAGCGGGAATCCATTTAAGCACTTTTTTAAAGTACTTGTTCCCGTTCGCCAATTTTATAGCTCCATTGATTATTTGGACCATTCACAAAGAAAAACCATTTGTGGATACCCATGGAAAACAAGCCCTAAATTTTCAGTTGAGCATTTTATTGTATTCCATCGGGATAGGGTTGGTGTGCCTTCCGTTCTTTGTCATATTTGCGGCAGATTTCATTTCGCTTATGGAGGCGATGGAAGATACGGTCGGCAATCCGGGTTTTGCCGAAATAAGAAATCTTTCAGGATACATTCTTTTATTCGGAATTGCAGGGTTGTTGTTATTTGGGCTTTTCGTATTGGAATTGTATGCCGTGATCACCGCAACCATGCACGCGGCTAAAGGGAAAATGTACAACTATCCCTTATGTATCTCTTTTTTAAAACCAACTTCTGAAATTGCTTCAGAAAAAAACAACCAACCGCATGAGCACACTAGTTAACATCGTATTGGCAGCAATTTTAAGTTTTTTGGGTGCCGAAGTGCGCAAAGAAAAAAATGAAACCGCTATGAATACAACGATACAATGCCAGCAGGCCGTTAAAAGCAACAAAGCGGCATTGTTCACTAAAAACGAAACGATTAATTGTAAATAGGACCGATGAAAATTGAAAACACAAAAGCGCAAATGCGCAAAGGGGTCTTGGAGTATTGCATCCTTTCCGTTTTAAAGGACGGGGAGGCGTACACTTCCGATATTTTGGAAACCCTAAAGGACGCAAAAATGCTCGTGGTAGAAGGAACCATTTATCCTTTGCTTACACGGCTTAAAAACGCAGGGCTTCTTTCCTACCGCTGGGAAGAATCAACAAGCGGCCCACCCCGGAAATATTACGAACTGACCGAAACCGGACAGTTGTTCCTAAACGAATTGAACACCACCTGGAGCGAACTGCAACAGGCGGTAAACCGAGTAACCAGCGAAAACACCAAGAAATGAAAAAGACAGTAAACATAAATTTGGCAGGAACCTTTTTCCATATAGATGAAGATGCCTTCGGAAAACTTTCCCGATACCTCGATGCCATAAAAAAATCACTCACCGGCCCGGATGGCAGCGACGAGATCATGCGCGACATAGAGGCCCGTATCGCAGAGCTTTTTTCTGAAAAAATTGAAACCCAATCCCAAGTCATTTCTTTAAAAGAACTGGACGAGGTTATTGCCGTGATGGGACAACCGGAAGATTATCAAGTGGACGAAGAACTGTTCGACGATGTGCCACCAGCACAGAAAGCCCAAACCCGAAGCAGGTCTAAGAGACAGCAGCTGTTTCGTGACATAGACAATAAATTCATTTCTGGGGTTTCCTCCGGCCTTGGCCATTATTTAGGCGTAGATGCCATCTGGATTCGCCTCTTGTGGATTATCTTGACCCTCCTTTCGCAAGGAGTGTTCATTGTGGTTTATATTATTTTCTGGATTTTGGTGCCGGCAGCGGTAACCACCTCCGATAAACTGAAAATGACGGGCGAACCGGTCAATATTTCAAATATAGAACGGAAGTTCAAAGAAGGGTATGATACCGTTGCCGATAAAGTTAAAAATGCCGATTATCAAAAATATGGTAGTAAGGTTAAACAAGGTACTTCAGGATTTTTCGACACCGTGGGAAAGATCATTGTGGCCATTTTCACCTTTTTTGTGAAACTTTTTGGGCTTTTTTTAATCGTTATTTCATTGAGCGCCTTGGTAGGACTTATCGTTAGCCTGTTCACTTTGGGTACGGTCGGCCTTTGGGGCACTGGCGAGTTAATGGAGTACATCACTATGTTCGATACCACCGGCACCCCCATCTGGATCATTTCGGTATTGACCTTATTTGCGGTGGGCATTCCATTTTTTGTACTTTTTATACTAGGCCTGAAACTGTTGATAAACAATCTAAAGTCCATCGGTACACCGGCAAAGATCACCTTGGTGGTGGTATGGTTTGTATCTTTGATAATACTGGGTATTTTGGGCATTCGCCAAGCCACACAACAAGCCTATGATGGTGAAGAAATTACCGAAACCACCATTCCGGTACAAAAAGGGGACACCTTACAATTGCAAATGCGTGCCGATAAGCAATATGAATACGAAGTGCACCGTCACGGAGGCCTGGAGCTTAAATACAATGAAGCAGACGAACGTATTATTTATACCAATGACATAAGGTTGATCGTTCGTTCCACAAAAGATTCCGTAGGGAAGTTATTGATCGAGCGCAAGGCTGAAGGAAAGAGCTTCCTCGATGCTAAAAAGCATGCCCGGGCCATTGATTATAACTATTCTTTTGAGAACAATACCTTGCTGTTAGATGGGTTTTTAACCACTGGAACAGAAAACAAGTTTCACGATCAAGAAGTGGAGGTGACCCTCTATTTGCCAGAAGGCAGCGTGCTGGTGGCCGATAAAAACACCTATTCCTTTCACCGCAACGATTCCCGGTACGAAGATATACTGGAAAACGGGGACGAAGGCAAAAAGCTGTTGATACTCCGCGACGCCACACAGTGCTTGGATTGTGAGGATGAAATGGAAACCTTGGAAGGGGATGCCTCTGAAACTTCTTTGGAAACAGATACTTTAGACGATACCTCTAAAAGCGATGCCGAAGTAACCCTCGAGCAAACAAGTTCAAAAAACTGGAAACAAGATGTAAATGAACGCTTTAAGCAAGGTGAAACCAATTCAAAAACCATTCAAGAGAAAGGGGATGCCGTTGAAACAGATTCGGTGATTTCCGATCAATAAACAAACAACAAGAACCGATAAAACCAATGATTATGAAACCAATCCATGCAATTCTATTAGTATTGATAGCAGGTGTAAGCACTGCATGTCAATTTGACATCAACCTTGGCCAGACCAACGGTAACGGAAACGTAGTAACCGAAGAACGCCCTGCTTCAGAGCCATTCAATGCGGTTCGCGGTAGCGCGGGCTTAGATGTATTTTTAACACAGGGCGACGAGCAAAAAATAGTGGTGGAAGCCGATGAAAACCTGGTCGATATTATTGAAACCGAAATAATCGATGGCAAGCTAAAAATTAAGACCAAAGAAAACATTGGTCGTTCTAAAGCGAAAAAAGTATATGTAACTTATACTGAATTAAACACCATTGAAGCCAGCAGCGGAGCCGATGTCATAGGAAATTCGGTAGTGGAAAGTGAGCAACTAACCTTGGATTGCAGCAGTGGTGCCGATTTGGAAGTGGAAGTCTTTTCAAAATATCTAATTGCCGAAACCAGTAGCGGGGCCGATTTAAAAGTGTCGGGCAAAGCCACAAACTTGGACGCTTCAGCTTCCAGCGGAAGTGATTTAAACGCCAAAGACCTGTTGGTAATCAATTGCACGGCCGATGTTTCCAGCGGTGCCGATATTACGGTAAACGTAAAAGAAAAATTGGTTTCCGAAACCTCCAGTGGTGGCGATGTGCATTACTACGGCAATCCGGGCAATGTTTCACAAAACGAAAGCAAATCTGGCGGCGGAACGCATAAGATGTAGTTGAAATCCCTATTAACCTACCAAAATGCAAAAACCGAAGACAATTCAGCTTCGGTTTTTGTTGTTTCAGTAGTTTTTATTTCAAGCTTCCAACCTTTAATTGTTATTTTAGTAGCGTAAAATTTGATTTATTGAATATGGAAGTATTGATTATAGAAGACGAAAAACCTTCGGCACGACGCTTAAAACGCATGCTGGAAAAACTGGATGTTATCGTAAAACACACCCTGCACAGTGTGGAAGAAGCTGTGGAATGGTTTTCAAACAACCCACAACCCGAATTGATTTTCTTGGACATTCAGTTGAGCGACGGTCTTTCTTTTGAAATTTTCGATACCGTTTCCATAACCAGTTCTGTGATTTTCACTACCGCTTATGACGAATATGCGCTGCAGGCCTTTAAGCTGAACAGCATCGATTACTTGTTGAAGCCTATCGATCAAGAGGATTTGGAAAAAGCAGTTGAAAAATACAAAACCTTTAAACCCCAACAGCAAAACGTTCAGTTAAACTTTGAAGACATAAAAAAAATGCTAATCAATCCAGTGGAACGCGAGTACAAAAAACGCTTTACCACGAAAATTGGGCAGCATCTTAAAATGATTTCGGTAGATGATATTGAATGTTTTTATTCTGAAAACAAAGGCACTTACGCGCATACCACCGAAGGGCGTAATTATTTACTCGATACTACATTGGAGCAACTGGAAAACGAGCTGGCTCCCCAAACATTTTTCCGTGTGAACCGGACGTTTTTCATCAACATAAATGCTATAAAAGATATAATTTCTTATACCAATTCACGGCTACAGCTAAAACTAAACAATTATTCCGATCAAGATATTATCGTGGCCCGTGAGAAAGTGAAAGATTTTAAAATATGGTTGGAATAACTCATATTTCAGAAATAAAATACAGCTATCCTTGCAAAAGTTAAGGCGTAACTGCATCTTTGCGAGCTATAAACCATATATTTATGTCAAAGGTTGTCTTAATAACTGGCGGATCTTCCGGGATAGGAAAGGCCATAGGTGCTTATTTACTTTCTAAAAATTACGTAGTGTACGGAACCAGCCGTAATCCTGATAAATATAGCGATACCAGTCCGTTCCCACTATTGAAAATGGAAGTAACTTGTTTGGAAAGTGTACAGGAATCTGTAAGCAACTTATTGCAACAGGAAGGTAGAATTGATGTATTGGTCAACAATGCGGGCGTAGGTATTACCGGCCCTATTGAAGAAACCCCAAACCCCGAAATTGAAAAGGCTTTTGCCACTAACCTTTACGGGCCCATAAATGTGATAAAAGCGGTATTGCCCACTATGCGCAAGCAGGGAAGTGGCACTGTTATCAACATCACTTCTATTGCAGGGTATATGGGGCTGCCGTACCGGGGTATCTATTCGGCCACTAAAGCCGCGCTCGAAATCACCATTGAAGCCCTGCGGATGGAAGTACGGCAATTTGGTGTTAAAATGACCAACATTGCCCCGGGCGATTTTGCCACCAATATTGCCGCTAGCCGTTATCACGCGCCACAATTAGAGAATTCGCCTTATAAAAAAGAATACGGGAACACCTTAAAATTAATGGATGAGCACGTAGACGCTGGCGAAGATCCAGATAAAATGGCTAAAGTAGTGCATCAAATTATCGAAACGAAAAATCCTAAAGTACATTATAAGGTTGGCTCTTTCCTTCAGAAATTTTCAGTTGTACTGAAAAAAATTCTCCCCGACAAGACCTACGAACGAATGTTACTGAACCATTATAAATTGAAATAGAGAATCTTTTTTCCTTTTCGGTTTAAAACAGCGGTAATCTTCCTTATTTTTGTAATTGTCAAAACCAAAAACAGTTACTATGAAATTCTTTATCGATACCGCAAACTTAGATCAAATACGCGAAGCACAAGACTTAGGCGTTTTGGATGGCGTGACCACCAATCCTTCCTTAATGGCCAAAGAGGGCATTACCGGCCGCAACAATATTTTAAAACATTATGTCGATATCTGCGAAATCGTGGATGGCGATGTTTCAGCTGAAGTGATCGCGACCGATTTTGACGGCATCGTTAAAGAAGGCGAACAACTGGCCGACCTGCACGAGCAGATCGTGGTGAAAGTACCCATGATCAAAGAAGGGGTAAAGGCAATAAAATATTTCACCGATAAAGGAATCCGTACTAACTGTACACTGGTTTTCTCTGCAGGGCAAGCCTTATTGGCTGCAAAAGCAGGTGCTACTTATGTGTCGCCATTCATTGGTAGATTGGATGATATTTCAACAGACGGCCTAAATCTGATAGCCGAAATACGCTTGATTTACGATAACTACGGTTTTGAAACTGAAATATTAGCAGCTTCTGTTCGTCATACCATGCACGTTTTGGAATGTGCTAAAATTGGAGCCGATGTTATGACCGGACCTCTTTCTTCAATAGAAGGTTTGTTAAAACACCCACTGACTGATATTGGCTTGGAGAAGTTTTTGGCAGATTATAAAAAGGGAAATTAAGAAAAGAAATTTAATTCAGAAATTATAAAAGAGGGTGTCTAAAAAGTAACTTTAGCTGTCCGTTCGAGCGCAGTCGAGAACTCCATACCAGCAAACTCCAATAAGGTCTCGACTGCGCTCGACCAGACAATTCAATCTACTTTTACTTTTTAGACGCCCTCTTATTTATTGATATACCCCAATAACTGCTCCTCAATTTCGGTACTGAGCAAATTGGTGTTGCCTTCTAAAATCTTACCGTTTTTATCAACGATCAAGGCTTTGTTTACCGAGGTGAGCACCAGTTTTTTCTCTGCTTGGCCAATATCCTCAAATTGATATTCATGGGAAAGGTCGTAATCTTGCTTTTTTACCATATTCAACCACTTTTTGAAGTTGGTATCGGTGTTGATGCCAATGTAATCGTATTCTGGGAATTTTGATTTCAGTTCAGCTACCTTTAAATGAATGGTCTTATTGTGGCGTGCCGACTTTACAGACCAAAAATAGAATACTGTTGGGTTTTTGATCACTTCTTTTAATTGTACCAAGGTATTGTTTGTTGTTACCAGTTCTAAATTAGGCAAGCTGTGGTTTGGAGTCAGTTGCATCGTGGCCTCGGCTAGTTTTTTCATTCGCTTGATGTGCTGGGTGTTGGTGCTTGTTTCTTCAAAAAGCGCAATGATTTTCTCTTCGTTTTCAGCGTTTTTAGCATTGAGCAGGTATCGCCTTACATTGTATTTTAAAAGATCGTTTTTAAGCGAATCGTTCGTGATGACACTGTCGATGACCCTCAATTTTGCATAGTTGTGGGCAAAGGATAACCTATTGAAATGTGTTTTTGCTTCTCTTTTCTCGTGGGCGAGATTGTCCAAGTAAAAATTCAAAAAACGATAATACGGATAGGTAGTGCGGAGCAATTCGTTTCCCATATCTATTTTATCTCGATACGCATAAAAACCAGCCGGATAGATAATCGGGTTTAAAGTGTTTTTATTGGCGTGTGCAGCCGTATAAAGCTCTTTGCGCATATAATAGATGTAATCGATATTGGATTGGGCTATTTCTTTAAATGTTTCAGAAGGATCATATTTGGCTAAAAACCCGTTGTAAATCTTTTCCCATTTTTTTTTCAAGGAATCCACTTTGGTTTCAAATTCCGCGGGGGGTAATTGGTAGTAACGGGCCAATAGGGGAGCTTCTTTTTCATTTAACAGAAAAAAACGCATCAACAGGTTGTTTTTTTCGCCGCCTTTTCCAGAGAATGAAAGCGATTCGTCAAACTCAATAGTATTTACCCGTAATAAAATACTGTCACCGGGTTCAACAAAAACCGTTTGGTATTCATTGTGGTTAAAAAAGTAAATTCCAGCTTCAGGATCTTTAAACTGATAGGAAAAAAAATTATTGTTGTCCAGTTTTACGGTGTCCAGTACTTTTTTATTTCGGGTAATGTAAATAAAATCGTTTTTAGGATTCACAATTTCACCGCTAATCCACGTATCTCCCGTAGCCGGTTCTTTATTGTCATTACAGGAAATAACGGTTAGTGTTGCAATAAATAGGAAGAAAAGTAACTTTTTGCTCACAAAAATAAACATTTGGTTACCAACAAATGTAACCGACCCTGCGAGGGCAAACTGTTAACCACACGTTAAAAGGAATAATAAAACGTTAATCTTTCTTCAATCGCAGGTTATTCGTTACTTTTGCGCAAAATTTTTAAAAAAGGAAAAGAAAATGCTTTCAGTTTCAAATTTATCGGTGCAGTTTGGTAAACGCGTGTTGTTCGATGAGGTAAGCACCCAGTTTGTGCAAGGTAATTGTTACGGGATCATTGGTGCCAATGGTGCCGGAAAATCCACGTTCTTGAAAATACTGGCCGGAAAACAGGAGCCAACCTCTGGGCACGTACATTTAGAACCAGAAAAACGCATGTCGGTATTAGAGCAAAACCACAATGCGTATGACGAATATACCGTCTTGGAAACAGTGCTTCGCGGAAACAAACCGCTGTTTGAAATAAAATCACAGATCGATGCACTGTATGCCGATTATACCGATGCCAATGCCGAAAAAATTGGCGAACTGCAAGTTGTTTTTGAAGAAATGAACGGTTGGAACGCCGATAGCGATGCCGCCGCCATGCTGTCTAACTTAGGGATAGACGAAAGCTTGCATTATTCTATGATGGGCGACTTGGACGGAAAGCAAAAAGTGCGGGTGCTGCTGGCCCAAGCTTTGTTTGGCAGCCCAGATGTGTTGATTATGGATGAGCCAACAAACGACTTGGATTACGAAACCATCACGTGGCTCGAAAACTTTTTGGCCAATTATGACAATTGCGTAATCGTGGTTTCGCACGACCGTCACTTTCTCGATGCGGTGTGTACGCACATCAGCGATATTGACTTCGGAAAAATAACCCATTACAGCGGAAATTATACCTTTTGGTACGAAAGCAGCCAATTGGCCATGCGGCAACGCGCCCAACAAAACAAAAAAGCCGAAGAAAAGAAAAAGGAATTGGAAGATTTCATTCGTCGCTTTAGTGCCAACGTAGCAAAATCGAAGCAAGCAACGTCGAGAAAGAAAATGATCGAGAAACTGAATGTCGATGCCATTAAACCATCTAGCCGTCGTTATCCCGCCATTATTTTTGACCGTGAGCGTGAAGCCGGCGACCAAATATTGAACGTGGACAAGCTGGCAGCCTCCTTGGATGGCGAAACCCTTTTCAAGAACGTTAACATCAATTTGGCGAAAGGCGATAAAGTGGTATTGTACTCAAGGGATTCCCGTGCCACAACTGCTTTTTACGAAATTATAAACGGCAATATGGAAGCCGATGCGGGCGAATACAAATGGGGTGTAACAACTTTGCAAAGCTATTTGCCTTTGGATAATGAAGCGTTTTTTAAAAACGATATGTCCTTGGTAGATTGGTTGCGCCAATATGCGAAAACCGAAGAAGAACGGGAAGAGGTTTATATTCGTGGCTTTTTGGGTAAAATGCTCTTTAGTGGCGAAGAAGCCCTCAAAAAATCGAATGTACTTTCGGGTGGCGAAAAAGTGCGGTGTATGTTGAGTAGAATGATGATGATGCGTGCTAATGTATTAATGTTAGACGAACCCACCAACCACTTGGACCTGGAATCGATTACAGCTTTCAATAATTCCTTGAAAAACTTTAAAGGAACCGTGTTGCTCACCACCCACGACCACGAATTTGCGCAAACCGTTGGTAACCGCGTGATTGAGTTGACCCCAAATGGCGTAATTGACCGCTATGCTACCTTCGATGAATACATGAACGACAAAAAATTAAAAGAACAGCGTGACAAAATGTATGCTGTGGAGGCATAAGATAAAAAATCCCGCTTTTTGGCGGGATTTTTTGTATCTGTTTTTATCTGAAACGTTTGGCAAACAAATAATTAAAGGTGAGAAAAAGTAGATTAAAATTTATTTCATTACTTTTTTTCAACACTTTAAATGCGGCGCTTTTTCATCCTGCCCGATAGTTTTAAACCAGCCTGAATATTCAAGCCAATCAGTCCTAAATTTATCGCTCCAAATAACAATTCTAAAATTTGAATCAATAAAAAAGTGGTGTCGATGGTTTTAAAAATGGCGTGGTAATACAGGTATATCGCCAATGAAATCAGGATGACGCCATTTATGGCAACCAGTTTCATTCGTTTTAATTTTTTTGCAACGATGGAGCTTTTTGAATTTCCTGCCAGTTTTTTTCCCGATAAGGCCAGAACTGGCATACAGATTAATAAAATGGGCAAACAGTAGAGAATAGCTGTTTTTACTTGTTTTATAAATACTTCATTCCCGAGTATTTCGGCCAAAAGCGAAAAGCTGAAAAAGCAACTAATGGTCATAACTGCGATACATGTGGCAATAATGTGTACGGTAACAATCTTGGAACGTTTCATCTCTTTGGGCTTTAAGGGATAAAACTACGTGCTTACCGGTGTCTAAAATTGCAAAAATCGGAAATCGGGCATTTTTTTCCGAATATCTTTTGGGGATTCGCCCGTCAGGTTTTTAACCGTATTGGTAAAATGGGCTTGGTCGGCATAGTTTTGTGAATAGGTTACTTCAGTGAGGTTGTCGGCGGAATGTTTCATCTGGAAAATAGATTGCTTCAATTTTACCAACTGTATGTAATCCTTTGGCGAACATCCCAAAGCGCGATAAAAATGGTTACGAAGCGTCCGGTTTGAAAGGTTCAGTTTTTCTGAAAGCGTTGCAAGGGCAATTTCCCCTTTTTTCGATTCAATGAGCCTAACGGCTTTTATGATGGTTGATAGGTCTTTATCGAGAATCGTTTTCAGGAATATGTTTTCAACTTCGGCAAACATATCTTGTGGTGTTGCACAATTTTCTACGTCGCGTTTAAAACGCTTTGCTCGGTTTCCGAACAAGTTCTCGGTATCGATCAGCCAAGGTAATTTAGAAATGTTTTCATCAGTTAAAAATACCAACGTATAAGGCCGTACGTGGGCACCGATAATCTTTACCCTGTCGGTAAGTGGCTTAACCGAAATCTGGTCGGTAGCGATGCGCGAAATGACCATATTGGCCGTAACCGTTTCATTAGCGGTATGGTTGGTAACCGAAAAGGGATGGTCAAAAAAATAACCAAAAGTAATCCTTGGAAATGGGATGACGTGTTCTTCCTGAAGTTTAAGTTGGCTTACGGGAATGTCTAAATAAAAGTAGTAATCCACCAAGGTTTGCAAATGGTGGTTAAAAGGTTTTTGTATGATAAAGCCATTATCCAAAACGGTTTTTTTTAGCACTTACAACGCTATGGTTGCAATCGCAGGTTATTCTTCTTCTGCCATGTCTTTTAAAAAGAGATCAATTACCGGTTGTGCTTTTGGCAACTGGTCTTTACGGATAAACAACCGTACCTGTCCCGGCACGCCAATGGCAAATCCACTAACGATGCCACTTTGGTGGTCGTCCTTGGTTATGGGTTCAATACCAATATCGTTAAGTCTCGATTTTAAGGCTTGGGCCACTAAGGCTGGACCAGTATAGATGCGTATGGTCTCTTCGGGATTGTTTGGCATGTTTTGTGTTTTTTATATTTCTATATACTAAAATACTGACTTATTTCGGTTAGCAGGGTTGCCGCTTGTGAAAACTTTCATAAAAAACCATCCTCGTTCATGAGGATAGTTGCCGTGTTATTATGCTTTCCTAAGGTTTAGTCTTTTATAAGTTTAAACACTTTTTTATTCCTTTTAGAAAACCCATGGCAACACTGCTTTGATTTTTCAATAATGTCAATATAAATATGCCTACGGAAATTTGTTTAAGAAATATTGATAATTGAAGAAAATTGGAAGATAAAACCAAAAGTCTGAACTTCCTGGTTTTTATGGAAATGCTTTCAACAGAATTTAAATCTTCGGAAAATAAAAAAACGGCACTATGATAAAGTTTTTAATGTCATTCCGGCTTTACTTTTCACCAACTTCAGCTAAATAAGATTCTATTTCAGGACGAACCTTCTCAAGTTCGTCTTTTCTAATGAACACGGCAAGGTCATGAGATGCCCCACCCACAGAAAAACCGCTTACCAGCTCATTTTGTTGTTCGTTTTTAATTATGGGCTCGATATTCAAACCTTGTAATACGGAGATAAGCCCCTGTGCGATGACACCGGGCCCCGTATATATTTTAATAGTTTCTTGGTTTGTGTCCATAGGTTTTATGCGTTATAATAGTTGCTTTTCCAGATGGCTGTATTAAAATTTTTCCCCTTTGCAAAGCCGTAATAGATAACTAGGCCTCCCACAGATTTAAACATAAACAAAAACAACAATACATACTCTTGCATGGTTGGCGCTGCCGAAAATAAATGCATAGGCGTGATGGCCGTTAACAGGATGCTAAGCAAAAATACGGTTACTACGAGGTTTTCCAAGGTTTTATACGGCCACATCAATAGCTTTCTCAATGGGTGCAAATCATTGCCCCATTTATGGATCAGGTAAAAATAATCGTTGCCCATTGGAGCGAAAAGCAAGGGATCGTCGGCATTTTCCAGTTTCAGCAGTTTAGAAGGGGCCATAATCTTAAAATTGCCAAGCGCAGTGTTATGGTCGTTTTCAAGTTGGCGGATCTTGCTTACCGCTTCTTCAGGAATGGTGCCTTTAAAAAACCGCGAGTCTAAAAACCGAAGCCGGTAATCCACACATATTTTTTGGATATCGGTAATATGATAGACGCGATTGCTCTTCAGTTTGTCAAAATCAAAACTATTTGTTTTTCCTGAAGCATCTTCTACAAGTGTTTTTTTAATGGCATCACGCTTGGCCTTTGTTTCAGAAAATATGGTTTCGACTTCTTTTAAAATATCGGTTTCGGAAATACGCTTGTCCCGAACCCGTTCCAGTTTCGTTTCAATATTGGTTTTCGATAGCATACCGGTTTCTTTTTCCATAAAATTAAGGCATAACTAAAAGGAACGCAACATTTTAACAACCAATTCCCGAATTTAACGTCTGGGAATCATTGCAAAAGACAGTTTAAAATAAGTGTATAGCCTAATAAATACAGGCTGTTCGCGTGTTTTGTAAAATGTATTTACCGAAGCGTTGCCCCAAAGTCTTTTTCAAACCGTTGTTGCAGTTTCTTCATTATTTTGTCTATCTGTTTGTCGGTCAGGGTTTTTTTATCGTCTTGCAAGGTAAAACTCACTGCGTACGATTTTTTACCTTCCGGAAGGTTTTTGCCGGTATAGACATCAAAAAGGTTCATGCCAACCAACAATTTTTTTTCGGTTTGTTGGGCAGCGTCCCGCAGCTCTTTAAAAGAAACGTTCTCGTCCAGTAACAGGGCGAAATCACGTTTTACCTGCGGATATTTAGGGATGGGCTTTACAAGAAAACCGTTACGGGAAATACTGCTCAATACGGCATCCCAATTAAAATCTGCGTAGAATACTTCTGCTTCCACATCAAACTCTTTGGTAAGCTGTTTCTTTAAAATACCTAATTCTACAATTTGTTTTTTATTTGCTAAAATGGCTATGCCTTCCGAAAAGATATCGTTTTTGGTGTCTTTTTCAGTGGTCGGGTTAATGCCAAGACGTTCCAAAATTGATAAAACGATTCCTTTTCCGTAGAAAAAACCGGCCTGTTCTGCTGGGCTGGTCCAATTATCTTGGTTTTTATCACCTGATATTAAAATGGATAAATGTTTGTTTTCCACCCGCTTTTCAGAAAAGGTATGGTACGTTTTTCCAAACTCGAACAATTTTACATTTGGCATGCGCCTATTGCTGTTATAGGCAAGTGCTTCTAAGTTGCCGAACAACATAGATTGCCGTAAAACCGAAAGCTCTTTGCTCAAAGGATTGAGCATGATCACGTTGTGTTCGGGTTTTAAGTTTTCTGAAAAATCAACGAAATCAGGGCTGGTAAGCGAATTGGCCATCATTTCATTAAAGCCTAATGCTGTTAATTGATCACCTACTTTATTTTGCACTTTATAGTCTTCTACAGGTTGTGTTATGGCGATGGAGGCATTCAGTTTTTCGGTAAAATTAATGTTGTTGTATCCGTACACCCGTAAAATTTCCTCAATCACATCCACCTCTCTGGTTACATCGTTACGGTAGGCGGGGACCAACATCCCGATGCTGCTTTCGGTTACGCTGTTTACTTTCATATCGAGCGAGTTGAGAATATCCTTTATGATTTCCGGTGAAATTTCTTCGCCAATCAACTTAGAGGCGTTTTCAAAATTAAGATACACTTGGTGGTCTTCAATCCTTTTAGGATAAATATCGACTACCTCACTGGTAATTTCACCTCCAGCAATTTCCTGAATTAACAATGCTGCCCGTAACATCGCATATTTACAGGTGTTTGGGTCAATCCCCCTTTCAAAACGAAAAGAGGCATCGGTATTCAATCCATGTCTTTTGGCTGTTTTGCGTACGCTCACTGGATCAAAATAGGCACTTTCCAAAAAGATGCTGGTAGTAGTTTCGGTAACACCGCTATTGGCGCCACCAAAAACCCCGGCAATGCACATGGGGCCTTCGGCATCGCAGATCATTAGGTCGTCTTCGTGCAATTCGCGTTCTACTTCATCTAAAGTAGTGAATTTGGTTCCTTTTGGCAGTGTTTTTACGTTCACTTCGCTGCCTTTTATCTTTGCAGCGTCAAAAGCGTGCAACGGCTGTCCAAGGTCGTGGCACACGTAATTGGTAATATCAACTATATTGTTAATGGGCGTGAGGCCAATGGCCTGTAATCGGTTTTGCAACCATGCTGGCGATTGTTCTACAGATAGGCCGCTAATGGTAACACCACAATACCGTGGCGCTTTTTTAAGGTCTGCCACGTCCACATCTATTTTTAAGGTGCGGTTATCCACGTGAAAACTACTGGTGGACGGTGTAATAAGCTCCAGGGTAATGTTTTCCTGTAACAAACCGGCCCGCAGATCGCGCGCTACGCCCCAATGGCTCATGGCATCGGCACGGTTTGGGGTCAGGCCTATTTCAAAAACAACGTCATTTTCAATATCAAACAGTTCACTAGCGGGTTTTCCGGGCGGTAGATCATTGTCCAAGACCATAATGCCATCGTGGCTTTGGCCTAGTCCCAATTCATCTTCAGCACAAATCATCCCCATACTTACTTCGCCTCGAATTTTTCCTTTTTTAATATTCCACGGTTCCCCTTCGGCAGTATAAAGTGTCGTGCCTACTGTTGCAACCGGCACTTTTTGACCTGTAGCAACATTGGGCGCACCGCATACAATCTGTACCGGTTCGCCATTGCCCAAATCTACTTTCGTCAATTTTAAACGGTCGGCATTTGGATGTTTTGTACATTCGGTAACATGACCTACCACTATGCCTTCCAGACCACCGGGCACAGATGTATATTTTTCAATCCCTTCTACTTCCAGGCCGAGATTGGTAAGCAATTCGGCCGTTTTTTCGGGACTCCAGTCCAGTTTTATAAATTGTTTAAGCCAGTTGTACGATATTTTCATTTCAAATAATTCTAAACGAATTGCAAAGATAGCATTTACCTCGTTTTTTGTAAGTAATTTTGATACTTTCGGTGTAAAGATTTTAATTTTTCTAAGATGAAATATCTTGCCTTTATAATTACGGTGCTGGTTTTGGTTTCTTGCAAAGAAGAAAGCGGACCATTGAAAACAGGTCCTTGGCGTGCTGTATTGCAGTTAGACGATAAAAGGGAGATTCCTTTTTTATTGGAATATAAGCAGGACAGCAGTTTTGTGATAATTAATGCCGAAGAACGCATCGATGTTGATGATGTGACCTTTAAAAACGATTCTGTCTTTATTTCGCACCCTGTTTTTGAAGGGACGATAAAGGGAACTTTTACAAAAGACAGTATAAAAGGGGCCTTTATAAAGCCCAATAAAGGCAGAACCGTGCCTATAATAATGACCAGTGGCCGCCAAGCACGATTTGACGTGGATGCTGCGCCCAATGTTATTGTTACGGGAACTTGGGAAACCGTCTTCAGTCCCAACTCGCAAAAAGACCGGTACATGGCCAAAGGGATTTTTGACCAAAAAGGTAACCGCCTTACCGGTACTTTTATGACCACAACCGGGGATTATAGGTATTTGGACGGTGTTGTGGAAAACGATAGCATTAAACTCTCCACATTCGATGGTGCCCATGCTTTTTTGTTTGAAGCAAAAGTAACCAATGGCGATAGCATAATGGAAGGCATATTTTACAGCGGGAACCACTGGAAAGAACCTTTTACTGCCAAACGCAATGAAAATTATAAATTACCCGAAGCCGATTCGTTGACGTCTTTAAAAAAAGAGTATGATTCGTTGCAATTTGCTTTCCCAACCATAAAAGGCGATACCGTTTCATTACGAGATAAACGATTTAAAAATAAAGTGGTTGTCGTGCAGTTAATGGGAACGTGGTGCCCAAACTGTCTCGATGAGACCAAATTTCTTTCAGAATATTATAAAAATAAACCCGATAATGTAGAAATTGTTTCCTTGGCCTTTGAATATGCTCCTACACGAGAAAAAGCTGTACAGGCCATAAAAAAGCTCAAAAAAGCTGTAGAAATCCCATATCCCATATTATTGGCGCAATACGGCAATACCAGCAAACAACAAGCAAACCAAAAACTACCGATGTTAAACCAAGTGCTATCGTACCCTACAACTATTTTCATTGACAAAATGGGTACTGTGCGCAAAATTCACACCGGATTTACCGGCCCGGCAACAGGAAAAGAATATGAGACATTTAAAAATGAGTTTGAACGGTTTACTGAACTCTTGGCAAAAGAGTGATTGTTCGTGTTGTTTATTTACTCATATTTTCACTTTCCACATAAAAGTCTTTTTTTATCGCTATAGACTGAATGGGTTCGCTAAACCGTTTTTTGTGCCATCTATTGGTAGGGTAAATCCAAGTTTCTTTTTCGTTGATGATAGCAATGACAGGCATATCGAAACCTGAAACGATATTGGAATACCGAAACGAAAGCTCGTTACCATTTACTTTATACTCTATTTTCGGAATTTGCGTAGTGCGCAAGTATTGCTCCCAAAATTGGGTAAGATCAATTCCGGTTTTTTCGCTGATGTAGTTTTCCACTTGTTTTGACGTGACCGTCTGGTGGTAAAATTCTTTGTTCAGGCCGCGTAAAATACTGCGCCATTTGGTATCGTCGGCTATCAATTGCCGCAACGTGTGCAAGATGTTGGCCCCTTTATAATACATATCGCCACTCCCTTCTTTGTTCACATTATACGTGCCAATTAAAGGGCGGTCGTTTTTAATGCTCCTACGGGTACCGATTACATATTCGGCAGCAGCTTCTTTTCCGAAGAAATAATCCAAATATAGATTTTCAGAATAGGCGGTAAACCCTTCGTGTATCCACATATCGGCCACATCTTTATTGGTGATGTTGTTGGCAAACCACTCGTGGCCAGACTCGTGGATAATTATAAAATCGAACTTCATCCCTTGACCGGTGCCGCTTAAATCGCGGCCCAAATAACCGTTTTTATAATGGTTTCCGTAGGTTACGCTGCTCTGGTGCTCCATACCCAAGTAGGGCGCTTCTACCAGCTTGTAGCTGTCTTCGTAAAAAGGGTAGGGACCAAACCAATATTCAAAAGCTTCCATCATTTTTGGGGCTTGTTTAAACTGTTCTTTGGCTTTTTCCAAATTGTGGCTGAGTACCCAATAACTCAAGTCAAGCGTTCCTTTTTCGCCTTCGTATTCTTCTGAAAAATTAACGTAATCGCCAATATTGATGTTTACTCCGTAATTATTAATGGGGTTTTTCACCTCCCATAGCCATGTTTTCGTGCTGTCATTCTCTTTGGTTTTTTTTAAACGTCCGTTCCCAACGGCCACCAAATTTGAAGGAGCGGTAATAGCAAAATCAACACCCGTATCAGGTTCATCATACGGGTGGTCTTTGTTGGGCCACCAAATACTGGCACCAATCCCTTGATTTGACGTGGCAATAAACGGATTGCCGTATTCATCTTTTGCCCAAGTAAAGCCACCGTCCCAAGGTGGGTTTTGTGCTTCTACCGGAGTTCCTGAAAAATGAAGGGTTACTTCAAACTCTTTTCCTTTTTTCTGTTTTTTCTGAAGATGGATGTAATGCGCATTTCCATCTGAAGTAATTTCCAGTTCCTTTCTACTTTGCACTGCTTTATCCAATTTCATTGGTGGTTGCAGATCGATCTGCATCACATCGTTAGGTTCCAAAACGGTATAGTTGACTGTGTTGGTGCCTTTGATGCTTTTTTCTGAAGGAAATACTTCTACTTCAAGATCGTAATGCTGCAGGTCCCACCATGCACGTTCGGGGGTAATGCTACCACGGAGGGTGTCTTGATGGGTGAATTGTTGGGCGAATGAATTTATTCCTATAAAAAGGAAAACAAAGGGTAAAATATTTTTTATCATAAATAATTAATTATCTGAAAACTGAATTTGGAAATACAACAACACTCTCAAACCCGTCTTTATCAACGGTAGCTACGCCAAAAAAGTAATTGTCTATTACAATACCGTCCAAAGTGAATTCTGAAACATCACCAACATACCGACTATAGTCCCACGTTGGCGACGTCGTGTCCCGCCAATAAATTTTATAACCAGCGGCACCTTCTACTTTGTCCCATTTTAACTTAGCCGAAGGTTCTACAATACCACCAATGGCAACATTGTTAGGTGCTGGCGGTGCCCAAGCCAAATTAGCCATGGTAATCGCGTTAACAGCGGTTAATTTAGCAGCGTAGTCAAAATCAACAAACTTTAATTTATCACCGTACTCGATGCCATTTTCGGTACGGATGTCCTGATGTTGTTGGGTGTAATTTTCGTGGGCTTCCATAATGCGTATTCCCGCGAACCCTAAATCGTTAAAAGGCCGATGATGGCCGCCGCGACCAAATCGGTCCAACCGATAAATCATCATAGGGTTCATTTCAGGCATATAGGTTTTTATTGTTTTGTGGACATACCGTGCCAATTGCCTCGAGATTCCATCTACTTCGCCACCGTAAAACCTTCGGGCACGACGTTCTCTTTCGGTTTCATTGGGCGGAACGGGTTCTGAAAAAATCCTAAAATCCCGGTTGCTTATCACGCCATCCACGCCTTTGATGTTTCCGATCATATCATTATTTAACACCCCGATTATTTCCCAACCTTTTTCTTTGGCATATTCGGCAAATCCTTTACCTCCATATAAACCTTGTTCTTCACCGCTTAAGCCTAAATAGACTATACTATTCTCAAATTTATATTTTGAAAGTACCCGGGCGGCTTCAATCGCTCCCGCCATTCCGCTGGCATTGTCATTGGCACCTGGCGCATCGTCGGTAAAATTGTTGGCATCGCTTATACGGCTATCGATATCGCCGCTCATAATAATATAACGGTTGGGGAATTTCCTTCCTTTTTGCACGGCAGCTACATTGTTGATCCAAACGTCTTTTGTAATGCGGTCGTTATCTCCTTTTTCAATGAAATTTTTCTGATAAAACACATCAAGACAGTCATTGCAGTCTTTTGAAATTTCTTCAAAACTTGACTTTATCCAACGTCTCGCTGCTCCAATACCACGGGTGTCCGAAACGGTGTCGCTCAAGGTGTGTCGTGTGCCAAAGCCGGCGAGGGTTGTGATATCTGCTTTAATCCGTTCAGCAGAAACAGCATTTATAATATCATAAATACGGGAATCGGTTTGTGAAAAAGAACTATAGGTTATGAGTAAACCAAAAAGAAGAACTATGTTTTTCATGTAAGGGAAATTTCCTTAAAAATACATAAAACTTATTCACGTTACAAGACCGGAATCTATTTAAGCACCTATTTTGGTTCGGCTACAATGGCTAGTTTTTTTCCATTGGGACTCACGGCCAAGCGGGTAATGTTGCTGATGTTGTATTCTGAAAGATCTGCCGCTTCGTGCCATTCGCCATTTCCGAAGAGGTCGTAGATAAACAGTTTGTCGCCGCTACCAATAAGCAATTGCGATTCACTGAGCCAAATATGGTCTTGGATGCCAATGGGCAATTGTGCCACAAAAAAACTTTCAAGATTTTCCATATTCAGTTGGTACACATCGTAGTTGCCGTCTTCATTTAAAAACGTGTAGCTCATCGTCTTTTTTGTATTGGGCACTTTATGGATGGAACGACCTGCATTATATTTAAGCGTATCTACTTGTTTGGTTTGTAGATTGGCAACTACAAGGTCCAGGCCATCTCCATCTAAAACCGAGGCCAGCAACGTGTTTTTATCTTTAAACGCATAATAAGCTACCTGAAGGTTTGGAATGAGCACCTTGCTTTTACCAGATTTTGAATAAGCGTACAACCGTTGTTTTCCGTCGGGATCCAAACGAACAGCTGTAATGTTTTCAGAATCGAACATAGGTGCGGGCGAATATTCCCCACCCGCCGTAGGGCTGTTGAAAAATGATTTTTTTTGGGAAGGAATGTGGTGCACTGAAATGTCGGTTTGCTCTTTATTGCTTCCCGCAAATACGAGCGTATGGTTGTCTATAAAATGGGGTTGGTTGTCATAACCAGGATTTTCTGAAATGTTCTGCATATTATAAACTTCCAAACCTGAATAAGCCGGATGGATGTCCATAAGATAAACTTCGGTGTTTTCTTGAGAAAAAAGAAAAGTGCTGCTCAATAAAAGAAGGGCGAAAAGGTGCTTTGTCATTGTCGTATTAATTTTAGGGTAAAGATAACAAAGACTGCGCCAAGAATTGGAAATAAAAAGACCTTGCACAAAAACTGAAAAGACCTACAAGGTTGGAAAACCTTGCAGGAAAGAAAAGACCTCACAGGGTTTTAAAAACCTGTGAGGCCTAAAATGTTCCAATTTTTAAAGGTTTAAAACGGATACGTGTTTTCTGCTGTTACTTTTTCGGCAATTTTGTTTCGTAATTGAACGATATTGGGGAAGTTGTCATACTTCGTCCAGCGTTTCAAGCCCATTAGCATGGCTTTTTGCTCGTCGTCTTCAGCAAATGAAATAATGGCTTCTTTTGCTTTTTGGTTCACAATTTCAACTGCATGGTATAAATACAATTGTGCCATGGCAACTTGGTATTCGGCATTAGCGTCATCGCGTTTATGGTTCTTTTTGGCACGTAGAATAGCGCTTTCTGCCATATAGATTTCAATCAAAATATCGGCAGAGGCCAATAATAACTGTTGGTGTTCTTCTAACTCTGGGCCGTATTTTTTAACGGCGCTACCAGCAACCATCAATAATACTTTTTTCAGTTTGCCAATCATTGCTTTTTCTTCGGAAAGCACTTCGGAGTAATCCGGGGTGTCGAACGATGGAATTCCCATCAGCTCTTCGCCAACAGCTTGTGCAGGCCCCAATAGATCTACGTGGCCTTTCATGGCTTTTTTGATGAGCATGCCAACTGCCAACATTCGGTTTATTTCGTTGGTACCTTCATAAATACGAGCAATACGGGCATCGCGCCAAGCAGATTCCATCGGGGTGTCGGCACTAAAGCCCATCCCACCAAAAATTTGGATGCCTTCATCGGAGCAATTCTGAATATCTTCAGAAACGGCTACTTTTAAAATGGAACACTCTATTGCGTATTCTTCAACGCTTTTAAGTTCGGCTTCTTGGTGATCGTTCCCGGCTTCCATGCGCAGCGCAATACGGTCTTCAATGTTTTTACCGGCACGGTAGGTGGCGCTTTCGCCAACAAAGGCAGAAGTTGCCATTTCGGCGATTTTCGATTTAATAGCACCAAACTTTGCAATTGGGGTTTTAAATTGAACCCTGTCGTTGGCGTATTTAACAGCTTGATCGATAACGCGGCGTTGGGCATCAAGACTGGCAGCAGCTAGTTTGATTCGGCCAACATTTAAAGCATTCATCGCAATTTTGAATCCGTTTCCTCTTTCTGAAAGCATATTTTCAACAGGCACTTTAGTGTCGTTAAAAAACACTTGACGGGTAGAGGAGGAGTGGATTCCGAGTTTCTTTTCTTCTTCGCCAAATGTGATTCCGTTCTCAGGATCGTTTTCAACTATGAAACCTGTTATGTATTTGTCATCCTCAATTCGCGCAAAAACAATGAATAAATTGGCAAAGCCCGCATTTGAAATCCACATCTTTTGTCCGTTGATGATGTAGTTTTTTCCATCTTCAGAAAGAACGGCTTTTGTTTTTCCACTATTGGCATCACTTCCTGCACCCGGTTCGGTAAGGCAGTACGCGCCAAACCATTCGCCCGTAGCTAATTTAGGCACATATTTTTTCTTTTGTTCTTCGGTACCGTACAATGTTATCGGCATGGTGCCAATACCTGTGTGGGCGCCAAAAGCGGTCGCAACAGAACCTGTAGCGCCCGAAATATAATCACAAACCAGCATCGTGGTTACGAAGCCCATTCCCAATCCGTCATATTCTTCGGGGACGGCAACGCCTAATAAGCCCATTTCACCGGCTTTGCGCATAATTTCTTCAGTGAGGTCGTAGTTTTTCTTTTCAAACTCTTCCTTTTTAGGCCAGATTTCGCGATCCACGAATTCTTTAACCGAATCGCGCATCATTTTTTGTTCTTCGGAAAAATCTTCCGGTGTAAAAACATCCTTAGCAGCTGTTTCTTTTACTAGAAACTGGCCGCCGCGGAGAAGGTTGTTTTCTTTTGTGTTTGCTTTATCTTTCATAGTTTGTTTTTGTGTTAGATTTATGACGTAGGACATAATGACGTACGACGTAGGATTTATTTTATTGATCTCATAAGAATTGAAATTATGCTTTGAATTTAATGGCTTTTCAGGTGCTTGAACCTCGCTTATGTCTTTATGTGTGGCACCTTATGTCATTCAGTCGTACGTTGTTTTCCATTAAAAAAATTCTGTTAATTCAAAAATTCGTAAATTCCAGCGGCACCTTGTCCGGTACCTACACACATGGTAACCATACCGTATTTGCCTTGCATGTTGCGTTTTCGCATTTCGTCAAAAAGTTGGACGGAGAGTTTGGCTCCGGTACAACCCAATGGATGACCAAGAGCAATGGCACCTCCATTGACGTTTACAATGTCTTTATTCAACCCTAGTTCCCTGATTACCGCGATAGATTGGGAAGCGAAGGCTTCGTTCAGTTCCACCAAATCGATTTGATCCAGTTTCATCCCAGCTTGATCTAAGGCCTTTGGTATGGCCTTCACTGGGCCAATCCCCATAATTCGTGGTTCCACGCCTACAGCAGCATAGTTTACCATACGGGCAATGGGTTCTAAATTCAGTTCTTTAACCATTTTTTCGCTCATCACTATCACAAAAGCAGCACCGTCGCTCATTTGCGATGCATTACCAGCGGTTACGCTTCCGCCTTCGGCAAAAACAGGCTTCAATTTTGAAAGCGCTTCTATATTGGTGCCTTTCCTGGGGCCTTCGTCTTTTTTTACGGTGTAGGTTTTGGTTTCTTTTTTCCCTGAATCGTTTACAAAGGTTTCTTCCACTTCAATGGGAACGATTTGGTCTTGAAAACGGTTTTCTTCTTGAGCTTTTAGGGCTTTCATCTGGCTGTTGTACGCAAATTCGTCCTGTTCCTCACGGGAAACATTATACTCTTTTGCTACCGCTTCGGCCGTTAAGCCCATATTCCAGTAATAATCTTCATGGCCTTCTTTGGCCAGTTTGTAATCTGGCACGGGTTTGTAACCGCCCATTGGGATGTAGCTCATGCTTTCGGCACCACCTGCAATAATGCAATCGGCCATACCGCTCTGTATCTTTGCCGAAGCCATTGCAATGGTTTCAACTCCCGAGGCACAGTACCTATTTACGGTAACCCCTGGAATGTCTTCAGTTTTCAAGCCCATTAAAGAAATAAAACGCCCCATGTTCAGTCCTTGTTCGGCTTCGGGCATGGCGTTGCCCACAATGACGTCGTCTATTTGTTTTTTGTCCAGTTCGGGCAGTTTGTCCATCATATATTGAATGGTCTCCGCGGCCATTTCGTCTGGTCTTTTAAACCGAAATACGCCACGAGGGGCTTTCCCAACTGCGGTTCTGTATGCTTTTACTATGTATGCTGTTTTCATATTTTTTTGACTTAAGATGGTATGACTTAGGACATAGGACTAATTAATTTTGAGCCCTTCCATAAATCGAGTTATCATACCTTGGATTTTTTGAATTTTATTTTCTAAATGTTTAAAAGTTGCTTCTGAAATATATTCCACTTCAAAGGCAATTATTAATTGAGTTTCCCATTCATAAGCAGATCCTAAGGCAGTTTCTAAATATTGTAAAAAGTGCTTATCCGTTCCTCGAGCCGTTCCTTCCGCAATGTTGGAAGGAATTGATACCGAACAACGTTGCATTTGGTTGCAGAGGGAATATGTTTCAGACTTCGGAAATATCTTAGTTGTTTTATAAGTATCTTTTACAATTTCGATTCCTTCTTTCCAAATAGTAAGTTTTCTAAAGTTGTGTCTTGCTGCCATTTGTCATACTTAAAAAGGTTTACATAAATTTTATTTAAAATACTTTGTAATTCTGTCTTACGTCGTACGTCATTAAATCTTACATCCTTAAAACGTTAGTTTCTAAGCGGCTTATTCTTCTGAATCATATGTTGCAGCCTTTCCAATGTTTTTCGTTCGCCGCACAGGCTTAAAAATGCTTCTCTTTCAAGGTCTAACAAGTACTGCTCGCTTACTTGTTGTGGTTCGCTTAAATCGCCACCGGACATGACGTAGGCGAGTTTGTTGGCTATCTTTTGGTCGTGTTCGCTTATGTAATTTCCAGCCCTCATTTGGTCGGTTCCTACCAAGAATGGACCCAAGGCTTGTTTGCCTAATACTTTAATGTCTGTCCGCTCAATGGGTTTGGTGTAGCCTTGATCTGCCATCATGCGCGCAACTTCTTTGGCAGCGGCAATACGGCGGTTTTTGTTGACGATAATGATATCTTTTCCTTCTTTTAAAATATTAGTATCAAAAGCTTCGTAAGCCGATGTGGATACTTTTGCCATCCCAATGGTTAAAAAGTGTTCGCGTAAAGTGTTGAGTTCTAAATCGTCTTTTCTGAAAAGATCTTGAGCGCGAACCGTCATTTCTTTGGAACCGCCACCGCCGGGGATCACCCCAACACCAAATTCAACCAAACCGATATAACTCTCTGCAGCTGCTACCACGCGGTCTGCATGCAAGGTCATTTCGCAACCGCCACCTAATGTCATTCCGTGAGGTGCAACTACGGTTGGAATTGAAGAATATCGAAGGCGCATACACGTGTCTTGGAAGTATTTAACGGCTGCATTCAATTCGTCATACTCTTGCTCTACGGCCATCATAAAAATCATTCCCACATTGGCGCCAACAGAGAAGTTCTTTCCGTTGTTGGCAATTACCAATCCATCGTAGCTTTTTTCAGCAATGTCGATGGCTTTGTTTATTCCGGCCAATACATCGGCGCCAACGCTGTTCATTTTACTTCTGAATTCTACATTTAAAATACCATCGCCCAAATCTTCAACTACAACACCATTGTTTTTGAAAACCTCTTTGCTTTCGCGAATGTTGTCTAAAATAATGTATGAATCTTGTCCAGGGATTTTAACGTGAGTTTTTTCAGGAATACCATAATAATAGGTGTTACCTTCTCTAACGTCGTAGAAACTATTTACCCCAGTTTCGAGCATCTCGTTTACCCAAGCTGCGGGTTCTTTTCCGAGGTCTTTAATGAGTTCGATTCCTTTTTTTACGCCCACGGCATCCCAAATTTCAAACGGACCGTGCTGCCAGCCAAAACCGGCTTTCATGGCATCGTCTATTTTATAGAGCTCATCGGTTATTTCGGGGATGCGTTTGGAAGCGTAGGCAAAGAGCGCTCCAAAGTTTTTTCGGTAAAACTCGCCGGCTTTGTCGTCGCCATTTATCAATACCTCAAAACGGTCGGTTACGTTGTCGATGTCCTTTGTCTTTTTCAAGGTATCGAAAGAGGCGCGTTCTTTTTCGCGGTATTCCATTTTGTCGAGGTCCAGCGTCAGGATTTCGCTGTTGCCCTTATCGTCCTTTATTTTTTTGTAAAACCCTTGTCCGCTTTTGCTGCCCAGCCATTCTTTTTCCATCATGGTGTCAATAAAACCGGGCAGTTTAAAGATTTCGTGCTCTTCGTCATCAGGAACATTTTCGTAAATTCCGTTGGCTACGTGAACCAAGGTATCAAGTCCAACCACATCGACGGTGCGGAAGGTGGCCGATTTTTGGCGTCCAATTACGGGACCGGTTAGTTTATCAACTTCTTCAACTGTCAATCCCATTTCTTTTACTTGGTGGAATAAACTTTGAATCCCGAAGATTCCAATTCGATTCCCTATAAAAGCAGGGGTGTCTTTGGCTACGATGGAAGTTTTTCCAAGGAACTTTTCGCCATATCCATTAAGGAAATCAAGTACTTCTTGATCGGTTTTTGGCCCTGGGATGATTTCAAAAAGTTCTAAATACCGTGGTGGGTTAAAAAAGTGGGTACCGCAGAAGTGTTTCTGAAAATCGTCACTACGGCCTTCGCTCATTTTATGAATGGGAATACCTGAGGTGTTGGAGGTAATCAACGTTCCTTCTGTTCTGTGCTTTTCAAGGTTGTCGAACACTTGCTTTTTAATATCAAGGCGTTCTACGACTACTTCAATGATCCAGTCTACCTCAGAAACTTTTGAAATATCATCTTCCATGTTCCCCGTAGTGATGCGATCTGCAAAATCTTTGTGATAGAGTGGGGCAGGTTTGGATTTAATGGATTCTTGTAGTGAGTTGTTTACCACGCGGTTGCGCACTTCTTCATCCTCAAGGGTCAACCCTTTTTTCTTTTCTTTATCGGTGAGTTCGCGCGGAACGATGTCGAGCAGCAAAACCTCCACACCAATATTGGCAAAGTGGCAGGCAATTCCGCTACCCATGATTCCGGAGCCTATTACGGCAACTTTGTTAATTCTTCTTTTGGACATATTATGCTATTTTTTTGGTATATATTTTTTTTGAATTAATCAGTTCTAAAATGGTGTTGGCCACTTTTGTAAATGTTTTTAATTCTTCTTCTGAAATGTTCTCTTTTACGGCTTCGTCAAACCGGAGCACCACATTTTTTGAAAATTCCCGCATTTCTTTTCCAAAAGGGGTTAAATGGATCAACACCCCGCGGCCATCTTCGGGATTTGGTTTGCGTTCAATCAAGCCTTTTGCTTCCATATTTTTCAAGGTGCGCGATAGGCTCGTAGCTTCCATTCCCATTTTTGGGCCTAAAGCTGTAGAAGGGGTTCCTTCTTCAGGATCGATGCTTATCAGGGCAAAGCCTGTGGCCATGGTACTGTCTTTTTTACTGGCTTCTTCGTTATACATTTTTTGAACGCCCATCCAAGTGGAACGTAGTATGTAATCTATTGTTTTTTCCTTCAAAAAGTATTGGTTTTATTTTTCGGAATACCAAAGATAGAAAATTTTATTATGCACGCATAGTAAATAAATGTAAAAGTTTTAGGCAGTAATGTTAAATATTGGATTTAAGATGTTGTTTTTAGCAACAACCTTAATTTTTAATCAGTTGCCGAACGGTTTTGTAATTGCCCGATTGAATTTGAACAAAATAAATCCCTTTGGGAAGGTCTTTCACGGAATACGAATCACCTGCTTTAAACTTTCTCACCATTCTGCCTTGGCTGTCCATCACTTTAATTGTCCCATGTTTTAGGTTAGAAATATTAAATATGTTTTTAGTAGGGTTGGGATGGATAATTGAAAAGTTGATGCTTCGGCTGTCGTTTAGTCCTAAAATGATTGCGTCGTCAATACATTCGTGAAATTCAATAGCGTTGTTCAAACTTTCCAAAATTGAATATAAATCAGCTGTAGCATCAATGACAACAGTGCGTTTAAGGAAATCTGATTGTGAGCTGGGAAATGCTTTATAGACCGCTGTTATATGTTCGGTGATTATGGCTAAATCATCTGTAGAGATGTCATCAAGTTCGGTAACATAGTCTATAAAGTCATTTTTATCAAAGTCGTTCGCAATGGGACCATTTGTGAGGGTGGAATAATAGCTATAGGTTCCATCGTTTTGGGTGCAGTCTCTTATAACACAATATTGGAATTCTATAGAATTGTTCAACTCATCCAAAATTGAATATATTTCGGTAGTTGCAACTATGGTAATAGATTTATGCGGGTTTAATGAAGGAATGGTTTTAGAGACTGATGTTACGTGATCGGTAAGTGTATTTAAATCTTGATTGGAAATATTGTCAAGACCAATTATAAAGGTTAAAAAGTCATTTTTATTAAAATCTATAGGGACATTTTCTAAAGTTAGGTGTGCCCGATATTGAAATGTGCCATCATCTTGTGAGCAATCATTTTGACTATATAATTGCGTAACACCTAATACTAAAGTTATAAAAAGTAAAATATTTTTCATAATATTTGGTCGATAATGGTATTTTAATAAGAAAAAACCAGTTAAATATAATAATTTTTTAAGATACCTCATACAAATTAGACCGCATGGCAAACCGTACCAATTCGCCCACAGTATTCAGATTGAGTTTCTTTTTAATGTTTTTTTTGTGCTTTTCCACCGTGTGGGAGGAGATATTCAGGTATTCTCCGGTTTCCTTGCTTGTTTTTCCAGATGCGATGACCACTAAAATTTCCTTTTCCCTTTTAGTGAGGTGCTCCAGTTGGTCTGTATAGTCTATATTTTCGCTAATGTTATCGGTTTCTTTTTGGTAATTTAAATATGCCAAATCTATCGTTACCCTTAACTGTGTTTCATTAAACGGTTTCAGCAAATAGGCGAAAGGCATGGTGGCTTTGGCGCGTTTTAAAATGTCCGGGGAATCATAAGCGGTTAAATAGACCACGGGAACAGTTTTTAGTTGCTTAAATTCGGTCATGATAGCAATACCGTCTTTTTCTTCATTTAAGTTGATATCGCAAATTATAACATCAATATCATTCGCTTTAAAATGATGATAGGCCTCTTTATGGTTTCGGGCCGTCTTTACCTGTATGGAAGTATCTTTCTCCAATAAGAGCTTAATATCCTTAGCGATGATAAATTCGTCTTCAATCAATAAAATTGTTCTCATAACGATGGCTGTTTTTATGATGTGCAAGGAATTTCAATTTTGTTAACTACTCCATTTGAGCTGTCTGTTGCTATGGTGCCGTTCAATTGGTGCACCATCTCATTTACCATGTCCAGCCCAAGCGAATCTCGTTTTATTGCTTCTGCGCTATAGCCTTTACCATTGTCTTTAATGGTAATAATAACCATTCCTGCAGTTTGTTTGCAGGAAATAGACAGTAGATGTTGTGGTTTGTACTGTCTGAAAGCATATTTAAAAGTATTGGTGATCAGTTCGTTCAAAATCAATCCAACCAGTGTAATGTTTATTTTGCAGATGATGTTTTTTTGCAAATCGAGTTCCAGCTCAAATTTGGCAGAATGCTCATCGGTTAGGGTTTCCATGATCTTGGTCGTAAAGTTTTCTATAAAAGCGCCCATGTTCACCTCGTCTGTTTTTGAACTGAGTTCTGCTTGCACGTACGAAATGGCCAAAATCCTGTTTTTGGCGATGGTCAATATTTCTTTGGAATGTTCATCTTTTATGGAGTTGGTCTGGATGTTCAACAAACTGGACACGATCTGCAAGTTGTTCTTAACGCGATGGCTCAGTTCTTTCATTAAAAATTCGATATTGTTCCGTTGCTTTAAAATAACTTCGTTATAAGCTTTTAAATCTTCGTTTTTATGAATTAAGTCTTGGGTGCGTTCATAAACAGTGTGTTCCAGTTTTAATTTGTCTCTTTTTAACTTCCTGGTTTGATATAAATAAAACGCAATTACAACAAAAATAAGGAAAGACACAACGGCAACCTTAAAAACAGTTGTTTGGTACCACGGCGGGACCACAATCAACCGTAGTGTTTTTACAGTATCGCCCCAAACCCCAGCATCGTTCGAAGCTTTTATTTTAAGGGTGTATTTTCCAGGGTTTAGATTAGTATAGGTAACGCTGCGTTTTCCGCTTGGCGGACTCCAATTTTTATCAAAATTTTTCAATTTGTATTGGTACGATACCTTTTGTGGGTTCAAATAATTCAATGCTGCAAAATTGAAGGTAAGGACATTTTCGCTGCTTTCAAAGCGCAAACTGTCCTTGAAGAGTTCGTTACGGTCAATGGGTTTGTTGAACAGCTCGACCGATTCTACATAAACGTTTGGCAAATAGGGGTTGTCCACAATGTTTTCAGGATCAAAACTGTTGAAACCGTTGATGCCCCCAAAATAAAACGTGCCATCGTCATCCTTGAAACCAGATTTTCCGTTGAATTCATTGTCTTGCAGACCGTCTTTCTCTGTGTAGTTTTTAAAAGTATTGTCGCTGGTATTTAGTACAGAAAGTCCATAATTGGTGCTCATCCAAATGTGACAGTTATCATCTATCAATATGGTATAAACAAAATCGTTAGGAAAACCTTTTTGTTTGTAATAAAGGGTGGTTTCGTCGGTTTTCGGGTTCAATTTGGTCAATCCAGCGCTGGTGCCTATCCAAATCATGCCTTTTTGGTCTTCGTTAAGAGCAAAAACCCTATCGTTGGTAAGTTGGCTTTTTTCTGTATTGCTTTGCAAATAGGTTTGCACCCATTTTCCGTTTGAGAGTTTGTACAGGCCTTGATCGGTACCCAACCATAAATTTTCTTTTGAGTCTTTTAAGTACACCCGAACCCGGTTCAACTGCTTTCCGTTAATTAAAACAGGTGTGAATGTTTCAGTTTTGGTGTTAAACTCACTAATTCCGCCAGACCAAGTGCACAGCCATAACTTATGGTTTTCCATGGGGATGATGGTGAGTACTTCATTATCTGGCAAGCTATTTTTAGTTCCGTTGTGCAGCCATTGTTCAAAGGTGTCAGATTTTGGGTTGTATTTCATTAAACCATCATAGATGCCACCGGTCCATAAGGTGCCATCTTCATCTTCGGCAAAACAATAGGTGATCCCGTTTTTTCCTGTTTGGTACTGCTTAAACGTTTGTTTCTTTAAGTTGTATTTTAGAGTGCCACGGGTGGTGCCCATCCACAAAATAGAGTCATTGCGTTTGTAAAAAGGAAAAACACTGATGCGTTGGTCGTCCTTCTTGGTTGGCAATGTTACTTTTACAGATGCGAATTTATCTTGATACACATTGCTGTGAAACACACCTTCGCCCGCCGTTCCCATCCATAAGTTGCCTTTGTTGTCTTTTACAAACTGCTCTATGTGTACATTTTCATAAACTTTAGACTGTTGGTCCTTGAATATAATCTTTTTGATCGCTCCTGTACTGAATGTAAATAAATACGTTCCTTGGTTAGAAGCGATATAGCAGCTCTTTTCGTTTTTTCTGAAGAGTGATCGCAATGGAACATCCAGTAAAATACCTGAAACGGTACCGTCTTTTAAGTTATAGGTTTGAAGCCCTTTTCCTGAAGCAATATAAACGATGTCTCCGTTTTTTAAAAAGGAATAAACTGAATGGTCCTCAAAATTTTCCAATAGGCTTTTCTCTTTGGTCAATAAGTTAAAAATGAGGATGCCGGATTGGGTGGTTGCCAACCAATAGGTGTTTTTTGAAACCTTGACGACATCGGTCACAAAATTTTCCTTGTTCGTCTTCGGAAGTTTGAAAACCTGTTTGGCCTTAGATTTCCTGTCGAAAATAATGATGTGGTTTCTCGTTGAAAAAAGCAGGGTTTGTTCATCGAGTTTTAAAATTTTATAAGCGATGGCCAAATCACTGTTTTCATACGTTTCATATAAATTGAAAAACCTATTTTCTGAACGTTTATATCCTGCTATCCCTTTAGAGTTGGTCGCAATCCACAGTGTGTCATTAACGGACAATAGTCCACGTATGTGATCGTCGGGGATAGAAGTACTGTCTTTGGCATGCGCCAAGTATGGTTTAAAGCTGTAGCCATTAAACCTGTGTAGGCCATCTTCGGTACCTATCCACAAATAACCCAAGGAGTCTTGCGTCAATGCTTGTGCATTTAATTGCAACAGACCAGCTTCTTGCCCCAATCTGTTTATTTGAACTACTTCTGTGTCTTGGGCTATACTTTTGGCATAGCACAATAAAAAGAGCACCAACAAAAGATTGGGCAACGCTATTGGCAAATTTTTAGAGGAGAAATAAGCTATTGTGGTTTTTTTTGAATGGTTATTTTTTGTGCCCGTAAATTTTATCGTACAGGTCTTGGTATTTTTCCTGTATCACTTTGCGTTTCATTTTCATAGTAGGGGTAAGGTGGCCTTCTTCAATGCTCCAAACGTCTGGGGTAAGTTCAAATTTTTTAACTTTTTCCCATTGCCCGTAACGTTCGTTGTAAAAATCGACTTCCTCTTGAATGCGTTTTATTACATGTTCATTTTTGACCAACTCTTTATGGTCGTTAGGGATATCATATTCTTTTTTGCTTCCCCATTCTTTTAAGAATTCAAAATCAGGCTGTATGAGCGCAGCTGGCATTTTCTCGCCTTCGCCAATAACCATGGCCTGTTCGATGAATCGGGATTGTTTTAAGTCGTTTTCTATTAACTGCGGGGCTACATATTTGCCGCCACTGGTTTTAAACATAGACTTTTTGCGGTCGGTTATCTTAAGGAAACCCTCTTCATCTACTTCGCCAATATCGCCGGTATGAAAGTACCCGTCTATCAATACTTCGTCTGTTTTTTCTTTGTCTTTGTAATACCCACACATAACCTGTGGGCCTTTGATCAATATTTCGCCATCGTTGGCAATTTTCACTTCGGTTTCTTTTAAGGGTTTACCTACGGTGCCAATTTTAAAACCGTGGTCGCGCATATCGTTTACCGACACCACCGGGGAGGTTTCGGTCAAGCCGTATCCTTCCATTACCGGGATTCCAGCAGCGTTGAACACCCTGGCCAAGCGCGGTTGCAAGGCGGCACTACCGCTTGCTGTTGCTTTAAGTTCACCGCCCAAGGCTTCTTGCCATTTGCTAAAAATCAACTTGCGGGCTACCTTCAGCTTGGTTTCGTACCACCAACCATTTTGACCGTACGGTTCATATTGCAAACCGACTTCAATGGCCCAGAAAAACAGTTTTTTCTTTATGCCCGAAAGTTCAGCTCCTTTGGCGATAATTTTGTCATATACTTTTTCCAATAACCTTGGGACCGAGCCCATAACGTGTGGTTTTACTTCTTTCAGGTTATCGCTTATGGTTTCCAACGATTCGGCAAAATGAATCTCGCAACCGGTGTATTGGTACATATATAGCAGCATACGCTCATAAATATGGCAAACCGGCAAAAAACTGAGTGCCCGCGACTCGCCAATATCGATTGGCAACCTATCGGAACTGTAAATGGCGTTGCTGGCTATGTTTTTGTGCGACAGCATGACCCCTTTGGGCTTTCCGGTTGTGCCCGATGTGTATATCAAGGTAGCCAGATCGTCTTCTTTTATGGCCTCTTTTCGTTTTTCAACTTCATCTTGGTTGCTTTCGTCCTTTCCTTTTTCTAACAACTCTTCCCAATTGGTACACCCGTCTAATTTGTCAAAACAATACACCTCTTTTAAAGAAGGTACATTGTTTTTTATTTTTTTTACTTTATCCAGTACTTCTTGGCACGAAACAAAAACATATTTTGATTCACTGTGGTTGAGCACGTATTCGTATTCATCTTCCGAAATGGTTGGATAAATGGGAACGTCTTGCGCTCCTATTTGCATAATGGCTATATCGCAGATGTTCCATTCGGTGCGGTTGGTCATGGAGATGATGGCAATTTTATCATTGGGCTCAACTCCCATTTTAAGCAAGGAGCGGCTTAACGCGTTGGCTTTATCAATGTATTCTTGGGTTGAAGTGGCTTTCCAAGTGCCATCGTACTTTGTTACCAAGGCTTTTTTTTGTGGGTTGGTCTCCAGTTGATAGTATGGAAAATCGAAAAGTCTTTTAGGGTCTTTCATAATCTGTATTTAAAGGATAGGTGCAAAATAGTGATTTTTTTCAGAATGAAGCCGAAAAAAAAATGGAGCTGCCAACTTTGTGGCCGCTCCATTAAAATTAATGATAATTTTTCAAAAAGTTACTGTTTTACAATTTTAAAAGTTTGTGACGCTTCTTCCGAAGTAAGTTTTAAAAGATAAATTCCCGCAGCATAACCGTTATAGTTCAAGGTTTGCGATCCACGATTGCTTTTTGATACAAAAACGCGTTGTCCCTGTACAGTAAAAAGTTCAACAGAATAATCGTTTAACGCTGTGTTTATGTTCAAAATATCGGTAACGGGATTGGGGTAAATGTTGAATTGATTTTCTGAAATACCTGAAACCAACAGCCCGGAATCGTCAACAATATTTATGGTTAGGTCGTCAAAATAAAACCCATCGGCACTCACGGCAGTGTCTGAGCTAAACTGAAAGCGTACCAAAATGGTTTCGCCCAAGTAATCGCTTAAATCGATTTCTTCCAATACCCAATCGTTTTGCGTGCCATCGTAAAGAGGTTCGCCCGTGGGTTGGCCGCTGTTTGAACTACCGTTATTGGTGAATTTACCGCACTGGGGCGTCCACGTGGCACCGTTGTCTATCGATACTTCAAATTGCGTGTAGTCCCAATTGTTTTCAATGTCCCATTTGGCATAAAAAGTAACATTGGCACCAATGGCTTCGGTTAAATCCACAGTATTTTTTAGCGTAATGGTTTTATTGGCGTTGTTTTGGTAATCCCCTCCTGGCGAATCTGTGATAGAACTGGATGGCGATACAAAAGTAGCCGTTGTGGTGCCCCAGCCGTTGTTGTTGAAATTATCGGTTACGCTATCGCCTGCGTCTTCAAAAACAGCTTCCAATGCCCCGAATGTTTTGGTGATCAATGTACTGGTGTCGTAGCTTCCGTTGTTAACTACCAGTTCGTAAACCACTTCGTCCCCAGGTTCTACATTGGTGGCCAATGTAAATTGAATGCTTCCAGTATCTTCATCTAAAAGCTCAAGGCCATTAAAACTAACCGGACTTCCAACTGAGGTAATATTCGCTGAAACAGGATTTAGGTTAACGGTAAAACTGCCATTGCCGTTTATGCCCAATCTCTTAATGTTGAACGTAGCATCGCTCGTCGCTGTATTTCCCGTAAAAGCTGGAGCGGTGTCGGTAACCTCTGCAAAATTATTGACCATTTTTGCCGAAGTCAAATTCAAGTACATCATAGTTTTTACCAGTGATTCAATTTGATTGCTCGGTGGCCAAAACTCAGGACCAATCTCTGGCGTCATAGCATAAATTTTATCGTGGGTTCCTACGGTTCCGTACATAAAATCATCGCTATCGCCAGCAGCCGGGTACAGTTCTGAAGATAAAATATTGTTAAAGCCGTTTCGGGAGACCAATTCTTCTGAAATACCCATAAACAAATCGTTCTCGGGCGTTGGGGCATTGCTTGTATATCCATACGGGTACAATAGCAAATCCCCTGAGGTGTGATTGTTGAATGCCATGAGGAAATCGTGGTTTTCCACAAAAAACTTTATGGCCTGCGTTTCCACTTCTGAAAAAGGCGCAGGACCGTGGTAAGTTTCACTACTGGTATTTGAAGATGCTCCTTCGCCCCCCCAAACACCGTTATTGGGATTGCCATCTATATAATAATCGTAGTTACGGTTTAGGTCTATCCCATAACTGTTTTTTCGGTTTTTACGCCAAAACCCGCCGCCGTTGGGGTCTGTTTTCTCATTGTATAAATATCCGTCGGGGTTTATTACGGGCACGAAATACAGCTCGGTGTTGTTTACAATGCTTTGTACTTCGGGGTCTGTGTCGTAATTTTCCAATAAATACCACATATAGAATACCAATTGCGACAGTGAGATGGGTTCCCTGGCGTGGTGTATGGCTGTATAAAGTATCTGTGGTTCGCCTTCTGAAGTATTTTCAGGGTTGTCGCTTATTTTCACCCACTTAATACCGTTGCCGCCAATGGAAGGGGTAGTGGAATTGTCGGGCGTGCCTTCGGTTAAAAAATTACCGATGTTTTCTTTTTCAGTAATTAAATTTGGATATTGGGCACGCATGGCATCCAGCTCGTCCAAAAGCTCTTGGTAGGTTAAGTAGCCGCCCATAGATCCCAAATTGAAATTGGCCGGGGTTTCATAATCTTCGCCCGAGGTATCACAACTGGGGTTTACGACAGGTTCTTGCATTTGGTTGCGCTGTAGGAAATATTGCTTGCTGTCTTCAATCAATACATCCACCTTATAGCCGGCATTTCGGGCCGTTTCAATTTCTGAAACTGAAAAATCTGAAATAATAAAATACCCCCGTTTATGAGTGCCGTGCGCTACGGGAACCCCTAGGGATTCTAATCTTGAAAGGTCATCAATTGACGTGTAGTTTATTTTGGCACGTTGGTGTTTTTCTTGATATTCCTGCGAAAAAAGGAACGAAGTGGTCAATAATAAAAATAAGAGTACTGTTTTTTTCATATTCGGGTTTTGGTTTAGTGTGGTCTTAAAACGAGCCGAAAACTAACAAATTGCTTTTAATTTATGGTGCTTTTTAACTAAAAAATTACGGACAAGTTTGCTGTTTCGGCAAAAAGAAAGAGGTTCTGCTAAGGAAAAAGCAAAATCAAAATCGGTTTACTCGTTATTGCATTACTGACATTGAGCCCTGAAATTTATCTTTTCTCCAACCACTTTCGCGCGTTTACAAAAGCTTCCAACCAAGGGGAAACTTGATCGGTACGGTCTTTTGGGTAGTGTGCCCAGTTCCAGGGGAACGTAGAGCGTTCCAAATGTGGCATCATGACCAAGTGCCTTCCGGTTTCATCGGTCATCATAGCTGTATTGAAATCACTTCCGTTCGGGTTTGCCGGGAAGGTTTCGTAGCCATATTTTCCAACAATGTTATAATTGTCTTCGGAAAGCGGAAAACTGAACTTCCCTTCTCCGTGAGCCGCCCAAATACCCAATGTACTTCCAGCGAGTGAAGATAGCATGACCGAATTGTTTTCCTGAATTTTCACTGACGTGAAATTGCATTCAAATTTTCCGGTATCGTTATGCAACATTTTTGGTTTTTCATCGTGGTTTGGTGTCATCAATCCAAGCTCGATAAACAGTTGGCATCCGTTGCAAACGCCCAATGAAAGCGTATCGTCTTTTGCAAAGAAATCCTTTAGGGCTTTGTTGGCTTTTTCGTTGTATAAAAACGCTCCGGCCCAACCTTTGGCGCTTCCCAACACATCACTGTTTGAGAATCCACCTACCGCGGCAATTAACTTGATATCTTCAAGTGTTTCGCGGCCTGTAATCAAATCGGTCATGTGTACATCCTTTACGTCAAATCCGGCCAAATAAAGGGCGTTTGCCATTTCGCGTTCGCTATTGCTTCCTTTTTCGCGAAGGATAGCAGCTTTAATTCGTGGTTTTTCTGAAGATACTTTAGGAAGCTTCCCGTCAAATTGCTTCGGAAACCTAAATTGAAGCGGATTCTTTTTATAGTTTTCAAACCGTTCTTGTGCTTTTTCTTTTCCACTTTGCTTTTCGTCCAACAATCGAGAGGTTGTGTACCAAACGTCGCGTATTTCAGGAATATTAAAGTTTAAAGTAGTATTGTTGAATGCAATGTTTACGGTTTCAGAAGTAGAAACGCTTCCTATTTTGTTGAATTCGATTTTTGCTGAAGTCAAGGTTTCTTCTAAAATAGCATCTTCCGAAGCTTGAATAACAACACCACAATTTTCAGAAAACAGTATTTTTACTATATCGTCCCCTAATTGTGAAAGATTAAGATCTGCGCCCAAATTGGTGTCGGCAAAACACATTTCCAGCAAGGTAGTAATCAATCCACCTGAAGCCACGTCGTGCCCAGCAGCGATTTTTCCTTCAGAAATTAAGTGTTGAAGGGTGTTGAAAACCGTTTTTACGTATTCAGCGCTTTTTACCGTTGGAACCTCATTACCAACCGAACTCAAAATCTGGGCAAAAGAAGAACCGCCCAATTTAAAGTCGTCTTGTGATACATTAATATAGTAGATGCTTCCTTTTTCTTTCTGAAGAACGGGCTCCACAACTTTTTTAATATCGTTACAATGTCCAGCAGCCGAAATAATGACCGTTCCCGGGGAAATCACTTCTTCATTTTTATATTTCTGCTTCATGGAAAGCGAATCCTTTCCGGTAGGAACGTTAATCCCTAAATCGATTGCAAATTCTGAAACTCCTTGAACGGCTTGATATAATCGGGCATCTTCCCCTTCATTATTGCAAGGCCACATCCAGTTTGCGGAAAGGGATACACTTTTCAATCCATCTTCCAAAGGAGCCCAAACAATATTGGTCAACGCTTCGGTAATAGAATTTCTGGATCCAGCAACGGGGTCGACCAATCCGGAAATAGGAGAGTGCCCAATGGAAGTGGCAACACCTTCTTTTCCGTTATAATCCATTGCCATGACGCCACAATTGTTAAGGGGCAATTGCAACGGCCCCACACATTGTTGCTTGGCTACTTTTCCGCCTACGCAACGGTCTGCTTTATTGGTAAGCCAGTCTTTACAGCCCACAGCTTCTAGTTGAAACAACTGTGCTACATATTTTTGAATGTCGGCTGTATTATACTCAGGATTTTTGTACTCTCGTTGTACGGTCTTGTCTTTTAAAATGGTTTTTGGAGAGCTTCCGAACATATCGGCCAATTCAAAATCCATTGGTTTTTCGCCGGTGGTTTTGCTTTCGAATGTAAAACGGTAATCGCCGGTTACATCGCCAACTTCATACATTGGAGAACGCTCGCGGTCTGCCACGCGTTTTAGTTTGTCAATATCATGATTGCCAATAACGAGCCCCATGCGTTCTTGCGATTCGTTCCCGATAATTTCTTTGGCTGAGAGGGTAGGATCGCCAACTGGCAGTTTGTCCAAGTCTATGTTGCCGCCCGTTTCTTCAACCAATTCACTCAAACAGTTGAGGTGGCCGCCCGCTCCGTGATCGTGGATGGAAACAATAGGGTTTGTTTCGCTTTCCACCATTCCGCGGACAGCATTTGCGGCACGTTTTTGCATTTCGGGGTTGCTTCGTTGTATGGCATTGAGTTCGATACCACTCTCAAAAGCGCCGGTGTCTGCCGAAGATACTGCGGCACCGCCCATACCAATACGGTAATTTTCGCCACCGAGAATTACTATTTTATCATCTTTCTTAGGGATGTCTTTTATAGCTTGGTCTGCTTTGCCGTAACCAACACCACCAGCCAGCATAATAACTTTGTCATAACCTAACTTTCGTGCTTGCTCTTCGTGTTCAAAAGTAAACACCGACCCGGCAATCAACGGTTGCCCAAATTTATTTCCAAAATCTGAAGCCCCGTTACTGGCTTTAATCAAAATATCCAAAGGTGTTTGGTACAGCCAATCACGTTCTTTCATGGATTGTTCCCAAGGTCTATTAACACCGTGATCGTCCGCCTGCTGATCGGGCAGGGAGTCGAAGGGTCGTGAATAAGAAGTCATATAAACCGCTGTTCCGGCTAATGGCAAAGAACCTTTTCCACCGGCCAATCGGTCACGTATTTCCCCGCCGCTTCCAGTAGCTGCACCGTTAAAAGGTTCAACGGTAGTAGGGAAGTTGTGGGTTTCGGCTTTTAGGGAAATAACGCTGTCAAATCCAGAATTTTGATAAAAATCAGGTTTATCTGGGGTTTTTGGAGCAAATTGAATGGCTTTAGGGCCTTTTACAAAAGCCACATTGTCTTTATATGCCGAAACAATGGTGTTAGGGTTTTTTTCGGAAGTTTTCTTTATTAGCTTGAATAGGGAAGAAGGCATCTCTTTCCCGTCGATTTCAAACGTGCCGTTGAAAATTTTATGGCGGCAATGCTCACTGTTCACTTGGCTGAAACCAAATACTTCGCTATCGGTCAATTTTCGGTTTAACTTGGTGGAAAGGTTTTCCAAATAAACCACTTCCTCTTTGTTGAGGGACAATCCTTCGGCTTCATTAAAGGCAGCGATATCGTCGATTTCCTTTATACCTTCAGGTTCAATATCAATGTTGAAAATGTCTTGATTTAACCCCTCGTATTTTTGAGATAACATTGGGTCGTAATCTGAAAAACCTTCAGCAACACTTGAAAATTCTTCAATCCGGCTAATACCTTCAACCCCCATGTTTTGCGTAATTTCCACCGCATTGGTGCTCCAAGGGGTGATCATCGCCGCTCGCGGACCGATGAAAGTTCCCGAAAGTTTTTCTTCAGGTTTGTAGGACTTCGGTGATGAAATTGCAAAAAGCCATTTCAGCTTTGCTAGGGCAGTTTCAGGAAGATCCTTAGTGGTTTGTACTGCGTAAACCGTTTCTTTGGGGGCCGAAAAATAATAAATCATGGTGCCGTGGTGTTGTTCGGATTTTTAAAGGCACAAATTTACGGTATTTCTTGCAAAAGGCGGTGACATATTTAAAGGGTTATGCACATGGTTTTCAACCAGTTTTCGTTTCGGTCATGTTTTATTTTATTGTTACATTGTGCCCACTTAAATGTGTTAGTAAAAAAAAGCGTGTATATGAACCATTTTTCCTCATTAGTACTGTTATCTCTATTTTTCTTATTTTTCTTAAATACCCAAGCACAGATCGTCATCAATGAATTTGATACCGATACCGATGGGCAGGATTTTGAGGAGTTTGTGGAACTGAAATCTGATACTCCCAATGCCAACCTGGATGATTACGTGGTGGTTTTTTTCAATGGATCGCAAAGTGGGGGCGATAGCAGTTATTTAGCTTTCGATCTGGATGGGTTTACTACCGATGTCAATGGCATATTGGTGGTTGGTAGCAGCAATGTTTCGCCTGTTCCGGCCTATTTAATTCCGCCGGCCATTATACAGAATGGACCCGATGCAGTTGCCATTTACCAAGGTAGCGCAGCTGATTTTCCCGAAGGCACCTTGGCAACAACAACCAACTTGATCGATGCGTTGGCGTATGATACCAACGACCCCGATGATAAGATTTTAATGGGCTTGTTGGGTTTGACCGAACAGATAAACGAAGGGGAGAACAGCAACCAAACGACTGAATCCATTCAACGAAACAATGATGGCACGTATACGGTAACAACCCCAACTCCCGGCGCCTTGAACGATGGCAGCGGAATTGATTTGAACGGTGTTTCTTTCACCACAGACCAACAAGAATATACCGAGGGCGATACGATATCTATTACCTTTACTACTGAAAACCCTGTTGCGAACGATTTGATTTTTGATTTTACTTTGGAAAACGGCTCTTTTACTACCGAAGATTACACTGGGAGTACTTCGGTTTTTATCGCGACGGGAATGAGCGAGGCCACCGTTGCGATACAGTTGGTTGAAGACGGGGTGAACGATGGCGATGAGTTTGCCGAGATAGATATACAAGCACTTCCGCAAGAATACAATAGGTTAAAGGACAATGTGAAACGGTTGGTGATAGATTTGGATTTTACAACGGCACCTTGGGGAACACCTGTAAATCCAACGTATGATATTGTGGAAAGTACAGAGCCACAAGATTATTACGATTCTATTGGTGGTCTGGCGGACAACGAACTGCGGCAGGCCATTCAAGATGTAATTGCCAATCCTGAAACCGTGCGCACCCAAACCTATGCCGATGCCATTGATATATTGAAAAGTGCCGACCAGAACCCAGGGAACAGCAATGAAGTATGGTTGCTCTATACCGAACAACCCCGGGCGAAAATAGAATTCCAAACTTTGGGCGGTAGCAATGTGGGCAAATGGAACCGCGAACACACCTATCCCCGTTCACGTGGCGGGTTTTATCCGTTGGAAGAAGACGATATTGCCGATGGTATGAATATTTTTATCGAAACCAATGCCGATTCGCTTCGGCATGCCATTTCCGATGCTCATGGCTTGCGTGCTGCCGATGGCCCCGAAAACAGCTCTCGGGGAAATCAGGATTACGGCGAATACTCAGGACCTACTGGCAATGCAGGGAGTTTTATGGGCGATGTAGCCCGGGCGGTACTTTATATGGCCGTTCGCTATAATGATTTGGACGTGGTGAGCGGTGATCCCGATAATTCCACTGTAGGTCAATTGGGCGATTTGGACATTTTGCTGGAATGGCACCGAAATGATCCTCCAGACGATTTTGAAATGAATCGCAACAACATGGTGTTTGCGTGGCAAAAAAACAGGAACCCGTTTATAGACCGACCAATTTTGGTAGAACACCTCTGGGGAAATATGCAAGGCGAGATCTACTATCCTCCGCTTTCTGTTGAAGAAACGAAGACACCAGAATTATCCATCTATCCAAACCCCGTTTCTGAAATTTTAAATGTTGTAGGTGTTGCTGAAAAAACCGAATTTTTCATATATGCTTCAAACGGGAAAGAAGTATTCCGTACAATCCTGTTTCAGGACAAAGCCTTGCCCATATCCCTTCAGTCTGGCGCATATATTGCCATTTTTGTAGCTGATGCAAAAACGAGTGTGCAGCATATACTTGTTAACTAGCGGTATAGAGAAGTTTTTTCTTAAATAAATCTGAATTAGAACTTGCTTTATTTCAATTAATTGATTATTATGTAGTTAGCAATGTGATTTTTGAATTTTGGTGGTTAACCCTATGGAACTACTGGGTTTTAAATTCCTTTTTTTTATGTTATATTGCGCAAACTATTAAGATTTAACGTTTTTTAAACTACTAAGTATGAAAAAGAACTATGTATTATTTACGCTCAGCTTATTGTGCTTTGCGACAGTATTTGGGCAGGACAAACTCCCCCCAGAAAAAGTGATAACAGGAAAGTTTATTGGTAAAACAATACCTTTAAGGGATTTTCCAACCGTTGAACCCGGTGATGTAAGGGGTAAGGCCATTGAAGTATTGGTGCCCAACGATTCCAGAACCGAAATGGAGTTTGTAGAGACCACTACTATTATAAACGACCTGCAGACCGAAAAAGGTAAAATCGTTACCAAAGCACCCGAACAAAACTTTATAGGCGTTTCGCAATCTGAATCTGGGTTTTTACCTCCAGACCCCACAGGTGCCGTAGGGCCAAATCATTATGTGCATTCTGTAAACTCATTGGTAAAGATTTTTGATAAAACCGGTAACCTTGAAGTTGGACCTGTAAGCCTTGGATCTTTCTTAGGAATTGGCTCTAATGCCGGTGACCCTATTATAATGTACGATCAATTGGCAGATCGTTGGGTGGTTAGTGAGTTTGGCTCATTAAACAACTCATTGGCCATTGGTGTTTCTGAAACAAATGACCCAGGAGGAGCCTACAATGTATATCAATATCAATTTAGCGGTTTCCCAGATTATCCAAAATACGGATTATGGCATGACGGCTATTATGGAACCGTTAACTTAAATGGACAGACCACCCAGGCATTTGTTATGGAACGTGATGAAATGTTGTCTGGTGGCCCCAGCCCTCAAATCCAAATTTTCAACTTGCCGCAAATTGTGGTAAACCCTAATCAAGTTAAAAGCCCAGGTGCCGTAAGTTTATTGGGTACTTCGGTCGATACTTCCGCACCAGGATATATTGTGTATTTACAAGATGATGGTTGGACTAGCCAGATTACTTTTGATCACCTGAAAATTTGGGAAATCGATGTGGACTGGAGCAACCCAAACAATTCTACAGTGTCACAACCTTTAGAATTAGCAACAGATCCTTTCGATGCCGGAGAACTTTTTGGAGACGGAAACGGTGCCATTCGTCAACCGGGAACCAGCCAGCGATTGGCCGGACATGGTGGGATTATATCGTTCCCAACACATTACCGCTCTTTTGCTAACCATAACTCTTGGTTGCTAACTTTTAATACATTTATTGATCAAAATGAAACAGGAGGGATCCGTTGGATTGAGCTAAGGAACGATTCAAGCAATGATTGGAGCATTTTTCAACAAGGGACCTATTCCATTGCCGATGGGCACAGCCGATTAATGAGCAGTGCCGCTATGGATGCTGCCGGTAATATTGCAATGGGCTATACCACAGCTAGTGAAAACCTACCGGTTTCTTTACGTTATACAGGGCGTTTTGATGGTGATCCATTAGGACAGATGACCGTGGCAGAAGAGATAATAATTGACGGTCCTGGAGTTAGAACCAATACTAACAGATACGGTGATTATTCACATATGTCCATGGATCCAAACAACTTTTCTTTTTGGTTCACTTCAGATTATTTTCACGCAAATAATCAATGGAGAACACAAATTGCTGCTTTTTCATTGAGTGGAGGTTTTGCAGCAGATTTAGGTGCTATTTCAATTGACCAACCAGAAGATGGTCTTTTAACAGCCAACGAACAAGTAGAAGTCACCATTAGAAATTTTGGTACAGATGCTCAAAGTGGATTTCCACTGGATCTTTTTCTAGATGGAAGTTTAGTTGCAACCGAAATATTCTCGGGAACCGTACAGCCAAATGAAACAGCTTCCTACACTTTTAATGAGACATTAGATCTTTCAACGCAATCTCAGACATATACCATAGAAGTTGCTACTGATTTATCTGGTGATGAATTTGGAGACAACGATAGAGTTTCTAAAGATGTGACCAGTTTATTTGCAGAAGATCTTGGTACTTTAGCTATTACCTCTCCAGCAACCGGAAATAGTTTGGGTATGCAAACCGTTACTATTGATGTTAAAAACTTTGGAGCTAATTCCCAATCTAATTTTGATGTCCAATACAGTGTTGATGGGGGTACGCCAGTAGTAGAAACATTTACGGGGACTCTCAATTCTGGAGAAGTTGCTAGCTTTGATTTTGCACAACAAATTAATTTTGATGAGTTGAAAGAATATGAAATTACCGCTTCAACTTCTTTATCTGGAGATCAGCAACCGTCTAATGATTCGGTTACCATAACTGTTGAGAACTTGTTATGTCAACCTGATTTATTTTGTGTTCTTGGTGATGGATTCCAATTGGTTTCAATTGCAGAAATAAATAACGTGTCAGATTGCGAAGGTTATGCTGATTTTACAAATCAAATAGCAAATCTCGATCAAGGAAGCACTAATGAAATAACACTTACCACTGGTTATGGAAGTCAAAATGTTAAGGTTTGGATAGATTTTAATGACGACTTTACTTTTTCAAATACTGAAGTAGTCGTTCCTAATTTTGAAATTGCACCTGGTCAAGGCCAAGGTTCTTATACTGAAACCTTAGAATTGGTTATCCCGTCAAATGCTCCCATTGGAGAACATATTATGAGAGTTAGAAGTAACAGAGACGGCCAGGTTAGTCCAGATTCTTGTAAGGACGATGGACTTGGAGAAGTAGAAGATTATACTGTTAATATTGGTAACTTGGGAGTAAACGATTTTGAAATTTCAAATTCTGAAATGATCGTTACTACTTTAGGAGATAACAAATATGATGTTACCTTGACATCTGAATTTGATGGAACTGTTTACTTGACTGTTTTCAATACCCTTGGACAGCAAATAGGCATGAACAAATCAGTATCCAGAGATGGGAACACCTATAAAGCATCTTTAGATATGTCTAAAGTATCAAGCGGTGTTTACATATTGAAAATGGGTGGAATTTCTACCACTAGTTATAAAACAGCACGGATTATTGTAGAATAACCTGTCGATTTTTATAATCATTATTTATTTTAAAAGCCTGTGGTTTCAACGCCACAGGTTTTTTTAGTCTAGTATGTATTGCTCTTGTTTCATCTATCTATTTGCAAATGAAGTGATTGTTTTATTAAATCATGCTATATTGTGAAGAATTCCAAAACAATTTAAAAATCATTCGTATGAACTTTAAAAAACTACTACTACTGCTCACCTTTTTCAGTACGTGCGTACTTATTGCGCAAGAAAAGCACGGGCCAGATGTAATTGCAACAGGAACATTTGTTAAAAAAACAATTCCTTTGCGCGATATGCCCATAAGGCAAACCATTGAAAAGGAGGAGACCAGTGCACTTAAAATAATTCAAAACAGATTGCGGGCCAATCGGAAAACCAACGAAAATGCGCTTCCGCTTGATGGCGATGTATTGACCCAAAAAAAGTTTGGTGGCATACAAACCAAAGCCCTTGAGCAAAATTTTGATGGCGCCGATGCTTCCGAAGGTCAAGCAACCCCTCCAGACCCTACGGGAGCCGTTGGGCCTAATCATTATGTGCACGCCGTAAACTTGGTCGTGAAAATTTTCGATAAATCGGGTAATCTTTTGGCAGGGCCAACGTTTCTCGGTGATTTTTTAGGTTCAGGGAACAACAGTGGCGACCCAATTGTTTTGTACGATCAATTGGCCGACCGTTTTTTTGTAAGCCAGTTCGATACAGGCAACGATAGTCTTATTATTGGTGTTTCGGAAACTTCTGACCCTACGGGAGTCTATAATGTTTATGAATTTCCGTTGGATGCTTTTCCAGATTATCCACATTATTCGGTGTGGCCAGATGGCTATTACTTAACGGCCAATAAGTTTTCGGGAAACACCACCTACGCCATAGAACGGGATGCATTGATTGCCGGTGATCCCGATCCAAAAATAATTGGTTTTAACCTTCCGGGGGTGACCAATAATCCAAATACGGTGTTTAGCCCTGAACCGGCAAATCTTACCGGCACTTCTTTTCCTGCCGATGTGCCGGGATATATTGTCTATTTGCAAGACGATGGTTGGTCGGGGGTTTCCTTCGACCACTTAAAAATCTGGGAAATTGAACTGGATTGGAACAATACATCAAACTCAACCATTTCAGCACCGCTAGAAATACCCACTACGCCTTTTGAAGCTACGTTCGCCCCTTTTGGAACAGGCGATGTAGAACAACCGGGCACCAGTCAGAAAATCGACATGATTGGCGGGGTTATCTCCTATGCGGCCAATTACCGCAGTTATGGCAGCCATAACTCTTGGCTCATTACCTTTAATGTTGATATAGACGGGAACGATACGTCGGGCATCCGCTGGATAGAACTGCGCAATGATGCTTCAAACGGTTGGTCTATTTTTCAGGAAGGTACCTACGCCCCCGCAGATGGTCATAGCCGTTTTATGGGAAGTGCCGCTATGGACGCTGCCGGCAACATAGGTATGGGCTTTAATATCGCCAGCAACACACTTCCAGCAGGAATTCGCTACACGGGCCGTTTTAATGGTGACCCATTGGGCGAAATGACGGTGGCCGAAACCACAATAGTAGATGGTATTGGTGTACAAACTAACACCAACCGCTTTGGCGATTACTCACACTTGACCATAGACCCCGATAATTTTACCTTTTGGCATACCGCCGAATATTTTGCATCGAATAACTTTTGGACGAGCCGGGTGGCTTCCTTTAGTTTATCGGGTGGCTTTGCGAACGATGTAGGGGTAAACAATATTACTGCTCCGGAAAGCGGAATCTTGACCAACGCTGAAACGGTGGAGGTTGTCATCCGTAACTTCGGAACCGATCCACAGTCCAACATTCCATTAGAATTGCGCGTGAACGGAACACTTGAAGTTTCTGAAACCTTTACAGGAACCATTAACCCCAATGAAACGGCAACGTATAGCTTTAGCCAAACAGTAGATCTTTCAAATGAAGGCGAAACCTATACTCTTGAAGCCAAAACCGGTTTGAGTAATGATGAGTTTACCGATAATGATGGCTTTACCAAAGACGTTATCCATTATTTAGGCGACGATGTAGGCATAACAGCCATTCCCTCACCAGTGTCTGGAGAAGGGCTTGGTAACGAAACCGTGACGGTAACAATAACCAACTTTGGCGATAATCCACAATCTAATTTTGACGTACAGTATTCTGTTGATGGCAATACCCCGGTGATAGAGCAGTTTACAGGAACCATAAATTCGCAAGAGGAAATAGACTATACTTTTTCTGAAACGGCAGATCTTTCGGTATTGGGAACGTATGAGATTGAAGCGCAAACAAACTTGGCTACCGATCAAAATACCGATAACGATGCTTTTCAGGTTACTGTGGAAAACCTGCAATGCCTGCCCACGGCAAATTGTAGTTTAGGCGATGGAATTCAGCATTTTGTTATAGGTACCATAGATAATTCCACCTCTTGCTCGCCAAATGGATACGGCGATTATACCAACTTGAACACGGAGCTGGAGTTTAATTCCACTATCGAAGTTACGGTAGCTTCAGGTTACAACAATCAAATTTTTTCTCTTTGGATCGATTATAATGACAATTCGGTGTTCGATACCAATGAGCTGCTCATAGAAGATGTTGCCATCCCAAATTCTGGTACCGATGTTACGGCTACTTTTCAAATTCCGCAGGATCAAGCATTGCTTGGCACCCACTTGCTGCGTATTAGGGCTGGATGGGCCAATAGTGAAGACACCACAGCAGACCCTTGTATAGATTTCACGTATGGGGAAACCGAAGACTATACCGTAACCATCATAGATCCTACCTTGTCTGTTGGGCAACAAGAATTCAACAATACCGATGTGGTGATTTATCCCGTGAGCGATAAAACCTATGAAGTAACGTTTAACACCAGCACCGATTTTGGAACCATTGATTATACAGTGTTCAATACCCTGGGCCAACAAATTACCGCTGGCGAGATGGAAACGGGAAGCGATGGGTATAAAACCAACGTAAACCTTGCAAATGTGGCAACTGGCATGTACTTGGTTAAACTTAATAACAAAACATTCAGTACCGTAAAAAGGCTGATTGTAAAATAAAGACCATCATTGTAATAACAACAAAAAGCGTCCTTGGATTTAGGACGCTTTTTTTAGTTTTCAGAAAATCTTAAAAATTATTTTATGACAATTTTTTTGGTTGTTTTTATTGCTGAAGCCGTGCCGGAGGGTAGGTAAGAAATGACCTGCAAAAGGTATATCCCACTTTTAAATTCAGAAACATCAATAAAACCTTCTTCCGTAGCAGCTTGTTGAAGCACTTTTCTTCCAGTTATATCGAAAAGCACATACCGTTCTGGCCTGGTTGCAGTAGAAGATTGTATCCAAATTTTTTCTGAAGCGGGGTTGGGGTGTATGTTTATCACTTCATTAGAAAATGCTTCAGAAGACAATAAACCCCAACGGTCTTCGGCTTGTGGACCGCCCCAAATAATGGTGGCCAGCACTGGGTTGTCGATAAATGGGTTTCTGTTGCCGTACTCATTTTCTAAGTAGGGGTTGCGCTGGTCTTCCAGTTCACTCACGGGATCGTCAACATTCCACTGTAAAAATAGTTTTAACATATCGGTCGTTCCTTCTTTGGGGCCATTCCCTGCCAAAGAGGGCAAGCATCTATCGCCGTAACGCGTGTACATATACATCATGATACGGGCAACATCGCCTTTCCATTCATCGCCAGGGTACCAAGCACCGCTTACCGAACCGGCATTGCCGCTCCCCGAGATAAATTTTTTATTGCCGCGGTTACCGTTGGCTTGCACATCAGATGGGCGTAAATTATGCGGATCGGCGCCAATACCTGTTGTGCCACTGCTGGTTCCGCCCATTGGTGGATTGGCCAACGATCGGGGAAACGTGTGCTCACGGTTGTATTCGCAAGTGCCTCCGCCAAAATCATCTTTATCGCGGCTTCTGTCCGTAGTGCAATTGCCATCGTTGTCATTATACCCGTAAATAAGCAGAACGTTGGCGTTGTTTTCAGGATCTTCATCGGTTACCTTCACGGCGTCTTTTACATCGTTGTAGGTAAAGGTAGTGTTGTTGATGTCAATTTTATCTTGAAGTTCAAGGTATAAATCTTGACCGGTAAGGGTTAGGTCAACATCATCGTAATACGGTTGTTGCGCAACTGTAAGTTGAGCGATAAATAGAATTGGGATAAGTAAAAATCTGTTCATAGTATAGTTTAGATTAATTATGTTGCAACAATGCGATATAAAAACCGTCAAAACCCGATTTGCTGGGGAATATTTTTTCTTCTTGTACCAATGAAAAATCATTGCCTGCCGCACTGCTTAAAAACGTGGCCACCTGTTCACTGTTTTCAGAAGGTAAAATGGAGCACGTGGCATATACCAATTGTCCACCGGTCTTGACCATCTTGGAATAGGAGACCAACAGTTTTTGTTGGGTGTTTTTGATTTTTTCCAGAAACTCAGGCTGCAATTTCCACTTGGCGTCTGGGTTGCGTTTTAAAACGCCTAAACCGGTACAAGGAGCATCTATCAATACCTTATCGGCAGAGCCTTTCAGCTTTTTTATTACTTTAGTAGTGTCGATAAGGCGGGTTTCAATATTGTGGATTCCGTTTCGCCGGGCCCTGCGCTTGAGTTCTTTCAGTTTGTTGCCATAAATATCCAACGCAATTACTTGTCCTTTGTTCTCCATCAACGAAGCGATGTGAAGGCTCTTTCCACCAGCACCGGCACAGGCATCGATTATTCGCATTCCGGGTTCGGGGCTTAAGATTTCGGCTACTTTTTGCGAAGAAGCATCTTGCACTTCAAACCATCCTTTTTTAAACGCATCGGTAATGAACACATTGGCGCGTTCTTTCAGTTTTAATGCATACGGAAAACCAGGTATGGTTTCGGTTTCTATTTCGGCATCAAGCAGTTCGGCCTGTACTTGCTTTACGGAAGCTTTTAAAGGGTTTACCCGAAGTACCACATCTGCCAATTGATTCAGCGCTGCAATTTCCGTAGTCCATTTTTTACCCAATTCGGCTTCGCCCAATTTATCCAGCCAGTCGGGAATGGACTCGCGGTATTTCCTTATTTTGGATAATTCGTCAAACTTACCTTTGATACGTCGGGTAGGGGTATGTTCAAATTGGGGCCAATCGGGAATTTTTATTCCGTTTAGGGTGGCCCAAACAGCGAAAAGACGGAACAAATTCGCACGATCAAACGGTTCTTTCACTTCGGCTATTTCAGCATATAACCGTTTCCAGCGTACAATGTCGTAAGTGGTTTCCGCAATAAAGCTTCGGTCCCTAGAACCCCAACGTTTATCGCGTTTTAGGGTGTTTTTCAACACTTTGTCCGCCTGTTTGTTTTCATTAAAAATCAAATGCAACGAATCGATGGTCGCAAATACTAAATTTCGGTGTAACCTCATGCTTTTAATTTGGATTGCAAAGGTATTATAATCCCGTTGTTTTCTTTATTTTTGGCGAAAAATTTTACCGATGCGATTTCTTTTTCCCCTTATCATTTTGTTGGGTGTAATTTCCTGTACTTCAAACCATTCAAAAAATTTCACTTCTGTTAGCATTGAACCTGTCTTCGTGGATAGTTTGAGCATTAGGGCCATAAAACCTTTAAACGAAAACAGGGTGTGGTTCGCCGCCAATAAAGGCATTGTGGGGCTTATTGACCATAAACAGCCAAAACTGGCGACCATTAAATATGAAGACTCCCTGTTGCATTTCCGTTCCATAGCTACCACAGATGCAGCAGTTTTTGTGCTTAGCATCGCGAGTCCAGCGGTTTTATACAAAATCGATTTTGACGGTAACGAAGCCACCAATATACACGAGGTCTATACCGAAACAGGGAAAGGTGTTTTTTACGATTCCATGAAGTTTTGGAACAACAACGAAGGCATTGCCATGGGCGACCCGGTTGATGGTTGCCTATCGATACTCCTTACCCGAAACGGTGGCGATACGTGGCAAAAGATACCTTGTGAAAACCTTCCGGAGGTGGAAAAAGGCGAAGCAGCCTTTGCGGCCAGTAACAGCAATATTTCGGTTTATAAAAACAATGTTTGGATTGCTACCGGCGGAAAACAAGCCCGTATATTCCATTCTAAAAATAAAGGAAAGGACTGGGAAGTTTACGACACCCCTATAATTCAAGGAAAGGCCATGACCGGTATATACAGCGTTGATTTTTTTGATGCCAAAACAGGTATTGTTTTTGGCGGCGATTGGAACCAGAAAGACTTTAATGAAGGCAACAAGGCGATAACCACCGACGGGGGTAAAACTTGGCGCTTGCTGAGCAACGGGGAAGGGCCGGGCTATCGCTCGTCTGTTAAATTTGTTCCGGGAACAAAAGGTAATGATCTGGTAGCGGTGGGGTCGCCCGGACTGTCGTATAGCAACGATCGGGGCGAAACGTGGGAGGAGCTTTCAACAGAGGGATTCTATGCCATTGAATTTTTAAACGATTCCATTGCCTTTGCCAGCGGAAATAACCAAATAGCCAAATTGTTGTTTAAATAGTAAAAAGGAATGCATCTTTCAACACATTCCCTTTTAGCTAAACAAAAACCAATCGTTAATCAACAATAACCAATCATTATTTTTTTTCTTTTTCTTCTCGCTCTCGATACCGCTTTAACAGTTGTCTTTTAAAATCATCTTCCGCTTTTTTCAACTTAATGATTTTAGCGGGGGATATGATTTTTTTAAGTGCTGTTATCAATTCTTTACGGTATTGCAATTCTTTTTGTTCCAGTTGCAATTGCCTGTCAATTAAAGTGTTTGCCTCTGTGTTGCTCATGGCATCGACACCGTTTCTTATTTTTGAATAAATTTCCTTTTTTTTGGTTCTGTGCAACTCGTGCATTTTTTGTTCATACACATTATACACTGGCCAAAACCGTTCTGCTTCGGCCGGGGATAATTGCAAGGCTTCGGTTAAATGAGCGGTTTTCAAGGCATTGATCTTTTCATGCCATTTTTCCCTGTCGGTTTTTTGGGCAAATGTCGCCGAACCAACCAACACCAAGAGGATAAGTATGTTTTTCATATTATTCATCTAATAAAATAGATTCATCAACGGTTTCTAACAGGTAACTTTCCAAATTTTCTTCGGAAATGTTCTCGGTTCCATAGTTTAAGGTTTCACTATTATTTTCTGAAAGCAAATTGGAAACATCATATAAGTCAAAATCGAGTTCGCCTTCATTTATATAGTTTTCAATGGCCAGATAATCGACCGAATTCATATCTAAAACGGTTGCATTGTTCTTGTTTAACAGTACAACAGCCAATACTACGGCAGCTGCAACAGCAACGGCATACTTTAAATTGCTTTTAGCGAACAGTGAGCGTACTTTTGTATGTTTCGGGGCAATATCAGGATGCTGTGCAAGGGTGTCTTCCAACCCGTCAAAATAACCGGGAGGAACGGAAAACCCTGATTGGTTGGGCAATTGTTCTTCGGCTATTTTTGTGAAGAGCTTTTCTTCAAAAGTCTCAAAATAGCTTTCCGGAACCTTAAACCCAGATGTATGTTTTTGCTTGTCCATTTGTCTTTTGACTTTAAAAATGCTAAAAGGTTTCATTGATACCTCTTTTTGTTTTACATATCGTTGAACCGGCTCTCGTTGGTTTTTAAATATTCGGTTATTTTTTTTACGGCAATGTGGTAACTGCTTTTCAATCCACCAACTGAAGTCTCTAAGATTTCTGAAAGTTCTTCGTAGGTGTGTTCGTCAAAATACTTCATATTGAACACCATTCGTTGTTTGGGCGGTAGGGTAGCGATGGCTCTTTGAAGTTGTAGCTGAATGGTTTCCCCTTCAAAATAAACATCGCTCGTCAACTTTTCAATGGCTTGATTTTGTAGTTCTTCTGAAGAAACCTGCTTCCGTTTGGCCCGTTTGTTTATAAAAGTGATGGACTCGTTGGTGGCAATGCGGTACATCCACGTATAAAGCTTGCTGTCGCCTTTAAACGAATGGATGTTTTTGTAAATTTTGATGAACGTATTTTGGAGTACATCGTCGGTATCATCGTGGTTCAAGACAATTTTTCGGATATGCCAGTACAACCGTTCTTTATATTGGGACACCAGCTCCCTAAACGCAGCTTCTTTATGCTTGTCGTTCTGTAACGCACCCACCAAGTCGTTCTCTGTAACCAAAAACTGATCATTTTATATTTTGACGTCTTTAAATGTAAAAGGTTTAAATGTAAAAACCGTTTATTTACCTTTAGAATATTCTGAATAGCATCGATTAAGTACGATTTAAACCGATTAAGTGTGTTAAATGTTTTTTTGTAAGAAAAATATTACTAATTTTGGTGTACACTACTTATGTGTGTTTTTGTTATAAGCCTCAAGTATAGCAAAAGCGAAGTTAAAACGGGTCTAAGCGGGGGCTGACCCGTTTTATATTAAAATGATTTGTAAGAATATGTAGGAAAATAAGTGTAAAATAATCGATGAAATACAATATTTTAAGATTAAATGCATTTTTTCTTGGTGGAATGAAAAAAAGAATTTATATTTGAATCAAATAAAAAAACCTACTTAATACCGGCCATCGTGCGCCCCAAATACGATGGCACCAACCAAAAAGAACGGTCCCCCAACCGTTCTTTTTTTTTACTTATGTCCTGTATTTAAGCCAGAGATTGCATTTCAACCAAACTGTGATACACCCCTTTTTTGGCTAATAGTTCTTGATGCTTTCCTTGCTCAACTATTTTACCTTTAGATAATACCACAATCTTATCCGCATTTTGAATGGTGGATAATCGATGAGCAATAACCACCGAGGTACGGTTTTTCATCATCTTTTCCAAGGCATCTTGTACCAAGCGTTCACTTTCGGTGTCCAAGGCCGAAGTGGCTTCGTCCAAAATCATAATAGGCGGATTTTTCAGTACGGCCCTAGCGATGCTCAGGCGCTGTTTTTGGCCACCACTTAATTTATTGCCGCTATCGCCAATATTGGTGTCAATTCCGCGCGGTAAGTCTTTCACAAACTCCCAGGCGTTGGCTATTCTCAGTGCGTCTTCTATTTCTTCAACAGTTGCGCTTTCTTTGGCGACCAATAAATTTTCTTTAACGGTGCCGTTGAATAAAATAGAGTCTTGGGTAACCAAGCCTAACAAATTGCGCAAAGAACTTTGAGAAATGGTTTTAATGTCCAACCCGTCGATGGAGATAACACCTTTGTTCACATCGTAAAAACGCGTGAGCAAGTTGGCAATGGTACTTTTTCCGCTTCCACTTTGCCCCACCAATGCTACGGTATGCCCCTTGGGGACGGTCAATGAAAAATCGTGCAGCACATAGTTATCCTCGTATTTAAACGAGATGTTCTGTATCTCGATTTTGTCATTAAACCCTTCTTTTTCGGTAGCATTGGGAATATCTTGTATGGTCGATTCGGTTTCCAGTATTTCCAGCACCCGTTCGGCAGCGGCATTTCCTTTTTTAACGCCGTAACTGGCTTTGCTTATCGCTTTTGCCGGGGTGAGGATATTATAGGCCAGCCCCATGAATACGATAAACTCTTCCGGAGCCAGGGTTTTTTCAACCAATACCATAGATCCACCGTACCACAATAAAATTGCAATAACCACAATGCCCAAAAATTCGCTGGTAGGCGAAGCGAGGTTTTGTCTATTGATCAGGGAATTTGAATACTTGTAAAACCGAGAAGTGGATTCGTTGAATTTCCGGTTGAAAATGCGTTCGGCATTAAAGCCTTTTATTATTTTAAGCCCCCCGAGGGTTTCTTCTAAAATGGAGAGAAACATGCCTTGTTCCTTCTGTACGCGATCTGATTTTCGTTTTAGGCTTTTCCCGATCCGTGAAATAATCAAACCAGAAACCGGAATGAAAATAAATACAAAGAGCGTTAACTGCGGGCTTATGGCGAGCATGGCAATAATGGTAAAAAGGATCATAAGCGGTTCGCGAATAATCAGTTCTAAAATAGAGAGAAACGAATGTTGGATTTCCAATACATCACTCGTGATACGGGCAATGGTATCGCCTTTTCGTTTTTCAGAATAGAAAGAAACGGGCAGATCGATCGTTTTTTTATACAGCGCGTTCCGAAGGTCTTTTAGCACCCCGTTGCGTAAAAAGGTAATGAAATACATCGCCAGATAGCCAAACAGGTTTTTCAATAAAAACGTGGCAATGACCAGGGCGATCATAATCATTAACGTATTGAGTTCGCCTGACGTTTCAATCTGTCGGTTGATGTAATAATTGGAATATTCTTCAAAGTAAGTGCCAATATCGCCAATACCGTTAAATTGCGGTACTTCGGTTATTTTTTCTGAATTTCCGAAGAGCACTTTCAGCATTGGCATCAACGATACAAAGGCCAAAGTACCGAACAGGGCATAAAAAACGTTGGAGACGATATTCATCCAAGCATACCCTTTGTAAGGCTGTGCGTACCGCAGTATTTTTTTAAAGTATTTCACTAACTAATATTTAAATGGGTACTAATGTTATCAATTTTTTGCTGTAATTGTGCAACAGCATCCTCTCCAGTGGATTTTGTGTTCACGCTCATGTAAAACTTAATCTTGGGTTCCGTTCCACTGGGGCGCATTGCAATTTTACTGCCATCTTCACTATAATAAATCAGCACGTTCGATTTTGGGATGTCTAAGGTTTCTTTTGTTTTTGAAGGGAATGTAATCGCTTCTTGTTTTTGTAAATCTTCAAACCGGATTACGTTGCTGCCGGCTATTTTGGTAAACGGTTTTTCACGTAGGGTTTTCATCATTTCTGAAATTTCTTCGGCTCCTTTTTTACCTTTTTTCACCAAGGAAACCAAATGCTCGCGGTAGGTACCATATTCTTCATAAATGGATTGTAAATAATCAAACATACTGCTGCCGGCTTCTTTTTTCTGGGCAGCGATTTCACAAGTCAGCAGGGTAGCGGTCACGGCATCTTTATCACGAACAAAATCACCCACCATAAAACCAAAACTTTCTTCGCCGCCGCCAATAAATTCAAGTTCTGGAAAATCCTTTACCATTTTGGCAATCCATTTAAAGCCGGTTAGGCCTTCTTTGTATATTACGTTATAACGTTCGGCCAATTTCCGCATCATTGGAGTGGAAACCACTGTCGAAGCGATAAACTGGGTGCGGTTTAATTTTCCCGCTTTTTTGTACTGTTCCAACAAAAAGTGTGTTTTCAATACCATGGCTTGGTTGCCATTGAGCAGTGTCATTTTTCCGTTGTTATTACGAACGGCAATTCCCAAGCGATCGCAGTCAGGATCGGTACCAATCACGATATCGGCTTGTTTTTTTTCCGCCAGTTCCAAAGCCATTTTCAAGGCCGCCGGTTCTTCTGGGTTGGGCGATTTAACGGTTGGGAAATCGCCATCAGGTTTGGCTTGTTCTTCAACAACAGTAACATTTTGATACCCGGCTTCTTCCAGAACCCTCGGGATCATGGTGATTGAAGTTCCATGAAGCGACGTGAATACAATTTTTAAATTGTCTTTAGCCTCTTGCGACGTATTAAAACTGCCGTTTTTAATAGACGCTTCAGCAAAAGCGTTATCTACTTCAGTATTAATCAATTGAATTTTTTCTGAAACGGCTTCAAAATTAATAGCGCTATATTCCAGTGCGTTTATTTCAGCAATTACTTCGCTATCCTGAGGTGGCACCAATTGTCCGCCATCTTCCCAATACACTTTATAACCATTGTATTCCGGTGGGTTGTGCGAGGCAGTCAATACAATGCCACACTGACAGTTAAGGTATTTTACCGCAAACGAAAGCTCTGGTGTGGGGCGTAAATCTGAAAACAAAAAAACTTCAATGCCATTGGCCGAAAAAACATTGGCAACCACTTGGGCCAGCTCTTTGCTGTTATGGCGGCAATCGTAGGCAATCGCGACTTTTATGGTTTGGTTAGGAAATTGTTTTTTTAAGTAATTGGAAAGGCCTTGTGTGTTTTTTCCAAGGGTGTATTTATTGATACGGTTATCGCCAACGCCCATTATTCCGCGCATACCGCCGGTGCCAAAAGCTAAATTTTTATAAAAACTGTCTTCCAGCCCTTCGGGGTCGTGGGCGATCATTTCTTTTATAGTGTATTGCGTCTGGTCATCGAAAAAAGGGGTAAGCCATTTATTGACGCGTTCTAATATGGAAGGATCTACGTAAATCATGTTTCAAAATTAATAAAAGCCGCTATGGCAGGCAGGTGCAAAAATAAGGAAACCAATTCGTTATTCTTTAACGTTTCGGTGTTCTTTAATAATGTAGTTTTTGGAGCCGTTTTTGCTGCGCAAGATGAGTTCGCCCAAAAATCCGGCCAAGAAAAGTTGGGTGCCCAAGATCATAGCGGTAAGGGCGATAAAAAATTCGGGACGCTCGGCCAATAGCCTACCTTTGGTATGGATAAACAGTTTATCGATACCCAAGTACAGCGCGAAACAGAAGCCCACAAAGAGCATAAAAGCGCCCCAAGCCCCAAAAAGGTGCATAGGCCGTTTTCCAAAGCGGGTTAAAAAAGAAATGGTGATTAAATCTAAAAAACCGCGCACAAACCGTTCGGCCCCAAACTTGGTGGTACCGTATTTTCGGGCTTGATGTTGCACTTCTTTTTCGCTGATTTTGTTGAAACCGGCATTTTTGGCCAGTACCGGGATGTACCGGTGCATTTCGCCAGTAACCTCAATGGTTTTTATCACCTCGTTTTTATAGGCCTTTAGTCCACAGTTAAAATCGTGCAGTTTTACACCCGAGGTTTTCCGGGCGGCAAAGTTGAAGAGTTTGGAAGGCATGTTTTTGGAAACTACCGAGTCGTACCGTTTCTTTTTCCAGCCGGAAACCAGATCGTAGCCTTCTTTAACCACCATATTGTATAGTGCTGGGATTTCCTCTGGATTGTCCTGTAAATCGGCATCCATGGTGATTACCACATCGCCAATGGCAAGGGCGAAGCCGGCATGTAAGGCTTGGGATTTTCCGAAATTTTTTAAAAACCGGATGGCTTTCACTTCCTTATGCTCACGGGAAAGCGTATCGATTATGTTCCAAGAATTGTCGGTACTACCATCGTCTATAAAGATGAGCTCATATAAAAAGCCATTGGATTGCATAACGTTTGCAATCCAATGGTAGAGTTCGTTTATGGACTCCTCTTCGTTGAGAAGTGGAATGACGATGGATAGGTTCATAGAGCTGTCTATTCGTGTGTTGGCCTAGGTTGTTTCATTATAAGACCGGCAATCAATGAAATGATAAAGCCGAAGAAAAGCGAAGCAATCATTCCCATGGCAAACATAATCCAGGGGCTCATAAACTTCTCGGTCATTCCCATGGCCATATCCATCTGCTCTTGTGTCATATTAGGATTTTGCTCAATCATTTTTTCTTGGGTTGTATCGAGCATTTGACTAATAAAATCCGGTTCAATAAACGTAATAAAAATATAAGAAAAAACAGAACCTATAATACCCGATACCAAGGCGATGATCAAGCCGGTTTTAAGCGCGTCGCCCAACGATAAAAAACCGCCGCTCTCATTTTTAAAGGCTTTAAGGCCATAAACGATACATAAGGTCATAAAAACGAAATTGAGCACAGATTGCCACCAAGGTTGCTCTAGGTGCAAACCTAAAACATACACGATTACAGAAAGTCCTACGACCAATAAGGAGAGGATAAGACCATAATTAAGACCGATTTTTTTAACAGATGCAGTTTGATTTTCCATGGTTTGAAGTTTATAGCCTCCAATTACTGATAGGCTGGTTTGGTTGGTTAGTAAGCAAAAATACTAAATTGTTACGGTTTATTTTTCTGAAATATGCAATCTGTATATTTTTGAACGATACGTAGGTTTTTCTTTTTCAAAAAAATAACATTTACTATTGTCTGTTTAGTAAAAATAATTAAATTTGCATTCTCAAAATCGAGACCCTATTAAAAAGACAAGAAGATGAAAAAAGGTATCCATCCTGAAAATTATAGAGTAGTTGCTTTTAAAGACATGTCCAATGACGACGTTTTTTTAACAAAATCGACTGCACAGACAAAAGAGACGATCGAGGTTGACGGTACAGAATACCCATTGGTAAAGCTGGAAATCTCCAGAACTTCTCACCCGTATTACACAGGTAAAGCTAAATTGCTTGATACTGCCGGACGTATCGATAAGTTCAAGAACAAGTACGCAAAATTCAAGAAATCACCTAAAAAACAGGAAGAGGAAGCTAAAGAAAGCGAATAACCTTTTTTTGATACGATATATAAAAGCCTTCGAAATTTCTTCGGGGGCTTTTTTTTGTTTATTTGTTTTTTTTAAATCGGTGGTTTCGATACATTTTCCTGAAATTACTGCCAGTAATTTCAGGAAAACACTCAACCGCCTAATTTTTTGATTTGTATATTTACTCAGCATAAAAATACATTGTTGATAACCGACAACTCAAAACACACAACTGAACATGAATTACATCCTTTTTGACGGTACCGTTCGCAACCAATTGCTTCCTTTCACTTTCACACGTCCTGTGGCCGATATCCGTATAGGCATATTGACCATTCGTGAAAAATGGGAAAAACTATTAGGATTTACCACCACTACGATAACGGAGGATTATTTGTCAGAAAAGTTTCCAATGGTTGAAATGGAGCAGAACATTTTAATCAATGCTTCTTTTCTTCCTTCAGAAAATTTGGTGAATATCATAAAAGAACTATCAGAAAACCAGGCCATATTTTATGATGAAGAACCGATTGCCTTTTACACCCTTGAAGGACAGGAAGTGGATTTTGAAAGCTACGACATTATTCAATATACGTATGATGACGTCTTTCAAGTAGCACATACTTGGGATATATTTTCAAAAAACCATGAAGCCATTAAACGTGATTTTGAGTTGTTGACCAAGAACAGGCAATCGCAGCCCATACCAGAAATGACCGTGGCTTTTAATAAAAAACAGATTTTTATTGAAGAAGGCGCGAAACTTCCCCTATGCTCTTTAAACGCAACCGAAGGCCCCATCTATATTGGTAAAGATGCCGAAATCATGGAAGGTTCTATGATTCGCGGTCCGTTTGCCCTTTGTGATCATGCTACGGTAAAAATGAATGCAAAAATTTATACCGGTTGTACTATTGGTCCGCACAGTAAAGTAGGTGGAGAGCTTAACAACTCGGTTATTTTTGGATATTCCAACAAAGGCCACGATGGCTTTTTGGGGAATGCGGTAATTGGCGAATGGTGCAATTTGGGTGCCGATACCAATAACAGTAATTTAAAAAATAATTATGCTGAGGTCCGTTTATGGGATTACGAAACCGAAGGTTTTGCCAAAACCGGATTGCAATTTTGTGGCTTGATGATGGGCGATCACAGCAAATGTGGCATCAATACCATGTTCAATACCGGAACAGTGGTAGGTGTGAGTGCCAATATCTTCGGAAGCGGTTTCCCGCGTAATTTTGTCCCCAGTTTTAGCTGGGGTGGAAGCGGCGGCATGACTACCTACAAAACCAACAAGGCCTTTGAAGTGGCCAAAGTGGTGATGGCAAGACGAAGTGTTGAATTTTCTAAGGAAGATGCTAAGATTTTAGAACATGTTTTTGAAGAGACGGCACAATGGCGTCGCGGGTAGTACTGTTTCCCGAAGAGTCGCGGAGGCACAAAGAAATGGTGTGAAATTAAGGGGCTATTTCATTTTAAATTTAATGGGCTTAGCCGGTTCCAGTTCAAGAAAGAACAAAAAGTAAATGATGATGGCAATAATGACTACCATGACAGTCCCAAATGTTATAAATAGCCTACGTCTGTTTTTTCTGTTGGTTTCTTTTAGCTTTTGTTGAAAGTCCGCAAAGGCTTCCGGGCTCATTTTTTTGTGGTCCACAAATTTGCCATACATTGGCGAGGCTTCGTCAACACCTTTATCAAATTTTGTGATACGGTCTCGCCTATTGTTTTTAAGCGTCTGTATCATGTCAATAACAAAACCGGCTCCGAACATAATTTTATTGTGTTATACGTGTTGTTTTTCATTTTCTACCTTAATACCTGTAATTTAAGCCAAAGGCGGCCACAAGTTGTTTTCTTTTAGGTTTTCTGGATTGCAAACCACCCAAATATGTTCCCCTTTTGGGCGTTTCAGGTTAGCACGGTCCCAAACCCTAACCGAATCGTGACGGGTTTTTAAAGGAGTGTCAAATTCATATTCTATTTTTAGGGGATGTTTCTTGTTGATACTTTGCGTGGTGTCTACGTAAACCTTTTTTATTACCCCACGGGTAGGCACCCCAAATTGAAGCGCATTTAACTTTTGATTGGAATTTTTGTTACTTTTTTTGACTAAAAAGAAACCAATTACAGGAAAAACAAGGCTGAACACGATAAAGGGAATATTAATCAGTCCTTCAAAAATTTCAAATATAGAAATTGCCAATGCTGGGAGCCCAACGATCATAAAAATAATTCCGATCATCATTAACGCATTTCCCGTATATTTTACCCTTATTTTATAGGAGAAGCTCAAATTTCTGGGCTGTTTGGGAGGTTCGGGTTGCCTGGAGCTGCCGGGAATGCTTGGCAACTGTCCACCGCAACTTATACAGTGGCTCACCTGGTCGCGCCTGTTAGAGGTTTTGCACCAACCGCATTGCAACACCCACGGTTCCAAAACGGCCACAGGCCCACCACAATTATTACAACGGGTGGTATTGTTACTGTTTTCGGTGAGGCACCATTCGCATTTTGTTATTCCTCGTTTCATTTTTTCTTTTTAACGTGTTTTAAAACCAAAAAATTCTGTGGATTGATGCCCAAGCCAGACACTTTTTTGTTCACAAACCGTATGGCAACATCATAAAACAAAGGGACAACAGGTGCTTCAGCAACCACTATGGAATCCATTTTTACATAAAGCCGCTTTCTTTTTTCAATGTTTGAAATGGTCAGTGATTTTTCGTACAAACTATCAAAAACAACATTTTTAAAATGTGTATAATTGGGGCCATTAGGTGTGAAGTTTTCACTGTAAAACAACGACAGGTAATTTTCGGCATCGGGATAATCGGCAATCCAACTGGCCCGGAAAATATCCAGCTCGCCACTGCTTTTCATTTGCCGTAGGGTGGAAGGGGGCATCACATCGATTTCTACTGCAATCCCTATTTTTTCCAATTCCCGTTGTATATACTCGCAAATGTCCAGATACTGGCTGTTAGTGCCAATGGTAATTTCCGGTTGGGTGTCTCCTGTTTCGGTTTTGTATTGCTCGATTAATTGTCGGGCTTTATCAGGGTTGTAGTCATATCCTTCAATAGAAGCAAACCCTGGCAGTCCTTTTGGTATAAAACCGTGCGTGGCGGGCGTACCCATTCCGTTGCGGAGGTAGGTTACCATTTTTTTACGGTCAAATCCATAATTGACTGCTTTTCTTAATTCTTTTGATTCAATTTCAGAGGTTTCGGTTTCCATGAAAAAACCCAAATATTCGGTGTTCAAATATGGGGTTGTGATTAGTTTTACCCGGTCTCTGTATTTTTTCTGAAGCGTTCCTTGAGTGGTTATTATTTCGTCTTTATACGAATTGTCCAAGCCTGAAATAAAATCCAATTTTCCCTGTGCAAATTGTAGAAACTCACTTTGTTTATCGGGTAAAAAGGTAATGGCAACGGCTTCCAGATACGGCAATTGGTTTCCCTGTGCATCGGTTTCAAAATACAACGGGTTTTTCCGAAGGACCAACTTCACATTTTCTTCCCACAGCTTAAACCGGAACGGGCCTGTGCCTACTGGGTTGCTCCTGAATTCATTTCCGTAGAAGTTAATTGCTTCTTCTGGCACTACCGAGCAATACCGCATGGACAGCAAACCCAAAAAAGCAGGAAAGGGTTGTTTTAATTGAATAACCAACGTGGTATCGTTTTTTGCTTTATAGTTTTTAACGGTGTTCATCACCCAACTTCCAGGCGAAGCGACGTCGGCATCGGTCAAACGGTCAAAGCTGAACACAAAATCGTGAGCGGTAACCGTTCGGGTTGAATCGCTTCCAAAGCATTGGTTTTTATGAAAATAAACATCGTCCCGCAAATAAAAAGTATAGGTAAACGTGCTGTCATTCACTTCCCATCGCTTAGCGATATCGGGTTCAATGTTTAATGAATCGTCCAATTGTATAAGGCCGTTAAATAATTGATTGGTAGGCCAGATGTTTTGCGGATTTCTGGCGAATGCCGGGTCCAGGGAGCTTATGTTGCTGTGCTCGTTGTAGCGGAAAACGAGGTGGTTATTGTTGGAGGTATTGTTCTTTCCACAAGAAAAAAGAGTGAACAATACTATTATTATTCCCCATAAAAAATTGGGTACTGGATGCTGGGTGCTCGATGAGATTCGGTCTCGTATTGTCATATTGTGTTATAAAAATCTTCTTCGGTAAGCAATTAACATATTCATTAAATGATAGCAAAAATCATACTTTTCATCAAAATAATCCTGATTTATATAATTTCTATTCTTTGCCTTATAAAGACAAGTCACAACTTCTGCTAAAGAACGAATAGAATACCCTAAAAATTTCTTTTGTTCAGGGTCTGATTGCAAAATTGACCCTTCCGAAATATTAAGCGCAATTGAATCGGCTGCTCTTCTTATCTGACTGCTAAGATTGAACAGCTCTTTTTTGGGAAAAGTGTCTGCTATAGCATCAACATCTTCACCTAATTCCATAGCTTTTTTCCAAATATTCAATTTTTCAAATTTAAAGCTCATCCTGTCTGTTTTTTTCAAAGATAATGTATTGTGATTTCATAAATCAATCATCCAGCGCCCAGCATCACACACCCTGCAAATTAAATAGAAAATAGTACCTTTGCACTTCAATAAATACTATGAACGCTACAAAAAAAGTCGCATTTTATACCTTAGGTTGTAAGCTCAATTTTAGTGAAACTTCTACCATTGCTAGAAATTTTAAAGATGAAGGGTTTAGTCGAGTAGATTTTTCTGAAAAAGCAGATATCTACGTTATTAATACGTGTAGTGTAACCGAAAATGCAGATAAGCGTTTTAAAACTATTGTAAAGAAAGCTCAAAAAGTAAATCCTGATGCTTTTGTGGCGGCTGTAGGTTGCTACGCGCAATTGAAGCCCGAAGAATTAGCCGATGTTGATGGTGTTGATTTGGTTTTAGGGGCTACAGAAAAATTTAAAATCACCGATTACTTAAATGATCTCTCTAAAAATGATTTCGGGGAAGTACATTCGTGTGAAATAGACGAAGCAGACTTTTATGTCGGTTCGTATTCTATTGGTGATCGAACGAGAGCATTTTTAAAAGTTCAAGATGGCTGTGATTATAAATGTACGTATTGCACCATTCCTTTGGCACGGGGAATTTCCCGAAGTGATACCTTGGAAAATGTGCTTAAAAATGCTGCTGAAATTTCAGAAAAAGGAATTAAAGAAATTGTTTTAACTGGTGTAAATATTGGCGACTACGGAAAAGGCGAGTTTGGCAACAAAAAACACGAGCACACTTTTTTTGAACTTTGCGAAGCCTTGGATGAAGTTTCCGGAATTGAACGCTTACGCATTTCTTCCATAGAACCTAATTTGTTGAAAAATGAAACGATAGATTTTGTTGCAGGCTCACGAACTTTTGTACCGCATTTTCATATTCCGTTGCAAAGCGGAAGCAATGATTTGTTAAAACTGATGCGTCGCCGGTATATGCGCGAGTTGTATGTAGATAGGGTAGCACGCATTAAAGATGCGATGCCTCATGCGTGCATTGGCGTTGATGTTATCGTAGGCTTTCCCGGGGAAACGGAAGAACGGTTTTTGGAAACATACAACTTTTTAAACGAACTGGATATTTCGTACCTGCACGTATTTACCTATTCAGAAAGAGATAATACCCCAGCTGCCGAAATGGACGGTGTAGTGCCGAATAAAGTACGCAAAAAACGAAGTAAAATGCTACGGGGACTTTCAGCTAAGAAAAGAAGGGCTTTTTATGAAAGTCAATTAGGGAGTTTGCGAACGGTGCTTTTTGAAGGCGAAAACAAGAAAGGCTATATCCACGGGTTTACCGAAAATTATGTAAAAGTAAAAGCACCGTGGAATCCGGAGTTGGTCAATACACTGCATACAATTCAACTTACCGAAATAGATGAAGATGGTCTGGTGCGGTTTGAATTTGTGAACAATAAAGCAATGGCCAGTTAAATACTAATGCCTACGGGCAGTAAATCGCGGTATTTCCTCCTGTTTTTTCGCATAAAACCTGCAATCTCCGGGCTGGTGGGCACCAAACTAATGCCACGGTCCCGTACTTCTTCAAACACAGCTTTAATAAAAATATCTCTAAAGCCTTGGTCTTCCAGGTCTTCTGGCATATCATATTTGGTCAAAAATATTTTACGGTCTTGGAGGGCATATTCTATTCGCGCCATATTGTCGCCAATCTCAAGTTCGAATTGCCTTAAAAATTCATTGTCGGTAATCTCTACATCTTCAATCATGGGAGTTATTTTATAATTTAGTTCATGGGTATTTCAATACGTAAAACGCGACTGTTTTTACTGGCAGTAACATCAATACTGTCTGTGTCCCATATTTCTTCTATGGCATCACGTTTGTTAAGTGTTTCATTGTCAACAAGAATGGTGCCGTCTATCACAAAAACGTAAACGCCGTAGGTTTTGTTATGCAATGAATAGGAAGTTTTGGTTTTTTCTGAAAAGGTACCTAAACTAAAATAGGCTTGTTCTTGGGTCCACAGCTTGTTTTCTTTGGTTTGTTTAAGCTTTACCATGGTGCTGCAACCGTTTTTTTGTAATAGGGGAGCGATTTTTTTCTGGTTGTAACGGGGTGCAACGCCTTCATTTTCAGGCAAGATCCAAATTTGAAACAATGAAACCGCTTCGGTAGTGCTTGTATTTACTTCTCTTTGCTCAACACCCGTACCTGCGCTTATTACCTGTATGTCACCAGATTTTATAATTCCGCTACTTCCCGTAGAGTCTTGATGTTTCAAAGCACCGGAATGTGGGATGGTAACAATTTCCGTATTCTTGTGGGGATGCTTGCCAAAACCCATTGCTGGATCAATCTGGTCGTCGTTCAAAACACGAAGTTTGCCAAATTGAAGACGGTCCGGATTGTAATAATTGGCAAAACTGAAAGAATATCTGGCTTGTAGCCAACCAAAATTTGCTGTACCACGACTTTCAGCAGGATGTAAAATAGTTTTCATACGCTCCAATAGCTATAAGATAATAGTATCTTTGCTTAACAAAGTTACAAAAAATTAGTGTGCTGAAACGCATATAATCCCGATAATCCTTTATGGCTCTTGAAATGACACACGTTTATTTTATTCCGGGAATGGCTGCCGGAAAAGAGATTTTCAAAAACATCAAGCTTCCCGAAGACCGCTTTAAAACGCACATATTAGAATGGTTGATTCCTGAAAAAGACGAACCTATCGCCTTGTACGCCAAACGGATGGCAGAACGGGTAAAAGCACCCAATTCGGTATTGGTAGGGGTGTCTTTTGGGGGTGTGGTAGCACAGGAAATGGCGCAATACCTCACCTTGAAAAACCTGATCATTATTTCCAGCGTGAAGTCTGAAAAAGAATTGCCCACCCGTATGAAATTTGCCCGCAAAACGGGAGCATATAAGTTAATACCCACGCGCTTGGTGTTGAGTGCCGATGACCTTACTAAATTTTCGATAGGCCCACGGTCTAAAAAACGGCTTCAACTGTACCAAGAATTTCTTCACGTTCGCAATAAGCAGTATTTAGACTGGGCCATAAAAAACATGGTAAAATGGCAACGTAAAGAACCTATGGAAAACGTGGTACACATACACGGTGACAAAGATGTGGTGTTTCCCATAAAAAACATTGATGATTGCGTTACATTAGAAGGAGGCACCCATATTATGCTTTTGAATAAAGGAACGAAAATTTCAGAAAAACTAGTGGAAATAATTTCTAAGTAATGCTGTGTTAATTAATTGAAAAGAGGTATATTATATGGTATATTTAGAAAAAAAATAAAAGTTATGAGTTTTTTATCAAAAATAGGGCTGGGGGCAATCTTGTTCGTTATTAGCGGGCTGTCCATCAATGCGGTACAAGAGCCAAAAACCGATAAAGCGGTGCAAAATCCGCCCGGAAGCGAGAAGTTTGAAGAAAGTTTAGTAAACGATTATAATGTGTATGCCTTGCCAACACCTGAATATTTGGAGTTTGCAGGGGAACCCGTTCCCTTGAACGAGCCAGACATACGAGAACGTTTTGACCGGGAATTGTTGGTAAACACGTATTGGCAATCCAACGGGCTGTTGATTATAAAACGAGCCAACAAATATTTCCCAATTATTGAACCAATGCTCAAAAAATATGGTCTGCCAGACGATTTTAAATACCTTGCCGTAGCCGAAAGTGGACTGATGAACAACCGTTCGCCAGCTGGTGCCGCAGGATTTTGGCACTTTTTAAGCAGTACTGGACGGGAATATGGATTGGAAATCAATGATTATGTGGATGAACGGTATAACCTAGAGTTGGCTACAAAAGTTGCCGCAGAGTACCTAAAAAAGTCTAAAGAGCGATTCGGAAGCTGGACTTTGGCCGCTGCCGCATACAACGCGGGCAATTACGGGGTAAGCAAACAGATAGACCGACAGAAGGCCGAAAACGATTATTACGATATTCTTTTAAACGATGAAACAAGCCGTTACGTATTTAGGATATTGGCTTTTAAAACCATCTTGTCCAACCCCAAAAAATACGGCTTCAATTTTAGGGAACAGGACCTCTACCACCAAGTGCCCACCTTTAAGGTAAAAGTGGATACCGCAATAACCGATATACCAGACTTTGCCCATAAATATGATATTAGCTATAAGGTGTTGAAAATACACAACCCTTGGTTGCGCGAAACATATTTAAAAAATGCTTCGGGAAAAGAATATTTTATCGAGATCCCTAAAAAGGGCTATTACGATACAACTACAAAATAGGAAACACGTTTTTTAAAAAGACAAAGACCGGTAGCTTATTTCTAAAGTACCGGTCTTTTGCATTTTGGTTAGTTTACCCGTTCACGGGTTGTCTTTTGCTACAACGGTTGTCCGGCTTTTTCCGTCAAAACTTTTTATAAGGGTAATGCCGTTGTGGTATGCATCGTAGTTCATTTCAAATGAAGCGTCATAGGTCTCGTTATAAGGGTGTAAAACGCCACGTCTAACATCGATAATGGTTTTGTTTGAATCGATAAAGAACGTAGTAGGGAAGCCCAAGCTGTGCTTCAAGGTCTGCACGATGTGGTCGTGGGTGTTTTCGGTTTCGTCAACATAGGCCACGGTTATGTTTTTGCTGTATTTGCGGGCCTGCTGTCTTGCCTTTCGCTTCGTGTCCCAAAAAAGCACCACAAAATCGATTTCTTGATGGTTTTCGTCCACGATTTTGTTTAAAGCAGGGATTTCCCCTATGCCAGGCGTACACCATGAGGCATAACTTATTAAAAACACCGGTTTGTCAAAATCGTAAAAGTTTATTTTTTTTCCTGAAGTTTTCCGGATGTCAAAATTGTCTAACCGGCTTCCATTGATTACGTGGTTTACCAACGAATCGAACAGGAAAGTTGCCCGTTCGTAATTGTGGTCCATGAACGCTTGTTTCGATTGGAGTTTGTATTTTTTGATGTTTTTTCCAATCGCTTGGGAGAATAGGGTTTCATGCTCAACTTCTTGAGAGAGCGCTGTATATGAAACCAATAAGAATAGAAGAAGTAGTTTTCTACCCATAAGCGTTTTGTTAGTTAACGCTTCAAAGGTATTAAGGTGTTAAGAGAAAACAGTATTTTTTCGATTAAGCAGCCGTATAATCGATTAACAACTAAATTTTGTAAGATAGTACGTGTTTACACGTAGTGGTTTGTAAGAAATTAACGGCGCCCACCACGGCGTCCGGCCCGGCCACCACCAAAATGTTGGTTGGGCTGCCCAGCACGTTTCATTTGCTGTTTCATCATTTTTATCTGGTCGTCCAGCATATTGTGCTTGTCCAGGCTTTTGGCTTCATTTAAGAGTATTTGCGCTTCACGCTTTCTATTTTTGGTCATGGCAATCCCAGCGAGGTTTAATTTGGCCATGGCCATATCGGCACTCATGTTCAAGCCTAAGCTTATGGCTTTTTTAAAATATTTTTCGGCTTCGTTCATATTGGTTTGCGACACCATCAACCCGTTTAGATAATAATAATACCCTTGCTGTTTCTGGACCAAAGAAGCTTCTGGGTTTTTAATCTTGTCCAACCATTTTTTGGCACCGTCAAAATTTTGCTTTCTCAATTGAAGGAAAGCAAGTAGGATGATTTCGTTTTTGAAATACAGGAAAATGAAAATCAAGGAAAGGAATATCAACATAATCCCATTGCCAATGTTATTTTCAAAAAACTGCCAAACGGCTGCTGCAATAACGAGCGCAGCCAATACTAATTTTATATTTTTGTTGAACATGAACTATCTGTTTTTATAGGGTTGGCAAAGGTACTAAAAACTAATAAATATTTTTTCAAAATTCCATTTGGAAACCTGATAAATGATTGTATATTTGCACCCGACTTTTAACAGAGGTCTTATTTAAAATTTTTCAGAAGAAGTTATAACATAAGTTACCATGAAAAGAACATTTCAGCCATCAAAAAGAAAAAGGAGAAACAAACACGGTTTTAGAGAGCGTATGGCTTCAGTAAACGGTAGAAAAGTGTTGGCTGCCCGCAGAGCGAAAGGCAGAAAAAAACTATCTGTGTCTTCTGAAACCCGCCACAAGAAATAATGTTTATATCCTATTAAATAATAAAGGTGTTGTTTTTATACAACGCCTTTTTTTTTACCCATACGTAACGTAATTTTACGCACCGAAAAAAAAATCTTCTTTAACAATGCCTAAAAACGAAAAATTAAAATCCATCTTGATCATTGGTTCTGGCCCTATTGTCATTGGGCAGGCGTGTGAATTCGACTATTCTGGTTCCCAGTCCTTACGCTCTCTTCGTGAAGACGGAATTGAAACCATACTTATAAACAGCAACCCGGCAACCATTATGACCGACCCTGCCATGGCAGACCACGTCTATCTCTTGCCGCTTACCACAAAATCGCTGGTCAAGATTTTAAAGGAACATCCACAAATCGATGCCGTGTTGCCTACAATGGGCGGGCAAACAGCGCTCAACCTCTGTATCGAGGCCGATGAAAAAGGGATTTGGGAAGATTTTGACGTAAAACTCATTGGGGTGGATATCGACGCCATTAATATTACCGAAGACCGCGAAGAATTTAAACAACTAATGGGACGTATTGGTGTTCCCGTGGCTCCTGCCAAAACTGCTAAATCGGTTTTACAGGGGAAAGAAATTGCCCAAGAATTTGGCTTGCCTTTGCTTATTCGCGCATCGTTTACCTTAGGTGGGGCAGGAGCGGCCTTTGTGGAAACCGAAGATGAATTTGAAAAAGCGCTTACACACGGATTGGAAGTTTCCCCAATTCACGAGGTGCTTATCGATAAAGCGTTACAAGGTTGGAAAGAATACGAATTGGAACTGCTTCGCGACAAAAACGACAACGTTGTTATAATTTGTACTGTTGAGAATATGGACCCAATGGGGATCCATACAGGCGATTCCATTACCGTGGCCCCAGCGATGACTTTGAGCGATTCGGCTTTTCAGCGTATGCGCGATATGGCTATTAAAATGATGCGGAACATTGGGGATTTTGCTGGTGGTTGCAACGTGCAGTTTGCCGTAAGCCCAGATGAAAAAGAAGACATCATCGCCATTGAAATCAACCCGCGTGTTTCCCGCTCTTCAGCTTTGGCTTCTAAAGCCACGGGCTATCCCATCGCTAAAATTGCGGCGAAATTGGCTTTGGGCTATACCCTTGATGAATTGGACAACCAAATTACCAAAACCACTTCAGCTTTATTTGAACCTACCTTAGATTATGTGATCGTGAAAATACCACGGTGGAACTTTGATAAATTTGAAGGTTCCAACAGGTTGCTCGGTCCACAAATGAAATCGGTAGGCGAGGTGATGGGCATTGGCCGTTCGTTTCAGGAAGCACTGCATAAAGCCACCCAATCCCTCGAAATAAAACGAAATGGGATAGGAGCCGACGGAAAAGGCTATACCAACTACGAGCAAATACTCGATAAGCTTAAAAACCCCAGCTGGGACCGGGTGTTTGTCATTTATGACGCCATACAGCTTGGCATTCCTTTGAGCCGCATTCACGACATCACAAAGATAGATATGTGGTTTTTAAAGCAATACGAAGAACTGTATTTGCTTGAAAAGGAAATTTCAGAATATACATTAGACACCTTACCAAGAGAACTATTGTTGGAAGCCAAACAAAAAGGCTATGGCGACAGGCAAATAGCCCATATGCTTAAATGTTTGGAAAGCCAGGTCTATAAAAAGCGGGAAGAACTCAATATACAGCGGGTTTACAAGTTAGTGGACACCTGTGCCGCCGAGTTTGAAGCCCAAACTCCATATTACTACTCTACTTTTGAAAACGAAGTGGAAACCGCCCAAGGAGATCGCTATGTGGAAAACGACAGCAAGGTTTCCGATAAAAAGAAAATCGTGGTCTTAGGCTCAGGACCCAACCGTATTGGGCAGGGAATCGAGTTTGATTATTGTTGTGTGCACGGCGTTTTGGCCGCTGCCGAATGTGGGTACGAAACCATTATGATCAATTGCAACCCCGAAACCGTATCGACCGATTTTGACATTGCCGACAAATTGTATTTTGAACCCGTGTTCTGGGAACATATTTACGATATCATCCGCCACGAAAAACCAGAAGGTGTTATCGTACAGCTCGGAGGACAGACGGCATTGAAATTGGCCGAAAAACTGGACCGTTACGGCATCAAAATTATGGGAACCAGCTACAAGGCGCTGGATTTGGCCGAAGACCGGGGCAGTTTCTCAACAATCCTGAAAGAAAACGACATTCCTTATCCAGAATTTGGAACTGCTGAAACCACACAACAAGCTCTGGAGTTGGCCGATCAATTGGATTTCCCTTTATTGATACGTCCTTCGTATGTATTGGGAGGCCAAGGAATGAAAATCGTAATCAACAAAGAAGAACTGGAAGAACACGTGGTTGATTTACTTCGGAAAATACCAAACAACAAACTCTTGTTGGACCATTATTTAGACGGTGCCATAGAAGCTGAAGCCGATGCCATTTGCGATGGCGAGAACGTCTATATCATTGGTATTATGGAACATATTGAACCCTGCGGAATACACAGTGGCGACTCGAACGCGCTGTTGCCACCTTTCAGTTTGGGCGATTTGGTGATTCAACAAATAAAAGACCATACCGAAAAAATCGCCTTGGCCTTGAACACCGTTGGGCTTATCAACATTCAGTTTGCCGTTAAGGACGATAAGGTTTATATTATCGAGGCTAACCCAAGGGCGTCGCGTACCGTGCCGTTTATCGCCAAAGCGTATGGCGAACCGTATGTAAATTACGCCACCAAGGTAATGTTGGGCGAGAAGAAACTTTCAGATTTCGATTTCAATCCACACTTGGATGGTTATGCGATTAAGCGGCCGGTGTTCAGTTTTAATAAATTCCCGAATGTGAACAAGCAATTGGGTCCCGAAATGAAGAGTACCGGTGAAAGCATTTTGTTTATCGAGAACTTAAAAGACGATGATTTTTATGAGCTTTACGCTCGAAGAAAAATGTACTTGACCCGTTAAGTTTAAAGCTTTTAAAAGTGAAAGCAGGGCAATGTTCGCTCTGCTTTTTTCTTGTTCCTTATTTTTTATAAGAAACAATCACGTTGTGTTCTTTTAAAACGTGCAAGTGCTCTGCCACCTCAAAACTGGATTCTTGATATTTTTGTTGTTTGTTCACTTTCAACCGATGTTCACTTTTTAAAAAACGGCGTATTTCGGTTTTCGAATCCAAGATCAACCCGGGAACTTCTACATTATTGCCGTCATCATCTTTGGCAACCATGGTAAAATAGGACGAATTACAGTGCTTTTTAACGCCCGTATGAATGTTTTCGGCCTCCACGCGAATACCAATGACCATAGAGGTTTTTCCCACATAATTTACGGAAGCTTTCATAGTGACCAACTCCCCAACTTCAATGGATTTTAAAAAGTTTACGGTATCAACAGAAGCCGTTACGCAATAATTTTTACTGTGTTTGGATGCGCACGCAAAAGCAATCTGGTCCATAAGCGATAAAATGTACCCACCGTGAATTTTTCCGCTGAAATTGGTGTGCGAGGGCAGCATCAGTTCGGAAATGGTCACTTGCGATTCTTCTACGTGTTTGTGGATTTTTTCCATTTAATTCCTGTTAAAGTGCGGTGAATTTTCTTGGGAAACATCGGTTACAAAATATTTGGTGTCGCCCCAAAAGAAAAAGGTGTCGTAGCGTTCCACATAAGTCAATTTCACATAGCTGCCTTGGTATTCTTTCAGTTTTTCGATTACATCGGCCTCTTTATCCATGACCGAAAACGAAAATATCTGTGCCCCGCTGATGCCTTGGCTTATTTCGCCTTCCCAAGTTTTTACAACAATCCCTCGATGACTGAATTTTATGAGCTCGCCTGCCCGCGTACCCTCGCTAAAGGTTACAAAATAAACAAAAGCAAAGTACGCTAAGTACAACGCCAATAGGCTTCCGAGAATGATAAAGAGTATTTTTTTCATAATATCCCCTGCGAAAGCAGGGGTTTTTTTTTTAACTTAAAGAATGTTTGAGTTTTAATCTTTCGTCTGCTTTATCTTTTTTATTGTACAATTTTATATGTCATTACACAGAGTGTCGCAGAGCTTCACTGAGATGCCTGCCTTTAAAAACAGGAAAAGTAATAGTCAACCATAAATATAATGATTAGCTACTTTATTAACAATCCTGTCCTAAACATTTAACTTGTTCATTTTTTCCATTGATGAAAAAACGAACCAAAAAAATCTAGGCTTACGAAACTTTATCTAAATTTTTTGTTCGCCCCCTAAATTTTAGGAACTCGCCTTTAAAAATAGTGCTTTGGGAACTATTTTGGCTGGCTCAAACAGCCTAAAATTTTACGGGGTCTTCACTTCAAATTTTACGATAAACTTTCGATAGGCACAAAATGGGCTGTTATAAAAAACAACCTTAAAAATTGATAATATTGTTAAAACTTGCTTGAATAAAGGCTTTCAGAGTTTATTTTAAAATCGTTTAGGACGATATTGCTTTATTAAATATAATATTATCTCTAATTTTTTAGAGATTAATGCTTTTTGAATGTTTAAATCGTTTTGTTTTTGTTTTTGTTTGGAATTTGTGTTTTGTTTTTTTGGAACTTGACACCTTATATGATTGAATCAAGTTGAGTTATTCTTCATCTTCCTCTTCCGAACGTTTCAACAACTTACTGTCAATGGTTTTACTGGCTTTGGCGCCCAGTTTTTTCAGTTTTTCCACACGACGGATGAGATTTCCCCTTCCGGTTAATTTTTTCATGGCACTTTCATAACTGTTCTGTACCGTGCCTATTTGTTTGCCCACTTTAATGAGCTCATCGGTTAAATTGGTGAACGAATCGTATAAAGCGCCGGCTTGTTTGGCAATATCGAGCGCGTTTTGTTTCTGGCGGTCGTTTTGCCATAAATTATCCACTAACCGTAAAGCGGCCAATAAAGTAGCAGGCGTAACTATGATCACCTGCTTGTCAAAAGCCTGTTCGTACAAATTGGGTTCGTGGGCCGAAGCGATGGCAAAAGCTGGTTCTATGGGGATAAACATGAAAACCGTATCTGGGCTTTCATCGATTAAATACTGATAGTTTTTGGCGCTCAACTGTTCTACATGCCGTTTGATGGAAGCGATATGTTGTTTTAAATGCACTTGCTTCTGTTCCTCATCTTCTTCCGAAACAAACCGCTCAAAATGAACCAAGGAAACCTTGCTGTCGATGATCATTTTCTTTCCATCGGGTAGATGAATTAAAACATCTGTTTGCAATCGTTTTCCTTCGGGAGTGGTGTGGCTGTCCTGCACGGTGTATTCGCGGTCTTTCTCCAATCCGGATTTTTCAAGGATTCTGGTCAAGATCAATTCGCCCCAATTTCCTTGCATCTTACTGTCTCCTTTTAGGGCTTTGGTAAGGTTGTCGGCATCCTTGCTCATTTGTTGGTTGAGCTCAGAAAGGTGTTTTAATTGCTCTTTCAGCTCGCTGTGGCGCCCCACATTTTCCTTGTTGGTGTCTTCCACGCGTTTTTCAAATGTCTTTATTTTTTCCTGAAGCGGATTCAACAACACTTCCAGGCTTTCTTTGTTTTGTTTGGTGAATTTTGTCGATTTCTCTTCCAAGATTTTATTGGCGAGGTTTTCAAATTCCTTGGTGAACTTTTCCTGCAGTTTTTCCACTTCGGCTTTTTGTTCCCTGTTTTTTTCTTGCAGATTATCATATTCCGCAACAGTACGCACCAATTGGTTGTTAAGTGCTTCTTTTTCTTTCCTTATGGCTTCCCGCTCGGCTTCAACTGCACTGATGCGCTGTTGGAGTTTTTCTTCTTGATTCAGTAACTGGTTGATGCGTTCTTCCAGTTTTCCGGTTTCAGATTTAAGTTTTAAGCGTGCAAACAGATTGCCGAGAAAAAAGCCGATCAATATAAAAACAACGGCAATGAGTAAAAAGATAAGTGTTTCGTTCAAAAGAAAAGCGTTTTAAGGGGTTGTTTTAGGGTTTTAAAATAACGACTCATACTATCGATAATACCGCTAAAGTAGCGATTTTTTTGGTTTAAGCATAGGTTTTGGCAACTTGGAGTAGATGAAATCCAACTTCAATGAAGCCGAAGAATAAAGAAAGAGGCAGTAGTTACGGTTAAATAAGCAAAATAAGTATAATTGTGCCACCAAATGCTACAACCGAAGTGATTGTGCGGAGGTTCTTTCCAGGGCCTAAAAATATCCCTTTTAGTTGGTTTCGGTCAATTTCCACGAGTTCTTTTGTTCGTTTTTTTGACTTTGTTTTATACTTAATCGTTGCTTCTGCTATAAGCACATTTTCTTTAAGTTCTAACAGTTTTAAGTATTTAATGGTAGCAAGGTCGTTCTTTAATTTTCGTCTGGAATAAAAAAGTATTTCTTTGTGGTTTTTGGGTTCTCTTCTCTTTTTCTGGGTAAAATTAAGGGAGGTATCGTTTATTTTAACCTGAATGTCATCTTGATGTGATAATACATCAAAATACCTATTCTCTAGATTTTTACCCAATAACTTATTGGAACCTTTTAACTCAATTTTCCCGTCGCCGTCCATCTGATAATAAACAGTATTTCCAAATCGGTCCATTGGGGTAAATGGCCAAAATTGAGCGTAACTTATACTTGGAATTAAAAGAAGTAAAAGTAAAAATCCTATTATAGTGTTTTTCATAACTGTTTATTTAATTGTGCTTCAAAGGATGCCTAACAACAGGTTTATTTACCTTTTTTCTATTTTCTTGGCATTTGGTTATTTTAAGAAAGCTTAAAAATCCCTGTCGAATTTAAAGTAGGGTTTCGCTCCAAAGTATTGTGTGTTTTGGTTATGGGTTTTAACGGTTGGTATAACTGTCCGTTACGGGATAAAAATACAGAATTTCGGTTTAGTACTGGTATTATGGCTATAAATTGTTGCCAACTGTACTTTTTTGTTTTCAAGGTAAATGGAATAGTTGAACTGCCATTTGTATTTCTTTGTTTTTCCAAAACACTGGATTATCTGTGAAATTTGGAATACCAGAAAGGTGTTGTATCATCATTTTCAATGCTTACAATCCATTTGGCTTTTTTGTGTTTTTATTAATTTTTAATCTTCGATAATCGTGTCTATTTCCTTTATAATGCTTAAGCCTACATTTTTTAATTCATTGTATCGATGAATCATCGTATCAAACTGCCAGGCAGCTAAACTAATTACGTTTCGAAAGGCAGGAAATGAAGTATATTCTTTAAAATCGGTAAAATACTCAGTTTGTGAAGTGGCTCTAATGTTAAGTGAATCGGGTGGTAAAAAGGCATATGCCAAAATCAAAGACCTGTCAAATTGAGTGGAAAGATATGCCTCCTGACTTTCTGAATATTCATTATAACTCTTTTCATTTAATGCAATTTCGCCAATAATGGTATGGTATCTTGTTAAAAGCGAATCCAAAGCCGTATTGTTTATTTTCCCATAATAATTTGAATTCTTTAAGGCTTCATACCCATCAATGCTAGGATTAAAATAAAGGTCAATAAAAGCCCAACCACTGGACATAAAAAGCATAGTGTTTTCATCTTCCGTCTTGTCCAAAATACTAGTACGTGCCTTTTTACATAGCTCAGCTATTTGTCTTCTTCCTATTGTTAAGGAGTCTAGCTCGATAATATCTTCCAAAGTATTGGATTTGATTTTTACTAAATACTCTTTCAAGGCTATATCGCCTTTTCTGGATTCATTCCAATTGTTGATTTGTAAGGCAATTAAAATTCCGATTACAACCAATACAATTTCTCCTAAAGCATACTTTAGGTATTGAACTTTTTTGTTGTCTAAAATCAGCTTATGTCGTATTCTTCTAAATAATTTCATTTAGTTGATTCAAATTAGCCACAACGTCTAGTATAAGAAAAGTAGGGCAGATGGTAAGCGAAGACCTTTGGGTATAGCCACAAGCCAAAACTTTTGCATTTTGTTTTTATATTAATTTTCTAAAAGCCAAATCAAAAGATTTGGCGGTCTTCGCAAATACGCCCAAGCCTTTCTTTAAGTGCCAAACCGCCCTATTTTTTATAAATTGTTGTAGTGCGTTTTTTTTCCGCTAATAGCTCTTATTCCGAGTAATATTAAAATAATAATCAGAGTAACGAAAAATACACTTGTCGAGATACTCTTTATGACCGAAAATAAACTTGTTGTACTTACCATTCCCTGTGTCAAATCGGGATAACTCTTCAACATTGCAATAATTCCGAAATTCTCCATATAATCTGCAATTCCCGCAATTATCGGCAGTAGGCATAGATAAATGTATGGTGCATTTAATTTTTTTAGTTTCTTGAGAAAGTATGCCAAAATAAAACCGTAAGAAAGTCCGAAAAGTAGCGGATAAATCATATCCACAGGAATTTGGTTTGTTAGGTAAGTCCGACGCCCAATTTCCCCGAGCGAATTGAATAATTCGCCTACATAGTTCAAGTCATATCCCGCTGGCATCATATCCAAAAGATTTAATCCGTTTGAGTGGTTCATTGTTTTCGGAATCGTAACGGTCAGCATAAAGATGTAGACAACATTTGTCAAGATAAAAAGTCCTAAAACCTTTTTTCCCGATATGTTTCTTTCTATGAATTTTGTTAATTGTTTCATTTTATTAAATGTACCACAACGGTTGTATGTAAACAATACGCTTATATCTCCACAAAAGTAAATATACGAACAAATTCAATAAACGTATTTGGTAAAAGCTGTAAACGTAGTTTTTAGGCTGTTGTGTTTGAGATGTTTGTTTTAATAGAGGTTAGAAGGTTAAAACTTTGGCATTGACCCTTCCGACCCTTCGGGCCACCCCTGCCCGACTAGTCATTCAGGCGGGTTCCCTTAGCAAGGGAAGGAGATAGAGTTTGCTAGCTACTTTATAAAGTCGCAAACCTTTATTTTCTTACTGTAAACCGGCCTGTGTTTTTATCGAAATGAATGGTATCCTTCGGAAAAAGCGCATCAAAATGTCCCGCTTCAATTAAATTACAGGGCGTATCAAAATAATTGGCGTTCCCCGTCATCACCAGCATGGTATCACTTAACTGAATGGCAAGATCGATTTCGTGAGTAGAAAAAAGAATTGTTTTTTTGTTTTCGGAAGCAAGTTTCTTCAACAACTTTAAAATATAGGCGCGGTGGTATAAATCGAGATGGGTGGTGGGTTCATCAAGAAGAATAATGGGCGTGTCTTGTGCCAAGGCTCTGGCAATGGCGACACGTTGCATTTGGCCATCGCTGAGCTCGAAACATTTTCTATGGGCCATCGATTGGGTTTCGGTGGCTTGCAGTGCGTTTTGGACCGCCGTTTTATCTTTTTCGCTCAAGGTGCCCATCCAGCTGGTGTAAGGTTGCCTTCCCAAGGAAATCAGTTCTAAAACAGTCAGGTTCTTAGAGGCAGGTGGTTCAGTAAGCACTACGCTTATTTGGTTGGCCAAGGCCAAGGTTGAATAGTCCTCCAATGGTTTTTCGTTCACCAAGATGGCTCCGGAAAGTCTGGGTTGCATCCCGGCCAAGGTTCTTAACAAGGTGGATTTGCCAATTCCGTTGGCGCCCACCAAGCCAATGAGCTCGCCTTCAGAAAAACTGAAATCTATAGTTTCGGCGACGGCTTTTTTGGCTTTCTTGTTGAAATAACCCACACTTAAATCCTGTGCCTGTAAGGTGATATGTTTTGTTTCCGAAGTCATTAAAACAGCAATTTACGTTTTCTTACCAACAACCAAATTACTACCGGTGCCCCAACAAGTGAGGTAATGGCATTGATGGGCAGGGTGTGTTCACTGAACGGAAGTTGTGCAATGGTATCACAGACCAACATCAACAGGCTGCCGCACAGCAATACTGCTGGAATTAAAACCAAATGGTTGGACGTTTTAAAAAATTGCCGGGTAATATGCGGTACTGCCAAGCCCACAAAAGCAATGGGACCGGCAAACGCCGTAATGGCGCCAGCCAAGATACTGGTGGCAAGTATAATGGCAAAAGTGGTGCGCTTTATATGAAGCCCCATGCTCTTAGCATAGTTTTCCCCGAGCAACAACGCATTTAACGACTTACTGCTGGCAACGGCAATTAAAAGTCCCAATACGGCACAACAGCTCAATATAATAATGCCTTCCCACGATTGGTTGCCCAAACTCCCAAAGCTCCAAAAAATGTACTGTTGCAGTTTTTCGGCATTACTAAAATAAGAGAGCACGGCGACCACCGCAGCGGTAACGCTCCCGAACATCAATCCTATAATTAATATCGCCATCGTATCTTTTACCCGAAACGTCACCATTAAAACCGCCAAAAGCACCAAGAAACTGCCCACTGCCGAAGCAATGACCAAGCTCCATTCGCTTACCAAAGCATTTCCTAAAAAACCGCCAAAGGCCCCGGCGCCTAAAATTAAAAGTGCAACACCCAAACTGGCGCCACTGCTTAAGCCTAATACAAAAGGACCGGCCAAAGGATTTCTAAACAATGTTTGCATTAACAAACCCGAAACGGCCAGCCCGCCACCGGCCAAAATTGCAGTGATGGCCTTGGGCAATCGGTAATCGATAATGATGTAGTTCCAAGTCCCTTTTGAGGCATTCCCGCCAAAAATCCCTTTTACTACTTCATCTATTGGGATGGAAACTGACCCCAAACTGATGTTCGCCAGAAAAACAGCAAGCAATGCGATGAGCAACACCACAAAAAAGACACGGTATGTTTGGGTGGTCTGCATCTTTTATTTCAATTTACTGAAAAAGTACAATTCGTGTTCCGGCAATACTTCTGGATGCAAGATTTTAATGATGTCTTTTAGCACAATATCGGGACGGTTTGGGGCGAGCTCATAATATATCACGCCGCCGGTTTCGCCCACTAATGTAGTATTGGTGTAAATAGTATTGTTTTTATAGGCTGCAAATTCGCTATATACCGAATGCGCATCTTTTAATTGCTGTTTGCTGGAAAACTGTCCAGGGCTAATCCAATAATCGGCATCTTTCCCTTTTTCTAAAACAGATTCCAGATTGAGTGAAAGACTTCCTGTGCCTTCGGTGTCATTCCATAAATAGGTTCCGTTGGCATCTTTTATAAATTGTGCACCCCAACTTCCGCCTTTGGGCATATACCAAACATCTTTGTACATGGCACCGCTTAAAGTAGTGGGAGAAGTGGTAGCTTTAGCAGCTTTTTTCTTGGCGGAAAGGTATTCGGTTTCAATGTTCTTGAAAATACTATCGGCTTTTTGTTCTTTGTTGAATATCGCTCCAAAAAATTTGATCCACTCTGCTTTTCCTAATGGGGATTGCTCGGTCCAATCGGAGTTGTAAAAAACCGGAATCCCTGTTTTTTCAATGGTGGAAACCGTTTTGTTGTTTCCTTTTACGGCAAAAGTGACGACCAGATCAGGGTTTAAGTCGATCAATACTTCGGTGTTTATAGATTCGTTTTTACCCAGCTCCTTAACGTTCCCTGCATCAATTCGCTTTCTTGTTTCTTTAGAAGAAATATAAGAGAGGTTTGGAAATCCAACCAAGGATTTTGTTTCGCCCAACATATCCAACGAAGGAATATGTGTGGTAGAGGTTACCACAATGTTATTTACGGGCATCTGCACTACGGCGTCAAAGTCGGCATCGTCTGGTAATGCTCCCTTTTCTTCAACCAACGCATATTTAAATTCAGTTTCGGTATCTGGCCAAGGCTCTTTTATGGTAAGCACTTTGTAACCGTCGTACAGATCGATAGCAAAACCTTTTGCATAAGTTATGTCAACCTGCTTTTTGGATTTGTTTGAGGAGGTTTCATTTTTTAATGTATCGTTTTGATTGTTTTGCTCCTTACACGAAAAAAACAGAAGGAGGAAAGCGGTAAATAGGACAATTTTTTGCATATCCAAAAATAAAGGTTTTTGTTTGGGTGGTGCAACGAAAATAAAATCTTATTTTTGCAGTGAATTTTGGTGAGAATTTTCAACCACGATTGAAAATTCTCTTAAAAAGGGAATTCGGTTAAAATCCGAAGCTGTTCCCGCAACTGTAAACCGTCTCACATTCGTTGAGATTATGAAAACTTCACCACTGTCCTGAACATTGGGGATGGGAAGGTTCATAGAAAAGGTAAGCCAGGAGACCTGCCAGCATTCAACCAATTGTCAAACTTTCGGGATAAAGGTTTGAGAAGATATTTTAGCATCTGTACCTAAACATCTGTTATAGTTCTTCTTTCTTTTTCCGTTTTAATCTTTTAAAATGAAAAAACATGTACTTGTGGCATTATGCCTTGGTGCAAGCATTGTATCGCTTGCCCAAAACAACAATCCAGAAAAACTGGATACGGTGGTTTTAGACACCAAAACCCCAATTGCGAGGAAAAACAGCGGGAAAACAGTCATTACCATTGACAAGGAAACCTTAGAAAACAGCCCCGGGCAGTCAGTTGCTGAAGTGCTGAACACTGTGTCGGGCATCGAAATAAACGGCGCACGGAGTTATGACGGGCAAAATCTGAATTATTATGTGCGTGGCGGTAGAAACCGTCAAGTGGTGATTATGGTAGATGGCGTGCAATTAAATGACCCATCGCACATTGCCAATGATTACGACTTGCGTTTGGTGTCGGCTTCTTCAGTAGAAAAAATTGAAATATTAAAAGGAGCTTCGAGTGTTCTGTATGGTTCTGGAGCGGCAACTGCGGTTATTAACATTACCACCAAAAAAGCATCGAAAGAACCCATTGCCGCTACTATAAGTTCCACGTTGGGTACGAATAGACCAACTGAAAGTGATAAAAACACAAAACTTCAAGCGTTTACAAGCCACGCAACAGTAAATGGAACATTGAACAATTTTTTTTACAATGCTAATTTCAGTAATCGATATACCGATGGACTTTCGGCCCTAGCTGCGCCAAAAGGGGAAGCGTTGTTTGAAAGCGATGTGTTCAATAGGTACGACGGACGCATAAATTTAGGGTATCATATTTCAGAAGATATCACCGTTAGTCAATTTTTCAGTTTTGACAAGTTCAAAGCCGGTTTTGATAATTTTGATTTTACCGATGCCGAGTTCCGTTCCATTAGTGAGCAATTAAAAACTGGAGGCCATTTTGAGTGGAACTATAAAAACGGCACCTATATATTTAACGATACCTACACGTGGATTGAACGGGAAATAGCGTCTGGATTTCCTTCAAAATACGATTCAGATTCTTATACTTTTGATACGTATATAAACCATCGCTTTACCAATCAATTGCAGGTTGTGGTAGGGTTAAACGGAAACTTTAGCAGTTTTAATTCGTTTTCAATTCCTTTTGGCGAAACTGATTTTAACCAAGATGTAGATGAAGATACAGCTAAATTCAATATCATTGATCCTTATGTAAATGCAGTATATATTTCAGATTTTGGGCTTACGGTTAACGCTGGGGCGCGGTTGAACATTCACAGTGTTTATGATACCCATTTGGTGTATAATGTGAACCCGTCGTATGCTTTCGGTCTTGGCAACAACACTTTGAAAGTATTAGGCTCTTACAGCACCGCTTATATTACGCCTTCATTGTTTCAGCTTTATGACCCGCTTTACGGAAACGAGGAGTTGATCCCTGAAGAAAACACAACGATTGAAGGTGGTTTGGAGTTTGCTTCGGAAGAAGGGTTTCGCGTTAGCGCCCTTTATTTTAACAGGGAAGAAAAAAACTATGTGGATTTTGTGACCATTGACCCTGATCTATTTATTTCGCAATACCTTAATATAGATGAAACGTTCAACACCAGCGGGATTGAAGTTGAAGTGTATAAAAAATTTGGTAAAAAGGTAACGGTGCAGGCCAATTATACCAATACCCAAGCCGATGAACGCTTTGCCTTGCGCATCCCGGAACATAAAGCAAATGCTTCCATTGGATATAAGGTGACTGAGCGTGTGTTTTTAGGGTTGGATTATCAATATGTAAGTGAACGTGAAGATACTTTTTTTAGTCAAGACACTTTTATGAATGAGGATGTTACCTTAGAAAGTTATGGGTTGTTGAATTTTAAAATCAATGGGCAAGTAACCAAAAACCTGAAACTTTTTGCAGGCGTAAGCAATATCCTTGATGAAGAATATGAAGAATTGTACCAGTACCAAACCCGCGGAAGAAACATCCACACCGGATTTACTTTAAACCTTTAATTTTTTTTGATGTTAAGCCAAGCGCCGGGTTTTTAATATTTTAAACTCGGCGCTTTTTATTTAATGCTCAGCCAACATAATTTGATGTAAAGGCGAGTTTGCCTTGCTTTCAGAAATCTCTTCCAACTCATTAAAAGAACCGCGTGAAGCAGGTTTTGGGAAACCGGGCACGATTTCGGAAAGGGCCGTCGCCAAAAAAGGCTCGTTTACATCTCCTAATATGCCTAAATTGGCGTAATCCTCATCTATGGCAATATCTGGGGTTAATCCGTCCACGTAATCGGTGTTTCCAACGGCATTGGCAGTTTTAAACACTAACGGCAACATGGCATACGTGTGATCTGGGTTGGCTTGACTGCGCCGAAAACCAGGTGCGGGCGCATCGTACAATAAAAACGAAGCTTGAAATTTCCCCGTGGTGTTTTGGCCAATTTGTACCACATTAATGTAAGGGTCGAGGCCGTTGATTACCAGCTCGCTTGCTGAGGCGGTACGACCGGTGGTCAAAATATAAACGGTGGTAAGGCCTAAACTGTTAATGGCGCTGCCGTCACTTATGGCTGCGTTAAAAAGTCCGTTTTCGGCATATTCTTCTTGGCGGTCTGGGTTCCATTGTTCGGTATAAAACAGTTCGCCGTTAAACTGACCGGTAATCATACCGGCCAGATCGACCGCAGTTTCCACGGCGCCGCCCCCATTGTAACGAAGGTCTAAAACTAAATCTGTCACGCCATCTGCCTGTAAAGATCCAAAAGCAGCGTTGAGGTCATTATCAAAATCCCTTGTGAAGCTATTGTACATTACATACCCTATTTTTTGCCCTTGAACATCCAAGGTCTTGGCAATATAGACAGGGTTTTCGGTGTATTGTGTTTTTGTAAGCGAGGCCGTTTCTCCGGTGGAATTTACGTTTGTACCGTCAAAAGTTGCGAGGCCAATAGTGTAACTATCTTGTGATAGCAATGCGTTAAAATTGTTTTCGTTAAGTTGTTGTCCATCGATAGAGTTAAAAATATCGCCACGTTGCAACCCTTTGGTCTCGGCATCGGTATTTGGCAATACGTAGCGCACATACCCAAATACATTTGTTGGGTTATTGGGGTAGCGTACCAGGCCAAATTCCATTCCGTTGCTTTTGGAAACACCGGAAAGTGCATTTTCCAATTCGATATAATCATCTACCAAAATACTGAAACGGTCTTGTGGCACGGTCAGAAAGTCGAATAGGCTTTCGGGGGAATCATAACTGCTTAAAAAGTTATTCAATTCCTGCTCATTGGCAAAAGCATCATCGGCAAGTTCGGGTTTGTCAGCTTTATAGAGATAGAAAAAATTAAGGCCGCGGTAAATGAAATCCTGTATTTCCAACTGGGAGGCGGTACGGGGGTTGTCGTCGCTATCTTCAAAACAAGAAGTGAATAGAGTAGCGACAATCAGTAAAAGTAGTATGAGTTTCTTTTTCAAGATGTTGGGGTTTTATTTCGATTTAGTCTAATAACCCCAAAATACTTACAATATTGTAAATATGAAAATTACGGGGTTTACAGTTGATTTTCAAAATCAAATATAATATATCTGCGGTTTACTTGTAGTTTTATAGTTTCAGAAATGTAAATGTAACAAATATTATAGTTGTTCGTCGTAAGTATAGAGAGCCATCACAAAAGCTTTCCCACAACCACCAAAAAATGAAACAAAAAGAATTTATAGCAACCGTGCTTCCTTTTAAGGATAAGTTATATCGTCTTGCAAAACGGATTCTTGTTTCGGGCGATGAAGCTGAAGATGCCATACAGGAAGTGTATTTGAAACTATGGAAAGGCCGCAATAAAATTGGAAACTATAGAAACCCTGAAGCTTTTGCCGTGACCATGACAAAAAATTATTGTCTGGATCGGTTAAAATCGAAACAGGCTTCCAATTTAAAGATTGTTCACAACAACTTTCAGACTTCAGAAAATGTAGAAAAGAAAATTGAAGCAAATGATGGGGTACAATTGGTTTTTAAAATAATGGAAACTTTGCCCGAACAACAACGCATTGTATTGCAATTGCGGGACGTGGAACAGTTTGAATTTTCAGAAATCGCAAAAATGCTGGACAGTAACGAAACCGCAGTGCGCGTAAATTTGTCCCGGGCAAGAAAAACAGTACGGGAACAACTGATTAAAAAACACAATTATGGAATTAGCTAAAATAGAAAAATTGCTGGATGCCTATTTTGAAGGCAACACCACCTTGGCCGAAGAAGCCATGTTACGGGACTATTTTGCACAAGATGAAATAGCGCCACAAGTAGCGATGTATCAGCCATTGTTTGTAGGTTTGGTCGCCGCAAAAGAAGAGGTTTCTGATCGGGAACTGAAACTGCCAAAAAACCAATTTAAAATAAAGAATTGGTGGTATGCTGCGGCAGCATCGGTAGTGCTGGCCATTGGCGTGGCGGGGTTTGTGTTTTCTGAACCAAAACTAACACAAGAAGAACAAGAAGCTTTGGCCGCATTTGAAAAAACCAAGGAAGCCATGCAGTTTATGTCTAAAAACTTTAATAAAGGAGCCGAAGAGCTCACGTACATTTCAACATTTACCGAAACAAAAAACAAAATTTTAAAATAACCCTTAACACTTTAAACATGAAAAAGTCACTTATATTAATTGCCCTATTGGCGGTACCTTTCTTCGCTTCGGCGCAAAAAGCCTTCGATGTATTCGAAGATGAAAAAGACGTAACCTCTTTTGTAGCCACCAAAAATATGTTCAAGCTTCTCAGCAAGATGGATTTTGACTCCAACGACCCCGAGGTAAAAGAATACCTGGAATTGGTCAACAGCCTGGACAACATCAAGATTTTTACTACCGATAACCTTTCGGTCGCTTCAAAAATGAACGATGCCGTTTCAAAATATGTCGCCGGCAATTCCAAACTTTCTGAACTGATGCGGGTAAAAGACGATGGCAAAAACATCAAGTTTTATTCAAAAGAAGGAAAAACCGATAATTACGTAAGCGAACTCTTGATGCACCTTACCGGAAACCTGGAGGGCAAAGAGCGTACCGTGATCATGAGCATTACCGGAAACATCGACCTTAAAAAAGTCTCCAAACTCACCAAAGACCTTAACGTTCCGGGAAGCGACGCACTGAAGAACCTTGACGATAAAAAACAATAATTATGACACTTGCAAAATATATATTAGGTATTACCTTAGCGAGCCTAGCGCTGTTTTCCTGCGACAACTCGGAATCGCTACAACAATATTTAGTTGACAAACAGGATGACGATAAATTCTTAAAAGTGGATTTGGCCACTAGTTTGCTACAAAATGAAAACAGCGATTTTACCCGGGAAGAGAAAGACATCTTGGCAACCGTTAAAAAAATAAACGTTGTCGCATATCCTTTAAAAGGCGATAACAAAACCGATTATCAAACCGAAAAAGACAAGGTGAAATCCATTCTTGCGGAAGAAAAATACAAAACCTTACTTAAAATGGGCTCTAACAATCGTGGTGCTACTTTAAAATACACAGGGGAAGAAGATGCCATTGATGAGTTGATTGTCTTTGCCAGTGATGAAGAGCGTGGTTTTGCGGTATTCAGACTGTTAGGCGAGAAGATGCGACCGGATCAAATGATGAAATTAATGAAATCCATTGACAAGGGCGACATCAATATAGACCAATTAAGCGGAATAGGAGATATTTTGAGTATGGGCGCTGATAGTACTGCTGTTAAACAATAGTATTTATTTCTAAACTCAATAAAAAAAAGCTTCAGGTGTTTTCTGAAGCTTTTTTTATATTAGGTTTTTAAATCCCTGTATAATTAGAAGGTGTAATCACCCGCATTTCTTCTTTTACGGCTTCGGAAACATCCAAGGTTTCAATAAAATCGGCTATGGATTGCTTGGTGATGGCTTCGTTGGTTCTAGTTAGACCTTTTAATGCTTCATAAGGGTTTGCATAGCCTTCCCGTCGTAGAATGGTTTGGATGGCTTCGGCCACGACCGCCCAGTTTTTTTCAAGGTCTTCATTGAATTTGGCTTCGTTCAGTAATAATTTATCCAACCCTTTTAACGTGGACTGAAAACCGATTAAAGTGTGGCCAATGGGAACACCGATGTTTCGTAAAACGGTGCTATCGGTTAAATCGCGTTGCAAGCGGCTAATGGGCAACTTGGCCGAAAGATGTTCGAAGAGAGCGTTTGCGATACCGAGATTCCCTTCGCTGTTCTCAAAATCGATCGGGTTTACTTTATGCGGCATGGCCGAAGACCCTACTTCACCCTTCTTTATTTTCTGTTTAAAATAATCCATGGACACATAGCTCCAGATATCCCGGTCTAGATCGATTAAAATAGTGTTGATGCGTTTTAGGCAATCAAACAACGCCGCCATATGGTCGTAATGCTCAATTTGTGTAGTTGGGAAGGAATGGTGCAATCCTAATTTAGATTGTACAAAATTTTGTCCAAACGCTTTCCAATCTACATCAGGATAAGCAACTTTATGGGCATTAAAATTCCCAGTAGCACCGCCAAATTTCGCTGCACTTTTAATATTGTCCAGCAGGCCGAACTGCTCTTCGATACGCGTTACAAACACATCGATTTCTTTCCCTAAACGGGTAGGAGAAGCCGGTTGGCCGTGGGTTCGTGCCAACATGGGTACGTTTGCCCAATCCTTGGCCAATTCTTTCAACTTCTTTTTTACATCAAGCAACAAGGGCACATACACCTCGTTCATCGCTTCTTTTAGCGATAGCGGAATGGCGGTATTATTAATGTCCTGCGAGGTTAGGCCAAAATGAATGAATTCCTTAAAACCCTGAAGCCCTAAACCGTCAAATTTTTCTTTTATAAAATATTCAACCGCTTTCACATCGTGGTTGGTCACTTTTTCGGTGTCCTTAATTTGTTGGGCATCTTCCGTGGAAAAATCAGTATATAATTTCCGAAGCGCTTCAAATTTTGAGGTGTCAAAACTGTTTAGCTGAGGGAGTGGAAGCGTTACCAAAGCGATAAAATACTCCACTTCTACCTGCACGCGGTATTTTATCAGTGCTTCTTCAGAAAAGAAAGGGATAAGGTCTTTTGTTTTCGATGCGTAGCGTCCGTCAATGGGCGAAATTGCTTGTAATGCGTTGCTGGCCATAGGTTGAAATTTAAAGGTGCAAAGATACCTTTTTCCATTCAGAATTCAGGATTCAGGATTCCGAATTTTTCCAAGGATTTTCTTACCCCTTGCTTTATATCCTGCGCTTCCTTGGTGGATGTTTTGCTCCAAGATTTGCCGTAACTGGTGATGTATCCATTCAAACTCGGTGCCTAAATAATATAAAGCCGTCATGGCACGCGCTTGGCAAGCCACTTTTTTATCGGTTATCAACCAGTCGAAACAACACTCCGTCATTGTTTTTTTATGGGTTTCAGATAAACAAGAAACTATCTTTTTTTCCTTCTTTTTATAATATGAAATAGCAATCATCTCACAAATATGCGCCATTGGCCTCAAGGTTTGGTCGCGTGTTACCGTAGGCAGTTTTTCAAAAAATATATCTAAGTGTGGAAATAATAAACTTGGTTGTTCTAAATACACAAACTCCAGTACCCACGCGGCTTTGTATGATACATCGTCTTCATTTTTAAAACAACATGTAAGCAGTTCGCCAAAGGTTCCGGGGTGATCGATCACCCAATGGGCAGCTTGCAAGCGGTTTTTTCGGTACGCTTTTTTATAACTGAGTTGCTGTAATAAACCGGTATCACTCATTATACGGAGCGTTTTCTATTTCTGAAATAACCTTGGGCACCCCCGTCGAGGCTTTTTCAGCAAAGACCGAAACCCGTTCTGAAGAAGAAATAGATGGGTTGGGATCCACAAAATAAATAGGCACGTTTTCTGAAGCAAATTGAAGCAATCCCGCAGCGGGATACACCTGCATAGAGGTGCCAACGATTATTAAAATATCGGCTTCAGAAACGTGTTTCATCGCTTCGTCCATCATAGGCACCATTTCACCAAACCAAACCACGTGCGGTCGCAATTGGTGGTTTTCATCGCAGCAATCGCCAAGGTTGAGGTCTTTTTTCCACTCTAAAACCGTGGTTTCGTTGCCGGTACTGCGCACTTTCAACAATTCGCCGTGCAAATGTACGACGTTGGTACTGCCAGCCCGTTCGTGCAGGTCGTCCACATTTTGGGTTATAATGGTAACGGCGTGGTTTTTTTCAAGTTGGGCCAAGGCTTTATGGGCAGCATTGGGTTGCACTTCCAATAACTGTTTTCGTCGTTTGTTGTAAAAATCCAGTACCAGTTCTGGGTTTTTGGCAAAACCTTCGGGGGAGGCCACTTCCATAATATCGTGGTTTTCCCACAGGCCGTTGCTGTCCCTAAAGGTATTGATGCCACTTTCGGCACTTACGCCGGCACCGGTCAAAACTACAATGTTCATTGCGCTATTTTTTTATATCTTCGTTTTTTAAAAATACACAATTTCATTGGATACCCAACTGTTTGAATACCTGCAAAGCTATCTTACCGACCGCCGCAAGGCACTTTTTAAAGAAGTGTTGGCCAAACGTACCCGCCATTTTACGGTGGTGACCGAAGATGTGTACCAATTGCACAACACCAGTGCCGTAATGCGGACCTGCGATGTATTTGGCATTCAGGATCTTCACGTCGTAGAAGAAAAATTGGGCAAACGGGTAGATCGCGAAATTGCCATGGGTGCGCAAAAATGGGTGAGCTTAAACCGGTACAGCAGCATTGAAAACTGTATGAAAAACCTAAAAGTCCAAGGCTATCAATTAATTGCCACGACGCCACATAACGAGTCAACCATGCTGCAAGATTTTGATGTGTCCAGAAAAAGCGCTTTTTTCTTCGGAAAAGAGAGCGAAGGTCTTAGCGATGCCGTTCTTGATCAAGCCGACGGGTTCCTGAAAATACCGATGTATGGATTTACCGAAAGCTTAAACATTTCCGTTTCGGCAGCTATTATCCTTCAAGACGTTGTTACCAGACTTAAAAAAAGTGGTTTGCCATGGCAACTTTCAGAAGCCGAAAAACGTGAGATTGAAATGGATTGGACCCAAAAGTGCATTAAAAGTTCCGAAGATATTATAAAACGATACCATGCCGGAAAGCAGACGGGGTATCAGGGAAAAAAACAGTAAATGGGAGGTTAAATGCTGAATGCTGCCTGCCAACGAGCCAGAGATGCTGGAATTATACTGAAACTACAATTTCCTGCAAGGTTTTAAAAACCCTGTAGGTATAAAAATAGTTACGGAAAAAAGCAGTAAATTAGGGGTTGAATTGCAAACACTAAAATCTACGATTATGAACCACAACCCTTTTGCCTGGATAGAAATTCCCGTTTCCAATATGGAACGCGCCATACAGTTTTATGAAAAAGTTTTTGACACCACCATAAAACCCGTTGATTTCGGGGGCTTAAAAATGGGTTGGTTTCCTTTTGCTGAAGGTGCTCCCGGAGCCACTGGAACTCTAATTCAACAAGAAAGTTACATCCCCAGTGAAGAAGGCCCGTTAGTCTATTTTTACAGTGAAGATGTTAAAAATGAACTAAATAGAGTAGAAGGTGCTGGTGGAAAAATCTATCAAGAAAAAACCGAAATTTCTCCAGAACACGGCTTTATAGGGGTTTTTATAGATTCTGAAGGAAATAGGGTAGCTTTGCATTCACAAAAATAAAATTCCTGCGAAAAAAACTTCAAATTCAAATAATGAAATTAGTTTTTGCCACACATAATAAAAACAAACTGAAAGAGGTAAAAGCTTTGTTGCCCAAATATATTCAGGTATTGAGCCTAACTGATATTGGTTGCACCGAAGACATCCCTGAAACAGCCGATACCATTGAAGGCAACGCTATTTTAAAAGCCAATTATGTGCGCGATAATTACGACCTTAATTGCTTCGCAGACGATACTGGCTTAGAGGTCGCTGCCCTTGACGGGGAACCTGGGGTGTATAGTGCACGTTATGCCGGGGAGGAAAAAAATTCAGAAGCGAATATCGAAAAGCTCTTAGAAAACCTTGACGGGAAAGAGGATCGTTCTGCCCGCTTTAAAACCGCAATCGCATTGACGTTAAATCATTCCGAAGTGTTGTTTCTTGGAATTTGTGAAGGGGAAATCACCACCGAAAAGAAAGGTGATAGCGGTTTTGGTTACGACCCAATCTTCAAGCCCGATGGCTTTAATGAAACCTTCGCCGAAATGAAACTCACCCAAAAAAGTGAAATAGGCCACCGGGGCAAGGCCATGCGGCAACTTATTGAGTACCTTAAAGAGTGAAGATTAATGGCTTAGCGCCGTGTCAGTAAAAATGAAAATAACTTACCGAAATCCTATTTAAGTCAATAGTTAGTAGTATCTTTGCCGCTTCAAAAAAAATCCTCAGGGTGAGGATTTGTGTTGAAGCGGAGCCCAAGGTTTAACAGTCGTTTGCTTCCAACCAACACGCAAACATTTAAACCATTATATGGCTACATTTACACAATTGGGCCTTGAGAAAAACTTACTTCAGGCCATTACCGACATGGGTTTTGAAACCCCTTCGGAAGTACAAGAAAAAACAATCCCTATTTTATTGGACCGGGAAACAGATATCGTTTCCTTAGCACAAACCGGGACCGGTAAAACCGCAGCGTTTGGGTTCCCGATGCTCCAAAAAATACACATAGAAAGCCGCACCACGCAAGGGCTTATTCTTTCGCCAACCCGTGAGCTTTGTTTACAGATCACCAAAGAGCTGGAAAGCTACGGAAAACATAAAAAAGGACTTAATGTGGTCGCCATTTACGGTGGTGCCAGCATTAGCGATCAAGCCCGCCAAATTAAAAAAGGAGCACAGATTATCGTTGCCACGCCCGGAAGGATGAAAGACATGATTGGCCGCGGGATGATCGATATTTCAAAAATTGAATATTGCGTTCTCGACGAAGCAGATGAGATGCTGAACATGGGCTTCTACGAAGACATCACTGAAATACTGTCACATTCGCCAAAAGATAAAAGTACGTGGCTGTTTAGCGCAACCATGCCAAAAGACGTGGCAAAAATTGCCAAGAAGTTTATGCACAGTCCGGTTGAAATTACCGTGGGCAGCAAAAACGTAGGTACCGAAAACGTTTCGCACGAATATTACTTGGTCAATGCCAGGGACCGGTATTTGGCGTTGAAACGGTTGGCCGATGCCAACCCCGATATCTTTTCGGTAGTCTTTTGCCGCACCAAGCGCGATACCCAAAAAGTCGCTGAAAAACTGATTGAAGACGGCTACAACGCTGCTGCCCTGCACGGTGATTTGAGTCAGAACCAGCGTGATTTGGTCATGAAATCATTCCGTACGCGACAAATACAGATGTTGGTCGCAACCGATGTTGCCGCCCGTGGTATTGATGTGGACGATATTACCCACGTGATCAATTACCAATTGCCAGACGAAATTGAAACCTATACCCACCGTAGCGGCCGTACCGGTCGTGCTGGAAAAAGCGGGGTTTCTATGGTAATTGTCTCAAAAAGTGAGCTCCGGAAAATCAAGAGCATTGAAAAAATCATTCAAAGAAGCTTTACCAAAAAAGAAATCCCCAGCGGGATGGAAATCTGTGAAACGCAACTGTTCCATTTGGCCAATAGCATCAAAAACACCGAGGTCAATCAAGAGATCGAACCTTATTTGCCAAATATCAATGAGGTCTTAGAAGGTTTCAGCAAAGAAGAATTGATTAAAAAAGTATTTTCGGTAGAGTTTACGCGTTTTTACAATTATTACAAAAACGAAAAAGACCTCAATGCTGCGGCCGGCGATCCTTCGGCGGGTCATAATCCAGATAGTGTGCGTTATTTCATCAATATTGGAGGGCGCGACGATTTCAACTGGATGAGCCTAAAAGATTTCTTAAAAGATTTACTTAGTTTAGGTCAGGACGATGTGTTCCGTGTAGATGTAAAGGATTCGTTTTCCTTTTTCAATACCGATAAAAAGCATCAAGATTTGGTTTTGAGCATTTTTGACGATTTTAAGCTGGATGGACGTAACATTTCAGTAGAAATAAGCAAGGACGGCCGAAAAAAAGGTGGCGGAAAAAGTGGTGGCAAAGGCCGGAAATCGGGCAGACGAAGCGGAAAAAGTTTTGACGGCGGAAAACCGAATTTTAAAGGCAAAAGCCGGAGGAGAGGCCAAAAACCTTCCGGAAAAGGTACCGGCGGTAAACGCAGAAGACGCAATTAATAAATAAATTGCCCACCTTTTGAAACTTTGGCACGGATGTTTCGTCTATTTATGTAAATTTACCCAAATTAGCTATGAAAAAACATCTTTTACTTTTAGTGTTCTGTACGATATCGTGGATGGCCTTCTCGCAAGAAAACGCGCCCATCAAGGGAAAGGTGCTCAGCAGTGCCACCGATGAGCCACTGGAAAATGTGAACATCGTGAACCTGAGCGAGGTAATTGGTACCACGACCGATAAGGATGGTGATTTTTCCATTCGTGCCAAAGTGAATGACACGCTTTATTTCAGTTATTTAGGGTATAAATCCATTAGGGTTCGCGTGACCAATGACTGGCTTAAATTTGGCGACATTAAAGTAAAAATGACCGAGCTGGGCATCGCCTTGGAAGAAGTGGTGGTTAAACCCGTACAGCTCACCGGATATGTAGAGGTCGATGCCAAAATAATCCCGGTGTACGACAATTACCGCTACCGTATTTCGGGTTTGAGCACAGGTTACGAAGGCGGAAGCAGGCAACCAGGAGCCGTCAACAAAGTGTTGAGCGCCATATTTAACCCGGCCGATTTTCTTTACAATGTCTTCGGAAAACGGCCCAAACAAATGCGCAAGCTCCGTAAAATGAAGGAAGATGACGAAATACGCAACTTGCTTGCCAATAAATACGATAGGGAAACCCTTATGGCAGTGCTACAATTGGAACGCGTGGATATTGACGAGATATTGAACAATTGCAGCTATTCCGAAAACTTCATAAAAACAGCAAGCGATCTCCAAATCCTCGACGCCATTAGTGAATGCTACGAAGAATATAAGGTGTTGAACCGGGGGAAAGGGTAAATAGGTTCTTTGTTTCAGTGTTTTGGATGGGCTTTTTGTATTTTAGTGTGCTCATAAACCAAGCGCCATGAAGCAACTGATCGCAACTCAAAAAGAATTTTTTAACACCCACACCACAAAAGCTGTTTCCTTCAGGAAAAAACAACTCAATACATTAGAGACCGTTTTAAAGGAAAACGAAAGCTTATTGAACGAAGCCATTTATGGCGATTTTAAAAAATCGGGGTTCGAAACGTATGTGAGCGAGTTGGCTTTGCTGTACCACGATATAAAACAAGCCAAACGCAACCTGAAAAATTGGTCCGGTAGAAAACGGGTTTCAACCAACTTGCTGAATTTCCCGGCAACAAGTTACATTATACCCGAACCTCTTGGAGTCTGCTTGGTCATTGGCGCGTGGAATTACCCTTACCAATTGTCCCTTGCTCCCGTTGTAGCTGCATTGGCCGCCGGTAATACAGTGGTTTTAAAACCCAGTGAACTGCCTGCAAATACCAGTAACATTATTGCTCAATTGATCAATGAAAACTTTGACCCGAGAGTGTTTAAGGTAATCGAAGGTGGTGTACCCGAAACAACCGAACTTTTAAAACAGGATTTCGATAAGATTTTCTTTACCGGAAGTACCAAAGTGGGCAAGATTGTATATAAAGCCGCTGCCGAAACCCTCACGCCCGTCACCTTGGAAATGGGCGGAAAGAGTCCGGCTTTTGTTACCGAAGACTGCAATATGAAAATGACCGCAAAAAGATTGGTCTGGGCCAAGTTTTTAAATGCTGGCCAAACCTGTATTGCGCCAGACTATGTAATGGTGCACGAACGCGTAAAAGATGAATTTTTAGAGCTGCTAAAAGCCGAAATCGAGAAAGAGCGCTTTGCCTTTGAAAATGATAACTGCGTCCAGATTATCAATGATGATAATTTTGACCGGCTTGAAAAAATGATTCCGCAGGATAAAATATACTACGGTGGAACCTTGAGCAAAGAAAGCCGTTACATACAACCTACAGTTCTTCAAAATATTTCATTTGATGATGCGCCAATGCAAGAAGAAATTTTCGGCCCCATTTTACCGGTGATTGCTTATACTAATGTAGAAGATGCTATATCTAAGGTGCGAACATTTCCGAAGCCGTTGTCCTGCTATGTGTTCACCAGCGATAAGAAAACAAAACAGAAAATCCTGAAAGAAATTTCCTTTGGAGGAGGCGCCGTAAACGATGCGGTGATGCACATTTCGAACCCAAACCTGCCTTTTGGTGGCGTGGGCCAGAGCGGAATAGGCAGTTACCACGGCAAAGCCGGTTTTGACTGTTTTACGCATTATAAAAGCATTCTCGATAAACCTACCTGGCTGGAGCTTCCCATTAAATATTATCCGCATACCAAAAACAAACTGAAGTGGATCAAACGGATGATGCGTTGGCAGTAAAATTTTATCGTTGGTTTTACGAGATACTGTAATAATGGCAAGATTAAGCCATTGGCGAGGTTTGAAATATTTACAAAACCCTGTGCCAGAATATTGAAATTCAAATGTTTGGGTCTGTGTGAGTAAGAAACCTCCTGAAATTTTTCATATAAGTTAGGGTTTAGTGTTATTATTGTGTGAGAATACAAAAAATGAAACTGCTGCAGGATATTGAATGGTGCAGCTAACCGTTTATTAACCTTTTTTTCTCGATAGTTTATATAAAAATGCTTCAGACTTTTATTCATTATACCCTTCATTTTCTGGCTCCAGGTCTTATTGCATTTGTTTTTTTCAGAAACAATTGGAAAAAGGCTTGGTTGATCATGATTGCTACCATGCTCGTAGATGTGGATCATGTATTGGCAGATCCAATATTTTCTCCAGAACGCTGTAGCATTGGGTTTCATCCCTTGCATTCGTATTATGCCATTGGGGTTTACGTACTGCTTCTGTTCTTCAAAAAAACCAGAATCGTTGCCGTAGGATTGCTGTTTCATATGCTAACAGATTTTATTGATTGTTGGTGGATCAAGTAGTGATTTGGTGGAAAACGATATATAAATAAAAAATCGCTATCTTTCTTCCCTGTTGAACTCCCCCGTTATTAAATTCTGAAGAACTATGCTCACAAAAGTTTATGGGAGTGCCGTGTTTGGCGTAGAAGCGACCACGATAACCGTTGAAGTGAATACCGACATAGGCGTTGGCTATCATCTGGTTGGCCTGCCAGACAATGCCATTAAAGAAAGCAATTACCGTATTGCCGCCGCTTTACAGAACAACGGTTTTAGAATCCCTGGAAAAAAGATAACCCTCAACATGGCGCCAGCCGATCTTCGTAAAGAAGGCTCGGCCTACGACCTTACTTTAGCCCTCGGCATTTTGGTCTCAACCGGACAAATAAAAGAGAACAATCCGCTTTCTGAATACATTATCATGGGCGAACTCTCCTTGGACGGAAGTTTGCAACCCATTCGCGGCGCCTTGCCCATTGCCATAAAAGCTAAAGAAGAAGGCTTTAAAGGTTTTATTCTCCCAAAGCAGAATGCCAAGGAAGCTGCGATAGTTGACGGCTTGGAAGTCTATGGCGTAGGTACCATTGAAGAAGTGATCGACTTTTTTAATGCTGAAATCCCGCTGGAACAAACTCTCGTCGATATGGAAGCCGAATTTTACGAACATTTGGAAAATCCTGAATTCGACTTTAGCGATGTAAAAGGACAGGAAAGCATTAAACGTTGTATGGAAATTGCGGCTGCCGGCGGGCATAATATTATATTGATCGGGCCGCCGGGTTCGGGAAAAACGATGTTGGCCAAACGTTTGCCCAGTATTTTACCGCCCTTGTCACTAAGTGAAGCTTTGGAAACCACTAAAATACACAGTGTCGCCGGCCGAACAAAAGAAAAAGGCGGTATTATGACTGCGCGGCCTTTCCGAAGTCCCCACCACACCATTAGCGACGTCGCTTTAGTTGGTGGCGGCCAATATCCACAACCGGGAGAAATTTCATTGGCACACAACGGTGTTTTGTTTCTCGATGAACTGCCCGAATTTAAACGCAGTGTTCTCGAAGTAATGCGCCAACCACTCGAAGATAGGGACGTTACCATTTCCCGGGCGCGGTTTACGGTTACCTATCCGTCCAGTTTTATGTTGGTGGCAAGTATGAATCCCAGTCCCGGCGGTTACTTCAACGATCCCGATGCCCCGGTTACCTCTTCGCCGGCTGAAATGCAACGGTACTTGAGCAAAATATCCGGCCCGTTGTTGGATAGGATCGATATCCACATAGAAGTGACCCCAGTCCCATTTGAAAAATTGAGCGAAGACCGAAAAGGAGAGTCCAGTGTCATAATACGGGAGCGGGTAACAAAGGCCAGAAAAATACAGTCTGAACGTTTTGCCGAAATTGAAAACATCCATTACAATGCACAAATGGGCGTCAAACAAATTAGAAAATTCTGTAAACTGGACGAAGCCTCCTTACAGTTGCTGAAAACCGCCATGGAACGCTTAAACCTTTCCGCCCGTGCGTACGATCGGATTTTAAAAGTATCCAGAACCATAGCCGATTTAGATAATTCAGAAAACATTACTGGCAACCATATTTCCGAAGCCATTCAGTACAGAAGCTTGGACCGGGATGGGTGGTTTGGATAATAAATGATTTGTAATCGAAAAGCAAAGAGTAGAACAAGGACACTGAGTGATCCCGATTTTTCATCGGGATTGTATCGAAGTGTTCATCGGGATTGTATCGGAGTGTGCATCAAGATTGTATGGCAATGTGATAGAGCCGAAACTATTTTTAACATTTCATTAAGACCGCCACCAACTTGCAATTGTATCTTTAACGCTTCATTAAACCAAAAAAACATGATTTTAAAAAATTCCCTAAAAACAACGTTGGCCATTTTAATGATGACGGCGTTGGTTTTTACGGCCTGTAAGAATGAAAAGGCCGTGGCAGACAAAGAAGAAAGCGCCTCGCTTTCTGTCGATTTTGAAAAGTATGAACTGGAAAACGGCTTGGACGTGGTCTTGCATCAAGATACAAGCGATCCCATTGTTTCGGTCGCCATCCAATATGGGGTGGGTTCCAACCGTGAAAAAACCGGGCGTACGGGTTTTGCGCATTTGTTTGAGCATATGCTGTTTCAAGAATCGGAGAACGTTCCTCAGGATCAATTCTTCAAAAAAATACAGGATGCCGGCGGGACTTTAAACGGTGGTACGTGGAAAGACGGTACCATTTATTATGAAGTGGTGCCCAAAAACGCCATGGAAATGGTGCTTTGGATGGAAAGCGACCGTATGGGGTATTTAATCAATACCGTAACCGAAAGTGCGTTTTATAACCAACAGGAAGTGGTTCAAAATGAAAAGAGGCAGCGCGTTGATAATAACCCGTACGGACACACCAACTGGGTGATCGACAAAAACATCTATCCGGAAGGGCATCCGTACAATTGGCAGGTTATTGGCGAATTAAAAGACCTTCAAAATGCGACGGTGGAAGATGTGCGCGAATTTTACGACCGCTTCTATGGCCCAAACAATGCGACACTGGTGTTGGCAGGTGATTTTGAAAAATCGGAAACAAAAGACTTGATAGAAAAATATTTCGGCGAAATTAAAAAACGGCAAGAGGTCGAAAAAATGGAACCACAGCCGGTTACCATTTCAGAAACCAAACGCCTGTACCACGAAGATAATTTTGCGAATGCCCCGCAATTGAATATGGTATGGCCAACGGTACAGCAATACACCGACGATGCGTATGCGTTGGATTTCTTGGCTGAAATCCTTTCCGATGGAAAAAAAGCACCTTTATATAAGGTACTGGTTAAAGATAAAAATTTGACTTCACGAACTTCGGCTTACAACAGTTCGCAGGAACTGGCCGGGGAATTCAGGATCAACATTACTGCTAATAATGGCGTAGACCTGGACAGCGTAGAAGCCGGAATAAAAGAGGCTTTTGCGTTATTTGAACAAGAAGGCGTGACCGATCGTGATATTGAACGCATTAAAGCGGGTCTGGAAACAGATTTTTACAACGGCATCAGCAGTGTGTTGGGGAAATCGTTTCAGCTGGCACGTTACAATACCTTTACGGGCGACCCTGGCTTTATCGAGGAAGATATTGAAAACATCAAAGACGTCACCAAAGAAGATGTGATGCGCGTGTACAATAAATACATAAAAGACAAGCCTTTTGTATTGACCAGCTTCGTCCCAAAAGGCCAAATGGAACTGGTTGCTGAAAATTCAGAAAAAGCACCGGTTGTAGAAGAGGAAATAAAAGAAAACGTAGAAAAAAACATAACAGAATCCAATGAAACGATCGCCAAAACACCTTCAAGTTTCGACCGCTCCGTAGAGCCCGAACAAGGCCCGGCACCAGCATTGAGCATCCCAGATACGTGGACCGCCCAATTGGAAAACGGTATGGAAGTTTATGGCATAGAGCAAAATGAAATCCCTACGGTCAATTTCAGTTTAGTGATTGAAGGCGGCCATTTAATGGACAGCAAAGACAAAAACGGCGTCGCTAATCTGATGACCGACATTATGATGGAAGGCACCCAAAACAAAACCCCGGAAGAACTGGAAGAAGCCATCGATCTATTGGGAGCGTCCATCAATATGTACACCACCAACGAGTCTATTGTCATCCGTGGAAATACGTTAACGCGTAATTTTGATAAAACAATGGATTTGGTCGAGGAAATTTTATTGGAACCACGTTGGGACCAAGAGGAGTTGGGCCGAATAAAAACCAAGACCATTAACCAGATAAAACGTAGTGCTGCCAATCCTAATCGGGTGGCGAGCAATGTGTACAATAAGTTGCTGTATGGCGAAGATCATATTTTCAGCCTGCCCACCAGCGGAAGCGAAGAATCTGTAGGAGCCATAACAATGGCAGACTTAAAAGAATTCTACAACGAGAATTTTTCGCCTTCTATCAGTACGTTTCACGTGGTCGGTAAAATAGACCAAGAAGAAACCCTGAAACAATTGAACGGACTGGAAAAACGTTGGGAAGCCAAAGACGTCACCATTCCCGAATATCCAATGCCAGAGAAGCGCGACAAAGCTTCCCTGTATTTTGTTGACATTCCAAATGCCAAGCAGTCTGTAATCAATATTGGTTATATCGCGTTACCACGAACTGATAAGGACTTTTACCCTGCTGAGGTAATGAACTACAAATTAGGTGGTTCTTTTAACGGTAATGTAAACCTGATCCTGCGAGAAGAAAAAGGATACACTTACGGAGCTCGTACCGGTTTCAGCGGTAGTAAAACCCCAGGTAAGTTTACCGCATCGTCCAGTGTGCGAACCAATACCACAGGCGAGTCGGTACAAATATTCAAAGATCAAATTGCCAAGTACAAAGAAGGCATCAGCGAAGAAGATTTGGAGTTCACCAAAAATGCAATGATCAAATCGAACGCCCGCCGTTTTGAAACCCAGTTCTCGTTATTGGGCATGCTTCAGGAAATGAGCAGTTACGAGCTACCTGAAAATTATATTGAAAACGAAGAGTCCATTGTTAAAAACATGACCTTGGAACAACATCGAGCCTTGGCCAACAAATATTTGGATGAATCCAAGATGGCTTATGTAGTGGTTGGTGATGCCGCTACCCAGTTTGCCCAATTTAAGGATATGGGCTTTGATGAAGTGAAACTCTTGAACAAAGAAGGCGAGGAAGTAAAGCTGGAAGAAGTTGAAATGTAATTCATAAATTCCAAGTCAATGATAAATAGGGATGCCAATTGGTGTCCCTTTTTTATAAAAACTGCATAGACCTCAAGGGTTTTAGCTTGTCCGCCGGAGCTATTTCAGCGTAGGAGGTAAAACCTTTAAGGTCTTTTTTTCTATCTTTAGCTTTTCATCCTGAATTAATTCTGAAATAAGCTGTTATGAAGACACGCTCCTTTTTTATCCTATTACTTTCAATAATCGTAAGTTGTAATCCTTCCGAAGAAAAAAAGAAGACCAAAACCAAGATGGAACCTGAACATAACACCGCAGCCAAATCTGAAATCGAGCAATACGATGCTCCTTCGTTTACAGTTGCTGAAGCCAACCAGTTAATTGAATTTCCTTTGCACTGTGTGGAAAACGAATACCCCAATAAGTTAGGGCAGACCATCGGCAGCGATGAAGATTTGCAGTCCCCCGAGGCGTTGCATCCCATTTTTTACGGCTGTTTTGACTGGCATAGTGCCGTGCACGGTTATTGGTCTATGGTAACCTTGTTAAAACAGTTTCCCGATATGGAAAAGGCTGATGAAATAAAACAACTGCTCCAGAAGAACATGACCACTAAAAACGTTTTAAAAGAGTTGGACTATTTTCAAAAAGACATCAATAAAACCTACGAGCGCACTTATGGGTGGGCGTGGTTGTTGAAACTCACCGAAGCGTTGCACAGCTGGGACGACCCCATGGCCCAACAATTGGCAGAAAACCTACAGCCATTGACCGATGAAATCGTTTTAAAATACAAAGAATATTTGCCCAAACTGGTATATCCCATCCGTGTGGGCGAACACACCAACACTGCTTTCGGCTTGGCGTTTGCGTGGGATTATGCAAATGCGACCGGTGATACAGCATTTAAGAAGCTGATTGAAAAAAGAGCCAAAGACTTTTACCTGAAAGACGAAAATTGCCCCATCACTTGGGAACCCAGCGGATATGATTTTCTCTCGCCCTGCTTAGAAGAAGTGGATATTATGCGACGCGTACTTTCTGAAACGGAATTTAAAGACTGGTTAGACACCTTTTTACCCGCTTTAAAAAACAATGACTACCATCTTGAACCGGGAAAAGTAGGCGATAGAAGCGATGGAAAATTAGTACACCTTGACGGGCTTAACTTTAGTCGGGCTTGGGTGTTTTATGGTTTGGCAAATCAATATCCCGAATACAAACACCTAACAAATAGTGCAAATGAACATGTTTCCTATTCATATCCTAATTTAGTGGGCGATTCGTATGAAGGCGGACACTGGCTGGCGAGTTTTGCCATTTATGCCCTTCAGCAAAACCGTAGCGATGAAGGTAAAGCACCGCATTAAAAATATTGGTCCCGGTGCCTTGGTGGCTGCCGCTTTTATAGGTCCGGGAACGGTAACCGTTTGCATTGTTACCGGAGTTGCGTATGGTTTTACCTTAATCTGGGCCATGGTGTTGTCGATCATCGCCACCATCGTGCTTCAGGAAATGGCCGTTAGGTTGGGCTTGGTGTACGGAAAAGGGCTGGCCGAAGCGGTCCGTAGCGAAATAACTTCAAAAACAGTCCGCGTGGTCGCTTTGCTGCTTATCCTTTCGGCCATATTAATAGGAAACGCTGCCTACGAAGCCGGCAACATTACTGGCGGAATGTTGGGTGTAGAAACCTTGCTTTCAAAATCCACTCTGTCCATTGCTGCCATGGAATTCAATTTTTTAAGTGTATTGATCGGTGCCATTGCTTTTATATTATTGTTTATAGGAAATTATAAAATAATAGAGCGCAGTCTCGTTGCTTTGGTAGTTTTAATGAGCCTTTCTTTTATAATCACCGCGTTTTTAACCCAGCCCAACTGGATGGAAGTGTTGAAAGGGATGTTTGTGCTTACCATCCCCAAAGAAGGTGTTTTGGCTATCATCGCCTTGGTAGGGACAACTGTGGTACCCTATAACCTTTTTTTGCATGCGGCATTGGTCAACGAAAAATGGAAGGGGAAAGAAAATTTAAAAGCAGCTAAAACCGATCTGTATTTTTCGGTCGTTCTTGGCGGGTTGGTTTCCATTGCCATTATTGTTTGTGCGGCTTCCATTGGCAGTTCAGAAATCAACAATGCGGCAGACTTGGCGCAAAGTTTGGAACCGCTATTTGGTGGTTTTGCAAAATACTTTTTGAGCTTAGGGCTGTTCGCCGCGGGGATTACTTCAGCCATTACGGCACCTTTGGCGACGGCGTATGTGGCAAGGGGCTGTTTTAACTGGGATGCCGGACTGCAATCGAAAAAATTCCGTGCTGTGTGGATGCTCGTACTGCTAACGGGTGTGCTTTTTTCTTCGGTAGGATTTAAACCAATTGAAGTCATTCATTTTGCACAAGTGGCCAACGGTATTTTATTACCGGTCATCGCTGGTTTTTTGTTATGGGCCGTAAATAAAAAAACAGTGTTGGGGCCTTTTAAGAACACTGCAGCCCAAAATGTTTTAGGTTTTCTTATTGTGCTTGTTGCGGTTGTTTTAGGCCTTCGAAGCCTTGCAAAAGTGTTTTTTGATATTTAAATGCTGGACACTGAATGCTGGAATTTGGAAAAATGTACTTCCCTATAAATAGTGTTGACCGTTTTGAGAGTCATTAGTTTTCAGAAAAAAAATTGATTTTTCAACCAATTAATTGATTTGTTGTTTTTACCTTAACGGATACCGATTACAGGTGGCTGAGCGGAGTCGAAACCCCGGAAATAAAACCCAAAACATGAAACATATAGACATCAACGCAGATTTGGGCGAGGGCAGTGGTTTTGACAAAGCCATTATGCCATTGATTGCTTCTTGCAGTATTGCCTGTGGCGGGCATTATGGTAACGAAAGTACGATGCGCACGGCCATTCAATTGGCAAAGAAGTACGATGTGAAAATTGGTGCTCATCCTTCGTTTCCCGATAAAGATAACTTCGGAAGGAAGATCATTACGATGACCAAAAAAGAGCTCACCGCAACCGTTTTTAACCAATTGCTGCATTTTTTGGCGGTTTGTGAAACCGAAGAAGCCACCATCCATCATATAAAATTGCACGGCGCTTTATATAATTATGCCGCCAAAGATGCCCCCACGGCCGATGCGGTAGTGGAAGCGATTGTACAGACAAAAGTACGCCCTAAATTGTATGTGCAATACAATTCGGTTTTGCACCGTAAGGCCGAAAACTTGCTGCCTTTGGAATTTGAAGCGTTCATTGACAGACGCTACAACGACGACCTTTCTTTGGTTTCCCGAAGTGAGCCCGGTGCGCTCATAGAAAAACCAAGAACTGCTTGGAAACAGCTGTTTACCATGGTTTCCGAAGAAAAGGTGACAACCGCCTCCGGGATTGCTAAACCAATCAATGCCTCTACCTATTGCATTCATAGCGATAACCAACAATCGGTTGAAATTTTGCAGTACATCCATAACCAAATGAAAAATAATGGGTTAACTTTAAACCGATGAAACAGCCAAATATAAAACCCTATGGTGAAAAGGCCGTATTGATCGAGTGGAGCCCTTCCATCGACAATGAAACCCTTACCCACGTTTTGCAGGCAAAACAGTTGGTCTTGGAAACATTTCCTGAACAGGTGCTCGAAACCGTTCCTGCTTACAGTTCTTTGGCAGTTTTTTTGAACAAAGCGGTGCAACAAGATGCTTTTATCGAACAATTGGCGGAAAAACTGAAAAACACGGCTAAGGCAGAGCCGGCAATTTCGCGGGTGTTGCAAATTCCGGTGTGTTACGACCCAAAATTTGCCCTCGATATTGAAAAAGTGGCAAAGAAAAACAACTTAACGGTTGCGGAAGTTATCGAGCTTCATACCCAACCACAATACAAGGTCTATTTTTTGGGCTTTTTGCCCGGTTTCCCTTACTTAGGTGGCTTGGACGGGCGTTTAAAAACACCCAGAAGAGAAAATCCGAGAGAGAAAATAGAAACAGGGTCGGTTGCCATTGCAGGCTCACAAACGGGAATTTATACCGCTTCTTCCCCTGGCGGATGGAACATAATAGGAAAATGTCCTTTGCGATTTTTTTCCATTGAAAAGAAACCACCTGCTTTATTGAAGTTTGGGGATTTTATAAAGTTTGTCTCCATCTCTAAAGATGAATACCGTAAAATTGAAGTGGAAGTAAATGTCGATATCTATAAAATAGGGGAGGAGGCCAAAAATGATTGAAGTGTTGAAACCAGGACTGTTCACCACGGTACAAGACAAAGGCCGGATGGGTTATCGCAGCTTGGGCGTACCATTGAGTGGCGCAATGGACGCCATGTCGGCAGCTATGGCCAACAAATTAGTGCACAATAACACCCAAACCGCGGTTTTGGAATTTACTATGATGGGACCCCGACTTTTATTTAAAGCGCCCACCGTTATAGCTGTTTGTGGAGCGGGTTTTCACGTGAGGATAAACGATAGGCCAATCGAACTGGACAAAGCCACTGAAATTGCCGAAAACGATGTGTTGAAAATTGACCATCCCGACTACGGGAATTATGGTTATTTGGCCGTTATGGGCGGTTTTGATACCGAAAAGGTCTTGGAAAGCCAGAGTTTTTACCGTACCATCACAAAAAAAGAACAACTTGCCAAAGGCGACCTGTTGAAATTTACAACGGCTTCTTCCGAAAGAATAAGGCGCCATGCTTCATTTTCATTAGACAGACACCATTTTAAAAATGAAACGGTTGAAGCATTTCCAGGTCCTGAATTTGATTTGCTTCCGAAGACATTTCAGAAAAAAGTATTAGAATCACACTTAAAGGTAAAACCACAAAGCAACCGTATGGCGTTTGTTATGGAAGGACTGGAGGGCGTTTCGGCAAAAGAAATCATAACTGCCCCTGTACAGCCAGGAACGGTGCAGCTAACGCCATCGGGCAACTGTGCGGTGTTGATGCGCGACGCCCAGACCACTGGCGGTTATGCACGGATACTGCAATTGACCGAACAGGCCATCTGCAAACTGGCGCAAAAACGGGCAGGGGAAAAGGTACGGTTTAAAGTAAAGGAACTTTTATAAGGACAACTGTGGTGCTTTGTTTGTTTCCACACGTTTAGAAGCAATAATACTTTCAATTTCCTCGAATTGCTCGGTGAGCAAAGGATGCTTCAATATGGCCCTTACGTAGTTGATGCTGCTCTTGCTTAAATGACGGGAAAGCGTGGGTTCATAATATTCCCAAGGTTCAAAAAAAGATTTGTCCTGTTTTTCGGTAAGGGAAAGTATGCGGTTGTTTTCTTCGGAAAGAAAAGTGTTAAGTTCTTTTTCAATATTTGCTGAAAGGATATAGCCTTTCAAATGGCTTTCAACGTCGGAATAGGTTACTTTATGCGGCATCATGATCTTGAAATAACGAATGGAGCCTTCGCTGGTTTTTTCGAGGTTGGTAATGTAATCGCTTAAATAGCCGGGGATTTTATCGAGATTGAGTCCGGTTTCCAAATCGGCGATAATGTTGTCCGTTTCATTTTCATTCACGGGAATATGATCGATGTGATACTGTTTTTTGAATTTCTGTATTAAATGATCGGTGTACAGGCCTTTACTGTTAATGATTTCAATGTAGGCAATTTGTTTGTCGCCCAGCACTTTTTTGTCGCGCATTAAATAATTGTGCACATCGAGGCAGCCCAACAGGCCGCTGTTGTCTATGGCCCCGGCATCGATAAAATAGCCATAGCCGGGTATTTTTGCCGCTGGACTGAACACCGGGAACCTATTGGTGGTCGATACTGCTTGATAATAGGGGATGGTTTGGTTATTTGTTAAATCGGCCAAGTTTACGGCGAATGGAAATACTTTTTCAAAATCATCTTGTTTTACAGACCAAAGGATGCCGCGGCTGCCCTGCGTTCCTGCAGTATTCATGATCAATGATGGAAAATAGCCGTTTTTGTTGAAGGCTTCTTTCCAGTAATCCCGAAATGAAATTTTGGAAAGTTTGTCGCTTGCTGTGTTCTCAATTTCATTTTGATAGTTCCGCATGGCGTAGTAAGGCCGGTCACGAAGGCCGTAGCGTTGACTGAATGGCCATATTTTACGGTACGAATCGAGCCCGAAGGTTAAGGAAAGATCGAGCGAGGTGTAATTTTGGGCGGCCAAATGATCTATTTTTTTCTGAATTTTAGTGAAATCAGTGCCGTTTTCTTTATAAAGCCCCGTGTATAATGCCAGTCCTAGCGAACCTCCAGATGCGCCGGAAAGTGCAATGGTTTGATCCAACAACCTGCCCTGGGTGTTTTTTTGTAAAGTGTTTACTACGTTGAGGGTCCAAACATTGGCTTTAAGTCCACCGCCATGCGAAGCAATGAAAAACAGCGTATTGTCGTCTTTGGCCCGCAAGCTGTCAATGAAAGCTGTTTCGGTAATTTCAGATTTAGAGTTTTTAACCAGGTCCAGTTGGTGGGTTTTAACTTCCACTGGTGCAAAAAAAGTAATGACAAAAAGCCCTACAATGACTCCCAAGGCAATGAAAATCGTTTTGTATAACTGGGTTCCGAACAGGTTGAGTTTTTTGGTCACAAAAAAATATTTGCCCAGACTCGCCAAAACAAAATAATAAAAATAAAAAAACGACAACAGGATAGGGATGCCGTTGAGCAACGGCCAACCCTCGATACTCCCCACTGTGGAAACCACAATTATGACCAAGGCGACTAAAAAGTTAAGGTTGTACAAAAGCAGGTAATTTTCTGAACGTTCCAGGAAAAGCAATCTTCCAACGATAAATTTAAAAGGGCTTAATACTTTAGAAGTACCCATTGCGGTGTAAATAGGTGTCAACTTGGTGCGCAACAGCCTAAAAAACACATAATTGAATATAAGCGCATAACTGGTGAGCAATAACAGGACAAAGCCTCCAGGGCTAAAGTTGCCCACTGTTATGGTCAAGACGAGCAACAATAGGCAGACAAAGGCCAAACTAACGTACCAAACACCTAATTTTATATAGAGTTTGTTTTCTTTGTCAAGACGCTCTTGGTGTGTGCCTGCGGAACTATCGGCGGTCTTGGCACTCGGCGACTGTTTGAGGGCGGTGAACTTCTCCTTGTAAACAATATATACCACCAACGGAACAAGCAACAGCGGGTACACGATGATCTTTACCGTTGCAAAGGGAAAGGAGTCGAAAAGAAAATTTGGCGCAAAACTGCTTATTATAAAGTGCACCCAGACACAATGGATCAATATCCCGATAGAGTACCGTAGGTAGTTGGCCCAATTGTCGGGTTTGTAATTGGACTCTGGGTTGGTGGTAAACACAAAGATGGGGAATTTTTTAAAAGGCCAAAACGGGATGGGATGGGTCTTGTGCCAATTGGTGTAATCTTCAGAATTATTGAGGTCGGCCGCATAATACGTGTAAATGGGATAATGCGACAACACAAGGGCCAAGGCATTGATAATGAAGAAACAAAGCAACAACGAAAACTTGCTGGTTTCCATCATATCGACCAGCATGGTAAATGCTTGGTCCATTTGCGTGAGCAGCAATAAAATGATCACGATGACCACCAAGCTTAAAAACGACGATTTAAAAAAGTTTTTGAACGATCGCAGAAAATGGTTCACGCCGTTTACAAAACGGACAAATAAGGACGCTTTTTTTTGTTTAGCATTCATACCATAACGATAAGACGGTATTAAAGATACAGATTAATTGCCGTTATACCTTTACTAACTTTTTTTTGCCATTGGTGTTTGATGGAGTGGGTGCAGTGAAAAATTCTTTTTTCCCGGCTTTTATGTTGTAAAGGGTAACACCAAAATTAAGCATTTCAAAGACTGTTTTTTTAGGGTGTTGGTTTGAAATTTCAGCAATCAATTTATGGAACCCCAACTGGAAATCTGCTTCATTTTTATGGCAAAAAAACAGCATCCAAAAAAATATTTTGTATTTTGATTCCCGTAGCGGTGCAGGGGTTTTCAAAATATGTATTTTATTCGTTTTAGACACGTCTAAAAATTGAATTAAAAATTGTATAATAAACTTATTATCAGTTTCTTTAATTAAGTTAACTAAAGTTTTTATTTCATTTGTAATTAAAAAAGTGTTTTTGCTGTATTCCGCTCGTTCTATAATGGATTCAATGGTATTTTTCCCTGAAATCGATGCGTTTTCAAATACATAGGTAGGTATGTTCACGTTCAATAAACGTGCAAATTCTTGTTCTTTTTTTCTGGTGGCAGTATTGTTTTTTGCGATCATCTTTTCTTCTTTTAGTTGTGTTTTCCTGTGAGGGTTTTAGTTGATGAAAATTTCGGAAATCGTTTTGGTGACATTGCCAAATTCATCTTTTTCAAAAATCAATCTGTTGGGCGAAGCCGGAGGCTGTTTTTTGCTGTTAAACTCATATGCGACCATCCCGTTTTTTACCAGCGGCAATTTTTTGGGCTCGGTAGAATGCAACAAATCGTTGTTCAGGGCATTTTTATAGTGCCATATGGTTTTGCGGTTCGCCATCTGTATTTTAAACGTTTTTGGTTCTATTTTCGGTACAGCTTCGTTATTTAGCATATTTCGGTTGTTTCCATCATAGGTTCTGGTCTGGTCACCGGGCATGTTTAAACAAACCACACCGAACAGGCTCTCCTTTTCGGTCTCTGAAAATTGGTTGCCGATGCCCTGCCAAGTGGTCTCGGTTATCCTGTAACTGGACAAAGGGGTCTTGGTATGCTCCAAATTGATATAATGGAAGCCTTTTCCTTCAGAAGCTGGTTTTTTGTTCGAAAAATAAAAAGGTACCCTTGGGATAGCGTTGACCATGGAGTAATTTTCAAACAGGAAATCATTTATGTACAGCAAAAAGTTGAGGTCGGTATGTGTAGGCACGGGGACTTTAGGGCTGTCACCCTGCGCTTTTTCGCACTCTTTGATCTGTGTGAGCACGGTAAAGCCGGTTTTCGTGGGCTTGTACATCATTTTATGGCAGTTCATGGTGTGGTAGGTTTCTTCGGTAGGGACAATGTCTATAAACTCTCGGGCATCGTAGGCCGTTAACTGTTTGCTTTTTAGTTTTTCTGAAATATCAAAAGGCACCCATCCGTCGTTCAAAAAATATTCGTGATAAATGTTTAGGTGAAAAAGCGGCTTGTAGGTTATTGAAAAATCCATAATACACTCTGTTTTACCACAAAATTAAAACGTACCATGTGATCAAATGGCAGGTAAATAGCCTAAATAACACAAGGTTTTTCTTCACGGAAAAACAGGAAAAGACCCTTTGAAAGCACAGGAAAAAACCCTGTCCTGCAATAGGATTTTTCCTATTTAATGTACGTAAGCCTATAACAAACAAGATAATTTTATAAATTGCCATACTAACTAACCAAAAAAATACTTAAATGACCAAACCAGCAAAATGCATAAGTGTTGACGAAGCAAGGCAGTTACAGGACAATTGGGTAAACACCCGGGCTGTAGAAATAGAGCGCGCTCAAGGAAGCGTAGATACACGCGAGTTTTTTTATACAGTCGATGAGCTACAGGAGTACTTGGATTACGTAAAGGACCTTTCAAAAAAACAAAAGATAGACAGTCCCGGGATACGCATCTATTTTGCCGCCCACGACAGTAGCTTGGACGACAAAGCAACGGTTTTTCTGGCTCCAACAATGGGCGATACGGTGCACTCCAACAACAATTATGACATAGAAGCATTGAACTCCTCTTCAGGAGGCTGGCCACCAAAGAATTATTAAAACTATTTTTTTGTTTTGAAAGAATATATAATCCAAATGTTGCCCATGATTCTGGTCGAGGTTTTGGCTGCAATTGCAGGGCTGGTTTTAATCAGTAATACAAAAACAGTCAAGGCAACAAAATACTTTGTGTATTTTCTGTGTTTTACGGTCTTGGTCGAAATTACAGGCAATTACGCACCTGTGGCCTATTATTCTGGTTATACGCTATTCTCTTTTGTAGAAAACACAGTTTATGAAAATAATTATTGGCTGTTCAATGGCTATCTAATAATAAGCTATGCCCTTTACATCAGTTATTTTAAATGGCATTTGGACAGTGTGCCATTACGACGGTTTTTAAATGTGATATTGATATCCTTCACTGGTGCCGCTATCTTAAATTTAATTTTTTCAGATGTTTATTTCGTTGCGTTTTCAGCCTTCACCAACGTAGTGGGCACCGTACTGGTGTTACTATCGATAAGCCTGTATTATTATGAGCTGTTGAACAGTGATTCCATTTTAAAATTTGATAGATCACTGCCTTTCTATATTTCTTTAGGCGCCATTTTAATGCATTTGGTATTGACTCCAATATTTTTGTACAGCCGTTATTTCGATTCAGAAAGTCCTGAATTTGTAGAATTGTACAAAACAATACTTTTATTTACAATCCTATTGGTATATTTACTCTACACAATTGGATTTGTTATATGTCTAAGGAAGAAAGATTCCTCATAATTTACTTTACCTTAATATTAATACTTGCGATGGTGGTATTGGTAGCTTTTTTTATTGCCTTTCATCGCCGCAAAAATAAATTGTTGCTACGGCAAGCCGAACAAAAACGGCAGTTTGAGAATGAACTGTCCAACGCGCAGATAGAAATTCAAGAACAAACCTTGAAAAACATCGCTTGGGAACTCCACGATAACATTGGGCAATTGCTTTCTGTTGCCAATATTCAAATGAATATGCTGCTGCCAACACTTCCTGAAGAATCCCGCGACCAATTATTGGAAACCAAATCTGTTGTGCAAGAAACCGTTACCGAAGTGCGGAACCTTTCAAAAACCCTCAATAACGATGTGGTCTATAAAAATGGGTTGATAAACTCATTAAAAGTAGAATTGGAACGCTTTAACCGGCTCGATTTTTTAAATGCAACACTAAAAATAAGCGGGGAGGTAAAAGAAATGGACCGCACCAATGAGATTATCATTTTCAGGATTCTTCAAGAGTTTTCCACCAATGTGTTGAAACACGCCCACGCAACCGAACTATTCGTACATTTAAATTACACCGAAACCACACTTCAAATTGAAGCAAAGGACAACGGTGTTGGTTTTGATATGGCACAGCAAAAAGGCAATTCAGGTATGGAGACCATGAAAAGCCGGGCCAGATTGTTGAATGCAGCGTTTACAATTGATTCTGAAAAAGAAAAAGGAACCATATTACATTTAATTTACCCTTATAAAAATGAACAAAACAGCCCCTCATAACATTGTAATAGTAGATGACCACGCCTTATTCGCCAGTTCGCTGGAAAAACTCGTGAACTCTTTTAATGGGTTCAATGTGCTCTACCACGCCCGAAACGGAAAAGACCTGCAATTGAAACTGAAACAGATACCGGATAAGCCCGAATTGATACTCTTGGACCTCAACATGCCAGTAATGGACGGTTTTGAAACCATGGAATGGCTGCGTGAAAATCAAGAGGAAATCAAGGTGTTGGCATTGACCATGGAAGATGATGAAGAAAAAATAATAAAAATGTTGAGCAGCGGGGCAAAAGGCTATTTGCTGAAAGACATCCATCCCGAAAAACTCAATGAAGCGTTGGTGCAGACACTGGAAAAAGGCTTCTACCATTCTGAAAAAGTGGCCGAGTCGCTGTTGCATTCCCTAAACTCCAACCCCAGTGAAAAACCGGAATTCAAGGAGCGGGAAATCGATTTTATGAAATTGGCCTGTACCGAAATGACTTATAAGGAAATAGCCGATAAAATGAACCTGAGCCCAAAGACGATCGATGGCTACCGCCAAGAATTGTTCAACAAACTGGATGTGAAAAACAGGGTGGGCTTAGTGATTTATGCTTTAAAAAACGATATCACGAAAATCTAATCACAGGCATTCCACAAAGGATCTTGCGGTAGTGGAGCGATAATGGTAAGCTTTTCCTTCCTCACGGGATGGACAAACGTCAATTCCCTTGCGTGCAAGTGGATGCTGGCGTCTTTGTTGCTTCGGTCAAACCCGTATTTTAAATCTCCTTTTATCGGGCAGCCTATCGCTGAAAGCTGCGATCGTATTTGATGGTGTCTTCCGGTTTCCAGATTGATTTCCAATAAAAAATAGTTGTCCAGCTCTTTTATAACTTGATAATGAAGAATCCCTTTTTTGCTGCTCGGCACTTCCTTAACATGCGAATACGATTTGTTTTGCTTAGGGTTCCGTTTTAAATAATGAATTAACGTGCCGGAATCCGTGGAGGGCTTGTTTTTAACCAAGGCCCAATACGTTTTTTCGGTTTCCCGTTCAGCAAACAGCTTGTTTAAACGCGATAATGCTTTTGATGTCCTTGCAAAAACCACCACGCCGCTGGTGGGACGGTCTAACCTATGTACCACGCCCAGATAAACGGCACCTGGTTTGTTGTATTTTTCGGCAATGTATTCCTTGGCAACCTCAGAAAGGGGTTTGTCGCCGGTTTTGTCGCCTTGAACGATATCGCCTGCCCGTTTGTTTACGATAAGCAAGTGGTTGTCTTCAAATAAAACTTTTAAATTGTTTTTTGTAGATATGGTTTTCTTTGAACTCATATTAGATGTGAGAAATTAGATTTTTAGCTGTGGGCTTGTAGCTTTGAGACGTGAGCGGTCAAATTAAGCACAGATACGGAATGCACTATATGGATTTTTTTCTTTTTAAGCACCAGCACCCAGCACTCTTTCTAATACTGCTCTTTATCACTAGGAAAATCACCACTTTTCACATCGTCGATGTATTTTTTGAAAGCACCGGTCATTTCGGCATATAAATCTAAATACCTGCGTAAAAACCGTGGGTTGAACTCATGCGTCATGCCAACCATATCGTGGGTGACCAAAACTTGGCCGTCCACACCATTACCGGCACCAATGCCTATAATGGGGATGGTTAATTCTTTGGCTACCTCGGCGGCGAGTTTTGCAGGCACTTTTTCCAAAACAATGGCAAAACAACCTATTTTTTCCAGTAATTTGGCGTCTGCTTTTAGTTTTTCGGCTTCGGCATCTTCCTTGGCGCGAACGGTGTAGGTGCCAAATTTATAGATGGATTGCGGGGTTAACCCCAAATGGCCCATGACGGGAATACCGGCGTTTAAAATGCGTTTAACCGATTCTTTTATCTCTTTCCCGCCTTCCAGTTTTACGGCATGGCCACCGCTCTCCTTCATAATGCGAATGGCAGAGCGCAAAGCCTCCTTGGGGTCGCTTTGGTAACTCCCAAAAGGAATGTCCACCACAACCAAGCTACGCTCAATGGCACGCACCACCGAACTGGCGTGGTAGATCATTTGGTCTAAAGTAATGGGCAAGGTAGTTTCGTGTCCAGCCATAACATTGGAGGCTGAGTCGCCTACCAAAATAACATCTACTCCAGAACCATCCACGATTTTCGCCATAGTAAAATCGTAGGCGGTAAGCATGGATATTTTTTCCCCTTTTTTCTTCATATCCACCAAGGTTTTGGTGGTTATGCGTTTGTACTCCTTTTTTGCGATTGACATATTTTTTCTTGTTCTAACAATTATTAAGCTATAAAAGTACTAATTTTGAAAAGAACCAAATAAATATCTTATTATGAAAACCATACTCTGCATCGTGTTCTTGTGCACTGCGTCAATATCTTTTTCACAACCCGATCTTTCAGAAAGCAATGCTAAAATAATTATAGGTGAATTTTTCAGGGGGTTCCATGAGCGCGATACCGTAAGGATGAAACGCGTTATTGCGCCTCATATGCAAATGCGCACCTTTTACTTATCTAAAGACGGCGAAAACAAAGTGCGCTATTTGCGTATCGAAGATCTATTGAAAGCCGTGGCTTTACGGCCAGAAGACCAAAAATGGGACGAACGTTTATTGGATTACAAGGTGCAAAGCGATGGCAACTTGGCGCACGTGTGGACTCCTTATGAATTCTATTTGAATGACGAATTTAGTCATTGCGGGGCAAATTCTTTTACCCTCACCTATACCGATGAAGGTTGGAAAATCCTCTTGTTGCTGGATTCACGTCGCATTGGCAGTTGCGATCAATAAGCACCCTTAATTTAACAGTCGCTCATGTTCACGCGAACGGCCAAACCGCCTTCGCTGGTTTCTTTGTATTTGTTGCTCATGTCTTTGGCCGTTTCCCACATGGTTTCTATAACTTTATCCAAAGGCACTTTTGCCGAAAACGGATCGCTGTCGAGTGCCATTTCACAGGCATTGATGGCTTTTATGGCGCCCATGGCATTGCGTTCTATACAGGGTATTTGCACCAAACCGGCAATGGGGTCGCAAGTAAGGCCCAAATGATGTTCCATAGCGATTTCAGCAGCCATTAAACACTGTTCGGGGGTTCCACCCATCAATTCGGTCAAGGCACCAGCGGCCATCGACGACGAAACACCAATCTCGGCTTGGCATCCGCCCATTGCGGCCGATATGGTCGCACCTTTTTTAAACAAGCTACCAATTTCGCCAGCCACCAACATAAATTTGCGAATATCGGTAAAATTGGCATCGTGGTTTTCAATGACCATATAATACATCATCACCGCAGGGATAACCCCTGCACTGCCATTTGTGGGCGCGGTAACAACCCTTCCCAGCGAAGCGTTCACTTCGTTTACCGCAAGGGCAAAGCAGGAAACCCACTTGAGTATTTGCCTAAACTTAACTTCTGTGCCCCTGATGGCCTCGATCCATTCTGTGGCATTGTTGTAGGATGCATCGCCCATTAGGTTTTTGTGCATCTCAAAAGCACGGCGTTTTACATTGAGGCCGCCTGGCAACTTCCCTTCGGTATGGCAGCCTACATACATGGAATCGAGCATAACGTCCCATATTTTTTGCAAGCCATCGTTTATTTCCTCTTCTGAACGGAGCGATTTTTCATTTTCCAAAACAAGTTCGCTAATACTTTTTCCTTCAGCTTTACAGTTGGAAAGCAACTCCACACCGCTGTGGACAGGAAACGGAAATTGTGCGAACTTCTTTTCTTTCATTTTTTTACGTTTCCGTTCTTTCTTGACCACAAAGCCGCCGCCAATGGAATAAAAGGTAGCCGTTTTTTTGGAACCATCGTTTAAAACGGCGTGAAAGCTGATACCATTAGGGTGGTATTCCAGAAACTTACGATTGAATGTAATGTGTTCCTTGGGATTGAAATCGATTTCCCGTTCGTTGTTCAGCTTCAATTTGTGGTTTGAAGTAATAAAATCGATGGTTTCGTCAATTTTTTCAATAGGGAATGTAACCGGGTCAAAACCGCACAGGCCGAGCATCGTGGCAATATCGGTAGCGTGGCCTTTTCCGGTAAGGGAAAGCGAACCGTACAAATTTACCTGTACCTTTTTCACTTGGTCAAAATGGCCTTTATCAATCAATTCGTCCACCCAGCGCTCTGCAGCGCGCCAAGGGCCCAAGGTGTGTGAGCTGGATGGCCCCACACCAATTTTTAACATATCAAAAACACTTATACTTTCCATAGGCTTAAATCAAACTTGCAAACACAAATATACTTGTTCTTTCATGGATTATTGTTGAAAAGTATATGGAAATATTCCATCTATTAAACGGAATAATTCCTAATTTTGCAGTTATGGAAATCACAACCTCTGGAAAGCTACAGAAAGTAAAAAACCGCCACGCGCCCGAAGTCTCTAAACAAACGGGCTTTCCTAGTGCGGCTACACATTACTTAGAAGTGCCTATCGATTTGCACAAAGAGCTGATGCACAACCAAGATGCTACGTTTTTTATCCGGGTGGACGGGGAAGGTTTTTCGACCTTCAACATCCATCACAACGATGTGCTCATTATAGACCGTTCGCTGGCTGCCGTTGCCAATAGGCTCGTGCTGGTAGTTAAAAACGGTGCGTTTACGCTTCTTCGTGTTCCAGAAAATCCTTCAGAAGAACCCTATGTATTATGGGGCGTTGTTACCTATATAATTCATAATGTGTTATGATAGCCATGGTCGATTGCAACAGCTTTTATGCCTCCTGTGAGCAAGTGTTCCGTCCCGATCTGTGGGGAAAACCGGTCGTGGTGTTAAGCAATAATGATGGTTGCATCATTGCAGCAAATAAAGAGGCCAAGGCAATAACGGATGTTCCGATGTTTGAGCCGGTTTTTAAAATTAAAGGTCAGTTGATAAAAAACCGGGTGAAATTCTTTTCGTCCAACTATACCTTGTATGGCGAGATGTCGCAACGGGTTATGAACATACTGAAAACATTTTCGCCCATGGTGGAAGTGTACAGTATCGATGAATCTTTTGTAGAAGTTAGTGGAATGGAACACATAAACCTTGAAGCCTACGGCCATGAAATAAAAAATACCATCAAGCAATTAACGGGTTTGCCGGTAGGGGTGGGGATTGCTCCAACCAAGGTATTGGCAAAGTTGGCCAATAAAATAGCCAAAAAGATGGAGGAGCATGATCATGTGTTTGTTATCGATTCGGAAGAAAAGCGGCTGAAATCCTTGCGATGGGCAAAAACAAAAGATGTTTGGGGGCTGGGCCGAAAGCACGTGGAACGGCTAAAAAACATTGGAGTGTTCACTGCCTATCAATTTACGCAACTTCCGTTGGCTTGGGTGCGAAAAGAAATGACCGTGGTGGGCGAACGGTTATGGCGGGAGTTGCAGGGCGAACCGTGCCTTGCATTTACAGAAGTGCCCAAGCCCAAAAAAGGGATCGGGACGGCAAAATCGTTTGGCAAAAAACTGGAACGGCTGGACCTCATTGAAGAGGCATGTGCGTATTACATCAGCGAGGTAAGCGAGGTGTTGCGGGCCCAGAATTCGTGCGCTACCTATATTCAGGTGTTCGTGCACACCAATTACCACAGCAATGTGGATAAACAGTATTCCAATAGCATCACAGTTACCTTGCCCATCCCTACCAACCATACGTTTCAATTAATTTCGGAAGCACGAAAGGCATTGCACAAAATCTATAAACCGGGCTATCGGTATAAAAAAGTGGGGGTTAATTTAAGCGGGATCGTTCCCCAAGAATATGTACAGGGAAACTTGTTCCACCAAGCGTTACCCAACGGTCGGCAGTTTTCAAAATTGAACAGCCAAGCACTCATTAAAATAGTTGACCAGCTGAACAAAAAATACGGAAAATCTACCGTAGCTTCCGCGATGATAGGAACGCGAAAAGAAGAATGGGAACTTATAAAGAAAGAGCGAAGTCCCCGCTACACCACGCAATGGAATGAGTTATTGACAATTGGCAGCAATAAACCGTAAAGCATGACAACCTGAATGTTAGACAGTCATTTTGTTAAACTTTTTATAAAAAAGATTAAACAAACATAGTTTGTGTGTATTTTAGCTTAAACATTAAAAAAAATACTATGAAAAAGCTATTACTTATTTGTTTTGCCTTATTAGCATCGACAGTCGTATTTTCACAAACTGCCAGAGTACAAGTGATTCACAATTCAGCAGATGCTTTGGCCGCCGAAGTTGATGTGTATATCGATGCAGACTTGACCTTAGACGATTTTGCATTTAGAACCGCAACGCCCTTTGTCGATCTACCAGCAGGAACGGAGATTGAACTTTCTGTAGCACCTTCAAACAGTACAGGAGTGGGAGATGCTGTATTGACTGTTCCGGTAACATTGACCGAAAATGAAACGTATATCGTCGTTGCCGATGGTATCGTCAGTCCCACGGGGTATAACCCATCGCCTCCCATCACATTGCAAGTATATCCTATGGGAAGGGAGACAGCGACCGACGGTGCCAATACCGATGTTTTGGTGCATCACGGCTCAACCGATGCTCCTACCGTAGATGTATTTGAAACAGGAGCAGGCGCCGGTCTAATAGTGGATAATATTTCATATTCTGAATATCAAGGTTACCTGGAACTTCCGACGGCAGACTACGTGCTTGAAGTACGTGATGAAACCGGGACGACAGGAGTAGCGGCTTATGAAGCACCTTTGAGCACATTGGGATTAGATGGAGCGGCAATTACTGTATTGGCGTCGGGCTTTTTAGATCCTTCCCAAAATTCTGACGGACCAGCTTTTGGTTTATGGGCAGCATTGGCCTCGGGGGGCGCTTTAGTGGAATTGCCAGGAGCACCTTTGGGCATAAATGATATAGAAGATGTAGCGATAAGCATTTATCCCAATCCGGTTTCGGACCAATTGACCATATCTGGACTGGAGTCAAACGAATATACTTTAGAAGTAATCGATATGCAAGGCCGCGTCATGAGTACTGAAATTTCAGAAAATACAATAAATACAGCCAATCTCACTTCGGGGATTTATTTTTTAAACATCCGTAAAGGGGGAAAAATTGCTGAAAGCATCCGATTCATAAAAAAGTAAGTTTATTGTTTATCATTTGAAAAAATGCCTGTGTAAAAGCGGGCATTTTTTATAGAGCCGTAATACTGATCCCGCCGTCAACCACAATATTCTGCCCGGTTATGTAAGATGATTTTTCCATGGCCAAAAAGGCGATTACGTTTGCCATCTCTTCGGCTTGTGCAACACGGCCCAATGGGGTATGTTTTAAAACGGGCTCGATGCGTTCCTTGATTTTAAGTAGCCCTTCGGTAAGCGGTGTTTGCGTGAACCAAGGCGAGATCGCATTAACGCGCATCCCATCGTTTGCCCATTCGGCAGCCAGGTTTTTGGTCTGCATTACCAAGGCGGCTTTGCTCATACCGTAAGGCGACCCGGTGTTGGTGTCCAATACAGCCGAAACGGATGCAACATTAACAATAGAAGCTCTTCCGGACTGCTTTAGGAATGGGTGCAATTTCCTGCTTAACTGGAACGGCGCCTTCATATTGATGGCAATAATTTTTGAAATTTCTTCTTCGGAATAGTCCAACGCTTTTTTCCGAATATTGATCCCGGCGTTATTTACAAGAATGTCTAAGGTATCCCAGCGTTTTTTCACTTCGGAAACAATGGCTTTGATTCCAGCTGTTTCCGAAACATCGCTAACCAGCCCGAATGCTTGATAACCATTATTTTGTAACTCGTTTTCAAAAGTGCTTACCTCTTTTTCAGTTCGTGCCGTAAAAATCACTTGGGCGCCGAGGGAAAGAAACTCCACAACGGTTGCTTTGCCAATCCCTTTGGTCCCGCCGGTAATGACGGCTTTTTTGTTTTTTAAGTTCCACATAGCGTTTAGTTTGTAATTGCGTAGTCAATAATAAGCATTATGGCGATAACAAAGGCATTGTTCAAGAAGTGAAATAAAATGGGCCAGATGAGCACGCCTGTTCTCAGTTTCAGCCACCCGGCGACGCCCCCAAGGACAATGCGGGGGATGATCATGACAAATAAGGCCACGTTCAATAAAAAGGATTCTACGTAATTATAGATGTGCGCCATGCCAAAAATCAACGAAGTAAAGATTAGAACAGCCCATACGTACCTGTTTAGCAACTGCTGTATGCCGGCAAGAGCTTTTTTGGGAAGAAGTTGTTGCAACAGATAATAAGCAGCAATGAAAACCACAAACATCAATAGCAGCCGCAGGTACCAGTTTGTCAGCCCTTCAGAAAAACCCATAAAGAAAAAACTGAGCCAGCCACTTACAAAAAGCAATACATCCTCATAACTGGGCTTTATAAGGGAGCGGAACATAACCTCTTCAAAAATAGGCGCGATAATCACTGCCGAAACAAACAGTTGCAGCGGTTGGTCGTTGAGCATTTCCAGTAAACGGTCCTGTTTGTATTCGCTGTTGATGAGTTCTGGAAACCATGTAGATAAAATGCCTAAAACCGTAAAAAACAAAAAATAAAACCCCCAGACCGCCCCGTAGCTTTTCAATACGAGTTTGGCGCCTTGTTTTGCGGTATATGTTTTGATTGCCACCATAAAAATGGCAAAAGTACAGGAATAAATTTGTTTTACCCTTTTGCTCCTTGCCCAACTATATCATTTTCGGGTGATGCTAAGACACACTATTTCTTTATGATAAACCTTTGAGATTTTCATTCGGTTTCAAAAGAAATCATCTGTTTGTAATCCGATAAAATATATAGGAAGCCAAAAATCCGATAACGGAAAAAACCGCCAGCATCCAGAAAACATGTTGATGGCCTTCCATGCCGGGCGTGGCGTCTAGAAAATAACCAATGGCGGGCCCAGCAAATACCTCTGGCGTATAGCCTATAAACGAAATGATCCCCACCGCGGTCCCGGTAAGCAGCAACGGAATCCGGCCTTCTTCCAAAACTGCAAAATAAAGCACCCGTGCGGCATATACTCCCACGGCAGTTATGGTAATGGAAATAAAGAACAGCACATCCATATTTTCTTTTAAAATCCCTGAAGCGAAAAGCAAAGCACCCACAATGGAAAGCAGAAACCCCAAACAGAGATAGATCGACCCTTTGGAGCGATCGGCCAGAAAACCAATTGCGACGCCAACTACAGGCCGGATAAACAACAAGAACGTGCCTGTTTGTGCGGCATCCACTTCGCTGTAATGCATGACGTTCTTGGCGTAGAGCGAGATGATATCGGTAATTTTATACCCCACATAAGCACAAAGGATAATGAGCATAAGCAACCAGACCACCGGAAGCCTCAAAACCGTCTTTATATTTTCGAAGGTGATTTTATCAAGGGTTTGCATTTTGTCGTTGTCTGCAATTTTCAGAAAAAAGAAGACCACAACCCCAATAAGTGCAACAATGGCGGACGATACGTATATAACAGATTGAAACGCTTTAGCCTGTTCAGTAGGCTTTAGTTCAATCTGTGTATCGGTTACAAAAAACGAAAATACTAAAACACCCAGCAAGCCAAAAAGTGCGCCTACTAAACCTCTTCCGCCATCCAAAAACCCAAATGCCTTTCCTTGGTTTTTATGGCCTCCCCACACGCGTGTGGCTTTTATCATGGCCGACCAAAAAAGAAAAATGGTAGTAAACCCCCAAAATCCGTACAGTATTGCCAAGGTTATTAAGGAGGGGGAACCCGCATACACCAGGCCGCCAAGGGCAGTCAAAATCAAGGCTGTTCCCATTAATTTTCGGGGTTGAAACCTATCTGCCAGAGGCCCCCCAAACAAATAGGAGAATACGGCGACGATTCCATAAATAGAAAAGCAGAAGCCCAATTCTGTATTGTTTATATGAAATACATCCAGCACGGTAGCCCTAAAAACACGTGCCAGCACAAAGGGCAACACAAATACGGCTTCGCCCGAAAGGATGAGAAGGAACATATAGAATATCTTGAACTTGGAGGCCCATATTTTTTTGGTGCTGGTTCTCATGCTAGGGTTTATGATGTAAAAATACGTATTTGCAAATAGTTAAAAAGCCGTGGCGCAGATCGATTGCTGAAATGTGTGGTGCTGATTTCAATTTCATATGGTTTTTTTTCAATTCTATGACACCTTGTCATAATCTTTTAGCTGGCATAGTCATTGGTTTATACATGGCGAATTGAAATTTGAATTAGTAAAAACAATAACTATAACACTATGAGTAAAATAATTGGAATCGACTTAGGTACAACCAACTCCTGCGTTTCTGTAATGGAAGGTAGCGAGCCAACGGTAATACCTAACGCCGAAGGAAAACGAACTACTCCATCTGTAATCGCCTTTGTGGAAGGTGGTGAGATCAAGGTTGGCGACCCTGCAAAACGTCAGGCCGTGACCAACCCTAAGAAGACGATTTCTTCCATCAAGCGGTTTATGGGGAACAAGTTTTCCGAATCAGACAAAGAAATCAATAACGTAGCTTACGATGTAGTTAAAGGTGACAACAACACTCCTCGAGTGGTCATTGACGACCGTAAATACACACCTCAGGAATTGAGTGCGATGATTCTTCAAAAAATGAAGAAAACGGCCGAAGATTACCTTGGACAAGATGTGGACCGTGCGGTCATTACCGTTCCGGCTTACTTTAACGACAGCCAACGACAAGCTACCAAAGAAGCCGGTGAAATTGCCGGTCTTAAAGTAGAGCGCATCATTAATGAGCCTACAGCTGCTGCATTGGCTTACGGACTTGACAAAAAAGACACCGATCAAAAAATTGTGGTGTTCGACTTTGGTGGTGGTACGCACGACGTTAGTATCTTAGAATTGGGAGACGGCGTTTTTGAAGTGCTTTCTACCGATGGTGATACCCATTTAGGTGGTGACGACGTGGACAGCAAAATCATTAATTGGTTGGCCGATGAGTTTCAGAAAGAAGAAGATATGGATCTTCGTAAAGATGCCATGGCCTTGCAGCGCCTTAAAGAAGCCGCTGAAAAAGCCAAGATCGAATTGTCTTCTTCATCACAAACCGAAATCAACTTGCCTTATGTAACAGCAACGAGCAGTGGGCCAAAACACTTGGTAAAAACATTGACGCGCTCTAAGTTTGAGCAGTTGATCGACGATTTGGTGAAAAAAACCATCACCCCTTGTGAAAAAGCACTTAAAGCTGCTGGGCTTTCAAAGAGCGATATCGACGAAATAATTTTAGTAGGTGGATCAACACGTATCCCGGCCGTACAGGAAGCTGTGAAGGATTTCTTCGGAAAAGCACCTAGCAAAGGCGTAAACCCAGATGAGGTTGTAGCCATTGGCGCTGCTATTCAAGGTGGCGTATTAACCGGTGATGTAAAAGATGTATTGTTGTTGGACGTTACACCGCTTTCATTAGGTATTGAAACAATGGGTGGCGTTAACACTAAACTTATCGAAGCAAACACAACGATACCAACTAAGAAGAGTCAAACGTTCTCAACAGCGGCAGACAATCAGCCAAGTGTAGAGATTCACGTATTGCAAGGAGAACGCCCCATGGCAGCAGACAATAAAACCATAGGACGGTTCCACTTAGATGGGATCCCACCTGCGCCAAGAGGGACACCTCAAATTGAAGTAACCTTCGATATTGATGCCAACGGTATCATTAAAGTAAGTGCTGAAGACAAGGCAACCGGTAAGAAGCAAGATATTAGGATTGAAGCTTCTTCTGGCTTGACCGAAGAGGAAATCGAGAAAATGAAGCAAGAAGCAGAAGCAAATGCCGAAGCTGATAAAAACGCAAAGGAAAAAGTTGACAAGATCAACGAAGCCGATGCGATGATTTTCCAAACTGAAAAACAACTGAAAGAATTTGGCGATAAATTATCCGATGATAAGAAAAAGCCAATCGAAGATGCGTTGGAAGATTTGAAGAAAGCGTACGAAACCAAAGAAATTGAAACCATTCAACCTGCGTTGGATAAAATCAACGAAGCGTGGAAAACTGCCAGCGAAGAGATGTACAAAGCACAAGCCGAGCAACAAGGCGGCGCTGCCCCAGGTGGTGATGCCGGAGCACAGCAAGGTGCCACAGGCGGCTCTTCAGAAGAAGGTAGTGATGTAGAAGACGTGGACTTTGAAGAAGTGAAATAAAACAAGTTTGTTGCAAGCATGACAGCTCCGGAACAAACGTAGTTTAATCTAGCCCGCTGCATAGCGGAATTCTCAAAAACTCGGAGAATAATAATGAAATTCCCAATCTGAAAAGGTTGGGAATTTTTAATTACAAGTGTTTCTAAACCTAAAGTTACATACACTCCTGCCATGTTATTACTTTTTTACCCGTAGTAAATGATAAAAAATTAGTTGTAAAATCATTCGGGCCATAAAAATTTATATTAGTTTCTTTTCCATTTGAACTTATATATTCTCTAATATATCCCTTAACTACAAACTTTAGCTCGTTTTCAATAGCATTAGGCGTTAAAATGACAGCTCCTTTTTTAAAGAATAAAGAAGAGAAAGATTCCTTGAGCTCCTCAATAGCTTCACTGTTGAGAAAAAAAATATCTTCCAAAAAAGATTCTAATGAATTTTCTGATTTAGATGGTTTAGCGTTTAAACTCTCTGAAGTTTGCATGCGTATCTGTTTGAAGTTTTACAATATTAAATAATAAAAGACAATTTTTAATTTAGATATTCAACTTTTGAATATTAATAGGTGTTTTTAGAAATGTCAAGTGTAATTTATTTTTAGAAGATAAATGGTAATGAAGGGAACAGGACAACAAAAAAAATAATAAAGATTTAGTTGGATCAATTTTTAGTTAATACCCAAAGGCTGTCAAATTTAAGACAGCCTTTTTTAATAAATATAGATTATTTTAAAGGCTCTATCGCAAAGGATTTACTTCCGTAATTCCTGTTTACATTACCATAGTCTGTATAAATCTATTTAACAACAAAGTCATAGTATTCGTATTACATCAAACCATATTTCCCTGAATATTGGGATAAATAGTATACAATAATGTTGGAAGTTTGTCTTTAATCAAACAACTGTCTGTAGACCGCAAAAACCTTACTTAAATTATATGATGAAAATTAAATTTATAACTGTTATACTATTAGTTGCTACCTATGCGAATGTTAAGGCTCAGCAAGATACCCTTTGGTTTAACACGGAATGGAAAAAAACCGATAAAGAAAAGGCTGTCTTTTATAGGCCTCCCTTAAAAAAGGAGGGAAACCTTTATCGGGTTAACGATTATTACATAAACGGAGCCAAACAAATGACAGGGCTCTCCAAGTTTAAAGACTCTATCCATTTTGAAGGTAAAGCGATTTGGTATACTGAAGAAGGAAAGATGTTGCAATCATTCTATTACAAAAACAATAAATTGAACGGAGTAAGTATCGTATATAAAACCTCTGGAAGCCTTAGGGCCCCGTACGAAGTAACCTATGAAAACGATAGAATGTTATCCAAAACTTATTTTGATTCCGATAGAGATGGCATTCGTTTTAAAAGAATTTATGATGAATCTGGACAGCATATCGAAACACTCTATTATGACGGTCAAGGAGAGTTGATAGGTACGTACTCCTATTCTGACAAAAGAGAAGCCAAAGGAATAAAAGTTGACTATTATGAGAACCCTATGCGTGTAGAAAATATAAATGTAATTAAAAATGAGCAGGAGTTTCAAATTAAATCTTTTTACCCAAATGGAAATAAACGTGCTGTATTTGACACAATACGACTTAAAGAAACATTTTATAACCCAGAAGGAGATACAATAGGTGTCAACCAATATGCCGGTAAGTTAGGTGAACTTTATTATGATAGCGGAAAGCTAATTGAATTTTATCAAGATGGAAAAACCATAAAAACAACTGAAACATACGCTGATGGAAATATAATTAAACGAAAAGAATTTAACACCTTCGGAGTTTTAATCCGAGAAGAGTTTTTTAAAGATAACAAGGCAACTAAAACAATAAGTTATACCGATGAAGGAAATCTATTGGGTGTATTAGATGATCAAGAAAACAATTTGAATGGTACCATACGTATGCGAAACAACGATATTATTACTTACAAAGACAATACTGTCATCTCAGCAACAACATATTATCGCAATACCAACAAAGTAAAAGAGACATTAAAAAATGAAGTGATTACTTTCTATTCTATTTCAGGAGAAAAATTAGGAACCTTACGTGTACATTTAGAACCCGGCAGGTACCAATCGCACGCTTTGGAAAATGGATATTCTCCTACCCCTATAGAAGGTACATTGTATAGTATAGATTATAAACATAGGATTACTGCAAAAGTTACATACCAAGAGCGTAAAGTAACCAAAAAAACAACCTATGACTATGAAGAAAACTACGGAACAAGAAAAGAAGAAGGATTTAAAAACACAAAAATTTATGATACCGAAGAAAAACTTATAAAAGAAATAGAATATTTCAGCAATGGAAAAAAACGAACTGAGTTCTTTTATAATCAAAACCCTGATAATTCTTTACAGAGAGGTCTTTTTTATAATAAAAGTGGCGAAAAAATTGCTGAATATAATTATGAAACCAAAACAGGGACCAAGTATAAATATTTCTATCGTTCAGACCGTGTAAAAGCTATTGTTGAAAAAGAAAATGGGGAGTTTATAAAACAAAAAACCTATCAAAAAGTATATACTAAAAACACTCGCTCTCACAATATAATATTAAGGGAAGATATAGATTTTCACGGTAAAGCAAATTTTTATTCCAAAGAAGGAAAATTGATTGCCGAAGCTACTTTTGAAGACGGAGAGCCAACAGGAACACTATATAGCTTTAAAGACAGAGAAATGGTAGAGGTTGTAAACGGGGTTAAAAATGGAGCTCGTGTGGAATATGAAAGTGATGAGCAAACCATTGAAAGAGAGGGTTTTTATAAAAACGGAAAAAAACATGGCACTTTTAACAGCTATGTAAATGGCATAAAAACCAGTGAAGTAAATTACAAAGAGGATGTGAAAGACGGGTATTCCATTTATTACGACAATAATGGTAGTGAGATTTCAAAACTTCTCTATAAAAACGGCGAGCCCTATGAAGGAGAAAAAAAACCACTTTATGGAGATGAATTGGAATACAAACAAGGAAAACTTGTAAAACAGATTAAAAAAAGTGGAAGTTATAGAGCGGTTTTGTTGTACCCTGCTGAAGATGAGATTAACACAACCGTTTATGATTTAAAAGAAAACAGGTTGTTAACATACAGTGAAAAGGAAAATCTAATTCAAGGAAAACTTACTTATTATAAAAACAACGCCCCTTATACAACCGCTATTTTTAAAGATGGAAAATTAGTAAATGGCACTGTATGGGTAAAGATAGAAGGTCGTTATAATTCAGGTGGTGCTTATGCTAAACTGAACAAGAAAAAGACAGCTTTAAATGTAAAGGTATATGACGAAGAGAATCAGCTTTTGTTTGAAAGCACTATAAATACCAAGGTGTACGATGGTTATGAAAAAAAGCTGTTAAACTATCTTACAGGAGTGGAAACCTATATTTACCATACACAACTTTTTATCGAGGCAATCAATAAAAATAATTGAACCCCATTGAAAAACATTTCTAAAGCATAAATCGTATTGCACAATAAACCAAAAGAAAAAAATCTACATAGTTTTGAGTCTCCATTTCAAAAATATACTATCCCAAAAAATGAATATCAATTATTAATAGGTAATAAGTCTCATTGTTTGGTATTACCGGAAGAGGGAACGGCGTACTTTGGTATTTTGGACAATTGGGTTTATGTAAACACAAAAGATAAGTTAGTGTTCAAAACGCTGATCCCCATCTCTAAAATTAAGTACAGTAAAGGCTATGATAGAGAATATTGCGATGTAGTATATCGGTATATTGAACTTAAGAATAGCAACTTTTAATATCTAAAGCGGTCAATAATTAAATTATTCATATAAATAAACTGTGATTTTTATAAATAGTTGATTTTTGGTAATTAAAAACTTGAATGAATGAAAGCCAAATATCGCATTGTTTTTTTTATTTTACTGGTTTGCTTATCGAGCTGCATTTCTAGGCTTGAAAGGCATGCATTATCTGGAGTGGTCGTTGATATCAACAAAAAACCCATAGAAAACTGTGCAGTCGGGGAAACAAAAACAGATAGTGCGGGACATTTTTTTCTTCCTGAGATCCGGCGTAATCAATTTTTTCTTTCAGAAGTTTTAATACGTGAAGCTCCACCAGTGATGTACACGGAGCCTATTTTAAGAAAAGGCTACAAAAGCAAAACCATTGAGTTTTTTCACGAATACGGTGGAGGGATAAAAAAAGGAGCTCATAGAGTGTTGGATACCATTTATTTAGTGAGGGCAGTCCCATCGGTATTGGAAACAAAAACGCTACTTCAAGGAGTGTGGAAAGCTAGGAACAGTGCGAATAACGACTCCATAATCATGATTAGGAAAAATTTTAGAAAATATTGCAACACAGAGCGGTGTAATACATTCAAATACTTTCCATTTGAAAGAGATCATTACAAAAACCCGATGCTTTCAGAAAGCCAATTTTATGAAATCACTTTTAATGTTGATCATTTTGAATCGATACGCTCTATAGATTCCAATTATGTTAAAGGTGATTGGAAGGTTAAAACCTCACGTATGCTAAAGCTAAAAAGCTCTTCAAAAATGTTGAACAATGACTATTATTTAAAAGAATACGATTCTTCATACCTGTTATTGGTAAAACCCTGAAAAAATATACCTGTTTTCAGGGAGGTACAGGTTAGTAGCTCTAAGTACTTTTGATTCCTTAATTAAAAAATAATAAATGATTTCCACTATAAAAAAGAACACAATTCAATTAGTTTGTCTTGCACTGTTTTTATTGTTCGGAGCCTGTAAAGATGGCAAAACAGATGAAGAGCAAAGAACAATCTCAATCACGCAACAAAAAGACCTAAGCGGTACATATATTTTGCAAATAGAGCAGAAAAAAGGAACTGGTAGTGAATTTATCACGTCGCATAATCCTTCGGTGATAAATCAAGAAATTGAAATAGAGCTTTTAAAAAATAAAAACAACACATATAATGTTGAACTTAAACAATTCTCAATAGCAGCTCCTACAGCTATATATGATGTGGTTTATAATACTTTCCTGGATACGACGTATGTTGAAGGAAAGTCATTCTCTGCGACATTTGAAAAGGAAAAACAAGAAAAAATTGACACGCTATTTTCAACCTATAAGAAATTACAAGGACATAATTTTTTGTATGAACGAACTGGAGAAGGAAATTTTATTTATACATCAGGGAAAGTCGATTGGGCAGCTTATGACAATGACCTTAGGCTTAGGGAGGACCCACAGGCTGAATTTAAAAAGTATATAATACCAGATTACTTAACGATGCTGTTAAATGAATCATTTAACTATACGGAAGGAAAATATATTTTGAATGAAGGGTTAGAGACTTTCCATAAAGGGGGAGAGGCAAAACTTAGGATTGATAAAGGAGAGTTTCCAGATGAATATGTGATTTTCAACAATAAACATGAAAAAAGTTTGCAAACTACTGTTAGAAACTATTTTAAAGGAACAGAAGGTAAATGGAGCAAAAGTGAAATAATCAATACAAGGATTACTCCGCATAAAATAAACGGTATAAATACCATTATCACAACTATAACAACTATTGAGAAGGTCAACATACAAACTTTGCAACCTTAAAATAAGTTATGTGTAATTAAACAATCAATCCAATAGTAACTTTATAAAAGAAAAAAATGTTTAAAAAACTAGTTTACATACTTATTTTGAGTCCCGTTTTAATGGCAACAACCTGCGAAGACAATGAATGTAGTGTTATTGAAAGCCCTGATAATAAAACTATTGATTTAATAGAGTTTACACCCTTACAAGCTGAGTATAATCAAGGGGATGCGCTCTTGTTAACAATTAACGTTCCGGCAACCAACACCTATTTTGAAGAAGAAATAAACCTACGTGAAGCTACTGGCGATAAAGTTGCTAAGATTACTCTTTTTTCCAGCAACATATTTGATGACAACAAATTAAACTTTATCAAAGGAAGCCAAGGAAGAGAGGCTAATTGGTTTAACCTCCCATATAATAAAAAAACAGAGAGGTATGAGCTGGAGGTTGAAATTACCTTAAATAGGACAGGCTTATATTTTCATTACAATGGAGGGGAAATTGATTTTGGCACATCAAATTGTCCCGATTATACATTAAAAACAAATATTCTTGGAGTAGATGATATAGCTGTCGAGTTTTCAGTAATAAAGTAAAGCAACAAAAAAATTAACCCCAAATATTTCAATATAAAGTTTTTTATTATTTGCTCTTCAGATACACTAAGACCTATTAATGCTAAATGCTGTTAATAACAGCATGAACATAAAAAATAACCTGCATGAAGCAAAAACTATTGTTCATCTTTTCTGTTTTTCTCAGTTGCATTCTCTCTTATGCACAAGAGGTAAATGATGATGGCCTATTGTATCACAATGGTTTGTTGTCTCTTACCTACACAAAAGCAATCTACAAAAACGATACTATTTATAACGCTCATAAAGAAGAGCAGAAAGTTTTGAAAGACGGAGGTGCACAAGAACTACTAAAGGAAGGTGTGAAGCCTTATGTAAATATCAAATACGTCCCTATATCTTTGATAGGCAACATTCTTTCGTACGAACGTATGCAAGATGACTATTGGGGCGGTGTCATAGGGATTAGTAGCGCAATTAGCGTTATCAATGTAGCGACCCAAGAACCTTACAGTGTTCTCAATATAGTGGAGGAAGCCTCCCTGCTTAAGGCCATTAAAAATGATACTTATGTGACGAACTCAAGCGGTGTGGACAGCACGAAATTACAGCAAGCAAAAACATTCGAAGACGTCCTGACTTTGTTAAATGATCAATTGCAATACCCATCCACTCACTTTACGCTATACAGCTATGCAATATTGGATTACAATAAGACTGAAAATAAGTTAGCTTTAAGGCTAATTAGAAAAAAATCCTATAGCCATCTACCTTCATTTCTCCAATTAGGGATTAAGGTTACCCCAAACAAAGAGTTTGCTGAGAAATTGAAACAAAACAATAACTTTTATATGGGGACTTTTTTAAAGGGCAGGGTCACTCACCAAAGTTTCTACAAGAAATTTTAAATCTGAAACAATCCAAATATCTATTTTTTAACTCTCGATTATCAAGTAAAAGCACCACTACTTAGTAGGCGGCCTTTTTTTTGAGTAATAATCACTACGTACTATTTTAGCCAAGACCTGAGCAATAAAAGAATGGTAGTAAAACAAAAGCTCCTCGTCGTTTTTATAATTGAAATAGGAAATTAGTATTTGAATTGGCTAAATAAGGAGTGAAAAATTAATATCCCTGAAAACAGGGAGCACACCTCTCTTTTATCCTAATAAGACACTATCCCACTAAGTGTGTAAGTTTAAAATAACAGGGGTTGGACTTTTTTAAAGTCTGACCCTTTTTTCATAGATCGTTAGGAACTGATTTAAAATGATGCCCCAGTTCCTTATAGGCATTGTC
>NZ_QEHR01000006.1 GCF_003095375.1 Marixanthomonas spongiae
GACAATGCCTATAAGGAACTGGGGCATCATTTTAAATCAGTTCCTAACGATCTATGAAAAAAGGGTCAGACTTTAAAAAAGTCCAACCCCTGTTATTTTAAACTTACACACTTAGTGGGATAGTGTCGTTTTTTGAAATTCCCACTTCTTTTTGGAGTTTTTTCAGTTGCCTATTATAGACTATAGACTTTTTATTTATACGACTGTATTGCTTTTCGGAAATTCTTGAAAAATCGTTTTTTTGGCCAATATTGCTAAAATCTTCATTGGGTAAATAATCAAATAAAAATTGGTTTTTGGTGTGGGGGTTTGTTGCCAATTCTTCAAGTTCTTCTCGCTTCTTGTTAAAATATTTTTTTTCCAACTTATCAATTTTTGACTTTACATCCTTGATTACGTGCGGAAGGAATTTTTGAGTTTTAAAAAAAATTTCTTTGGAGATCTCGACTTTGGAATTATTTCCTATCTTACTATAGCCTCTTTCCCTTTTAAATGATTCGAGTTTTATTAGTTCATTTTTGATCTCTTCCAAATTCATGCTGCAAAGTATCTCTTGATACGAGTCGACATAATATTTGCCGTGTAAAACAGGTTTTATTTCTTCAAAAACTTCAATGTAAATTGGCGCATATTTTAAAGGATTGATTCTTTTAAAAAGCCTGTCCTGAGGCTTTCCATCCTCCCGAGGTGGGCTCCAGTCATTAAATTTATTCCTTATAGACTTATAACGTAATCTTTGCTTTTTTTCATAATTAAGGAAAACATCATCAACTTTTGTTTCAAAACATACAAATGGCTCTAATAATTCAAAATGTATGGGCAATAATTTCATAAACATACTATTTTTCGTTTTAAACATAGTATATTTCAAATGTCCGGATGTAAGATTATTGAATCGGAGTAATAGAAGATCTGAAACCCTCATGCCTTTCGAAAATAATTGAAATAAAAACATACTTCTAGTTTTTTCTATTTCCTTTTTAACTGTTTCAAAACTGATAATTTTTTGAATCTCATCTTTTGAAAGTACCTCTTTGATCTTGTTCAGTTGCTTCGGATATTTATAGTTGATAAAGTGATTTGGAACATTATAATAACCTTCTGTTTTTTGCGCCTTTCGGACAACTGAGTTAACAACTTTTAAATAATTTCGACAAGTATTTTGTTCTAGACCATTGTTTCTCATAAATTCAAAGAAAGAGCTAATCATAGCAACATTAAAGTCTTTGAACTTTATGTCACTGTAATTTTCCGAATCTCTAAAGGATTTTAACTTCTTTAGTATTGTGAAATATTTGCTTTTTGTTCCTGGATTTAAGGAAGTAGACTTTAAATAATGATTAAAAAAATGAACCAAAGAAGCTCTTTTACTAGGATCCAGGGGGCCGTGTGATGATTTTATTTCTTTTAATTTTGCTTCTATTTTATTGTTATATAATTTGTAATCAATCTGGTTTGATTTCCTTACTCTCTGAGTACTTTCATTCCAATATTTAATCTTTAATCGTGGTAATCTTAGCGATTCGTATGTCTTTTTCCTATTTTTAATTTTTCTTAAATGAATATGACCCTCATTGTTTATCTTTGAAGGTCTGATAATAAATTTGAAAGAAGTATCATTAAATTTCATTGTAGAACATTTGCAGAACAAATTAAGAAATATATTAGAAATCTAATGAAGTGGTAGTGATTTTATATAATATATTGATATTATGGCGCTGATAGCCTCTGTAAATATAGGTAATAGGCACTTAATTTAGTTGTAAATCGGCCTCGTAGTTCAATGGATAGAATAGAAGTTTCCTAAACTTTAGATCCAAGTTCGATTCTTGGCGAGGCTACGAGAAAAGAAGAGAAGTTTATGCTGAGCCTGTCGAAGTGATTCTTGGCGAGGCTACGAGAAAAGAAGAGAAGCGCTGTATTGAGCCGCTTACTTACGTTGAGCAAGCAGGTGTGGTCGAAATGTTTATGCGGAACACTTCGGGAAATTCCAAATAGGTTTAACTGTTCCCAACTATAACAGTCGGTAAAGAAATTTGTAGATAAAAAAGCTATCTTTGTTGTTATAAAAGTAGGAATTATGAATATAGAAGCCACAAAATTAGAATTAATGCATCTTTTACTGCAAACACAGAAAGAAAGCCTACTAAAAAAACTTAAAACAGTTTTTCAAGAAGAACAAGGGGATTGGTGGAATGAAATGTCTAAAAAAGAGCAAGAAGAAATCAAAACAGGTTTAAATCAAGCAGACAAAGAAGATTATATAGCTAATAAAACTGTGATGAAACGATTTGATAAATAGCACTAAAAATTGTTTGGACACCCCAAGCAGACGAAGGCTTAGATAAGGTTATTGATTTTTTAGAAGAAGAAGGACAGTAATGGAAATTCTAAATTTAGAACAGAATTTACAAGACCTTTTAAATCGTATTCGTAAATATCCAAAAATCTGTCCTCCCACCGGAAAATTTAAAAATGTCCACAAGGATTGATAGATAAAAACAATTATATAATCTACAGAATTCCACCTGAAAAGGAATTGATCGAAATAATTAATTTTAGAGGAACAAAACAAAAACCTCTGGAATAAAAATATTTAAGGTCGCTATAATTGATTTTTTCTTACTTACAAATTTCGATCTGTAAGGATTCTTATTTTTACGAATGTAGCCAAGCAAGTCCAATTTGTGTTTTTTGAATTTTGAGCTTAATCACTCAGCTAAACATAAACAAATACACACCAAACATTTTTCATTAAAAACCTACTACAACACTTTCAAAACAAAGCTAAATACCGTATGTTTCAGCTTATCTAAAAGAAAATTATGAAAGAGAATAAAATGCTACAGTATATAAAAGATGTCTTAGAAAATATGCCAACAGATTGGTTGAAACTCACCACCCATCGACTGGATATTTATAATGAAGAATTAGCTAAAACCCAGTTTTTAGAACAGTTTGAAGCCTTGTTTAATAACAATAATGCTGAAACCTCCAAACTCAGTGCATTACCCACTGCCTACGACTATATTCGGTTAGGGCATCCGTTATCGTGTATATTGGAATGGGCGATAGCCAATATGCATCAACTAAACCCAGAAAAGGTAATCAGTTTTCAATCCAAGACAATTCCTGTTTTGGCCATTCTACGGAAAAATTCATTGGATAATAAGCGTACTCAAATTGTTTACACAGGTAAATTACCTGAAGATTTTGATGCTGAGGTGATTCAGCAGGTTTACGAATATCAATTTGATTTAAGGAAGATAGAAAACGTTTCAGATATTTCAGAATACGATGGTAGTACCATTCTCATTTCAGAAGCTGATAAAATTTCTGCTGGCAACCTACCTTCACAAGTTGACTTTTCCATCAATCTGTATGGACATCTTGGAAGTATTCTTATGGTTAATGGATCGCAAAACGAAAATTACATTTCAGAAATACAGCATGTTCGGCGAAGGGAAACCATTGCCATGACACCAGATAACTGTTATGCTGCCTTACAGTCTTTAGTGGAAGACGCTTCGCTAAAACCTCAAAAAAACACGGTGGAAACCAATAAACGCAGTGTTGTGGAATCCATCCATAACATTGCCGGTACAACCACCAAGGCGCTGGTCGCTTCTTCGGGCTTGTCGATGCAGTATGCGATTATGATGGGGCTTGTGCACGATGCACTGGAAAACCATCAAGGAAAACCCATTAAATTTATTGTCCCTCCCAATTGTTATGGCGGCACAAACGATCAAGCAAGACGTGTAGCCGCCTGCCTTGATACTGTTGAGGTGGTGGATTTGCCGGTGGACGGCGATAACGATATGGTTAAAAGCCTGGATACGGTTTTAACTAAGGTCGCGAACGAAGATGCCGTGCCGTATATAATTGCAGAAATTCCTACAAACCCCAGGGTGGAGGTTCCCAACCTTCAAAAACTGAAAGACGTTTTAAATGCTGAACGCAAAACCGCAACAGGTAAAACGGCGATCGATCCCGTGTTTATTTTAGACCAAACTTTTTGCCCCAATGTTCATTTTCTGGGGAAAGGCGAAATACTCGCAACGGGACGGGCACTTTCGTATGTTAGCGGGTCGAAATTCCCGAGCGGCGGAAAATGTACAGCTGGGTATTGTGTAGGAAATACAAAAACTAATTCGCTATTAGATAAAATTGAAACACATCTAAACCTTTGTGATAACGAAGCTACCGATCTTCAATATGAAATACTCGCAAAACAAATGCCTTCCATGAACCAACGGATCAAGGATGCGTATAAAAACACCCGTGAGTTTGTAACCTTTATCCATGATGTTTTACCAAAAGCAAAGATCAACTTTGTTTCAGACGAACTAGCGCAAAAAGGATTTACACCATCGGTATTTTCGTTGGACCTCCCCACAAAAGGAAATACGGCTGAAGAAAAAGAAGCACATAAACGTGCCTTGAATTTGAAACTGATCAACTTAATGATTACCGAAATTCCTGATGAAAGCAAATTTTGCGTAAGCTACGGGCAGTTAAAAGGCTGTTATTGGACCATCCCCGCAACTTCCACGCAGGGAACGACCAAAGAAGGCGACAAGGATTATATTGTCCGGGTTTCCGTTTCCGGTAATTTAGACCTGGAACGGCATAAAAAGGTGTTTTTGGAGTTTGTTGAGCATATTTAAAGAAAAGATAGATGCAACGCAGCTGCCTTTTTATTTTACATAAAGTCCAATCTTAGATTTTGAATGCGTTACGCGTACTCCCCCTTCAAATTCTCCAACATCTCTTCCGTCATTTCATCTAAGGCGTATCGATGCTGCCAGCCCCAATCGTCGCGGGCTGCGCTGTCGTTGATGCTGCTGGGCCAAGAGTCGGCTATGTCTTGCCTAAAGTCGGGTTGGTAACTTATCTCAAAATTAGGGATGTGTTTTTTAATGCTTTCTGAAATCTCTTCAGGATTAAAGCTCATTGCAGCCAAATTGTAGGAGCTTCGTATTTTAATGTCTGCCTCATCGGCCTCCATAATGCCTACGGTAGCCCTAATGGCATCTTCCATATACATCATGGGCAATGTTGTTTCGGCATTTAAAAAACAGATGTAATTTTGGTGTTTTAAGGCTTTGTGAAAAATATCGATGGCATAATCGGTCGTGCCGCCGCCCGGAAGTGTTTTATAACTCACAATCCCGGGATACCGGATGCTCCGCACATCGACCCCAAAACGTTTGTTGTAGTATTCGCACCACCGTTCGCCGGTTTGTTTGCTAATGCCATATACGGTAGAAGGTTCCATCACGGTGCGTTGCGGGGTGTCTTGCTTTGGAGTGGTAGCGCCAAAAACCGCAATACTGGATGGCCAGAACACTTTATTTACTTTCCCTTCCTTGGCAAGGTTCAATATGTTGAAAAGCGAATCCATATTCAAGTTCCAGGCTTTCATCGGGAATTTCTCGGCAGTGGCCGAAAGCATGGCGGCCATGAGGTACACATCGGTAATTTCATAATTGATCACCACATCTTGCACGGCATCATAATCCATGGCATCCAGCACCTCAAAAGGGCCGCTTTCCATCAATTCGTCGTCTCCTTCGCGTATATCGCTGGCAATCACCTTGTGAGAGCCGTGTTTTTCTCGTAAAAAGTTGGTGAGTTCGGTTCCTATTTGTCCGCAAGCGCCAATAATGAGGATTCTTTTTTTCATACTGAAAAGTTAATGGAGTTTAAACGCTGCAAAGATACTCATTCTACAAAGGACTTCTTTTGCCCGAAACCAACTTAATTTCAACAGAACCCGTATCTTTGTCTCTTGTAGGTAATTGCAATGAATCGAATTTTATTTTTTTTAACAGCAGTTTCTTTAGGAGTGTTTCTGGTTAACTGCGGAAATGAAGAACCCCAAGAAGAACCGGATGTCTTGGAAGAACATGCCGATATCCGTTATGGGAATACCAACTATCCTTTTCCTCAACTTACCGAAAAAGCCCGCACCTTTACCAGCAAATGGGGCGGTTTCGAGGATTTTGAAACCCAAGTAAAATCCATTAACGGAGCCACGGTGGAAGCTTTAAAAAACAACAGCGAACGCTTGGTGGTTTATACCGATTCCATCGCAAAAAAATTACCCGATACCTTAGCCGTGCAGGCTATAGAATCACGGGTCATGGTCGCGAAGACCAGAGCCCATTTATTGGATCAATTGGTGCACCGAACGCGTATCGACTCGGCAACGCTTCAAACCTATATTACCGAGATGAACAATGCCGCCAGCAATTTAATGGTTCAAATCAATGATAAATTCAAAAAAGACGCCATAGACCAACAGCGCATCGATGCTGAGAAAAAAGAAATCGAAAAACAAAAAAAGATTCGCGACTCGATATTTCAGCAAGAATTAAAAGACAAAAACCAAAAATAAGTGTAACAAAACTAAATAGTTGCTACTTATACAATTCAAACTTTAAGAAGTACTAATTCAATAATCACACAATGAAAACAAATTTTGTAGCACCTGTTATTGCTATTGCTGCCCTTGCATTTGCGGTAAGCGCCTGCGATAACAAGGACAAGAAAATGGCTCAGGCCGAAGAAGAAGAGCACGGGATCATACTTGCAAATATGGATACCACCGTGGATCCTAAGGACAATTTTTACAATTACGTGAACGGCACGTGGATGAAAAACACCGAAATACCAGACGATCAAGTGCGTTGGGGCGGTTTTGGCGTGTTGAGAAAGAAAACCGACCACGATATGTTGGCCATTCTTGAAAAAGCCGAGAAAAGCGACAAATATGCCGATGATACCGACCAAGCAAAGGCCTTGATGATCTTTGAATCAAAACTGGATACGGTGGCTCGTAACGAATCTGGGGTAAAGCCATTACAGCCAGCATTAGATAAAATTGCAAGCATTTCTTCGGTAGAAGATTTGCAAAAAGTAATCACCGAAAACGCCACGCTGGTAAGCCAACCGTTTTTTGGCATTGCAGCATTTTCAAACCCAAGCAACAGCGCGATGAACGCAGCCTATATAACGCCGGGCGGGCTTGGTCTTCCAGATCGGGATTACTACACCAATACCGATGCCAAATCTGTTGAAATACGCGAAGAATATGTCAACCACATCACCCGTATGCTTCAATTTTTGGGTGATACCGAGGAAGAAGCACGCAAACAAGCTGAAACCATTTTGGCTTTCGAAACGAAACTGGCTGAACCAAGATTGGACAAGGTGGCGAGTCGTGATTTCAGAAATTTCAACAACCCGCGTTCTATGGAAGCAGTACAGAATATGGTGCCGGCCATTAACTGGGAACAGGCATTAGATGATCTAGGCGTAACCAAAGACGTTGATACTTTAATTGTGATGCAGCCTAAGTATATGGATGTGGTTCAAAAAACCCTTGCAAACGGCGATGTAGATACTTGGAAAACCCAATTACGCTGGGCAACATTAAACAACGCTGCAGGAATGCTCACTACTGAAATTGATAAGGCAAACTGGGACTTTTACAGCAAGTACCTTAACGGAAGCAAAAAGCAAAAACCCGCGGACGAACGGGCGTTGAAAACCGTAAACAATACCGTAGGTGAAGCCGTTGGTAAATTGTACGTAGATGAAATGTTCCCACCAGAAGCGAAGGAAAAAGCTGAAAACATGATAGATAATATCATTGTAGCCTTCAAAGACCGCATCAACAACTTAGAATGGATGAGCGACAGCACCAAAACCAAAGCCATTGAAAAACTGGATAAGTTTACTGTTAAAATCGCCTATCCCGACAAGTGGAAAGATTATTCGAGCATGGAAGTAAAACCGGGCAACAGCTATTATGAAAATATGACTGCTGTTGGCAAGTGGAACCTGGAAGACAACTTGAGTAAAATAAATGAACCTGTGGACCGTACCGAGTGGGGCATGTCGCCACAAACCGTGAACGCGTACTTCAATCCATTTAACAACGAAATCGTGTTCCCAGCGGCGATTTTACAACCACCTTTCTATGATTACAAAGCAGACGAAGCTGTAAATTACGGCGGAATTGGAGCGGTGATCGGTCACGAAATTTCCCATGCTTTTGATGATAGCGGCTCCCGTTTTGACGCCAACGGAAACTTGGTAAACTGGTGGACCGATAAAGACCTGGAAAATTTTACCGAAAGAGGAGATAAACTAGCCGAACAGTACAGCAATATCGAAGTATTGGACAGCGTATTTATCAACGGTAAGTTCACCTTGGGCGAAAACATTGGCGATTTAGGTGGCGTATTGGCTGCCTATGATGGTTTGCAGCGTTTTTACGAAAAGAACGGCCGTCCCGGGAAAATTGATGGCTTTACCCCAGAACAACGCTTTTTTATGAGCTGGGCCACCGTATGGCGCACAAAACAGCGGGAAGAGTCGTTGAGCGAGCAGGTAAAGACCGATCCGCACTCACCAGGACGTTACCGTGCCACACAGCCTTTACAAAATGTGGATGCTTTTTACGAAGCGTTTAATATTAAAGAAGGCGATTCTATGTGGTTAGCGCCAGAGGAGCGTGTGCGCATTTGGTAATTCACATTTTCATAATACAATATAAAAGAGCCTTTCGGGGCTCTTTTTTTTATAACTGTTGTTTACATTTTCAAATAAACACCAAGCCTATTCTCTTTCCGTGAGGAAGTGCTGTGCTCGCCTGACGGTTTGCCATGGGCGTACCCTATTTTGGCTTCTTCCCCTGTCAGGAGAACCTGCCTGAATGCACGGCAGGCAGGGGTGGCTCAAAACGGAGCGAACGGGTCGGAAGAGGTTTTAAGCCCAAAACCTTTCATTAAGTCCTTTACCCTAATTTTAAGCACGTATTTTTTTTCTCTTTTTAGGTTTCCTTGAAGATAGATAAACTCCTAAAAAGATCAATACCGCTGCCACAATTCTTATCGGTGTTAGGGTATCGGCCCCTAACAAAACAGCAAATAACACAGCGAGCACCGGCTGCAGGTAGATAAATGCACCAATGGTCGATGGGCTAAGCTGTTTTAAAGCATAAATATTGAACAAATAAGTTAAAAACGTCGTGCCCACCACTACAAAGGCCAATTTCCAAATGGCGTTAAAGGATAAATTAAACCAATCCACAGCTATAAACTCGGTAAAACCAATGGGAAGGTTGATTATGGTGGCAAGCAGGAAAAACAATTTCATCAAGGTTATGGAACTGTATTTGGCCACCAGCGGTTTCACCAATATCAAATAGACCGAATACGAAGTGGCATTTACAATAAACAACAGATTCCCCAATGGTATGTTGGGCGCATTGGGCTGTACCTTCACCCCAAAAAGAATGAGCACCAAGGCTCCAGCCAATCCCATGCCGATGCCCACGGCTTTACGCACGGTAATACGCTCCTTTAAAAACAAAGCAGAAAGGATAAGCAACAAAACCGGCGAAATAGTGATCACCACCGAGCTATTGATAGGCGTTGACAAGCTGAGGCCCTTAAAAAACATCAACATATTAATCACCATCCCAAAGCAGGCACAGGCAATAATGCGCAGCCAATCGCGCTTCGCTATTTTTTCCGAAGGATAAAAAATACTGATAGCCCAAAACAATACGGCAGCACCGCCCACCCGCAGCACGATAAACCCGTAAGGTTCAATTACGGTTGGCATCAAGCCTTTTGCAATGGTGTGGTTTAGTCCATAAATGGCACTGGCCGCGGTAGCCGCTAACAACGCCAATACCCTACTGTTCATGAGCTGCTGTGGATTGAATTTTTAGCTGCTTCTACCGTTTTTTTACTGTTGCCAATAAAGATTTCGTCATTGTTTACAATAACCGGCCGTTTTAAAAAGGTATAGTGTTCCAGCAACAGGTTTTTAAAGTCCTCTTCCAGCAGTTGCTGTTCTTTTAAATTGCGTTTTTTGTACAATTGCGCCCGCTTGCTGAACAACGCTTCATAACTACCGGCCAGATTATATAGTTCTTCCAGCTCTTTTTCGGTAAGTCCCTCCGTTTTTATGTCCTGAAGTTGAAATGATTGTGGAATTCCAATTTCATTCATAATGCGTTTGCACGTATCGCAACTGCTTAAATAATATATTTTTTTCATCGTTTCTTAAATTTAATTGATCCGCCTTTTTGGTGAACTATTGTTTTCTTCAGAATAACTTATTCAACGGAAAAATCTAAAAATTCCTTGGCTTTTTCCATCGGTATTTCCAGTTCAATAGGGCCGTCGGCATAGCTGGCAATATCGTACTGGTTATAGATTATAATCACGTTGTCTTTGGTGAACCCGATGTTTTCGGGCACGTAAAAAGTGTCGTTTTCAAACCAAAATCCCGTGGCGTTTATCGATTCGTTTTCTGAAATATTATGTTGTTTCCTAAATTCGTTTTCAGCAAATTCCTTAAAAGCTTGCCAATCTTTAAAAAGGTCTTTCTGCTGAAGCAACGCGCCGGTTTTTGGGTCAAAATTGTCAAAAGTGGTACTGCCATAACCGTGGGCGCCACCAGTAAAAGTGTACTGCTGTTCTTCGACCGATAGCAGTTGATCGTTTTCAAAAATGTTGCGCACGTTGATTTCCGAAACGTATTCCCCAACCATATCGGGGAATTGCTCCAAGTCCTTACGGTAAGTGGCCACAAAGTTTCTTGCAGCTTGCTTCATGCCTTTGGCGTTGGGGTCTTCATCGGTTGTTTTCAGCGATGCTATAATGAATTGTTCTATTTCAGCATTGATTTTTTCTGAAACACGTTCCTCGCCTTGTACCGTAAAATAATTGACGGTTATTTCAGGACAGTCGCCATTGTTGCATTCGGCAAGGTCTTTTTCAGTGAAACTTTCCGCAGAAAAAGAAAGTGGCTGTTCTTTTTCACAGCTTGCCAATACCAACAGGCAGAAACAAAAGCCTAAAAATTTGTTGTTCATAGGTTTAAATTTTAATGCATTCATCATCCCAAAGGGAAACTGCTATCTTTGTTTGTAAAAGTAGTAAGTTTTGGGGCGGATGGCACTAAAAATTATATTAAAAGAAAAAGAACAAACTTGAAATAAAGGATATGAAATTCAATACAAAAACAATACACGGGGGGCAAAAAAATACAGACCCGGCTTACGGAGCGGTCATGCCGCCAATCTATCAAACCACTACTTACGCTCAAAAATCGCCTGGCGACCACAAGGGCTTTGAATATTCTCGAAGCGGCAACCCAACGAGAAGTGCTTTGGAACGCGCCATTGCCAGCATAGAAAACGGGAATTACGGCATGGCTTTTGGCAGTGGCCTCGCTGCCATCGATGCCGTTTTGAAATTGCTAAAAGCGGGCGATGAGGTGATTTCCACCAACGACCTGTATGGAGGTTCCTACCGCTTGTTTACCTCTATTTTTGAAGATTTCGGCGTCAAATTCAAATTCATCGGGATGCAACAAGCCAATGCCATTGAAGACCATATAAACGATAAAACAAAACTCATCTGGGTAGAAAGTCCAACCAACCCTATGATGAACATTATCGATATACAAAAAGCAGCAGCGGTGGCAAAAAAGCACAATGTGCTCTTGGCGGTCGACAACACCTTTGCAACGCCATACTTACAGCGTCCGCTTGATTTAGGTGCCGATATCGTGATGCACAGCGCCACTAAATATTTGGGCGGCCACAGTGATGTGGTTTTAGGTGCTTTGGCCGTAAAAGATGAACAACTGGCCAAAAAATTATACTTCATTCAAAAGGCCAGTGGCGGTATTTGCGGGCCACAAGATAGCTTTTTGGTGCTGCGAGGCTTAAAAACATTGCATGTGCGTATGCAACGCCATTGTGAAAATGGCAAAAAAGTAGCCGAATACTTATACGATCATCCAAAAATAGAAAAAGTGTATTGGCCCGGGTTTAAAAACCATCCCAATTACGAGATAGCCAAAGCACAGATGAACGATTTCGGTGGAATGGTTTCGTTTACCACCAAAGGGAATGATTATGAAGAAGCCATTAAAATAGTGGAAAACTTAAAACTATTTACCTTGGCAGAAAGCTTGGGCGGAGTGGAAAGCCTAGCCGGTCACCCTGCAAGTATGACCCATGCCAGTATTCCAAAGAAAGAACGGGAAAAAACCGGGGTGGTCGATTCGTTGATACGGTTGAGCGTCGGCATTGAAGACGCGACCGACCTTATTGCCGATCTTAAACAGGCCATAGGTTGAAACTGTAGCACGAACATAAAAAAACCCGGAAACAGTCTCCGGGTTTTTTGTTGAAATTTTAAAAAGGGTTAATCCAAATAATAGATGTACCCAATGTTTATCCAGTAAATCCAGTCGTTGCTTTTATTTTCGGGTACCTGGCGCACTTCGTTTTGGTCAATGCCGGGATTAAGGCCATCTACCCAATCACTGAAATAGTACTGCCAACGGCTGTCGAGCATCAAGTCGCTCAACGGGCTCAATTTGTACCTTACCCCAACGCTTCCCACCACCGAAAAAGTGGAAGCTGCCTCTTGCTGAAAAGCATTGATGTATTTAACCGGTGTGGAAACAGGATCGTTCAAAGGTCCTAAACTGGATGTCGCTTCTGGGTTGAAATTTACATAATGCACGCCCAAGCTTACAAAAGGGGCAAGTTTAAATCCCCCAGCGGCAAAATCCCGTATGCTCAGTGGGAAATATTCAAGCTGCGAGCCAATATCAAAAACCGTTGTTGAACCTTTCATTGCGCGTAATTGCTGTGCAAATTCCGAATTGTCGTCGGGATCTACCCAACGGCCCATATGTTCCAAGTTGGTTTTGTGGTAATCTATTTCGTTGCGTATTTTAAAATGGTCGTTAAAATAGGTATCGCGGCTGTAACAATTACAGTCTGCTCTGTAAGAAAAGTTAATGTAATGTATTAAACCAATGCCAAAACCAACATTTCCTACATTGGTTTCAAAGTCGTTCCGTTGCCCATAATCGGAATAAAATGTAACGGGACCGGTAATTACACCTATTTCGTGAGAGAAGCCAAACTGGCTCAAAACATCCTGCTTAACAGAAATAAAGAGTAAAAATACCAACAGTAGGTTTCTGGTATTCATATGTCGATTGGGTTTGGTTTGAATGGTAACAAATATATAAAAACATATCTAACAGTGAAATATAATGTAGATATTTAGCTTATTTATAAAAAATTAACCTCCTTTTTTCTTATTACGTTTATATTTGTGAATAGATAACGTAAACTTATATTCTAAAGTATTCTTTAGAACCAATTAATTGCAAACAGGTTCCTTATCCTGTCAATACCATAAGGCACAACACAAAACCAGTTATACGATGAAACAAAGCATTCAGGATTTCATTTCTAAAGTTGAAGCGTCCAATCCCAATGAACCCGAATTTTTACAAGCGGTGACCGAAGTAGCCGAAACAGTGATTCCCTTCATTGAAAAAAATGAAAAATACCAAAACAAAATGCTACTGGAACGTATGGTCGAGCCAGAACGCACCATTCTTTTCAGGGTCCCGTGGGTGGACGACAACGGCGACATACACGTTAACAAAGGCTATAGGGTAGAGTTCAACTCGGCCATAGGCCCTTATAAGGGTGGTTTGCGCTTTCATCCTTCGGTAAATTTGAGCATCTTGAAATTTCTGGGTTTTGAGCAAGTGTTCAAAAACAGCTTGACCACGCTCCCTTTGGGCGGAGGGAAAGGCGGGTCCAATTTCAATCCAAAAGGAAAAAGCGATAATGAGATTATGAATTTCTGCCAAAGTTTTATGACGGAACTTGCCAAGCACATTGGCCCCAATACCGATGTCCCGGCAGGCGATATTGGCGTGGGTTCCCGCGAAATAGGCTTTATGTACGGTCAGTATAAGAGGCTCCGCAATGAATTTACAGGGGTGTTGACGGGCAAGGGCCTATCCTATGGAGGCTCTTTAATTAGACCGGAAGCCACAGGCTATGGGAATGTTTATTTTGCAAAAAACATGCTCGAAACCCAAGGCAAATCCTTTAAGGATAAAACAGTGGTACTATCTGGATCAGGAAACGTAGCACAATATGCCGCCCAAAAAACCATGCAATTTGGCGGTAAAGTGGTGACGTTTTCAGATTCTTCGGGTTTTATTTACGATGCTGAAGGAATAGACGAAGAAAAACTGGCCTTTGTCATGGAACTTAAAAACGAAAAACGCGGTCGCATTAAAGAATATGTAGAAAAATATGCTGCGGCCGAATATTACGAAGGAAAACGCCCTTGGGGAGTAAGTTGCGACATTGCTTTGCCGTGCGCCACCCAAAACGAATTGAACGCCGAAGAAGCCAAAACATTGGTCGATAACGGCTGTATTTGTGTGGGTGAGGGTGCCAATATGCCCTGTACGCCCGAAGCCATCGAGGTGTTTCAAAAAGCCAAGATACTGTTCTCGCCCGGAAAAGCCTCAAATGCCGGTGGCGTGGCAACCTCTGGTCTGGAAATGTCCCAAAACTCCTTGCGCTTAAGTTGGACAGAGGAAAAAGTGGACGAAAAACTGCACGGTATTATGAACGATATCCACGCTGCCTGCGTAAAATATGGAAAAGAAAGCGATGGATACGTAGATTACGTAAAAGGAGCCAATATTGCCGGATTTGTAAAAGTGGCCGATGCCATGATGGCTCAAGGTGTGGTTTAAAATAGCCATGAACACTCTTTAAATTATGCAAAGTAATGGGTAATGCCTTACTCTGTCTTTCCCTTTTTTCATTGAAATCCTGCAATAAATAGTATTTTAGCGTGTTATATTTTCTGAACAAAGCATCCCTTATGAAGTATGTTGTAACCACTGTTTTGGTTTTCTTTGCCCTTTGCAGCCGTGCCCAAACTTTTGAAGATTCCTGGACCGGGTATTTTTCATATACCGAAATCAAGGATATTTCCCAAGGGGATGATAAAATCTATGCGGCTTCAGAAAATGCGGTGTTCACTTACGATTTAAGCACCAACGAGCTACAGACTATTTCTACCATTGAAGGTCTTTCCGGAGAGTTTATTTCAACCATCCATTACAGCGAAAACCACAACCTATTGGTAATAGGATACCAAACAGGATTGATTGAGATTGTTCGTGAAGATGAAGACAAAGTGCTTACGGTGGTGGACATACTGGACAAACAGGTAATCCCGCCCAACCAGAAAAACATCAATCACTTTGATGAATATGAAGACCTGCTCTACATCGCAACCGAATATGGAATTTCCGTCTATAATTTGGCGACTTTGGAGTTTGGTGACACCTATTTTATAGGCAATGGCGGTTCGCAGATCAATATTACCCAAACCGAAATAGCCGAGCCATATATTTTTGCGGCAACAGCTTCCAACGGGATAAAAAGGGCTTTGCTGGAAAGCGATAACTTAATCGATTTTCAACAATGGACCACCGTACAAAACGGAAATTTTAAAGGCATTCAAAAATTGGGCACGGAACTTTACGTTGCCAATACCGCAAACACGGTTTTTAAACTGAATCCCAACGGTGGGATTACAACAGCCGGAAATTTTGGCAGTATGGTCGATTTCCAGGCCTTCAACGACGTATTGACCATCGCCACTTCAACTGCTATTTACGCGTACACCGAAGGGTTTCAGCAACAGGCATCGGTAACATCGGTGCCGGGGTTTGATTACCAATTGCTTTCTGGGTATGCCTTTAACGATATATTTTATATGGGGACAAAAGAAGATGGTATTTTGGCCGTTCCCTTCGCCAGCAACCAAGCCGAACAGATTTTGCCCGACGGCCCATTGTTCAATCAAAGTTTCAGCATCGATGCCTCTCCCGGTCAACTTTGGGTGAATTATGGCGAAATTACCGTTACCTTTAATCCATTTCCCCGTACATTTAGAGGCATTAGCAACTTAAGGGAAGGTACGTGGACCAATATTCCCTACGAGGACCTTGTTGCAAAATTTGGCAAAGACGTTAACGATTTGGTACAGGTAGAGATCAATCCGAATAATTTTGAAGAAGTGTTCATGACTTCTTTTGAAAGAGGACTCTTGCAAATAGAAAACCAACAACCTGTTGCGCTATACGATGAAACCAACAGCCCGTTGGAAATCGTTACCCTATCCAATGGCGACCTAGCCAACATCCGGCTGTTCGGGATGGATTATGACAACCAAGGCAATTTGTGGTTTACCCAGTCGCTCATCGACAACGGATTGATAAAACGCACCCCAGAAGGGCAGTTTCAACGAGTGGACGTGAGCTCTATCATTAACATAAACAGTCAATTGGCGTTGACCGATGTAAAAACCACCTCCCAAGGCTATGTGTTTTTCGGCAGTGCCTCCAGCGGATTGTTAGGCTACGACCCCAGCCGAAACAAGTTTAACAAGATAACCGAAGGCGAAGGCAACGGCAATTTGCCCAGCATATCGGTACGGGCTTTGGCAGTAGATAAGCAAAACAGGCTTTGGATAGGCACTTACGAAGGGCTTAGGGTGCTTTTCAACACTGGCAGTTTTTTTGAAGAAGATGCAAATGTGGAGGCCCGGGCAATAATCATTGTGGAAGACGGAGTGCCTCAAGAACTTCTTTTTGAACAAGCCATTACCCAAATCGTGGTCGATGGCTCCAACAACAAATGGATAGCAACGGGTAACTCGGGTGTTTTTTATGTGTCGTCCAACGGGCAGGAAACCCTCTTGCGTTTTACCAAAGACAACTCGCCCTTGCCCTCCAACAACATACAGGATATCGCCGTTGACAACTTTAGTGGGGAGGTATATTTTGCCACCAACAAAGGGTTGGTGTCGTACAATGGTACAGCCACGGCACCCCGTGAAAACTTGGACGAAGTTTATGCTTTTCCCAATCCCGTGCGACCAGGATTTAGTGGAAATGTTACCATCGATGGGCTTACGGCCAATGCAAACGTAAAAATTACCGATATCGAAGGCAACCTCGTTTTTGAAGAGACCAGCGAAGGCGGCAGCGTACTTTGGGACACCACGGCTTTTGGAAAATATAAAGTCGCTTCTGGGGTTTATTTGGTTTTGATAAGCACCGACGATGCCCTAGAAACCAAAGTAGCGAAAATCATGATCGTAAGGTAATGCTCGTTGCCACGAAAGCCCTCGTTATTTCTTCGTTGCGGTATTCCGAAGCCGATTTGATCGTGAGCTGTTATACCGAAACCGATGGCATGAAAAGCTACATGCTGCGAAATATTCTAAAATCTAAAAAAGGGAAGCTCCGCACCTCCTTGTTTCAACCTTTAACCCAGCTCGAGATGGTCGCCAATCACAAAAACAAAGGCGCGTTGGAATATGTTAGGGAAGCGAAAATCATCCATCCCTACCAAAGTCTGCACAGCGACGTGTACAAATCTTCGTTAGTGCTGTTTCTTTCTGAAATTTTAAAAAACACCATAAAAGAAGAAGAGGCCAATGCGCAACTGTTTCGGTTTTTAACGTATTCATTTCAGTGGTTGGATATTCATGAAACCTATGCCGATTTCCACATTCTATTCCTTCTTAAATTGTCTCGTTACTTAGGGTTTTATCCCGATGCGTCGCATGAGGAGCGACCATATTTTAATTTACAGGAGGGGACATTTCAAAATCATTTTGACAACCACTTTTCAGCAGAGGGAGATGAGGTAGAAGCCTTGAAGCGTTTTTTCAATAAAGATTTCAATAATTTAACTGAAATTAGACTCCCCAAAAAAACACGTACCGCAACATTGAATTTAATGCTTACCTATTACCAATACCATTCCCAAGGGTTTAAAACGCCTAAATCGTTGGCGGTATTACAGCAGCTTTTTAATTGATTAAAGGCGGAAATATTTAAACTTCACAGGTTTTGAAAACCTGTGAAGTTTGTTTATGCATGCAAAAATGGTTAGAAATTAACAGTAACTTTCCCGCGAATAAAAAAGGGTGTTCCCGGCGTAAAATGGATTTCCTCCACAGGTTCCACCTCATTGAACAACCGGCTTTCGGTAGCGAATTGCGTTTCGTTCCATTCGGTATCGAACAGGTTTTCGATAATTACCCCAAAAACCAGGTTTTTATAGGTGTAATTTATGTTGAAATCGGTTACAAAATAGCCTTCTGCAACGATACTGTTGTCTTCGTTTGCCGGACGGTCTTTAATGTAGCGGTAATTCAAGCCTCCGGAAAAATCGCCAATGTTGTCAAAAGCAATTCCTCCTGTTGAAGTTAAATCGGGCGCCAACGGTATATAATCTTCGCCTTCAGGTGCTTCCGTGCTTCTGGCGTAGGTGTAATTTACATCGCCAAAAAGGTACATCCAGTCGGTCGCTTCATAACGAAGTCCAAAATCAACGCCCATTCTTCGGGTTTTTCCACTGGGTTCCACAATCGCTGCATCGCCCACGTACACAAATTCTTGGTCTAAAAATAACGTCCAAAGCGCAGTGTTCACTATTAAATTGTCTGTCACCTTGTAGATTGCGCCTAAATCTGCTCCGTAAGCTGCGGGAAGGATGTCCTCACCGCTGTTTGCTGTTACCACACGGCTGTCGTTGGAGTGAAACCCAATCCCGGTTTTTGCGAACAATTGCAGTTGTCGGGTAGGGCTGTACACAAAGTTCAGCTTAGGGCTGGCAAATAGGTTGCTTTCACTTTTGTTGTCATAGGTTTCCGTCAAGAAATTTTCATAATCAAACTTAAAGTAATCCAAACGCAAGGCAGGATTGATTTTGAAATCACCAAAATCAAATTCGGTATTTACAAAACCGAAGGCGTTTATTTGATCTACATTTCCGAAGGCCAAACGCTCCAAGAGTTCGTCGCGGTTTTTGGTTCTGGAAAGTTGCACATCGTTCACATCGTCATAACGCACGCCACCACCGGCCGTGTATTCAAAATCGAAGGTATTGGCTTCCATTTTCTCTGTGTAGGCCGTTTTAAACCCGAACAGGTTCCGGTCTTCTTGTTGCATAATCTGGTCGGCATTTATCGGGTCTTCCAAAAAGAAGGTAAAGTTGGAGTACAGCTCAAAATCGTAATGTGTAACGTAAGCGGTGCTCTTCAGTTTTTGCGTTGGCGAGAGTATTTTGGTATGATTCAATATCAAGTTGGTACGGCTGGTATTGCCGCCCTCGGTATCGTCTATTGAGCCAAAACGGTCAATTAAGCCCGCATCCACGGCACGCTGCGGTATTTGCCCAGAGGCATCCCATTTGCTTTGCAGGTGCGAGGCACTTACCGATACGTGCTGATCTCCCGGAAGTTGAAAATTGAACTTCCCCATCACATTGTAGCGATTAAAATTCTGAGGCGATTCGTAAGGCCCGTCAAATGTGTTTAAAGAAGCCGCGATGTAAGCGTTGCTTTTTTCGGTTTCCAGCACCTTGAACATCCCAACGGTCCTAAACGAGCTGAAATCGCCATATTCCACCGAAATAGAACTGTTTTCCAAACGATCCTTGGTTTTAAAGTCCACATAGCCAGCCGTGGTAAAATCACCCTGCTCGGCATAATATGGGCCTTTTCCAAACTCGATGTTCTCAATGGTTTCCGGGATTAAAAAGTGCAGGTCGCTATAGCCTTGACCGTGGGCGTGCGACACCATATTGACGGGCATGCCATCTACCGAAAGGCTGATGTCGGTCCCGTGGTCAATATCGAAGCCGCGCAAAAAAATCTGTTCGGCTTTTCCGCCACCGGCGTGCTGGCCAATGATGAGCCCTGGGACCTTCCGCAGGATTTCTTGTGACGATTTTACGGGGTCGGTTTCCAAGTCCACATCTGCCATTTGGTTCAGGGCGTTCACTTGGGGCGTAATAACAATCTGCCCTAAACTTACCGAGGTTTCCTGCAAGGTAATGGTGATTTTTTCAGTAAAACTTTCAGCAGTAACGGGAATGATAGCGTTTTTATACCCCAAATGTGAAATATAAAGCATGTCGCCTTCCGTATTGCCGTTCAAGGTGAAATTTCCTTGGATATCGGTATGCGTATGCGTATTCGAATTTTTGTTGAAAACGTAAACATCTTCAAGCGGGGTGTTTTTTTGGGTAACTATTTTGCCGGTAATGCTTTGCGATTGCGCAACAACAGCGCATAATAGTAGTGCCCATAATAAAATAGGTTTCATAAATTTTAAGATTTTTGAATAAATAGTTGGTTTCAGACCTGCCCGATAGTAGGCGGGGTATTTTTCCTGAAACTTGAAAAACGGATTATGAAACCGGTGTTTTGGGAGGAGGTGTCTGTACGGAAAGCGGTGTGGAATAGGTTCCGTAGCGATACATAAAAATATGATTGATGCTCGTTGGAATTTCAGGTTTCAGCGTCAGGTATTCTTGCGTAAGGTGTTTGTCGTATTTAATTTCCTGAAACAGCACGTCTTGTTCGGTAGGGCTGTCTTTTGTAGAGAACAATTCAGAAAAAAAAGAAATCAGTTTATGTTCGTGGGTGTGGTCCCTTCCCAATTGGTGGTCTAAATCATGGTGGTGGTCGGCACTGGTGTTGGTTAGTGCATGTGATAATCTGTGAAAACCCTCGGACAACGACCGCTGCAAAGGGACCATAAGGTACAAAACAGCCAGCGATAGAATAAACCGCTTTTTTAAAACCGAAAGAAAGGCCGTGTTGAACATAGGGAAACGTTGGTTACAATAAAATACGTAAAGAAACGGAAGAATGGTTTTTTAAACCGGCCTGTTTAACCCTTTCTTAACAAAATTTCGTAGGTTGTAGGAAAGGGAAACAACAAAATACCTTATATCTTTGGTTTATGGCAGAAGCTTCGGTACAGTTACAGATTTCTACGCTCCCCAATTCGCCCGGGGTGTACCAATACTATGATAAAAATGAAAAATTGCTGTATGTAGGAAAGGCTAAAAACCTAAAAAAACGGGTGGCTTCCTATTTTACCAAACAACACGATAATGCCCGCATCCGGCTATTGGTAAAAAAAATAAAGACCGTTAAGCACATTGTGGTCGCCACCGAAACCGATGCACTGTTGCTGGAAAACAACCTCATTAAAAAATACCAGCCGCGCTATAATGTGCTGTTAAAAGACGATAAATCGTACCCGTGGATATGTATTAAAAACGAACGGTTTCCACGGGTATTTTCAACGCGGCGGTTGATAAAAGACGGCTCGGAATACTTTGGGCCATACACCAGTATGAAAACCGTACATACGTTGCTAGATTTAATTCGTGGATTGTATCAATTGCGTACGTGTAACTATGACCTAGCGGAAGAAAAAATACGCAACGACAAGTACAAAGTGTGCTTAGAATATCATTTGGGCAACTGTTTGGGCCCTTGCGAAGGCAAACAAACTGAAGCCGATTATAACGAAAACATTGAAGCGATTCGGAACATCATTAAAGGAAACTTTAAAGACTCGCTCAATCAGTTTAAAAACCAAATGAAACAATATGCGGCCGATTTAAAGTTTGAAGACGCCCAACGGGTAAAGGAAAAAATCGACGTGTTGGAAAACTACCAGGCAAAAAGTACGGTAGTAAATCCGAAAATCAATAATGTGGATGTGTTTTCCATTGTTTCAGATGAAAGTTATGGGTATGTTAATTTCCTTCAAATTTCCTTCGGAAGCATCATTCGTTCGCATACGTTGGAAATAAAAAAGAAACTGGACGAAAGCGATAAAGAGTTGTTAACGCTGGCGGTAATTGAATTGCGGCAACGGTTCAATTCGCAATCTAAAGAGCTGTATTTACCGTTTAAAATTGAAACCGAAGAAGGATTGAAAGTTCATATACCCAAAGCCGGCGATAAAAAGAAAATTCTCGACCTATCACTTCGCAACGCCAAATATTACCGGATGGAGCGGTTTAAACAAGCAAAAATAGTCGATCCCAACCGCCATGAAAACCGCATTATGGCACAGATGAAAAAAGACCTTCGGTTATCTGAAGAACCGCGGCACATAGAATGTTTTGACAACAGTAACATTCAAGGCACCAACCCGGTGGCCGCTTGCGTGGTGTTTAAAAACGGAAAACCCAGCAAGAAGGACTACCGTAAATTTAACATTAAAACCGTGGAAGGCCCGGACGATTTTGCCTCTATGGAAGAAGTGGTGTATCGAAGGTACAAAAGACTGAAAGAAGAGGAGCAACCTTTGCCGCAACTCATCATCATAGATGGAGGGAAGGGGCAGTTGTCTTCAGCTTTAAAAAGTCTCGAAAAACTGGACTTACGCGGCAAAATTGCCATTATTGGTATTGCAAAACGGCTGGAAGAACTGTTTTATCCCGATGATCCCATCCCGTTGTATTTGGACAAGAAAAGTGAAACCCTAAAAATAATCCAGCAATTGCGCAATGAAGCCCACCGGTTTGGCATTACCTTTCATCGCGATAAGCGAAGCAAAGAAGCCTTGGGGACAGTATTGGAAACCATTCCCGGCATTGGCGAAAAAACCGTTATTCAATTATTGAAACAATTTAAAAGCACCAAACGCATTAAAAAAGCCAGTTTTGACGAGTTGGCAGATGTAATAGGCACAAGCCGGGCGAAGAAAATAGTGACGCATTTACAAGAAGCAGAATGAAACTAATATAGAAGAAACTTTATTCCCTCTTTGAAGGGGGTTAGGGGGATGTTCAAAGAAGAATTTAGAAGGTATGGATTTTAATAAAAAACCAAATTAACGATGTTTGAGCCTGTCTGCCGTTCTTTAGGCAGGTGAGATTACAGACCTCATAGCGACTGTGATTTTGTATCGAAAACAAAGTGGAATGAAAAAAGCAATAAAAAATATAAACCTTCGCAGTGATTTAACCGAAATCACAGCAATGTTAGACGGATTGTACAAATCACAGCTAAAAAATTGATATATTCAATATTCATAAACTCATCGACTATTTCAAACTCATCAACATAAATTGAAAAACCTAATCTACATACTAACCCTGCTTCTTGTAACTTCAGCCTTTTCCCAAAACAAAGAACAAGAAGACTTGAAAGTCGGTCTTGTGCTCAGTGGTGGTGGCGCCAAAGGCTTGGCGCACATTGGAGCGTTGAAAGTAATTGAAGAAGCCGGTATTAGGGTAGATTATATTGGCGGCACCAGTATGGGAGCGATTATAGGCGCTTTATACGCCTCGGGTTACTCAGCAAAACAGTTGGATTCCATTTTTAATCAAGTTGAATTCAACAGTCTTATTCAAGATGATATCCCCCGCAGTTCCAAGACATTTTACGAAAAAGACGAATCGGAGAAATACGCCATTAGTTTACCGTTCGATGATTTTAAGGTGGGGTTTCCTTCGGGGCTTTCAAAAGGACAAAATGTATATAACTTATTGTCAAAACTAACCTTGCATGTGAGCGATATTGAAGATTTCAGCAAGCTTCCCATTCCTTTTTTCTGTGTTGCCACCGATGTGGAAACAGGAAAGGAAGTGATTTTGGACAAGGGTTATCTGCCTCGGGCCATTACTGCCAGTGGAGCCTTGCCATCGTTGTTTTCGCCAGTGGTAATCAACGATACGGTTTTGGTGGACGGTGGTGTAGTCAACAATTACCCAGTGGACGAAGTACGAAACAAAGGCGTTGATGTGGTAATAGGCGTAGATGTACAGGACAGCTTAAAGACCCGGAAAAAACTGAAATCGGCCTTTGATGTTTTGGTACAGATAAACAACTATCGCACCATTGAGGATATGGCCAAAAAAAGCAAGCGCACCGATATTTACATCAATCCCGACATCAAAGATTTCTCAGTGGTTTCGTTCAATGAAGGAAAAAAAATAATTGAGGCAGGCGAAGAGGAAGCGAACGAGCTAAGAAACCGCTTGGACAGTGTGGCCGCACGCCAAAAGCGACATAAAAGAAAGGAAGTGGATTTTTTCAGAAAAGATGCCATCTTTATCCAGTCAGTCGCTATCAATGGCAACGAAAATTATACCCGGGCGTACGTGTTGGGAAAACTGAAATTGAAAGTTCCTTCAAAAGTAACTTATGAACGTTTTAACGAAGGGGTGAATAACCTATCGGCAACGGGCAATTTTCAGGATATTAACTACCGGTTGGAAAAAAATGAGGAAAACACCTATGATTTGGTGTTCAATTTGCGGGAAAACGATTCGAAAATGCTGATGCGTCTGGGCGCGCATTACGACGATCTGTACGGTACCGCCGCCTTGATGAACGTAACCCGAAAGCGGCTGTTTACCAACAACGACATTGCGGCCTTCGATTTTATTGTGGGCGATAATTTACGGTACAATTTCAATTACTACATCGACAAGGGGTTTTATTGGAGCATTGGGTTCAACTCACGGTATCACTTTTTTGATAAAGATGTGGATATTGAATTTCTGTCCCCAGAATTACCTCCTGACCAAAATCCGCAACTAAACAAACTGGAACTGAAATACGGTGACTTCACCAATACAATTTACTTGGAAACCCTTTTTAGGAGAACCTTTTTATTGGGCGCGGGGATAGAACAAAAATGGCTGCGTTACCTTTCAGAAACCATTGGGATCGACGAAGACGGCGTGCCGCGAACGGTTTTTGAAAACACCAATTACGTTAGCACCTACGGTTATTTGCGTTATGACACCTTCGACAACAGTTTTTTTCCTAAAAATGGCGTGTTCTTCGATGGCGATTTTCACCTCTACCTCTTTGCCGAAGGGGATAACGAGAATTTTAAAAACTTTTCGATAGCCCAAGCCAAGGTAGGCTATGCCCATTCTTTTTCAACAAAATTTTCCGCAGTGATATCCACTGAGGGAGGGTTTAAAATTGGCGACAAAAACACCCATTCGTTGGACTTTTTCTTGGGCGGCTACGGTTATAAACCCATTAACAATATAAAACCATTTTATGGCTACGAAGGGTTGAGCCTGCGGGGCGATACGTACCTAAAATCCACCTTGACCTTCGATTATGAAATTTTCAGGAAAAACCACATCAATATAGCTGCCAATATTGCCAACGTGGGTGATGACCTTTTTACCCAAGGCAAATGGATAGATGGTATCGATTACAGTGGCTTTGCACTGGGTTATGGCATGGAAACGTTTCTCGGTCCCCTTGAAGTAAAATGGGCTTTTTCTCCAGAACGGGACGAAAGCGAATGGCATATTTCTGCGGGGTTTAGGTTTTAGCATAACCTTAAACCAAAAACCATGAATTTTTTCCGATATTTGTGTGCAAAACAAGCATATTATGCCATTCTATCATAAATTAGGAAAAATACCCCACAAGCGTCATACACAATTCCGCAAACCGGACGGCAGTCTGTATGCCGAGCAACTGTTTGGCACCATTGGTTTTGACGGCATGTACACCAACAGTTACCACGAACACCGCCCCACCCAAGTAAAGGAAATCAATAAACAATACAGCGTTGCCCCAAAAATTGCAAAACAGAACAATTTACAATCCTATAAGTTTAAAGGCCTCGACATACAACCTGAAAAAGACTATCTCGAAAGCCGCAAAACGGTATTAACCAACAGCGATTGCAGCATCATTCTCGCTGCGCCGCAAGAATCGCAAAAGGAGTATTTCTATAAAAACACCGATGCCGACGAGCTGATTTTCATTCACAAAGGCAGCGGAAAGTTACGAACCCACCTTGGAAACCTCGATTTTGAATATGGCGATTACTTGTTGGTGCCCCGCGGAATTATCTATAAAATGGATTTTGACACCAAAGACAATAGGTTGTTTATTGTAGAATCACGTCGTCCTATCTATACGCCAAAACGCTACCGCAACTGGTTTGGGCAATTATTGGAACATTCCCCGTATTGTGAACGCGATTTACGAAGGCCCCAAGAATTGGAAACCCACGACGAAAAAGGCGACTTTTTAATTAAAGTAAAAAAACAGGACGATATTTTTGAAATGACCTACGCCACCCACCCGTTTGATGTGGTAGGCTACGATGGGTATAATTACCCATATGCATTTTCCATTCACGATTTTGAACCCATTACAGGCCGCATACACCAACCGCCACCGGTACACCAAACTTTTGAAACCGATGCCTTTGTAGTATGTAGTTTTGTGCCACGGCTGTACGATTACCATCCAGAATCCATCCCGGCACCTTATAATCATAGCAATATTGACAGCGATGAGGTGTTATATTACGTAGATGGCGATTTCATGAGTCGAAACGATATTGATGCAGGTTACATATCATTGCACCCAGCGGGAATCCCCCACGGGCCGCATCCTGGAGCAACCGAGCGCAGTATCGGTAAAGTGAAAACCGATGAACTGGCCGTCATGGTCGATACCTTTAAACCGCTTCAGGTAACCGAAGACGCTTTAAAACTGGCCGATGGAACCTATTATCAATCTTGGTTAGAAGACCAACAAAAACATTAATTCTGTGAGAAAATTAGCAATTTCAGCTCAAATGCGAGCTATGTGGTAATTATTGAAGTTAAAACCTTAATCAATTACAATAAAACATAACCACATATAAAAAATATATCAAAATGAGTAAAGCAATAAAATCAGTCAATTACGGATTGGAAAAAATATTTGAAGGAGCACAAGACTTCCTTCCCCTATTAGGAACGGACTATGTGGAATTTTACGTAGGCAACGCCAAACAAGCGGCCCATTATTATAAATCGGCCTTCGGTTTTCAATCGTATGCCTACAAAGGCTTGGAAACAGGCAGCAAGAACAGCGTGTCGTACGTGCTTAAGCAGGACAAGATACGCTTGGTGTTGACCACGCCCTTAAGTTCCAAAAACCCTATAAACGACCATATTGTAAAACATGGCGATGGAGTAAAAGTGATTGCCCTTTGGGTAGAAGATGCCCGAAAAGCTTTTGAAGAAACCACCAAGCGTGGGGCAAAACCATTTATGGAGCCTACTGTTGAAGAGGATGAGCACGGCGAAATAGTTCGAGCAGGAATATATACCTACGGCGAAACCGTCCATATGTTCGTGGAGCGCAAAAACTACAACGGAACGTTTATGCCCGGCTTCAGGAAATGGAATCCAGAATACAGCCCAGAGCCAGTGGGCCTAAAATATATAGACCATATGGTTGGCAACGTAGGCTGGAACGAGATGAACACTTGGGTAAAATGGTACGAAGACGTCATGGGCTTCGTTAACTTCCTCTCGTTCGACGATAAACAAATACATACTGAATATTCGGCCTTGATGAGCAAGGTAATGAGCAACGGAAACGGAAGGATAAAATTTCCTATTAATGAACCAGCCGAAGGAAAGAAAAAATCGCAAATAGAAGAATACTTAGACTTTTATGAAGGTCCAGGAGTGCAGCACATTGCCGTAGCCACCGATGATATTATTTCAACAGTGTCAAAATTGCGCGAGCGTGGGGTCGAGTTCCTATCCACTCCTCCCGAAGAGTATTACAAAGCCGTACCCGCACGGTTGCAAAAATTTGAACATGAGCTAAAAGAAGATATCGATAGGTTAATGAAACTGGGTATCATGATCGATGCCGACGAAGAAGGCTATCTACTGCAAATTTTTACCAAACCTGTAGAAGACAGGCCTACATTGTTTTTCGAAATCATCCAGCGTATGGGTGCGAGAGGCTTTGGGGCAGGTAATTTTAAAGCCTTGTTTCAGGCCATAGAGCGCGAACAAGAATCCAGAGGCACATTGTAAAACCATGTAACATATATCAAACTCCATCGTTTCAAATGATGGAGTTTGTTTTTTTTGGAATAGAACTTGCAAAGGTTTTTATAGATTAAAACCCCAAATAATGAAACACTTAATTTTCCTCCTGTTTTTATGTACATCTTTTATGCTGTCTGCACAAAAAAAAGCCTATGGCAATGGCGAGTGGTTTAAATTCAGGGTGCATTACGGGTTTGTCACCGCAGGGTATGCAACTCTCGAGGTTGACCACGCAGTTTTGGATGGCAAACAGGTGCATCATGTAAAAGGGGAAGGCCGTACCGTGGGGCTTTCAAAATTGTTTTTCAATGTAGAAGATTATTATCAGTCTTATATTGACACAGAAAAAGATATTCCGTACCGTTTTATACGTAAAATCAATGAAGGTGGCCATACCAAGGACATTCAGATAGATTTTGACCATTCCACCGGAATTGCCCTGGTTAACAACAAAAAGCACAACAAAAAAGAAGCAGTGTCATTCCCAACAGATGCCCAGGATATGGTATCGGCTTTTTATTATCTGCGGAATAACCTGGATGTTTCCAAAATAAGAAAAGGTGAAACCATTGATATGAACATGTTTTTCGATAAGGAAAACTATAAATTCCGGTTGAAATTTCTGGGAAGGGAAATACTGGATACCAAATTTGGGCGGGTGCCTTGTTTAAAGTTTCGGCCTTATGTACAAGCTGGGCGTGTTTTCAAAGAAAAGGAAAGCTTGACCGTTTGGGTGACCGATGATGACAACAAAATGCCTATGCTCATTAAAGCAGATTTGGCGGTAGGTTCTCTAAAAGCTTCTCTTTCAGAATTCAAAGGGCTGCAACATTCGTTTAAAGTCTTGATGGATTAATGTTTGCTACGTTAATCTAGAAATAAAATTGGTTTGGTATAAGATTTTTAAAAGTTTTACGTTAACGCACTAAAAGAAATACGGATAAAAAATAAGCTTCCTTATCTTAACCAACACCTCTGTTTGTGTTATTTCTGTTAAAATAAGCCTGTTAACTTGTTTTTTTGAGAATTTAATTTCTAAAAGTTCTTTTTTTTCGTAATATTGAAACCAAATTAAAGCCCACTGTTTTGTCCCAAAAAAAGCAGTGTATGTAACCCCCAATAAAGCTACGAACATTGAAAAAAATACTTGTAATATGCTTGCCCGTCTTGCTTTTTATAGCTTGCAATTCTGGCAATAAAGACTTAGCCGAAGTTGTTGAAATAGAAACTGCCCCCGTACTCGTTAAAGAATACGGTTATATTTTAAATGATTACAATATAGTGAGGGACACTATTCGTCCAGGCGATACTTTTGGTGACATCCTTGATGCTCACGGAGTTTCGCAAGATAAAATTTTTAAGGTCGCCACGAAGTTCAGGGACAGTTTCGATGTTCGTAAAATGGTGGTAGGCAAGCCTTATGTTTTGCTAAACTCTAAAGATTCCTTAAACAGCACCCAGGTTTTTATTTACGAGAACAATAAAGTGGACTATTCGGTAGTCGATTTCAGGGATGAAATGACCAGTTATACAGGGGAAAGACCTGTAACCTATGTTGAAAAATCCGCCGGTGGCATCATTGAAAGCTCCTTGTCGCAGACCATGGAAGATCAAGAGTTGAGTCCGTATATGACCGACAGACTTTCCAATATCTATGCGTGGACCGTTAACTTTTTTCACCTTCAAAAAGGCGATCGCTTTAAGGTTATCTATACCGAAAAATATATCAACGATAGCATTCCAGCCGGTCTGGGCGAAATAAAAGCCGCTTATTTTGAACACCGCGGCACTCCGTTGTACGCTTTTAATTACGAAACGAAATTGGACAGCACCAGCGTAATGGATTTTTATGATGAAAACGCAGACAACTTGCGTCGCGCTTTCTTAAAGGCCCCGGTGAAATTCAGTAGGATTTCATCAAGGTACAATCTTAACCGAAGAATTGCGTATTATGGTTACAAATTACGCCCACATAAAGGGACCGATTTTGCAGCACCGTTGGGCACCCCTATTTTGGCCACCGCAGATGGTACGGTAATCAAATCTGAATACCGCGGCGGTAATGGCAACTACGTAAAAATTCGCCATAACAGCACTTATGATACCCAGTACCTGCACATGAAAAAACGAAACGTACGCGTGGGCGATTATGTGCGCCAAGGCGATGTAATAGGTTGGATTGGGATGACGGGGAACACTGGAGGCCCGCACGTGTGCTATCGTTTTTGGAAAAACGGCAAACAAGTAGATCCTTTTAAACAGGATTTACCCATGTCCAAACCCTTGGATGAGCAATACAAAGAAGAATACCTATCTTATATGACGCCTTTAAAGGCGCAATTGGATTGTATTGAATATTAAATTTCACAATTTTTTTCATTGTTGAAAACTTTGTTGTTAACTAACACACAGAAGTTCAAATCCTTAACGATTTCATTGTATTTTTATTGAAGTTAATTTTGTTAGCATTTTCTTAACCTTTGTATTCGATAAAAGGAAAAAGGAGGTGTATATTTGCAGAAATTTTTAAAAAACAAACTTCATTACAATGAAAAATCTATTTTTATTTACTTTCCTTTTGATAGGCTTTGCTGCCTTTTCGCAAGGGACTATTACCGGAAAAGTATTGGATGGAAATACCAATGAGCCGCTATTGGGCGCCAATGTTGTTGAAACCAACACCAACAATGGGACAACTACCGATTTTGACGGTAACTTCTCGTTGAGCGTTTCAGCAAACTCTGGAAGCGTGAACATTACGTATGTAGGGTACGATACGCAAAATATTTCGTACACCTTGAGCAATGGCACGGCTAACCTTAAAACGATTGTTTTAATGCCTGATGACAACGCACTCTCTGAAGTGGTGATTACTGCTGCCGGAGTTTTGGACATCGCAAAGGACCGAAAAACGCCTGTTGCTGTTTCCACCATTGGTGCAGAACAAATTCAAGAAAAATTAGGCTCTCAAGAGTTTCCTGAAATTTTAAGCAACACACCGTCTATATACGCCACCAAACAAGGAGGTGGATTTGGAGACGCTCGTATCAACATTCGTGGTTTTGACACACAAAACTCAGCGGTGATGATCAATGGGGTTCCGGTGAACGACATGGAAAATGGAAGCGTGTACTGGAGTAACTGGGCCGGATTGTCCGATGTTGCTTCGGCCATACAGGTACAACGTGGTTTAGGATCTTCAAAACTGGCCATTTCTTCGGTTGGAGGGACCATTAACGTGCTTACCAAATCTGCAGACCGTATGGAAGGCGGTTTCTTCTCAGGTTCTGTAGGGAACAATAATTATATAAAAAATGTAGCGTCGTACTCAACCGGTTTGAGCGAAAGTGGTTGGTCTGGTTCGTTTCTTTTCAGTAGAACAGCTGGTGACGGCTACATCAACGGTGGTAAATTTGAAGGCTACAACTATTTCGCCGCAATAGGCTATAAACCTTCCAATAACCATGCTTTGGAGTTTACCGTAACAGGAGCACCACAGTGGCACCACCAACGGTCTAGAGGTATTTCAATTGAAAACTACCTTAAATATGGAAATAATGGTGAGCCTAACATTAAATATAACGACCAATGGGGGTATAAAAATGGAAAAGAGTATTCCTTCAGAAGAAACTTCTATCACAAACCAGTGCTTAGCTTAACTTGGGATTGGGACATTAGCGAAGCAACCAAGTTAAACACCACAACCTACGCTTCTTTTGGCCGTGGCGGTGGAACCGGGGAAATAGGTGAAATAAACGGTAGAAGACAATTTCAATTGCCAACTACCGATAGGGGATTGATTCGTGTAGATGACATCGTACGCTACAACAGCGGTGGTTTTGTGCCTGACTTCAATGACCAGACAAGGGATAAAATAGATGGGCTGTATTTAAACAATAGCGACAAGAACGACAATGAAGAAAACACTAACGGAATAACCCGTAGGGCTTCCATAAACTCCCACAACTGGTACGGGATCATTGCTAACTTAAATACCGAACTGAACGAAAACCTTGTCTTAGATTTTGGTATCGATCTTAGAAATTATACTGGGTTCCACTACCGCAGGGTAAACGATCTTTTAGGCGGTGATGCGTACCAGCAGACCGATGACAGAAACAACCCGTTGGGCGAAGGCGAAACAAACATTTTTTACGAAACCTACGATGCCAACCAACCGTGGTGGGTATTTGGCGATATTGATGATGAAGAAAAAATAGATTACTACAACGTAGGTTATGTTAACTGGGCCGGTGTTTTTGGTCAGTTAGAATACACCATTGGAGACGACATCACGACCTTTGTTCAAGGATCTTTGGCCAACCAAGGATTTGCCCGGAAAGAATTTTTTGGCGAAACACCTCCAGAAAAAACCGACTACGAAAACATTTTGGGCGGAAACATTAAAGGGGGAATCAACTGGAACATAGATGAAAACCACAATGTGTTCGCAAATGGAGGTTATTACTCCAAGCAACCCTTGTTTGATGCTGTGTTCATTAACTTCTCCAATACCGTGAACCCAGATTTACAGAACGAAAAAGTAATTGGTATCGAAGCTGGATATGGCTTTAGAAGCAGAAAACTTAGAGCAAATGTAAATGTGTATCGTACCAGTTGGGCAGATAGGTTTGAGTCAGTCTCTGTTGACGTGACAGATGAAATAAGAGGAAATGCTAATCTCTATGGTATTACGCAGGTGCATATGGGGGTTGAAGCAGATTTCCGCTATAAATTGGCAAATTTCGTAACCTTGAGAGGAATGCTTTCGGTAGGCGATTGGACCTATCAAGACGATGTAACCGCTGCTTTATTTGATAATGATCAAGAGCCAATTATCGTTGACGGTCAACCACAAGTAACAACATTGGAGTTAGATGGTGTAAAAGTGGGCGATGCCGCTCAATTTACAGCCTCGCTTGGTGGTGATTTCCATATTTTGGATAACTTAAGCATAGATGCCAACTATAGATTTCACGACAATCTATATGCAGATTTTGAAGCTACATCCGTAGGACCTAAAGGAGCTTTGCAATTGCCTTCATACGGGTTGTTGGATGCAGGACTGTCTTTCGACTTTCCTTTCTTAAACGACGAACGCGTAGAGTTTAGGTTAAATATCAACAACGTGTTGGACGAAACCTATATTTCGGAATCTGATACCAATGTATTTGCAGATGATTTGATAAACTCAAGGGATCCTTCTCAGGGAACGTATGCAAGCAATGGAAAGCTATATGATGGCGTAGCAGATGGTAACCGTGTTTATTTCGGTTTTGGAAGAACATGGAATGCAAGCATTCGCTTTAACTTCTAAACCGCAAGGTTAAATTAAAAAGTCAAAAAAACCGCTTCAAAAATTTTGGAGCGGTTTTTTTATGGAATAATCGCTACCTTTGGCTTTCTAAAAAAAATGAAACTATGTACACTACTGTTCAGTTTGTCCATTCGTATTGGGCGTATCTTGTTTTAATTGTCCTTTTGGTGGCAACAGTCAATGCCTTAATTGGTTTTTTTGCCAATAAAGAATACAGTCCTCGAGATTTCAGGATCGCATTGTTTGCCTTGATCGTAACCCATATTCAGTTATTGATTGGCATCATCCTTTATTTTGTATCGCCTTTGGGCTTGCAATCCTTGACAAGCAGCGGTATGGGTACGGTCATGAAAGATTCTATGTTGCGTTTGTATGCTGTGGAACATCCGCTTATGATGATTCTTACCGTGGTTTTCGTAACAATAGGCTATTCCAAACATAAAAAGAAATTAGTTTCCAAGCCAAAATTCAAGATGTTGGCCATCTTTTATACCATTGGCTTAATTTTAATGTTAAGCCGCATTCCTTGGAGCCAGTGGTTTTAAAATAGACATTTCTATCCCGAACCTTCGGGAGAGAAATAACAATCTGCTTGTCCCGTTAAGTACTTAAAGCCTGTTCACTTTAAAGAAAATCGATTAGGCAATCCTATATTGTTCAACACAATATACTTATAGGTACGTCCGCCATATATTTTTCTGTAAGGCGGGAAACTGTCAGACAGGGTTTAAAAATCCCGAGAGACAATGTAAACACGGATTACAGCGCACTAACTACTGATTTTACTGATTTGAAACCTCTTTAATCAAATACACAAACACGGGGAAATGGTCGCTGTAACCGCCCGTAAACCCACCTACAAAACTACGGTAGGGATAGCCTTTATAGCGTCCACGCGGCGTTGCCAAATAGCTTTTGTTGAATACTCCGGCCTTGTAAAATCGATAAGAGGAGTATTCTTTTTTCAGGAATTCTTGCGAGAGAATCATTTGGTCAAATAAATTCCAGCTGTCCCTCCAGGCCAAGGTCCCTATGCCTTTGTTGTGCATGGCTTCCATAGGGTTGTACAGTTCTTTCAGTTTAACATCTTCCCTGTCTTCCTTTGCTTTTAATATTTCTTTTACGCTCGGGCTGGTGGGGTCGTCGTTAAAATCGCCCATGGTGATTATTTTTGCATACGGGTCCTCACTGAATAGCGAGTCGATAATCTGTTTGTTCAATTTTGCGGCTTTCATCCGTTTGGAACGGCTCCGGGCTTCCCCGCCACTTCGCGAAGGCCAGTGGTTCACGATAAAGTGCATTTTTTCGCCATCGAGCATTCCGCTCACCAAAAGCTGGTCTCTAGTATAAATACGTTTTGTACGGTCGTTGTTGTAGTATATTAAAAGTGGGTGCGCTTTGTAATTGGTTGGGGTAAATAGCTTTTTTTGATACAAGAGCGCTACATCGATTCCGCGCCTGTCTGGCGAATCGAACTGTACAATGCCATAATCTTTGTGCAACAAAGGTTCTTGGTTCAGCAGGTCTTCCAATACTTTTCTATTCTCAATTTCTGAAACCCCTACAATAGCAGGACTGGTACCGGTAACGTCTTTTCCTATTTCAGAAATCACTTTCGCCATATTGGCAAGTTTTTGTTTATAGACATCTTCCCTAAGGTCTTCACCCATTTCCATTATGGGGCTGGCTTCATCGTTTATGGTCGTGTCGTCCACTGGGTCGTACAGATTTTCCAGGTTATAGAATGCAATGGTATTTACTTTGTACTTTTTTTCTTCTTGTGCCCAAATGTTAAGTGCTGAAAACGTAAAGATTACGAGCAGGTAATGCTTGAATTTCATAGGAATAAATAAATTGTGTTTATGTAAATTTTTAATACAAATTCGAAGCCAAAAGTAGGTATTTCATTTAAAAAATGTAGTTTTGCTCGCAATAATATCATTAATTTAATTTTTTTAAACTAACTAACAACAGGATGAAACAGTTCATTATAACTTTATGGATTGGGTTGTTGGCCAGCTTTTCTTTAATGGCCCAAGACGCAATTGTAAAGGGAAGGGTTGTAGATACAAACTCCAGTGAGCCAATACCGGACGTGGAGGTAAGCATTCAATCCAGCAATTTCAGTGCTGAAACCACTGCTAAAGGAACCTTCAACATTGCCGCAAGCGATTTACCAGAAGGTGAACAAATACTTTTAGTGGCAAAGTCTGGTTACATTAACCAACAAATACCTATTAGCATTCAAAACGGAAAGACCGTAAACTTAGATCCCATTTTGCTCGAAGTGGACCTTACGGCAGTAGAAGCCGAAATAGGTATCATTAGCCTTTCAGACAACGAGCTGGACCAAGACGATGGCACCTCGTTCAACATTTCGGGGCTGTTGCAGGCATCCAGGGACGTGTTTCTCAATGCAGCTGCGTTCGATTTTAGTGCGACGTTTTTCCGTCCAAGGGGATTGGACAACGAAAACGGAAAAGTGCTCATTAACGGTATTGAAATGAACAAACAATACAACGGCCGGCCACAATGGAGCAATTGGGGCGGGCTCAACGATGTACAGCGAAACCGGGAGTTTTCTATGGGCATCGAAGCCAACGACTATCAATTTGGCGACCTAGCGGGTACAACCAATATTGTTATGCGTGCCTCACAATATCGTAAAGGCGGTCGTGTATCATACGCCATGGCAAACAGAAGTTATGTGGGCCGTGTAATGGGTTCATACAACAGCGGACTGTTGGAAAACGGTTGGTCTTATTCAGTATTGGCCTCAAGGCGTTTTGGGGACGAAGGCTTTAGGGAAGGAACCTTATATGATGCCAATTCGTTTTTTGGTTCAGTAGAAAAACAACTGGGGGATGACCACAGCTTAAACCTTACTGCGTTCTATACACCCAACCGAAGAGGAAAATCTTCAGCCAACACTCAAGAAGTGTACGATTTAAAAGGAATCGATTACAATTCATACTGGGGAAAACAAGATGGCGAGATACGAAACTCAAGAATTAAAGAAGTGGTAGAACCAGTGATTATGCTGAACCATTATTGGGATATTTCAGATAAAACAAGATTGAACACCAATGTTGGCTATCAATTTGGTAAAATGGGCAATAGCCGTTTAGGGTATGATAATGCACCTAACCCAGATCCTTCTTACTACCAAAAACTACCAAGTTATTTCTTGGCAGATCCTACCGGCCCTAACTTGGCAGGGGCCTATACCGCAATGACCAATTTTGTTGAAGACGGACAGATTGACTGGCAGGATATTTATGAAACCAATATTTTTTACGGCGGAACATCCCGTTATTATTTATATGAAGATAGGGTTGACGACAACCAGTTAATGGCCAATACCATTTTTAGCTCGATAATAAACGACAATATTACGCTAAATGCTTCCGTGAATTACAGAAACCTTAACTCTAAGAATTTTGCCAATATGATCGACCTATTGGGTGGTAACGGATACCTTGATGTGGACACCTTTAATACAGGTGATGAAGCACAGAGCGACCTGGACAACCCAAACCGAATTGTAGGCGAAGACGACACCTTTAAGTATAATTATGAGATAGACGCTTCTGTGTACAACGGGTTTGCACAGGCCCAGTTTAAATACAGCAGCGTAGATTTTTACTTAGCAGGAAAAATAGGACAAACCAGCTATCAAAGAACCGGGTTGTACCGAAACGGAAACTTTCCGGACAATTCAAAAGGGAAAAGCGAAAAACTGAATTTTACCACCTACGGCGCAAAAGGAGGGTTGACCTATAAAATCACAGGACGTCATTATTTAGGCGTAAATGGAGCCTATTTCGCAGATGCGCCCACCATTCGGAATTCATTTAGTAACTCACGACAAAACAACAACACGGTCACAGGGTTGACCGAAGAAAAAAGTGTGAGTGTTGATGGTAGCTACATTTACCGTTCACCCATCGTAAAAGCACGGCTCACCGGTTATTACACTAAAATTCAAGATGCGACCGATATTTCCTTTTATTACGCAGATGGAATTTCGGGGATTGGCCGTAACGTAACAACTGCTTTTGTGCAAGAGGTGCTAACAGGTCTCGACAAACGGCATGTAGGTGCCGAATTGGGCATTGAAGCACAGGTAACCCCAACCATTAAGTTAAAAGGTGCCGCTGCCTATGGACAATTTACCTATGACAACAACCCGAATTTATACCTAACATCAGATGATTTTGATGAAGAATTGAATTTTGGTGAAGCCTATTTAAAAGATTATAAAATTGCCGGTGGGCCGCAACAAGCCTATCAAATAGGATTTGAATACCGGGACCCCGATTTTTGGTGGTTTGGTGTTACTTCAAACTATTTTTCAAATGCATATATAGACATTTCACCGCTCACCAGAACCGAAAATTTCTATTTAGACACCGATGGGATTCCATTTAACGACTACGATCCAGAATTGGCAAGGGATTTATTAAAGCAAGAAAAATTCGATGATTATATCCTTGTAAATGCCGTGGGTGGAAAATCCTGGAAAATCGACGATTATTATGTTGGGTTTTTTGCCACCGTAAATAATATCTTCGATAAAGAATATAAAACAGGAGGGTTTGAACAAAGCCGAAGCGCCAACTTCCAAACGTTATCTGAAGACACCGCAAACGACAAACGGGTGTTTGGCCCTAAATACTGGTATGGATACGGCACTACCTATTACTTAAATGTATATTTTAGATTTTAAAACCGAAAAAAAGAAAGCAATAAAACTATAATTATGAAAGCGATAAAAAATTTAAGCTTACTGTTCTTGTTGGGGTTGATAGTCGTTTCTTGTGTAAAAGATGACGATTACGATATTCCAGAAATAAATGTTGATGAACCAGATGTAGATGTAAATTTTACAATTCAAAACGTTAAAGATGTATATAGAGGTTTTGAGCCGGTACTAATAGAAGCCGGAGAAGATTCAGAAACTCCTTTGTTTATTGAGGCATATGTGGTTTCAAGTGATGAATCTGGAAACTTTTACAAACAACTTATAATCCAAGATAGCCCTGAAAACCCAACAGCGGGGATATCGATTTCTACCCAAGCAACAGATTTGTACACCAAGTACGAACCGGGTAGAAAAATATATTTCCGTGTGGACGGCCTGTATAGCGGTGTTTATGCAGATTTGCCAACCTTAGGTACCCAAGACGGTGATGAAGTGGGCAGGATAGGCGTTGACGAGTTTAACAGCCGTATCTTCCGCTCTCAAGAAGTTGCAGATTTGGTACCTAAAGAGGTAAGTATTTCCCAAGCATCTTCTAGTTCTTCGTTGCTCAATACATTGGTGAAATTTTCTGAAGTTGAATTTGCAGATGAGGAATTAGGGGAGAGCTATGGAAATATCGATGATACATTTAGCGTAAACCGTTCGGTTGTTAACTGTGATAACGATGAAATTATCATGCGTACCAGTGGTTTTTCAGATTTTAAAAACCTATCCTTACCAGAAGGCAATGGCATGCTCACGGCCGTCCTTAGCACATTCAATGGAACCAATCAACTGTTTATCCGTAATCCAGACGATGTTATGTTCGACGGTGAACGTTGCGATGATGGTTCTGGCGGTGGCACTGGTGAAGGTTTTGAATGTACCACGCCAAGTGGCGGTGGAACAGCGTTTTTTAATGTAGATTTTGAAGAATTCAACGCCATAGAAGACTACGTAGATGCCGGGTGGACAAACGTAAACGTAGCCGGTGGCGGTACCGTTTGGGAAATAGGGAATTTTGAAAGCAACAACTATGCACAAATATCTGGTTTCAACTCTGGCGAAGATGAAATAGCATCTTGGTTGGTAACCCCAGAAATCGATATGGACAACACCACTGGCGAAGAATTGAGCTTTGATGTCCAAGCCAGTTTTGACAATGGTACCATCTTAAGCGTGGTGTTTTCCACCAACTTTACAGGTGATGTTACAACAGCAGATTGGCAAACCCTTAGTGCTGTAAACATCCCTACAGGTCCGGACGATGGTTTTGGCAATTTTCAATCCGTTGGTCCAGTCAATATATCGTGTATCGACGGTCCCATCCATATTGCGTTTTTATATGAAGGCTCAGACCCCGATGCGACTACACGCTATCACGTAGATAACATTAAAATTACCGGAAATTAATCCTAGAATCTTATTTTATAGGACAAAGGGCTTCATTTATTTGGAGCCCTTTTTTTATAACTGAATTTTTCCTGAAGGTTTTCACTGCTCTTTAACCACAGTCCGTTAAATGATTATAAATACAAAATTCTGAAGCAAAACCTTTTGTATCTTTGTTACATAACTAAATATATGATTGAACAAACCACAATAGAATACGAAAAAACCATACTCATTGGTTTAATAACCCAATATCAAGATGAAGATAAATCCAAGGAATATTTGGATGAGTTGGAATTCTTGGCTTATACCGCCGGGGGCGAAGTATCCAAACGTTTTACCCAAAAAATGGACGCTCCCAACCCAAAAACGTTCATTGGTTCGGGAAAAATGGATCAGGTACGCGAATATGTAGAAGAAAACGATATCGGCACCGCCATATTCGATGACGAGCTGTCGCCTGCCCAACAGAAAAACATTGAAAAAATACTGCGGTGCAAGATTATAGACCGTACCAACCTTATTCTCGATATATTCGCCCAACGCGCTAAAACCAGCTATGCCCGCACCCAAGTGGAATTGGCCCAATACGAATACCTATTGCCCCGGTTGGCGGGGATGTGGACCCACTTGGAGCGACAACGTGGAGGTATTGGCATGCGCGGTCCCGGGGAAACTGAAATCGAAACCGACCGCCGTATCGTGCGCGACCGCATTACGCTGTTAAAGAAGAAATTGGAAAAGATCGACAAGCAAATGGAGGTGCAGCGTGGCAACCGTGGTTCGTTGGTTCGGGTGGCTTTGGTTGGGTACACCAACGTAGGTAAATCCACCTTGATGAACAGCATAAGCAAAAGTGAAGTATTTGCCGAAAACAAACTCTTCGCAACCCTCGATACCACGGTGCGAAAGGTGGTAATTGGCAACCTTCCCTTTTTATTGACCGATACCGTAGGATTTATAAGAAAACTGCCCACGCAGTTGGTAGAATCGTTTAAAAGTACGTTAGATGAGGTTCGTGAAGCCGATTTATTGTTGCACGTGGTCGATATTTCGCACCCTTCTTTTGAAGATCACATCGCTTCGGTAAACAAAGTGTTGGACGAGATTGACAGTGCCGATAAACCCACTATCATGGTTTTTAATAAAATTGACCAGTACGAACCTGAAAAAATAGAAGAAGATGATCTGGAAACCGAAAAAACAACCGCACACTACACACTAAAAGACTGGAAACAAACTTGGATGAACCGAGAGGAAAACGCCATTTTCATTTCAGCACTGAACAAAGACAATTTTGAAGAGTTCAGGAAATTAGTCTATGAAAAAGTACGGGATATTCACGTCACTCGTTTCCCGTACAATAATTTCCTCTATCCAGAGAAGTATCTTTATGAAGAGTAAAAAAACCTGCTTTAAAATTGATTTTAACTGTCTGTTCGAGCGCAGTCGAGAACTATTAATTGATCTAAATCAATAAGGTTTCGACTGCGCTCAACCTGACAAAATTATTATTTTACTTTTAAAGCAGGATTTAAGTTATGTTTTGCTTACTAAAACTTATACCCAACACCTATACCAAGTGTTTCCCGTATTTGAAAAGCTTGTACGGCATTGTCGTCGTAAATGGCTTGAAAGGTGGCATTGGCCGTGATCCAGTCGTTTACTTTCATTACTAAGTTCATGGTATAATCTAAGTCCACATTTTGAGGGTCTTCCAAGTAATTGGAGTAAAGCCCCAGGATGTTTTCCATGGAGATGTTTTCCATTAAATCTACCTTGTAATAAGCATTCACAGAAGCACCAAATTCAAATCTGCTTGTCTCATTGGCTTCAACCCCAAAATAACCGCCGGCATCGTTAAAAGCTTCGGCTGCAGCAGGATCTACCGAGGTGAATTTTTCGTTCACGAAGATAAGACGGGCTGTTGCCGGGGCGATGTTTACTTTAAGGTTATCGCTTTTTTTCCACAGCATACCGGGACCAAATTGTAAATAACCGGGCGACATAAAACGGGTGGTTTCGGTGCGTATTTCGTTGCCATCACCGTCTTCGCCAAACTCATACCCTTTGGCAAATTGGGTTTTAAAATTCACAAAAAAGGAGTAATACCACTTGCTTTCTTGTATCTGGCGCCCCAAAACCGAATTCAGCTCCAAACGGTCGTTGGTTTTTCTCGTAAATTCATCGTCTTTGGTCTTGGTAATGCCGTAATCTGCCAGTATGCGGTTGTCCCAAGTCAATTTTCCTTGGCGGTAGTTAAAATCGTAAGTAAAATTCAGGTTGGCGGCGTAATTGGAAGTTCCGCCACCGGTCCATTCCTCGTTAAAGGCGGCTTGGTTAAATATCAAGGAAACATTGCCCGCTCGGGTCCAACCGTCTTTGGGCTTTTCTTTTTCTTCATTATCTTGGGCCGTAGCTAAAAACGGGGAAACCAACAGCACTGCTAATAGAATCTTTTTCATAGAATGTTTTTTAAGTTTTAGGCAAAGGTAGGTTTTCTGCCCCATTTTTTAAAAAAGGAACCTTTGGAATGCCCGCAAATTCGATATAAAGAAGATAAATTTCGGTAACCGTTACTTTTTTCGCTTAAATAATGGCACCGAAGAGCAGGCTTCGCCATACATCACACTCTTGGCCACTTCTTGAAGGCGTTGGGCAAGCAGCACATACGCATTTTCTGGAATGGGCTTATGGGCACAGCCTTTAATGATGATTGGTTTGTCTTTATATTCTGAAATATCTAGGGTGTGTAAAATTTCAGCAAACAAAATACTTTCCAATGTTTCTGAAGAGCCAACGACCGTCTTTTTGGCAAACGGCGCCAACTGAAGCGAAAGGAACGTATAGGCCCAAGCTGGGACAATGGCATCGGTAGAACAATAGAGGTTCACGAAACACCCTTCGTATTGCGACCAATCTTGTGCTTTAATGTCGTTGCGGAAGTCTTTTTCGCGCAAAACAATCCCTTCAAGCAACCATTGGGAAATATCAATGGAAACCCGTTTGCCCTCGGGATAAAAATCTTCAAGGTTAAAAGTTATTAGTTTACTGTTCGCTACGCGGTTTACTATTTGTTCTTCCATAAAGGCTTTTATTTCATTCAGGGGTTTCGATAAAATTTTTAAAATCTTGACGACTTTAAAAAATCACTCAACCACCTTAAGCTTCTTTGGGTTCATTTCCTCGGGGCTTGCCTCGTTTTATTTTTTGGGATTTGAATTTTTAATACCTCACGGGCTTATCTGCCGATAAAGACAGGCTCGCTCCAAGGTATTTTATTTTGGGCCAAAAGTAAGGTGGTTGAGTGATTTTTGAACAACGTAGTTGTCTCAAAAATCGTATCGAAACCACCGATTTACTACCAATTACCTTCTAAATCTAAAGCATCCCCAATTCCAGCTTCGCTTCTTCGCTCATCAGGTCTTGGCTCCACGGTGGGTCGAAGGTGATTTCCACTTCGGCGTCTTTAACCATTTTAATGGATTTTACTTTGTCTTCCACTTCTTGTGGCAGCGACTCGGCTACGGGGCAGTTGGGGGTCGTCAAGGTCATCAAGATTTTTACTTCGCGGTCTTCATTTACGAAAACATCGTAAATAAGTCCGAGCTCGTAAACATCTACAGGGATTTCAGGATCGTAAACGGTTTTGATCACTTTTACGATTTTATCGCCCAATTCGGTGGTGTTTATAGTTTCAGTACTCATAGTTTTGGTTATTTTCTACTTCGCGTGCCGCTTCGGCGGACGAGAAGGAATTAATGTTATAGTGCCTATAGATTTAAGGTAAAGAATAGACCTTACACTACATCTCTTAAGTGTCATTTAGTTGTGCTTGGTAGGCCACGGCATACAGTTTTAACTGTTTTACCATGGAGACCAGTCCATTTGCACGGGTAGGGGATAAATGTTCTTTTAAGCCAATTTCGTCTATAAATTGGGTGTCGGCTTCAATGATATCCTCCGGTTTTTGATTTGAAAACGCCCGTATCAATATGGCAATGATACCTTTGGTGATCACAGCATCGCTATCGGCTGTGAACACTACTTTGTCATCTTTTATTTCAGCGTTTAGCCAAACACGGGATTGGCATCCTTTAATCAGTTTGTCTTCGGTTTTTAGTTCTTCATCGATTAATGGCAGCGATTTTCCCAGTTCTATCATATATTCATAACGTTGCATCCAGTCGTCGAACATGGAGAACTCATCAATCAACTCGTTTTGAATTTCTTGTATGGTCATTACTCTTCTTCTTTGTCTTTTGTAGCGGTTATCAAGACGCTTTGGTCACTTTTTGCATATAAAGTTAACACATTGTCTTGAATGCGATAGCCGCCCACTTTGCTTAAAGTTTTTAAATAATTATCTTCAACTTCCATTACATCTTCTCCACACATTTTTTTGGTGGCGGCCAACTCGCCAAAAGTCAAGGCGTTGTTGTTAATGGTGTAATCGCCAAAATAGTTGTTGCAACCTGCATTCCCCGAAACCCTGCCGCTAAGGGCAGCAAAAGTAATGGTTGGCTGGATTGCAGTCATTGCAGTGCCTGGTACATTTGTTACGGTGTAATTGCCCGATAACTGTACGTTTCCGGCTACATCGATTACTTTTTTGGTTTCGTCACAGCTTGTAAAAACAAGAGCGAATACTAACAGGCTAAGGGTGGCAAGTGATTTCATGTTTAATAACGTTTAGGTTAACATTGTTTTTGCTTTTTTTACGGCTGCCACTAAGGCATCGACCTCTTCTTTGGTGTTGTAAAAAGCGAAAGAAGCACGAACCGTCCCGGGTATTTTATAATAATCCATAATGGGTTGCGCGCAATGATGCCCCGTACGGACCGCTATGCCCAATTTGTCAACAATAGTGCCAATATCGTACGGATGGATGCCTTCTATATTGAACGAAATCACCGATGTTTTATCAACACCTGTTCCGTAGATTTTCAAACCTTCGATTGCTGTTAACTGTTCGGTGGCGTACGTCAACAACTCGTGTTCGTGGGCTTCAATTTGGTCAAAACCGATGGTATTAAGGTAATCAATTGCAGCACCAAAAGCAATACCGCCTGCGATATTGGGTGTTCCAGCTTCAAATTTATGCGGCAGCCCGGCGTATGTTGTTTTTTCGAATGTTACTTCGGCAATCATCTCGCCTCCGCCTTGGTAGGGAGGCAGTTTGTTAAGCCACGTTTCTTTTCCGTAGAGCATGCCCACTCCTGTAGGGCCGCACATTTTATGGGCCGATGTTACATAAAAATCAACATCCAACGCTTGTAAATCAGGTTTTATGTGCGAACAGGCTTGGGCTCCGTCCACTAAAACGGCGGCACCTTGTTGATGGGCCATTTCAATAATCTTGGCAATGGGATTGATGGTTCCCAAAGCGTTCGAAATATGGTTGACGAACACCAGCTTTGTGTTTTCTGAAAGCAGCTTCTCGTATTCTGAGAGTACCAGCACCCCTTTTTCATCAATAGGGATTACTTTTAATTGGACCCCTGTGCGTTCACAGAGCATTTGCCAAGGTACGATGTTCGAATGGTGCTCTAATGCCGAAACGATAATCTCATCGCCTTCGCTTAAAAACCCAGTAAATCCATTGGCTACCAGGTTAATACCGTGAGTGGTTCCGGCAGTAAAAATAACCTCGTGGTCATGCTTTATGTTGAAATGTTCCTGAACGGATTTCCGGGCGGCCTCATAAGCATCGGTCGCTTCTTGCGAAAGCGTGTGCACGCCCCGATGGATATTGGCATTGTAGGTGGAATAATAGTCCACGATACAGTCAATAACAGCTTGCGGTTTTTGAGCCGTCGCTGCATTGTCGAGGTACACCAGGGGCTTACCATTTACTTCACGCTGAAGAATGGGGAAGTCATTTCTAATTTCCTGAACGTTGAAGGCCATGAAATTTGTTGTTTAAGGAATGATTACAACTGAAAACCCAGACTGACGCCAATTTTTTTGGCAATCAGTTTGTTGATGCGCTGTTTCAGTTCGGGAATTTTAACACTTTCCAAAACACTGTTGGCAAAAGCATACATCAACAACGCCCGTGCTTCTTTTTTGGCGATCCCGCGGGAACGCATATAGAACAATGCCTCCTCATCCAATTGTCCAATGGTACACCCGTGCGAGCATTTTACATCGTCTGCAAAAATTTCCAGTTGAGGCTTAGAGTTGATGGTAGCACGGTCGTCCACCAATATGTTGTTGTTCTGCTGAAAGGCATCGATTTTTTGGGCTATTTTATCGACCAAAACTTTTCCGTTGAAAACACCGGTCGATCGGTCTGCGTACACCCCTTTGTAATCTTGGTGGCTTTCACAGTTTGGTGCCGTGTGGTGAACCAGAGTGTTGTGGTCCACGTGCTGTTTGTCCTCAATAATGGTAATGCCGTTCAAGGTAGAATCACAACGCTCGCCGTACTGGTAAAAATGAAGGTTGTTGCGGGTCAATTTTCCACCAAACGAAAAGGTATGTACACGGCAGTGGCTTTCCTGTTGTTGTGAAACGTAGGTGCTATCTATTAAAGAGGCCGTAGGGTTATCGGTCTGTATTTTATAGTAATCCACATAAGCCCGTTTTTCGCCAAATATTTCGGTGACGCTGTTGGTGAACACCGCATTTTCCGAAAGGCTTTGGTGCCGCTCTATAATCTGTACGTGTGCATTTTCGCCCACCACGATTAAATTTCGGGGCTGTAGCATTACGGCGGCTTCGTTGCCCGTTGAGAAGTTAATGATCTCGATGGGTTTTTCCACTTCCTTGTTTTTCGGGATATGGATATACGCCCCTTCTTTGGCAAAAGCCGTGTTCAATGAGGTGATACTGTCTTTTTCGGCCACTTTGTTGAAATAAGCTTCGATTACCGGTTGGTATTTCGATTTGTTCAACGCTGCAGAAAGCAAGCACACATCAATGGAATCGTGGGTGGTTTCAGATAAAAACGAACTGTAAACACCATCGACAAACACAATTTTATAGGTGTCGATATCGTGCAAGAAATATTCCCGTACGTCTTTCAGTTCGATATGCTTTTCCTTTTGCTTCGGAAAAAGGCTATAATTGGTTTTTTCAAGGGATTTCAACGACGTGTATTTCCACGACTCTTCCTTTTTGGAAGGGAACCCTTGTTCTTCAAAAACCTTCATGGCATCGCTGCGAAGCTCATGAATAGGCGAGTCGTGCCCTAAATAATCTTCAAAAGCGATGTATGATGAAACTAACTTATCTTTTAAATTGCTCATTTTTTTTAATTCAGAATTCAAAATTCAGCATTCAACACCTAAGAAATATGAAAGGTCTTACATTTTGAAGCTTACCTTTTGAATTATTTAAACTAATTCTTCTTTAATCCAGTCGTAACCTTGTGCCTCTAGTTTATGGGCCAGTTCCTTTCCGCCAGATTTAACGATCTTACCGCCCATCAACACGTGTACGTGATCGGGTACAATGTAATCGAGCAACCGCTGGTAGTGCGTGATCACGATTACTGCATTGTCCTTGCTCTTTAGTTTGTTGACCCCATTGGCCACCACTTTTAAGGCATCGATATCCAAGCCGGAATCGGTTTCGTCCAATATGGCCAATTTGGGTTCCATCATGGCGAGCTGGAAAATCTCGTTGCGTTTTTTCTCACCTCCGGAAAAACCTTCATTTAAGGAGCGGGATAAAAACTTGCGGTCTATTTCAAGCATATCGGCCTTCTCTTTTATTTTTTTTAGCATGTCGCTGGCGGGCATATCGTCCAGCCCTTTTGCTTTTCGGGTTTCGTTGATGGCCGTTTTAATAAAGTTGGTCACCGAAACCCCTGGGATTTCTATGGGGTATTGGAAAGAAAGAAACAACCCTTTGTGGGCGCGTTCTTCAGGGTCGAGCTCAGAAATTTCAGCACCTTCAAAAACAATTTCACCTTGGTGCAGTTCAAACTCTTCTTTTCCTGCAATAACCGAAGCCAACGTACTTTTTCCGGAACCGTTTGGTCCCATAATGGCGTGGACTTCCCCGGCATTCACATCGAGGTCAATGCCTTTTAAAATATCTTTTCCTTCAACACCTGCGTGCAGATTTTTAATTTGTAGCATAATTAACTTTTCTTTTCTTCTAATTTTATATCGTTTTTAGCGGGTTTGTCGCTAACATGTAAAATATCCTTTATGGTAATTACTTCTTCCCAAACTTCTTCGGTTTCGGCTTTTGGGTTGGGTTTTACCTCGCCGCTTACAATTACCGGAACCATATCGTAAGGGTCCCTTTTTATGCTGGAAACCCTGTTGGCCAGTTCTTGGCTTTTTTCGTCTATGGTAACACCGTAGATAAAGTTGTTTCCTTTTAACACCGCTGCGTCGTCCGTGTAAATGAACTCCCCTCTATACGTTTTCACGTTTTCGTTGGCTGGGGAAACTGCTGCTTCTTCAGGATTTTTTTCAGTCTCTTTCTTTGTATTGTTACAGGAAAGAATTGTAGCCGAAAGCGCGAGCAGCAAAAGTATTTTTCTCATTATATACTGTTTTGGTTATCAATTTTTTGAAAAATTATCCTACGGATCCTTCCAAGGAAATTTCCAATAGTTTTTGTGCTTCTACGGCAAATTCCATCGGCAACTTGTTCAACACTTCTTTGCTGAAACCATTTACAATCAAGGCAATGGCTTTTTCAGTGTCGATACCGCGTTGGTTACAGTAAAAAATTTGATCTTCTCCAATTTTACTGGTGGTGGCTTCATGTTCCACTTGAGCCGTTTTGTTTTTGGCCTCAATGTAGGGGAAAGTATGCGCACCACATTCATTGCCCATCAACAACGAATCGCATTGCGAAAAGTTACGGGCGTTGGCTGCACGGCTATTGATCTGTACCAAACCACGGTAACTGTTTTGTGATTTCCCAGCCGAAATACCTTTGGAAATAATGGTGCTCTTGGTGTTTTTACCCAAGTGGATCATTTTGGTCCCGGTATCGGCCTGTTGATAGTTGTTGGTAACAGCAATAGAGTAAAACTCGCCAATGGAGTTGTCGCCCTTTAAAATGCAACTTGGATATTTCCAAGTAACGGCACTTCCGGTTTCAACTTGCGTCCACGAGATTTTGGCGTTTTTCTCGCAAAGCCCTCTTTTGGTCACAAAGTTGAATACCCCGCCTTTACCGTCTTTCCCGCCAGGGAACCAGTTTTGCACGGTGGAGTATTTAATCTCGGCACCATCCAAGGCAACCAATTCTACCACGGCGGCGTGCAATTGGTTTTCATCGCGCATGGGAGCGGTACAACCTTCTAAGTAACTCACATAGCTGTCTTCATCGGCAATGACCAATGTGCGTTCAAATTGTCCTGTTCCGGCTTGGTTGATACGGAAATAGGTAGAAAGCTCCATCGGGCAACGCACGCCCTTTGGAATGTAACAGAAAGATCCATCACTGAACACCGCACTGTTTAAGGCGGCATAAAAGTTGTCTTTTTGCGGTACTACCGAGCCAATGTATTTTTTTACCAACTCTGGATGTTCTTTTATCGCTTCGGAAATGGAACAGAAAATAATCCCTTTCTTTGCCAAAGTATCCTTAAAAGTGGTGGTTACCGAAACGGAGTCCATAACGATGTCCACGGCCACCCCAGCTAATTTTTTTTGTTCGTCCAGCGAGATGCCCAATTTGTTGAACGTATCCAACAACTCTGGGTCCACTTCGTCCAAGCTGTCGTATTTCGGTTTTTTGTTGGGAGCCGAATAATAGGAGATGTTCTGGAAATCGGGTTTGTTGTAATGAACGTTTGCCCATTCGGGCTCGATCATTTCTTTCCAGTAGCGGAAAGATTCCAAACGCCATTCGGTCATCCATTCAGGTTCTTCTTTTTTCTTCGAAATGGCACGAACAACGTCCTCGTTCAATCCCACAGGGAACGTATCAGATTCTATATCGGTATAAAACCCATATTCGTACTCTTTGGTTTCGAGCTCTTTCTTTAAATCGTCTTCGGTAAACTTAGCCATGTTTAGCTTCTATTTTTGTTTTGCCGTGTTTTGCTCGTTTCAGGAACAAAACAGGCAAATTGGTGTTATACTTAAATTAGTTGAGTTATAGCGAGAAACTTTCGCCACAACCGCAGGTACGGTTAGCATTGGGGTTGTTAAAGACAAACCCTTTGCCGTTCAATCCACCGCTGTACTCCAGCGTGGTCCCTACCAAATAGAGAAAACTTTTTTTGTCAATTGCTATCTTAACCTGTTCATCTTCAAAAAGCTTGTCGTTTTCCCCTATGGCATTGTCAAATTTCAGGTCATAAGAAAGGCCGGAGCACCCTCCGCTTTTAACGCCAACCCGAACAAAATCGTTTGCTATATTAAAGCCTTCTTCAGCCATCAACTGCTCCAGCTTTGATTTTGCGTTTGCACTTACTTTTATCATAAGATAGAATTATTCTAAATTAGGGTACAAATATAAGGTAAATACAACTGTTTACCATAGTAAGCCGTCAATTAAAACTTATGGCGTTATAGTTTTAGATAATAATTAACAAATTGGCTTGTAAAGGGTTAAAATTGAAGGAGGAAGCCGATGCTTAAGCTTCAAAACAATTTTTGAAATAAGACACAAAGACCTCCAAGGATTCCAAAATCTTTGGGGGCTGATTTTTTTCTGATTTATAGGCTTATGGCTATTTGTTTTGAAAGTCCGGGTTATTGATGAAGCTTTCGTCCGATAGTGCCAAGAGGAATGCTTTAAGGTCTTGTTTGTCCTGTTCTGAAAGTTGCACGCCACCTTCGCCCACGGCTTTCATAAGTGGATCGATGGTTTCGGAATAGACCAGACCTTCGCTGTAATGATCGATTACTTCTTCCAGCGTTTCAAAACGGCCATCGTGCATATAAGGAGCGGTATAGGCCAAGTTTCGAAGCGAAGGGGTTTTAAAAAGCCCAAACTCCCTAGGATCGCCGGTTATGGCGCCACGGCCTAAATCGTCAAAGGTTTTGTCCAAGCCATTGTTGTGAAAGTCATTATCGGTCCACAATAAGTTATTGGGCGGTGTGCCGTGGCAATGGAAGCAATCGCCCCGTTCTTCGTCTTTATAGACATTGAGTCCGTTCTGTTCGGCTTGGGTAAGCTCGATCTCACCCCGCAAGTATTGATCATATCGCGAATTGCCCGAAATAAGCGTGCGCACAAACTGTGCAATGGCTTTTGACACCAGGGTGGAATCGATGGTGGACGTGCCAAAGGCTTTCGCAAAAAGTTCGGGATATTCCGGTGCAGCTTGTAGGCTCGAAACCGCATTGGGCCAAGTGTTGTGCATTTCAACAGGGTCTATAACAGGTTCTAAGGCTTGGTTTTCAAGCGAAATGGCCCGCCCGTCCCAAAAAAAGGTTTCCTTATGGTTCCACGCCAAGTTAAAAAGCGGCATGGAGTTCCGTCTACCTTCAACGCCATCAATCCCCGGACTGAATTGCCGTGAATCTGAAAATCCCTCTTCCTGAATGTGGCAACCGGCACAGGCCAAAGTGTTGTTACCCGAAAGAATAGGATCGAAAAATAATTTTTTGCCCAAAGCCACTCCTTCTACGGTTTGGGGGTTATCTGCCGGGATGACCGGTGAATCTAATTTTTCCTGAAATAAAACAGGGGTTTGCAATGCCAATGGCGTGGGCTCGTAGCCCTCTTCTGCTTGTTCAGTTTTATTAGTTTCTTCTTTGGCACAAGAGCTTATTAACAGTGCGCATGCTACTGTTAAAACAAAGGTCGGTATGTTTTTGAAAACGGTCAAATGAATTGTTTATTCCTCTACAATGGTCGTTTCTCCCAAGCTAAAAACAGTGCGTCCATTTTCCGACATTTTGAGCTGGGCGCCAAAATTGCCCATTAAATTGCTGTTCAGTTCGTTCAAATCCCATTCGTTTGGGTTTTTGAACCATTCGGCCACGTCCATTTTAATTTCATAAACAACGCCTTCTTTAACCGTTACGGTGCCTAAATCTACTTCAAAAGAGGTGTCTTGCAGTTCCAAAGCATCATCGGTTTTGTTGGCTGCCCGTATGGTGTGGTACAAATATGGGGCGACTGTACCGGTATTGTCGATAAACGTACCTTCCAATTGCATAAAATGATACCCGCCGCCAAGGTCTTCGGGCACGTTCCAGTCGGCACTGGTTAAATCGGGGTATGCGCCGTCGATATTGTCTTCTTTTTCAAACCCAAAAGTAAAACTCAAGGTGTAGGTGCCTTCCTGTATTTTTTTGGCGGGTTTGTATTGGGTGTTGGTTGCTTCCCGGGCGTTAACCAAGTTATAGCCTTTTATAATGGTGCTGTCGCCGTTTTCATCGGTAAACGCGATGTCTGAAATCAAGTACCGTAACTTTGAAATAGTCATTGTTTCGCCGTGTGCATTGGTGTATTCGGTGGTTTGATAATCGGCGTTGGTAATTTCATCGCCCTCCCAGTTTTGGGTGAAGTTGAAGGTAACATTTCGGTTTGGGTTTAAAACCGCTGCTTCATCTACATCTTTACAGGCCACTAAAACGAGTGCCGCAACGACTAACAAAATATGCTTTTTCATATTAAAAATGATTTAGGGTTATTTAAGTTTTATCAATAATATATCTTCCACGCCACGGTTTTGCGGGATGTCTTTGTCATTGCTTTGAGTGCTTCCCACAATAACATAGGAGCTTTTTTCTGCTTCAACGGCGCTTTGGGCAAAATCGAATGTTGAACCGCCGATTGTTATTTGAAATTGCATGCTTTGCTTATCGTCAATAACCATTGCCAGCGCATCATTGTCTCCTTTATCTCCATTGAAATCACCGTCTGTACTTCTGGTGTTCCCGGTTATTATGAAGTTTCCGTTAGACAGTTGGGTGATGCCCCTGGCGCTTTCAAATTCACTGCCCCCATAGGATTGTTGTGACAACAGGGTCCCTTCGGCATCGATTTTCACGCCCCAAATGTCTGCTTTCCCAAAATTACCGCTAACATCTTCATCGTTACTGCGGGTATCGCCAAACATCATAAAGTTTCCGTCAGCAGTTGTTGTAGCGGCATATAAATTTTCTATTTGGGTGCCACCATAGTTTTTTCCCCATACCAATTCTCCATTTGCTGAAACCTTTACCACCCAAAAGTCGTAGGTGCCAATGTTTTCTGAAATGTCCACATCAAAGCTGTCTGACGTCCCAAAAACGAGGTATGACCCGTCAGCGGTTTGTTGAACATCGTAAGCAGTATCGGTAAACGTGCCGCCAAAATAGTTTCTCCATTGCAGTTCTCCTGTTGAAGAGAGCTTGATGGCCCAGTAATCACCTCCTGCATGTTGTGGAGACCTACTTGTTTTTCCTCCAGGCCGTTTGGAACCCAGCCCTCCTTCGCCATTGCTTGCTGAAACATCCAACACGCCTACCGCTATATAACCACCATCTTTTGTTTGTCTGGCTTTATAAGCTTTGTCGCTACCTGGAAAACCGAAACTTTTTTCCCATTGAAGATCGCCTGAAGCATTAAACTTTACAATCCAAAAGTCGTGAAACCCTTCGTTATTGCTCACATCACCGCCAGCACCTCTGCTATAACCAGATGCAATATATCCTCCATCGTTTGTTTTTTCTAAGCCAGTGGCAGTATCGTCTTCGGGACCACCATAGGTTTTGCTCCAGATTATTTCGCCATCGGGTTTTATTTTTAAGAGCCAGAAATCTTCATCGGTCGTGGTTTTATCGGTAATATCGCCATCGGTGCTTTGGGTCGTGCCGAGAACTACGTAGTTTCCGTCATTGGCCAAGACAACACTTACCGCTTTGTCCAACTCGCTGCCGCCATAGGTTTTTATATAATCTATTTCGCCTTGAAACTCTGGTGTTGTTTCTATTTCCTCTTCTTCTTCTCTTGGGGAATCTGGGTCTTTACAGGAAACAATACCAACGACTAAAAAAATTATGAGTATTTTGTAGGTTAAGCTATTCTTTTTCATAGTGTTGTTTTACCTTGCCAGTTTGCAGAGCGACAATGTTTATCTTTCTTGTTTAATTTTCTTTTGAAAACCTAATTTATAATACGTTACCCTAAAACGGAAAACACTTCAATTTGTTTTATGTCAGAATATTTTTCTGAGTGTACGGGGCTTTTTCTCTTGTTCCTTGTTCGACTTGAAAACAGTACAAAATCGATTGCGTTTGATTTATGCACTCTAATTATAAAGTATCGTTTTAAAGCTTTAAATGTTAGCTTAAAAGATTAAAAATCAGTATGCTATTAATACTCTGTGTGTTTTGTTTGGCGTCGATGCATTTCAAAAAAGCTATTTTTTCACAATTTTCTTAGTTGCCCTTTTATTAATTGTTATAAAATACATTCCTTTTGAAAAGCTCGAGATATTTATTGACTTTGCCATAGCGTTGATGTTTTTTTCAGTGTACACCTTTTTTCCCAATATGTCATAAACCTCAATAAGTTCTATTGTGGTGTTTTCTGAAGTGACGGTAACTTTATCCGAAGCCGGTACTGGGAATATTTTAATACTATTTTCAAAAGAAATGTCGTTAATGGCTAATTCTTCCATTACCGTTAATTGAAAGGAACAGTTTCCTGTGTTTCCAGAAGCGTCTTCAGCTTCAAAACTTATGGTGTAAGTTCCTTCGGTAAGCTGTGTTCCTGGAGCTGGCGTTTGTGTAACGGTGGGGGTTTGGGTACAGTTATCTATTGTAAGCACCAATCCTTCTGCCTCATAATCAGGTAATGTATAAAAATTGGCTCCAGAATCATATTCGACAGTGGTGTCTGCAGTACAGGTTATTGCTGGAGCTGTGTTATCTTCTATCGTGATTATTGCTGTGCAGGTATCGGTATTCCCGGAGGGGTCTGTTACGGTTAAGGTAACAGTGTTCTCTCCTATGTGGGTGCAGTTAAACTCATTTTGGCTCAACGATAAAGTGAAAAAACCACTATTGTCGCTAGACCCTCCGTCCACTAATGCAGGATCTACTACTGTTGTTTCATCTGGGTTTAATGAAACGGTAATGTTCTGGCAAACTGCCACAGGATCTTCATTATCTGCGATTGATGATTTCACCAAAAAGAAACCTTCGCTAATATCGCTCATAACAATATTTCCACTTGCAAAATAAGGGTACACATTCCATACACTTGAGGTGCTGGCGTTGTCGTTACTGGGGTATGTGTCAAAAAAAGCTTCTTCCACAAAATTTTCCCCTGCTATATCGCTTATGTCAATAATGCGTAAACCAGCTCTATAATTGGCTAAGTAAAATTTTTGCCCCAACACATATCCATTATGGTCTGTTGCCGAAGTAGGTCCTGAATATTCAAAGTGCAATTGTGGATTATCAAGGTCGTTTAAATCGAATATTAAGGTACGTGTGTTGAAGCCGTAATCGATTTCGTCGATTTCGTCCCCTGCTATAAAATAGCGTTCGTCTTCTGTAAACCAACCTTGATGCGTATAAGAAACGTTGGAATAACTTATGGTCGAAATACTCTGTGGGTTTGCTTTATCGGTTATATCTACAATAACAATTTCGTTTTCATTACTGCCAACATATATTTCTCTTCCTGTATAATCTGTATCAGGGCCATTATAAATAACTACTTGTGCATCGTGGCTATAATAATCGTTGGAATATCCACCTTCCCCAACAGGATTTAAAGGGTCTTGAATGTTTACAAAATGAGGGCCGCCGTTAAATGTGCCTGTCCCTACGCCATAAGCGTATCCAGAGTCTTCATTAATAACTAAATTGTGAGCGTTTCCAAAACCATCGTAATGGGCATCTTCGGTGAAAGTTACTGGGGGAGAAGTTACGTTTCTTAAACGGGTTAAGTCAAAAACCTGCATGCCGTGCCCCGAAGCTTCACTTACTACAAAAGCATAGTTGTTATATACTTTAATATCGCGCCAGCTACTTGACGAAGTATGTGTTGGCAATTTCCCCAAATATATAGGGTTTATAGGGTCCGAAATATCAATAAAAGCAGTACCATTGTCCAGTCCCATAAGTGCGTATTCGGTGCCGTCTTGTGGATCTGTCCAGCCCCAGGAATCATTCCCGCTTCCTGCGTTCATTTCACTTAATGAAATATGGGATTGTAGGTCAATCCCGTCGCAAGGATAGGGGCCAGCCATGCCATTATTACAAGGGGTCTGTGCATGTAATTGTGTACATGCCAAAATTAAAAGCGTAAGTAGAATATTCTTCATTATTGAGGTATTAAATTATTGAAAGGGAAACTATGTTTTTCTTATTAAAAGGGTAAAGTTAATAAGGGTTTCCTAATCATGTGCTGCGAAACTACAAAAATTATTCGTTTAGCCAACTTACAATCAAATTATTATCATTATGGTGTTTTCAGGATGAAACATTCATTTTTTAATGGGTAACCCGTATTTTTGCACATTAAAGCACAACTTATGTTCGAAAACAAAGACACTTCCAGAACCAGTATTTCACAATTGGGCGAATTTGGCCTTATAGACCACCTTACCAAAAATTTCAAAATAAAACATGAAACCACGGTTAAAGGCATTGGCGACGATGCGGCGGTCATTGCTTCAGAAAAAGACCAGCAATTGGTGGTAACGACCGATATGTTGGTAGAAGGCGTGCATTTCGACTTAAGCTACATGCCCTTAAAACATTTGGGCTATAAAGCCGTGGTGGTAAACCTTTCCGATGTGTATGCCATGAACGCCAAAGCCTCGCAAATAACGGTGTCGATAGCCGTTTCCAACCGGTTCCCGGTGGAAGCCTTAGAAGAGTTGTATGCCGGAATCGAAACTGCGGCAAGCATCTACAACATTGATGTGGTGGGCGGCGATACCACTTCCTCTACAACAGGATTGGTAATCAGTATTACGGCTTTGGGGCAAGCTAAAAAAGATAATATAGTGTACCGTTCTGGTGCCAAAGCCAACGATTTGCTGGTGTTAACGGGCGATGTGGGCGCTGCCTACCTTGGGCTTCAGGTCTTGGAACGCGAAAAGCAAGTGTTTAAGGTCAATCCAAAATCGCAACCCGATCTTGATAAATATACCTACATTATTGAACGGCAATTAAAACCCGAAGCCCGTCAAGGCATTGCGGCCTTGTTGAACGAGCTGGAAGTGCAACCCACCTCCATGATCGATGTTAGCGACGGACTTTCTTCTGAAATAATCCACATCTGCAAAAACTCGAAAGTAGGCTGTAATCTATATGAAGACAAAATCCCGCTGGACCCGCAGGTTATTGCCACCTGTGAAGAATTTGAACTGGACAGCACCACCGTTGCGTTAAGTGGCGGGGAAGATTATGAACTGCTGTTTACCGTTTCAACCGAAGATTTTCCCAAAATAAAGGGCAATCCGCATTTAACGGTCATTGGGCACATGACGCAAGAAAGTGAAGGCATGCACTTGATAACCCGCGCCAATACCAAAATACCTTTGGTGGCCCGGGGCTGGAACGCGATGAAGGAAGACTAAACGGTCAATCTTCTGCTTCTTTTTTCAAAATAGGCGGCTACGTTGTTGTTTACTTCTTTTACCTTATGGGTGAGCAATTCAATTTTTCCTGCCGGGTTTTCAGTCACTTCACGGCCACAGTTCTTGCATTTGTATTCATGAATGTGGTTGGTGATTTTTCGTGTTTTAACGTATTTGTGTCCTACGGTGTGGCAAACGATACGCAGTATCGAAAACGATGGGGAAGTGGGATTATGCATGCTTCAGTTTTTTTGTTAGGATAAATATAGGAAAAACTTTTAAAAAAACGTTAAAATGCAAATTTATTCGATGAAATGCAATATATTATAAATTTCGTAACTGTTTTCCAACCAGCTCATGTGTCCTCCCTCCAATTCGATAAAGCGGGTATTTGTCTTTTCTGAAATAGCCTTCGATTCTGCAATGGGCATAAGGGGATCTTCCTTACCACAGACCATTGTTTTCTTTTTGCTGAAATGCGCCAATATATCGGTTCGGTCTTTTCTATCGATCATTCCACGAATAGCTGCTTGTATTCCTGCTACTGGAAATTGTAGCGCTGCGTTTTTCAGTGCTTCAATATCAGAAACAAAATGCTGCCTCGATTTTTCAGGAAACAAATTGGTGATCGCCATGCTAATAAACGCCTCCGCATTATAATCCATTACCTTAAGTGCCCTTTTTCGGTTTTGCTTGCGTGCTTCGGAATCTGCAAGCGGGGTGGAATTCAGCAAAATCAGTTTTTCAACTTCAGCTTCAAATAGCTCGGTATAGGCCAAGGCCACATAGCCGCCCATGGAATGTCCTACCAAGGTTGCCGATGCAATACCTGCTTCATTTAAAACGCTTTTTACAACTTTAGCCATAAGCTCCATAGTATGTGTTCCTGAAATGACCCCGCTTTTTCCGTGTCCGGGAAAATCGATGGTGATCACGGTGAATTTTTCTGAAAGAGAAGGAACATACCGGTCCCACATCGTTGAGCGTTCCAAAAAACCGTGCAGCAATACCATCGTCGGACCGGTTCCGGTTACATTATAATGTATAGGAGTGTTTTTATAAGTATGCGTCATTGTTTTTTTAATAGAATCCTGATACAGAGTGATAAAAAAGCTGTAACAGGATTTTGGGTCTTTTTAATGAAGAAAACTTGCAGAACAGTTTGATTTCTCAGTCGTGCCTTTTTCGAGATGACTATTTGTTCATGAGTTCTTCGATCTCGTCTGCTTCGATTGGGATGTTGCGCATCAGGTTGTGGGGCGCTCCGTTTTCCTGTATCACCACATCGTCTTCCAAACGGATACCGAACCCTTCGTCCGGCAGGTAAATGCCCGGCTCTACGGTAAACACTTGGTTGGCTTGCACGGGTTCCCATAAAATACCGTAATCGTGGGGGTCCAGACCAATGTTATGGCTGGTGCCGTGCATAAAGTATTTTTTATAGGCCGGCCAATCTGGGTTTTCGTTTTTCACATCGGTTTTGTCGAGTATCCCCAGCCCCAATAATTCCGAAGTCATCAATTTCCCTACCTCTTTGTGAAACTCTTTCCAGATGGTTCCGGGAACGAGCATTTTTGTGGCCTCGTTTTTTACCCGGTTTACGGCATTATAGACCTCTTTTTGCCGCTTGGTAAACTTTCCGCCCACCGGGATGGTACGCGACATATCGCTGCTGTAGTTGGCGTACTCGGCGCCCACATCCAATAAAATTAATTCGCCATCCTTGCATTGCTGGTTGTTTTCTACATAATGAAGGACACAAGCGTTTTTTCCGCTGGCAATAATGGGGGTGTAGGCAAAGCCGCGGGACCTGTTTCGTAAAAACTCATGCATCAGCTCAGCTTCGATTTCATATTCCCAAACGCCCGGTTTTACAAAATCTAAAAGCCGTTTAAAGCCTTTTTCGGTAATGTTGCAGGCTTGTTGCATGAGCTCCAGCTCTATAGGGTTTTTTACCGAACGCAAGCGTTGTAAAATAGGGTTGCTTTTCGCCCAATTGTGGGCCGGATATTGCTGTTTGGTTTTTTTGATAAAGCGGTCTTCACGGGTTTCGGTCACCACGTTGGTGGCGCGGTAGTGTTCGTTGGTGTTAAAATAAATGGTGTTGGCCTGCGACATCAGTTCAAAGAAAATTTTATCAAATTCTTGAAGCCAATACACGGTTGTAACGCCGGAGGTTTCGGTTGCCTTCTCCTTGGTGAGCTTTTCGCCCTCCCAAACGGCTATATGGTCGTTGGTTTCGGTTAAAAACAGGATTTCCCGGTGTTTTTCTTCCACGGCATCGGGAAATAACAACAAGATGCTCTCGTCCTGGTCCACGCCACTTAGGTAAAACAAGTCACGGGATTGCTGAAACGGCATCGTGCTGTCTGCCCCGATGGGGTACACATCGTTGCTGTTGAACACAGCAAGGCTTTTTGGCTTCATTTGGGCCATGAAATCCTTGCGGTTTTTAATAAATAATGCGTTGTCTATTGGGTGGTACTTCATGATAGGTTTTTCTGGGATTTCCACAAAATTATAGGAATTAAAAGCAACGACTGTTAATGATAGAATAAAATTTTGGGAAGCCGAGACATTTCAGTAATTTCAACAGCTTAAAACCCATTTTCATGAAGCAGTCCATACTTTTTCTATGTTCCCTCTTTTTTATTGCAGCGTTTTCCCAACAACCGGCCACCTCCAAAGCCGACCTTAAAAAAGCGCTTGAGCAGCGGCAACAGCTCTCGCAACAATCGCTTGTAAAAAACCTGCCGTTTAAAAACATTGGCCCAACGGTAATGAGCGGCCGGGTGGTTGATTTGGCCGTAAACCCCAACGACCCCACCGAGTTTTACGCAGCTTACGCCACGGGCGGTGTTTGGCACACCAACAATAACGGGACGTCTTTTACCCCGGTGTTGGACAACAGCCTAACCCAAAACGTAGGCAGCCTGGCCGTAGATTGGCAAAACGGCACTATCTGGGTAGGGACGGGCGAAGTGAACGCCTCCCGTTCTTCTTACGCCGGAATCGGCTTGCTGAAATCTACCGACGACGGGAAAACCTGGCAAAACATGGGGCTGGAAGACAGCCATCACATTAGCAAAATATTGATTAACCCCAACAACCCCGATGAGGTGGTGGTAAGTGCTGTGGGGCATTTGTATTCTACCAATAACGAGCGTGGCGTCTATAAAACCATGGACGGCGGAGAAACGTGGAACCAAACTCTTTTTGTGAACGATAAAAGCGGCATCATCGAGATGGACCGCGACCCGAACAATTTTAACTTGATCTATGCTTCCTCTTGGGAAAAGGACCGAAAGGCCTGGAACTTTACCGGAAGCGGCGAAGGCAGCGCCATTTACAAAAGCACCGATGGCGGGAATACGTGGAAAAAAATGACCGTTTCCGGCAGTGGGTTTCCTACCGGCAAAGATGCCGGCCGTATTGGTTTGGCAGTGGTTGATGAAAACACGGTCTATGCCATAATCGACAATCAAGACCATCGCGAAAAGGAAAAGATGGATGCCGATAGCGATGCCTTGACCAAAGATGTGTTTAAAGGTATGAGCGTTTCAGAGTTTTTATCACTGGACAACGATAAACTGAAAAAATTCCTGCGAGCCAATGGTTTTCAGGAAAAATACAAAACCGAAAACGTAAAAAATATGGTGCGCAGCGGCACGATAACCCCAGCCGATTTGACCAAATACTTAGAAGACGCCAATTCACAACTATTTGATACCCCGGTTATTGGCGCTGAGGTCTATAAGAGCTCCAATGCCGGAAAAACGTGGCAAAAAACCCACGATGGCTATTTAAATGATTTGTATTATTCCTACGGATATTACTTCGGAAAAATCCATGTGGACCCTTCCAATTCAGAAAAAATATATATTTATGGGGTGCCTATTTTAAAATCTTCCGATGGCGGGAAAACGTTTGAATCCATCAATGCCGAAAACGTGCACGTGGACCACCACGCCCTGTGGATCAACCCCAACAAGCCCGGACATTTAATTGATGGCAACGACGGCGGGATCAACATTAGCTACGACGATGGCGAAACATGGATTAAAAACAATGCACCAGCCGTTGGTCAATTTTATACGGTGAACGTTGACAACGAAAAGCCTTATAACGTGTATGGTGGTTTGCAGGACAATGGCGTTTGGGTAGGGCCGCACAATGCCAAGATAGATTACGGTTGGCAACAATCTGGACACAACCCCTACGAAAGCATTATGGGCGGCGATGGCATGCAGGTGCAAATCGATAGCCGAAATAGCAATATCGTTTATACCGGATTTCAATTCGGAAATTATTTCAGGCTTAATCGTGAAACTGAAGAACAAACTTATGTGCAACCGAAACATGAACTGGGTGAGAGCCCGTATCGTTTCAACTGGCAAACCCCTATTTTATTGAGTTCGCACAATCAAGATATTCTTTATTTGGGCGGCAATAAGCTCATGAGGAGCATGAACCAAGGTGGCGACTGGGAAGCGATCTCTGGCGACCTCACCAAAGGCGGAAAACCCGGAAATGTCGCTTATGGAACCTTGACAAGCATCAGCGAATCGCCGTTTCAGTTTGGGTTGTTGTATGCCGGAAGTGATGATGGCATGCTGCATGTTTCAAACAATGTGGGTGGCAATTGGACGGAAATTTCAAAAACGTTTCCGAAAGATTTGTGGGTAAGCAGGGTGATTGCTTCGGCACATAAAAAAGAACGGGTTTACGTTACCTTGAACGGGTACCGCTGGGACGATTTTAACCTGTATGTATATGTAAGCGACAATTATGGGCAAACGTGGAAGGACATTAGCAGTAATTTGCCGGCGTCGCCCATAAACGTTATAAAAGAAGATCCTGAAAATGAAAACGTCCTGTACTTGGGCACCGACAATGGCGCGTATGTTTCGTTAAACCGCGGTGCAAGTTGGGAAGCATTTTACGAGGGGTTGCCTAATGTGGCGGTGCATGACCTCGTGATACAAGAACGTGAAAAAGACCTGATTTTGGGCACGCACGGCCGTTCGTTTTACTTGGCCGATGTTGAATTGCTACAGAAATTGGAAGCATCAAAAATGGATGACCTTGTTCTTGCTGAAATAGCGCCCATAAAATCTTCCGGCCGATGGGGCAGTAAATACGGCGAATGGTACGAGGTGTACGAGCCTTCGGTAACCCTTCAGTTTTACAATCCTTCCGAAGGGAATGCGACCATATCCATTGAAACCGAAGATGGGGCAAAATTACAGCAATTTACCACCGATGCTGTAAGAGGCGTAAATGTGGTTGCGTATGATGTTAGCGTTTCAGAAAAAGGAAAAAAAGCGTTGAAAAAAGCCGATATCGAAATCAAGAAAGCCGATAATGAAAGCTATTATTTGCCAAAAGGCAAATATAAAGTGGTGGTTTCTGTTCAAGGGATTGCTGCCGAACAATCCCTTGAGGTTGAATAGCGTTTATATTTAAAACAATTCTAAATAGACGGGAAAACAATTGATACTTTTTGTTTAAAGCTTTTTCAGTGGTATTTTTGCGTATCTTAATTTTTCAAAAGTTAAACCATAATGGGAAAATTATCCGCTTCGATCGCCAAAAAGGTGGCGATGGCCCTTTCAGGTCTATTTCTTGTATTGTTTCTTGCACAGCATTTTACCATCAACTTTACTTCGGTTTTTTCTGAAGAAACGTTTAACAGCTGGTCGCATTTTATGGGGCACAACTATATTGTGCAGTTTATTTTCCAGCCTATTTTAATTTTTGGGGTTGTATTTCACTTTGTGATGGGCATTGTGTTGGAGCTTAAAAACAACAAAGCCCGAAAAATAAGTTACAAATCATACAAAGGAAACTCCAACTCTACTTGGGCCTCTCGGAATATGATTATTTCCGGTGCTGTGATCTTGGCTTTTTTAGGATTGCATTTTTACGATTTCTGGGTGCCGGAGATCGTTCATAAATATGTAGAGTCCAACCCTGAAGATGCATTTAGGTATTATACTGAATTGGTCCAAAAGTTTGAAAGCCCTGTGCGCACCGGTATTTACGTGTTGGCGTTCGTGCTGTTGATGTTCCATTTATGGCACGGCTTTGCCTCCTCCTTCCAGACGATGGGATGGAACAATAAATACTCGAAAGCCGTAAAAGGATTCACAAAACTGTATGCTATTATAATACCATTAGGTTTTATCGTGATTGCCTTGTACCATCATTTTTTTAATCAAATTCCCCACTAAACCGCAACAGCTATGTCGATATTAGATTCCAAAATACCAGAAGGGCCTTTAGCCGAAAAGTGGACAAACCATAAAAACAATATTAATCTGGTAAACCCAGCCAATAAACGAAACATCGATGTCATCGTTGTGGGCACAGGTTTGGCAGGAGGAAGCGCCGCGGCAACTTTGGCCGAATTGGGCTACAACGTAAAAACGTTCTGTTATCAAGATTCGCCTCGCAGGGCACACTCCATTGCCGCACAGGGAGGGATCAACGCTTCCAAGAATTACCAAGGTGATGGCGACTCTGACTACCGCTTGTTTTACGATACCGTAAAAGGCGGCGACTACCGTTCGCGCGAAGGCAACGTATATCGTCTTGCCGAGGTGTCGGCCAACATCATCGACCAGTGTGTGGCACAAGGGGTCCCCTTTGCCCGTGAGTACGGTGGGCTGTTGGACAACCGATCGTTTGGTGGTGTATTGGTATCGCGTACCTTTTATGCGAAAGGACAAACAGGCCAACAATTGCTGTTAGGAGCATATGCCGCTATGAACCGCCAAATTAACCGTGGTAAAATCGAAGCGTTTAACCGCCACGAAATGTTGGATTTGGTCCTTATTGACGGAAAAGCTCGTGGCATTATCGCCCGTGATTTGGTTACAGGCGAGTTGGAAAGGCATTCTGCACATGCGGTAGTGATTGCTTCAGGAGGCTACGGAAACGTGTTTTTCCTTTCTACCAATGCAATGGGGAGCAATGTAACGGCATCTTGGAAAATACATAAAAAAGGGGCTTACTTTGCCAACCCGTGTTACACGCAGATACATCCTACCTGTATTCCGGTTTCTGGCGATCACCAGTCCAAATTAACGTTGATGTCCGAATCGCTCCGTAATGATGGCCGTATATGGGTTCCGAAGAAAAAAGAAGATGCCGAGGCCATTCGCCAAGGTAAACTAAAACCTACCGAACTTTCAGAAGACGAGCGCGATTATTACTTAGAACGCCGTTACCCATCTTTTGGTAACTTGGTGCCTCGTGATGTGGCTTCCCGTGCGGCAAAAGAGCGTTGCGATGCCGGATTTGGCGTGAACAAAACCGGTGAGGCCGTATTCTTGGATTTTGCATCGGCCATTAAACGCTACGGAAAAGAACAAGCCGTGATGCACGGAAACCACAACCCTAGTGAAGAAGAAGTAACAAAACTTGGAAAAGAAGTTGTCGCGAATAAATACGGCAACTTATTTGAAATGTACGAGAAAATCGTGGATGCAAACCCGTACGAAACCCCCATGATGATTTATCCTGCAGTACATTACACTATGGGCGGCATTTGGGTAGATTATAACCTGCAATCTACTATTCCGGGCTGTTATGTGACCGGCGAAGCCAATTTCAGCGATCACGGAGCCAACCGCTTGGGAGCTTCGGCATTGATGCAAGGTTTGGCCGATGGTTATTTTATTTTGCCTTATACCATTGGCGACTATCTCGCCGACGACATTAGGACTGGCAAAATCGCAACCGACCAACCTGAATTTGAAGAAGCTGAAAAGAACGTACGTGAACGTTTAGAGAAATTAATCAATAACAAAGGCAGCAAATCTGTCGATGACATCCACAAGCGTTTGGGTAAAATTATGTGGAATAAATGCGGAATGTCCCGAAACGCAAAAGGCTTGAAAGAAGCCATAACGGAAATAAGGGAATTGCGCGAACAATTTTGGAACGAAGTAAAAGTGCCCGGCTCCATGGATGAGATGAACCCGGAACTGGAAAAAGCCGGCCGTGTGGCAGATTTCCTTGAGCTAGGTGAATTATTTGCTAAAGATGCCCTGCACCGGGAAGAATCCTGTGGCGGTCACTTTAGGGAAGAATACCAAACCGATGAAGGAGAAGCCATGCGCGATGACGAAAACTTTATGTACGTAGCCGCTTGGGAGTACAACGGAGAACCCAGCGAAGCGGTATTGCACAAAGAACAGCTGGAATACGACTATATTGAAGTGAAAACGCGGAGTTATAAGTAAGTTAATGAAGTTCACGGATATATTAAGTATTTGAAAAGTTAAAGAAATAAATGTGCTTAGTAACTGAATAGTATAGTAACCTATAATCTAAAAGCTCAGTAACCAAGTACCCAAATTAGCGAAGCTATGAAACTTACACTAAAAATATGGCGTCAAAAAAACGCTGACACTAAAGGAAGTTTGCAAACCTACCCGATCGACGGAATAGACGGTGATATGTCCTTTTTGGAAATGCTGGACGTGTTAAACGAAGAACTTATCGAAAAAGGCGAAGAGCCTGTGGTGTTCGATCACGATTGCCGTGAAGGAATTTGCGGTTCCTGTTCTTTGCAAATTGATGGTAGGCCGCACGGTCCCGAACGCCATACTACTACTTGCCAATTGCACATGCGCCATTTTAACGATGGCGATACGGTGATTGTAGAGCCGTTCAGGGCGACTGCTTTCCCCGTTATTAAGGATCTAATGGTAGATCGTAGTTCTTTTGACCGCATTCAACAGGCCGGTGGGTATGTTTCGGTTAACACCTCGGGAAACACCATCGATGCCAACGCCACACCAGTAGAGAAAGACAATGCAGACGAAGCTTTCAACTCGGCTACGTGTATTGGTTGTGGTGCTTGTGTAGCCGCGTGTGTAAATGCCAGTGCGATGTTGTTCACTTCGGCTAAAGTGAGCCAGTTTGCTTTGTTGCCACAAGGTGAAGTAGAAGCGACACGGCGTGTTTTGAATATGGTAGAGCAAATGGACAAAGAAGGTTTTGGTGCGTGCAGCAATACCGGGGCCTGCTTTATTGAGTGTCCAAAAGATATTTCGCTGGAAAACATTGCCCGTATCAACCGGGAGTACTTAAAGGCGAGTGCCGAAGGGTAAACGAAAAAAAAATTTACTGTTTATAAAAACCCAGATCTTTTTTAGGTTTGGGTTTTTATTAATACCCTATGATTAAAATACCTTTTAAAGGAAGTTTTAGCCTGTTGCTTATGTAAAGTGTTTCTAAAAAGGAATAGATTTTGGAAAAGTCATCTCCTCCTCTATAATTGTTTCGAACAGCGATGATAAGATATTCCACTTCAAACATCATGCAGGCTTGAAAAATATTTTTTAAAAACTGATTGTTAGCTACCGCTCTTCCTGCTTCAACTTCAAGTACTATCTTTCCATCGTTGCTTATTGCATCGGCATGAAAGCTTTTATCTATTTGATTGTTTTGACCAAAAAGAACCGGTACGGGTATTTTCTCCTTCTTTCTTTTACCGGTTTCTACTTTAAAATCAAGTTCTTCCAGAAAAGGCCTCAGTTTTTCTAAACATGATTGCTATTGTGTTGGTGGTCTTCCGAAGAAATTTCAGCAGTAACAGTGTTAAAACAGTTGATTACGGCCTGTATTTCTGAAGTAATGCCATTGGAACGTGGAAAAAACTGAAAACGAATCATAAGAAGCAGGATATAACGTTTTAAATTATAAGTTTTATGCTTACCTTAAAACAAATGTCCTACGAAGATAATAAAATAAAAGTACCACGGTTTAACGAGGAGTCTGGGTTTTACACCACTAAAAAACGTTCCAAGATCATGAGCAGGATAGGTGGCAAGAACACCAAGCCCGAAATGCTGTTCCGAAGGGCACTGTGGGCAAAAGGGATTCGGTATCGGGTTCATTCAAAACAGTTGCCGGGCAAGCCCGATGTTTCCATTAAAAAATACAAATTGGCAATTTTTATCGATGGCGAATTTTGGCACGGCTATAATTGGAACGAGAAAAAGGAGACCATTAAAAGCAACCGTGGTTTTTGGATTCCCAAAATTGAGCGGAACATGCAACGCGACCGCGAAGTAAACCAACAATTGCAAGAAATGGGCTATACCGTTTTCAGGTTTTGGGAACGGGAAGTGAAAAACCAGCTCAAAAAATGCATAAACGACGTTATGGTCTATATTCAAACAGGCTACACTACCTAACGTATAACCGGATTATAATTTAGAAAAACTGGGGCGCCATTTTACCAGAGTAAAAAACCGTGAGGTTGCGTAAGATAACCTGTAGAAACTTGTTCATATCGTAGGGTTTTACAATGATGTCGTTCATCCCGCTGTTGTAGATTTCAAACCGCATATCTTCCACTTCAACGGCTGTCAAGGCGATAATGGGGATGGTAGTGTTGAAACTCCGTATTTTTTTGGTCGCCTCCAGCCCATCCATAACGGGCATATTGATGTCCATAAGCACCAAATCGAAATTGTTTTGCTTTACTTGCTCCACAGCTTCCTTGCCGTTTTCGGCAATGGTACACAGTACTTGGTTCTTGGTCAAAATCTTCTTGGTCACCGCTTGGTTGATTCGGTTATCTTCAACAATGAGAATGCGTTTGTCCACCAACAGTTTTTTGTTCAACAAATTGTCTTCTGGTTTATTTTCGGCTTTGTCCACTACTTCAAAGCTTAAATCGAACCAAAAGCTGGATCCTCCTTTCTTTTTGCTTTCCACGTTTATTTCTGAATTGGAGCGTTTCAACAGTTTTTTTACAATGGTCAGCCCCAGTCCAGTGCCTTGATAGCTGTAGTTTTCGTTATCCACTTGCGAAAATGCATTGAAGATGCGCTCTTGGTCTTTTTCTGAAATACCAATGCCCGTATCGGTTACTTTAAAACACAGTACCGCATTGGTGGCGCTTACTTTCACAGGATTTACCGAAATGGTTATTTGCCCGTTTTCGGTAAATTTACACGCATTGCCCACCAAGTTCATTAAAATCTGGGAGAGGGCAATTGCGTTGCCCCGAAGCACTTTTGGCACTTTATCTGAAATGTGCACCGACAGCTTATTTTTGTTTTGAAGCCGCATATACTCAAAAGATGAAGCTATTTTGTCCAATAAATTATCAATATTGAAATTGGTAATGTGCGCTTCCATTTTATTGGCGTCTATTTTATTGATCTGCAGCACATTGTTGATCAAGGCCAATAAGTAATCTGCCGAGAATTTTAACGACTTTAGGTCTTCTTCGTGGTTTTTCAGCGACGGGTCTTCCAATAAAATAGAGCTCAGCCCTATTACGCCGTACAGCGGTGTTCGCAGTTCGTGGCTTACGGTAGAGAAAAACTCGGTCTTGGAACGCGACATTTTTTCGGCGTGTTGTTTGGCTTCCAAAAACTCCCGGTTGCGCCTCCTGAGCTTTCGTACCAGTTGTTTACGTCTGCGGAAGGCTAGCAAGAAAATGATGAACAGCAACAAAAGTATTCCAGATATAACATACAGTATGGTATTCAAGTTGCTTTTGTTCTTTACGATTTCGGCCTGCAATTGGTTTTTAAGTTCGGCGGCTTCAATGTCCTTTCGGTATTCTGAAACCTGAAATTTTGCCGATACCGTTTCGGTCTGTGCATTGTTTACGTTGCGCATGTTTTGTTCCAGGTATTTATCAAACTCTGCGCGCATTTTATAGGCTTCTTTATACTTTTCTTGTGCAAAGAGGCTTTTACTGAGCCCTAAGTAAGCAGATTCCAGCTCTAAACTGAGGTTTTTCTTTTTTGCTTCTTCTATGGCTTTGTTAAAATAACTGTCTGCCAATTCGTAATTCCCTTTTTCAAGGTGGTATTCGCCCGTTAAAACGTCAATACCTATGTAATTGAAGTGTTCCTTGTTAAAATCATTGAATTTTCTGGCTTTCAATAAATGTACATAAGCTTTATTGAGCTCGTTGGCATCCATGGCCGTTAAAACAGTGTTGTAATGGGCATCTGCTATGCCTGCAGAGTCTTTCAGCTTTTCAAAAAGGGCAATGGATTTGTCGTGGTACTGAAATGCCTTTTCATAATTCTGTTCCAGTTCGGCATACACATTGGCCAAGTCCATGTATGAAAGTGCGGTCGCCGTATCGTTTTTGGCAAGTTTAGCATAGCGTTCAGACTTCTCAAAGCTTTCTTTGGCCTGAAGGGTGTCGTTGAGGCCTAAATAATCATAGCCTAAATTTCGGTAACCTTGATGTATGTGGTAGTTGTTTTGGTTTTTTAAGCCTTTTTTAAGTAATTCGATGTTCAATTTAAGCGACTCTTCATAATCGCCCTTGTTGTAATAGATGTCAGCAGCTTTGTCCAGCTCCTTAAAGGAATAGTGTTCATAGAATGGCAGGCTGTCCTGTGGCTGGTTTTCAGTTTGAGCAGCTGTAAACTGAATAACGTGCCAAAAGCAACAGAGCAGGAGTATTTTTTTGTTCATATAAAAAAGCCAATAAAAAAAACAAGGTACGTAATTTCTTAAAAAAATCGACTTTTTGGAAGAGTTAATATATACCCTTACATTTACAGTATGATCTCAAAACTGCCCAATACCACTACGTCTATTTTCAGCATTATGAGCCAATTGGCCGCTGACCACCATGCTATCAATTTAGCCCAAGGCTTCCCTGGGTTTGAAAGTGATTCCGTTTTGATCGATCTTGTGAACAAAGCGATGAAAGACGGGTATAACCAATATGCCCCGATGCCGGGCGACAAAAAACTGCGGGAAGTGATTTCAAAAAAAATTGAAAGCCTTTACCACAAAAAATACCAAGCCGATAGGGAAATTACCATTACAGCAGGAGCCACACAGGCCATTTTTACCGCAATTGCAGCTACGATCCACAAAGACGATGAGGTGCTGCTCTTTACCCCGGCCTATGACTGCTATAAGCCTTCGGTAGAATTGTTTGGCGGAAAAACGGTTGAAATTCAGTTAGAAGCTCCAGATTATCAACCTAATTGGGAGAAAGTTTCAGAAAAAATAACGCCAAAAACCAAAATGATCATCATCAATACCCCGCACAATCCCAGTGGTATGTTGTTTGCTGAAGCTGATATGCTGCAATTGCAGAAAATTGCCGAAGAAAACGATTTGCTGGTATTGAGCGATGAGGTGTACGAGCACATCGTGTTTGATGACGCCGAGCACCAAAGCGCCGCCAAGTTCCCACAGTTGGCCAAGCGCACGTTTATAACCGCTTCTTTTGGAAAGACCTTTCACAACACCGGATGGAAAATGGGCTATTGCGCAGCACCCGAATATTTAATGAAGGAGTTTCAAAAAGTGCATCAATTCAATGTGTTTTCGGTAAACCACCCTGTTCAAAAAGCATTGGCAACTTATTTGCAGAACGAAGCAAACTATACATCGCTGCCTTCCTTTTATCAAGAAAAACGGGACTTCTTTTTAGAAGCAATTAAAGATTCCCGTTTTAAATTCACACCTTCTAAAGGAACGTATTTTCAATTGCTCGATTTTTCTGAAATAAGCGATGAACGCGATATCGACTTTGCAGACCGATTGACCCGGGAACACAAAATAGCCACCATCCCCACTTCGGTATTCAATAAAGACAATCAGGATTTTAAACAATTACGGGTGTGTTTTGCCAAGACGGAAGAGGAACTGAAAAAAGCTGCAGCCATTTTAAATGGAATATAACAACTTGAGAAGTGCGGCCTTAACCTTTTCTTTTCTTTCTCCGCTTTAAGTAGGGGTGTTTTCGGGAAAGTTCTTCCCAAATCATTTTTAAGATGTAGAATATAACCGCTGCCAAGAACACCAAATGGAACAACACGCCAAAATCGAAAAAAAGCACGCCAACCAGCCAAGTGGCGCCAAACACGATTGATAGGATCAAGAAAAATGTTTTCATTGGTTTGGTATTTAAATGGATGTACGCCCTATAAATATAGTGTTTTTTTAGCTATTAATACGCCGAATTTACAATACAGCCAACAACACACTTTGCTCAAATAGCGATTGCACGTAAGATGTCTTTTAACGTTTTAGTAGGAATAAAAGGGCGGTCTTTTTACTACCTTTAAAAATGACGACCATAACCTTAAGTATCATGAACACAGAAGAAAAACAAAACCCCAAGTATGTAGCGGGAAGCGATGAAGCACAACAGGAGAAATACACTGGAAAAACTGGGAAAGCTGACAAAGAAGAAGCAAAATTTCGAAGGGGCGATGATAACCGGCTGGAAATGTTGGGGAAAAAATGGAAACAGATACGCGATCCCTTTCTAGAAAAGCATAACCTGTCCTTTTCAGAAGATGAAAGCAGGGATTTTAGCGAAACGGTATCCTGTATAGCAGAACAAACAGGAATGAATAGGAAAGAAGTGCTGCAAAAAATAGAAGATTGGTGAGAATAATTTGATGTTATGCCTAAAATGCATAACTTTTTGAAGTTGAACCCTATAAAATTGAATTATGAACCGTTTTTTATTAATACTTGGCGTTTTATGCCTTCTCGCTTGGGGAGTATTGTACTTTTCAACCACGGTGAGCTGGTTGCACCCGCTTACTTTTTTTGGTGTGGCTTTTGTTATTTTAGGCTTTATTTGGAAACGCTCGCCAGATTATCACATTGGCCATAATTAAAGGTATTTTTGGATACCAGTTACTATATCCTGCGAGATGATGCCGAAGGCTTCCTTGTAAGTGTTAAAACGCGACTATGATTAAAAATTTAAAAACAACCCTCATTCAATCTAAACTGCATTGGGAAGATGCAGCCGCGAATAGACGCATGTTTTCAGAAAAAATGAATTCCATTTCTGAAGAAACCGATTTAATTATCCTTCCTGAAATGTTCACCACGGGCTTTTCCATGAACGCTTCAAACCTTGCCGAAGAAACCAACGGCAAAAGCCTAAATTGGATGATTTCCGAAGCCAAAAAACAAGACGCGGCCATAACGGGAAGTGTTATTATTAAAGAGGAAAGCAACTACTATAACCGGTTGTTCTTTGTTTTTCCCGATGGCAGTTACAAAACCTACGATAAAAAACACACGTTTACCTTTGCCGGGGAACACAAAACCTACAGCAAAGGAACCGAACGGCTTATCGTGGAGTACAAGGGCTGGAAAATTTGCCCGTTGGTTTGCTACGACCTGCGTTTTCCGGTTTGGTCCAGAAATACGGAAGATTATGATCTATTGCTGTATGTTGCGTGCTGGCCCAAAAAACGCACCTTTGCCTGGGACGCCCTGTTACGGGCCCGTGCCATAGAAAATATGAGTTACTGCATTGGGGTAAACCGGGTTGGGGTTGATGGCAACGGCCACGAATACAACGGTCATTCTGCAGTGTACAATGTGTTGGGAAAACAAGTTTCCAGAAAAGATTTTGAGACAGAGTTTGTTGAGACCCTAACCTTGACCAAAGGGCATATTGCAACTACTCGGGAGCATCTAAAGTTTCTGCAGGACCGCGATCGGTTTCGGTTAATATAAAGGTTTCGTTTAAGCTCCAATTGGCCCGTACCTCCAATTGCGACGGGTAATACAAAACCCGTTCGGGTTGTTGGCGGGTTAAAAAACGGCCGGTGTCCCATTTTTTGTTGCTGTTTTCGTCAAAAACAACGCGCACGTAATACGTTCCAGGGTTGATATTTTTAAATAACACGGGTTGTAGTTCGGTGATGTACTCTTCTGCAATGACCTTGAACTTACTATCCACCAACTGGACGATTACAGGAAACTGCCGTAAATTTTCAAACGTTATGTTCAACGTGCCGTAATCTGAAACGGCCTTGGTTCGCAAGGTATAGGTGAGTGTATCGTTGGTTGCTTCGTAAAAGTCGGTCAATGCGCCGGGCAACAGCTGTACTTGGTAGGTTTTGTCCTCTGTTTTTGGAAAAAACACGTTGGCCACATTGTGTTTTTTATCGATGGCCATAATTGGCGGAATTGCGATGGAATCGTTATCCAAAACAGTTATCTTTTCATCATCAATCGCTTCCAATGGCGTGTTGGCCAGCAATTTCAAGGTGTCACTGGGCAGCATGATACCCGTTTGTAAAGGCTCTATTTTTAAGGAATCCCGGTACAGGTTCCGCATTTTTACGTTTAGGGTATCGATAATGCCGCTGTTTCTAGCCAAGAACAACAGCGAATCGTTCTCCACCTCAGGCTTAAACCAATAGTGCAGCGTGTCTTTTTTAAGGTCTTTGTAGGTTTTTTCTTCAAAGTTTGATGGAACTTGCGAAAGCAGTTCCAGTTGCAAGCTGTCGGCAATGCCTTGATAACCAAATATAATGTGGTTTTTCGATTCGTGCTTGGGTCGGGCAACTTGGTATGCTGGGGTTTCTTTAAAAAGGGTAAGGGTGAAAGTGCTGTCTGTTGGTAAACTAATAATTTCCGAAGCGACCCCAATCTTGTCGTTTTCGGGCTGAAAAGTGTAATCGTTGTTATTTTCTTTTAAGGCCATCAGCAGGTAATTGCCTTCTTTCACATTGGTGATTTCAAAAATACCCGTGCTGTCTTTGGTAGTGGTAATGTACTTCGGTTTTTCGGAATAAACTAAAGAATCCACGAAGGTTTCGTCCACTTCATACAGCATGACGGTGGTAGGGATTTCTGGATTGGGCAACAAGGCATCCTGTACGCGGCCCTTCACGTTAAGGCTGTCGATATAGCTTCCGGTAGAGAATACGTATTTGTAATATTCAAACGGATTTTCCTCATTATTATCGACAATGCTCTGTCCAAAGTTTATGGAATAGGTCGTGTTTTCCTTTAAAGTGTCTTCTATTTGAATGCGCAAGCGTTTTGAGGTGCTCAAGGGCGTGATATTGGGCGGATACTTGAGTGGTGGGGAAATGATAAGTTTTTTCTGAAGGTCTTTCAGCTTAATATATTCATCAAAATAAATGCTTATTTCATTCCCTGTAAAGTTCGTGGTATAGTTTTCGGGCACGCTTCTTACGATCACGGGCGGAATGCTGTCGCGTTCGCCTCCAGATGGTGAGCCCTTTTTGGCGCATTCTACAAACGAAAGTAGAAAAAGCAATACGATGGGAATGTATAACAATCGGCTTTTCATCAAGGCAAAAATAAGGATTCTTTGGTTCTAAGGTATTTTAGCAGGATGTAAATTTAATCTTTTCGATTTTTGCGACCTGCTTGCCGGCCGGCCGGTTTGTTATTTTGATTATTACGCAATAGCAATGGTTGCCAAGCTAAGTTTTATCCCTTTGGCCTTCAGCAATTGCTGGGCACAGGTTTCGAGCGTGGCTCCGGTGGTAACGATGTCGTCCACCAGTAATATGTGCTTTCCTTCAATGATTTCTTTTTTCTGAAGGGAAAATACGCCTTCTTCTTTCCACAAGGGGTTAAACCGGGAAAACCGTTCTTTAAACACCTGCGAATTTGTTTTTGAAATTTTAAGCAGCACATCGTCGCGGTATGGAACGTTCAGGGCGTTGGCAATAGCCTTTCCGAAACCTTCCACTTGGTTGTATCCCCGTTTTTTCAGCTTCTGTTTATGGAGCGGCACGGGAATCACCAAATCGATGGTGCTGTAGCTTTTTGTTTCTGAAAGTTCGCCGCCCAGCCATTTTCCGAAGAACCCGCTAATGTGCTCTTGGTTCCTGTACTTTAGGTTATGAAGAATGTTCTGGGTAATCCCCCTTTTCTGAAACTGAAGCAGGGCAGTGGCCTGTTCAACGGGAAAGCGACCATAAAAAACGGTAGCGAAGGTGGGGTCGTCGTTTCTGTGATGACAGGCCAAGGGCAAGTTAAACCTACACGTGGCGCAGAGCACTTTTTCGTCCCGCAAAAGCAGTTCGTTGCAACCGGCACATACCTTCGGGAACAAAAGATTTAACATAATTTAAAATTTTTTACCATTTCGTAAACGTTTCGGTTACTGCCCCGTTCGTATTTTAGCATTTAAAACCATCTTGATATGCCAGATTCAGAAACCAGCGGGACCAAGTTTAAAATACTCATAGGAGTATTGTCTGTATTGTTGATCGCCCTTGCCGTTTACACCGTTTCTCTTTATAACGATAGTAAAGATAAGGTAACTGGGCTGGAGCAACAAAAACAAACGATTGAAAATGAACTGGAAGAGTTGATTGCCAACTACGATGAAGTGATCCAAGACAACGAACTTAAGGACAAAGACCTCCTTGCTGCCCGTGAGCGTATTGAAGTTTTGTTGGATTCGGTAAAAGACGCTGAGGCCAATGTACTGTTGATAGAGCGTTATAAAAATGAAATAGGCAGGCTGAAACGCGAACGCACCATGCTCTTTAAACGGGCGGATAGTTTGATCGCTGCCAACAAACGCATCGCCATGGAGCGCGACAGCACCACAACCGTGCTTAACGAAACCATAAAAGTGGTCGATTCGGTCAACCAAGAAAATACTTCTATGGCCGAAACCATTGAAAAAGGGTCTATTGTCAACGCAACCGATTTAAGGGGCGAGGCCGTCATTATCCGTAACAGTGGTAAAGTGGTCGATACCCGCCGTGCTAGCAGGGCAGATAAAATAAGGGCTTGCTTTACCTTGGCACCTAACGTTATTGCCAAAAGTGGAGACCGTGATCTGTATGTACAGGTCATTAATCCCAAAAATAACTTGTTGGGCGTTAAAGAAACCATTGGTTTTGATAATGGCGAATTTTTAAATTACAGTGCAAAATCCACCGTGTTTTATGAAAATGAAGAATTGGACGTTTGTGTACTGGTAGATGCAACCGAAAACAACCTAATTGAAGGGCGTTATGTGGTCAATGTTTTTGACGGCAAAAACCAAGTGGCCAGCACCACCATGGAATTAAAGTAACAACCACAATAAATTTATGAAACCGCTATGTGTTATCGTAGCGGTTTTTTTATTTTTGCGCTATGGCAAACAACGAAGATCATTTTAAAAAGGTAGTCTCCCACGCAAAAGAATATGGATATGTTTTTGCGTCCAGTGAAATCTATGACGGGCTCAGCGCCGTGTACGATTATGCCCAAAACGGGGTGGAGCTTAAAAACAACATCCGCAACTACTGGTGGCGCAGTATGGTTCATATGCACCAGAACATTGTGGGCATCGATGCCGCTATATTGATGCATCCCACCACGTGGAAAGCCTCTGGCCACGTCGACGCCTTTACCGATCCTTTGATAGACAACAAGGACTCCAAAAAACGCTACCGCGCCGATGTATTGATCGAAGATTATGCCGAAAAATTAGAGCAGAAAGCACAGAAAGAAATAAAGAAAGCCAAAAAACGCTTTGGGGACGCTTTTGACGAAACCCAGTTTGTGAGTACGCACCCCCGGGTGGTTCGCTATAGGGAGGAACAAAAAGAAATCTTGGGCCGTATGGCAAAATCGCTTGCTGCCGAAGATTTAAAAGATGTTAAGACCCTTATTGAAGAACTGGGCATAGCTTGTCCTGAAACCGGAAGTAAAAACTGGACCGAAGTACGGCAATTCAACTTAATGTTCGGTACCAAATTGGGTGCCTCGGCAGAACATGCGACCGATTTATACTTGCGTCCCGAAACGGCGCAAGGGATTTTCGTGAACTTCTTAAACGTACAGAAAACCGGCCGGATGAAAATCCCTTTTGGTATCGCTCAAACGGGAAAGGCCTTTAGAAACGAAATCGTGGCACGGCAGTTCATTTTCCGTATGCGGGAGTTCGAGCAAATGGAAATGCAGTTTTTTGTGCGTCCTGGTGAAGAATTGAAATGGTACGAATACTGGAAAGAAACCCGCTTAAAATGGCATCTGTCGTTAGGGATGGGCGAAGAGAATTATCGTTTTCATGACCATGAGAAACTGGCACATTACGCCAATGCCGCAGCCGATATAGAGTTTAACTTTCCGTTTGGTTTTAAGGAGCTGGAAGGCATCCACTCCCGGACTGATTTCGACTTAAAGGCACATGAAGAATACAGTGGTAAAAAACTGCAATTCTTTGATCCTGAACTGAACAAAAACTACGTTCCTTATGTTGTAGAGACGTCCATTGGTCTAGACAGGATGTTTTTGGCCGTTTTAAGCAATGCTTTGGAAGAAGAGGAGTTGGAAGATGGCAAAACCAGAACGGTCTTAAAAATACCGGCTATCTTGGCCCCAACAAAGGCGGCCATTTTACCATTGGTGAAAAAAGACGGCCTACCAGAAATAGCCGAAAAAATAATCGAAGACTTGCAGTGGGACTACAACGTGGTTTATGACGAAAAAGATGCCGTTGGGCGTCGCTACCGCCGTCAAGATGCCGCTGGAACCCCTTTTTGTATCACCATAGACCACCAAACAAAAGAAGACAACACGGTGACCATTCGCGACCGCGACAGTATGGAGCAAGAACGCATTGATATTTCAGAAATTTCAGAAAAACTGAAAAAGAGCGTATCGTTCAAAACGTGGTTGCAATAAGTGTTTTGCAATAAACTAAACGAACGTCCCAAAACGCCCAATGTGTCAATTTACATTGGGCGTTTTTTTTTTGGAAAAGACTTGACTCGGCTTAAAACTTCAATATTCTTAAAACGTAATCAACATATAAACCATTGCTCCCACAGCAACAATGCCTAAGAGTATTAAACCATAGGCTAAGGGTTTTAATCGCAAATAGGTTGCTTTAGGATGCGCTTGTTTTTTATGGTATTGGTACACGCGTTCAATATCTTCGGTCCAGTTAACGGGGTATATGGTATTGTTGCAAGTATGGCAATACAGCTTTTCATCGATTTGTTTGTTAGCCTTATGGTAAAACGCTGTATGTTTCTCTTGTTGTGTGAAAGTAAATTCCAATCCGCTGGTATCGTAGCATTCTGGGCAGTTGTTGTTGAGGCGGGCGGTATGTAAAACGTGTTTGGTTATCATGAACTTTGCTGTAAGCGCAACGTTAATTGCATGGTGGTTCCTTTTCCGGGTGTGCTGTTTAAAACGTGTATTTTTCCGTTATGGTATGTTTCAATAATACGTTTTGCCAGCGACAATCCAAGGCCCCATCCCCTTTTTTTAGTGGTATAACCGGGCACGAACACGGCTTTGTGCTTTCTTTTTGAAATCCCTTTTCCGGTATCAGTAATGCGCAAATGTGCCTTTTTACTGTTCTTTTCTATGGAAATGGTAATGGTTCCTTTCCCTTTCATGGCATCGATACCGTTTTTTACCAAATTTTCGATGGTCCATCCAAAAAGTTGTGGGTTCAGCATAACGGGTACGGGTTCGTTGGGTACATTCAGTTTAAACTGAATCAATTTAGAGCTTCGGCTTTTCAAATAATCAAAAGCGGCTTGTGTTTCTACCACTAAATCTGCTTCTTGGAGTTTTGGTACCGAACCTATTTTTGAAAACCGCTCGGTAATGGTTTTTAAGCGGTCCACGTCCTTTTCAATTTCAGAAACATATTCCGGATTGACGGTTTCTTCTTTTAAAATTTCGGTCCAACCTACCAATGAAGAAAGCGGCGTGCCTATTTGGTGTGCTGTTTCTTTGGCCATTCCAGCCCAAAGCTTGTTCTGTTCGGCCGATTTGGATGTTTGGTAAAATAGGTAGATGGCCAAAAAGATGAGCAGGATAATTAAGATCAATACCGCTGGATAATATTTCAACTTATTGATAAGAGGGGAGTTTCCGTAATAAATTACCTGAAATAGTTCGTCTTCAAAATAGACTTTTATGGGTTTGTATTCCGAAGAAAACTGCTCAATGAGTTTTTTTCTTTTTTCGGGGGTATTGAATTTATTTTCGGGGATGTTCCGTTCGTTGTAGGTGTCGGCCTCTGGGTTGTAGAGGATCATGGGCGTGGTGTTGTTGCTCTGTATCACTACTGTTGCCGTTTCACTCACATTGTTTTCTGTAATACTTATTTTTTGCAGTTCTTCTTGAGCTGCAGCCCAAACCTGCATTTTATTACGCTCGTCATCTTTCAACTGATTGAAAAACACCAGCGTGTTCCATAAAATAAGGCCAATGATAATAACGGAGGCAGCAATAAAAAACCAACGGGTAAAAGCTGTTTTGTTGAACATAAAATAATTTTAAAAGCAATTTTCGCGCCTCATGATTTTTTAAAGGAAAGGCGGGAATAAATATAAAGCAAATATGTTGATATTATTGTACCATCAAATTTTTACAACTTTTTAAGTTTGGGTACCTTTGTGCCTTATGATTAGTATTGATCCACAAGAAATTACCACAAAAAAACTGCACGGTTACTTGGTAGGGGCCGTAGCACCGCGCCCTATCTGTTTTGCCAGCACGGTAGATGCAGAAGGAAATGTTAATTTATCGCCCTTTAGCTTTTTCAATGTTTTTGGGGCCAATCCGCCCACCATGGTTTTTTCGCCAGCCCGTCGGGTACGGGGTAACACCACCAAACACACCCTGGAAAACGTGTTGGAAACCAAAGAAGTGGTGATCAACATTGTTAATCATGCGATGGTGCAGCAAATGAGCCTATCTTCTACCGAATACGATAAAGGCGTCAACGAATTTGTAAAAGCCGGCTTTACCGAAATGCCTTCCGATGTGGTAACACCTCCGCGTGTAGCCGAATCACCCGTTCAATTTGAATGTAAGGTAAAAGAAGTCATCATAACTGGCGAAGAAGGCGGCGCCGGGAATCTTGTAATTTGCGAAGTGGTAAAGGTTCATGTAAATGAAAATATTTTAGATGAAAAAGGAAGCATTGATCCAGACAAAATAGACACTGTGGCCCGTATGGGTGGCAATTGGTACACCCGTGCCAAAACGGGGATGTTTGAAGTGCCAAAACCCCTAAGAACTTTAGGCATGGGTGTCGATGCTCTGCCAGAACCAATTAGAACAAGTAGCATACTTACCGGAAACGACTTGGGAATGCTGGGCAATGTAGAGCAGCTGCCCACCCAACAGCAGATAAAAACATATATTGAAGATGCTTCGGAAACAGAACAATATTTAATAGCATCGGGGACCGAAGAAGAAATCCATACTAGGGCACAAGAGTTGCTTTGCGATGGAAAAATAACAGAAGCCTGGAACTTATTGTTAGCGCGATCTGCTTCTGAAAAAAAATAGAAAAGAAAATTAAACCTGGACAACAAATAAATCAATAACACAATAACGAACACGATGGAAGTACAAGGAAAAATTAAGATGATCGATGAGACGAAGACCTATGGAAGCAACGGTTTTCAAAAACGTGAGATGGTCGTCACCACCGAAGAACAATACCCACAGCATATATTAATCGAGTTTACGCAGGACAAAACCAGCATGCTAGATCCTTTTAAAGTAGGGCAAAACGTAAAAGTGAGCGTTAACCTGCGCGGCAGGGAATGGATCAATCCGCAGGGCGAGGCAAAATACTTTCTTTCCCTAAATGGATGGCGCATAGAGAACTTAGACCAAGCCGCATCACAGGATATGCCACCCATGCCACCGGAAGATGCTTTTGAGCCGGCCAACGATTTAAACGAAGAAGATCACGACGATTTGCCGTTTTAATTGAAAACCTTAAATTAAATTGTAGAAAACAGCTTCGAGGTTCGGGGCTGTTTTTTTATGTTAGTGTACCTTTTTCGGCCGCTTTTATTAAATCGAGAACTGTGAAGCTTTTATATTTTTTCTTTTTTCTGAAAAGGTCTGTCCAACTAGGTTCCGGTGCAAAGTAATCATCAAATTTAAAATCTTTAGGTTTACAATTGAATTCCTCACAAAATTTTGTCAAAAAATCAGTAGCGTCGTCTCCGTAAATCTTCAAATCATCTTGAAGGGAAGTACTCTCCTTAATTACAAAGTCGTATTCCCATCTTTCTCTTATTATAAGCTCTCTTATCTTTTTAAAAATAGTATCTCTTTTCATATTCATTTTAAAACTACTATTTTCAAATGAATCTTACATATTATTTGAACCAAGATTCAGGCTTTTCCCTATTTTTGGGAAATGAACATCACCCAAACCATCGAGAACCTTTTTAAACGGTTTTTACCTTCCCCTTTTGCCATTGCGGTTATATTGACGGTGGTGACCATGCTCATGGCTTATTTTTTGACCGATGCCCCCACCAAGGAACCACACTTTTTAACCATTCTTTCGTACTGGGAAAGCGGTATTTGGAACAACGCCTTGCTGGTGTTTGGCTACCAAATGATGCTTATTTTGGTCTTGGGCCATATTTTGGTCCTCAGCAAACCCATGAACGCATTGATAACCAAACTTACCAATTTGGTCACCAATACGTCGAATGCCGTGTTGTTGGTTTCTATCAGTACTATGTTGGTGTCGTTTTTAATTGGGGACTGGGGCTCATTTTTGGCGCTATCATGGCACGTAAAGTCGCAGAAGCTGCCCAAAGCCGAAATTTTAAAATCAATTATCCATTAATTGGCGCTGCAGGCTATGTAGGTTTAATGGTCTGGCACGGTGGTATCAGTGGATCGGCACCGCTCAAGGTTTCAGAAGCCGGACATTTGAGCAGTTTAATGACAGGGGTTGGCAATCCGCAATTGGCCAGTCAATTGCCCGAGTTAATTACCTTTAAGGACACTGTTTTCAGTGGGTATAATTTGGTGTTGTTTGGGGTTCTGTTGGTTGTCATCCCGCTGGTCTTATACGGTATTGGAAAAAACACCAAAAGCAGTTACGTAACCCTTCCGGTGTATAAAGGAAATGAAACAGAAAAACCTGAAAACCTCCGCGGAGCAGAAAAAATCAACCATTCAAGAATAGTAGGGATCGGCTTTGGAGTTTTGATTTTAGTCGCCCTGTTTTATCAATACTCCGGTGCCATTAAAAATTTGGCCATTAGCCCAAATTTATTGAACTTTTTTATGTTGGGTTTGGGGCTGATTTTGCATGGCACGTTCGCCAACTTTCTAAAAGCCTTGAGCGTAGCGATATCTGATGCTGCAGGGATTCTCATCCAGTTTCCTTTGTATTTTGGTATAATGGGGATTATGCGCGACAGTGGGATGATCGTGCTGATTTCAGATTTCTTTGCTTCTATCGCCACGACCACGACTTTGCCTATTTTCACTTTTTTCAGTGCGGGGGTGGTCAATATTTTCGTGCCCAGCGGTGGCGGGCAATGGGCGGTGCAAGGCCCCATCGTGGTGGAGTCAGCTTTAAAATTGGGTGTGCCCTTGCCCAAAATGATCATGGCCTTGGCGTATGGCGATCAAATAACCAATATGCTGCAACCGTTTTGGGCATTGCCATTATTGGCCATAACACGTTTAAAAGCTCGTGAAATTTTACCGTACACCCTCCTTATGATGGTCGCTGCAGTCGTGGTGTACATTGTAGGATTGCTGTTGTGGTAATTTTTTCTGAATTAAAAAATCAAAACCGTTTATGCACTTTTTAACCGAACAACTTTGGTTTCCATCCGTCACCGCTGCCGATGAAGATGGCTTATTGGCCGTTGGGGGCGATTTATCTTCAGAACGATTGCTGTTAGCCTACCAATCGGGGATTTTTCCTTGGTATTCAGACGGGCAACCTATATTATGGTGGAGCCCCGATCCACGGATGGTCTTGTTTCCAAAGGATTTAAAGGTGTCGAAAAGTTTCCGGAAAAGTATCGTTTCCGAAAAATTCAGGGTAACGTTCAATTCATCTTTTTCCGAAGTGATTGAAAATTGCGCTACCATAAAACGCGAGGGACAGCCCAGCACATGGATCACGCCCGAGATGCAACGGGCATATTTAAAGTTACATCAACAAGGCCATGCGGTTTCGGTAGAAGTATGGCAGGATAACAAATTAGTGGGCGGATTGTACGGTATCGATTTACCGGAAAAAAAAGTGTTTTGCGGCGAAAGTATGTTCACAAAAGTTAGCGATGCATCAAAAGTGGGCTTTTATCACCTCGTCCAGTCATTGAAGGAAAAACAGTATAAATTAATTGATTGTCAAGTGCATTCTTATCATTTACAGCGCTTGGACGCGGTACAACTTCCGCGGGAACGCTTTATGAAATACCTTGACTAAACGAGGTTGAAACTTTAACATAACCGATGCAATATTTTGTGGATGGTTTTGTTTTATTTGCAGTCTAATTTAACAACAAACCGTATTTAGTCGAAAAATTTTGGTTATAAAATAGTTTTTAATCATATTTGACTGAGTAATTTCTTACAATCCCCAATTTATGAAACGACTTCCCCACGTCTTGTTTCTGCTGTTGTGCTGCACTTCATTTGCAGTTATGGCACAATCGAACGATGCAAAAAAAACCGTAAATGTCAATACCGATATTGATATCATTAAAGTGTACGAACAGGTGGTAGATGAAGGCTACGGCACGCCTTTCATCTATAAAAAACTGGCGAACGCCCATTATTTTAAAAGTAATTACGAGGCTGCCAAACTTTGGTTTGAAAAGCTTTTTTCAATGGAAAAACCAACCGATGCCACGTTGATGTACCGCTATAAACAATCATTAAAAGCTTTGAGCTTGGATTTTACAAGCAATAAATACCTTTCGGTTGTTGCCCCAAAATATCCCTAAAAGGTTCCATCTTTAATTTCTTGGTGTCTAAAACATGAGGTAACATGGTCATTGACCATGCCTGTTGCCTGCATATGTGCATACACAACTGTGGAGCCCACAAACTTAAACCCTCTTTTCTTTAGACCTTTGCTTATTTTGTCGCTCAACGGCGTGTTGGCAGGGGCGTTTTCCAAGGTTTTCAAATTATTTTGAATAGGTTTTCCGTCCACAAACCCCCAAATATAGTTGCTGAAACTGCCAAATTCTTCTTGTACTTTCATAAAAGCTTGGGCATTGGTAACGGCCGAATTCACTTTCAACTTATTACGGATAATTCCTGCATTTTGTAACAGCGAATCGATCTTTTTTTGGTCGTATTGGGCAATTTTTTTATAATCGAACCCATCAAACGCTTTTCTGAAGTTTTCCCGTTTTCGTAAAATGGTAATCCAGCTCAAGCCAGCTTGAAAAGTTTCCAGCAATAAAAACTCAAAAAGTGTTTTGTCGTCACGTACCGGCACACCCCATTCGGTATCGTGATAGGCTATATATAAAGGGTCGTCTCCACACCAAGAACAACGTTGTTTGTTCATAAAAGAAAATTTTAGGGAAGGTACAATTATTTTAAATAATCAATATTGCCCAGGAAAATTATAGGTAATGGTGCCCAGTTGTCTTTTTTTACTCGTTTTTTTGGTAAACCGTGCTTGCTTTGCATATTCTATGGCGCTATCGATCAAGCAGCCGTTTGCAGTGGTGGAGGCCGTTTCGCTATAATTTGTTTTAATAACATTCCCTAAAGAATCGACCACAATGTTAATGACCACTTTGCCACTGCCTTCGCAGGTATAAACCGGGTTGGGTAGGTCAAGGTCGCTGCGGTTTACCAATCGGTAACTTATGGTGGTTCGGCGGTTGACAGATTTTTTGCCTTTCGCTTCTTCTGTTTTCGCTGTATTGGATTTTTTGTTTTTTTCTGAAGTTTTTTCCGCGGCACGCATCCCATTTCCGTTTGTGGAAGCGTTTGAACTTTCGATGGCCGCATCTATCTCTGCCATTTTTCTTTGTAAAGCTTCGGAAGTTTCCTGCTCTTCTTGGCTCATTTCGGCAATCCAGTCTTGGGCTTCATTATAGGCACGGTTGGTTTCTATGGCCGTTGTTTTGGGATTGGTTTGCTCCAGTTCTTTTTCAATGGCGGGAAGTTCTTCGATGGTGGCGTATTCAATATCGTACACCGGTTCTTCAGGTTGTTTTATCTTGCCCAATTTAACGCTGTACAGCAATAAAAAGAATATCCCAAAAAGCAGGGAGGTAACAAGCAGGGATCGGTATGAATGGTTTAGGTTCATTACTTCAGGGGAAAAAGTAAGCAAAAATACGCAAAACCCATTGATAATTAATAGATTATTATGAGTCGGGTTTTTTTAAGGATTGTTCAAAATGGTCAATACTGATGGCGTCCTCTACCGAGAAATCACCTATTTTGGTACGTCGCAGTGCCGAAAGGTGCGCACCGTTGTCGAGTGCTTTCCCAAAATCGTGCGCTAACGAGCGAATATAGGTCCCTTTGCTGCACGCCACCTTAAAATCGATTTCAGGGAGGTTGATGCGGGTGATTTCAAAAGCCGAAATGTGTACCGTTCGTGAAGCGATTTTAACTTCCTCGCCGGCCCTGGCGTATTCATAGAGGCGCTTTCCTTCTTTTTTTAAAGCTGAAAAAACTGGCGGTTGCTGTTGTATGTCACCTATAAATTGTTTTGTAGCTTCATTAATTTTTTCCGAAGTGATTTCTGAAATATCAAACCTTTGGTCTATTTCGGTTTCCAGATCGTAACTGGGCGTGGTGGCGCCAAGCGTAAAGGTACCGGTGTATTCTTTTTCTTGCGCTTGAAACGTTTCAATCTTTTTGGTAAATTTCCCGGTACATAAAATAAGCAGTCCAGTAGCCAAAGGATCTAATGTTCCCGCGTGGCCTACTTTAATTTTCTTTAATCCAAAGCGTTGTTTAATAAGCCAACGCACTTTGTTAACCACCTGAAACGAAGTCCAGTTAAGGGGTTTGTCTATTAAAAGTACTTGTCCGTCTTTATAGTCTTGTTCTGTAAGCTTAGTTAGGGGCATTATTGAGGATTTTTTCAATTTCGGTCTTTAATTTAGGGAGGTCATTTTTTGCAAATTGAAAAACACGGTAAGGTTCTATCGCTTCGTAATGGTGGGCTATTATATTTCTAAGACCGATGATCTTTTTATATTCAATGTTGGGATACTTGTTTTTTAAACCTTTGGAAACTTTCTTTAAGGTTTCTCCAATATTCAAGAGATTTAATACACAGGCATCATAGGTTATTTGGCTCTCAGAAAATTCTTCCAGCGTTAACCCATCCGTAAATTCAATTATTCTATCAATGTACTTCGATATTAATAATATTAGCGGTTTGTCTTTTTTAATCGGCATGGTAAATTTCTATCAAGTCCTTTTCAATAAAAGGTTTAAAAAGAGGGTTGAGTCCATCTTTTGTTACCAGGTCTATTTTACGGTTCAGTTTCTCAACAAGGTCCATATATAAACCTCCTAAATCTAAGAGGGTAACGTTTTTATCGACATCTAAAAGTATATCAATATCGCTATCCTCTTTCATATCACCACGGGCATAGCTGCCAAAAACGCAAATTTGTTTTGGTTTAAAGGGCAAAATAGTATTGATAATGGTTTTGTTTATCTCAGCATCCATAACAAAGTAAAGATACATAAAAACAGCTGTTATGCGAAGAAACTTACAACGATGGCAAGCAACCCAACAATGACACAATACACAGAAAAATAGCGAAGTTTGCTCTTTTTTACCAATGCAATCATCCATGTACAGGCGATGAGCCCGCAGATAAAGGCAGCAATAAAGCCCAAGCCGAGTGTTGTAAAGTTGGTGCTTTCAGAAGAGAGGTCTCCGCTTAATACATCTTTAGCAATTTTACCGAATATTAATGGCACAACCATTAAAAAAGAAAAACGTGCCGCTTTACTTTTATCATTTCCAAGTAAAACAGAAGTGGAAATAGTCGCCCCACTTCGGGAAATACCGGGAAGCATAGCAATTGCTTGCGAAATGCCGATTATAAACGAATCTTTAAACGTAACGGGTTTTCCCGTGTTTTTAGCCCGATCGGCCAGCCAAAGCAACACCGCCGTTACAATAAGCATAGCGCCTACAAAAGCGATGCTTCCGCCAAAAAAGGCTTCTAATTGTTCTTCAAATAACAGCCCGATAACAACGGCGGGCAACATAGAAACGCCAATTTTTATAATGAACTGTGTTTCTTCATTCCATTGAAATTTCAGTAAAGCACTTATAATTTCAATTATATCTTTCCTGAAAACCACGATGGTACTCAAGGCTGTGGCAAAGTGTAAAACGACAGTAAATAAGAGGCTTTCTTCGGCAACCATGGTGTCGCCAAGAATGGCTTTTCCTAATTCAAGGTGACCGCTGGAAGAAACAGGTAAAAACTCGGTAAACCCTTGGATAATGCCCAAGAGAATGGCATCCCAACTATTCATGGATTATTTTTTCTTGTGAGGATTTAGTAAAATAGCGTACACTTCAATACCAAAACCAATAAGGATCAAGGCAGGTGCCAAGCGAATGCGGCGCCAACTGTAAATTTCAGGATTAAATACATTGGGGTCGTCGCTGCCGCCACCGGACATTAAAATGAAGCCGAGGGCAATAAATGCAATACCAATAAGCATAAACTGATAGTTTTTACGCTCGAATATAAAGTAGCGTTTTTGGGCTTCTTCTTTTCTTTTCTGTTCTCCCATGGTATTATTTGTTTCCTGATTTCGGGTGCAAAGGTACGGTTTAATAATATAATTCGTCTGTGCGTAAATTTAAGAATCGTTGCGTCGCAAAAAAGGTGCTTAGCCAACTGATGAAAACGCCAATTAAAAAGACCCCTACAAACAGCCCGGCTAGCAATAACCTGTCTTCCAGCAATTGCAGTTCGGGAAAGCTTTTGTTAAGGTAATACAGTACGAGCCCCATCCCTATCAACGCCAAAACGGCTCCAATCATACCTAAACGGACACTCTTCCAAATAAAAGGCCGTCTAATAAACCGTTTGGTGGCACCTACCATTTGCATGGTTTTAATGGTAAACCGCTTGGCATAGACCGAAAGCCTAATGGAACTATTAATAAGCAATACGGCAATAAAGAGAAAAATACCGCTGACTACCAACACCCAGAAACTTATTTTTTTCACATTGTCGTTCAACAAAGCAATCAACGGTTTGTCATAAATCACTTCATCGATAAAATCTTTGGTCAACAGTTCATTTGTGATTTCTTCCAATTGTGCCGGCGAAACATAATCGGCCAATAAATACACATCAATGCTGTTTTGCAGCGGATTATAGCCTAAAAAGTCCATGAAATTTTCGCCTATTGTGGCGCTATGGGCTTCGGCGGCTTGCTCTTTGCTTATGTATTCAGCTGTTTTGGTGTATTCGGCTAAAGCTAAACTTTGTTTTAATTGCGTGATTTCAACTTCTTTGGCAGTGTCTTTTAAATAGACGGTCAAGGCGATTTGCTCCTTAAAGTGGTCGGCCACCTTCTTAGTGTTCAGTACCAACAGCCCTAACAAACCCAATAAAAACAACACAAGCGAAATACTAATTACTACTGAAAAGTAAGAAGAAATCAACCTGCGTTTTTGATATTTTTCAAAAGATGAAGCCATACATATGCTGAATTAGTGTTGTAAAAATACAAGGAATTTTAAAGCTACGAGTAACTAACGTTTAAACTTTTGTCTTTCGTACAATAGCCGTAAATTTGCTCCCTATTTTCAAACGGTAGCGATGAGCAAATACGATTTCAATAAAATTGAAGAGAAATGGCAGAAATATTGGGCCAAAAACCAAACCTTCCAAGCTAAAAATAATAGCGATAAACCTAAATATTACGTACTGGATATGTTTCCGTATCCTTCTGGTGCCGGGCTGCACGTTGGGCATCCGCTGGGGTATATTGCCAGTGATATTTATGCGCGTTACAAACGCCATAAAGGATTTAACGTGTTGCATCCGCAAGGGTATGATAGTTTTGGGTTACCGGCAGAACAGTATGCGATTCAAACCGGGCAACATCCTAAAAAGACTACCAAAGAAAATATTGCACGGTATCGTGAGCAATTGGATAAAATTGGTTTTTCATTTGATTGGAGCCGTGAAGTTCGAACTTCAGATCCCGACTATTACAAATGGACACAGTGGATTTTTATGCAGCTTTTTGAAAGTTGGTACGATTATGAAGCGGATAAAGCGAAGCCGATTTCAAAATTAGAAGAACTATTCACTTCCGAAGGAAACACCAAAGTTAATGCAGCCTGCGATAGCAATGTGGAACCTTTTTCTGCGGAAGATTGGAACGCTTTCTCTTCTGAAAAACAACAAAAAATATTATTACAATACCGATTAACCTATCTTGCCGAAACCGAAGTAAACTGGTGTCCGCAATTAGGGACCGTGTTAGCGAACGATGAAATAGTAAACGGAGTTTCTGAACGTGGTGGCTATCCGGTGGTTCGTAAAAAAATGAAGCAATGGAGTATGCGCATCACTGCGTATGCACAGCGGTTGCTGGATGGGTTGGATGGCATCGATTGGCCACAGCCGCTTAAAGACTCACAGATCAACTGGATTGGTAGAAGTGAAGGAGCGAGCGTTACCTTTGATGTAAAAGATCACGACGAAACCATTGAGGTGTTTACCACACGACCCGACACCATCTTCGGTGTTAGCTTTATGACGTTGGCGCCAGAACACGATTTGGTTTCAAAAATAACAACCGATGCCCAAAAAGCTGATGTAGAAGCCTACATTGAAGCGACCGCAAAACGTAGCGAACGCGAACGTATGGCCGATGTAAAAACCATTTCGGGCGTGTTTACTGGAGCGTATGCTGAGCACCCATTTAGTGGCGAATCCATTCCTATTTGGATTGGTGATTATGTGTTGGCAGGCTACGGAACTGGTGCCGTGATGAGCGTTCCATGTGGCGACCAACGTGATTACGATTTTGCACGTCATTTTGATATCCCAATCCCGAATATTTTTGAAGGGATTGACATCTCTGAAGGCGCTTTTGCAGATAAAGACAAAACAGTTATCACCAATAGTGATTTCTTAAACGGATTACAATATAAAGCCGCCACCAATAAGGTAATTGAAGCACTGGAGCAAAAAGGTGCGGGAAAAGGAAAAATAAATTACCGATTGCGCGATGCGGTTTTTAGTCGTCAGCGGTATTGGGGCGAGCCATTCCCGGTGTATTACAAAAACGGATTGCCACAATTAATTGATGAAGCTCACTTACCATTAACCTTACCCGAAGTGTCCGCATATTTACCTACCGAAGACGGCGAGCCGCCTTTAGGCCGTGCCGATGTTTGGGCGTGGGACATACAGAATAATGAAGTGGTTGCCAACGATAATGTGGATAACGAAACCGTGTTTCCGTTAGAATTAAACACCATGCCAGGTTGGGCAGGAAGTAGTTGTTATATGTTCCGATATATGGATCCAAAAAATGACGATGCTTTGGCCAGCCAAGAAGCGATGGATTATTGGCAAAACGTTGATTTATACGTAGGCGGAAGCGAACACGCAACCGGGCACTTATTATACAGCCGTTTCTGGGTGAAGTTTTTATACGATCGCGGGGTTTTACCAGTTGAAGAACCGTTTAAAAAGCTGATTAACCAAGGGATGATTTTGGGGGAGAGTGCTTTTGTCGCTAGGTTTTCAAAAAAAGTGTCTTTTGCTGAAAAAGATAAAATTTCTGAGTCTGTTCTTAAATCTAGATCAGATGCGAAAAGTTGGTTTAATAACATAAAAAATTCTATTGAAAAAGTAATTGAGTTTGATAACCCTATCTTGCTAAGTCAATCTTATTCTCTCGATTTCAAAAATATTGAATGGTTAAAACATTATTTAAAGGAAGAGGACTATAAATATTTAAATAAAGAAAAATATGTTGCATATTATTCTGTAGATAATGTTCCTGCTCACGTAGATGACGTAAACATTTCGAACGAACTAGACTTAGAGTCTTTCAAAGATTTTAGACCAGAATTTAAAGAAGCTGAATATATTAAAGAAGAGGATGGAACCTTTAAAGTCTCTCGCGAAGTCGAAAAAATGTCCAAATCCAAATACAACGTAGTCAATCCCGATGATATTTGCGAAGACTATGGCGCCGATACCTTACGAATGTACGAAATGTTCTTAGGACCATTAGAGCAAGCCAAACCCTGGAACACTGCTGGAATTAGCGGGGTGCACAACTTCCTGAAAAAACTATGGAAACTGTACCATCAGGGCAATTCCCCCCTCGAGGGGGGCAAGGGGGGTGTTTTCCAAGTCACCGACGATGCTGCTTCCAAAGACAGCTTAAAAACGCTGCATAAAACCATCAAAAAAGTAGAAGAAGATATTGAAAACTTCAGTTTTAATACCTCGGTTTCTACCTTTATGATTGCGGTAAATGAATTGACAACTCAAAAATGTACTAGCCGGGAAGTATTAGAGCCATTGGCGGTGTTGATTTCACCGTATGCACCACATATTTCAGAAGAACTGTGGAGTTTGATGGGGCATACCGAAAGTATTGCTACAGCACCATTTCCGAAGTTTGAAGAAAGACACTTGGTAGAAAGCAGTAAAGAATACCCAATTTCCTTTAACGGAAAAATGCGATTTACGTTAGAGCTGCCGTTAGATATGAGCAAAGATGAAATAGAATCTGCCGTAATGGCACACGAGAAAACCACCCACTACCTCGACGGCCGTACACCTAAAAAGGTAATTGTGGTGCCGGGTAAAATAGTGAATATCGTGGGATAAATTTCTGTACCTCGGCTATGCTCAGCATAAACTTTGGCGGGAATGGGTAAGAGTTGCATCACCTTTTTGTCAGAAGATATTTTTTGCACAGTATTTGCTATATTTAATTTAGAATTTAGGTTTAACAATTAAAAAAGATACCCGCTTTTGCGGGTAATGAATATGATAGGATATTATATATTAGCAGGAGCCATCTTTTTGGTGAGTATGTACGTAAGCAACAAGCTGAAAAGCAAGTTTAAAAAGTATTCTAAAGTACACTTGCAAAACGGTATGAGCGGTAAGGAAATCGCCGAAAAAATGTTAGCGGATAATGGGATTACCGATGTTCAAGTAATCTCAACTCCGGGACAATTGACCGACCATTACCATCCCGGAAAAAAGACCGTAAATTTAAGCGAACCGGTATATATGCAACGAAACGCTGCTGCCGCTGCGGTTGCGGCTCACGAATGTGGTCACGCTGTACAGCACGCTAGGGCCTACAGTTGGTTAAAAATGCGATCGGCTATTGTGCCGGCGGTAAGTGTAGCCAGTAAATTGTCCAATTTTGTAATTATGGCGGGATTGGTATTGACTTTTGCAACTTCCATGACGGGGTTAGGAAATACGCTTTTCTTAGTCGGAATTATTTTGTTTGCAGCAACAACGGTATTCGCTTTTATCACCTTACCGGTAGAATTTGATGCTAGTAAACGTGCTTTAGCTTGGTTAGAAAACGAAAACATGCTTACGCCTCAAGAACACGATGGCGCCAAAGATGCATTAAAATGGGCTGCTAGAACGTATGTAGTAGCCGCATTAGGATCGTTAGCTACGTTATTATACTTTATAAGTATGTTTTTAGGCGGAAGGGATTAATTTCTGAAATAATTATAACCAAAAAGCCCGATTCAAGCGAATCGGGCTTTTTAATTTAATATCCTTGAACATTATCAGGATTATACCCTAAATATTCGGTAAAGTTTTCTTTAAAGGTAATCCCGTGGTTTTTCAATTCTTCCAAGATGGGTTCGTACACCTCTTTGCTTATTGGACGTTGTACACCTGGGGTGGTTATTTCTTTATTTAAAATCTTAATGGCGGCCATGGCCACTGGCAATCCCACGGTTTTGGCCATGGCGGTGTGGGTTTGGTCTTCGCCGGTCAATACCATATGGCTGTCAATTTGTTTCTTTTCGCCGTTTAGCTCATACCCAAACTTGTGGTACATAATGATCATGTCTTTATCTTCGGGTTTCAGTGTCCATTTTTCTTCCAATATTTTCTGAAGGGCCTGCGCCGGGGTGACATTTTTAATTCCAATTTTCTTTTTAGCATTGAAAATATCGAGTTCTTCCAGTTTGCCCCACATTAAATCGTCTTGGTCAATTTTTAAGTTATGGCGCAATTTCAGCTCTACCGAATCGGTTGGGGAATACGGCAAAAAAAGATTTACAAAATCGCGATACGACAAATTCTCAGAATCGGGTATGGTATAACTATCATCGGTCATCCCCAATTGCACGAACATATTCCAAGCTTTACTGAAGCCAACGCGGCGAATAGTCCCTCGATATAAAGTAAGTACATCTTCCAGGCCGTACACGCTTCGGTATTTAAGGGAGTTTCGGTTGGCAAGTCCTTCAAAACGGCCGTGGCCTTCAATGTTTAAAAATTCGGTTCTTCGGAATAAACGATGATACGGAATGTACTTGTAAGTACCTTCTTGTATAAATTCGGCAGCGCCACCTTGACCAGCAACCACGACGTTTCTTGGGTTCCAGGTAAATTTATAGTGCCACAGGTTGTCATCGCTTTCAGGGGCTACCAAGCCGCCGGTAAACGATTCAAACAACAGCATCTTGCCGCCGTTGTCCCGAATACGGTCAATCACTTGCATCGCACTCATATGGTCAATACCGGGATCGAGGCCTATTTCGTTCATAAAAACCAAACCTTTAGATTTCACTTTCGTGTCCAAGGTTTGCATTTCGTCACTTACATACGAAGCCGTAACCATGTGTTTGCCAAATTCCAAGCAGTCTTTTGCCACTTCAATATGAAAACGGGCAGGCAGCATAGAAATAACGAGATCGGCAGCTTCTACCGCTTTTCTTCGTTCGGGTTGGTTAAAAATATCGAGCATAATGGCGCGGGCATTTGGGTGGTCGCCGGCCAGTTTTTGCGCATTTTGAATAGACAGGTCGCCAATGGTAAGGGAAAGCTCCTCGGCTTCGCTTTTGTCTAGTAAATATTGAATTAAACTCGTTGCAGATCGGCCAGCGCCAATAATTAAAATGTTTCGCATCGGTAGGTTTTTTCGTATTTTTGTCCCGAAAAGAATCGGGTTCATTATTCAGAATGACGAATGTACTAAAATCCATTTGGACAAATGCGGGAATACAATAAAAAAATCGTGGTTACGGCATCTATTTTGGCCGCAATTACCATCGCCATTGGGGCGTTTGGTGCCCATGGGTTAAAACAATTGGTTGATGCCGAGGCCATTGCCACTTTTGAAACTGGTGTGCGCTATCAAATGTACCACTGCTTGGCACTTTTGCTTGTTGGTTTTGCAAAGCCCATTTCAGAAACCACCCAAAAATGGGTTTTTCGGTTTTTTATCTTCGGAATCATTTTCTTCTCCGGTTCCATTTACGTTTTGGCCTTAAAAGACACCCTGTCTTTTTCCGTCTCTTTTTTAGGCCCCGTAACGCCTTTGGGCGGATTGCTTTTTATAATAGGTTGGTTGCGATTGGCATACGGGTTGTTTTCGTTAAAGTAATGACAATTCCATTGTTAAATTTCCGTTATCTGTTTCATAATTATTACTTTTGTAGCCCACAACAATTCTAAATAAGTGATGGTCGATAAACACCAAACTACGAAAACGATTTCGCTGAAAAAATACGGAATCAACAACGCAACAGTCTATTATCAACTCCCTTCGGAAGAACTCCACAACGAAACATTGCAAAAAGGTCAGGGCAAGGAAGCATCTAGCGGTGCCCTCGCAGTGAACACCGGTGAATTTACCGGCCGTTCGCCCCAAGACCGATTTATTGTGAGAGATGAAGTTACTGAAGACAGGGTGTGGTGGGGAAACATCAACATCCCTTTTGACAGTGATAAATTTGACGCTCTATACGATAGGGTAACAGCGTATCTTTCTGAAAATGAAGTGTACGTTAGGGACAGTTATGCTTGTGCCCACGAGGATTACCGGTTAAACATCCGGGTGATAAATGAATATCCTTGGTCCAATATGTTCGCGCATAATATGTTTCTACGCCCAACCGAAGACGAACTTGAAAACTTCGACCCCGAATGGCTCATTGTAAATGCACCGGGCTTTATGGCCGATTCTGAACGCGACGGGACCCGGCAACATAACTTTGCCATTTTGAACTTTGGCAAAAAAATAGCATTGATCGGTGGTACAGGCTATACCGGCGAAATAAAAAAAGGTATTTTCTCTGCCCTCAACTTTATTTTGCCCGTGTTTAAAAACACCTTGCCCATGCATTGCTCTGCCAATGTTGGCGAAGATGGGGAGACGGCTATTTTCTTCGGTCTTTCCGGAACGGGGAAAACCACCCTTTCGGCAGATCCCGAAAGAAAATTGATCGGCGATGACGAACACGGCTGGACAGCAAACAACGAAGTGTTTAACTTTGAAGGCGGTTGCTATGCCAAGGTAATCGACCTATCGCCCAAAAAAGAACCGGATATCTTCAAAGCGATCAAACCTGGCGCCATTTTGGAAAATGTAGCTATGGACAGCGAAGGCCACGTAGATTTCAAGGATACCTCCATTACGCAAAACACGCGGGTAAGCTATCCTATTTACCATATTGACAACATACAGCAACCTTCCATAGGGCAAAACCCAAAAAACATATTCTTCCTTACGGCCGATGCTTTTGGCGTGTTGCCTCCAATTTCAAAGCTAACACCTGGACAGGCTGCATACCATTTTATTAGTGGTTATACAGCAAAAGTTGCGGGTACCGAAGCAGGTATCGATGAGCCGTTGCCAAGTTTTTCAGCTTGTTTTGGTGCACCTTTTATGCCATTGCACCCAACCAAGTATGCCGAAATGTTAAGCGCCAAGATGAAAACCTCTGGGGTTAACGTTTGGCTTGTAAATACAGGTTGGACAGGTGGCCCTTATGGAACTGGCCGACGGATGAAACTGAAATACACCCGTGCCATGATCACGGCAGCGCTCAAAGGGCAATTGAAGGATGTGGACTACGAGATGCACCCTATCTTTGGCCTCGATATGCCCAAAGAATGCCCCAATGTGCCAAGCGAAGTGTTAAATCCACGGGAAACTTGGGAAGACAAGGAAGCGTATGATGCCAAAGCAGAAGCCTTGGCAAAATCGTTCAAGAAAAATTTTGAAAAGTTTGAATCTTATGCCAACAAAGAAATCCTTTCGGGAGCGCCCATAAAAGGGTAGGGCTTTTCATAACACAAAAGGTTAAACAACAAAAAACGCACTGAAATTCGATTTCAGTGCGTTTTTTTTATTGAACCGGTATAAGCAATTGCTTACTTTTTGTTTACTTCTTTAATATATTTTTCCAATGCCATGGTCATCGAAGGGGTTTCAGGGGTTGGTGCCTTTATATCTACGCGCAGGCCATTATCGGTCACTGCTTTTACCGTAGTATTTCCAAAAACGGCGATACGGGTGTCTTTTTGTTCAAAATCGGGGAAATTCTCCAAGAGGGAGACAATGCCGCTTGGGCTGAAAAACACCAAGATGTCGTAGTACACGTCCCGTAAATCAGAAAGGTCGCTTACCACTGTTCTGTAAAAAACGGCCTGTTTCCATTTTACGCCAAGCTCGTCCAGGACTTCAGGAACCATAGGTTTCAATTTGTCGGAAGAAGGAAGCAAAAAGGTTTCGTTTTTGTACTTCTTAATGAGCGGTGCAAGCTCAGGAAAGGTGCGCTTACCTACATAGATTTTCCTTTTTCGGTAAACCACATATTTTTGTAAATAGTAGGCAACGGCCTCGCTCTGGCAGAAATATTTCATGGTGTCTGGCACCTTAAAGCGCATTTCTTCAGCTATCCTAAAAAAGTGATCTACCGCATTCCTGCTTGTTAAAATAATTGCTGTATATTGCGAGAGGTCCACCTTCTGGGCTCTTACTTCTTTGCTGGGAACTCCTTCAACGTGGATAAAAGGTCTGAAATCTATTTTTACTTTTTGTCTGTCAATAAGATCAAAATAGGGGGAGTTTTCAACCTTGGGCTCAGGCTGCGAAACCAAAATAGTTTTCACTTTCATAAATTAAGTTTTTTAATTTTTTGCTATCTAAACCAACGTTTTATACAAGATAAAATAGGGCGAGATTTCAAGTGCGCAAAGATACAAAATAAAATAAAAGAAATTACCAAATATGATATTTCTGTTTGTTTTATAACTGTAAAACAGCGCAATACCGTTGAACAGTACGATTATGGCGGCAAAGATTAAAAGTATCTTGCCCGTGGGCTCCACAATGAAAAACAATAGAAGGTTGAAAACGAACACCAAAAGCGAAATCAAGTTACGGTACGTCAATTTTTGAAACAAATAGGTGTTTATAACGGTATCCAATGAAAAAGCCGTACCGATGATTTTTTCTATGCAGAATTTCATAAAAACAAATACCAGGTATCCTGTGCAAATTTGAACAAACAAATAAGGATTGGTTTTTGTTGTTTCTGGTTGAAAAACCATAAAAAACATATAAATGAACAACGAAACCGATAACACTTGGCCCAAAAACAGCAAAATGTTGAAAGGATGTACAATTTGAGCCGCCTTTCCTTGAACTAAAAAATACTTATCGCTTATAGGCAAGGATATAAACTGCTGAAATTGCCGGGGATACAACTGCTTTGCCAGAGTGATTGCCAAAAGGCAGGCAACCAAGGTGACGGTGGCCCAGTCCATAGAATCAATATGTCTTTCAATATACTGCAACAGTTGAAGTTTGGCGTTAAAGGTACATTAAAATAGAAGCGGCAAAAAGCAATTCAATTAGAATTTCCTTCACGTTTAATTGTTTAAAAAAGGGTACATTTGCCATTAAAAGAAGGCGATGTCCAAAGCCCTTGTGGTGATACCAACATACAACGAAATTGAAAACATTGAGCGGTTGTTGCGCAATGTTTTTTCGTTGCGGATGGATTTTCATATCCTCGTGGTCGATGACAACTCGCCCGATGGCACGGCCCAAGCTGTAGCATCGCTCTTTGCCGAATACCCTGAACATCTTTTTATGCTGAAACGTGAAAAAAAATCGGGATTGGGCACCGCTTATATCGCGGGTTTTAAATGGGCGTTGCAACGCGATTACGAGTACATTTTTGAAATGGACGCCGATTTTTCGCACAACCCCAACGATTTGATACGGCTTTACAATGCTTGCCGTAAAAACGGTGCTGATGTCGCCATTGGATCGCGATATGTAAAAGGGGTAAACGTCGTAAACTGGCCTATGTCTCGGGTACTGCTCTCTTGGGGCGCTTCAAAATACGTGCGGTTCATAACCGGCATGGATATTTACGACACCACGGCAGGGTTTGTGTGCTACCGAAGAAAAGTACTGGAAAAAATAAACTTGAACAAAATACAGTTTGTGGGCTATGCCTTTCAAATAGAAATGAAATTTAAAGCCTATCTGGCCAAGTTCAAGATAGAAGAAGTGCCTGTTATTTTTACCGATAGAACCCGGGGCGAATCCAAAATGGACACCAGGATTATTTCTGAAGCGATTTTTGGCGTGATAAAAATGAAATTCAACAGTCTGTTTGGCAACACTAATTTTAATGAAATTTAAATGAACACCATTTTAATAAAAAACGCAAACATTGTTAACGAAGGAAGCATTTTTCAAGGCGACGTGCTTATTGAAAACGATCGAATATCGGAGGTTTCCAATAGCATCAGCGCTAAATCTTCCGAAACTAAAATCATCGATGCAGACGGGCAATACTTATTGCCGGGAATGATAGACGATCAGGTTCATTTCAGGGAACCCGGCCTTACCCACAAAGCCGATATTGAAACCGAATCCAAAGCTGCGGTTGCCGGTGGGATCACTACCTTTATTGAAATGCCCAATACCATTCCGCAGGCAACGACCATCGACCTGCTGGAAGAAAAGTTTGCCATCGCCAAAAAAACCTCTTGGGCCAATTACAGCTTCATGTTTGGCGGGACGAATGACAACTTGGACGAAATTTTGAAAGTAGACCCAAAAAAGGTGGCGGGGCTGAAACTGTTTCTGGGTTCTTCAACCGGGAATATGTTGGTGGACGATCTGGAAACCATCGAAAATATTTTCAGTAAAACAAAGTTGTTGATTTCCACGCATTGTGAAGACGAGGCTACCATCAAGAAAAACTTAGAAGCACATATTAAAGAATATGGCGACGATATTCCTATAGAAAAACATCCGGTCATCAGGAGCGAGGAGGCCTGTTACCTTTCTTCTTCAAAAGCCATAGAACTGGCCAAGAAAACTGGCGCACGCTTGCATGTGTTCCATCTTTCAACTGCAAAAGAAACCAAACTCTTCAGCAATAAAAAACCACTTTCAGAAAAGAAAATAACAGCTGAGGTGTGCATTCATCATTTATGGTTTAGCGACGAAGATTATAAAACCAAAGGCACCAAAATTAAATGGAATCCGGCCGTTAAAACCGCAAAAGACCGCGATGGGCTGCTCAAAGCCTTAAAAAACGATCGTATCGATGTAATTGCAACCGACCACGCCCCGCATACCAAAGAAGAAAAAAACAACGTGTATACCAAAGCGCCATCTGGAGGGCCCTTAGTGCAGCACGCCCTTGCTGCTTTAATGGAACTGTACCATAAAGGACTTATCTCTTTGGAAAAAATAGTGGAAAAAACCGCGCACAATCCGGCCATTTTATTTCAAATTAAAGACCGGGGCTATATTAGGCGTGGTTACAAAGCAGATTTGGTGTTGATGGACCTGCAATCGCCCTGGACGGTGAACAAAGAGAACATTCTCTACAAATGCGGTTGGTCACCTTTTGAGGGCACTACCTTTAAATCGCGTGTAACACACACTTTTGTAAATGGGACGTTGGCCTATGAAAATTTAAAATTTCCCAACAGAAGCCACGGCGAACGCATAACTTTTGACCGGTGATGAAATACATATTTCCCATACTGCTGTGTATTTTTTTGGGTTGTCAAAGTGTGGAAAAGCCCGAAAAGCCGGATAACCTCATCCCAAAGGAAAAAATGGTCGATATGATGTTGGAATCGTATTTGAGCAATGCTGCCCGCAGTGTGAACAACCGTAAAATACGCTCCTACGGTCTTAAGCTCGACTCGTTGCTTTACGCGAAATACAGAGTGGACAGCCTGCAGTTTGCCAAAAGCAATACCTACTACGCCGCCGATTTGGAAACCTATCAAGAAATGTTCACAACCATAGAGGAGCGATTGAAGGCTCTAAAAAAAGAAGCCGATAGCATTCAAAAGGTCAAGGAGGCAAAAAAAGAGAACCAAAAAACCGAGGAAGAAAAAGAAAAGGACTCCATTCTTAAAAAATCGGGTTTGGGGCCGGCCCTACAATCGGCTTCTCAAGACTCGCTTGAATAGCGGTCTGTTACACGGTTCAAGGTTTGAACGATTGGCGTAAACTTAAAATCCAGTTCCGCTTCAATTTTCGAACTGTCGTAATTGGAAGTAGTGTATAACGAGTTCACGGTGGCTTTCAAGAGCTTTCGTTTGGTTCCAAAGATTTTGGACACCAGCCAGTCCAGTTTGCTAAAGAACAGCAACACCCATTTAGGAGCTCTTTTTTTAGGCGGTTTGGCACCAAATCTTTGTGCGATTGCAGTAAGCAGTTCTTTGTACTCTAAATTGTTGCCTACCACTATATAGGAAGTGTTTTTTAAGCCAGCCCGCATTCCATCGATCATCGCTTTTACAACGTCTTGCACATCGACCACGCCCATACTGCCATCGGTATAAAAAGGAATTCCTTTTGAAGCGGTTTTAATGATAACCCCACTCCCCGAATTCCAAAATCCTTCGCCAATGATCACGCCTGGTTTTATGATAACGGCATCCAAGCCCTCTTGTGTGCCGCGCCAAATCTCCATTTCGGCGCCGTATTTTGTAATGGCATAGACGTTGTTTTTTTCTTCTGGGTTCCAGTGGGTTTCTTCGGTAATGGGCCGTCCGTTTAGAGGAGTGCCCAAAGTGGCGACCGAGCTTACGTAACACATTTTTTTTACCGAATGGGCCAAACAGAGGTTCACGACATTTGCCGTGCCTTCCACATTGGCCTTTTTCAGTTTTTTGTAGTGTTTGGGATCAAAACTGATGTAGGCGGCGGCGTGATAGACGTGGGTTATGCCTTTAAATGCATCGGTCAAGGCAGGGATGTCGGTTATATTGGCTACCTGCCATTCAATTTTGTTGAAAAGCGTTTCGGCTTCATCAGCAGCTGCATAATACCTGAAAATCTTTTTCACAGCTTGCAAATCGCTCGATTTTCTGTGAATGGCACGCACTTTTTTGTTTTCCTTCAGAAGAAAATACAACAAATGCGACCCTACCAATCCTGTGCCTCCAGTAACTAAAATCATGTTGTAAAAATAGGCTTTTTTAAACTATTCTTTTCTGTTACGGGCATTGGGTTTATCTTTGCCGAAATAGTATAAATTAAAATTTTAAAAAGTGAAGAATTTCGTTGAAGAATTGCAATGGCGCGGTATGGTGCACGATGTAATGCCCGGTACCGAGAAACATTTAAAGGAACAAATGCGTGCCGCTTATGTGGGTTTTGACCCAACGGCCGATTCCTTGCACATTGGGAACTTGGTCCCCATTATGCTGTTGTCCTTCTATCAACGCTGCGGTCATAAGCCGTTTGCCCTGGTAGGCGGTGCAACTGGGATGATTGGCGATCCTTCCGGCAAATCGAACGAACGCAATTTATTGGACGAACAGACCTTGCAGCACAATCAAAATTGTGTAAAAAAGCAACTGTCGCAGTTTTTGGACTTTTCTTCGGGCGCCGAAAACCAAGCTGTTCTGGTCAACAACTACGACTGGATGAAAGAATTTTCTTTTTTGGGTTTTATCCGCGATGTGGGCAAGCACATAACCGTTAATTATATGATGGCGAAAGACTCGGTTAAAAAACGTTTGACCGGTGAAGCTGCCGATGGCATGTCCTTTACCGAATTTACCTACCAAATGGTACAGGGATATGATTTTTACCATTTGTACAAAAACCACAACTGCACCCTGCAAATGGGCGGCAGCGACCAATGGGGCAATATCACTACGGGAACTGAGATGATTCGACGTATCTGTGGCGGAAAAGGCTATGCGCTAACTTGCCCGTTGATTACCAAAAGCGATGGCAGTAAATTTGGGAAAAGCGAAGGCGGCAATGTTTGGTTGGATGCCAAAAAAACGTCTCCCTATAAGTTTTACCAATACTGGTTGAATACAAGCGACGAAGATGCCGAAAAGTACATCAAGATATTCACTTTCTTGGATAAAGAAACCATCGAAACCTTGATTGCCGAACATAAGGAAGCCCCACATGCCCGTTTGTTGCAAAAGCGCTTGGCAAAAGAAGTAACCGTTACGGTACATAATGAAGAGGAATATGAAAAAGCGGTACAAGCTTCGGAAATATTATTTGGGAAATCCACTTCGGCCGATTTAAAAAACTTGGACGAGCAGACCTTTTTAGACGTGTTTGAAGGTGTGCCACAAGCTGAAATAAGCAAAACCGAATTGGAAAACGGACTGGACATCATTGCGGCACTGGCCTCAGAAACCGATTTTTTGAAATCGAATGGCGAAGCCCGGCGGGCATTGAAACAGAACTCCATTTCGGTAAATAAAGAGAAAGTAGCGGAGGGTTATTCAATCACCGCGGATGATTTGATCAACAATCAATTTGTGCTGTTGCAACGTGGTAAAAAGAATTACTTTATCATTAAAGCTATATAACCTATGAAAAAATTTCTCTTCACAACCTTTATATTTTCAGTTGTTATTTTAGCGTTTTGTAGCTGTAATCAAAAAGAAAATATTTATGAGGAAGAGTTTGAACAAGCTGTATTTTATGAATTATTTCCTGCAATATTGGATTCACTTCATTATGATAAACGTTTAATGCCTCCAGCTCCACCACCATCTTCTTTTGTTAATTCAAATGGAATTAGAATTGAATATGACTCCATTAACTATAAACAAGTTATGGAAAATTGGAAGATACATAAACAAAAGATTTTGAAAGATACAGCTTCAGTTTATTTAATAGTTTCGGATTCCATAGAAAACATAGAACGCAACGACCTTTATAAATTAAAAAATCATTTTGACAAACAAAATATAACAATAGAAACTAATGATCTTAAACTTAAAGAAGGATATAGAGTCGATTTGAAAAAATTAAAAGCTAAGGATAAAAAAATCAAGTTTAAGTATAGATCAGAATTTCCAAAAGGTCGTGACTTTTGGAAAAATAATTATAATATTTATATAGCTGCGTCAATAAGTTTTGATCATATTTTATTCGATAAAACAAAAAACTTTGGTGTTTTAAATGCTGGGTATACTTTGGGAATTTTGAGTGGAAATGGCGTCCGAATTTTTATTAAGAAAGAAGCAAACGGAAAATGGGTTATCGATGATATTGTTGGAACTTGGGTTTCATGAATAAGAAAACCCCGTTTCCTAAGCAGGAGCGGGGCTTTCCCAATTAACTAACCAACCAATTATGAACTGAGCCCGAAAGCTCAAGACATCTTTGCACTAGGGTAGTCGTATATCTTTTGATTGCTTACAGATAAATATATAAATTTAGTATTTAATTAACTTTATAACAGGAAGTTACAAGACCATAAGGTTGCAGCCACGTATATCACTGTCGTCAAATCGGCCCAGGACTTCAAAACTTCCGTTTGAGTGGGTTTTTCCTAAATCTTGTGTCGCTATAAAACTGCAAGAATACAAATTTGCCAAATCGATTACGTTTATGCCTCCGGTTTTACCATTGACATAGGTAAAGGGATCTTCGGTATCCCGGGTCAGGATTTTCAGCCAAGGCGGGCAGGAAAACATCCCGTTTCCGGTGGAATAGGCTTGCGAGAGCAGTTCAGTCATACCGTATTCGCTGTGGATTTCAGCAACACCAAAACCTTGCTGAAGCACTACGTGCAGCTCTTCTTTTATCATTTCTTTTCTGCGACCTTTCATGCCTCCCGTTTCCATAACAATCGTGTTTTTTAACTCAAACGGGTGTGTTTCCATTAAATCCAACAAGGCATACGATACACCCAACAACAACGTTTTTTTTCCTTCGGCTTCTAAGTAGGTGAGTTTTTCGATCAAGGCATCCATGTCGTGCAAATAAAAACCGCTGTCAGGGTTGTTGCTTTGCTGTATCAGCGAATTGACCATATAAATCAACGAAGAGCCTTCGCGTTCCAAATAGGATGGCAATAGCGCTAAAATGGTATAATCAGCAGGGTTTCCATATTGTTTTTGAAAAGCTTGGTTAAAACTGGCTTCATACAGGTTTGTGCTGGCTACATAGTGTTTGCTGGTTATGCTCCCGGTGGTACCGCTGCTGGTAAAAACAGTTTGTTCTTGGCGGTCTTGGGCAATAATCCGGTGGCTTTTGAAAAATTGGATAGGCAGAAAGGGGATTTCAGAAATTTCGGTTACCTGTTTCGGGGCAACTTGCAGCGCGAGGCAAAATTGGCGGTACACTTCTACATTTTCATATTGATAGCGAAACACCGATAGCGCCACTTTTTTAAAGTCTTCTGGTGTCTGTATGTTAAAGATTTTTTCGTGCGGCATGGGTTTCAGAATGGACAGTTCAAAAATAAGAAAATAAAAAAGCCCCTGCCTAAACAGAAGCTTTTTAAAAAAATAAGTTTGCAATATAAATTACTTCACGACCAGTTTTTTGGCAACGGAAGCATCTCCTTGGCTTATTTTCATAATATATACACCGCTTGTAAGGTTTGCAATGTTCAATCGCTCGCCGTTTAAGGTGGTGTTGATCACTTGTTTTCCAAGAACATCAAAAACAGCAACTTGCTTTTCACCATCAGTTTTTGAAACGATGTTCACAAAGCCGTTGGATGCTGGGTTGGGATATATGGAAAATTGGCTGTCGTTATTGGTGTTTACATTAAGTGTGCCACCAACTTGAACGTTGTCGAAAAAGAAAGCTTCGCTAGAAGAATTCATACGACCTTCAATAACCAGTTGGATTTCTGTATCGGTCAACAAAGTGGCCGAACCGTTTTGCCAAGCTAATTGGTATTCTCCAGTCCCTGCATCAAAAGGTACTAAGTCGTCAATGTCGCTTCCGGTTGTGTCTATAATGTCTATTTCGGTACCATTGGTTAGGTCGCGAACATAAATACGCAGTCTATCGGACCCAGATTCGTTTACGGTACCGTCGCCTTCGTAGTTTCCGTTGGTAGGATCGCTGTTGATAGAAAAAAGATAATCTATCGTTAAATTAGGATCGGTTACGCCAGTTAGGTCAACCGTATCAAACTCCAAAATAAAGTTACCGTCTGCATCGCTTATTTGGTATCCTTTGTCACCATCGGTGTAAAGCACTTCAGAAGAAGGCGTAAAATCGGTAACGCCAACAAAGTCGCCATCGCTTAAACCATCGCTTGGAGTGTCGTAAGGCTCATAACGGGCATCGAAACCCAACTCGCCACCTATAGATGTGTAATCTACCAAAGGTTCGTTTGCGTTGTTAACAAGGTCGTGGGCCGTTGCAGGATCATCTGTATCGGTGTATTTGCCGCTAAAAACTTCGGGTTCTTCAAAACTGGTTCCGGCAATTTGGGCAAAAGAAGCAACGCTTGCAAAAAGCGCAACCATTAAAGTAATTTTTTTCATCATATATAAATTGTTTGATTATGTTACAAATATACACAAATCTATTTTAGATGTAACTATTCTTGCTCGGTTTATAGATTGCTTAACGTTAAGGTAATACACCCAAAGATAATAGCTCTCAACAACACATAGATGTTACAATATCGTTAAGAATACCGGCAACGAACAATCCAAAAAAACAATATATGCTATCTTTAACCTTTTTGAAACACCTACGGTGATCATTCTAACGTATTATGAAGAAAAAAGACATTAAAATCCTCTTGGTTGACGACGAACCGGACATCTTGGAAATAGTTGGCTATAACCTCGCTACCGAAGGATACCAAGTTATTACTGCCGAAAACGGGAGGAAAGCAATAAAAAAAGCCAAAGAAGAACTGCCGCACCTTATCATCCTCGATGTTATGATGCCCGAAATGGACGGAATGGAAGCCTGCGAAAAAATGCGCAATATCCCCCAATTGGCCGATACCATTATCACTTTTCTAACGGCCCGTGGCGAAGATTACTCCCAATTGGCCGGTTTTGATGCCGGTGCAGACGATTACATCACCAAACCCATTAAGCCAAAAGTGCTGGTAAGCAAAGTAAAAGCTTTGTTGCGAAGGTATAAGGAGACCAAAGAAGAACCAGGTAAAATAAAATTGGGCGATTTAACCATTAATAGGGAAGAGTATAAAATTTTTTTGGGAAAAGAAGAGATGCTGTTGCCCAGAAAAGAGTTTGAGCTTTTGGCGTTACTGGCCTCAAAACCCGGAAAAGTGTTTAAGCGGGAAGTGATTTTAGATCGCGTTTGGGGCAATGACGTAGTCGTGGGTGGGAGGACCATCGATGTTCACATTAGAAAACTCCGTGAAAAGCTCGGGGATAAAAAATTCAAGACCGTTAAAGGTGTAGGGTATAAATTTGTAGTATAAATGGCAAAAGAATTTAAAAGAACATACAAGTTTGCTGCCTATACATCGACTTTTTTGACGTTTTTCCTAACACTCGTCGTGGGTGTTTTTTTTTATTTTTCTGAAATTGAAATGTATTGGTTTTTGGTCTTATTCTCCATTGTATGCTTTTCCTTTTCCTTCTTTTTCATACAATACAGGGTAGAAAAATTCATTTACCGAAGGGTGAAAAAAATATACGACGACGTCCGCTTGTTAGATGCTTCTACTTTTGACAAAAAACAAATCACGACCGATATGGCCACCCTTACACGGGAAGTGGAGCGTTTTGCCGAAACCAAGAAAATAGAAATAGAAACCCTGAAAGGACGAGAAAATTACCGGAAAGAATTTATGGGCAACGTTTCCCACGAATTGAAAACACCGCTGTTTACCGTTCAAGGCTATATTTTAACCTTGCTCGATGGTGCCCTGGAAGACAAAGCCGTGCGTAAAAAATACCTGCAACGTGCCAATAAAGGGGTGGAGCGGCTTATTTATATCGTGAAAGACCTAGACATGATCACCAAACTCGAAGTAGGCGATCTCAACCTAAATAAAGAACGTTTTAACATTATCGAACTCATACAAGGGGTTTTCGACCTGCTTGAAATGAAAGCAGCCAAAAAAAACATTACGCTAACCTTCGATAAAGAGTATAGCAAACGTGTTATTGTAGAGGCAGATCGCGACCGCATACAGCAGGTGTTGACCAATTTAATAGTAAATTCCCTTAAATACGGAAAAAAAGACGGCACCACCGAAATAAGTATTGAGGACCTCATTAAAAATAAAGTGATTGTAAGGGTCACCGATAATGGCGAAGGAATACCGAAGGACAAGATCCCCCGTTTGTTCGAGCGTTTTTTTAGGGTCGATCAAAGTGGTTCGCGCAAAGAAGGGGGCAGTGGCCTAGGGCTCTCCATCGTAAAGCACATTTTGGAAGCCCATGGTGAAAAAATCTACTTGGAAAGCCAGCTTGGGGTGGGCTCAGAGTTTTCCTTCACTCTCGAAAAAGCGAAATAGTTTTTTAAAATCTGGCGGGCTGTTAACGCTCTTCAACCCCTTGTAGTCCCCAATTTGATTTAGCTGTCCTTCTTGAAAATCTTTTTGGTTGCAACTGGGCACAATTCCTGCCTTTTTAAGCCGTTTGGCCAGATATTCCTGTTCAAACTGTCCGGGCGTCGGGATAAAAAAAGCTTGTTTTTCCATAGCTGTCAAATCCATGATCGTTGTGTAACCCGAACGGGAAACCACGCAAATACTTTCATTAATAGCCTTTTCCAGCTCATCGCTTTGCAAAAAGTTCACGAGTTCAACAGTGCCAATTTGGGTTGTCTTTTTTTCTGTTTCAACGACACCTCGAACGAGTAAAACCTTTTTTTCCTGCTTGCCGGCAGGCAGGTCTGAATTATTAAAAACCGAGACCAACCGCTGTTCCAATCGCGTTCGTTGCGGTTCAGGGCCCGAAAGCAAACACAGCACATCATATACTTTAGGAACTTTCCGTTTTTTCATGCGACTTAACACACCAATATAATTAACGGGAAAAGAGCCGCTTTTGAGATGCCCCAGTTTGCCGCTTAAATTTTCGGGGCCTGCTACATCGGGAACCCAGCACGCATCAAATTTTTTAATGAGTTTTTGGTGTATTTTGCTACTTAAATACGAAGTGCCGCCCGACAAAACGTTCAATTGGTGGGTAAGAAAAACCGAAGGTACTTTTGTACTGCGCACGCCCCAACGGTTATCACTTATTATTCCGTGGATTTTCCCTTCGGAAATGAGCTGTTCAACCACTTTTTTTTCTGAATGCATCGTTTTTCTGAAAAAAGGGAGTTTCAAGAGCAATTTCAGTTTTAAAAAAGCGCCATTTTCAGGATAGGTTATGTTGTAGGAAGGCAATGAAACGTAGGGCAATGCGGGAAATTCTTTCCGAAGCAATAACAACGCCGCCCCATCTGAAGCCAACATCACCTTGTAATCAGTGCCCAACAACGCTTGGATAATGGGGATGCAGCGGGTGGCATGTCCCAAGCCCCAATGTAGGGGCGCAACCAAAATGGTTTTTGTACCGTTCACAAAAACAAAGGTACAGAAACTTACCTCTTGTCAATATTTCCTTACTTTTACCAAATAATCATAAAACTCGTACAAATTAGGCAACAGTGGGCAGTAAAAATAAATTAAAACGGTTTAAGGAAAACGAAACGTTTGAAAACGTGATCCAACCAACGCGCGAGGAGGTATTTTCAAACAGCTTAAAGCTTAAAGGGAATTGGAAGAAAAATTTCTTTAAAAACAACAAACCTTTGATGTTAGAGCTGGGCTGTGGCAAAGGCGAATATTCGGTAAATTTGGCGCGCAACTATCCTGACCATAATTTTTTGGGCATCGATATAAAAGGCGCCCGTTTTTGGCGTGGTGCGAAAACCGCTTTAGAAGAAAACCTGGACAATGTGGGGTTTCTGCGGACCCAAATTGAATTAATAGACCTGCTTTTTGAAGAAAATGAAGTAGATGAAATATGGATCACCTTTCCCGATCCGCAGATAAAATACAAACGAACCAAACACCGCCTAACCAACGAAGAGTTTTTGAACAAATACCGAAAAATACTAAAACCGGGCGGATTGGTGCATTTAAAAACCGACAGCGAATTTATGCACGGCTATACCTTAGGTCTTTTGCACGGCCTGGGTGAAGAAATAGACTATGCCCATCACGATGTATATGGCAACCCCCATTCGCCTAAGGAAGTTACCAGCATCCAAACCTTTTACGAACAGCAATATTTAGAACAAAACAAAAAGATCACCTACATCAGGTTTAGGTTCAAGCCTTCAGGCGAACGTGCAGGTAGATAATTTTGCTTATATTCACAGCACAAACAGGGCTTTTATGACCGTACTTGTAAATTTTGCCATTGGCTTTATAGCAGCTTTTGTAGGGGTGGTCCCTCCCGGTTTGCTAAATATGTACGCGGCAAAAGTGAGTATGAAAGAAGGCCGTAAAAAAGGCATCTTGTTTTCTGCCGGCGTCTGCTTTACGGTTATGCTGCAAACCTTGGTCGCCTTGTTCTTTGCCCGGTTTTTGGACCAGCACCCAGAGTATGTTTCCATGCTTCAAAAAGTGGCGCTGGGCATTTTTATATGCATTACCATTTACTTTTTCTTTATAGCAAAAGACACCCGGAGGCAGTTGCCAGACGATGTACAGCATTCTAAAACCAACCGATTGATTTCAGGAATGCTGCTGGCTTTAGTCAATCTACTGCCATTGCCGTATTGGGTCTATATTAGCATTACTTTTGCAGGTTTTGGATGGTTCAGTTTTGCGCAACCAGGACTGTGGAGCACGGTAGTGGGTTCCGGTTTGGGCACTTTTGCCGTTTTGGCGATATATGTTTGGTTTTTTAGGCAAAAAGACGACCAAAAAAAGCTGAACGTGAATATGAACTTCATTATAGGCATTATAACCGCGGCTATTTCGGTAATTACCTTATTGAAAATATTACAGGAAATTTAGGATGGCTTCAACAGGTTTTTTTGAAAAGGTTTATGAGGTTACCAAGCAAATTCCCTACGGAAGGGTAACCAGTTATGGGGCGATTGCCCGATATTTGGGTTCATCGGGAAGCGCCCGGATGGTAGGTTGGGCGCTGAACGGCAGCAACGAAAATCCTGACATTCCCGCTCACCGTGTCGTCAACAGAAACGGCATGCTCACCGGAAAACACCATTTTCAAGGTACCAATTTAATGCAACAGTTATTGGAGAGCGAAGGGATAGAAGTGATCGAAAATCAAATTCAAAATTTTGAAAAGTTTTTTTGGGATCCTACGAAAGAGCTTTAAGGGTTGTGTGTGCTATATAATTGACAATTTGATAAAACAAATAATTTACCTTAATAAGCCGTTCGCTTTCAACTTGGAGGCCTTCAGCTTCTGGCCTTCGTCATAATCTATCCACACATAAATCATTTCAATCCAAGGGCTTTAAAATCCGAACTAATACCTTTATATTTGTACTTTAGAATAAATCTAAATTAGTGAAATTCAATTTGGAAACGTGAAATCCACGCATTTGCTCGGGTTGCACCAATCGCGATGTAAATTGGGTTCCAGAAAAATGTATTGACGATAATGAAATTGAACAAAAAAGACATACTTAAGGCACTGGAAACCATATCCGTTGCCGGTGAAGGAAAAAACATGGTGGAAAGCGGGGCCGTTAAAAACGTCGTAACATTTGCCGATGAGGTGATTGTTGACATTACCCTTTCAACCCCAGCGTTGCACATTAAAAAAAGAGCCGAAGCCGATATTGTTAAAACCATTCAGGAAAAAATCAATGCCGATGCTAAGGTTCAGGTTAACATAAAAGTAGAAGCCCCTGCCCAAAAACAAAATCCAAACTTGATAAAAGGGAAACCCATTCCGGGAATCCAGAATATCGTAGCGGTGGCTTCTGGTAAAGGCGGCGTAGGTAAATCTACCGTCACGGCAAACTTGGCGGTCACGCTTTCAAAAATGGGCTTTAAGGTAGGTATTCTGGATGCCGATATTTATGGGCCGTCTATCCCCATTATGTTCGATGTGGCCATGGAAAAACCGCTTTCGGTAAAAGTGGATGGTAAAAGTAAAATGAAACCCATAGAAAACTATGGCGTTAAAATACTTTCCATCGGGTTTTTCACAAAACCAGACCAAGCCGTTATTTGGCGAGGGCCAATGGCAGCCAAAGCCTTGAACCAACTTATTTTTGATGCCGATTGGGGCGAACTGGATTTCTTGTTGGTCGATCTGCCCCCAGGAACGGGCGATATCCACTTGAGCATCATGCAATCCCTGCCATTAACAGGTTCAGTTGTGGTAAGTACCCCGCAAAATGTGGCTTTGGCCGACGCGCGTAAAGGTGTCGCTATGTTCCAACAGGAAAATATACAAGTGCCCGTATTGGGAATAATAGAAAATATGGCGTATTTTACCCCCGAAGAGCTACCGGAAAACAAGTATTACATCTTCGGAAAAGAAGGCGCCAAAAACCTTGCAGAAGATTTGGACATTCCTTTCTTGGGAGGTGTGCCTTTGGTACAGAGCATCCGGGAATCTGGCGATGTAGGCCGTCCGGCAGCTTTACAAACAGCCACCCCTACCGAGGAGGCTTTTGAGCAAGTAACCAAAAACGTGGTGGAGCAAACGGTACGCCGTAACGAAAATCTCCCCCCAACCGAAGCCATTAAAATTACGACTATGGCCGGTTGCAGTGCCGTTAAAAAATAATATGAAAGAACAAGAATTAAAATTGAAAGTAGAAGATGCTTTAGAAGAAATACGACCATTTCTTCAAAGCGATGGTGGGGATATTTCCCTTGTTTCCATAGACGATGGCAAAAAAGTCGTGGTTCGCCTAGAAGGTGCCTGCGTAGGCTGTACCGTAAACCAAATGACCTTGAAAAGCGGTGTGGAAATGACCATTAAAAAACATGCCCCGCAAATTGAACAAGTGATAAATGTGGAATAAATTGATTTTTGTCAGTTTATAAAACCTAAATCAGCTCTACTTTTACAGAATTAAAGACGAAATGGATTCATGATAAAAACAGATATTTTGATTATCGGTGCTGGCCCTACGGGGCTTTTCACTGTGTTTGAGGCCGGATTGTTGAAACTGAAATGCCATTTAATCGATGCGTTGCCGCAACCCGGCGGGCAGTGTGCCGAAATCTATCCCAAAAAGCCCATTTACGATATCCCTGCTTTCCCTGAAATATTGGCCGGCGATTTGGTAGATAACTTAATGAAACAAATTGAACCGTTTCAACCCGGTTTTACCTTAGGCGAAAGAGCACAAACCATAGAAAAACAAGACGATGACACCTTTATCGTCACTACAAATAAAGGAACGAAACACCACGCCCCCGTTGTGGCCATTGCTGGCGGATTGGGAAGCTTTGAACCGCGAAAACCGCCTATCACGGGTATTTCAGACTATGAAGATAAAGGGGTGGAATACATTATACGTGATCCTGAAATGTACCGCGATAAAAACGTCGTCATCGCCGGAGGGGGCGATTCCGCATTGGACTGGAGCATCTTCTTGACCGATGTCGCATCCAGTGTAACTTTGGTGCATCGTAGAAATGAGTTCCGTGGTGCCTTGGACAGTGTAGAAAAAGTGCAAGAGCTGAAAAACCTGGGCAAAATAGAGTTGATAACCCCAGCCGAAGTCATAGATGTGCATGGAAAAGAACACGTGGAGGGCGTTTCCATAAAACGGGGAGCCGATGTGTTCAATAGGGAATGTGATCACTTTATTCCGTTGTTTGGTTTGGCACCAAAACTTGGTCCTATCGCAGATTGGGGATTGGAAATTGAAAAAAACGCCATTAAAGTAGATAACACGCTAGATTACCAGACCAATATTCCAGGCATTTACGCTATTGGGGATGTCAATACCTATCCTGGAAAGTTAAAATTGATTCTCTGTGGTTTCCACGAAGCAACACTGATGTGCCAAAGTGCGTACCAACGTATTTTCCCAGACAAACGCTATGTTATGAAATATACCACCGTAGGAGGCGTGGAAGGATTTGACGGAAGTAAAAAACAAGCCCCCAAAGCTGTTGTAAAAGCAATAAATTAAAAGAATTAATTGTCTATCCTGCAAGGTTTTTAAAACCTTGTTGGTATATGCTATTTTCATATAAAGAATGCAAGACATAAAAATAACCATAATCGACCGCGAAGGCAAAACCCATATTGTTGACGCGCCAACCGATATGAACATGAACCTTATGGAAGTGATACGGTCGTATGAGTTGGCTCCTGAAGGAACCATCGGTGTCTGCGGCGGCATGGCGATGTGCGCTTCGTGCCAGTGTTACGTGCAAAGCGATCACGAACTGCCCGAAATGAGCTACGATGAAGACTTAATGCTCGCCGAGGCCTTTCACGTTAAGGATAACAGTCGTTTGGGCTGTCAAATACACATTCATTCAGAATTGGACGGTTTAAAGGTGGAATTGGCCCCGGAAAGTTAGTCTCAGTCATCTCGACCCGAGGGAGCGATCACATCCCAGTTGTAACGCACTACTTGTCATTTTGATCCCGAAGTTTCGGGAGAGAAATCGCACCTGCTATTCACACTCTACTTTTCAATTGCTTCTTTTTAATTATCATTTTGGTTGAATGAGGTGTGTGATTCCTTGTCGTGCCTCAGTCGGAATAACTAATCTTTTAAAATATTAATTGCTTTTGCATGCAGTAATTTCACAAACTGCTCATACGCTTCTTTTGACGGGTGCAATCCATCTGAAGCGACCAAACTTTCATCGGCCAATCCTTTTCTTGTAATTGGGGTAATATTTACAAAAGCAACACCTTTTTGTTCTGAAATTTTTTCCGCAAAAGCATTGTACCGGTTTAATTCTTCTGAAATTTTAGGTGTATTATCCTTTGTCTGTCCGAATGGGGTAAACGCATAATCGGGAATGGAAACCACAATCACATGGTCTTTATTACCGCTAGCTAACTGAATGGCTTTGTCTAATAGTTCAGGAAATTCTTTTTCGTAAACTGAAAACGGCATCCCTTGATATTGATTATTAACGCCAATCAATAGCGTTACTAAATCGTAATTGCTTGCTGGTTCTTGTGGGGCAATTGCGTTTAACAAATCGGTGGTGGTCCAGCCGGTTTTGGCAATTATTTTCAAATTACCATTTTTATTTAACCTCCCGTCAAGCCCTTTTTTTAACTGCTCTGGAAATCTACAGGTGTCACAAACACTTTCGCCAATGGTGTAACTATCACCAAGAGCTAAGTACTTATAGTTCGAATTGATGTTATTGTTTTGAATAGTTTTATTTTGTGCGGAACAACTCAGAAATAGAAAAGAAATTGCCGATAAAGTAAAAATCAAAATTGTTTTCTTCATAATGTTTTGTTTACATGTTTTTAAAATTTCCCAGCATCCAGCACTTCGACCAGAACAGGCATCTCTCTTTTTTGATATTTGTGATTTTTAAATTTGTAAATTCCACTTGGGTTATTCAGTACTATAATTAGCTATTTTTTTAGGTCCTTCCAGCAGCAGACGGACTACTTTTAGCGTTCCGTCTTCGGTGGTTGAAATGTTCCATTTTATCAATGCAATCTTGCCGTTTTCTATTTCCAAACCAGTGATGCTTCGGGGGTGTACGCAACTACCGTCATTAAAATAGGCAATGTCGCCCGGTTCGGGAAAACGCGGACGGTGGGTGTGGCCGGTTATAGTAAATAAGTTATCGTGGTCAATAATCCACTTTTTGGTACGTCGTTCTACTTTTATGAGTTCTTTATAGTTTCGGGCCGGGCTTGTGGGATCACCAATGCCAAAAACCTGCAAGGGCCGCCAAATAGCGCGTACCAAAAACCGATTGAGTTTCCATCCGTGATAATTCAACCAATCGGCTTGGTGGCCGTGGAGCATGAAAATCTCTTGCTTGGTTTCTTCGTGTTCTAGAATGAGCCCTTCGGTAAAGGTTATTTCAGGAAAAAGCGGATCGTCGTTTCCCGTAACTTTATTGAAATAACTGAAGAGGTTTTTCTCCACATATTTTTGGTTTTTATACACCATATCGTGGTTGCCAATTAGGCGGTACAATCTATTTTCGGCATAAAATTTCCGAAGCAGTTCAAATACGTTTTGGTGGGCTTCAAATACAGATTGAAACGTGCGGTTTTCCCACAGTTCGTCTCCATCGCCCAATTCGCAGTAGGTAAAACCTTCTTTATAATAATGTTTTAAGGCGTGAAAGTAAATATTTCGATTGTTGGCAAATTCATCGGCAAAACTGTTGTCGCCCCGGTGGCAATCACTAAAGATGATAAATTTTGAATCGTCGTTAAAAGAAATACGCCGCGCGGTTTTGTAGGCTTTCGTAATTCTTTTTTGAGAGGACATTCGTTATTTCTTTTTCTAAAGATACAATTAGCAATTAATGTTGCGCGAATTTGTCGTTTAAAATTTCAGACAGCACCCCTTCCCACAACTGTTCTCTTGCCTGTAGGGACTGTACGATGGTTCGTTCGGCTTCGCGCCATTTTTTGCCGTCCTTACCACAGAGGCTTTTAAGTACTTGCAAGGGCATAGCCCCGTATTTGCTTTTTTCCAATTCAATATTGCGGTCAAAATAATAGTCCAACCCCCTTAAATCTTCCTCTGGAATGTTTTGCTGAATTTTTTTGATAGTTTCAGAAAACTGCTCCGGAATAATATTTTTTCTTCCAAAGGTAAAAGCGGCTGCTGTTTTATGGGGCTCGTTTTCTTCAAGTATCATAAAAGTGTATCTCAAGAATTCTTTAACGGCTTTAGGCACATCAGATTGTTTAATCGCTTCGGAAATAGAAGTGTATTCCAACCGCTCTAAAAAATCAATAATTGGACGTGTGTTGGCCTTTGCTTTTTTCATAGCGTCGAGGTACATTTCAAAATGGCTTTGGCAATCGCCCTGAATATTGATATCGGTTTCTTTAACTAACACTATTTCATTGATTAAATAACGCGTTTCGGGATCACCTTTAGGAGTCCAAGGGATAGTTGTGCACGTTAAATTGTTTTGCAACGATTTTAACAATGACATACCATCCCACACGGCAAACACGTGGTGTTCCGTAAAGGTTTTAAGGTGTTTGGCCGTTTTTAGTTCACTGTACAGCGGATGGTGGAGCAAGGTATCGCGGTACGGCTGTATTCGCTTGTTGATCTGGGCAATCATAGGTTTCTTTTTCAAGAAAACAAAAAGGCACCGCAAGTATTGCAGTGCCTGTTATAAAAGATTGTTAATAGTGGTTATTGAGCGATTAACTCTTTACCGTGAAACGGGCAAAAGTGCCATTTACCAGAATGCATAGCGTTATCTACAGGGCAAACTTTTTCTTTTAGAAGTTTAGATAATGGCAAATCGACCTCTTTGGTAAAATCGGCCAAAGTGATGGTCAAATTGTCATTGCCGGTAGCCTTAATGGGCAGTACGGTTTTTGAGCTGCTGTCTTGCATCAATACAAAATGCATGTTTTCGCCCATGGTACCGAACAAATTGGCCATCATAGGCTGCATAGCCGAAAGAAAATTTAAGAGATCCGAAGGTATTTCTTCTTTCTGTACAGGCTTCAAGTCGGTGTTTTTGTAACGTACCTTCAGTTCTTTTAAAATTGCTTCTAAAGGTTCATAGGTAATACCGCCAAAATAGCCAATTTTACCTTTTACAATGGCAAATAATTCGTATCCTTCAAATAACGCTTTGAGGGCTTGAATATCTGCTTCGGAAGAAGAGCCGTCTTGTAAAAATGAAATTTCCCAGAATTCCGTGGGTATCCACCAAACCAGTTCCATCGCATCGGGATGATCGTTACTGAACTGGGTTTCGCCCAACAGTCCATCGATGCTTACGTTTGTTAAATCCTTTTCTTGAGAATAAACAGAGACGCTGCTCACTAAAAGCAGAATTATAAGGAGTTTTCTCATTATTTAAAAGCATTTTCGCCCGTAATATCCAAGCCGGTTATCAACAAATGGATGTCGTGCGTGCCTTCGTAAGTGATGACGCTTTCAAGGTTCATCATATGGCGCATAATGCTGTATTCGCCAGTGATGCCCATTCCGCCTAATATTTGTCTGGCTTCACGCGCAATTTTCAATGCCATATCCACATTGTTGCGTTTTGCCATCGATATTTGGGCTGAGGTGGCTTTCCCTTCATTTTTCAACTGTCCTAATCGAAGCGCTAACAATTGTGCTTTGGTGATTTCGGTAATCATTTCGGCCAATTTTTTCTGTTGCAATTGAAATGCTGCAATAGGTTTTCCGAACTGAACACGCTCCTTTGCATACCGTAAGGCCGTATCGTAGCAGTCCATGGCCGCCCCGATGGTTCCCCAAGAAATTCCGTAGCGGGCAGAATCCAGACAACCTAACGGTGCGCCTAAACCGCTTTTATTGGGCAGTAAGTTTTCTTTGGGCACTTTTACGTCTTGAAAAAGCAACTCGCCGGTTGCACTGGCACGCAAGGACCATTTATTGTGCGTTTCCGGTGTGGTGAACCCTTCCATACCGCGTTCTACCAGCAAACCGTGAATGCGGCCTTCTTCATTTTTTGCCCAGACTACGGCAACATCACAAAATGGGGAGTTTGAAATCCATAGTTTGGCGCCATTCAATAAGTAGTGATCGCCTTTGTCTTTAAAATTGGTAACCATCCCACCAGGGTTGCTACCGTGATCGGGTTCTGTAAGGCCAAAGGACCCCATCCACTCACCGGTGGCTAATTTTGGCAAATATTTTTTACGCTGTTCTTCGGTACCGTATTTCCAAATAGGATACATAACCAACGAAGATTGTACGGAAGCAGTAGAGCGAACGCCACTGTCGCCCCGTTCAATTTCTTGCATAATGAGGCCGTAGCTTATTTGGTCTAATCCGGCACCGCCGTATTCTTCAGGAATATAGGGGCCAAAAGCGCCAATCTCGGCAAGGCCCGGGATAATCGATTTTGGAAATTCGGCCTTTTGGGCTGCCTCTTCGATAATGGGCGATACGTCACGTTTTACCCAATCACGCGCAGCATCGCGGATGAGTTTGTGCTCTTCGGTTAATAAATCGTCGATATTATAATAATCTGGAGCTTCAAATAAGTCTGGTTTCATGATTTTGTGAATTTAAGGAATACAAATGTAAAAATCACGGGTCTAACCTCCTACATTTTCAAGTAAAAATCGCGCACCAACTTTTTATAGGCTTCAGTATAATTATGGCGGCTTATTTCAATCGTGAGCTGTTCAATTTTAGGAGTCGTTTCAGTAAATGAAAACTCCAAAAGACTGCGTTTTTCTTCGGAAGTTTCTGTACCGCGAACCCTGCAAATACGGTTGACAAAAAGTCCTTTAGCTGAAGCCAATTCAATGAAGCCTTTTTCTTCTTTCTTCGGAATTATGGTAGAGAAAATGCCTGTTTCAGAAAGCAAAGCGGAAACACTTGCTACTAAATCCTCAAAAGGCATGGCATCATTGAACCGCGCCAATTTTCGGGATGCAGAAATTTTTTTCTCATCCTTTGGGAGAGATGCCGAAGGCAGAGGGGCGTCATAAAACGGTGGATTGGATACAATTAAATCGTATTTATCATCAATTTCAGAAACAAACTCCTCCAACGAAGCGTGATAACAAAACAACCGATCGCTCCAAGATGAGTTTTCAAAATTCTCCACACATTGCTCATATGCGTTTTCGTCAATTTCAATGGCGTCGATTAATTCGGCAACGCTTCGTTGTGCCAGTTGCAACGCGATGATACCGGTACCGGCGCCAATATCCAAAATAGAGGAGGGATGATTTTTTAGTGAAGCCCATGCACCTACCAACACACCATCGGTGCCAATTTTCATTTCACAACGATCTTGCTCAATGGTGAATTGCTTAAAATGGAAAGGCTTGCTCACGGTTGGTTAATTTGAATTGTTTTATAATAAAGGTAGAAGATTTTGGACTATAGAATAGAACATAGATTGGGCGGCAACGTGTTTCGAGGAACGAGAAAAGTATGAAAATCACAAATTAAAGATACAGCTCAATTAACCCTTCCGGAGCGGTAATGCGAATGTCTTTCTTTTCCCGATCTACTTTTTCAATTAAATCGTCATTGATAGGGATTAACACTTGTTTCCCATCGCGCTCAATTTCAAAAAGGGCTTGTGCGGTAGTGTCGTTTATTCCAGCTATGGTCCCTACGAGTCCAAAATGGGTGTCGGTAACGGTAAAACCAATTACTTCGTGAAAGTAAAATTTGTTGCCACTTAATTTGGGCAACATGGTTAAAGGCAGGTACAATGCGTCCCCTAATAGGTTGTCGGCATCGGCTTCGGTTTTAACGTCTTCAAATTGAATGCGCAACAATGTAGATTTGTGCAAGGAAAGCGATTCAATAAAAAATGGAATCAGGTTTTTGTTGTGTTCAACAAAAACCGATTCCATTTCCAAAAATTGTTCGGGGTCGTCTGTGTCCAGTTTGGCCAACAACTCCCCTTTAAAGCTGTATTTTTTAACGATCTTGCCTAAGTAGAAACAAGCTGACTTTTGCATCGTTAGGCTACGCTTTATTCTTCTTCCTTAGAAGCTTTTTCGCCTTTAGCTTCGGCTGCTTTGGCTTCCGCTTCGGCTTTTGCCTTGGCTTCTTCTTCAGCTTTTGCTTCCTCTTCGGCCGCTTTGGCTTCGGCGAGGCGAGCTTCGGTAATCGCTTTTTCGGCAGCTAAGGCTTCGGCTTTCGCTTTTTCTTCGGCTTCAGAAAGCTTGGTGCGTTTTCCTTCTACTTTCTTGGCTTTTTCTTCTAACCAAGCGTTGAATTTCTTTTCGGCTTCTTCTTCGGTCAAGGCTCCTTTCCGAACGCCACCGGCAAGGTGGTTTTTAAGCAAAGCCCCTTTGTACGAAAGGATGGCCCGTGCCGTATCGGTTGGTTGCGCTCCGTTTTGAAGCCAGTTTACAGCACCGTCCACATCCAGTTCAATGTGGGCAGGGTTAACGTTTGGATTGTAAATACCAATTTTTTCAAGGTATCTACCATCTCTTTTCACTCGGCTGTCCGCCGCAACGATCCAGTAAAAGGGTTTTCCTTTTTTACCGTGTCTCTGTAATCTAATTTTTAAAGGCATGTTAATTAATTTTTGAGGTTCCCGACCCCGGTTATAATTTTTATGAAATCCTTTTTAATTGTGGCTTCAGCCCTTTTTAAAAAGATAGGTTCAACAACTCCCCCAACAGTCGTTTGAGGTGCCGTTTCAAACCTATTCCGTTTTTACGGACGGCAAAAATACAACATTTTTTGTTTGAAAGTCAACCCAATGCGCCTTTTTTGTCTCTTTTCTGAAATTTTAATCCATTCAATATTTTTTCTTCAACATTTAAAAATACCAAAAACTCCTTGTAATCTCGTGAAAACCCAATGACTGCAAGGGTTAAACTCTGTTAAATTGTTTTAAGGTTGGGTTAATTGTTCGTTTAAATAAGTTTCAGTTCCTATATTAAGTTTAGTTGAAATTATTAAAAAGTGCAATTAATTTAAAATATACCATTATGGAATATACTGAAGACATATCAAAACGTGTAAACGATTTGCTGGAAAAAAATTACGATGCCGAAAAAGGCTACAAAAAAGCAGCTGAGATTGTTGACAATGCTAAGCTAAAAGAGTTTTTTAAAGAGCAGGCCCAAAACCGATACGATTTTGGACACCAACTTAAAAGTGAAATAAAAAACTTTGGCGAAGATCCCGATAAAGGCGGAAGCACAAAAGGCTCTATGCATCGAACGTGGATGGACATTAGAAGTACTTTTACATCCAATGACGAAAAAGCTATTCTAAAAGAAGTGGAACGTGGCGAAGAAGCTGCCGTTGAGGAATATAACGAAGTGATCAATGATACCACTTTGCCCCCAACGACCAAGGATATTTTAACAAAACAACGCAACAATGTGCAGACCACGTTGCAGAATGCCAAAAATTTTGAAACAGTGTTGTCTTAAAACAACGCGCTGTGAAAAAGAAGAGAGGCCGGTTTTTTGCCGGTCTTTTTTTATGTTGATAAACGCTAAAAACTCCCTGCAGATTTCATGGTAAAAAACCATTCAATTTTCTATTTTTACTGCTGGATAAATGTTCTCGTTTTCTCGATACAAATTTGTAACTACCGTTGTGTTCCCAGATTTACTTGAACTGACGGAAAGCCAATGGACCTTTTTTGAACCCGCCTTTTAATTGGGCTGGTTGAATGTTTGTCATGCAAAATTCATCATTCTAAATTAGCTGTATGTACCTGATTTTTGATACCGAAACCACCGGATTGCCTAAGCGTTGGGATGCTCCCGTTACCGACACAGACAACTGGCCACGTTGCATCCAGATAGCCTGGCAGCTGCACGATGCTATGGGTAACCTGATAGAGCATCAAGATTTTTTAGTTCAACCGGATGGGTTTACCGTTCCGTTCGATGCGGAGAAAATCCATGGTATTTCTACCGAGTTGGCACAAAAAGAAGGAACACCATTACACGAAGTGGCCGAAAAATTTGCCAATGCCCTGTCCAGAACAAAATTCGTGGTTGGACAAAATGTAGGGTTCGACCTTAATATTATGGGGGCTGAATTCCACCGATTGCAAATGCACAACCCATTGCCGCAATTGCCCGTTCTGGACACCTGTACCGAAACGACAGCGCAACTGTGCCAAATACCGGGTGGCCGTGGCGGAAAATTCAAACTGCCTACACTAACTGAATTGCACGAATTTCTGTTCAATGAGCCTTTTGCTGAGGCACACAACGCAACTGCCGATGTGGAAGCAACCACCCGTTGTTTTTTAGAACTGGTAAGAAGAAACATTTTTACCGAAACGGAACTGGACGTTCCGTCCGGTTATTTTGAAGAATTCTCTAAGGAAAACCCCAAAGAAATTGAGTTGATTGGCCTTGAGCACATCAACCTTAAAAAAGCCTCCGAAAAAATAAGGCAGGAAATTGAAGCCGCCACCCAAACAGAGGCCATTTCTTCCGAAGAAATAAAAGAGAACATCGCCACCTTGGAGGAAACGGCTTTTTCGCACCTGCACAACCACTCGCAGTTTTCTATACTGCAATCCACTTCTTCTACACAAGATTTGGTGCAAGCGGCCATTAAAAACGATATGCCTGCCGTAGCGCTTACCGATAGCGGAAATATGATGGGGGCGTTCCATTTCACAAAAGCTGTAAACACATATAATGCAGGACTTGCAGAAGAAGAGAAACACAAGGAATTAAAAGCAATCGTAGGCTGTGAATTTTTTGTGTGCGAAGACCATTTAAACAAAAACCACAAAGACAATGGCTACCAAATAGTCTTGCTCGCCAAAAACAAAAACGGCTATCACAACTTGGCAAAAATGGCCTCCATTGCTTATACAGAGGGGTTTTATTACGTGCCTCGAATTGATAAAGACGTCATTTCAAAATACAAGGAAGATATCATTGTCCTCACCGGAAGCATGTATGGGGAAGTGCCCGGAAAAATACTCAACGTAGGCGAACACCAAGCCGAAGAAGCGCTGCTTTGGTGGAAAGAGCAATTTGGTGACGACCTGTACGTAGAAATCATGCGCCATAACCAAGAAGATGAAAAACGCGTAAACACCGTACTTGTTGAGCTTGCCAAAAAGCACGATGTGAAGTTGGTGGCCTGCAACAATACGTATTATATCAATAAAGAAGATGCCAACGCCCACGATATTTTGCTCTGTGTGAAGGACGGCGAAAAACAGGCCACTCCCATTGGTCGGGGCCGTGGCTATCGCTATGGACTTCCCAATGACGAATATTATTTCAAGTCGCAAGAGGAAATGAAAAGCCTCTTTAAAGACCTTCCGGAAGCCATTAGCAACATTTCAGAAGTTGTCGATAAAATTGAACCGTATTCCCTGGCTCGGGAAGTGTTGTTGCCCAAATTCAGTATTCCCGAAGAATTTCAACACCCGAAAGATGCGGAAGACGGCGGTAACCGTGGTGAAAATGCCTATTTAAAACACTTGACCTTTAAAGGTGCCAAAAAACGCTATGCCGAAATCACCCCCGAAATTGAAGAGCGCATTAATTTTGAATTGAGCGTTATTGAAAACACAGGCTATCCCGGCTATTTTTTAATTACCGAAGATTTTATCCGTGAAGCCCGGAATATGGGTGTTTCGGTAGGGCCGGGACGGGGGTCGGCCGCGGGCAGCGTTGTGGCCTATTGTTTGGAAATCACCAATATAGACCCTATAAAGTACGATTTGCTTTTTGAGCGGTTTTTAAACCCGGACCGAGTGAGCATGCCCGATATCGATATTGATTTTGACGATGAAGGCCGAGGCAAGGTAATGGATTACGTTATTGAAAAATACGGTGCCAATCAAGTAGCACAGATTATTACCTACGGTACCATGGCGGCAAAATCCTCCATCAGGGACACTGCCCGGGTACTGGATTTGCCCTTGAACGAAGCCGACAGGATCGCCAAACTCATCCCTAATATGACCAAGCTGAGCAAGATCTTCGGTATGGATGAGCAACAGCTTCGCAGCAAGTTTAGGAGCGACGAACTGCCAAAAGTGAATGAACTGTTGAACCTGTCGGAAGGAAGCGATCTGGAGGCAGAAACCATCAACCAAGCAAAAATATTGGAAGGTTCCGTTAGAAATACAGGCATTCACGCTTGTGGGGTAATCATTACCCCAGACGATATTACCAACTTCGTGCCCGTTTCCGTAGCAAAAGACTCCGATTTGTACGTAACCCAGTTCGATAACTCGGTAGTGGAAAGTGCGGGATTGCTGAAGATGGATTTCTTGGGGTTGAAAACATTGACCTTGATCAAGGACACGGTTAAAATTGTAAAGCACAAACACAATATCGACCTGGATCCCGATAGTTTTCCGTTGGACGATGAAGAAACATATGCGCTTTTCCAACGAGGGGAAACCGTAGGGATATTTCAGTACGAATCCCCTGGGATGCAAAAGTATATGAAAGAGCTGAAACCTACTGTGTTTGCAGATCTTATTGCGATGAACGCCTTGTACCGTCCGGGGCCGTTAGAGTATATTCCCAGTTTCATTAGGCGGAAAAACGGCGAGGAAGAGATTGATTACGACCTTCCCGCAATGGAGGAATATTTGCAAGAAACCTATGGCATTACGGTCTATCAAGAGCAGGTGATGCTGTTGTCGCAAAAACTGGCCGATTTCAGTAAAGGTGATGCCGATGTGCTTCGGAAAGCAATGGGGAAAAAACAAAAAGCCGTGCTCGATAAAATGAAACCCCGTTTTATTGAAAATGCTTCCAAGAAAGGCCATGACCCCGAAAAACTAGAAAAAATCTGGCGAGATTGGGAAGCGTTTGCAAGTTATGCCTTTAACAAATCGCACTCTACTTGCTACGCGTGGATTGCGTATCAAACTGCTTATTTAAAAGCCCATTACCCGGCCGAATATATGGCGGCAGTGCTTTCCAATAATATGAACGACATTAAGCAGGTGACCTTTTTTATGGAAGAGTGCAAGCGGATGGGCTTAACGGTCTTGGGCCCGGACGTGAACGAATCCTTCTATAAATTTACGGTAAACGATCAAGGTGCCATCCGTTTTGGAATGGGCGCCGTTAAAGGGGTTGGCGGCAATGCCGTGGCCACAATTGTTGAGAACAGGAAAGATGGTTCCTATAAATCCATTTTCGATCTTGCCAAACGTATCGATTTACGTGCGGCCAATAAAAAGGCCTTTGAAAGCTTAGCACTGGCTGGCGGTTTTGACAGTTTTGACACCCATAGGGCACAGTACCTTCACGATGAAGGCGATGGCGTGATGTTTGTGGAAAAAGTACTGAAATATGCTTCAAAATATCAAGAAACGCAAAACTCATCGCAAGTGAGTTTGTTCGGTGAGGCGAGCGAAGTGCAAATTCCCGAACCAGAAGTACCACCATGTGAAGAATGGGGCACGATGAAAAAACTGAAACTGGAAAGAGATGTGGTAGGCGTTTATATTTCCGGGCATCCCCTAGATGATTTTAAAATGGAAATGAAGTATTTTACCAACTGTAAGGTTTCGGATTTCAACAACCTTGAGAAATTTGTTAATAGAGAGCTGAGTTTTGGAGGTGTTATAAGCGATGTTCAGCATAGGGAGTCCAAAGCAGGTCGTGGTTGGGCCATTTTTACCGTTGAAGATTATGAAGACAGCTACGAGTTTAAGATATTTGGCGAAGAATATTTGAAGCTGCGGCATTTTTTGATGCCCAATTCCTTTATACACGCTCGGGTGTACGTTAAGGAAGGATGGACTAATCGTGATACAGGAAAAAAAGGCGATCCAAGAATTCAATATTCCAGTATGTTGCAATTGCACGATGTGTTGCAAAAACATTCCAAAAAATTGACTATCCGTTTACCACTTGAAGATGTGGAAACCGACCGTATTGAGCGGTTAAACGATTTATTCACTATTCATAAAGGCGACAAGCAGTTGCGGTTTTTAGTGTATGAAATGACCGATAAGATTAAAATAAACATGCCCAGCCGCACCCGGAAAATTGAAATAAACAAAGAACTGTTGGATGAATTAAGTAAGGAACAGGTTCACTTCAAACTCAATTAATACTATCAACAAAAACAATAAACCTATTATATAAAGTAATGTTAGGGCTGTAAGGTTTGGCCCAAAAAATGACTACTTTTGCGTAACAATAAAAAAACAAAATTATGGCTTTAGAAATAACTGATGCAACATTTGACGAAACCGTTTTAAAAAGCGACAAACCGGTTTTGGTCGATTTTTGGGCTGCTTGGTGCGGACCGTGCCGAATGGTAGGACCTATCATTGATGAAATAAGTAAGGACTACGATGGCAAAGCCGTTGTGGGCAAAGTTGATGTTGACGCCAACCAAGAGTTTGCCTCAAAATACGGGGTGAGGAATATTCCTACCGTATTGGTGTTCCATAAAGGTGAATTAGTGGGCAGACAAGTAGGTGTTGCACCTAAAAACGTATATGAAGAAGCGATTGACAAGCTTTTGTAATAAGAAATTTGAAAAAGAAAAATTAAGTTGAAAAGGCTTGGCGTATTGTCAAGCCTTTTCTTATTTTAGTGAGGTAGTAAATCTTGGATTTACGTAATTGAACCTGCCTTTGCCGGCAGGCAGGCAAACCCCGCTTAAAAGCGGGATCTAATAAAGGGAAATAACAAGTTAAATTAAAAAGATTCCCGCTCTTGCGGACATGATATGGAAAAAGAAAAAACATACAAAGCACAGGATAAAATAGACAATCAACTGTTAAACGAACGTAAAGTGTTTCTTTGGGGACAAGTGGACGACAATAGTGCCCGCCACGTTGTGGATAGGTTGTTGTATTTAGATTCGTTGAGCAATGATGAAATAAAACTCTACATCAACAGCCCGGGAGGCTATGTGACCGCAGGTTTCTCTATGTATGATACAATTAAACAAATTAAAAGTCCTGTTTCAACCATTTGCACAGGTTTAGCCGCTTCTATGGGGAGTATTTTGCTTTCAGCTGGAGAAAAAGGGAAGCGTTACATTCAACCCAACGCCCGGGTGATGATACACCAGCCCAGTGGTGGCGCAAGAGGGCCTGCAAGCGATATTGAGATCACCGCCCAGGAAATTTTAAAAACCAAAGAACTGAGCGCGCAGATTTTAGCCGATAACTGTGGCCAAGAGTTTGAAAAAGTAATGAAAGATTTTAACCGCGACCACTGGATGGATGCTGAAGAAAGTATGGCTTACGGGATTGTGGATAAGATTTTGAAATAGCGAAGCGGACCCTTCGACCCTTCGATACAATTTTTAGTTGCTTTTCGCTTCGCGTAAGCAACTAAAAATCACTCAGGGGTCTCATGGGTCATAGATATCGATTAAGTTATTAGCAAAAAATAAAGTAAAGGTCGCTGAGTGATTTTTAATCGCAGGGCGATTAAAAATTGTACCGAAGCGTGAATATAGAGAAACAGATTAATGAAATTACAGGATTTAAAAACCTGGAACTGCTTGCCAAACAAGTGGTGGAAGGGTTTATTTCTGGATTGCATAAAAGTCCGTTTCATGGGTTTTCGGCTGAGTTTGCAGAGCATAAAATTTACAATCAAGGCGAGAGCACCAAACATATAGATTGGAAACTATATGCCAAAACCGATAAGCTTTATACCAAACGGTATGAAGAAGAAACCAATTTACGCTGCCATATCATTATTGATAACAGCAGCTCGATGCATTACCCAAAGCTAAAGCAATTTGGAATTGATTCTTTAAATAAAATAGGGTTTTCAGCCTTGGCTTCTGCAGCTATTATGAATTTATTAAAAAGACAACGCGATGCGGTAGGGATGAGCATTTACAGCAATGAATACGAGTTTTACGCTAATGAAAAAGGTAGCGAACGCCACCACCAAATGCTGTTGGGAAGGTTGAATGAAGCCATCCAAAAGCCTGCTGAAAAGAAAACAACTAAAACCTATTCGCACCTGCATTTAATCGCTGAAAAATTAAAACGCCGCTCGTTGGTTTTTCTGTTTACCGATATGTTTCAAAGCGATGCCGAAGAAGAAGCCTTGTTTGAGGCCCTGCAGCATTTAAAATACAACAAACATGAAGTGATTTTGTTCCATACCTTTGATAAAGAAAAGGAACAGAACTTTAACTTCAGCAACCGCCCAAAAAAGTTTGTCGATGTAGAAACCGGCGAACATATTAACCTATATGCCGAAAATATCAAGCAGTCTTATGAAACGGCGGTAGCGGATTACTTTTCGGCATTAAAGCTGAAATGCGGCCAATACCGGATTAAGTATGTAGCGGCAGATATCAATGAGAGTTTTAATAAAATTTTGACTACTTATTTAGTAGAGCGTCAAAAGTTTGGGGGATAGATGGAAATTTTTTTCAAAAAATGTTTGCCAAAATGAAAATGCGTGGTATATTTGCCACCGCTAAGATAGCAACGGTCTGGTAGTTCAGTTGGTTAGAATACCTGCCTGTCACGCAGGGGGTCGCGAGTTCGAGTCTCGTCCAGACCGCTAAATGCCTTCGAAGGAAGGCATCTCTTTTAAATTTTGAAAGAGTAAAGATGTTGTGTTGCCACGATTGAGTTCGTGGAGTGGTTTAGATACCCAATCAAGTTGGGTACTACCAATGAGAAGCTTTTCCTAACTGGAAGGGCTTTTTTTGTTTTATAACACATCTGTCTATAAATTGTCAACTTCGGATCAAGAACATTTTCTGGGTTTTTGAGTTTTTAAGGATAAAGCCTAATTGTTGTGTTCAAGCAAAAATTGTGGTTAACCTGCAAAGAAATCGAGAAGAATGATTATATCAAAACACTTTGTATTAGTTAGCATTCTGTTTTTTAACATATCATTATTTGTCCTATATAGTATAGGATGATTAGTTAGGCAAGTGTTTTATATCTAATTTCCAGGACATCCTTATAAGCAGTTTTCATATCATTTGATAAAAATGATTGATCAATCCATTCCATAGCTTTGGGTTTATTTTCAAACATTCTTTTAAAAACGCCTTTAATTTGTTTTGGAGTCAATCCTAAGCTTTTTCCCAAAGTTTCAAAATGTACTTTTTTTAGCTTTTTCTTCTTCCCTTCTAAAGTAAGGGCCAACTCTTCTTTATCTTCAGGTAGCACTATTGTTACATTCAACAAATCATAAGCAGGGGCTAAGATCCAACCCATAGAAGATTCTCTCATAGAGAAGTTTTTTAAATGCATATCATTATTGCCCGTTAAAAAACTAAATAGCACCAATTCAAAATAAAAAATCTTATCCAATAAGGGGTTGCTGGAATATGTTCCCAATGCTTTACCTACTTTTTCCATCGAACTTCGATATTTATCAAAAGCCTCAGTAATCTGAAACATATCTTGCATATGAATTTTCTCGCCTGTTTCGGTTCGATCAATCCGTTTGGTTATGTACGCAAGTTCCCCTGAGGCAAGTCGTATCAAACTTGAAGGTACTACATTAATATCATAAGCTTCTGCAATTCGCATCGTTAGATGTTCATTGGCCGGCAGTTCAGGGAAATTGTGTGACGGTGGCTTAAGTATAAACTGCCCGCCTAAAGCTCCCACTACTGTTAAACGATTGTCAGGTTGTTCTTGTGCATCCGTAAGTAAGGTCATCGATAACTTGGGTTGTACTCCGGGAACAGTTACTCTACGTTCTATTACCTCTTTTGCCAATTCAGCCATTTGATCAATGGTGTAGAGTATCTTTGGGGGGTTTGGGGTTCCAAAAAAGTCCAGCGAACACTTTTCATGAAAATCTGCTGTCCCGTCAAGAGGCTTATAACAATACAGGCATTTATTTTTCATCTTCTCCATTTATGGGAATGACACTCACAGCTCCAATACAGTTTTGACAACAGGTCAACAAGAGACCCATCCGGTCATTCGTGTTAATTTTCCAATTTTTACTGGCAATCTCTAACAACCAACCTTCAGGAATTAAGCCTTCAAAAAAAGGAAATAGCCGGTTATCTTCATAAGGTTCTTTTGTCATGGGCATCGTAAAACAAATAAATTGATTAGGATGCTGTTTTACATAGTCTTCATCATACTGAAAAATATAGTCACCTTCATCAGTTTCAGTAATAAACCCTGCAAAATCTTCTTTATAAAATACCTTACCTTGTCTCATCCTCATTTAATTTTTTTAAACTCACAGGTACTAACGTATGACCAAACATTGCCAATACTAGATTTACCTTTTCTAAATTAAGATTGGTTTTTCCCTGTTCTATTTTACGAATAACGGTCAATGCCACGCCAGCACGTTCCGAAAACTCTTCTTGGGTCAAATCGACGGCTTTACGCCGTTCTTTTACAAATTCAGCTAAATCTTTCATTATATGTTTTTCAGTATAAAACATAACAAATATACGTAATTATATGTTTTTAAATATAATTATAAAAAATAAATTAATTTTATATGCTTTTGAATATAAAAATAAATTTTGTGGCACTAATGAAGTGTTTATCATGCTTGCACTGTGCCTTTCGGCAGGATCAAGATAACCTAAAATCGAAGTGGAAGGGCTTTTGTTGTTTTAAAAAAGTTTTATTTTGCATATAAAAAAACCCGAAACATTCCATATGCTTCGGGTTTTAACTTTTTAAAAGAAATCTAAAAATCAATTATCCTCATCGGTCTTGACCTTCATTTTGGTCTCGCCGTCTTCCTCTTTAATTTTTACTTTCTTGTCTTCGGTTTCCATTTTAATTTTGGTTTCGTCACCGTCAACCTTTTTCTTTATCTCGGCACCTTCATCTTGCATTTCTTCTACCATTTCTTCGGCTTCGGTCTTTTTTTGATCCCGGCACGAAGTCAATGGTGCTAAAAACAAGGCTGCTAAGGCAATCATTGCTATTTTCTTCATATTATTGGTTTTTGTTTATAGGTTTTTATTAAAGTTTGTTTCACATGTCATCGGTGCCACCGGTGCCCGTGTTTTCTTCTATTTCGTCAACGCCTTCTTCAATGGCATCTCCGGTGTCGTCCACGGCGTCTTCAATGGCATCGCCGGTGTCATCCATGGCATCTTCTACATCGTCGGTTACATCTTCTACGTCGTCTGCTTTTTTATTGGTATCCCTGCAAGACACAAAACTGGTGCTGAATGCAGCAACCAATGCTAAACTTAAAATTAATCTTTTCATAATATCGGTTTTTGTTGTTAGGTTTCTGTTTTCTTTATTGTCCGTCGTCGTTGCCAATTTTATCGATTTCCTCGTTGATTTCTTCGTTGACCTCTTTGTCCACTTCTTTGGCTGTACGCTCTAAAATGCCTTCAGACTCTTCGGCCGGAACTTCTTTTTCAACTTCTACTTCCCGAACCACTTCTTTGGTTTCGGTCTTCGTGTCCCTGCACGAGGTGAAAGAAAATCCTACTAAAGCCAATGCGGCAACAATAATTACTTTTTTCATAATTGGTTTTGTGTTAAATTACTGAACAAATCTATGTATTTTAACAGTTGCCATATTGTAAAGTTTTATTAAAATTTAAAATAAAGATACCGTAAGCTGTAGTTTTAAAAAGAAAAAATGAACTTTAAACGATTGTATCAATTTCTTCGGAAACTTCAAAAAAACAACAATAAAACATGGATGGATAACCACCGGGACGAGTACCATGATGTGCGGGACGACTTGATCGAGTGGTTTAATCAAATGGACATCAAGCTCGCTGCAGTTGATCCCCATTATTCCCCAACTACCGGAAAACAAGCCATTAACCGTATTAATAATAACCTGATGTACCATCCCAACAAACCAATTTACAAAGACCATTTTGGGGGCGGATTGGACAAAGAAAAAAAACAAAGTGATTTTTATATGCACTTTGGCGTGAACGAAACCTTTGTGGGCGGCGGTTTTTGGCATCCTTCTAACAAAATTCTGAAAAGCATTAGGGCGGCCATCGATTACAACGGAGCGGAGTTTAAAAAAATACTCAACAAAAAAAACTTTAAAGACACTTTTGGCGCTATGAGAGCGCATGATAGCTTAAAAACGGCACCAAAAGGGTACGCCCAAGATCACGAACACATCGATTTATTACGCCGAAAATCGTTTGCCGTTTCGCATCCGTTTACCCAAAAAGAAACAATGGCCAGCGATTTTGACGATAAAGTGATTGCGGTTTATAAAGAAATGCTGCCTTTTAGACGGTATTTAAACCAAGCAGTTACCGTCTAGTTTTGTGTTATGGATGAAAGCTATAAACGGAAAACTTTTCTTCAGCTATCGATCACAACCCTTGCTTTCGTATATAATCCAAAGTGATTTTTGTTGCGCCGGTGTTGTTGTTCACAAAATGTCCAGCGATCATTCCCGTCTCAAGCCTAAACCGTTTGTTGGTCGCCAGTTTGCTTAAAATTTCGGTACATTCCGCTGCGGAATCAACGGCGTACAATCCCGCCAATTGCTGCAATCGTTTAGCTTCGGGAAAGTTCTCAAAATGACTGCCAATTACAATGGGCACACCAAAAGTGGCGGGTTCCAGGATGTTGTGCAACCCAGTTTTGCCCATCGCACCGCCCACATAGGCGATATCTGCATAGCTGTAAATTTTGCTGAGCAACCCAACCGTGTCGATTATTAATACTGAAAACTCCTGTAATCGCTGCCCTTCTTTCTCAGAAAACAATACCGAAGCAGGTTTCAGCTTTTTCCTGAACTGTTCAATTTTTGCGTGGTCAATATTGTGCGGTGCCACGATAAACTTCACTTCTTCCGGAGCAAGATTCATATATTCCAACAAAACGGCTTCATCTTCCGGCCAAGTGCTTCCGCAGACCACGCAGAGCGACTTATTTTTGAACACTTCGGCAAAAGGCAAGGTGTTGTCCTGTTCGATTTGGTGCGAAACCCGGTCAAAACGTGTATCGCCGCTCACGGTTACATTGGTAATATTGATGGTCTTCAATAGTTTTTCTGAAACAGCATCTTGCACAAAAATACGGTCAAAACTTTTCAAGGCGTTCCGCATCAACCCGCCGTGGCCTTTAAAGAACACTTGCCCTTCCCTGAACAATCCCGAAACCAAGATCGTGGTGATATCCTGGCGTTTCAGTTCAAAGAGGTAATTGGGCCAAAACTCATATTTTACGAATACCGCAAGCGATGGATGCACAGCACGGACGAAATTTTTGGCATTTCCAATAGTGTCCAGCGGAAGGTACACCACCACATCGGCTACTGCAGTTTTTTTCTTTATTTCGTAACCCGACGGAGAAAAAAACGACACCACTATTTTATAATTGGGAAGCTCTTTTTTTACCGCTTCCATAATGGGCAAACCTTGCTCAAATTCGCCCAACGAAGCGCAATGGAACCAAATGGTCTGGTCTGATGCCGTAATGTACTTTGCCAAAGTTTCAAAAACCGTTTTCCTCCCCGAAACAAAAAGCTTCATTTTTTTACTGAAAAATTGTGCTATCCATAAAAACAGGTAGCTAATACGGGTTAAAAAACTATATGAAATGCGCATAGGTGGAATTTACACTGCTAAAATACGATTATTGTTTTGGTTAAAAGTAATGGGCGTCAAATTGGAGGATTAAGCGGTAGTGAATAGCATTTGCAAAAGTGACGAAATTTTATCGAACTTTTAAGGCAATTTCAACCGCTAATTTATACTAATTGCCTTAAATTTCTGTTATGGTTATGGATGCGTGTTAACAAATCTCTTTTCCTGAAATCCCTACATTTATTTTAACCGTGTTTGCCTTATTCTGTTGCGTATTTCAAAATAAATTCGGTTTAACAAAAAATTAGTACGATTATAAATGGTTGGCACGGTTTTTTATATAATTTAGAACACTTAAAAGAAGAAGAAAGCTATGCGAATTATGAAAAAGAATTTAAAGGTACTGTTCCTTGCTGTGTTTGTGGGCGTTGCGTCTTGCAGCTTCACCACAAAAGAATTTGACGGCAACGATAAGGACAAAGTGCTTTTAGACCTTATTACTTACGTGCTGCAAAAAGGGCACTACAATCCCGCCGATATCAATGACGAGTTTTCCGAAGAGGTTTACAAAGACTTCATTAAAGGGCTGGATCCATTGAAACGGTATTTCCTCGCTTCAGATATTGAAGAGTTCAGCAAATACAAAACTGAAATTGACGACCAGATAAAAACCAAAGACCTTACGTTTTTCAATTTGGTGTATAACCGTTTTCAAGAACGGATGGAAGAGGTGAAAAAAATCTATCCTGAAGTGTTGAGCACCCCGTTTGACTATACTAAAGATGAAACAATTAACGTAGATTACGATAAGATCGATTACGTATCGTCAAAAGAAGAATTGAAAGAACGCTGGCGCGAGCAATTGAAGTTTTCTACCATTTCTTCCTACTACGACAATGTGGAAGAGAACAAAAACAAACTGGAGAAAAAAGAAGAAGGCTACACCGCCAAATCAAAAGAAGAAATGGAAGAAAAAGCCAGGGAAACATCAAAAACCTCCTTGGACGAATACTTTGACTTCACTGAAGATTTAGAACGCAAAGATTATTTTTCCATTTACTTGACCACGATCGTAGAAGAATTCGACCCGCACACCAATTATTTTGCCCCGCCGGACAAAGATCGTTTCGATTTAAGGATGAGCGGTCGCTTAGAAGGAATCGGTGCCCGCTTGCAGAAAAAGAACGATTACATAAAGGTAATCGAAGTCATAAGCGGCGGTCCTGTGTGGCGTGGTGATCACCTACAAGTAGGCGACCTCATTACCAAAGTTAGGCAAGAAGACGAAGATAAAGCCGTGAGCATTGTGGGGATGCGCGTTGACGATGCCGTAAAACTCATTAAAGGCCCAAAAGGCACCAAAGTGACCTTGACCGTAAAACGTGTGGATGGCACTATTGAAGAAGAAACCATCACCCGCGATGTGGTCGAGCTGGAAGAAACCTATGCCAAATCTTCCCTTATTGAAAAAGAAAACAACAAATACGGGCTTATAAACTTGCCGCAGTTTTATTTCAACATGGAGAATTATGGTGAGCGCAATGCTGCCAGTGATGTAAAAAAAGAAATACAGCGCCTTAAAAAAGAAGGTATGGAAGGGTTGATTTTAGACCTTCGTGGCAACGGCGGCGGTTCATTGCGCACAGCCGTTGACATTGCAGGCTTGTTTATAGAAGAAGGCCCTGTGGTTCAAGTGGCTTCCAACGGTAAAAAAGAAGTGCTTTCCGATGAAAATGACGATATAGTATGGAACGGCCCCTTGGTTATTTTGGTCAACGAGCTTTCTGCTTCGGCTTCCGAAATTTTGGCCGCGGCCATGCAAGATTACCACCGTGCTATTATTTTGGGGAGCAAGCAAACCTACGGAAAAGGAACGGTGCAAAACGTACTCGACTTAAACCAATGGATTCGTAAAAGCGATTTGGGCGATTTGGGCGCACTGAAAATAACCACCCAGAAATTCTATCGGGTCAATGGCGGCTCTACCCAACTGGAAGGCGTAAAAAGCGACGTCGTCATGCCAGACCAGTACAGCTATTTTGATGTTGGCGAACGCGATTATGACAATCCGTTGCCCTTTGATAAAATAGATTCGGCAGACTATAAAACGTGGGATGGCTACATAGATTACGAAGAGACCATCAACAAGAGCAAAGCCCGAATGGCCAAAAACCAACAACTTCAATTAATCGATGAAAATGCAAAATGGATCAAGGCGCGTCGCGATGAAAACGTAGTGCCGCTTAATTTTGACAAATACGTTGCAGATATTGAAAAACGCAAAGAAGAAACCAAAAAATTTGATGCAATCGATGAATATGATAATAAGTTAAATTTTGCATCGCTCCCGTATGAAATACAGATGATGAAACAGGATACCACATTGCACGCAAAACGTAAAAGATGGCACAAAAACTTGGCTAAAGACATTTACGTACAAGAAGCTGTTAATGTTTTAGGGGATTTAAAAATAAACAACATAAAAGCCGGAAAAATGGCCGATATTAAAAATTAGTATTTGCGTTTTAATCTCTTGTAACTAAAATGAAAAGCTTCAACCTTTTTGTTACATTTACAGAGTGAAAACGTCCACTTCATTAACACAATTAGCGCTCCAGAAGTTTAAAAGGAACTTTTGGGGCGTTTTTAGTTTCTTGTTTTTAATGGTTTGTGTTTTCATAGCGATTTTTGCGTATGCTTTGGCGCCAGATAATTCACAAAACGCCAACCAGATGCATCTTTCCGTGCACTCCAAAGAACCTGGGTTTACCGTGACCATGCTTACAGTCCCTTCCGAAGTAACAGAACAACATGCGGTGGCGGTATTTTTTTTCGGAAAAAAAAATGCCGATACCGAAGTGCCCATAGCAAACTACACAATAAAAGACACTGTGCTGCAAGCAACGCTCTACACGGGCGATGGAAGCAAAGGGCTTCAAAAGGAATATCCATTAACCTTATTTCCAGAAGCTAAAACGGTTGCAGCAATCCCGCAAAAGTATATTTCAGAAAAAACATTCTTGCTGGGCACCGATAAATACGGGCGCGATCTGTTGAGCCGGATGTTAATAGGTATTCGCATTTCGCTGGGCATTGGTTTTGTGGCGGTGTTCATTTCGTTGGTCATAGGCATCGCCATGGGTGCGATGGCAGGTTATTTTGGCGGCAAGGTAGATGCGGCCATTATGTGGGTAATTAATGTTACTTGGTCCATACCCACGCTACTGCTGGTGATTGCCATTACCCTAGCGTTGGGCAAGGGCTTTTGGCAGGTGTTTATTGCAGTGGGCCTTACCATGTGGGTAGAAGTGGCACGGGTAGTCCGTGGGCAGGTTATGGGTGTGAAACAAATGCAATACGTAACGGCAGCAAGGGCTTTGGGATATAAAGATTTCAGGATTATCACCAAGCATATTTTGCCCAATGCCATGGCACCGGTGATAATTATTTCGGCGGCCAATTTTGCCTCGGCCATATTGATAGAAAGTGGCCTGAGCTTTTTGGGAATAGGGGCCCAACCTCCTATGCCAAGTTGGGGCGGAATTATTAAAGACCACTACGCCTATATCGTGTTGGGGAAACCTTGGCTCGCCATTATTCCCGGTTTGGCCATTATGAGCTTAGTGACTGCTTTTATGTTAATTGGCAATGCCCTGCGGGATGCGCTGGATGTAAAAACATAATAACGATCACACGCCTATTCTATACGGATGTAGTTTTCGGAATAATACTTGTTGCCCTGTTCGTCGAGCGCAATCTGGCTAAACGTGTTTTTCTCCATTTCCAAATTGAATCGGAATACCTGTGTGGTGTCTATGATTTTCATCATTTGGTAGGATCCGTATTCCAAACGTTCTTCCAGTACGCCGTCTTTTACAATGTAATTACCGTAACCGAACCATTCAACTGAATCCTTGGGGTTGTAGCGTGTCCACATTACTTTGCTGTCCGAGTACATTTTAACCTGCCGGCTGTTCTTAAAGTTTTTAATGGTATCGACCACCATATTGTTTTTGTACATGTATTGGTCTTGAAGTTCCCATACGCCTTTAAGGGTGTTTTTTTCTTCGGGGATAATCGTTGAAGCACTTATTAATATGGTAACGAGCACTAAACTGACAGTGATAAAAATTAGTTTCTTCATGGGATAGGTTTTTAAATGATGACTGTAAACGTACAGTAAGGTACAAAAAAATCAATAAATTAACATATTCTATAAAAATATGATTTTATATAATGGAAGGAAACAGTATCATAAAAATAGAAAAGCCATCACAGGTGTGATGACTTTTCGCCCCAAATTTGATCGACCACCCTTAGGTTGGTCAACCTACTTATGTATCACAAATTTACTAAAAATTATGAATTTTATTTCATAATCCCTTCTTTTTCTGAAAAAATAAGGGTTACTACGTAGCTTGTAACATTTTAATACAGAAAGGGTTATGACGATTATTTGTAGGAAAAATCTATAAGTCGGCCATTCAAAAAAATCACACGTTTTCCCAAGGGCTTGACAAACAGTTAAAAAAAAGTAAATTTTCGGTATCGCCTATTTAAACATTGGTATCTTTAAAAATTCTTATTTCATGTATGGTAGTACGTTGGATCATTTTTATTTCATTTTATATTTTAATCGATATCTACGCCTTTCAAACGGTAAAAACGCTTACCCGTAATTATTGGCTATATGGACTATGGATTGCGATTTCGCTATTGGTGTTGGGGTCGGTGATTTATCAGCTCGGTATTGTAGGTGCTGAAAGAACGATCGGTCTTGACAAAATGTATGTCTTGGGGTTTTTTCTGGTGGTTTTTGTGCCAAAGCTTATGTTGGTCGTTTTTATGCTCGGGGAAGATATTGTGCGGTTAATAATCGGGGGTTTCTCTAAATTCGGCACCAATGCCGAAAGTTTTTACCTGCCTTCCCGGCGAAAGTTTGTAAGTACCGTGGCGTTGGGCCTTGCAGCTATTCCATTTGCGTCTTTGCTTTACGGGATGTACAAAGGCAAATACCAGTACAGGGTGCTTAAGTATGCCTTGGAGTTTGACGATCTGCCCGAAGCGTTCCACGGCTATACCATTACACAGTTGAGCGACATCCACAGTGGTAGTTTCGATGATGAAAAAAAGGTAAATTATGCCGTCAACTTAGCTAACGAACAAAAAAGCGATGTCATCCTTTTTACCGGTGATCTGGTCAACAACGTAGCCGAAGAAATGGACCGTTGGAAGCCCGTTTTCAGTAACTTAAAAGCCAAGGACGGTGTTTTTTCGGTACTTGGCAACCATGATTATGGCGATTACGTTAACTGGGACACCAAAGCCGCTAAAGCCGAAAATTTATCTAAACTGAAATCTATTCAGAAAGAAATGGGCTGGGATCTGTTGTTGAACGAAAACCGGACCATTGCCCGAAACGGTCAACAAATTAAATTAGTAGGCGTTGAAAACTGGGGGGCAGGCGGTTTTAAAAAGGCAGGCGATTTAAATAAAGCTTCCGAAGGAATTACCAAAGAGGATTTTAAAATACTTTTAAGCCACGATCCATCTCATTGGAAAGAGCAGGTGAAAGAAAATGATAGAAATTATCAACTTACCCTGAGCGGCCACACCCACGGCATGCAGTTTGGTATCGAAATTCCCGGTATCATTAAATGGAGCCCCGTTAAATACCGCTATGAAAACTGGGCCGGTATTTATGAAGAATTTGGTAGGTACATAAACGTCAACCGCGGATTTGGTTTTATAGGCTATCCGGGACGGGTTGGCATTTGGCCCGAAATAACGGTAATACAACTTAAAAAACGAGGCAAAGACGCATAATGCGTTTGAAATAGTATATTTGTAATAGATTTATTCAAGAAACACGGTAAGCACATGTCAAAATTTGGAGAATTGATCGAAACCAAGCTTCCCGTCCTGCTGGCATTTTTTGCCGAAAAGGACGAAGCCTGTAATGAAATGCATCCCACCTTACGGGATGTCGCCGCTGCTCTTGGCGATAAGGCCAAAGTAATAAAAATTGACGTGGACAAAAACCAAGAACTGGCCGAGGCCCTCCGCGTTAAAGCATTGCCTACATTGATGATTTACCAAAAAGGCGAAATGAAATGGCGCCAAAGCGGCGAACAAGATGCCAATACCCTTATCGATTTGGTCAAGGAATATATTTAATTATTTTTTCTCTTGAGTATTCTTGGTCATTTCTACCGTAGGGAGAAATCACATCCTCAGGATCACGTCATAATTTTTACATATAGCCTTACTTTTTTAAATGGTTTTCGCCTGTCCGCACATTATTCCTACATTTTAATACCAATTATAAAATTTTATGATTTCAAAAACCATACAAAACAGACGCGCAGTCTATCCTGCGCAATACAATACTAAACCTATTTCAAAAGAAGAAATACAACACCTCCTGGAAGCCGCCAATTGGGCACCAACACACAAGAAGACCGAACCGTGGCGTTTTAAAATATTTCATTCGGAAACGGCACGGAAAAAATTGGCCGATTTCCTCGGGAAAACCTATCAAGAAATAACTGAAAATCCTTCAGAATTTAAACGGAAAAAAGTTCAACAAAAGCCAATGCAATCGGCCTGTGTCATTGCAATCTGTTTGCAACGAGACCCAAAAGAGTCGGTGCCAGAATGGGAAGAAATCGCAGCAACAGCCATAGCCGTACAAAATATGTGGTTAACCGCCCATGAGCTAAAGATTGGTGCGTACTGGAGTTCTCCAGCACTAAAAGACCATCTTCACAAACTAACCGATTTTAAGGAAGGCGAACGGTGCTTGGGCTTTTTCTATATGGGCAAATACGACCAAAAGCTTTCCGAAGGCAAACGCAAAACCTCCATAGACGAGAAAACCATTTGGATTTAAACCAAAAACTTCTTCGATAATAGTATTGATAAAACTATCGAATAAAGCCGTTCAACAAAATTTATAACTAAAAAATTAGTTTAAACTAAATATTTAGTTTATATTTGACTATTGGAATTTTAAAAATCACTTGTCATTCCGATGTAGGCACTACTGAGGAATCTACTATTAATAATGAAAAAAATGTTTTGCTAGGCTGAAGAGGCACTACGCTCTCGCCAAAAAAAGCGATTAACTAAGGTGGTTGAGTGTTTCGACTTTTTCGAAATGCGCTGCGCTGAGCCTGTCGAAGTGTATCGAAACCACCGACAACAACTGTAACAAATGAAACAACTCACAAAAGCCGAAGAAGACATTATGAAAATCCTTTGGAAACTGGGGGAGGGCAATGTGGCAGCGATTATAGACGAGCTGCCAAAACCAAAACCTGCGTACAATACCGTTTCTACCATTGTGCGCATTTTAGAAAGCAAAGGATTTGTAGCCTACAGAAAAGAAGGCCGCGGCCATATTTATTTTCCGAAGGTAAAAAAAACCGAATACAGCAACCAGTCCATCAACAAACTGGTGGACGGCTATTTTCAAGGGTCGTTCAAGAGCATGGTTTCCTTTTTTATGAAGAAAAACGACATCAGCATCAATGAGCTGGAAACGATAATGAAAGAAATAAATAAAGAGGAAGAATAGATGATACATTATATATTACAAACCATCGCGTTTCAACTACTTTTTTTAGTGGTGTATGACCTCTTTCTGAAAAAAGAAACCTTTTTTACCTGGAACAGGATTTACCTATTGGCAACTCCCATACTCAGTTTTTTGCTGCCTTTATTTAAAATTGAAGCCTTTAGAAAGGCAATCCCGGAACAGTACTTAGTCCAACTTCCTGAAGTGGTAGTTGGTGGGGAATCGGCTCAAAAAGCCATAGCGTTAAATTCGGTAAATATTTCAGGAACAACGACCTCGTTTTTAACCATTTCAGAAATACTACAAGCCCTGTGGCTTTTCGGTATGGTGGTGGCATTGTTGCTGTTCGGTTTAAAACTCTTTAAATTTTATAAACTGAAAAAGTCTGGCGTTTCAAAAAAGGCAGGGAAGTTAAACATTATCCAACTGCCAAAGGGCAATTCCGCTTTTTCATTTTTCAATACGGTTTTCTTGGGAAGCGGTCTTTCAGAAAAACACCAAAAGACCATTCTGTTGCACGAACAAGTCCATGCAGCCCAAAAACACACCGCCGACCTGCTGTTTTTTGAAGCTTTGCGCATCTTATGCTGGTTCAATCCCTTGGTATATGTGTTTCAAAAAAGAATGACCGAACTGCAAGAGTTCGTGGCCGATAGCTGTGTGATACAGCAGCAAAACCGAAAAACCTATTATGAGGGACTGTTGTCTCAGGTGTTTCAAACCCACGATATTTCATTTACCAATACATTTTTCAATCAATCATTATTTAAAAAACGAATTGTTATGTTACAAAAAGCAAAATCAAAGAAAATTTTCCAATTGAAGTATTTATTGCTCGTTCCTGTGGTGTGCGGCATGTTATTCTACACCTCGTGTACCCAAGAAACGGGAGTGGGAGACGAAAATGCATCACTCACCCAAAAAATAGCCGACTTGCAGGCCGACATTGAAAGCAAGGAAATGAGTAAAGAAGAGCGGCAGGCATTCATCAATATGGTGCAAAAAACCTTGAGTTTAAAGGATGAAAACAATAAAATAATTATCGATAAAAACGGTGTCGTTACATCGATTGCGAGGGAAGAAACCAATACAGGCAACGGTGATGTACCGTTTGCAGCCATCGATAAAGTACCCACCTATCCCGGTTGTGAAGGAATGAGCAACAAAGAAGCAAAAGACTGCATGGCCAAAAAAATACAGCAGTTTGTAGCAAGTAATTTCAACACCAAAGTGGCCGACAAGGCAAACTTAACAGGAAAACAACGCATCTTTGTCCAGTTTAAAATAGACAAGCAAGGTAATGTGGCCGATGCACGGGCGAGAGGTCCGCATCCCGATTTGGAAACGGAAGCGTTACGCGTGGTTAACACCATGCCCAAAATGCAACCCGGCGAACAGGATGGGGAAAAAGTAGGAGTGCTGTATTCCTTACCAATACTGTTTATGGTTGAGGAATAGAGTAAAAGTTCATTTAACCACAGCGGCACAAAATGAACAATGAAGCTCCGCTATGTCCTTTGTGCCGCTGTGGTTCTATTTTAATCCTTCAAATTTTTGCTTAAGCCCTCCTTCGGTTTAAAAACCAAGCAAGCGTCACAATTATTAAAACACCTGCGATTCCCAATACATACCAATAGGTTTTCAAAGGTTCTTGTGCAACATCGGTGGCGCCATAATACACAAATGCGCCCCAATAATAGGGCGATTTTTGAGGGTTGGCCACGGCATCGTTGTTCAAATAGTCCAAACTTGCTTTGTGAAGCGAAACATCACGCGATCGGGTTTTCTTTAAATTTTTATAGTAGTATTCCATAAGTTGCGCCGTGCTTTTATCGTTTACCTGCCACAATGAAAACAGCACATTGGGTGCCCCAGCATACCGAAATCCGCGGGCCAAATTGATGGAGCCTTCTCCTTTAGACACCTTGCCCACGCCTGTTTCGCAAGCGCTCAATACAACCAACTGCTGTGAAAATTGACCGCCGTACAATGTTTCCAACGAAAAGGATCGGTCTATAAACTTAATTTTGGGCTCGGTGGTAAACGTGCCGCCAACCGCATGGGTTGAAATGTGCAAAATGGAATGATGGTTGGCGTTCTGCAAAAAATGCTGGGCCGTTGCTTTGTTTCCCATCAATAACTGGGACGGAAACAACTCGTCAATCGCTTCGGCTTCCATAATTGAATAATGAAGCTCCTGTTCAGTATTTTTAAAAACTGGAAAAACACCCAAAACCGATTGTTTATCTGTAAAAGTTCCGTTGTTGTTCATGTAGTGTTGAAACGAAACGGTGTAAGATACCGAACGATCAAAAACCAAAAACGGCATCTCACTGTATTGCTGGGATTGCGTTTGTTGGGTCAATAAGGTTTGAAACGGCACAAAAGAAAGCAATCCGTCGGGGATGATGAGCAACGTCTTGGATGGTGGTAATTCCAGTTTTTTGAAAAGCCCGTAAGATGCGGCGGTAAAGGCCGAAATATTATTGTTTATAGTGGCTGGATCGTTAAAGAACCGATTGTAGCTACGGATGGAATGCAACAAAGCTTCTTGTTCTTTTTCTGAAGCAGTTAATCTTTTAAACACCTTTTTTTCTGCTGAAATAATAAACTGAAACGTCTTGTTCTTTCCCAAAAAGTAACTTAATATTGTTTTTTCTGTTTGTGATGCTTTCTGTTTTATCTCTTTCAAGTGTACTGAACGAACGTTTTGCAATCCTGGCATGGTTTGTTGAATGCTGTCATAAACCGTTCGTTGACGGGTCAAAAGTTTACTGTACGTTTTTTGTAGGGTGCCGAGTTTTTTATAATCTGGGTTGGGATGGTGGGCAAGAGCCTTGATTTGGTTATTGGTCACGGCCAGTTGTTCTCTCAATTGCTGAAATTCGGTTGCTTGTTGTCCCGCTTTTTTACCAAGAATCTTTTTTAGGGCAATAGCTTCAAAAACCACCCGTCCTTTTACCCGGTTGTCCAATTGTATCGCTTTTTCAAACCATTGGCTGTCTTGGGTGGTTTTATACAGGCTATAAAGCACATCCATCATGTGTTCTGTACGCTGTTTCACTAGTTGTTGGGCGATCAATTTACTATCTTGAACGTACAGTTGCGCAAACAGGTAGTCGTGTACCGTAAAGGCTTTTTCAAAGAGTGCGATGCTTTTTTTTAAATTATGGGTCCGTACCAAAGCCATGGCGTGCAGGTCCAAAGCGTCCATTAAGATGGTTTCGGCAATCAATTGCTCGGTTAGTGGTACTTCTTGTGTGCGTTTATAGGTGGGCAACGTGTTTAAATACACTTTTTGAAGCGTGGATAGGCTACGTTCTGTTTCTTTGTTTTCAAAGTAGGTTTCAGCTAATCCCAGATATAGTTTTGCTTGTTCGCGACTATCGGTATCGCGCTTTTTTGAAGCAATCTCAATGGCTTTTTTTATAGCCGAAATTGCTTTATCGTACTGTCTTTCCAACCGGTAAACTTGGGCCAAAATCTGAAAGGCTTTACTATTGGTACGTGATGCATTCAATAGGGAAGAAACCATTTTTTTGGCTTCTTCAAGATACCCCAAGCCCACGTAATTGGTTGCTAAATTAAGTTGCAGGTCTTGGTTTTGTGGTGTTTTTTTTAAACCTTGCCGTAATAACTGTACTGCTTTGTTGTATTCCCCACGGTTGTGGTACAGCACCGAGAGGTTTAAAATGGCACTTATTTCCTGTTCTGTTTGATCGTGTTCTTGCGCCAAAAGCAAATAATGTGTGATGGTGTTTTCGGCTTCAGATAATGCCCCGGCTTTAGTATAGAGGTTTCCCAAGGGCTTTAAACAATACTCAATTATATCATAGCCCGCTAAAGTTTCAGAAAAATAAAGCTGTTTGGCAGTTTCGTAATAATCAATGGCCTGCTGAAAAGCCCCTTTTTTAGAAGCAACATACCCCAAATTGCAATAGGCAACCGTTTTGGCCAATTGTACTTCTTGGGAACTTTTTGAAAGGTTTTCCAGATAATCTTTTAAAGTGAGGGTGTTTTTAACTGAGGGTTCTTCTAAAAAAACATCCAATTTCTTATAAATGGTATCGGTTTCAGCTTTTTGCGAAAAGCACGGTAACAACGCAAAAAAGAGCAGGGCAAAGCAAACGATATTTCGGTTTAAAATTTCCAAATGGCGTAAGCTTGCAGTTGTGACGTAGGTTCTTTGAAATTAAACACATACCGAAGCCCGACACTGGGGCCAATGCGAACGCCACCTGCATTGACGCCCACAAAAACGCCGCTGTTAAAATTGGTAAACGTATGGGTGCATTCGGTTTTTTGATAGGTGTCGTTTGTTTCGTTCCGTATCACTCCTTCATCTGGAATGTTTAAAAAGGCTTCCCCTTCGGTTATGGTTTCTACTTTATTCTGTAAATCCAGCTGTAGTTGCACCCCGGCACCGACCGCCAAAAAATTGTTGAGGTTATAGCGGTAGGAGATGGGCACGGCATAAGCCGTAATATTATTTTCTTCATTTTTTTCTGAAAAGCGCACCAACTCCTCAATGCCCACGCCGTTTATGTCGCTGGTTTCAAAGTTTTTCAATTCGTCGAATGAACCTGCAGAGAGGAACAGCTCGGCCTGTAAATACCCGCGGTACGATTTGAAAGGTGAAATGGTGGCTCCTGCAAAATACTCCTTGCTGTTGTCCCGCGATGGGGTAAAAATATAACCGGCTTTGGCACCTATTGAAATTCCCGGCATAAAACGGGTGGTACTGTAATTGGTGATAATGGGTTCGTTTTTGTCAAAAAAAATGGCCGTTCGGCTTTTTGTTTTTTGTTTGTGAAAATTATCGCCAAATTTCATAGAATATTTCACAAACCCTTTGGTGGAATCGCGGTCCACGACGTTTTTTTGGGCCGTTCCCGGTAAGTAAATCTTTTTAAATGTGAAAATGAGCTTATTTTTTTCAATAATAGTATCTAAACAAGAGTAGTTTACTTCCCTGTCTTTGGGGCAGATGCGGCATTTGGGATACATATCGCTTACTTGCAGCGTGCTTTTGTCGAACATGTCGGGCGTGTCCACTTCCAATCGTATGGTGTTGGCCGGGCCCTCGCCGTTGTTTTGGAATTTCACCTTAAACTTTACCCGTTTAAAGCGAACCAAACGGTAATTAAGGATGGTTCCGTTGGACGACATCTTATTGGGATCATGAGAGGTTACGATTTCCAGTTCGGTATCTTTTACGGTATGGTTTTGGTAATTGTTGTCGGGTACGTAAATAGTACGCAAAGTAACTATGGCACTGGTGTCTTTCAACATTTCGGGCGTGGTTTTCAAAGTCCTGAAAATATGCCGTTCTTCGCCCGGTTGCATGTTTCTAAACTCGATGCGTTGATGGTTACGGTATAGCTCTTCAGATTCTTCAAGGGTAGCGGGCAAATTGGTGCGTTTGGTAGAATCTTGCTGAACACCGGCGTCTATAAAAGGTTGGCTGTAGCTATTGGCAATAAAATATCGGGAGGCATCGATATCGGCAACTGTTGCAAAATCTGGGATGGAGGGCGCTATGGTTTCGCCGTGATGCATCCTGGTATCGTCCAGTATAAAATTATCGTCCTTAAATTTCGTGTCGTTATAATACAGGTACAAAGACCCATTGGTAACATAATCTTTAGTGTTTTTATAGCTGGTTATCAACACCAGTTCTTCGTTTGGCAAGGGGTCGCGGTTGGTTTTAATAACGAGGTGTTTGCCTTCGGGGAAAACACTCGGTTCGGATTCTTCAGAAAAACCAGTATCAGTACTGGCTTGATCGTTATCGTGGGCATCGATTTTTATCGTTTCTGGCCTGCTTTTGGGTGGTTTACCGTTATCGTAATTGTTGGTGCTCCATAACCTCGCCGTATAATCGCCATCTTTTTTGTAGGTATGCTTGGGTTTTTCCTTAAAACTGAAATCGCCATCACCAAACTCCCAATAATAGGTGTAAAAAGCTTTCGGTGCGCCGGCAACCTGATTTAAAGGCGGCATTTGAGGATTGAATTCCACTTTATTGCCCCTCACGTCGTAAAATATGGGTGCGCTACGGGTAACGGTGTCTTGGGCAACTTCTTGACTTATTAAGGTTGTTGCCGTGCTAACAAGACAAAGAAGCAGAACAAGGGATCGTGCTATAGGTTGCATAGATTATAAATTATTGATGTACGCTATCAAACTTGTTTCAGAACCCGACTGCAGGTCGCGCGTTACGGTTATTTTTCCGTCTTTGGTAATTACGGCACTGGAACCGAACATGAATTCGGTTTCCGGTTTGCCCACGAAAATGACTTCACCGGGAGTGTTATTGGGTATTTCGCCGTATTGCTCGCTGAACACTTCATTTTCTGTATCAAAGCTTGTAAACATGCCAATGGCGGTACTGGAAGCGTCGTAATATAAAAAAGTGTTGCTGTTGGAGGTGTTGTAGCCCGGTTTGGCCTTGTTGTAAAGGGTACCCCTGGGCGTTTGGTTTTCATTAAACCTTGCGATACTGCGCCAACCGGTGTTTTGCACAAATGCCCTGTACCCTAAAACGGTATCCCCGCTTGCGTTGGTATAGGGTTTTTCAAAGATGGTCCCTTGTTGCTCGATTTCCCAAAGAACGGTACATTCTAATTGCGGGCAACTGGGCGAATGGAACAGCGAAAGTTCTAAATTTTGGTTTTCCGAAGGAACAAACACCTGTATGCTTTGATTGAAAATAACCGGTTCACCATTGTAAGTGGCGTTCAAGTAAAAAATACTTTCGCTGAGCAATGGTTCCACTTTTTGGTTTTGGTTAAGGCCATTGGTGGAAAGCTGGCAAGCTATGATTTCGCCGGGCTGGTACATTTCAATAAGCGAAAGGGTGACCTCGCCATCGACTAAGGTACCGTCTGGGGTTGAAAAGGTTTTGGGGGTTACCATTAATACCGTGCCTTGGTCGGCAACAATTTCAGAAAAAGAAAAGTTAAATACCTTGAACGTCTGTACTCTTGGCAAGCGGCAATCACGGCCACTTTGCCGGTAGGCGGTGCTGTCTATCACGGCTTGTTGGTTAGGGTTTTCAACAGGGCCTATTTTACAGTCTCCGCTATCGGAACTGCACGCTAAGAAAGCCATACAGATGCAACAACCTAAAAGTGCGATGCGGTATTTCATAATTGATCTATTAGTTAGTTGCCACTAAGGTACAAAATTTAAAAGAGTGCCCTGCTCCCCCTCAAAAGCAAGGCACTCACACTCACATAAAAGAGCGGTTTATTCTTTAATGAACTTAAAGGTCTGGTTTTGATTCACATTATTGGTAACCGTTATAAAGTAGATGCCCGTTTTTAAAGCTGAAATAGCTACAGAAGCTTTTTTGGTGCTTCCAGAAAACGTTTGGGCGGCTACTTTTTGTCCCAACATAGAGTGAATGGTAACCGAAGCTATGGTGTTTTGCTCTAAGTAAACCGTAAGCTGGTCGGTTGCTGGGTTGGGGTACAGCCCTCCGGTTTGCTTGTTGAAATTATCCGCTGTGCCCAAGGTTCCGTCGCAATTGGTCAGTGAATAGTTATAAGGCGTTCCAGAAAAGTTCATAGGGCCAGTTGTTGTGGTTACGAGTCCTGATGTTACCGGAATATCGTACACCGAAATAGCCGTGTGCGGTAAAGTGAGCTCCATATTCTCGCAATTGTTTCTTTTGTTACCTGTTTTTGTGATTTCGGCCAAAGTAACCGGCGTACCTACTGGCGTACGGTATCCTGCAATAAGGTAATCTCCTTGCGTTCCGTTGTTATAGTCTAACACGGTGGCCATATCTGGGTAGTAGATCAATGGCATTTGCGAGTTCCAAAAGTTGTATTCATCGCCAGGAGCTTCTACGTGGGGCGTTAAATATTGATAGTCTATGGAAACTTGGTTTCCGGTCGCTTTTTCAAATTCATACACAATAACATTGCTTTGTCCAGTTTGGGTGGTTCCGCCAGCAGACCAACTTTCGTTTCGGTCGTATCCAAATACCACCAAATTATTAAAAGAGGTAACCGATTCTTTTAAGGAAAACCCATAACGGTCGAGATCGCCTGAATTAATGACCCAAGAAAGGCTGTTGATAATAGTTCCGTTAGGGTCGAACACAGTGATTCCGAAGTTGTGCATAGAGGAATAATTGGACAGCATATAGATGTTTCCGGTAGTGGGTTCATAATAAGCATCGACACTCACGTCCCTAGAATTTCCGAAGATATAACTGCTGTTCCATACAAAGTTGCCTTCGTAATCGATAAGGTATGCCAAAGCGCCTTGGCGTTCAAAACCTTGTTGGGTAAGGCCGGTGGCACTTCCCGTCAAGAAAAAGCCATCACTGGTTTCGGTAATCTTATTGACAAAGTCGTAGTCGCTGGTGGCACTTACCGAGGTGTCTAATTCGGTGGTCCAAAGCACGTTCAAATATTGATCTACGCGAAGTATATAGCCAATGTTAAGGCTGCATTGGTAGTCTAAACTATAACAGTTGCCGAAAAATCCGCCCACCACAAAACCGGGGTCTGCGTTTCCGTCATTGTTGGCATCGGTATTGGTGAATGCAATGTTTAACCCGGTGGAATTGAAGTTTGGCGACACGATATCGTAATAGTTTACATCGAGCATATTGCCGGTGGCCGCTTCTATTTTTGCTATAAAGGTATGTTTGGTGCCGCTAACATCGATGGAGCCGGTAATGGCGACAAAGTCGAACATGTTAGCCACATCGAAAACCCGGGCGTTTTGCAACGAGGCATCGGAATACTGCTTGGCCCAAACAATGTTTCCGTTTTCGTCCATTCGTTTCAAGCTGATTTCAGAATTGCTCATATTGGTGTCGAAAATGTTACTGGCAACGATAAAATCATTACTGCCGTCGTTGATAACATCTAAGTTAAGGTCGTGGTAAATATCGGAATTGTACTGTACCTCTCTTTGGAAATCCTGAGCGTGAAGCGACAGGCAAAAGAAGCCGATGAATGCGATTGAAAATAGTATTGTTTTCATAATGTGTGTTTTAAAGTTCTTATTTGGTTTATTGGGCTCATTTTGATTGCCCGTTCTATTGGTATATGGACAAAAGCATGTTTTGTTACCCCTTTTTTTAAAATTATTTTTAAATGGTATAAAAAAAAGCCACCTATTACAGTGGCTTTTCTGGCTATCAAACAATCGACTAATCAAAAACCAACAAAACTAGGGGAGACTGTTGATGGCCGCTGTAACGTTTTCAAAGCTATCTACTTGGGTGTCCTCGATAGTAAAAGTATAGACCTCATTCTCGGCAATGGTCACCCCTTGAATGGCATACCGCCAGTTGTCGCCGTCTGCCGACATAAAAATGAGGTGTGCTTCCAGGCCAATGGGGATTTGGCCGTAGTGTTCGGAAAAATACCCGTTTTCGGCAATAAAAGTATCTAAATGGGCCAAGCCGTTTGCTTCTCCGTCGTACGATAAATACACGGCACTGTTGTCAAAATCGAACCCTTCGGGCACATCCACGAGCAAGGTGGTTTTTGGTCTCGGGTCGTTGTAAAACCGGTCGATGTTGGTCCAGCCAAAGGCTTCGGCAAATACATAATAGTTTCCACCTTCATTGTAGATCTGGGCATTGTCTTCTTCTTCCACTTCGTCCCAGGTAAGGTTGCCGTTTTCATCAATTAGGCCGTTCCACAGCACCATTTCAGGGTCGGTGCCACCGGTGTTGTCACCAGGAACCATGAGTTGGTATTGGCAGCCCATTTGCAACAGATCGCCATCTTGCCTTACTTCAATAAAAAACTCGCCGCCACTTACCAACGGGGCTTTGTCGCCATTTTGCATTAAGCCCATAGTGGGTTTGTTGGTGGTGGCCATGTCGCGTTTTTCGTATAGGTCTATAAAGGTAAGCTCCACTTGACCGGTTACCACATCACCGTCTTTCAGCAGGCAATTGGGGAATATTTGTATTTCTGCTCCATCGTTGGAAGTAAATTGAACGCCATCTTCGGCATTGAACGTTTCCTTTTCCATATGAGTGGTCAAGGCTTCAGCTCTTAAGGCGTTAAATACCGCTGGGTCGCCTGCAGTATAAGGCAAAGATCCATCGTCTACAGGTACGGTGCTTTCGGGACTACAGCTTATGCCAAATACCCCTATTAGAGTAAGTAACATAAAGCGGTATCCATAGGTTCGGATTGTTTTGTTTGTACGTTTCATAACTTTTTAATTTTAAGGTTTACACCCTTATATCATTATGTTTTTATTTTGTTACCATAGGATTGAATTTTTTTTGAAATGAGAAAGACGTTAAGAAAAGGCAGAACAGGTACAGCATACTCTTTTGTGCTCTCTGTGCGACCTTTGCGGCCTTTCAGGTTAAAACGGGAATACTAAAAGCACACTAAGAAAAACATGGTATCTTTGGGAAAACAAACTGAAACCATTTTAAAACCTGTTTTTGGCAGCAAAAAAAATACATCCCGACCAAAAATATATCGAGGCGCTTTTGGCAAATAACCGGGAGCTTATTGATGAGATCTACACCAAATTTGCTCCAAAGGTCATTGGCTATGTACGTAAAAACAGTGGCGACGAAGCTGCGGCGCGCGATATTATTCAAGAGGCGTTAATAACGGTGTACGACCAAGCCAAAACAAAAGGGTTGCAGCTTACTTGCCCTTTTGATGCCTATTTTTTCCTCATTTGTAAACGCAAATGGCTTAATGTGCTCAAAAAAAGATCCAATAAAGAGGTAACAATAGAGGAGGAGCGTTTATCTATACATGACGATGCACACGAACATGCCACGGCAACCCAAGAATTTGAGCAACAGCAAAATCTATATATTGCAATGCTCTCAAAATTGGGCGAAACCTGCAAAAAAATCATTACGTTGGGATTTTCGTCTATGTCCATGCAAGAGGTGGCAGACCAACTGGACATAACGTATGCCTATGCCCGGAAAAAGAAATCGCTTTGCATTGGTAAACTAACGCAATTAATTAAAGAAAGCCCTGAATACCAGCAGCTAAAAAACGGATGAAAACAGTATGGAACCTCAAGAAAACGAATTAGTATTCACAGCTTATTTAGAAGAAACACTATCGGTTTCAGATCGTAAGGCGTTTGAACAGCGTTTACAAGAAGACCCATCGTTCCGTGACGATTTTTATGCCTTTAAAACTGTTTACAGCGCCTTAGAAAATCGGTTTTCGGCTCAACGTGCCGATGTATTGCAATCCATACAACAAGCCGATGCCCGCTTTAAAATTTCCAAAAACCAAAACGATTCCCATGGAAAATCCATCCGGTTTAAACCGTGGCATTATGCAGTGGCAGCATCCATCATATTGGCCGTGGGGCTGTTTTTGTTCAATGGGTTTGGCAAACCAACCTATTCCGAATTTGCAACTCATGAGCCAATCTCGTTAACCTTGCGAAGCGATAACGCCACAACAACAAAACAAGCCGAACAGGCCTTCAACACCGGCGATTATGCAGAAGCAGAGTTACAGTTTGATAAATTACTTCAAAAAAACCCTGAAACGGTAGAATACCAATTCTACAAAGCACAAGCATTGGTGGAGCAGGATAAATTTGATGAAGCCGAAATAATCCTGAAAGATATTTCAGAAGGAAATTCGGTTTATGCTTCTGAAGCGCGTTGGTGGAATGCTTTGGGCAAACTGAAGCAAAAAAAATACGATGAGGCAAAAAACATCCTAAAATCAATCGATGCCAATACCGATGCCTACAACAAAGCCCAAGAACTATTACAGGAATTATAAACTCTGGTAATAAGGTTGTTTTAATGCCAATATTATAGATGAACGGTTTGTGGGTCGCTTAAAAATATTCTTATAAATTTGCAATACTATGAACGCGTTGTATTTATGAAGCACCTCATCCTTTATTTTATTATCGCTTTTACAACGGTTTCCTGCCAGTTTTTTGAAACCGAGAAAATATCTTCGGAAACATTCTACGATGAAGAACTAAAAACCATAGACTGGAACAATGTGGACCAATACCCTATTTTTGAGCCCTGCAGCTCCTTTTTAGACAAAGCTTCACAAAAAAAATGTTTTGAAAACACCTTAACAACTTATCTTTTTGAAGCTGTTAACAACAATAGAGATAAATCTTTAAAAGAATTGAACGACACGGTATATGTAAGGTTTTTGGTTTCTGAAAAAGGACAGCTTTCCGTGAAAAATATGGATTTGGACAGCCTTACCAAAGCCGAATTGCCAAACTTTGAACAAAACCTTCGCAATAAAATCGATGCTATAAAACTGATTGCTCCAGCCTATAAACGAGGGATTCCCGTTAAGACTCATTTTACCTTGCCCATTGTGCTGCAAACAGGCGGAGATTTATAGGTTAAACTTATAACCAACAGTGAAATCTACAGGAAATTCATCGTTGCTTTCGAGTCCAATGGCAACAATGTCATTGTACGATAAGGTAAGAAAGCCATTGCCCAATGCAATATCGGCGCCCAGTCCAAATGCGCCGGGGGTTTGCAGTTCGCCGCCAGAACCGGTGATGCGCTCTTCTTGCCCGTTGCTGTCGGTATAAATGATGTCCCGTGATGCATGGGAGTAGGCCACGACCTTCACATTGGCAAATACATCGATTGCGCTCGATTTTATGAACTTAAAGCGGTAATTCAAGGAAATCTCAGAATTTGAAAAATCGTAATCGCTGTTTTTCAGCAATTGTTTAAAACGAAAAACCAAAGCGTGACGTTTCAGTTTTACTTCGTCCGTTAATTCCAAATCCACACCAAAAGAAGGTAAAATGGTGTTGTTCGGGTTTATGTAATAAACATTGTTCGAAACCCCTACATAGGCGCCCAATCTCGTTTGTAGCTGGATGGATTTTTCTTCAAACGTAAAAGAAGGATCCACTTTTTTGTTATAGGAAATCACAAATTCCCGCAAGCTCGGCAAGGTTAAATTCACTCCGTCAACAGCAAGGGAAGCATTTTGGGTTTGTTGCTGCAACACCTCTTTGTACTCTTCTTGGTAACTGCCGTTAACTTTGGTGTTTTTCAGTTCGGTAATGGTGTTCCCTTTTTGTAAAAAGTAGCGGTATTCGTTGTCAATGGTGTTCCATAAAAGGGTAAGTGGTCCTTCAATTTCTTTTTGTAACGTATAGGTGTTACCATCTACGGTGTATTGTTGTTGGGCCGAAACAGCGATGGTGGTCAGTAGGCAAGCTAATAAAAGTAGGCGTTTCATAGGGTCAGGTTTTGTTGGGTTAAAGATAGAAAATTTATTGAAAGTACCTTTAGGTTTTGTACCGTCGTCCTTTCCATTTGTATCCGCCTAACAGGCTTAAAACAAAAACGGTTACTGTTATAAAAGGGTAAAGGAAACCACTAAGTGCCATTTGGAAGATAAATTTTGCCGAGATTGTTTTTTTTCTGAAGACCTTTCTGTTAACAAGGCAGGAGTGGGCGCTCAACAAAATGATAATGCCGTCGATCAATACTTTCATGAAAAACAGGAACAAGAAAAAATAACGGAACGATAAGCTGAAAAAAACAAAGATCCAACCAAAAACAAACCAAAGGTTGGTCGCAAAGACGAGGCCTCCCACCACTTTTGGAAGCCAATTTTTTTGCTTTGCCGTTTTCGATGCCCACCGCACCCGTTGGTTGATTACTTGACGCCATTTTTTTTGCGGCTGGGTAGTGACCACAGCAGCATTGCTTTTTAAAAAATGCACCGTATTGGGTGCTAACTGCTGGATGTTCTCCATCATAAAAATATCGTCCCCACTGGCAATATGGTTGTTGCCGGAAAATCCTTTCAATTGCTGAAATAGGTCTTTTTTATATCCTAAATTGGCTCCATTGCAAAGGAAAGGGCGGTTTAAGCCAAATCCGCCCATGGTTACGGCCTGCAAGCTCAAGCCGTCGCATTGTTGATAAGCGTGCACAAGGCTACCGTTGCTATGGTAATATACTGGCCCGCAAACCATATTGGGATGCTTTTCCTGAATGATGCTGTTAAAAGCGCGCAACCAAGTTACGGGAACCTTGCAATCGGCATCGGTGGTCAGGATCCAAGGGTGCTTGGCTTCGGAAACAGCGAGGGTAATGGCATCTTTTTTTGGGGAATTCGAAAACCGTTTGCTCCGTATTATTTTATACGGAAACACACAGCCTTCCAAGGCTTGCGACAACACAAAAACCGAACGGTCCTTAGACACGTCATCCACAAAAATCACTTCAAAAAAATGTGCTGGGTAGTCCAATTGTTTCAGCGAGGTGACCAGGGCAGTCAAATTGTTAGCTTCATTTCTAAACGGGACGACTATTGAAAAATTGGTTTTAGGAGAAACGGGTTTTGATGACAGCGATTTCAACTGTATCATTCCTATCCAGATGGCTAATAAAAGAACCAGATAAATGGTAAACAGCAAAACCCCGGATATCATCATCTGTGCTCGGTTTTATAGCTTAGAACATACCAACTGCCCATCAAAGCCGGTAGGATAAAGTTGAGCAGCCACATGGTAAAAACGGTAAAAAGTACAGGCAGTTCGGGAATTTCCGCAAATGAAAACAACCAGACCGCCACCCCGCCACGGATGACCACATCGAAAAGCAAAAAGGAAGGAACGATAGAAACCAGCAGGTACATAGCGCCAATGAGCGGAGCGGCTTTTAATATTGTCAAGTCACCCTCAAAAAAAACCAATACAAAATAAAACAGAAACCCAAATATCACATACCGTAGCACGGAAAATAACACCAGTTTCAGCTTAATGGAAACCGGTAAGTTTTTAAAATACCGCACAACATTGAGTGCCGAAAGTCCTTTGACCAGCAATTGCTTTCTTCTGAAAAGATAGCCAAGCACCATTGCCAGCAATACAACCAATAAGAAAATCCCAAGTTTGGTTTCTGAAATCGGCAGTTCGTAATCCATTGCCAGTATTAACAGACCAATAGCACCAAAAAAACAGGTAACGGCCATTTGGGCACTGCTGCTTATAAAATTGAGCAAAAGTATTTCCTTTCTTTTTTCCAAAGGATAAAAAAACGCCTTGGCTCCATAGTCGCCGATTCGGTTGGGGGTTGGCAATGAAACCGTCAACGCCATCAGGCTTTGTTTGGTTGCTTCGGAAAATGAAATGGATGTGGTTTTTGAAACCGCCGTTTGCCATTTGGCGATTTCCAACGTCCAATTAATGGTTGCCAAAACGATAAAAAATAGGATATAAATGAAGTTTTTTGACTGTATTTCAGAACTAAAAACTTGCCATTGCAATGTGTTTCCGGAAGCGATTTTATAATAGATATACGCAAATGTGAGCCCCAACACCAAAACTTTTAGGGCAACCAGCCAATATTGTTTAGATTTGTGCAAAACCGTGCGCATAAGCGACGAAGTTACAGAAAGTTTTCAAATATGGGTTCAGAAAAAATAATCCTCGGCATTGACCCCGGAACCACCATAATGGGATTCGGACTCATAAAAATAGTGGGCAAAAAAATGCAGTTTATGCAATTGAACGAGTTAACGCTCACCAAATACAAAGACCACTACCTAAAACTGAAACTCATCTTTGAACGTACCGTTGAATTGATCGACACCTATCACCCCGATGAAATAGCCATCGAAGCCCCGTTTTTTGGGAAAAACGTCCAATCCATGCTTAAACTGGGCAGGGCGCAAGGGGTGGCGATGGCCGCCGGACTTTCAAGGCAAGTGCCCATTACCGAATATTCCCCCAAAAAAATAAAAATGGCCATCACCGGCAACGGAAACGCCAGTAAAGAACAAGTGGCTAAAATGCTGCAAAGTACGCTTGGTTTAAAAGAACTGCCTAAAAACCTCGACAGCACGGACGGATTGGCCGCAGCGGTGTGTCATTTTTATAACGAAGGCCGTATAGAAACAGGTAAAAGCTATACCGGCTGGGCTGCTTTTGTAAAGCAGAATGAAGATAGGGTGGGTAAAAAGTAAAAACCAAATCTCAAATTACAAATCTCAAGAAAAATCAAATAATCTTTGTGGTTTCAAATTTTGCTTTAACCGCGCCGCCTTTCAGGCACTACCGTGAGAAAAATGGGGCAGGTCCTCTTAATTTAGGAGGGTAGCGTTTTTATTATTCGTAAAAATACCTAAACTCTTTTACCAAACTTCCATTTTTATACACCTTGGTAAGCGTAGGGTTTTTGTTTTCATTGAGGGTGTACTCAAAATTGGTTTCTGATTCATCAGAAACAATCGAAGAAACCAAATCTGTTGTTAAAAAATCAAAACCTCCTTCTAAATTATTAGCATATAGAATGGGATTTACAGGGTTTTCTCCGTAAATGTCTTTAAAACTATATGGTAGCTTTCCTTCTGTTTCATAACTGTATGTAAAGTCGCCTGCATCTGAGTTTAATGTAACAGGTTTAAAACCATCATAAGTCACATTAGTGACTATATTGTCATCTATCAACTCTTGATATACTAATCCGTTTTGGTTCAGCTTAAATGTTTTTGTATCTGTATTTCCAGATAGCACCTTTTCACTTATTATTGTGTTGTCTGCATTGTGGGAAAATGAAATTGTGAAGCTTATATGCGTTTCTGTATAACTATCATAAATTATTTCAGTTATTCTGTCTTCAATATCGTAAGCGAAACTTGCTGTTGATAAAATAGTTCCGGTAGGATTGTGATTGATTTCTTTTGATAAAAAACCATCAGAATTATATTCAGGAGTTATGTAATTGTCTAACTCCCCGTTGTGATAATATGAAAACTTTATATGTTTTGAATTCTCAAATTCATTTATAACCCTAAGCTTAAGGTCACCATCAATAACTTTCCATTCTTCAAACTTGATTAATCCTGTTGTCTCGTTTTCCTGTTGTTCAGATTCCTCTTCAATATTTTCATCATTATCTGAAGAGCATGAAATGGTCATTGTTATTGTAAGTATTGCTAGTAAAAAGAAAAAGGGGCTATTTTTTTTCACAGGAATGAATTGTATTTTTTTAAATAAAACTTTTTGTGATTTGTGATATTAAATTTTTATCATTTCAAATCCACAATACGGCACTAATACCTCTGGGATTTTGATGCCTTCTGAGGTTTGGTAGTTTTCCAAAATGCCGGCCAAGACACGCGGTAATGCCAACGCACTTCCGTTTAAGGTGTGGGCCAAGGTATTTTTACCGTTCTCGTCTTTAAACCGAAGTTTTAATCGGTTGGCTTGAAAGGTTTCAAAATTGGATACCGAAGAGATTTCCAACCATCTATCTTGAGCGGTGGAGAATACTTCAAAATCGTAAGTCAAGGCTGCGGTAAAGCCTAAATCGCCGCCGCAAAGCCGTAAAATTCGGTACGGTAGTTTCAATTCGCGCAAGATGTTTTTTACGTGTTCTACCATACCGTCCAAAGCTTTGTAACTGTTTTCGGGATGTTCCACGCGAACAATTTCCACCTTGTCAAATTGGTGCAAACGGTTCAAGCCCCGAACGTGCGCGCCATAACTTCCTGCTTCGCGCCTAAAACACGGTGTGTAACCGGTACAGGCGATGGGCAACTGATCGTTTTTCAATAAATCGCCCCGAAACATATTGGTTACCGGCACTTCGGATGTTGGGATCATATACAAATCGTCGTTGGTAATATGGTACATTTGGCCTTCCTTATCGGGTAATTGACCAGTGCCGCGAGCAGAGTCTTCGTTTACCATTAACGGTACTTGATATTCGGTATAACCGGCTTCCGTGTTCTTGTCTAAAAAGTAAGTAATCAAGGCGCGTTGCAATCGGGCACCTTTTCCTTTATAAATAGGAAATCCGGCTCCGGCTACTTTTACGCCCAACTCAAAATCAATCAGGTCGTATTTTTTTGCCAGTTCCCAGTGTGGTAACGAGCCTTCTTCCAAGGTTGGAATGTCCAATTCACGGAAAATTTCTTCATTGTCTTCTTCGTCAGTACCGGCCGGTACGCTTTCGTGCGGCACATTGGGAAGGTCGTACAACATGGTTTGTAGTTGTTCCTCAGCAGCATTTAATTGCTCTTGCAACTTTTTGGACTCTTGTTTTAGTTGGGTGGTTTTTTCTTTAAGCTGATTGGCTTTTTGGGTTTCTCCTTTTTGAAAAAGCATCCCTATTTCCTTTGAAAATTTGTTGGACTGTGACAGCACATCATCCAGTTGGGTCTGGGTGTTTCTGCGGGTTTCATCTGTAGCGATAATTGCTTCCAGGTCTTTTTTGGCATCGATGCCTCTTTTGGCGAGCGCTTTTACAAACGCATCTTTTTTCTCACGGATTTCGTGTACTTGTAACATAGTCCTAACAATTTTAAGAAAGCAAAGTTAGGAAAATGGAAGTTTTAATGGAGATTTTTTTGTTGAAAAGATAAATTGGGTTGTTTACTCAAATGTGATCCCTCACCATCCCTCCTTCGGGATGACTAGCGCAGTCATTTCGACGATAGGAGAAATCACATCCTGCTTGTTCTGTTTCTAAAAATTGATACCGTACTCTTATATCATTTCTTCGGCTTCCTTGCAAACCCTTCTTCCGAAGGTAAAATCCAATCGTTGTGTTTAAAATGATGCCAGGGCTCGGCGGCCAGATCGACTTCGGGGTCGGTGAGTTGGTGGTAGTACCCCGTGTTCACCCGAATGCGAGAATCCATATACACTGCTACATCCCGGCCTTTTTTGGCTTCGGCTTCTTTAATGCGCTGTGCCAATTGCCAAAGCATATCGGGCTTGGCCTTTACCGATCGTTGTTGCTTTTTGCTGAGCAATTGGTTGTAGTCGTAGCGTTTTCGTTCTTCAGTGCCTTTTTCTTTTACCCAAACGGTCAAACTACCGGCTTTACTGCGCAACATCATGCGCCAACTCAACCGGTGGCCTTCTTCGGTCCAGAGCACATCGTCCTTAAAAAACCAATGCCGCAACGGCAGCCCGATTTGAACTATAAAATAAACAGAAAGTACAGTGATTAACGCTGGTTTGTAATTTGGCACGATGATTTCGCCTTTGGTATATAATTTTTTCTTGGGAAGAAATCGCCTCTGTAATGTTTCCGCAGAGAAAAAGAAAAGGGCAAATGCCATGGACATGTACGGGAAAATACCAATTTGAAATATGAACGAATTGAACAAATGAAAAAAGATGGAAGCGATAAAAGCGGCCATCCGGGTGCGCTTCCACAGCAATAAGGGAACGATTAAAAGATCAAAGAAAATGCCCACATAGGCAATGCACCAATGCGCCCAATTTTGCTGAAGGAACCCGCCCACCAACCAATAATCCTTTTTGCCTTTCATAAAAAGGGCCGGCACACTGGCATCTAGCCAGCCGGGATACCATTTTGCGATAGATCCGTAGGTATAGACAATCCAAACTTGTAATATTAATACAAGCAGCACCCATCGTGGCATGGACGAAGATTTGAGTTCAGAATTTTGTCTGGCATCTATTGAAAACCATCGGTTGGCCGGTAAAAACACCATGAGCCAACAAAGCAACATCATTAAATAATAATGGTTGTTGTACGACGATTTTTGCATTAAGTACACACAGGTCCACATAAGGGCGTAGCAAAACATATTAAACCGGTATTTGTATCCAAGCATGACCAAAAGGCCAAAAACGCCCATCAAGGCAAAATACCAGTACATTAAATCGCCGGGCAACGGTTGTAAAAACTCAAAGCCTATGAAGTTAAAAGTAAAATCAGGCTCGACCAAGGTACGGCGCACCCAGCCGGAAGCAATGGCGCCAAAGCCTTCTATGGCAATCAATGCGCCGAAAACCACCCGCCATAACACCAGGTTGATGTTGTCTATATGTTTAAATAAAAACTTATCCACGGTTTTTAAGGAAATCCCTGGCAAACAGTTCGTCTTCTTGAATGGCCTTTTTTAAAGCTTCGGTGCCATCAAAGGTGGCTTCGTCCCTAATGTGGGTAATGAACTCGATACGCAGCGGTTGGTTGTACAGATCTTGATCAAAATCCAGAAAATGGGTCTCAATGGTTTTTTGCGTGCCGCCAACAGTAGGGTTGGTGCCAATGCTGGTCATACCGAAAACTTTGTTGTCATTAATGGTGGCTTCAACGATGTACACACCGTTTTTTGGAATGAGCTTATAGTCTTCTGAAGGTTTTAGATTGGCAGTTGGATAGTGCAATGTCCTGCCAATGGCTTTTCCTTTTACCACCGTTCCCGTAACCATAAATTGATAGCCCAAATATTCATTGGCCGTACTAATGTCGCCGGCTTCCAGTGCCTTACGTATTTTGGTAGAACTTACCGTTACTTTATCCAGCTCTTGTGCGCTGATTTCTTCTACTTCAAAGCCGTAGGTTTCACCAAATTCCTTTAAATCGGAAATATCAGCGGTGCGGTTTCGGCCAAAACGGTGGTCGTAACCAATGATCACTTTTTTTGCGTGAAGTTTGTTTACCAAGATATCGCGCACGTATTCCACCGCCGTTAAGCGGGAAAATTGTTTGGTGAACGGATGGATGACCAAATGGTCCAGACCTGTTTTTTCGAGCAGCTCTTTTTTTTCTGAAAGCGTATTGATCAATTTAATCCCTGCATCTTTTTGAAGCACCATTCTTGGGTGTGGGAAAAACGTCAACAAAACGGAATCCAAGTCGTCTTTTTTTGCTGTTTGCACCAACCGTTTCAAGATGGCTTTATGGCCAATATGCACGCCATCGAAAGTGCCAATGGTTATGGCGCAAGGCCTGTTGTTTTCGTATTTTGAAGCTGCTCTATGCTCTTTCACCTTAGTTTCCGTTAAACGTGTTCATAGTATTGTTGATACCTGCCAAGCCGAAAGACTCGATGGCTTTGGCAGCTTTTTCCAAGCGTTCGGGCAGTTTTTTATCTTCCGCTTCGTTCCATTCGCCCAAAACGTAATCCACTTGACGCCCTTTGCTGAACTCATCGCTGATGCCAAACCGGAACCGGTTGTATTTAGTGGTTTGCAAAGTGTTTTGTATGTCTTTTAACCCATTGTGGCCGCCATCGCTTCCTTTTGTTTTTATACGGATTGTCCCAAAGGGCAAATTAAGGTCGTCGGTTACCACTAAAAGATTTTCCAACGATATTTTTTCTTTTTCCAGCCAATAGCGAACCGCTTTTCCGCTTAGGTTCATAAAGGTGCTGGGTTTCAATAACAAAAAGCTGCGGCCTTTCTTTTTATGAAGGGTTATGTCGCCTAACTTTTCGGTCTGCCAAGTCAGGTTGTTTTCTTCGGCCAAATGGTCCAGTATTTTAAAACCGATGTTGTGGCGGGTATTGTGGTATTTGGGGCCAATATTTCCCAAGCCGGCAATTAAAAATTTTTTCATGGGGTCGCCTTCTGTATAAGGTTGTTTTTGTTTAGTGCTAAAAAGATTTCTGAAAAATGACAGCATAACACGTATTTCAACAGTAAAAATAAAAAAAGCATCCCGAATTACAGGATGCTTTTTGTTTATCTTAAGAGCAAAGTGCTTATTCTTCTGTAGCGCCTTCCTTGTTTTCTGCTCCTTCGGCAGTTTCTTCTGCTCCTTCTTCGCCTTCAGCTCCTTCTTCACCTTCTTCGTCTTCATCTTCGTCAATTTCGTCAACGATAGCGGTACGGGAAGTTCTCACTTGGCAAATAACCTCTTTGTCTTCTTGCAAGAATTCGAAATCTTCTTTTTCAACGTCGCCCACGGTAAAGACATCGCCAATTTTCATTTCGGTTACGTCAACATCGATAAAATCGGGAAGGTTTTTAGGCAATGCCCTAACGCGCAATCTACGGTTGATTACACGCAATACCCCACCATTTTTAACTCCTTTCGCGTTACCGCTCACACGTACCGGAATGGTCATGCTAATTGGGGTGCCGTCGAACAATTGATAGAAATCGATGTGCAATATCTGGTCGGTTACCGGGTGAAATTGAATGTCCTGCAAAGCACAGTCGATGGTTTCGCCGTTGGCCAGCTCTAATACAACCCTAAAAACGTCGGGTGTGTAGATGAGGTTGTGAAATTCGGTTTCATCTGCTGAAAAATGAATGGTGTTATCCCCTCCGTACACGACGCAAGGAACCTTTCCAGCATTACGCAAGGCCTTCGTTGCCGACTTGCCCACGCTTTCTCTTTTAGATCCTTTGATTGTAAGTGATTTCATTTGTAAAATTTATTTAATTATCAGGGCACATTGAGCCCCAGTTTTTTAAGGAGTGCAAAGATATGGTTTATTTTGTATTTACAATTTATGAAGGGATGTTTTTTCTGAAAAAAGTGGTTTCACATCAAAACGAGCTAAAAAAGATTTAACAGATTGCAAATTTTGGGTGTTGCCAGGCTGTTTTATAAATGAGTTAGGGTGATTTCAGAAAAAAACTTACATCAAAAACTTGGAACTGATGCTTTTGTTGTGGTTTACGCTCAGCATTACCTCGGCAAACAGGTTGGCACACGTAAGCACTTTTACTTTTTTGCTTTCTTGACTTAACGGAATGGAGTCCGTAACAATCAATTCTTCCAATTTAGATTTTTCAATACGTTCATAAGCATTGCCCGAAAGGATAGGGTGCGTACAAATGGCGCGCACGCTCAAGGCACCGCGCTCCATCATTAAATCGGCTGCTTTGGTAAGCGTTCCCGCTGTATCGACCATATCATCGACCAAGACCACATTTTTGCCTTTTACATCGCCAATGAGTTCCATATGCGAGATAACGTTTGCCTTTTCCCGTTGTTTGTAACAGATCACCACATCGCTTTCCATTGCTTTGGAATAGGCGTACGCCCGCTTGCTGCCGCCCATATCGGGAGAGGCGATGGTTAAATTGTCAAGGTTCAATTTTCGCAGGTGCGGTAAAAAAATGGTCGAAGCAAAGAGGTGATCCACGGGTTTTTCAAAAAACCCTTGAATTTGATCGGCGTGCAAATCCATAGTGATGATGCGGGTGGCCCCGGCCGTTTCCAGCATTTTGGCTACCAATTTTGCCGCAATGGGCACGCGCGGTTTGTCTTTCCTGTCCTGTCGGGCCCAACCAAAGTAAGGCAATACGGCGGTAATGTGCCGTGCCGAAGCGCGTTTTGCAGCATCGAGCATTAACAGCATTTCCATTAAGTGGTCGCTGTTGGGGTGGGTAGAACCAATGATAAACACCCGGCTGCCACGGACCGATTCTTCAAAAGAAGGTTGAAATTCACCATCGCTATAGGTAGAGGTAATTACTTTGCCTAACGGAATACCAAATGCTTTGGCAATATCGCCAGCTAATGTTTCACTTTGTTTACAAGCAAAAATCTTGGGTTCGGGAATGGGAACGGACATGGGTTCTGTTTTGAAATTGGTTGTGTGCAAATGTAAAAATTTATTGGTTAGCTGATTGAGATTAGGCCATAGAAATATATCGTGATAATAAAAAAAAATCAATGTTGCTTTAAAAAAATAGAAAGACAAATGATTAAAATTTATAAAACGACGTACTATTTGTATTGATGCTTAAAAAGGAAACAACATTAAGTTTGGAAAGATTTAAGGTTAGGGTTGCTTAAAGCGTTTTAGATTTTTTAACTTGCTTTCGCAAAAAAAGAATTGATAACCTATAAAAAGAGTTGCCGAAGTTTATGCAGAGCTGCCTAACTGCTTTAGGCAGGCATAGTCGAAGTGCAGAGAATGTCATGAAAATAATATCATACAACGTTAACGGCATCCGGGCCGCCATTAGAAAAGGGTTTTTAGATTGGATACAAAGCGCCAATCCTGATGTTATCTGTATTCAAGAAACCAAAGCAATGAAAGAGCAAGTGGATACCGATGCGATTACGGAAGCCGGTTATCCATATCAATATTGGTACAGTGCCGAGAAGAAAGGCTATAGCGGCGTGGCCATTTTTTCAAAAATAGAACCCAATAACGTTGCTTATGGAACGGGAATCGATTATATGGATCACGAAGGCCGAAACGTTCGGGTGGATTTTGATGATCTTTCCGTGATGAGTTTGTATTTGCCCAGCGGAACGAACATTGCACGATTGGAGCATAAGTTGACCTATATGGACGATTTTCAACACTATATTAATGAATTGAAAAAAGAGATCCCCAATTTGGTTATTTGTGGCGATTATAATATTTGTCACGAAGCGATTGATATTCACGATCCTGTGCGCAATAAAAATGTATCCGGTTTTTTACCGGTAGAACGCGAGTGGATCGGCAATTTTATGGATAGCGGGTTTATAGATTCGTTCCGGCATTTCAACAAAGAACCCCATAATTATACCTGGTGGAGCTATCGCGCCAATGCCCGCAACAATAACAAGGGTTGGCGCATCGATTATAATATGGTTGCAAAACCGTTACAAGAAAACCTAAAAAGAGCCGTTATACTACCCGAAGCCAAACACAGCGACCACTGTCCACTTTTGGTGGAACTTTCATTCCCGTGAAAACGGGAATCTCAATATTTAAAAATCCAATACCATGCTTAAAAATCTTTTCCTCGGAATCCTAATCGCATCGATAACTACCTCGTGCGTTTCCTCAAAAATATATGACGATTTAAAAGATCGCTATGCCGATTTAAAATCTGAAAACGAATCGTTAATGTCGCAGTTGGATAATACTTCGACAAATGGAGAAGTATATTCTGTTGCTCAATTGCGGGAAGAAATTGAAAAATTAAAAGCCGAAAACACACGTTTGGCGATGGATTTGGCTGCTTCAGAAAAAAATTACAAGCGTTTACAAAAATCTTACGATGCGTTGGAAGCAAATAGCTCCTCGGCATTAACCGAAAACTTAGAGCGTAACCGAAAACTCTTAACCCAATTAGAAGAAAAAGAACGCGCATTGGCTGCCGAAAGCCAGCGATTAAACAAACTACAAAAAGATTTAGCCGCGCGCTCCAAACGCGTGGATGAATTGGAAGGCATCATCGCTGCAAAAGATGCTAAAATGAAAGCTTTAAAAGATGCCATTTCTGCTGCCTTGACCAACTTTGAAGGCAACGGCCTTACTGTGGAACAGCGTGACGGGAAAGTATATGTTTCCATGGAAAACAAACTGCTTTTTGAAAGCGGAAGCTGGGCGGTAAACGCACGTGGAAGACAGGCGGTCGTTCAATTGGGAAAAGTATTGGCACAAAACCCCGAAATAGCCGTGTTAATTGAAGGCCATACCGATAATGTACCGTACGGTGGCAACGGCCCGTTAAAAAACAATTGGGACCTTTCTACCAAACGAGCCACCGCCATCGTGAATATTTTAACCGAAAATGCTTCGATTCCAAAAGAAAACTTGACTGCTGCCGGAAGAGGCGAATACGCGCCCATCGCAACAAATACAACTTCTGCAGGAAAAGCAAAAAACCGTAGAATAGAAGTGATTTTAACCCCAAAACTGGATGAAATTTCTAAGTTGTTGAATGATATTTAGTCTTTATATAGCTACACCCAATTAGATTACTAATCTTTATTACTGAAAACCTTTTTGTGTTTATCATAATAATTTTTATTTTCCTCCTGTTGGGAATATACCGAAAAGCCAACTAAATTCGGAAGTAGGTATTAAAAGTTAAAAATTAAATTATGCAAAAATCATTACTATTAACTATTATGTTATCAATATTATTTGGTCAATTTCTTTCAGCCCAAATAAATGCGACAACTAAAGAAGGCAAAGAGGTATTGTTAAATGAAGATGGGACATGGAAATACATAGAAAAGAGAGAGGTTAGCTCAGACGAATTGAATTTAGAATGTTCAGAATTGATTTCCACAGAAACCGATAAAATGACTGGAAGATCGACCACTGCAGCTAAAGAAACTTTAATAATTTCAGAAGATGGTGGCAAAACTGGTTTTGGAATATATGCTTTGAATGGTTCGAGATATACAATTCTATCAATTCAAGCAGCTGGTGCTGGAAGTTGTATAGACGATGATGATACAATTAATATATTATTTCGTGATGGGTCTAGGCTTGAACTTACCAATAATGGAAAATTTAATTGTGACGCAAAAATGACTTTATTTTTTGGCGGTACATTTGGTAATAAAAAAGATTTAAAAGAACTTTCAACAAAGGAGATAGAAACAATGCGAGTATGGACTTCAAAAAGTTATGTAGAAAAAGATTTTTCCTCCGATCAAAGTAATAAACTGATGCAAACACTTAAATGCTTATCGGAGAAATAGGGTCAGTCATAAAAAGTTAGAAACTAGTCTTATTTCTTTATTGTTATGGTTCCGATTTTAATCGGAACCATTTAGTCTTTAAAGTCCTAACTCACAAACGCACTATACCCCGTAATCGCCCTCCCTACAATAAGCGAGTTTATTTCCTTGGTACCTTCATAACTATAAATGGCCTCGGCATCGGCGACAAAGCGGGCGACGTCGTGCTCCAATAAAATACCGTTTCCGCCCATTACTTCACGGGCGCGGCTTACCACATCACGAGTGCGCATACTGCAAAACACTTTGGCAAGCGAGGCGTGTTCATCGGTCAATAAGTCTTCATCTTGCAATTCTGAGAGTCTGAAACAAAGGGTTTGCATCGCTGTAAGGTTTGAAACCATTTCCACCAAATGATTTTGTATCAACTGGAACGAAGCGATAGGACGTCCAAACTGTTCACGTTTCTTAGTGTATTTTAAAGCACTTTCATACGCTCCCCGGGCACAACCCACCGCTTGCCAAGCTACGGCAGCACGAGTCATTTTTAGCACCTTAGCGGTATCCTTAAATGATTCACATTTTTGTAATCGATCACTTTCAGGGACACGGCAATCTTTCATGGTAATCAAGGCGTTTTGTACGGTACGGAGCGCCATTTTGTTCTCCATTTTTTCGGCTTTAAAACCGGGGTTTCCTTTTCGAACCAAAAACCCTTTGGCCCTGCCACTATCTTCGTCCCGTGCCCAGATGACAACTACATCGGCAAAGGTGGCATTTCCAATCCATTTTTTTTGTCCATTTAAAATCCATTCATCGCCTCCTTGTTTACACGTAGTCCCTAAACCGCCAGCTACGGCCGATCCCACATCGGGTTCGGTCAACCCAAAGGCACCTATTTTTTCCATCCGTTGCATTTTCGGCAGCCATTCTTGTTTTTGTTCCTCACTGCCGCATACGTAAATAGAACCCATTGCCAAGCCACTGTGCACACCAAAAAAAGTGGAGATAGAGACATCAATCCTGGCCAGTTCCATGGCGATAATGCCTTCCATTAAAAAGCTTTGTTCATCGGGGCCAATGCCGTCGTAGGCAATGCCGCAAATGTCGAGTTCGGCCATTTTTGGGATGATTTCAAAAGGAAATTCGGCTTTGTTCCAATATTCATTGGCAATGGGCTTTATTTCTTTCTCCATAAAATGACGCACTTTTAACTGGATTTCGCGTTGGCGTTCGGTCAATTTTAAACTGAGGTCGTAAAAATCACCATCAATGGGCGGCAGTTTGTGCTGTCCTTTCTTGCCTTGGCTTTTCAGCATTTTCATCAAGCCTTTTAACTGACGGTCGTCTAATTCGCCCACAGCGGTCATCACTTCGGGTAAATCTACTTTTTGCGATAATTTCCCCAAAGCATCAAGATCTACATCTTTTAGAAGGGAAATAGTTTGTTTAATTTTTGAAAAGATTGACATGCAGTGCGTTTTTAAGATTGAATCTTAAAGATACCGTGTCTGTTTTAGTTTACTGCCTAAAGAAGTGTTAATTTGAAGAAGATGGTTTAAGCAACGATTGGTGGATAAATCCTTTTAAGGAATCGCTTTTTTGAATGTGGTACCAACTGTTGTTCTTTCCTAGAATCATGACAGAATCATTTTTTTGCAAACTTGCTACTTGCATAAATTTTGTAGATGAGCCTATTCGCAGTTCAGAATTATTACGGGTTATTTTTCCGAAGGAATCTTTATTGGCATTTTTAACTTCAGGGATTTTCTGCTTTTTTATAAATGGTAAGGGATTGATGGCTCCCGAATAGCCTTTGTAAATCCCGAAGTGTAAATGAGGCGCCGTGGTTTTGGCATTGCCAGTATTGCCCACAAAACCTAATGTATCACCGCTTTTTACTCGTTTTCCGGTCGTAGTTGCGATACTGTCTAAATGTGCGTAATAAATGGAACGACCAAAAAGCCCATCACGCAACCAAACTTGCTTACCGCCTAAACCGCGGTTGCCTGTTGAGGAAACGCGACCATCGGTTACGGCAACCACGGGCGTACCTCGTTTGGCAAAAATATCGACCCCTTCGTGCGAGCGCTTTCCGCCAGCTCGGGTGGCTCCCCAATAACTCTGTATGTTTTTAATTCCAGCACCGCTCACGGGAAAACCATAGATGGGAACCGTGTAAATTTTCATTGAGAAAGAAGAATTAGCTGCTAATTCAGGTTGAAGGATAAGTTTTACGGTTTCATTTTTACCGCTTTCATAAGTAATTGATTTGGTTCCTGGTTCGTTGCTTATTCTCGGTTTTTGTTGGAATACAGAATCGTTTTTCTTCTGAAATAAATCAATAAATACCGAAAGTGAGTCGTTTTGCATTTCGGTAAAAACAATCAATTTCTCGCCCTCTTGAACTGAAACCAAATAACTATAAACAGGATTGTTTCTGGAATTGAAAACTCCCGTTTCGGTATACGGAAGTTCAATTTTCAGACTGTCTTTAAAGGCTCGATTATAAGCGGTTTTCCAAGAAGTAAATTGTGAATTTTCGTCGTCGAAACCACGTTCGTATACTTCCCTGGCGGTTGGCTGGGTAACAACGTCGGTTGCTTTTTGTATTTGTTTGCACCCCAATAAGGTAAGTAATGTTATGGCAGCGAATATCTTTATTTTCATAGCTGCTTGATGCAGTGCAGAAACTGTACCAAAAATCAGCCAAATAAATGCCGCACCACATCGTGTACCTTCGCCACTTTAATGATGTTGATGGTAAATTTTTGCTTCGGAAATTTGCAGTGTTTGGAAACAATGATACTCCCGAAACCCAGTTTCTCGGCTTCGAGAATGCGCTGTTCCACTCGGGTTACGGGCCGTACCTCGCCAGCCAAGCCTACCTCGGCAGCAAAACATAATGATTTATCTATCGCTACATCGATATTTGACGAAAGCACCGCGGCTACCACAGCAAGATCAATTGCAGGGTCGTCCACCGAAATGCCTCCGGTAACATTTAAAAACACATCTTTTGCACCCAGTTTAAAGCCTGCCCGTTTTTCGAGTACGGCCAACAGCATATTCAACCGTTTGGCGTTGTAGCCCGTGGCACTGCGTTGTGGCGTGCCGTAAACTGCCGAACTAACTAAGGCTTGAATTTCAATCATCAACGGGCGCATGCCTTCAAGGGTTGCTGAAATTGCCGTACCGCTCAAGTCTTCTTCATTCTTGGAAATCAATATTTCCGAAGGGTTCGATACTTCCCTTAAGCCACTGCCTTGCATTTCGTAAATTCCCAGCTCGTTGGTGCTGCCAAAACGGTTTTTATGTGCGCGGAGTATGCGGTACACGTGGTTTCGGTCTCCTTCAAACTGAAGAACCGTATCGACCATATGCTCTAAAATTTTTGGCCCGGCAATATTGCCATCTTTGGTAATATGCCCAATTAAAATAACAGGTGTAGCGGTTTCTTTGGCAAATTTTATAAGTTCGGTCGTGGTTTCCCGAATTTGCGAAATACTCCCGGCACTGCTGTCGATATGGTCGGTATGCAGGGTTTGAATGGAATCGATTACCACGATATCGGGCTCGATTTCTTCAATGTTTCGAAAAATATTTTGTGTTTTGGTTTCGGTAAGGATATAGCAGTTTTCTGAAACCGGCTGGATGCGTTCGGCCCGCATTTTAATCTGTTGCGCACTTTCTTCCCCTGAAACATACAACGTTTTATAGGGTAGCTGCAAGGCTACCTGAAGCATCAAGGTACTTTTTCCTATTCCGGGTTCGCCGCCCAATAAGGTTAGCGAGCCGGGGACCAATCCGCCGCCTAAAACCCTATTGAGTTCATTGTTTTTTGTGTTCATCCTCGCTTCGGAAACGGTAGATATTTCAGAAACCCGTAACGGTCTCGCTGCTCGTTTGGCCGTTGCCGTAGTTGATTTCCAACTCGATTTTTCGGCTTTTTGCACCACTTCTTCGGCAATGGTGTTCCATTCGCCACACGAGGTGCATTTGCCTTGCCATTTTGAGTACTGCGCGCCGCAGTTTTGACAGAAAAAAGTGGTTTTTGTTTTTGCCATAATCTTTGCTAAAATAAGTATATTTACACAAGTAAATGCGTTCCCCAATGAAACATCTTTTACTCCTATTGCTCTGCTTGTTTTATATTGCGTTGCCAGCGCAAGAAAATGAGCAGGTAATCAAGGCGTTAAAACAGCACATAAACACTTCGGAAAATGGAAAGAAATTAAAATGGATGGACAGCCTGTCCAATTATGTTTATTTCGACACCAACCGCAATCCCGACTCGATTTTAGCGGAAACCATCGATTTTGCAGTGCAATTGGATTCATTGAATATCGCCATGTACCAGCTTTCCAACAGGATGGATTTTTTGAACAACAACGAAGGAAAACCAGAAAAGGCGCTGCGGGAATACAAAAGATTGTCTCAAAAGGCCGCATTGCTTCAAAATAAAGGCACCAAAGCAAAGCTGTTTTTAAACATAGGGGATAGTTATTATTATATAAAGGAGTACGAAACGGCCGTTAAATACTACGATACCACCCAAGTGTTTGCCAAACAGGCCAATGAGGAGCGGTTATTGGGGCTTGCAAAAATGTACAAGGCAGGCACCCAAAGCCAAATGGGCCACTTTGCCGAAAGTTCGCAAGGACTGCAAGAATCCATCAAGATATTTAAACGGTTAAAAGACACCTTTAATATAATCAGCGCGAAAAATTCACTCTCCATTTTGTACAGCCAAAACGGTTTTTATGAAGAAGCCCAAAAAGAACGGGACGAAGCCATTGCTTTTGCAAAAGCGATTAAAAGCTATTCGCAGCTAATTTCGTTTTATGCCAATGCCGCAACCGATGCCAAAAAACAAAACAAACCAAAACGCAGGATCGAAAACCTGTTATTGGCCAAAAAGGCTTCGGACAGCTCAATGCATGCGTCGTTTTACAACCCCATATTGCTGTCGCACCTCAGTATTGCTTACGCCCAACAAGATAGTATCACATTGGCGGAAACCTATTTGAAAAAACTGGAAAAAACAATAGCAGGGACTCAAAACCAACGGAATAAAGAGCTGCACATCGAGGCGTTGAAAGATTATTGGTTTGCAAAGAAAAACTATAAAAAAGCACTGCAATACGGGAAAGAACACCTTACAATAAACAGGAACAGCTCTAATTTTGAAAACATTATGACTGCCGAAAAATTTTTGGCCGATGTATATGAAGCCCAAAACAACGATGCACAGGCATACCGGCATTTTAAAGCATACGAAAACATAAAAGACTCTATCTCAAACGTTCAAAAAGCAAAAGGGCTAAGCTATTACCAAACCTTGTACGAAACCGAAAAACGGGATTCAAAAATCGAGGCGCAGCAAAAAGACATCGCCCTGCTCGATGCCGAAAACAGGCTTAAAAACCACTGGATGCTTTTTGGCAGCTTGGGAATGCTGGGGGCTTTTGCCGGCGTGCTTTTGTACCGCTCCCGCACGGCTGCCAAAAAACGGCAGAAACTGCAAGAACGGTTTTCGCAAGATTTGATAAAAGCTCAAGAAGACGAGCGTACCCGTGTGGCCCGGGAGCTTCACGACAGCGTAGGCCAAAAACTGATGCTGCTTACCAAAAAAACCAAAAATACCGGCGATGCCGCCATGGAATCCCTTGCAGGAAATACCTTAGAGGAACTCAGGAGCATCTCAAGGGGACTGCATCCGGCAAGCCTTGAAAAACTGGGCGTAACCAAGGCCATCGAGACCATGATAAACGAGGTGGACGCCAATACCAACATCTTTTTCACCAACGAAATTGAAAACATCGATGGTGATTTAACCCCAGACCAAGCCCTGCACCTTTACCGTATTGTACAAGAGGTGCTCAACAACATGGTAAAACATGCCGAGGCCAAGGCAGCATCGGTAAGCATCCATAAAAAGGGAAAAACCATCGAAGCCTTTATCAAGGACAATGGCAACGGTTTTGAGTATTCTGAAAAATTGAACAATGGAGAAAGCTTAGGCATGAAAACCCTCTTGGAGCGCGCCAAGATAATCCATTCTAAACTCACCATACAAAGCGCGCACTTAAAAGGAACTTCTGTTTTATTGGAAATACCAACTTAATATGGAAAACAAAGACTTTACCATAGTTATTGCAGACGATCACCCTATGCTGTTGAGCGGCCTCAACGAGGAGTTAAGCCGAAACGGTTACAATGTGGTAGGGCAGGCCAACAACGGCAACAAGGCGTTGAGTTTGATTTTAGAACTGAAACCGGACATAGCGCTTTTAGATATCGACATGCCGTTGATGACCGGGTTGGAAGTCATTAAAGCCGCAAAAGAGAACAATAGCATCAACACCAAATTTATTATCCTTTCTTTTCATAAAGAGCCTGAATATATCGTACAGGCCAAAGCCCTTCAAATTGATGGGTATTTGCTGAAAGAGGATTCCTTTAAGGAAATCGACGATTGCATGGAAGCCGTCTTAAACGGAAGGGAATATTTCAGCGAATCGTTCGATAGGGGCTCCCTCAACATTGCTTCAGAAGAAATGAAAAAGTTAAAAACATTGACCCCTTCCGAAGTAACCATCTTAAAGTTGATTGCCTCGCAAAAAAACACCTCGGAAATTGCCGAAACGCTTTTTGTGTCGAGACGGACGGTTGAGAAACACCGCAGCAACATTATTGATAAACTTCTTATTGAAAAAGGGACCAATGCCCTTACCAATTGGGCCTTGGTAAACCGGGTGACCATCGGTAAGCTTTAATAGCCAAAATCGGTTTTTATCTTGTCGGCACGGTCCAGAAGCATGTCCACGGTTATAAAATCGGTTTCTTCTTTGTCGAAACCGCCTTGAAACGTTCGCATGGCTTTTTTGGGCTCCCCAATTTCTTCATAATAACGGCCCAGATAATAATCGCTCATGTTTTTGTCTGGGTACTGTCTTTTGGCCATGGTGCCTATTTCCCGTAGCGATTCCCATTGTTTCAGTTTTTCGGCAGCGGTTGCCGTAGCGATAAAATCGTTTACCCGAATGGGATTGGTAAGCCCAAAAAGCGTTTCGATGGTGTGGTATTTATCTTTAAGGTATTCGTCCACCGGGCTGTCCATTTTCAGCAATACTTCGTTGTATTCTTTTTTGCTGATGGGACGATAGACTGAGAATATTTTTTCCAACGCATTGGGGATTCCCCGGCTTACCAAGGAATAATGGGTAGCGCCATCAAAATTGTCGTAATAGTACTCAAAATTGTCTTGGTCAATCTGTTTCAGTTGTGCATTGAGCAGTTGGGTAACCTCCATCAACGATTTAATATCGTCGGTACCGGTGGCCAAGTAATAAAAAACCTTCGATTCTATGGCGGGGATGCGCTGGGGGATGCGTTCGTCGAGCAAGGGAGCCAAATCTGGGCTCAGGCTAATGTACCCATTAAAAAGCGGTGGGTCTTTAAACAGGTAATAATTAATGAAATTTGCCGTAAAATCGTGCCCAACAGCAATGGTGAATTTTGCCGTGCGGTAGTTATTGTCAATATACGGCAACAGTTCCAAGCCTATAAATTCAAAAAAAGCGGCTCCTTTTTCAGCCGGGAAAAAATTGGTGTCGTCGTAATTACAGTCTTCGTAGCGCGATTCGCCTTGCATAACGCCCACCACGATGCTCTCGGGCATATCTTCCCAATAACTTAGATAATCGACGTTTCCAGCTACGGGTTCAAAAAGGTAATCGGCGTCGAGCACAATAACAATGGGATAGGCTTTTTCGGTGTTGGTGTCATAATTACGGGGAAGCTGGATTTTCAGTTTGCGGGTTTCCTGTAGTTTTTCTGAATGGAATTCTTCATATAAAATCTGTGAACTGGCCGAAAGTGTAATTAGAAAGCAACAGACGAGAAGCAAGGTTTTTTTCATAAGGTTTTCGATTTAGGACCGGAAAGATACTAAAATTTAAAAATAGCTGTTTTTTGAAAAACAAAACTTATTTTTCCACTTTGTTGTAAATAGGCAACAGGAGAAACGACAGCCCGCCCACCAAGACGATCAAGATGATGTTCGATGTCCAAACAATCCACCCAAAAGCTGTTCCGGCTGTTTCTGGGATGCCAAACACCGCAAGGATGGCGGCCACAAAAAAAGGATAGCTGCCAAAACCACTGTTGGTAAAAGCAAAGGCAAAGCTGCCCACCACAAAGGCGATGATTACCGTGCCCAAGGGAATTGCCGCTGTATCATCTACAGCAAATGTGGCCACGTAAAAAGACAAGACATACAGCCCCCAAATTAAAAAGGTTTGAACGATGAACGAGCCTTTTTTCCTCATTTTGAAAATACTGAAGATGCCATCTTTCAGGCCCAGCAAAAACTGTTTTATTTTTAGCGTGAACTTTGCTTTTGAATAGTTCAGGAAAATAAAAAAAACAATGGCGGCCACCACCAAAATTCCTATGGCAAGGAACAGTTTTGAGGGTTTGATATATTCGGTTAAAAACGCATACAGGTCGTCAAATTCCAAAAATAGGGCCAAAGCAGTAAAGAACATTAAAAAAACCAGATCGACCACCCGTTCCGAGATAATGGTGCCAAAGCCTTTATCAAACGGTACGTGCTCATATTTATCCAGCACGATGCCGCGGGAAACCTCTCCACTCTTTGGGATGAACATATTCATTAAATACGCCACCGAGATTGCCATAAAATTGTTAAAGAGTTTAGGAGAATAGCCTATGGGTTGCAGCAGCAGGTTCCAGCGTACGGCCCGTATAATATGGCTTACCAAGCTACAAAGCACCGAAAGCACGATAAAGGTGTAATCTGCCTTTTTAAAGTAAAAAGCGATTTCATCCAATTGCTCGGGTGTAAATTTTGTGTAGGAATAATACACCAAAAAAATGCCCAAGGCCAACGGCAGGGCAATTTTAAGAAATTTTGTAAGCGATTTTTTCAAGTTATTTCAAGAGGTTGTTTTCTTCATTGGGGAACACCAAGGCGGGCTTAAATTGTTTGGCTTCTTCCACGTCCATTAGGGCATAGGTGATGAGGATCAAGATATCGCCTGGCGCAACTTTTCGGGCAGCGGCACCATTGAGGGTTATTTCGCCACTGTTTCGGGGACCGGGTATGGCATAGGTTTCCAAACGCTCGCCGTTGTTGTTGTTTACAATCTGTACTTTTTCACCCTCAATGATGTTGGCAGCTTCCATTAAATCTTCATCAATGGTAATACTGCCAATGTAGTTGAGGTCTGCACCGGTAACTTTAACTCTGTGTATTTTAGATTTTACTACGTGTACTTGCATGCTGCAAAGGTATTAATTTAGGGCCATATTATCTATTAATCTTATTTCTCCTGCAAAAACAGCGATAAAAGCCCTGTATTTTTCGTTTTTCTGTTTTTTTACGGCTGTTTTCAAGGTTTTTTCGTTAGCTATTTCAAAGTACTCCAATACTAATGTGTCGTTTTTATCGAAGGTTTCTTTCACAAAACGGTTTAATTCTGAAATACTATGCGACGAAAACCGCTCTTTAACCCTCCTTAGCGTTTCTGAAATTAAAACAGCCTCCTCTTTTTGCGCCGCAGAAAGACGCTGGTTGCGGGAACTCAAGGCCAAGCCGCTTTCTTCTCGTACAATGGGAACCCCCACGATGGCTACGGGAAGGTTTTCTATCTCCACCAGTTTTTTTACGATTTGCAGTTGCTGAAAGTCTTTTTCACCAAAATAGGCGCGGTCAGGCTCAATAATAGTAAAAAGAAGATTTAAAATAGTGCCCACCCCGTTAAAATGCCCTTTGCGGTGTTTGCCTTCCATTTCATGTTCCAAGCCTTGAAAGTTATAATTGGTAGCCTCAACGGTGTTGCCGTAAAGTTCAGAGGCTTCCGGTGCATAGACAAATATGTTATTGTGGAGCGAATTTAATAACGCAATATCGCTCTCAAGCGTTCTTGGGTAACGTTCTAAATCTTCGGTATTGTTAAATTGTGTTGGGTTTACAAAAATGCTCACCACCACACAGTCGTTTTCCTGCAACGCTCTGTTTACAAGAGATACGTGGCCTTGATGCAAGGCGCCCATAGTAGGGACAAAACCGATTTTTTGTGATTTCCGCCAAGGTGTGAGAGCAGCTAAAAGCGATTCTCGGTTGGTGTGTACGCTCATGGTTTTAGTTTGAGTGGCGGCAAAATTAATAGATTACGGGCAATCTACATAAATTTTCGTAATTTTGCACTTTCAAAATAACTAAGCTATTAAAGTACTAAATTTATGAAAGATAAAAGAGTCTTGTATGTGTCTTCTGAAGTAATCCCTTACCTGCCAGAGACCGAGATTTCTTCCATGTCGTTTGAAGCCCCTAAAATGGTCAATGACAATGGTGGTCAAATCAGGATTTTTATGCCACGTTACGGCAATATCAATGAAAGACGCCACCAACTGCACGAAGTTATCCGTTTAAGCGGAATGAACCTGGTCATCAACGACCTGGACATGCCGTTGATCATTAAAGTGGCCTCCATCCCTAAAGAGCGCATGCAAGTGTACTTTATAGATAATGACGATTACTTTAAGCGAAAAGCCACCTTTGCAGATGAGGATGGAAACTATTTTGACGACAATGACGAACGGGCCATCTTTTTTGCAAAAGGTGTCATTGAAACCGTCAAAAAACTTAACTGGTCGCCAGACATCATACACGTTCACGGTTGGTTGGCCTCCTTTTTGCCCTTGTACCTTCGTAACTACTACGGAACAGAACCTTTGTTCGAAAACAGTAAAATAGTTACCTCTGTGTACAATCAAGGCTTCGAAGGTACGTTGAACAAAGATGTAAAAGAAAAAATATTGTTTGATGGTATTGAAGAAGAAACTATAAATGCTTTGGAAGAACCCAATTACGTCAATATGATGAAAGTGGCCGTAGAAAACTCCGATGCTGCGATCATTGGTTCAGACGAACTGCCCGAAGAACTGGAAACCTTCCTTAACAACTTGGACAAACCGGTGTTAAAATATCACAAAAAGGAAGATTTTTCCGAAGCGTATTTAGACTTTTACCAGTCAAAATTATTGTAAAAACACCCGCACATTTAAATTTGCTTATGAAGATTAAGAATTTGTTGCCACAATTAGCAGCCTTATTGTTTTTGGTTGTTGCCCTGGCATCTTGCGAAGAGGATATAGAAATTATAGGAACTGAAATTGTAGGCGACAATACCTTTATCGAGCCCGACCAAACCAATTCAGTACTGGCCTATAGCCGTAAACTGTTGCCCATACAAACCAATGGGCTCACCACCTACCAATTGGGCGTAACAAACAACCCCATCTACGGAAAATCTACCGTAAGCCTCCTTTCCCAAGTAACCTTGGGAAAAGTGGACCCAAAATTTGGGGACAGTACCAAACTGGACAGCGTGGTGCTGTACATCCCTTTTTTCAATACCAGCGAAAGCACCGGTGAAGACACCATAAGCTATACATTGGATTCTGTATATGGTGAGGACCCAATCAACATTTCGATGTATGAGTCTAATTTGTTTTTAAGGGATTTAGACCCCGAATCTGGTTTTGAAGACCCGCAGAACTATTACTCAGATTTGGAAAAGAAGTTTGACAACAACCCTTCGTTGATAGGCGATTTGATTTTCGAGATAGAAGATTTTAAACCCAGCGATAAAGGAATAGATCTTGTTACGTATAATGTGAACGGTGACACCATTACCGAAACCATAGCCCCAGGGTTGCGCGTGAAACTTCCCCTTGAGTTTTTTCAACAGAAAATTATCGATAAAGAAGGCTCTTCCGAACTGTTGAGCAACAACAACTTTAAAGATTATTTCCGGGGAATCTATTTTAAGGCCGAATCTATGACGGACAAGGGGACCCTTTTTCTCTTTGATCCCTTAAGCGCAAACATAACCTTGCATTATTCCTTTAAAAACGATGACGATGAAGATGACGAAGACACCTTGCCGCTGGGTTTTACGGGAATAAACGTGAGCTTGTTGCAAGATGAACTGCCGCCAAATATACAAACCGCCATTGAAAACCCCGATGTTGAGAACGGTGATGAAAACCTATATCTTAAAGGGGGCGACGGCATTGCGGCGGTAATTCAGTTATTCGGAAAAGAAGACGAACTAGACGCCAATCTGGAAACCGGGCCAAACGGAGTGCCTGATGAGCTGGACATGCTCCGGAGCCAAAAACCTTTGATCAACGAGGCAAACCTCACGTTTTACGTAAATAAGGACAAAACGGCCGCCTTGAGCAAAGAACCCCAGCGCATTATGATTTTCGATGCGACGAATGGAAGGGTGTTGATTGATTACGTAATAGACCCTACGGGCACCGGCAATCCGTTGACCCATAAAACATATCACTTAGGCCCTCTTGAAAAGGATGCCAGTGGTGATGGCGATTTTTACGAAATAAAACTGACCAACCACGTGAGCAACCTCATAAACCGCGACTCTACCAACGTGCCTTTGGGCCTTGTGGTGACCGATAATGTGGTAACCCCCAATTTCCAAGACCTTCAAAACACCCAGTCGCCTGGGTTAAAACGCGTACCCGGTACCAGTGTATTGACGCCAAAAGGAACTGTGTTGCACGGCAATAATTCCCCCAACCAAGACAGAAAACTGAAACTTGAACTTTATTACACCAAACCCGAGTAAACATCATGTGCGGAATTGTAGGATATATAGGCAAAAAGGAAGCGTACCCCATTATTTTAAATGGGTTGAAACGCTTGGAATACAGAGGCTACGACAGTGCGGGCATTGCGTTGTTTGATGGTTCGGACATTCAATTGTGCAAAACACAGGGCAAAGTGGCCGACCTTGAAGCGAAAGCAGAAAAAAACATTTCCTTAAAAGGAAGTTTGGGCATTGGCCATACCCGATGGGCTACGCACGGCGTTCCTAACGACATCAACTCGCATCCGCATTATTCCAATAGTGGGGATTTGGTGATCATCCACAACGGAATCATAGAAAATTACGCTTCTATTAAGAAAGAATTGATTAACCGCGGCTATACCTTTACTTCCGATACCGATACCGAAGTGCTGGTAAACTTGATCGAAGAAGTAAAAAAACAGGAAAACGTAAAGTTGGGCAAAGCAGTCCAGATTGCGTTAAACCAAGTAGTCGGTGCTTATGCCATCGCCCTGTTCGATAAAAACAAACCCGATGAAATTGTAGTGGCCAAGTTAGGCAGTCCGCTCGCCATAGGCATTGGCGATGACGAATTTTTTGTAGCCAGCGATGCTTCGCCTTTTATTGAGTTCACTAAAAATGCAATTTATCTGGAAGATCAGGAAATGGCTATTATTCGCCGTGACCGTGATGTTAAAGTGCGAAAAATTAAAGACGATAAATTGGTAACACCGTATGTTCAAGAGTTGCAGCTTAACCTGGAACAAATTGAAAAAGGCGGCTACGACCATTTTATGCTTAAAGAAATATATGAACAGCCATCGGTAATTAAAGATACGTACCGAGGGCGTTTGCTTGCCAACGAAGGTATTGTCCGTTTGGGAGGTCTAGAAGACCATATAAAACGCTTTATCAATGCCGATCGCATCATCATTGTGGCCTGTGGTACCTCTTGGCATGCCGGCTTGGTGGCCGAATATATCTTCGAAGATTTGGTACGGGTGCCTGTTGAGGTGGAATATGCATCCGAATTTAGGTACCGTAACCCCATCATTACCGAAAAAGACGTGGTAATAGCCATATCGCAAAGCGGTGAAACGGCAGACACTTTGGCAGCGATTAAATTGGCCAAAGAAAAAGGTGCTTTTGTGTATGGTGTTTGTAATGTGGTGGGCTCTACCATTTCAAGGGAAACGCATAGCGGCACCTATACTCACGCCGGTCCCGAAATAGGGGTGGCTTCAACTAAGGCGTTTACCACACAAATTACCGTATTGACAATGATGGCGCTTCGGTTGGCAAAATCCAAAGGAACGTTGTCACAAAGTGATTATATGTTGCACTTACGCGAACTGGATATGATTCCTGCAAAAGTGGAAGAAGCGTTGCAAAGTGATGAAAACATCAAGGAAATTTCAAAAGTATTTAAAGATGCTGCCAATTTCCTCTATTTGGGAAGGGGTTATAACTTCCCGGTTGCTTTGGAAGGCGCATTAAAGCTAAAAGAAATTTCATACATTCACGCCGAAGGCTATCCCGCCGCCGAAATGAAACACGGCCCCATCGCCTTGATCGATGAGCAAATGCCAGTCGTGGTTATTGCCATCAATAACAACCATTACGAAAAAGTGGTGAGCAACATCCAAGAAATCAAGTCCAGGGCCGGAAAAATCATTGCCGTAGTAAGTGAAGGCGACACTACGGTTAAAGAAATGGCCGACTACGTTATGGAAGTTCCTGTTACTCCAGAAACCTTATCACCACTGGTCACGACAATCCCCTTGCAATTACTGTCTTATCACATTGCCGTCATGTTGGGCAGGGATGTGGACCAGCCACGAAATTTGGCAAAATCGGTTACCGTGGAATAATAAGAAAACGGGCTATTGTGTAAAGAGGGTTTCTAAAAAGCAATTTTAACTATCTGTTCAAACGCAATCGAGAACTACAAGATTTTCACTGTCAAAGAAGTATCGGCTGCGCCCGACCGCAGAAATCAATTTGTGTTTGCTTTTTAAACACCCTCTTGTGTTTTCTGCAAGTTTGCATCCCATTGCATATATTTTTGATGTATTTTTAGTGTTTGTTTCCTTATTTCAAGCGCAGCGTCATGAAAATCGTCAACCTTATTTCAGGTCCTAGAAACCTATCTACCGCTTTAATGTATTCCTTTGCACAACGAGAGGATTTTGCCGTAATGGACGAACCTTTCTACGGCTATTACTTAAAGAACACAACAACCCAAACAGACCATCCCGCAACCGAGGAGATTCTTAATACCATGGACTTAAACTTGAGTTCCATTATAGCCAGTATTCAAACGCTCTCAAGCCTAAACCATGTGTTCGTGAAAGGGATGGCGCATCATTATATAAGTGAGGAACCTGATTTTATTCTGAAATGGGACAACCTCATTTTAATAAGGCATCCTGAAAAACTGCTCCTTTCTTTTTCAAAAGTGATCGACAACCCCAAATTGGAGGATATTGGTATTAAAAAAGCTTCGGAAATGTTTTTGTTCCTGAAACAAAACGGACGAATACCCACCGTTATAGACAGCGATGAACTTATGAAAGCACCAGAAGCCTATTTAAAAAAAATATGCCACGTCCTAAATGTTCCTTATACATCAAAAATGATATCTTGGCCTAAAGGCGGCATTCCTGAAGATGGCATCTGGGCGCCGTATTGGTATAAAAACGTGCACAATTCCGAAGGGTTTCAGAAGCAAAAAAGAACCCAGACCGAGCTGCCAAACCATTTGAAATCCGTTTTAAAAGAAGCGATGCCGTATTACAATACCCTGAAAAAACACATAATAAAGAACGATTGATTATGCTACAGCAATTTGACGAACGCAACCGCGATATTCAAGTATTTATAAAAGACAAACTCTACCACCGGGACGAGGCCAAGGTTTCGGTCTTTGACAGTTCGGTTCAAGGTGGCGATGCGGTCTGGGAAGGTCTGCGGGTATATCCCGAAGGCGTGGTCTGTCTGGATGAACACCTTACGCGTTTACAAGAAAGTGCCAAAACCTTGGCGTTTGAGGATATTCCGACTAAAAAAACCATAAAAAAAGCCATAAAAAAAACGCTTGACGCCAATGGTATGGACAACGAGGTGCACATTCGATTAACATTGACCCGAGGCGAAAAAATAACCAGTGGCATGGACCCACGCGTTAACCAGAACGGTTCGTGCTTAATTGTGCTGGCAGAGTGGAAGCCTTTGGTGTACGACAACAAAAGCGGCATAAAGGTGATAAGCTCCAGCCAACGGCGCAATGCCCCACAATTTTTGGACAGTAAAATTCACCATGCGAATCTACTGAACAACATCCTCGCAAAAATACAGGCCAACGTGGCGGGGAAAGATGCCGGACTAATGCTGGACGAACGTGGTTTTGTGGCCGAACTGAACGGCAGCAACCTATTTATGATAAAAAATGGTATTATCTACACGCCTTATGCTCACGCATGTTTGCCGGGCATCACCCGTGCCACGGTTATAGCGCTCTGCAAGAAAAACAGCATTCCCATAGAAGAAACCGACCTCACCCTGTCACAATTATATAACGCAGATGGTGTTTTCGCCACGGGTACCATGGGCGAATTGACCCCGGTCATAGAAATTGACGGCAGGGATATTGATGCCGAAAACGATCTTCAGAAAAAAATACTGGCCATTTTTAAAAATAATATCAGGTCATTTTGTGAAAAATTAACATAATCTTAAAAAAATTCATATCTTTCAGTTTTAACCTCTATAACTAACTGAAAAGATTATGAAAACAAAACTACTCCTCCTTTGCTTATTTGCCTTTAGCGGCATGGCAATTTCGCAAACAACCGTTACGGGAACTGTTTCCGATCAAGACCAGCAGCCTATTTTGGGTGCCAACATTATCGTGATGGGCACCAATGCGGGAACCGTTTCAGACTACGACGGTAAATTTATGTTAACGGTAGATCAAGATCCGCCGTTTTCTATACAAATTAGTAGTGTGGGGTTTCAGTCGGTTACCCAACAAGTAACTGCGCAAGGTCAAGACTTTTCCATAGTATTGCCGCAAGGCGATAAGCTGGATGAGGTGATTATTTCGGCCTCCCGGACCCCGGAGAGTGTACGGGAATCACCAGTGACCATTGAGCGTATTGACTCCCGGGACATTGAAAACAGTGCCGCTCCCAATTTTTACACCGGACTGGAAAATTTAAAGGGAATTGATGTAAACAAAGGTGGGTTGACTTTCAATTCGGTCAATGCCAGGGGGTTTTCCTCCTTTGCGAATACCCGTTTTGTGCAATTGGTCGATGGGATGGACAATGCCTCACCCGCTTTGAATTTTGTAATAGGAAACTTCTTGGGCGTTAACCAGCTGGACGTACAAAGCGTGGAAATCCTTCCCGGTGCTTCATCTGCGCTCTACGGTGCAAACGCTTTTAATGGAATATTGTTTATGAACACCAAAAACCCATTTGAACACCAAGGCATAAGCGTATATTACAAAACAGGGATTACCAGCCAAGAAGCGGCAGGCGATAACCGGTTTTATGATTTCGGAATCCGTGTGGCGCATAAAATAAGTGATAAAATGGCGGCAAAAGCATCTTTTTCCTATTTAAAAGGAACCGAATGGTGGGCTACCGATTACCGCCAATATACCTTGAACGAGCCCGGCGAACCCGATTTTATCTCGCCGTTCCGCTCTGGATTGGCACACGATGGGATCAATATCTATGGAGACGAAGTGGCGACCGATATCAATGCCGTCGCGCAATCATTGGAAGCCGCAGGCCTTATCCCTCCAGGAGCAAGTGGCTTAGTGCCATCGGTCGTGGTGGGCAGAACCGGTTACAAAGAAAAAGATGTTACCGATTATGAGGCCATTAACGGAAAGGCAGATTTCTCCTTGAACTTTAGACCCTTCAGCAACAGTAACACGGAAATCATCTTGAACTCAAGGCTCGGCTTCGGAAATTCCATTTACCAAGGAGCGAGCCGCTATCAACTTAAAGGTTTCCTCTTGCAGCAACATAAATTGGAAGTAAAAGGAGATGACTTCTTTGTTCGGGGATATGCCACCACCGAAGATGCCGGTGATTCCTATGATATGCGTTTCACGGGAATTAACATCAACCGCATTAACGCCCCAGAATGGTTTGGAACCTATGTGGGCGCCTACTTAAACGCCATTACCACTGGCGCAAGCCCCGAACAAGCGCATGCCGGTGCCCGCGTGTTTGCCGATGAAAACGTGACCTTTCAGCCCGGAACACCAGAATTCCAAGCTGCGTTTGACAAAGTAACCTCCAACCCCGATGTAAGCGTGGGATCTAAGTTTGTGGACAACTCCAAAATGTATGTGGGGGAAGGAAATTACAATTTTAGGAGCTTGCTCAACGACGTAATGGATTTGCAAGTCGGCGGTTCGGTAAGGCGGTATTCACTGGATTCGGGCGGTACCATCTTTACCGATTATGATGGCCCCATTGAATACGATGAATATGGCGCCTACGTTCAAGGGATTAAAAAATTTATGGATGAGAGACTTAAACTAACGGCATCTATTCGCTACGACAAAGCTAATAAGTTCGATCCAAGTTACTCGCCAAGGGTGTCTTTGGTATATGCTGCAGGTGCCGACAGAGAGCACAACTTCAGGGCTTCTTTTCAAACGGGATTCAGAAACCCCGACACCCAGTCGCAGTTTATTGGGCTGAATGTGGGGCGTGCCATTTTGGTGGGTTCCGCCGAAGATAATTTAGATCGCGACCTGCCTGGTACCGATTTAACGGGTCGAGATGCGTATTTCGATTCGTACTCCTTGGCTTCGGTAAATGCGTTTTCTCAATCTGGCGACCCGTCGGTATTGGTTCCGGTACAGACCGACTTGGTGGAACAAGAGCAAGTTTCCGCCTTCGATGTAGGTTATCGTGGGCAGTTGGGCAAAATTTTTATGGATATCAATGCGTACTATAATATATACGATGGCTTTATAAGCAGCAAACTGGTGGTTACCCCAAAAAGCGGAAGTGCTTTCGATGCTTCCGGGATTATGGATTTGGCCACTGGGAACGTAGATGTGTTTCAGCTGTACACCAATTCTGAGGCCGAGGTGTCTTCGTATGGCTTGGTAGCAGGGCTTTCCACAAATTTTGCCGAAAACTATCGGGTTGGGTTGAGCTATACCTATGCGAAGTTTGATTTTGACCAAGCTTCGGACCCAGATTTCAGGGCGGCGTTCAACACCCCAGAACATCAGGTGAAATTGTCTTTTGGAAACCCAGAAGTGTTCAAAAACTTTGGGTTTAAAATCAATGCGAGATGGAGTGACGAATATTTATGGGAATCCAGCATCGCCAATGCTATTATAGACTCCAGGACCGTTCTGGATGCACAGGTGAATTATACCATCCCAAAATTGAAATCGGTCATTAAAATAGGCGGGACCAATATTGCTGGCGACGAGTATCGAAGTGCTCCCGGTGCCGGTTCCATAGGTTCGCAATATTATATTTCGTGGACTATTAATCAATAGTGCCTGGTTTGCTTCAGGTAGGATTTTTTAAATTTTATACAGGTTCATTGTAGTTTAATAAATAAGCCCAGGGGCAAATCGCTCTGGGCTTTTTTTATCGCTGTATTTTTAAAGTGTCAACTTGGTTTTATATTGAAATTGAATGTCAATTCCTTCAGAAAAAGTGAAATTTGAGGCGCTATTTGCTTCAGAAAAACACCCTTCAAAAAATCATCAATTTCCATTGCATAATTTAAACAGAAAAAACTATCTTTGCACCTGCCTAACTGAAAGGGTAGGCCGTTCAAAAACAGGGTGGTAATTGCACCCTTGGATAACTAAAAAATAAACAGTCAATAATGTCACAAGTTAAAGGAAAAGTTGCACAGATCATTGGCCCGGTGGTGGATATAGAATTTGCTAACGGAGTCGAGCTTCCAAAAATTTACGATTCAGTAGAAGTGGACAACCACGGTAACCTATTGGTTCTTGAAGTACAATCGCACATTGGGGAAAACACCGTACGAACCATTTCGATGGATTCTACCGATGGATTAAGCCGCGGTGTAGAAGCTGTAGCAACAGGCGCCCCCATACAAATGCCAATTGGTGAGGAAGTATATGGACGTCTTTTTAACGTAATAGGTGATGCTATTGACGGGATGGAAGACCTTCCTAAAGCGGGTGACAATGGGCTGCCCATTCACCGGGAAGCACCAAAATTTGAAGACCTTTCCACTTCTACCGAGGTATTGTTCACCGGTATTAAAGTAATCGACTTGATTGAACCTTACGCAAAAGGAGGTAAAATTGGATTGTTCGGTGGTGCCGGGGTAGGTAAAACCGTATTGATTCAAGAATTGATTAACAACATTGCCAAAGGCCACGGTGGTCTTTCGGTATTTGCAGGAGTAGGGGAACGTACCCGTGAAGGAAACGATTTGCTTCGTGAAATGCTCGAATCTGGCATTATCAAGTATGGTGACGACTTTTTGCACTCTATGGAAGATGGCGGATGGGACTTGTCTAAAGTTGACAAGACCGCAATGAAAGAAAGTAAAGCAACCTTCGTGTTTGGGCAAATGAACGAGCCACCAGGAGCACGCGCCCGTGTGGCGCTTTCAGGATTGACCATTGCCGAGTATTTCCGTGATGGAGCGGGCGATGGCCAAGGAAAAGACGTACTGTTTTTCGTAGATAATATTTTCCGTTTTACACAAGCAGGTTCAGAGGTATCGGCACTTTTAGGCCGTATGCCTTCTGCGGTAGGGTACCAACCAACCTTGGCAACCGAAATGGGGGCGATGCAAGAACGTATTACCTCCACCAAAAAAGGATCGATTACATCGGTACAGGCGGTTTACGTACCTGCCGATGACCTTACCGACCCGGCACCGGCAACAACTTTTGCTCACTTGGACGCTACCACGGTGCTTTCACGTAAAATTGCCGAGCTCGGTATCTATCCAGCGGTAGACCCATTGGATTCTACCTCACGTATTCTTACCGCCGATATTTTGGGCGAAGAGCACTATGCCTGTGCACAACGTGTAAAAGAGCTGTTGCAACGGTATAAAGAATTACAGGATATCATTGCTATTTTGGGTATGGAAGAATTATCTGAAGAAGATAAACAAGCGGTAAACCGTGCACGTCGTGTACAGCGTTTCCTATCACAACCATTCCACGTAGCCGAGCAGTTTACGGGTATTCCTGGAGTATTGGTTGACATTAAAGAAACCATCAAAGGCTTTAATATGATTATGGACGGTGAGTTGGATCACCTACCCGAAGCCGCCTTTAACCTGAAAGGTTCTATTGAAGAAGCGATAGAAGCAGGTGAAAAAATGTTGGCTGAATCGTAAATTAGATTTGAGATATGAAACCTGAGATATTAGAGTATCTCACATCTCACATCTCACATCTCAATACTTATAACAATATGTATTTAGAAATAGTAACCCCAGAGGCCTCTTTGGTAAGTGGCGAAGTAGAATCGGTAACCGTACCGGGCGTAGAAGGTGAGTTCCAAATGTTAAACAACCACGCCCCCATAGTATCTGTATTGGCAGAAGGGAAAGTGAAATTTTCCGGAAACCCGACCATAGCCGAAGGATTTGAAAACAAATTCACAAAAGAAGACGGCAAGTGGGTACTCAAAATTACCAGCGGCACCGTTGAGATGAACAACAACAATGTGATTGTTTTGGCCGATTAATTTCTGAAAAACGAATAAAATACTAAAAACGCCTTCCAAATCGAAGGCGTTTTTGTTTACAAGATTTTTTACGATTCTTTCTTACATCAGTCAGGAAATGAGGCATTTTCTTTTTCCTTCTTTTTAAGCTGAAACCGTAGAATAAGATACCCCGTTAAACCGGCAACCAGAGTGCCCAATAATATCCCTATTTTTGAAACGGTCAACAAGTCGTCTTCACGGAAGGCCAGTTCAGCAATAAACAACGACATGGTAAAGCCTACACCGCCCAAGAAACTGACTCCCACAATTTGCCTGAAGCTTATTCCGGTAGGCAGTACGGCGATTTTCAGCTTATAGGCCAGATAACTAAACAAAGAAATGCCCACTACCTTGCCAATAACCAAGGCAATGGCAATATGCGATATAAGGTGGGTATCGCTCAACGAGTCCAGGTTGATGGTTATCCCGGCGTTGGCCAATGCGAAAATAGGCATAATGACGATGGCCACCCAGCCACTGAGGCCGTTTTCCAACTGTTGCATGGGCGATTGCACGCGGTCTGTGATCAAGTTAATGCGGTCCACCGCATCTTGTTGTTTATCTGAAAGTACAATTCCTTCGTATTCAGTTTTTTTAAAAATGTGGAGCGAACTGCGCATTTCCTTGAAAAAATTGTCCAAGTTCATGTTCCTGCTCGATGGAATAACCAGCGCCAGCAGTACCCCAGCGATGGTGGGGTGTATCCCCGATTGTAAAAACAACACCCATACAACGATGCCACATATAAGCAACAAGTATTTTGAATGAAACTTCTTGTAAGCCAAAAAGGCTAAAAAAAGCAAAATAGCCAATGCAATCAATAAGTAAGATAAATGCATCTCGTGGCTGTAAAAAAGAGCAATGACCACTATGGCGCCAATGTCGTCTATCACGGCAAAGGTGGTCAAAAATATTTTGAGCCCCAGCGGTACGCGTTTGCCCAAAAGGTTAAGGATGCCCAAGGAAAAAGCAATGTCGGTCGCCATGGGGACGCCCCATCCCGCTGTGCCAGTCTGGCCTTTATTCAACAATAGAAAAAGCGCAATAGGGACGAGAATGCCACCAATCGCTGCAAAAATGGGCATGCTGGCCTTTCGCATGGTGGTCAGTTCCCCATCGAGCAATTCCCTTTTGATTTCGAGCCCCACATAAAAAAAGAAAATGGTCATTAAGCCATCGTTTACCCATAGATACAGGGGTTTTTCAATGATAAAATCGGTGTTGCTGAACCCAATGGCAAAAGTTTCGTTCCAAAAGGTATGGTAGCTTTCCTGCCAAGGCGAATTGGCCCAAATCAAGGCGATAATGGCAAATAAAATAAGGAAAAAACTTCCCGAAGCAGATCGTTTTATAAACGTTTCAACAGGATTTTTGGCTATCTTCAAATTGAATGGTGTTTTTTTAGTGATTTAAAAATATAAATTTATTAAAAGTCATGGGTTTTACCCTAAAAAAATGAGTTCAATCTTCAGTGTATTTCAACAGGTCGCCTGGTTGGCATTGCAAGGCATCGCATATAGTCGATAGAGTAGAGAAACGGATCGCTTTGGCTTTTCCAGATCTCAATATGGAAAGGTTGGCTTCTGTAATCCCTATAATTTCTGCAAGCTCTTTGCCCGTCATGCCACGGTCTGCCAGTAAATTATCAAGGTTTATTGTGATTGGCATGACTTAAATCGTTAATTCATTTTCAGTTTTAAGCTCGGTGCCATTTTTTATTATGTCCGCAATAATATATAACACAAAAGCTAAAATAATAAGAAGAAAATTCTGACTAAAACTTGCAATACCTACTATTGATCCACTCGAATAAAAGAAAAGAATTATATCAAAAACACCTCCCAAAACTCCAGATAGTAAGAAATATTTTCCTGCAGTTATAAAATTTATTGAACTTTTAAAATTAAACAAACCGTTTTTTAGTGTTATGCTTAACCCCTTTTTAACATAAATCAAGCCAATAAAAGTGAAAACTGAAAGAAAAACGCCAACAAACTGGGTGTAATAGCCAAATATAAAATTGTCATATAGGTATTCAAACTGATCCATAAAATCGGAAAAGAAAGTTACGTATGTGTTTCCGAGGAAGAAAAGGATATATAGTATTATAAGCCCCACCACGAAAACGTGCAACAGTTTTATTTTTTTCATGTCTATATAGTTAAATCGTTTTCTTCCTTAAGTTTTTTGGCGTTTGCAAAAACAGTACTGAACAGCATAAAAAAGAACCCCATGATGATAACAAACAGGAGGCTATATGCTGTAAAATCTAATGTCAACGCAAGGCGGTCAATTAAAAGAATATCTGCCAAAAAGCGTAATAACAGTGTTGTAACCCCTACCGAAATTAGCAGTTTTCCAGCTGTATTGAAATTGCTGATTACTTTTTCAGAATAATAATTTCCCTGCACGATATGAGTTAATGACACTTTCAGAAAATACAAGCCAATTATAAAAAGGATATACTCTATTAGTGCAAGCATTAAAAATACCCGTGGCATCCAGTTTGATAAATTTACGGTTTTATAATTTTAGGGAATATTTAATACGTTTTGGTATTCTCCGGTTATAATGAATATAATGAGCAAGGCTCCCCCAAATAAAACCGCAAGCAAAAGAATTAACAGGAAAGCATTAATGAAATTTTTTAAAAGTTTAGCGGTTTCCACGATATTAATTATTGTTTATCGATAACAAATATAAAAAAATTATTGAAAAACAATAATTAAATTCAGGTTTTTATGAAAATGTGCAATGTAACAAAACGTTTTTGCAAGTGTGTTCCAAACGATCATCGCCAGCAACCTAAACATTTCTTTAAGACACCCTTTCAGCTAAGTTTTGTAATTTTGCCCTTTTAAACAGCTATGCAATTACAAGAAATAGACCGGGTTGAAACCATTACCAAAAACGATTTTATCAATAATTATTTTAAGCCTCAAAAGCCCGTGGTTATTGAGCGATTTATTGAAGATTGGCCAGCTTATAAAAAATGGAACCTGGACTATATGGCAAAGGTAGCGGGCGATAAGGAGGTTCCGTTGTACGACAACCGTCCTGTGAGCCATGAAGATGGTTTTAACGAGCCGCATGCGACTATGAAAATGAGCGAGTACATCGATTTGCTGAAACGTGAACCTACCAAGTACCGTATCTTTCTTTGGAACATCTTAAAAGAGGTGCCCGAGCTACAAGAAGATTATTCGTATCCCGATTTTGGTATCAAGTTAATGAAAGGCTTGCCCATGCTGTTTTTTGGAGGCGAGGACAGTTATACCTTTATGCATTATGACATCGATCTGGCCAATATTTTCCACTTTCATTTCCACGGAAAAAAAGAAGTAATCCTGTTCGATCAAGACCAAAACGATTATCTGTATAAAATACCGCATTCCCTTATTACACGGGAAGATATTGATTTTGCCAATCCCGATTACAAAAAATGGCCGGCGTTGAAAAAAGCAAAAGGGTTTAAGGCACATTTAGAACATGGCAACGTACTGTATATGCCAGAAGGTTATTGGCACTATATGCGCTACATTACCCCCGGTTTTTCCATGAGCCTTCGCGCCATCGCCCGAAACCCCAAAAACTTGGGAAAAGCCATTTACAATATCGCCATTATGCGCCATTATGATACCTTGATGCGCAAACTGAAAGGACAGGACTGGATTGACCAAAAAAATGAAAAAGCCATTGCCAAAACCCATGAAAAATTAGGAATAGACCAATAAGTCCAACTTTTAAAAGCTAAAAAAGAGCCTTTTACGAAAACTGTAACAGGCTCTTCTTATTTTCGGAAGGAAAAAGTATTATGCTTTTTTATAACTTATGTAATATTCTTCCATTAAATTCATCAAAGCCGTGACCAAATCTTTTGTTTCCAGTAACAGGCTGAAGTAGAGTGTCGTGTTTTTAGGGCTTGACTCTTCGGTTCTGGTACGGGCGATCTGTTTTTCGACTTTTTGCGAAACATACTCAAACAGTTCTTGTTTTTTATCCAGAACGACCTTGATTTTTTCTATTTCACGGTTTTCGAAAATATGTTCAATATCCACAAATAGTTCCTGAAGGGATTGGTCTATCTCCTGAAGATCCTTGATTTGGTTAAAACGTAGGGCCTTGTGGTTGTTGTTCACATGTTTGTAACTCGCTTTTGAAATATACTCCAGCGATTGGGCCACATCTTGCAGATAGCCAAGGATAATAATGTAGAAGTTGCTCCCGCGAACACTTTTTTCGTCTAAGTCCTTGATGAAATAGAATATATTGTCGCGCAGTTCGTCAATTTCATTATTGAGCTTTTTTACTCCCTTTTTGCTCTTTTTCAGCTTTGACGTGTCCTGTTTGGCCAATCCACGGAGCATATCGGAATAAATTTTATTGCTTCGGTGCACCACTTTTGCAATATTATCGGCACTTTCCTGAATGATCCCCTGTACGGTATTGCTCTCGGTCTTTTTAAGTCCCGTTTCGTCCATAATGGCGGTGCTTTTCTTTTTGTAAGAAAGGTAATTTCGAACCAGTAACAAAACGGCCAACATCAATAAAATAGCGATGGCCACCCCTTTTCCCAAGAAAATAAGGTACGCCATGGTTCCTGCGGCCACAAAGGCGCTAAATGCGGTAAAAAACCAGCCGCCAATTACGTTGAGTACGCCCGCCACGCGATATACGGCACTTTCACGCCCCCAAGCCCTATCGGCCAACGAGGTGCCCATAGCCACCATAAAGGTTACGTAGGTAGTGGACAATGGCAGTTTCATAGAAGTAGCGATTGAAATAAGAACCCCTGCCGTTACCAAGTTGATCGAGGCCCGTATCATATCGAATGCGGGTAATTCGTAGGTCCTGTGCTTTGGCAATTCTACGGTGGGTTTTTCAAACCGGGTATTGATTTTTTTGGTCGTTCTATTGGGTAGAATGTACGTTAAACCTTGGGCTATTCTCGATGTACCTTTTACCACAACCCTTGAAAGCATATTGGGCTGGAATTTTTCGTGTCCTTCGCCCTGTCTGGAGAGCCCTATTTCGGTCTCTGCCACGCTACGGGCTTTTTTTGAAAACCATAAGGTCAATACCATCACGCCTCCAGCAATGAACAGCAAGAAGGGCTCTGCGGGCACTTTTTCAGAAAGTACTTCCATAGAAAATGTTGAAGCAGCTTCGCCCGAGGCTGACCACGCTTCATAAGAATGGAAAGCAGCCATGGGCACCCCTATAAAGTTCACTAAATCGTTTCCGGAAAACGCAAGGGCCAACCCAAACGTACCCACGCCAATGACGAAAACAAGAATGCTCTTTTTGAAGATTTTCATAAATAGGTAAGAAAAAAGCGTCCAAAAAATAAAGCTTCCGCCCACAAAATACAGTTGGCTCCCTTCAATTACTCCTTTAAAGTCTTCGTAATAGGGCGTGCCTTTTAGGCCTTTCATAAAAATAAAATACCCAATGGCCGTTAACGCAAATCCGCCAAAGAAAGCCCCAAAATTCTTTACCTTTTTCTCGTAGTGAAACGTAAACACCAAGCGCGACAACCATTGCACGACAGCTCCCACCGTAAAGGCAATGACCACCGAGAGCAGGATGCCCAAGATGATTTCGGTAGCTTTTGCCGTGTTGATGTATTTACCAAGGTCTAACCAAGTTTCGGCATCGTTGGCACCAATTTTTATCAAGGCCATTACCACAGCAGCCCCTAACAATTCAAAAACTATGGATACCGTTGTAGATGTTGGTAGTCCGAGGGTGTTGAAAAAGTCGAGCAACAATATATCAGTGATCATCACCGCCATAAAGACGATCATAATTTCTTCAAAATAAAACTCACCGGGAACGAAAATACCTTTTCGGGCCACTTCCATCATACCGCTGGAAAAAACGGCACCGATAAAAATACCGATACTGGCGATGATCATGATAGATTTAAAGGATATGGCTTTAGAGCCGATGGCCGAGTTTAAAAAATTAACGGCATCGTTACTAACCCCTACAACAAGATCGGCTACGGCAAGTACCGCTAAAGCTACGATCATTAATAAGTATATGTTTTCCATTTTGTTTACTTAAAGTGGTGCAAATCTCTTAATTTAATTGCCTTTTATTGTTACCAAAAAGTTATCTATTAAAAATGAAGATCAAACCCCAAGCGAAATGCAATCGGCCCTTTTTCATGTTCAATAGTTGAATAGCTAATATCGCTTTGAACTTTCAGTTTATGTCCTACAATATATTTTGAAATTCCCAATGTATATTGGTTTTGGCTTTGTGCTTTGGTAATTGCACCAAAATTTAAAGAAGTAAAGCGTCCAGCAATTTCATAATTGTTTTTGAAAAGGTAACCAGCTTGAAAATTAAGGGCATTTCCTATTAAAACAACATCATTAGTGGGGTTTCCATCATCATCTAAAGCAGGGGAGCCATCAACTTCTGTGGCAATAGGATTGTCAGCGTCCCTATTTGCAAATTCGCCCATAAATGAGAATCCTTTATATTTAAACATGGCATCAACAAATACGGTTGAAATATCTGTTTCGTAAAATCCATTGCTGGTTTGCATGTAGCTACCTTGGTTGCTCCTTGTTTTTACGGCATTGTCATTATAATCGTAGGCAACGCCCAAAAGTAGTTTAGGGGTTTGTTCGCGCTTTAAGTCACTTTGGGAATACTCTGAGTTTCTGGTAAACTCACCGAACGGCAATAGTTCTAGCCTACCGGTGTATTGATGGCCGCCCAAGTTGCCCGAGGTGATGTTCCTGCCCTCCCCTTGCGACAACGCAAATTTTTCACGCAATATAATTTTTTCTGAAAGGGTGGTTTTATGGTGCAATTGGATGCCTATGTCGCGGTCTATATTAAATATGCTGTTCAGCAACGATCGGTCGATAAATTGCATATTGGCCGATGAAACCAAACGTTCCACATTGCCCGGAAGTTTAGTCTGTCCTGCCCAGAGTTCAAAATTTCCGTAGAAATTCCACATGACTACCGCATCGAGGATATAGCGTGGGGCATCACTGGTAAATTGGTTCCCTCCGGAAATATCCCGGTTGGAAAGCCCAAGCTCGATTTTATATTTCAGTTTAGGCGAATAAGCAAAGCCGTTAAATTTTAACCGCGCCCTTCTAATTAAAAAATTTTGTTCCGGTTTTGTGTAGTTTTCACCAGTATAATCCCAACTGGAAAGTGCTCTAAATTGTATGCGTGGGGCAAATTTAACACTCCACGAACTGTCTTTGGCTACGAGGTTTAATAGCCCTTTACCAAAAGAAGTATCTGTTGTTTCTTGTGCATTTGCTTTGATAAAAAAAGCAAATAATGCTGCAAACACTATATAGCGTAGCCTCATATAGAATCATTTTAAGTTTTTGTCGGCGCAAAGAACCGATTCTTATGTTAAATTAATGTTTCCTGAATATTATTTCTATATAATAATAACCTATTTTATTAACATAAAAAAGCTGCCTGATCAGGGCAGCTCCTACACTTAAAAAATCTAGTCGACAAAAACTTAAACGATTTTATGAGGTGTAAATTTGTCTAAAGACCTTACAAATTAACTACTCTAATGTAGTGTAGGCGTCAAGGTAATATTAATAAATTATTAAGTTGAAGCTAATTCCAATGTTAAGTTTTAATATGTAAATTGCTGAAAACAAGATATTTATAGTTTTAATGTAAATTTAATGTTACGTAAACATTTAATTAATGTAAATTTAGTTGTATATTTGGTAAACAGAACTTAAAAAAAATATTATGAAAAATATAATCACACTTTTAGCTTTAATAGCAATAGTAGGAATTGGTACTGCACAAGAAGTAAAGAAAAATAAATATGTGCTAACAGGATTAGATGGAAATGTTATTGAAGCAACGTTATATCACGACAATGGTGTAGTGGCACAAACAGGTTTTTATACATTAGATAATAAATTACAGGGAGAGTGGATTAGCTATGACACGAATGGAAATAAAACTGCCATTGCTAATTATGACAACGGAAGAAAAGTAGGTTCTTGGATGTTCTTTCAAGGGGAATCCATAAAAGAGGTTACGTATTCTAATTCTAGGATAGCAAAAGTAAATACTTGGGAAGTAACAGATACACGTGTAGTTTCCAACTAGTTTTTATATAAAGTATTATTAATAAAGAGGCTGTATTCAAATGAATACAGCCTCTTTTGCTAACAATAAATTACAAATAATAAGTTATTTTATCTGTCTTCTTTTAAATTATAATCTTGCATTAATCCAAGTCCATCCCGAGATGTCTACAGCAGTGCCGTTGAATACATCATCATCAGGAGTAGTTAACGGTACACCATCAACTATTATATTACTAACAGGACCATCGTCCTTCATGTCTACATTTGTAGTGTGCCCGCTAAGTAGTACGTTGTTCATAGTAGCACCAGATTCTTTTTTAAACTGAAGTGCAATACCAGGATTAGATGAGATTGCTGTAAAGTTTTCGATAGTAGGATTTCCATTGTCACCATCAGCCTCGATAGCAGTTGAGAAACCTTCTATTTCGTGAAGTACATAGGTGTTTGTCAATAAACCATTCCATCCTTCGGTCCAGTCAACTGAATCATCTTCATTATTTTCAAGATACAAATTGTTTGCACCTACAGTACCACCAAAGAATTCAACACCATCATCAGCCCCATTTAATACTGCAACATTGTTTATTGAAGTTTCTGAACCCACAGCATATAACGAAACTCCGTTGTATTGAGACTCTGAATTAATTTGAGCTCCTGTACCTAAAATTACTAAGTAATCAACGTTACCAGAATCATCTGCGGGGTTTGATCCTCCATAAATAAATCCACCTACTTCAGCCGTTGCATCAATCCCCGCAGTTGTAGGAGCATCACCACAAATGGTCAATCCACCCCAGTCTCCCGGTTGTGCATTTTGTGAAGACATTACCACTGGATTATTAGCTGTACCATTTATTTTAATTGAACCTCCTTTTAAAACAGCAAGATATATTTCTGTACCAGCATCACGAGCCGTAATTTTAGTTCCAGCTGGGATAATTAATTCACCTCCTGCTTGAACCCGAAGTGCACTATTTAATAAATATCTTTCGGTTGGGTCTAATGTTACACTTCCTGTGATATCTCCCTCTAATATTGTATAAGCAGCACCAGTTTGATTAGAGTTTACCCAATCAAAAAGAGCTACATCCACTGTCGGAGCAGCTACATATGAAAGGCTTGGATTAGCAACCTCTCCATCAATAATTACATTTTCTAATGGTCCATTGTCTTTCATGTCAATAGAGACTTCATACCCTGTTAATGAAAGCCCAGTTATAGTTGCACCAGATTCTTTTTTAAATTGAAGTGCAGTCCCTCCTGTAGAAGAAACAGCTGTAAAGTTTATCAATTTTGGGTTGTTATTATCTCCGTCTGCTTCAACAGCAGTGGAAAAACCATCAATAGTATGAAGTACATAAGTATTAGTCACTGTTCCATTCCAACCTTCAGTCCAATCAACAGCGTCATCTTCGTTGTTTTCTAGGTAAAGGTTTTCAACAGAAACAGTTCCTCCAAAAAACTCAACCCCATCATCAGCACCATTAATAATGGCTACGTTTTTAATAGTTGTACCAGAACCAACAGAATATAGGGTTAAACCATTGTATTGAGATTCAGAGTTAATTTGAGCTCCGGCTCCTTCAATAATTAGATAATTGATATTTCCTGAACTGTCACTATCATTAGTACCCCCATACACAAGTTGGCTAACCTCAGCAGTTGTATCTACACCTGCAGTAGTAGTTGCTTCTCCTAAAAGTACAAGACCTCCCCAATCTCCTGGGGTTCCGTCTTCCGATTTCATTATTACAGGAAGTGAAGCAGAACCATTGATATCTATTTGAGCACCTTGTTCTACTGCAATAAAGTTATTCGTTCCTCTTTTAGAAACAATTACAGTTCCTGCAGGAATAGTTAACTTATTACCAGATTTTACTGTAAAAGTTCCATCAAGTATATATTCTTGAGAAGGATCTAGTACTCTGTCTGATTCCAAATCTCCTGTTAGGTTAGAGTCTTCTACTGGATCGTCGTCACTTGATACAAAGTCATCATCACTACTACAGCTCGTCGCTATTAGTAAACTTAATACGGCAAAATAACTTGCCATTAATTTCATCTTTTTCATGTTAGTTTAAATTAAATTACACATTGATTGTTAAAAAATATATTTAAGGTTTAATCCTAATTGCACTCCACGAGTATAAGAGAGGACTGTTTTTTCTGATTCAATTCCTGTAGTACTCGGTCGTACTAATTGGGTTCTTTTTATTTCTGGGTTTAGTAAATTTTTTCCTGAAAGTCCTACTCTCCAATGTTCACCAAACTCTTTGTTTATAATTAAATCAAGCGTCACAAAACCATTTTCTACTATGGCATCATTGTAGTTTATATCACTTGAGGTTTGTATTTCGGGAGCTCCTAGAGCATATATACGGTCTGAAGCATAATTTCCAGTTAATGTTGCTTCAAATGGATTTTCAGTATTTGTGTCAAAATTTAAAGATCCGTTTACAATCCAATCTGAAGCTCCTTGTAAATCTGTTTCGGTAAGGCCTTTGTATCTAAAGGTTCTTATAAATGTTCCGTTTTCGTCAAAGACTTCTTTCAAGTCTTGTTTATGCCACATTCTTGAGGCATTTACACTTAGCTTCAAATTTGGGTTTTCATCTCCGTCTATTACGAGAACACGACCTTCCACTTCTAAACCATATACTTCGGCTTCGTTTCCAGAATTGAAGTAGGAGAAAACCCCTGCAGATCCTCTATCCTGAACTTTGTTAATTGGATCTTCAATTTTTTTGTAAAAACCAGTAACAGATAGCAGTTCGTCTCTTGAAGGGAAAAACTCCCATTTCAAGTCATAATTATAATTGTTTGATGCTTCAATATCTGGGTTACCTCTGGTTACTTGGCCAACAGGTGATACATATTCAAAAGGAGCTATTTCTTTAAACTCAGGTAAGGTAGTAGTATAACTGTTTGCAAATCGGATGCTTTGTTTTTCATTGATAGCATACTTTAAATTGAATGAAGGGTACAAACGACGGTAATCTTTATTTGTTGAACTTGTTCTCCCCGGGAAGTTGTTAACATCAAAATCTACATCAATATCATCTTTTTGAAACCGTAAACCTCCTTGTATGGTAAATTTGCCTGTAGTTCCCACAAAATCAAAATATCCTGCGATAGATTGTAGTGTGCCTTCGTACAAATCAGGTTGAAGCTCATTCACTTTCAAAAGTCCATTGGTAAAGTTTTCTTGAGTAAATATTTCTGAAATTTGATCAATAGACTCTGGGTTAATAGCATTTGTAAATGCTTCCTCAACACCAAAAAACTGTGAACCAAAGTCACGCGTTTTCTTTCTGAAGTTTCCACCCACATTTATATGAAGTAAGTTGCTTTCTTCATCTATAATTTTAAAAACATCGTTAAGACGTCCATTATATTCTACATCTTCAATTTTCTGAATACTTTTACGCTGCTGAAAACCACCATTTCTCCCTAATTGTACTAGATTATCATTAAAGTTTACTTCGTTTCTAATACGGTTGGGTTCATCGGCACTTAAAAAGTTATATCCAGCCCCCCAAGTAAGTGTATTATTTTCAGATAGATTATGATCTCCAGTTAATTGCGTAACAGAAAGCAATGTCTTTTTAAGGTTTTGATCCCTGATAAATTGGAATAACCCCTCTGAAGGATCTGTTTCTTCAAAAATAGTTGCAGTTCCAGCTCTCCCTCCTTCAAAAACCTGGTCTTCAATTTTATTGATTACAAGCGTATTAAATTTTATATCGTTATTGTCGTTCGCTCTAAAACGAACACTCAATAAACCTGAAGTAGCAATTTCTTTTTTCCACGTAATCGCATCAGGAATAGTATCATCTATAAAGTTTGAACGGTATTGTCTAAAAACGCCATTTCTATATTCAAAATCTGAAGATTGACCAGCGGTAAATAACACGCGTATTCTGTCGCCTATTTTGGATCCAGCTGTAAAAGAATATGATCTGTTGATTGGAACATCTACTTTTTCCGGACTCCAGGTTTGCTGGGTTAGAGCGTCTTTTGTATTAAAATCTTTTGAATAAAAACCAGCGGTTACATCATTATTATTTGGGGAAACTTTAAAATTATTAAAGACACCATCGCTTACCACGTTTGTATTAACTGAAGAGCTTGCGCTAACGGCATACTCACTACTTCCACTTAGTTCTTTCGAAGTAATATCGATGTTTCCAGAAGCTTGATCTGCAGATATCCTTGGAGAAGTAGTTTTACTCACAGATACACTCTGAATTAAACGAGTAGGAAAGAGTTCTAGATTGATATTTTTACGTTCAATATCATCTGAAGGAATAGGCAATCCATTCAGCGTAGTATATAAATAGCGATCTCCAAGACCACGTACAAATACATCGCCGGTGCCATCAGTTTTGTTTACCCCTGAAATTTTGGTAGTCGCCGATGAAACATCTGAAACCCCCATTTTCGACATCTGTTCTGCGCCAATACTCTCTTTAATTTCAACTGCTTTTTTCTGTTCAAGCAGTAAAGCAACTTCACTTTCACGACGTATAGTAGTTTTAATAACCACTTCATCCAATGCCGCTGCACTAGCGCCAAGTGGTACATTAATTGTGGTCACCTTATTTCCTTCTACCGTAACATCGTTGATTTCTACGGTTTCATACCCCACAAAGCTATACACCAGTGTGTAAGTTCCAGGAACTACATTTTTTAACTCATAAAGACCGTCAAAATCTGACGTAGTCCCTTTTTCTGAATTTTTTATTAAAACGTTAGCAAAAGGCAGTGGTTCATTATTATAGTCTTTGTCAGTAAGTTTTCCTACGATAGAACCCGTGTTTTGGGCAGATACCAAAGTTGTTAATGCAATTGCTAAAAGTGTGAAAAATTTCTTCATTCCTTAATTTAAATTTCTTGCCGCAAAGAAACCTACACATTGTAAAGATGGTGTTAAGTGGGTATTACTAATATGTCATAAGAAGGTTACTTTAACGTTAACTGCTTAACATTGCCTTTTCACTTGGCGTGGTTTGTTCAAAATAGTATCTTGCATGTAAAATTTCAGTCTTATGATGCAATGGGAAAAACTGCTCTCGCTTAAACGACAAGGCGATACCAATAAACGATTACGGATAGAACAAGATGAAACCCGCTTAGGTTTCGAAGTAGATTACGACCGAGTTATATTTTCTTCTGCTTTTAGAAGCTTACAGGATAAAACCCAAGTCATTCCACTTTCTCAAACCTCTTTTGTTCATACGCGTTTAACCCATAGTCTTGAAGTTTCAGTAGTAGGTCGCTCATTAGGGAGACAAGTAGGCAAGGCTCTTCTTGAAAAATACCCACAGCTACAAAAAACACATGGCTATCAGTTTAACGATTTTGGTGCTATTGTGGCAGCAGCAGCTTTAGCACACGATATTGGAAATCCACCTTTTGGGCATAGTGGTGAAAAAGCAATAGGCGATTATTTTTTAAATGGAAAAGGGAAGCGTTTTAAAGAAAAATTAACCCCAAAACAATACCAAGACTTAGTCGATTTTGAAGGAAATGCCAATGGGTTTAAAATTTTAACCGAAACCAAAAACGGTGTGGAAGGTGGCTTGCGTTTGTCTTACGCTACACTAGGTGCGTTTACAAAATATCCAAAAGAATCGCTACCAAAGAAACCTACCAACCATATAGCCGATAAAAAGTATGGTGTTTTTCAATCGGAAACTGCTTTTTTTGATGAGGTTGCTGAAGAATTAGGGTTGCTGGAACGAGGAGCTGACGAAAACCTAAGCTACTGCCGTCACCCCTTAGCATATTTGGTGGAAGCGGCAGATGACATATGTTATACCATTATCGATTTTGAAGATGGCATCAACCTCGGTTTGATCGAGGAAGAATTTGCGTTGGAATATTTAATCAATCTGGTAAAAAACACCATAAACACTGAAAAATACCATAACTTAAAGCAAAGTCCCGATCGGTTGGCGTATTTGCGTTCGTTGGCCATCAACACCTTGATAACCGAAGCAGTTGAAGTATTTCTGAAACACGAGGAAGAAATTTTAAAAGGGGAGTTTAGTCAATCCTTGTTGGAAAAAAGCCGCTACCAAGCCCAGATAAACGATATCCTGCGTATTAGCATCGAAAAAATATACCAAAGTAAGGAAGTGGTGGAGAAAGAAATAGCGGGTTACAAAGTTTTGGAAACCTTGATAGACACGTTTACAACTTCGGTTGAAAATGTGCTGCGCGGTGAAGAACGCCATTACGACCGCCTGATTTTAAAAAACTTTACGGAAACTATTTCTGATAAAGAATCGCTTTACAGAGCCATTTTAGCCGCGTGTCATTATGTGTCACGGTTAACCGATGGCAAGTCGCTGCAGTTGTTTGAGCGGGTGCGTGGGGATTTTAAGTAGATGGGGTTGTTTTTATATATTTGTTGTACACAAGCTCTGAAAGCCAACCGCACAGCCAAGCACATTTCATTTTTTTCGTGCCTCAAAAAATAAAAAGAGCTTGCCTTTTCCCAACGCTTAAGATTGTTGATAAATATTTAGCTCATTAAGTGAGATAATAAGATATCACTGTATATTTGAGAAATAGAAAACATTCTGAAATGAATCGAATTAAAGAAGTTTTAGAAGAAAAAGGTATAAAGCAAACTTGGCTTGCTGAAAAATTAGGAAAAAGTTACAATATGGTCAACTCCTATGTTCAAAACAGAAGACAACCAAGTATTGAAGATTTATACAAAATTGGAGAGATTTTAAATATTGAAGCTAAAGATTTGCTTGTAGCATCTTTAGAAAAAAAGAACTAAGATATATGCTTGCAACTTACAAGTTAGAGAGAGAATTTTTATCATTATTAGAAGAGCCTCAATTGAGGTTGTTTGAAAGCGAATTCAAAATAAAAAAAGATGAGTTTCTAGGAATTAAATTTGACAAACGTGGTTACACAGTCAATGATAAAATTGAACAAATCCTTGATAGTAAAATTCAAACTATTGGGTTCTTTTCAGGAGCAGGAGGTTTAGACATAGGTTCTCAATTAGCAGGAAGTAAAGTAATTTCTAGTTTAGATTTTGATAAAGACAGTGTAGCTACAATGAAGAGAAACAAATACTTTTCACATTCATCACATTTCCATAGAGATATTAAAGAGATGAGTGCTTTAGATTATTCTAAAATAATTAAAGAGAATAATCCAGAAAAATTAATTTTAGTTGGAGGTCCACCTTGTCAACCTTTTTCGAAAGCTGGCTATTGGGTTACTCATAAAAACAGACTAGGAAGTGAAGACCCAAGAAATATGATTGGTAATTATTTACGAATGATTGATGAATTGAGTCCAGACGGTTTTATTCTAGAAAATGTTGAAAGTTTACTCCATCCTAAAAACAAACAAGCTGTACAAGATTTAGAAGAAGCTATAGACAAGTTAGGATACAAATACATTATTTATAGAGCCAACTCTCTCGATTTTGGTGTACCTCAAAAAAGAAAAAGAGTTTTCTTTATCGCATCCAAAAGTGGTATTTCAGGAGAACCTATAAAAACACACGGTACAGAAAAAGAAATAATTCTAAATACTAATTTAAAACCACACGAACGCGTAATTGATTGGATTGGTAAATTTGATAAAGACCAATACTTCGAACCCGAAGAATTAACTACAGGGAAAACTTATGACGAAGAATTAAAACAAATTCCTCCTGGTAAAAACTATTTTGCATTAACAGAACGAGACGGACATCCAAATCCAAAATTTGAGGCGAACAAAAGATTTTGGAGTTTCCTGTTAAAATTACATCCTAACCTACCTTCTTGGACTATTGCAGCTCAACCTGGTCCTTGGGTTGGTCCTTTTCATTGGAACAATAGAAGATTAAGAGTTCCTGAAATAGCTGCATTACAAACCTTTCCTGAAGATTATCATTTTGTTGGAACAAGGCGTTCTATTCAAAAACAAATTGGAAATGCTGTTCCTTCTTTCTTAGGAGAAGCAATTGTTAAACATTTAATCTCTAACATATGACAAAACCAAAAATTGTAAGTATTTTTTCAGGTGTAGGAGGTATTGATTTTGGTTTTGAAAAAGCTGGTTTTCAAACCATTTTTGCATCTGACATTTGGGAGAGAGCTTGTGAATCGTTAAAAATGAACTTCAAAGATTGTGAAGTAGTTTGCAATGATGTTGTAAATGTAGACTTCAAGAGTATAAGAGCAAAACATAAAGAAATTGATGGTTTAGTTGGAGGTCCTCCTTGCCCTCCTTTCTCTAAATCTAGATTTTACAGAACTGAAAAAGATAGAGGTATTGATGATGTTGATGGCTTCACAACAGTTTCAAATTATTTTCGTGCTGTGGAAGAACTACAGCCAAAGTTTTTTTTCTTTGAAAACGTTCACGGCTTTGTATTTAAACCTCATAAAGCAGCTTTAGAATTGGTTGAAGCAGAAAGTGAGAGATTGGGTTATAAGATTTTTCACAGAGTTGTTAATGCAGCTGATTATGGAGTAGCACAAACTCGTCAAAGATTTATTTGTATTGGAGTAAAGAAAGAAATGGAAGACTTTAAATATCCTGAACCTTCACACTCCGACCCTAAAAAAAATGTAAAAGGTACATTGCCTTGGGTAACTTGTGGAGACATCTTAAATGATATAGATTTTGACTTGCCAGAAGATGAAAAAATGCAAGCTGGATCAAAACATAAAGATCTTTTAAAATTAGTTCCACCAGGCGACAATTATTTATTTTTCACAGAAGAAAGAGGTCATCCAAACCCAATTTTTAAGTGGCGTTCACGCTATTGGTCATTTTTATTGAAATTATCCCCAAATAGACCTTCTTGGACAATTCAAGCAAGTCATTCTAACAATATGGGACCATTCCATTGGAAAAATAGATTTTTGAGAATTAAAGAAATTAAACGCATTCAATCATTTGAAGACGAACATATTTTTTTAGGCAGTTACCGTGAACAATGGAGACAAGTAGGAAATGCTGTACCACCAAAACTGGCTTATGCTTTTGCACAACAAATAAAACAACAATATTTTATAAATAATGAGTACAAGGAAGACCAAAAACTTGACGAAATCAGATTTGAGGTATCTGTTGATTGATAGCCTTAAAACATATTCTGATAACGTTTACTACATTGATGGAAATAATCCATATAGATTTTCTCTAAATAAAAAGACAACTTACATATTGATAAGAAACGTCCACGAATCTGGAAAAGGAAGGAGTAACCCAGATGAATGTCGATTCCAAGTTTCTAATTCAATTGGACTAGTTAAGGCTCTAAAATCAAGAGTCAATGTTATTGTTCTGGGCTTTTTTGCAGATGAAAATGTTTTTACAGCGTGGGATCCACTAGTCTTCAATAACAGATTTGATTCTGATTTTATGGATACATCAGTAAAAAAATCTAGGTCAGTTTATTCTAGATTTTCGGTTCAAGAATCTGCAAACCAAAATAAGATTGCAAATTACGTTGATGATAACAACCAATCAATAATTTCGTTCAAACCTGAATATTTAGGTCTTTATCTTGAAAATATAGATAATATCCATAATCTGGATGAATCTGAATTGCATAAACTAATTGAATTTTCAGACAACGAAAATGTTGAGGATTTTGCAGGCTCTATTTCTCTGGGAAATGAGCAATTAGTAGTAACACACACCCGATTTAAGCGAGACCCTAATTTCAGAAGAAAAGTTTATGAAGCTTATAATAACAAATGTGCAATGTGTGGAATACAGTTAGAGTTAATTGAAGCTGCCCATATTGTGCCACACTCACACGAAGTTGGAACTGATGACATCTCTAATGGCTTAGGCTTGTGCTCATTACATCATACCGCATATGACAAGTCCTTAATCTATTTTGACCATAACTTTACTATTAAAGTTAACAAGAACAAAATGAAATACTTGGAAAAAATGGGGCTCGATGGCGGATTTAGAAAATTTGAGGAATTGGCTTTTGAAAAATTGCAATTACCGCAAAACCATATTTTAAAACCGAATACCGAAAACATATCGATAGCAAATCAAATTAGAGGAATTAATTAATCCAACACGATGGTCAAGCACATTTATTTTTTTGCCAACACCTAAATCCAACGCTAAAAAAATAAAAGAGCTTTCACGCCAACGCTCACTTCGGAACTAACCGAAAACCTTGGAAAACCAAACAGAACGTGGAAAGCCAGTGTACAACAATGCATCCTATGAAAAGCACTAATCCTGTTCTTCAAAAATAATATTTTTATTTTAATTATTTCATAATGATGGTTTTGGGGTGTTGGAATGTTGATAACTCCGAAGGATTATCAATATTTCAATACCATATAACTTGCTCCGCATCCTATATGTGATCGGCCTTATGGGTCGTCACCAGCATCTGTATGATTATAAGTTATAATTAACCCGGCCACTTGCTATAAAAGTGTGGTCCGACCTTGTGGCGGCCACCTACGTTGTTTTGTGGTACAGGTAAATCTACTTCTTTGTGAGCTTTGTTATTTGTTTATCATTCTATCACCCCTATTGCATAAGGGGTTTCTGTTTTTATCACTGCCAAGGTCCTGCTCAATAGTTTGCGGGCCACTTTGACGATTATTGATTTTACGTTCTTTCCCAGGTGCTTGCGGTAATAGGCCTGCATTACCGGGTCTGTCCTGATGGCCTGCCAAGAGGCTTCTATAAAATAACTGCGCATCAACCGGTGCGCGCGCACCGTTATCCCGGTGCTCCGTTGATTGTCCCCACTTTGATGGATGCCCGGTGCCAACCCAACATAGCCCGCTAAATGTTTTATGTTATTGAAACGCCTTAGATCGCCCAGTTCGCAGATAACCCCACAGGCTACTATCCCACCAATCCCTGGAATACTTCTCAGTAAGTAATAATCTTTTTTGTAATGCCTGCGGCAGTAGGCACGCATCTTTGTGGAGACATCCCGCAGTTCTTGGTCTATGAACCTAAAACTGCGCATCCTGCTGTCCAATGTCTCACGGGCCGAAGGGTATGCAAAGGTTACTTCGTCGACCCAATCACGGAACTTATGGCTCCAATGGTCATTGTCAAACTCCTCGGGAATGGCGATCCCGAAATAGAGCAACTGCATCTTTATATAGCTCTTCACGCGCCTAAAGTCCTTGACAAGGTCATTGCGCCTCCTGAAAAGGCTCCGCAACTGTTCACGTTCCACATCTGGGACGTGGATGCCCGCGAGCCTGCCGTCTTTTAATTCCCTGCTTATCAACTGGGCGTCGATATTATCGGTCTTGGTGTATTTCTCTTTTCCCTTTCGGTGGATATCGGCAGGGTTGACCACCAGGGAACGCCAACCATAACCCTCAAAACTACGGTGGGGGTAATATCCGCAACAACCAGCCTCATAGGCTGTGGCCACTTCGTGACCGGAAAAATGTTTATGGACATATTCGCGTAAGAGTTCAGGTTTGGGCGGCATGGTAAAGGATTTGCCTGAGAACAGGTCGGTGGAACAGTGAATCTTCCAGCTTCGCTTGTGGATGTCGATGCCAATGTATAACTTTGGTTGGGCAGTGGGTGCAGTTTTCATATCTTATTGTTTTGGTGAACTTTAAAGATACTGGATCTACTGCTTTTTCATCGATGCTAAAAATAATAGCGGTTTAATAGCTAAAACGAAAGTAAGTAAATATAAAAAAGGTCTGTGTTTTACCGAAAAGTTAGTGCGTTAAAATCCGCTACTATTCTTATACTAGACCATTGTGCAGCATTAAATAAACGATAATGAAAAAAATAATTTTAGTATCATTCATCTTAATTAGTTTTTTGTCCTATTCTCAAGATTGGGATTTCGAAAAACCTAATTACAAAAAAATTGAAAAAAATATTAAAAATAAAAAATCTAATCTCTTCTACGAATCTTTGATGAATAGATTCCAAAATGCCGATTCAACAATGACTTTGGAGGAAAAAAGACACTTATATTACGGTTATACATTTGATGAAAATTATTCGCCTTATTCACGTTCTGATTATGGTGATAGTTTAAGAGTTGTGTTACAAAAAGAAAAATTAGACAGTTTAGATTTAATTAAAGTAGTCAATTTTACAGATAAAATGCTTTTAGACAATCCTTTTGATTTGAATGCAATCAATTATCAATTATATTCATTAGAGCAAATGGGAGATAAAACCACTTTCAATAAAAAAGTTACCCAATTAAGAATTATTGTTGATGCTTTAATGAGTTCAGGTAATGGAAAAAGTAAAAAAGAAGCATTTTATGTGATTTATACCTCCCACGAATATGACTTGTTGAGTATTCTTGGTTTTCAATTTGGTGGGTCTCAAAGTTTAATTGAACATTACGATTATTTGACTCTTGCTAAAAATGAAGCAAAATTAGAAGGATTGTATTTTGATGTAAGTCCTTGTCTGAATTCAATGTCAAAAATGTTGAAAGAATAAAACGCTGTAGAACAATGACTATAAGTAATTGCTTGTTCTGGACCACTTCTGAAAATCCGCTAGGATTTTCAGTTTGTTGTGTACTTGCTAAGTTCAGTTTTAACCCACGCGACTACTCATAGCCCGACCGTTACAACCAATTTAAACCGAATTTTAAGAAATGAAAAAACTAAATGTATTCCTTGGGCTTTTAATTGGATTTACAATCTTATCCTGCTCATCAGATGACAATAAGGATGAGCCACCTCAAAATTTCTTTGCTAATGCTTATCTGGAAATTTATTCAAAAGATGGGTTCAACTGTGTTGGGGATTTGTTTTTGACAAGTGGAACCGCTAATTTAAATTCAGATGGTGAAATTAAAATCAACAACGATAATGAAAATGTTGTTGTTTTTAACGAAATGGATATGACCAATTGCGAAATGAACAACCCGACAATAAAAACTTTTGATTTGCAAAATGGCTATGATTCTGAATTAAACACCATTTTTGCCCCCGATGTATTTTATGACATTGTCACAGATGTAAACGGCAACATACAATCTGCGAACGAATATTATGCAAATCAGTTAAATATAACATTTGCCAAACTAACTTTTTCATCAGATAGCAAATTAAGTTATGAGATTCAGTATGAAAACGGAACAATATTGACGGAGTCTTATTCTGGAAAAATAGAGGTTTTTGAAGTATTCTAAAAAAACTGTTTCTATATAATCAATATAAACTGAAATAATCAATGAATAAAAAAAACGGTCAACAAAACGAACAACCCAATAACCCAATGCACGGGGTAAAATTACAAACAATACTAGAGGTGCTGAAGGAACATTATGGTTGGGAAGGATTAGCCAAGAAAGTCAACATCAATTGCTTTAAAAATGATCCTTCCATTAAATCGAGCCTTAAGTTTTTAAGAAGAACTCCGTGGGCGAGGGATAAAGTGGAGCAGCTGTACCTTAATTTGATTGAGTGAAAGTTTCCTAGTATGGCCCGTAGATACGCCACGGATACTCCATAGATAGTTCATTGTTTTGTAAGAATTTGATCTTTTTTCCTACGTGATTTATAGAAGTTGAATAATTCAGTACTTTACTGTAAACATTTTAGAATAAACTGTTTAATCTTTCTTATAGAAATTCCAGCTTCGTCTTTCAGTTCATCAACCGTTCCGTGTTGGGGAAAGTAATCTGGAATCCCCAGCAATTTAATTTTTCCGGGATAGTTTTTTTCTGAAGCATACTCCAGCACACCACTTCCAAACCCGCCTTTAGTTACGCCATCTTCCACGGTGATGATTGTTTGGTGTTTCTTGAAAATAGAGTCCAATAATTTGGTGTCCAATGGTTTTACAAAACGCATGTCGTACATGGCAAATTTTTCTTTTTCTGAAATGGCATCAACAGCTTTCATTACTTCTTCAGAAATGGTTCCAACAGTTAATACCGCAAGTTCAGTCCCTTCTTTTAAACAGATGCCTTTTCCTATTTCAATTTCAGAAAACGGTTTTTCCCAATCTGTTATGGAGCCTCTTCCACGCGGATAACGAATGGCAATTGGATGTTCAAGACCTAATTGTGCCGTGTACAACATATTCCGAAGTTCAATTTCGTTTCTGGGCGCAAAAACGATGAGGTTGGGAATGCACCGTAAGAAAGCAATATCAAAAATACCGTGGTGCGTGGCGCCGTCTTCGCCTACAATCCCGGCACGGTCCAAACAGAAAATAACGGGCAGGTTTTGCAAACAGACATCATGGATCACTTGGTCGTAGGCACGTTGTAAAAAGGTAGAATAAATATTGCAAAACACGGTCAAGCCTTGTGTGGCGAGCCCTGCAGATAAAGTAACAGCATGTTGTTCGGCAATGCCTACATCGAATGCTCTTTCTGGAAAGGTTTCCATAAAGTATTTTAACGAGCTTCCTGTTGGCATGGCAGGGGTAATACCCACAATGTTTTGGTTTTCCTTGGCCAGTTCTACGATTGTTTCGCCAAACACATCTTGAAATTTAGGGGGAAGTCCGTTGTTGTCTTTTGGCACTAAATCGCCTGTAAGCGCATTAAACTTTCCAGGGGCGTGGTATGTTACCTGGTTTTCCTCGGCTTGACGTAACCCTTTCCCTTTTTTGGTGATCACGTGCATTAATTTAGGGCCTGGCACGTTTTTTAGTCGTTTTAACTCTGAAGTCAATTCTTCTAAATTATGGCCGTCAATTGGGCCAGAATATTTGAAATTAAGTGCTTCAAAAATATTGTCTGTATCAGGCGCACCGTATAAGGTTACCTTTGTTAAATAATCTTTTAACGCACCCACACTGGGATCGATACCAATAGCATTATCATTCAGGATGACCAGGATATTGGTGTTGGCAATACCTGCGTGGTTTAAAGCTTCAAAAGCCATACCGCTGGCTATGGAAGCATCGCCCACCACTGCAATATGTTGTTTTTGTGTTTCTCCTTTTATTTGTGAAGCAATGGCCATTCCTAACGTGGCCGAAATTGCTGTGCTGCTGTGACCAACGCCAAACGTATCGTAATTGCTTTCACTTCGTTTCGGGAAACCGGCAATGCCGTTCAACTGTCTGTTGGTGTGGAAAATGTCTTTCCGTCCGGTCAATATTTTATGGCCGTAGGCTTGATGGCCTACATCCCACACCAAAATATCGTCAGGGGTATTGAAAACGTAATGTAGGGCGATAGTGAGCTCTACAACCCCAAGACTGGCACCTAAATGGCCTTCCTTGGTCGCTACTATATTAATGATAAACTCCCGCAGTTCTTTGGCGAGTTGCGGTAGTTTTTCCTTTGAAAGTTTCCGAAGGTCTTCAGGAAATTGAATACTATCTAATATCTTTTTTGACACATAACAAAGATACATTTTGATATTGTACTTTTGAATATTCTATAAAAGATACTGATGGATTTATTGAAACCCTACGACGACACTTATTTTATGAAACGTGCCCTTATGGAAGCCGAAGCAGCTTTTGAAAAGGATGAAATCCCCATTGGGGCCGTGATTGTTATTGATAACCAAATTATCGCCAGGGCGCACAACCTAACCGAAACCCTGAACGATGTTACCGCGCACGCAGAAATGCAGGCCATAACTGCCGCTGCAAATTATCTAGGTGGCAAATATTTAAAAAAATGCACGCTTTATGTAACCCTAGAGCCCTGCCAAATGTGCGCAGGTGCCTTGTATTGGAGCCAGATTGATAAAATAATTTATGGAGCGAGGGACGTGCAACGGGGCTGTATAGCTATGAGCACCAAACTGCACCCCAAAACCAACATGAGCGGTGGTGTTTTGGAAGAAGAGGCATCAGGTTTGCTTAAGCGGTTTTTTATTGAAAAACGAAATATGAATTAAGGGCATTAAAAAACCCTCCACAGTTGGGAGGGCTTTGCTAAAATCTGTAAAAGTATATCACTTATTCATGGATCACGCGCACTTGGCCCGCTACCATTCCTTTTCTTCCTTCTTCTTCAACATATTCTACTTTGTCACCCTCGTTAAGAGCTTCGCCATTAAGGCCGGTAACGTGTACAAAAATGTCTTTTCCGGTTTCGTCGTTGGTGATAAAACCGTACCCTTTAGATTCGTTAAAAAATTTTACTGTTCCTTCCATTGTAATAAAAAAATAAATTAATAATAAAACCAAAGGTACTATTTATTAGGTTGAAACGTTAAAAAAATGCAAAAAAATTTAATTAAAGGATCAAATCATATCTTTTCTTCCTTTCCCTTTTCCCGCATTTTATCAAGATTTTCTTTGGTGAGCATGTAGTCTTTAAAGTTTCGTTTGCGCCACCTATGATAGATGAAAAGGGGCATCCACACAAAAAACAGCCCTACTATAGAAAGGCCCACGCAAAGTTCACCGGTACTGAAATCTTCGGGCCGGATATAGAAGCCATACCCAGCACTGCCCACAATGGCAATAAATACTATGATTAATACAATTCGCATCAGTTTCTTGAAAAATCGATTAGTTTTCGTCTATAAGCAGTCAATAACCTGGATTTTGAAACAAATCCGTAATACGTGCCATTCGATTCCACCGGAAGGTTCCAGGCTCCGGTATCTTGGAATTTTTGCATAACACTGGTCATCTTGTCTTTCTCAAAGTTAATGATTTCTGGCGGATTTTGCATAAGCTCCCGGGCATTTACTTCACTATAAAGCGATTGGTTGAACATGATGGGACGAAGGTCGTCCAGCAAAATGATGCCTTCCAACTTGTCGGTCTTTCTGTTAACCACGGGATAGATGTTCCGTTTAGATTTCATTACGGCCGTTTCTATTATTTCGCCCAATTTCATATCGCTATAAACTTTTATGAAACTGCGTTCCACTACGCTTTCTATGTCCATTAGCGTAAGAACGGCATGATCTTTATTGTGGGTAATCAATTCGCCTTTACGGCCCAGCTCCATCGCATAGACTGAGTGCGGGATAAAACTTTTGGTAATGGCGAATGAGATGGTCGAGGTGATCATCAATGGGATGAACAGCTCGTATCCGCCGGTCATTTCGGCAATGAGGAAAATGGCCGTCAACGGGGCGTGCAATACACCTGCCATAAGCCCCGTCATTCCCACCAGCGTAAAATTGCTTTCAGAAATAGGGTTTGAAAACCACCCTATACTATTGAGGGCCTTTGCCAAGGCGTTGCCCAGAATGCTCCCCATAAACAAAGTAGGGGCAAAAATACCGCCTACCCCGCCCGCTCCAAAGGTAAGTGCGCTGGCTATTATTTTAAACACAACCAAACCCATCAACAACGCGATCACAACCCATACGCTGGAAAGTTCTAAGTTGAAAAAATTGTTTTCCAAGGCCGCATTGGGATTGCCCTGGATGAGGTTGTTCATAATGTCGTATCCTTCTCCGTACAATGGAGGGATAAAATAGATAAGCAACCCTAACCCCAAACCGCCAATGAGGAGTCGTTTTATAGGCGAGTTGATCTTTTCGAAAAAATCCTGAAAAAAAGCATACGTTTTGGTGAAATAAATAGAAGCAAAGGCGCCTACAACCCCTAACAGCATATAAAAAGGAAGGTCCTGTAGCGCGAACTTATCTTCAATGTTAAAAGGAAGCAAGATCTCGTCTCCGAAGAAAAAATACGATGTGATCACCCCTGAAAGCGATGCCAACAATAACGGCAATAAAGAGGCCAAAGTGAGGTCCAGGCTAAATACCTCGATGGCAAAAATAATTGCGGCAATGGGCGCTTTGAAAATGGATGCCATTGCCCCGGCCCCGGCACAGCCTATGAGCAAGGTTCGGGTAGATTGGTTTAAGTGCAATACCCGGGAGAGATTGGAGCTCAATGCAGCACCTGTAGCCACCGTTGGCCCCTCCAAACCTACCGATCCTCCAAAACCCACGGTGATGGGAGCGGTTAAAATACTTCCTATCATCTGGAACCGCCGCATAAGTCCTTTGCGTTTTGAAATTGCAAACAAGGTAGAGGGGATGCCGTGGTTTACTTTATGCCTTATAATGTACTTCATCACAAGGTAAGTGAGCGCCAGCCCAATAATGGGAAATATAAAGTAAAAAGCGGTGTGGTAATATTGAACAAAGCTGCCTTCCAGTAACAGTTGTATAAAATGTGTTAAATTTTTTAACACCACCGCACCAACTCCTGCCATAAAACCGATCAATATACTGAGTATGTATATAAACTGCTTATGCGAAATATACTTTAACCGCCATTTTAGAAAGCGCTTTAAGAGGGTTTGTTTTGGCATATGGAGTCCAATTTTGCTCTTAGGTTATTCAAGTCTTGCTTGTAAATTTGCCGTAAAGTCTCTACGTAGTGGCGGTTGTTGTAATAGCCTGCTTCAAAATCTTCAATAGCGTCCATTAGCAAATTTTGTGCTTCGCCACAGTTGTTTTGTTCAGTATTAATCAAGGCTTTATAGTATTTTCCATCTGCTGATTTACCGTTGTTGTATTGGATAAATTTATCAAAATCTGTCAAAGCCTTCTCAAAGGTACCATTTTCATAATAAGCAATGCCCCTGAACAAAAAAGCTTTTGATTTACCCAATCTCCGCCGTATACAGCTGTTTTTTTAAATTTATGGTTTGGGAATATACGTATAAACCATCTATCGATAGCTATAGATAATAATCCCAATTAAAAAAAGCATTCCCATTGTAAAAAAGTACAGTAGGGGATGGACTATTTTCCAGTTCATTTTTTCTTCTGAAACGTAAAAAAAGCCTCACAGATTATAACAAGCTATGAGGTCTAAAGAACTTATTTATTGTCCAAGCTGAGCTTTAAATGCAATGCTTCCAATTGCTCGTTGTCAATAACCGCTGGAGCATCGATCATTACATCGCGGCCCGCATTGTTTTTTGGGAAGGCAATGAAATCCCGTATGGTTTCCTGGCCGCCCAAAATGGCTACCAAGCGGTCCAGCCCAAAGGCAATGCCACCGTGGGGGGGGGCACCATATTGAAAGGCGTCCATTAAAAAGCCAAACTGTGCTTTTGCTTCTTCAGGCGTAAACCCTAAATAATCGAACATTTTAGCTTGAGTTTCCTTATCGTGAATACGAATGGAGCCGCCGCCTATTTCGTTTCCGTTCAATACCAAATCGTATGCATTGGCTTTTACGGCACCGGGATCGGTTTTCAACAGTTCCATTTGGCCGGGTTTTGGCGACGTAAACGGGTGGTGCATGGCGTGGTAGCGATTGGTTTCTTCGTCCCATTCCAATAAGGGGAAATCGATAACCCAGAGTGGTGCAAATTCATTTGATTTACGTAGTTCCAGACGTTCGGCCAGTTCCATGCGCAAGGCGCTCAATTGCGTTCGGGTTTTGTGGGTTTCGCCCGAAAGCACACAAATTAAATCGCCGGGTTTTGCAGCGGTGGCTTCGGCCCATTTGGCCAAATCGTCTTGATCGTAAAATTTATCAACCGACGATTTATAGCTTCCGTCATCATTGCAACGCACGTACACCATCCCCTTGGCGCCTACTTGTGGTCGCTTAACCCAATCGATCAATTTGTCTATTTCTTTCCGGGAATAGCTGTTTCCACCGGGAACGGCAATACCGACCACCAATTCGGCTTTATTGAACACATTAAAGTCTTTGTTTTGTGCAACGGTGTTCAATTCTCCAAATTCCATCCCAAATCGAATATCGGGCTTGTCGTTTCCGTAGCGGCGCATCGCTTCGTCATAAGTCATCCTTGGGAATTCTTCAACGTCAACCTTATTGATTTCTTTCAACAAATGACGGGTAAGGCCTTCAAAAGTATTTAACACGTCTTCCTGTTCCACAAAGGCCATCTCGCAGTCAATTTGCGTAAATTCGGGTTGGCGGTCGGCGCGAAGGTCTTCATCACGGAAACATTTCACGATCTGGAAGTATTTGTCCATTCCGCCTACCATCAACAATTGTTTGAAGGTTTGCGGCGACTGCGGCAATGCGTAAAACTGCCCTTCGTTCATGCGGCTGGGCACTACAAAATCACGGGCGCCTTCTGGGGTCGATTTAATGAGGTATGGGGTTTCCACTTCCACAAAATCCTTTTCTGAAAGATAGTTGCGAACGGCCATGGTCACTTTATGGCGAAAAACCAAGTTGTTGCGAACCGGCGTACGGCGAATGTCGAGGTAGCGGTATTTCATCCGGAGGTCTTCGCCGCCATCGGTTTTATCTTCAATAGTGAAAGGTGGCGTTAAGGACGTATTTAAAACAGAAATTTCAGAAACCAACAACTCTATATCGCCAGTAGTCATTTTCGGGTTTTTAGATTCCCGCTCAATCACGGTTCCGGAAACTTGGATCACGAATTCCCGTCCCAATTGCGAGGCCTTGTCCATCACGTCTTTAGGGGTGCGTTCTTCATCGAAAATCAACTGTGTAATACCGTAGCGGTCCCGGAGGTCTACCCAAATCATAAAACCCTTGTCCCGTATTTTTTGAACCCAGCCAGACAGGGTTACTTGATTATCGATATCTTTTGCTTTTAATTCGCCGTTATTGTGCGTTCTGTACATAGTTTTTTGAAAATTGAAGTGCAAATTTAAGAAGTAATATTGTACTGGGTGTTTATTTGCTACAGAAATATAGCGGGCTGAAAAGCAAAAACTTCCAAAAAAATAGTTTTCTTCGGAAGTTTTTGGCTCTTTATTTCCCTGTCTCTGCTTGTTTTAATCGTTGCTTTTCCTGAAGTTTCCGTTCTTTCTTTTCGGCTCGTTTCTTAGCGATTTTTACCTTGGCGCGGTTTACCAAATAAAACATCACCGGCACCACGATCAAGGTAAGGAAGGTAGCGAATATCAACCCGAAGATCACGGTCCAGGCCAATGGTCCCCAAAATATTACGTTGTCGCCACCTATATAAATACCGGGGTCGTAATCGGTAAATAATCCAAAGAAATCAATGTTTAATCCTACGGCCAGCGGTATTAAGCCTAACACTGTGGTGATGGCCGTCAATAACACGGGGCGCAAACGCGATTTTCCGCCGGCGACGATCTGGTTGAAATATTCTTTTTTGGTCAACAGATCGTCTTCATCAACTCCCAGCTCTTCTTTTTTACGGTCTATGAGTATTTGGGTATAGTCTATCAACACAATGGCATTATTCACCACAATACCGGCCAGTGAAATGATGCCCATCATGGTCATGATAATTACGAAGTCCATTCCAAAGACCACCAAGCCCAAGAATACACCTGCCAAACTCAGTACAATGGCCGAGAGAATGATTATGGGTTTTGATATAGAATTGAACTGTGCCACCAAGATCAACAGAATTCCGCCCATGGCATAAAACAACGCCATAAGCAGAAAACTCATGTTTTCGGCCTGTTCTTCTTGTTCGCCAGTAAACGCATAGTCAATATCCTGCGGCAAGTTGTAATTTTCAAGTTCAGCTTTTATTTCGTTTACTATTTCAGTGGCATTGTATCCTCCCAGTACATTAGAATAAAGAGTTATGACGCGTTTTAGGTCTTTCCGTTTTATGGAGCTAAAAGACGAGGTAGTCGTTTTTGTAATCAACGATGAAATGGGCACCTGGACAATTTTTCCTTGGTTGTTTCTAAAGGTAACGGGTTGGTTGTACAATGCACTCTCGTTATAGCGGTATTGATTGTTCAGCCTGACGTTAATGGGATAATCTTCGTCATCTTCTTTATAGGTGGAAGCTTCTTCCCCGTAAATAGAGCGGCGCAAGGTCTGTCCCACCGCAGCAGAAGAAACGCCCAATTGTCCTGCCTTTTTACGGTCCACTTGGATGTCCACTTCTGGTTTCGATTTGTTCACGTCTATTTTAAGCTCTTCAATACCAGCGATGCCACGGTTTTCAATGTAGCTTCGCATTTGTTCGGCTTCTTGCAGCATTTTTTCGTAATCATCGCCGCTCAATTCAATGTTTATGGGATACCCTACCGGTGGTCCTGCCACATCTTTTTCAACGATTATGGAAGCTCCCGGGAATCCTTTTACGGCATTACGCACTTCAGATAACACAGTGCTGCTTTTCACGCCCCGTCGCAGTTTAAATTCCCGCATGGAAAGCGTTATTTTTCCTTTATGGGGCATTTCGTTGCTCTGGCCGGCATCGGTCATGGGGTTTCCGGCTCCTTCCCCCACTTGCGATATGGCCGACTCTACCATAAAGTTGTACCCATCGGGGTCTTCATATTTCTCTATAACACTGTATATGCGGTCTTCGATCTTTTTGGTGAGCTCATTGGTTTTTTCTATTGAGGTACCTTCAGGGTATTCAATATAGGTCATAATCTGGTTGGGCTCGTTTTCGGGGAAAAATAACACTTTGGGCTGCGCAATCCCAACGAAAACAAAGGAAAGCAGCAAAAGCCCAAAGGTTCCAAAGAGGAACCAATACGCCATCTTTCCGCGAAGCGCATATTTCAGGAATTTTTCATAAAAGTTCTCTAATTTCTTGAGCGATTTAAACTGAAAGTACTCCACAGCACCAGCCAGTACATATTTATAAACCCAAAGCATAATAGCGGCCAAGATGCTCAAGTTCCCTATTCCGCGAAGCCCTGGAACGTCCAGTATAAAACCGGTAATCAATAAAATGGCGCCAATTATAGCCAATACAAGACTGCGCCGTACCAATTTCTTTTTGGTAATCTTTTCTTCTTCGGTCTCCATGAATTTTGACGTGAGCATGGAGTTGATGATCAAAGCGACAAAAAGGGAAGACCCTAACACCACCGAAAGCGTAATGGGGAAAAAAATCATAAACTTACCAATAATCCCCGGCCACAGCCCTAACGGGAAAAATGCGGCCAAGGTGGTCGCTGTCGAGGCGATAATGGGCCAAGCAATCTCGCCCATGCCTTGTTTAGCGGCTTTTTTTCGGGGCATGCCTTCGCTCATGAGCGAATACACATTTTCTACTACCACAATACCGTTGTCCACCAACATACCAAGGCCCATCACCAAACCAAAAAGGACCATGGTGTTTAAGGTAAAGCCTAAGGAAGAAAGGATAAACAGCGACATAAGCATGGAAAGCGGAATGGCAAACCCAACAAACAGTGCATTCCTGAAACCTAAAAAGAACATCAAAACCAATACCACCAAGATTACCCCAAAAATAATGTTGTTAACGAGGTCGTCCACTTGGTTCTGCGTTTTTATGGATTGATCGTTGGAGAGGGAGATGTGCAGCCCTTCAGGCAAGTAGTTTTCCTTTTCGGTTTCGATTATTTCCTTAATGTGCTCTACGGCCTCAATCATGTTTTTTCCGGCCCGTTTCTTTATATCGAGCATAACCACCGGTTCTTTGTATTCCCGGGCAAAAGTGGTGGGGTCTTCGGCTTTAAAATTTATCGTTGCGATATCCTTGAGGAAAATGTTGCCGCCATCGCGTTTTACCACAATATTTTCAAGTTCTTTTGGGTGTTCTATTTCACCCAATACGCGAATGTTCTTCTCAACCCCGTTACTTTTAATGTTCCCGCCCGAAATGGTCGTGTTTTCGCTTCTAATAGCATTGATAACGTCGTTAAAGCTCACTTGAGAAGCCGTCATTTTATAGATATCGATCGCCACTTCCACTTCCTTATCTTCCACGCCGCGAATAACGGCTTCCTTGATGGGCGGTAACAACTCTATTTTGTCTTGAAGGTATTCTGCATAATCCTTGAGCCGTTGCAGCGGATAATCTCCGGTAAGGTTGACGTTGAGGATGGGCATTTCTTCTGAAATGTTCAAATCGAACACATTGGGTTCTACCTTGGCGCCATTGTCTAAGGTAGGCCACGTAGTTTCGGCCTTGACCAAATCTACTTTGTCCTTAACCCGTTGTTTTGCCGTGGGTATTTCCACGTCTTCTTCAAACTCCACAATGACCATGGAATAATCCTGAAGGGTAGTGGACGTGATTTCGTGTACACCGCCAATGTCGTTGAACTCCTCTTCCAAGGGTTCGGTAATGAACTTTTCGACATCTTCGGCAGAGTTGCCGGGATTTATGGAACTCACATATATTTTAGTCTCCACGATCTCCGGAAATGACTCGCGGGGCATGGTGTAATACGAAAAGATACCCAAAACTAAAATTATGGCAATAATGACGTACACCGTCATCTTATTGTCGATGGCCCAAGAGGAGATGCTGAATTCTTTATAGGTGTTCTTGCTCATAACGCAATAGGTTGTTTAGTTTTTGTAGGTCACTTTCTGGCCGTCACGAACGCTTTTGGCCCCTTCAACAATAATTGTTTCCCCTTCTTTTAGCCCATTTTTTATTTCAACTTTATTGCCGTATGTAAGGCCGGGTTCCACAATTTTCCGCTTGGCCGTTCCCGTGGAATCGGTTTTAGGTTCATACACAAAAACAATGCTTTCCCCTTTTGAATTTTCCTGAAGAATGCTCTCGGGCACGGTAATCGCATTTTGGTTGGTGTAATCGTTCACCTCGACCGTGGCTATTAAGTTGGGTTTTACCTTTCCGCTTTTGTTGGGAATGGCAATACGGACATCAAACGTACGGTTGTCTGGGTTGATGTAGTTGCTTGCTTGACGAACCGTCCCTTTATATTCTTCTCCAATGGAAGCCAAACGCACGTTTACCTCAGTGCCCTTTTCAATGCTGTTCAAGTAGGTTTCGGGCATGGAAGCTTTTACGTACATATCGCTCAAGTTGACCAAGCGGATTACTTGTGTCTGGCCTTGGTTTACCACTTGGCCTTGATCTGCAATCACATTGTCCACTACACCCGAAAACGGTGCCGTAATCACAGTTTTAGCCAATTGCGAACGGATTTGTTGCGCGGCTTTATCGGCTGCTTCGTAAGTGGCTTTTGCTTCTAAAAATTGAATTTCGGAACCAATTTTTTGATCCCATAACCGTTTTTGGCGCTCAAAGGTTGTTTTTGCCAATGCCACTTGGGTTTCTTGTTGCGCCAATTGGCTGGAAAGTCCGCCGTCGTCAATTTTCGCCAATCGTTGCCCTTTGCTTACGCGTTGGCCTTCATTAACATAAACGTTGGTCAACACGCCAGAAAACTCGGGGTAGATAATAATGTTTTGATCAGTCCTTACGTTTCCTTGCACTTCCACAAAGTGTTTAAAAACGGTATCGTGTATTTTCTGGGTGCTTACCAAAAGGGCGCGATCGTGCCGTTCCTTTTTTTCAATAAAGGTGTTTAGTTTGTCAATTTTGCTATTCAACTCTTTTTGTTGTGCCGAGAGTGCTGCCTTTTTTTCTTTTATTTCAGAAAGGTCGCCTTTTTCCAAAAGGGAATCCACAGATTCTTCCTTATTGCCACAGGCGGCTAAGGTTAAGAATATCATGAATAGGTATAGTAGCTTTTTCATAAATGTTGCTGTTGTGTTGATTTTTTAGTTGTCTTTGGTTTCGGGGTATTTTGTAGTGTCCAATAGTGTTTCGAGCTCAGCTTTGGCGTTAATAACGTCGAGCATGGCTTGCAGGTAATCCTGCTGTGCACTGAAAAGTTGTTGTTGGGCCTCGCTTAGCTCAAAACTGGTGGCAATCCCTTCAAAAAACTTGATGCTGTTTTTCTTTTCAATACGTTCGGCCAGTTCTAAGTTGCGTTGTTTGTTTTCGTAATTCTCTAAGGCAAATTGGTACTCGTTGCGGGCGTTTGCCATTTCAAGTTTTACTTGGTTGCGGGTTTGTTCCAGTTCTAATTTTGATTGTTCTAAGGCCAGTTGTTTTTGGGCCGTTTTGGCACTTCGCATTCCACTGCTGAAAATAGGGATGCTTAAATTCACCCCCAAAACCGATTGTGTAAAATAGTTTTGGTCGCTATTAAAAAAGGTGAATTCATCACTGTAACCGGCAACACCATAATTAACAAAAGCCGAAAGGGTAGGTAGGGCTTTGCTTTTTTCAAGTTTTACCTGAACTTCCGAAAGGTTTTTTTGGTCTTCTGCAATGCGGTAATCAATATTTTCTTCCACATCTATTTCTTTTGAAAGGAGCAATAAGTTGAAATTTTCTTTGCTCAATTGGCTTAAATCGTCGGTAACCACAATGGTGTTATCTACTGGAATGCCCATGGTTACTTTCAACATGTCGTAGGCAATGGCTTGCATACGTATGGAGTTGTTGAGGTTTGCCTGTAAATTTAAAAGGGTGATTTCCAATTGTTCCACATCTTCTTCTTCGGCCAATCCATTCTCAAAGATTTTTCGGGTATCGTTGAGGTTTTTTTCAATGGTGGCGACGTTTTTCTTTAAAATAGCAACACTTTCGGTGGCCAATAGCACATTTCCGTAGGCATCGGTGATCGCTTTTTTAACTTCCAGATCGGTTTTTACCTTGGCGTTTTCAGAAATTTGCAACAGCGTCTTTGCAGATTGAATCCCTACAATATAAGAGCCGTCAAAGATCAGTTGGTTCCAAGTGCCGGTTGCATTTACACTATGTTGGGTGCCAAAGGTGACGGGCACAAAGGTTCCGGGTGCCCCTCCGGCAATTTCACTGGGAATCAAGGTTACCGGTTGCTTTAGATTGTTGTTGTAATTGGCATCACCGCTTATTTGGGGTAAGCCTTGGGCGATGATTTCCCATTTTTGCTTTAAGGCAATAGCAACGTCTTTTTGGGCAATACGTGAATTGTAACCATTGTCTAATCCGTATTGAATGGCTTCAGCCAACGAAAAAGCGCGTTTTTCAACTTGGGTAGAATCTTGTGCCTGTAACGCCACCGTAAAGAGGGAAAAAACAATTAAAAAAACGGGTGTCTTCATTGATGTATGTTCTCGGTTATAAATTTATTGAGTGTCTGCAATCCTTTTGAGGTTACAATGCCCCGTAGGTGATACTCCAAGTAGTCTTCCATTAATTGTGTTTTTGAAAACTGCGGAACGGGGAAAATGGTTTCATCATTGATGCCTTCTATTCCCAAAAAATACAGCTTTGAAATAAAGTCCACGTCAATGTTTTTTCGGTACACGCCTTTTTCAACGCCTCGTTTAAGGTTTTCCACGGTGCAGCACGCCATTTTTTCGTACTTTTTTGTGTTTAAAAGCCGGTGTATTTCAGGATAGTATTTTTGAAGCTGAAATTGCGGCGATGCTTTTTGGTTTTTAAGTTGCAGCATCACAAATTTCTTGATTTCATAGATTTCTTCAATAGGATCTTTTTTTTGTGCCAAAATGGTGTCGATACCGCAACTGATTTCCGAAAAAACAAGCAGGGCCGTTTCTTTTATGAGTTCGGTTTTGTTTTTGAAATGGGTATAGATGGTTTTTTTTGAAATGCCCAATTCTTGTGAAATATCGTCCATCGTGACGCTTTTAAACCCGAGCGACAGGAACATTTCAGCAGCTTTTATGGTAATTTTGTCTTTCATAAGAAATTGCAAAGGTAGGGAAAGGAAACTTTAAGTACAAAAATAGTTTCCAAAGTTTCACGGATCTTTAACATTTCAAAACCATAAAAAAAGGGTGCGCTTTATTTTTTTAAGGATTTAAGGCAACGGTTTATTTGGCAACTTGTATTTTAGCGGGAAATTTTCAACATCAATGGAATTACTCAAAAAATACAATCTTGCGCTTTCTGAAGAACTGAACAACACCCTACAAATAAAGGAACCTGAGCAGTTGTACGAGCCCATACAATACATTGTGAATATTGGCGGGAAACGCCTGCGCCCAATCCTTACCTTGTTAACTTGCGATTTTTTTGATGTTGATTTTAAAAAAGCGATGCCGGCGGCCTTGGCTGTCGAGCTGTTCCATAATTTTTCGTTGATTCATGACGATATTATGGACAATGCCCCATTGCGCCGCGGCAAGGAGACCGTTCATGAAAAGTGGGACATCAATACCGGCATACTCTCGGGCGATGCCATGTTGATATTGGCGTACCAATTGTTTGAGCAATACGAAGCGCCTCTTTTTAGGGAACTGGCAAAGCTTTTCAGCAAAACCGCCATGGAAGTGTGCGAAGGGCAGCAGTACGACGTCGATTTTGAAGACCGTGACAATGTGACCATAGCAGAGTACATTAAAATGATCGATTATAAAACGGCCGTTTTATTGGGTGCCGCCATGAAAATGGGTGCTATTGTGGCGGGAGCGTCAGAAAGCTGTAAAGAAAATATGTATAGATTTGGCAGGAATTTGGGGATTGCGTTTCAGTTACAGGACGATTACTTGGATGTTTTCGGTGATCCGGAATCCTTCGGAAAACAAGTGGGGGGCGATATTATTGAGAACAAAAAGACGTTTTTGTATCTAACGGCGTTAAATGAAAGTGAAGCATTACAGGCAGAAGAGCTGGAGCACTTATATACGATTAACCCTAAAGACCCTTCCGATAAAATTAAAGCGGTAACCCGTATCTTCAATGAGTCTGGTGCTGCGGAAAAAACGCAGGCAGAAATTTCAAAATACACAAAAAAAGCAAATGAAGTTTTGGGCCGGGTTGATATTTCAGAAGAAAAAAGAACAGCCCTTCGTGAATTTGGCGAATGGTTAATGAAACGAACGTTTTAGCGCTTAAAAATATACCCGCACAAAAGGTGACCAAGGGCTGGTGTAAATGTCTTCGCCGTCTTTGTACAGCACATTGTAGCGCACACCTATGGTAACGTTTTGCGTACGATAGCCTGCCCCGGCAAACAAAGCCGTGTTCCAAAAGTTGGCTTCCAGGTTGCCGCCGTCCAGTTCAAGGGTTTGGTTTACCCGAAGCTGCTCTAGTTCGGCCGAAAGTTGAAGTTCCCGTATGGGATTAAACAGGGTGAGTAAGCTGGCACCATATAAGGTCGTGTTGAAATTTTCGCCAGACTGGTAGCTGAACTGTAGGGCAGGCCCCACACTAAAATATGGGTTTACATCGTAAATGGCACTGGGTGAGATGCTTCCGCTAAAATAGCCGTTTCCAAAACCAATGCCTAGCCCCCCGCCAAAACGAACGTTGTCCCAAAAGTCATTTTTATGTTGGGCAGGAACACCAATTTGCGCAAACATACCAGTAAAACAAAACAATAGCATCATGCCGAGCAGAATAAAGCGAAGAGGTTTCATTGGGAAATATTTAAGAGTTACAGCGCCATAAATATACACATAACCATCGCCTATTTATTGTATTTATTGTATTTTTGTACTGTTTTACAATATGAAACCTTTGTATCCCAATTATGGATAAATATTCTTTTCTCAATGCGGTACATCCTTCGTACATCGCAGAACTTTACGACAAATATTTGCAATACCCAGATAGCGTAGAACCTAGCTGGCGTGCTTTTTTTCAAGGTTTTGACTTTGGAAACGAGTCTGGATCGCCCGAGGCATTGGGCATGGAGCCTCAAGCAGGCAAAACCATAAGCGATGCTGGCAAAACAGGTATTGAGGCGGAATACCCAGAGTATTGCGTGAATGTTGTAAAGGAGTTTCAAGTCATTAAATTAATCGATGCCTACCGCTCTCGAGGGCATTTGTTCACCAAGACCAACCCCGTTCGGGAACGGAGAAGATATACCCCAACGCTAGACTTTGAAAATTTCGGGTTGTCCAAAGATGATCTGCAAACTACTTTTAAGGCGGGGGAAACATTAGGCATTGGCGAAGCGACTCTTGAAAAAATAATTGATCATCTCAATAACATCTATTGCGACTCCATTGGGATTGAATATATGCACATTCGCAAGCCTGAGGAGACAAAATGGATTGAAGATAAGCTGAACATCAATGAAAACCAGCCTAACTTTTCAGAAGAAAAGAAAAAGCATATCCTTAAAAAACTAAACGAGGCCGTAGCTTTTGAAAGTTTTCTCCATACTAAATACGTAGGGCAAAAACGATTTTCGCTTGAAGGGGGGGAGAGCTTGATCCCCGGGCTTGATGCATTGATAGAACACGCAGCCGAAAACGGTATTGAAGAATTTGTAATGGGAATGGCGCACCGTGGCCGTTTAAGCACCTTGACCAATATTTTTGGAAAGAGCGCGAAAGATATTTTTAGCGAATTCGACGGAAAAGATTACGAGCAGGTGGTGTTCGATGGCGATGTAAAATACCATTTAGGATGGACTTCCAAGCGAAAAACCGACAATGGTAAGGAAATCAACTTGAACATAGCGCCAAACCCCTCTCACCTTGAGGCTGTTGGGGCAGTAGTACAAGGTATTGCCCGGGCAAAACAGGATGACCATCATAAGCATCACCCTGAAAAAGTACTTCCCATAGTCGTGCATGGAGATGCGGCGATTGCTGGACAGGGCATTGTGTATGAGATCGTGCAAATGTCTCAACTGGACGGGTACAAAACCGGTGGCACCATCCACATTGTCGTGAATAACCAAGTAGGTTTTACTACCAATTATTTAGATGGTCGCTCCTCTACGTATTGTACCGATGTGGGTAAGGTTACCCTTTCGCCCATATTACATGTGAATGCAGACGACGTAGAAGCCGTGGTGCATGCCATGTTGTTTGCGTTGGATTATAGGCTGAAGTTTGGGCACGATGTGTTCATCGATTTGTTGGGATACCGGAAATATGGGCATAATGAAGGCGATGAGCCCAAGTTTACCCAACCAACCTTGTACAAGGCGATTTCAAAACATAAAAATCCGCGCGAGATATATTCTGAAAAACTAATTAAAGAAGGGGTGATCGATGAAGATTACACCAAGAAAATAGAAGAAGATTATAAAAACGTGTTGGAGGAGAACCTTGAAGATTCCCGTAAGCAAGAAAAAACGGAAATCAGTGCCATTATGCAAGAAGAATGGGAAGGGTTTGATTATGCCGAAGAAGACAAGATGATGGAGGCGGTGGATACCACTTTCGATCTTGAAAAATTGGGTGAAATTGCTAAAGTGATCACAAAACTTCCCGATGACAAGAAGTTTTTGCGCAAAGTGACCAAGCTCATTAAAGCGCGCAACAAGATGTATTTTGAAGATAACAAGCTGGACTGGGCCATGGGCGAATTGTTGGCTTATGGCACTTTGCTTTCTGAAGGACATGATGTGCGCATTACCGGCCAAGACGTGGAGAGAGGAACCTTTTCCCACAGGCATGCCGTAATAAAAACCGAGGAGAACGAAGAAGAAGTGGTGCTGCTCAACGAATTGAGCGAAGACCAAGCTTATTTCTATATTTACAACTCCCTGCTGTCTGAATACGGCGTGGTAGGGTTCGATTATGGATATGCGATGGCCAGCCCCGTGACGCTGTGCATTTGGGAAGCACAATTTGGCGATTTCAGTAACGGGGCGCAAATTATGATCGATCAGTACATTTCTTCGGCAGAAGATAAATGGAAGCTGCAAAACGGTCTGGTAATGTTGCTTCCGCATGGTTACGAAGGCCAAGGAGCAGAGCATTCATCGGCGAGAATGGAGCGCTATTTACAACTATGTGCCAAAGACAATATGTTTGTAGCAGATTGTACTACCCCGGCCAACTTTTACCATTTGCTTAGAAGACAAATGAAGGTGGATTACCGCAAGCCATTGATCGTGTTTACGCCTAAAAGCCTGTTACGTCATTCCAAAGTGGTTTCGACCAAAGAAGAACTGGCCAACGGCTCCTTCCAGATGGTTATAGACGATCCAGACGCCAAAGTTTCAAAAGTAAAAACACTGGTATTTGTTACTGGTAAATTTTATTACGATCTTTTGGAGGTAAAAGAAGACGAAGAGCGGGACGATGTTGCTTTGGTTAGAATTGAGCAACTGTTCCCATTGCCGACCGAGCAGATGAAAAAGATCATGAAAAAATATAAAAACGCCAAGGATGTGGTTTGGGCCCAAGAAGAACCAAAAAACATGGGCGCCTATTCCCATATTTTGATGCATTTTGAAGAGGCCCGCGATTTCAGGGTGTGCAGCAGAAAAATGTACGCCGCTCCTGCCTCAGGTAGCAGTGTGCGTTCAAAACAGCGGCATAAGAGAGTGATAGAGAGCGTTTTTAAAACCGAAGAACACTAAAATAGAACAATATCCTTAACAGGTAAAATAAATTACTATGGCATTAGAAATGAAAGTTCCCTCACCGGGAGAATCCATTACCGAAGTAGAAATAGCACAATGGTTGGTTGAAGATGGCGACTATGTAGAAAAAGACCAAGCCATTGCCGAAATTGACAGCGATAAAGCAACCTTAGAACTTCCTGCCGAAGCAAGCGGCGTCATTACCCGTAAAGCCGAAGAAGGCGACGTGGTTGAAGTGGGAGAGGTGGTTTGTTTAATCGATACCGAAGCTGAAAAGCCAGGCGACTCAAGCGATGATGCTGATAAAAAAGAAGACTCAGAAAAAGAAAAGGAGAGTTCTTCTAAAGATGACGCTAAGGAAAAAGAAGGAAAAGAGGAAAAAGACAGCGATAAGGCTGAAGCCAAAAAGGAAACACCGTCAAAGCCTTCCACGCCATCGCAAGAACAAGACAAAAAAACGTATGCCACGGGAAGTCCTTCGCCTTCTGCCAAGAAAATTTTAGATGAAAAAGACATCGATCCTAAAGATGTTAAAGGGTCTGGGCGCGATGGCCGTATTACCAAAGAAGATGCCCAAAAAGCACAGCCATCTATGGGGACCCCTGGGAAAGGAAACAGGGGCACGGAGCGCAAAAAACTTTCCATGCTAAGAAGAAGGGTTGCAGAGCGTTTGGTATCGGCAAAAAATGAAACTGCCATGTTGACCACCTTTAACGAAGTCGATATGAGCCCCATTTTTGAATTGCGCAAAAAACACAAAGAAAATTTTAAAGAAAAACACGGTGTAAGTTTAGGCTTTATGTCTTTCTTCACTATGGCAGTGGTAAGGGCCTTGGATATGTATCCCGACGTCAACTCCATGATCGATGGCGACTACCAGATAAAATACGACAACAAAGATATTTCCATAGCGGTTTCTGGCCCCAAAGGTTTGATGGTGCCCGTAATACGCAATGCCGAAGATTTAAGTTTTAGGGGTATTGAAGAAGAAGTGAAACGTTTGGCGCTTAGAGCCAGGGATGGAAAGATTACTGTCGATGAAATGACGGGCGGTACCTTTACTATTTCCAACGGCGGTGTTTTTGGCAGTATGCTCTCTACACCAATTATCAATCCACCACAATCTGCCATTTTAGGAATGCACAATATTGTTGAACGCCCTATTGCAAAAGACGGAGCCATAGCCGTTGCACCTATTATGTACGTAGCGCTTTCTTACGACCACAGAATCATCGACGGAAAAGAATCGGTAGGGTTCTTGGTGGCCATTAAAGAAGCCTTGGAAAGCCCAGAAGAATTGTTGATGGACAACGATGTTAAAAAAGCATTGGAGCTATAAAAACCACAAGCTTTATAACTAAAAACACCCGGCCAAAGCCGGGTGTTTTTTTAATTAGTTAGTTGAAATATTAACATAAAAATTAAGAAACAAAATAATTAACAATATTCAGCAACACAATGGAAATTACTATGATGACCAAAAGAATAAATATTCTTTTTTTATTTTTTTCACGTCTTTCGTCGTCATCTTTATACACAATGTTAATATTCAGTATGTAAATGTCAGAAAATAAACACAGAAAAGAAATACGTGGATACACGTAAATATAGTCGTAAAAGTGTTTTCTAAAACATTTTGTCGTGGTTTTCTTTGGCCCAAATAAGCAAACTGTTTGTTTTTGGTTTTAAATTGAGCTTGGAAATTATGTTGCTACGGTGCTTTTCAACGGTACGGTGGGAGATAAAAAGAAGAGAGGCTATTTCTTTATTGGTTTTGTCTTCTGCAATCAATTTCAATATCTTTTTTTCTGAAGGCGTAAGTTCGTTCAGCCTGGAATCGGTAAATAAGGTTCCATCTAACAGTTCCTTTATTTTAGGGCTAAAGTATTTTTCGCCATTTGTAACGGTATTGATGCAGTTTTCTATTTCCTCTAAGGCAAATTCTTTCAACACATATCCAAAAATATTCAACTCTTGTGCCTTAAGGTAAAGTTCTTTTTCTTTGTGCAGGGTAATGAGCACAATTTTAGTGTCAATGTTGTTCTCCTTGCATTTATTTGCAATCTCGATCCCGGACATATAGGGCATTTGTATGTCTAAAATGGCAATGCTGGGCTTTTCTTTGGCAATTAAATTATAGGCATCCATTCCATTGTGGGCACTGCCAATGATATTGTATTCCTTTTCCAGTAAAAAATCGTTCAACCCTTTTAGTAAAAGAGGGTGGTCGTCTGCTGTAATTATGGTTTGTATTTTCATGTTACCGGAAATTGAAATATGATTATCGTGCCATTGTTTTTAACCGATTTTACCTTCATTTGGCCATTTAAAAAACGGGTACGCTCCAATAAGGTCTTTAGCCCAAGGGATTTTACATTTTGATATTTTTCGGGAAAATCAAACCCTATGCCGTTGTCTTTTATTGAAATAATCACGTTGCCCGTGAGTTTCTTGACCATCACCTTACAGGCTTCAGCTTTGGCATGTTTTAAAATATTATTGAGCGTTTCTTGTACAATCCTGTAAATGTTCACTTCTTGCTCTTTGGTGAACAAGTTATCAATATTTTCTATTTCAGAAGAAATAAAAAGCGTGGTGTTTTCATCTATTTGGTTTAAGGTGTATTCTATCGCTTTGGTGATCCCCATTTCCTGAAGTTGGAACGGGTGCAAGTCCCTTGAGATGGAGCGTACTTCGTCAATGGCTTCATCTACCATTTTTTTGGTATCGGTATCGCCGTTGGCAATGATTTTGTTTTTTATGAGCAATAGCCGCTGCCCAAGACCATCGTGGATGTCCTTGGAAATGCGCTTGCGTTCCAGCTCTTGCGAAACCAACAGTTTTTGGCTGAACTTTTCCTGCAGCTCTTTGTTGTTTTTAAGGTACCGTTGGTTTCGGTACAGTAAGATGAGCCCAAACAAAAGCACCAAGGCCAAACTGGAAAAGAACACGATTTTTTTGAAGTTATCACTGTCCTTTTCCAGCAATTGGATGTTGGTGTTTTTTTCTACCAGTTCTTTTTCTTTTTTTTCGGTTTCGTACAGGGTTTGGTAATAGGCCAAGAATTGCGCAGTGCCTTTGTTGTAGAGCGAATCCCGTATGTTGAGGTAGGCGTTTTTGTTTTCCAGGCTTTTTTTGAACTGCCCCATTTCAGAATAAATATTTGAAAGCAATAAATGGGAATGGAGGATATCATCTTCGTGGCCAACAGCCTTGGCGTTTTTCAATTGGTTTTTCGCATACTGCAACGCTTCGTTTTCTAGGCCCATAGCGTGATAATACCTGGCTTTTGCTCCATTATAGCTTATATTGGCCAAACGATCATCTTTTGCCTTTCCTATCCATTGGTCCAAGATATTGATGTAGTCGCGGGCGGTTAACATCTGGTTGCTGTTTATGTAGTATTCAGCAAGTTTGGCATTTACATCAATGCGGCTGCTGTAATTTTTCTGTTCTGTATCCGTAATATCGAGCAGCGAATCGGCTTTTAAAAGGTAATCTAGCTCTAATTTTTTGTTACCTGTTTTATTGAAATCGATGGCCTGGTTGTAGTATTCGGTTATCAGGTACTGTTTGTTCTCCAACCCTTTGAGGGTTTCAATAAGGTCTTCCCGTTCTTTTTCTGCTTTGTCGTAAAAACCATTCATGCTGAACATGGTGATCATCCCTTGGCGGGCATGTAACATATATTCGTAGGCCTGCCGTTTTTCGTATAATTGGTAGGCCTTTTCGTAATACTCGCTCGCAGCGACAAACCTACCTATGTTAGAATACGCCTGACCGCTAAAAAGATAGGCATCGGCGATATAAATGGAATCGTCTTTAGAGAAATTTTTGATCGCCGTTTCGTAATCCTGGATGGCATCTTTCACATTCAGTTTTAGGTTGGCCTTTCCTCTTTTAAGGTAGAGCCCGCCCAATAAAAAACTGTCTTTTATTTTATACTTATGTGCCAATACACCATCGATGACGGTTACGGCCTTACGGGGTTCGTTTTTGTAGTTTGAAAGCACCCGTTGCAGGTTCATGGCCTTTTTAGCCGCCAATGCAATGCTGTCCACTTTTTTTGCCAATTCAATATATTGGGTGCTGTAGGTTATAAAAGTTTCGTTGTCAACTCCATAGCTTTTTGAAAGTACCGAATCGATCGCTGTCAGTTTTTCGTGGATGTTGGAGGCCGTTCGGGCTTTGTTTTTGTAAAACGAAATATCTTGACCATGGCCCATAAGCGGCCATAGCAAAAAAAGGGCTAAAAATACTGTAAGCTTTTTAAGCATAGTTGCCAATACATTATGGGGAGGCCTTAAAAATACTAAAAATTAATCAGTGGCACGAAGCCGGGTAGCAACTTATTTTAGGTAGAGGCAATTTCTACCATAATCGATGACTGCACGAAATTGTTTTAAAAAATCGGCCCCGATTATGCCGTTTATCGAATCTTCTTCGGCTTGTTGCAGACCTTGGTTTACGTGGGAAAGGTCAAAAACCACAAAATCCATGGTGTTTGAGCTCCAGCTGCCTATGATTACCTTGTTTTTTCGGGCCATACGAGTTTCCATGTTTATGGCGCCGGCACCGGCAGCTTTAATTTCGCTGTCCTCGGTTTCCATTGAAAAAAGCGATATCTCGTCATAACCAATGCAACTGGTCGAGGCGCCAGTGTCTAAAATAAACAGCCCGGGAACCCCGTTTACCGTGGCCGATAATTTATAGTGGCCTGTTACCAGTTTTTTTAAGGGGATTCTGTGGAATTTTTTTTCTTCAAGGAAGGTACGTAACTGCATCTTATGTTTTTTGTAAAGATAGCCAACAAATTTAAGTAGCTTTGCGAATATGTTGACAGATACACACACCCATTTATATAGTGATGCTTTTAACGAAGACAGGCCACAAGTTCTACAACGGGCTATCGATGCCGGGGTAAAGCGGTTTTTTATACCTGCCATAGATTCAGGGCACACCCAAGAAATGTACGAGCTGGAACTAAACTACCCCCAACACGTATTTTTGATGATGGGGCTGCACCCAACTTCGGTAAAAGAAAACTATCTTGAGGAACTGGCCCACGTGGAACAGCAATTTAAAGACCGAAGTTTCTACGCTGTGGGCGAAATAGGGATCGATCTCTACTGGGACACTTCCACCTTGGCCATACAGCAAGATGCGTTTAAAAAGCAAATACAGTTGGCTAAAAAACACAAATTGCCTATCGTTATTCATTGCCGAGATGCGTTTGATGAGGTGTTTGAGGTTTTGGAAAGTGAAAAAGATGAGGAACTCTTCGGGATTTTCCATTGCTTTACCGGTACAAAATCACAGGCAGAACAAGCCTTATCCTATAATATGAAACTGGGCATCGGCGGCGTGGTAACCTTTAAAAACGGTAAAATAGACCAGTTTTTAAGTGAAATCAGTTTGAAACATATCGTTTTGGAAACCGATTCCCCTTATTTATCGCCCGTACCGTATCGCGGTAAGCGAAATGAAAGCAGTTATTTACAATTTGTTTGTAAGAAAGTGGCACAATTATATAACATTTCAGAAGAGGAGGTGGCAAAGGTGACCACCCAAAACTCAAAAGAACTATTCGGCATATAAACCACGACCATGCACACAAAACCCAACATACTTTTAATATATACCGGCGGGACCATTGGTATGATCAAGGATTTTGAAACCGGGGCTTTGCGCAATTTTGATTTCGATGACCTATTAAAGCACATCCCTGAGCTAAAACTGCTGGATTGCGAGATTAGCACCCGGAGTTTTGAAGAGCCAATAGACAGTTCAAATATGAGCGCTAAATACTGGACCATGATAGCAGGCATCATTGAAGAAAACTATGCCCATTTTGATGGTTTTGTGATCTTGCACGGCAGCGATACCATGTCTTATACCGCTTCGGCGTTGAGTTTTATGCTGGAAAATTTGGCAAAACCTGTTGTGTTCACGGGGTCGCAGTTGCCCATTGGTGATCTGCGTACCGATGCCAAAGAAAACCTTATTACCTCAATCCAGATTGCGGCACTGCAAGAAAAAGGCAAGCCCCAAATAGCCGAAGTTTGCCTGTATTTTGAATACAAGTTGTACAGGGCCAATCGCACCACCAAGATAAATGCAGAGCATTTTGAAGCTTTTGCCTCCTTAAACTACCCAGCACTGGTGGAAAGTGGCGTCCACCTTTTTATTAATCACGATGCCCTGTACAGGCCTAACCGAAGAAAAAAACTGAAAGTCCACAAGCGGATGGAGTCGAATATTGTGCTGTTGAAAATGTTTCCCGGTATCGATATTTCCACGGTAGAACATATCTTCGCCTATCCCGAAATGAAAGGGTTAGTGATTGAAACCTACGGAAGCGGAAACACGACCAACGAGGAATGGTTTTTAAAGCCCTTAAAAAAGGTAATAGCTAAGGGGATTCCCGTCATCAATGTAACCCAGTGCTCTGGTGGAAGTGTGGTCATGGGGCTTTACGAAACCAGTACGGCCTTAAAAAGAATGGGTGTGATATCGGGTAAAGACATTACTACTGAAGCCGCTTTGGCAAAATTAATGTATTTATTGGGGCAGAAAATATCCCCTAATAGCTTTAAAACCATTTTCGAAACATCGTTAAGGGGAGAGATGATGTAAAATTTTTCGCGAAAATATTTTATCAACCAATATATTTTTTGTTATTTGGCACTCCGTTTAAAAAACCTGCTTTTTTAATCAAAAAGTGAGGGTATATTTGAAATAATAGCGTTACTTACCTTATTTTTGAAAGGTAAAACAATAGAGAGGTGGCCGAGTGGTCGAAGGCGCACGCCTGGAAAGTGTGTATACGCCAAAAGCGTATCGAGGGTTCGAATCCCTTCCTCTCTGCGAACACAATTGGTGTGAGGGTGTAAGTATCGTAACCCACGCCAACAAAACCGTGGTTAAGCAAACGTACAAAGTGAAAAGTTGGCGCATTGTCGATAATTACCGTTAAAAGCCGTCAAAAACCATTGGTTTTATACAAGTTCTTGTTATTTTCGTTTTTTGAAAACTGAAAGTTAAGGCTGTACGTAATGAACCTGATGAAACAGCTTTATATGCCTTGAACAAGACAGTGTTGATTTATATTCTGGCAAAAAAACTTAATAAGCACTGAAATACAGTTGTTTATTGGTAATGCACAAATTTATTATTGCAGATTAACTAATTATTTTTATATCTTTAAACCTTTAACTAAACACAAACTTTAAGTCGATAGCAATGAAAAAATTATTTTCTATTATGGCAATTGCCGCAATGGTCTTTGCGGGAACATGTAACGTAAACGCAGCAACTGCTCAAACCGTACCGAGCAGTGCTCAAGCATTAACAACCGCAGCTACAGTGACCTTTGTACAAGACGAAGAGGCCGCAGCTGACACTGATGAACCGAGAGGCTTTCATCAAGAACTGAAGCAACGCTTTATTGAGGGTGGTCCTGCATTTATGGGGATCGTACTATTATGTCTTATCCTTGGTCTTGCAATTGCAATTGAAAGAATTATCTATTTAAATCTTTCCACCACCAATACACAAAAATTAGCTGCAAAGGTGGAAGATGCACTTAACAGCGGTGGCATTGAAGCGGCGAAAGAAGTGTGTAGAAATACCAAAGGGCCGGTAGCTTCTATTTACTACCAAGGTCTCGACCGTGCAGACGAAGGCGTTGATGCCGCAGAAAAAGCAGTAGTTGCTTACGGTGGTGTGCAAATGGGACAGCTGGAGAAAAATGTTTCTTGGGTGTCTTTATTTATCGCACTTGCTCCTATGCTTGGTTTCATGGGTACGGTAATCGGTATGATTGAAGCCTTCGATAAAATCCAAGCTGCTGGTGATATGAATCCATCTCTTGTTGCCGGTGGTATTAAGGTGGCATTGTTGACAACCGTATTTGGTTTGATCGTGGCGATTATCCTTCAAATTTTCTACAATTACATCATCGCTAAAATCGATAGTATCGTAAACAGTATGGAAGATGCTTCCATTACCTTGATCGATATGTTGGTAGATTACAAAAACAGAAAATAATACTAAAACCACCTTATAATGGCTTTACATAAAATTTTAAAAATTGTAGCAATAATCCTCAGTTTGGCAGGTATTGTGTTCCTTGGTATGATTTTATCAAAGGGCGACGATGTTGTAAAAGCAACTGGAGAAGGTGTTGACGGATATTTGTACATAGCATACATTACGCTCGCAATCGTACTATTATTTGTTATAATCTTTGTGCTGAAAGGGATTTTTGCCGGAAACATAAAACGAACCTTATTGTCAATCCTCGGTTTCCTCGTTGTGGTGGCTATAGGCTACGCCCTGGCCAGCGGCGTTGAAACCCCAATGCAGGATGGAAAGATGCTTTCAGAAAGTGGATCCCGTTGGGTTGGTACTGGATTGTATGTATTTTACATCTTGGCAATCTTAGCGATAGGTTCTATGGTATTCAGCGGAATTAAAAAAATGACAACACGATAATATTATGGCAAGAAGAGCAACACCCGAGGTTAACGCAGGGTCTATGGCAGACATCGCATTCCTGCTCCTTATATTTTTCCTGGTAACCACTACCATTGAAAAAGATAAGGGTATTGCGAGACAATTGCCCCCTGACGAAGAAATAGAAGACCCACCTGTTATTAAACAGAAAAACCTGTTCATTGTTAATGTGAATAAGGACGACCAATTACTGGTAGAAGATGAGCTCATGAACGTGAAAGACTTACGGGAAGCAGCGATTGAGTTTTTGGATAATGGTGGCGCGCCAAAAGGCAGCCCCGAATACTGCAACTACTGTAAAGGAGCTCGAGACCCAAAATCTTCAGATAATCCAGAAAAAGCGGTTATTTCGGTACAGAACGACCGTTTAACATCATACGAAATGTACATAACCGTACAAAACGAATTGGTGGCAGCTTATAATTTCTTACGTAACAGGGAGTCTCAGCGGCTGTTTGGATGGAAATTTACCGAGGTAAAACAGGCTATCGACGAAGGTAGTTTTACCGGTAATGAAGAAGATGCACAAGAAAAGCTGAAACGAATTCAAGAATTGTTTCCGCTAAAATTATCAGAAGCAGAACCTAAGAAGAGCGGACAATAAATAACAATCTATTATGTCAAAATTCAGAAAGAAAAAGGGTGGTGAAATACCAGCAGTAAATACAGCATCATTACCCGATATTGTATTTATGCTATTGTTCTTCTTTATGGTAGTAACCGTATTAAGGGATAACAATTTATTGGTACAGAACACATTGCCAAAAGCAGATCAATTAGAGAAGCTGAAAAAGGACCGTTCAGTATATATTTATGCCGGTAAGCCAAGTGCGCGCTACCAAGATAAATATGGAACTGAAGGGAAAATACAGATAGGCGATAAATTTACCGATATTTCCAATGTAAAATTTGCATTGACCGAAGCAAGGGAAAGATTGCGACCAGAATTGCAGGACAAAGTCATGGTGGCGCTTAAAGTGGATGAAGACACCAAAACCGGGCTTGTAACCGACATAAAACAGCAATTGCGGGATTTGAATATGTTGAAAATTATCTACATAACTTCTCCCGGAAACCCTATTGAACAATAAACAATGGGTTTAATAAAAATAGCAGCCTTGATCGTTTCGGTCAAGGCTTTTTTATTTCTATTTTTTAAAATTAGGCCTATCTTTAACAAATGATGGATTGCTCAAAAACCATAATGATATTAATTAGCCTTATTTGCGCTATACCTGCGATTTGCCAACAAACAGAAACGCATAGCGACACTTTGGTCGACACTAGGTATCGTGAAGATCAATTTTATATTGGGCTTAATTACAATATTATTTCCAGCGTGCCCAGAGGGGTTAACTCAAGGGGACTTTCAGGTGGGCTGCAACTTGGGTATTTCAGGGACATGCCCATCAACAAAAGGCGCAATGTGGCCATTGCTATTGGTGCCGGCTTGGCTTTTGATCAATTTGGCCAAAACCTTTTCATAGGGGAAAAGCTTGACCAAACCACCATATTCAAAGTGTTGAACGATGAGGTGACGTTTGATCAAAACCGTTTCAGCATGGCTGCTTTAGAAGTTCCGGTACAGTTCAGGTGGCGCACTTCAACTGCTGAGAGCTATAAATTTTGGCGTATCTATGCTGGATTTAAGATGGGCTATGTTTATTGGTACAAAGCAACTTTTAAGCAACCCAATAACAAAGTGGTGCAAACCGATATACCTGAATTCAACAATCTTCGTTTTTCGGCAAATCTGAGCTTTGGGTACAATACCTTTAATTTTTACGCATCATATAGCATCAACCCTTTTTTTACCGATGCCACTACCAACACTGGCCAAACCGTAGATTTTAAGGCTATTAAGTTAGGGCTGATCTTCTACATCCTATAACCAAAAGTTGACCATGATCAATTGCGGGATCAATCCTATGAACAAGCCTATAATGAGTTCAGCATAATTGTGGGAAGTGGTGTGCAAACGCGAAGAAGCCACCCACCCGTTGAAAAAGAAGAATGCACTTATCCAGGGTAGCACATTTACTTTAAAATGTATGCTCATTAAGAAGACAAAGGTGGTGATGCCCGCTATTCCTATTTGGTGCAGACTTACTTTAACCTTGAGCATAACCATCACCAAAGCGGAAATAGTAGAAAAGAGAATGCCTACAAAAAAATAATAGAGTTCTGGACTGTCGTAGGCATCGAACACCAGTTTAATGATTACCAACAGCAAAATGCATTGAATCATTAATGGGATTTTACGTTCTTTGGCGGTTTTTAAGTGCATGGAGTTGATGATTCCCAAATTCCGCAATAAGAAAAAGACAATAATAGGTACAAATAGCGTGATGATGGCCACGGCAAAGAGTTTGGAGCGCATCAAATCCAAATCAACATAGCGGGGCGTAAAAACAAAATATAGAATAGTGCCTAAAGTAGGCATCCATAATGGATGCAGCACATAAGCGCCAAGACGTAAAAAGCGATCCATTAAATTTCTTTTCGTAAACGAGCCACGGGAATATCCAGTTGTTCCCTGTATTTTGCAATGGTACGGCGCGCAATGGGGTAGCCTTTGTCTTTGAGTACTTTCGCTAGTTTATCGTCCGTTAGCGGCTTCTTTTTGTCCTCTTCCTGAACGGTAATTTCAAGGATTTTCTTTATCTCGCGGGTAGAAACGTCTTCCCCTTGGTCGTTTTTCATGGATTCGCTGAAAAATTCTTTTATCAAGAACGTTCCGTAAGGCGTATCCACGTATTTACTGTTGGCCACGCGGGAAACGGTTGATACGTCCATATCTATTTCATCGGCGATGTCTTTTAAAATCATAGGCCGCAACTTGCGTTCATCGCCCGTTAAAAAGTAATCTTTTTGGTAGTTCATAATGCTGCTCATAGTTACGAAAAGTGTTTGTTGCCGTTGTTTAATGGCTTCTATGAACCATTTGGCAGCATCCAGTTTCTGCTTGATGAACATCACGGCATCTTTCTGTTTTTTCGTTTTTTTCTTAGATTCCTTATACCCTTTCAGCATATTGGTATAATCACGGGATACGTGCAGTTCAGGAGCATTTCGGCCGTTTAAGGTAAGCTCTAGTTCCCCATCGCGTATTTTTATGGTAAAATCGGGGATTACGTGCTCCACAATTCGGGTGTTGCCCGCATAGCTACCGCCCGGTTTGGGGTTTAGGCTCTCGATTTCATGGATGGCATCACGTAGCTGGTCTTCGGAAATATCAAATTTTTGAAGGATTTTTTTGTAATGTTTCTTCGTGAACTGGTCAAATGCTTCATCCAGAATAGAGATGGCCAAAGCCACCGGTGGGGTTTCTTCCCGTCGTTTTAACTGAATCAATAAACACTCCTGCAAACTTCTTGCGGCGACACCGGCGGGATCTAAACCTTGCACAATGTTGAGCACTCTCTCTACTTTTTCTTCACTGGTATATACGTTTTGCGTAAAAGCTAGATCGTCCACAATATCGAGTATCTCTCGGCGAATGTAGCCGCTTTCATCAACGCTGCCCACCAAGAATTTGGCGATTTGCATTTCTTCTTCGTCCAAGCGGTAGGTGTTTAGTTGCTGCAATAAATATTGGTTGAACGACTTCCCCGAAGCATACGGTATCTGCTTGTCCTCATCGTCTGCGCTGTAATTGTTGGAGGAGAGTTTATAACTAGGCACTTCGTCATCACTTAAGTAATCGTCTACGTTTATTTCGGTTTCGATCACTTCGGTACCGTCGTCTTCGTATTCGTCTTCATACGTATCCGAAAATTCGTCCTCGTATTCCTCGCGTTCTTCTTTTCCGCCTTCAAGAGCTGGGTTTTCTTCCATTTCCTGTGATATACGCTGCTCAAAAGCCTGTGTGGGCAGTTGTATCAACTTCATCAACTGGATTTGTTGAGGCGATAACTTCTGGGATAGTTTAAACTTTAATTGTTGCTTTAACATAAATTATAATCTGACTTATAAAGTTAAAAAAATCCAGCTACAAAAACAGGATTGCGGCTGGATTTAATAAACTATTGGGAAATTTTGAGGTATGCTTGATGCTGGATGACAGTGATGACTGTTCCTGAAATTTTCGGCTCATTGATGAATAAGCTTAAAACGCAGAATATTTTTTGTAGAGACGAACGCTGTTATAAGTTATTATGACTTACCTTCTTTTATAGAATCAATGGATTGGGGATATTTTTTTTACTTTCACCCTTCACCCTTCACCGGTCACCGAACACCAATCACTCCTTAAAACTCAGCATTGCCGGGAGTGCGCGGATACGGTATGACATCACGTATATTGCCCATTCCGGTTACAAATTGCACCATACGTTCAAAACCAAGGCCAAAACCGCTGTGCACGCATGTGCCAAATTTACGGAGCTCCAGGTACCACCAAAGTTCTTTTTCATCGATGCCCATAGACTCCATTTTTTCCTTTAATACATCATATCGTTCTTCCCGCTGCGAACCACCTACAATCTCTCCAATACCGGGAAACAAGACGTCCATTGCCCGAACGGTTTTACCATCGTCGTTCAAGCGCATGTAAAAAGCTTTGATTTTCGCCGGATAGTCAAAGAGGATCACGGGACATTTAAAGTGTTTTTCCACCAAAAAACGTTCGTGTTCGCTTTGCAGGTCGGCGCCCCACTCGTCTATGATGTATTTGAATTTTTTCTTTTTGTTGGGCTTTGAGTTTTTCAGGATCTCGATCGCCTCGGTATAGGTAACTCGCTTAAAGTTGTTTTCCAGTACAAACTTCATTTTTTCCCTAAGTGCCATCTCGCTGCGTTCAGCCTGTGGTTTGGTTTTTTCAACCTGCAACAGCCGGTTTTCCAGAAATTCCAGGTCATCTGCACAGTGCTCTAAGGCATATTTTATAATGTATTTTATAAAGTCTTCGGCCAGATCCATGTTGCCGTCCAGATCGCAAAATGCCATTTCGGGTTCAATCATCCAAAATTCGGCCAAATGACGTGAAGTGTTTGAGTTTTCGGCTCTAAACGTGGGGCCAAAAGTGTATATTTTCCCCAAGCCCATGGCGTAGGTTTCGCCTTCCAATTGTCCGCTTACGGTTAAGTTTGTCTCTTTTCCGAAGAAATCCTGTTTATAATCTATTTTTCCCTCATCATCCAACGGTGGTTTTTTTGGGTCTAAATTGCTTACCCGGAACATTTCACCAGCACCCTCTGCATCGCTACCGGTGATAATGGGAGAGTGCATGTAATTGAAACCATTTTTCTGAAAATATTCGTGCACGGCAAAGGCCAATTTAGAACGGGTTCGCATGACCGCGCCAAAGGTGTTGGTGCGCACGCGCAAATGGGCTTGTTCGCGTAAGGTTTCCAATGAATGCCGTTTGGGCGAAAGGATGGTGAGCTTAACATCTTCTGGGTCTGCTTCGCCCAAAATGGTGATCTTAGAAACCTGTACCTCAACAGCCTGCCCTTTTCCTTGGCTTTCTACTAACACGCCACTTACTTCAATGGCCGCGCCCACATTGATTTTTTTCAATGTTTCTTCTTCAAAATTCTCAAAATCAACAACACATTGCAGGTTTTTAATGGTAGAACCATCGTTTAAAGCGATAAAACGGTTGCTCCTAAAAGCCCGTACCCAACCTTTTACGGTGATTTCGTGCAGGGAAGGCTCGGTTTTCAATAACTCAGTGATTTCGGTATGCTGCATAATGCTGTTTTTTTAAGCGGTAAAGATACTTTTTCTATAAATTTCAGAAAAATATATTCTGAAGTACCTTAAAGGGTTCAATTTCAATTTCAGTCTTCCACTTCGTCTTCATCCTCTCCATCTGTTAAAATCTTTAATGAGGGTTTTTTAAAGGTCTTTTTATTGGCGATTTCTTTTTCCAACGACAACAACAAGGCCGGCAGCAACAATAAGTTGGCCAACATGGCAAAAACTAACGTTACCGAAACCAATGCTCCCAACGCCACCGTGCCGCCAAAACTGGAAATGGTAAATACCGAAAACCCAAAAAACAGTACAATCGAGGTGTAGAACATGCTCACGCCCGTTTCGCGCAATGCGGCATAGACCGATTTTTTTATCTTCCAATTGTTGGCGATGAGTTCTTGCCGGTACTTTGCCAAAAAGTGGATGGTGTCGTCCACCGAAATACCAAAAGCAATACTAAACACCAAAATGGTCGATGGTTTTATGGGCACGCCCAAAAAGCCCATAAGACCTGCCGTTACTAACAACGGAAGCAGGTTGGGCAATAATGATACCAAGATCATTTTAAAACTGCGGAACATCCACGCCATAAACAAGGCAATCAATAAAATGGCAAACGACAGTGAAATGATCAAGTTATGGATTAAGTATTTGGTCCCTTTTTGGAATACCAAAGCTTTCCCGGTAAGGGTCACATCATAACGCTCCGGAGGGAAAATTTTGTGGATTTCAGCTTTTAAATCCTCTTCAATACGCTCGTAACGCTCGGTTTCGGTGTCTTTTATAAACGTGGTGATGCGGGCAAACTGTCCCGTGCTATCTACATAACTTTCCAGTAAATTGGTATCGCCCGCACTGCTTTTTGCCTGCGAAAGGATAAACGTGCGTTCTTGGCTGTTGGGCAACTGGTAATATTCTGGATTGTTGTTGTAATAAGCCTGTTTTGCATATTTAACCAGTTCAACCACCGAAAGCGGCTTGGAAAATTCAGGTACTTCTTCTATATAGGTCTGCAGTTCGTCCATTCGTTTTAAGGTGGCAGACTTCATCACGCCTTTTTTGCGTTTGGTATCGATTAATATTTCCAACGGCATGATGCCTTCAAATTCTTGTTCAAAAAAACGAATATCCTTGAAAAACTCGGTCTTTTTGGGCATGTCTTCTATGATGCTTCCTGAAATTTTAATGGTGTAGATGCCAATAATGCTCACACACAGCATCACGATGGAAACAATAAAAATAGCGATGCGATGCTCTTTTACCATCCGTTCCATCCAGTTGACAAACGTACCGATCCACCGTTTGTTCAAGTGTTTTAGATGTTTGTACTTGGGGATGGCCATGTAGCTGTACACTATGGGGATAATAAACAGACTGAGCAGGAAAATGGCAATAATGTTAATGGAAGCCACGATACCAAATTCGCTCAACAATTTGCTGTTGGTCAAAATAAAAGTGGCAAAACCCGAAGCGGTGGTCACGTTAGTCATTAACGTAGCGTTGCCCACTTTGCTGATAACCCGTTGCAATGATTTTGCCTGGTTGCCGTGCTGTTTAATTTCCTGTTGGTATTTGTTGATGAGAAAGATACAGTTGGGGATACCAATGACGATGATGAGCGGCGGAATCAAGGCCGTGAGCACCGTGATTTCGTAGTGAAGCAGCCCTAATATACCGAACGACCACATAACCCCGATTATGACCGTTACCATAGAAATTAAGGTCGCCCGAACCGAACGAAAGAAGAAGAAAAATATCAGCGAAGTAACCAAGAGAGCCGCCCCGATGAACATCCCGATCTCGTCAATGATGTTTTGCGAATTTAAGGTGCGTATGTACGGCATGCCCGAGGTATGCACCTTAATCCCTGTTTTCGTTTCAAACTGGTCTATTAACGGGATCAGGTCTTTTAAGATGAAGTCTTTCCGTTCGGCGGTATTTACGATGTCTTTTTTTAAATATACCGCTGTGCGGACCGACTGTTTGTTCGGACTATAGACCAACCCCTTGTAAAAAGGAAGGTTATTGAAAAGTTCGTGTTTGTATTTCTGAAGTTTTTCTGAAGAGGTAATGGAATCTTCAATAAAAGGCACCATTTGAAACCCGACGGTGTCTTCCTTACGTTTCAGTTTTTGCAGGTTGCCAAGGGACAAAGTAAGGCTTACCTCGTCATATTCGCCAATTTTTTCCGAAAGCTGAGCCCATGCGTTAAAATGGGAAGGGGTGAAAAGTGCAGAATCCTTTATTCCCAAAACGATCAAATTTCCTTCTTCGCCGAATTTTGAAAGGAATTCGTTGTATTTCAGGTTGATTTCGTGGTCGTCGGGCAATAAATTGGCTTCAGTATAGGTAAAGCGCATGTTTTTCCATTGCAACGCGAAAAATACGGTGGCTGCTGCTATGGCAATAAGAATAAAAGTTCGGTTGCGTAAAATAAACCGTGCCACGGCACTCCAAAACCCGATACTGAAAAGTTTGTCCAAACCTGTTGTTTTTTAGCAGGCGCAAAGGTATAAATTATAAGGCAGTAGCAGGGGGTTTAGCGCCAAATTTTACAGCTTAAAATTAGTCGTGTCCGACTAAGACATAAGACCGTTGCACTAATAGACACAGGACGTAAAACTAAATCGATAACAAATTCGAAATTGACCTTTGCTTATTTCAATTAAGTTATAGTATTATTTTTAAAGCTGACTTAAAAAAGCAAGTCGTAAAGGTATAAATCCCTCTCATAAAGGTAAAGTGGGTTGCTACAAAATGTATCAAATTGTTTTGCCGAATACTAATGGCTTAAAATTTAGCGTAAAAGGTAAATTTGAACGAAATATTATCTTCAAATTCGGGCAAGTGATAATATCCATACCGATACGCAAAGCTCAGGCCAAAACCAAAAAGGAGTTTGTTGAGCTCAATCCCCGATTCGGAATAAAATTGGTCCAAGGTTTTAAAATTGAGACCAGCGTGTTTTTGAGGGTTTTCCATGTTTCCGATGGCGTGACGGGTAATGATCACCAATTCGGGCTTAAAACGCTCGGAAAAATAAAACCGGCGCAAACTGTGTTTTATTTGCATTGTGGCGAGCTTGGACGAGAAAAATTCGCCAAAGTACATCGTTTCAAAACTTTTACGTCCTGCAACCGAAAACCGTTGCAGGATGGTGTTTTTGGTCGGGCTGTTGGGGTAGGCGTGAAACAGATGAGTGATCGGGGCATCGCCAATGGCATAATCGCCTTCCAACAGAATACTGGTGGCCGAGAGATCGGTGCGCTTTATGTAATAATCGAGTTTTAAGCCAAATTTTGTGTAGTTAAAGTCGCTGCCTGCTATACCTTTTAACCCTTGCGTAACCTGTGCGCTTATCTTTGGGGTGCCGTCAAAATATTCTACAAAACCATCGTTGGTGGTAATAAACTCTTTTTTTGGACTTATCCTTACCGAAGCTGTGATCTCAGCCAGTTCGTAGCCGTCGTAGGTTTTTCCCTCATTTATAAAGGTGTAATCTTCAATTTGTTCTACGTTGCTGTGCGAGATGCGGAGTTCTGATAATATTTTAGGGTCAAATTCACTCTGAACATTCGCCTGCCACGTGCGGTGTTTGAAAAATTGGGTTACGTTCACCAGCCGGGGCTCGAATACCGAATACACCCGGGCATCGGTCAAATACTGAAATGTCCCTATCTCGCGGATATCATCCACGTAATAAAGGTTGAGCCATGTTTTGTTTTCTTTGTCAATGCGGGCACTTCCGCCTAAACTGTACTTAATCGTGCGGTCCTTAAAACCGTATGCCACGTAACCGCCAATTTTATAGTTTTCGAAAAGACTGTCGTTGGTAATCCCACCTATGCCCAAACGGAGGCTTTCGTAATTGTTGTATTTAATTAGATACCGAAGATCGACATCAAAAAAACCTATGGGGTAAAAGCCGGTATTGAAGGGATTTTTCTTTTCCTCTTTTTTGGTGGCGGTAGTATCTTTTTCGGTTTTTATGGCAGGTTCTTGCGCAGCAACACCATAAGCGAGTAACAGCGTGATGATAAAAAGATAGTGGCGCATACAGAGAATACGGGGTTAGAGTTTTAAAAATAAAAAGAAAGCGGCATAATGGCCGCTTCTTTTTATTTTGTTTAACGAAACCGCAGGTTAAACGGTCATGATCTCTTTTTCCTTTTGGGCAAAAATCCGGTCGATTTTCGCAATATGGTTGTCGGTCATTTCTTGGATCTCTTCTTCTAAATTTTTTTGTAAGTCTTCTGAAATGTCCAGTTTTTTCAAATCGTTATTAGCGTTTTTACGGTCGTTTCGCACCACGACTTTTGCTTCCTCGGCTTCGGCTTTCGCCTGTTTAGCCAATTCTTTACGGCGTTCTTCGGTTAAAGGAGGTACGTTTATAATAACGCTTTCGCCATTGTTTTGAGGGTTGAAACCAAGATTGGCCACTTGAATGCCTTTTTCAATTTCAGGGATGAGCGATTTTTCCCAAGGCTGGATGGAAATGGTCATTCCGTCTGGCGTGTTTACGTTGGCCACTTGATTGAGCGGGGTAGGGCTACCGTAATAATCTACCACCACACTGCCTACCATAGAGGGAGAGGCTTTACCGGCACGGATATTGGCCAATTGCTTCTCAAGGTGTTTAACGGCTTTGTCCATGGCTTCTTTGGTGCCGTCTATCAAAAATTCAATTTCGTCTTCCATTTTTATTTTTTGTTTAAAAATACGTCAAAAGAGACAATTATAATAACTATAAATTTACTTTGGTGCCAATTTTTTCGCCGGAAACCACTTTCAGCAAATTGCCTTTGGTGTTCATGTCAAAAACAATGATGGGCAGTTTATTTTCTTGGCTCAACGTAAAGGCTGTAGTGTCCATTACTTTCAGTCCTTTTTTCAGCACATCTTCAAAGGTGATGTAATCGTATTTTTCGGCGGCCTTGTCCTTTTCGGGGTCGCTGGTGTAAATGCCGTCCACCCGGGTTCCTTTTAAAATAACATCGGCGTGAATTTCAATGGCACGTAACACCGCGGCGCTATCTGTGGTAAAATACGGATTTCCGGTGCCACCACCAAAAATCACAACGCGTCCTTTTTCCAAATGGCGAATGGCCTTTCGGCGTATAAAAGGTTCGGCCACTTCGTTTATTTTCACGGCGCTTTGCAAGCGGGTGGGCACGTTTTCATCTTCCAAAGCACTCTGCAAGGCCAGACCGTTGATTACGGTAGCAAGCATCCCCATATGGTCACCCTGTACACGGTCCATCCCGCGGCTGGCACCGGCAACACCCCTAAAAATGTTTCCGCCCCCAATAACGATGGCCACTTCAACCCCTTTGTCTGTTAGTTGTTTTATTTCTTGTGCGTATTCCTTTAAGCGTTCGGGGTCTATCCCGTATTGGCGTTTTCCCATTAAGGCTTCGCCCGATAATTTTAAGAGGATCCGTTTGTAGTGCATAGTGGTATTTTACTGTGCAAAAATAATGAAAAATTATGTACCGTGTTGAGAAATTTAAAAGGTTGGCGTTGCATACAATATGGAAACAATGATGACATTTTTAAACCACCCCGATGTAAAGAAAACAGCTCATTAATCTTTAACATTTCTTATTATGAAACATCTAGTACTCTTTTTTTATTGCCTGCTTGCCATTGGTGCAACAGCGCAACAACCCAACACTTCACATTTTTCTTTTACTCCTGCCGAAATTGAAAAAACGAAATGTATTTCTGATGCACAACGGCAAGAAGTGCGGCAAACGATTGAAAAAAACAAACAAGCGATTCTGCAAAAAACCCCAAGTGCTTTTCAACATAGGGGCGGCTCGCTGTTATTTATTTTACCGATACAGGCCAAGAGCAACTTTGACGACTATGGGTATTACATTATCAACAACCAAGTGGATCAAGACCTAAATCCCAACGGAAACTTAGAAGATTACAACTGTGGCGAACGCACCTACGATTGGGTTACCGGTAACCACGAAGGCACCGATTATGTACTGTGGCCGTATCCTTGGAAGCGTATGCAAGAAGAAATCATGGAAGTAATCGCCGCTGCACCTGGTATTATTATCGATAAAAGGGACGGCAACTTCGACCTTAACTGCGACAACAACGGCAACCCCAACTGGAACGGTATTATCGTTGAACATCCAGATGGATCGCAAGCGTGGTATTGGCATTTTAAGGACGGTGCCATTACAGCCAAAAACATAGGCGATACGGTAGAAGTTGGGGAATACCTGGGTGCTGCCGGAAGTTCGGGCAGCAGTACCATCCCGCATTTGCATTTTGAGGTGTATGATGCCAACGGAGATTTAATCGATCCCTATGAAGGCACTTGCAACGATATGAACCCTTCTAGCTGGTGGGTGGACCAACCGGATTATTTTGTGCCGGAAATCAATCATATTTCAACCCATAACTCCACCAATTTTGATACCGAATGCGGCGTGGTGGAAAACACCTACGAAGAACTGAACTTTGAACCTGGCGAGGACGTCGTCTTCCGTATTTTTTATCGGGACATCAGCACGGACGATAACACCCATATAACCGTTACCAAGCCCGACGGATCGGTATTGTACGACTATGATTTTACTTCCCCTTGGCCCAACTACACCGGAGCTTATGCCGAATGGGTTTTCCCGGTGGACAATACGTGGCCTGACGGGGTATACACTATTTCCGCCGAATTTTACGGTACGGTCTATGAAACCATTTTTGGCGTGAACACCGATTTGGGGAGCGAAGACGAAGCGTTTCAAGCGTTATCTGTTTATCCCAACCCCACTTCGGGAACCTTGTTTATAGCCAGTGGATCGGTCATTGAAAAGGTTGAAGTGTACGATATCCTTGGACGGAAGGTAGTGCGGCAAACTTCAACAGCACAAAAAATGGAAATCAATACCGAAACCTGGAGCAGTGGTTTGTATGTGGTTTTTATTACTTCAGGAGGGAACACCGTTTCAAAGAAAATAATTAAAGAATAGCATTTAGTGGTACAGTATATTTTGCCTTGAAGAGATCTTGTGGGAAAAAGAACTAATTCTTACAAAACAATGAACTATCTATGGGGTATCTATGGAGTATCTGTGAGGTTGCTTAGAGAAAGAAGCTGCCCTAAAACTAAATTTTTGGATAAACCGATGATTGTAAAATTTGAAAAGGAAGCTATAAAAGAAAAGAGGTTTCAGCAACTTGCTGAAACCTCTTTTTAATTATGATATGTTGTTGTGCTTAGTCTAAAGAAACACGCTCAAAAGCAACAACCTCTACATCGCCAAACGATTTCACGTATTGGGCAACGCTCTGCTTGCTGTCTTTGATAAAGGCTTGGTTTACCAATGTATTGTCTTTAAAGAAACGTTTTATCTTGCCTTGGGCAATTTTGTCCAGCATGTCTTCTGGTTTGCCTTCTTGGCGCAATTGGTCTTTGGCGATCTCGATTTCCTTATCGATGGTAGCTTGATCTACGCCTTCTTCGTTCAACGCTACTGGGTTCATTGCCGCGGCTTGCATAGAAACATCTTTGGCAACTTCTTCGGCGTTGTCCACTTTTTTGGAAAGACCGGTCAACACGGCGATTCTGTTCCCTGCGTGGATGTACGAACCTACAAACGGAGCTTCCAAAGTTTTAAAAGCACCGATTTCTATTTTCTCGCCAATAACACCGGTTTGCTCGGTCAATTTTTCCTGAACAGTGATGCCGTTGTAATCTGCAGCTAAAAACTCATCTTTAGAGGATGTGTTCAAGGCCAGTTCGGCAAAATCGTTGGCCAATTTTACAAAACCGTCGTTCTTGGCCACAAAGTCTGTTTCACAGTTCAAAGAAACGATAACGCCTTTGCTGTTGTCATCGTTCACTTTTGCGATTACAGCCCCTTCGCCAGACTCACGGTCGGCTCTTTTGGCAGCAATTTTTTGTCCTTTTTTGCGAAGGATTTCGATTGCTTTGTCAAAATCACCATCGGCTTCGACCAAGGCCTTTTTACAGTCCATCATCCCGGCACCGGTGGATTTTCTTAATTTATTTACTTCTGCGGCGGTTATTTTTGCCATCTTTATAACGTTTTTAATGTATTAGTAAAAAAGCCGTTCAATTGATTTTCAATGAAGAAAATAACCAAACGGCAAATTTGTATTAACAATGGGTTATTTTACTCTTCTTCTTTGGTTGCTTTCTCCAAAGTTTCTTCTTTAGACTCCAATTTTACAGGCTTTTTGGCCTCTTTCATGGCTTTTTTATCTTCTTTGTCTTCCGAAGGAACTTCCTTGTCTGCTTTTTTATCAGCCTTCTTTGCTTTGGCCTCTTCTGCTTTCTTCGCTTCCTTTTTGGCTTTTTTCGCGGCTTTTTCTTCTTCGCTCTTTTCTTTTCCGGCTTTGCGTTCTGCAAGACCTTCTATAATAGCTTCTGAAACTTTACCAACGATTTTTTCGATAGACTTGGATGCATCATCGTTCGATGGGATAGCATAATCAATCTCACGCGGATCACTGTTGGTGTCCACCATTGCGAAAATTGGAATGTTCAGTTTCTGGGCTTCTTTTACAGCAATGTGCTCCCGTGTTGTATCTACAACAAACAAAGCACCTGGAAGCCGGCTCATATCGCTAATGGAACCTAAGTTCTTTTCCAGCTTCGCACGAAGACGGTTTACTTGCAAACGCTCTTTCTTGGAAAGGGTGTTGAAGGTGCCATCTTGTTTCATACGGTCAATAGAAGCCATTTTTTTAACGGCTCTTCTAATTGTTACAAAATTGGTAAGCATACCACCGGGCCATCTTTCTGTAATGTAGGGCATATTGGCATCGCTTGCTTTTTCTGAAACGATGTCCTTTGCTTGTTTTTTAGTAGCTACGAAAAGGATTTTTCTTCCGCTGGCTGCAATTTTCTTCAAAGCTTCATTTGCTTCTTCCAGTTTTGCAGCTGTTTTGTAAAGGTTGATAATATGGATTCCGTTGCGCTCCATATAGATATATGGTGCCATGTTCGGGTTCCATTTACGGGTTAGGTGTCCAAAGTGTACACCTGCGTCAAGTAACGACTTAACTTCTTTGTTGTCTGCCATTTTGTTTTAGTTTACGTTCCTGTTTAGATAGCAACCTTTCCTGTAAAAAGGACTTGGTTTAGATGCTAAACTAACTTCCGCGACATACGGAATAACAGCGAATTAATAAAAAATTTATATAGATATGTAAAAGTACTTGTCTGGCCGCTTTTAAAGCGGTGCCGCAACGAGTGCGGCACGGCAAGTAAACTGTTTTTTCAACAAGCTCACAAACAAGGTTGCTGAGCGTAGCCGAAGATTAACGTTTGGAGAATTGGAACTTCTTACGTGCTTTCTTCTGTCCAAACTTCTTACGTTCTACCATTCTTGGGTCTCTTGTCAATAAACCTTCTGGTTTAAGAATCCCTCTGTTTTCTTCGTTAAGTTCGCACATAGCTCTGGAAAGGGCCAAACGGATGGCTTCTGCCTGTCCGGTAATGCCACCTCCAAATACGTTTACCGACACGTCAAAGTTTTTGTCGTTTTCGGTCAACATAAGAGCTTGCCTTACTTTATATTGTAGCGTACCTGTGGTGAAGTACGTTTCCATATCTTTTTTGTTAACGGTAATGTTTCCTTTTCCGTCAGAAAGGTACACACGCGCAACAGCGGTTTTTCTTCTTCCTATTTTGTGAATAACTTCCATTACTTGATATCGTTAAGGTTAATGGTTTTAGGTTTTTGTGCCTCTTGGTCGTGCTCTGCGCCGGCATATACTTTCAGGTTCCTGAAAAGTTCTGCTCCCAATTTATTTTTTGGCAACATACCTTTGACAGCTTTTTCCACAACTCTTGCTGGGTCTTTGCCGTACAATTCTTCTGCTGTTAAGCTGCGCTGTCCACCAGGATAACCTGTGTGACGAATGTATTGTTTATCGGTCCACTTGTTCCCGGTCAATACAATTTTGCTGGCGTTGGTGATAACCACGTTGTCTCCACAGTCAACATGAGGGGTAAAATTAGGCTTGTGCTTGCCACGCAGCAATTTCGCTACTTTGCTGGCCATGCGTCCAAGCGTCTGTCCATCAGCATCTACGTGCAACCATTCTTTGTTTACGGTCGCGCTGTTTGCTGAAATAGTTTTATAACTTAGTGTATCCACTTTAATTGATTTTTCTGCCGGCATTCACCTACCGTCAGGTTAAACATTTCCTTCTTTTGGATAAATCGGGGTGCAAATGTAACGTTATTTATTTGAAAAGCAAGGGGTGGGGAACTAATTTTTCTTCTGAAAAAAGACGTAGTATTTAAGACTCCCGAATTCTCAGGACTGCAAGACCTATCAACAGAATTCAGAATTCAGAATTATGAATTGAAAAATTATTCTTTAACAAACTTCTTAGTGGCAATCTGCTTGCCCGCTGTAAATTGAACATAATACATACCACTCGATAATTGTGAAACATCGATTGTTTTTGAAGTTTCAAACCCTTCAATTTGTTGCACCAAATCACCTTTTACCGAAAAGACTTTTACTTGGTCTATTTGTTGGTTGTTGGCGTTGAGTTGTGAGAACGCCTCGCTGTGAGCTGTGGGTTTTGAGCTGAGTATGCGTTATTGGTAAAACCCAGCTATCCAAGCTTTACTTTTCGATTTCGACTTCAATTTCAACCTCACTCAACCGTCACTACTAAATCCCCTTTCATTAACATGGTTCCCGGTTTTAACGTGATCGATTTTACTTTCCCAGCTTTGTTGGCTGTTACCGTTGTCTCCATTTTCATGGCTTCAATAACAAAAAGCGGTTCGTTTGCTTCAATTTCTTGTCCTTTTTTCACCAACATTTTATAGAGCATTCCTTGAAGCGGCGCACCGTATTGGTTAGCATCTTCTGGGGCTGCTGGAATGTGGACTTCTTTTTCAACCTTGATGGATTTGTCTTTAATTTCCACAAAACGGTTTTCCCCGTTTACCGAGAAGAACACAATACGAACCCCTTCATCATTTGGTATTCCTACCGAAAGCAGTTTTACAATGATGGTTTTTCCTTCTTCCAGTTCAATAATGGCTTCTTCGCGTAGTTTCATTCCGTAGAAGAAGTTTTTCGTGGGAAGAATAGCTAAGTTTCCGTATAGCTTATATTTTTCGTGTGCTTGTTCAAAAACACGTGGGTATAGGCTGTAGGACAGAAAGTCTTCAAATTCAATTGGGCGGCTAAATCCTTTCTGAAATTTCTTTCTAAATTCAGCATATTCTTTATCAAAATCAATAGGCTCCAAATGCGCATTGGGTCTATCAGTGTAGGGATCAGTATTTCTTAGAATTATTTTTTGCAATTCTTTTGGGAAACCTCCTAATGGTTGCCCTAAATCGCCTTTAAAGAAATTGATAACCGATTCCGGAAACGAAATTTCATTGCCGCGCTCCATTACATCCTCAGGCGTTAGATCGTTCGTGACCATAAAGATAGCCATATCACCCACCACTTTACTACTTGGGGTTACTTTCACCAAATTTCCGAAGAGGGCATTTACCTGCTCATACATTTTAGTTACTTCGTGGAACCGGTCAGCCAGGCCCAATGCTTCGGCTTGCGGACGTAAATTGGAATATTGGCCGCCTGGGATTTCGTGTTGATACACTTCGGCCGTTCCCGCTTTTAAACCAGACTCGAATGGATAATACATTTCGCGGGTATCTTCCCAATAATTGGAAAATTCATTCAGCTTTTTAATATCATAGTCGTGTGCCCGTTCGTGACGTTTCATCATTTCGACTACTGAGTTGAAATTAGGCTGCGATGTTAAGCCAGATAAACCGCCCAATGCCACATCAACAACATCTACACCCGCTTCAATGGCTTTTAAATAGGTGGCCGATTGTATGGAAGACGTATCGTGTGTATGCAAATGCAATGGGATGTTCAGCGTATCTTTTAAGGCCGAAACCAATTCGGTTGCAGCGTATGGTTTCAATAAACCGGCCATATCTTTAATGGCAATCATATGCGCCCCGGCATTTTCCAAGTCTTTTGCCAGTTGTGTGTAGTATTTTAGGGTGTATTTGGTTTCCTTGTGGTCCAAAATATCTCCTGTATAGCTAATGGCTGCTTCTGCAATACCACCGGTTTTGTTTCGAACATAGTTAATGCTTGGTTCCATCGCTTTTACCCAGTTTAAGGAATCGAATATCCTGAATAGATCGACCCCGTTTTCCCATGATTTTTCCACAAATTTTTCAATTAAATTATCTGGGTATGCTTTGTACCCTACGCCGTTGCTGCCCCGAAGCAACATCTGAAACAAGATATTCGGCATACGCTCCCGTAATTCGCGTAACCGAGTCCAAGGGCTTTCGTTTAAAAACCGCATACAGACATCAAAGGTAGCGCCGCCCCACATTTCAATACTAAAGGTGTTGGGGTGGTTTTTAGCGTAGGTTTCAGCCACTTTTAGCATATCGTAGGTTCGCATACGTGTTGCCAATAATGATTGGTGGGCGTCACGGATGGTCGTATCGGTATAATATATTTTCTTTTCATCCTTAAGCCAGGCACAGAATTTTTCAGGGCCCATTTCGGTAAGCATATCTTTTGTGCCTTTTGGAAATTTTTCAGAAGGACTATAAATAGGAATTTTAGGGTTTCTGAATTTTTTATTTTCGTCGATAAACTTTACATCTGGGTTTCCATTGACGATCACTTCCCCTAAATAATTGGTGATTTTTGTCGTTCTATCTTGTGGTAATTTTACATCGAACAAAGAAGGCGTATTCCCGATAAAGTTGACCGTCGCGGCTCCTTCTTTAAACGTCTCGTGCTGAATGACATTTTGAAGAAAGTGAATATTGGTTTTTACACCACGAATTCTAAATTCTTTTAAAGCTCGAACCATTTTTCGAACCGCACCGTCCAACGTTCTGCCGTGGGCCGAAACTTTTACCAGCATCGAGTCGAAAAAAGGGCTAATACTATACGATTGATAAATACTTCCGGCATCTAAGCGAATGCCCATCCCCGAAGCACTTCGGTAGGTGGTAATCGTGCCATAATCTGGAGTAAAGTTGTTGGTTGGGTCTTCCGTTGTCAATCGACACTGCAAGGCAAAACCATAGGTTTTAAGTGAATCTTGATCGTAAATTTTAATTTGCTTATCCGAAAGTTTATACCCGCCAGCGATAAAAATCTGGGATTTAATTAAATCGATTCCAGTGACCATTTCCGTAACGGTGTGTTCCACTTGAATACGCGGGTTTACCTCAATAAAGAAGACATTGTCGTTTTTATCGACTAAAAACTCAACTGTTCCTACGTTATTGTAGCTTACTTCTTCGGCAATGGAAACTGCATATTTGTAGAGCGCTTGTTTTACTTTTTCTGAAACATTATAAGAAGGTGCCACTTCAACTACTTTTTGATGCCGGCGTTGCACCGAACAATCCCGCTCGTATAAATGGCGGATATTTCCGTGGTTGTCGGCTACGATTTGAACTTCTAAGTGCTTCGGCTCTTCCACATATTTTTCTAAAAACATGGTATCGTCGCCAAAAGCATTTCCGGCTTCGCTTTGAGCCGACTCAAAATTGTTTTTTAAATCGTCGTCATTTCTAATAATCCGCATCCCACGGCCACCGCCGCCCGAAGCAGCTTTCAACATAACCGGATAGCCAATTTCAGAAGCTTCAGAAAGCGCTATTTTTAAAGAGGTAAGTTCTTTCGTGTTGCTTTTAATGGTTGGCACCTTGCACTTCTCAGCAATTTTTTTGGCTGTGATTTTATCACCTAAGGCATCCATTACTTTTGGGTCTGGACCGATGAAAATTACACCCGCTTCGGCACATTTACGGGCAAATTCAGAGTTTTCAGATAAAAAGCCGTATCCCGGATGGATGGCATCGACATCTTTTGCTTTTGCCAAAGCAATGATTTCATCCCCATTTAAATAGGGTTTCAACGGTTCGTCGTCTTTGCCAATTTGGTAGGCTTCGTCGGCTTTGTAGCGGTGTTGTGAGTAGCGGTCTTCATAGGTGTAAACGGCAACGGTTGTTAAGTTTATCTCGGTACATGCCCTAAAAACACGTATGGCGATTTCTCCGCGGTTGGCAACTAATACTTTTTTAATATCCATGATGTTGTGTGGCTTTTTTTCTGAAAAACTAAAATGCTGTTAAAGATAAAAAATACTATGCGCGCATAATAATTTTTAAACACTTTTTCTGAAATCTTTATGAAATATAATACGGATTCTCGTTTTGGTAATTACGGATTACAAAATCCAAGGCGCTTTGCAGTATTTCGCCCATGTTTTCCGATTTTTTAAAATTTACATCACCGGTAAGGGCCAAGAGGTCGTTTTTTAACTGGGCTATTTTTTCGGGAGGCGATATGGTGTCGTTTTTCATACATTCCATAATTTCCCGCAACCGTGTTTTATCGCTTACGGCCCGTTTGGCCAACAAGGATCGCTCTTCCCGTTTGTACTGCTCGATGGATTCTTCCTGCAACAACTCCATCGTCATGGTGACCAACTTATTGTTTTCCTTTAAAAATTGCGGTTTATAGACTTTGGCGTTGCCTTCGTAGCTTTGTTGGTCAAAATCGATGGCACGGATTCGGTATTGAATTCTGTCAAAATCGTGGGTGAGGACCATCACGTAATTGTACGAGCGCATATCGCCCAACAGCCTTACAAAACAACGTTCGTTGAATTTTACAAACTCTTTGGCAATTTCCTTTTTTTGCTGCTCGGTACATTTTTGCAGTTCATTTTCAATAAAATCATCCCCCGGAATGCCCGAGATGTGTTCTTCGATCAAGGTATTGCCGTGCACCAAAAAATTGATGTGGTTGGGCGATAGCAGGTGTTCCAGCTCGAGGCCATAAATGCGGGAGGCATCGGCTTTTTTAATGTAGAGGAATAAATAGTTGTCGTTCAAGATGTTTCGCACTTTTACACGAAACGGTTTTGAATTTCCGAAGGTGCAAAAATCGATACTGTCAATGCTAAGGTAGGGCAATAAGCTGTCGCTACCATCGGAATGCAAAATAGAATACATCCGCTTTAGGCTGGCGTCTATTTCTTCGCGTTCAAATTCAGAGTAATACACGCTGATCCAAAGTGTGTCATTCCCGTGTTTGTCATAAATGGAAACCGAGCCCTGAAACCGCAGCAAATCATCATAATAAATGGTGATTTTGCTTTTGCGGCCATGTTTGGTTAAATAATTGGACAGCGCATCGGTAATCTCGTAAGCGGGTTTCTTTTTGGAAATGAGTTTTCGCATGGTAACCGTTTTAAACCTTAAAGATACCATAATTAAAGGGATGTTTTAACTGTTAAATAAATCATAAAAATACGTTAAGGGTGTCACAACATAAGGCGAAATAAGTCTATATAATTAAATCAACCAATTATGTATAAGAGACTTATATGTTTCGTTTGTAGTGTGTTTGTAGTTGTTTCAGTTCAGTCGCAAACAGAAATAGATGCCGAAACCAATAGTGATAAGCTAAAAAAACGAAGCTACACGACACAGTCTATTGGTAATGAACTTCCGCCAACCATTGATGGTGTCATCGACGAAAGCGCTTGGGATAGCGTGGATTGGACCACAGACTACGTGGAAAACCAGCCCGATAATGGCACGCCGCCCACCGAACAGACGAAAATGAAAATCGTCTATGATGCCAAAAACTTATATGTAGCGTTTAGGTGTTACGATGCCGAACCGGATGAAATAGTACGAAGGCTTTCCCGTAGGGATGGTTTTGAAGGTGATTGGGTAGAATTGAACATTGATAGTTATAACGATAATAGATCAGGGTTTTCATTTACTATTACGGCTGCTGGGGTAAAGGGTGATGAGTTTATTTCAAATAACGGAAACAATTGGGATGGCAGCTGGAACCCAATTTGGTATGTAAAAACACAAATTGATGCCGAAGGGTGGACCGCCGAAATGCGAATCCCTTTAAGTCAGTTGCGGTTTGGAAATGCCGAGGAACAGGTTTGGGGCATACAATCAACCCGGCGATATTTCAGAAAAGAAGAACGTTCTTTATGGCAACCGGTAGATGCCAATGCGCCAGGTTGGGTAAGTGAGTTTGGCGAATTGCGCGGCATTAAAGGCATAAAGCCCCAAAAACAGTTAGAGATTCAGCCGTATGCGCTTACCAAACTAAATACTTACGAAGAAGAAGTCGGAAATCCTTTTCGAGATGGAAGTGATACCCGTTTTACAGCTGGATTGGATGCTAAAATCGGTATCACAAACGATCTTACCTTAGATGCAACCATCAACCCAGATTTTGGCCAAGTAGATGCTGATCCTGGAGCCATAGCATTGGATGGATTTGAAATATTCTTTCAAGAACGGCGTCCTTTTTTTGTGGAGAACAAAAATATATTCGACTATAACATCAGTGGTAATTCTGATAATCTATTTTTCTCGCGCCGTATTGGGAGAAGTCCGCAAGGTTCAGCTTTTGGACCCACTACTGCATATGTTGATCAGCCAGAAAATTCTACCATTTTAGGTGCGGCAAAATTTAGCGGAAAAACCAAGGATGGCTGGTCTATTGGCGTATTGGAAAGTGTTACTGCCAAAGAATATGCCGAGGTTGTTAATGAAGACGGAACTGAAGCAGAAGTATTGGTCGAGCCGTTAACCAATTATCTTGTTGGTCGGTTGCAGAAAGATTTTAACGACCGAAACACCTATATAGGAGGAATATTTACAGCTACCAATAGAAACTTAGAAGACCGTTTAAATTTTTTGCATAAAAATGCCTATTCTGGAGGGCTGGATTTTAAGCACAACTGGAATGATAGAAATTATTATGTGGAAGGCAAGCTGGTTTTAAGCCAAGTAAACGGGAGTGAAGAGGCTATAGAACGAACACAACGATCTATCGTTCACTTATTTCAACGGGTTGATGCCGGTCACGTTGCTGTAGATACAGCTAAAACGTCTTTAGCAGGAACAGGCGGCAGGATGGAGTTTGGAAAGGGAGGCGGTGGAAACTGGCGGTACAATATTGGCGGCTCTTGGCGGTCCCCAGAATTAGAACTGAACGATATTGGTTTTTTACGGCAGGCCGATATTGTAAACCAATATGCAGGGGCAAGACGCGTGTTCAATAAACCTTCCAGTTGGTACCGAAGGGCGAACATACGGGCATATCAGTCATCAGATTATGATTTTGAAGGAAATTTTAACCGCTTGTACTATCAGCTTGTAGGGTATGTGAACTTTAAGAACAATTGGTTTGCTGAATTGGGGTCGGAAAATAATGCGGCCCAGTTTAATATATCTGAATTACGTGGTGGGCCACGCTTTAGAAGAAACGGCGATCATTTAGGGTTCTTGTACCTTGGGACCGATAGCCGGAAAAAATTCAGTACTACCTTGGGCTATGTTTACGGGCAGGCGGCCCAAAAAAACTTTTCCTTTACACGTTACGAAGTTCGGTTTAACTATCAACCATTCAATGCACTGAGCTTGTCGATGACTACCAAATATGAATCAAGGCCCGATAAAACACAATATGTTGACCAGCCCAGTTTTAATGGCGACAAACGGTATGTTACTGGCGAAATTGATCAAGAAACCATTAGTACCACGCTTCGGGTGAATTATACTATCAATCCTAATTTAACCATTCAGTATTATGGACAGCCTTTTTTGGCCCGCGGAAGGTATAGGAACTTCAATTTTGTAAATAATGCAACTGCGAAAAATTTGAATGACCGGGTTACCCTGTATGGTGCTAATCAAATAACCTTTGCAAACGACACCTATTCCATTGATGAAAATAGAGATGGTGTTACCGATTATTCTTTTGAGAACCCCGACTTTGCTTTTGTGCAGTTTCGGTCTAATTTGGTGTTGCGTTGGGAATACATTCCAGGTTCTGAAATTTTCTTCGTTTGGTCCCAAGGCATAACCGGGTTAGGGGATGCCAGAAATGATTTCAATAGCATTGTGGATAATCAATTATTTCAAAAACGACCGCAAAACACATTTTTGATCAAGGCTACGTATCGGTTTGTGTTGTAAATTAAGTCAGCGATAAAAAAACGTATTTTATCGAAAAGTAAATCTTAATAAAACCATTTTGTAGGTTGTTTCGTTACATATTATAAGATTTGTAAAAACCCCAATAATTATGTTTCGAAAAAGAACACTTTTAATCGTTTCTACTTTAATTTTATCTTTTATGCTCTGGCGCAAGTTGGAATTTCCAATACTGCTCCAGAAGCAGCGTTGGATGTTACATCTTCAGACAGTGGTATTTTAATTCCTAGGGTAGCACTCTCCTCAGATACAGATGTTACTACTGTCACCAACCCTAATGGGGGTGGGGCGCCAGTAGTTAGCACTTTGGTATATAATGATGGAACAAGTGGATTAACCCCTGCTGGATTTTACTTTTGGAATGGTAGTAGCTGGAGTAAATTGATAGATACGACTCCAGATGTTTATTTTGGTAAGGCAATAATTAACTCGACTGGAAATATAGACATTACAGGTATTCCTTTTCAGCCCAAACGTGTTGTTTTCACTGCATATGCAAATGTAGATTCTTATAACTTGAATACAAATAGCTCTGGCGCTAATAATAATAACACTAAAGAAAACACTTTTGGTTCTATGAAAGGTTATGCTTTCGAGATGGGGAGAACAATCACGCAACAAGTAATTTTCAATGGAGGTTCTGGTAATTCAATAAATAATATTTCTCGCTATGCTTCTTCTTCTCACTGTATAGGGTTACGGTATACTAACAATAATGGAAGTGACTTAGGCTTAACAAATGCTTCTCTTACAAGTTTTAAAGCTGATGGCTTTAGACTGAATGTTACAACATTGACAGATAATGTAGTTGTTCTCTATGAGGCATATCGTAATTAATGCGCCTCCAACCAATTTTCACCCAGCCCAATTTCCACATCCAATGGAACTTTTAGTTTGTAAGCGTTTTCCATTTCGGTTTTAATGAGTTTTTGAAGTTCGTCCAATTCAGGTTTATACACATCGAACACCAATTCATCATGCACCTGAAGCAGCATTTTGCTTTTATAGTTGGCTTCGGACATTTTTTTGTGAATGTTGATCATCGCCACTTTAATAATATCGGCGGCACTTCCTTGTATGGGGGCGTTTACGGCGTTTCGTTCTGCAGCACCGCGCACTACGGCATTGCTCCCGTTGATGCCATTTAAGTAGCGCCGTCTGCCAAGAACCGTTTGCACGTAACCGTTTTCGCGGGCAAAATCGATTAGCCCGTTCATATATTTCCGCAATTTTGGGTAGGTTTTGTAATAGGTATCGATTAATTCTTTGGCTTCTTTTCGGGATAAATCGGTTTGGTTGCTCAATCCAAAGGCCGAAACTCCATAAATTATCCCAAAATTCACGGTTTTGGCATTGCTACGTTGCTCGCGAGTCACTTCGTCAATTGGCACATTAAACACTTTGGCCGCGGTGGAAGCATGAATGTCTTCGCCCTTTTCAAAAGCTTCGATCATGGTGTCTTCCTCGCTCAAAGCGGCGATGATGCGCAGTTCAATTTGCGAATAATCGGCAGCCAGCAGGATGTGGTCTTTGTCGCGCGGTACAAAGGCCTTCCGTACTTGGCGACCCCGTTCGGTACGTATGGGGATGTTCTGTAAATTTGGGTTGTTGCTGCTCAAGCGTCCGGTGGCGGCTACGGTTTGCATATAATCGGTGTGGACGCGGCCGGTTTTTTCGTTCACTTGTTCGGGCAGGGCATCCACATAGGTGCTTTTCAGCTTTGCCAAGCCACGGTATTCCAATACATCCCGAATTATTTTATGGTCTTTGGCCAAATAGGAAAGCACGTCTTCGGCGGTTGAAAATTGTCCGGTTTTGGTTTTTTTCGGTTTATCGACCAGCTTCATTTTTCCGAAGAGAATATCGCCCAATTGTTTTGGGGAAGCAATGTTGAATTCCTCACCGGCTTCTTCGTAAATTTCTTTTTCCAGACGTTCAATATCGTTATTTAGTGCTTCGGAAAGGCTTGCCAAATACGCTTTGTCCAGTTTTATACCTTCCAGTTCCATATCGGCCAATACACGGAGCAGGGGGATTTCAATATCGTCGAAGAGCTCTTGGGTGTTTGCCTCGCCCAGTTCCTTTTCAAAATGTTCTTTAAGCTGAAGCGTAATGTCGGCATCTTCCACGGCGTATTCGGTCTGGTCTTCCACCGGAACATCGCGCATGGATTTTTGTTTTTTTCCTTTTCCGCCAATCAATGCCGTAATGGATACTGGGGTATAGTTAAGGTAGGTTTCGGCCAAGACGTCCATATTGTGCCGCATATCGGGGTTGATAAGGTAATGCGCCAACATGGTGTCGAACAGTTTTCCCTTTACTTCCACATTATATTTGGCCAATACCTTAATATCGTATTTTAAATTCTGACCAATTTTTTCGATGTTTTCTGCTTCAAAAAACGGGCGTAATGTTTCTATCATTTTTTGTGCTTCTTCCCGCTCTTCGGGAAAAGGCATGTAAAATCCTTTTCCGGTTTCCCATGAAAAAGCAATCCCTACCAACTCGGCCGTTAGTGGGTTTAGACCGGTGGTTTCGGTATCGAAACAGACGCTTTTTTGTTTTAATAAATTCTGAAGGAACAATTTGGTACCCATTCCCGGTTTTATGGTCTGGTAAAAATGTTCCGTGTCTTTTATGGTTTTGCGAGAGTTGTAAGTTTCGGCATTTTCTGATGTATTCCCGTCGCTGTCGAAAAGCGAGAATTGGCCGGAGCCGGCAGATTTTGCATCTTTTTTAGCACTTTGCTTCGTCCCCCTCTGCCCTTTGGGCATCTCCCCCGAGGGGGGAGAAGTGTTTTCTTTTTCATTGTTAGTGTCTGAAGAAAACAACTTTAGGAATTGATCGCGCAGTCTTCTAAATTCGAGTTCTTCAAAAATTTCCTGTACTTTTTCGGCATCGGGCATGGAAAGTTCGTAGTCCTTTTCATTAAAGGTTACCTCGCAATCGGTAAAGATGGTGGCCAGTTTTTTGGACAGGCGGCCAATTTCGGCATTGGCGATCACCTTTTCCTTCATTTTTCCTTTCAGCTGGTCGGTATTGTCCAGCAACCCTTCCATAGAACCGTATTTGGCGATGAATTTTTTGGCAGTTTTGTCGCCCACGCCGGGCAAACCGGGAATGTTATCGCTGGCGTCACCCATCATGCCCAAATAATCGATCACCTGTTCGGGCCGTTCTACGCCAAAGCGTTTCTGCACTTCGGGGATGCCCCAGGTTTCAATGGCATTGCCCATTCTGGCTGGGCGGTACATAAAAATATTTTCGGAAACCAACTGGGCGAAATCTTTATCGGGCGTCACCATAAACACTTGGTAGTCCTCTTTTTCGGCCTGTTTGGCTAGGGTGCCAATGATATCGTCTGCTTCCATACCCGAAATTTCAACACACGGAATGTGCATGGCCTTTAAAATGTCCTTGATAATAGGGATGGACTGCCGGATCACATCGGGCGTTTCGTCGCGGTTGGCTTTGTATTCAGGAAACATCTCGGTGCGTTCCTTGCTGCCGTCTTTATCAAAACAAACGGCGAGATGGTCGGGTTTTTCCCGGCGAATGACATCAAAAAGCGAATTGGTAAACCCCATAATGGCTGAAGTGTCTTGCCCTTTGGAGTTTATACGGGGGTTTTTTATAAAAGCATAATAACCACGGAATATCAAAGCGTAGGCATCGAGCAGGAACAGGCGTTTTTTATCGGACATGAACTAAAATATTGTGTTTCCTTCAAAAGTAAAAAGAAGACTTCATATATACGTGGTTTCCATAGAAAAATAAAAGCCGTCTTTCCTCAAAGACGACTTTTACCCAAAAGTTGTACCGTAAAATAAACCCTTAGGCCACTGTACGGTTGTTTATATATACGTAGGTTTTTACCACTTGGTTTTGACTTTTAAAATTTAAGTGGACCTTATAATGATGAGAGGTGTTTTTTAAGTCGTTTTAGCGTTTACAAAAACACAATACAATTTATTGCATATTTACGATTAAATGCGTAGTTTTTAAGTTAAACGGCATGTATTTTGCGCCGAATTATAAAAACCTACAAATCCCCACTGTTATGAAACAACTTACATTACTTTTTTTCACTTTATTTTTTTGTGGTTATTCCTATGCTCAAGTAGGAATAGGAACCACTAATCCAGACCCCTCCTCTATGTTGGACATTCAATCTGATTCGCAAGGGTTGTTAGCTCCTAGAATGGATACGGCTGCTCGAAATGCGATTGCTAACCCAGCAGAGAGTTTATTGGTTTTTGACACTGATGAAGATGCTTTTTATTATTATGATACTGCCGGTACCAAATGGGTAAAATTGCTAACTAATAATGTGGAACGGGATAACTATGTTTTGGTTAAAGATGAAACTGATTTTCCAACCTCTGGAACTTTAGATGAAAATACATATTATGAAATAAATGGAACGATAACCTTAACAAAATCAATTAATTTAAACAATGCGTATGTGTCTGGGATGGATGCCAATGAAGATATTCTTTCATTTCCAGGAGGAACCGTTTTTAAAGGCACTACTACCGGTGGAAGTATAAGGAATGTTACACTTAAAGGAGACAAAGCTTTTGAAATTACTGGGCCAGGAATTACACAAGGTTCATTATTAGTACAAAATACTATTATAGACGGTATGTCAACGAGTGTTGGAAGCATATCAGGTTTTGGATTATACTTTGGTAACATTGTTCAGTTTAAAGGGAATAAAGGCGGAATCACTTATTCGAACATTGGAAACTTGCTATTGAACAATCAAGCCTGGTTAGATACTAATGAGGGGACTTTTGAAACTTTCTCAGGGAACTTTGGATTAATAGAGAAAGTAAGTGGTTTTAGTTCAGTAAACGGTGGGGATGTCGCTTTAGACGTGAGTGATGCTAGTCTTAATGTGACAACAGGTGTATTACAAGGAACTGTTTTTTCAGGGGGCGGTGATTTTGTAAGTGGTTATGCCGCTGCAAATACGTATCCAGGGTATAATTTCTCTGTTGATTGGGAAGTAAATGCACCAGGAATACCTAGGGAAAGTGATGATGTGGGAAATGCCAGTATGTACTACCAAGGAACAGCGGCATCTACTACACTTAATAGCAATGGCACCAAAATTAGCGTTTCTACGACAGCTTCTAACCTTTTGCGATTTAGTCATGGAAACAATGAACTTATTTATAAGGGGAAAGAAGAACGTGTTTTTGACATAAGCGGTTCTTTATCTTATAATAGTAGTGGAGTTCCAGAATTGGTTTTTTATATTCTAAAAAAGACTACGTCAGGTAATAGTGCGCTTAATAATACCAAAGTTTTTTCGAAAGGTAGTACAGGTTTTTTTACGGATTCCGGTACTTTGGCCATTCCTTTAACAGGGACTGTTAGTTTAAAACCTGATGAGTCTATAGAAGTATGGGTGCAAGGTGGTAATTCTTCGAGCAGTATTAATATTCGCTCTTTAAATTTAAGTATTAACTAAAGAAAGTTTTTCTGCAAATTTGCTTATAAAGGTTCATTGTTTTCTATAGTAGTAGGAAATAATGGGTGTTTAGTTTTTAAATAATTTGAAAAGGCTTTGAAAATCATTTTAACACTTTCCTAATCTTTTGGTGGTTGTGGTGGCCTTGTTTAATTTTCAGAATACATATGGCAATATTTGGCAGCTTAAAGCTTTTTAAAATTATAGTCCATTTTTTTATAATACTCCAAAACCTTCGGCAGCACATACCGGAGGTTTTTTTGTGCTTTTAAACTGTCATGGAATACCACAATACTCCCGGGTTTTAGATTTTGTGCCACATTTTGAAAGCATTGGTCTTCTGAAACCGAAGCGTCATAATCGTAACTCAGCACGCTCCACATAACGATTTTGTAGCCTTGTTGCTGGAGCAAGCTTGCTTGTTTTGATGTGATCTTGCCATACGGCGGACGGAAAAGCGAGGTACGAGGAACGAGGTACGAATGACGACTATTTTGTGCTTGTAACTCAGTTTCGAAAAGCGAAACATTTTCAATATAGCTTTGAGTGCTTGTTTTCCAGCCATTTAAATGATTAAAGGTATGATTGCCCACTTGATGTCCTTCAGAAATTATTCTCTGAAAAATCTCGGGATGTTTTTTAACGTTGTCGCCAATACAGAAAAAAGTGGCTTTGGCGTTATACTCTTTTAAAGTATCGAGCACCCAGGGCGTCACTTCGGGGATGGGGCCGTCGTCGAAGGTTAAGTAGATTTTATTGTCTTTATTTGGCAATGCCCAAATTCGCTCCGGAAAAAGCCGTTGCACCAATTTGGGCACTGTTACCAAACGCAGTTTCACTTTTTTACTGTTCTATTGCTTTGTTTATCACATCATCGGGAACCGAATCGGCCATTATCTGGATGGATTCTTTTTCCTGAAGGTCTTTCTCCACATCAACGCCTTCGCTTTCCTTGTAAAAATGACGGAAGAGTTTTAAATAGTCATTAAACTCAGCCGCTTCTTCTTTGGCAAAGGCTTCGTCGTCATACACAATCACGATATCGACCAAACCACGGTAGCGCTCCATATCGCTAATAATTTCATCGGCAATATTGTACTGCCTTTTCACTTTAAGGCCGCTGTAATACAACAGTTTTTCCTGATATTTTTTGGTAACTTTTTCGTACAGTTCACGGGCTTTTTCGGGCTCGTCCACTTCATAATACCCTAAAACATACGGTTCTAACAGCGAATAATATTCAAAGTACTTCACAGGCATTTTTTCCATGGCCAGATCGAGCACTTCTTCGGCTTTTTCCTTTTTGCCTTCGTTGATGAGATTTTCTGCCAACCGGGCCAAATTGCTTCGGTAGGTGATCCCGTTTCTCCTGGTTTCGGTGTCGTGATATATGTCTGGACTGCCGCTGTTGCCCCAATCCCAGTTCATAACGATGTCGTACATTTTTTCGGTATCAACACGGCCCATATCAAATGGGTTTCGTGGGTTTACCGGTGTTCTTATTGGGACTAATTTATAGACTACGCCGTCCAGTTGCAGGTAATCTTTCATCCATAAATAATCGTCATCGCCAAAAGCACCGCCGCTAAAGTAAATGGGGCGTTCCCAATCGTTATTGGCAATGATGTCGAGCATCATCATTCGGTTTTTATAGATAACGTTTCCTTTTAACTGAATGTAAATTTCATCGACTATTTTATCGGCATCCTTTTGCGGAACAATGCCGTTTTCCAACACTGTTTGCTTGTCCACCGGAATACGGATGGTCTTTGCCGGAAACGTATTGGCCATTTGGTTGCTTTCCAGCTCGACCTGTGTTGCCGGGCTGTCGTTGGCCACCCAGTTCATCCAGGTCTTGATGTCAACGGTGTCTTTTCTGGTTTCTTGATAATACAAGAAATCGCGCGTGCCGTAGCGGTATTTTTCGTGGGTGAGTTGCGACGGAATAGGGTCGCTGGTAAAGGCTTTCTTTTTCATATCGTCAATGTACCAATCGGTTTGGAAAAGACTGGTATTGATGATGCGTACATCTTGGCGGTAACCTTCAATGTTCTGTGCATACCACAAGGCAAAGGTGTCGTTATCGCCAATGGTAAAGAGAATGGCGTTCTCATCTACCGAGTCGAGATACATTTTTGCCATCGCATTGGCGGTATAACGACCAGAGCGATCGTGGTCGTCCCAGTTTTGGTAGGCCAACAATACGGGCGACGCCAATAGGGTAACACTGAGTACCACGGGGATGGCAATTTTTGGGGATAGGTAGTCTTTTGCCATTTCATAGAGGGCATAGACGCCAAAACCAATCCACATCGCGAATATGTAAAACGAACCTACCAGCGCATAATCCCGTTCGCGGGGTTCAAACGGGCGTTCGTTGAGGTACACTTTTAGGGCAAGACCGGTAAACAAAAAGAAAACGAGCAACACCCAAAAATTCTTTTTGTCGCGGTTAAACATGAACACCACGCCCAGAATCCCTAAAATCAAGGGCAGGAAATAATAAGTATTCCGTGCTTTGTTGTTTTTTACATCGCTTGGCAGGTTGTCTTGAGAGCCAAGACGCAGTTCGTCTATAATATCGATCCCGCTAAGCCAATTTCCGTGCAAATCGGTGTACTGACCTTGCACATCGTCTTGTCTTCCGGCGAAATTCCACATAAAATAGCGCCAATACATATACCCGAACTGAAACTCAAACATAAACTTGAGGTTTTGGGCAAAGGAGGGTTTTTCGATATTGAGTGCCATTCCAAACTCACGTAAAAACCTGTCATAGTCTTTGCTATCAACTACGCCTTGCTCATAAGCCTGTTTAAATTTGTTTACTTCCTGCACCAATCGCTTTTCGTTTCGGTATTCGGGCTTTATGGTAAAATCGAGCCCTCCGGTAAACTCCAGGTAATTTGCATTGTTCTCTACACTCCACATTCTGGGCAGATATGCTTTTTGTGAGTCATCACTGTTTTGCAAAGCATTTTTATAATCGTTTACAATAACATATTTGCCGGCTTGTTCGTCTTCTTCGTATTTTGGTTTTTCATCCTTATAGGGGTTGTCTGGATCTAAACCAACATACGCTTCAGTAAACAACGGGCCGTAAAACAAATGGGTTTGTGGGTACTGTTCGCGGTTATAATAAGCCAAAAGCTCTCGGGCGTTCGATGGGTTGTTTTCATTGATAACCGTGCCGGCGTTTGCCCGAATGGGGAGCATTAACCAACTTGAAAAGCCTATAAAAATGAACAATACACAAAGAATTAAGGTATTAAACTGCGTATGGTTTTTTTTGCGTGTGTACCGAAGCCCAAAATAAAACAAAGCAATGAACACAATACCGGCAATAAGCGTCCCACTGTGGAAAGGCAGGCCAATGCTGTTGACGAAAAACAGCTCCGAGGCACTGAAAAACTTCATCGTCATGGGCAATAACAATTTGAAGATAAATAGCAGGATGGCCACCACGACCACATTGGCCACGATAAAATTTTTGATCGTGATCTTTTTATAATTCTTGAAAAAATACAGAAATCCAATGGCTGGAATGGTGAGCAATCCCAAGAAGTGGATGCCAAATGAAAGTCCGATGATAAACGAAATTAGAATGACCCAGCGATCGCCTCTTGGGGTGTTCATTTCGCGTTCCCACCGCAACCCACAATAAAATAAAACTGCGGTGATAAATGCTGAAGAAGCGTAAACTTCGGCTTCGACGGCACTGAACCAAAAACTATCGGTAAAGGCAAAACTGAGCGAACCTACAAAAGCACTGCCTAAAATAGCGATGGCATTGTTTCGGGTCACTTCTTGCTGTTTTGATACGACAGTTCGCAACAAGATCGTCAACGACCAAAACATAAATAAGATGGTAAAGGCGCTGGCGAAAACCGACATCAGGTTAATGGTAAGCGCAATGTTTGAGGCTTCCATGGCAAAAATGGAAAAGAACGCCCCTAACAACTGATAGAGTGGTGCACCTGGCGGGTGGCCCACTTCCAGATTGCTCGCCGTGGTGATGTATTCGCCGGCATCCCAAAAACTTGCTGTGGGTTCTACGGTAAGCCAGTAGGTGATAAGGGAGATAAGAAAAGCGGACCAACCTAAAATCTGGTTCCATTTTTTAAAGTTGAAAGAAGCCATAAGCACGTTCGGTTTTTGTTGTGGCGAATTTACTAATAATAATGCAGTGAAACCCACCAAAAGCATGTAACGCAACGAAATAATGACTTATTTTATGTTTTTTTCAGAAAAAATAAGATTGCGGGTGAATTTTTAATGATTTTTATTTGCTGAAGAAAAAGTTTGTATTAAATTTGCCACCTCATTATGGAATTGGCCCATGGTGTAACTGGCAACACGTCTGGTTTTGGTCCAGAAGAGTCTAGGTTCGAGCCCTAGTGGGCCAACAAAAGTCTCAAACTTTAAAGCGTTTGGGACTTTTTTTATTTTTTAACCATCGCTATCCATTTCAATTACCTTGGCAAGTGCGTTTACCAATCGTTGGTGGTTTTTTACAAATGGGTTGCTGGTGTCCCAAACATAGCCGGCCAGTACGGAGCAGATTTGTTTTTTAATCTCTGGGTTTATGGTCTTGGCAAAGAATATCTTTTGAAGGTTGCCAGAATACCATTCGTCAACGTAGGTTTTAAACACCGAAACGCCCTGTTTTAGGTGGTTCTCGTACCCCTTTTCCCAATCGATTGTTTGTCCTCGAAGTTTTTTGGCGGTTAATTTGGCGGCCAACAATCCAGATTCCGTAGCAAAAGTGACCCCTGAAGAAAAAACAGGATCCAAAAACCCGGCGCTGTTTCCGGTAATGGTATAACCGTTTCCGTAAAGGGTGTTCATGGGCGATGAAAAATTTTCGAAGTGTTTCGGGTCAAACAAAAAATCGTTGTTTTCAAACCGCTTATAGTAATGATTTGAAAGGTTTAGCAGTTTCCGAAGCTTTTCAGAAGTACTGCCCGAAAAAGAATCGATAAATTCTGAAGGGCCTACAAAGCCAATACTCGTTTTTCCATTTGAAAAAGGAATGACCCAAAGCCAAGTTGATTCGGTAACCACATCGAAGGTGATCAAGGTGCCTTCTTCACCATTCGGTCTGTTTATATCCTCAATGTGAGTAAAGATGGCAGCATTGCCTTGGGAAGATGTCGGTTTTACCTGGTTCAATAATTTCGGAATCACACGTCCGGGACCACTGGCATCGATGATGTGTTTTGCAAGTATATGCTGTTCTTTTCCATCAGGGTTTATCACCGTGGTCTTTGAAGTCCCATTTTCTCGAAACCTTATCCCGGTTACTTCGGTCTCAAATAAAATAGGAACCCCTTTTTTTTGAAGTTCATCGGTCAATGTCTTATCAAACTCCGCCCGTGGCACCTGCCAAGTCCAATCCCAACCGTTTGTGTGCTTTTCTTTAAAATCGAAATGGCAACTTTTCCCTTCTTTTAAAAACCGTGCCCCTTTTTTTATTTGGAAGTTTTGTGCTTTTAGGCTATCTAATAAACCAACTTCTTCAAAATGTTCCATGCAGCGAGGCAACAAGCTTTCACCAATTGCAAAGCGTGGAAACTTGCTTTTTTCTACTACTTTTACATTAAATCCTTGTTGGTGTGAATAGGCCGCTGCAACAGAACCCGAAGGTCCAGCGCCAATTATTAAAATGTCAACTTCTTGTTCAGTCATTCAATAAGGATAAAAGAATAGTTTTTTATTTTAATTTTACAACCCAAAATAACTACATTACGTTGGTTATTGCAGGATAATTTGCTAAAAATTTCCAATTTTATTTTAAATGAATATAGGTAAAGACGGGTTGGTACTTCAAGATTTTCAGGATGTGGTTTTTTCTGAAAAGAAAATAGCTATTGACGATTCGGTTTTAAAGACCGTTGAAGAGAGTTTTAAATTTTTAACCAAATTCTCTGAGAATAAGGTTATTTATGGCGTTAATACTGGTTTTGGACCGATGGCGCAATATAAGGTTGATGATTCCAAGCGTGTCCAACTTCAGTATAATTTAATACGCAGCCATGCTTCGGGGACTGGAAATCCCATTCCTCCAAAATATGTAAAAGCAGCTATGCTGGCACGCTTAAATACGTTGGCTATTGGTAAATCTGGGGTTCATCCTTCAGTCATTGAGTTGATGACGGCCCTTATCAACAAAAACATCATCCCGGTGGTCTATGAACATGGCGGGGTGGGCGCCAGTGGCGATTTGGTGCAATTGGCGCATATTTCACTGGTGTTGATCGGCGAAGGGGAAGTGATGTATAAAAACGATATAAAACCCACCGCCGAAGTTTTTAAAGCTGAAAAGTTACAGCCCATAACCGTTGCTTTGCGCGAAGGATTAGCATTGATGAACGGCACATCCATTATGTCCGGGATAGGGATCCTCAACACTATTTACACCAAACGTTTGCTTCATTGGGTGGTGGCCTGCTCTTCGGCCATTAATGAAATTGTAAAAGCGTACGATGACCATTTATCTTTAGAGTTGAATAAAGCTAAAAAACACAGCGGACAACAGCAAATCGCTAAATGGATGCGAAGTCATTTAAAAGACAGTAAACTCACCCGAAAACGCGAACACTACTTGTACAATGGAGCGGTTACCCACGCAGTTATTGATGAAAAAGTGCAGGAATACTATTCGTTGCGTTGTGTGCCACAAATATTGGGGCCGGTTCTGGATACCTTGCAAAACGTTGAAAAAATCGTTTTGGAAGAAGTCAATTCGGCCAACGACAACCCAATTGTCGATGTTGAAAAGCAACAAGTATATCACGGCGGAAATTTTCATGGCGATTACATATCGTTAGAAATGGACAAACTGAAACTGGTGGTGACCAAAATGGGCATGCTTGCCGAAAGGCAATTGAATTACCTACTCAATTCAAAATTGAATGGAATCCTCCCGCCCTTTGTCAATCTGGGCGAATTGGGGCTTAATTATGGCATGCAAGGCGCGCAATTTACTGCTGTGTCCACGACAGCGGAGAATCAAACACTGTCCAACCCGATGTATGTGCACAGCATTCCCAACAACAACGACAATCAAGACATTGTAAGTATGGGCACCAACGCGGCTTTATTGACCAAAAAAGTGATTGAAAACACCTTTGAAGTGGTCGCTATTGAATTAATTACTGTTGTACAAGCAATAGAATATTTAGAAATTCAAGGCGAAGTATCTTCAACAACAAAGAAATTGTATGATGAAATCAGGGCGATTGTTCCGGTATTTAAAGACGATGAAGTGATGTACCCGTATGTAAAAGAAGTAAAAGAACGCATAACCAATTCTGAAATATAATTATGAAATGTGCATTGGTAACAGGCGGTTCACGAGGAATAGGAAAAGCAATTAGCCTACAATTGGCCGTGGACAGCGACTATCACATCCTTGTTAATTACCGAAAAGACCAAACAGCCGCCCATGAAACGTTGAAATCTGTTGAAGATGCCGGAGGCAAGGGGTCTTTGTTGCCTTTTGACGTTTCAAATAGGGAAGAAGTGGTGAAGGCGTTGGGGACATTTCAGGAAAAAAACCCTGAAGCTGTTGTCGAAGTCCTTGTCAACAATGCCGGCATCACCAAAGACGGCCTTTTTATGTGGATGAAACCAGAAGCTTGGGATTCCGTTATCAACACGAATTTAAATGGTTTTTTTAACGTGACCCATCACTTAATTCAAAACATGTTGATGAACCGATATGGCCGCATTATCAATATTGTATCGTTGGCAGGAGTGAAAGGCAATGCCGGACAAGTAAACTACGCTGCGGCAAAAGGCGCTGTGGTTGCTGCAACAAAATCACTCGCACAAGAAGTAGGGAAACGCAACATAACCGTTAATGCGGTTGCGCCAGGGTTTATAAATAGTGATATGACGGAAGACTTAGACGAAAAAGAGCTTAAAAAAATGGTTCCGTTAAACCGTTTTGGCCAACCGGAAGAAGTAGCGCATTTGGTGTCTTTTTTAGCTTCCGAAAAAGCATCATACATTACAGGGGAAGTCATTAATATTAATGGTGGAATTTACTCCTAAGCCAAAAAATCCTGTAATTTTGCCACGTATCTAATTGCTAATTTAAAACGCACATGGCGGCAGAGTGGGACGGTAAATCCCGGGGCACGGTTTTCGGGTTTAAGGTATTTGTGTTTTTCATCAAAAACTTCGGTATTCCCGCTGCGTATGCGTTGATGCATTTGCCGATTCCTTATTTTTGTTTGTTTTCCCGAAAAAACGTGCGGGGATTGTATTATTATTTCAGAAAAAGGAAACGCTATTCGTGGTTGCAAAGCTCATTGAATATCTACAAAGGATATTACCAATTTGGACAAACCCTTATTGACAAAATAGCCATCCAATCTGGCCTACGGGAAAAATACACCTACGAGTTTGACGGCATTGAACATTTAAAGGAAACATTGGCCCTCAAAAAGGGCGGCATTTTGATCAGCGCCCACGTGGGCAATTTTGAGTTGGCGCAGTACTTTTTTAATGATTTGGATGAAGAAGCCAATATCAGCATCGTCATTACCGATCAAGACCACGAACACATTAAAGCATATTTGGGTTCGGTTGTGAAAAAAAAACAGGACAATTTTATAATCGTGAAAGACGATTTATCCCATATTTTTGAAATAAACGCTGCCTTGGCCCAAAATAAGATTATTTGTATTTCTGGCGACCGGTATATGGACGTTACCAAAACGATGGAAGCGCCGTTATTGAACAAATCCGCCAAGTTTCCAGTAGGGCCTTTTCATCTCGCCACTCGGTTGGATGTTCCAGTTTTATTTGTGTATGTTATGCGCGAACCGAAACGGCATTATCATTTATATGCCAGAAAAGTAGCCGTAACGCGACGTGACGCTAATGATTTATTAACTAAATACACCCAAAGTTTAGAAGAGATTTTAAACCAATATCCGCTGCAATGGTTTAATTTTTACGACTTTTGGGATGATATAGCATAACACCTGCCGGTGTTAAATTTCAAATACCAAAAAAAAACAAATCACAAACGGTCTCAAATTTACATTTGCGCTATAAGTTGACCAACGTGATTTTGATTTTTAAATATCAAGTGATTATATTATGAAAGAGTTACGATTTCCAATTACCGATCCCTTTATCTTGGAAGAATTGCTTCCGCAACGCGAACCGATGATTATGGTCGATGCCTTGATGTATTACGATAAAAAATCCGTCATTGCAGAATTGACCGTTACTGAAGGAAACAGCTTCGTAAAAGATGGTTTTTTGTCTGAAACCGGCCTTTTGGAGCACATTGCCCAAACAGTGGCCTTGCATACTGGATACACGGGCTACATGCAGGAAAATCCTGTAAAAGAAGGTTACATTGGCGCCATAAAACAAGCCGAAATCTTAAAAACCCCAACCATAGGCCAAACGGTGGAAACCGAAATGGAAATCATTCACGAAGCCATAGGAATCAGCATGGTAAAAACCACGACCAAGCTGCAACACGAGACAATTGCAACAACCGAAATGAAAACCATGTTAAAAGCGTAATGTCAAAACCTGTTTACATACAAGAAGCCTCGCTTGTTACGCCATTGGGATTTTCAATTGCAGCAAACATTTTGGCTTTGGAAAACGAAAAATCTGGAATTGAAGAACAGCATGGCACAGATATTTTGGATACGCCTTTTTACGCAGCGATGATCGTTTCAAAAAAGATTGACGCTGCATTTGAAAAATTAGGCGATCCTTCCAAGTATATGAAACTGGAAAAAATGCTATTGCTTTCGGTTGCTGAAACCTTAGAAAAATCAAATCTTCAACTTTCAGAAAAAACGGCGCTTATTATTGCCACCACAAAGGGAAGTATCGACGTACTCGATCCTGACATTTCTTTTCCGGAAGAACGAGCGTATTTACCGGTTTTAGGAAAGAAAATTCAATCTTTTTTCGGTTTTAAGCAAGAACCGATTGTGGTTTCCAATGCGTGTGTTTCAGGAATTTTGGCAGTTGCCGTGGCCAAACGCCTTATTCAGAATAACATCCATGAAAATGCTGTGGTTGTCGCCGGCGATTTGGTTTCTAAATTTACCGTTACCGGTTTTAATACCTTTCAAGCCTTAAGTGATGGGCCTTGCAAACCCTACTCAAAATTCCGAAACGGCATCAGCATTGGCGAAGCGGCGGCCTCGGTTGTGGTTTCTTCAGAAAAAAAGAAAAACACGTTTGTTCAAGTTATTGGCGATGGCTCTTGTAACGATGCCAACCATATTTCGGGACCATCGCGAACGGGGGAAGGCTTGTTGAAAAGTGTTCAGTCTGCGATGCGAGAAGCTGAAGTTTCAACAAATGATATTGATTTGATTTCCGCCCACGGGACTGCAACCATCTATAATGACGAAATGGAAGCCATCGCCTTTAACAGGGCCCAACTGCAAGATGTTCCTTTGCACAGTTTAAAAGGTTATTACGGCCACACATTGGGCGCTGCGGGTTTGCTGGAAGCCATTATCGGTTTTGAAGCAATGAACCAAAATAAGTTGTTTACGTCATTGGGGTATGACGAATCGGGAACTTCAAAACCGTTGAATATCATTCAAAAAACAGAAAAGAAAACAGTCAACACCTTTTTAAAAACAGCTTCTGGTTTTGGTGGGAGCAACGCCGCTGTACTCTTTAAAAAAGTTTCATGTGAGCACTAAATTAAACATACAAGCTTGGTGTAGCGTTAAAAACGGCACAGTTAGTTGCAATGGCAAGAAAATTGTGTCTACTGATAATGAACAAACATTTTCAGAATTTGCAAAGCAGATATACAAAGAGCAGCAATGGGAATATCCCAAGTTTTACAAAATGGACCGGTTGAGCAAGCTCACGTTTATGACTGCTGAAATTTTATTGAATGAAGTGACAATCTCTTCGGAAGAAAAAGAACAGCTGGCAGTTGTATTTTCTAATAAAAGTGCCAGTTTGGATACGGACAGGAACTATCAAAATTCGATAAACAGCATTGAGAACTTTTATCCCAGTCCGGCAGTATTTGTGTATACATTACCTAATATTGGGATGGGCGAAGTGTGTATTCGGCATAAGATACAAGGTGAAAATGCCTTTTTTGTGTTCGATGATTTTAATCCGTTGTTTTTAAAACAATACGCTGAAAGTTTAGCGCAAAATAATAAGGCCACTCAAGTTTTATGTGGTTGGACCGAAATAGATGAAAAAGGATACAAATCTTTTTTATATTTGGCCTCCCCAAATGGAACCCTTCCGCATACGGAAGAAACGATTACAAAATTATATACCCAAAGTTGATGGACGCATTAAAAAAGGAACTGAAAGAGAATATTATTGAACAACTGAACCTCGAAGAATTCACCGTTGAAGATATTGATAATGACGATGCGTTGTTTGGCGATGGCTTGGGGTTGGATTCCATCGATGCCCTAGAACTGATCGTGATGCTCGATAAAGATTACGGAATAAAACTGACCGACCCTGAAAAAAGCAAAGAGATTTTCCAGTCTATCAATGTCTTGGCCGAATATGTTGCAACGCATCGAGTCAAGTAAGAAGGGTGTTAAGAAACGGTAGAGGCCTTTTTGTTTTAAAGTGTTTTTTCAATTGAGATAAAAACCATCGATTAAAGCAGATTTCGTAAATTTGAACTAAAGCTTTTCAAAAATGGACTTACAGACTAGAAAATTATCTTTTATTCAGGAATTTCTCCGCATAGAGGACGAAGCTATTATAAAAAGTCTTGAAAAAATGCTTATAAAGGAAAAAGCAGCGATCTACGAAAAGAACCTCAAACCTATGTCGGTGGAACACTATAATGCCGATATTGATCAATCATTGGAAGATTCAGAAAATGATAGGGGCCTGGATATACAGGATTTAAAAGCTGAAATTAAAAAATGGCGCTAACTGTTTTTTGGACTCTTTTTGCCAAAGAGAAGCTCAACGAGATTTTTGAACATTATAAAGCTAAAGCCAATGTTCAAATTGCTGAAAATCTGGTGGACGCTATTGTTGACCATACCAATAATCTGGAAAACCAGCCCTATATTGGGCGAACTGAAGAGCTGTTGTTGGATCGCCCTCAAAAATTCAGGTATTTGGTGTTTAAGAACTACAAGATTATCTATTGGATAAATGAGAACAAAAACCGAATAGACATTGCCCATGTTTTTGACGCACGACAAGACCCGTTTAAAATAAAACAGACATAATAAATTAATACGACGCCAATAAATAGGGTTGCCTTACCTGAAACAGCTCATCCCATTCTTTAGCCTTAAAACAGACAATTTTTTATGAAAAACCAAGTAGCCATAACCGGAATGGGCATTGTGTCGGCCATTGGCAATTCGGTTGAACAAAACCTACAAGCACTTCTTACTTCAAAAAGTGGAATAGGAATTTCAGAACACATTCAAACCTTACATAAAGATACAATTAAAGTTGGCGAGGTTTCTTTTACCAATGCTGAAATGGTCACGCAATTAAACCTTCCGGAAAACAACAATTACACCCGCACTGCTTTGTTGGGATGTTTGGCCGCGAAAGAAGCCGTCCAAAACGCCCAGATTAAAGCTATTTCAGCATACAAAACTGGACTTATTTCAGCTACCACCGTTGGCGGGATGGACATGACCGAAACCTACTGGAAACAATTTGCCACAGACCCAGAAGTTCAAAAATATATTTCGAGTCATCATGCCGGCGATAGCACGGAAAAAATTGCAACCTCTTTAGGAATTACCGACTTCGTTACTACAATTAGCACCGCTTGTTCGTCAGCGGCAAACGCCATTATGTTGGGTGCACGGCTCGTGAAAGCCGGAAAACTGGACCGAGTCGTGGTTGGTGGGACCGATGCCTTATCAAAGTTTACCATCAACGGTTTTAAATCATTGATGATTTTAAGCAAAACCAATTGTACGCCTTTCGATGCCAACCGCAACGGATTGAACTTAGGCGAAGCCGCTGCTTATTTAGTGCTGGAATCTGATGAGGTAGTTGCAGCACAAAACAAATCTGTTTTATCTTATGTAAGTGGGTATGGCAATGCGAATGATGCTTTTCACCAAACTGCATCTTCAAAAACGGGCGACGGTGCCTATTTGTCCATGAAAAAAGCATTGAAAGTGGCCGGTTTACCACTTTCAGCTATTGATTATGTAAATGCCCACGGAACGGCCACCCAAAACAACGATTTGTCTGAAAGTATTGCCTTACAACGCATTTTCGGTAAAAATGTGCCTAAATTTAGTTCTACCAAAGGTTTTACAGGTCATACACTGGCTGCTGCTGGAGCGGTGGAAGCTGTGTTATCTGTATTGTCGTTGCAACAAAACACTGTGTTTGCAAATCTTGGCTTTACAACGGCCATGCCAGAAACAGGGTTAACGCCGGTTACTCAACTTCAGAAAAAAGAACTAAAACATGTACTGTCTAATTCCTTTGGTTTTGGCGGAAATTGTTCCACCTTACTATTTTCCAAATAATGAAAACGTGTTACATCCATAGCGCAATGAGCATTTCGGCACAAGATAGTTTTGCTGAAGACGGATCTTTTACTGAAGTACAAATATATTCAGATTATAAAATTTCAGCAGTTCATCCACCGTATCGTGATTTTATTCCGCTTTCCCAATTACGAAGAATGTCACCGGCGGTTAAAATGGGTGTCGCCGCTTCACAACAAGCATTAAAAAAAGCTAATCTCGAACTACCCGAAGCCATTATCACAGGTTCAGGTTTGGGGTGTATGGCAGATACAGAGAACTTTTTAAACACCTTGATAGAACAAGACGAACAATTTTTAACCCCAACGGCCTTTATTCAGTCCACCCATAACACGGTTGCCGGGCAAATCGCTTTGGGATTAAACTGCAAAGCTTACAATACCACATACGCTCACGGGTCGGTTTCGTTTGAATCGGCATTGATTGATGCACAGCTTCAGCTTGAAGCCGGAGAAGTTAACAACGTTTTGGTAGGTGGCGTGGACGAATTGGGAATCGAGTTTGTGGACTACGTTCATTCAGTTGAACACAAACAAACGCAACCCATTCAAGTACCCTTAAGTGAAGGTGCTACCTTTTGTGTGTTGTCTTCAGAAAAAAAAGAAGGAGCGGTAGCGGTTTTAAAAGCAGTTGAAATTAATTCAAAAATTGCTGAGGGACATATAGGTGCTGAAATACAGGCTTTTTTAAAAAGAAACAAAGTTGACTCTTCAGAAATTGATGCCGTAATTTTAGGAAATAACGGCAATGCTTTTGACGGGTATTACCAGAATGTCGAAAACCTGTTTTCTGAAACCGATATTCTTCAGTATAAAAAATTTGTAGGCGAATATTTTACGGCCTCTGCATTTGCTTTTTGGATGGGAGCGCAATTATTGGACGGACAACCGCTTCCGCCAGCCTTTTTTGTCCGTAAGGCTGCACAAAAAAAGTATACAACCGTTTTATTGTACAATCAATTTAAGGGAAGCCAGCACAGTTTTGTACTTTTAACACAATGTTGAAATTTGGTCAAATAACCGTACTTGCCGCCGTTGCTCTACTTATTATTGGCGTTGTTGATTTTTTTTCTGAAATTTCACCTGTTTTGTATATAGCGCTATTGCTGCTTTGGCTTTTAATCGTGGCCTTGGGCTCTTTTACCTTGCGATGGGGGTTTTTTACTACTTTCATCACAAAAGGCAATCAAACGGAAAAACAAGTAGCGATCACTTTTGATGACGGCCCACATCCCGAATACACGCTTGAAATTTTAAAATTACTGAAATCATACAACGCAAAAGCCACGTTTTTTTGCATCGGGAAAAATTTGGAAAAATATCCAAAAATCGCTCAGCAACTAATTGCCGATGGGCATTCCCTAGGCAATCATTCGTATTCCCACGCCACCAATTTTGGGTTTTTCAGAAAAAAGAGAATTGTGGAAGAACTTGCTAAGACCGATGTCTTACTTGAAAAAATAACCGGTTCAAAAAACGTGTGGTTTAGACCGCCCTACGGCGTTACGAATCCTTCTATCGCAAAAGCTGTAAAAGAAACAAACCATAACGTTGTTGGGTGGAACGTACGCTCGTACGATACGGTGATAAAAAATCCAACTAAAGTAGTGAACCGTATAAAAAAACGAGTGTCACCAAATGCTATTATCTTGTTGCACGATACCCATTCCCGATGCCCTGAAATTGTGGAACGTTTGTTGCAATTTCTGAAAAAAGAAGGATATCAAACCGTGACTGTTGAAAGGTTGCTAAAGAAAAATTAATATGAGAAGTTTTATAATCATACTATTTAGTTTGTTTGTGCAACACCTTTTTGCACAAACACCTTTGACATCTACAGAGATTGACCAATTTAAACAACACGTAAAGCAAACCGCCCAACAAACCAAAACCATTGTCAGCGATTTTGTACAGGAAAAGCAAATGGAGTTTTTAAATGATGGCGCTATTTCAGAAGGGACACTTACTTTTAAATCCCCAGATGCCATTCGTTGGGAATACACTAAACCCTATACATACGAAGTGATTTTTAAGGGCGACCAACTGTTGGTAAACGATGGTAATGGCACGCAACACATTGATTTAAGCTCGGATAAACTGTTTAAAAGCTTCAATACGTTGTTGGTCAATAGCATTAAAGGCGATATGTTTCAGGATGAAGATTTTAAAATTTCTTACTTTAAAGCGGAAGATGGGTTTCAAGTACGTTTTATTCCGAAGGAAAAAAGAATGAAACGCTTTATCGCTTCGTTACAGCTTAGTTTTTCTGAAGAAGATTATCAAGTAACGCAATTAAAATTGATTGAACCTTCAGAAGATTTTACTTTGATTACCTTTAAGAACAAACAAATTAACGTGTCGGTTCCCGATTCGGTTTTTAAACTGTAAAACCATGTTAATGCCCAATTTATATCAGGTTTTAAAGAAAGAAGTAGTTGACGAAACTACTATTTCGGTAACAGTAGAGGTGGATAAAAACCATCAAGTTTTTGAAGGTCATTTCCCCGAAAATCCAGTTATGCCGGGGGTTTGTATGCTTCAGGTCATCAAAGAACTTTCCGAAACACATTTGGAAACAGGGCTTTTTCTTCAAAAGCTGTCTAACGTGAAATTCACATCGGTAATGAACCCCCAAGTCCGTCCTCAACTTGTTTTGAACCTTACTTTCAGCAAGAAAAACAACGAGATAACGGTAAAAAACACCAGTACGTTCCCAAATGGGACGGTAGTGTTAAAATGTAATGCTATTTTTGTGCAAACAAAGCGCGTGCATGAAACTGCCTGAGCAACATATAATGCAACCCAAATATCTTGAAACTACCCAAAAACTCAAGCAGTACAACTGTTGTGTGTTAATACCTACGTACAACAATTATAAAACGCTAAAACGGGTGTTGGACGGCGTTTTGGAATATACCGATGCTGTTGTTTTGGTCAACGACGGTTCTACCGATGAAACACTTCAAATTCTTTCCAGGTATCCACAAATAGAACAGATTCATATCAACAAAAACCAAGGAAAAGGATATGCACTAAAAAAAGGCTTTAAACACGCCGTTTCTTTTGGTTTTGATTATGCCATAACGTTAGATAGTGACGGGCAGCATTTCCCTTCGGACATCCCGATTTTTATCAATGCATTGGATACTTCAAAAAACAAAAACCTGTTGTTGATAGGCGACCGGAAGATGAATGAGTCCGATGTGCTCGCACAAAGCCGAAAAGGCAACAACGTGTCCAGTTTTTGGGTACGGGCGGTAACCGATCTGGAGCTGCACGACACCCAATCGGGGTTTCGGTTGTATCCCATTAAATATTTGAAAGAACTTTCTTTTTTCAGAAACACCAAAAAATTTGAATTTGAAGTGGAAGTGCTCGTAAAAGCACATTGGGCCGGTACATTGGTTAAAAATGTGCCCATTAAAGTATTGTACGACCTCGACGAACGGGTTTCGCATTTCCGACCATTTATGGATATTGCCCGAATTACCATTTTGATCATTTGGTTTTTGATCGTAAAGTATTTTTATATTCGTCCGAGGGATTTTTTCAGAAAAGTAAAGCAAATGGGCTTGCGGCAATTTTTACGGGAAGAAGTGCTTGGGAGCAACGATTCGCCGGAAAAGAAAGCACTTTCGGTCGCTTTGGGTCTGTTTATTGGGTTATCGCCACTTTGGGGTTTTCATACGGTTATCGTTATTTTTCTTGCCATAGCCCTAAAACTGAACAAAGTGATTGCTTTTGCTTTTTCAAACATCAGTCTGCCACCGTTTATTCCGTTTGTTTTTCTGGCCAGTTTAACCACAGGTTATTGGGTGTTGGGGCAGAAAAATGAAGCCACCCTGGCCAGCGTTACCGATAATTTTGAAGTGATCACCTCGCTAAAAGCCTATTTTGTGGGAAGTATCGTGCTTTCGGTTGGAGCGGCGCTTATTTTGGGAAGTTTGTCCTATTTGTGTTTTTATCTGTTTGATACTAAGAGAATACAGCCAGATGGATAGATTTTTTTTCAAACTATATACATCGATTCAGAAACAGAAAGCAGTCTTTTTTATTGTTCTGGCTTTAGTATGTATTGGATTAGCTTCTCTAGCATTTCAAGTTACGTTTGAAGAAGATATTTCTAAGTTAATCCCTTCCAATTCAGAAAATGAAGAATTTCAAAAGGTTTTAAAGAACATCCGTTTTACCGATAAAGTGATCGTAAACATCAAAAAAGAAAACGGTACGACCGAGGATCTGGTTGATTATGCTTCGACCTTGAACGATAGTCTGATTCCACTTAAAAACCAATACATAAAAAACATTCAAGGCACGACGGAAGAAGAAACCTTCTTTGAAACCATGGATTTTGTGTACAACAACCTGCCATTGTTCCTTACCGAATTAGATTATGAACGTTTGGAAAAAAAAGTGTCTAAAGACAGTATTGCCAAAATCATGAAGGAGAATTACAAAACCTTGGTTTCGCCTTCCGGGATACTCGCAAAAAAGCAACTTTTAAAAGATCCGTTACACATTACAGACCTCGCTTTGCAAAACTTAAAAAACCTAGGAATTGAAGACGGTTTTAAACTTAAAGATGGCTTTGTCATGACCAAGGATGAACAGCACATTTTATTGTTTATTACCCCAAACTTCCCGTCTTCAGACTCAGAAAAAAATACTGTTTTTACGGAGAAGCTATATGAAATACAAGAGCAGTTGCGTGTAAAATTCGACTCCAAAATAACCAGTGATTTTTACGGAGCGTCTTTTATTGCTGCTGCAAACGCTAAACAGATTAAAAAAGATATCCAATTGACCATCGGGATTGCATTGACAATTTTACTATTAATTTTCATTGCGTTTTACCGTAGTATCTGGATTCCGTTGATTATTTTGTTTCCTACCATTTTTGGTGCGTTGGTGTCAGTTGCTTTTTTAGTGTTGATCAGGCCACAACTTTCGGCTATATCGTTGGGGATTGGCTCTATTTTGTTGGGGATTACCTTAGATTATTCTTTACATATCCTTACACATATAAAAAATGGCGAAACCGGCAAGCAATTATACAAAAGCATTACCAAGCCTATCCTAATGAGCAGTTTTACAACGGCCTTGGCTTTTCTGTGTTTGCTTTTTATCAAGTCGCAAGCGTTGCAAGCTCTCGGGATTTTTGCGGCTGTAAGTGTGTTGGGTGCTTCGGTTATGGCGTTGGTGTTTATTCCACAGGTTTATAAAAGGAAGTCGGTTGCAAATACAAAAAAGAAAACCATTTTCAATCGTGTTGCAACCTATCCCATCCATAAAAACAAAGTGGTCGTTGGTTGTCTAATTGTTTTGTTGGTAGTTAGTTGTTTTAGTTATAATTCGGTTGCATTCAATAAAGATTTAGAGCAATTGAATTACAAACCAGACCAGCTCGTTAAAGCTGAAAAAGAATTGGAGACGATAACTAATTCGGTGTCAAAATCGGTGTATGTTGCCACCTATAACAGTACTTTAGAAAAGACATTGCAGCAAAATGATTCCGTTTATGCTTTGTTGAAAGGATTGGAAAAACAATCAGAAATTGAGGCTTTTAACTCGGTTGGGGGTTTGGTTTCTTCGGAAGAAAAACAAAATGAAAAAATTCAAAAATGGAACCGTTTTTGGAAACCAGAACGGCTTGAAAATGTAACATATTCCATTAAAAATACTTCAGAAAACTTAGGTTTTAAACCAAATGCATTTTCATCGTTTTATGAACTGTTAACCTCCAGTTTTAAACCTTTACAGTTATCTGAATACCCTGAATTCGGAAGCAACATGATTGCAGATTATATTTCAGAAGGAGATGATTTTGTTACAATAACTTCGGTTGTTAAAACAAACGAAAGCCAAATGGAAAACCTTCAAACAAAAGTAGAACAACTGCAAAACACACTAATAATTGACCGTAAGCAACTCAATGAAACGTTACTGAATACGTTACAAAATGATTTTAACAGCTTGCTTCGGTACTGTTTTGGCGTGGTTGTTTTGGCCTTACTGTTGTTTTATCGAAATTGGAAATTGGTTGTTGTGACAACCGTCCCTATCTGTCTAACATGGCTGTTGACCATCGGGGTTATGGGAGTATTTCAATTGCAATTCAACGTGTTCAACAGTATTATTTCAGCATTTATATTTGGTTTGGGTGTCGATTACAGCATTTTTATAACCAACGCTTTGTTGAATAATGAAAAAACAAACAGCTTGGCAACACATAAAACGGCTATATTGCTTTCGGTGATCACGACCATTTTAGGAATTGGCGTCTTGGTTTTTGCCAAACATCCGGCTTTGCATTCGGTTGCGTTGGTTTCAGTAATCGGTATTTTTTCGGCTATGTTAATTGCATTTACCGTTCAGCCTTTGTTGTTTAATCTTCTTATTTTTAGAAAAAAAATAGTCGTGTCCGACTAAGACTTAAGTCATTCATTCAGGCTCGTCCAATATTGCGAACCTATCTAACTCTAAAATGGAGTGTCTTTTATGGAAATCAGGAAACTAATGCCCAAACCCTATGAGTCAGTAGTGCTTTCAAACCCTTAACGTAAGTTTAGGCAGGCACATTCATAAAACACTAAAACCTTTGTAAAACCAAGGGTTTACAAATAATTTGTGATGTGACGATACAAGGAATTTCTGATTTGCAAGATCGTCTTTTTTTTCCTTTCTCAGTGAGAATTACCACCTGTACTATCTACGTTTCCTTAAAAACCAATGCCATCTAAGCCATGAATAAGAAAGACCAGAAGCTCCGTTGCCGCCAGCAGCATAGATATTGACTTTAAACGGAAGGAGAAAATGCCAAAGGACACCAAAACAAAAAAAACAAGAAAACTTGAAGGTTTAACTTTTAGGGCTATTTGCTTAATATACCAAAAAAGGGAAAAGTGCCACACACCTCTCCCTTTTAAGATACTAAACAAAAAACAACTTTTTAGATTTTTATTAGCTTTACCGATTGAACGGCGTTGCCAGCCTGTACCTTTGCAATATAGTTACCTGCGGCAAGTCCCGAAATGTTCATAGTGAACGCATTGCTGTCGTTTCCAGAAACTTGTTGTACCTCTTGGCCCAAGATGTTGTAGATGGCGATGTTTGAGATTGCCTCACTTGATGTAAAGGTAACTTCGCCCTGTGTTGGGTTGGGATAAGAGCTTACAGTTGCAATGATTTCATTTTCTTCAACTCCTAAGGTTGGGTCAGCCACATATATGTTGAACATGGCATCTTCTGGCATAGGGGAAGAATCTTCTGTATAAATGGTCCAGTTGGTACCATTGTACCATACGCCAAGGGTATGATCCACAATTACATTGCTGCTATTACCACTCGATCCCCAATTGTGGGTGATTACTGGATAGGCCTCTGGTTTCCCATTCAGGCTTGGGTGGTCTATAAGCGTGTAATTTGAGGAAATATTTCCGGCTGTGGCCGTATGTTTGAATGCTGTGGCACCGCCGGTACCTTCATCAAGTAAAAGATCAAAGGCAGCTTGTGCAGGTATGTTTACACTGGTATCTTCATTATAAATGTACCAATAATCGTCACCGTTATCATAATATACTCCATAATTGTGGTTATTTCGTACGTTATCGTAATAGTTGGTGCAAATAATGATCGCGTCTGGATTGCCATTGATGGTCGAATTGTCGATTTTTACTTTATAATCGGTACCATCTGCCACAATGCCCCAGTCTAATCCACCATCGATAATGTGGATGTTGTAAGATGAGCCTTCCACCATAGAGCTGGAATTTTCATTGTACACCATCCATCTGGAGGTGCTTGTGTTGTAATAGCTTCCGGTAACGTTATCGTTGTATTGCACGCCGCCATTATCGAGGTTGTGCGTTACCATAAACATTCTACTGGGGTCACCGTTTAAATCTGGGTGGTCCAGTTCAGTGGCATCACTAGTAATATTGCTTGATGTTGCCGTGTGCACAAAAACTTTATCCTGTGCTACTGCTGCTGTAAAGAGCAGCATACTTAAAAATGTAAAAATCTTTTTCATCATACTAAGTTTAATTATTGTTATATTCTATAATGGGGGTAAAAGTCTAAAACATATAGGGCTTTGGCAATATGCAATGATTGTATGGTCGGTTTGAATGAGTGAACGCCCTAATTGTTCTACTGAAGTACTTTTCTTACAGAAGTTTAGATGCGGAAATAGTGCTTTTGCAACCTCAGTTAGTAGTTCAAAAGCTATTTTTTAGATGGGATGGACTATCTTTTCAGAAAGAAAAATAATGATAGTTACTCTTTTCAGAATTAAAAGAAAACGAAAAGACTAGCCTGCATGAAAAAAGGGTGCCTAAACACCCTTCTCTCGAATACTAAACAAAAAACAATTATTAGATCTTGATCAATTTTACAGATTGAACGGCGTTTCCAGCCTGTACCTTGGCAATGTAATTCCCGCTCGCAAGTCCTGAAATGTCCATAGTAAACGCATTGCTGTTGTTTCCAGAAACCTGTTGTACCTCTTGGCCCAAAATATTGTAGATGGCGATGGTCGAGATCGCTTCATTTGCCGTAAAGGTAACTTTGCCGTTTGTAGGGTTGGGATAGGAACTTACAGCTGCAATGGTCTCGTTTTCCTCAACTCCTAAGGTTGGATCGGCAACATATACATTGAATTTTGCGTTTTCTGGCATAGGGGAAACATCTTCGGTGTAAATGGTCCAGTTGCTACCATCGTACCAAACTCCAAAGGTGTTGTCCATTACGATGTTGCTGGCATCACCACCTGTCCCCCAGTTATGAGCTATCACCGGATAGGCATTTGGTTTGCCATTTAAACTGGGATGGTCTATAATGGTATAGTTGCTGACTATATTACTTGCCGTAGCCGAATGCGAAAACGCCGTAGCGCCACCGGTACCTTCATCGATCAATATAGAGAAAACTGCTCCGGCTGGGATGTCGACAGTGGTTTCTTCATTGTATATGTACCATCTGTTTTCGGTACTATTATAGTAGAATCCGTGATTGTTGTCGTTGTACACACTATTGGGGTTCCAATAGGTAGCGTACACCATAACCGCATTTGGATTTCCATTAATGTCTGGATCGTTTAACTGCAATTCATAACTGGATCCATCTGCTTCGACATTGATCATCTTGCCACCATCAGGGATATAGATGTTGTATGAAGAGCCTTCTACCATATCAGTGCCATCTTCATTAAATACAGCCCACTGCGAAAGGGAGGTGCTGTAAAACGTACCTGTTACGTGGTCGTTGTATTGTACCCCGCCATTTTCTAAATTGTGGGTAACGATAAAATTTGCGGAACCGTTCCCATTCAAATCTGGGTGGTCCAAAATAGTGGCTGCAGCCGATATGTTGCTGGCAGTGGCTGTGTGCACAAACACCTTGTCTTGTGCTAATGCTACTGTGAAAAGCAGCATGCTTAAAAATGTAAAAATTGTTTTCATAATACTAAGTTTTAAATTGTTAATTAAATTACTGACACCAAAAGTAGCGCGCATTGTTTTGATTATCAGCAGGTATTGCCTTGTAATTGTAAGGGGCGAATCCCCTTTTTTACTCGAGGGTATTACCATTAAAACAAATATATGTGCAGAAAGCAAATGTCGTTTTCAACTATGTAACAAAGTATAAGACGTATGTAACATAGGTGGAAAATTTCACAAAACAATATAGAAAGAGGATACTTGGTCAATGGTGTGAATAGGCTGGTTTAACCATAAGGGATAGAACGTTTGGCACAGCATTCTCAAGGTGTTAAGTGAGGATTTTTAATACGTTGTGTTCTTTGAGGTTATTATTATCATTGTGGAGAATTAGTTTTGGCAAACCTCATCAGTTACGAAAAAAGCAAAAAAAAAGCCCCCGAAAACCGAGGGCCAATAATCATTATTTTTTCATTGTTCCGGGCGGGTATTCCGCTAAAATTTCAGAAACGATTTCCCGGATGCGTTTTTCTTTTGCTTCTATATTTCCATCACTTATAAGCCGGGCGCTGCCTATGCCTTGCCATACCAATTCGTTGGTCTTGGCGTCGATAAGGTCTATGTAGAGGCTACCTTCGGTAGAACGGGAAACAGAACTACCGTAATAACTGCCGTAGTACCAAGGGCTCCAGCCCCAACCATAGCCAAAGTTGTTGTTGTAGACGTCCACGCGTTCACGTTCTTTGGTGAAAATGCTCACCAAAAGATCCGCCTCTTTACTTTTAACAAGACCTTTGGCGCTCAATTGGGCATCAATTGCGCGAAGGATGCGTTTTTTGTCCAGATCGTTTATTTCGGCCTTGTCAATTCCTGGTTTGTAAAATGCATAGGTATTGTAGGTGTCAAAATTCGCTTTCCTATCGTAATCGGTTGCTACTTTTACGGTACTGCAAGAGCTGGCAACCACCAGTAGCAGCATTATGGGTATCAGTTTCCAAGTTTTCATAATGTAATGTTTTTAAAGTAAGTCATCGTCAACGAAATTGGGTAGCGTTACCTGAAGGTTTGGATTGTTGTCCATTGCCCGTTTTATGGCAAAGACCGCTCCGTCATTCCGTGCCCAACTACGGCGTGCAATGCCGTTGTTTACATCCCAAAACAGCATACTTTCCAACCGTCGTTGCGCATCTATAGTACCATCAAGAACCATACCGAAGCCACCGTTTATTACTTCGCCCCAGCCAACACCACCGCCGTTGTGAATGCTCACCCAAGTAGCACCGCGAAAGCTATCGCCAATAACGTTTTGTATGGCCATATCGGCTGTGAAACGGCTGCCATCGTAAATGTTTGAAGTTTCCCGGTAAGGCGAATCGGTGCCAGAAACGTCGTGGTGGTCACGGCCTAATACCACTGGGCCTATCTTACCATCTTTAATGGCTTTGTTGAAGGCGGAAGCTATTTTGGTGCGTCCGTTGGCATCGGCATACAAAATACGGGCTTGCGAGCCGACCACCAATTTATTTTCTTGCGCCCCTTTAATCCATTTGATGTTATCCTGCATTTGCTGTTGGATTTCCTTGGGCGAATCGTTCATTAATTCTTGAAGGACTTCGGAAGCAATTTCGTCTGTTTTTTGAAGGTCTTCCGGTTTTCCAGACGTACAGACCCATCTGAAAGGACCGAAGCCATAATCAAAACACATGGGGCCCATAATGTCCTGTACATACGATGGATAGATGAATTCTTTGTTTGGTTCTTCGGAAAGAATATCGGCGCCGGCACGGGAAGCTTCTAACAGGAAAGCGTTGCCGTAGTCGAAAAAGTAAGTGCCTTTTTCGGTGTGTTTTTTAATTGCTGCAGCGTGACGGCGGAGGCTCTCCTGTACTTTTTCTTTGAAGGTTTCAGGATCGTTGGCCATCATATCGTTGGCTTCTTCATAGCTCATCCCGGCAGGATAATACCCGCCCGCCCATGGATTGTGCAAGGAGGTTTGGTCGCTTCCTAAATCGATTTTAATATTTTCTTTGGCAAAATGCTCCCATACATCCACTACATTGCCATCATAGGCAATGGAAACAGTTTCTTTTTCTGAAACCGCTTTGCGCACTCGGTTGGCAAGTTCTGTAACATTTGAAATCACTTCATCTACCCAGCCTTGCTCGTGGCGGGTTTGGGTTGCTTTTTTATTGACTTCGGCACAAACCGTTACACAACCTGAAATGTTACCAGCTTTAGGCTGTGCGCCACTCATGCCGCCAAGTCCAGAGGTTACAAACAAGCCTCCTTGTGGTTGTTTGTTGATTTTTCTGAAACCATTGAGTACGGTAATCGTTGTACCATGGACAATCCCTTGCGGACCAATATACATAAAACTCCCAGCGGTCATTTGTCCGTACTGCGTAACGCCCAGGGCGTTGAACTTTTCCCAATCATCTGGTTTAGAATAGTTGGGGATCATCATACCGTTGGTGACCACTACCCGTGGCGCATCTTTATGGCTGGGGAACAAGCCCATGGGATGCCCCGAATACATGGCGAGGGTCTGCTCGTCGGTCATTTGTGAGAGGTACTGCATGGTCAACAGGTATTGTGCCCAGTTTTGGAACACAGCCCCATTACCACCGTAGGTAATCAATTCGTGTGGGTGTTGTGCTACTGCATAGTCCAGGTTGTTCTGTATCATGAGCATAATGGCTTTTGCCTGCTGGCTTTTGCCCGGGTATTCGTGTATGGGGCGGGCGTACATATCATAATCTGGACGGAAACGGTACATATAGATGCGTCCGTATTCTTCTAATTCTGCTTTAAATTCTGGTAGAAGGGTGGCGTGGTGTTTTTTATCAAAGTACCGTAGGGCATTGCGTAAAGCGAGTTTTTTTTTTTCAGTTGTAAGGATTTCTTTACGCTTTGGTGCGTGGTTGCGTTCGGTATCGTAAGGTTTTGGTTTTGGCAATTGGTCTGGAATGCCTTGTTGTATTTCTTGTGTAAAAGTCATGTATATTCTATTTTTATTTGTGTGTTGTGTGTCTCTGTGATTAGCCTACCACAAAGCCACAAAGGTCACAGAGGTTAAAGATAACCATTCAATACTCTTTTAATGCCATCTACCACTTTCACTTCATTAAAATTGATCAATAATCCTAGTTTAATATCGGTCAATTTTAAATATGTTAAGATTTGGGCCGTATGAATAGGAGCGAGGCAGTCGATAGATTTTATTTCAATGATTACTTTTTCATTTACGATAAGGTCTAACCTATATCCTGCGTTGAGTTTAATATTTTTATATACTACAGGAAGTGCAACCTGTTGTCTAATTTGCAAACCTAAAAGTTTTAGTTCGTGCGCCAAACAAACCTCATACGTGCTTTCCAATAAGCCAGGGCCTAATTGTTTGTGCACGGCTATGGCTGCCCCAATTATTTTTGATGAAAGCTCATTTTCTGTCATTGTTCAATTTCTTGGTGTTCTTTGTGCCTTTGTGGTTAATTCCTCACAAAGCGACAAAGATGTATGGCTTTATTTACTATTTTTTTTTAACATTAAACCCATACGGACAGTGCCTACAACCACTTTCACAACAATAGCCACGTTTTAAATGGTATTGCTCGGTAAAGCACTTGTAGCCTTCGGGCGTCAGGTAATAATCGCCTTCTTCGATAGGTATTCTTTTTTTGGGAAATAGCATGGGGTAAAAATACAAAATTCAGTGGTCAGTATTCAGCTTTAGTGCGCAGTATTCGGTAAGCTGTTTTAAATAGGTTAAATTGTAAACTAAAACTTAAAATTGTTTAGGTTTATTGCCATGGTTTTTCTTACATTCAACTTACCCCTAACAACTACATATGATTGTCTTGGTAAATCGGTTTTTATTGCGGAAAAAGTTTGCTGGTGTGGCCTTGTGGCCTTTTCTAATAATTAAAGAGCCTTCCCTTAAAGCCGATGCTGTTTTTATGAACCATGAACGTATTCACCTACGCCAACAGGCAGAACTCTTGGTCCTGTTTTTTTATTTGTGGTATGTTATTGAATATGCCATACGCTTGTTACAGTACCGAAATTACTATGCAGCATACCGAAACATTAGTTTTGAACGGGAGGCGTATGCCAAGGAAGAAGTGATATTGTATTTACAAAAAAGACCTTTTTGGGGTTTTTAAGGTATGTGTAAATAGATAGCTTTTATTTACTGAAATTAGATCAATTATAGGAATATTAAAGCTTCTTTCTAATATTGTAGGAAAAAAGCGTTTTATTCTTACAAAACAATGAACTATCTATGAAGTATCTATGAAGTATCTATGAAGTTGACCCGTCCTAAAATAGTTATACAGGTTACTAAATAAATCCTGGTATAATTGAACAATACTTTTCATATTGACGATGATGAGCTTTTTAAATTTGAAGATTTGGGTTGTGAATGAAACGAGTACAATAAAAAAAGCCCGAAGCGTTATACGGCTCCGGGCTTGTTATCAAGTTTGTCTTGGGCTATTTTTTAATCAGTTTTTTGGTGACTGTTCCCATTTCGGTTTCGATTTTCACAAAGTAAACCCCTGTTTTTAAACTGGACACCCTCACTTGGTGTTGGGTGATTCCAGGCCCTATTTTGGATGTTATGCTTCTGCCCATCACATCGAACACCACAATGTTTTTCAATGGGTTGTTGGGCGATACAATGTGTAGTACTTCGTTGACTGGGTTGGGGTACATCACCAAATTGGCAAGGTGTTCTTCCACCCCCAAAATCCCTGGGGTTTTAAACTGTAGGGTAAACCGGTTGCTAAATTGCCCTTTCCCGGCCGCGAACACATAGTCTTCTTCGCTCAGGTTGGTTACGATACCGTTTTTGTTGTCGATTAAATACACCTCGGCTTCTGTTATCTGGCTTCCTTCTACATCATTTATGGAGATGTGGTAGGTGGCCTGCTCGTCCACTTGAGTGTCGAAGCCCAATTGAACCTGTGCTTGTTCTTTAAAAGCAGCCCTTCCCTGAATGGCCAATTGCTCGCCCGAAGGCAGTTCAGAATACAAGGAAACCGGGGTGGCCAGGCGTTTGCTGTCGTAAGCAGGGTCAAAGCCATCTGTGGCATTGCCCAGAAAGCCTATTAAAATGGCGCTTCCCATTTCCCACTTTTCATTATACACATTTAGCCAGATGCGGTCATTCTCAAGTGAAGGCCGTCTGTACGTGTCATTATTGCCCGTAACCCGCATGCTGTTGTTAAACACTGCAGTGGCTGCAGCAGTGGTCTTCACGCCAAAACCTTGTCCTGAGGCGATGTATCCGTTGGGCTCGGTTGAGGTACCGGGATCGTTTCCGGCCGCTGTTCCGCCCGTGGCGTTATACATAGAGATGTCGCTCATATTATAATTGTTGGGGTTGTAACCCGGGTATGACGGATTTGGCGCCGTTAAGTGCTCCCAAAAATACAAGGTCTGTACAGTTGTGTTTGCAGCCAAAAAGGCATCGGCATCAATTGCGGAAGGATAGGGATTGGCCAACATATTTGGGCTGCTGTTTTGGTCGCCATTGAACAACAAATCGACCGTAACCGTACCATTGTTGAGTGTTCCTTGGGTATATTCGAGGTTGAAAGTACCCGTGCCAGTAGGTGTAGTTTGTGGCCGTACCAAATAGCCTTCGCCCGGATTGATCTCTTTGGCATAATTTAACCAGTTGTCGCCATTGTCGTCGGCAAAATTCTCTGTCCATGGGAAGTTGTTTGCTACGTCCGGATTGGGCGCAAAGTTTTCCGTAAGGTGGTTGCGTACCATTACTGCCGTACTGTAAACCCCGTTCCGGCTTTCGCCTGAAACCGGGCTACCCAAGATCATAAAATCACGTGCATCGAGATGGGGCGTGGTTTTTCGTACTTTAATAACCCCATTGTTAATTACCCTTGCAGCATCGTTTGTTTGCACCAAACTGCCTTCGTGCTCTATAATTAAGGTACCGTTTATAATAAGCTCATTGCCTACATTTAGGTAATCGCCGGCATCGATGGTCAAGGTGCTGCCTTTGCGCACTTTTACGGTACAGGCATCCAAGCTGCCACCATTTGCCGTGTTATAATCTTCGGCAAACTCAACGGCCGAATTGGAATTCGGGATGTTGTTGGTCCATCCGGTACTGGTATAATTGGTTTTGTTGCTATTGTTTATCGCAGCATTGTACGCAAAAGTGTACACCAGAACCGGCGCATTGTTGGCACCGCTCTCAAAAGCATCGGCAACGCGTTTTGCGGATTGGTCTGTCAAGCTCACGCCGCTTCCTTCAATTATAAAGGCCGTGCTGTTACCTTGCTCCCAAGTACAATTGTCCACCAATTGCTGTAACAATGGGGCGATATTTGGTGTTTGTTGTGCCGATCCTGTCTGTCCCGTGCTCGTCCAAGCTGCTGGAGCCCAAGTAACGGCATTGGGAAGTTTGGTTCTGGAAGAAAGGTTGCTTGCTGTAAACGGCATGGCATTGGGGCTGTCCTCTAGATAGATTTTCAACTCAGCTGGGTTGCTGTGCGCTTCGTCCGATCGAAACTGAATATACGCATTGGTAATGGTAGCCCCGTACGGGATGTTTACGCTTTTGTAGCGCAAGCCTACTTTTTGGTAGCCGTTGGGCTGTCCAAATTTGCTGTACCCATCATACACCATTTCCAGGTCGGTGCTGTCATAATAGATAATGCCGTCTTCGGTTTCTTCCACATCGTCGTTGCCCGATTCGATACGGGAGAGTTTGGTGGTGCTGAAATTACCTACATTAATGTCTTTCGTCACTGTAAATTGACTGCAAGCATCTGAAGCAACGGCTTCAACCGTATAGCTTCCGTTGGAATACGTGTCGGTAAAACTATATGGGGCATTGGTATCTGTTTTTATCAAGGAACCGTCCACATAAAATTCAACACGCTCAATGCCCGTGCCAGCTCCAGTTACGTCAACATTCAAAGTCAGGTTGCTTCCATTGCTATAATCGTTGGGTTCATCTTCATTAAAAGCTATACCAAGTGCTTCGGTTGCATTGGCGGCATTGTAGGAGTAGGTGTACACCAGTCTGGGGGCATGTGTCGCGCTGCCATTGTACGAGTCGGCAACCCGCTTCGCGTTGGGGTCTGTCAAGCTCACCCCTGTTCCTTCTATCATAAACACACTGCTGTTGTTGGCCTGCCAGTTGCAATGGTCCACCACTTGTTGCAGCAGGCTGCTCAGATCTGGAGTTCGCTGTGCGCTCCCGGTTTGATTCTGGCTATTCCAGGCCGCTGGTTGCCAATTAACATTGCCCGAAACCCTGTTACGTCCTGAAACATTATTTGCTACATCAACAAAAGGGGCTGCGTTGCCACTATCTTCGGCATAAATCAATAAATCTGCAGAAGCACTATTTGTTTCATCGGAACGAAACTGGATATAGGCATTGGTGATTGTTGCGCCTGCAGGAATATCCAGGTTTTGAAACCGCATCCCTACAATTTGGTTGCCGGTACCGGTGCCATTGTCGCGTACCATTTCTAAGTCGGTACTATCAAAATTAAGGTTGCCGGCGTCATTTTCTTCTACATCGTCATCTCCGTTAGCAATATAAATGGTGTTTCCACCGGTAACAGTGCCCACGTTTATCGAGATTTCGGTAGTTCCCGTTTTGCCCTCTATGTCGGTAGCAACTGCCCGTACCACGTGAATTCCGTCAGTATATGTGTTTGTAAAGCCATAAGGGGCATTGGTGTCGGTATGTACCAAGACATTGTTTACATAAAAGTCCATCTGGGTGGTGCCGTTGCCTTCGTTCAATACTGAAATGTTAAGTGAAATATCCGTTCCGTCACCAAAATTGGACGGCGTACCTTTCTTAAAACTTATAATGGGTTTTAATCCTGGTTTTTCGATGACCACGACGTCCCCTTCCGAAGGATTCCAAACGTCGAGGTTTGCGGGAAGTGTAAAAGGGTCGTTGTTGGACACTTCGCCTACGCTGGCGGCATTGTCCACTTTAATGGTCCTGAGCTCAATGCGCTGTTCATCGACAAAAATAAGTTTAAACTGGTTGAACGAACCTGAGTTGCGCGTCCAACTTTTGTCGTCGTTATTGGTTCGCGTAGGTGCGCCCCAACAGCCTTCACCGGCATATACGGTACCGTTTTCATCATCCCGTATAAAACCTTCGTCGCTTCCAGAACCGTTTGATGGCATAACGGGCCACGTAGTCTTTACCGTATGGGAATCACAATCTACGACCAAGCGCACGCCTTCGTCATAAAACAGTTGTGCCCAAGCATTGTATTCGGCATTCCCTTCCGATTTTCCTGAAGTGTGCGGCCGCATAGGTTTGTGGTACTGTGCTCCTTTCCACGTAACATCACTATTGGCTGCCAAGTCATTCTGCAGCCAAGTCAATTGGTTTCCGGAAACCGATATTTCAGAATTCAACGTATAACTTCTAAACAGGTTATTGCCAAAGGTAATGGCATAATATGAATCTGAAGTTGGGGTGTCAAAAAGATTGTATATCACCGTAGTGCTTTCGTGATTTCCACGGGTGGGTACTATGGGGATCATTCGCCCGTCGCTGGCCGTGGTCAATTGCCAATCGTCAAACCAGTCTTGCCATTCTGAACTGGTGTCTTGATTGGTCATGTCGCCTCCAAAAAGTACGGCTTGGGGCTTTAGTTTTGCTACTAAGGAATTTGCATTTTGACGTGGAACCCGATTATTTCGGGAATCGCCACCAGCAATAAAGGACAGCCTGCTATTATCGGCCGGTGCGGTCCTGAACCAAAACCGTTGGCTGGTGCCTTCGCTATCGTGAATTACAAAATAATAATTGGTGTCTGGGGTAAGGCCTGTGATACGTGCAAACTGATTGTTCATCCCTCTGGCGTTCACGGCACGGTCCACGGTTTTGCTGCTTGGGTATTGTGTGTAGTTGGTGCCAAAATCGGTTGGCCCATAATGCACGGTTGGGTTGGCCCCCGATATCTGGTTCCACGCCACGGTTATGGTGGTGGTGGGATCTGTGGTCATGATAAGGCGATACTTATCGTTATTTGCATAGAGTGCAAAACAACTGCACAGCAATAAGTAGGTAAAAAGTTGTTTCATAAATGGTTATGTTAATGCGGGGTTAGTGTGATTTTTTTGTGGGGTTGCGTGTGTTTTAAATTGCCTTTGGTAAAGTAAAAAAGCTAAGAGTGGTACCAAACCGTGGGGTATTCGGTATATGGTTAGATGCAGGGATTGGTGCAAGCTGTCGGCAAAGAAATCTATATAGGTACCAGCCACGACCCGTGCCAAGGCTGTCATAATGCCCCATATAAAAGCGTACAACAGGGCATACCTGGCAATTTTAGGGATAAAAATGGCTACGGAAAGTACCAAGTCCAGCACACCGGCAATGTATAAAAAGGTAACCGTGGTGTTTTCTGAAATGCCCAAGGAAGCAATGGTCATATCGATAAAGTTACCGGGCACTTGGTAATAGCCCAACGCGTACAAGCCGTGGGAAGTAAAGGTAATGGCAATCAACACTTTTAAGGTGAACGTTATTTTTTGAAGCGAAATACGTTCGTTCAAGGCCATTAACAGCACCAGTGGCGTGGCAAATTGAATGGCGTGTTCAAAAAACTGGGCGTAGTGGAAAAACTTCGCTTTCATCAATAAAACCGAAAGTACGGTTAGCAATACTGCTCCTATGATAATAGGCAGTTTTAACCATTTTTTGTTTTTGTTGTTGATGGCCAAGGCCGCTATCCCGGCAAGTACGTACAGTGCCCCATTGATGCGGATGCTGCGCTGTATCCAGCTGTCCACGGTAAGGTTTGTTACATAGTCTTGCCATGGGGTGTTGAACCATCCCTCCACGATGCCGGCCATTAAACCGTGGTCCCACAGCAAAGCCCTGAAAGGCGCATCGAAAAAGAGGAACTGATAGCCTCTTCCTATAAAAATAAGGAAGGCGCATACTTTTAATAGGGTGATGGTGTTTTTTCTTGAAAAATTCATATTTCAGAATATAGAATTATTTTAATGAAGAGCTACCCAATTGGTTCCATTATGAACGTATAATGTGTTATCATCTCCATTAAAGTAAATCTCACCTGCTACTCCATCTGCAGCTGCTTTAACGGGAAGTGGTTTTAATTTTATCGTTTCACCTATTGTCACACTCTCTGCAACTTCAAGATCTTCGTGCACTTCAACATCGCCATCGTTTTGTAGGGTCATATTGAGCCTTGAATTACCGCTGTTTGAGCCAGGGTTATTACCGGAATAAAACTCAACCACTCCGTCAGATTTATTGTGACCAATCTGCAACGTATGGGAGTTGTTGTTGTTTCTGAAAAAAGCCTGCAAGCCAGATGAAACTGTGCCTGTATTACTGCCATCCCAAAGTTCTAAAGCTTGGTGGGTGGTACTGGTGCCATTGTTGGTGTTGTCTATGCGAATAGTGGTTGCTGCATCTTGGTCTCTGGTAATGTGAAGAATGTCTCGTGGATCACCGCCAGTGTCGCGTCCAATATTTACATTTCCAGCAGGGGTAATCTTAAACTGGGCGTTGTTTGCTCTTTGTATTGTACTTATGTAAAAATCGGAATCTTCTGCCGTTGGGGCATTTTCAGCTGAAATAAACCATTCTTGGGATTGCGCCCTAAACTGTATGTTTTCGCCATCTCCATCGTGGCCTGTCGTGCCTGAGCCGATGTCCACATCCCCGTTTACATCAAGAATTTCGTAGGGTGATTGCGTTCCAATTCCCACGCGGTTTTCATTGTCCATGGTCATGGTAATGGCAGAGTTTGAACCGTTGCTGTCGCCCGAATAGAAATGTACGATACCATCACTTTCATCATGACCAATTTCTAAAACATCGCTCCTGTTGTTGTGTCTTATAAAAGATTTTAAATGGGTCTGTCCGTCCCAAAATTCCAGTGCGGTATGGGGGTGGTCTTGCACTGTGCTGGTGTTGTCTATGCGTATGGTTGTAGCCTTATTATGTTGGTTGTTAACTACGTGGAATTCGGAGAGCGGGAGAGTGTCACTACTTTTACCCACTTTTACGTCACCGTTTGGGGCGATTATCAAGCCTGCAGTATTTTCCCTTTCGGTTGTTCCAATATAAAAACTGCTACTATTTGGGTCTGGGTGATTTTTGACGTTGATGTTCCATTCGCCACTCTGGCCGGTCATCTGTATATTTTCCGAACCATAGTCGAAGTTGGATGCTGCACCGCCAATTTCAATGTCGCTGAGAACCTGCAACAGATCGTTTGCCGAGCCTTGCGTAGTTTTTCCAATTAACAATTGCCCTCCAGAAGAATTTATGCGCATGTTTTCGTTGCCATTGGTTTTAAAAATTACATCCCTATTGTCGGTTGTACCCATAAAATTTGTTGCTTCGTCTGTCCCAGCATTCCCGGTAAGGGACCAATCGTCGTCCACGGTATTGCCTATATTTACCCATCGCAGGCCATTCCAGTAATGAAACCCTTTGCCGGTAGTGCTGTTGGTGTTGTATACCAACAAGCTTTCGGTGTTGCCACCGGTTACCGGGGCTATAGTGTTTAAATCGACAATGTCAACACGGGGCACGAGCATCCCTTTATTGGTGCTGTTTACATCGAGCATGGAACCGCCCGCAGGAGTGGTGGTGTTAATGCCCACTTGGGCTATCCCGTTGGTTAGGGCCAAAAAGACCGTTATTAAAAAAAGCGTTTGTTTAAAAATAGTTGTTGGTTTCATAAGTAGTTAGTTGTCAATTGATTTGGATGAACAAGTATAACGAAAGAAATAGACTAAAAACAAAAAAACTCGATGAAATACGGTAAATTTTATGATATATACGAAATATCCTACAAATTAATAATCAATAGGTTAGCTTTTTGGTTAGTGACGGTACGTTGTTTTTTAAAATGCTGTTCGAAATTTTAGCGCCCGCACGGTTTTGCTTAATTTAGCGGTATAGGCTTTACTTTATGAAAGGTCCTGTTAGCACTTTTTTCACTTCCCCCTTTCAATCGGCGTTGCAGCGCGTACCGATAGCAGCTTTTGTTGACACCACTTGCCAGCTCTATATGCTCCGAGAAGACCAGATCCACCCGTATGTATCGGGAAACAAATTCAGAAAGCTGAAATACAATATCCAACAAGCGGTAAAAGAAAACCATAGGACCCTGCTTACATTTGGCGGGGCGTATTCCAACCATATTGCAGCGGTTGCCGCGGCCGGTGCCCTATGTGGAATGCAGACCATAGGCATTGTTCGGGGAGAAGAACTTTCAGAAAAAATACATGAAAACCCTACCTTACGCTATGCCCAACAACAAGGGATGCAGCTGCATTTTATCAGTAGAGAGGCGTACCGGGATAAATATAAAGCGTCACAAATAGAACTGTTACGGGAACACTTCGGAAACTTCTACCTCTTGCCCGAAGGCGGCACCAATGCCTTGGCCGTACAAGGCTGTGCAGAAATACTTGCGGGAACTGAAACACATGCCGATTATATCTGTGCCCCAGTGGGTACGGGCGGTACGTTGGCAGGTCTCGTAGAGGCATCAGAACCCCATCAGCAAATCATTGGTTTTTCGGCCTTGAAGGGAACGTTTCAACTTTCAGAAATTGAAAAATATACAGATAAGGAAAATTTTGAACTTACAGATACGTATTGTTTTGGCGGCTATGCTAAAATAGATTTGCAATTGGTGCGTTTTATTAATGAATTTTATAAAAAAACCGGCATCCCTTTAGACCCGGTCTATACCGGAAAAATGTTGTTTGGCATCGTTGACTTGCTCAAATCTGGGCATTTCAAGGAAAATAGCCGTATTTTTGCCGTCCATACGGGAGGGCTGCAAGGCATTGCCGGAATGAACCAACGTTTAAAAAAGAAAAACCTGCCACAAATAATTTGTTAATATGCTATACCGAATTTGCATTGTATTGTTAATCAGCACCCTATTTTTCGGTAGCTGCAAATCTAAAAAAAGAGCGGCTGCTTCAAAAAACAAAACCCGTACCGAACGGGTGGTTATACGAAATTCCCAAAAAGGGGACATTAAACTTCCCAAAAAGACCGAAGTAAAAACCCCGCCGCCCAATGCGTCTTATGCCGAAATCGTTACCACCTACATCGATAACTACAGCTTGATAGCCATGGAAGAGATGCAGCAGTATGGCATCCCTGCCAGTATTACCTTGGCACAAGGTATTTTGGAAAGCGGTGCTGGCCGTGGCGAACTGACCCGCAAGGCCAACAACCATTTTGGCATTAAATGCCACGGTTGGACCGGCGGGCGTGTGTATCACGACGATGATGAACTGCAGGAATGTTTCCGCAAGTACAAAGACCCAAAATATTCGTTCAGGGACCACTCGTTGTTTTTAACTGAACGTAGCCGGTACCAAGACCTTTTTAAACTGAAAAAACACGACTACAAAGGCTGGGCAAGAGGCCTGAAAAAAGCCGGTTACGCCACCGATCCGCGTTATCCCCATAAACTGATAAGCATTATTGAGCGCTATGGTCTTACCCATTACGACGACCTTGTATTGGGCGGTACCACAAAAACGGCAAAAACCAATGTGGCCAACGCCAAAATTAAAACCTATACCGTACAGCGGGGCGATACCCTGTACAGCATTTCGCGCCGTTACAATATAACGGTCGATACCTTAAAACAATACAATGGATTGGAGGACAATACCATATCCATTGGGCAAGTATTGTACTTGCACGAAGTAAAAAACCAGTAATTGTTATGATTTATAAAAGAAGCAGTGCCCTTTTTAAAGCGGCACAACAAGTGATACCCGGTGGTGTCAACTCTCCTGTGAGAGCCTTTACGGCCGTTGGTGGCGACCCTATTTTTGTAGAAAAGGCAAAAGGTGCGTATTTGTACGATGCCGATGGCAATAAATTGATAGACTATATCAACTCCTGGGGCCCTATGATATTAGGCCATGCTTACGAACCAGTAGTGAAAGCGGTAGTCGATAAAGCTAAAAAAGGGACCTCTTTTGGCATGCCTACCGAAATAGAAACCGAAATAGCTTCCTTGGCTGTTTCCATGGTGCCCAATATCGATAAAATACGGTTTGTTAACAGTGGTACCGAAGCCTGTATGAGTGCGGTACGCTTGGCTCGTGGCTTTACCGGGAAAGACAAGATCATCAAGTTTGCTGGCTGTTACCACGGGCATAGCGATTCGTTTTTAATACAAGCCGGAAGCGGTGCCGTTACCTTTGGAACGCCTAATAGCCCCGGGGTCACCCAGGGGACTGCCAAAGATACTCTATTGGCGAACTACAACGATTTAAACCACGTGGCCGATCTCATTTCAGAAAACAAAGGGGAAATTGCCTGTATCATTTTAGAACCCGTTGCGGGGAATATGGGCTGTATTCCACCTTCGGAAGGGTTTTTGGAAGGCTTGCGAAACCTGTGTAATGAAAACGATATTCTTTTGATTTTTGATGAGGTGATGACCGGTTTCCGTCTGGCAAAAGGCGGGGTTCAGGAACGGTACGGAGTGGATGCCGATATTGTTACCTTCGGAAAAGTGATAGGCGGCGGTTTACCGGTAGGGGCTTTTGCCGCCCGGGCCGAGATTATGAGTTATTTGGCACCCGAAGGCCCGGTGTATCAAGCCGGAACGCTCAGTGGAAATCCGTTGGCTATGGCAGCAGGCTTGGCGATGCTTACTGAATTGAACAGTAAGCCTGAAGTATTCACTTCCTTGGAAAAAAAGACCGAATATTTGCACAACGGAATCGCCGAACAACTCACCCAGGCAGAAGTTACCCATACCATTAACCGGGTAGGCTCGATGATTTCGGTGCATTTTTCTGAAACGCCCGTAACCGATTTTAAAACAGCTGCTTTGGCAAACAACGATACCTTTAAGAAGTTTTTCCATGGTTTGTTGAACGAAGGGATTTACATTGCCCCCAGTGCTTTTGAAACTTGGTTCTTAACCGATGCGTTAACTTACGAAGACCTTGATGCCACTATCGAAGCGTGTGGCAAGGTTGCTAAAACACTGTAGAGAACACCAATAGAATTAATTCCATAGACCTATTGACACGTCATTTTTTGTCTCCTTCTCCTACTAAGAGGGGAAGGAACACTTTGAGGATGAACTTTCAGCTTAATGCCAAAGCTTTTATGATTTTTCTTGTGGGTACAAAGTGACTGCCACGCAAGAAGTTGCCAAATCGCAAAACAAAACAGGTTTAAAGGTAAGCACATTTGAAATGACGAACTAAAAAACCCCTCCAAAGCTTCTGCTAAGGAGGGGTTTATTTTTTTATATTGCAATTGTAAGACTACTCTTTGAGCATGCCCAACCAAGTTTTGTATTGTTCGTCGTTCAATGTTTTTTTAACATTGGTCTTTAAGTCATCCAAATATTCTTTTTTCTCGGCTGCGACTTTAGGTTGGTTTAGGTCTTTGCCAGCAATGTTCTTTTTGTATTTCATCTCGTAAGAGGTGTAATACCTGAAAAGCGCGCGCTGTTGGCTGTCGTTTATATCCAGTTTTGCCGAAATATCGGCTACTTTCTTTTTGGCGATCACTTCTGGCCTATCTGAATCCTGCGACAGGCTCTGAGCCGTGGTATGCTGTACGCCAGCTACCATTATCAAAGCGATTGCGAGTATTTTGACTATGTTTTTCATATCGTTCATTTTTAATGATTGATTACCAAAGTAACCAATTTTAATGGATATAGTCCAAAAATTAAGCCAATTTTAATATTTTGAGGGATTATCCGTGGTTTTGATGATCCTTTCTTTTTTGCTTGCGTCGTTTCATGCGTTTTTTTGCAAACCGCTCCCACTTGGTGTACTGTGCTTCGGTTAAAATGGATTTCATCTCTTTTTTGTGGGCTATCCGTTTGTCCATTACTTGCGACTTTCTTTCAAATCGTTCGGTAGCTGAAAGTTTTTTTTGGTTTTTGCGGTCTTTTTTAACCGTTTTCCGTGCTTTGGCTTCTTTCAAAAACAGTTGTTTTACTTCTTTTTGCTGTTTTTCAGTCAAATCGAGGGCCAAGGTCATTTTTTTTGTCCTCAGTGCTGCTTTTTGTTCGGCTGTTAGGTTTTGTTTTAGTTCAGCTTTAGGTGCACTTTTTGGGGCCTCATGCCTTTGGGCCGTAGCACTAAAACCCAATATGGCCATGTAGATAATCAATACATTTTTCATGATTTCATATTTTTAAGTTCAACACAAGTATGACTTGTTTTTTTAAGTTTGGTTTAATTTGTTGATTAACAGCCATAAAAAAAAAGGGCGTCTAAAAAGTAAAAATAGATTGGTTTGTCTGGTCGAGCGCAGTCGAGACCTTATTGGGGCTTAACCGTCTGGAGTTCTCGACTGCGCTCGGATGGACAGCTAAAGTGACTTTTGAGACACCTACTTACAGGTCCAGAAATAAGGTATTAATTTTCAATCGCTTCTAAGTACTCAAGCAACATGGTCACCGCCTCTTCATGCACGATGGTGCGGCCCAGTTGCGGCATTCTATAGACTGGGGCGGTGCTTTGTACCCGTGCCTCAATTTCACCGCGGCTGGCGTAGATGTCCGTGTCTTCAAAAGGTGTATCGAACCTGAAATCGAGGTTGAAATTTGTTACCGAGCCGCCAGGTTGGTGGCAGTGGGCGCAGTTGATGTCCATATAGGCCCTGCCACGCTCATAAATACTGTATAGTGCCTCGTCGGTCCAATCGGGCAAGGTGCTTATATTTTCTGAAGCAGTACCTTCCAGCATCCCAATGCTTTCCAAATAGACCAATTGATTTTCACTGGTATAAGAAGGGGTAAAGTTCATGCTGCGCAGTTTCATCCCAATGGGTAAGGTGGTGTTGTCGTTATTGTGGCATGTAAAACAATCTTGTTTGGAAGGGATTTCATAGTTTATATCCAAAGTATCGCCATCTTCATTCGTGTAGCTAATGGGTTTTACGCTGCCGTTCTCGGTGTAAACAGCTTCGGTTTGGGCCTCGTTCCAAATATAATTCCCTACCTGCCAATTACCATTGATTTTCAATAGAATACGGGTTTCGATGATCAATTTGCCCGAACTGGGATCCTGCTCGTCCTTGTTGTAGTAAAAGGTTTTGGCAATTAAGGTGTTGTTGGGGAAATCTGGCAAGAGATCATTTCCTTTGTATCGCATGGTTTCGCAGTTTGGAAGGCGCACCAAGCGTTGTTTTTTAGCATAATCGGTAAACAGGGTGCTGTTTATTTCATAAAGCTGAACGTCACCTGCCGGATTTAAATCGGAAAGCGGGCCGCTGAATACGCCCATTTCAGATAAATGTGTTTTGTAGGTTAGGGTCTCAGCAAGGGTGCAGGTTTTTAATATCTCACTGTTTTTAGATTCATTTCCCTCGGCATCAAAAGCGATGACGGAAAAGCTGTATTCGGTCTCTGGAGTTAAGCTTGTGATGGGCAGGGAAGTGCTGGTAATTTCATTGTTAATTAAAGTGCCATCTTGAAAAACGGCGTATTTTACCACACCTACATTGTCGGTGGCGGCGTCCCAATTGAGCTGAAGGCTGTTTTCCGTTTTATTGGTCGTTCTAAGGTTTTTGGGGGGCGTGGGATTTTCGGTGTCCGCTGTTTCCGAAGGGGTATAATCATCATCACCGCCACAGGAAACAAGGATGGACATAAAAATAGCCGAAAAAATTTTGAGTAGAAATGGTTTCATTTGCTGAACTAATTTGGTTAAAAATAGCTATTTCTTTTTAACCGCTGTTTTACAAGGTGTTAAAAATATAGGTTCTAAATTTACAGATAAAAAAACACTATTTTTTTTGAAAGGTTTTGTTTGACAATCAGACTGTTAAGAGAACAGGAGAGAAACCCTTTTTTGTTAAGCTTATTAAACACTGTTTACAGTTATCAATAGAAATATTGAGCCGTCTAAGCCAAAAGATAAAGGTTGTATTGTAAACGGTGTTTTTTTATGATACCAACTCCAATGTTGTTTTATAGGGGTTGGTATTGTTTATTTTAGCCTTTAGCCAAGCATAAAAACTCATCACAAAAATATCTTCTTGGTGTGTGCCAACCCAATCAAAAGAAGTTTCCACCTTATTTTTAAACGTATCCGTGGTGACTTGTTCGGGGTTTTCATAATAATCTGAAACCAGTTTCATAAAGGTCAATACGCGTTCTTCCCCTGCTTTTTTAAGGGGTTTTGCAAACCGTTTTTTAAAACTTTGCAAGCGCGATAGCACTAGGTCCAGTTTATCGAGCTCCACAAGCAATAAAATTTCGATGATGCTCTTTTTAAGCACCCATAACCAACCTATTTTCTTGTCGTACCAATGGTCGCTGTGGGTAAAGTTTTTGAATACTTGATACGCTTTGCTGAACTCACTTTGCTGAAAAAAACACATACAAAGGGTCAATTGGCTGTCAAGCGATATGTTTTTTGAGTTTTCGAGCAAATGCACGGCCTTGTTTACGTAGCCCGTATAGGTTAGGTTCATCGCTTTTAACACCAGCAGTTTGTCTTTGAAACGTCTGTAATATTGGCGATTGTTCTTTTGCATTTCGGCTTCCATTTTTGCAACAAACTCTTTAGATTGTTTAAAATCCTTGTTTCTGAAACTGCCAACGGCCATTAGTTGCAGTATTTCTATGTGGTAAAAAAGGTGTTTTTGGGCCATTCCCTTTTTTTCTGAAATGATATTGTAAATCTCCATCATAAAAGACGAAACTTCGTGATAGTTGCGCTGTAAGGCCGCTGCCGTCGATGTAATATTGAGTAACTGAAACAAGGACTTATAGGTAAGGGTCGCATCCACCTTGATATTAAAGACCGTAAAATGTTTTAATATAATTTCTGTAATGGGGGTATCGCCCGGATTTTTCAATTGCTTTTTTATGGAAGCATACGCCATGTTGAGTTGAAACTGTTTTTTAAACCGTTCCATGTTGGTATGGGAAGCTTGTATCACTTCTTCCAAGGTTTCGTTGGGGTTTAGGTGTGCAAATTGTATTTTGGTGTGGTAAATTTCATTGAGGATTGGATGTAAATCTAATGCCAGGGCTTCTTTTTCGGCTTTTGCCAATATTTTAAATGCGGTTTTGTTCAGTTTTTGCTCTAAAAATATTCTGCCGGCCAATAGCAACTTCATGATTTCCATTTCTTCAGAAGTTTCCCCCGAAAAACCCTTGGAAGCCGTGAAATCCACCAGGCTATCACGGAGTCGTTTGCATAGGGCGTGATAGGCATTTTTGGACGGTTTTCCGTATAATAAAATATCTAAGTCCTGCTGTTTGCCAGTATCAATCAATTTAAAAAGTTGCAGGTTCTTTACATCGCCCCGCTGGTTCTTTTTCTTCAGAAACCGTACAAATTCCTGCTTGTCTTCCTTAGAAAACGTATTGATTATTACTGAAATATCTTTCATTTAATCGTTGGTTTAAATAGGCTTAAATATCTTAATTGAGTAATATTTTGGATAAATATATATTTTCCAATCGTAAGTTTTTGTAAAAACATACATTTTTTAACGCCCGATACTTTCGCAGATTTGTACCATAATAAAACATAAACATCAAAACGTTTAATTATGGAAAATCAAAAAATGAATACAGGGAGGGAAACCGAAAATGTGTTTACCTCTAAAAAGAAAAAAGAAGAAGCGTTTAACTGTAAACCCACTTCGGCATTTATCTCGGCCGCTTGGACCGCACTCTTTATTGGGATGATATCGTACTGTGTAGGCTTGTGGAATGCCGATATGTGGCTGAACGAAAAGGGCTATTACTTTACCATTTTGTTGTTCGGTTTGTTCTCGGTGGTCTCTGTGCAAAAAAGTGTGCGGGACAAACAGGAAGGCATTCCAGTGACCGAAATTTACTACGGTATTAGTTGGTTTACCACCATCGCCTCCATTTTGTTGTTGATAATTGGCTTGTGGAACGCCGATATGGAACTGAGCGAAAAAGGCTTTTACGGGATGTCTTTTGTATTGGCACTTTTCTCGGCCGTGGCGGTACAGAAAAACACCCGGGACATCAAATTTTTGGACAGGAAAGAGAAATAAATAATTCAAAACCGGAATGTGCCAGGCATGTTCCGGTTTTGATGTTTACGAAGCGGCTTCTATAATGGGGGCCGCTTTTTTTTGTACAGAGGTCTCGATACATTTTCACTTGCCCTGTCAGGTCAAATAAAAATACTCGACCTGACGGTCATGAATGATATTATGCATGAATAATTTTAATTATTCCACCAACTCCACAAACAGCCCTTCATCGGTTTTGTTTACTTTGGCGAGTTTGTGTTTGGTCAAGGCTTTGATGCTTTTGTCCCATTTTTTGTTGCTGAGGCCGCTTTGCTCCTTGAGTTCGTTGAGGTCTATTTTGTCGGCTTTTTTCAGCAACTCAAAAACCGCTTTTTCTTCGTCGTTCAATTCAACGGTGATTTTCTTTTCAGGTTTCATTTGCGGAAAAAATAAAACTAACTAACATAAACACCCGCTATTGCTTGTTTTATATTAAATTGATTATAATGCCCTGACTAATTTGTGACTAAAACTTGTGATTTATCTACTATAATTAGCAACCTGAATTTAAATATAAGGGAAATAATCTTATTGAATCTGAATTGATTATAATATGAAACATTCAATCATGTTTATATGGCCCTGACAATTAATCCAGAAATTTTTGCCCTGTAACTGTCGCATCCCAGCCTTCAGGATAATGAACCATAGTTATAAAAAATACCTTTCTATTGATATAATCATTATCGCAATCAAAACTAGTAGGGGCTATTACCTTAAAAACCCCACGACCATAGTAAGAAACTAATTTAGGTTGATAAATCCCTTGACTTGTTACTTTACATTCAGGTTCTGAATTTGGAATTACTTTTTGAAGATATCTTAAAGCCATATTGAAGGCTTTTTTTCTCCATCTTTCGGTATTATAGTCTGTGTCTGTATTAGCCACATTCAACTCGGTCTCAGTGTTCATTTTTGGCAAATTACTTTCTACGGGGATTTTTTCCTTAAACTCAATATTTGGGTCTACTTCGTAAACATAGGTTCTTCTATCATCTTTAGTTATGTCATAAGCATATTTATGATTAGGGTCTGACTTTAATCCAAAAATAAATCTAATGTATTTTTTTCCATTCTTTGTATAAGAACTATCAGCTAATCCAACATTTTCTGTACTTTCATAAAGTTCTTTTAACCTCATCATATTTGTAATATGCATTTCAGCTCTATATAATCTTTTAGCATGTGAGCTGTCTGAGGTTTGCTCATAGTAAAACCTATACTCTTCTTCATCTAAAAGTTTTTTGTGTAACAAATTACTTGAATTTTGATTGCTTTCTTTTTCAATATTTCTAGATGGGTTTTTTGAAAGCTCAGATTTTCTTTCAAAATATGCATATCCTCCGACAAGAGTTATAAGAAATATTAATAGCAATAAGTTAGTTTTTTTCATCTTTAAAAAGTTTAATTACTTATAAACAGGCTATTGATTATTTGGCTATTATAATTATGTTTTATGACTTTGTGAATTGTAAAGACAAGTCTCTTATTACCACCCGTCTTGTTTTGTTTGATATGAACGAGTGTACTTTGAGTGCATAAAAAAGTACGGAAAAGAATTTTATTTAAAGGGTCAATACGGTTTTTGGATTAGTATGCTTCATCTGTAAAGCAATATTCAACCAAGTACCTTTGTTGAGATTATTAAAATGAATAAGGCATGGTACTATAATCCACCCCTTAGTAAGGTACTGGTATACCTGAAAGTAAAGTGAACCAAGCCCATGCCCATAGCATGGGCATTTGCTCATCATCTTTTTACTTCCATTTAAAAATTACCAGTTTTTACTAAAGTCGAAGATGGCTAATGCCTATCGTTTGTTTTATATGTTAAGAACGTTTTCTATTCTATAAAATTAAAGGTTTTTTTTAATCTACATCAAGTGTTTCACTTTTTCAATATAATCCTCTATGAATTTGTCTATATCTTCCAAGTTCTCTTCATCTTCATTATTTAGAATTGCCAATTTCATTTTAGCATCAGACCTTGTCTTACTATTAATTCTTTTAGCAATTTTTAAAATGCTTTCATCAATATCATCAATAAGTTGGTTACTTATTTTTGGTTTTAACCATTCTTTTAAATTTAAGGGAAAGTCACCTAAATAGGTGTTCACTTTTTCTATATTACTGTCAGTATTCCTTAATCGTTCTTTAATTTTATGTTGACCATTAAGTTCATAAGCCATTATTGGGAATATTTCTGACAAATCTTCAATTACTATATCTATGTTTTTTTCAAGTAATTCAAAATGATTATTATTTTCGTTATCGTTTAATGATATTGAAGAAAGAAAATTCTTTACATTATCCAAATCAATGTCATCTTCCTTTAAATTAAATTCAAGTTTGAATTTTTCAATAAACCTAGATGTAAGTTTTTTAATTTTAAATTCTTTATTATCTTCTTTGCTTAAATAAAACCTAAGCTCGAGCAGATAAAAAAGAAGTTTTTTTAACTTTCTTTTATCTTGCCTTTTTCCATTCCAAATTTTTGATGCCTCATTTAGACCCCACCCAATTGTGACAGCTAAAATTGTTATAAATGCATTAATCCATTCCATTATATAAATATAGGGTTATGATATGAGTTTCAAAATTATTGTTAACTTTGATTACTTCCCAATTAATTTCTATTTTCTATAAAACTATAAAACTATAAAATGAGTACTGATGCAACTTCCAGTTGGTCTGGATATATATTTCAAGGAGATGTTGCTTTATGTAAAGCAATTGAAAAAATGCATGAAATTGGTTTAGGCACTAATGAAAACAGCTATAAACTAAGATTAGAAGAAGATGAAGACTTCTCTTTACATACTGAAAACATAGAGTATTTTCAAGTAAAAGCATATACTGCTCATCATTATACAAACTATAAGAAAGCGTGGGATGATATGATGGAAAGATTTCCAGACCATCCACAGAACAATTATTTATACGTTCAAAAGGAAGGTATAGATAAAAGTAAATTCAGTGGTGTTATTAATTCTATTCACATTCAAGATAACTTAGTAAGTGGTAAGTATACTCTGGCAAATATTAACGAAAAATTGAATGATTCAATTATTGCTTTTTTAAATAACGACGATTTATCTGATGACGATATAGCAAATAAATTAACTTACTGTAGTAAAAAAATTGCCGATTATGTGAAAAAACGACACAGAGAAAATTTAATAAGGGAAATACCTTTTACTGAAATTTCGAATTGGCTAGATGAAGCACCATTAGCACTCAATGAAAATTTATTTTGGCATACAATTGAAAAATTATTTTTTGAGGCATTATGTGAAACGTCAGCTGAATTAGATTTGACATTAGAAGAAGAAATTCAAGAATTTAATTTGTTGGATAATGCGATTTCTGAATTGGAAATCTTAGACAAAACAGAATTTAAAAATCTATTTGTTGAATTTATTAACAATACTAAAAAAGTTGGTAGCAACCTACGGATGTCATTGGCTGATTATACAAAAAAGCGGGACATTCAGAGAGTAATTGGAAAAGCTCTGAGAAAAATATCTCGAAGACCTTTATACAGAAAGTTGTGCTATAGCTTAAAAGTTGAGGCAGGCTTTGAACAATATCAACTTACAACTAATACTGTGAATTATGACATGGCTGATAGGATTGAGAGAATTCAATTTCAAAAAGAGTGTGAAGAGCTTTTTAAATCTCCAATTTCTACTGACACTGATTTTTATGTAACTAGATCATTAAATAGATCAAAGAAGGAAATGAGCGAAGTGTTGAAAAGTATTTTTAATGTTGAAGAAATTAATGGAACAATGCCTGAAGGGAAAAGCATTGTTCTGGAAGGAGAAGAAAAACTATTTGGTTTAATAAGTATTGGAAATGCTATCAAAAAACTAGAATGATTATGAAGAATCTTATTTCTAAAATTATAGAAGAAACAGGGCAAAAGTATATTAGTTTTGATTACGAAGGTTTTGATTTTATATTTTCATATTATGATAATAAAGATGATTTTCATCTATTTCTCTTTAGTGATTATAAAGATTTGATAAGTCCAATGAATAATATCAATGACATTGAGTTTTCTTTAAACGATTTAGTAAGAAGTGTACAAGCAAAAAAGCTTGAAAAATACGCTGAAAGATATTTAGATTTAAACCTTTCTTGTGTAGTTGTGTTGAAGCATATGGATGATGATGACTTACTTCCGTTCAAAAAGGCTGAAGAGAACTATATGATAACTAAGAAATATATTTTGTCATATTCTGAAAATTCGAAAATAAAACTTTCTGAAGAATTGAGTAAAAACAATTTGAATAGTATAGTTCAAAGTCTAAATGAGCTGGCAGTTATAAATAGTGATTGTTTAAATAATTCAATAAATAATGATTGGTACATTTTGCTTTTACGACTTTTTATAAAAATTCCTTTCCTAAATTATGAAACGGGCAGTGATGAAAAAGAAAGCCTAGTAGATGTTAAGGAACTTTTTATGTCTTCCTTAGATAATCAGAGCACTGATTTATATAATAAAATTATTAGGAATTATCAGTCGACTATAGATGTAGAGGAATTTTTAAGAAAAATAGATTATTTAGAGGATGAGTAAAGAAAAATATATAATAACTAAATTAGAAGCAAAAAACTATAAGTTTATTGAACACGGTATTTATAATATTGATGATAAAAATTTAGTAGTATTGGATGGTCCAAATGGTTATGGTAAAACTACTTTGTTTGATGCAATTGAAATTATAATTGTGGGTAAACCAAGAAGAATAGAAGAAAATAATAACATATTACGAAATTATAGTTATACAGATAGTCCAATTCATAATGATAAAAGTTTACCAATACAATTAACCCTTACATTAGAGAATGAGAATAAAGATAAGTTAGAGATTTCTAGGTTCTTTGAATCATCTCCAGATGAAAAATCAATAAGAAACAACCCACAAAAGATATATGATTCCTCGTCTTTAACAATCAATTTAAATAACGAAAAAATTGATATTACTATCAATGAAGCTTTAAGGTACTACAATATTAACTTGTTTAATGTATTTAATTACGTTGAACAGGATGAAAATACCTTTTTCTTAAAAAAGAATCCTAAAGATAAATATAAAGTATTAGCAGGCTTATTAGGAGTGGAGGAACAAATTGCCGAATTAAATTTATTGAGTAATTTTTTAAAATCGATTGGAAGTAAAATTTCTTCAATAAGTGAAGGCGTAAATGAAAAAGAAGTAGAGATTAAAGAGCTCATAGGCTTTAGTGGAGAATTTGAGTATAAGAAATTACTTGATGAGGTAGATTTGCATTGGGATCAAGAGGGGTTTGAATTGAAAAGCTTTGATGTTAGAAACACACTATTGTCTGAGATGGATAATTTAAAAAATCTAGTTAAAAATAAGGATAATATATCTAAAATTAAGAAGGCTATTTACTTAACTAAGCTAAAAAATAATGATAATTTTATTAAAGATTTAGTTAAGTATTATTGGTCAGTAAATAATATTGAAATATTAGACAAAGAAAATAAAAAGAGACGTGAAGTAGATGCTAATATTGAAAGTAATAAAAAAATTATTGAATGGATTGACACTCTACACTACACAAACTTAAAAGATAAAACCACATTATCTTTTCTAGAGACAATAGAAAATCTTAAAAATGAAAAAGACAGGTTTTTAACTATAGTCAACTTAATAATATCATTAAGAGAAAGTTTGTCTACGGAAAATAAAATATTAGATAATTTAAAGAATAGAAGAGATTCATTGGTCGATTATTATAAAACCTTTTATGAAGAGTTGAATCTTAATGACAGTGAATGTCCTGTTTGTGGATTTGAATGGGAGACACATCAAAAGTTGATTGAGCAAATTAAAGAAACAGAGGTTAAAATACTTCAATCTTTCAATGCTAATTCTAAAAAACTTGAAGATGAAAAGGAAAGATTGAAAAAAGAATTTCTTAATAAAATTAGGAGCAAAATAATTTTAAAAAATGAGTCTATTTCAAAGTTTAAAGAAAAACTAATTGAAATTCAATTTTATAATTTGGTTAAGGATAAGGAGTTACTTCTAAGCTCAACTTTTAATGAGTTTTTTGAATTTTTAGAAAAAGATGAGAAAGAGAAGATATTCTCTATAGTGAATAAAAGAACTATAGAAAATAAATCTGAGTTAGAAGATCGTATTCGAAATATAATTGATGGTATTATTCCAAGCATTGACGATAGTATTAATATAAGTCAAGTTGAATCAGACTTCAAGAAGTATTTTGATAATAATTTAAGTGCTTTAAAAGAATTTGACGGAGGTAAAATAGAAGATAAGATAAAATATTTTGACTATTTATTTCATAAGTTCACTACAAATACTATTAGTGAATTAGCAAGCAGATTGAAGAAATTAAAATCAGTGGAGGAAAGAGTTGAGAAGATTAAAGGAATTTTGGATACAAAAATAAAAGAATATTTAACTAATATAATTTCTACCATTAGTATACCATTTTATATTTATACAGGAAAAATATTACAAGAACATTCCTTAGGTTCAGGGTTAATGTTTGATGCTGATATTAATAATGTTGATCCTCAAATTAAAATAAAACCACTAAACAGAGAACAGGAGGCGTCTTATACATTAAGTTCAGGACAATTATCAGCTACTGTAATATCTTTAATGCTGGTTCTTAATAAAGTTTATAACACCTCTAAACTTGGGGTTGTTCTGATAGATGACCCTGTTCAGACATTAGATGAGATTAATACACACTCATTAGTAGAACTGTTAAAATATAATTTTTCTGACCAACAAATTATCATGTCAACACATGAAGATAGGTATTCTAAATTTATGAGATATAAATTTGACAAATTTGGACTAAGTTCAAAAAGTCTAAACATGAAAAATCTCTACAATTAATAGTTTAATGTACACGTAAAATTTTATAGCACTAAAAAAAGCACTAAGTATATATTAATAAAAAAGACTTTAAAAAATTTCTGGGGGACAATTTTAAATTAAGAGTTTAGAATTTTACTGTCTAATTCGCCGACACTATCCCACTAAGTGTGTAAGTTTAAAATAACAGGGGTTGGACTTTTTTAAAGTCTGACCCTTTTTTCATAGATCGTTAGGAACTGATTTAAAATGATGCCCCAGTTCCTTATAGGCATTGTC
>NZ_QEHR01000007.1 GCF_003095375.1 Marixanthomonas spongiae
CTTTTAATGCAAAAATTAAAGCATTTAGAGCACAATTAAGAGGCGTAAGAAGAACTGAATTCTTCCTGTACAGACTTGAAAAATTATTTGCTTAAAAACTCAAAAACCCAGAAAATGTTCTTGATCCGGAACCTGGGGAAACTTCCGCATCCTCATAAACAAAAAATCCCCAGCTGAAAAGCGAGGGATTTTAAGTGATCGCACCAGGATTCGAACCTGGGACCGCCTGCTTAGAAGGCAGGTGCTCTATCCAGCTGAGCTATGCGACCATAAAGGTCATTAAACAAGAAAACCGAACATTCTCATGTCCGGTTGTTTTTGTCGGGGTGGCAGAACTAATCTACCACTCAACAATATTTTGATTACCAGACATTTAGTCTATTTCAATAAAACGAGGTAACCGAATAGGTAACCTTTGCCCCGATTTTATTCGTAAAAGCAAAGATATAGGAATATTTGAATATAAACACGAACAAACCCTATCATATTTAATTTCAATAAGCTCTTTTTAGAAAAAAACTGATTCTCAATATAATAAGAAAATAGTTAATTTCGTTTCTTGATTTGCAAGGGTGAAAGAGCCTATCAAAACTTTTCAGAGTACCCCACAAATCCTCTGAATTCTATGAAATTTTCTCAGCTTTAAACCCTACTTTTTGCAAAGTAGCCCTCACTTCTTCTTCCGTAGCACTATCAGCTTCTACGGTTAGTATCTTATCGGGGTTGTTCGTATCCACTTCCCAGCTTTCAACACCTTCCTGCTTATTTAAAAAAGGGGTAACTTTAGATACGCAACCACCACAATTGATATTTGTTTTAAATTTTAAAGTTTTCATAATTTTTGAATTTATAATTAATATTAGAGTTTTACTCGTTTAAGTCTTAAACTATTGGCAACAACCGATACGCTACTGAAAGCCATTGCTGCTCCTGCAATCATCGGGTCTAGCAAAAATCCGTTTACAGGATATAGTACTCCTGCTGCTATTGGAATGCCGATGATGTTATAGATAAAGGCCCAAAATAGATTTTGACGAATGCCCAATACCGTTCTCTTCGATAGTTCCAACGCTTTGGGAATAGATTGCAAATCTGATGTTATCAAGGTCATTTTTGCTACATCCATTGCTATATCCGACCCTTACCCATTGCAATACTAACATTGGCTTGCGCCAAAGCGTGCGAATCATTGATACCATCGCCTACCATTGCTACTATCTTTCCGTCTGCCTGTAATTTCTCGACAAAAGCCGCTTTGTCCGAAGGCATTACTTCGCCTTTATAATTGGATATTCCCACCTGATTTGCCACGGCAGAAGCCGTTTTATTGTTATCTCCCGTGAGCATATACACCTCGATGCCTCTTTCTTGAAGCGTAGCTATGGCTTTTTTTGAAGTTTCTTTAATCTTGTCCGCAATGGCCAGTATCGCAAGCACTTGATGTTCGTTACCAAAGAATATGACTGTTTTTGCCTTTTCTTCGAGACTTTCTGCAGTTTGCATTAAAGAAGCGTCGATTTGAATATCGTTTTCTACCATTAGTTTATGGTTGCCCACATAATATTTTGAACCATTCTCTAATTGTGCCTTTACACCTTTTCCTGTTATGCTTTCGAAGAAAGTAATTTCTGCTTGTTCAATATTTTCCTCTTTCAAATGATTAACAACCGCTTCTGCCAATGGATGTTCTGTTTGTGCTTCAATAGCCAAAAGAATTTCCTTGTATTCGTCATTATTTTCAAGCTTATCTTTCCAAAGTATATCGGTCACCAATGGTTTTCCTTCTGTAATCGTTCCCGTTTTATCAAGGATTACGGCATTCACTTTATGCCCAAGCTCCAAACTTTCGGCATCTTTTATGAGAATATTGTTCTCTGCGCCTTTTCCTATTCCCACCATAATGGCTGTTGGCGTCGCCAATCCCAACGCACAAGGGCAGGCAATGACCAACACTGCTACGGAAGTCAATAAGGCTTGTGAAAATGCACTATCGCCACCGACAAACATCCACACGATGAAGGTAACAAGGGATATACCCAATACAATGGGAACAAAAATTCCTGCAATCTTATCGACCAATTTTTGCACAGGTGCTTTGCTACCCTGTGCCTCCTGAACCATTTTTATAATCTGGGAAAGCAGGGTTTCCCCACCTACTTTTTCAGCGGTAAATTGAAAGCTTCCTTTTTGATTAACGGTGCCGGCGAACACCTTTTCACCTTGCGATTTCTGAATTGGAACAGGTTCTCCCGTAATCATACTTTCATCTACATACGAACTTCCCTTGGAAACTTCGCCATCCACCGGAATCTTTTCTCCGGGACGTACCAAAATGGTCTGCCCTAGCTGTACGGATGAAATTGGGATTTCCTTCTCTTCCCCATTCTCAATAATTTTAAGGGTTTTAGGCTGAAGCCCCATTAGTTTTTTGATGGCCGAAGACGTATTTGATTTTGCCTTTTCTTCCAATAGCTTCCCCAATGAAATAAAGGTGATAATAACGGTAGCCGCTTCGTAATACACGTGAGGCTCGATGCCGCGACTTAACCAAAATTCAGGAAAAAAAGTGTTGAACACACTAAAGAGGAAGGCGATTCCGGTACTCAAAGCGACCAAGGTATCCATATTTGCTTTACCGTGATTGGCCTGCTTGAAGGCATTGATGAAAAAGCTGCGCCCGAACCAAAAAAGAATGGGAAAGGCCAATACCAAAGAAATCCATTTACCTGGTTCCCATTGCATATAGAACATTCCCAAAATAAAAATAGGCAGCGTTAGGATAGCCGACCAGATAGTACGGCTTTTTATGTCTTGGTAATGTTTTTGTTGAAGTTCTTGTTGTACTTCCGAAGGGTCTTCGGTATCTATTATAATATCGTAACCGACCTGTCTTAAAGCGTTTTGCAATTGTTCTTCGGTAGTGGCTTCGTCGTAATCCACCAATACCGAACTGCTGGCAAAGTTAACCTGCGCGTCGTTCACACCTTCGGTATGTGAGAGTATAGATTCAACACTGGATGCACAGGCCGCGCAGGTCATTCCTGTTACTGGAAAAGATTTTTTTATTCCCTCTTTATGATTCTTTTTTTCGGTTTCAAATATGTTGATTGTCTCCATAAATCCACTCTTATTTGTGCACTACAAATTTCAGGATTTAAGGACTTTAAAGTGTTATGTAATATGCTGAATGATTTGTAGAATTTATTGAATTCGTTTCTTTTATTGCAAAAGCATTGCATCTAAATATAAGTAAAGTACTTTAGGAATTGCAAGAACAGTACAAAGAAGATTAACACAATAACAACGATTAGAATACTAATCCAAATTATTTTATCTTTTTTGGTAATACTATTTTTTACCGAGGGTACTTTATTGCTTTTTTTATTTCGTCTATTCCGTCTATTTTCCGACATAGAATATCATTTTTACTATATATCAATCATTTCCGCTTCAATTTTTGTAGCCACACAAACCACTTGGAATATTATATTATCTTAATTCATTAATGCTTATGGATATTCCCTTTTAGAACAAAAAAGTAAAGCAGAAATGCAGCGATAACCAGAAGGACAAGCGCGATAATCCCCATAACTTTATCTTTTTTCGGGATCTTGTTCTTAGATGGTTTTTGATTTTTTTTCTTTCGTCTATTTCTTCTACTTTGAGACATCTTGTTGTACTATTTCCAATTCATTTTCTGTAAACGTATGGCATTTAGGATGGCCAGAAAGGCAACACCTACATCGGCAAAAACGGCCTCCCACATTGTTGCCATCCCAAAGGCATCCAAGACCATAACGGCAATTTTGACCCCGCTGGCCAAGGCGATATTCTGCCAAACAATCTGTCTGGTAGAACGTCCTATTTTAATTGTCTGTGCAATTTTAGAGGGCTGGTCGGTTTGGATGATGACGTCGGCGGTCTCAATGGCCACATCGCTACCCAAGCCACCCATAGCTATACCTACATCACTCGTGGCCAAAACAGGAGCATCGTTGATACCATCACCAATAAATGCCACCGTAGTACCGGTCTCTTTTTGAAGCCGCTCCACTTCGTTGAGTTTATCTTCGGGTAATAATCCGCCCATTGCATTATCCACACCCATTTCCCTACCAACTTCTTTGGTAATGGAATCCTTGTCGCCAGAAAGCATTATGATTCCTGATATCCCCGCTTTACGGATTTGTTTGATTGCTTCGTGGGCATCTTCCTTCAATTCGTCGGCAGTGGAATTTTTTTTTTGGTCGTTTACTTTATAATAACTAACCAACAAGATTATTAAAACACAATGTTTAACACTCATAATATTCATCTTTACTTGTATAATTAAAAAAGCATCATAAAAGCTGCCTGCTATTAATAAAGTTTTGACTTAACTTATTTAAATTAAAAATTTCGCTCTTTCCTGTAACGATTTACCGCTACTTGTTATCTATATCCTTTTCTCTTTTACCGAAATAATAAATCAGCGCAACACTTGCACCCAATAAACCAAACAGAGTGTTCTCAAAAAATTGATTCCTATTGATATTCAAAATTTCAATGAAATTATTTATTAAATATTGCCACCAATTAATTTCATAATTCTGTCTGCTAAACGTGAAAATTGTTATTCCAAAAGGTTGAAGGATAAAAACACCTACTGCAAACCCAATTAAAATGGTAATAAGAATGTTTTTTTTATTCATCGTCTGTTTTTTACGGTTATAAACTTTACTGGCTTTCAATCCAATTTTTGGCCTCTTCCTTTTGCTCTAAATTGAAATACTTAATTTCTGCCTTGGTAAAAGGCTTCATAAATTGAGTTATCCAATTCTGCCATTTTTTATCTCCAACCATTGCTATTTTTTCATAGTCCGCGGCGTGGGCTGTGTCCATTTTCAGGTCTTCCCATAAACCAGGTAAATCCCAACCGGTAAAGTTTTCCATCTCAAAATACCAACGGACTTTCATTCCCTTGTCCAGTATGGCGTGGATAAGTGGATGGATTTTTTCTATATCTTCTTTTCTCAATTTGCCCGAAGCTTTTGTTGCAACAATATTTTTTTCTTTTAATTCGATTATCTGTAACATTTTATATAGTTTTTAATTAATAATTATCCTTGTAAATCGTAAAACCATTCCTCAGCTTTTACAATAGCCTCGGCGATAGCTTCTTTTTGCGTATAACTTTCCTTTAACATCAGTCGCTTGGCAATTTCCAGTGCCTTTTTCCTAACAGGAGGACTAAGGGAATCTAGGTCAGTTTTAAAATCTTCGAACATCGAGTTCATAATACTAAATTAATGGTTGAACAATTCCTTTTCTTTTTCAGCACCTATTTCTTTCTTTGGCCTCTTGTCCAAAAAATAATCCAATATAACGCCCACTATAATAGCTCCTACAAAAGCGGCATACACTTGCCATTCATATTGAACTATTAAAGACAAGCTAATGAGTATCGCCAAAATGGGCAATACAGGAACTTTCCCAATAGATAAAGGAACTTTAAAAGGTTTTTCTTTATCGGGCGACTTGAAACGCAATACGATTAGGGCAACATTCACGGCGACAAAAACAAGTAAAGCACCCAAAGATGACATTCCGGCTACAATTTTGATATCTCCCAATAAGATAAATCCTGAAACGGCCGCCATAACAATAAGAGTAGTGACCCAAGGTACTTTCTGTGTATTGGTTTTTGCCATAAATTTTGGAAGCTCGCCAACACTTGCCATTCCAAACAGCAGTCGACTTATAGAAATAATTCCGCTAAAAGCCGCATTCGCAGTGGCAAAAAGTGCCGCGACGGCCAAGGAAACAGGCAACCAACTGTTGAGATTGGATGCCGCAAGTGAAAGTGGTGAATTTACTTTTGCCAACTCGGAGGGGTCGGCAATGTTGAGTACTGTAAAAGATATGAGCAAGTAGATAATTGTTGTAAAAACCATTGTCAATAGAAATGCCCGAGGAATGGTTTTGCCAGGGTTTTTCACTTCAGAACCCAATGCCGCCATATGCTCAAAGCCGGTATAAACAAAAAACAATGTTGCGGTAGCCGCCAAAGTACTTGAAAAGGATTCTACCTTAAAAAATTCAGCTTTAGGTGGACCCGTCTCAGCAAGCCCGACTGCAATAAGAATAAACAGTCCTAATAGCTGAATACTTACCATAATAATATTAGCGGTTGATGATTTTTTGATTCCCGTAATGCTTATCAATGCGAGAACTAACAGAACAACATAACTAACCAATATGGAAGGCACACTGAAAAAAGTATTGAAATACCCTGAAAAGGCTAATAGTACTGCGGCGATGGTGGCTGAACTATGAAATGCAATCGTCCAGCCGGTTAGAAAAGATGGAATGTCGATTTTTGGAAAAGCTTTCCGTACAAAAATGAATTCTGCACCGGCATTAGGATAGGTAGAGGACAACTCTGCATAGGACATTGCCGATACACTGGCCGCGATGGCAGCAAAAATAAAACTCAACCAAAGGTCTGTTCCCGCCTGTCCAGCGGCTGCACCAATTACAGTATATATTCCAGCACCAACAATGGTACCTACACCATAAAAAGTAAGGCGAAGAGTACCCAGAGATTTTTTTAATTCTGCCATAATAATATTAGTGGTTTATTATCCATTTCTATCTAAATTCCTTTTTTCCATCTCTGCCTTTACGATTCCACGCTCAATAGCCTCTTCTTTTGAACAATTTTTGTTCAAATAGAAATCCGTCGCATATTTTAATGCAACTGCTCTAATATTTTCATCCAGCACATTTAACCTCTCCTGGTAATCCTTAAATAGGTCCTCCTTCATTTTTTAAAATAGTTTTAGAACAAAAAACACCATAGTTAAGAGATATACAATATACGCTGCATCGAAAACGAATATCTGCCATCTGCTGAACCCGTGAAGTTCCTTGCTTTGATGAACAAATACCGAATATAAAAGCGGCATCAAGCCCACAAATGCGAGATTGACCCAAAACAACTGGAAATCTTCGATAGGGGTAGTAACCAGCGCCAACGGGAAAAATGCCACCGTCATGGTAACAGCATTATCTGCAATCACGCTGGTGGTACCCGCGGTCACTTCGCCACCCTTTACTACACTCCATGTTTTAAATATTTCGGGGGCAGTCGTCATTATTCCGGTAATAAACAGCCCTCCAACAATTTCGGAAATGTTCAACACCGAAACAATATTTTCCGTAGCCTTAACAATAAAAAATGCACCCACGGCTATAGCCATAGCTCCGGCCACTGATAACCACACTTTCTTCTTATCCCACTCCACACTTTCCCCTTTTTTCCTGCCTTTTATAATGGCATGCGTTAAAAAAGCCGCATAAGCCGCCAGCATAATCCACCCATCAATGGGTTGTAAACCACGCCAGGCTTTTGGAAGGGTTAGTATAGCTACCAAAGCAATGATTGCCAGATAGGGGATGGACAATACCGAGACAGAACGTTTGTTCAGGGCCAGCAGGTTGGTATCTAAATGTTTTTGATGTTCCTTATTGTTTTTAAACTGCCTTCTGGAAGCGAAATAGGCGATGGTTACCATGAGTGGGATGGAAATTATATTGGAACCCAGCAAATTTCCTAATCCGATATCCGATACACCACGGGCAGCACTTGTAATATTTATCGCCACTTCCGGGCTCGCTGTTACAATAGCTAGGAAAGCTGCTCCTGCAGAAGCTGTAAGCCCCCATTGCTTACGCAGCATTTTTAAAGGTGTTAGGAGTTGATCAGCACCCCAATGTGCGGCCCAAGCTGCCAATCCCAATACTACTAACCAGAGCCAAACGTTCATTGTTATTATTGATTTTTTTTTCTATTTCAAAGTTTACTTAAAGCTACTTCGACAATTTTAATATTCTTATGGCACCACGCATTACAAATGTGAAAACGATGCCGCCAATCACCAAATCGGGCCATTTACTATTCAGAAAATAAACCAGTATCCCTGCTACTATAACACCACCATTGACAATGATATCATTGGACGTAAAAATGGCACTTGCCTGCATATGAGCCTCTTTGCTCTTGGTTTTGTTGATAAGCCAGAGCGATATCAAATTGCCTACCAATGCGAAAATTGAAACGATAATCATCCATTGGAACAAAGGTGTTTCGGTATCGCTGAAAAACCTTCGCAAAACCTCTACAAACCCAAGTGTTGCCAATGCCATTTGAAAGTATCCGCTGAATTTTGCGACCTTCTTTTTTCTGGAAATGGCACCGCCTACCGCGAATAGGCTTAGCGCATATACGATGGAATCTGCCAGCATATCCAACGAATCCGCTATAAGTCCCATTGAGCCAGATATCCAGCCAGTGGTCATTTCGATAACGAAAAAGCCAAAGTTGATGCCCAAGATCCACGAAAGGATTCTTTTTTGTTTGGATTGGTCTTCCATTACGGGTGGTTCGGCTTCTGTGGTTCCCTCAAAGGAATCCCCAAGTTTTAAGCTCGCTATAGACATTTGTATCGCCTTGATACCGTCCACGTGATATACTTCTAATTTTCTATCGGGAATATCAAAATCCAAATGTTTGACCTGAGCATAAGACTCCAACTTCATCCGAATCATCTGCTCTTCTGAAGGGCAGTCCATTTTACTGATTTTAAAAGTGCTCTTGTTCATTTATATACTACTGAATTAATTGTCTTTTAGTGCTTCATTTGTTTATGCGACTCTATATACCTTTCCAAGAGTGACTTCAGGCTATCTAAATAGTCCACGAACGAGTTCACGGAAATTTCGGGTGTTTCGCAATCAGGGATGGTAATAGGGTTTTCATCAAGATATTGGTATAGTTCAGGATAGTCCTGTTCAATTCTCAAAGTTAATTCGTTAATTTCCTTGGTCAATTGCTGAAGCTTCTTCATCTCTTTTATTCTTTACTGTGCTGGTTATTGTAAATACTAAATATGTAGCGCCCTGTCTTCGGTGGCTGCCAAACAGGCTTCCTTAAAGGTCTCGGAAAATGTCGGGTGCCCGTGTGACATTCTTGCAATGTCTTCGGCAGCTGCCCTAAATTCCATCGCTACCACTGCTTCGGTATAACTGTCTGCTATGCGCGGGCCTATCATATGCACCCCCAATATCTCATCTGTCTGCTTATCTGCGATTACCTTGATAAAACCGTCAGTGTCCATACTTATCTTTGCCCGTGCGTTTGCCTTATAGGGAAAAGAGCCTGTTTTAATACTTCTTCCTGCTTTTTTCAGTTCTTCTTCAGTGGATCCTACACCGGCGACCTCGGGTTGGGTGTACACGATATTTGGGATAAGCGAATAATTGATATGGGGTTTTTGGCCAACAATCGTTTCGGCTACAAAAACGCCTTCCTCACTGGCTTTATGGGCAAGCATTGCCCCTCGGATTACATCCCCAATGGCATACACACCCTTGACGTTGGTTTCGAGGTTTTTATCTACCGTTATCTGTGCTTTCTCATTGGTTTCCACTCCTATATTTTCAAGCCCTAAACTGGCGGTATATGGCTTTCGGCCAATGGCCATAAGACAGTAATCGCCTTCTAAGCTCATTTCTTCTTTATCGGAAAGGTTTTCCGCTTTCAATTCTACTTTGCCATCAGTTGCCGTTGCATTGGTTACCTTATGTTCCAAATAAAAATTAATTCCCTGTTTTCTTAGGGAACGGTGCAATTGATGTCCCAGTGCGCCGTCCATAGTGGCGATAAGGCTATCAAAATATTCTACTATAGAAATCTTTGAACCCAGGCGGGCGAATACGGAACCAATTTCAACACCTATAACACCACCGCCAACGACCATTAAATGCTTGGGGATTTCCTGTAGGGCAAGGGCTTCGGTAGAAGAGATGATACGCTTTTTGTCTATTTTAATATTGGGCAATGAAGCGGGTTTGGACCCTGTGGCAATGATGATTTTATCGGTTGCTATGGTTTCCGTTTTATCTTCGCCCTTAATTTCAATCGTGTTTTTGTCCTTGATGGTTCCGTGGCCTTCATAAAGGGTAACCTTGTTATTTTTCATCAGATAATCAACACCATTGATGATTTCCTGTACCACATCCTGAACCCTTTGGTTCATTTTCAGGATATCGACATTGGCCTCTTTAACATCAATCCCAAAATTTTCGAATTGATGTTTGAGTTTGTAATAATGCTCAGAGGCTTCCAACCAGGCTTTTGACGGGATACAGCCCACGTTTAGACAGGTACCGCCCAACGTGCTATACCTTTCAACAATGGCCACTTTTAGACCCAATTGGGCGCAACGGATGGCACTTACATACCCGCCCAGACCAGACCCTATAATTGTTACATCATATTTTTCCATATTCGTAAATTTTTTAATTAAATAAGGTGGGGGAAACCTTAAGCTGACCATTGGGCGCAAGGGTTCAGTTTTAAGGCACTCCCACCTATTATTTTTTACTACAATTTTTACATACCCCTTTTAATACCAGGTTCACATCGTTTATTTCATAATCGTCCGGCAAGTTTTGTTTCGATATTCTATCCGGCAAGCAAATAGTTTTTCCACAAACAGTGCAATGAAAATGCATATGTAAATCTGAGATGTTTTCATCAGAAAGTGCATATTTTGCAACGGCCGTTCCATCATCAATCTGGTGGACTATGTTTTTTTCCTCAAACAACTTCATCGTTCTATAAAACGTGGTTTTATTTGCTGTTTTGTTACTTTTACTTTTTTTGAGAAAGACCTTCTGCATTTCGTTCAAACTATCAGCATAAGTCTTCCTTTTGAGGTATTTGTATATCTTCGATCTCATTTGGGTAGGCCGAATTCCTTTGGACGATAATGTTCTTTCCGTTTTTGTCATTTTATATTCTTTCAAAAAACCGGATTCTTCCAAGTCCGGATTTTCTATTCTTTTTTATAAGCCAAAAGACGTAGCGCATTGGCCACGACTACCAAGGTAGACCCCTCGTGAAATGCCACGGCTATACCTATGTTTGCCCAGCTCAAAATGGTAGCCGGTATCAGCAGTGCCACAACCCCAAGGCTTATCCAAAGGTTCTGCTTGATAATAGCTTTTGCTTTTCTACTTAAACCTATCGCAAAGGGCAGGGTCTCAAGCTTATCGGCCATAAGGGCAACATCGGCTGTTTCTAAGGCCACATCACTTCCAGCCGCTCCCATCGCAATACCTACGGTACTATTTGCCATTGCAGGCGCATCGTTTACACCATCGCCTACCATTGCCACCTTGGATTCTTTTTCTTTTAGCTCTTTAATAGCATCCACCTTTTCTTCCGGCAATAGGCTGCCCCAGGCATCGGTCAATCCTATTTCTTCCGCAACGGCATCGGCTACTTTTTGGTTATCGCCCGTAAGCATAATCATACGTTTAATACCGATTCCCTTTAGTTTTTTGAGGGTTCCCTTGGCGGCTTCACGAGGGGTATCCATTAGAGCGATGATGCCTATATATTCTTCATTCTTCCGAATGAGCATCGTAGTATTTCCCCCACCTTCAAGACCACGGACTTTTGTGGTTACCTCTTCGGAAGGTGTACTTTTATCAAGCCCTTCGTACAGGTCGAGGTTGCCGACATAGATTTTGTCATTGTCCAATGATGCTTTTATACCCTTGCCCAGCACAGCTTCCAAATCGGTCGCATCAGGTATTTCATCCCCTTTCAGCCGCTCCTTTCCATCTCTAACTACTGCTTTTGCCAGGGGATGGTCGCTTAGATTCTCTACGGCCACAGCTATTTTTAAAAGTTCGTTTTCAGAAATATCCCCAAGTGGAACCACTTCGGTAAGCTTGGGTTTTCCTTCGGTGAGGGTACCGGTCTTGTCAAAGGCAAGGGCGGTAATAACGCCGAGGTCTTCCAAAGGTCGCCCTCCTTTGATAAGCACTCCGCCACGGGCGGCCCTCGCCACGCCACTCAATACGGCACTCGGTGTCGAAATCGCAAGGGCACAGGGACTGGCAGCAACCAAAACGGCCATTGCCCTATAAAAACTATCGCTAAAGGGTTCATCGATGACCAAGAAAGCGAAGAGCAGCAGCACGACCAATACCAGTACGGAAGGCACAAAATATCTTTCAAATTTATCGGTAAGCAACTGAGTCGGCGATTTTTGGGTCTGCGCCTCATTCACCAATTTTACCAATCGGGATAGTGTAGAGTCCTTCGCCTCTTTGATAACCTTTATTTCAAGGGTGTTGTTGCCGTTAATTGTTCCAGAAAAAACGCGGTTTTCGTCCTTTATTTCATCATTGTCTGAATAGTCCTTGGCAGTATCCTCCACGGGAACTTTGTCCACCGGTACACTTTCCCCGGTAATAGGGGCTTGGTTGACACTACTTTTACCATCGACCACAACGCCATCGGCAGATATTTTACTGTTTGGTTTGACCACGATGATATCGCCTATACTCAATTTTTCGATACCGACCTCTTCGGTCTTGCCATCTTTTTTTAGCAGGGCGGTTTTTGGTGCTAAATCTGCCAGTGCCGCAATGGACTTTCGGGCCTTTTCCATTGCATAATGTTCAAGGGCGTGCCCCAAACTAAACAGGAACAATAACAATGCACCTTCTGCCCATTCTCCCAGAATGGCAGCGCCAATGGCGGCAACCAGCATTAAAAAGTCAATTTCAAAACCGCCTTTGGCGACGGTCTGTATTGCTTCCTTGGCCGTAAAGAAACCACCGAAAAAGTAAGCACCAATGTATAAAGTAAGACTGACCCAATCTGGGATGGATTCCACATAGAAAAGGCCGAATCCTATTCCGAGAAGTGCCCCACAGATAATGGAAAAAATAAGCTCCGTATTTTTACCGAAAATACCACCGTGGGCGTGCTCTTCTCCTTCCTCGTGGGTCTCGCCTTCTTTGTGCTCGTATCCCTCTGTGGAAGTTTGCTCTTTTGTCTCTTCCTTCTTTGAACGCTCCTGTTTTTTGGATGCTTTGGTGTAATCATTTTCGTTTGAAGCACTCCTTTGAATCTGAAGGTCTTCTTTTTCAATTTGTTTACTTATTTCATCAAAATTTGTTTGCTTTTTATCAAATTCAAGTCGTACCATTCCAGAACCTGAAACGGAAGCTTCCAAAACTCCATTGATTGCCAAAAGGCTTTTCTCTATGGAACGTGCCTGCCTTGTGTCTCTGATTCCTTTAACTTCAATGAGCAAATGCCCGTATTTTTCGGTAATCTCGGCACCAGTACTTTCGGCGAGAGATTGAATGCGGTCAATGGAAATGATATCTGGGTCATAATGAAAACAGAGCTGTGGCACATCTGCTCCGTTTGCATCGGCAATGTGCACTTTTTCGATGCCCTCTTTAGCTTGTAGTTTTTGAATAAGCCTTTCAACACAAGAATCTTTTTCGTTAGGAACTTGCGGAAGGATGACCGGTATTTTTAGTTGTAGTTTTTCCATTTTTTATTTTTATTTTATCCACTCTTTGGCATCGTCTTTTTCTTCGGTCCTATAAAATTTTATATGAGCTTCTGAGAAAGGAAGCAATACCTCGGTAAATTGCTCTTGCCATTTAACGCTACCCACCAAAGTAACACGCTTTAAATGCTTTTCATTCGGAAGGTTTAATTCAATTCCCTTCCAATATGCCTCTGCTGTTCAACCTTCAAAATTTTCCATCTCGATGTACCAGGAAACTTCCTGATGGGCAGTTATATGCTCTGTTAAGACTGGTATCAAGTTTTCATAATCCTTGGCATCCAGCTTATTCTCTGCTACCATATATACAGTAGCCTCTTTTTTATAAATTTTCATCATTGTTCCAATTTTTTAAATCAAAAAACTTAATCCAAGTCATTGCTACATTTTTCACAGATACCCTTTACCACCAAGTTGATATCCTCCGAGATGTAGCCATCAGGCAAGTTGATATGAGGGATTTTATGGTCTGTTAAACAAACCGTTTCATTACAATTGTTGCAATGAAAGTGTAAATGAAGGTCGTTGCCGAGCTCGCATTCACAATTTTCTTCGCAAAGGGCGTATTTTATAACTCCCGTACCATCCTCAATTTGATGCACAATACCTTTTTCCTCAAACACTTTCATAGTCCTGAATAGTGTGCTTCTTTCACTGGCCTTAAAATCCTTTTCCAAATCGCCAAGGCTGATAGCCACATTTAACTCTGCCAAACGCTTATAGATCATCAGACGCATTGCCGTAGGACGAATTCCTCTGCTTTCCAACTTTTTTACTATTTTTTGCATTAGGTATAAATGAGTTTATAGGTGTTAACGTTTAAAGGACTCTCCAGTTTTTATTCGGAAGGCATCTTCAATGTGGGACAAATAAATAATGCCATCACCTGGATTTGGAGTCTTTCCGTTTTCCAGAATAATATTGATAGCTAATTGTGCTTCCTCATTTTGACATACCAGTTCTAATTTTACCACCGGACTGTCGGTTACACGGAAATCTAAAGAAGGTGATGCACCTTTTGCTTTAAAAGCCCCCGTTCCTTCTCCCTGGGAAAGGGTCATACTCTTAAAACCACTATTACTAAGTGCTTCGGTTACTTTTTGAACTCGTTTCGGTTTTATAAATGCTTTTATTTCTTTCATTGCTGTTACTGTATTTCGTTATTAAAGATAGACTCTCTGGATTTTAAATTAAGACAAACATTTTACAGAGAGCCCATCTATCTAAATTTTTAATTTAATGACTATGGGAAGTTTGGCTTTTTTGCATTTCGGAAATCAAATAATAAGATCCGTTGTAAGCCACCTGGGTACCTTCCGGCAGGGGTTCCAAAAGTTTAATTTCCACCCAACCACCTTCAGTCTTCCCTGTCCTGATTTCTATAGGCTTGAATTCCCATTCGGTTTCACCATCTTCCTGGTGTTTTTGCGCGGTAAAAATGTAAGGGTTTCCTTCTTCTTCAATAATTGCTTCTTCCGGTAAAGCGGAAACCTTCTTTTTTTCTGTCAAAATTCTCCCGTTTATATACATGCCCGGGATGAGGTAATCTTCTTTATTGTCTATTTCCGCGTGAACGTGTACCGCCTTGGGATTTTGCTCAAATTGTTTACCAACTGAATATATCGTTCCCGTTAAATTACTACCGGGAACTGATTCAAGTGTAAAAGATATTTTTTGACCTTCTTTTACTTTATAGATATCTTTTTCGAAAACCATTAGATCGGCGTGAACATGCTCATTGTCAACCACCATAAACATTCCGGTCTGTGGTTCTACATATTGTCCTATTTGCACCAAAACTTTTTCTATATAACCTCCAATAGGGCTTACTACTGGGATATATTCGTAAAGGTTACCACTTCTAACCTGGGAAGCATTTAGGTTTAACTGACGCAATTGGGATTCATAACTTTTCACTTCACCTTTTACAGACTGATAGTTTGATTGGGTTTGTTGAAATGTTTTTCCTGAACCCACTTCCGCTTCATACAGTCGTTTCTGTCTATCAAATTCTTTCTCCAAAAATTGCATTCTACTATACGCATTAATATAATCAGACTGCATCCTGGTCAAATTTGGGTGGGAAAGATAGGCTAGTACCTGACCTTTATTTACCTTATCCCCCTCAATAACTTTTATAGAAGTTATATTACCGCCTAAAATTGCCGTAACGGTAGCTTCATATTGAGGCGGCACTTCCAGTTGTCCATTGGCTTTCACTACGCCAGAAAGAGCTTTGGTAGGCAGGGAATCCACTTTAATCCCTAAACTATTGAATTTCATCTCTGAAAGATGTACCGCGCGCATCCCACCTTCTTCTTCACCGTGATTTTCCCCTCCTTCTTCACTGTGGCCTTCTTCTGCGTCGTCATTGTGGCCGTCATCGCCTTCGGCATGAGCAGCTTCTGTTTCTTGGGAAGTGTCTTCTCCCGCATCAGGATTTTCTTTACATCCAAAGAACAGGCTGAGCGTTAAGGCAAGCATTAGAATATTTATTGATCTTGTATTCATATCGATTTTCTTATTTTAATTTTTAATTTGAATTCTTAAGGTAATATTCCAGTTGGTAACGGCTGTCGAGATAATCGTTAAAAGCACTCCAGGCATTTACCTCGATTCTAATGGCATCTCTTATATTTTGGAGAAATGTCACATAATCGATAGCGCCTTCCTTAAAGGCCAGCACTGATCCATCTTGTTGCTCTTTGGCCAGCGGAAGTGCTTCATCCCTATAATAATTCCATGAGTTTCTCCATTTGATGTAGTCTTCACGCATATTTTTATAGGCGGTTTCCAGTTCGATTTTATCCTGATAAAAGTTTTGCTCTGCAATCTGTCTATTTACTTGTGCTTCCTGTGTACGGCCTAATTCCGGCCCAAAAAACAGCGGAATTTGAATTCCTATTTGATATTGGAAGAAACCCGATTGCCCGGCTATTTCCTGTCTGGCATACTGACCCTGCAATTTGGGTAGGAATTGTGATTTTCGTTCTTTGGTGACCGCTTTTGCAACATCCACCCTTTGTTCAGAAACCTTAAGCGCAGGATGGTTTTCGAGCGACTCCAACAAAAAGTCTAGTGGTTCATCCAATGCTTCAGCAGGCAAATCCGGTACATCATAAATTGTGTCACTAACAAACCATAGGTTTAAGCGTTGTAATGATTTCAGGTAATTTCGGTATGACTGTTCCAGCTGTATTTTAACCTCGTTCGCCTGGTTGGAGGTAGCGAGGTATTCCAATTTGGAGGTGGCCTCTGTTTCATATCGGATCTGTGCCGCCCTTTCGATATCGTTGAAAATGGAATCCATTTTTCTATATACCTGAAATGTCCTTTTGGTTGTATAAACCGAGGCCCAGGCCCTGCTTACTTCACGTTCAATTTCAATGGTAGATAGCTCTAAGGCATTTTCAGCAAGGGCAATCCTTTCTTTCTGTAGTTTTAACCGGGGTACTATTCCGAAAACATCTATGCCTTGTTGTTGGACGCCAATTTGGGTATAGATCCCATCAGAGCCATTTCCTACTTCTTCTTTTCCTGTAAAGATTTGGGTGTTTCCAAAATCATAGGCGGTTTTGCGCAATACTTCCTCACTTTCAATTTTGAGCTGGGCAGCTTGGAGCTGTGGAAAATTTTTGATTGCGATTTCTTTAGCCTCTTCCAAACTAATAGTTTGTAAAGTATCCTGCTGTGGATATTCCGAGGACATTTCACCAGATTGGGCATTTACGGAAAAGGTTCCGCCTAACATCAAGCCAATTATCAAAATTGTGGCTAAAGATCGTGAATTGGAAGAATCAAGCTTGTTCTGTTCCTTTTTCTCTCGTCTCTTCTCTACAAATGTATAAAGGACAGGAAGAACAACCAGAGTAAGTAAGGTAGCTGTAAGCATGCCACCAATAACAACCGTAGCAAGGGGTCGTTGTACTTCAGCTCCTGCAGAGCTTGAAAATGCCATCGGCAGAAATCCAAAAATATCTGTTGTTGCTGTTAACATAATGGGACGTATTCGTTCTTTGGTTCCTGTAAAAATTCTATCTTTTATACTGGTTACCCCTTCTTCTTTTAAGGAATTAAACCTATTAATGAGCACCAGCCCGTTTAAAACCGCAACCCCAAACAATACAATGAAGCCTACACCAGCTGAAATACTGAACGGCATACCTCTTAACCAAAGGGCAAATACACCTCCGATAGCAGCCAATGGTATCGCCATATAGATCATGATAGATTGGGAAAAAGATTTTAAGGCAAAATATAGAAGCACGAAAATCAGGAATAATGCTATCGGTACAACAATCACTAATCGATCTTTGGCACTCTGAAGGTTTTCGAATTCCCCCCCATAAGTTATATAATAACCGGGAGGTAGTTCCAATTCTTCATCTAATCTTTGCTGAATATCATTAACGACTGACTCTACATCCCTTCCCCGGGCATTTACACCCACATAGGTTCTTCTATACGTGTCATCCCTTGAAATTTGCATAGGACCCGGAACATATTCGATATTTGCTATTTCTTTTATCGGCACCTGAATTCCGTCTGGAAGATCGATATACATCCCACGTAAATCCTCAATATTCTTTCTATGGTTTTCATCAAATCTTACTACCAGATCAAATCGTTTTTCACCTTCAAAGATGACCCCGGCAGTTCCTCCGGCAAAAGCGGTGCTTATATAATCATTGACCTTTTGAATATCCAGTCCATACTGGGCTATTTTATCACGGTTAAATTGAACTGTCATTTGGGGGAGGCCAGATGTTCGCTCCGCGTTTACATCTCCAGCCCCGGGCACGGTTTGGATAATATTGGCCATTTCCTGCACTTTTTCTGATAAAATTTCCAGATCTTCACCATATAACTTTACGGCAATATCTTCCCTCACACCTTCCAACAATTCGTTAAACCGAAGTTCTACCGGTTGGGTGAAAACAAGATTTACACCGGTCAGCTCTTCATCCAGTTTTTGTTTGATTTTATCTATTAGTCCTTCTTTAGTTGCAGCGGTTGTCCATTTGTCCCGGTCCTTCTCAAGGATCAAATACATATCTGAAATATCCATGGGCATGGGATCTGTGGGGATATCTGCTACTCCAATACGGGCTGTTGCCGTTTTGATTTCTGGGAAGTTTTCTAAGAGTATATTCTCTATTTTTTTAGAAACTTCAATAGACTCTGTTAGTGAGCTACCTGGTCTTATTAATGCCTGCATGGCAATATCCCCTTCATCAAGTTGAGGTACAAATTCTCCTCCCATTCTGGAAAAAAGAAAACCGGCGAAAATAAGCAGCACCACCGCAGATCCAATAACAATCAATTTCAGTTTTAATGCTCCTTTCAATAAAGGCATATATACTCTTTGTATCCCTCCAATAATCTTATCGCTAACTTTTTCCAACCAGCGTTCGAATTTTCCAAACCAATTCTTTTTATTCTGAATTGGTTTCATAAATAAGGCCGACATCATAGGTACGTAGGTAAGACATAAGAAGATAGCACCTATCATGGCAAAACCAAAAGTGTATGCCATCGGCTTAAACATTTTGCCTTCTACCCCGGTAAGAAAAAGAATGGGTGTAAATACGATAAGGATGATGATCTGTCCAAAAAATGCAGAGCCCATCATTGTACTTCCGGCATCATAGGCTACCTCATCCATTTTCGCCTGATTGAATTTTATTTTACCTGATCGAATCCTTTTTTGAATTTCATAAACGGTACCTTCAATAATAATTACAGCCCCATCGATAATAATTCCAAAATCAATGGCCCCCAAACTCATTAGATTAGCCCATACACCAAACTGTTTCATTAAGATAAAAGCAAAAAGCAAGGATAACGGAATGGTAGTGGCCGTGATCAAACCGCCCCTCAGGCTTCCCAATAATATTACGAGTGCAAAAATCACGATTAAGGCACCTTCCAATAAATTTGTCTTAACGGTATCGGTTGTTCTCCCTATTAATTCACTCCGATCTATTATTGGTTCTATGGTCAAGCCTTCGGGAAGTGAGTTTTCAACTTCGTCCATACGGTCTTTCACATCCTGGATCACCGCATTGGGATTGGAGCCTTTAAGCATCATGATAATCCCGCCTACGGCTTCTTCACCGTCCTGGGTAAAAGCTCCGTAACGTACCTGACTACCAAACTGGACATTTTCTGCAATATCCCCAATCGTTATCGGGATCGAATTTTCGGTGGTAATAGCAATTTTCCTTATATCCTCCAGTGAACGGATTAAACCTTCCCCTCTAATAAAATTCGACATTTTATTTTTCTCGATATAAGCTCCACCGGTATTCACATTGTTTCGGGCCAGGGCCTCATAAACTTCAGAAATACTTATCCCCATACTGTTTAATTTCTCCGGGTTGATTGCTATTTCATATTGTTTTATGGAGCCTCCAAAAGAATTTACTTCCACCACACCTTCCAGTAAGGTGAGTTGTCGCTTGACTATCCAATCCTGAATAGTTCGTAGTTCCCTGGGGGAATATTCAGTTTCGAATCCTTCTTTTGGCTTTATCGTATATTCATAAATTTGACCTAATCCGGTTGAAATAGGTCCCATAGCAGGGCTTCCAAATTTATCGGGAATGGTTTTCCCCAATTCATTGAGTTTCTCCTGTACAAGTTGCCGGGGAAGGTAAGTCCCCATATCATCTTTAAAAACAATTGTAACTACAGAAAGGCCGAAACGTGAAATAGAACGAATCTCCGTAACCCCGGGCAAATTACCCATCGAAAGTTCTACGGGATAGGTTACAAATTGCTCAATATCTTCGGTGGCAAGATTTGGTGATTGGGTAATCACCTGAACCTGATTATTAGTAATATCTGGTACCGATCCCAGATTTACGGTCATCATGGACCAAATGCCCGTCCCTATAAGTGCTAAGGTAAATAGCCCAATAATAAATTTATTATTAATGGAAAATGCGATTATTTTGTTAATCATAGAAGAAGTATTAATTCAGTTTAAACTGCGCAATGCGAATAAAAGCAATGCGTTTAGGATGTAATGTTTCTATTGAGTAGCATTATTTTAGGATATAGCTATCCTTAAAAAAACTGAATTATACTCTTGGAGGTTGGAAGAGGGATTCCAGATATCTGGAATTGAAGTTGACGGTATATAAAGTAAACTGCTCTTTATCTTCAAACTTTAAACGATTGACTAAAGCCGAATTGTTGTTCTCAATAATTAATACTAAAGGGTGACAACATTGATGATGGGAGTGAACTGGTGTATTCTCCTTATCCGAATTATTATGGTGCCCTTCATTTTTTGCATCGTTATCGATATAATCCTCAACTACATATTCAAGGAAAGAGTCGCCATAAACTTTATGGTCCTGGTAATGGGTAATAATATTTGAAATTTCTTTGATCGGACCACAAAAGTCCATATCAATGCTAATTCCCTGAAAAAAGAATAAAATAGACATTGATATGGAAAAGAATATTTTCATAAAGTTTCACAAAGATACAAATTAATCGATGCACAGGTTGTGCAAAGTAAGCCATCAGCCCCTTTTATTTTTTTTGAATTGGTGGGCAAGGTACAGTTCCGTATGAACAATACACACAACAATTACCTCCCTTTGGTTTTAAAACCGTTTTACAATTCTCACACTCGTAAAAGAATTGACAGGATTCTGTTGACATTTCTTCTTTTTTTTTATGGCCACATTCAGGACAGGTAATTTCTGATTTTAATATAGTAATTTCCATTAATTTTGTTTTTTGTAGGTTTCTTTATAACCTGTTATGTTAATTGCTTGCTCAATTTCCATATCGCTTGTTCCGGCAATCAGTGCCAAGACAGGGGAAATACAACATACTGATGCTGCAACTGCGGTAAAAATGCCGGTATAAGCTGCGGTGTTTGAAGTTTTATTCGGTGCCATAATATAAAATTTCTAAGCTGTTTTCTTTCTTGTCGAAATTGAATTGAAAATTCCATTTAAAACATTGTCCTCACTCTTTACCAGCGAATAATATAAAGTTTGCCCTTCACGTCTCGATGTAATAATTCCTGCATCTTTCATTTTTCGGATATGCTGGGACACGGCGGGAACACTCATTTCAAGAATGTCCGCAATATCGCAAGGGCACAGTTCATTCTCTATGTTCAATAGAAATAGAATTTTCAGTCGTACCTCACTTCCCGCAAGAGACAAAATTTTGCTTATTGCTTCTAAGCTACCCGAAGAATTCTCTATGGTTTCCTTGCATCTCGATATTTGCTTCTTGTCTGCTTCGTTCCGTGTACAGGTTATTTCCAAGCTCATCTTTCTTGATTTAGTGTGGTAACAAATTTATCACTATTATATTATTTAAGCAAATACTTAAATAATATAACCAGCAGCTGTGACCTTCTAAAGAGCCCTTGATTTTTAATGTCCTTTAATTAAATCTCATCCAAAAATTTTCGGTTTTTATCCACAGATTTCTTAAACTGCGTGGGTGTCATTCCAGTTACTTTTTTGAATTGATTGCTTAAATACGCAACGCTGCTGTAATGTAATTGAAAAGCTATCTCACTCAATGTCATTTCATCATAGACAATGAGTTCTTTCACACGCTCAATTTTTTGGTTGATGATATATTGCTCGAACGTGATACTTTCTACCGACGAAAATAAGGAACTCAAATATTTATAATCCAAGTTAAGTTCTCGACTAATAATATCTGCCCATTTTAAATCGGTATCTTCAGTGGAATGGTGTATTTTTTCAATTACAAGATTCTTCATTTGTTCAATGAGTTGACTTTTTCTATCATTAACCAAACTGAACCCTTCATTTTGAAGTTCTACAGAGATTAAATTTTTATTTTTAGGGCTCAGTTCATTTGTCAAATCTACTTCACCCAACTCTATAATATTGTATTTAATATTCAATTTGTTCATAATACGGGATACAGAGCTTATACATCTTGGACAGACCATATTTTTTATGTAAATGGTATTCGACATAGTTGTTATAGGATTTTAAAAAATTGATTCTCCACGTTTTAAAGTTTTAAAAGCTTACATAGATGGTTGCGAATAAAGCCTCGAGAAATAAGATAACCATAGCAATAATGCCATAAATTTTTTCTCTTCTGGAAATGGTATTATTTTTTGGTTGTTTCTTTTTCCTGTTTTTATTTTTTCTCCTATCTCTTCTATTTTCGCTCATATTTAAGTTTCCAAGTAAAACAATCGTGCTATTTTTTGAAATAATTACTCAAATGTATCCCTAACCTCGCCACAGGTCAACATTGATTGTCCATAATATGGATTTTGGATTTCTTTTTCTAAACTTAACCAATAGGCTCCCTTGTTACTATTGGCCATTGGACAAAATTGGCTGTAAGCCTTTTGGTTTACGCCAAAGAGTTGGACACTGCTTATCATATGGGCAGATAAATGTTTAAAGTGGTCCCTTTGTGTTTTGATATCTGAAGAAAGGGAAATAGCATTTGACGATGACTTTAATTCCTTTTGAATGGTCATCCAGTGCTTGTGCGCTTTTTCATCTTCCAATAATTTCATATCCACCTTGCTCAAGCTTTTTTCTATACGTTCTGCAGCTTGTTGTGCGTTATCCACAATATCATTCACTAAGGCATTTTTCAGGTCTATATAGCCATCAAAAACCTGCTTTAACTGCTGTTGAAACTTGGTGGAAACATCTATTCTCTCGTTCATTTTTGTATGGTCAATACTATTGCCAGATGCTTCGGTATTTGCTTGCTCCATCCCGGTATGTCCTTCGTGTCCTGTTGTTGTTTTTCCTCCGGTTTGGTTCATCATAGATTTCTTACCCTGCAATTGGGCGGCCGCATCTACTGTAAAAGTCCCATTGGTCACTATTTCATCTCCATGCTCAAGGCCATCTGTAATGGTATAAGTTTCCCCATTTCGGCTTCCAATAGTTACTTCCCGCATTTCAAAAACAGGCTCTTCGGGATTGGTTTTCACGTACACCAATGAACGTTCCCCGGTCCACAATACCGCAGATGCAGGCACAAGAAGCTGTTCTTCACCAGAAGGCTCAATACCTTCAAATTTACCTGTAACGAACATTCCCGGTTTCAACAGGTTATTTTTATTTTGTATGGTAGCCCTTACCGTTACTATTCTGGTCTGGGTGTTTAACACCGGGTCAATGAATGATATTGTGGCATCAAACTCTTTGTTGGGATAGGCGTTGGTGGTCATTTTTATTTCCTGCCCTTTTTCAAATTGTGAAATTTGATTTTCGTAGGCATCAAACTCTGCCCAGACCGTATTTAAGTTGTTCAATTTTAAAATAGGCTGGCCTTGTTTTACGTAATCACCTTCTTCCGCCATTTTTTCGGAAACAGTTCCGGAAACCGTAGCGTAAATAGGGAAGTTCTCACGCACCTTTCCTGATTCTTCGATACTGTTGATTTGGCTTTCTGAAAGTTTCCAGAGCTTCATTTTATTCCGCACGGATTTATAAAGTTCGGGTTGGCTTTCTTTAAGGGAAGCCGTGGTAATTAGCTCTTGTTGGGCTGCAACAAGATTAGGCGAATAGATTGTTGCCAAAAGCTGCCCTTTACGAACTTCTTGTCCTTCATAATTTACATTGAGACGTTCAATCCTCCCATCAAAATAACTGGCCTGTACTGCACTCGCTTCTTCGTTTTCTACGATTTTACCGGATAAAGAAGTTGCATTTCCAGTTTCGCCTACAGCATTACCTACTACATTTGTTTGAATATTGGCCAGTGCCATTGCATTTTTGGTCATTTTAATTTCATTTGGGGACAAGCCTTCAGAGCCTGACTCAGCTGGGATAAGATCCATACCACAAATAGGACAATCTCCCGGTTCAGGTTGCATAATTTGTGGGTGCATTGAACACGTCCACATTTGATTGGAGGTTTCGCCAGAATGGTCGTGACCATCGGACATCTCAGCTGAATCTTTGTTAATCATAGGATCTTTGGCAGAACCATCAAAAATAAAATAGCCCGCTACTAGACCAACACCTATTGCAATCGTTAAATATATTATATTCTTTTTCATATCGTTTTATTTTGTTCCTAACCAATTAACTTGGTGAGGAAAGTTAATTTACAGGGTGAAATTTATTTCCCTTCTTGTTCAAGTCTATAAATTATTTTCTTCATCTGTGCAATTTCCCTTTCTTGGGCTTCTATAATCTCTTTGGCGAGTTTTTTTGTTTCAGGATCCTGAATATCGGCTCTTTTACTTGTTAAAATTGCAATGGAGTGGTGAGGTATCATAGCCTTCATATATAAAACATCTCCAATGATGGGTGCCTGTGCTCTTACCAAGCCAAGAGCACCGGTAAACAGAATCGCGCTTCCCACAAGAATCGCGAGGTTCTTTTTCTTGTTTTGATACATTTTTCGCATAAAGAACCACATAATCACCGCCATACAGGCTATACCCAAACAGGTCATATAAAATCTGGTAAGACTAAAATACACGTGGTCAATTTCGTATGTATTAAGATACATTGTGGTGTACATAGCTATAAAGGAAAGGCCAAGCATAGCTATAAATCTGCTATAATTACTTTTTTTTATTCCGTCTTGTTTTTTTTCTGTTGACTTCATTTTTTAATTTTTTTTGATTGACAATTGCTAAGTCTTTAGACTTATGGTCTATTTAAATTGATAATCTTTTTCTTTTGACTATCATTTTGTTAATGATTATTTTTTTAGTTTAAATCTTAATTCATAAAAAATTTCACAATAAGGCCTCCCGCCAACCAGGCATAACAAATAAATGCGGCGTATTTTAAAATGCTTTCGAGTAATTGGCTTTTAGGTGCCATTTCACTCATAGAGTGTTCTACATCCTTCTTTTTGAAAAAACCGAGATATATCAAATAACCAGAAATAACTAAAAATGCCAGGTTCAAAAAGAACGTATAATCTACTTTAAAAAACTCGCTGTCTTGAATTTTAACTTGTGAAGGATCTGGTAAAATGTTGAACAAATCAAATGTGTAGTGTAATGCTAAGGATGTTCCTATTAAAGCAGTAAACAATAGAAATACTATGAAGATCGACATTTTCCAACCATAATATTTTGCGTTTATACGTAACACGGGAAATACCACAAGGTCACTAAAAATAAAGGCCATTACTCCTGCAAAGCTCACACCTTTCCCAAATAATAATGCCGCTAAGGGTATGTTGCCCATAGAGCCAATAAATGTCAAAAAAGCTGCAACTGGACCTACTATAATATGTTCTAAAATTTCAAAAAAAGTAAAATCTGTATTGCCCTTACCGCTATTAATGAAAAGTGTTTGAAAAAAGGAATCAGGCACAAAAGCTGCAACAATTCCTGCAATAGTAAAGCCTACCGTAACATCTTTCCATACCATTTGCCATTCCATTTTGTATTTTTTGGCTACTCTCGCCCAGCTAGTCTCCTTCTGAATTTGTTTTTTCCAGTCTTTGGAATCATCCATTTCATCATTGCTATCTTCACTTTCTAAATTTTTTCTGGCCTTTGAAATAAGTTTTTTTGGATTTATAATCCGTATAAGTATCCAACAAATGAGGATTAAGAGGATTCCACCTACATATTCCCCCACGACAAATTGCCATCCCAAGAAAATGGAAATGATGATTCCCAATTCAATAACCAAGTTAGTAGAAGCCAGTAAGAAAGCGATGGATGATACAAAACTTGCCCCTTTCTTAAAAATGGACTTGGTAGAAGCAAGTGCGGCAAAACTGCAAGAGCTGCTTATGAATCCGAAGAATGTTCCCAGAAGCACGCTTTTCTTTTCATTCTCGCCCATTGTTTTCTGCATCCTTTTTTCGGTCACAAAAACCTGTATCATACTACTGATGATGTAGCCCAAAACAAATGCCCACAATGCCATCCAGAAAAATCCGGTGGTCGTATAAGCCGCTTCGCCCCATTGTTTTAAGAAATCATTCATAATTATCTATCTATTTAGTAATTTGAGTAAGAAATGCACCAATAACAACTATTATTACGATAGCGTAAAGAATATAATTGAACCATTTTTTTAATGGGTTCTTATTCTGCGCTTTCCGATTACCTGTTTTACAACAATCTTTCATCGGCTTTCTTTTTTGTGCCTGACAAGGGAAGGGCTTTTTAAACTAATTAAATTAAGCATACCCTTCCCTTACAGGACTTTATCATTATACCCTAAAAAGAAAAGGCTTAACTAACAAACTTCAATAAACAAATTCCCTTCCCTTTTTTTAGGTATAATCTCATCTATTTTATGACTTTTTAAGTTGCTACAAACTATTTTTAAGCAGGTTCATATACTTTATAATTTCTTTTTGATCCGTCTCGGAAAGTCTTGCATCCCTATGGATAATAGTATAGGAGTCCAATGGCATTTTATCGTCCTCAATTTGACTGATAATAGACCGTAGTTTGCTATTTTTCCTTCTGGCTGAATAATCCCCCCATTCATTAAAATTTAATTCATCTTTTCCTTCTTTAATGTGATCCTCCAAGAACCAGGCGGCCGGTTGTATTTTATTGTACCAAGGATAATCGGTATTGTTGCTATGGCAGTCGTAACAGGACATCTGTAATTTGTTTTGTATGGTGGCAGGCACTTTATTTACTTCCATAAAATCGGTTTTTGGAACAGTATCACTTATGTTGCGACTTGCAGGTATAAATTGAATCGCCACAAATGCAACCAACAAAATCAATAGAATGATTTTGATAATTCTCATTAATTAATTTCCCTTTGTATTTCCCCACATTTCATCATTTTACTTCCAAAGTATGGATTTTTAATTTCTTTGGTAGCACTTAACCATTGCGCCCCTTTATTATCATTGTACATCGGGCAAAAATCCTGATACAGCTTCATATCAGTTCCTGTTATCGCAATCATATCTATCACATCCTTGCTCAATATGTCGAAATGCTCCCGTTGATGCTCAATAGGGCTTTCTGAAATATGCTCTGCGTGTTCCTTGGCATCTTCAATGATGTCTGTCAATTCCTGTTTTTCTTCTGAAGAATAACTGCTCTTATCAAAATTTTTAAAATCACCGAATAAATTTCCTCCGGCCTTGGCGGCTGCTTCTTGATCATCGGCCACAAGGGCATTTTTTATTTGTAAATAATTATCGATAATTGCATTTGTAGCATTATTACCCGAATTGTTTGTCATCATTTTCTCGGAGCCTTCGTGATTATGCCCCTCATCTTGATGCATTTCATTGGACATTGGTGCTCTTTCCCCGTCTTTTTTTCCATCTTTACAAGACATTGCTGTGAGGGTTACCAATGTCATTGTTAGGATACTTAGTGTCATTCTTACTTTTCTCATTTTGATTAGATTTAAATTAATACTCTTTATTTTGAAATGGTTTTCTCTACTGATCCACATTTAGGCATTTTATCACCAAAAAAGGGATTAGAAATTTCTTTGACGTCAGCATACCAATACGCTCCTTTATTATTAAAGGCCATTGGGCAGAATTTTTTGTAAATCGTGCCTCCAGATAGTGCATCTTCAAACATTGGCCCCGCCTTTTCTGTAAATTGCGCAAACAATTCACGTTGTTTTTCGATATCATCAGTATCTGCCATTTTTTGGGAAATGCTTTTCATTGTTGCTCTTTCTTCACTAAAGGAATCTGCCATACTTTTGGCAATTTCTTGTACCTGATTTGCATCCTCTTCAGTTAATGCCATCTTTATTTCCAGATAATTATGCCATATTTTACCGGTCATCCCATCTACAAAATCCTGATCTGCAATATCCGCCGTCATTTTTTCTTCTTTCTTTACTTGTTCTGGTGTATCAATTTTTACCGTTTGCTTTTCCTTACAACTTATAAATGCTATGAGTGTTAAGGCAGCAAACGATATTTTTATTAGTGCTTTCATTTTATCTTTTTAATAGTTAATAAGGATTTCCTCCTCTTATTTTCTTAAGAAGAGGAAATCCAAATTTATTATGCAAGGAACGCTTCACAGGCTTCTGCACATTTTTTACACGCCTCTGCACAGTCTTTGCAATGCTGAGCATCGTGTTTTGCACATTCCTCTGCACACTTTTTACATATCCTATGGCAGTATTCTACCATTTCTTTTACATCTGAATAATTTGCGGCGAGCAATTTTGCAGTTGCGCTACAAATTTCTGCACAAGCTCTATCTGTCCTAATACAATCTACCATCATTTGGATGTTGTCCTCGTCCAGACAGGCATTGGCACAATAATTACAATGTGCGGCACAGTTGTTCAATGCTTTAATCAATTTTTCATTTTTCATAGGTTCTAAATTTAAATTAATAATCAGTTACTTTATTGAAAATCACATTCCCAGTTTGTTATTGTCCTTGGGCTTTCTATTATTGGTATTGGTGGGATTAATTGTTTCTTTGCGTTCGATATATTCTTCCTTGGTAATTTCGCCTTTGGCGAATCGATTGTTCAGAACATCCATAGGATTTTCTTTCTTTACGGTATATTGTCTGTTTTTTCCATTATATAGAAATAAGACCAATACCAGTACAATCGGTATCAATATCCACCACCACATCATCATAATTGAAAATTCTTATTGTTCTTTTTCAGTTCTCTTTAGTGCTTATGCCCTTGGGCGTTCTTCATCTTGCCCTTCATTTTTTCCATCTTTTCCTTCATCTTTGGATCGTTCATCATTTTTTGCATCATTTCCCCCATCATTTCAGGGTTTTCGTCCATCATTTTCTTCATCCGTTCCTTCATTGCCTTTTTCATCATTTTGTTGTTATGGATTTCATTCATCAACATTTTACGGCCCTTCTCACTACCCATCATTTTGTCGAGCATTTTGGATTGCATCTTTTGCATCATTTCAGGATTTTTCTCCATCATCATTTGCATATGTGATTGCATTTTTTGTTTCATTTCAGGGTTTTTGTGCATCATCATTTTCATATTGCCAGATTCCATTTGTTCCATATGTTTTTGCATCATTATTTTTCTTGCCCTCCTATCTTGTTGGGCCTGGTCGAGAAATTCGTTGAACAGGTCTGGATTTGAAATTATTTCCTGATAAATCGATCCTCGATTGTCTTGAATAGCCATCGTTTCAGAAGCGTTGAATGTTGATTTACAACTAACCAGCGTTCCTACTGCTGCGATAATTAATAATGTTTTCAAAAGTGTTTTCATTTCATTTTTATTTAATTATTGTAGATTACTTATCGGTATTAATTGTTTCTTTACGTTCCAAATATTCCTTTTTTGTAATTTCGCCTTTGGCATAGCGTTCATCCAATATTTTCAGGGCATCCTTTCTTTTTTTCTTCTTTTGCTGTTTTCTACCAGAGTAGATAACAATACATAGTATTATAACCCCCAGTAAAATCAGCCAATCCCATTCGTACATCATAATAGTTGGTTTTTAGAATCTTGCGGAAAGCCCACCACCCGCACCGAAGCGGTTGTCGTAACTTGCCATCAAGGAAAAGTTTCGTGACAAATAATATTCTACTCCTGCATTCCAGGTCACTTCTTTGGCGAAATTATCGCCTACTGGAAGGTCGTCAACCCATCCGAAATCGGCTTGATATTCATACTCTCCAAATATTGCAGTTCTCGGAAATATGAGGATTTCCCGACTTAAGCTTATTTGAGGTCTTAATTTATTGTCAATGCGTAGCCTATGCGTGGGGCATTCGCATTAAGCAACTCAACTATACCGTCAACGAAAAATTAAACGGGAATGGTTTATTGACCTTTCAGAAATTTACAGAAGAAGATAATAGTTATTTTACAATAAACTATAAATAAAGACAAATGAAAAATTACGATACACTTTCAGAAGCCATAAACGATTTACAGGGAAAAGGTTATACATACGATTTCAATTTGAAGCCTGAATGCTTGGAATGTCCTTCTTTGAAAATTGAAATCCGGCCTGAAGATTTTAAAGTAGATAAAACCTATCGCTTTGAAGGAATGAGCAGTACCGACGATAATAGCATTTTATATGCTATATCTTCCAAAGATGGAATTAAAGGACTTCTGGTAGATGCCTATGGTGTATATGCCGAAAACATTTCGGAAGCTATGAGAAAAAAATTAAGATAAAAATCAACAAAAACAAAAATTATGGAAAATCACGAACATCATCATCACGAACATAATGGCAAAGGGAATGATCCTGCAAAGAACGAGGCATCAAAAAAAGAAGCTGAAATAGAGGATAACCTAGTCGAAAAAACAAAACACGGCCATAACAAAGCAATGGATGAAAGTGACCATTCGGGTCATAGTGGCCATTCAGGTCATAATCCAGGGCACGGAGAACACGGCCACGACCATCATAAAATGATGATTGCCGATTTCAGGAAACGGTTTTGGGTAACCTTAATCTTGACCATTCCCATCCTCATCATCTCCCCGATGATCCAAGGGTTTATTGGGTATGAGTTCCTGCTTCCCGGAAACCAATATATATTATTTGGCCTTTCTTCTGTAGTGTATTTCTATGGCGGCTGGCCATTTATTACCGGATTTTGGTCCGAAGTTAAAAAAGGTGCACCAGGGATGATGACCCTTATTTCTATGGCCATTACCGTGGCTTACGTTTATAGTTCGGCAACGGTGTTCGGCTTAGAAGGAGTTGATTTTTTCTGGGAACTGGCAACCCTTATTGCTATTATGTTGGTAGGCCATTGGATAGAGATGAAAAGCGTCCTGGGAGCCTCAAAGGCCTTACAGCTTTTGGTTAGTATGATGCCAGCCGAAGCACATCGTGTAGAAGGAGATACTATTGAGGATATAGCACTCGAAGATTTACTGAAGGATGACGTAATACTGGTAAAACCCGGAGAGAAAGTTCCTGCTGATGGTATTATAACAGAAGGCACCAGCTACCTGAATGAATCTATGCTTACCGGGGAGTCCAAACCTGTTAAGAAAGAAATAGATGATAAGGTTATTGGAGGTTCGGTAAACGGTAATGGCAGCATAAAGGTAAAGGTAGAGCATACAGGAAAGGACAGTTATCTCAACAAGGTGATCACAATGGTTGAAGAAGCACAAAAGTCCAAATCAAAAATGCAAAACCTCTCGGATAGGGCTGCAAAATGGCTTACCTATATCGCATTAGGTATTGGATTTGGCACATTGGCGGTTTGGCTAATTTTAGGCTTCCCTTTTGTGTATGCTTTGGAGCGTATGGTAACGGTAATGATTATTGCGTGTCCGCACGCTTTAGGTCTTGCTATTCCATTAGTGGTCGCTATTTCTACTGCGGTTTCTGCACAGAATGGATTATTGATTAGAAATAGAACAGCTTTTGAAGAATCCCGAAAAATAACGGCATTATTATTCGACAAGACTGGAACATTGACCAAAGGTGATTTTGGTGTAACAAGGGTTGAGTCGGTCAATCAGAAATATCCACCTAAAGAAATTTTGAGGCTTTCAAGTGCATTGGAACAGAGTTCTGAACACCCTATTGCGGTTGGAATAATTAAAAAAGTAAAAGAAGATAAAGTTATTATTCCAAACCTTGAAAACTTTAACGCAATTACCGGTAAAGGAGTTGAGGCCAACGTAGATGGGAAAGAAATAAAAGTTGTAAGTCCCGGATATTTAAGGGATGAAAAAATAACTATTCCAGAGGATGCCTATAGCGATGCCGCAGAAACTGTTGTTTTTGTCTTGATTGATGGAAAACTGGCAGGATACATAGCATTGGCGGACGAAATTAGACCGGAATCTGCCGATGCCATCAAAATTTTTAAAAAGAATAATATTAAAGTTTTAATGGCTACTGGTGATAATGAAAGAACTGCCAAAGCTGTTAGCGATAAACTCGGCTTGGATGGTTACTACGCCGAAGTTTTGCCACATCAAAAAGTGGAAATAGTAAAAGAATTGGAAAGTAAGGGAGAGTTTGTGGCAATGACAGGCGACGGAGTGAACGATGCCCCAGCTTTGGCGCAGGCCAATGTGGGTATTGCGGTAGGTTCTGGTACAGACGTAGCCGCTGAAACCGCGGATATTATTTTGGTAAATAGCAATCCGCAAGATATTGCTAACCTGATTCTTTTCGGCAAGGCTACCTACAATAAAATGATCCAGAACCTTGTGTGGGCAACCGGGTACAACGTTATTGCCATTCCGTTAGCTGCTGGGGTGCTTTATTCTACCGGTTTTGTTTTAGGCCCAGCCGTTGGAGCGGTACTTATGAGTTTGAGTACAATTATTGTGGCCATTAATGCCCAGTTATTGAAAAAGAAAATTGGAAAAAAATAATGAGCAAAAAAAGAAAGCTCGGCAGGATCTTTTTGGTCCTGCTGAGTTTATTTGTAGTGATGTTGGGTTATGGTATTTTATTGCCAACCCTTCCTTACTATACCGAAAGATTAGCTTTAGGAGATAACCTAGATACTGATTCGATTAACTTTCATATTGGTTTTTTGACCAGTATTTATCCGCTCTTCCAGCTTCTTTTCGTTGTACTCTGGGGCAGGCTATCCGATAAATACGGACGAAAGCCCATTATCATTGTTGGGCTAATCGGCTTTGTAATTATGCAATTACTTACCGGTCTTGCTACATCATTGACGATGCTCTATATAGCTAGAATCTTCGGAGGTATTTTTACATCAGCTGTAATTCCCGTTAGTAATGCATATCTTAGTGATATCACTTCTATAAAGCACAGGACCAAGGTTATGGCCTGGTCTGGGGTAGCGATAAGTTCAGGTGTTATTTTTGGTCCTGTTTTAGGTAGCCTTCTATCCCAAACCAATCTACATTTCAAGTATTCCTTGGGAATATTACATTTGGATCGCTTTTCAATCCCCTTTCTCCTAGTTGCTCTTTTGGGTTTTGTTATATTGAGCATACTCATAAAATGGCTTGGGAACACAACACCTATAAGTCGGTTTGTTTCAGAAGCACAAAAATTGAGCTTTAGCTTTAGTAGGTTCTTTACTGTCCTATTACTGCTTTCTTTTGTAATGCAATTCGTAATTACCCTCTTCGAAACGGTTTTTTCAATTTACGGAAAAAATGAGTTGTTATTTTCTAGTAATCAAATAGGCATTGGCTTTATGCTTTGTGGAGTGGTAATGGCTGTATTACAGCCAGTATTTGCAACCTATGGGGAAAAACTATTAACGGCAAAGCAGCAAATTGCAGCCGGGTTGTTTATTTCAGGAATTTCAATGATTGCATTCCCGTTTTTTAATAATGAATTTGCCGTCTATTTATTAATCATCATATTCGCCGCAGGAGGTGCTATGGTGACCCCAAGCCTACTTTCAGCTGTTTCCCAACTTTCAAAAGGAAATGCGGGCAGCAATATTTCTATCCAAACATCGGCAAATAGTGTGGGACAAATTTTAGGTCCGGTTATAGGGACTTGGCTTATTACAGGTGGTTTTTATTTTCCCTTTATTATTGCCGGCAGCAACAATAGATTCTGCTGAAGTAAAGCGGGAACAGAAAATTCAAGCGAAAGAATTAGGCTTGGAACATCAATTGTTCTTCGCTGCTTCGCCTAAACCCAATGAAGTATCCATCATCGGTAATACTGATGAAACTATTTACGTGGTCGTTGATGGCGACCAAATTGTAAAAGCAAATACCAGATTACGAATGCGCCTGACCAAAACTGCTACGATTAATGGCAAAAAAATGCCTAAGAATACACCTATTTTCGGCTTCATAAGTTTTCAGCCTAATCGGGCTTTAATTGAAATTGAAAACATAAAGCACCATCCCACAAAACTTAAAGCTTTTGATTTATCTGATGGAAGCGAAGGCATCTACGTACAGAACAATTTTAGGGCAGAAGCCACCACCGAAGTCTTGGACGATATTATTGGCGACATCAACATACCTACCGTTCCGCAAGTAGGTGGCGTAACAAAGGTGCTCAGACGTAGCAACCGCAATGTAAAAGTTACGGTACTGAACAATTATAAACTCATTCTAAAACCCAAGTTATGAGCCCATAATGGGCAATTAAAATTTCACTCTTATGAAAAATTCAATTATAATAATAGTCCTTGTGTTTATTTCCGCTTTCGCAAAAGTAAAAGCACAAACCACTCATTCACTCGACACCATTTATGCAAACGATACCAAAAATGTTGCGTTATTCTTTCCAGAACCCATACGGCAAGGCATAACGGGTTCGGACAATTTTGTATTTACCTACAACCGTGAAAAAGAACAGTATTTTGGGCTTCTTCAAGCAAAGCCTGGAAAGGAAAGTAATTTACTGGTACTCAACAGAAATGGTTCAATTTTTTCGTATATTGTAAGATATAAAAAACGGCTTTCTAAGCTCAATTATTTCATTCCGCTATCAAGTAGTATCGGTAATGAAAAACCGATTGTAAAGGATTCGGTTCTTGCTGAATCTTCTGAAGAACTTGGAGATATCAGCACCTATTATTATCAAAAATTCTGCTCGTATCTTCTCAATAGAAAACAGCGCATAGGTCGAATCAAGAAACGAAACGAAGGTATTATCTTGACCGTAGAGAATATTGTTTTTGATAAGGATGAACTCTATTTCGTTATTGAGATTGAAAATAATTCATCATTGGATTACGATTTGAATTTATTGAACCTGTCGATTGAAACAAGACAAAAAGGGAAAAGGAAATCTTTACAACGACTGTATCAAGAACCGATATATAAACATAATCTGCCGTCCAAGATTAAGGAAAATGAAAAGGCTCGATTTGTTTATGTATTGCCCAAGTTTTCATTATCCGATGACCGTAGGGCAATTTTGGAATTGAATGAAAAGGATGGCGAACGAAACATTGAAATGAAACTATCACATAGATATATTAATAACCCAAATTAATACTGTTATGAAAAAAATTGTTGTTTTCTCGCTCATAGTGCTGTTCCTTTCTTGTGCTGATTCCGAAACTAAAATCTCGGGGCCAAGTGCCACAGCCCAAATTGTTATTGAAAGCTTTTATGAAAAAGATGAAGAGACTTTAAAAGCTAACTCAACACCACAGGCATATTCTAACTATATGAATACTATAAATATGTTAATGCTACGGTAAAGGATGATTCCAACTTTACTGTTTTGCAGGATACGATTATGGGTGACGTGGCTTGGGTAAAATATACAACAGCTTACGATAAAACACCTGGTGTTTTTAAACTGGTCAAACAAAATGGCAAGTGGCTGGCGGATGCGAGAGGCTCAAAGGATAAATCGCCTTTTTAAAATAATCACATTCTTGGAATAACCGTTTCTTTCAACCAATGGAAAGCAGCTTTTTGATCGTATAGGATTTCCGGCCGTAACAAACCTTCCATATCGCCTTCAAAAGCTGCATCGTTTTCCTTGGCTTCCATATTTTGTAGGAACTCTTTTTGGGAAGGGACTTTGCCAACGGAAAATTCCATATAAACCTTAAAGCACTTGATAATCTCATCAATATCGAGTTTCATATTTTGTCTGGAATAATCCAGATCAAACAAATCCCTTCCTTTACTTCGTTGATAAAGCGCCCTCAACTTCGTGCCCAAAAGTTCATTGATTTTATATGTTTTAATATCAGCTCTCCCCGAAAACCAAGGGTTCGCCATTTCAAAAGGGAAATCTACCCAATCGAGTACGTTGAAGTGTTCTTTACAATTAATCTCTAATTTTAGTCGGCGACGCTCATTTTCATATTCCGATGTAAAACGGTACAGTGCTTTTGCTCCGTGTCCGCGCACCTGTGTGCGCCTATCTTCTTCAAAAAACGTGATCACTTCACCTATACGCTTCATAATAGGTTTTATAGGACCTTCCTCAATCTGAACAAGATCGATATCCTCGGAATATCTGGGTGCAGGGTTCAGGTACAGTTTATGCAAAGCGGTGCCGCCCCGGAAAGCAAGGTTTTCCCTTAGAAAATCATCGGCAAAAATTGCTACCAACGCCCGACTAATAATCAAATCCTGTTCAACCTGTGCAAATTCTTTCCAAGATGCGTATTCCCGCCATTGGGCTATATAAGGTTTTGAAATCATAGGTCGCTTTCTAACTGTAGGTTAGTATCTACCTTCCATTTATTATCCACCGAACCGGGTCTTTGCTGGTTGGTTGGCTTTAATAAAACCGGATGTATTTTTTGTTTTTCCAAATGTTGAAAAATTAAAGCAGAAAAACTATTCTCTTCATCTATTTGATCCAGTAAAAAACCTAATCGTTGAAGTGTGGCTTTGTTGCTATACCAACTCAATAAATCTTCTAGGTCTTTTTGGTTGACTTCTTCCAATAATTCTTCAATGGTGGATAACATTCGGTTCAGCCCGCCTAATTTGTTCTGATAATGTACCAGATCGGCCAAGGTTAAAGCCGGACTGGAAATATGGTAGATTCCGGCATCTGATTTTTTTGAAAGTATATTTTGTTCCGGCCAAGCGGAAGTGGTCAAAAAACGGATATCAATGGCCGATTTCTGAATATCCAATAGTTTCGGGGAGGATGTCATTACATAATCGCGCTGAGATTGTTGATGGCTTGCTCCATAGGCTTTTGCTGCACTGTAAAAACCTAAATAATAACTACGGCCTAAATAATCGAAAAGTTTGTCGATATAGAGATTTATGGGAAGTTTTCGAAAACTGGAATACCTTGGGGTCAGTATAAGGTAGAAGCCCTTTCTTAGATTGAGGACTTTGTTCTTTTCGATCAGATGAGCCAATTCCTGCCAAATTGCGTTTTTGCTCTTCTGGGTTCGGCTCATCAATTCTTCTAGGGAAAAAGAATATTCTTCCACAGACAGCAATTTGTCGATATATTCCGCCACCATAACTTTAGTAATTATTAGAGCAATATATGTATTTTAGACATAAAACTAAAATAAATGCTACGATATTTAAATATTTATTCAAATATCGACCTCGCCTCCTCATAAATTCCCCCAAAATTAGCCGCTAAATCTGCTTGAGAAAATTGTTTTGATTCTTCAAGGAGCTCTCGCTGAATCTTCTGTAATTTAAACTGCACTTTTTTGTCCCTTCCATCCGCATACGTAATGAACTCGCCTTGTTTCAATCTGAAAAAAACATCTGCCCTAATCTTTGGGATTTCCTTTTCGCCGGTTGTAATACGGGTATCAAAATCGAGATTGTGTCCACGACTTATGCTCTTAGTTGGGTCTTTAATTATTTCAAAAAAGCGTTCGTAATATTTAGCGGTGTCCGGGTCGTTTACCTTGCCGAAAAATTGATAGGAAAGGTTGCTCAATATGGCCTTGCTCGCCTTATCGCCGTACATCATATCGTTTTGGATTTTGTCCTGCATCACATATATGGTTGCAATATCATAACTCCGCAGCGTTGCCGGAATGCGGTGCATATTCAATAATCGTATGGTCGGCGCTTCTTCCATCAACAGAAAGGAAGGTTTGGAATTCCGTACACTCATTTGTTTGGTGATCGTATGGATAATGGTAGCAATAACTGGCGAATACGAAGTCTCGAACTTGGGGTTGTTCACGATCGAGATAACTGCGGGATTATCTTCATTATTGATGTTGAGTGACACTTCATCTCCGGACAATGTCATAAAAATGCGTTGTGTACTAATTCGTTTTAAAGCATTGGCCAAAGTGCTTTTTACCCCAGCAGTTTGTCGCTCGGAGTCCTTACCGCTAATAAAGGCATCTGCCATTGCCCGTGATGTCGTATTGGTTTCTAAAAACTGGATAAGGCTGTCCGTATCGAGATATTGATAAACGGCTATTAAATGCGGAAGTGTACAGTATTTTGGATAGGTGGTTTTTAGTTTCCAAATCAACCCACCAATCAATCCCTCCGCGGCATCATTGAAAAATTTGGTCGTCCCCGAAGTGCCGGATTCCCTTTGCTCCAAAAGGTTCTCTATCAACACCCGGGAAACCTCGTTTACGCTCTCCTCGTTCTCTAAGTAACGTGGAGCGATGGGATTGACCCTGTGGATGATATTATCGAAGGAAATGACCTTAAACGGAATATCGCTATCCTTGAAAAGCGGATATGCCATTTCCGTCAGCTCAAAATCTTTGTAGTCGTGGATGATTCCACAAAAGCCTTCTTTCTGGAAGTGTTTCAAAAATCCATAAACGACACTTTCGGTTTTTCCACTTCCGGCAGAACCTATTATGGATGCGCCCCTTTTGATATTATCCAATTTGAAATTTCCCTTGGTCGAAGCAAAATTGACTTGATATTTTCTATCGCCATTTTTTACATTTTCAGTTTTATGCAGAAAGACATATAATCCTATATTAATTAGCATTAGAGGACACACCAGATACAGCAATATTGATACTAATTCGTTCTGTTCAGTTAAATAGAAACCCAAGCACGAAAGCATTATGAAATTCAAGAAAAGCGCATACTTGCTCACTAGAAACATCCCATAAAACACGGTACTGGCCACACCAATAATTGAAAGTATCATTATGGGATTGTTTATTTCCATATCAATTAAATTCCTATTGAACTTGATTTGATGGCGACTTCAGCACCACGTCTTAACCGTTTGAAAACCCGAAGTGCAATTTGTGCTTGACTAACTGGAATACTTGGAACTATCGGTAATCCTGTTTTGGTTATTATTTTAAACGCCAACGCCTTTTCGTTTGCTGGTAATTTCATCAAGGCAGCAAAATATAGATTGGGATTTTTCACAAAATCCTTTCTTGCTTTGTAGGTCTCGGCAAAGTTGCGTTTGTACCCAAAAGCCTTGTCGAACGTCTTTTCTGCTTGTTCAAAAAATTTATCCCGGTCAAAACCTCGTTTAACTTGTTTCCCTCTCATCTCGACATCGGAAGCCTTGTATTTGCTCCCGGGCGAAAGGCTGAACGAATTGGAGGCATCCTTTCGGCTCAAGATGATATGGATATGACTTTGGCTCCCGGCCTTTGGCATTCCCTGGACAATTCTTTTTCCTTCCTGTTGGTGTGGGGCTTGCTTTTCTAATTTTACGATTTCCCTTTCCCGCTTCCTAACACTTCCTTCCATCGAGCCGTATTTAATACTTCGAATCTCATTTTTTAGCTGAAGTATTTTGGTGGCAAAGGGTTGGTTTTCCCTGATCTGTTTGTCCGTTCCCTTAAACGTTCGCTGGTGTTCGATTTTCGCATAGTATTTTATATCGTCAATATTTACAGGTCGTCCTTTAATTTCTCGGTTGAACGATGCCACATAATCTTTCATCAGCTCGCGCGTGTATGTTTTTAAATCTTGACTGCTGTTCTCCAATTTCTTCAATTCATACTTAGACGGGCTGACAGTAATTGAGTAAAATTTGGGCTCTTTCTTTTTTAATTTTGCGGTGTTTCCATCAATTTCTTTTACGACTTCTTCAGCAGAAATCTCATCGCCATATTGATTAAAAAAATATTCCATATCAGCTTTTTTTAAACCCTCATTTTCTTTTTCTAAATAACCTACAAAATCAGCTGAACTCTGACTGTAATTTGCTCCCAATTTTTGGGGTGTGATTGTAATGTACATAGCTGAATATTTTAGAGTTCGTTCTTCAAATTTCGCTTCTCTTGGAAACGAACTTTTTTCTTTTTCTCAGACACTTTTTTCTCTAAAATGAGTGGTTTTTTTTCTGGTTCTTCTGCTTCAAATAAAGATTGAATCATTGTCACCGTAGGTTTGGTTTGCGTCTTTTCCACATCTCGCATTATGGCAATGACCGCATTGATTCTCTTGAGCAGTTTCGCTTCAATGGTTCGCCCTGTCGGTCCTAATTTTTCCTTTGGCGAAATTTCGTTATAGAAGAAAAAATCGAGCATTGCTGCCATTGCCTCGGTGTGCGATTTGAAGTAAGTGCGTGAGAAAGTCTGGAAACGCTTTGCAGTTTCCTTTTTAAATCTAATTCCAATAAATGAGTCCATATTTCGCCGATTTGTCGCAAAATCTTCCCTAAAAATGGGCGTTTCCAGCCCGTTTGTCGCAAATCGTTGATTGTCAGGATTTTAAAATATATACAAATTGCTGGTAATCAGCTATTTGAAAACGAAAAGGAATCCGAAACATCGCGCAGCGTGTTACCCTCTTGCTATTCCTTTTCGTCACGCGCAAGCGTGACAAAAATCCATACAATCCGGTTGAAAAAACCGATTGCCATTTTAGGAAAATAATTTTCCGATATGTTATTTTTAGATGTGTACGGTTATCGGCGAAAGTCGAAAAATGGATAACCTATACTTAAAATTGATTACTGAATTTCAGCGAAATAAAGATACATCTTTTTCTTGATATAAGATTAATTGCATATAAAAAACACCCCTAAAATTTAGAGGTGTCTTTTCATTTTGGTTCTGAAATTTATATGTTAAACACATAGGTATAAGAATATAAATTCCGCAACGCTTCTTCGTCGAGCATCTTGTCCAAATTAGTGTTATGCTTTGTTGCATAATCCATCATAGCCTTGCCATATTTCTCCTTTATATCTTCCTTGGAATTGGCAATTAATCGCTCTTGTGTTTCCTCGTTCAAATCGGTAAAATTTAGATAAATCATAGCTTCTAAATTTTAGTATTCGCTTGGTAACATCAGCGTATTATCCACAAAAAATAACCGCAGTTCATCCAATGGAAAATCCGTTATCCGATAGCCGTGTTTTCCAAGAATATTTCCGTTTCCATCGCTGTACGTAATTTCGGCTTCGTACCCAGAATAATCCTGTTTTTCCTTGGACAGCCTTTTAAAGTCGATGGTTACAAAATAGGTTTTATCCATCAAGGTTTTGGCAAATGCAGAGGTATCGGTAATCAGCCAAAAACATTCCGCAGCTTCCGCTAAATATTTCAGTCCGTTGGTGTATCGGGTTCTTAATAATGGGATTTGAAATATGGTTTCCGAACCGTGAAAATGTTGCAATCCCTCTTTGATTTCGTTAACTTGTGCTTTCATTGTGATTTCTATTTAAGGGGTTAATAATGAAAAAAGAGGGCGCAACTTTAGACGAAACGCCCTCTTTAATTTTAGATTACCCGGCTGAATTATTACCGTTCTTAGTTCCCAACAAAAGGATTTCATTGGCTTCCACTTCGGTAACATATCGTTTGATACCGTCCTTGTCCTCGTAGCTTCGGGATTTAAGTTTTCCCGTTACCCCGATTTCCTTGCCCCTTCCAGCATATTTTTCGATGATTTCGGCAGTTTTGCCCCAGGCTACAATCGTGTGCCATTCCGTACTTTGGACTTTTTCGCCCTCGCTGTTTTTGTAATACTCGTTTGTGTCGAGTGAAAGACGGGCTACCTTTTTACCGCTTTCAAGGTTCGTAATGGTTGGTTCTTGACCAACGTTTCCGATTAACTGTACGTGATTTTTTAAAGTGCTCATAATAAAATATTTAAAGATTAATTAAAATGCCATCTGAACCATTCAGATAGTTTACGTTTATATTTTTTTGAATTGATTTACTTATTATATCCAGAGCGTTTTCCTTTTTTTGTTTCTTTAGTCCCGCTTCCTTTTTGATGTTTTTGTAAGATTTCATAATATTCGATTTAGATTTACTTCCCATAGAGCCGTCCGCTGTTACCTTTTTTTGTTGCTGATACATTTTCAAGAGTTGGAATTAATAAGGAGTTATAAAAGGGAGGTACGACCGGTTATGCACTCCGTTTAACTTCCAACTATTGGTATTTTGCTTACAAAAAAATGGTTGGGACAGCGGTGGCTCGGGAGTAGGTCTAAATGTCTTTTGTGAAGTACAAAAACTTAGGAAGCGGGACTAAATGATAAATGGAATTCCTATCAGGCGGACTTAACTTCAAAGATGTAGATTGGGAATGAAGTGTTCCTGCCGTTTTTCAGGCAGGGTTAACGTAATGGAAATCGGAAGCTTTGGAGTTGTGTCCAAGACCTTCGTAATGAAGCGCTTTTCCCGGAATGGAGTTTTTTTTGCAGAATGCAGGGGAATGTGCTGAGTGTGTTTAACATTCAATAGATATTCTCTATGATTGTTTTAAAAGACGCCTCAACCACACAAAATAGGGATTCAAAAAAATTATGGTTTAAATATAAACTATACTTCTACTCATAACTTCCTCTTGTTTTGGATAGATTCCTACGTGGAGAAAAATGGTAGTACTTCCAAAAATAGGTTGACAGCTACCCATTAAAAAACCATTTCAAAAAACATTTACTGGGATAAATTAGTATCTCCTAATATTTGTGTAACTTTGAAAAAAAGCACGGGGTGTTCTGAGTATTCAGAACTGAGAAAATACCCGAAACCTGATTTGGATAATGCCAACGTAGGGATGCAGACTTAGGATATTTCTATTCCATTGCACCATTCTTTTGGCTTTCCAAAAGGATGGTTTTTTAATTTTTAAAGCAATTTGAGCAATGGAAATAGAAAAAGTCAATCAGCAGCTCGTACCTGAGAAAACACAGACCTGGCAAGGAAGATCAGAATGGTTTTTTAATAGGAAATACACCGATACTTACGAAGAATATTACGAAGGACCGTATAAGCGTGCCGAAGTCTGGCAGAAAAAAATTTTGGAACAACTTATTTCCAAGGACAAACGGGTATCCACGTTACTTGAATTCGGCTGCGGCACAACGCGGTTTACCAGATGGTGGAAAGACATTGGAATTGAAGCTACGGGTGGCGATATCTCACCCTTTATGTTATCCCAGGCTTTACATCGTTTTGACGGAGACCTGGTTATGGCTGATTCTCATTATTTGCCATTCAAAGATAACACTTTTGATGCTTTGGCATTTATCGCCACATTTGAATATTATAAAGACCCAGTAAAAGTTATACGTGAAGCTTCCAGAGTGGGCCGGCACGGTATTATTATGGGAATGATGAATCGTAATACTCCTAAATTAATAAGACGAAGAACGCAGCAGCTCTTTGGTAAAAATGAATTTTATGTAACAGCAAAATTTTATACTCCTAAAAAATTAATAAAAACGATTGACGAAGCCCTAAAAGGTAGGGATTACTCTATTGAGTGGAAAGCTACCGGACTTCCTAAATGGTTTCCGGTTCAAAAATGGAATTTACCAATTGGAGATTTCTTTGGTCTATACGTTAAATTTAAGGACATATAATGGAAGAACAACCGGGAAAAATAGCACATCCATTCTTCAAACAATTCGTTCAGCACAAATGTGGAAAGAAAAGACAGGAAATTAGAATTGGTCCTCAATTTGGCGTAGACGTATCTGTTATTGACTTGCCAAATGGTCAAGCTATGGCTATGGCAAGTGATCCGTTATCGCTTATTCCTACACTCGGATTGAGAGAGTCTGCCTATCTTTCTGTCCACCTTGTGGCCAATGACATCGCTACAACAGGATTCCCACCTATGTACGGACAGTTCGTACTGAACCTTCCTTCTCAATTCTCGCAAAAAGACTTTCAAAAATATTGGGATTATATTCATCAATTTTGTTCGGAAATTGGAATAGCCATTACGGGTGGGCACACTGGATTTATTGAAGGCCAAAATTCAACAATTGCAGGGGGTGGTACTTTGATTACCCTTACAGAACAAAATCAACTGCTTACCTCAAAATTGGCTGAGCCCGGTAATGCTATTTTAGTAACCAAGGGCTGTGCTATTTCTTCCGTGGCCATTTTGGCAAAGAGCTTTCCCCAAACAGTGAAAAATAAAACAGGAACAGAGCATTATCATAATGCCTGTGAATCGTTTTACGATATTTCCGTTTTAAAGGACGCATTGACAGCTACGGGCGGAGAAAAACAAAAGGAAGTTACCGCTATGCACGATGTTACCGAAGGTGGGGTTTTGGGGGCTATTTATGAAATGGCCATCGCTTCGGACAATGGTGCAATAATTTATAACGACAAACTTCCTATAAACGAAACGCAATTTCGTGTTTGTGAAGTCTTTTCCTTATTGCCCTCTTATTGCATCGGTGCGGGTTCTATGATAATAACTTGTAAAAAAAATGTGGCATCCAAAATTATAACCAATTTGGAAGGGAATAATATTTCTTGTACTGAAGTTGGGGAAATTACGGAAAAAAGTAATGGGATAAAGCTAATTGAAAAAGACAGGGAATCAGATTTAATTTATTACGAAAAAGACCCTTATTGGGAGGCTTTCTTTAAAGCATTAAAATTGGGATGGAAGTGAAAGCGAATAAAAAATCAATCAAATCGGGTATTTACTTAGTAATCGACCCTTCTATGGAAGAGAAGGATTTATTGAATAAATTGCAAATCGTCCTCACAAAAGAAATTGCTGCCGTTCAGATTTGGGACAATTTTAAAAACGGACAAAATATTATAGAACTCATTCAGAAAATTCATTCCCTATGTGCCCAACATCAAATACCTATACTCATTAATAACCACTGGGAATACTTAAAAGAAACTGAATTGGACGGAGTTCATTTTAATACAATACCCACCAACCTTGAAGAGATTAGAAAGGAAATAAACAAGGATATCATTTTCGGTCTTACCTGTGGAAATGATTTGACCGCCACCAGATGGGCTGCAAAACACAATATTGATTATATTTCCTTTTGTTCAATGTTTCCATCTGCAAGTATTAGCAATTGTGAAATCATATCCTATGAAACAGTAAAAAAAGCCTCATTAATTTATGACAAACCGCTGTTTTTAGCGGGAGGAATTTACCCAAAAAACATTAAACAATTAGATGACTTAGAATATAACGGCATCGCCGTTATTTCGGGGATTATGAATTCTCAACATCCCGATCAAGCAATAGATGAATACCATCAAAATTTAAAATCAACAAAATGAGAAAGGAAATCATAAAAAAACTTTGCTGTCCTTTTGATAAGTCAGATTTGACTTTATGGACTATTACAGAAGACGATGAAGATAAGGTTTTGGCAGGGATTCTATCCTGTGCTGCTTGCAACCGTGTTTATCCCATTGTTTCCGGAATTCCCATAATGAGTCCAGATGAATATAGAGATTTTAAATTGGAACAACCTATACTTAAAAAATGGAAAAAAATTTTGAATGGAAAGCAAGGAAAACAATTTAAAACCTCAGAAGGGAAGATAAAAGCAATTAAATAAATTTTAAAAATGATCTCAAAGAAGCTATGCCATTACACCAGATTTTATCAAATGGAAGGTTTACAATAACGCACCCTACGAAATGCACGAATTCTTTTCTCTTTCCATAACCGTCCGCCATTCTATTTCAATGTTTTCATAAGAAAACCAAATTTGTGAGTTGGGGAATATAAGGATAATACTTTTACTTTTCGCTAATCACTTATTTGCTGTCTATATTATCTCCTGAAGTAGGATTTAAAGCGGACTTGACTTCAAAGCTGTAGATAGGAATGGAGCGTTCCTGCGTATTTCAGCGGGAGTAGCATAATCGGAATCGGAAGTTTTGGAGTTGTGTCGAAGATAGTAGTAATGAAGCGCTTTTCCCGGAATGTAGCTTTTTCTGCAAAATGCAGGGGAATGGGCTGAGTGAAATTGGAAATTTCATAATATAAAAAACCTTCCTACCGTAGTAAGAAGGCTTTTAACTATACCTCATTTGCTATTCTTCTTTTTTCAGAACCATCTGATACACACAAGGAATCACAACCAAATTCAAAATAGTGGCTGATAACAATCCGCCCAAAATAACAACTGCCATAGGGCTTTGTATTTCACTACCCGGTTCTCCATCTTTTAAAGCTAAAGGAATTAGCGCTAAACCTGTTGTAAAAGCTGTCATCAAGATTGGGTTCAAACGATCCAGAGCTCCTGTTTTTATCAATTGAAAGCCTTGTATTCCTTCTTTTCTCAAATCTTCATAACGTGAGACTAATAGAATACCATTACGAGTAGCAATCCCGAATAGACTGATAAAACCAATTGTTGCTGCAATACTGATGATTCCCGATGTGAAATACACAATCAAAATTCCCCCAATCAATGCCAAAGGCAGGTTTATCAAGACAACAAAAGCCAACTTGACATCTTTAAACTCATAATAGAGCAACAGGAAGATGATGGCAATGGCAGCAATTGCCGTTATTAAAAGTAAGCGTGAGGCCTTGGATTCACTTTCAAACTGTCCGCCATATTCAATTCGATACCCTTCCGGCATCGCAATGTTTTGATTTACGGTTTCTTTGATTTCTTCTACGGCACCACGCAAATCCCTGCCTTGAACATTGGCGGCGACTACAATTTTACGTTGTACGTCCTCCCGGCTAATTTTACTCGGACTGCTCACAGATTGAACAGTTGCCAATTCGCCCAAAGTGGTCTGGCCACCATTTGGCAAACTGATTAAAGCATTTCCGATGGTTTCAATATTGTCCCGAAAACGTTTTTGATAGCGGACCACCAAATCGAAATATTTTTGCCCTTCATAAACCTCACCTGCTTCTTCTCCTGCAAATGCAATATCCACTTGTTGCATCAAGTCGCCAACGGTCATTCCATAAGCCGATAATATTTGGCGTTTGGGTTTGATGCGCATTTGTGGCACTTCTATTTGCTGGTCTACCGCAACATCTGCCAAACCTTCAATATCCTGGATGTTTTGCTCTACACTTTTACCAACTTCAAACAAACGTTGTAAATCTGAACCAAAAATCTTGATGGCAATATTGGCGCGAGTACCTGAAAGCATATGGTCAATACGGTGTGCAATGGGCTGTCCCAAAGTAATGTTGACTCCTGGTACAACGCTCAATTTATTACGGACTTCTTCAAAGAATTCTTCTTTGGTCTTATCTTTAAGGGAGAAAGGCACATCTATTTCCGAAGCATTGACGCCTTGTGCGTGTTCATCCAATTCGGCTCGACCTTGTCTTCGGGTAACAACGTCCACTTCGGGTAAATCCAATAGGATTTGTTCCACTAATTTTCCTGATTTGTTGCTTTCCTGTAAAGACATTCCTGGCGGACCCACCACACTTATTACCAATGAACCTTCGTTAAATTCTGGCAGGAAACTTCTTCCTAATTGGGTTACCACCAAAAGACTTAATACAAATGCAATTACCGTGACACCTATTATTGTTTTTGGAATTTTTGTAACACGTTCCAATAGGTTACCATATTGTTTCTGTAACCAACGCTCCACGCGTGTGCCTTCTGCTTGTTTATGGAGTAATTTTTCATTCGTTAATAAATAAGAACATAAAATTGGTGTTACCGTTACTGCAACAATTAAAGATGTTAAAACAGATGTTACAAATGCTATTCCCAGCGGTTGCAACAAACGTCCTTCCATTCCACTTAAAAAGAATAGGGGAACAAATGAGACAATAATAATCAGCGTTGCAATAATAATAGAACTTCGTATTTCTACAGAAGCCTCACGCACAACCTTAATGGTTGGTTGACGTGCATCTTTCGGCTTTTTGATATTTTCGCGCAAGCGTTTATAGACGTTCTCCACATCTATAATCGCATCGTCAACCAAAGCGCCGACAGCAATTGCCATACCGCCCAAACTCATCGTATTGATGGTATAGCCTAATAACTTGAGTACAATGATGGAAACCAAAAGGGAAACCGGAATTGCTAAAAGGGAAATGAAAGTGGTACGCCAATTCATCAGGAAAATAAAAAGTATAATAACCACGAAAAATGCACCTTCGAGTAAGGTTTGGTTCAAATTGCTGATGGAAGCATTTATAAAATCTGAAGACCTAAAAATTTGACTTTTTATTTCTACGCTTTTCGGCAAGGTTTTTTCCAAATCGGCAATGGCTTCATCCAAACTTTCTGTCAATTCCAATGTATTGACATCAGGCTGTTTCGAAATGGTTAAAATAACTGCTGGTTTTCCATTTAAGGAACCATCACCTATTTTATCCGCAGCTCCAATTTGAACTGTTGCCACATCTTTTATTTTGATGGTTTGCCCGTTCACTTCTTTTAGGACGGCTTCTTGCAAATCTTCCAGCGCATAGGCTCTACCGCTTCCCTTTATAATATACTTATTCCCATATTGGTTTATCACGCCACCAGGTGCATTTGTATTTGCCTCCTCAACGTATTCTACCAATTCGGAAAGGCTCACATCATAATACTTCATCTTTTCGGGATTGGCAAATACTTGGTATTGCTTATAATCACCACCAATGACCACCACATTTGCAATACCGCCAATTGCTTTTAAGCGAGGCCTGATTGTCCAATCGGACAAGGTTCGCAGTTCCATCGGCGATAAACTATCAGATGTTACACCCAATAGCATTATTTCGCCCATAATGGATGAAATAGGTGCCATTGTTGGTGCTCCAATGCCTTCAGGTAAATTTTCCCTCACCATAGGGATACGTTCACTTACAATTTGGCGGGCCTTATAAATATCGGTTCCCCAATCAAATTCTACCCACACAATGGAAACTCCAGCTGCCGATGACGAACGGATCCGTCTCACATTGGGCGAACCGTTTAAGGCCGTTTCCAGTTGATAGGTTACTAATTTTTCTACTTCTTCAGATTCCATTCCGTGCGCTTCGGTAAGAATGGTTACCGTTGGTGCCGTTAGGTCCGGGAAAACATCCACGTTCATTGTACGCGCATAATACGCTCCCAGCACACTCAAAGCAACCGCTCCTAATAGAATGAGCAATCTATTTTGAAGTGAAATTGATAATATTTTGTTTAACATTTCTCTTCGTTTTTAATGTTCGTGGCCGTGTGCCGGGGTTGAACCAGACATTGAAGCCATTTTAACTTGATACGCTCCTGTTGTGACAACCACTTCGCCCACTTGCAAGCCTTCCAGTATTTCTACATTCTCGCCATTGCGTTTTCCAATCTTTACAGGTCGTCTTTCAAAACTTTCGCCTGAAAGCTGAGTAATAACGGAATAGCTTCCATAGTCCTCCAATAAGGCATTTACAGGAATCATTGTATTTTGTGTAGCATTTCCCATCGCTATCTGCACGGGTGTTAGACTTCCTATGGGCATATCGACTTCAGCGTTCACTTGTGCAAAAACAGAAATCAATGGGTTTTCACGTTCCACGTCTTTGCCTATCGAAAGGATTTTGCCCTCGGCATCAGTTACGTCTATCCATTGTCCATCTTTGGTTTGGTACCAAATGCCCTGTACATTTTCCATCGTAAGACCGTAGTCAGGTGCTAATTGTGCTTTTAAAACTCTGGATTGATGCGTCCCAATACTTACCAAAGCCACACCCTGCTCTACATAATCGCCATTGGAAACGGTTATGGATTTGATAAAGCCATCAAAAGGTGCTCGTATTTGTTTGCTTCCGGCCGAGACACCAGACACCAATGATTGATAGTTGGCTTTGGCTATCTCGAAACTGCTCTCTACTTTCTCAAATTCAGATTTTGGGACTATTTCGGATTCGTATAGCTCTTTCTTCCGTTCATATTCAGATTTAGCCTGTTGGAATTTTGCTTTCGCGGAAGCGATATCCGTACTTAAATTGTTTGAAGCCAAACCTTGGCTGTTCAAACTCATTAACAACTGACCTTGTTTTACTTCTGTTCCTTCTGTAAGATTATTCATTTTGAAGTCCACCACACCATTAGATTTTGCTGCCAAGGACTTTGTTGAACCTGGCGATGGCATCCAAACACCGGACGTATTGATGACATCGTAAATTTTATCAGAAACCACGGGCGAGGTTTGAAAATCGATTTTCCAAGCTTGCTCCTTTAAGAACGAGATTCCTGCATCATCTTCTTCCGTACCCAAAGCTTTTATGGCTTCATCCGTAGTGGCATATACCATTACATTATCAATGGAAATTTTATCTGAATACTCTGGTGTCATTAATTCAAAAACCAATTGATAGTTTCCAGCTTCTTTCGGTTGTATGGTAGGCGAAAAAATACCCGGTGATGACGGTGTATCTACCGTATTTCTAATTCCTTTTCCATCTTTTATTAAGCTGACCGTTACAGAACCTTCACGAACGGGCTGGTGTTTATCCAAAACCGTAAAATGGGCTGCAAATCTACTTCCGTTACCTACTATGAGCGCAGGAAACTCAACAAAGAGTTCTGTTTTATCCGTCCAGATAGTATGGCTCAATCGCGGGATTTCTTCGCCCACGTGACTACCATCTTCGTTGTGTGCGTGTGCGTCTTCTGCTTTGTTATTGCACGACATTGCCAAAAAGGAAAGCACTATTATTATATATTTCATCTTTTGTATTTATTTGATTTTTAATGGTCGTGGTGTTCAGAACCATCATCGTGTTTGTGGGTTTTAGAATCATCATCTTTATGATTACCGTCTGAATCGTGGTCGTGACCGTGGTCATTTGTCTTCATTTCCATAGAATCTTTTCCTACTTCAAATTCTTCTTGTTCTATGTCTTCCTCGTGCATATGGCTTCCGTCTTCATTGTGTTCGTGACCGTGGTCATCTGTACTCTCTTTTTTTGTTTCCCTGCAAGAGCTTACCAAAAATGTTGATGCGATTGCTATTGCAAATATTATTTTTGAAATTTTCATAATCTTTGTTTTAAAGGTTTATAATGTATGTTTTAAGAGTTGCGCTTGTAGCAATTGGATTTCTTCTTCCATCTGCAACATTCTGTCAGATGCATTGCGGTAAAACTGAAGCTCTACATAGTAATCCATAAACGAATATTCGCCCAACATATAAGCCTTAAAGAGCAGTTGTTCGCTATTTAAGTTGCCCATCGTGGTTTGATACTCATTGTATTTTTCGAGCATCAATTCATATCGATCGTAGGTTTCTTGAAATTGCGCGTATAGTGAAGCGGTAATTGCTTTAGTGTTCAATTGCTGATATTCGTAATCGGCTTCGGCCGCTTTTATCTTGTTCTTGCTGTTCCACAACGGAATGGAAAGACCACCGTAAAAACCCGAATAATTGCTACCACTAACACCCTGATAATTGTAACCAAGTGACACATTGGGCAACACCTTGTTTTTTTCCAGTTTTACTTTTTGAAGCGAAGCCGTTTCAGCTGCCTTTAAACCTTGTAACGAAGGGTCGCTGGCTAATCTTTCTTGCCAAAGCGTTTCGACCGAAGCAACCTCGATAGGCAAATCGATAACTTCTGTAAAACCATCAATGGAATTACCGCCGTTCAATGTTCTGAGTTTGGACAGTACAATTTGGATTTCGCTTTCAATCTGTTGAACAACGAATTGCTCTTGAATCCAAGCGATTTTCGCCTTGTTCAAATCCAAAATTCCGACTTGTTCTTTATCATAAAGCTCTTGAACCTGGTCGAAAACCTGTTTGCTTTGGGTCCGCCTTTCGGTTTCAATGGCTTTCTGCTTTTGAAGGAAAGCGAGTTCAATCAATACTGATTTTGCTTCCAACAAAACTTCCTGTCGCTTTTTGGCATAGGACGTTTGTAGTTGTATCGACTTTAGGTCGTTCCATTTACTGCGTGAACCATATACCGTCGGAAATTCGAAGGATTGCGATATTTCATATTCGGTATAGTTTCCAGTCACATTATCGCCAAAGGGCAAATAATATCCTGAAAGCTGTGGGTCGGGTAAATTATTGGTGCTCTTGTTTTCGAGTTTTTGGCTTTCAATAAATGATTGATAGCCTTTTAACTCTGTATTGTTCTGTTCTATTTCGTTAAGCAGTTCCCCAATGTTTTTATCCTGTGAGAAACCATTAACAAAGAACAGGCATCCGCAAATGGCGGACACGATGTATTTGTTCATTGTTTGAGATTTTAGGTTTAATCTAAGTGTATAAAAGGATTCCTGCCTTAGCGGCAGGTATTCCTAAACGATTAACCTAAAGATGGTGGGCCCCGTAAATCGAGGGATGAGAGGTAAGGATTAAAATGATTGTTGGGCGGATGATAAATTGGCGGTTTACCGTTTTGCCTATTAGCAACGACATAAAATTCTTGAAAATCAGAAGTAGGTTTTACAATATTGTCATCTACGGTAGTTTGATGCTCAACGGCATCCCTCTTAAGCACAACAATATCGCTTGACGCCGTGGAATGGACGTGCATATCCATAAAAAATCCAAAGAATCCGTAAAGGGAATCTTCCTTTTCCTGAGAACTATCATCGTGATGATGTTCGCCAGTATGCGTAATATCTGAATGGGAATGCATTTCCTCGTGCTGATGATGCAAATGAGGAAAAGCTTGATGCAGCATTATTAGACTAAACAAGCCTAAAAAGAAAAATGCCGCTATTTTATTTGGTTTTTGCATCGCTGGCAAAGATAGCAATATTTCTGGGGTGTTAAAATTGAGACTTAAAAATCTCAATTCAAAAATCTTAAAATATCTAATTGAAAAGAGAAAAAATCCAGTTTATGGTACTGGATAAACCTATTATGACATCAAGCCATTTCATAGACAGCATTGAACAGTTTTTTGTCTAAGCGTTCCTGTTGTGAAAAACTTTTCTTCAATGTGTTGTGAAGCATTTGATTAAAAGCATTAAAGCCTATCCACAAATTAGGTTTTTCATCAAGTAACAATGCTTCGTTATTTAGAATTTCAAGGACTTCCCGGGATTTCTTAGAAGGATCATTGTTCTTATCACTACATTCATACCGGAACAATTTCGTCCTTTCCAGAATTTCTTTTACAAATTCCTTGGTGTCGATGATTTCAAATCCCCTCATTTTGTCGAATTTCTTGGTAATGCTATAAAATTCATTATCCACGAACTTATCGAACAAATTGTTCAACCTTGGCATTATCAAGTCGGTATTGTTCTTACTGTGCTTGATGGCGAACTCGATTTCAGCCTGTGAAACGTGCAGGCCATTGGAGCAGACCTCCCTATAAAAGCCAAAATGTCCCGAAGTTTTTTCGCTACCATCATAGGAATTCTTAAACCGCAGCATCGGCAGTATCAGGTCTTTTTCATTCTTTACCGAAAATTGGCTTTTATCGTCGATGATAAAGTCGGTGATGAAAGACCTATCATTCCTGTTGATCGTTCGCTTCTTATAATTCAGATCGGCATCGGTCAACATTTCTTCGGCTTTCTTGAAAAAAAGTTCATTGGGTACGTGGCCATAGCTGTTCGATACCACGTTGACAATTTTGCCATTTGAAATAATGATATTTTCAAGCCCCCTTCGGGATTCCATCTGGGTCAGACTTTTCAAGGATTTCATTTCTGATGGAACGAAGATTTCATCCTGCTGTAAATTTGATAAATACATAACATTTGATTTTAGTTAAACAATAAATATTTAAGCTAGAACCAAACGGAAGATAAAATCTCGGCTCAAAAGGAAACGGAATAAATAGCGAGTGCGGGAGCGGCTTTATGCCGTAATCTTTTGATGGGAGTATTTTACGGGTTTACCTTTGCGCCGATATCGATTGAATACTATACCTCCCTTTTTTAAGGAAAAAAGAAAACCTACTCTTGGGGAGTAGGCTTCCTGTTTTAAGGATTTGAAGTTACCTTAGAGTTCAAATTTTACAATCTGTTCCTCAATTTCGGATTTTCGTTCCTCCAAAGTGGACTGTAAGTGATTTGTAACCAATTTGATAAGGTTCGTATTGGTCGTTTTAAATTCCAAATTGTGGGAATCCCGGATGTAAAACGAAGCTGAATCCCCTTGGTTATAGTTGAACTTTGTCAACTCGCTCAAGGTCTGGTTCAACCGTTCCCGTTGGGTGGCCAATCCCCTCAATTTTTCAAAATTTTGGATCCGGTCATCCAAACTGATGGTAGCTTTTTTCGATGCTACCGCTTTTTCTGTTGAAGCAGCTTTTCCGATGGCTTCATCGGTCAGCTTTTTCTGTACTTCTTTTTTAACGGATGCAGTATCCTTTTTTGCAGTTCCGTTTTGTTTTACTGTTGTTGCCATAATTAAAATTTTTAAGTTAAACATTATTTTAAATCGTTTTGGCAGCTTGTAAGGCAACGAGCAATACCAAAACAGGGCATTAACAGCCACAGGGAGGAAGGGGCAAGGTATGAGCGGTTATTTTTCGCAGAAAAATGTTCGGCATCCCGAAGGGCTTGACCTTGACCAAGCGATGGGATGTGGCTACATTTGCCCCCGGTTTGGTTTTGGTTGCCTCAGCTGACCGAAACAAAAAATGACTTAACGCAGAAATTTATGGCTCAATGAAAAACCAAAATCTGCAAAGGATTTGACGAGAAAAAATAAGAGTGCCGACTGGATTAGAACCTAAATGGTGTTTTCCAAACCGAATTATTGATAATGCACGCTTGTTTCGGGTTTGTCCGTAGTGTTTAATTTAGTGCGTAATGAACGCATATCCGATGATACCTTTTGCTCGATAACCCGGGCATAGATTTGCGTTGTGGAAAGCTTGGTATGACCCAGCAATTTTGAAACGGTCTCGATGGGCACACCATTCGAAAGCGTAACAGTAGTGGCAAACGTGTGTCTTGCCGCGTGGAACGTAAGCTTCTTATTGATTTTTAGGATTATCGCTATTTCCTTCAAATATTTATTGATTTTTTGATTGGAAAATACCGGTAGCAGTTTTTCCTGTTTGTTTTCAGTATCTTGGTCATACCTTTTTAATATATCAAGGGCTTTATCCAAAAGTGGTATTTTTACTGCTTCATCGTTCTTTTCCCTTTTTGTGAATATCCAATAATCCCCATCAATGCCGCGCACAATATGGTCGTCGCAGAGCAATTTCACGTCGATATAGGAAAGGCCCGTATAACAGGCAAAAACAAAAACGTCCTTCGTTTTTTGGTGCATCCCTTTTAAAAGCTGACCGGATTCCAAGACTTCAAGTTCCGATTGGGATAAAAATGCCCTTTGATGTTTTGTGAACTTTAGCGAGAACCTTACAAAAGGGTCTTTCTCGATCCATTCCAACCGAAGGGCAAGGTTCATCATCTTTTTCAACCGCTCCAAATGTTTCATAACCCCATTGTTCTTTAGGGGCTGTGAGCGGTTTATGGATTTTCCGTTACGCAGGAACTGCTCAAAGTCAATGATGAATTTGTAGGACAGTTGTTTCAGGAAAACGTCATTGGTCTTTAGTTTGTGCTTCAGATACCGTTTGATGTAGCGTTCCGTAGTGAAATAATTTTTCAACGTGCCGGGCTTGAGTACCGAAACCATATTCTTATTATGGTAGGACACCAATTGAAGCAGCGTCTTGTGCTGTTCATCTTCCCCGAGGTAACGTGCCTTAATAGCTTGGGCGGTAACATATTTGGATTCGCCCAGCAGCTGTTTGTGACATTCCAATAAATCGGAGTAGACCTGGTCTAAATAGACGTTGAGGGCTTTTCCCTCAGAAGTTCTCGAATTTGCCCTTTTGGAACGGGTATCCCAATAGGTAACCGATGTAGATCGTTTTAAACTGATTTCGGCACGTTTTCCATCGACCGTGATACGGGCATAAATGGGTGCAAAATCATCTTTTGCTTTGGCCATACTCAGCCAAAAATGAATAGTAAAAGTCTTGGAAGTCTGCATAAACTCTCGCTTTAAGTTAATAATCGATTTGTTTACGAAAGTCAAATCGCTGCGAAAGTCAAGTCTATTGAATTACCAATGTAGTGAAAATTCTGGTAACAATTTAGGTAACCGAATAGGTAACCTTTGAATTGATATTAAAGCCAATCTTATGATTTCAAGAAAAATGAAAATCCTTGATTTTCATAAGATTAGCTATATTTTGGTGTCTATTGACACCGTAATTGTCGGGGTGGCAGGATTCGAACCTGCGACCTCCTGCTCCCAAAGCAGGCGCGATAACCGGGCTACGCTACACCCCGAGGACAGTTTTATTAAACTGTAAAAAACAAATTTCAATAACCAAGCTCCAAAAAATACTGTTTTAAGTAGTCCGGGAACCGGGCGGAGTCTATCCCGCTTTTTTTGCGGGGCTACACCCCGAGGACAGTTTAATTAAACTGAAAAATTGTTAAACTTTTTGCAGTTTTTAATGTTGAAAAAGCCTTTGAGGCAATTTATGAGAACATTGAAAACTGAATTAGTTATGCGGAGAGGAAGGGATTCGAACCCCCGGTACCCGCAATGGGCACAACTCCTTAGCAGGGAGCCCCGTTCGACCACTCCGGCACCTCTCCAGTATGTAAAGAACATTCTTTCTTTAAATGCGGTTGCAAATGTAGGGTAACATTCCGTGTTTTACAAACAAAAATCAACCTTTTTTACAAGAAGTTTTTAAAACAGTGTTTTCTACTATTTTACAAGTTTGATATATGGCAAAAATTAAAGTGTAGCGCCAATCTTGATAGACTTTATTCTGGTTTTAGAGGGCAACTAAATTGAATATTTTTTTGATATCACTCTGGATATTCTACCCGCAAATGGTAAATGTTGTTCAGTTTTTTCTTCAATACTTTTTTGATGGTCTGGATTTCCTTAAAGGTGATATTGGCGTTTAAAAACTGGCCCTGAGCCATTTGCCCATCGATGATCTTTTCAACAAAAGCATCTATTTTTGACGAAGTGGGTTCTTTCAGGCTTTTACTGGCAGCTTCTACACTGTCGGACATCATAAGGATGGCGGTTTCTTTTGAAAACGGGATGGGGCCAGGATATTGGAAATCCTCCTCATTTACACCTTCATTCTGTTTTTTTTCATTCATATAGAAGTAATATACCAAACTGGTTCCGTGGTGGGTGCGGATAAAATCGATCACGCGGTCAGGCAGGTTGTTTTTACGAGCAATCTCAATACCTTTTATTACATGGTCAATTATTATGGAGGCACTTTCTTTAGGGTCTAAATCTTGGTGGGCATTAACCGAATTTACTTGGTTTTCGGTAAAATAGGTGGGGTTTTTCATTTTACCGATATCATGATACAACGCCCCTACCCGCACTAACATCGCATTGGCGTCAATTTCGTTAGCTGCGGCTTCAGCCAGATTGGCCACGTTTAAAGAATGGTGGAAGGTGCCCGGGGCTTTGTTGGACAGTTCTTTCAACAACTTAGTGTTGGTGTCGCTTAGTTCCAATAGGGAAACATCGGAAACCAATCCAAATAATTTTTCATATAGATAAATCAAGGGATGAGCAAATAGGGTCGCCAAACCGCAAAGAATGAAATAACCGAAGTTTTCCCAAATAATCAACTGCACATTTCCTTCCTGAAGGATAAAAAAAGCAAAGTATCCAATAATGTACACTAGGGTAATCTGCCCTACCGAGATAAACAGATTGGCGCGGCGGTACAGTTCAGACACCGTTAAAATAGTAACGATACCGGCAATCAATTGAAGAAACAGATACTCAAAACTGTTGGGCACCACAAACCCTAAAAGCATTAAGGTCAATGTGTGCACAAAAAGCCCCAACCTGGGATCGAAAAAGGCTTTTAAAATCAATGGTAAAATACAAAGTGGCACTACATAAACATACTTTGCATCTAGTTTTACAACAATGGTCGTCAACAATACCATTAAAATGACATTGAAAAATATAAAGGTGACTTTAGTGTTATCGTTGTATATATGGAACCGGTATTTTTTCAGAAACAAAAACAACATGGAAAACACCAAAGAAACAATTATGACGTATCCAATAATGAGCCACGAATGGTTAGACTTGCTCCACACTTGCGACTGGTATTCGGCTTTCAGCGAATTTAATATCTGGTAAGTGTCGCCTTCCACCACTTCACCCTTGGCAATGATCCTGCCTCCTTTTTCCACGACGCCTTTGTTGGGGTTTATGGCGTTAAGTTCAGAAGCTACCGAGGCTTCGGTCAATTTGGAGTCTAAGGTAACATTCGGTATAATGGCACGCTCCAAAAGTTTTTGCAACAGCATTTTAACGTCTTCGGTAGATTTTTCTGAAACTAATTTAGCCACCCTGTTCTTTATGTTCTCTTTTCTGTGAAACTGGGAATAGGCCAATTGTTCTACTTCATTTCCGCGTTTCAAGTAAATGAGCTTGTCTTGTTCATACGGGTATACTTCGTCAATCACCCCGTTGGCATAAACTTCATTGAAAACGGTCAGCCCTTCTTCTTTTGCCATACTTTTTGAGGTGGTATAAAGGCTATCTACAAAAGCATCCTGAAACAATTGCAGGAAGTTGGTTTTGCTTCTTTCTACAATTTCGGAATTGTAATCAAAGTAAGGGGTAGCGTTTTCTTTAATGGCCTCCCGTTCTTTGTCGAGCGTCTTTTCATCTTTTTTTATGGTAAAGCTAAAAGGAGCATAGAGGTTTTCGTACTGCCACGGCTTCCCTTTTTGGAAATTGTATTTAAATTGTCCTCCTTTTGGCAAGAGATAAATCACCAACACAGTAGAAAGAACAAACAGAAATCCCTTGTAAATAAGGGATTGGTTTTTTGAAAATAACGCAAAAAAGTTGTTCATAGATTTCTTTCGATGAGTAAAGGTATGAATAACCGTGGACTAATCCCAAAAGCGAGGGGCTTAAAGATTGATATTTCAGGATAAAATCCGTAAATTCGCAGTCCTTTGCTGTCGTGTATAATTAATGGCAGTACGTTTGAAATTAATAAAAAAAGAGTCATATAATGAGTAAAGAAGTTGTAATTGTAGCCGCGGCACGAACCCCAATAGGAAGTTTTTTAGGTAGTCTTTCTTCAGTATCGGCAACCCAATTAGGTGCCACAGCGATTAAGGGAGCGTTAGATAAAATAAAATTGGATCCTTCTAATGTCCAAGAAGTTTTTATGGGCAATGTGGTGCAAGCTGGTGTGGGTCAAGCCCCTGCACGGCAAGCAGCGTTGGCTGCCGGTATTCCGGATACAGTGCCATGTACTACCGTAAATAAGGTATGTGCTTCTGGTATGAAAGCCGTTATGCAAGCCGCACAGGCCATTGCACTGGGCGATGCCGAGGTTATTGTTGCTGGTGGTATGGAAAGCATGAGCAACATCCCTCATTATGTGAATATGCGAAAGGGTAAAAAGTTTGGTCCCGCCACACTCGTTGATGGGATGCAGAAAGACGGCCTGGTCGATGCGTATGACCAAAACGCAATGGGCGTGTGTGCAGATTTATGCGCAACTGAGCATAATTTTTCAAGAGAAGATCAAGATAACTTCGCAATTGAATCGTATAAACGTTCGGCTAGGGCTTGGGAAGAAGGAAAATTTGACGAGGAAGTTGTGCCAGTGGAAGTCCCACAACGTCGCGGAGAACCTGTTATGGTAAATCAAGACGAAGAATTCAAGAACGTAAAAATGGAGAAAATCACATCATTGCGACCTGCCTTTAGTAAAGAAGGTACCGTAACGGCCGCCAATGCTTCTACCATTAATGACGGTGCCGGCGCTATGGTCTTAATGAGCGCCGACAAAGCTGCAGCACTGGGATTAACCCCACTTGCTACCATTAAAGGGTATGCAGATGCAGCACAAGAGCCAAAATGGTTCACCACCGCCCCAGCCAAAGCATTACCAAAAGCATTGGAAAAAGCTGGCGTTTCGCAAGAGGAGGTTGAGTATTTTGAATTTAACGAAGCTTTTGCTGTAGTTGGCTTGGCCAATATGAAAATTTTAGGGCTCGACGCTTCTAAGGTTAATGTAAACGGTGGCGCTGTTTCTTTAGGGCATCCTTTAGGTTGCAGTGGTGTTCGTATATTAATCACTTTATTGAATGTGCTCAAGCAAAACGATGCCAAATTAGGTGCCGCAGCTATTTGTAATGGTGGCGGCGGTGCAAGTGCTATGGTATTGGAACGCTAATTCAAATTTCAACTATATTATATGAAAAACCTTAACAAGGCACTGGTTTTTTGCCTGATTGCTTTTCTATGTATTGGCTGCAGCAGCGATGATAACAAATCCTCAACAAAAGAAGCTTTTAATGGAGATGTGGTGCTACAAACACAGAGTGAAGTAGATGAATTTGCTGCCAACAACTACAAAGGAATAAACGGAAGCCTACGCATCACGCTCGAAAATGTAGTTGCTTCAAGTTCGATTACCGATATTAGCGCGTTGCGTTCATTAACTTTTGTATCAGGTGATTTAGGGATTACGAACAACGGTAAGCTCTCTACCTTGCAAGGCCTAAACAACATCACTACTATTTCAGGCAGTCTTTGGGTTTATGGTAATGAGGCGCTTTTGAACATAGATGGATTGGCAAATGTCATCCAAGTGGATGAAGACATCGTCGTACAGGACAATAAAAGTTTAACAAACATTGATGGGCTATTAGGCGTAACGAGCGTTAATGGGGATTTAATAATAGGTTCCAATCAAGCGCCAACCGGATTGTCCAATGAAAAGTTGACCTCTATCGAAGGTCTTTCCAACATATCCAGTGTTGGTGGTAATATGGTCGTGTCTGGAAATTTAATTCAGGATTTATCTGGACTGGAAAAGATTACTGCTATTAACGGAGACCTTACCATTTCTTTCAATTCACAAATGTCCCATCTCACAGGAATGGATAACGTAGCATCGGTTGGTGGAGGTGTCGAATTCAGAAACAATTATAACCTTGTCAATTTTGACGCTTTGACTAATCTAACCACTATCGATGGGGCTTTACATATTGAAAACAACCCAGTCTTGGTTGATATTTCCGGAGTTTACAAACTTGAAAGTTGTGCTTTTTTATCAATTGCAAACAATGCGTCCCTGCTGTCCTTAGGCAATGCCTTTCCTTCTTTGAGGGCGTGTACCTTGATCGCTTTCTCTGATAATTCATTTACCGTTCTTGAAGGCTTTAATGCCTTAACTACTGCGGATTATATTATACTAGAAAAAAACGAAAATCTTGAGCATATCAATGGTTTTAATAGTTTACAAACCGTGAAGACCTTAACGTTAAACGAAGCCGTAAACCTATCATCGTTTTCTGGCTTTCAAAACTTGACGACCGTTACAGATTTCAAGATCACACAGCCAGAAACAATAAGCGATGGAGTTTTTACTGTAAATAGCTTCCAAGCTTTAACCACCGTGTTAAACGACCTTACAATAAAGGGAATTGCAAATGCTGATGTGGATTTTCTGTCAAATGTAGCAACAGTTGGAAATGACGTCACGATTATGCACAACGAAAATTTAAACGACTTATGTGGCTTAACAACACTCGTTGAAAATAACGGGGTGGCAGGCGATTTCAATGTGTTTCAAAATCTATACAATCCTACACAACAAGACATTTTAGACGGGAACTGTAGCCAATAAACCATAGTATAAATGAAATACGGGATATGCAATTTAAGTGTAGTTCCTTTAAGGGTTGAAGCAGCCGATACCAGCGAACTTGTTTCGCAAGTATTGTACGGGGAACTATTTAAGGTTGTGGAGCAGCGTAAAAAATGGAGCCGTATCCGTTTGGTTTTTGATGGTTATGAAGGTTGGGTGGACAACAAACAATTTCTATTGGTTTCTGAAGAAGAGTTCATCGAACTTAAAAAAACAAAACCCACATATGCAACCGATCTAGTAGATATTATCACTACTGAAAACAACCAGCTGTTATCCATTTTTTTGGGCTGCCAAGTAAACAACCGTACATTTTTAAAGCACGGTTTTGAAGGAAAATCCATTTCAAAGAAACTTCCGAAGGAAAAATTAATCGACACCGCTGTTTTGTATTTGAACAGCCCGTATCTCTGGGGCGGTAAAACCCCGTTTGGCATTGACTGCAGTGGGTTTACACAAATGGTCTATAAATTGAACGGGTACAAACTGTTGCGCGATGCAAGCCAACAAGCCACACAAGGGGAAGCTTTGAGTTTTATTGAAGAAAGCGAACCGGGAGATTTGGCCTTTTTTGACAATGCTGAAGGATTGATCACCCACGTAGGGATTATCATGGAAGATAACCACATTATCCACGCGCACGGGAAAGTACGCATAGACCGGCTGGACCACACTGGGATCTTTAATTATGAAGCCCGGCGACACACCCATAAACTAAGGGTAATAAAACGTATTATTTAACACAAAAAAAAAGGCACTCATTTAAAAAAGTGCCTTTTTAAGAATATTGATTGATCTGCGGAAATTTTAATTACCTTCCATCTCCGCCAATTTAGTTTTCATTTCCTTGAATTTAGCATCTTGTCCTAACTGGCTATAGATGTTCATCAATGTTCTAACCACTTCTACGTCATCTGGACGCAATTCTCGTGCTCTTTCCAAATCTGGAACTACATCCAAGTACATTTCTTTTCTTTCTTCTTTTAGCTCATCATATTTTTTGGCATCGGCCTTGGACATGCCCAAACTGTTCATTTTTTCAACAATTTCTTTTTCTTTAGCAAGTTTAAGTACAGCCAAGTTAATAATTGCAGAAGCATAGTCGGACTTTAGTTCAATGGCTTTTCTGTAATATTCCATGGCTCTTTCAGTCTCGCCTATTTCGGCATTGCTAACGCCTAGGTTATAAAATATTTCCGGGTTATCTGGATCTGTTTGGGCAATAGCTTCCATTATATCGTTGAATTTTTGCTTGTCGCCCATTTTATAAGCCATATTTGCTTCGGCACGCATAAGGGAAACATCATCAGGGTTTTCTTTTCTGGCGTTGGCCATAAGCTGGGAAGCTTTTTCTTCCTGTCCTTTTTCAATATAGATCAAGGTCATATTGCGCAAAACCTCTCCTTTTTTGGAACTGGTCATTTTTTCTTCTGGCTTGATAAACTCACCTGCTTTAATCATTAAATCGCGTTCAGATTCTGAACCAAATGTTCTTACTTCGCCAGTTTTTTTATTAGTGGCAACATATTCTTTATTTACACCGGTATAGCCCAAGTCCATAAGTTTTTGATAGTACTTCATGGCTGTATCGTAATCTTGTGCATTAACCGCGTTACTAGCAGCATAATAAAGATCTGAGGTGTCTTTTTTGCTTACCATATAGCTGTTGTACAACTTAGCGGCCGCCATATCAAAATTTTGTGAATTCTGGTCTTTAATGGCACTGTTAACCAATGCTGCCCGAAGATTTTGTTGCAATGCGTCCATCCTTTTTTCTTCTTCTTGCAAGGCACCCAACTCCACTGCTTTTTGATAAGCTTCACTGGCAGCTTTCATTTTGTTAAGATCATCTCCAGCACTTGCGGTATAGACTTCTGCCTTTACAAGATAATATTCTGCTTTTTCATCTTGATCAGCGCTGGCCAACTGGGTTTCTGCTTCTTTTAATTGAGAGATGGCTTCTGTATAGTCTTTGTCATTGAAAGCCCGTTCTGCTTTTCGTATTTCTCTTTTTTGCCCAAATGCCACAACAGAAATAGTTAAGGCACCTGCTATTAAAATTTGCTTCTTCATTGTTTTTCTTTATTTATTCGTTGTTTTCGGTTTGTTCATTTTCATTATCAAGAGTAGTGCCAGAGTCATTTTCTGTTTCGGAAGCACCCTCAACGGCCAAATTTTCATCGTCCATATCCTCATCTTCATTTTTAACCTTAGCCACTGCTGCAATAGCATCGTCATCGCGCACTTTTATTAAGCGAACCCCTTGCGTGGCACGGCCCATAACACGTAAATCTTCCACAGCCATACGGATGGCAATGCCCGATTTGTTGATGATCATAAGCCCATCACTATCGGTTACGTTCTTGATAGCCACTAATTTACCGGTTTTTTCGGTAATATTAATGGTTTTTACACCTTTTCCTCCTCTATTGGTAATTCGGTAGTCGTCCAGATTGGATCGTTTGCCATATCCTTTTTCTGAAACCACAAGGATGTTAGACTCGTCATCGTTGATAGCAACCATTCCTACCACTTCGTCGTCATCACTGCCCAACCGTATACCACGAACACCAGAAGCATTACGGCCCATTGGCCTGGTTTTTTCTTCTTCAAAACGGATGGCCTTGCCCGATTTCACTGCCAACATTACATGGCTGTCGCCAGTTGTTAATTTGGCCTCCAAAAGTTCGTCGCCTTCCTTAATGGTAATGGCGTTGATCCCGTTGGACCGCGGTCTTGAATACTGTTCCAAAGAGGTTTTTTTAACCTGTCCTTTTTTGGTAGCCATGATGACAAAACGGCTGTTAATGTAAGCTTCATCTTTAAGATCTTGGGTACAGATAAAAGCTTTCACCTTGTCATCGGGTTCAATATTAATGAGGTTTTGAATTGCCCTTCCCTTAGACTGCCTGCTTCCTTCCGGAATTTCGAAGACCCGCATCCAGTAACATTTTCCTTTTTGGGTGAAAAACAACATATATTGGTGGTTGGTTCCCACAAAAAGATCTTCCAAAAAGTCTTCGTTTCGGGTTGAAGAAGCTTTAGATCCTACCCCTCCCCTGTTTTGACGTTTATATTCGGTTAAGGAAGTTCTTTTAATGTATCCTGCATGCGAAATAGTTATCACCACTTGTTCATCGGGAATCAAATCGGTAATGCTTACATCACCGCCAGCATATTCAATTACAGAGCGCCGCTCATCGCCATATTTATCGCGTATCTCTACCAATTCTTCCTTGATGATTTCCATTCGACGTTCTTTGTTGGCAAGAATATCCTTATAATTTTCAATGGTCTTCATCAGCTCTTCATATTCCGTGCGCAGTTTGTCCTGTTCCAGTCCTGTTAACTGGCGCAGGCGCATTTCAACTATGGCCTTGGCCTGGATTTCGGTAAGCTCGAAGGTGTCCATTAATTTTTGGCGGGCTTCTTCGGCATTGGAAGAAGCTCTAATCAATGCAATCACCTCGTCAATATTGTCCGATGCGATTATCAGTCCTTCCAAGATATGGGCGCGTTCTTCCGCTTTGCGCAACAAATACTCTGTACGGCGGACCACCACTTCGTGACGGTGCTCTACAAAATACTGGATCAATTGCTTTAAGTTCAGCAATTCTGGGCGGCCTTTTACCAGTGCGATATTATTAACGCTGAAGCTGGACTGAAGTGCCGTATATTTATACAGCATGTTCAAAACGATGTTGGGTATGGCATCGCGTTTCAGGATGTAAACAATACGCATCCCATTTCGGTCAGACTCGTCCCGGATGTTTGAAATACCGTCGATTTTCTTTTCGTTTACAAGGTCGGCAGTTTTTTTAATCATATCCGCCTTATTCACTTGGTACGGGATTTCCGTTACAATAATGCATTCTCGGCCCTTGACCTCTTCAAAACTGGCTTTACCGCGCATTACCACACGCCCGCGGCCTGTATGGAAAGCTTCCCGAACCCCTTCATAACCATAAATAATACCTCCAGTGGGAAAATCGGGAGCCTTTACATGCTCCATGAGCGCATCTATCTCTATATCATGGTTGTCAATGTAAGCAATGGTGCCATTTACTACTTCGGTTAAGTTGTGCGGTGGCATATTGGTCGCCATACCTACTGCAATACCGGAAGCCCCGTTGATTAAGAGGCCGGGCACTCTTGTGGGCAAAACGGTGGGCTCTTCTATGGTATCATCAAAGTTGAGTTGATGGTCCACGGTCTCTTTATCGATATCGGCGAGCATATCTTCGGAAATTTTCCGCATACGTGCTTCGGTATAACGCATTGCCGCAGGGCTATCGCCATCTACCGAACCAAAGTTACCTTGACCGTCAACGAGCATATACCGAAGGCTCCATTCTTGGGCCATACGTACCATTGCATCGTAAACCGAAGTGTCGCCGTGCGGGTGGTATTTACCGAGCACCTCACCTACGATTCTTGCCGATTTTTTATGCGACGAATTGGAGCGCACACCTAATTCGTGCATCCCGAACAAAACCCTTCTGTGCACAGGTTTCATCCCGTCACGCACATCGGGGAGCGCACGTGACACAATGACCGACATTGAATAATCAATGTAGGCCGATTTCATTTCATCTTCAATGTTTATGGGAATCAATTTTTCACCTTCAGCCATAAAATATATAATTTGAATTTACTTTTAATCTACCGGGCAATATACACTATTTCCAAGCTTTTTGGTAGGTTTTTGCGAGCGATTATTCACTATTTTATTAACATAATTCCCTATTGAAATAGTTAATAACTAAACTGCTTGGCACTTTGATATTAACATCTTTTTTTGTCCTTTTACTTTCATACTCTTAAATAAGGTATAATATTTGTCGTACTAAGGGTAATTTAGTATTTTTAGAAGTAAGAGAAGTATAAGGAATTTAATTTATGGACGATAATTTTTCACCAAGGGTAAAAGATGTAATTGCTTACAGTAAAGAAGAAGCATTGCGGTTAGGCCACGATTTTATAGGGACCGAGCATTTAATGTTGGGTCTGTTGCGCGATGGCAATGGTAAAGCTGTTTCTATTTTGAGCGCACTGGATATAGACTTGAACCACTTAAGAAGAAAAGTGGAAATACTCAGCCCCGCAAACCCAAATACCGAAAGCAACACCAACGATAAAAAAAACCTGCATTTAACCCGTCAGGCAGAACGCGCTTTAAAAACCACTTTTTTGGAAGCTAAGCTTTTTCAAAGTGCTTCCATTAACACAGCGCACTTGTTGTTGTGCATCCTTCGTAATGAAAACGATCCCACAACAAAATTGCTGTTAAAGATGAAAGTGGATTATGACGGTGTTAAAGATCAATTTAAAGTTATGATGGCAAACGACGAAGATTTTATAGACAGCCCCAGCGCCGAGTCCTTCCCCAGTGATGATGACACTTCATCTTCTGGTGGTGGTAAGGAAAATCTTTTTACAGGTAGTGGTAAAGGCAATAAGAAATCCAAGACTCCGGTACTGGATAATTTCGGAAGGGATTTAACGGCCATGGCCGAAGACGATAAACTAGACCCTGTAGTAGGCCGTGAAAACGAAATACAGCGCGTTTCGCAAATACTGAGTAGGCGCAAAAAAAATAACCCGCTATTAATTGGTGAACCTGGGGTGGGTAAAAGTGCCATTGCCGAAGGGTTGGCCCTGCGCATTATACAGCGCAAAGTTTCCCGTATTTTATACGACAAGCGGGTTGTAACACTCGATCTAGCTAGTTTAGTGGCCGGCACGAAATACCGCGGTCAGTTTGAAGAACGCATGAAAGCCGTCATGAACGAACTGGAAAAGAACGATGACATCATTCTTTTCATTGACGAAATACACACCATAGTTGGTGCAGGGGGCGCAACCGGCTCCTTAGATGCTTCCAATATGTTCAAACCAGCCTTGGCCCGGGGCGAAATACAATGTATTGGAGCTACAACTTTAGACGAGTACCGACAACACATTGAAAAAGACGGAGCTTTGGAGCGGCGTTTCCAGAAAGTTATCGTCGAGCCAACGAGCATAGACGAAACTTTGGAAATATTAGAGAATATCAAAGACAAATATGAAGCCCATCACAATGTGAATTATACCGATGACGCACTTAAAGCCTGTGTAAAGTTGACTAACAGGTATATGACCGAGCGTTTTTTACCGGACAAGGCAATAGATGCTATGGACGAAGCAGGTTCGCGCGTACACATTACCAATATTAACGTACCCGAAAAAATACTGAAAATTGAAGCGAAACTGGAAGAAGTCCGGGAGCTTAAAAATTCAGTGGTCAAGAAGCAGAAATATGAAGAGGCCGCAAAACTGCGCGATGACGAGAAAAACCTTGAAAAAGAATTAGCGACCGAACAGGAAATCTGGGAAAACGAATCGAAGCTCCACAAAGAAACGGTGGATGAAGAAAACGTAGCCGAAGTGGTCTCTATGATGACCGGCATACCCGTAAACCGTATTGCCCAGACCGAAAGCAATAAACTCGCAGCCCTCCCCGACCGTATAAAAGGCAGGGTGATAGGCCAAGATGACGCCGTGGGAAAAGTGGTTAAGGCCATACAGCGTAACCGGGCTGGGCTTAAAGACCCCAATAAACCCATTGGTTCCTTTATTTTCTTGGGACAAACCGGGGTTGGTAAAACCCAATTGGCCAAAGTACTGGCCAGCGAGCTGTTCGATTCAGAGAATGCCTTGGTAAGGATTGATATGAGTGAGTATATGGAAAAATTCGCCGTATCACGTCTAATTGGGGCACCTCCAGGATATGTAGGTTATGAGGAAGGTGGACAATTAACCGAAAAGATACGCCGTAAACCTTACGCTGTGGTTTTATTGGATGAAATTGAAAAAGCACATCCCGACGTGTTCAATATGTTATTGCAAGTGTTGGACGATGGTTATTTAACTGATAGTTTGGGACGCAAGATTGATTTCAGGAATACCATTATCATTATGACTTCCAATATTGGAGCCCGTAAATTGAAAGATTTTGGTCAAGGGGTTGGTTTTGGTACTGCAGCAAAAGAAAGCCAGGCCGAGGCCAATGCCAAGAGCATCATTCAAAATGCGCTTAAAAAAGCCTTTGCCCCAGAATTTTTGAACCGGGTGGACGATGTGATGGTATTCAATAGCTTGGACAGGGACGATATCCACAAAATCATCGATATTGAACTGAAAAAGCTTTTCCTCCGTATTTCAGATTTAGGTTACCATCTAACCCTAACCGACAAAGCAAAAGATTATATTGCAGACAAAGGTTTTGACAAAGAATACGGTGCTAGGCCATTAAAACGAGCCATTCAAAAATATATTGAAGATGCATTGGCCGAAGAGATCATCAACTCAAACCTTCAGGAAGGAGATAAGATTACCATGGATTTTGATGACAAAAAAGAAACGTTGACCATCAAGATCAAAAAACAAAAGAAGCCAACGGAATCATAGGTTCGACATTTATACTTTTAAACCTGTATTTGCCTAAATAGCGAATACAGGTTTTTTTGTATCTTTATTTCTGTATTGAATAATAATAAATTAATAACAGAAATCACGTACCCTTTTGGTACGGCGTCTATATACGAAAACTACGTGGTTTTTGTTATGGATGAAGGGATTACGGTATCTCCAGAATACAATGACTATTTGTTAACAATTTCCACTAAGTACTACGCTCAACGCAATTTTGGCTATATTACAAAACGTGTCAATTCCTATTCTGTAGATCCCAGGGTGTATTTTGAAACATCAAAAATTGAAAACCTGGTCGCTTTTGCCGTGGTCTCTTCAGAAAATTTAAGAATATCTGTAACCAAAATTGAAAAGTTGTTCCTCAAAAAACCTTTTAGGCATTTCAACAGCATGAAAAAAGCAATTCAATGGGTTAATGCAATAGTGGAAAAATCCACGGTTAACTGAACAAAAGTTCCTTATCAACAGTAAAACTTTGTAAAAATGCTACGGAAGCGTGAATATCGTTTGCCAGTACCCTATCTTCTTCAACAAAGGGAGCCGCCTTCCGAAACGATCCCAACAAAGACTCCAACAAGGGCGATGTTTTCTTTGGCCTTCTAAAGGCCATAGCCTGGGAGGCATTGAGCAACTCAATAGCGAGTACGGTCTCTACATTGTCGATTATCCGCAATGTTTTTGTCGCAGCATTGGCGCCCATACTCACATGATCTTCTTGTCCGTTGGAGGACACAATAGAATCAACAGAAGCAGGGACTGCCAATTGCTTGTTTTGGCTAACAATGCTGGCGGCTGTGTACTGTGGAATCATAAAACCGCTGTTCAACCCAGGGTTGTTCACCAAAAAATCGGGAAGGCCGCGCAAACCAGAGACTAATTGGTAGGTGCGACGTTCGCTAATGTTGCCCAGTTCGGCAAAAGCAATGCCCAGATAGTCCAATGCCAAGGCCAAAGGCTGCCCGTGGAAGTTTCCACCAGAAATTATTTTATCGTCTTTAATAAAAATGTTTGGGTTGTCGGTTACCGAGTTTATTTCGGTTTTGAAAGTCCGGTGCACAAACTTCAAGGTGTCTTTGGTCGCCCCGTGAACCTGGGGAATACACCTAAACGAATAGGGATCTTGCACATTTTTCTTTTCGCTTTTGCCTAATTCGCTATCTTCCAAAAATTCCCGAATCCGTTCGGCAGTTTTTATTTGTCCGCCGTGGGGCCGTACCAAATGCACCAAAGGATCGAACGGGCTCATATTGCAATCGAACGCATCGACCGAGAGCGAACCTATCATGTCGGCTAAATAGGATAGCTTATAACATTTCAGCAAGAGGTGAACCCCGTATGCACTCATAAACTGTGTGCCGTTTAACAAAGCCAATCCTTCTTTGGCTTCTAAGGTGATAGGCTCAAGGTTCAATGATTTCAGGGCTTTTTCCGAAGCCATGCGCTTTCCTTCATAAAAGACTTCCCCTTTGCCCAATAGCGGCAACGCCAAGTGTGCCAACGGAGCTAGGTCGCCCGATGCCCCTAAGCTGCCTTGAGTGTAAATTACGGGCAGGATATCTTCATTATAAAAATGAATAAGCCGCTCGACAGTTTGTAGCTGCACTCCGCTATATCCATAGCTTAATGATTGTATTTTTAATAAAAGCATTAATTTAACAATGGGCTTTGGCACATAATCACCAGTGCCACAAGCGTGGGACATCACTAAATTTTCTTGTAACTTAGAAAGGTTTTCGGGTGATATTTCCACATTGCACAACGAACCAAACCCCGTGTTTATGCCATAAATGGGTGTGTTGTTATTGGCTATTTTTGAAGTGAGGTATTCTTTTGATTTTTTGATATTCAACAAGGCCTCGTCTGAAAGGTCCAGTTTTTTATCGGTGTTTATTATAGTTTGAATGGTTGGCAAATCCAACAATTCGCTGCTTATGTAATGAGTTTCTTGCATAATTTATAGGTAGGTTGTCTTGCGCAAAAGTACAATTTCTTTTAGGTTTCCATGTACCTATTTTAAATTACACTATATTTACGTCCTATTTGATAAAAAAAACAACACTTTACCATGAAAAATATTTTAATAGTAGCTATTTTATGTGCTTTGTTCTCTTGTTCTGAAAAAGAAGTGGACACTACCACCGTTTTAAGCGGAACCATTAAAAACACCCAGCAAGACAGCCTTAGAATAATTTCAAACGACTTTAAATCCGCCATCGCCTTGTCTGAAAACGGCACCTTTAGCGATACCCTTTCCATCGATAAAGACGGTATTTTTGATTTATATGTGGGGCGCGAACGCACTTCCCTTTACCTTCAGCAGGGCAAAGATGTTAACATTTCGTTAGATGCTAAACAATTTGACGAGTCGATCACGTATTCAGGCGACCTTTCAAAAGAAAACAATTACCTGGCAAAAAAGTTTTTAATGAACGAAGATGCTTTTGACGTGCGCGAATTTTTCAGTACTTCGGAAGAAGAATTCATAAAAAACTTGAAAAACCATAAAAAAAGGGAAGACAGTCTACTTGAAGCCAGTGGCATTAAAAACAAAGATTTTATTAAGGCCGAGAAAAATGACCTGAAATACGATTACGCCACCAATTTGGAAATGTACGAACAGTACCACGGTTATTTTACCGGGAATTCAGATTTTAAAGTTTCTGAAGGGTTTTACTCCCCGTTAAATGATATAAATTATAGTGATACGACCGCTTTCAGGAGCTCAAGCACTTATCAAAACCTACTTGAAACCCACTTTAACAGGTTGGCCGAACAAACACGAAAAGAAAACGATGCCAATTATACGGTTGCATTTTTGCAGACCGTAGATGAAAATTTACCCGATAGTTATGCCAAAAACCAATTAATGTCTAATTTCTTAAAATATAATTTAAAGCCCGATGCGGGTCTGGAAAAAGCTTACGCCATCTATAAAAACAGCGATCCCAATCCTGAAAACCTTGAAAAAATAACAGAGCGGTATAACACCATTAAAGTGCTCACCAAAGGCAATCCTTCTCCAGGTTTTGATTATGAAAATCACAAAGGTGGCACCACCAGCCTGGCCGATTTAAAAGGAAAAAATGTGTATATAGACGTTTGGGCAACCTGGTGCGGGCCTTGCATTCGTGAGATCCCTTATTTAAAAGAACTTGAAAAAGATTACCACGGAAAAAACATCGAATTTGTAAGTATTTCCATAGACCAACAAAAAGATCACGAAAAATGGAACGACATGGTAGATGACAAAAATCTGGGCGGCATTCAGCTTTTTGCCGATAACGATTGGAAATCGAAATTTGTTACCGATTATGCCATATTGGGCATCCCGCGGTTTATTTTAATCGACAAAGAAGGCAATATCGTTTCAGCAGACGCGCCTAGGCCTTCCAGCAAAGAAATACGGCCATTGTTTGATTCGGTGCTCTAATCCGTGAATGAGGGATTATTTTTTTGAAAAAAAAGTTCTCCAAATCAATCAAATTTCTATTTTTACAGCCTAAATTGAACCAATATGGGAAGAGCCTTCGAGTTTAGAAAAGCACGAAAAATGAAACGTTGGGCAGCAATGTCCAAAGCATTTACCCGCATAGGGAAAGACATTGTAATGGCCGTTAAAGAAGGTGGTCCCGACCCAGATGCCAACTCCAGGCTGCGGGCCGTGATACAGAATGCCAAGGCCGTAAACATGCCCAAGGACAATATTGAGCGCGCCATTAAACGGGCAAGCGACAAAAGCCAAGGCGATTATAAAGAAGTGCTTTTTGAAGGCTATGCCCCGCATGGTATTGCCATTCTAATTGAAACCGCGACCGACAACAATACCCGTACCGTGGCCAATATACGCTCTTATTTTAATAAATGCGATGGCAGCTTGGGTACTTCGGGATCGGTGGTGTTTATGTTTGACCATACTTGTAATTTCCGAATCAACGGCGAAAACCTCGACTTGGAAGAACTGGAACTGGAATTGATAGACCATGGCGTGGACGAAATTTTTGAAGACGACGATGGCGTAATGGTTTATGCCCCGTTTGAAAGTTTTGGTGCCATACAGTCTTATCTGGAGGCCAACGATATTGAAATTTTATCTTCCGGTTTTGAGCGTATCCCGCAAGTCACCAAAACCCTATCCAAAGAAGATGCCGCCGATGTGGAAAAGTTACTGGAAAAAATCGAGGAAGATGACGATGTGCAGAACGTGTATCACACCATGGAAGAAACTTCTTCGGAAGCATAATGGAACTCTAACAACAAATCCCCATCTTCAAATTTAAATGCAGTTCAAATGGTTACGTGCGTTCAACCCGCTTGCCCACTACGTTAATAAACTGAAGTTTTAACTGTTTTAAGTCCTCTTCTATAGTTCCTTTGGGATAATAAGCATTGCCAACGGTCACGGTTTTCGTTTTATAATCGAACCCTACGGGAATGATGGGCACATTGGCCGATTTTGCAATATAATAAAACCCTGTTTTCCAGTTTTCTACTTTTTTACGGGTGCCTTCGGGTGATAAAGCGAGCCTAAATTCTTCTTTATCTTCAAAAATTTTGGCAATGGTCGCCACTTTTTTCTGCCCTGGGGTACGGTCTAGCGGTACACCGCCCATCCATTTAAAATACCAGCCAAAAGGAGGTTTGAACAATTCTTTTTTACCAATAAAATTAATTTGTGTTTTTAAAATGCGCCGCGCAAACGCTCCTACATAGAAGTCGTGCCAACTGGTGTGCGGCACCACGATGACCACGGCTTTTTTAATATTTTGGTCAAAACTTCCTTTGATGTGCCAACCCATAAGGTTACAGAAAATAAAACGGGTTAAGCCCATAGTTTAACGGGTTTGTAAGAGGTTACATTTTTAAGTATAATGCTTTCAGTTTTTCTGGGGTCATGAGGGTTTGCCAGTCATCACCCAGCGCATTTTCCCATAAAGGGACCAAACTTAAAGCCACTTCAATCATTTTGTCCAGTTGATTGTCGGTTAGGTTGGCACAAACCCCTTTTGGGATTTCGATGTCATGCTTTTTTACCATTTTTTTGAAGACCACAACATCGTCTTTGTAAAATTCTTCCAATTGATTAAAAACAATACAATTGCCAATACCGTGCTTAGTGCCCAAGACGTATGAGAGTCCGTAGCTCATGGCGTGGGCAACACCAACTTGCGAGTAGGCGATGCTCATCCCGCCGTGCCAAGAAGCCATCATCAATTTGGCGCGGGCTTCGGCTTCTGTTGTGGATTGTTCCAAGAAAATTTCTTTACATAGATCGTAAGCCTTTTCACCATAGCTTTGGCTAAAGGCATTTAAAAATGTACCGTTCAACGATTCCACGCAATGGATAAAACAATCCATTCCCGTATAAAACCATTGGTTTTTAGGAACGCCTTTTGTTAAGTCTGGGTCTAATACCACTTGGTCAAAGGGCGTAAAATCGCTGTTGATGCCCAATTTCCTGACAGGTCCCAGTAAAACGGTGGTTCGGGAAACTTCGGCGCCAGTTCCTGAAATGGTAGGAATGCCAATGTGATAGACTGCTTTCTTTTTAACCAAGTCCCAACCTTGATAATCGGCAGCGCTTCCGTCATTGGTCAACATTATGGACACGGCCTTGGCAATGTCCAACAACGTACCACCCCCTATCCCGATGATCCCGGAAGGTTTTTTTTTGAATTCTGAAGTAATTTCTTTAACCAATTGGTCAATTTGCTCTGTTTCAGGTTCTTTATCCGCTGAAATGAAAATCAATTTATCATTAAAACGCAGTTTTATCCTATTGATGAGATCGTTGTTGTTTTTAAATACATCATCGACCAAAAAGATAAACGGAGCATTTTTTTGGCGTTGCGGTGCCAATATTTCTGGTAATTGGTTAAAACACCCGGCACCGAAAACAACTTTAGGCACCATTGGAAAGTTTCGAAACTTGTTGTTGACCGACTTTTTGTCTTCTTTTTTCAATAATCTGTTCGCTTCAACTAAATCTTCAGGAGTATCTATTTCGACGCCCTGTGCAGTGGTTACCGCCATTTTTATTCTTTTTCCGTATTCCAAATAACGAATACACTCGATTTTCTCTACCGCTTCCAAAGAACGCATGGGCAAGCGGTAAAAATCCATCAATGCTTCTTTTCTAAAAGCATATATTCCCTTGTGTTTATAGTATTTAACATCGGCGTTTTTGTCCCTAGGATACGGGATGGGTGAACGCGAAAAATACAGTGCGAAGCTATCTTCATCGGTAATCACTTTTACGCAATTGGGGTCGCTAATTTCTTTCCAGTCGTCTATTTCGGTCATCAAGGAAGCCAAATCTATAGTATGAGCGTCCTTTCCGTTAAACACATCCAACACCTGTTGCAGGCCTTTTTTGCTGGTAAAAGGTTCATCGCCTTGCACGTTGACCACAATATCTACGTCCATATTTTCAACAGCTTCGGCAATGCGGTCGCTCCCACTTTCGTGTGTTTTTTTACTCATAATGGCTTTGCCACCATTGTTTTCTATTTCTTCACGAATGATATCACTATCGGTCACTACATAGACTTCATCGAAAAGACCGGTATTTTTTGCAGCTTGGTAGGTGCGAACAATTACCGATTTGCCTCCAAGGTCTTGCATTAATTTCCCTGGAAAGCGGGAAGCACCGTAACGCGCGGGGATCATAGCGATTATTTTCAAAGCAATGGTTTTTAAAATGAATTCAAAAATAAGAAGTTTAAGTTTTGGACAAGCGTTTTTTCCGAAGCTTTTTGTAAAACCTTAAAATTAGGAGGAACAAAAATACCACCAACGCAAAAGCCACAATGGGAACAAAAATGGACAATATAGCCATGAGTGTTGCCAAGCCGGTTTCTATCGTGGTAAGCACGGGGTTTGCAAAGCCTGCCGTGGCGGTACTGGAAGTTAACCGTGCCGTTGCCGTGTTCCCTTTTACTGCTGCAGCGGTACCGCCACCGGCAATGATTGCCAAAGCCCAAGTGATTGTTGGGTCTAAGTTGGAAATCGTAGCTACCATCACGGCGGTTCCGGCCAGAGTGGCCAACGGCAAGGCGATGGTATCGAGCACATTGTCCAGCCATGGAATATAATAACCGAAAATCTCGATTAAGGTAGCTACAGCCAGCGTAATAACAGCTGTTAGACTACCGATCCATTGCCAGCTTTCGTTTAATGCAATCACCTCGTAATATCCTGCCAAACTTAAAATGAGCAAAGGCAAAAACACCCGAAACCCCACGGCAGCCGCAAGACCAACGCCTAAAAATATACTTAAAATAATTTCGAATGTATCCATAGTTTCGTCGTAAGAAAAACCTTGCAGGAAGTTTTGGAAAATTTCTCCCATCTTCTGTCTTCAAGCCCTCCATGAACTTGCCTCATCCAGCATTTATCATCCAGCGTCCAGCATTTCACCCCACTAATCTACAAAAAATTCATCCTTAAACCCTATAAGGTACAATTTTTCTGTGGCCCGGGTAATGGCCGTGTAGAGCCACCGTAAATATTCTTTGGTGATGCCGTCGGGCAGGTAGGGTTGTTCTACAAAGACGGTGTTCCACTGTCCGCCTTGCGATTTATGGCAAGTAATGGCATAAGAGAACTTAACCTGTAGGGCATTGAAGTATTTATTGTTTTTAACGGCTAAAAACTTTTTGTACTTCGATTTTACTTCGGTATAATCCTTCATTACTTCATGGTACAGCTTATTGGAATCGTCGTACGAAAGCGACGGGGTTTCGGAAGTGAGCGTATCTAACAACAAAACAGTTTCCAAAGGTTTCATTTTTGGGTAATCCACCATATTGACGAGCACTTCAGCAAATCGAAAGCCGTAGAGCTCTTTAATGCTGAAAATTTCCAATACTTCAATAATATCGCCATTGGCTATAAACCCTGCTTCACTTTGGGGTTTTACCCAGTGGTAATTGTTCTTGACGACCATTAAGTAATCGCCTGCCGCCAGTTCAGACTCCTGAAAAAGGATACGGTTCCTGATGTTTTGATTGTACAAATTCGCCCGTTTGTTTGAACGAACTATGATTACGGTATCTTCGTTGCCAAGCGAACTGTAACTGTCGCTAATGGCATCCATCAACTCTTGCCCGTCCAATGGCCGGATGACCTCTGGATACGGAGTTTCAGAAAATTTAAAATCTTCAAAAAAACCATCATCCAACCGTTGGCGAAGCAATGTGGCATTCATTAAAATTCCGCTGTCGTGCTGTTGGCGCACTACTTCGGTAAGTTCCAGTTCTATTACTTCTTTATTGTATTGGTTTTGCAGGGTGTGTTTGTCCAAAGCGGGGCTCAAGTTCAATTTTACCGGTGGCAACTGTGCCGTATCGCCTATAAGCAACAATTTGCAGTTATGGCCACTGTACACGTATTGCATTAAATCGTCCAAAAGCGACCCGTTTTCAAATAACTTAGAATCTTGGTTGATGTCTGGGATCATAGACGCCTCATCGACTATAAAAATAACATTTCGGCTTTTATTGGGCTTTAACCTAAAGGAGACGCTCCCGCCTTTTTCAGACTTTGGGAAGTATATTTTTTTATGGATGGTAAACGCTTCTTTTTGCGAATAGTTACTAATCACTTTTGCCGCCCGCCCAGTTGGTGCCAATAACACAGACGATTTTTTCAGCTTTATAAGGTTTTTTACCAAGGTACCTACAATGGTCGTTTTCCCTGTTCCGGCATACCCTTTCAGCAAAAAAACCTCATTATCGTTGGTTGCGACCGAAAATTTTGCCAATAACTGCAGGGCCATATCCTGGTTGGCCGTTGTTTGATGGGGGAAATCGTGCTTTAAAAGCGAATAAAATCGTGATGCGTCCATAGTGTATCTGCAAACATAATGGTTTTGCGGCAAGTGATGATTTTTTTAGATTATAGTTTTACGAACAAAAAAAAATTGTAGATTTGCGATAGACCTATTCATATTTTAAACGTTAATAAAACTATCGTACAATGAGACTTGTAATACAGATAATTCTTTGGATTGTTATTATCTTTTTAGGATATAAACTTTATGGTTCCATTAGTGGCCCCTTTGAGTTTAACAAAGAGAAAAAAATCCGGTACCAAAAAGTGATCAATAATTTAAAAGACATTCGTAATGCCGAATTGGCACACCAAGAGATTACAGGCTCTTTCACCGGAAGTTTCGACAGTTTGATACGCTTTATAGACACAGCACAATTTGCCATTACGCAACGCCGCGATTCAGTTTACGCTGATGTTGAAAAAAACAAGGCTTATGGTATTGATGAAGGTTACTTTATCACAGAGTCTTTGATAGATACCCTAAGCTTCACTCCTGTTAAAGATTCATTGTTCGGCAAATCAAACCGTTATAAAACCATGATGGAAGTGCCTGTTAAAGGTGTGGACGCCAAAATAAACCTGCAAGCTGGCACCATTATGAAAAATGGCAGCAAATATTCTGTTTTTGAAGCTAGCGTTCCTAAAGAAGTAGTACTTCAAGGCATGGACAAGGAACTTATACACCAAGAAAAACAAGCGAATACCGTAGAAGGGGTTCGAGGAGCTAATGTACAAGTAGGTTCTATGAACGAAATCGACACCAACGGTAATTGGGGTAAATCGTATGACACTGGGCAAAACCAATAACAATACCATACACTACACTAAAAGGCTGTCCGTTCAAATATCTTTGACCGGACTTTCTTTTTTGGTCACATCCAGTGACGGCAATGAAGTACTGTATTTTTGGGAAGAACGCTTTGAAACTCCTTTTACCCCCGAAGAGTTGCTGTCTAATGTGGAAAGTGCCATGCAGACCCACGAGCAGTTGCAAGAAGGTTTTGACCAGGTCACTTTGCTATATGCCACAGACCTCTATACGCTCGTCCCACGTTCCCTGTTTGATGAAACAAAAGCAAGCGAGTATTTAAAATTCAACTCAAAAATACTGGCCAACGACTATATTTCGCACGATATACTGGAAAACCAAGACATCGTTGTGGTGTACGTGCCCTATATTAACATCAACAATTATTTTTTTGAGCGCTATGGGTCGTTTCAATATTACCACGCCACTTCCATATTGATCCCAAGCATCCTCACTACCGAAAAATTCACAAAAGAGTCTAAGGTTTTCGTGAACGTTAGATCAGAAAGTTTTGATAGCATTGTTGTTAAGGAAGGCCAGTTAATGCTCTGCAACACCTTTTCTTTTAAAACGGCTGAAGATTTTATATATTATCTACTTTTCTGTATGGAGCAGCTTCACTTAAACCCAGAACGCACGCCAGTGATTTTAACGGGTTCCATTGAAAAAGAAGGTGACATTTTTAACGTACTTTACACGTACATACGCGACGTATCTTTTGTGTCTGGAAAGTTGGTTGAGGATTTCAAAAGTTTTTCTGAATCATCTTTTCCCCAACTCACAGCACCACATCAACACTTTGTGTTAAAAAACAGTTTGTAATGCGTATTATTTCAGGAACACATAAAGGAAGACGGTTAATTGCCCCGAAAACGCTTCCCGTAAGGCCCACAACCGATTTTGCCAAGGAAGCTCTTTTCAACATACTGCGAAACTCCCTTTATTTTGAAGAAATCAATGTACTAGACCTATTTGCAGGTACCGGAAACATCAGCTATGAATTTGCCTCCCGCGGCACACAGCACATCACGGCTGTAGATGCACATCCAGCCTGCGTTAAATTTATAAAAGAAACAGCCGAAACACTGGATTTCCCCATTGATACGGTAAAATCTGACGTTGTGAAATACCTCTCAGCTATTTCAGCAACCTTCGATATCATTTTTGCTGATCCTCCCTACAAATTTGATAATAACCAGTTTGAAGAGATCATTGCTACTATTTTTCGAAATAATTTGACAAAACCCAACGGAATGGTTATTATTGAGCATTCAAAAGAGACCGATCTTTCGCACCTACCCTATTTTAAGGAACTGCGGAAATATGGAGGATCGGTGTTCAGTTTTTTTCAATAATACAAATTAATGCTATCCCCAGAGCCTATTTTATTAAACCTGTCCTTCGCAACTCTTGAAATCCATGAAAACTGTGTTATTTCAACTATAAAAGAAGGGATTCTTTTCGACAAAGAAGAACGAAAACAACTTTATGAGGTTTTCAAACAGCATTTTCGGCAAAAACCGTTTGTATATATCTCAAACCGGAAAAACGATTATACGGTAAACCCAACAAGTTACTTGCAGGAAGATGATTTTGCACAGTTAATGGGAATGGCCGTGCTATGTTATTCCAAAAGTACTTATGATAATGCTCTTTTTGAAAAACGGTTTTACAAACAAGAATTTCATGTGTTTTACAGTTTTCAGACTTGTGAACATTGGGCAAAAGAGGTGCTGTTCTCTAAAAACTGACTATTTTATTAATTTAGCAAACAGTTTGTTAATTCGATAAAGTTTTCTTATTATCATCTTAATGTTTTCTTCTCTCTTTATAAAGAGATATGTGAGCCATCTGCTTAAACAAATAGCTCTTTATGAACTTAAAGCCTTTTAAAACAATAGATCTTAGCTACATTTCACTTGAATTGTATGAAAATTATGTTATTTCAACAATTCAAGAGGGAGTGCTTTTTGATCTTCCTTATTTAAATGTAGTTATGGAGATTTATGAAAAATATTATGGTACAAAACAATTTGTTCTAATTGCTCAAAGGATATATGACTATACTATAAACCCAACGTGTTATATAGTTGCTCCCAAAAAATTAAACCTACTAGGAATTGCCGTTGTATGCAAATCAAACTCAGCTTTCGAAACTGCTTTATTCGAAAAAAAATTCTATAACAATCCCTACGAACCTTTTCAAACACTAAAAGCAGCGGTGGAGTGGGCGGAAAAGCTTCTTGAAGAAAATAAAAAAGCAGGCCTATAAGCCGGATTCTGTATCCCGATATTCGAGACCCTTATCATTTATCTAGGCATATTGTTGCCAATATGCTCAATCTGCCTACCCTCCTGCATTGGGCGGGAACCCTCAAGCGCAGGTTTACGTGGCATTTCACCGCATAGAGTTTACCTGATTTCACTACAGCATTACCTGTACATCCTTTCTGTTGCACTGGTCCGCTCCCGTGTTAAAACGGGATGACGGCTGTTAGCCGCTATGCTTCCCTGTGGTGTCCGGACTTTCCTCAACATTCCCGCAAAGGCGGGAATCTCATTATTGATAAGAATACCAATAAATGAGATGCCCAGTCAAGCTGAGCATGCAGCGATAAGGCGGCCTGCCCTGCAAAAATAAACCAATGTTAATAAATACAGTAAAAAAGCAAGCGCTTATTTTTTAAAATGAAACAGGACATGGTTATATTTGTTAGCAACTATGGAACACTTTATCGTATCTGCCCGTAAATACCGCCCTACCCAGTTTAAAGACGTGGTTGGGCAACAAGCCATTACCAATACGCTGAACAATGCCATAGAAAATGATCATTTAGCACAAGCCCTACTTTTTACAGGACCTCGAGGTGTTGGTAAAACCACCTGTGCCCGTATTTTGGCCAAAAAAATAAATCAGGACGGCACCCAACAAGAAGACGAAGATTTTGCGTTTAATATATTTGAACTGGATGCCGCTTCAAACAACTCGGTTGATGATATCCGTAATTTAATCGATCAAGTACGCATACCACCGCAAGTGGGCAGTTATAAGGTGTATATCATTGACGAGGTGCACATGCTGTCTTCCGCAGCTTTCAATGCTTTTTTAAAAACCTTGGAAGAACCGCCAAAGCACGCTATATTTATATTGGCCACCACCGAAAAGCACAAAATTATCCCAACCATCCTGTCCCGTTGCCAAATTTTTGATTTCAGACGGATTACGGTAAGCGATATCAAAGGACACTTGGCCGAGGTAGCCAAACAAGAGGGAATCGACGCCGAGGACGATGCCTTGCACATTATCGCTCAAAAAGCAGATGGTGCCTTACGCGACGCACTGTCCATTTTTGACCGTGTCGTCAGTTTTTCGGGAAAAGAATTAACACGCGAAGCCGTTACCGAAAACCTTAACGTACTCGATTATACGTACTATTTTCAAATAACCGATTTGTTGCTGGAAAACAACATTCCACAAGTATTGCTGGAATACAATACCATTTTGGCCAAAGGGTTCGACGGCCATCATTTTATTATGGGGCTTGCCTCCCACTTCCGTGATTTATTGGTTTGTAAAAACCAACAGACTATTGAATTGTTAGAAGTTGGCGAACGTGTAAAAACCATGTATTTTGAACAATCGCAAAAAACATCGCACAACTTTTTAATTGAAGCCATCGAATTGGCAAACAGTTGCGATTTAACGTATAAAACCAGTCGCAACCAACGCCTTTTAATCGAATTGTGTTTAATGCAATTGGCCTCCCTTACCGCCAAGGGCGAAAAAAAAAAGTTTAGCGGCAACGGTGACAGCACCAAGAGCCGTTACGTAATTCCCCCTTCCCATTTTAAAGCTGCTGAAAAGGAAGCTGCCGGTATTTCATCTTCAAAAGCGTCTAATCCGAAAAGTGAAATTAAAACAGTTGTAACCGAAGCGCCTTTAGCCTCTAAAAATACAACACAAAATGAGGGTACTGAACCAGTAACGCAACCCATTGAAGTTGCTGAACCTCCTGAACAGGCTGAAGAAGAAGGAAACCAAGGCACTAAAGAGACCGAAAATGAAGAAATTTCAGGAAAAAACCTCGCCGACAAACGCTCACAGATTATTACCGATCGCAGTACGAAAAAAGTCTCTGCCTTATCGCTGAAAAGCATCCGCAGAAAACAAGAATTGCAAAAAGAACGGCTTGCCAAACAACCCGACGAAGCAAACCTGCCCACACAACCATTTACAGAAGACGAAATGCGAACCGCTTGGACGCTATATGCCAAAAAAGTGGAAGCCGATGGAAAGTACAACTTACGGTCGCACCTTACCATGGGCATTCCAAAGTTGGAGGGCAATATTATTCACTTGCAGTTTCCCAATGATACCATTAAAGTTGAAGTGGAACGCGCAAAATACGATCTATTGGGCTTTTTGAGGGATAAGCTTCAAAATTACGACATCGATCTTGATATTTTGGTAAACGAAACCGTTCAAAAAAAATACGCTTACACCACCCGCGAAAAGTTTGAAAAACTCCGGGAAAAAAACCCAGCCTTGGAAAAATTGCGCAAAACGTTTGATTTGGATATATAATCCTAATTTCATACTTAATGTGTATTTTTACATTTCAGAATAAATACCTTAAAACTATGCTAGGCCTACAACTACCAACCGATCCCAGATGGGTGAACATCGTTGAAAAAAACGTAGAAGAAATCTTGACCGATCACGCTTTTTGCGAACAGAAAGCGGCTTCAACTGCTATTTCGTTTATCGTTACCTATCCAGAATACACCGACCTGGTACAAGAAATGGTAGCCTTGGTCAAGGAGGAAATCAGTCATTTTAAACTCGTTCATGATAAAATCATTGAGCGGGGCTGGACGCTGGGCCGAGATCGAAAAGATTTATACGTGAATAAATTGATGCAGTTCTTCCCAAAAGGCGGAAGCCGGGTTGACAACTTGGTTCACCGGTTATTGTACGCCGCATTAATAGAAGCCAGAAGCTGTGAACGGTTCCGGTTGTTGAGCGAAGAACTAGAAGATAAAGAACTGGCTGCTTTTTATAAAAGCTTGATGGTAAGCGAAGCAAACCACTATACCATGTTCTTGGGGTTTGCCCGTAAATATGGTGACCGTAAAGAAGTTGACAAAAAATGGAAGGCATTATTGGCCTACGAAGCTGAAATAATGAAAGACTTAAGCAAAAGTGAAACCATCCATGGGTAGCATATTTTGCTTTTAACGACCTGTTTTATTAAAGAGGAAACACATACCGTCCCGCCACAGGAACTACCAATCCGCCTATCAGATTATGTGGGTGGTGTTTTTGAAATAATTCCGTCTAGAAAGGGGATGAAAAAAGCCATTGATAAAGGCTTGGTTTCAGTTAACGGTGTTGTTGCCAAAACAGGAACATTTTTGAAGGGAGGTGAAACAGTAACGCTTTCTTCCGAAGGAAACAAGACAAGTAAGCCTATTCTCCAGCTTCCATTAAAAATTTGTTTTGAGAATGATCACCTCGCTATTATCAATAAACCCTGCGGAATTTTAGTGAGCGGAAATAAAAAGAAAACCATTGCCAATGCATTAGTCCATAACCTTACCAAAAGCGGTGCAACCGATGCGCTTTTAAGGCCAAAACCTGTCCATCGTCTCGATTTTCCTACAAGTGGATTATTGTTGATTGCCAAAACGCATGCAACTGTAATGGCCTTGAACAAATTATTTGAAGACCGAAAAGTAAAAAAAACGTACCACGCTGTTACGTATGGCAAAATGCCTCTATCTGGAACCATTACAACCAAAGTAAATGGAAAAGATGCTTTTACCGAATATAAAGTGCTGCAAACAGTACCTTCAGATCGGTTTGATTGTTTGAATTTAGTTGAACTGTTTCCAAAAACCGGCCGAAAACACCAAATAAGAGTACATCTTTCAAGCTTTGGAACACCTATTTTGGGCGATAAAAACTACGGTAAAGAAGGATTGGTATTAAAAGGAAAAGGATTGTTCCTGAACGCTTCAAAATTAGAATTTATAGATCCGATTACAGATGAGTTTATTTCGGTAACAACCGCACTTCCGAAGAAATTCAAAAAGATATTTCCAAAAAATTAATTATTTACCTCCAATTCAGCGGCAATTTTTTCGTTGTATAGGCTTTTTATAATCCCGTCCGATAGCCCTATTTTAGGAACATATACATTTTTTGCTCCACTCCATTTCATGGCAGAAAGGTAAATTCGGGTTGCCGGTACCACCACATCGGCCCGGTCTGGGTTCATATTGAGTTCAAGGATGCGTTCTTCGTAGCTAAGGGATTTGATCATATCGTAATAAGAGCCCAGATAAAAGTAGCTGAGTGGTTTTCCTATTTTTTTTCCGCTGTTTTTGTAAATGTGGTTTATATTTCCGCCAGAACCGATCAATGATACTTTTTTATAGGGTTTGGTTGTGGTTTTTATCCAGCTTTCCACTTCTTCCCAAATTGTTTCCGTAATCATATTATTGATTATACGTACCGTACCCAGCTTAAACGATTTCGAATCTACCGTTTTCCCATCACTGAACAACGTAAATTCTGTACTACCACCGCCCACATCAACATACAAAAAGGTTTTTTCGGTCTGTATCAATTCCTTTAAATCGGTGGTGGCGATGATGGCAGCTTCATCGTTTCCGTCGATGATATTAATATTGATCCCTGTTTCCTTTTTTAATTCTTCGGCAACTTCGCTACCATTATCAGCTTCGCGCATGGCCGAAGTAGCGCACGCCCTAAAACGGGTCACTTCGTGGTTTTTCATCAAGAGATCAAACGCTTTCATGGCATCGCGCATGCGCAATTGGTTTTTTTCTGAAATATTCCCTTGCAAAAAAACATCGGCACCCAGCCTAATGGGCACCCGCACCAAGGATCGCTTTTTGAAAACAGGGTCTTTGTCCTTTTGTTCGATAACCAAGGCGATCAATAATCGAATGGCGTTCGAACCAATGTCTATTGCAGCATATTTGTCTATCGTAAGCAAACTAATTTTTTAATTTTTGTTGATAATATTCGTATAACTTGAACTGGGACCGAAACGGTTCCTCATCGCTTTTACGGTATTTGTTCAAGGCCTTTCCTGAAATAATACGGGCTTTTATGTTGTCTTTCCAAGAAATTTCGAAGGTATCGATCAATTCCTGCTTTATGTCCTCATCATAAATGGGACAGGTAATCTCTACCCTATTGTCCAGGTTACGGCCCATGAAATCAGCGGAGGATATATATATTTTTGCATCACCGCCATTTTCAAAGATGAACAACCGGGGATGCTCTAAAAATTTATCTACAATACTGATCACTTCAATATTTTCGCTCATTCCCTTCACACCAGGGATTAAACAGCAAATTCCTCGAATAATCAATTTGATTTTCACTCCTGCCCTACTTGCCTGATATAATTTATCGATCATTTTAAAATCTGACAGACTGTTCATTTTCAACCGGATGCCACTGGATTTTCCGTTTTTTTTGTTCTGTATTTCGGTATCGATTAAGTGGTACATTGCGTTTCGGGTATAGTGGGGCGAAACGATAAGATGGCTGTATTTTTTTATTTTATAGTTCACTTCAAAAAAATCGAATACTTTATTGATTTCTTTCCCTATTTTCTGGTTTGAGGTAAACAGGGTATAATCAGTATAAATTTGCGCTGTGGATTCATTGAAGTTTCCGGTGCTTATAAAAGCGTACCGTTTTATCTTTTTACCCTCTAAACGCTCGATTACACAGGCTTTACAGTGTACTTTAAGACCAGAAACCCCAAAAATAAGCCGTACGCCTTCGCTTTGCATCTGCTCTGCGTATTCAATGTTCGCTTCTTCGTCAAAACGAGCTTGCAGTTCAATCTGTACGGTTACTTTTTTTCCGTTTTTCACGGCATTGATGAGTGAACTGGCAATGTGCGAAATTTGCGCAAGCCTGTAAATGGTGATCTGTATGGACTTTACATTAGGATCTAATGCAGCTTCCCTTAAAAATTTAACCACATACGAGAAACTTTGGTAGGGCGCGTACAGCAGATAGTCTTTTTTGGCTATTTTATCCAGCAAACTTCCTTGTAAGCTCAAGCCTTTTATGGGCAAGGGTTCTATTTTTTTGTACAGCAGGTCGGTTCTTCCCAAACTTGGAAATTTCATATAATCGCGCCTGTTATGGTACCTGCCGCCGGGGATAATGCTATCGGTCGTGTCTATGCCCATTTTTTGCAGCAAAAACTGTAGCGTTTCGGCATCTATGCTTTTGTCATATACAAAACGTACAGGATCGCCGCTACTTCTTTTCTTTACGCTTTTTGAGATTTTTTCAAGGAAACTGCGGCTTAAATCACTGTCTATATCCAATTCGGCATCGCGGGTTATTTTGATCATGTGTGCCGAAATGCTTTCATATTTAAAAATACTGAAGATGTTGTTTAAACAATACCGTATCAAATCGTCAAGAATAATGATGTACTGCTTATCCCCTTTTGATGGCAGAACAATAAAACGGTCAATGATTTTAGGGATTTCAATTAGGGCAAAATTGCTTCGGGACTGAAAGGTTTCATCATCTTTTTTCATGACCATGCGTACTGCCAGATAAGCTGCACTGTCTTTCAAGGAGGGAAATTCTTCCAGTTCACCAATCATAATGGTGACTAGAGCCGGGCTTACTTTCCTTATAAAATAATCGGAAATAAATTCACTTTGTGCTTTGGTAACCTCGGTTTCATTGATAATGTAAATATTCTCTTTATGGAGCTCACTTCGAATTTTTTTAAGGATACGCAGGCTGTGCGCTTGTTGTTCGATAACGATTTGAGTGATTTCTTCCAAAAGATCGGAAGCTGAAATGCCCCCCAAAAAACTCCTTCCTCCTTTTCCCGCTTCCACGATTCGCCTGACAGTTGCGTAGCGCACTTTGAAAAATTCATCTAAATTATTCGAAAATATCCCTAGAAACCGAAGCCGTTCGATCAAGGGGACCGAAGGATCTTCTGCCTCTTGCAGTACACGGGCATTGAATTGTAACCAACTGAGTTCGCGGTTACGGTATTCGTTTTTTGTGGTATTTAAATTTGTTATTTTTTCGGTCATTATTTTAAATGTCTGGGGAAAACCATTTCTTTTGTAGTGCCGGTGGAAACGTCGTTCCAGTCATCCACATCAAACTCGATCATTACAAAACCACTGGTGGGCAGGTTTTCAATTTTTTTGCTGCCCATCATATTTACCATCGAAGTAAACGCGTGGTTATGTCCCACAATCATTGCTCTGTCTAAAAAATTATCTATACTCTTAATTACCTGCATCACTTGTTGACCGCTAAAATCATATAAATCGTGGGTCAATTCATAATTATCATCAGTTATGTTAAACGCCTTTTTAAAATATTCGGCCGTGGTTCGTGCACGATTGGCATCGCTGGTGAGTATTTTTTGCGGTGGTTCGATTTCATTTTTAATTTTTTCTGAAACCAAGGTGGCGTCGTTATGGCCGCGTTTTTTTAAAGGGCGCAAGTGGTCGGTAACATCATATTTCCAAGATGATTTTGCGTGCCTTACCAAATAGAGTGTTTTCATAGGTTCTGAGGTGTTTTAACAGTTCCACATTAAGGTTGCAGGCGTTTTATCTTCCAGTCAACGCCTAGTAAACTATATTGAATACGGTCGTGAAGCCGGTTGGGCCTTCCTTGCCAAAATTCTATTTCTACAGGTTTTACTAAGTAACCACCCCAGCTTTTGGGTTTTGGTACTTCTTTGCCTTTGTATTTTTTTTCCAGTTCTTCCAACTTTTTTTCCAAGGCTTCCCTGTTTTTTATTTCGCTGCTCTGGTGAGAAACCAAGGCTCCCAACTGGCTGCCATAGGGCCTGGAATGAAAATAATTGGTTGAATCTTCTTCCGAAGTTTTCTCTGCCATACCTTTAATAATCACCTGCCGTTCCATATTGGGCCAGAAAAAAGACAGGCAAACCTTATTGTGGTGTGCAATCGACATTCCCTTTTCGCTGTTGTAATTGGTGTAGAAGTAGAAGCCGTTTTCGTCATATTTCTTAAGCAACACCACTCGGCCTCTTGGGAAACCGTCTTCGCCAAACGTTGAAACGGTCATCGCATTGACTTCGTCGACCCCACCAAATTCTTTAACTTCAAAAAACCATTTTTGAAATTGCTGTATCGGGTTTTCATCAATGTTTTTTTTGATCAGTTCGTCTTTTTCGTACGATTTTCGGTATTCGTGCAAGTTAGTGCCCATAAGTACGTCTTTACTGCAAGTTACGGGTTTTGCATTTGGTTTTAAAATAGAAAGTTTTAAATGTGTATTAAATTTTAGTCGTGCTGACTAAGACGTTAGGTCGCTGTGCTATTGGACATAAGTTATAAGACAAATCTATACTAAAATATAAATCAGTTTTTTTAGCATGTAATAAGTAGCTCAAATTATTACTTCAAGCAAACTTTGAAAAGCTGAGAATGAAAGTCTAAAATGGTATCGAAAACTGAAATATAGATTGTTTCTGGATGTTTTAACTAGTTTACAGGAAACAAATTATTAAGTCTGTTGACAAAACATTTAAATTTCAAATTCTTTTCCATCTTCGGCCAATTCCACCTTGAAGAAAATTTCTTCGGCCTCTTTTTTAAATAAGGACCGATCGCCGTAACGGCCAGAGTAATGCCCTAAAATCAAGGTGCCAACCGCTGCCCTTTTAGCAATTACTGCTGCTTCTTTGGCCGTGCTGTGCTTCGTTTTTTCGCATAGATGCTGGTGCGATTCCAAGAAAGTAGATTCGTGGTATAAAGCTGTTGCGTGTTGTATCTGCGGAACCATTTCTGGATAAAAAGCGGTATCGCTGCAATACGCATACGATTTTGATGGGTCTGGCTCTAAAGTCACCGTTTTGTTTGCAATTAATTCACCTTTTTCGTTTTTTACATCATAACCTTGCTTCAGTTTCTGAAAGTAGGTATGATGGATATTGGCTTTCTGGGCGGCTTCAAAATCCAGCTTTCGTTCTTTGGTTTTTTCCTGAAACAGAAAACCATTGGTATAAACCCGGTGTTTCAGCGGGATGGTGGTTACTGTTACTTTTTCGTCCTCAAAAAGCAAGGTAGGGACATTGCTGTCCAATTCGTGAAAAAACAGGGAATAATTGGTCCAGGATTTACTTAATTTCAGTTGAAGAAGAATGATTTCCTTAATGCCTTTCGGGCCGTAAATGTGCAGGTCTGCCTCCCTGCCCAATAGCAAAAAGGTGGAAATCAAACCTATTAAACCATAAAAATGGTCGCCGTGCAAATGCGATATAAAAATATGCTTAACACGCGAAAACTTCACCTTGTACCTTCGAAGTTGCACTTGGGTGCCTTCTCCGCAATCTATCAAAAATAAATGTCCTTGAACTTCCAACACCTGTGCGGTAGGATTTGCATTTATATGTGGTGTTGCAGAATGGCAACCAAGGATAGTCAATTTCATAAAGTAGAATTTATTAGGTTTCTTTTCAGAAGAAAGAAATAAATCTAGAAACCCAAATCACGTTCAATCTCCTCCATTTCAACGATGTCTTCAGCTTCTTGGAGCGTAGGCACCACAATCATTTCCATTGGGATGACATCTGGATTTATGGCATTATTGACCAAAACAAATGATTGTTTGGTCTTACGGTGCAGGTTTGATACTTTTAAAAACTGAAGCAGTTCTTCCAGTTGTAACTTATCGTATTTCAATAGATCGACGACTACGTTCTGGCCTTTAAATTTCTTTGGGATTTGATATTCCAAAAAAGAAGCAAAGTCTGCGATATCATCTTGCTCGTCAGCCAATACCACATAGTTGTCGTGATTTTTTATATTCATATTATTGAATTTTTGAAGCCAATAAGTACAGTACCGCCATACGCACTGCGACTCCGTTTTGTACTTGGTTTAAAATAATGGCCTGCTTGCTGTCGGCCACATCACTGGTAATTTCTACTCCACGGTTTATGGGGCCAGGATGCATCACCACAATATCTTTGTTCAATGAGTCCAATAATTTTTTATTGACCCCAAATTGCTGTGTGTATTCCCTGGTTGAAGGGAAATAACTAATGTCCATCCGTTCGTTTTGAACCCGTAGCATATTGGCGACATCGCACCATTGCAACGCGTTTCGAAGGTTGGTTTCCACTTCAACACCCAAATGTTCAATATATTTGGGAATAAGCGTTTTAGGACCGCATACTTTAACCGTTGCTCCAAGTTTTTGAAGTGCGAAAATATTGCTCAGCGCTACCCTGGAATGTAATATATCACCAACAATAACTACTTTTTTCCCTGCTACATCACCTAATTTTTCCCTAATGGAATAACAATCCAACAACGCTTGTGTTGGATGTTCGTGAGCGCCATCACCGGCATTCACGATACTTGCTTTAATGTTTTTTGAAAGAAAAATGCCCGCTCCCGGGTTTGGGTGCCGCATCACCACCATATCTACTTTCATAGAAAGAATATTGTTTACGGTGTCGATCAAGGTTTCCCCCTTTTTTACCGAAGAAGATGCTGCAGAAAAGTTGATGACGTCTGCAGAGAGCCTTTTCTCTGCCAGTTCAAAAGAAAGACGGGTTCTGGTGCTGTTTTCAAAAAAAAGGTTTGCAATGGTAATATCGCGAAGGGAGGGTACTTTTTTAATGGGCCGGTTGATTACTTCTTTAAAATGATCGGCCGTTTCAAAGATAAGGTTAATGTCATCTTCGGTGATGTATTTTATTCCCAATAAGTGGTTTACACTTAGTTCGCTCATTATGTTTAGTGTTTCTTATATTTTACCCTTCGGCTACGCTCAGGGCACCAACCATCAGTTCATGTATGGTTGCTGAGCGGTGCCGAAGTAACTTTAATTACTTACTAAATATACCATGTCTTCCCCTTCGTTTTCTTTCCAGCATACTTTTACTTTTTCGTTGTTTATGGCATCTACTTGCCTTCCCCTGTAATCTGGTTGAATGGGCAAATGCCGGCTAAACCGCCTATCTATTAACGTCAAAAGTTCTATTTCTAAAGGTCTGCCAAACGATTGTACGGCGGTCAAGGCCGAACGGATGCTCCTGCCCGTGTACAGTACATCGTCTATAAAGACCACTTTTTTATCTTCAACTACAAAATCAATGTTGGTTTTGTTAGCCTCCAAGGATTTTCCGCTTCGCCTGAAATCATCTCGGTAAAAGGTAATATCTAAATAGCCCAGTTGGATGTTCTTTATTTTATAGTCTTCTTCCAAAACTGTTTTTAACCGTTCGGCCAAGAACACACCACGCGGTTGTATTCCTATTAAAACGGTATCGGTAAAGGTGTCGTGATTTTCAATTAATTGGCAAGCCAAGCGATGAAGCGCAATATTGATTTCGGTTGCGTTTAGTAACACTTTTTGGCTCATAAGGTAGTCAAGCTAAGATTCAAAATACAAAAGTACTATTTTTTTGATGAAATGATAGGCTTCTGTATTTTTCGGTTTTGATGGATTTCTTTTTAAAATTTCAGAAGAATAATTCAACATTTCAAACTAAAAAGTATTTTGTACTTTTAGAGGAACCAACCAAAAAACGAAAATTATGACCACTACAACCAAACCCAACACTGCTTTTTGGATCATTGCAGTTATAGCACTCATCTGGAACCTGATGGGTACCTTTAACTTTTTAGCATCCAACTTTATGGAAGACATGCTAAGTGAAGCCTATTCTGAAGAAGAACTCATGCTTTTGGAATCGTTACCCTCGTGGTATGCCATTGTATTTGGCGTAGCGGTATTTTCTGGACTGTTAGGCTGCTTTCTTTTATTGTTGCGTAAAAAAGCGGCTATCGGTTTATTCTTTATATCGTTGCTTGCCGTGCTTTTACAAATGGGCTATTGGATTTTCGCCACTGATGTTATGGATGTCATGGGTCCCCAAGCGATTATTATGCCCCTGGTCGTGATTGCCATTTGCATTTTCCTGTATTTTTATAGCAAAGGCGCCAAGCAACGTGGTTGGCTTAATTAAATTATAACCACTTTTTACGTTTAAAATACCAAAGTAGGCCAAAAAAGACCAGAATCATTGCGGCCCAAAGGTAGTAATATCCATACCGTAGGTGAAGCTCGGGCATGTGCTCGAAGTTCATGCCGTAAATACCGGCCATAAAGGTTAGCGGAATGAAAATGGACGCCATAATGGTCAATACCTTCATGACTTCGTTCATTTTATTGCTTATGGTGGTCATGTACATATCCATCAAGCCCCAGATCATTTCGCGGTAAATATCTACGCTTTCTGAAACTTGAATGATGTTATCGTATAGGTCGCGAATGTAATTTTTGGTGCGGTTTTCTATTAAAGCTGTGTCTATTTTTTCAATCCGGTTGATTATTTCCCGTAACGGTACCACGGCACGGCGAATGCGCAGTATTTCTTTTTTCAGGGTTTGAATGTCATGGGTGATGTCCTCCTCCACTTTATCCTGAAACAATTGATCTTCTATAAACTCAATTTTAGCACTTAGGGTTTCGATTACGCTGAAATAATTGTCCACAATGGCATCGAGAATTGCGAACATAAGGTAATCTGCCCCTTTTTGCCGTACGCGCCCTTTTGAGTTTTCAATCCGGTCCCTCAGGCCATCGAACACATCGCCATCGGCCTCTTGAAAGGTGGTTACATAATTGTGGCCCACGACCATGCTCACGTGTTCGTTGATGAAGTCACCATCATCGGTATAATGGAGCATTTTAAAAACAATAAATAAGTAATCTTCATATTCGTCCATTTTCGGACGTTGGTTGGTAGTTACAATATCTTCCTGAATCAACGGGTGCAAATTGTAATAATCGCCCAAACGCTCTATTTCTTTGGTATTGTTAAGGCCATTGACATTGATCCATGTAACGTGTTCTGAACTTTCAAAAGCAAACGCGTCTTCAATGTTTTCAGAATCCAACCGTTTATAATGATCTTTTGAATAATCAATGATTTCCAACTTGGTAACCGCTGCTTCCTTTTTACCCGTATACGTAACCTGTCCCGGTACTTCATTTCGGTTTTTAGACGGTTTTACTTTTGGAAGTTTTATACGGCGTTTTTTTCTTGCGGTCATATAGTGCGTTTTGAATATATTTAAAAGTAATAATAAATACTAATTATGCCTATTCCGCAGCACTTTTTCAACATCTGAAAGTTCAAATCCCTTTGCCTGCAACAAAATCAGGTAATGAAACAATAAGTCGGCGCTTTCATTTAAAAACAAATCATCGTTGGTATCTTTTGCCTCAATAACAACTTCTACCGCCTCCTCTCCTACTTTTTGGGCTATCTTATTCATTCCATCTCTAAAAAGTGAGGAAACATACGATTTTTCATTTTCTAAATCATTTTTCCGATCTTCAATCACCTCTTCGAGCTTTGAAAGAAACCCGAAATTTGAAATATTTTCCTCTTTCCAACACGTATCGGAACCTTTGTGACACGTTGGTCCTTGGGGGGTTGCTTGAATTAGCAATGCATCGTTATCACAATCTACTTTTATCGAAATCAGTTTTAAAAAATTACCGCTCTCCTCTCCTTTTGTCCACAATCGGTTTTTACTTCGGCTAAAGAAGGTAACTTTCTTGGTTTGGTTGGTTTTCAGGAACGCTTCTTCGTTCATGTAACCTAACATCAATACATTTTTTGTGATGGAATCTTGTATAATTGCCGGAACTAAACCGTTTTCGTATTTTGTATAATCTATTTGCATACTCTTATATTCTAACAGGGATTCCCTGTGTTTGTAATTCTTTTTTTAATGCTGAAACTTCTATTTCCTTGAAATGGAACACGCTCGCGGCCAAAGCAGCATCAGCTTTTCCTATTTTAAAAGCATCAATAAAATGGTGTATGGCACCTGCTCCACCTGAAGCGATAATTGGAATATTTAGGGTTTCTGAAAGCTTTTTCAATGCTTCATTTGCAAAACCGTCTTTTGTGCCATCGTTATCCATTGAAGTAAACAAAATTTCTCCAGCTCCTCTTTTTTCGACTTCTTGAGCCCAATCAAATAAGTTAAGTGTTGTTGGTTCTTTTCCGCCCACCAAATGTACAATCCATTCACCCTCGATTTGCTTTGCGTCGATTGCAACCACAATACATTGTGAACCGAATTTAGCAGCTAAATCGTTTATTAACTGCGGATTTTTAACTGCGGAAGAATTTATGGAGACTTTATCGGCACCGTTTTTCAACAACACTTCAACGTCTTCCACACTCGAAATGCCGCCGCCAACGGTGAAAGGAATATTTATGGCTTCGGCAACTTGTAAAACCATGTTGGCGAGTGTTTTACGGCGTTCTTCGGTAGCTGAAATGTCCAAAAATACCAACTCATCGGCTCCAGTTTCAGAATATATTTTAGCCAATTCCACCGGATCTCCCGCATCGCGTAGGTTTACAAAATTGACACCTTTGACGGTGCGACTGTTTTTTATATCCAAACAAGGGATTATTCGTTTAGTCAACATAATTAAAAGTACGAGTTACGAACGACGAGCGACGAGATATGAGTGACACGGTTCGAATTAATAATTTCTTTTTATAAATCATAGTCTTATTCTTACAATTTTTATGGACGCTACGATTATTGTTAACAATAAAATCATAGTTTTCTTTACTCAAAGTTCAGGACTTTTCGCTCAAAATATATTTTTCAAGTTGTTTTAAAGATATTCTGTTTTCATAAATAGCTTTTCCTAAAATAGTTCCTTCACAACCTATTTCAGAAAGCTTAGGAAGATCATCGAAGGTAGCAACACCACCTGAAGCAATTAGTTTTAAATTCTCGGTTTCAGCTAAAATTTGTTTGTACAGTTCAAACGAAGGACCTTCTAACATCCCATCTTTACTAATGTCTGTACAAATTACATAGGTTGCTCCTTCAGTTTGATATTTTTGAATAAACGGAATGACAAACTCATCACTTTCTTCTAACCAGCCACTTACAGCAACTTTTTCATCTTTTGCATCAGCACCTAAAATAATTTTGTCGCTACCATATTTTTGTAACCAGTTTTTAAAAACAGCTGGGTCTTTAACCGCAATACTTCCACCAGTTATTTGATTAGCGCCACTATTAAAGGCTATTTCTAGATCTTTATCACTTTTTAAACCACCTCCAAAATCTATTTGTAGGTTGCTTTTAGAAGCTATTTCTTCTAAAATTTTATGGTTAACAATATGTCTACTTTTTGCCCCATCTAAATCTACTAAATGTAGATATTTAATTCCATGATCCTCAAGTTGTTTAGCAACCTCTAGCGGGTTCTCGTTGTATATTTTTTTTGTGTTGTAATCCCCTTTTGAAAGCCGTACACATTTACCTTCAATAATATCTATAGCAGGTATTATTCTCATAATTAAATCGTTAAAAAGTTCTTTAATGTTTTTTCTCCAGCAACGCTACTTTTTTCTGGGTGAAATTGAACGCCGTAGAAGTTGTCTTTTTGCAATGCAGAAGAATAACCCCCGTCATAGTCAGTCATTGCAATGGTTTCATCGCAAATTGGGGCATAGTAGCTATGCACCAAATACATAAACTCATTTTCTGAAATACCTTTAAATAAATCAGACTGTAAGTTTGAAATGGTATTCCAGCCCATTTGCGGGACTTTTAAGGTGTTTGAAAACCGTTTTACGTCAACATTAAAAATACCTAAACCCTTCGTATTCCCTTCTTCCGAAGTAGTACAAAGCAATTGCATTCCCAAACAAATACCTAAAACGGGTTGTTTTAAGGTCGGTATGAGCTTGTCTAAGCCTGTTTCTTTTAGCATTTTCATCGCACTGTCTGCGTGGCCTACACCAGGGAAAATCACTTTATCGGCAGTTTTAATTTCTTCTTCATTACTACTCAAAGCAGCATTAAACCCTAACCTTTCAATAGCAAACTGTAGACTTTTAATATTTCCGGCACCATAATCTATAATAACTATATTCATTACAATACGCCTTTTGTAGATGGTAAAATCATCTTGTCTGTATCTCGCTTTACTGCAATTTTTATTGCTTTAGCAAAAGCCTTAAAAATCGACTCTATTTTATGGTGTTCATTGGTTCCTTCTGCTTTAATATTAAGGTTAGCCTTAGCTCCGTCTGTAAAACTTTTAAAGAAATGGTAGAACATTTCGGTAGGCATTTTACCGATCATTTCCCGTTTGAAATCGGCTTCCCAGACTAACCAGTTTCGTCCGCCGAAATCAATGGCAACCTGCGCTAAGCAATCGTCCATGGGCAAACAAAATCCGTAGCGCTCTATTCCAAGCTTGTTGCCCAGTGCTTTTGAAAACACTTCGCCTAAAGCAATAGCTGTGTCTTCTATGGTGTGGTGTTCGTCTACTTCTAAATCACCCGTAACATGTACCGTAAGATCCATTTGACCGTGCCGCGCTATTTGATCCAACATATGGTCAAAAAACGCAATCCCGGTGTCAATGGTACTTTTTCCTGTGCCGTCAAGATTTAACTGTATGGAAATATCTGTTTCATTTGTTTTTCTTTTGATTTCGGCAGTTCTTGCATCTAACTTTAAAAACTCATAAATAGCTTTCCAGTCATTGGTTTCTAATGCGATGACCGAGTTTAAATCTTCTTTTTTAACGCTTATTTCGTTTGTTCCCAATTGAGTGTCATCATTGATGAAAATAGCTTTTGCACCTAAGTTTTTAGCCAATTCCACGTCGGTTAATCGATCACCGATTACAAAGGAGTTTTTCAAATCGTATTCCCCTGAAAAATACTGCTGTAACAATGCTGTACCTGGTTTTCGCGTAGGTGCGTTTTCATGAGGAAAAGTTCTATCTATAAAAACCTCATTAAAAACCACGCCTTCATTTTCAAAAGCTTTGAGTATAAAATCTTGAACAGGCCAGAATGTTTCTTCTGGAAATGAGTCAGTGCCCAAACCATCTTGATTGGTAATCATAACGAGCTCAAAATCCAATTCCTTAGCTATTTTAGCCAAATACGTGAAAACCTTTGGGTAAAAGACCATCTTCTCAAAGGCATCAATTTGTTCATCAACGGTTTCTTTAATTAAGGTTCCGTCCCTATCTATAAATAATACGTTCTTTTTCATTATTGAAGTTGTTTTAGTGAAGCGATTAATCGTGCATTTTCTTCGGGTGTTCCTACTGTAAAACGTAACATATTTTCACAAAGCGGTTGACTGCTGCGATTGCGAACTACAAATCCTTTTTCCAGTAATTGATTATATCTTTTTGTAGCATCATCTACTCGACACAAAATAAAATTAGCTTCTGAAGGTATTATTTTATTGATAAAATTTACTTCAAGTAAAGCTTTATATAACTTATTCTTTTCTATTATTAATGAGTCTATTTCATTGTTTGTAGTTGATATTTTCTGTAGTCGATGTATAGCTTTCTCCTGTGTTAAAGAGTTGATGTTGTAAGGTGGTTTTATTTTATTTAATACAGCAATAATTTCTTCGGAAGCAAAACAAATGCCCAGTCTTATTCCTGCCATTCCATAAGCTTTTGAAAGGGTTTGGGTAACGACCAAATTAGGAAACCGCGCTAATTTTTTTGACCAACTTTCTTTTTCTGAAAAATCGATATACGCCTCATCGATTACCACCAAACCTTTAAAACTGCTTAATAGTTGTTTAATTTTAGCTTCAGAAAAAGCCGTCCCTGTCGGATTATTGGGTGAACAGAGAAAAATTATTTTGGTTTGTGCATCAACTGTCTCTAAAATGGCTGGAATATTGGGTTGAAATGCTTCAGTCAACAACACTTCCCTGTTTTCAATATTATTAATTCCAGCGAGTACTTTGTACATTCCGTAGGTTGGCGGAAGCGTTATTATATTGTCTTTTGCGGGTTCACAGAAGGCTCTAAAAAGCAAATCCAATACTTCATCGCTACCATTACCCAACAGCATGTTTTTTTCTGAAATGCCTTTAATTGTCCCTATCTCTTTCTTTAAACGCCGTTGTTGCGGGTCGGGGTAGCGATTTACACCATTTTCAAAGGGATTTTCGTTCGCGTCCAAAAAAACCATCGAAGCGCCTGTTTCTGTGAATTCATCACGGGCAGAACTGTACGGCTCTAAGGCTGCAACATTGGGACGTACCAATGTTTTTAAGTTGAATGTATTTTTCATCGTATTATTGTAAACTTTTTAAACGGATTGATACTGCGTTTTTATGAGCCTGCAACCCTTCTGCATCTGCCATCGTTTCAATTGCAGGGCCAATGTTTTGAATGCCTTTTTCTGAAATTTTCTGAAACGTCATACTCTTTAAAAAACTACCCAAGTTAACACCGCTATATTGTTTTGCGTAGCCGTTGGTAGGCAAAGTGTGATTGGTCCCCGAAGCGTAGTCCCCAGCACTTTCAGGAGTGTAATTTCCTATAAAAACAGAACCTGCATTTTGAATGTTCTCAACGAAATAATCTTCATGTTCTGAAATAACAATGAAGTGTTCTGGACCATACGCATTGATCATTTCTAAGGCTTCTTCCTCTGTATGTACCAAAATAAGCTTAGAGTTTGCAATAGCCTGTATTGCAATATCTTTTCTTGGCAATTTATCTAATTGGGCTTCGATTTCCTTTTCGATTTCATTAATTATTTTTTCAGAAATTGACACTAAAATCACCTGGCTGTCAGGACCGTGTTCCGCTTGGCTCAATAAATCTGAAGCTACAAATGAAGGCATTGCAGTATCATCTGCATACACCAATAATTCCGAGGGTCCTGCGGGCATATCGATCGCTACATTATACTTGGTCGCCAATTGTTTGGCAACGGTAACGTACTGATTTCCTGGGCCAAAAATTTTATACACCGAAGAAACACTTTCAGTACCAAACGTCATCGCAGCGATAGCTTGAATACCGCCTATTTTGTAGATTTTGGTTACGCCGCATAAATTTGCTGTATAAAGAATTGCCGGATTTATTTTCCCTTCCTTATCGGGCGGCGTACAAAGCACAATTTCTTTACAACCGGCTATATTTGCTGGTACAGCAAGCATTAGGATAGTAGAAAATAGTGGTGCCGAGCCTCCAGGAATATACAATCCCACTTTTTGAATAGGTCGTTTTTCTTGCCAACACATCACTCCGTTAGTCGTTTCTACTGAAACTCTTTTTGTTTTTTGCGCTGTGTGAAATGTTGTGATATTTGATTTTGCTAATTCAATTGCTTCTTTTAATTCAGGAGAAACAGATTTTACCGCTTGACTGATTTCTTCTTCTGAAACCAATGCGTTCTCTGGCGTTGTGCCATCAAAGAGTTGAGTATATCGAGATACCGCCTGATCTCCCTTTAGTTTAACTTCAGTAAAAATTTCGTTTACAACCGTTTCAATAGCTGCAACGGTTTGCGTGGGCCTTTTAAGCAGCTCGTTCCAAGATGCTTTATCTGGGTTAAATACTTTTTTCATTATGCGATCATTTTTTCAATTGGACATACTAAAATTCCTTCAGCGCCTACAGCTTTTAATTCTTCTATAACATCCCAAAATTCTTCTTGATTCACTACTGAATGCATACTGCTCCACCCCTCTTTTGCCAATGGTAAAATGGTTGGACTTTTCATACCTGGCAACAACTTTGAGATGGCGTCAATCTTATCGTTTGGCGTGTTTAATAACACATAGCGATTATCCCTTCCTTTTAATACCGATTGAAGTCTGAAGGATAATTTATTCAGTATTGCTCTTTCTTCACCGCTTATTTTTGGTGAAACAGCCAATACGGCCTCGCTTTTAAGAATGACTTCCACTTCTTTTAAGTTGTTTTTAAAAAGCGTGCTGCCACTGCTCACAATGTCACAAATACCATCGGCCAGACCGATATTGGGGGCTATTTCAACACTTCCGTTGATAATGTGTAAATCGGCTGTGATTCCTTTATCAGCTAAGAATTTCTTTGTTGTTTCTGGATAAGAAGTCGCAATCCGTTTTCCGTCAAGATTCTTTATACTATTATATTCAAAAAACTTTGAAACAGCCAATGATACCCGGCATTTGGAAAAGCCTAACTTTTCTATTGCTTTAATCTTATTTCCGTCTTCCACTAAAAGGTTCTCGCCTATTATAGCACAATCCACCACGCCATCATTTAAGTATTGAGGGATGTCACCATTACGTAAATAGTAGATTTCCAGTGGAAAATTTTTAGCAGGTGCCTTTAATTGATCTCTGCCATTATCTATGGCAATGCCACAATCTTTTAAAATTTTGAGCGACTCTTGATTAAGTCTACCTGATTTCTGTACAGCAATTTTTAATACTTTCATTTTTTTTAAATTTAGCGCATGAAAAAACCCGTTTGAGGTTGCTCAAACGGGTTTCGATATAGTTTATATAAGTTTACTTACAACATACCAGTATCACCTCGCAAGAGCGTGGATATTAATATGGTGATGATGTAATGCTATCTGTTTCATAAGATGGGTACAAAGCTAAACAAAAATGTTTATATAATTATTAATAAACATATAATTATTGAGTAAAATAAATACAATATTTTGTTAGATTTGTTTTTATAGAAAAACAAGAAATAACTTACGTTCTATAAATCAATTTTTTACACGCTTTGAGGAGTTTTTTAATAGCATTTTTCATTTTCCTTATTTGGGCATTTTTTGGGCTTTGGCTTTATTCATGGCTTCAAAATGACACGGAACCGACGGCCGCTTTAACTGAAAACACCCTTCAAGCCGATACGGTAAACATTCCCGACACCGTGCCCAATAGCCTTAAAAACAATCCTCCAAAAATCGATTCTTCAACGGTGGAAACAACTAATGCAATGACCGTTAAAAATGAAGATGGCGCTATCGTTTTTATGTTTAACGAAGGGATACGTTCGCATAGAAACAGCGCAACTATTGCAGTTCCTGAAAGCAGCATCGATTTTAAGTACAACATAAACACCTATTTAATCGAACACCCAGACAAAGAAGTGCAAATCACTTCCATTTACAGCCCCGAAGAAAACATGGAAACCCCAAATTTAGGAATACAACGGGGAAACAAAATAAAGCAGCTGTTGATGGCAACGGGGGTTTCTTCAGAAAAAATAGTGATAAAACCGGTGATCAAGGATATTTCATTTAATGAAAATGGGGCCTTCAGCAACGGGTTTTCATTTGCTTTCAAACCTTGGGACAAAGACCGTGGAGAGCAAATGACGATCAACCTGCCCGAAACGGTAACGGTATATCCTAAATTTTCAGAAACCGGTATTATCGTGAACAGTGATTTGCGTAAGTTGCTTAAAGACATAAAAACCGCCAAGTCAAATCATCCGGAAATGTCCATTGAAGTAATAGGCCATACCGACAATGTAGGCAACGCCAACGACAATTACCGTATGGGGCTTCAATATGCTAGACAAGTAAGGTGGTTCTTGATTTCAAAAGGAGGTTTTGACAAGTCAACTATAAAAGCAGCCTCCAAAGGAGAAACAGAACCCATAGACACCAACAATAGCAAACGTGGAAGGAACGTTAACAGAAGAATAGAGATCGTTTACAATTACAATGGATAGCATTACTGAATACATAGCGCAATTGCCCGGGTTAGTGGGGATTTTTATTTTAATGCTCAGTTCGTTTCTCATCGGTTACTTTTCCGGCTGGTGGCTGCAAAAAGGAAAAAGCAGAAGCTTTATAAAAAAACTTAAAGGCGAGGTAAACGCTGCCAAGTCACAGCAAAAAGTGAACGATATTGAAACCATTTTTACAGAAATAAAGCCTAAAATCGTTGAAGTGGTAAAACAGACGCAAAAAGAAATCGTAAACCCGGAAGATGTGCTGCAAAAAACCCGGACTAGTTTTGTTACCTATACCAAAGACAAACCAAAACTGGATTTTGAAACCATTGGCGTTGCTCACAGTTTTGAACGGGACGACCTCACAAAAATAGACGGCATTGGCCCTTACATTGAAGAGAAACTCAACGAAACAGGAATTTACACCTATGCTCAAATAAGCAGGCTTACTCCTTCGAACATTCGTGCGCTTACCGAAATTATCGATTTTTTTCCCGGAAGGATTGAACGCGATAACTGGGTTGGCCAGGCAAAATCTTTGATCGCTTACTAAAACACACACTATGCACTTAGCCACGTTAGATTGGGTGTTGATCCTTTCTTTTTTTGCTATCTTTTTAATCATCGGGCTGGTCGTTGCCAAAAAATCGGGCAAGAACACTCAAGAGTTTTTTCTTTCGGGCCGTAATATGCCTTGGTGGCTGTTGGGTATTTCCATGGTGGCCACCACTTTTGCCGCCGACACCCCCGGATTGGTAACCGAATTGGTAAGAAAAAACGGCGTTTCTGGTAATTGGGTTTGGTGGGCCATGCTGCTCACCGGAATGCTCACCGTGTTTTTCTATGCCAAATTGTGGCGAAAATCGGGCATTTTGACCGATTTGGAATTTTATGAACTGCGCTACTCGGGAAAAGCGGCCAAGTTTTTACGGGGCTTCAGGGCGTTGTATTTAGGAGTGATTTTTAACATTATTACCATGGCCGGCGTTTGTTTGGCCGGTGCCAAGATTGCCAACATCCTTCTGGGGATTTCACAAGAAGAAGCGTTGCTCTATTCGTCTATAATCGTGGTGATTTATTCTTCTTTGGGAGGGTTAAAAGGTGTTTTGATAACCGATTTAATTCAATTTGTCATTGCCATGGTCGGGTCTATCTGGGCGACAGTATATATATTGAACCTTCCCGAAATTGGCGGTCTTTCAAACTTGCTGGAAAATGAACAAGTAGCTACAAAACTTAACATCCTCCCAGATTTTTCGAATACCGAAATGTTAATCACCCTCTTCATCATCCCTTTTGCCGTACAATGGTGGAGTACGTGGTATCCCGGAGCAGAACCAGGAGGCGGTGGCTATATTGCCCAGCGTATGCTGGCAGCAAAAAACGAAAAACATGCTACTTGGGCCACGTTGTTCTTTAACTTTGCCCATTATGCCGTACGGCCATGGCCTTGGATATTGGTAGGGTTGGCTTCTATTGTCGTGTTCCCTAATTTAGAGAGTATTGTTTCGGCTTTTCCTAACCTGAATGCCGAAATGCACGGACACGATGTCGCCTATGTTGCCATGATGACCTATTTGCCGGCCGGTTTAATAGGTTTGGTACTTATTTCGCTTATTGCTGCATTTATGAGTACCATTTCCACACAGCTAAACTGGGGAAGTTCTTATGTAGTAAACGATTTTTATGGTCGGTTTGTCAATCCTGATGCTTCAGAAAAACAAAAAGTATTGGTGGGTAGAATTTCCACCGTGGTGTTGATGGCTTCGGCTGCTTTGTTTTCTTTTTATTTGCAATCGGCCAAAGACGTATTTGACCTATTGCTTCAAATTGGTGCCGGTACTGGACTGTTGTTTATCCTAAGGTGGTTTTGGAGCCGCATAAACCCATACAGTGAAATTGCGGCGATGTCCATTTCTTTCTTGATAGCAATTTTCTTTTTTATCAATGGAAAATTGGACAATCCGTTCTTTGAGTTAGCCGGGTATTGGCAGTTAACTATTGGTGTGGTGGTTACCACAATTGGTTGGATTTTAGTTACGCTGGTAACACGACCAACCGATAAAGACACCTTAGAAAGTTTTAAATCCTTGGTGTTTGGCAAAAAAAGCAAGTTTTACAATTTCAACTATAAAATATTGGCGTTCTTTTTAGGTATTATCGGCACGTACAGTGTCTTGTTTGCCACGGGGTATTTTATCTATGGTAACCTCGCAACGGCTACCCTACTATCCATCGCAGCTGCCCTCTGCTGTATTGTGCTCATCAAAATCTGGAAGCGGATTGATTAGGAATTAAAGTTTGCAGTATTCAGTACGCAGTAATCAGCAAACAAAAACTAGGTAGAAGAAATGACGTTTTATAACAAAAACACCTTAAAATAGTTTTAGCTTTAAGCAATTAAGCTGAACGTTAGCAGCAATAAAATTGAATGCTTATTTGTCGCGTCTGGTCGAGCGCAGTCGAGACCTCAAAGCCTCTCGACTGCGCTCGAGATATTATTCCTTCTATAAACCACATGCTTTATCCACTAGAAATAACACAGTTGCCAAAAAAATATTGTTGCATTACAATCAAAAAAACCCTTTCAAAAAATTCTGAAAGGGTTTCTAAGATATAATTAAATCGAAGTTTTACTGTTTAACTGTAACTGACTACTGATTTCCTAAAATAATAGGCATTCCGCTATCGCCAGAACCAATTACAATAACTTTACTGTTGTTGGATTCGGAAAGTTTTATCGTGGCTTGAATTCCTTTTTCCTGTAAAATCTTATCGGTCAACGATGCACTTAAAATACTGTTGGCTTTCGCTTTACCTTCTGCTTCTATACGTTGGCGCTCTTTTTCTTTTTGTGCTTTTTCCAATCGGAATTCATATTCCAAAGACTCCTGTTCTTGTTTCAATTTACGTTCAATGGCCATTTTTATAGTTTCCGGTAACGAGATATCGCGCACTAAAATTCGGTTTACTTGTACAAATTGATTTTGTAGCAGGTTTTTGGTCTCTTCCAACATTTCACTTTGTATGGATTCGCGCTTGCTGGCGTATAATTGTTCAGGGGTGTACCGTCCCACTACTGCTCGAGTTGCAGATCGTACGGCCGGTTTTATCAATCGTGTAATGTAATCTTCCCCTTTTTCCTTGTGGAGCTTTCCTAAATTTGCATCTTCAGGCTCAAACCACACTGAGGCTTCCAAACGAATGTCCAACCCGTTGGATGAGAGTACTTTCATAGATTCGTCCAACGATTGCTGCCGTACTTCATATATAAATACGTCGTTCCATGGGGCGACAATGTGAAAACCTTCGCCCATAGCGGGTTCATCGGTTACCACTCCACCTCCAAAGCGTTTATAGAGCACTCCGGCTTCCCCCGAAGATATGGTTACTGCAGATTTAGCAATTACAATAATAATGATGATGACACCTATAATTAAAGGTATTCCAATTTTGGGTAATCTTTCCATGCTGTTTCTTCTTTTTTTGGTTTATATAAGTCCGTTGTATTTTCTTATAAACCACTCAGCGCTAAGCGTTAACACAATAAGCGCGAGCAGGTATTTCCAATCGATTAAAGGTACGGTTTTTAGTTCGCTTTTCTGAATGGATCGGTAAGAATCATTTGTGATAAGGCTTTCTATTAACGCATCGGTTTTCATAGGGAAATAAGCCGTTCCTGAAGTTTTTTCGGCCAAACGCTTCAGCTTGGAAACATTGGCGTTTAAAAACTGCTGCTCCACATTGAAATCGAGGATGGTAAAACTTCCGTCTCGGGCAATTTCTTCTTCTTCAACTGAAACCGTGAACTGGTAATCCCCTGCCGGTAAGCTGTTTAAATCTACTTCGTAAAAATTGTTTTTCAGCAATAACGGAAACTTGGTCCGCTTATCGGTTTCCACATTGCGCACGGTAATGTTCAAGGCCGCACGGGAATCGAACACGTAATTTTTGTCGAAATATTGAGCTGAAACCTTTATCGGGCTGTTGTTGTAATAAAATGTTTCATTGCTCACTTCCAATCGGCTGCGGCGTTTGTTTGAAGCTAAATATTGTACCAACTTTCCTATAAATCCATCAAATTCTTGAAAATTATCATGTTGTAAATAGGACTGGGCGCGCCATTTCCAAAGGCCTTCTCCGTCCCAGATTGCGTCTCGCTTGCCGTTTAATTCCGTAGTGGCCAATAATGGATTTCCTGTTTCAAACCCATTGATGGCCTGATCTAACAGTGTTTCGTACGGAACCATAACCCGCAATTCGCCAAAAGTAGCTGTAAGCGGCGGAAAATCGTTAAAACCAATGTCCGTTACGGCAAACGTGCTGTAATTTTTATTTAATACAGCCGAAACGTCTTCGGTTTGCAAACTGGTTTCTTTTTTGAACTGTTGCTGTATCCCATTCAAAAAATTCCAATCGGTATTTGTACCGGTAATCGTTAGGGTGTTTTTCTTGAGTTTTTTAATTTCTGAATAAACTTGGGCAAAACCACGCTCTGGTTGATACAGCACAATCAATTGATAGTCATTGAGCAATGAAGCGGCTTCCGAAGGTTTTTTTATGGTCAGTGTTCGTTGTTCGTTAGCGGTTATGGCTTTTTTTAACGCCCCTAAATCTGGATGGATGATATCGCTCACCACCAACACATTGGTCGCTTGGTCAATCACTTCAACGGCAAATTGTTTGGTGTTATTGGTGGTGTTCTTTTCATCTTCCAAAGGTGAAATTTGCGCCACGTATTTTTGCAAGCCCACATTTGAGGCCGGAAGGGTGAAGTTCAAGGTTTTGCTATTGGCGTTTTCTGAAAAAGCCACCGTTTCCCGGTAAACCGTCGTGCCGTTCTGCGAAATGATAAACTGAGATCTTACCGAACCGGTTCCGTTGTAAACCAAGATCACTTCAACCGGAAATTTATTTTTTAAAAACGCATAACGGTTGCTGTTTAAACGCGCTATTTTAAGATCGGTGTAGGTGGTGGAGTCGCCTAAAATTAAAGGATAAATTGCATTTTTATAAGTAGCGGATGAAAACTCGTAATCGCGCCCAAGGGTCTGGTTGCCATCAGTTGCCAATATTGTGGGAGCGGTTTCATTTTTAAACAAGGCATTGGTAGCATCGAGCGCTTTTGAAAGATCCGTGTTCTTTTCGGAAAAAGATAAGGAATCCAGCTCGCCAAAATCATTTCCGAAGGAAAAATAAGAAACATCATATTTATCGTTCAACGCGCTGTTGTTTTTAAGTTTATCGAGCAAAGCTGAAACGTTATCCGTTTGTTCCAGTTCGGCGATGGAAGCTGAATTGTCCACCAACACCGGGAGGTGCGGCTTTTCAACGGAATAGGTTTCACTTTTAAACTTTGGGTTAATTAACAATACTAAAAGTGAAAAGAGCGTGATAAAACGTAAAATTCCAAATGTCCAACGTAGCGATTTAGAATATTTAGTTTTATATCCATACATAAACAACGCCAGCACAAGGGAAATTACGCCGGCGATACAGATATATAGTATGGTTTCGGTTGTCAATTATTGGTTTTTAGAAGTTAGAGGTTATAAAAAATAGAAAAAGTTTTCCAGACATCTCGACGATAGGAGTGATCACATCATCAATACTTTAAGATCGTTTTGCTGACTCAGATGTGATCCCTGATCGTTTCTCCTTCGGGATGACTACTATTCAATTGTCTTGAGCTTTATCGAAATGCTGCCAACTGGCTACTGATTAAGTAAGCATCCCACCGTCCACGTTCAACACTTGTCCCGTTATGTAGGCAGAAAGATCGCTGGCCAAGAATACGCAGGCATTGGCGATATCCTCTGGCGAGCCGCCCCGCTTTAACGGAATGGCATCGCGCCAACCCTGTACTGTTTCTTCATTAAGCTTACCGGTCATTTCGGTTTCAATGAAACCCGGGGCGATTGCATTGCACCGGATATCGCGTGAGCCGAGCTCTAAGGCAACAGATTTTGTAAAACCGATGATCCCAGCTTTTGAAGCGGCATAATTGGTTTGCCCGGCATTTCCTTTCACCCCTACTACCGAGCTCATGTTGATGATAGAGCCTTTGCGCTGTTTCAGCATAGCACGTTGCACAGCCTTCGTCATATTGAAAACCGATTTCAGGTTCACTTCGATTACTTTGTCGAAATCTTCTTCCGAAATGCGCATCAACAAATTGTCTTTGGTAATCCCCGCGTTATTGATCAATATATCGATGCTTCCAAATTCTTTCAACACTTCGGCCGCTAAATCTTGTGAATCTTCAAAACTGGCAGCATTACTTTGGTAAGCTTTTACCTTAACGCCTTCTTTGGAGAGCTCTTCGGCGATGGCCTCTGCAGATTCTTTGGACGAGTTGTAGGTAAATGCCACATTGGCACCGTGTTTTACAAATGTTTCCACGATTCCTTTACCTATTCCGCGGCTACCGCCGGTGATGATTGCTGTTTTACCTTCTAATAATTTCATAGCTGTTGGTTTGGTTTTGGTCTTTTTTGTTTATACCTACAGGGTTTTTAAAACCCTGCAGGATAATTCAAGATACTGCTTATCTTACATACACACCAAATATAAAAAAAGCCCTGTTAAAACAACAGGACTTTGGTATTTATCTATAATGGGATATTAGCCTACTATCTCGGCAACTTTTTTGCCTATTTCGGCTGGGGAATCCACAACGTGAATGCCGCATTCCCCTAAAATTTTCTTTTTGGCCTGTGCCGTGTCATCGCTACCGCCCACAATGGCACCTGCGTGGCCCATAGTACGTCCTGCAGGGGCTGTTTCACCGGCAATAAAGGCAATAATTGGCTTTTTGCTTCCGCTACCTTTGTACCATTTTGCAGCATCGGCTTCCAGTTGACCGCCAATTTCGCCAATCATGACCACCGCTTCGGTTTCATCATCGTTGATCAACAGCTCCACGGCTTCTTTGGTCGTAGTCCCGATAATGGGGTCACCGCCAATACCTATTGCAGTGGTGATGCCCAAACCTTGCTTCACCACTTGGTCTGCGGCTTCGTAGGTTAGCGTTCCAGATTTTGAAACCACGCCTATCTTTCCTTTTTTGAAGACAAAACCTGGCATAATGCCCACTTTGGCTTCGCCCGGAGTGATTACTCCCGGACAGTTAGGCCCAATTAAACGGCAATCCCTGTCTTTTATATAGTCAGCAACTTTTATCATGTCGCCCGTAGGTATTCCTTCGGTAATGGTAATGATTACCTTAATGCCTGCATTTGCGGCTTCCATAATGGCATCGGCTGCAAATGCCGGGGGAACGAAAATAATGCTGACGTCTGCACCGGTTTCTTCAACGGCATCGGCAACGGTATTGAAAACAGGTTTGTCCAAATGCTTTTGTCCACCTTTACCTGGAGTAACACCTCCAACGACATTGGTGCCGTACTCGATCATTTGTTGGGCGTGAAACGTACCTTCACTTCCCGTGAAGCCCTGTACGATTATTTTTGAATCTTTATTTACTAAAACGCTCATTCTCTTTCAGAATTTTTTATTGTTTTATATTGAAATGTATCATGCCAAACAGAATATGCAAGGCTGTGCAAAGGTACTATTTTGAAATAGTTTTTAAAAGAATTTACACCTTAACCTTATGGTACGATTCTGAAGTGTCATCGTTATCAGTCACCGGTTGGCTTATTTGATGCCCCCGAAAAATCTTACCATCCTTCACTTCCCAAATGGCCATGAAATGTGCAATTCCTAATTCTTCATCTGGGTTTTCAATGGTTTTGATGTAATATTTATACCGGACGGTAACATAATCACCATCTTCCAATAAATGGCTTACTTCTACCCTAAGATCGTCGTAGGTTCGGCGCATTTCGGTAAAATAATCTACTAAATCGCTATGGTTCATAATGGTAAGCCCATTGGTACTGTTCCATAGTAGTTCTAAATCGGGATGAAAAAATTTATCCAATACCGAATTTTCGTTTAACACATCTGAGAGGTAAAATCGCCTCACAATTTCTTTTGCACTTGTGCTCATTATATTTTATCTAATTTATCGATTATGTCGGGAATTAAGCGAATGGACGCCAGTTCCTTGTATTTTTTCCTGAATTCATCTGCCGGGGTTCCAAAATAGGATTTATGACCGGGAAGCGATTTACTGACGCCGCTTTGTGCCGAAATCACTGCTTTTTCGCCAATAGTGACCCCGCTGGTAATGCCCACTTGGCCCCATATTGTTACAAAATCCTCTACCAGCACACAACCGGCAATGCCTACTTGCGAAGCGATTAAACACCTTCTGCCAATTACGGTATCGTGCCCTATGTGCACTTGGTTGTCCAATTTGGTGCCTTCCCCTATGGTTGTCGAGGCCGTTACACCACTGTCGATGGTACATTGAGCGCCAATGTCGACATTATCTTTAATAACAACCTTGCCACCGCTTAATAATTTATCAAACTTCTCAGGGCGGTTTTTATAGTAAAACGCATCGGCCCCCAAGACCGTACCGGAATGGATAGTTACATTATCACCAATTATCGTATTGTCGTAAATGGAAACATTTGGGTGGATAATACAATCGGCGCCAATTTCCACGTTGTTGCCTATAAAAACATTGGGCTGGATGATGGTGTGGTGGCCTATTTTGGCTGAATCTGCAATGACAGCCGTAGCAGCCACAAACGGGTTAAAATGGTGGATCAATTTATTGAAATCACGAAACGGGTCGTCGCTTATCAACAGGGCTTTTCCTGGAGGGCATTCCACTTCTTTATTGATCAATACAATAGTGGCAAGTGACTGTAAGGCTTTGTCATAATATTTGGGATGGTCCACAAAAACAATATCGCCCGGCTGTACTACGTGTATTTCGTTTAACCCCAACACCGGAAAGGCAGCTTCGCCTACATAATCGCAATCAATAATGCCTGCAATGGCACTTAGGGTTTGGGGCGTTGAAAATTTCATTTTATATGAATTTGAAATCAAATATAAAAAATCCCGTCACAATAGCATCGTGACGGGATTTAAATTTTTGCTGAAAGGTAAATCTATTCTTTAATCCGCTCTTGGTATTGCCCTTTTTCGGTATCGATACGTATTTTATCGCCTTCGTTGATAAATAAGGGAACGTTCACTTCGGCGCCGGTTTCAACAGTGGCGGGTTTGGTGGCATTCGTTGCGGTATTGCCTTTTACGCCAGGCTCTGTTCTGGTTACTTCCAAAATGACGTGCGGTGGCATTTCAACAGAAAGTGGGGCGTTATCTTCTGTATTGATGAGCACGGTAACTACTTCGCCTTCCTTCATTAACTCTGGGGTGTCCAATGCTTCTTTCAGCAAACGGATTTGTGTATAATCTTCCGTGTTCATAAAATGATAAAATTCCCCTTCATTATATAAGAATTGAAATTTATGCGTTTCTACCCGTACATCGTCGATTTTATGTCCTGCGGAAAACGTATTGTCAATGGTTTTTCCGGTAGTGACGCTTTTTAACTTAGTACGCACAAAAGCCGGCCCCTTCCCGGGTTTTACGTGTAAAAATTCAATTATTTTGTAAATATCATGGTTATAATGAATGCATAACCCTTTTCGAATATCTGATGTAGTTGCCATATTTTTTAATTATGAATTATGGATTCAGAATTAAACAATTCCTGAATTCCGATTTGTCTTTTAATCTTTTACTAATATTTGACGTTAGTAATTTCAAACATCCAACATATCTCATGTCTCACGTCTAAAATCTCACATCTCATATTTAATTATTACTGAAATATCCTTTCATGATCCCCCGTTTGGAGTTTTTGATAAATTGAAGGATTTCGTCCCGCTCTGGGGTCGCTTCCATTTCAGCTTCAATAATTTCTGAAGCTTGGGTCGTGTTGTAATTGTTTTGGTACAAGATGCGATAGATGTTTTGAATCTCACGTATCTTTTCGGTATCGTATCCCCTTCTTCGCAATCCTATGGAATTGATTCCAACATAAGAAAGCGGTTCACGGGCTCCTTTTACATAGGGCGGTACGTCCTTTCGCACCAAAGAACCACCTGTTACAAAAGCGTGGCTACCAATCATACAAAACTGGTGCACGGCTGTCATTCCGGCCAAAACAACGTGGTCGCCCACAGTTATATGGCCTGCCAACGTACTGGCATTAGAAAAAATACAGTTATCGCCAACAATGCAATCGTGGGCGATGTGGCAGTAGGCCATAATCAAACAATTTTTTCCAATGACCGTCTTTCCACGGTCTATAGTGCCGCGGTTTACGGTTACGTACTCCCTTATGGTCGTATTATCGCCTATTTCGGCTGTGGTTTCTTCGTCCTTGAATTTTAAATCCTGTGGAACGGCAGAAATAACGGCACCTGGGAAAATAGTACAGTTTTTTCCTATACGGGCTCCCTCCATAATGGTTACGTTGGAGCCAATCCACGTGCCCTCGCCGATTACCACATTGTTATGGATGGTCGTAAAGGGTTCTATCACCACATTTTTGGCAATTTTTGCGCCCGGATGGACGTATGCTAACGGTTGGTTCATTTAGTCTTCTTTAGATTTTACTATCTGTGCCATCAATTCGGCTTCGGTGACCAGCTTATCATTAACGTAGGCATCGCCTTTCATATGGACAATCCCTCTTCTAATGGGGGAAATCAATTCCAAATTAAAAATAAGCGTGTCCCCTGGGTTTACTTGCCGCTTAAACTTAACATTGTTTATCTTCATAAAAAACGTCAAATAATTTTCGGGATCTGGAACCGTGCTCAAGGCTAAAATACCTCCTGTTTGTGCCATGGCTTCAACAATTAAAACCCCAGGCATCACGGGAGCCCCCGGAAAGTGACCTACAAAAAATGGCTCGTTCATGGTCACGTTTTTAAGACCTACCACGCCCGTATCGGTAAGTTCCAATATTTTGTCCACCAATAAAAAAGGCGGGCGGTGCGGCAGCATGGCCATAATCTCGTTAACGTCTTTTACCGGTTCTTTTGAAATATCAATTTGCGGAACTTTATTTCGTTTTTCAATCTTAATGAGCCGCGACAATTTTTTGGCAAACTGGGTATTTACTGTATGCCCGGGCTTATTGGCAATGACTTTTCCGCGAATGCGGGTCCCTATCAAGGCCAGATCACCAATGACGTCCAACAGTTTATGGCGGGCCGCTTCATTGGGGTGGTGCAGTGTCAAATTATCCAAAATTCCATTGGGTTTTACTGAGATTTCATCCTTGCCAAAAGCGCCACGCAGTTTTTCCATGGTTTCGGGCGATAATTCCTTGTCCACATACACGATGGCATTGTTTAAGTCACCACCTTTGATAAGGCCATGGTCCAACAAGGTTTCAATCTCGTGCAGAAAACTGAAGGTGCGGGCATTTGCAATTTCATCTTTAAAATTGGAAATGTGCTGTAAGGTGGCATTTTGCGTTCCCAATACTTTGGTGTCAAAATCGACCATTGTGGTAATTTGGTACGTATCGGAAGGAATAACGGTTATTTCGCTGCCGGTTTCTTCGTCGGTGTACGAAATAACTTCTTTTACTACATATTCTTCCCGCGGGGCTTCTTGTTTTACAACGCCGGCAGCTTCTATTGCCTCCACAAAAAACTTTGACGAACCGTCCATTATAGGAGGTTCGGAAGCGTTGAGCTCTATCATACAGTTGTCCACTTCCATCCCTACCAAAGCCGCCAGCACATGTTCAGATGTATGTATTTTCACCCCCTTTTTTTCCAAGTTAGTGCCCCGTTCGGTATTGGTGACAAAATTTGCATCGGCCTCTATAACAGGATTGCCTTCAAGATCTACGCGCACGAACTTGTAGCCGTAATTCTCTGGCGCAGGTTTAAAGGTGATGGTCACCTCTTTTCCGGTATGCAAGCCTACTCCGGTTAGGGATGTTTCCTTGCCAATGGTTTGTTGATTTGTGGAGTTGCACTCAATCATTGTCAGATTTTTTTTCAAAAGTATTAAATCGCTTGATTATTTCAGGCAGATTTTTAAAATGAACATAGCTTTTATTGAATTTATTGTAACTCAAGGCTGGCGAACCTTGCAATGCCTCATTGTCATTAACATTTCGGCCAATGCCACTTTGGGCTTGTATCCTCACATTGTTGCCTATGGTAATATGGCCTACGATACCCACTTGACCGCCAATAACGCAGTTTTTGCCTATTTTGGTCGATCCGGCAACGCCAGATTGGGCTGCAATAACAGTATTTTCGCCTATTTCCACATTGTGGGCTATTTGTATTTGGTTGTCCAGTTTTACGCCTTTACGAATTATAGTAGCACCTAACGTAGCACGGTCTATGGTGGTTCCGGCTCCTAAATCGACATTGTCCTCAATGATTACATTGCCAGTTTGTGGCACTTTTGAATACTCTCCTTTTTCATTTGGTGTAAAGCCAAAACCATCGGCACCAACTATTACTCCACTATTGATTACACAATTGTTGCCTATTATGGTTTCAGAATAAATTTTGGCCCCCGCAAAAATAATTACATTATCCCCTATGGTCACATTGTTGCCAATGTACACATTAGGATATATGGTGGCGTTGTCTCCAATATTAACGTTATCACCCAAATAAGAAAAAGCGCCCAAATACAGGTTTTCCCCATACGTAGCGCTTTCTGAAACAAAAACAGGGTCTTCAATCCCCGTTTTGTTCATTTTTACCTGGTTGTAGTATTCCAACAACTTGGAAAAAGCCTTGTAGGCATCATCTACCCGTATAAGGGTGGTATCGATTTCGTGTTCGGCAACAAATTCTTTGTTGACGATGGTTATGGTAGCTTGTGTTGAATATATATAGGAGGTGTATTTCGGGTTGGCCAAAAACGTAAGACTCCCCGCGGTTCCTTCCTCAATTTTAGCAAGTTTTGAGACTTCGGCATCTTCATTTCCTTCTATTTCCCCCTCTAAAAGACCTGCTATTTGTGTTGCTGTAAATTTCATTTAGTAGCATTGTGGTTAGTGATGAATGCCATGAAAACAGGCTTTCCCTGTTTTATTGAATGGTTTTGGTATGGCAATAATCCCTGCAAAAATAGAAAAAAAGGTTTAGTTATCGCTTTTTGGATAGCACAGATAGTATTTTATCACTTTTTCCGATAGGGCTTTTAGGTTCACTTGGTCGCTCGCCTTGGCCACATCTTTTATTTTTCCGGTTTTGGTCAACAAGTCGATGGTGTCTTTGTCCATGCGGTATGCCTGATTCTGGATACTGCCGGTAAACACAAAATAAGCGGCCTCCTCTTCGGTTAAATGATGATTTTTCATGACCTGCTTCAATTTCTTTTTTTCTTTTTCTGAAGAAATAGGTTTTTTTTTCATTTTTATCTTTAACAAATCCCGGTCCAACAACATTTTTGAAAGTGTTTTGAGTATGAAATCATCGCAATCGACCCAATATTTCATGGCCGAAACGATATCGTAATCGTCTAGTTTTGAAAAAGTTTCCAGTACCTCTTTCGTAAAGGTTTCTTTCGTTATGGCGTTCTTCAAGAAAAAAGACAAGGCCTCGCTTGCAGGAAGTTCCACCCCTGCATCGGTCAATTGTTTGGCGCGTTTTAATAACCGAAGCAACAATTGTTCGGCCACGATGCCCGTTTTATGTAAATACACCTGCCAATACATCAACCGGCGGGCGATGATGAACTTCTCGACCGAATAAATTCCTTTCTCCTCTACCACCAATTTATCGTTGTGTACGTTCAACATGGTGATGAGCCTTTCGGAATTTACCGATCCTTCGGAAACACCAGTATAAAAACTATCGCGCCGCAAATAGTCTAAACGATCCATATCCAATTGGCTCGAAATGAGCTGGTGCAGGAATTTTCGGTCGTATTCATCTTTAAAAATCGTGATGGCAAGCGTTAATCTGTTGTTAAAATTTCGGTTGAGCTCTTCCATGAAGAATAGGGAAATCTGCTCGTGGTTCACGCTTTCTACGATGCTGTTTTCCATAGCATGCGAAAACGGACCGTGACCAATATCGTGCAGTAAAATGGCGATATATATGGCCTCTTCCTCATCTTCTGAAATTTCAACGTCCTTAAAACGAAGTACTTGTACTGCTTTACGCATCAAATGCATCGCCCCCAAAGCGTGGTGAAAACGGGTGTGGTGCGCACCTGGATAAACGAGGTACGACATGCCCATTTGGGAAATCCGTCGCAGGCGTTGAAAATATGGATGCTCGATCAAATCGAATATCACGGTATTTGGGATGGTAATAAACCCGTAGATGGGATCGTTAACTATTTTGAGTTTGTTGCGTGATTTCAAACTTTAACTTTAAATTAATACTGGCACATTTCGTATTGAAAAACTTCAGGATTAGTTTTGTTCAAGAAGCGATTTTTTCAGAAAAACTGAAAGCTTCAACACAGAAAAAACAAATATACAATATGAGTGAGATAAAAGTACTATGGGTAGATGATGAAATAGATTTGTTGAAACCTCACATCCTATTCCTTGAGAAAAAAAATTATAGCGTTACCACCGCACAAAGTGGCACTGAAGCCTTGGAAGAAATTGAAAAAGACAGTTTCGACATTGTTTTTTTGGACGAAAACATGCCTGGCCTCACAGGTTTGGAAACCCTATCTGAAATAAAAGAACAACAAGCGTCGCTTCCGGTGGTGATGATTACCAAAAGCGAAGAAGAATACATAATGGAAGAAGCAATCGGTTCTAAAATAGCCGACTACCTGATAAAACCCGTGAACCCCAACCAGATTTTGCTGAGTTTGAAGAAGAATCTGGACCATTCGCGATTGGTCTCAGAAAAAACCACTTCCAGCTATCAACAGGAATTCCGGAAAATCGCCATGGACATGTCGATGATCAACTCTTGGGAAGGCTGGGTCGATCTCTATCAAAAACTGGTGTACTGGGAATTGGAACTGGAAGACATTGAGGATACCGGGATGTTCGAGATTTTGGAGTCGCAAAAAACAGAGGCGAACACCCAATTCTGCAAATTTATCGATAAAAACTATCCCGAATGGTTCAAGGACCAGGAAAAAGCCCCTGTGATGTCGCATACCTTGTTCAGGGACAAGGTCATGCCGCAATTGGAGGACAAAGCCCCTACATTATTGGTGGTGGTGGATAATTTAAGGTACGACCAATGGAAGGCTTTTGAGCCTTTTATTGCCAATGCCTATAAAAAAACCAAGGAAGATATGTTCTGCAGCATTCTTCCCACCGCCACGCAATATGCGAGGAACGCAATCTTTTCCGGTTTAATGCCAAGCGAGATGGAAAAACTCCATCCAGACCTGTGGTTGAACGATACCGACGAGGGCGGAAAAAACATGAAAGAAGATAAGTTTTTGGAAGCGCAACTGAAACGTTTCGGGCTCAACCTAAATTGGAGCTACCATAAAATTTCGAGCCTGAAACAGGGAAAACGGTTGGCCGAAAACTTTAAAAGCCACAAAAATGAAGATTTAACCGTTCTAGTCTATAATTTTGTCGATATCCTCTCCCACTCCAAAACAGAAATGGAAGTGATTAAAGAATTAGCCTCGACCGATAAATCCTACCGTTCGTTAACCCAGAGCTGGTTTAAAAATTCTCCTTTGATGGACATTATTCAGCAGGCATCACAGTTAGGGTTTAAATTGATTATTACCACCGACCACGGCACCATTAACGTGAAAAATCCTTCGAAAGTGATTGGTGATAAAAATACCAGTTTGAATTTGCGGTACAAAACCGGAAAAAGCTTAACGTACGAAGATAAGGATGTTCTGGCCGCTACCGACCCGAAAACCATTAACCTGCCTACGATAAATATGAGCAGTTCGTTTATTTTTGCGAAAGGCGACCTCTTTTTTGCGTACCCCAATAATTACAACCATTACGTAAGTTATTATCGCAATACCTACCAACATGGAGGGGTTTCTTTAGAAGAAATGATCATTCCATTTACGGTATTAACGCCTAAATAATCTTAATCTGTAAGAAAATTCTTAATAATACGCACTTCATCGAATAAATTAGTTATTTATCGGTAGAGTGTGTTATATTTGGTCGCAATCTTAAAAAATGGAAATAACGTTTACATTAGCTACCTTGCCCCAAACGGCCGATAAGGTACTTGCCAATGCCCCAAACAAACATGTGTTGTTCTATGGAGAGATGGGCACTGGAAAAACCACGCTTATCGCGGCCATGGCAAAACAGTTGGGGGTTACCCAACCAGTTTCCAGCCCCACGTTTTCATTGGTGAACGAATACCCATGTAATGATGGAACCCTATACCATTTTGATTTTTACAGAATTGAAAATGAAACCGAAGCTTTGGATATCGGGATTGAGGAGTATTTCCATACCGATGATTGGGTGTTCGTAGAATGGCCCGAAAAAATAAAAACGTTGCTCCCCACAAACCATACGATAATAAACCTGACAAAAAACAAAAACGGAAGTAGAACCTTAAAAATGATGCCAGTGAAATAAATTGCGACGCTACCAATACCGTACGATAGTTACTTTTAAAATAGCCCCAAATCGCTTCATTTTTAAAGCAGGATACTTATTTTCAAAAATAACCTATAAAGATACGGCGAACATAGTTGAAATACTTGTTGAATTTTGTGATAGGTTTGTACTATTAACCTCACAAAATCCTCACATTATGAAACTAACAAAGTACTACTTAATCGTTGCAATTTTTGGAGCCGGTCTATTTTTTTCATGCACACCTGAAAGTATAGATGATGGACAAACAGAACAACAAGTCCTTAGAGACCAAATCAGAACTCCGCGTCAAGGATAATAAACCAAAGATTTACGGTGGAATTGTAATTTTTTTAATCGCAATAACCCCGTTTCTATTTTATTCTTATAAAAGTTTCCCAAGCGATACCCAAGTTTGGGAAACTTCTATTTTTACCATTGAAACTGCTTTTTTCTCTATTAACACCTACTTTTGGTTTGCTATGGGGAAAATAATTCCGCTATATTTACTACTATTGTGGTTTTTTACCTGTAAACATTGGTGGCACTGGATCCTTTTAATTCCCATCGCCATGTATGCATTTCAGCTCTGGGGTATTATAAATGAAAGTAACAAAATGGATGAAGTGGAGATCTATTACATTATCCCTCTAATGATGGTGTTGGTGCCAGCGGTATATTTAATTCGCGCCAAGCTCTTCAATAAAGTACGGGGCGATGATTTAAAGGCTTTCGAGGAAGACCTGATGACCAAAAAAACCATGTGGCAACAGGTAAAAGATCTTTTTCGCTAATTCTTGGTTTGTTTTTCAATATCACAATTAATATGTAACTTAGGGCTGCCAACCTGTAACCTATGACAGAATCCAAGTCACCCTTTACCAAAGCCCAATTGATACCCCAAGAGGAAACCTTGGAGGTTACCCGCCAGAAAGGCGCCTTGTTTATTGGTATCCCAAAAGAAACCTATTTTCAGGAAAAGCGTATTTGCTTAACGCCAGATGCCGTTGCCGCCGTAGTGGCCAATGGCCATAAAGTATTAATTGAAAGTGGCGCTGGTAAAGAAGCCGGTTTTTCCGATAAAGATTATAGCGAAGCCGGTGCCCAGCTTACCAAGGATACCAAAAAAGTGTTTGGTTGTCCCTTTATCTTAAAAGTGGAGCCCCCTACCCTGGAAGAGTTAAAGCTCATCAACCCAAAAACAGTATTGATTTCTGCCCTGCAGCTTAAAACAAGGCGGAAAGAATATTTCGATGTGCTTTCACAAAAAAAAATAACCGCTTTGGCATTCGAGTTCATTAAAGAGCAAGACCATACATACCCTGCGGTCAAGGCTTTGAGCGAGATCGCTGGTACAGCTTCGGTATTGATTGCTTCCGAAATTATGGTCAACGCCAAAAAAGGCAATGGGCTGCTTTTCGGAAACATCAGCGGTGTGCCACCTGTAGAAGTTGTGGTCATTGGTGCCGGCACCGTGGGGCAGTTTGCCGTCCGTTCTGCCATTGGGCTGGGTGCAAACGTAAAAGTTTTTGACAGTTCCATCACCAAGCTAAGAAACCTGCAAACTGCCGTAGGGCAAACTTTCTACACCTCGACCATACAGCCCAAAAATTTAGTGAAGGCTTTACGCCGTTGCGATGTGGCAATTGGTGCGGTTCGCGGAAAAAACAGATCGCCAGTGATCGTGACCGAGGCGATGGTAAAAAAAATGAAAAAAGGAGCTGTGATCATTGATGTAAGCATCGACATGGGCGGTTGTTTTGAAACTTCCGAAATGACCTCGCACGACGCTCCCACCCAAATAAAACACCACGTGGTCCATTATGGCGTGCCCAACATCCCAGCACGTTACCCTAAAACGGCTTCGATATCCATAAGCAACATCTTCACACCCTATCTATTGGAAATTGCCGAGTGCGGCGGATTGGAACAAGCCATCCGTTTTGATGGCGGATTGAAAAATGGTTTGTATTTTTACCGCGGCATTTTGACCAATAAAGCAGTTGCCGATTGGTTCGATATGTCGTACAGCGATATCAACTTGCTGTTCTTTTAACAAAATGCATCATTTTTAATGAAATTAATCCACAGATTTGCCTACTATTTTGGTGGTTTTGCCATTGGCATCGTTATTCTTATTTTCTTTTTGAGCGGAAAAAAAACCTCCTGTGCATACGGTCCTGAAGCCCGGACGTTGAAAAACATCCGGAACAAGGCGCATGTGTATTCTGAAGAAACCCTTCAGTTTTTAAAATCAGAAAAATTGGATACCACGGTCATTTCAAAAATGCTGTTGGACGGCGATGTGCTGTTCGACGAAAACACCCGAGGGTTCGATTCGTGCAAAATCTATAATATAGAGGCAAAAGTTTTGGAAGAAAACCTGAAAATGACCGTTGAAAACTGTGAAGACACAGCAACCATTAAAAAAATAGAACGTGTTTTTGAAAAATAAAAACTCGTTAAAATATTTTTCCTGAACTTTTAAAAAATCCCACGCCGCTTGCGTTCATTTTTCAATAGAGTCAGTTCACGGCTGGTCTGGCCAGCGACCGAGGTGTTTTCTTCGGCACGGCGTATTAAGTAAGGCATCACATCTTTAACCGGGCCAAAAGGCATGTATTTGGAGACATTAAATCCTTCACTGGCGAGATTGTAGCTTATATTATCGCTCATCCCGTACAGCTGGCCAAACCATACGCGTTCATCGTTTTTCTTAAGTCCTTTGGTTTTCATGATTTCCATGGCCAAATAGCAACTTACTTCGTTATGGGTGCCAACATATAATGTTATATCATCCAGATGATCCAAAATATATCGGGTAACTTGGTTGTAGTTGTCGTCAGTTGCTTTTTTACTTTCACAGATAGGCGTTGGATAGCCATTTTCTTCAGCACGCTCGTTTTCTTTTTCCATATAAGCACCACGTACCACTTTAAAACCTAATCTAAACCCTTTTTCCTTTGCTTGTTTATGGAGCTTATGCAGGTATTCTTCCCTATCCCAACGATAACATTGCAGGGTATTGAAAATAACCACCCGCTCTTTGTTATATTTCTCCATCATTTGTTCGCACAACTCATCTGCGGCGTCCTGCATCCACGATTCTTCAGCATCCACCAGTAAAGAAATCCCGCATTCATCGGCAGCTTTACAAACGGTTTCATAGCGGTTTACAACGCGGTTCCATTCGGCTTCTTCTTCCTGGGTAAGAGGTTCGTTTTCGGTTTTCTTGCGCCAGATTTCAAAACGGCCCAAACCGGTTGGTTTAAATACCGAAAAAGGCATTGCCTCTTTATTTTGGGCAAAATACGTAAGGTCAACGATTTTAGCCATGGTTTTATCGAATTGAGCATCGTTTTCCTGTCCTTCCACCGAATAATCCAACACCGAATACACATTGGCTTCATACAGCGCATCTACGGTTTTCATGCAGTCCTGCTCGTTGACACCACCACAAAAGTGATCGAAAACAGTAGAGCGTATCAGCCCTTCTACTGGCAGGTTCAGGTTAAGCGCAAACTTGGTGACCGCCGTGCCAATCCGTACCAAAGGCTCGTTAGCGATCATCTTAAACAGGAAATAAGCCCGTTCCACTTCGGCATCGGTCTTTAACTTAAAGGCGATTTCCGTATTATTGAAAAGTAAATTCGTTTCCATATAAAAAAGTATGCGCAAATATAGTTAGATTTGACGATGAATATATAGCAGAAATCAGTTTTTGATACATGAAAAGACTCAACAATGATCTAAGTTCAATCTACGGAGATGTAAACGCATGGGATTTTTTTGAAAATCAATTGAATAGCTTAAGTCCCACAAAAATTTTTGTCCTTACCGATGTAAATACAAATAAACACTGCCTTCCCTATTTTTTTGAAAAAACCGGCCTTAAAAAACAAGTACAGGTGCTTACCATTGCCGCAGGGGAAGTCTATAAAAATATTTCAACCTGCGTGGTGCTGTGGAACGAACTTTCACAAAATGGAGCCGACCGCGACAGCCTGCTCATTAATTTGGGCGGTGGTGTGGTGACCGATCTTGGTGGGTTTGTGGCATGTACGTTTAAACGCGGTATCCCGTTTATCAACATCCCCACTTCCCTATTGGCGATGGTCGATGCATCAGTGGGCGGAAAAAACGGCGTTGATCTTGGTTCGTTGAAAAACCAGGTTGGTGTTATTAAAAATCCTTTGCAGGTACTGATTGACATTGCTTTTTTAGAAACTTTACCGCGACCGCAATTGGTTTCGGGACATGCCGAAATGCTTAAACACGGGTTAATTTATTCAAAAGCCTATTGGGATAAAGTACAATATTTTGACCTTGACCGAAAAATTGAAGCAAGCGATTTAATTTGGGAATCGGTACTGATAAAAAACGAGGTGGTTACCGAAGACCCTCGTGAAAAAGGCCGGAGAAAAACCCTGAACTACGGCCATACCCTCGGCCACGCCATCGAATCGTACTTTATGGAGGTTTCGCAAAAAAACACTTCAACAAAGGCATTGCTGCATGGGGAGGCTATCGCAATCGGGATGATTTTGGCCACTTATTTATCGTACCGGCTTTGTTCTTTTCCGAAGAAAAAATTGGAAACCATAACGAGCACAATTATTAGTTTTTTCGGCAAAGTTTCTTTTGAGCGCCATGATATTGAAGAAATTATAACGTTATTGGCGTACGATAAAAAGAACCGCGGCGGAACCGTGTATTTTGTCCTGCTTACCGATATTGGCCAGTACAAAATAAATTGCACGGTCGAGAACAAACTTATTTTCGAGGCTTTTGATTATTATGAAAAATCTTGAAATATAATTTTGAAATACCATTATCTCTTTTATTTTTGAATTTTATTAAACAGGACAAACCTTCAACAGTAAGCACCATGAAACGAGTGATTGTAGATTATAAAAAATTAACCCCGGAGATATTATCGTTATTGGTTGAAAAATACCCAGACGGCTATGACGACGACCATGTGATACGGTTCAAAAATGCGAAAAACGAAACAGTTGATGCTGTTGAAGTGCGCACCGAAGATTCCATCTATTTGGTGAAAGTGAGCTCCCGTTTGGAAAATACGATGGCCAATTTTGAAGAGGACGACTACGATATCGAAGATTATACTGACCCCATAAGCGAAATCCCAGAAAAACCGATGCCTGAAGACGAGGAAGAGTAAATGTGGCAGCACCACCGAGTTAGACGTTGCGAAGCTGCTAAACCCGGTTTTTAAAATAGTATAAAAAAAAATGAGGCGGAAATTCCACCTCATTTTTTGTTGTAATCCGGTTATAATTAAGCGTGTTGCAATTCGTGCTTTCCTTCTTTTATTTCTTCAATGAGTTTTGAATTGAAAGCTGGTAAGTCATCAGGATTTCTACTGGTTACAAAACCTTCATCCACAACTACTTCTTCATCTACCCAATTGGCACCTGCATTGACCAAATCGTCTTTAATGGAGTTAAAAGATGTCATTTTGCGTCCTTTAACCACATCTGCAGATATCAATGTTTGCGGGCCGTGGCAAATAGCTGCCACTGGTTTTTTCTGTTTGAAGAAATCGCGTACAAAAATAAGGGCATCCTCATTTCTACGCAATTTGTCGGGATTGATCACGCCTCCTGGTAGCACCAATGCGTGATATTGGTTTGCATTTACGCTATCCAATGTTTTGTTAACGGTATATTCGTTGCTCCAATTTCCATCGGCCCAAGCTTTAATGGTTCCGGTTTTTTCACTGACAATGTCCACGGTAAAACCTTCTTTTTCCATGGCTTCCTTAGGAGATTTCAATTCAGACTCTTCAAATCCGTCTGTTGCTATAATTGCTATTCTCTTGTCCATAATCTTTTTTTTTATCGTTCATAAATCAATTCAACGATAATATAGCACTATTCTCCCGCTGTTTCCAAAATTTTGATATTAAGGTTGGGTTAAAGTCTGTTAAAGGTATTAAGGCTTAGCAATTCTTGAGTTTTTCAGCTTTAATTTTATCTTTCTCAAGCTTGTTTTTGTATGCTCTCAGCTCTTCCAGTTCTCTTTCGTAAGACAAGGCAGCATGGCTGGAAGGTGTAATGTTAATGTTACGGTGCACAGCCCAGTTCACGGTGAGTTCGGCTCCAAAAAACATAATAAGGCAGGTATAGTATACCCAAAGCAGGATGAGCACAACGCTGCCGGCCGCACCATAGACAGACGCCGGATTGGACTGCGAAAAGTAAAATCCAATCAAGTATTTACCGCCTAAAAACAGCAATGCGGTCACAAATGCGCCCAAGATCGTGGTTTTCCATTTAATTTTGACATCGGGCAAAATGGTAAAAATAGAAGCAAACAAAGCCGTGACAAACAGCTGTGAAATCAAGAAATTAAGGATGGTAACCATAACCGAAGAAACACCGGAATAATAAGAGCCTAAATAATCGCTTAAAGCCGAAATAGCTGCCGAGACAAACAAAGTGATTAAAAGCAACAACCCAATCACCAACACCAAACCAAAGGAAGTTGCCCTTCGTTTTAAAATATTTAAAAAACCTTCCTCTTTGGCCCGTACGCTCCAAATATCGTTCAACGCTTTTTGAAGTTGAAAAAACACCCCAGTTGCTGCAAATATCAGCATCCCAACACCAATCACAATAGTATTTACCGAGCTGTCCTCAAGAGCGGCATTGGAGATCATGGTTTCTATGGCCTCGGCACTGCCCTGCACTATCAATCCGCCAATTTCGTTGGTTATCCTGCCTTGAACAGCTTCCCGGCCATAGAAGACCCCTGCAATATGAACGGTAATCATTAACAAAGAAGGCAACGAAAACAAGGCATAATAAGCAATTACGGCACTTTTTGCCCAAGGGTCGTTTTTGTCCCAGCTTAAGTACGTTTCTTTTAAAAATTTCAAGATATTCATCCTGTAGGGTATTTTTTGTTCGGTTAATGCAGTGCGGTTTATAACAGCGTATTTTTAAAAATGAACTGAACCTAAAGATAAAAACCCTTTGCTTGCTGGCAAAGGGTTTGTACATCTTTTAAGTAATTCCGTTAGTTGATATCCTTAAAAATAGAGTGCATCAATCGTTTTTTGTCGTTAATGCTTTCTTCTAAAGAAATCATGGTTTCAGTTCTAGTAACCCCCTCAATATCATCTATTTGATAGATGATGTTTTTGGCGTGGCTGGTATCTTTTGCCCTAATCTTGCAAAAGATGTTAAACTTGCCGGTAGTAACGTGGGCGACGGTCACAAAGGGAATTTCGTTAATGCGTTCCATAACAAATTGCGTTTGGGAAGTTTTTTGAAGAAACACCCCAATGTATGCAATAAAGGAATAACCTAATTTCTCGTAATCCAATTTTAAGGAAGAACCGGTAATAAAACCCGCATCTTCCATTTTTTTAACGCGAACGTGAACTGTTCCGGCGGAAATACCCAGTTTTTTTGCAATATCGGTAAATGCCGTACGGGTATTATCGATAAGCATATCAAGGATTTTGTGGTCTGTGTCGTCTAATTTGAATTTTGCCATAGCTCTTGTATTTTTTTGGAATGCAAAAATAGTAAGTTTTTCACAATAAAAGAACTGTTTTATTGAAAAATAATTTCTTTCCCATTATTTTTATAATGAATTGTTAAAACTTTTTCGCCTTTACGAAAATTTTCATGCGAATTCACTAAAATCACGTTACCGTTGGCCGACAGTTCTTTATGTCCGTTGCAATCAGTTACCTCGTCAATGGCCTCAATAACAGGAATAAAGTGGATTTTTCCATTGGTTAGTATTTCTTGGTATTGAATGGCCACCGAAACAGTCCGCTGCTCTTTTTCCAAATAGACATCGCGCAAAATAATATCCCGAAAATTCTTTTTGTTTTCCGGTATGTTGAAATACTCCAAATAATCGACACTTTGCTCATTGTAAAATGTACCGATGCCGAAAAGCTCCACCAATGCATAAAAAATAAACTCCCGTGTTTTTTCCCGCTGGTAATCGTTTTGATAATGCCCAGCTTCAAACAACAATGTAGGTACGCCAGCGGCCGTAAAACTATCGCCCACACAATTGATGTTGAATGAATCGTCATAACGCCCTATTTGACAGGGAATGTGCTCCTTCAAGGCACGATGCATCTTTACGATCTCCTTCATAGCTGTTTTGCGGGTGGCTGTAACCGTTCTATTCGTGTCGGCTGAAGGCGCAAGAAAAGATACCGTCGCCGGTTGCTTGTTTTCAAGTCCATATATGGTGCGCTGGTCGTGAAGGTTTAAGCATAGGTCTGGTTTTACTTCGGTAAAAAGATCGTAAAGAAGCTTACTTTCTTGTTGTGTCCGGTTATGTGCATCCCTGTTTAAATCGATGTTATTAGCATTTTCACGGGTATATGCTTCAGCGCCATCTGGATTTAATATAGGAATAAGATACAGCGTATAAGAATTTAAAAACCGCTTCTTTTCTTTTTGAAATACGTCTTTTTGATTTAAAAACTGCAAGAAATCTATAACCGCTTTTGTGGTGGTCGATTCATTTCCGTGCATTTGCGACCAAGCCAAAGCTTTTTTAGACCCTTTTCCGATTTTTAAAACAGGGATTTCTTTCCCTTTTTCTGAAATGCCTGTTTTATGAACAACAACTTCCGAATTGTTTTTTATAAGCGGAAGCACATCTTCCAAAACAACATATCGCCCTTTAACAGGTGCCGAAAAATAGGATTGATAAGCAGCTTTAATTTTCATACCTAAAAAATGTGTTTACAAAACTAAACAACTCTTTGTTTACAAATGTAATCAACAAAATAAAATAGTTTTGTGTACATCTGTAAACAATCGCCATTCTTTATCGCATACAAAAAACCAATTTTGAAGCAATATATATCATTTAATTGTCATATAACTGTATTCTAATATTTTAAGTGTTGTTACTTAAATTTAAATATTAAGTATTTTAACCTATTTTTGATTGATTATTGTATGTTTCTTGACAATTGTTTACATTTGTAAATGTTGCAATTATAAGTTATATGTTACAATGGTAAACAGTGAGGATTTTACAAAAAGGCTTGAAAAAATTATGGGTTTTTATGGTCTTTCGGCCACAGCATTTTCTGAGGCGATTGAATTTAACCGCTCCACGATTTCGCATCTGCTTTCCGGAAGGAATAAACCCAGTTTGGAGTTTGTGATGAAAGTCATTCAAACATTTCCCGAAGTGGAACTGTATTGGCTATTAAATGGAAAAGGAACCTTCCCTCCTAACGAGAATAACAAAATTGGCTCAAATACAGAAAAAAAGACTCAAATTAAAAAAACAGCTTTAGATAATCCTGAATCACAAGATTCGGTGACCACGAAAAAAGAAATAGACCGCATCGTGATCTTCTATTCCGACGGAAGTTTTAAAGCCTATGAAAAATAAGCGGCTCGAACCTTAAATTATTCCTGTTAAACTTGGGCTGAATTGTATAAAATTTCAGAAATTCGCATAAAAACCACTGCAATGCGATTTATCATCCTTGGCGCTCTGTTTTTCCTGTTACTAAGCTGCTATCAACCTGAACGGGACTGCAAAAAATTTAAAACCGGCAAATTTGAGTTTAAAGCTTTGGTGGGCACCGAACTGCAAACCACGACTTTTGTGCGGAACGATTCCATAGAAATTGACTATTACAAAGGGAAGGCCGACACCTCGAGCATCCGGTGGATCAATAACTGTGAGTACATTGTGCAAAAAATCAACCCTAAAAGCCAAGCTGAAAAAAAAGCCATCCATATGAAAATACTTACCACCGAAGGAGATAAATACACCTTTGAGTACAATGTGGTAGGCGAACAAAACAAGCAAAAGGGAACGGCGGTGAAGGTGGGTAGTCAGTAGTCGGTGGTAGATAGTTATCAAACACCACTATTGGTATTTCTTAGTGATTTTGGTTCTTGATAAATCCACGGGCACTGTGAGCTTTGGTTGGGGGTGTTGAGGGGGTGATTTTAAGGTTTGAGTTTAAAAAAACACTTATTTTTTTCCTTTTAGCATCGCGTTTTGCTCTTCCATTAACTTTTCAATATTCGACAAAAGCTCAATATTTTTAGGCGTTTCCACCTCTTTGTTTTTTGGATCTTCTGATTTTTTCTTGAAGCGGTTGATAAATTTTATCACTACAAAGATTGTGAAAGCTATGATGAAAAAATCGATCAATACCTCTAAAAGCTCGCCATATCCAATGGCAATTTCCTCGGCTTCCCCAGCGGCCTGACGAAGGATGTATTTTTTATTGGAAAGCTTGACGTCTTCAGTCATTAACGACAAAGGCGGCATCACTACCTTTTTTACTAAGGTGCTGACCACCTTGTTAAAAGCGGTACCAATAATGATTCCCACCGCCATATCGATCATATTGCCCTTGATCGCAAAATTTTTGAATTCTTTAAATAAACCTGCCATAAGCCTCTTTAATTGCTTTTGTTAAAATAATGAAGTTTGCCCTTCCCCATCGTCTTTTTCGTCTTGTTCGGAAACCTCTTCTTCATCTACCACGTCCATATCTTCTGCAGATACTTCTTTTGGAGGATTATATGGCAGCGGGTCTAAAGTGTTTATCTCAAGTACTTTGTCTTTGGTCAATTGGTTGCCCAACGCTGTGATGCCTTTTACGGAGATGAACTCCTCCAGGTTCACTTCCATATTGTCCTGTCGCTCTTTGCCGCGTTGTTTTACAAACACCACTTCGGCCATGGGACGGTGTTCGGTGAAAATCTTTTCGAGATACGATTTGGGATGGTCTGAAATGATCACTTCTTCCTTGTCGGGGTTTTCCACCAAAAAGCGTTTTACGTAAAACAATTCCTTTTCGCCGTCCCAATAAATCGCTGAAAGTGGTTTTTTTGGTTCCCATTTTTCGAGAACGATCATATCGTCATCAAAACGTAAGGTCAACTCCGGAATGGCGGTTTTAACCGTTCCGTCTTGGTTAACGATCAACAAGCGGTCTTCACTTTTAAACTGCCCAAGCAATTCGCCCCGGCCATCCATGTTAAGGCGCTTTACGGTTTCGTCAAACCAAATTTTCCGTGGTTTTAAGGTAGATAGGCCTTTTTCTTTCAGCTCCACGCGTTTTACGGGATATTTGGTAACGATATTTCCTTTAGATCGGCGTCCTTTTACTTTTTGATCGGCAAAATCCAGATCGAACTTCAGTTTTTTAATATTGCCTTTTTGGCGCAACAAAACCGTTACCACCTCGGCCTCCCCATTGGGATTTGCAGTAAAATAAAGCACTTTGCTGCCTTTTTTGCCTTGCGTAAGGTCATATTCACGGTCACGGGTCATGGAAGTTACCGAAAACCGTTTTACATAGGTTGTTCCGTTTTTGCCATCACGGTAAATCATATTGTAGATACGGCGTTTGTCTTTCTTTTTAAAGACTGCGACGTGAATGATGTTCTTGCCTATAAAGGTTTTGCTATCAACTTTGGTGACCATCATTTTTCCTTCTTCGGTGAAGACAATGATATCGTCAATGTCGCTGCAGTCGGTTACATATTCTTCGCGCCGCATGCTCGTACCGATAAACCCTTCTTTTCGGTTTACGTAGAGCTTTGTGTTGCGGATAACCACCTTTGTGGCTTCAATATCCTCAAATACCCGTATTTCGGTCTTTCGCTCTTTTCCTTCGCCATAATCTTTCTTTAACCGTTTAAAGTAATCGATTGCGTATTCAATTAAATTATTTAAGTGATGCTTTACTTGGGCAATGCTATCTTCCAGTGCCTCAATTTTTTGTTGGGCTTTGTCTATATCGAATTTTGAAATACGTTTGATCCTAATTTCGGTCAACCGGACGATATCTTCTTCGGTCACGGCACGTTTTAAATGTTTGATGTGCGGTTTCAATCCGTTGTCTATCGCTTGGATCACGCCTTCCCAAGTTTCTTCTTCTTCAATATCCCGATAAATCCTGTTCTCGATAAAAATGCGTTCTAAAGAGGCAAAGTGCCATTGCTCTTCAAATTCGTCCAACTTTATTTCCAGTTCGCTTTTCAGTAGTTCCACGGTCCTGTCGGTAGAACGGCGGAGCATTTCAGAAACCCCAATAAATAAGGGTTTGTTGTCTTCTATAACACAGCCTAATGGTGAAACGGAAGTCTCACAATTGGTAAAAGCATAAAGCGCATCGATGGTTTTGTCTGGTGAAATGCCACTCGGGATGTGTACAAGGATTTCCACTTCGGCAGCAGTATTGTCTTCAATTTTCTTGATTTTTATCTTGCCCTTTTCATTGGCCTTTAAAATGGAGTCTATTAAAGAAGAAGTGGTGGTGCCGTAGGGTATTTCGGTGATGACCAAGATGTTTTTGTCGTATTGGCTTATTTTTGCACGACTTCGTATTCTACCGCCGCGAACGCCGTCTTTATAGTCGGTTGCGTCCATAATACCACCCGTTGGAAAATCGGGAACCAACTGAAAGCGTTTTCCTTGAAGGTGCTTAATTGAAGCATCAATCAACTCGATAAAATTGTGTGGCAATACTTTTGTGGAAAGCCCCACAGCAATACCTTCCGCTCCTTGTGCCAGCAACAGTGGAAACATAACCGGTAAATTTATCGGTTCTTTTTTGCGACCGTCATAGGAAGCTTGCCATCCTGTAATTTTGGGGTTGTAAACAACATCCAGGGCAAACTTTGAAAGCCGTGCTTCAATATACCGGGATGCTGCGGCACGGTCGCCAGTCAAGATGTTTCCCCAGTTACCCTGAGTGTCAATTAGCAGGTCTTTTTGGCCAATTTGCACCATAGCATCGGCAATACTGGCGTCACCATGCGGATGGTACTGCATGGTGTGCCCCACAATATTGGCTACTTTGTTGTAACGGCCGTCATCCAGGTCTTTCATAGAATGCATGATACGGCGCTGCACCGGTTTAAAACCATCTTCAATGGCAGGGACGGCGCGTTCCAAGATCACATAACTGGCATAATCGAGAAACCAGTCGCGGTACATGCCCGTTACTTTGGTGATGGTCTCACTGTTTTCGGTAGGTTGCTCTTGTGGGTTTAGTTCTTCTTCGTTTGGGGTATTTTCTTCCGCCATGTGCTATAATTAATCTGCTGTTACAGTTTGTGTTTTATTTCTGAATGATATAGACTCCGTTATCAGGTTAAATTTCTTTTCCATTAAGTTTAAATTTTTCAATTTCTTAAACATCAAAACAATCTCCTTTATTTACCTTTAATATAAGGTTCAAAATTTCTGTTTCATCTTCATTTAAATTCAAAAAATAGTTATTTCCAGAGTTTAATTGTTCATAATATAGTTCTATTATCGTTTTTTCATTTCCTTGAAAAAATTCAAAAAAAGCGTGTCTTCATTACCCGTCAGTGTGATTTCTGAAGGCTTATATACATTATCTTCCCCTAATAGCGAATTGCCTTTACTGTCCTCAATAGTTACAAGCGCTACCGATTGTGGAGGTGATAATAGCATAGCGCAGTCATCGTATCTATCGCAAGAAAAAAACTGCAAAACAATTATGAGAAAAAATATTTTTATTGCCCTGATTTTAAACATTTAAAATATTTTAATTTAAACCGTTGCTTCAACTTCATCCAACTCCACTTTAAGGTTTTCAATAATGAATTCCTGTCGGTCTGGGGTGTTTTTGCCCATATAAAATTTCAGCAGTTCATCGATGCTCATGGCCTTGTCCAACATCACAGGATCGAGCCGGATGTTATCGCCTATGAAATGTTGAAACTCATCAGGCGATATTTCACCCAATCCTTTAAAACGGGTGATTTCGGGTTTTTTCAGCTTTTCAATGGCATTTCTGCGTTCTTCTTCAGAATAGCAATAAATGGTTTCTTTTTTATTGCGCACCCTAAACAATGGGGTTTGCAGAATGTACAAATGCCCTTGTTTGATCAATTCAGGAAAAAACTGAAGAAAGAACGTAATCAACAACAGCCTAATGTGCATCCCGTCCACATCGGCATCGGTTGCTATCACGATGTTGTTGTAGCGAAGGTCTTCCATAGAGTCCTCAATGTTCAAGGCTGCTTGCAAGAGATTGAACTCTTCGTTTTCATACACGATTTTCTTGCTCATATTGTAGCTATTGAGCGGCTTTCCCCGTAACGAGAACACGGCCTGGGTATTCACGTCGCGACTTTTGGTGATGCTCCCGCTTGCCGAATCGCCTTCGGTAATGAACAAGGTGGTTTCCAAGCGGCGTTCTTTTTTCATATCGCCCAAATGCACCCGGCAATCCCGCAGTTTTTTATTGTGCAGGCTTGCTTTTTTGGCCCGGTCGCGCGCCAGTTTGCGAATACCCTTTAAATCTTTACGCTCACGTTCGGCCTGGATTATTTTTTTCTGAATGGCCTCGGCCACCCCTGGATTTTTGTGCAGGTAATTGTCTAAGTAGGTTTTTACAAAATCGTTTACGTAGGTTCGCACCGTGGGCAGGTCGCCGCCCATATCGGTCGAGCCCAATTTTGTCTTGGTCTGGCTTTCAAAAACAGGCTCCATGACCTTGATGCTAATGGCCGAAACAATGGATTTGCGCACGTCGCTGGAGTCGTAATTCTTACCGTAGAATTCCCTTATGGTTTTGACGATGGCTTCCCTAAAAGCCGATTGGTGCGTACCGCCCTGTGTGGTGTTCTGGCCATTTACAAAACTGTGGTATTCCTCGCTGTACTGGGTTTTGCTGTGGGTTAGGGCCACTTCGATGTCTTCCCCTTTTAAATGAATGATGGGGTATAGCATATCTTCTTTGGACATTTTATCTTCCAAAAGGTCTTTCAGCCCGTTTTCCGATTTAAACTTCTCGCCATTAAAATCTATCGTAAGCCCCGGATTGAGATATACGTAGTTTTTCAGCATTTTTTCTACGTATTCGTTGCGGTATTTAAAGTTTTTGAAAATGGCTTCATCGGGGATAAATTCAATGCGGGTGCCTTTGCGTTTGCCCGATTCTTCAATATCGGGGCTGTTTTTTAGTTCGCCCAAGCTGAATTCGGCCCATTTGTGCTTTCCTTCCCGTACCGATTCTACTTTAAAAAATGCAGAAAGCGCGTTGACCGCTTTGGTACCCACACCATTTAAACCAACCGATTTTTTAAACGCCCGGGTATCGTACTTTCCGCCCGTGTTCATTTTTGAAACCACATCCACCACTTTGCCCAACGGAATGCCCCGTCCATAGTCGCGTACCCGCACCTCTTTGTCTTTAATGCGCACTTCTATGGTCTTGCCCGCACCCATAACAAACTCGTCTATACAGTTATCTATCACCTCTTTAAGTAAAATGTAGATACCGTCGTCGGGCGACGAACCGTCTCCTAATTTTCCAATATACATTCCGGGCCGCATGCGAATGTGCTCTTTCCAGTCCAGCGACCTAATATTATCTTCCGTGTATTTTGTGTCTGCCATAAAAAATCGTGAATATGCCCTAAATATAGGGTTTAAGCTTCAAATTTTACACCCCTGAAGCCGAAAGTAATTAACAATAATGCACCGGGCATTGTTAGTAAAAACCCAGTCTTATTTTTCCTGAAATGTTATTCTAGTTTTCCGTGTTCGAAAATATTAAAATTATGACAAAAAAACGAGCTTGTTTTGATGGCTTGGAATGTTTTTTTTAATTTCATCGTAATTTCGAAATGATACTATGGAATTTATTGACTATTACAAAGTTTTAGGGCTGACCAAAAGTGCAACGGCAGCCGAGATAAAGAAAGCGTACCGAAAACTGGCGCGCAAATACCATCCCGACATCAATCCGGACGATAAAGAAGCACAGCAAAAATTTCAACGTATAAACGAAGCCCACGCCGTATTGAGCGATCCCGAAAAGCGCAAAAAATACGACAAATACGGCAAAGATTGGGAACATGCCGATGCCTACGAAGAAGCCCAACGCCAACAAAGAGCATCTGGCGGTTTTGGTGGCGGACGGCAACGCACCTACACCTCGCGCGGAGGCAATTTCAATGAGAGTGAATTTTCAGACTTTTTTGAGTCTATGTTTGGAGGCGGTGGTTTTTCCAGTGGCAGGCAACGCACCCACGCCCAGTTTAAAGGTCAGGATTTTAACGCAACCCTACGGTTAAACCTTACCGATATATTGACGTCGCAGAAGCAGACCATCGATCTGGGCGAAAAGAAAATACGCATCACCATCCCCGCTGGGGTTGAAGATGGCCAGACCATTAAAATAAAAGGATATGGCGGCGAAGGTGCCGGTGGTGGTCCAAAAGGCGATCTTTTTATTACTTTTGAGATTATAAACAACACACAGTTTAAGCGATTTGGGAAAAATTTGCACCAAACCCACGAAATAGATCTGTACACCGCACTGTTAGGAGGAAAGGAAACCATCGATACCTTGACGGGCAAAGTAAAACTGACGGTTAAACCAGAAACACAGCCCGGCACCAAGGTGAAATTGAAGGGAAAAGGGATGCCCGTTTATAAAAAAGAAGGACAATTTGGCGATCTCTATGTTACCTATACCGTTAAATTGCCCCAAAACCTTTCAGAAAAAGAAAAAGAATTGTTCGCTAACCTCTCTAAACTACGCTGATTATGGCACATTCCAAATACATACAGGTAACCACCTATTGCAAACAAACCAAAATAGACCGGGATTTTGTTGACGCACTGCAACAATACGGATTGATTGAGGTGAGAACTACACAAAAAGAACCGTGCATTGCCGAGGATGACATTACCGAAATAGAACGCATGTTTCGCCTGCACAAAGAGCTCGGTATCAATCTCGAGGGTATTGACACGCTCAACCACCTTGTGAAACGAATGCACGATATGGAGGCAGAATTGTTTAAACTGAAACAACGCCTGAAACTCTACGAATAGCCCTTTTTTTCTATTTCACGGCAGGTACTTCCGGTCTTTTGTACAGGGTAATGAACACCCCTAGCCTTTCATAAGTTTTTATTTCTTCCCATTGGGTGCGCAACGTGTTGATGGTAGCATCATCGGTATCGTTTTCAATATTCGAAAAAAGCACGTAGGGATTGCTTGCCAGATCAAGTGGAGGGAATTTTTCTTCAATAGTATTTTCCTTTGAAAGCCGTGCCAAACCTCTTCCGTTTATGGGTATATTGGTGCCCACTTGTGACGGTTCAATCTTTTTGTCTTTCAGAAATTTCAGCATTTTTTCTTCTTTGTCAAAATAACCCAAATAGGCCAAACTGCTGTCCCAACCTTGTGAAATGGTAGCGGGATAAATCCAAAAATGACCAGAAATAAGCCCTGCAGCGACTATCAATAAGATACTGTTTCGGGTTTTTCGTTTTTCTGAAACAGTAAACAAGAGGTTAATAAAAAGCACAGCGGCCAAAATATAGCACACCATTAAATACCTGGGGCCCATCGGGTTGCTGAACGGAACAAAACCCAGAAAGAAAACGCCTGTAAAAACAAGCAAGGCGATTCCTGTTTTTTGGGAGTTGACATCCAACGCCCATTGTTTATTTCGGTAAAATTTCAGCAGGAAGAAAAGCAACGGAATCCACAGGAACACCCGGCCAAAATCCAATACATATTTTACAAAGGCCGCTGTGTTTTTCACGACCCTGAAACCAGAGGCCGCTTCCCTATGTTTGGAGAAGTTTTCGTTTTTAGTGAACAATACCCAGCCCAGTTCGGTGTATTGAAAAATCAAGAAAATTACAAAAGTTAATGTTGCAATGGCATACGAGCGTAGCATGTTGCTTTTCCATTCCAATAGCCTTTTCCTGTTATAAATAATGTGGATGAGGATAAGTGCAACAAAACAATAGATGCCACGTAAGTTGGTGAGCAACAAACCGGTAAGTGCCAAAGCATACCACATCCAGCTGTTTTTCTGTAAGGCGTTGAACGACATAAGGGTAAAAAACAACAACAGCATATCATTGTTTAAACTGGTGGTCTGTGCAATGATTGTAGGGTCTAAACAGACAAACAGAAACAAAACCAACGGAACCGATGATTTAAAATGCTGTTTGCACAATACCAAAAGCTGATAAAACACCCCTATGTTTACCAGTAACAATAAGAGCCGGGATGCCCAAAGGGTTTTTCCAAATACTTTCCAGAAAATGGCCAAGCTGGCAATCCACAGGGGTGGGTGACCAGAAGAATAGGCAGTAGGAAGAATTAAATTTGATAAATTGGTATCGTAAAGATAGGAGGCTCTATACGCTTTGCTGATTCCGTCCCAAAAAAAAGGAAGGTCCTTAAATAAAAAAAACTCCACTACCAGCAAAAACGCCACTGTAGCGAACAATAAAAGTGGTTTTCTGTTCATAATGTTAGTAACCTTGTAACGAATATACTGGTAAATTTTATTTTTTTTTGAAATCCATCTCTTTTTCAGAAGGGTTTTATAAAAACCAACTAACAAAATGTTAAAGGAAAGATGGTTATATTGAGATAATGATATATTTAAGGTCTATGAAAAAAACTGCAACCACCCTCCTACTTTTAATCATTTGTACTACTGGTTTTTCACAAACCAAAAAAAACTCCCCTTATGAATGGGATTGGACGCGCGATGGCATCTGGACCGGTGCTGCTTTGGGTGCTACCGTAACCGGTTACTCATTGATTTTGGGGAAAGAAGATTTAACCGAAGCCGAGCTGCAACGGGAGCTCGACAACCAAGACAACATTAATTTTATCGATAAATGGGCCGTAGGATACAATTCTGAAGCGGCTATTGGACAAAGCAACATCCCGTTTGCGATGTCGTTTGCTTCGCCTTTTGTATTGCTTTTTGACGATGATGTGAATGAGCATACCGCACAAATTCTTGGCCTGTACTTGGAAAGCCTTTCCACCACCGCAGGGCTATATACCGTTACCGCTGGTTTGGTAAACAGAAGCCGGCCGTATGTTTACAATGAAACTGTTTCTATGAAACGGCGCTTGATAAACAACGGGCAACGGTCTTTTTACTCGGGTCATGTTGCTGCCGCCGCAACCGCCACCTTTTTTGCAGCCAAGGTTTACAGTGATTTTAATCCGGACAGTCCTTCAAAAGTTTGGATCTGGGCTGGAGCGGCGACAATTCCTGCCGCTGTAGGATATTTTAGGATCAAGGCGGGACAGCACTTTTTAACCGATGTGCTTTTAGGCTACGGTTTAGGCGCAGTTACCGGTTACTTTACCCCCGAACTGCACAAAACAAAAGAAAGCCTCATTGAAGTGGTACCAAGTGCCGGAATTTCCAGAACTGGAGATATTTATAGAGGCATTGGGTTACAAATGACGTTTTAAAAAGCCTTAAACATTAAACCTGAAGTGCATCACATCGCCATCTTGTACAATATAGTCTTTCCCCTCTATCCCTAATTTTCCCGCATCGCGTACTTTGGCTTCACTGCCGTACTTTACAAAGTCTTGGTATTTTATAACCTCGGCACGGATAAAACCTTTTTCAAAATCGGTGTGAATCACGCCGGCAGCTTGTGGTGCGGTAGATCCTACAGGAATAGTCCATGCGCGGACTTCCTTTTCGCCTGCCGTAAAATAGGTTTCCAGGTTGAGCAATTTATAGGCACTGCGTATCAGTTTTGCTGAACCGGGCTCCTCCAGGCCTAAGTCTTCCAAGAACATTTGGCGTTCTTCGTAAGTTTCCAGTTCAGTGATGTCGGCTTCGGTGCCAACAGCCAAGACCAATACCTCGGCATTTTCATCTTTAACGGCTTCTTTGACCTGCTCTACATATTCATTTCCCGAAACTGCTGCTCCTTCATCCACATTGCAAACATACAAAACAGGCTTGTCGGTTATATACTGGATGGGATTAATGAACTCTTCCCGTTCAGCGTCGGTAAGATCAATGGCACGAACCGAAACACCGGCTTCCAAACCTTCTTTTACTTTGGTTAGAGCTGCTTCTTCTTTTTGAGCCTCTTTGTTTCCGGTTCTGGCGGCACGTTTTACTTTGTCCAGTTTTTTTTCGGTAGTTTCCAGATCTTTTAGCTGCAATTCAATATCGATGGTTTCCTTATCGCGAACGGGGTTTACATTTCCGTCCACATGCACCACGTTATCATTGTCGAAACAACGCAATACATGTAAAATAGCATCGGTCTCCCGGATGTTTCCCAAGAACTGATTGCCCAGTCCTTCGCCTTTGCTTGCGCCTTTTACCAAACCGGCAATATCGACTATTTCAACAGTTGCAGGCAATATGCGCTGTGGATTTACCAATTCCTCCAGTTTAACCAAGCGGTTGTCCGGTACATTGACCACGCCAATATTGGGCTCAATGGTGCAAAATGGAAAATTGGCACTTTGTGCCTTGGCGTTCGATAGACAGTTAAAAAGGGTGGATTTACCTACATTTGGCAATCCTACGATTCCTGCTTTCATATTGCGGTATAATTTGGGCGCAAATATACATTATTAAGGAACAATGAGAAGGCTTAATCAGTCCCTTTTCAAAATAAAATATGTGAAAACTTTAGCTGCCCGTTACCGTTCCTTTAACACTTTGTAGGTTAGCTTTATCTCGTTAAACCAAACAATCAATAATTATGAAAAAAGCAATGTATTCAGTTATAACTGTATTCTTTATAGCATTTACTTCAGTATATGCTCAGGAAAACAAGAATGTCCATAAAGAGACCGTTACCAAAAAAGTAACCGTTAAAGACACAAAAGTTGACACGAAAGTGGTTCAAGAGGTAAAAGAAGACAATGAAGTTGTAAAAGTGGAAGGTACCAACGAACAAGACCAAAACGCCAAAGTGATCACTTCAAAATCTGGGACCAGTGAACAGGTAGTTGCAGACGAGGTCTCTGTTGATGCAGGCAATGCCGAAAAAATAATGCAAAACAGAAACAGGATGAGCGAAGAACTGAAAGCTTCCATACAAAACCAAAAAGCCGAAGCTGAAAAGAGACGCCAGATACTTCTGAAGAAGAAAATGGAGCGGCAAAAAGAACTTGAGCAACGCCGCCAAGAACTTGAAAGCAGGCCAGACGGTATGGCAAAGCTTAAAAAAGACGATTAAGCTATAAATGTTACTGAAACATAAAAAACCGGGATGTCCCGGTTTTTTTTTATTGAAGTGCTTTGGCTATCCCCTTCCGGTACGCTTTAAATTCAATGAGGTTGTTGTGGTCGCCTTGGGGTAGCGTGATAAAATCAAGTCGTTCTATTGAGACCTCTTTTGCTAATTTTTTACCAGAAGAATAAGGGACAACACCATCTTCCGTTCCGTGAAAAATAACTACTGGGCAGGATGTTTTCTTCAAAAAGGTATTGGTTGGAAATTTATACCGCAACAACTGTTTTACGGGCAAAATAGGAAACCGTTTTTTGGCAAGGTCGGCCATAGCATAAAAAGGGGTTTCCAAGATCAATTTTTTAGGATGATTGTTTGCAGCCACATAAGCAGCTAAGGCAGTGCCCAAAGACCTGCCATAAACCGTAATTTCATCTTCAGCATATTGTTTCAGAAGATAGTCGTAGAATAATTGGGCATCCTTGTAAAGTGTTTTTTCTGAAAGGTTTCCCGTGCTTTTGCCGTAGGTTCGATAATCCATCACCAACACATCATATTCAAACTGAGTGAAAAAGGAAGTTATATCGCCCCAACTGTCTAAATTGCCGGCATTTCCGTGAAAATACAGCATTACGCCCTTTGGGTTTTCTACCTTAAAATGCAGGGCATTGAGGCGTGCGCCATCTTTGGCTTCCAAGAAAATTTCGGTAAAGGGTTGTTTAAAGGTATAGGTATGTTCCTGTGGCAATTTGGTAGGCAAAAAAATGAGTTTTTCTTGTAAGGAATACATTCCGAAGAGCAATAAAATATAGCCCGAAAATACAATTAATAATCCCTTTAACACGGTTCGCATAGTATTTTTTTGTCGTGTGTTTTAGTTTTAGGCTTGCAGAGATATAATGTTGCAGCTAATACAGCAACACGCTTGTCACGATATATACTATCAAGACAATCATGTCTTTTCTTTACGCAACCAAATATGCACGGTGTTGCCCTGCAGTTGCTAAAAATAGCATATCCCCATCAATTTAAGATAATTTTAGCATTAATCGCACTTTAACGCTTGTAGTTTGGCAAAGTATTACCAATCCATTTTCCTTAATTAACAAATTCATCCCTTAATTTTACGTAAACGTAAATGAAACAACTATAAAAACTTATACTTATGAAAAAGATATTCTTAGTATTTGCCTTAGCAGCTTGTACGACTGCTTTTTCGCAAATTAACAAAAACGAGAAAACCGAAACCACAACGACCAAGGTCTATGTAGAAAACGATGAAGGCGTTGACGTTAAAACTAAAAAAGTAAAAAAATCGAAAGATCAAGTACTGGCGTTGAAAAATAAGAAAGCTGACAAAACAAATTTTTCAACCGTAATGAAAGATGCTGACGTTAAGACAGATGTCAGTTACGGTTATAAAGGCAACCGTTATAAATTTTTAAACCAAAAAGATGCTGAAGGGTACCGCTTAATGACGGTACAAGATCAAGCCACGCAAGAAGAATACGCCATTATTAAGCCTTCTTCTCAAAACGGCTATTACATAATGTCGCAAGATGGCAAACAATCGTTTGGTTATTTTAACACCGATGGCGATTTTGTAGTGGAAAGCTATGACGCGAAAAACGATGTGGTCGTGCAGAACATTTATAAAATAAACCAATAAATCTATTGAAAACGATTAAAAAAAGCGCTTCCAGTAATTCTGGAAGCGCTTTTTTTGTGAGTTTTATGCAGTTCTTATTTATGGTGCATAAACGATTGTTTGCCCAACAGTTCTTCGTCGCTTTCTACATGATCTTCATCGGGTACGCAACAATCTACGGGACATACGGCGGCACATTGCGGTTCATCGTGAAACCCTTTGCATTCAGTACATTTATCGGGCACGATATAATATATTTCGTCGCTAATGGGCTCTTGGGTTTCGTTGGCATCTACTTCTTTTCCGTTTGGTAACACAACGTCGCCATCCAAGTCGGTGCCATCTGCATACCGCCAATCGTCTGCGCCTTCATAAATAGCGGTGTTGGGGCATTCGGGCTCACAAGCACCGCAATTGATACATTCGTCTGTTATTATAATTGCCATCGGTATTTCTTTTTCTAACTTTGCGCTACAAATTTAACGCCTAAAAAGGGCAACTCCAAACAAGTATGCAATTACATCAAAGAATTAACGCTTTTACCGCTTTAGGGAGGTTTCTAAGGCAGTTTGCTGCTGAAAATCCCGTAAAAAATCAGGATGTATTAAACAATGATCCTTATTTTTCTGAAATGTTACAAACAATGCAAACGGCAAAGCACCATAACGGTTGGTTTACAGAGGACAACATGCGTTTTAGCTGTGACAGTTGGGCGCAAGCGTTAACCGAAGAAAACATAACCAAATGGGCTGCTAACTATACCATTCCGGAAACCGAGCCAAAGATCGTCGCCATTGTTATGGCCGGCAATATCCCGTTGGTGGGCTTTCACGATTTCCTGTCGGTTTTATTAACAGGAAACAAGGTATTGGCAAAGTTATCGTCAAACGACAAGCATATACTGCCTTTGTTGGCGCGATATTTAATTTCGGTTGAACCGGAATTCAAAAACCACATTGCATTTACTGAAGAAAAGTTAACTGGTTTCGATGCTGTCATCGCCACCGGAAGCGACAATACCGCACGCTATTTTGAGTATTACTTCAGTAAATACCCAAATATCATTCGCAAAAACAGGAACTCTGTGGCCGTATTGACCGGCAACGAAACCAAAGAAGAACTGCAATTGCTGGCCAATGATGTGTTTAGGTATTTTGGGTTGGGCTGTCGTAACGTTTCAAAACTTTTTATTCCTGAAACCTATGATTTCGATCAATTCTTCAACGGAATGTTCTCTTGGAAGCACCTCATCAACAACCATAAATACATCAACAATTACGATTATAACAAAGCGGTATATTTAATGAGCGACATATCCCTTTTGGACAACGAGTTTATGCTGCTGAAAAAAGACACGGGTTACTCCTCGCCTATTTCGGTACTGTTTTATGAAACTTATTCAAATTTGGATAGTGTACAAAATAAATTGAAAGCAGATTCCGGTAAAATACAGGCAGTTGTGTCAAATTGTGGCATTGATAATGAAATTTCCTTCGGAAAAGCACAGCACCCTCAACTTTGGGATTATGCCGACGGTGTGGACACGGTAGACTTTTTGTTAAAATTATCTTGATAAGTTATTATCAAATTAACGTACAATAGCTTCAAAATTAGCATCTTTGCATTGAAAAAATTAGTGATAGTTTCGTTATAGGATTGCAGAAAACCTCTATTAAAGGGCATCAACTCACCAAAAAATAACTGAAAAAAAAAAGAAAAACAATCACCCCATGAAAAAACACAATTTTAGTGCTGGGCCATGTGTGTTGCCACAACCGGTGATGCAAAAAGCTTCCGAAGCGATTTTAAACTTCAACGGCCTGGATTTGTCGCTACTCGAAATTTCTCACCGCAGTACCGATTTTACAGCGGTAATGGAACGCGCTCAAAAATTAGCTTTGGAACATTTAGGGCTGCAAGATAAAGGCTATAAAGCGCTTTTCCTCCAAGGAGGCGCGAGTATGGAATTTTTACGGGTAGCGTATAATTTATTGGAACAAAAAGCGGCCTATCTCAATACTGGTACGTGGTCCGTGAAAGCCATTAAAGAAGCAAAACTATTTGGAGAGATACTTGAAGTAGCGTCTTCTAAAGACCAAAATTTCAACTATGTGCCTAAAAACTACACAATCCCCTCAGATGCTGATTATTTTCATTGCACCAGCAACAACACGATTTTTGGAACCCAGCTAAAAAGTTTTCCTGAAACCAATGTTCCCATTGCTTGCGACATGAGCAGCGACATCTTTTCCCGGCAATTGGATTTTTCAAAATTCAGTATCATCTATGCCGGCGCCCAGAAAAACATGGGGCCCGCAGGCACTACCCTAATTGTGGTAAAAGAGGATGTTTTAGGCAAGGTGTCAAGAGCCATCCCTTCATTGATGGATTATAGAGTGCATATTGCCAAAAACAGTATGTTCAACACGCCGGCGGTTTTTGCCGTTTATGTTTCTATGTTGACCTTGGAGTGGTTAAAAGAAAAAGGAGGTATTTCAGCAATCGAAAAAGTGAATGATAAAAAATCGAAACTACTTTATTCTGAAATAGACCGAAACCCCTTGTTTACCGGTTTTGTAGCCAATAAAGAAGACCGTTCTACCATGAACGCAACCTTTAACCTTACCGATGAAAATTTCAAAGAAAAATTTGACACCCTTTGGCAAGATGCTGGTATAAACGGTTTAAACGGTCACAGGAGCGTAGGTGGTTACAGGGCTTCCATGTACAATGCGTTAGAGCTTGAAAGCGTTCAGGTATTGGTTGATGTAATGAAAGAATTGGAAAGAAAAGCATAATACAAGATGGCTGATTGGTTTTTTTGAAGGCTAATTTTAAAGAAACTGTATCGAAGCAACATATTTTATAACACCTAAAAACAGTGGTGGCTGAGCGTAGCCGAAGCCACAATTAGAAAATAAAAAATTGACTATATGAAAGTTTTAGCAAACGACGGAATTTCAAACAGCGGCATACAATTATTAGAACAAGCTGGTTTTGAAGTACTGACGGTAAAAGTAGCGCAAGAGCAACTTGAAAATTACATTAACAAAAACAACATAGACGTGCTTTTGGTACGTTCGGCCACAAAAGTGCGCAAAACTTTGATCGATGCGTGCCCAAGCCTTAAAATAATAGGCCGAGGCGGCGTTGGTATGGACAATATAGATGTGGACTACGCCCGCAGCAAAGACATACAGGTGGTCAACACCCCTGCTGCTTCTTCGGCATCGGTGGCCGAACTGGTTTTCGCCCATCTTTTTAGTGGTGTACGCCATTTGCACGATGCCAATAGAACCATGCCACTTGAAGGCGATTCCAGGTTCAAGGAACTTAAAAAAACCTACGCCGGAGGTAAAGAGCTGCGAGGAAAAACCCTGGGCATCATCGGTTTTGGCCGTATAGGTTGCGAAGTGGCAAAAATAGCCTTAGGTTGTGGCATGAAAGTAATTGCGAGCGACAACCAAGTGGGCGAAGCAGATATCACCTTAGATTTTTACGATGGCCAACAAATAACCCTTAAGATAAAAACCGCCCCGGTATCCCAACTCATTAAACACAGTGACTTTATTACCCTGCATGTTCCTTCGCAAAAAAGCCCTATAATTGGCGAAACCGAAATCGACCAAATGAAAGACGGTGCCGCCATAATCAACACCGCACGTGGCGGAGTACTCGATGAAAAAGCTTTATTGGAAGCCTTGGAAAAAGGAAAACTATCGTTTGCAGCCTTAGATACTTTTGAAGATGAACCCTCCCCAGCCATCAAGGTTTTAATGAATGGCAATATATCGTTAAGCCCACACATAGGTGCCGCCACCGAAGAGGCTCAAAACAGGATTGGCATAGAACTCGCCGAGCAAGTTGTATCGATACTAAAACCGGTTAATTAGTTTTTAAGTACCTTTATCTATTCTACAATTAAATAAAAAACAAAATGGCAGGAATACTCGATTTACTGAACAGCGAAATGGGCCAACAAATCATTGGTGGCATAAGCAAAGAGACCAAACAACCACAAGATAAAACCGCATCGGTATTGTCTATGGGGCTCCCTATTTTAATGGGAGCAATGAAAAAGAACGCAAAATCTGAACAAGGTGCCTCTGGCCTGATGAGCGCATTGAGCAGTGGCAAACACGATGGCAGTGTGCTGGACAATCTTGGCGGGTTTTTTGGCGGTGGGGTCAATGAAGAAGAAAAAGTAGATGGATTGGGCATTTTGGGCCACGTACTTGGAGGTTCTCAAGATAATGTGGTCGGGGCGCTTTCCAAAAAATCAGGGATGGACGCTAACTCGGTAATGCAAATATTGCAAGTGGCAGCACCTATTTTATTAGGCTTTCTTGGAAAAGAAAAAAGACAGCGAAATGTTGATTCACAATCCGGGATCACCAGTTTGCTCGGTAATATGATGGCCGGCAACACCCAAGAAGAGCAAGAAAAAGAACAATCGTTGATCGAGTCATTATTAGACGGCGATAACGACGGCAGCGTGATCGACGATGTAGCCGGAATGGTGTTGGGCGGCGGCAAAAAAGGCGGCTTAGGTAATATGATAGGTGGTTTCTTCGGAAATTAACCTTCCCCAAACTATACCGACCGTGTTTTGTTATGCAGAACACGGTTTTTTTATTCCGCATACTTTAACAAGGACTTTTCTGTCTTTTCAGTATTTTCAGTATTTTTGCAAGTAGAAATATAGTCCATGCGTTACATTCTTTTTATTATAGCGGTTTCTTTGGCGGTTTACAGTTGCGATTCCACCAAATCTGCCATGAAAGGCGATAAGATCTCCGCAACCGAAAATGATACCATACGCATTGCCAACGATAGCTTAGAATACGAAATTATCATCATAGAGCCTGGCTTCAATTCTTGGTTGGTAACCCAACCGTCCCGAGGCTATTATGGATTAAATTATTTAGAAAACAAAAACCGTTTTTTTGTTTCTGAATTCAATGCCCGGGTGCGCAACCCACAGCGGTACAGCCCCAGTCTATACCCGCAGGAGATAAATTACAATTTCAACACCGATTACGGTTACGAAGTAAATTACCTGCTCTACAATTATTTTGTTTATTTTCAAGAAAAGTACAATCAACATTTACCTGGCGGAAGAAGATGAGAAAATTAAAACAACGTTGGGAGATCAGCTCCAATTGGCAATTGGCCGTCGTTTTTATAGTATTTGCAATAACAGGAAGCACAGCAGCTAAACTAGCAGCACCATTGACCCAGGCCATTGGCATTACCACAGACCACGGCTGGTACGTTTATTGGCCGATACGTATTTTGATCATTTTCCCGGCCTATCAGGTTTTGTTGGTCTTTTTTGGTTGGCTTTTTGGTGAGTTTCGTTTTTTTTGGAATTTTGAAAAAAAGATGCTCCGCAGTATGGGGCTTCGTTTTATAAGGGTTTAATGGCTTCCAAAAAAAGTATAGCGCCCAATGTGTTGTCAGCTCTTTTAATAGGGCTGTTGCTGTTCCCATCCGCAGTTCAGTTTGCGCATATCTTTGAAGGGCACGACCATAAACCGTGTAGCGAAATCACCACCCACCTTCACGAAAAGCAATTGGACTGTACCTTGTTCGATTTCCATTTTTCAAATTTCAGCTATTCCGTAGCTGAATATCCCGAATTTTATAGCTTAGATGAACCTTCAAAACTAGAAACGCGCTACTGTCCTGTAGAAGTAAGCGCCAATTCAGCTACCTACTTTGTACGTGGCCCTCCCGCCAATTCTTAGTTCTCGACACACTTATTTTTTTTAATTCCAAACTAAGAACGTATGAAATTATACACATGCATGCTATTGGCATTCTTGGGCATAGCCAATATACATGCGCAAAACAACTTGCAAGGTACGGTAACCACAAAAGATACCGGCCAACCTTTGCCCGCTACCATTTACATTCCGCAACTTGAAAAAGGAACCGTTGCTTCCTTTGATGGGGCCTATGCCATTTCCAATATTCCTAAAGGAACTTATGCCGTGGTCTATTCGTATTTAGGATATGCAACCGTTTCTAAAAACATCCAGTTTTCAGGAAACAGTTCGATTACACATGATATTATTTTAACTGAAAGCGCCGTTGAAATGGAAGAGGTCGTTATTTCAACCCCATTTCATAAATTACAAGGCGATAATGTTATGAAAGTGGAACGGGCTTCTGCCCAAGCCCTACTTTCCAGTGGTGCGACGACCCTTTCCGAAGGGATTACAACGATTCCCGGCGTAGAAAGCATTAGTACTGGTACAGGCATCGGGAAACCGGTGATTCGCGGATTGAGCTCCAACCGGGTATTGACCTATACCCAAGGGGTCCGGCTGGAAAACCAACAGTATGGCGATGAGCACGGTTTGGGCATCAACAGTGCCGGTGTGGAAAGCGTGGAAGTCATCAAAGGCCCTGCTTCCCTGCTCTATGGCAGTGATGCTTTGGGTGGGGTTTTATATATAAATCCTGAACGCTTTGCTGCAAACGGAAAAACGAAAGGCGACGTTCAAGGAGCTTATTTTTCAAACACTTTGGGTTCTGCTGTCAATGCCGGTGTGAAAACATCGGGCGAAAAATTCAAGTTTCTTGCCCGTGGTGCCTACAGTACGTACAGTGATTATAAAACTGGAAACGGACAACGGGTCACCAATACGCGCTTTAACGAAACAGATTTTAAAACCGGGATCCGATTTCAGGACAAGACGGTCAAGTCAACGCTTCGGTATAATTACAACCGATCCAACATCGGGATTCCTGAAACCATAGCAAACCAGACCACCAGCAAGGAACTGGAACTTCCTTTTCAAGAAATTGATAATCATATCCTTAGTTTGGAGCAAGTTTTGTTCTTCGGAAATTCAAGTTTAAACGTCAAAGCAGGTTATCAACATAACGACCGCAGGGAGTTTGAAGACCACCATCATGAAGAAGAACATGATGGCGAAACCCATGAAGAAGAAGAAGAAGAACACGAACACGAACACGATGAAGGCCCTGCATTACAAATGAAATTGAACACCTTTAATTATGATGTGAAGTATAATCTTCCGCGGTTAGGAAATTTTGAAACCATCGCCGGAATCCAAGGAATGTACCAGACAAATACAAACTTTGGTGAAGAACTTTTAATACCAGATGCCACTGTTTTTGACTTTGGTATGTTTGCAACCACCCATTATCACTTGGAAAAAGTAGATTTTCAGGCAGGTGTAAGATATGACAGAAGATCGATAGACAGTGATGCAGCCGGAAATCCTATAGAAGATCACTATATCGCTTCTTTAAACCGTGATTTCAACAGTTTTAATGCAGCTGTTGGTGCGAAGATGGATTTTTCTGAACATATAGTTGCCCGTATTAATTTAGCTAGCGGATTTAGGGCTCCAAATTTAGCCGAGTTGACTTCCAATGGTTCACACAATGGCGCCAATCGTTATGAAATTGGCAATGCGGCCCTTACAAACGAACAAAACCTCCAAACCGATGTCTCTGTGGAATTTGGGAATGAACATGTAGAAATTTTCGCCAACGGATTTTATAATGCGGTGAACAATTACATTTACATAAGCCCTACCGACGAAACAATCGATGACAGCCAAGTTTTTCAATACGTACAGTCTGATGCCACATTGTACGGAGGCGAATTTGGCGTGCACCTTCACCCACATCCGCTGGATTGGCTTCATGTGGAAAGTACTTTTGAAACCGTAACCGGTAAATTAAAGTCTGGGGGTTATTTACCTTTGATCCCTGCGAACACCCTGCGGAGCACACTTCGGGTTGAGTTTAACGAATCGAGGTATTTTAAAAAACCACAAGCTTTTGCAACCCTCCAAAACACTTTTGCCCAAAACAATCCTGGCAGTTTTGAAACACCTACTAAGGGTTATAACTTGGTAAGTTTGGGAGCTTCCAATGTGTTTAAGTTGAACGATATAGCTTTGGAGCTGCAGTTTTCAGTCACCAACCTCTTTAATGAAACGTATATTTCGCACCTTTCCCGCTTAAAAAGAGATGCTATTTTAGATACTGGAAGAAGTATTAACGGTACGGTAAAAGTGAGTTTTTAAATACGATTGTATTAAGAAGAAAAAAATTAAGCTTGGCTTTCTCTCCTTAAGGGAAAGCCAGGTTTTTTTTAAAAAACGTTGCCTACTTCATCACGTTACCTTGTAACTTAACCTCCATACAGCAGTGATCCAATAACATTCAAATCAATGCTTTTGTCTTCATTGATGTAATATTCCAGTACCATTTCACCCCAGTAGGTACCATCGGTAAAATCGGCCACCACCCAACGGTGGTTTAAAAATTTTACTTTGTTAATCTTCATTCTCCCTTCTATACCATCATAAGGAACTATGGGGTTGTTTCCTTTTTCACCGTTTAGGTCATAGATGTGTTCACGCACGCGGTTTTCCACTTCAGCAGCTTCAAAGCCCATGTTTTCATAATAGGTCATGGCATTGTCGTTGCCCAGTAAACTAAAGTAGTTTACTTGCTGCAATCGCTGGACCAAGGAATCGTTTTTTTTTTCATAGGCCGATACCTTTTTCTTCAGTAATGCAATGTCGTTTTCCTGCGATTCGTAAATCTGCTTTTCGTTCATATACTGAAATATAACGAACAACAATGCAAAAAAGAACAGGTACATATATATTTTCTTCTTCATAATCAGTAGGCCGCTTTTAAACTAATTATCCTAATGTTTTGTGTAAAAGTTCAGGATAAGCTTCAGCGGAAATCTTTTGGGTTATTTATTGGTTTCTTAAAGTTCTATTTTCAATCCATCATAGGCCAAAAAAACTTGGTCGGGCAAATGTTTTGACACTTCTTCGTGAAAACCCATTAAATGGCTAATATGGGTAAAATACGCACGTTCGGGGTTTATTTTTTCAACAAATGCAAGCGCTTCGGCCAGGTTGAAATGTGAATGGTGCTCTTTTTCACGAAGGGCGTTTACCACCAGTACTTTGGTGCCTTTTATCTTTTCTGCTTCTTCCTCGGCAATGGTTTTAACATCGGTCAAATAAGTGAAATCATCAATTCGAAAGCCCAGTACGGGTATTTTGTTGTGCATGGCTTCAATGGGGGTCACTATTTTTTCGCTTATCATAAACCGGGCCTTTTTGTCTATTTCAATTTCATCTAAAGTAGGGGCGCCAGGATATTTGCCTTCTATCTCAAAAATATAAGCAAAACGGTCGTGCAACGAATCGAAAACCCGCTTGTGGGCATAGAAAGGAATGTTGCCCTGCTTAAAATAAAACGGGCGGATATCGTCTATTCCAGCGGTGTGGTCACTGTGTTCGTGGGTTAACAGTATTCCGTTTAAGTGTGTTACACCTTCCCGTAGCATTTGGTAGCGAAAATCGGGGCCGCAATCGATTACATAGTTATAGTTGTTCCATTGCAATAACACCGAAACCCGAAGGCGTTTATCCTTAGGGTCGTTGCTTTTGCAAACGGGGTGATCACTGCCAATTACGGGCACGCCCTGTGATGTTCCGGTGCCCAAAAATGTTACGGTAAGTCGATGCTTCATTGGCACAAAAATAACAGTATTTTTTTTGAATAGCTACGGTATTTCTTACCTTTGTTAGACTACTGTTAATACCGGTTCATTATGCCAGAAACTATTTTAGGGGACAAAGAGTTTGAGAACATCCCTTCTATTCGAAGCAAGTCGCTTCGCATAAATTTGAACGAAAACATTTATGGAACGTTCGCCGAAATAGGTGCTGGCCAAGAAACGGTACGTAATTTTTTTAGGGCTGGTGGTGCGTCTGGAACCATTGCCAAGACCATGTCCGCGTATGACAAAGACTTTAGCGATGCCATTTACGGGGAAGAGAAAGATGGCCGGTACGTTACCGAATCGCGCCTTAGGAAAATGCTCACGCACGAAATCGATCTTATCGAGGAACGCATTGCCCGTAAAAAACATCCTAATAAAATGTTTTTCGCTTATGCCAATACCGTGGCAACCATCGATTTTGCTAAAAAATACAAAGGTCACGGCTGGGTAGGCATTAAATATCAAGTAGATCCGAAGGAAGATTACAACGAAATTATGCTGCACGTCCGTTTCCATGAAAACGAAGCCTTGTTGCAACAAATTACGCTCGGCATCCTTGGTGTAAATTTAATTTATGGGGCCTATTACAAATACGATCAGCCTAAAAAGCTCCTGCGGTATTTGTACGATCACATTGATAAAGACAAAATTGAAATTGACACCATTAACTTTTCAGGGCCTAAATTTGAAGAAGTGGATAACCGGTTAATGAGCTTACAGCTTATTAAAAACGGCATGACCGAAGCCATCATGTTTGGTCCCGACGGGAACAACATCCTTCCTGCCAAAATACTCTACAAAAAAAATATTTTGGCCCTACGCGGTAGTTTCAGGCCAGTCACCAAGGTGAACATCGATATGTATGAAAACTCATACGAAATGTTCCTACAGGAAAAAAAGGTAGAAAAAGAACGCACCGAAGTTATTTTTGAAATCACCCTTTCCAACCTACGTGCTGAAGGCGAAATTGACGAAGAAGACTTTATGGACCGGGCAAAACTACTATGCTCGCTTGGGCATACGGTTATGATTTCCAATTTTCAGGAATATTACAAATTAGTAGAGTATTTTTCACGCTTTACCAAAAACCGTTTGGGCTTGGCCATGGGCGTTAACAATTTGGTCGATATTTTTGATGAAAAATACTACCGCCATTTAAGCGGCGGTATTCTGGAAGCTTTTGGCAAGTTGTTTTTTAAAGATCTAAAAGTGTACCTCTACCCTATGTGCGACCCTGAAACCAACGAATATACCACTAGCGAAAACCTAAAAGTGCACCCGCGGATGAAAGAGCTGTACAAGTTCTTTAAGTACAACGGAAAAGTGGTCGATATTAAAGATTTCAACCCCGATATTTTAAATATTTTCTCTCGCGAAGTGTTGGAAATGATAGAAAGCGGGGAAGAAAGCTGGGAAGAAATGCTACCGCCCGGAGTTTCTGAAATTATCCGTGAAAAAAAACTTTTTGGCTACACTGAAAAACCAAAAGTAGCCAAGTAACTAACTGCTAAGCGAAAAGTAAAAGACGTGCCTAAAAAATAAATTGGTTTATCCCGTCGAGCCTGCTTTCGGTGAACAGCTAAAATTATTTTTCAGACACCCCCTTTATTAATCAATAAGCTAAAAATTATTCCAAAATTTGTGCAGCGTGGTCCTTGGTCTTTACTTTTGATATCACCCGCTCTACTTTCCCTTCTTCATCGACGATAAACGTCATTCTGTGGATGCCATCGTATTCCCTGCCCATAAATTTCTTGGGGCCCCAAACGCCAAAAGCATTGATGACCTCCTTGTTTTCGTCTGCCAATAATGGAAAAGGAAAATCGTACTTTTCTTTAAAATTTTTCTGCTTGCGCTCACTGTCGGCACTTACGCCCAACAATTTGTAGCCTTTGTTTTTTAGTTCTTCGTAGTTATCGCGCAGGTTACAGGCTTCGTTTGTGCATCCTGGAGTATTGGCTTTTGGATAGAAAAAAACAATCAACTTATGGCCTTTGTAATCGGTAAGCGATACGGGGTTGCCGGCTTGATCGTTCACGGTAAAATTAGGGACCTTGTCCCCTTCTTGTAAAGTTTTCATTTGCTATTTTTGCTTAAAATTACATAAAAATGACGAAACAGGAAAAGGTTGACTTTGTAATCAAAACGCTCAAGGAATTATACCCACAAATCCCTATTCCATTGGATCATAAAGACCCTTACACCTTGTTGATCGCTGTCTTGCTTTCTGCCCAGAGCACCGACGTACGCGTCAATAAAATTACGCCGCTGCTGTTTGAAGTTGCCGATAATCCTTACGATATGGTGAAACTTTCGGTAGAAGAAATACGGGAAATCATTAAACCTGTTGGGTTATCCCCTATGAAATCGAAAGGCATTCATGGGCTTTCTGAAATATTGATCGAAAAGTATAACGGTAAGGTCCCCGCAGATTTCGAAGCTTTGGAATCCTTGCCTGCCGTGGGGCACAAAACGGCCAGTGTGGTTATGTCGCAAGCTTTTAACATCCCTGCGTTCCCGGTCGATACGCACATACACCGCTTGATGTACCGCTGGGGCTTAAGCACAGGCAAAAACGTAACCCAAACCGAGAAAGACGCCAAACGCCTGTTTCCAAAAGACCTGTGGAACGAACTGCACCTGCAAATTATATGGTACGGCCGTCATTATTCCCCAGCCCGTGGATGGGATTTGGAAAAAGACATCATAACCAAAACAATAGGCCGGAAATCAGTCTTGAACGAATATTATAAAAAAAAGCCCTCCGTACGGAAAGCCAAGAAAAAATAAGGCCATAAAAAAACCCCGGAACATCAGCTCCGGGGCCCTTAACAAAGTTTAGTTTAGAAGTGCTTCAAACTTCAAATTATTATAACGCTTAACACTTAAAGCCTTAGAGTAATCCAGAAGAAACCTTATGGTTTCATCTTTTGGAGCCATATTATTCACCTGCTCCGGGTGTGAGGTTTTAGAGTACATTTTTTGCATATATCGGTTTTTATGAGGTTATTGTTATTTCGATAACGCTCAAAAAAACAGATTATTGTATCAATTGGTCAATACAATGTTATGCTTGTCAATTACCTTGCGCAAATTTATGAGCGCATAGCGCATTCGGCCCAATGCGGTATTGATGCTCACATCGGTCTGTTTACTTATTTCCTTAAAGCTCATTTCTTTGTAAATGCGCATAACCAGTACTTCTTTTTGGTCTTCGGGCAGTTCCTCAATTAATCTCCGTACATCGTTTTCCACCTGTCCCTTAATGAGTTGCTTTTCAGCATTTAATGATCCATCGGAAAGCACCGAAAAAATATTGAAATCGTCCTTGTTCTCAAATTTAGGCATACGGTTGTTTTTTCTAAAATGGTCGATCACCAAGTTATGGGCAATGCGCATCACCCAAGGTAGAAATTTGCCTTCCTCGTTGTACTTTCCTCGTTTTAAGGAACGGATCACTTTTATAAAGGTATCCTGAAAAATGTCTTCAGTAACATCCCTATTGTAAACTTTAGAATAAATAAAACTGTAAATACGCTGTTTGTGACGGGTAATTAGATGAGAGAGTGCAGATTCATCGCCATTTATATAGGCACTAACCAATACTGCATCCGTATGGGTGTCTTGTTTCATATCAATACTTTTAAGTTAACAACTATCCGTGTTTTGGTTGTTTAGCCGTTATGTTATTTAGGGTAAAAAGTAATAATATGCTATAGGCAATAAATTTTATAATTAGCGTTGTGAACCGTAAATATAACAACAAAGAAACGTGAAATGCAAATAAAACATAAAAATTTCCTAAAAAAATTATAATTTGAGCCTGTGTGCATTCCCCATTTCTATGTAGTATCTTTGCATATTCTTACCTGAAAAAGAGACGGCTATTTTGAATATTGACACCTTAGACACCAAGAAAAACATCCTCATAAAAGGAGCGAAACTCCATAATTTAAAAAACATCGATGTTGCCATTCCCCGCAATAAGCTGGTGGTGGTGACGGGCCTTTCGGGCAGCGGAAAATCCAGCCTCGCTTTCGACACCCTCTATGCCGAAGGCCAACGCAGATATGTGGAGAGCCTCTCCTCGTACGCACGTCAGTTTTTGGGCCGTTTGGACAAACCAAAGGTAGATGCCATTAAAGGGATTGCCCCGGCCATCGCCATTGAACAGAAAGTGAATTCCACCAACCCACGTTCTACGGTGGGCACTTCTACTGAAATCTACGATTACCTAAAATTATTATATACCCGTATTGGGCACACTTTTTCCCCAATTTCTGGCGATGAAGTGAAAAAGGACACCGTAACCGATGTCATTACCTACATAAAATCTTTTCCCAAAGGCGAAAAAATGCTTCTCCTCGCCCCTATTTTTTTAGAAGAAGGGCGCAGCATGAAAAATAAAATACAAGCCTTGGCGCAACAAGGGTATGCCCGGGTTAAGTATAAGGGCAAAGTCATCCGCATCGATGAATTGAAAGATGGGGACTACCCAAAAGACCTGCAATTGGTCGTCGATAGGATCATTACCAAAGATGATGAAGATTTTTACAACCGCCTGGCCGATGCCATCGAAATGGCCTTTTACGAAGGCAAGGGCGAATTGTATATCGAAAAACTTTCCGATAACGCAGTTAAAGAATTCAACAACCGCTTTGAAGCCGATGGCATGACGTTCTTGGAACCCAACGTGCACCTCTTCAGTTTCAACAATCCATACGGAGCTTGTCTCAATTGTGAAGGATATGGCGATGTGATTGGCATTGACGAAGATTTGGTCATTCCCAATACCGCGCTGTCCATTTACGAAAACGCCATATTTCCGTGGCGTGGTGACGCAATGGGCTGGTACCGTGACCAATTGGTGAATAATGCTTATAAATTTGATTTCCCCATTCATAAACCGTGGTTCGAGCTTACCGAAGAACAAAAACAATTGGTGTGGGAAGGAAATAAGTATTTTGAAGGGTTAAACGACTTTTTTGCCTTCTTGGAATCCAAAAGCTATAAAATTCAAAACCGGGTCATGTTATCGCGATACCGCGGCAAAACCAAATGCAATGTATGCGGCGGAAAACGATTGCGCCCTGAGACCGGTTATGTTAAGGTAGGTGGCAAAGCCATTCAGGAACTGGTGGAGCTTCCACTGGAAAAAGTGGCCCACTTCTTTAAAGAACTGAAATTAAACGAATACGATACCAACGTATCAAAAAGGCTATTGCTGGAAATAAACAACCGCTTAAAATTTTTAACCGATGTCGGGCTAAGCTATTTAACCCTGAACCGAAAAAGCAATACGCTTTCAGGAGGCGAATCGCAACGAATTAATCTCGCCACTTCGTTGGGCAGTAGCTTGGTAGGTTCTATGTATATTCTCGATGAGCCCAGTATTGGCCTGCATCCCAAAGATACCGAGCGGTTGACAGAAGTGTTAAAATCCCTACGTGATTTAGGTAATACCGTAATTGTGGTGGAGCACGATGAAGATATTATGAAAGCTGCCGATGAGATTATCGATATTGGCCCCGAAGCAGGAACCTATGGTGGCGAAGTGGTATCGACCGGCACCTTTCAAGATATTCTGAAATCTGATTCCCTTACAGCCCAGTATTTAAATGGTAAAATGGAAATTGAAGTTCCCAAAAAACGGCGTTCTTGGAAAGAAAGCATACAAGTAATCGGTGCCCGGCAAAACAACTTAAAAAATATTGACGCTGCATTTCCTCTCGGGGTTTTTACCGCTGTAACGGGCGTTTCGGGAAGTGGTAAAAGTACCTTAGTGAAAAAGATTTTGTATCCTGCCATGCTTCGGAAAATTGGCGGGTACGGTGAAAAGCCAGGTCAATTTTCAGAATTAAAAGGAAACTTCAATACCATCAAAAATATTGAATTTGTTGATCAAAACCCCATTGGCCGCTCCAGCCGAAGCAATCCAGTTACTTATATTAAGGCGTATGACGACATCAGGAACCTATTCGCTTCACAAAAATTGTCTAAAATCAGAAATTACAAGGCCAAGCATTTCAGTTTTAATGTAGATGGCGGCCGTTGCGAAACCTGTAAGGGCGATGGTGAAGTGACCATCGAAATGCAATTTATGGCCGATGTGCATTTGGAATGTGAAACCTGTAACGGCAAACGCTTTAAAAAGGAAATACTGGAAGTTACATTTCAGGATAAAAATATTGATGATGTCCTTACCATGACGGTGGACGATGCCATTGCATTTTTTAAAAAGCACAAAGAAAAGAAAATCACCAAAAAACTGAAGCCCCTCCAAGATGTTGGGCTGGGTTATGTGCAATTGGGCCAAAGCTCCTCTACCCTTTCCGGTGGCGAGGCGCAGCGCATTAAACTGGCTTCTTTTTTAATAAAAGGCACCACCAAGGACAAAGCGCTCTTTATTTTTGACGAACCCACTACGGGACTCCATTTCCACGACATTAAAAAACTCTTGGCATCTTTTTATGCTTTATTGGAAAAAGGCCATACCGTGATTGTGGTAGAACACAATATGGATTTGGTAAAATGTGCCGACCACATTATCGACCTCGGCCCGGAAGGTGGCGAAAAGGGTGGACAAATCGTAGCCCAAGGCACGCCGGAGGAAATGGTTAAGAATAAGGACTCTTATACAGCTACCTATTTGAAAGATAAAATTTAAACTTTGTTTTTGGCACGGTGATTGAAACAAATCTTATAAGAAACCATTAAGTTTTTATCGATTTGTTTTTAGTTAAGTTTAGGCATCTTATTGAATAAGGTGCCTATTTTTTTTTGCATTGCGGAATGAATCAGCTTAGTTTTAGTCCCTATTTTATATTAAAAACTTTTTTTCTCCTTTCCTTATAAAAAAGAGCTAGTCCCAAAGAATCGGAAGGGTTAATAGCCCAAACCTAAATATTTAGCCAATTCAATAAATTGCTTTAAACTGATTATCAGTTTCTTACAAATACTGGCACGATGCTTGTTATATCTTAAGCGTATCGAGCTGACCAAAAAATAGCAAGTACAATTTAAACTCTTTATTATGAAAAAAGCAGCCTTACTCTTATTCAGTTTACTTTTTATAAATACTGTGGCTTTTGCTACCAGCACTGCCCCTGAAGAACTTTCAACTTACCGATACAACGGTAAATCGTATGTATTTATAGAAGGGAATGTGGAATTTTCGGTATTTCCCGATGGTCAGTTCGATTTTGTGTATTTAGGTCCCAACCGAAGCAATGTCAATGTCAATATAAACACAAGCAACGTAAACATTTCATTTAACAGTGGCTACGATTATGATGCCTACGTTCAGTACGATGATTATGGTGCCGTAATTCAAGTAGAAGAAATCCCTATTTACTATGATGAATATGGCCGTGTAGCACAAGTGGGTAACACCGAAATACGCTATAACGACCGCCGCATTGTACGTGTTGGCGGGTTGAACGTAATTTACAACCATTACGGACATTTTTCGCACGTAACCGGATATATCAACTTATGGACTCCGCGTTATGTATATCGCCCTTGGCACGTGTATTATGCTAGACCTTACTATTCAAACTGTATTGTGTATGATTATCCATACAGAAGGTACTACAACCCACACCGTTATAGCTGGGTAAAGCATAGACATTATTACAGAAACAGAAAGCATGTGGCCTACAACAACGGAAGAAGAAACTTTTACCGTCCGGGCAGCAGAAAACACTATAGAGATGGCCGTGTGGTAAAACGCAGTGATTACAACCCAAACCGCCGCAATACTTTTGCTAGGAATAACCCGCGTAAAAGCAATGACAACCGAAGCAATTTTACCCGTACTAACAACCGTAGTTCGGTCGCTAAACGGACAAACTCACGTGGAAACACCAAAACTGTAAGAAGTTCTTCAAGCAAGAAACGACACGTTAGTTCTAACAATAATAGAAAAAGAACCAATACCGATCGTAGGTCAATCACTAAAAACACCAGAAAACAAACATCTGGTCGCAATGTGATTTCCAAAAGAAGTTCAAGGCCTAAATCTATTGGCAAAAATAGCCGAACCGACACTCGCAAGACCCGAAGTGTTTCAAGAAATAAAAAGCCGCGAAAGATCAGCAACAAGAGAACGCGAACCGTAAAACACGCCAGTGGTTCCAGTAAAAGAAAAGCAGTATCAAAACAGAAACGAACGCATAGAAAAAGTAAGTCGTACCGATCTAAAGCACCAAAACGCACAACTGCAAAACGCAGTTCAGTTTCAAGAAAGTCGCGTGGCAACAGCAGGAGCAGCCGTTCATCTTCTACCCGAAGCAGACAAAGAGGTCGCGGTTAAAAACAACTATCTCATAAAGCAAAATAAAAATGAGATGTGATTTTTAAAAATTTTGGTTGGTTAGTTAGAAACCTCCGTTGAGCAACAACTTGACGGGGGTTTCGTTTTTGGTATAAGGTGGCTTGTTATGTTCGATGAGCTTTTTTTTATATTTACAACGTATTTGAAATCCAGTCCGTTCGGCAGGCGGGCTTGCAGGATTGGCTCGGGGTTTTTGAAAGCTTTACAGCAACCACTTCTTACGTACTTTCCACTATCCGCTTAACCACTTCAGCCATACGCTTGGTCAAATTTCTTCGGCTGTATTGTGAAATGTTTTTAGAAGAAACCTGCAACGCATGATTTTTATATTGTGAGTATAAATTTAGAATTTCAGCTTTCAATCTGTCTTTTTCTGAACAGTCAAAAAACCAGCCACTTTCGGTTTCTGAAATCAATTGCTCGATATCACTCCCTTTGGGGCCCAAAGCAACAATAGGACGTTCTGCCCTCAAGTATTCAAAGAGCTTTCCCGGAATGATGGCACGGGTTTCCGGTCTATCAATTTCCAGGAGCAATAAAACCTGGGCATTATGCTGCAGCTGTAAGGCTTCGGAATGGGATACATAGCCCAATAAGTTCAAATTTTTACCTAAACCGTGTTGTTTAATGCTCTGGACCACACTTTCACTTGTTGTTCCGGCTAATGTTAATTGAAAATCTGTTGCAAAATCTGAATGTTCTGAAATCAGTTCTGAAAGTACTTCCCATAGCAACACGGGGTTTCGTTCACTCAATAAGGAACCCACATGAACAAAACTGAATTTGGCATCCAGTTCAGCAGTGATTTCTTTCTTTATTTCGTATCCATTGGTGATAACTTCAATGGGTTTTTGGGTAATTTCCTGAAATTCTTTTTTGGTGGTTGGGCTGGTTACGGTAATTAAATCGGCGCTCTGCAATACTTCGGCTTCCAGTTTTTTGTGCTTTTTTTCTGAAGCTTTTGTCAATCTAAGGGATTTATGATAATGTATCGTCGTCCAAGGATCCCTAAAATCGGCCAACCACGGAAGTTTTGTGTCTTTTTGCAGCTGAAGCCCTATCAAATGTAAACTATGCGGCGGTCCGGTCGTGATAATGGCATCGACCGTGTTTTCTGAAAGATAGTTTTTCAGAAAAGCTACCGAGGGCTTTACCCATCCTACCCTGGCATCCGGGATAAAAAAGTTTCCCCGTATCCAAAGCAATAACTTTTCTACGGCAGATTGCTTTTTTTCAGAAATGATCCCGCTGCTTATCTGTGATGTTTTCTTTTTCGATAAGAGTTTAGCAAATTTATAAGGCTCGTTTACAGGCTGTTTCAGTACTTCGATTTCATTGGGCACATCGGCTTCAAAACTTGGGTCAATTAAAGGGTAATGTGGGTTTTCAGGGACATAAACCACGGGTTCAATTTCAAATTCTTTGAAATACTTTACAAAGTTGAGCCAGCGCTGTACGCCCGGGCCACCCGCCGGCGGCCAATAATAGGTGATGATCAAGGCTCGTTTCATAAAAGTTTAGACTTTGCCGGTTTCAGTAGTGTTCCTTTTAAAAGCGAAATAACCACCACCAATCACTATCAATAAAAGTAAAATACTACTGACTAAACTGATGGTGCTACCTGTTTTTATAACCTTTGGTTCAAATTTGAATTCAATTTTATGAACGCCTTCAGGCACCGTCATCGCTCGTAAAACATAGTTTGCTCGATAATACGTAGCGGGTTTGCCATCAATATATACATTCCAGCCGTGGGGATAATACACTTCAGAAAAAACAGCCAATTGTGGCGATGTTGTAGCCGCTTCATACACAATGTGCTGCGGATCGTGCTGCACCAAATCGATCGTGGCCGTGCTGTCGCGGGATATTTTTTCAACAGGAAGTTCATTTTTAAATTTTGAAGCAATTACCGCTGTCTTCTTTGTGTCAAGGCTATCCAACAACAGTAATTCATCATCAGCATTATCCGCTAAAATCACGTTGTCAACAAACCACGCATTGCCGTTGGCATAGGGATTGCGTTGTGCAACTGCGCCTCCATTTTTTCCTTGGGTAATGATGTATTTTACATTTAACATATTTAGCATCCCTATATTGCCCTTGCTTATGTAAAATTCATTCAAATCCTGCATTCTGCCAGGCTTGGCAGCGTGATAGCCTCCCAATGCATTGTGATAATAACTGGCACGTCCACTGTTAAACGCGTTTATGGTGGCATCGTACACCCTAAATGTTCCATCGTCTTTCTCTATTTGTAAATCTGCACCATTTTTCTGAAATGGCCGTTCCATAACCCGCGCCTGTACAAAATCGTCATTGTTAACGTACCGTCTATCGACCCCCACTAAATCAATTAAAATTAAAATGGCAAGTACTGAGATTACAGCTATTTCTTTCAGCTTTCCCTTTAAAAAGACCCACAACGTTCCCGCAGCCAATAAAACAAATATCAAGGAACGAATTGCATCTGAAGTCAACATCGCCGCACGATCTTCCCGAACGGCATCAAGTACCGGAAGGCTTAAATTTTCGCGAATGGAAGCATCGTAAAAGGAGTTAGAGAAATCCAACAGCGACGATTTAAACAAGATAAACAACAGTGCTACGCCTCCCGTTATTCCGGCGCTATATAGCAACGCTTTTTTCTTTTCTTCCTCGCGTTCAAATCTGCTGAAAAATTGGTGTAACCCGATTATTGCGAGAACAGGTAAAACCAACTCTATAATCACTTGTATGGACGAAACCGCCCTGAATTTACTGTACAAGGGGACGTATTCAATAAAAAATTCAGTCAACAAACTGAAGTTTTTACCCCACGAAAGAAATAAGCTCAATAAAAATGCAGCTGTAACCCACCATTTTAAACGGCCTTTCACTAAAAACAAAGCCAGAATCGCCAAAAAGACAACCACGGCCCCAATATAGGCCGGAGCTGCTACAATAGGCTGGTCGCCCCAATACGATGGCAATTGGTTGATAAGCTGGTTGGCTTCTTGGGGCGAGGCACCCATTTTCAATAAAGCTTCTTTGGTGGCACCGTCTTGTGGCAGGGGATCGCCAGAGCCCCCTCCCATAAAGTTTGGGATAAACAGGTTCAAGCTTTCCAGTTTTCCGTAGCTGTATTCTGTAATGTAATTAAAATCGAGGCCTTCCACTTGGTCTTTGGGCGAGCCATCAGCGTTAATGGTCAGCTCACTCTTTCCCCTAGTTGAAGTATCGGCATATTGTTTGGTTGCCAAAATATTGGTCGCATTGAGCCCCACGGCAATCAACACCGCGACCACCATAACGCCCAACGCTTTAAAGTAATGGGAGAGCATTTTTTTCTTTACCGCATCTATCAAGTAAGCCACCCCGATGCAAACAACCAAAAACAGTAAATAATAGGTCATTTGGTAGTGATTGGCCACCAGTTCGAGCCCCATGGCAATGGTGGTCAATAAAAAACCGTAAAGAAATTTTCCGCGGAAAGCTAAAAAAATACCACTCAGCACCAATGGCATATAAGCTATGGCGTGGGCTTTTGCATTATGGCCTACACCAAGGATAATAATAAGATACGTGGAAAAACCAAAAGCGAGCGCACCAAGAAAAGCAAGTTTATAGTCAACTTTTAACACCAATAATAAAATATAGAGCCCTATAAAATATAAAAACAAATAATCTGCCGGTCGGGGCAGAAACCGGATGGCAAGGTCTAAATCCTTGATGTAATTATGTGGGTATTTCGCCCCAAGTTGATATGTGGGCATACCTCCAAAAGCAGCATCGGTCCAGTAGGTCTCCTCTCCGGTTTCAGCACGGTAATCTTTAAGCTGCTTGGCCATTCCTTGGTATTGAACAATATCGCTTTGGTAAATAACCTTACCCTGCAACACAGGGCTAAAATACGCCAACGAAGCAATGATAAAAAGAAGGAATACAACAAGATGCGGCACGAATTTTTTAAGCGGGTGCTTCATAGCAACAGTTCATTTTTTTGAAGTGTGAAAATTAACAAAAATATGCTACAAACGACGCTATATTTTTACTTATAAATAGAAAATGAAGTGGTAACGGAATGGAGAGGTAAATTCACGTGTGAAAAATGCACTAAAAAATCAAGATAAGACCTTTGTTGCTAAAGCAGTTTTTTTAGTTGAAGCTGATATGGAAAGTTTCAAAGATTGTGAAATCGTTAAAAATCATTCCACCTCTTCATAATCCACATAATCGCCCACGGGTTCTTTATGGGTTTTATGTTTGGGGGGCATTTTATCAATGGTTACTTTTCCTTCTTTATCTCTTTTTGAAGTAGTGTTGCCGTGTGTTCCGTTAAAAGCTTGCTCAAATCGTTCTCCTGCTTTTTTGGCTATATATTTCATTAAAAAGGGCGTGGCCCATCGGATTAAAAGTTTCAACCCAAAATATACCAACAGGATGATTAATATCGTTTTTAAAAAAGTAATCATACACCACAAAAATACACATTGCCCAATAAAAAGACGAAGGCAATCTATTAAATAAATGATAAATTCTTATATCTTTGAATGAAACGAAAACCCCCATGCGCAACCTGTTTTTTTTTCTGTTTCTGATCGTTTTTGCTTTTACCACTCCCCTTTCGGCACAATATACCGATATGCTAAACGCCAACAGGCCCGGAGGTTCCCAAGGGGCTTTTTCGGTTGGCACCAATGTACTTCAACTGGAATCCGGTTTAAGCCTCGGAAACGAAGAACACCGCCTGCTTTTTACCGATGCCAACACTTTTTCTTGGGATTATGCCGTTCGCTACGGATTTTTAAAAGAAGAACTTGAAGTGAGCTTAATGGGCAGTTTCCAATCCAATAAAGTAACCGATACCCGTGGCGCCAACAATTTTGAACGCAAATTTGCCAACTTTAAAAGCAACACCTTAGGAGCAAAATATTTGCTGTACGATCCGTACCGAAACCGCGAAGCCAAAGGCCCCAATTTATACAGTTGGAAAGCCAACAACCGCATACAATGGTCCGATTTAATCCCTGCTATTTCGGTTTATGCAGGTGTTAACTTGGATATAACCGAGGACAACCCATTTACGCCCGAAGCTGAAAAATCCATCAGCCCCAAATTCGTGGTGTCCACTCAAAATAATTTTTTAGGCGGTTTTGTGTTCGTAACCAACCTGATCGTGAATCGGGTTACGACCGACACTCCAGAATACGGCTATATACTAACATTAACGCACGCGACCAATAGATATTTTTCCATATTTCTGGAAAACCAAGGCATTAAAAGCGACTTTTATGCCGACCAATTGCTCCGTGGCGGGGTAGCCGTGCTTATAAACAAGGATTTACAAATTGACCTTTCCGGTACCATAAACTTTAAAGACACTCCTTCCCTTTGGAGGGCACGATTGGGCGTTGCCTATCGGTTTGATATGCACCGGGAAGACGAATTTATAGAAGAAAAAGGAAAAAGTGGCCGAGAAAAGAGAAGACGCTACAAAGAACAAAAGAAAGAAAAAAACGAACGAAACAAACGAAAAGATGGCTGGGAAAGTGATGAAGATGGAAGCCAAATGTAATTTAGCGCATGATTGAAGTTAAAAAAGTAACCAACAAAAAAGAACTGAAACAATTTGTAACCTTTCCGTTCAAATTGTACAAAGATTGTCAATATTGGGTCCCGCCGTTAATCAAGGACGAGATGCAGACCCTTGACAAGGCCAAGAACCCGGTATTCAATAATGCCGATGCTTGGTATTTCCTGGCTTACAAAGATGGTGAAATCGCAGGAAGGATTGCCGTGATCATCAACAAGCTGGAAGTTGAGGAACAAGGCAAGAAAAAAGTCCGCTTCGGCTGGTTTGACGTCATTGACGATATTGAGGTGACCAAAGCCTTGCTAGATAAAGTATATGAAATTGGTGCCGAACATAATCTGGAATATACCGAAGGGCCAGTGGGTTTTTCCAATATGGAGAAAGCCGGTATCCTCACCATGGGTTTTGAAGAACTGAACACCATGATCACTTGGTACCATTATCCATATTATGCCAAACATTTTGAACAACTGGGCTTTGAAAAACAGGCCACTTGGGTAGAATATAAATTGAGCATTCCAGAATCCATTAAAGAAAAGGTGGCCAAGTTTTCAAAAATCGTAAAGCAACGGTATAACCTTTCTGTCATTCGGTTTAAGAACAAAAAGGAAATCTTGCCGTACGTGGATAAAATGTTTGAGTTGCTGAACAAAACCTATAATAATTTGCAGACGTTCGTACCCATTCAGCAATATCAAATAGATTATTACAAAGAAAAATATTTCAGCTTCATTCATCCAGATTACATCACATGCATCAAAGATGAAACCGGCAAACTCATTGCTTTTTCCATTGTGATGCCGTCTTTCAGTAAAGCCTTAAAAAAAGCGAACGGCCGTCTCTTCCCTACAGGATGGTACCATATTTTACAAGCCCAACGCAAAAACAACATCGCTGCTTTTTATTTAATTGGGATTGATCCCGAGTTACAAGGAAAAGGCGTGACTGCGATTATTTTTGAAGAAATGCAGCACTTATTCAATTCCAAAGGTATCGAACAAGTGGAAACCAACCCTGAACTAAAAGAAAATACCGCCGTACAATTGCTGTGGAAAGATTACGATCCCGTGCAGCACAAGGAACGGAGTACGTTTAGGAAGGAGCTATAAATAAGATTAAGTATAATTGAAAAGTTTCAACCAAGTTTATATTAGTTATTCATAATTTGAGAATTATACAAAAAAGAAAATTATTAGAATATAATTATGATAATTATCAAAAGGTAAATTGGGCTATTTTCATAATTACACTACTTGCAATAATAATTTTTCTATTCCAAATGCCTATGAAATTATTGAACTTTGGATTAGTTGTGTTATTTATTTTAGTACTTTCCTATTCAATAATTATGATGTTTTCAAAAAATGGATTAGCTGTTAAAAATGATTCATTATACAAAGCTGATTTTTTTTAGGTAAATTGATATTTAAGAGAGAAGTTAAATTATCAAACAATCACATCTTTTCAATTTTGAATTTACGAAAAAGTCAAAAGGTAGTTTACTCAATAGCCAGTCCAGATGCATCATATGGATTGATTTCTTATGACATCTATTTATTAAATGAAAAACATACTCAAAAAGAGCATGTTATATCATTGAGAAACGAGCTGAGTAGCAAAAAAGCATCTGAATTTATTTCAAAATACACTAACTTAAAATTTGAAGTATATAGTCCAGATTTCAGTTAAAAAAAACTACAGTTAACAAAAAGCAATAATTTTAATCAACTAAAAAAGTTTAAGATTCCCGTCTGCACAGGAATTAAGTTACTCCCCCATCGCCTGTGCCACAGCAGCCGAAAGTCGTTTGTAGGTGCCATCTTCCAAGCGGTCGCGAATAGCTGAAAAAGCATCTAATGTTTCGTTAATGTCATCCATGGTGTGGGATGCGGTTGGGATCATTCTCAACAAAATCAATCCTTTAGGTATTACAGGGTAAACCACTATGGAACAGAATATTCCGTGGTTTTCACGAAGGTCTTTTACCAAAGCCATCGCCTCAGGGATACTTCCCTTTAAATATACTGGCGTTACACAACTTTGTGTGGTTCCAATATCGAATCCACGCTTTTTTAACCCACCTTGTAAAGCGTTTACGTTTTCCCACAGCTTTTCTTTAAGCTCTGGCATGGTACGCAACATATCCAGACGTTTTAGGGCACCTTCAACCAATTGCATTTGCAAGGACTTGGCAAACATTTGGGAACGCAGGTTGTATTTTAAATACGATATAATTTCATCATCGGCAGCGATAAAAGCACCGGTGCTGGCCATGGATTTTGCAAACGTGGCAAAATACACATCAATACCGTCTTGCACGCCTTGCTCCTCACCTGCTCCGGCACCTGTTTTTCCCAAGGTACCAAAACCGTGAGCATCGTCAACAAACAGGCGGAAGTTATATGTTTTTTTAAGGGCGACGATTTCTTTTAATTTTCCTTGCTCGCCTCGCATGCCAAAAACGCCTTCAGAAATAAGCAATATCCCGCCACCGGTTTTTTCAGCAACCTTTTCGGCACGTTTCAGGTTTTTTTCGATACTTTCCATATCGTTGTGCTTATAGGTAAACCGTTGACCCAAATGCAAGCGCACGCCGTCGATAATACAGGCGTGGGCATCTACATCATACACAATGACGTCGTCTTTTGATACCAAGGCATCGATGGTAGAAACCATTCCTTGGTAGCCAAAATTCAATAAATAAGCCGCCTCTTTGCTTACAAAAGCAGCCAGTTCTTTTTGCAATTGTTCGTGCAGATCGGTATGGCCGCTCATCATACGGGCACCCATAGGATAGGCCGATCCATATTTTGCACCGGCTTCGGCATCTACTTTTCGTACTTCGGGATGGTTGGCAAGTCCTAAATAATCATTAACGCTCCAAGTGATCACTTCTTTGCCGTTAAAACGCATTCTGTTGCCTATAGGACCTTCAAGCTTCGGAAACACAAAATAGCCTTCTGCTTGCTCTGCCCATTTTCCCAACGGACCTTTGTCCTTGTAAATTTTATCGAATAAATCTTTCATCAAGTTTTTTTGTTTCAATGCAGGGTGCAAAAATAGGGAATTTACTTCCCAAAGCCATATTCTTTTCCTGAAGATATTGACAAGTAAGGAATACCCTGTTCAAAAATTTAAAAAATACGGTATTTAAGGTGGTTTTCTTAAAAAGTTATTTTACTACCTGTACCGAAGCGGTCTGTTCCACTTCAGTGTCCATAAAGCCTTGTTGTTCCATCCATTCATCACTGTATATCTTGCTCATGTAGCGCGAGCCGTGATCTGGAAAAATAACGACAATAGTACTGGCTTTATCAAATTCACCATTTTCTTCCAATTGTTTTAAGCCTTGCATAGCTGCACCGCTTGTATAACCTGCAAAAATACCTTCGGTTTTGGCCAATTCGCGTGCCGTGTGGGCACTTTCGTCATCAGTTACTTTAATGAATTCGTCTATGGAATCAAAATCGGTAGCCGCAGGGATCAAGTTTTTCCCCAGCCCTTCAATGCGATAGGGATAAATTTCGTTTTTATCGAATTCACGGGTTTCGTGGTATTTCTTCAAAACAGAACCAAACGCATCGATACCTATAACTTTAATATTTGGGTTTTGTTCTTTCAGAAAACGGGCCGTACCTGAAATAGTCCCTCCAGTTCCACTGCACGCTACCAAATGGGTAATCTGTCCTTTGGTCTGGTTCCAAATTTCGGGACCTGTGGTTTTATAATGGGCATCGATGTTGAGCTGGTTGAAATATTGGTTAATATAAACCGAGCCTTCGGTTTCTTCGTGCAGCCTTTTGGCCACTTCGTAATAGGAACGCGGATCGTCTGCCGGAACGTGCGCCGGGCAAACATAGACCTTGGCACCCATGGTACGGAGCATATCGATTTTATCTTTAGACGATTTGGAACTCACGGCCAAGATGCATTTATAGCCTTTAAGAACGCTCACCATAGCAATGCTGAATCCCGTGTTGCCGCTGGTTGTTTCAATAATAGTGCTGCCTGGCTTTAAAATTCCTTTCTCTTCGGCCTGTTCTATAATATAGAGTGCAATACGGTCTTTTGAAGAATGACCGGGGTTAAAGGCCTCCACTTTGGCAAAGTAATTGCCTTTCATGTTCGCCGTAATGTTATTGAGTTTAATTAACGGAGTGTTTCCTATTAATTGCAACACATTAGCATGCGCCTGAATTTCTTCTTTCATAAAGAGGGGTTTTGTTAGTAAAAATCCAGCAAAAGCCTTCATTTAAAAACAAGGCAAAGTTACATTAATTATTTTAATTACGCTTTAATTTGCTCTAAATCGAGTATAAAGGCATAATCCATCGCTACTTCTTTCAAGGCTTCGAACCTTCCGGAAGCCCCGCCATGACCAGCATCCATATTGGTGTGGAACAGTAATTTGTTGTTGTCGGTTTTAAGTTCCCTAAGTTTGGCTACCCATTTTGCGGGTTCCCAATACTGTACTTGCGAATCGTGCAGACCGGTTGTCACCAATAAATTTGGGTAGTCCTGTTTGGTAACGTTATCGTAGGGAGAATACGATTTTATGTAGTCGTAATATTCTTTTTCATTGGGGTTTCCCCATTCGTCATATTCTCCGGTTGTTAACGGAATACTATCATCTAGCATAGTCGTTACCACATCTACAAACGGTACCGAAGCGATCACGCCATTGTACAGCTCTGGAGCCATATTGACGATGGCGCCCATTAACAGCCCACCGGCCGAACCGCCAGAAGCATATAAATGGTCTGCGGAAGTATAGCCTTCTTCAATTACATATTTTGAAGCATCCACGAAATCGGTAAAGGTGTTTTTCTTTTTCAGTAATTTACCATCTTCGTACCACTGGCGGCCTAAATATTCACCTCCACGAACGTGTGCAATGGCAAAAATAAACCCACGGTCCAACAGGCTTAACCGTACGGTTGAAAAATACGGATCGATCGTGGAACCATACGAACCATACGCATACAGCAGAAATGGATTGCTGCCATCTTTTTCAATCCCTTTGCGATATACCATAGAAATGGGAATTTTGGTGCCATCTTCGGCTGTGGCCCATACCCGTTTGGACTCGTAATTGTCTTTGTTGAACTTCCCGCCCAATACTTCCACTTCTTTCTTAACCGTCTTTTCACGGGTTTTCATGTTGAAATCGATCACCGAAGCCGGCGTGATGAGCGAATTATATCCATAACGCAGCGTGTCGGTATCAAATTCCCGGTTTTGTATGGTGTAGGCAGTATAGGTTTCGTTATCGAACGGCAAGTAATAGTCATCGGTCTGGTCCCAACGCATAATCCGTATTTTGTTCAGGCCGTTGTTGCGTTCGCTGATCACCAAATAATCCTTGAAAATATCAATATCTTCCAGCAACACAGTTTCCCTATGTTCAATCACATCTTTCCAGTTTTCTTTCAGTGTATTCGTTTCGGGTGTTTTCATCAACTTAAAGTTGGTTGCCCCATCTTTGTTGGTCAACACGTAAAAATCGGTACCGAAGTGAGAAATACCATACTCCAGTCCCCTTTCACGCGGTTGAAACACTTTGAAATTTCCGTTAGGGTTATCGGCATCCAAAATTTGATATTCTGACGTCAACGTACTATTGCTGCCTATTACCAAGTATTTGTCCGATTTCGTTTTGTAGATATAAGTAATGAAGGTTTCATCTTCTTCGGTATAGATCAATTCATCCGTACTTGGCTCAGTCCCTTTTGTATGCCTGAAAATTTCATTGGACCGAAGCGTTTGCGGATCTTTCCGCGTATAGAACAAAGTCTTGTTATCATTGGCCCAAGTAGAGCTTCCAGTCGTGTTTTCAATGGTTTCAGGTAAAATTTCCCCAGTTTCAAGGTTTTTGATATGCAGTTTATACTGCCTCCTGCTCACGGTATCCACCCCAAAAGCCACCCACTTATTGTCCGGGCTCACGTTAATGCCCCGTAAGTTATAATACGAATGGTCTTTGGCCATATCGTTTACATTGAACAAAACCTCCTCTTCAGCACTTAATGAGCCTTTTTTTCGGGAATAAATGGGGTAATCGTTCCCTTTCTCAAACCGCGTGATGTAATAATAACCGTTGTAAAAATAAGGAACCGACGCGTCATCTTCCTTTATCCGGCTTTTCATTTCTTCAAAGAGGTCTTTCTGGAACGCTTTGGTATGCTCGGTCATCTTCTCGTAATACGCGTTTTCCCGCTCCAGATAATCAATCACTTCTTCATTTTCACGGTCGTTGAGCCAATAATAATCATCAATGCGCACATCGCCGTGCATTTCAAGGTTTTTAGCGATTTTAGTAGCTTTTGGTGGGGTGATGTCCATATTTTCTTCGGAAGTTTTATCTGTTTTACAGGAAACGGCAAAAATAAGGCATACTACGGAAACAATTAGGGATTTTTTCATCTTTAAAAGGTTGAATGGTACGTAGGCAAATTAGTAAATTTGTATCTAATTTAAAACAAAAAAATATGTTTGGAGATATGATGGCCAAATTGAAGGAGGCCCAAGAAAAAGTAGAAGCTACCAAAAAACGATTGGATACCGTTTTGATCGACGAAAAAAGCAGCGACGATTTACTGAAAATAACCTTGACCGCCAATCGGGAAATCAAAAAGATTGAAATTGACGACTCACTTCTGAAAGATAAAGAGCAATTGGAAGATTACCTGGTGGTGCACTTAAACAAAGCCATAAAAAAAGCAACCCAAGTAAACGAGGCCGAAATTGGAGCTGTCGCCAAAGAAGGTATGCCCAATATCCCGGGGATGGATATGTTTAAATAACCATTGCAAAACAACTTCTTATAAGTGCTCGTCCAAAAACTTAAAATGCTCGCTGGTATCGCGTGAAGGGCTGTAGCCGGAAATCTTGCCCAGCTCCTTGCCTCTGGGGTTGAGCATTAAAATTTTCGGGAAAGTCTGTTGTTTGTTGTATTGGGCTATAACGGTTTTGTTATAGTCCAGTTGTTTTTGTGAAAGCAGATCGACCTTTCTTGGATAATCGATCACAACCAAAACCAAGTCCTTGGCTTTTTCTTTAAATTTTGGACTTTCAAAAAAATCTTCTTTCAGCATTTTACAGGGAGCGCACCAATCGCTGCCGGTAAAGTATAGTAAAATGGGTTTGTCATTTTCTTTTGAAATAGCTTGTGCTTCTTCTAAATTGGTGTGCCAATTAAGCAAATTGTTTTTTTTCATTTGTGCCGAAGCCACGACCGTAAAAAAAAGGAAGGCTAAATACATTAATCGTTTCATAAATGTCCTGTTTTCATTTAAAAAAAAACTTCCACTAATTAAGTAATAAGAACCACGCCACAATTGCAAAAAAGTTCGATCATTTAACAATTTGTTTGGTCAATTTTATCATTTTTTTCAGCGATTTCTTCATTAGGCAGTAGAACCTTTATTGACAAAAACCAACAATACGTAACACTCATTAATGCCTCTTTACAGTCATTAGCGGTCTTGTTTTTTCATAAAATGGGTTTTTTTTAAGATATTTAACGGTTGAAACAAGTGTTAACCTAAAAATCAAGAATATGTTTGAATTGAAACAAAGCGGTGACAAGTATCACTTTAACTTAAAAGCAGGCAATGGACAGGTGATTCTTTCCAGCCAAATGTACGCTTCGAAAGCGAGTGCGATGAACGGAATCGAGTCTGTTCAAAAAAATTGCGGCAATGACGATTGCTACGAAAAGAAGACCGCCAAAAACGGGAAGTTCCATTTTAACGTAAAAAGTACCAACGGACAGATTATTGGAAGTAGCCAAATGTACGCAGCCGAAAGCGGCATGAACAATGGTATCGAGTCGGTAAAGAAAAACGCTCCAGGAGCGGAAGTGAAAGAAGTAGAGTAACTATTCTCTTATTTAAAAACTTAAAAGCTCCGTTTTTAGGAGCTTTTTAAGTTAGTTATAGTTAGATAATACATCCAAAAACCGCTCGTGCATCGCATCGGTATAATCCAAGTGGGTTACTACTCTTAACTTCCCCTGTCCCATATTGCTAATGATGATGTCTTGCTCCTCCAAATCGCTCATAAACCGTTCTTCGGAAAATTCTTCTTTTAAATAAAAGATAACAATATTGGTTTCGGTGGGTTCTACTTTTGAAACGTAGGATTGTTTTTTTAAAGTTTCAGCAATTTCCGAAGCTTTTTTGTGGTCTTCTGCCAATCGATCAATGTGGTTTTCAAAAGCATACCATCCGGCTGCGGCCATAAAACCTATTTGTCGCATCCCGCCGCCCAAAACTTTCCGAACGCGCATGGCGTTTTGCATTATTTTTTTTTTCCCTAACAGAACAGTGCCCAACGGCGCTCCCATCCCCTTGCTCAAACAAATAGTCAACGTATCAAAAACTTTACCGTAGTCTTTTGGGTTTTCTTTTTTGGCCACGATGGCGTTCATTAACCGGGCACCATCTAAATGCAACCCTAAATTGTGGTTATCGCAAACGTTTCGAATTTTTTTTATTTCATCAAAATCGTAACACGCCCCTCCTCCTTTATTGGTCGTGTTTTCTAAGCAGACCAAGGTGGTCAACGGACTGTGGTAAAAATCGGGCGGGTTGATATTTTCTTCTACTTGTGTCGCAGTAATCATCCCGCGGTCGCCATCGACCAACTTGCACGACACCCCACTGTTAAAGGAAACGCCGCCACCTTCGTAATTAAAAACGTGCGCCCATTTATCGCAGATAAGTTGTTCGGCAGGTTGGGTATGCAGTTTAATGGCGGCTTGATTGGCCATGCTTCCGGTAGGGAAAAAAAGTGCTTCGTCCATCCCAAAAAGTTCGGCCACGTACTTTTCAAGTTTGTTCGCGGTGGGGTCTTCTTTATAGACATCGTCCCCTACTTCGGCTTCCATAATGGCTTGCAACATTCCTTTGGTGGGCTTGGTAACAGTGTCACTGCGTAGGTCTATTTTCATTATCTTTATTGTTTTACTGTCTTCTTAATTCACTTTTAGTTTTAACGATTACATCATCAATCATCTTATCGAGAGCTACTAATTTTAATTGCTGATTGTATTCGTAATTGAGATTGCTTTGCCTAGAATCGTTTGTTAAATCAAACTCATTAAATTTTTGTTCAAAGGTACCCATTGGCGTTGTAAAAGAAAACTCGTGCGAACAAGGATATACTTTTGCCCGTTCGATTGGGGAATTTTTCGGATTGGCCACCTTGTACTCTTTAACCGGATTGTTTTTAAGAGCCAGTTTATTCTTCAGAAAAAAATCAAATAACTCGTTGTTTTCCAGTTTCATTTTTATAAAAGGGCCACAATTATCGGTTTTTGTAATATATGTTTCGTTGTCTTTTTGCCAAAACAAATAGTATTCACTGAAATTTCCGTTGGTAACACATTTTTCTTCTTCATTCAATTTAATAATTCGTGTTTCGCCTAAGCAGGTACGATTGGTATAAAGATAGTTTTCAATGTTTTGCCTATCTAAGTTTTTAGTCATTTCAGTCATAATTGAATAGGGGACCAATTCATTATTGTACTGGCCTATACTAATGGTACTTATAAGTAGTGAAAGCAGTAAAAGATATGGTTTCATAATAAATTGATTTACTTGGTTAATAAGACTTAAAGTTATAAAAATAGGTGGAATTAATTTCCGCTTGCCGACTTTAATCCTATTTTTGTTTTTTTGAATGAAATTGTAAACAAAGCAAACCGAACCACGATATGATTACGAACGATCAACTCCAAGACCTTAAGGATCGCCTGGATGCCCTAAGGCAGTATCTTTGACGTAGCCGGAAAACGAATAGAGATACAAAACGACGAAGAAAAAACCTTCGACCCGAATTTTTGGGACAATCCGCAAGAAGCCGAAGTGTTTATGCGCCAACTTCGGAATAAAAAAAAGTGGGTGGAAGACTATGAAGAAGCCGTAAACTTTACCGAAGACGCCGAAGTTATTTACGAGTTTTTCAAAGAAGGCGAAGGCGAAGCTGAAAACGTTGAAAACCGTTACAACAAAGCCCTAAAAGCCATTGAAGATTTAGAGTTTAAAAACATGTTGAGCGAGGAAGGCGACGATTTAAGTGCCGTATTGCAGATAACGGCTGGCGCCGGTGGTACCGAGAGCTGCGACTGGGCCAGTATGCTCATGCGCATGTATTTAATGTGGGCCGAAAAACACGGTTTTAAAATAAAAGAACTCAATTATCAAGAAGGCGATGTAGCCGGCATTAAGACCGTAACTTTAGAAATTGACGGTGATTATGCTTTTGGGTGGTTAAAAAGCGAGAACGGCGTCCACCGGTTGGTGCGCATCTCCCCTTTTGACAGCAACGCCAAGCGCCACACCAGTTTTGCCAGTGTATATGTGTACCCGTTGGCCGATGATTCCATTGAAATTGAGATAAACCCGGGCGATATTTCGTGGGATTTTGCACGCAGTAGCGGTGCAGGCGGTCAAAATGTGAACAAAGTAGAAACCAAAGCTATTTTAACCCACAAACCTTCGGGGATTGTGATTCATAATTCTGAAACGCGCTCCCAGTTGGAAAACCGGCAAAAAGCCATGCAAATGTTGAAATCGCAATTATACGAAATCGAGCTTCGGAAACAGCAAGCCCAGCGTGCCGAGATTGAAGACAGCAAAATGGCCATTGAATGGGGGTCGCAAATACGGAACTATGTGTTACACCCCTATAAATTGATAAAAGACGTGCGCACCGGAGAGGAAACTGGAAATACTGATGCTGTTTTGGATGGTGATCTGGACGACTTTTTAAAAGCCTATTTAATGATGACCGGGCAGAAAGAGAAAAGCGATGAGCTTTAATGTGTGTACAATATGCAGTATTCAGATGGCAGTGTCGATAGTTATAATCTGCAATTAGTTAAAAAACAATACGATTCGTGAAACTTAAAAGAAGAAGGAAGCTTGTAAAATATGTAAACATACTGGATAGGCCTATTTCTTTTAATCCATTTCTGTTCAGCCGTAATTTTTTATTATGGGCCTTTTTAGGGTTGTTGGGCGGTGTCATCGCTGGCATTTATTGGATTGTTTTAATTTACCTTACCGACACCATTGCTTTTTTTGAGGGTTGGCAAGTGATCCCTGCGATGGCTATTTCCGGTTTATTGGCGGGCATTATCATTCATCTTATAGGCGATCCGGGCGAAATCCACTTGATTGTGAACAACATCCGTTTCAATAAAGGCAAACTGGACCCCAAAAACAATCCGTCCATGGTGCTTTCTTCCCTGCTTTGCGTGGCCTCTGGCGGAAGTTTGGGTCCAGAAGCACCTTTAGTACAAGTAACGGGATCTACGGGAACGTGGTTAGGAAAAGTATTTCGCCTAAAAGGAGAAGATAGACGCTCGTTGAGCATTGCCGGGATGGCCTCGGGTTTTACCGCTTTATTTGGGGCACCATTGGGTGCAAGTTTGTTCTCTTTGGAAATATTGCACCATAAGCACGCCGTGGAATATTATAAAGCCATAATTCCGGCCTTTGTGGCGAGTTCCTTCAGCTACATCATTTTTGCACTTATTGTCCATTTGGGACTCGGTCCCACTTGGGAGCTTCCGGCCTACGAGATAGAATCCACTTACGATTTTGGTTTTGCGGTATTGTTTGCCGCTGCCGGGGCAGTTATTGCTTGGCTTTTTATTTTTTGCACCAAGTTTTTAAAATCGGCTTTTGGAGCGATGGCAGTGCCAATTTATATTAAAACCCTCATAGGAGGTGTTGTTTTAGGGATTATAGCATATTACCTGCCCGTAACCCGGTATTTTGGGCATTATGAAATTAATGAACTTCTGTTCAGCGAATATTCACTTGCGTTATTAGTTGCCATTCTTGTTTTTAAAGTCTTGGCAATTTCGGTTACGGTAACTTCGGGATGGCGCGGTGGTTTTATAATCCCGTTGTTTTTTGTAGGTGCCACCTTGGGGTTGATCATACACCATGTTTTTCCTTCGGTTGAAGTTTCATTGGCGGTTATTTGCTGTATGGCATCGGTTAATGCGTGTGTTACGCGTACTCCTATGAGCACCACGATTCTCTTGGCGACATTAACGGGGTTCACCTATTTTATTCCTATACTTTTTGCGAGCTTGACCGGTTATTTTTTAGCGCCAAAAATACCATTTATCGGTTCGCAGATGGACAAGAAGGAGAGAAAGCAATTCGACTTGTAAAAGGCATAAAAAAACAAAGAGAACAAAATGTAAGATCACATTTTAATTCTCTTTGCTACCATAATTCTTTAAGGAGCATTACCTCTCTAAGTTCAATGGGTTTTTTCTCAGCTGTTTAACTTAAGCACCCCAATTATGATATGATAAATATAATAATAACTTTTGAAATTTATACTATATTTTCATTTTTTTAACATAATTATTCTACCATAAATGTTTCTTTTAGGAAAATTGGCATTCCTTTTTTGGAAAACCCTTCTATTACAATTTCATAAACGCCAAGAATATCGGAGGTATAGCAGGTAATTTCTTTACTGGATTCCGTCATTTTAAAATCTGGCAACCAAAGTAATTGTCTTCTATAATCAGGTACCCGTTTTAGTGTTTCTGAAGCATTAGTGTTAGGGTAAACTTGTTTAAAATATTTTTTTTTCTGTTGAATAGGTAACACTTCAACTTGTTTTACATAGTCACTTAAAGGGGTTTCATAAAAATCACCTTCTATTGTTTTCACAACCATGACTCCTTGAAAAGTTTGCGAACCATAATAATACTTGTCTTGCATTATGGCTATACTTTCCACTTTATTAGCACTATAGTCTATTAATTTTTGATGATCCTGTACAAAAAAACCATCTACCAATAACAGCACAGAAGCATTGCTGCGCAAGCTATTGTCTTTTTCCCTAATTGCAAACGCACCCTTGCCATTTTTCCAATCTATCCAGGCATCGTTCACAATTTCTACCATAGTTTCTTTCATAGTGGGAAAACGAGTGTATTCATCTAAATTATAGATCTTACTCTTTTTTGTGTAGATAGAAGTATGTGGTGGTATCGTTTTTACGGTGTCAGGTTTTACACTGTAATATGCGTTTTCAATCTGATTGTAAACACTGCGGTCAACAATCAACTTTTTCATTTGTGGGATAATATAAAAATGGGCGAAATCTAACTTCTCAAAACTTATTGGAACTTGCTTGTTTACATCTATTTCAAACGTATTATCAAAATCATTAAGCACTTGCAATGCTATCGTATTATTTGAATATGGCCTATCGATATTAAAATAGAAATTTCCTTCAGTATCCACATTGGATATTTTAAAAATAAAATTATCACCCGGAATGGATAGTGCTACTTTTTGTTTTTCAAGATTCTGGTTTTCTGAAATGGCAGTTATTTTTCCAGTAAGTAGCTCACCCCTTAACTCTGGTATTATAAGTCTATTTTGAGAATTAATATTTTGCAAATCGTTATCTGAAAGAGCTGTACAACGTTTTAACGGAGTATGCGAAACAGTATCTAGCTTTCTAATGGATAATGAATAATCACCGTGTAAAATTTGGCTATTGTTGTTTTTAAATTTTATTGTTACAGGACTTCTTTTTGAATACTTACTTTTATCTGTTGCGATATTTAAACCAACATTGCTAATTTGGTTAATGTCTGTAATATTTGACTCAATCTTCACATTCTGATTTTGAGTTTTATATTTGGCACCAGAGTTGTTTTTTTTAAGTGCACTTTGATTTCCCCTATATGGATTAATAATAGTAATGTCTTGTTGAAAATAATTGTCAGCACTTTTTGAGAGCATATTCATGGTATAAGAAACAATTTTATAATTTCCTGACGGTATGGTAGTAGGAATAAAAAAATCGCCTTGTCCAGTTCCTGAAACCAATGGTATTTTATGTTTAAAAACAGAGGTTTTACTTTCATTGATCAGTTCAAGATACGCAACCTTACTAAGGTTGCTTAAATTTTCGGTTTTTGAATTGAGAACATAGATTTTATAATACAAATACTCCCCTACAAAAAACAAAGACGTATTCAAGTGGGTAAAAACCTGTTCATTGGGTATTGGCGATGTATCATTATGTTGGCTTTTGGAAGGATAGGTATTTTGTGCTTGCGCAAAAACACTCGAACATAAAGCCAAAAACAAAAATAGAATATAAAGCGTCTTTTTATTCATCTATAAAAATTAAATTATTCTTCCCAAAATTCTGGAACCACATTGGTGCCAAAGACAGTACAGTCAACACAAGGTACGGGAGCTACCAAATAAGGACCATAACCAATATCATCGTTACCGGGCCCTATTGGTTCTTCAACGAATTTAACCGCTCCGCTTCCTACTAAGTTTACCAACGCTGGCACCTCTGGTCGATTAAGCTCACAATCCTCAACAAAGAGCCCCAACGGACCCTCCTCTGGAGAAAAATAATCTGAATAGTTGAAAAACACGCGTTTTGAAGAAACAGCCGCAAGTTCAAAAAACCCGATCACTTTTTCATTATCGTTGCTAGTTGAAAAAAGATTTCCGCTAATAAATCCAGGTTGCACTTGCGAAAACAGGCTCTCCGAACCTGAAAAGTCTTTTAGCGTTTCATAAAACACATAAGCATCCCTGGAAATAACAAACTGTTTTGCCAGTAAACTGTAACGGGTGGAAATCTTCGGGTTTTCCCTTTTTAAAAAACGTATTTGGAATTGGCTCAATCGGTCTTCGGAAAGCGGATTTGTATTAGCCAGTAATATATTAGTGGAAGGTATTGTATTGTAACAGGTATATTCTTCCCGATTTTTACGCACAAGTTTGACTTTTGGCGGGTTGTAACTAACCACTTCTATATCCTTGTGTGCAAAATAGCGGGAAACAATTTTATACGTTTCTTCAAACTCAAAACGGTAATAACTTCCTTGTGTATCTGGATTATAGCTATCTAAAAAAATTGCAACACCGAGCGCTCCATTTTCGTTGGTTTCCCGTTGAGCATATAAATTATCAATTTGAGAAATGCTTGCTAAAGCGGTAGGGTCAGAACCATAACTTCTACCATTGGCAGTTGTTATGGATAGCTCGTAGTCTCGATCGGGTTGAGCTGAAAAGGTAGTAGTTGATTGATAAATACCTGGCACATCGGTTTCTTCAAAAGAAAATTGATTTCCCATATTGTCTTTTACCAATACCGTTGCATTTGTTTCGGCCGAAGGTCCATCTTCCTCAAACCGAAATGTCCTGCTTAGTTTGATTTTTTGTGGTTTGGTTTCATTGGTGATGGTAGCCTCCACTACAAGAGCACTTTCAAAAGTTTCTGTTTCAAAATCAATTTCCTCAACACATCCGCAGAAAAGAAAGACTGTTAAAACCAGTGAAAAAACGGAAACTTTCTTCAACTTCAAATTTTTATGTCGCATCCCTGTGTTCATCATAAATCAAAATTTAAAGTTATACGTTATTGTTGGCACCGGAACGGAAAAAATAGAACTTTGATACGCTTTTACCTCTCCCCCATCTGTCACAAAAAATACGGAATAGGGATTACTACGCCCTAATACGTTGTAAACCGAAATATTCCAAAAACTGTGCGCCAGCTTATCCAGTTTATGGTTTCCTTCAAAATTAATGCTTAAATCCAATCGGTAATAATCTGGTATTCTGTATTCATTTCGATCACTGTACAACACAAACTCGGAGTTGTTAATCTCATAACTTCCAACAGGGTACGTAATAGGTCGTCCCGTTTGGTAAACAAAGTTGGCCGAAAGGCTAAAACGCTCCGTTAATTTGTAATTGGCAACGACACTTATATCATGAGGTTTGTCGTAATTTGAAGGAAAAAAATCACCGTTATTTATTTGTTCTTCCTTAAAATCACTGTCTAATTTAAGAAAAGAGCGGGAATAACTATAACTCAACCAACCATTTAACTTCCCCGTTTTTTTTCTAACCAAAAACTCAATTCCATACGCTTTTCCTTTGCCTTGCAGTAGCTCTGTTTCCACATTTTCGTTCAGTAAAAGCTGAGCTCCCGTTTTAAAATCCAGAATATTTTTAGAAGTTTTGTAATATCCTTCCAAGCTTACTTCGTATTGATTGCCATCAAAATTATGATAGAAACCCAAACCGTATTGATTGGCCCGTTGGGGTTCTATGTTCAGGTCAGAAAGCTTCCACATATCGGTTGGTGATACTGTTGTATTGTTTGACAAAGTGTGGACATATTGAATGGTATTGTTAAAACTCGCTTTTACCGAAAACTCCGGATTAAAAGAATAGCGTGCAGAAACACGGGCCTCTGGACCGCCATAGGTTTCAATGGCTTCATTCTTTTTGTAACTAAGCGTATCGGTCACCGTGGCATCGTTTAACGGAACCCCGTCCATATAACTTCGTTGCGTAGCCTCCCCCAAAGCAGAAAAAGTGGAGTACCTAATACCGGCATTCAATTCCAGTTTCTCGTTTACAGTAAAATTATCTGACAAAAACACGGCGCTTTCCAGCCCTCTTTCTTTTGGGATTTTTAACGGATCTACAATAGAATTGCTTTCTGAAGGTTGTATCTCGCCAGGTTGTACATTGTACAATTTTGTGGAAATACCATAATCCAAGGTGTGTTTGTTGTTCAGTTTTGAATTTAATTTTAACTTTAATTGGGTTTCGTTGATGCTGTACCCTAAATCAAAATCGGTATCTGTTGAGCCGTCGTATTCAATATTGTATTTGTATTCACTATTCAGCAATAATAGACTTCCTTTATTCTGCTCATTAAATCTGTGGTTCCATTGCAAGGAAACCAAACGGTTACTATACCCAAATAACGAATCTGAAGTAATACCATATCGATCTTTACTGTAATATCCTGTGCCTTTTATCTCGTTATTTTCGTTTAATTGATGGTTGTATTTTACAATGGCATCATAAAAAGAAGCTTCGCTATTTTTCAAAGACTCTTCATCGAGCGATTTCAAAATCCAATCTGAATACGTTGCCCGGACCCCAGCCATAATCCCGGCTTTATCCTTAACAATTGGGGTTTCTAACGTCAAGTTAGCCGTTACTGGACCAATAGAACCTTCGCCTGAAAATTTTTCTGTGGTAGCATCGCGGGTAGAAATATCAAAAACCGAAGAAAGCCTTCCGCCATATTCGGCAGGGATGCTTCCTTTATAAATATCCACATTCCCCGAAGTAAACGGGTTGATGGAAGAAAAAATTCCGAAGAAATGAGAAGGATTGTAAATAACACCTTCATCTAAAAGAATCAGATTTTGATCTGCTTTTCCACCTCTAACATTATATCCAGCGGCTCCTTCCCCAGCGTTGGAAATACCCGGAAGCGTGGTTGCCACCTTTAAAATATCACGTTCGCCCAATACCAACGGGATGTTCTTAATAACTTTTACATCGATGGTTTCTGCGCCGGTTTCTGCTTTTTTAACATTGTTATCTGCTTCGTTTTCTAAAAAAACCTCCCCAAGCATTTCGTAATCTTCATTCAAGGCCATATCGAGACGACCGTCATTATAGATAATCACCCTTTTTTGTATATCTTCAATACCAATTAATTTGGTTTCCAACATACTGACACCCGGACGTAATGAAATGGAATAAAAACCATCGTCATTTGTTGTCGTTCCTGTACTACTGTCTTGTACTAAAATCGCGAGGTCTGGAATAGGTTTCCCTGTTAATGAGTTGGTAACATATCCGCTTAAGGTATATCTGTTGCGGGAAATGCTTTGGTTTTCTTTTCCAATGCGTACCGTTTCAACAAGTGATTTTTTATTTGATTTTTCTTGATTGTAAAAAATTGGGGAATATGCTTCATTATCACCTTGCTGATCTATAATGGAATCTTTTTTCTCTTTCGGAAAAAACCCTTCGGGAAGTTTATCATAAACCAAACTGTTTCTAGTAAGAATAATCCGCTTGTCGTTGGTGATATAATAGTTTAAAACCGTTTTGTCCAAGAGGCCTTTCAATAGCGTGTCCATCGTTACCTTATCAAAATTTCCGCTTACCGTTTTGCCGTCAATCCAATCTTTTAAATAAAAGAAGCGATAGTCTGTTTTTTTTTCAATAGTTATAAACGCTTCTTCCAACGGGGTATCGTTAAAAGAGACTGTCATGGTATTGGTATCCTGTGCTACACTAACTTGTACAAAGAAAATTAGCATTAAAAAGATACTGAACGCAATACGGAACTTGTTTATTATTGTTTTGATAGCAATGTATTTATTTGTTTGGCATATGCAAGAATACCAGCATCTGGATTATCTCTTTTTACCAAACCATCTATACCTAACGAATTTATTTCTTTTTTATAATCTGGAAACAATTGAATAAAATCCCGCTTGTTTTTTACCGAATAATACATGTTTTGATATAAAAGAAAGTAATAAGGCTTCTTAGGCTTAAATAGATACATAATGGTTTCTTCTTTTATTCGTTTTAGCCTTTTTTTTCTATGTTTCTTAAAAACAACAAGTTGAGAGGTTTTTAATAACTCTTCATAAAAACCAGACAGATCGTCATCTTTATTTTCTGTGCTCTTGTTTACTATTTTCTTAAAGCTTCTGTTTGTAATATGGAAAGACTTTATCAATTCTTTAAAGGGCTGTAAAATTGTAGTGCCGTTCTCCCCTGTTAACTGCAGTATTACTTCATCATTAAAAACATCATATTTCAACGGAATGTTATAATATGTTTGACCATCATAATCAATGCTTCCAGACTGAAAACCATTGTTGTACAGAAATTTTTTGAATTCCCCTTTGGCTTTTTCCACATCAATATACGCCACGCCATTGTAAAGACCCGTATTTTCAATTCCTATAGTAGTATCAAACCAGTTGTATTGCTTTTCAATGTCAAAATCTTGTGCAATAACATATAAATTTGGCAATAAAATTAATAGTAAAAGCCAGAGTTTATTCTTATTCATATGCACTAAATTACTTAAAATTTTATTAAATAAATGATTGCCACCAAAGCTGTCTTACTTCTGAATTTTTTGAAAGCTTATAACCTTCTGAGAGACAAGCACATTTAATTATTTTTATTTTAATTCTGAATTGTTTTAGGCATGCTTTTCAGTGAAATAAGCAAGCAAAACATAAGCCTAAAAAAGTTTAACCGGTTATTTGAAAACCACTTCAACTTAAAGGAGAAATTTAAAAACACAAAGCCATTGAAAAGCATTAAAGGTTTTGGGCTTGTTGGATGATGCTGCAAACTTGATCGATCCTTCTACCGGCGAAGGAATTGGCAACGCAATCTGCAGTGGCCTTATCGCTGCTGCACATATTCCATGTCAGATGATGTGATCTTAATAAAGAAATGGGGAAACCAAGTTTTCATGTGAAGCTTCTTTTCAATTTTTAATATGTATATTTCCATTATATGAAACCAGCCACCGTTGCCCAACTGAAAAAAGAATTGATATTCCGCTCCTCGGATGAATTGGAAGAACTCTGCCTGCGTTTGGCGAAATTCAAAAAAGAGAACAAAGAATTGCTTACCTATTTATTGTTTCAATCGCATAACGAACAAGAATATATTGAAAGTGTAAAGCAAGTAATTGACGACGGATTTTCAACCATAAATACCAACAGCTATTATTATATGAAGAAAACCGTTCGGAAAGTGCTGCGAATGGTCAAAAAGTACATTCGGTATTCAAAAGAGAAAGAAACCGAAGTGGAATTGCTTTTGTATTTTTGTGAACAGTTAAAAAGCCTAAAACCATCCATAAAGAGGAACAAAACATTGACCAATTTATATGAACGGCAATTAACGTTGGCTAAAAAACGAATAAGCGAGCTGCATGAAGACTTGCAGCACGATTTTACCTTGGAAATAGAAAAACTAAACCTATAAAAAAAACGCTATGACAACCATTTATCACAATCCCAGATGCAGTAAATCCCGCCAAACCCTTCAGTTACTGGAAGAGGAAAATGAAGAGATCAACATCGTCAAGTACTTAGAAACCCCACCTAATAAAGCCGAATTAAAAAACATCATCGATCTTTTGGGCGTAAAACCTTCCGCATTGGTTCGGAAAAACGAAAAAATATGGAAAGAAAACTTTAAAGGAAAAGAACTTTCTCAAGAAGAAATCATCGACGCCATGATCGCACACCCCAAACTAATTGAACGGCCTATAGTTATAAAAGACAACAAAGCCACTATCGGCAGGCCTCCCGAAAATATATTGAGCATATTGTAAAAATTTTTTCTGCAACCATTCAGTTTACATTAACCACAAACTGAAATTCTAATCACAAAGCAGGTAATATAAAACCATGTTACTTTTTTTAGCTGGGTTTCAATTCTTTTGATCACTGTGAAACAGTAAGTTGAGAACAGCGATCAGACCCTCTTTTTTATTTAACAGAATTTTAAGTAAAACAGACTAAACCCACCCCTATTTTCGCAGTCAAAAACCGTAAAACCGACTATGAAACCATACCTTTTACTATTGGCACTTCTGTGCACCACATTTTTATTTTCACAAAGCAAAACCCAAGAAAAAATAACCATTTCCGGAAAAATCATCGAAGCAGATTCCAATATCCCTTTGGAATATGCAACGGTATCCTTTACCAATGCGCAAGGAGAAATCGTCAACGGAGGCATAACCAACACCAAAGGGAAGTATGCCATAAAGGTACCGCCTGGGGTCTATACCGTTAAATATGAGTTTATTTCCTACGAGACCAAAGAAATCCCCAATAAACAACTTACACAGGACACCACGTTGCCTACTGTTTCTTTGGCCATTAATACCGAAGGCCTGGACGAAGTAGTCATCCGTGCCGAAACTACCGAAGTACAAGTTAGACTCGACAAAAAAATATACAATATTGGTAAAGACCTTACTACCAGCGGCGCCACCGTAAGCGACGCCCTTAACAACGTGCCTTCGGTGAATGTGGATGTGGAAGGTGCCATTAGCCTTCGCGGAAATGATAACGTACGTATCCTCATAAACGGAAAACCTTCAGCCATTGCAGGTTTTGGCTCTACCGATGCTCTGCGACAGCTTCCCGCCGAAGCCATCGAAAAAGTTGAAGTGATCACTTCACCCTCTGCCCGTTACGATGCACAGGGAACCGCCGGGATATTAAATATTATCCTTAAAAAAGAAAAAACGCTTGGCCTCAACGGCTCAATTTCCACAAATATTGGTCATCCTACCAGTAGCAATGTTTCTGGCAACATCAATTTACGAACCGATAAATTCAACATCTTTAACACTACGGGGGTGCGGTACCGAGATGCACCAGGGAATGCTTATTTTAACAACCAGTACTTCCCTACCACGTTTACAGACCCCGAAACAGGCGAAGAAGTTACAACCGATCCCAGATTTGACCGTGTAATAGAAGATAGATTATATGAACGGCAAGATAAAGGTTTCAACACCAATCTGGGAATGGAATACTTTTTAACCGAAAGATCATCCATTACCGCCAGTGGGTTTCTTCGTTTGGGCGATGACGAAGACCTTACCACTAACAATGCAAGAAAATTCAGTAATGGCAGCTTAGATGAAACAACCGTTAGAAAAGAACGGGAAATTGAAGAAGACCGTACCTACCAACTCTCTTTGAACTACGAAAACAAGTTCAATGACGAAGGTCACAAGCTCACGGCCGATTTTCAATATGAAAACGATAAAGAGGAAGAACGCTCTTTCATTACCGAGAACCGCATCCTTCCTTCCCCGTTAAGTTTCCCTTCGGAAGATATCGTTAACAATGAAACCCAGAAAGAATATTTGGCACAAGCAGATTACGTGCTGCCCATTGGCGAAAATGCCCAGTTTGAAGCCGGATACCGAGGCACTTTTGAAAACGAAGTAACCGATTACATCCTAAAACAAGAACAGGAAAACGGTGCTTTTGTACGCAATGACACCTTATCCAATATTTTTGATTACACCGAAAACGTAAACGCCGTTTACACCCAATACGGAAATAAATTTGGGAAGTTCTCTTTCTTGTTGGGCTTGCGTTTGGAAAACACGCAATTAAAAGGTGAAATTCAATCCAATCTTGACGAAGACGCGTTTTCTGAAACACTTGGTGTTGACATTGATACTGATTTTGATAAAAACTATTTAGGCCTCTTCCCTACCGTAAACTTAATCTACGAATTGGCCGAGCGTGAAAACATCACATTGGGATATAATAGAAGGATTAACCGCCCAAGAGGTTGGTTTATCAACCCTTTCCCCTCTCGTTCCAGTGTGACCAATGTGTTTCAAGGAAACCCGGATTTAGATCCTGCCTATGCCAGTGCCTTCGATTTAGGGTATTTAAAACGATGGAAAAAATTAACGCTTACTTCTTCCATTTACTATCAATACGAAACCGATTCGTTTGAACGTATACAGGAACAAACCGGTCAAGTTATAAATGGAGTTAATGTGGTTCGCACCATTCCCATTAACCTATCGACCAACGAGCGGTATGGTTTTGAGCTCGGCCTACTGTACAATCCGGCCAAGTGGTTGCGGCTTAACGGAAGCTTCAATTATTACAACTTTAAAAGTGATGGAAGTTTTAACGGTATAGACTACGGAACTGAAAACAATAGTTGGTTTGCCCGCGGAAGCGCCAAGGTAAGCCTGCCTTGGAAAATTGACTGGCAGACAAATGGTTTTTACCGAGGCCCTCGAAACAATGCACAAACCGAGTCTGATGGTATTGTATTCGTTAGTCTGGCTTTCAGTAAAGATATTATGGACGATAACGGCACTATCGGTTTAAATGTTAGTGATTTGTTGAATTCCCGTAAACGTAATTCCTTGACCGTTACCGATTCGTTTATAAGCGAAAGCGAATTTCAATGGCGCGAACGCAGTGTAAACCTGTCGTTTACCTACCGCTTTAACCAGAAAAAGCAACGTGGACGGCCAGACCGAAGCCGCGACAATGGTGATGAAGAAGGTGGTTTTGAAGGGTAATCAATAATCTGGATAGAAATAAAAAAAGGAAGCCAAAAACAGCTTCCTTTTTTTATATATTATGTTTGAAGCGTTAAGCCTCTTCTTGTTCTTTCTTTTTAGCTTCACGCTTTAGTTTCCAGTTTTCATACAAGGAACCTCCTATCCAATACGGAAGGATAGCCATTAAAAAAATCATCAACCAAAAACCGATGGTTAATATAATTAGAAATGCTAAAAAGCCTAAATATTGGTCAAATTCGAACATGACTGCGCGTGATTTAATTATTCGGTTCAAAGATACTGGGTTTTTTTGAAAAACAACAAAAAAAGCAGCCAATTTATTCACACATAATTAACGCCCTGCCCTTGAACAAAGTCCCTGTTTTAACTACCTTTGCTTAGTTTCATAAAAAATTAAACGTCAACCCATTATGGATTATAGAATAGAAAAAGATACTATGGGCGAGGTAAAAGTACCCGCCGATAAATTGTGGGGCGCACAAACCGAACGCTCCCGCAACAACTTTAAAATAGGCAAACCGGCGTCTATGCCGTTGGAAATTATTTATGGCTTTGCCTACCTAAAAAAAGCCGCCGCCTATACCAATTGTGAGTTGGGGGTGCTTTCAGAAGAAAAAAGGGACTTGATCGCCACCGTTTGCGATGAAATATTGGAAGGCAAGCACGATGAGCAATTTCCGTTGGTCATTTGGCAAACCGGAAGCGGAACGCAAAGTAATATGAACGTAAACGAAGTGATCGCCAACCGTGCCCACCAACTAGCGGGTAAAAAAATTGGCGAAGGCGACAAAACGTTGCAGCCCAATGACGATGTGAATAAATCGCAGTCCTCCAACGATACCTTCCCCACCGGCATGCATATTGCCGCCTATAAAAAACTGGTAGAGGTTACCATTCCCGGCGTGGAACAGTTGCACCAAACCCTGGAACGCAAATCGGAACAGTTTAAAGATGTGGTTAAAATTGGCCGTACGCATTTAATGGATGCTACGCCCCTTACCTTGGGACAGGAATTCAGTGGTTATGCCTCGCAATTGGCGCACGGGCTCAAAGCGCTAAAAAATACCTTGCCACACCTTTCAGAGTTGGCTTTGGGAGGCACCGCTGTAGGAACAGGATTGAACACTCCTGATGGCTATGCGGAAAAAGTAGCACAACAAATAGCTGACTTTACCGAGCTACCGTTTATAACCGCAAAAAACAAGTTTGAAGCCTTGGCTGCCCACGATGCCTTTGTGGAATCGCACGGAGCACTAAAACAATTGGCAGTTTCCTTGAACAAAATAGCAAACGATATCCGGATGCTGGCCAGCGGCCCCCGGAGTGGTATTGGCGAAATAACCATTCCGGCCAATGAGCCCGGCTCGTCAATTATGCCCGGAAAGGTAAACCCAACGCAATGCGAAGCGTTAACCATGGTTTGCGCGCAGGTTATGGGGAACGATGTGGCCGTCACCGTAGGCGGAATGCAGGGCCAATATGAGCTGAACGTGTTTAAACCGGTCATGGCTGCAAACCTGTTAGAGTCGGCAGAATTATTGGGCGATGCCTGTGTTTCTTTTGACGAACATTGCGCCCAAGGTATTGAAGCCAACAACGAGGTAATTGAAAAACAATTGAAAAACTCCTTGATGTTAGTAACCGCATTGAACACAAAAATTGGCTACTACAAAGCCGCGGAAATTGCCAATACCGCTCATGAAAACGGTACTACCTTAAAGGAAGAAGCGGTAAATTTAGGATATACCACCGCTGAAGAATTTGATAAATGGGTACGCCCCGAGGACATGGTAGGTAAAAAATAAATCTGAAAAAATATTATCATTTAAAAGAGGCTGTCCAAAAAGGGCAGCTTTTTTTATGAATAAAATCTCGATTAAATGCAAAAAAAATAGTTTAAATGTAAATTTTATGTATATTTCCCTACCCAAAACTTGTAAACCTACTTAAATGAGACAGCAATTTACCCCCCTTATATTGTGTCTTTTTTTATCATTGTTTTTCGTTTCACAAAGCAACGGAAGCAGTTTTAAAAAAGCTACCATAAGCGATGTTCCGCCTATAAATAATGGTGTTTTACAAAACGACCCTTATCCGGGACACGTTTTTGAATATGATAAAAATACCCAGGAAATAGCCACAACCTACCCCCCTACAACCAATGCAATTTCTAACGAAATTCTATTGGCTTTTGAAACGGACACTGCTATGTTCTCAGAAATTTCCCACAAAGAGAATGGCTATTTTGATACGGGCTTGGCCGCTATTTCCGAAAAAATATTGACCAATACGTTTCAGTATTCCGACAATCCCAAAACATTGTTTTATCAAGGTCTTTTCTATGGGTTTATCGCTATGCTGCTGTTGGTAAACGGGATCTGTTATTTTATTTTCGACGAACGGCTGTTTTTGTATTTTTCCATAACACTGGTAATGCTGGCAACCGTACTGTTTTACCACGATGGTTTATTGGGTTTAATTGGCATACAAGCAGAAGTAGCTTCTTGGTTAATAGAATCCTCCTTGCTTTTTGGGCTGGTATCCATAGTCGCTCTATTTTCCTATAAATTTTTAAACACCAAAAGTTTATTTCCAAGCCTTAAAGGGTTAACGTATGTACATTTGAGCGCCTCATTGGCCTTGCTCGCCATGGCTTGGCTATTTAAAAACGAACTCTTTGCTTCCATCTCCAATACGCTTTTGAACATAATACTGATAGGATATTTTATTGTTGGGATTGTTCTTTTCAATAAGAATAACTACGCCAAAATATATGTCATTGGGTGTTGTGTTCCGTTGTTGTTTTCAATAGACTTTTTTGTGTTTCAAAGTTTTGGTGTTGATTTTATATATACGGAACCATTTCACATTAAAATTGCCTGTGCGGTTCAAGTATTGCTATTGACTTACGGTATAGTCTATCGAATGAAAATTATAAAAGAAGAAATGGAATTAAGACAAACCGAAATGCGAATATTCATAAAAAAACAGAAAATCATGAACAGGGAGAACATTACCGACTTTGTGAAAGACACCTATCTTGAAAACTTGATCATGCAATACGATCTTGATGGCTTGGAAATAAAACTGCTCCAATACATTTCAGAAGGTGTGGAAAACCCTAAAATTGCACGTAAACTGAAAATGACCGAGGCCAATGTGGAAACCCTAACCGATGAGCTCTATGAAAAATTAGAGATCAGGGAACAGGTTAAGGCAGATCATAGAATGGTAGAAAATCAACCGGATTATATCTATAATTAAAGATGTGAGATGTTCGATTTGAGACTTAAGATTGAGATTTTAAGGAATGTACTTTTCCCTCGGATGATAAACTAAACAATCCTGAATAATCTAATGCTATTTTATCGGGCACGGTACTTTCAGAATTAATTCCCCAAACCCCAACTATGTTTGAAAAGGATAGGTAATAAAAGCCTATCCTTTTTTTGTCTTGTAATGTTTCTTATAACTGAAATAAGAAATCGCGCTCAACACTACGAAAAAGGCAATTATAAAGTAAATGAAATTAGGTGTTACCGGAACATCACCGCTAGCATACGAATGCAGTCCGGTTAAGTAAAAGTTAACCCCAAAATACGTCATCATAATCGTGGCATAAGAGAAGACCGCAAAGACGTTAAAAATCCAACGGCCGCGCAATCCAGGCACTAAACGGGCATGAATTACAAAGGCATAGACCATAATACTTATCAACGCCCAAGTTTCCTTAGGGTCCCAGCCCCAATAGCGTCCCCAGCTTTCATTGGCCCATTGGCCTCCAAGGAAATTTCCTATGGTAAGTAACACCAAGCCAACCGTAAGTGCCATTTCGGTTATTACCGTGATCTCTTTGATGTTAATGTCCATTTTTTTCTTGTTCTTTTTTGTGGTCATGATCATTAACAATAAAGCCGTGGCGCCTAAAATCATTCCAAGGGTAAACGGTCCATAGCTCATTACGATTACAGCTACGTGTATCATAAGCCAATAACTGTCCAAAACAGGCACCAAGGTTGAAATGGCAGGATCTATCCAGTTTTGGTGCGCCACCCACAAAATAATGGCCGCTACAAAAGCTGTTGAGGCAACGGTAAGGTCGCTTTTCCTTCCAAAGGCCAGACCAAAGAACACGGTTGCCCAAGCAATATAAATAATGGACTCGTACGCATCGCTCCAAGGCGCATGGCCGCTAATGTACCAACGGGCAATTAGCCCGACGGTCATAAAGATGAAAAATGCCCAAATTATGTATTTACAGATTTTAATGATGGAATTGATCACCTTCCCTTCCCTAAAAATCTGTATGATAATAAAAATGAACATCAAAATACCGACCAACGAAAAGTATTTGTATAACCTGTTGAATACATCGACCTCGTTATAGATTATTTCGGTCGTAATCTTGGTATCGGTGGGCATAACTTCGCTTCCATATTTATGCTGAAACTTATTGATGCCGTCCAATACTTGCTCGGCTTGCGAATAGTTACCTGTTTTCCGGGCCTGCTTCAAAGTTTTAAAGTAAACAGGTAAAATGTTCTTTGTGATTACAGAATCGGCACCCTTAAAATTCGCTTCCTGAAGTTCCGGGTACGAGACCCATTTGTTGTTATCATCGTCGGGAAGCGGAAAGATTTTTAAAATGGTGCCGCTCAACGCCCGGTTCAGCAAATAGGTTTTTTCATAAATTTTAATGAAATCCTTTTCAAACTGGTTGGGGTTGGTCTTGCTGGTTGCCTCTTCTATATAAGGTGCAATTTTACTGTTTCCTTGTTTATCAAAAAGGTCCAGCAAGGATACTTCACTGGTTTCTTTGGGAACCCCAATGACCTTTTTAATGCTGTCGTTTCGCCAGTCCAATTTCAACAACGGTGTTTGCAGCCACAAACGTGGAAACTCGGTCATGGACAGGAACACTTGGTTGGCATCAAGACCGTGATAAGCGTCTTCTTTGCTTATCTTGCGCAACAGTTGGCTGGCAAAGGTATGCACGGGTTTCATCCTCCCGTTGTCCTGTATGACCAAACGGGCAAATTTTGCTGCGTGGTCCTTGCTTACCACATTGGCCTTGATAATGGAATCCAATTGCTCAACCGATGTTTCCTTATGCAAGTGCACGGGTTCTTGAGGAGATTGCTGTGCGAAACCGGTTCCTGAAACCAGCAACAACACCATCATGGCCATTTTGGCTTTTTTCTTTTTAATTTTGGTAAGTGCACGCTCTAAATGTCCAAAACGTGTGTTTTTGTCGAATAAGATTGCCATAAGCCCAATGTACAGTAAAAAGTATCCTATATAGGTAATCCACGTGCCCCAGAAATCGTGGTTCACCGAAAGAATTGTCCCACCTTCATCAGGATCGAACCCAGACTGGAAAAACCGATATCCTTTGTGATCTAAAACGTGGTTCATATAAATTTCATAATCCATAGTGGTGCCGTCTTCTTTATTGACGGTTACCTCACTTTCAAAAGAAGAATAGCCTTTTTCGGTACCGGGATATTTTTCGGCAATAAAATCGTTCAGCGTGATACTGAAGGGCAGCTCATACGCTTTTGAGCCATAGTTTAGGTGTACGTCCAACCCACCTACGTTTACCGTTGTTGGGTTTGGCGACGTTCCTTTACCGCCCAAAAGGTTAACGGTTTTGGTTTCGCCCTTAGAGCTTACATTGAGGATCAAAGCGTCTTGATTGGTCTTTTCTCCGCCGGTGGCTTGCACGATGCCATTACGGCCCGTGGTCATCGGGTCGGGGATTACAAATGCCATTCCGGCCAATTGATACAGTGAGCGCAACATAAGCGGCTGCACGCTGTCTTTTGCTACGGCACCTTGTTTTTGGTCGGCCATACGCATATACGTACCTTCAAAAGGGGTTTTTATTTCGTAACTGCCATCTTCATTATAGGTGATATTGATGGCGCCTTCGGTAGGGTTATTTACTGCAAATAATACATTGTGAATGCTCGTAACCTCCCCTAACTTCAACCAGTGGTCATGCCGGTTTCCGTCTCCGGATTCTACTATTTTCAGGTATTGATCGCCATCTTCGGTTTCAATGAGCCCTTCTTTGGCATTTTCAACAAAATCCTTGTATTCAATGGTGACCGGTTGGTCGTTATAATCGGTTTCAATGGTAAAATGATTGTTCAGTTTTTCTGAAAGGCGCAGTTTTTTAGGACGTAACTTTCTGCGTTGCGGCACGCCGTCAATCTTATAATCGCCATCGATGAAGGTGGTGAGGTAGGTATGTTCAGAAAGTATCCTGTTGCTTGTTTCACCTTCCCTAATATGCATAACACCTTCATAACCAATGTATCGGGTAACAAAAGCCCCGAGAATAATCAAGATAAAAGATAGGTGCAGCGTTAATGTGGCCCAATTTTTCTTGGTGTTCAACCTATAGCGACGGATGTTCCCTATAAAGTTGATCATGAACAGCCCCATAATGGCCTCGAACCACCACGCATTGTAGATGAGTTCACGGCTGTAAGGGGTTGGCGATGTTTCAGAAGAAGCATCCAAAAATGTACCAATGCCCATCGCAATGGCAAAAACAATAAATAAAACGGCGGTAAGTCGGGTAGAAAAAAGTACTGAAGCTATTCGTTTGATCATTATAGCGGATTTTGGCGCAAAAATAAGCAATTACACCCGTATTTTCTACTGAAATTTGTTAAGGAATTTAGGTTTATGACGGCTTTGTCATTCGGGCTTCAAAAATTTTCAAGTGCATAAAAGTTCCCATATTTCGCGCCCTGTTTTTTGCGAGCTGCGCCACTTCACCAACAAACAGGTTGTCAATGGTTTGAAGCCACAAGTTGATCCATGTGCCAAAGTGCTTTTCGTTAATGGTTCCGTTTTGGTGTTGGTCCACCTCTACGTGTTTGGCTAATGGATTCCCTTTGTATTTCTTTTTAAAAAAGAGGTTGCTTTCCCAAAAATCGGTCAATTTTTCCAGATGTTCGTCCCAATCGGTAATGATGGTATTGAAAATTGGCCCCAACAAATCATCTTTGCGAACGGACGCATAAAACGTAGTAACCAATTTGTTTACGTCTTCCCTATTTCGTATTTCGGTTTTTTCCATAGCCTTTCTCCACTTTTAGACAGTTAACAATGTCCTATAAAATAACAATACACTTCAAAAAAATTGTTTTGCTGTCTTTAGAAGAATTTTATACTTATACTCTCTGATTTGCTTTTATGTTTAAAACACAGATTTACAAACTATCAAATATTTAGTCTTACATCTAATAGCGCAGCGTTTTTAAGTCTTAGTCGGACACGACTACAATTAAATCAAATTTATAAAGATAAGCAAGATATTTACAATGATGCTTGCGCCAAGCAACCTAAAAGAGAGTTTATAAGGCGCTCCAGCCAATAAGGCCGCATTGTAGCCCATAGCCAATGATACGCAAACCAACAATTCTATAAATGTAAGTACAGAAGTTCCTTGTGCCAAGATAAGCATTGCAGCTATCGACCCAATACAACTTTGAAGAATAATGGTCAACGGTACATATGCATAATAGTTTTCCTTAAACTCGGCCAACAAACTTTTTTCTGAAAACGTTTTCATAACTTTGGATTTTTAATTTTACCGTACAAAAGTACAACAGCCCCAACCTCCTATTTTATGAGGCAAATCATAAACCCATGATTGACGAGAAAATTCTTTTTGAGCATCAAGCAGAATTAGTTGACTATGCATCGGGCGACATGATTTTTTCAGAAAACCAACGGGCGCTCTTTTACTATCAGGTAAAAAAAGGGGAAGTAAAAATGTTCAACCTCAACGAGGACGGGAAGGAATTCGTACAGGGTATGTTTGAAGATGGCGAAAGTTTTGGCGAACCGCCTTTGTTTGGTGATTTTAAATATCCCGCTTCGGCTGTTGCCATTAACGATTCACAAATCATTAAATTGAACAAAACTGCTTTTTTTTCATTGCTGAAAGAACATTTTGACATCCATTTGCAAATGACCGCTACGCTTTCGCGCAGATTGAGCTACAAGGCCATGATGATGAAGGAAATATCCGTCTATCCACCAGAACATCGGGTGTTGACGGTAATCGATTTTTTAAAGCAAAAAGACGGTAACCCACCTGAGTACGAAGTGGAACTTACCCGCCAACAAATAGCCGACCTCACCGGACTTCGGGTAGAAACGGTCATCCGGGCGGTAAAACAGTTGGAAGAAGCAGGAAAGATTAAAATAATCAACCGAAAGATCCATCGGTAAAAAAGTTAGAAAGTTTGTATCTTCGGCAGTATGTTACAGGTAGTTATTTTAGGTTTTGGAAATATTGGAAGTAATTTATGTTATACTTTACATAAAGCAACTGGAGTTTCAGTGATTCAGCTATTTAACCGAAGTGACATTGCCTTGCCAGATGCGTTGCAATCCATTCCGTTTACTTCGGAAATTTCAGAAATAAAGGAAGCCGACATCTATATCATTGCCATCCCAGACGATGCGATCGCCGACTTCTCCTCCACCTTGCCTTTTAACGATAAAATGGTGGTCCACACGTCGGGCAGTCTCCCAATGCAGGCACTGGACGGAAAGAACAAAAAAGGGGTGTTTTACCCGTTGCAGACCTTTACAAAAGACAAGAAGGTCAATTTTAATGAAATCCCTATCTGTATTGAAGCTGAAGAGAAAGCCGATTTACAACTGCTTGAAACGCTAGGCAAACGTATTTCAAACCATGTAGCGCAAATTTCTTCCGAAGACCGGAAAACGCTTCATTTGGCTGCCGTATTTGTGAATAACTTCGTGAATTATATGTATCATATTTCCGAAGATATTTTAAAGGAAAACAATCTGGATTTTGAACTCCTGAAACCCTTGATAGCCGAAACAGCAAACAAAATAAGAACCCTATCGCCACAACAAGCACAGACCGGCCCCGCCAAACGAAACGACGTGAAAACAATTGAAAATCATTTACATTTGTTGAAAGATAGTCCGTATAAAAAAGTGTATGAGCAAATGACGGAGGCAATTAAGAAGCAATATTTAAAATAATGAATAATTTGTTACATTAATTAGAGTAGATTATATTTTAACGGCCAATAAATTTTAAATATTAGTGTTGAAAAATCCCACTTCGGCCTATCGAAAGTTTATCTAAATTTAGGCACCGAATGATAAATTTAGATAAAGTGAAGCCTGTCCCGAGCCAAGTCGAGGGGTAAGCCTAGATTTTTTTGCTTGGTTTATCCTGAGCTTGTCGAAGGGTTTTTTCATTAATGGAAAAAATGAACACCATAATATTTAGATTATAATGAAATCGATAATTAACTAAAAAGACCCCTGCCTGCGCAGGGGGTTGTATATGGAAAAAAGCTATAAAGAATACCTACAACACATAACCACTTTTATTTTCGATGTGGACGGCGTCCTTACCGACGGTTCCATAAGCATCACCACCGAAGGTGAAATGTACCGCACCATGCACACCAAGGACGGATTTGCCCTTAAAACGGCATTGGACAAAGGGTTTAACGTCTGCATTATCAGTGGCGGTACCAACGAAGGCGTGCGCGCCAGGTTGCGCGGGCTTGGGATTACCGATATTTATCTTGGCGCCCACCATAAAACCGACACCATGGACGAATATTTGGACGTATACGACATTAAGCACGAAAACGTTCTTTACATGGGAGACGACATCCCCGACCTGTACGTGATGCAACAAGTGGGTTTACCATGTTGTCCGCAAGATGCCGTGCCGGAGATTAAAGCCATTTCAAAATATATTTCCCATAGAAAAGGTGGAAAAGGCTGTGTACGCGATGTCATTGAGCAGGTGCTGAAAGTACAGGGCAAATGGATTAAAAAGGAAAATGCAAGTGCGAAGTATGATTAACAAAGCAACATTTCATTTTTGAATTACCTAAAACTCACCCGCCCAATAAACCTACTGTTAATCGCACTGGTGCAAGTGTTGATTAAATACAGCATTTTTCAGCCTTTTAATGCGATTACTGCTTTATCCACTTTTCAATTTGCGCTATTGGTAATTGCCACGGTGTGCATTGCCGCTGGCGGAAACGTTATCAACGATGTCTATGATGCGGGAATTGACCGCATTAACAGGCCCAATCGAGTAATTGTGGGGAGAAAGATTTCAGAAAGAAATGCCAGCACTTGGTACGTAATCCTTACTGCTATGGGTGTTGGAATTGGTTTCCTTTTGGCAAATGCCATCGGCAGGCCTATGTACTCCACCCTTTTTATTGGTGTTGCCGCTTTGTTGTACCTCTATGCTACCTATATTAAAACACTGCTTTTAATGGGCACTGTTTTGGTATCGGTTTTGGTGGCCATGAGCATGGTAATTGTAGGGGTGTTCGACATCATCCCGGTAACCAACCCTGCAAACCAATTAACGCAATGGACCGTGTTTAAGCTGGTGCTGCAATATGCTGTGTTTGCTTTTATGCTGAATTTTTTACGTGAATTGATAAAAGACCTGCAAGACATCAACGGCGATAAAAATGGCGGAAAAAACACCTTGCCCATTGCCATTGGAAGAAAAAGGGCAACTTCGGTCGCTTTTGTGTTGGGAATCCTTATCACGCTTTCGGTTATTTTTTATATGTACGAATTTTTATACGACCACACCCCAGCCGTTCTCTATTTTCTTTTTTTGATCGTGGCGCCGCTCCTGTTTTTTTGCATTAAAGCCTTTGAAGCCGAAAAACCGAAACACTATGCGCTTTTGTCCACATTATTAAAAATAGTCATGGTTACCGGCATGTGTTCCATGGTGTTGTATCCTTTTGTAATTTTGTGAAATGACTGTGAGCTATGAGCCAAAAACTGTCACAAAGAACCTGCTGAAGGATTAATCTAAAACCAAATGCTACAACAAAAACTAAAAAACCACAACATCATCCTCGCTTCCGGTTCGCCGAGACGGCACCAATTTTTTAACGAACTGGGCATTCCCTTTACCAGCGATGTACGAAAAATTGAAGAAACGTATCCCCACACACTGAAAAGGGAAGAAATTACAGACTACCTTTCTCAGCAAAAAGCTTCAATGTTCCAAGACCTATCAAAAAACGAAATCCTTATTACCAGCGACACCATCGTTTGGAAGGGTGGGAAAGCAATGGAAAAACCCAAAAACGCAGCCCATGCCAAAAAAATGCTGGCTCATTTGAGCGGTCAGTTCCACGAGGTGATCACTTCGGTGTGTTTTACGGGGGCGGCTTTTCAGAAAACGGTCAATGAAACGACCAAGGTGTGGTTTTCAGAACTTTCAGAAGAAGAAATCGATCACTATGTCGATACATACCAACCTTTCGATAAAGCCGGGGCCTACGGCATACAGGAATGGATTGGGTATATTGGGGTCGAGAAAATTGAAGGATCGTTTTTTAACGTCGTAGGGCTTCCCACGCGCTTGGTGTATAAAACCTTGTTGGAACTTGTTTCAAAATAATAGAATCTGTTTCGTTTTTCCATATCTTTAAAAGCAAATTAAAACGATGATCAAAACATCAAAATACATCCTCTCCAAAGCGGTAATTTTAATGTGCATTGCTTTTTTCACTCATTCCTGTAAAGACGCTGAGCACAACTTAATACCGAATAGCAATACAGAAGATACCGATACCATTGCCAACAACCGTCAATTGCCCGAGCAATTTAAAAACTATTGGTACGATGGCAAAGCCGAATTGACTTCCTACAAGCTCATGCAAGAACGCTATGGCGAAATCCGTCAAGGGATGGCCGTTACCATTTTTGTTACCGAAGATTTTCTGCCGAAGGAACAAGTGAAAGCCAATAGCCCTTCCGGTAAGCTTGTTTCCGTACTGAAATTGAACAAAACCAAGAAATTCACCACCGGAATTTATCCCTATTCCATAATGACGAGTACGTTTAACCCAATACTCAAAAAACAACATGTCCTGAAAATAAGCAACTCAGTGCAGGAATGGTGCGGTCAGGTTTATATGCAGCTCAACAACCGAAACGATTTTAATATCATATCACATTCTTATTTTGAAGGGGAAGCCGACCAACAAATAACCCTCGAGAAAACCTGGTTGGAAGACGAACTTTGGAACCTCATACGCATTAATCCCAACGAACTGCCCACGGGCGATATTAACCTCATCCCTTCGTTTGAATATCTAAGGTTGCGGCATAAAGATGTAAAAGCTTATAAAGCCAACGCAAAATTGAAAAAAGGCGATTCGCTCACAAAATACGATTTGGTCTATCCTGAACTGGAACGGGAGCTCATTGTATATTTTAACAGCTCCTTTCCGTTTGAAATTGAAAAATGGGAAGAAACCAATGGAACACAAACCAACGACAGCATCCGGTTGAAAACCACCGCCCATAAAATTAAACGCCTTCGAACCGACTACTGGAACATGAACCGCAACGAAGACACGGGGCTCCGGGATACCTTAGGACTAAAATAGAATATTATGTTTATTGAACTTTATCTTTCGCAACTATTGAAATCGGTTTTTATCGTATTGCTTTTTTTGGCATTGCGCTTTATGGCCGTACACGTAATTAAACGGTATGCCAAAAAGTTTGAACGCTTGGAACACCGCACAGGCTTGATTGTAAAGCATGTTAATTTTTCCAGTATATTTTTTATCGCCTTGTTCTTAATCATAATTTGGGGCGTACAGATAAAAGATCTTGGGCTGGTGCTGAGCTCTGTTTTTGCCGTGATTGGCGTGGGGTTCTTTGCGCAATGGAGTATTTTGAGCAACATTACCAGCGGAGTGATCATGTTTTTTACCTTTCCGTATAAAATTGGTGACTACATCAAAATTCACGATAACGATTTTCCGTATGAAGGTATGATCGAGGATATTAAAAGCTTTCATGTTATGGTGCGCACCAAAGATAAGGGGCTCATTACCTATCCCAACAGCATGATGCTTCAAAAAGGGGTAAGCGTTATTAAAGCGGAAGATTACCACACAATGATGCATCAAGAAGAAGAACAGGATAAAAATATTGCCGAACACGGTACAGATTAATTGTTTTAGCAGCTGCGTGCACTGCTTTTTCATATAAATGAATAGGCAACACCCTCTATAACTATCATTGTACTGAAGTATATCCCATTTTAATAAATTCCCGTCAATTCGAGGTAATGTAAGGATTACAATGAGTGAAATTCGTATCAAGAAGAAGGGGTTTAGTAATTAAAATAGTTCTCGATACGATTTTTCGTGCCTCTAAATCATTCAAACTGATATTTAATTAACGATCTTGCCAACCTTGTATCGTTTAGCATAATCTTATTTCTTTTTTCTTTGAGCTAACGATTTTTCTTCTTTAAAAGAAGACTACTTATTTCAGTATATATTTTGGTATATTTGGGTTTTTTCAGGCCTGCCTGTTTCAAAAAACAAGACAAAACACTACACAAACTATGCGCAATTTTTTTACCGCACTGCTGCTATACAGTATAAGCATCACATCTCTTTTTGCCCAACAACCTGAAAAACCGACCGCTTCAGAAATTTACCACGACTTACAGCAACTCAACTTCCTGGGATCTGCTATGTACATAGCAGCGCATCCCGATGACGAGAACACGCGTTTGATATCCTATCTGGTAAACGATGTTCACGCCCGTACGGCCTATTTATCGCTTACCCGTGGTGATGGCGGGCAAAACCTTCTTGGACCTGAGATTCGCGAACTGCTTGGTGTGATCCGTACCCAAGAATTGCTGGCCGCCCGCCGTATCGATGGCGGAGAGCAGTTTTTTACCCGTGCCAACGATTTTGGTTATTCCAAAAACCCAACTGAAACATTGGACATCTGGAACAAAAATGAAGTGCTGAGCGATGTGGTGCGCGCCATACGAAAATTTAAGCCCGATGTTATCATTAACCGCTTCGATCACCGAAGTTCGGGAAGCACACACGGCCACCACACAGCATCGGCTATGTTGAGCGTAGAGGCGTTCGATTTGGCAACCAACCCCAACAGCTATCCCGAAACCGCCAATACCTTTGGCACATGGCAACCCAAACGGTTGTTCTTTAACACGAGTTGGTGGTTTTACGGAAGTCAAGAAAAATTTGAACAAGCCGATAAATCGAACTTAGTGGAAGTACAGACCGGGAACTATTATCCTTCCTTGGGGCTTTCCAATGGCGAAATAGCTTCCTTAAGCCGAAGCATGCACAAATCGCAAGGGTTTGGCAGTACTGGTACACGCGGAAACCAAAGCGAGTGGCTGGAGTTTTTAAAAGGGGATTTTTCAGAAGGGAGCACCAACCTCTTTGAAGGCATCGACACCTCTTGGTCCCGCATTGAAGGCGGCGAAACCATTGGCGGTATTCTATATCCGTTGGAAGATAACTTCGACTTTAAAAACCCTTCGCGAATGCTCCGCCCTTTGTTGCAGGCTTATGAATTGGTCAAAAACATAGAAGATGACCATTGGCGAACCGTTAAAATGAAACAATTGGAGCAGTTGATCCTCGATTGCGGCGGTATTTTTGTGGAAGCAGTGGCGCACAGCAATTCCATTATGCCACGGGAAAAATATCAGGCTGCATTTGAAACCATTAACCGAAGCGATTTTCCTATGACGTTGGAATCCATTACCTATCCTTCAGGGAAAATCATTGTCCGGGAGAACGAAACCTTGGCACCCAACGAAAACCATCGTATTGACGCTACTTTATATTCGGAAAGCACGACTACTTCTGGACCATATTGGTTGCAGGAAAAAGGTACGCTTGGAATGTACAAGGCCCCAGAACACTTAATTGGCAAACCCGAAACCCCGGCGCCCGAACAAGTAGTGTTCAATTTGGTTTTGGGCGGCACCAAGCTCGCTGTAAAACGAAACATCGTCTATAAATACAACGATCCCGTAAAAGGGGAAGTCTATCAACCTTTTGAAGTAATGCCCGAAGCAACATCGCGCATCGCTGAGAAAGTAATTATTTTTTCTTCAAAAGAAAGTAAAACCATTCCGGTGACCATCAGGGCCGGTCGCGACCACGCCAACGGAACAGTGCAATTGAACCATCCAAAAGGTTGGCAGGTTTCCCCCGCTCAACCCAGTTTTAACATTGCCAAAAAAGGAGACGAACAAACAATTTTGTTTACCGTAACACCCCCCAAAGGGCAAAGCGAAGGTTATCTAAGCCCATTAATTTCCATGGGCGACCAGTTTTTTGACAAAGAACTCATCACAATAGATTATGAACATATTCCGTATCAACGTGTACTATTGCCTTCCGAAGCAAAGGTTGTTCGCATTGATATTGAAAAAGAAGGGGAATCCATTGGATATATTGAAGGTGCCGGCGATGCCATTCCGGAGAGTTTGCGGCAAATTGGCTATCGGGTAACCACCATTCCCCCTTCAAAAGTAACCTACGAAAACCTAAAGGAGTTTGATGCGGTCGTCGTGGGCATTCGAGCCTATAATACGGTGCCAGAATTGGCTTTTAAACAGCCTGCATTTAACGAGTATGTGCAAGAAGGCGGCACCTTGTTATTGCAATACAATACCAGCCGGGGGTTGGTAACCGAAAACCTCGCGCCCTATTCCCTGTCACTATCCAGAGATCGGGTTACCGACGAACACAGCGACGTCACCTTTTTAGCGCCAGACCATCCCGTGCTCAACGAACCCAACAAAATCACGCAAGCCGATTTTGAAGGTTGGGTACAAGAACGCGGCCTGTATTTTCCTAACCAATGGGCTCCAAAATTTGTACCTATTTTAGGGATGCACGATAAAGGCGAACCGCAAACCAAAGGAGCCCTTTTGGTGGCCGAATATGGAAAAGGCAGGTACATTTATACGGGGCTGAGCTTTTTTAGGGAATTGCCCGCTGGCGTTGCAGGAGCGTACCGGTTATTTGCCAATTTATTATCTTTAGGAAATTAGCTATGAACGATCCCAAAAACAAAGCGGTGAAGAAATGGAATTACGTTCTCGTAATTCTCCTTAACGCCGTGTATATCTTCTTGTTTTATATGTTAATGAAAACTTTTTCCTAATGCAGCAAATCGATTGGATCGTTCTTCTTGGCACCCTTGTTTTCATAGTGGCTTACGGCACGTGGAAAACCCGTAAAAACAAAGATGTAAACGATTATCTAAAAGGCGGCAAAGATGCCAATTGGTGGACTATCGGCCTAAGCGTTATGGCCACACAGGCCAGCGCCATAACCTTTTTATCTACACCAGGACAAGCCTTTCATGATGGGATGGGGTTTGTGCAATTTTACTTTGGCCTGCCCATTGCCATGGTAATCATCTGTTTGGTGTTCATTCCCATCTACCACAGGCTTAATGTCTATACCGCTTATGAATACCTAGAGAGCAGGTTCGACTTAAAAACACGCACCCTTACCGCCATTCTGTTCTTAATACAGCGCGGTTTGGCAGCTGGGATCACCATTTTCGCCCCGGCCATTATCCTATCGGCCGTTTTGGGGTGGAACCTTACCTATTTAAACATTGGCATTGGCACCTTGGTCATCATTTACACCGTAAGTGGTGGTACCAAGGCCGTGAGCGTGACCCAAAAACAACAAATGGCCATCATCTTTGCCGGGATGTTCATTGCTTTCTTGTTAATATTAAACTACTTGCCGCTGGATATTTCCTTCACCAATGCTTTGGAAATTGCCGGTGCCAACGGAAAGCTGGATGTGCTCGACTTTTCGTTCGATTTTGATAACCGCTACACCTTCTGGAGTGGTATTATTGGCGGTACTTTCTTGGCACTTTCCTACTTTGGTACCGACCAAAGCCAAGTGCAACGCTACTTATCGGGTAAGTCGGTAAAGCAAAGCCAGATGGGTTTGATCATGAACGGACTTTTAAAAGTTCCCATGCAGTTTTTTATCCTGTTGGTGGGTGTGATGGTGTTTGTGTTTTATCAATTTAACGCCTCTCCCCTACATTTTAACCCCGCTGCGGTAGATGATGTGATGCAATCTGAATACGCATCAGAATATCAAAAATTAGAAGCAGAGAAACAAAGCCTGGACAAACAGCTTAACGAAAAGCAATTATCCTACTCCACGACTGAAGATGCTATGGAAAAAGAACTCCTGCTCGAAGACATACAACGCATCAACGTAACCGAAGAAGAACTGCGCCAACAATCCCGCGACCTCATTCAGCAGGCCAATCCGGAAGCGGAAACCAATGATAAGGACTATGTGTTCATTCATTTTATCTTGAATAATTTACCACGCGGTTTAATCGGCCTTTTGTTGGCCGTGATATTGAGCGCCGCCATGTCCTCCACCGCTTCAGAGCTGAATGCACTGGGTTCTACCACTACCATAGACCTGTATAAGCGCAATGCGCCCGGCAAGGACTCAACACATTATGTGAGTGCTTCTAAATGGTTTACCCTCCTGTGGGGAGTTATCGCCATTGGTGTAGCCAGCGTGGCCAACCTGTTTGACAACCTGATACAATTAGTAAATATCATCGGGTCTATTTTCTACGGAAATGTGCTGGGCATCTTCCTGCTTGCCTTTTTTATCAAATTTGTAAAAAGCAGGGCCACTTTTATCGCGGCACTCATCACCCAAGTCATCATCATTTATATGTGGTGGATCGACCTAATGCCGTATCTATGGTTAAACCTGGTAGGTTGTGCGCTGGTAATGGGAATTGCGGTGCTGTTGCAAATAGCGTTACCGAAAAAGAGGGATACAGTGGATACTTAAATTTTTCTACCTCATAATTTCCGATAATACAAGATTATAGTAAACGGACATTCAAAAACTAATTAACAACTACCAGTGAATGTGTTAACTTCTTGTTATATCTATGAACTTTTGATTTTTCTTAACCATATTTATCTGTAATAACTCTTATTTTAGAGTTATGTCTTTAAGATTTGAACCAATATTAGCAGATGGCGTTGCACAAGTTTCCTATTTTCTATGCGATGAAAGTGCAGGGTGCGCAGCAGTTTTTGACCCGCGTCCCGACGTTGATATTTACCTACAAAAAGCCCGTCAATACAATGTAACGATTACTCATGTTTTTGAAACCCATATCCATGCAGATTTTATGAGTGGGTCGCGTGAGCTGGAAGCCCGTTGTAAGGGAAGCGCTAAAATCCATGTGAGTGTGGAAGGTGATGCCACATATGGTTTTGCGCATGAACCTGTTCGTGAAGGAGATGAGTTTACATTCGGTCAAGTTACCATAAAAGCGAAGCACACACCTGGCCATACACCCGAACATTTGTCCTATTTATTGTCCGATACGCATGCAGGAGAACCTTGGGGCATCATGACGGGGGATTCGCTTTTTGTTGATTCTATGGGACGACCAGATTTATTGGGTGATGAGAAGACGGAGGAACTCACCCGGGCTCTTTATAACACCATGCGGGAGGTTTTTTGCAAGCTTGGGGATGAAGTGATTGTTTATCCCTGCCACGCGGCAGGTTCGGCCTGTGGCCCTGATATAGGGGATCGCATGCATAGTACCATTGGGTACGAGAAGAAACATAATCCCTTCATGCAACTAACGAGTTACGACGATTTTAAAAAAGCAGTGCAAGAAAATGCCCCTCCGGTACCTACCCATTATCCAAAGCTGAAAAAACTCAATGCCAAAGGACCAAAAACCTATGGGCACACCCCGCAAGTAAGCTCTTTAAGTGTAAAGGAGTTTGAGAATGAAATGAAGAATACCAATACTATCGTTATAGATACCCGGGATATGTTGGCTTTTGGAGGCGGCCATATTGAAGGTGCCCTTAATATAGGACAACGCCCCATTCTGTCGGTTTGGGCCGGTTGGTTAATAGATATGAACGCCCCTATATTACTGGTCCTTCCCGATGACAAGGAGCTAAAGCGTGCCGTAATTTTACTGTGGCGTACCGGCCATACCAATTTTAAAGGCTATTTGGCTGGGAACATGCGTGCCTGGCAAGAATCGGGGAAACAGATTAAAAAACTGCCGCAACTCAGTGTACACGAACTCAATCAAAATAAAGAGCACTATCAGCCCTTGGATGTTCGTAAAGATGAGGAATGGCAAAATGGCAATATCCCCGATGCCGCACACATATTTCTTGGCGACTTACCCGATAAGATGAACACCTTAGATAATGAACAAAACCTTGCCGTGTATTGCGCCAGTGGCTACAGGGCCAGCATAGCGGCCAGTCTTTTACAAAAAAATGGCTTCCAGAATGTGAATAGCATTCCGGGTAGTTTTACCGCTTGGAAGGCTGCGGACTTACCAATTGAAAATAAAACAAAAACTTTAAAAAAGTAGAAATTATGGAAAAGGAAATTAAGAAAGTAAATGATGAAATTTCGGTGGCCGCTTTTGATCCCGATGAAAAAAGTTTCAAAACCTTTGCCGATAAAGGTTTTAAGTCGGTTATTAATTTACAGACCGATGAAGAAGATCAAAATGTTTTCCCCGAAAAAGAAGAAAAACTAGCGAAAGACAATAACCTAACATATAGACACATTGGAGTAGCTAAGGATGACTTATCAGAGGCTATGGCCAATAATTTTCGACAAGAGCTTGAAAACCTTCCCAAGCCCATTGTAGTACATTGCAAGTCTGGAAAGCGTTCTGGTGCCCTTATCATGATGCATATTGGGTGCCAAAAAAACATGACGGGAGAAGAAGTGATTAAAAAAGCTGAAGAAATGGGGTTTGAATGTGATATTCCTGAATTGGAAAAGTTTCTCAAGAAGTATGTAAACGAACATTGATTAGGCATCACCTAATCTCAAGGTTTTGTGAGCTTGGTAAATGGAGATTGTACTATTTGATAGATAAAGGGAAATCCTACCAATAGTAGGTGCAAAATATCTGTTCTGTATTGAATGATTTTTCCAACCTGATTGGTGTTTTTCAGCCCTATTTGGCGTTTTCCGCTAAGAAAGCAGTCCTTTCTAAGCCATACGCATTTAAGAAATATCACAGATTTCTATTTTACAGCCACCCTTTAAAAATATGCCAATACCCAATGCCAAGTGTGGCAACAGGAAAATAACTAACTATTCTTCAATTTCAATTTTCAGTAGAGCACAAACCATTATGCTGCGTTATAGAACGGTTATACTACCTAGATAATCGCTAATGGAGTATTGTTTCAACGCTGTATTTTTAAACGTTGCCCACACCTCTAGCGTAAGACCTTGCAGTTCTTCCGGAAATTGCAAAACCACTTCGCCCATGTGCCGTTGGGCGGCGGCTTCAAAGAAAATAAAGTCTTGCGTAGCCGGCACATACGCAATAACCGATAGGGTATCCTCAGCATATGCCAAGCCCAGTGCGCTATTGTCTGTCCATTGCAACAATGCTTTTTGCTCCCCTTGGGTGGTTACAGATGCCTCCAGTAGCCCTCGTATGGGGCCTTTGCTAATTAGCACTTTTAAATAGTCAATGATAAAACTATCGGCCGTGGGGATCATGGCCTCTATTAAAAAGTACGACTTCGCTAGATCGAATCGGCTTTTCTTTTTTTGGGGCTGGTCAAAACTCTCGTTTAAAAAAGGCTTTAACGGATTTAGAAATGTGTTTGCCATTTTAAACTTCAATTGATTGCGCAGTTGTGCAGGGCTCGGCTTTTTGTTTGATTTTTTCGGTTTGCTTCGCATCACGGGAACCCCGCGCCACGTGGTGCCTACCACAGTACCCACCGTACCGGAAAAGCCTCCTAAAATACCATCGTTAAATGTTGCCATAATACGTAGAATTTAGTTAAGTTAGTATAAGGGGAGCCCCGAAATATATAACCTATTCCCTTAAAAAACAAGCGTGTACCCAAAAAAAGCAAGGGCCACTCCCCTAGTTTCATCCGAGTTTTCTTCGAGAATACTTCGACAATAGCCCGTAAAAGCAGGTGTTTCTCGAAGAATCCTCGAAGGAATATCGAACCATTCTCGAACCAAACCTGGGTAAAACCCAAAAAACAGCACCGCACGATAAGTGCCCAATTTTGTGATTTGGGTTTTTTACCTATATTTGAAAGATACTCCCCTTGATTATTAAAAATATGAACATACTAAAAGTGCAAAAACCGTTCATAGCATGCCAAATAGGCAATCTAAAAGCGGAAAAGGTGTTTATATAAAAAAAGTTGTGGGTAATTTCCCACACAAAAAGCTCTATTAATTTCTTGAGCTAACGTCAAATTTTTAAAGTTTTTTAAAAAAATAGTGCACTAAAAACTGGGAAGTACTATAAACAAAAGGATTTCAACAAAAATTAACTAAATTTGACGTTAGTCAGAATTAAAACAGAAAATCAAGACTGGTAATAATATGACAAAACAAATAAAGGAAATTATTGAAATTGATAATAAAAACTATTATTTTAATGAAGAACCAATAGAACAGTTTTGGTTAAAAAATAATTCCAAAATTAAATTAGAAAGACTTCATACTGCCTGTCATAGAGGGTATGTTGGCACTTGGAAAATAATTGATAATTATTTGCATTTAATTAAAATAAAGAATGAATCTTCTAACAAAAAAGATTTATCAATTAGAGATTTTTTTCCTCAAAATAATCAATCAGAAGTTAAAGCTACTTGGTATGATGGTAAAATTACAGTAGCAATTGATGAAGAAATATATCCGATTTGTGAAAGAAAATTAATTTTAGAAATTCACGAAGGAAAGTTAGTGAACAAGTACATCATAGAAAATGTAAAAAACATTCACATTGACTTTGCTTTAAAAATTTTCCAAAAAAATACAGATTTTTACAATCCAGAAGCCGAAAGAAAAAAACATTTTTTAAAGATGGTTCAATATGAGTTTAAATTAGGCCATTTTCATCTGGCAGAAAAATATATAAATCTATATCTTGATAATGTAGATAAGAAGTATTACGGTAAATTAATCCAATTTTACTTAATAATATTGATTAAGAATCATAGTTTAAATTATGGTAAACAAACAATGTACTATAATAATTTACAAATGTCCAAGGACCGAATATTAGAAAAGCTTAATAATTTTATCGAACTAGAAAATTCAGAAATCGGATTGCAAAAATTAATGGTTTATAAATTTGATTATTATATACATTGGGGTAAATACGATGGAAGTTCTATTATTGATATTATGAATGACGACCCAAATTACATCCTGTGGTGTATATTAAATCTTGAACATTTCATTATTGAATTAAAGTTATTCCTGTATAAATCCATTAGAAAAAATAAAAGTTATTTATCCGCTTTAGAAGTAAACCTTACTAAAATGGCTTTTCTAAAAAATACAAGAGAAACAAGTCCTGAGTTCTTAATAGAAACGGATACAAATTTGTATAATCCGCAAAAATCAAATAAAACTATATATGATGATTTTGATATGAAAAGTGCTGATTGGGATTATGACTATAATAATCCTGCTCACGACCAATCAGAAAATCCTTGGATTGAAGTTTTTGGACCTGGAGATGAGGCAGAAACAGCATATTGGAACACAAATTAAAACTACCCACAACATTGGCTATAAGTAATTGCTTGTTCTCGCCTACTTCTGAAAATCCTCGAGGATTTTTAGTTTGGTTTGTACTTGCAAACATAATCTAACCCATGCAACTACTCATAGCCGAGATCGTTAGGCATAATATGAAAAACAGTCAGTTTACAAAAGAAACATTCAATTTGCATAAAGATTTATTTAATGATTCTTATGGGGATGGAGATTATGGAATACTATCAACTATTGCAGAAAAAATTAGAAATTGTGAAGAAGTAATTAAATTATTCAAATCATTAGAAAACAAATATTTTCCTGAATACGAAGATGTAATTGATACGGCTATTAAAATTAAAACAATTGAAGAATTAATAAATACTAAAAATCCAAATTATTTTGATTTAAAAAAGCGAAATGATTATTTAGTGGCAACCTGTATGAGAATTTTGGAAGAATGGGCATATAATTATTTACCAATTCAAGAACAAAACCCAAATTATAAAAATTCTGATTTAAATAATGAAGAATTAGGCTGGTATATTGCCCGTAAAGAATTTGAAAAAGTTCTTTTTTTTAGTGTCCAATTAGAAAAAAACAATATAAATCTATTTATAGATAATCCACTTCGAAAATTAGAAGAAGAAAAAAACTATGGGAATAGTACCAGCAGAGGAATTGAATATTTGACTAAACTATCTATTACTAAAAGAGAACATCTTCTGAGTTTATTAAGAAAAATAAACGAAATCCAAAAAATGGAATTAGGTACAAAGGAAAAGGCAGAAAGAATAAAAATAATACTTTGGACTAATCAAAACACAAAGTCAAAATTATTAATTGGTGGGTTTATAGGTACAATGGCAGGTTTATTTATTTTCGGTACTGGTGGAATTGGGATCGCAGGTTTAGGTGGGGCTGTTGGAATTTGGGGTTTTTTAGCAGGAACATCAGGTGGGGTTTTTATAGCATCTTTAATTGAAAATTTCGAAAAAAAGAATGAATAAATACTATGCCTGACAACGGCTCCTATGAAAAGCACTAGTTAAGTTCCCTAAAGTTAATATTTGTATTCAATTATTTAATAATGATGGTTTTGGGGTAATGGAAAACACCCGGTGTACTGTTCTTTTATGAATATGAACGTCAATGGTCAATTTTGATACGTCAATACCAATCACGTCTAGTTAATTTTTCATATTTTTAAATATTGTTCCTTTTTAAAAAGGAATGGTTAATATATGTTGCTATGACTATCACCTTTAATAGGAAGAGATTCCTGATATTCCAAATGGTCCTAAAGCAACCTAAGAGAGACAAGAGGACTGATACGTATAAAGGAACTGCTATTCCAAAGACCGTTTTAGTTCTCCTCTTGTTTCTTAGTAAATGCAACTAACTATTTAATTACGGTGTAAAGTAAAGGAGACCGTTGCCTGTAATGCGAAAATGAACAAATTGATAGCATATATATTAATTATTTTGATATTTGGTTGCGGAACCAAAAATCTTCATCAGAATCGGATTTACATTCAAGACGACAAACTTTACGGCGAACTTGAAAATGGACTTCCAGACAACGACACTCTTATTGAACTTAAAAACAAAAACGGAACTGTAAGCGGAATTGGAAAAATGGCAGTTTCAAAAGACAATGTAAGTGATATAAAATGCGGACTTTGGAAAGAATATGACTCTGACGGAATTTTATTATCAGAAGGAAATTATAAAATAAGCTCTTTTATCGACTGTGGAATGGGCGGAGCTTTTCGAGCTTTCTATTATTACAGAATTGGAGAATGGAAATACTTTAAGAAAAACGGAGAATTGGATTTTGCACTCAATTTTGTTCCCAAAATGCACCACGTTGATACTAGATGTGAGGGCGGAGACAATATGATTTTCGGAATTGTAGATACAATTCCGCTAAACTATTGGGACAAAGTAGATGTAAACAAAATTTATGAATTACAAAAAATATCTTTTACAGATTCATATGCGACAACGACAATAATTCCCCTGAATGGAAAAATATATTACGAAACAGAAACTGACTTATAAAAGATAAAGCACTACAGGCAACACCGGCTATAGTTCATTGCTTCCGACTTTCCTCTCGGAAAGTCCTCGCAAATTTGCTATCTTCGGTTTACGGCGGAAAATCCTCGCGGATTTTCACGCAAAGAAACCATAGCCAAACACGTTGTAGCCAATGCGAACGGAACGATAACCAGACCAATCTGAAAAATGAACGGAAGACCAAAAATTAAAATAAAACCAACCAAAACCGATAAAACATTGGAAATTATCGGATTATTTTTACTTGTCGGTTTTTGGTGTATGACAATTATAAACTACACCAAATTACCTGAAGTTATTCCAACACATTATAATGGAATGGGAGAAGCTGATGGTTTTGGTGGAAAAGTTAACATTCTGATTTTACCTATTATTGCAACTATTCTTTTCATCGGACTAACAAAACTCAACAAATATCCGCACCTATTTAATTTTCCGACTAAAATAACTCCAGAAAACGCACTTGAACAATATACGAATGCAACAAGAATGATGCGAATTTTAAAATTGGTCATAGTCGTGATATTCGGATTAATTGGATTTCAAACAATCCGATTTGCCAATGGACAAATTAATGGTTTGGGAAAATGGTTTTTACCAATGACAATGGGACTAATTTTCATACCGCTGATTTACTTTATTGCAAAATCATTTAAAAGAAACAAATGACAAATTAGTGAAAAAGCACTGGCTACACCAATGTATAACCGCAATTACGGCAGATTCGACTATCCTACGGCTACGCTCATGACAGGCTGAATCCACTCGGAATTGCTAACGCTAATGTTTAACCAAAAATCAAGTAACTTTAAATCCGTAACTGACGGTTATATAAGACTGTTACCTGCAAGCTGAATAAAATGTCGAACTACGATAAAATATATGTAATTGGAGACGCGCTTTCTAATCGGCCATTTAGAGGCGTAATTGAAAAATATGATTTGGCTGAACCTAATATTTCTCGAGGAGAAAAGAAATTAGATGAAGTCGTTCGCGTCAAACATTCAATGGGTGGAAACACTCTTTATAATTTCATTTGGACAACTAATGCATATCCAATGATAGTGAGCAAAAAAGTAATTGAATTATTTAAATCAAACGGAATTACAGGCTGGAAAACTTATGATGTTGAAATCTACTCTAAAAAGGATGAATTTATCGACCAAAAATATTATGGATTGATTATAATCGGACGTTGCGGATATCTTGATTATTCAAAGAATTCAATAGTAATAGATAAAATCGGAATTACAACAGAACCACATTCAAAAGGGTTTTATTTCAAAGACGATTATTGGGATGGTTCTGACTTGTTTATGTGTAAACCAAATAAAGATGGAGAATCTAATATGTTTAGGTTTTGCACACAGAAAGTTGCTGATTTAATTAAAAAAGAAAAATTAAAGAATATATCGCTTGAAAAAGCAACTGACTTCTCTATGTCAATTTCAATGTACAATATTGAACTGACTGAGGAACAAAAATTAGAAATGGAAAAAATAAAAGCCAGCAGGTAAGAATGTACAATAGCAATTTATTCACGCGTATATATATGCAAAAAGTGTTCATCGGTTGGTCCACTCGGGTCAGCAGATTCTACTACCCTACGGCTGCGCACAGGACAGGCTGAATCCACTCGGAATTGCTAACTTCTGTGCTAAAGCGAAAAACATTATCTTTAATCCCATAACTGACAGTTATAGGGGACCGTTGGCACTTATTTGAGAAAAATATGAATAATAAAAAGACTTATATATTTTTATTAATTACCATTATTTGGTCTTGGACTTTTTGGGCTATCGGTCTAAATTATCTTACAGATGGAATCAACCAAGAATCAATAGAAAAATTTTTAATATTCTTTTTTACTGGCTTATATGGACCTACAATCAGCGGAATTGTAACAGCACTTATTTTTGATGGACTGAACGGTGTGTTGAATTTATTTAAGAAAGTGTTTATTTGGAATATCCCCTTTAAAAACTATTTATACATAATACTATTACCTATATTTTTTATTCTTATCGGAATTGGATTATATAAAATATTTATTGGGGATATTGGGAGTTTTGATATAGCAGCTTTTCTTTCGATTCCAACTGTACTATGGGCTGGGCTATATGCTGGACCTTTAGGCGAGGAAATTGGATGGAGAGGTTTTTTATTACCAGAGTTACAAAAAAAATATTCGAACTTAAAAAGTGCAATCATAATTGGAGTTATATGGTTTATTTGGCATATTCCACTTTGGTGGGCACCATTTGGTACTTTAGTTAGTGGAGAATCAATTTCTTTTTTACCCGTGATTACATATTTTATTATGCTAATGTGTTTATCAATAATAATAACTTGGTTAGTAATTAATTCTAAAGGAAGTGTTCTGGTTGCAATCTTATTTCACTTGTCCATTAATGCAGGAATAGCCTTATTGTTTTTTCCTGAATTAAATGTGGATTTTAAGAAAGTACATTTATTATCCAGTATTGGAATGATATTATTTACTGGAATATTGATTGCAAAAAATAAATTAAAAACAAGTGTCAACAATGGCTTTAAATAATTGCTCATTCTCTCCTACTTCTGAAAATATTCGCGGTTTTTCACGCAACGAAACCATAGTCAAACAAGTTAACGAGCATATGAATAAATTTTTCACATACATACTAATTTTAGGAGTGATTGGCCAAACTTCAGGACAAAGCACGGACATTTTGATTTGGGAAAAAGATACCCTTAATCTATATTCCAACCCCTTAGAAAAGAGAACAGATTGGGAGAAAATAAATAAGTCAATTTCAGAACAAATTCACGATTATCAATTTAATGCAAACAACGATTCAATAATTGAAATTTCACCTTTTTTTCAGAACTATAAGACAGAATGGAAACTTGAAAAAGGAAAATTATACGTGACCAAAATTACAACGTACCACGATTTAGGATTAAGACTCGATAGAATAAATAACAACAAACTTCCATTATTTGCGCACTGGCTTACTAACGAATTAGTTGTATTTGATGGCAATTGCATCGTTTGCGAATCCAACCATTCAAGAAACACCTCTGTTTATCCCAATGAATTGATACTCGAATTCAGAAAAGGAATACTTGTCAATAAGTCAGAATACCAAAACCGGATTTTAAAAAAATCTAAACTATCGGATTTAGACCCAAGTGAATATCGCGAATATTTATACAGCAAAATCAACTGGAGTGAGTTAGGTAAAATGGATAAGACTATCCAAGCCTTTGTAAGCATTCAACCTGATAGAAATGGAAAACTAAAAAAAATTGACTGGGAAAACACATATCTGATTTCAGGAAACAAGATGATTACAGATAAAAAGAATAAGTTTTTAAAAGAAGCTATCAGAATAGTCAAAAGCGTTCCTGAATGGAATGTGATTCTAAGATGCGAAGAGATTATGAACCAAGGCTTAACGATTGTTTTTAGCCAAGAAATGAAAGAAAAATACGCTCGCTAAAAATGGCGATAAGTAATTGCTTATTCTCGCCTCCTTCTAAAAATCCTCGCGGATTTTATATTCGGTTTTTATTAGCTAAATTTAATACATAAAACACGCAACAAACCATACACAAATACTGTTGGCGATAATTATAAACAATGAAAATAAGAGAAATTATTACCTTACTGCTTCTGGTTTTGACTTCCACTTTATTATTGGGTCAGAATAGCAGTAGTACTTCTATAAATAATACAATCCTCTTTAGAATAACTAACCCACACTCGACCAAGACTTCATATCTGTTTGGAACTCATCACGCTTTTGGTAAAACTTTTTTTGATTCATTAACCAATGCCAACATAGCATTAGAATCTTGCGACTTATTAATAAAAGAAAACCTGAACATTCCAGGGAAAATGGCTGAGGATATTATTAATCTAAGGAATACAAAAACCAAGTGGAAAAAATATTTAAGCAAAACCGACTTGAGTTTCATTAAAGTCCTCTTCGCCACTAGTCCTACTGATTATAACAAAATGACACCAACCGAAATGTATGTTTTTCTAAACAGATATTTTAAACAAAAAGTATGTTTAAACAAAAGCGCCAATGACACTTCTCTCTCTTTAGATGACTATATAAGCACCAAGGCAGTTGAAAAAAATATTGAACGCTATGGCCTTGAAACAACCAAAGAACAAATAAATCTAATAAATAAAGATGTTGAGGGAATGCCAAGAAAAATACATAGAAGAAGACTTGCTAATATTATTGATAAGATTCGTTCCAAAGATTCAAGTTATTGTGAAGAAACTGATTGGTATTCCAATATGGAAATTGACTATCAACTAAATGCACCTTGTAGAAATACACTTGTACTAACTGATAGAAACAATAAATGGATTAAGCCCATTAACGACTTTCTTGAAAAGAAGAATTGTTTTATTGCAGTTGGATTGAGTCATTTAATGTACAAATGTGGACTGATAAATCAATTAAAAGAATTAGGATATACCATTACACCTATAGAAATAAAATAAAACTACCACAAACAATGAGGACAGACTAAATCCACTTGGAATTGCTAACTTCTGTGCTAAAGCGAAAATCACTATCTTTAATCCCGTAAACGAGACGTTACCTGTAATTATGAGAAGAATCTTTGTCATTTTGTTAATTTTTAATTGTTGTAATAATTTGAAAGAACACAGAATTAACAGAGATTTTCAAAAAATAGAAATTAATTCAAAGTCAAATAATACAAATGAAATTACTGACTCTGATTATTACAACTTTTTCAATGATGTTCTAAAGGAAAAAAGTCTTATTAGGAATAATTCGGTAGTATTTCCAGATTTAAAAACTGACTCAGAATATTGGAAAGAATATTTTAATATTATTGACTCAGGATATTGAATATCAGTATATAGAGAAAACAAAAATTTTAACTAAAAATGATATAGATTTTATATTTAAACAATACTCTGAATCAAAAGTATTACAATTAAATTTTAATAATCTTAAAATTGATTCGGTTTCAAAGACAACCTTAAATGAAATTCTTTCATTCCTAGAAAAAGATAGTTTAGATAAAGCACCAAAACACAATTATTATGGTATTTATAACATAAGCATTCCTTTTTTTTCACTAAATAAAAAATACGCATTTTTCGAGCATAGCTATTACTGTGGATTAGAATGTGGTCATAATGGAATTTTTGTTTACGAACTCATATATGAGAAATGGACAGAAATTGGAACCATTGGAATACTTGTAAAAAGTTAAAAATAACTACAGGTAATACCGTATCCTATAAAAATCACTAACCCCGTTCTTCAAAAATAATATTATTATATCAATTATCTCAATGAAGGTTTTGGGGTAATGGAAAACACCCGGTGTACTGTTCTTTTATGAATATGGGCATCGATGGTCAATTTTGACACATCAATACCGATCACGTCTAGGTAATTTTTCATATTTTTAAATATTGTTCATTTTTAAAAAGGAATGGTTAATAAATGTTGCAATGACAAATACCTTTAATAAGAAGAGATTCCTGGTATTACAAATGGTCCTAAAGCAACCTAAGAGAGACAAGAGGATTGATACGTATAAAGGAACTGCTATTCCAAAGACCGTTTTAGTTCTCCTCTTGTTTCTTAGTAAATGTAACTAACTATTTAATTACGGTGTAAAGTAAAGGAGACCGTTGCCAACAATTAGATGAAAACGTACAAACCATCAACTACTGATTTAGATAGAAAACTTGATTCCAAGATTAAGGAAAAGTTTTCTGCAAATTTTATGTCTAATGCGAAATGGAAAAAATTGATTGACGGATTAGTTGAAAACGCTGAATTAATCAAAAGAGTAAATTTCAAAAAAATTCTTGACGAAAAAATTGGCCAATTATATATCACAGCTGACTTATGTTACGATTTTGACTATTGGAGTAATGGATTTGAGGGAATGAATTCTTTAAACGGTTGGTTGCTCTACAAAGAAATTGAATGGATAAGTTTCCCTTCTGAATTTTTAGATGAGAATAATAATCTTAATTCTCAAAATATAGCGGAAATTGAAAAAATATTAAAACAAATAGGTGAATTTAGAATATCAAAAGACAGTATCGAACTGAAACTAAATTGCTATGGATAAAAATAACTGTTGGCAACAACGTTTCCTATGAAAAGCACTAGTTCAGTTCTCTAAAGTTAATATTTGTATTTCAATTATTTAATAATGATGGTTTTGGGGGAATGGAAAACACCCGGTGTACTCTTCTTTTGTGAATATGGGCATCGATGGTTAATTTTGATACATCAATACCAATCACGTCTAAGTAATTTTTCATATTTTTAAATATTGTTCCTTTTTAAAAAGGAATGGTTAATATATGTTGCTATGACTATCACCTTTAATAGGAAGAGATTCCTGGTATTCCAAATGGTCCTAAAGCAACCTAAGAGAGACAAGAGGACTGATACGTATAAAGGAACTGCTATTCCAAAGACCGTTTTAGTTCTCCTCTTGTTTCTTAGTAAATGTAACTAACTATTTAATTACGGTATAAAGTAAAGAAGACCGTTGGGCATAATTTGGGAAAACGATTATGGAATTAGAAATCGATATTAAAATTTACCTGAAATCTGCTTTTGAAAGCGGATTTAAAATTGTGGAATCAAAAGATTTAGGAATGGCTAAATTTTGCAGACTTGAATATCCGATTTTGAATATGGAAATTTGGAACGACCGATTTGACTATGACGCAACAATTGAATATAATGACCAAAAATATAATGTAATCCATCTTGCAAACTTTCTGAATGAAAAAAAAGGAAAGTACATTTTTTACGATTTCGGATTTGAAACAAGAGAAATAAATGCCAAAAGGTTTCTGACCCAACTCAACGAAATAATGATTTCGGAATTTGACATTTTTTTAGATTTCTTATTTAACTTGACAACTGAAAAGCAAGCGGAATTTGAAAAGTATTGTGAAAAAACAAATCTTGAGGCAAATGGATTTTAAATAAAAAAACTATGCCCAACACCGTATAAAAATAATTGCGGTTTTGTGCTAAAACAAAGGTAGTTGTGTGTTTGCTACATCTGATTTTCCTTCGGAAAATCCTCGCACGCAAACCCGCAACTATTCTTATACATAAACGTTGGCAACAATATGAAAAACCGAATATCATTTATATTTTTCTCTTCTATTTTGCTTTTTGCTAGTTGTGGAAAATCCGCTGAGCACCTTCTGTTGGAAGCGGAAAAATATGATGAGCTTGGACAATATGAAAAAGGAATTGAAATTTTGAATGAAGCTATACGAATTAAACCCGACTATCTCGGAGCTTATATAAATCGTGGAGCATATAAATCAAGTTTAGAAAAGTACGACCAAGCGATTTCTGACTACCAAAAAGTGTTAGAATTAGACCCTAAAAATACTTTAGCAACTTATAACATTGGAAATAGCTATCGACAAGCCGGAAATTTAAATAAAGCAAAAGAATACTATGATTTAGCTTTTCAAACCAAAGGCGGAGAATTAATAACAATCGATTACGAACCAAACAGTATTATTGAAAAAAGCTTTTACGACGTTCCAAGTGCGGAAATTTATTATAATCGTGGATTGGTTCATTACGACTTATATGACTATGAAAAAGCATATTCTGACTTTATGAATAGTCTAAAAAGTAACTATGAGCCTGCTGACAATAACTATATGATTGGAGCTTGTCTATTTATGTCAGGAAATACGGAATTAGCTTGTGAACATTATAAAAAAGCAATTGAATTAGGAGATGAACTTGCAAAATCGGAATTTGAAAAGCATTGCGGAAAATAAAATACTGTTGCCAACAATGTATAACCGCAATTACGGCGGATTCGACTACCCTACGGCTGCGCTCAGGACAGGTTGCATCCACTCGGAACGTTAGTGCTTAACCGAAAAACACTACCTTTGGTTATGAAAATAAAAAACATAAAACTTATTTATTGCACTCTAATAGGTAAACTAAAAGCGGAAAAGGTGTTGATACAAACAAGTTAGCAAACATATGACCAACCAATGAAAATTCTCAAAACATTCATAGTCCTTTTTATAATTGTTAGTTGTTCGGTTAAAAAAACTGAATACCAAATAACGGTATTTGATAAAGTTTTAGGAGCGGAAAATAGCAAAACTCTGAATTCACTCGTATCTGATTTTGAAAAGGATATTATTAAAAAAATTTATCCAAACCTAAAAACAGAGAAAGCCTACAAACAATTTTTAATCGATGTGAATGAAAACAAGTTGACTTTTAGGAACAAAATTTCCTCTGAAAATAGAAAGAAATTTAACGATAGTAAATTAAAACTTGAAATCTACGAATATCCAGATTCTGTTTGGATTGAAGGCAATGATATTAAATCAAGGTTTACTTTCAAAAACGATGACGGAACAACCGACTATAGAATCGGATTTCATTCTGTAAATTTAAAAAAGAATATAGATTCATTAATAAAAGCGGAATATAAAACACCTCGAATGAATTATGTTGGTGAATATATGCAAGCCATTAATAAAATAAAAGATGAGAATGACTTTTTAAAAGCGTTTTATGATGTTAAAGAAACAGCTGGATTTATTCACCCAGAAATTATGGCTGGAATCATATTAAAGAGTAAGCCTGATTTTTCAAGCCCAATTACCAAAGGATTAATAGTAATGGAGTTTGGATATTAATAATAAATACGTTTGCTAATACCGTGTATAATTAATGGCTAGTTCGAGCTCGCTTACGAAAATCCTCGCGGATTTTCAGTTTGGTGTGTACTTGCTAAGTTAAATGCTAAACCACGCAACTGCGCATAGCCTAGACCGCTAAAAAAAAATTCGAGAATTGATTGAAACTTTTAGAAATATAGAATATCTAAAGCACGGAAACGAAAGGCAAAAACTCGCTTTTCATGAAATTAAGGAACATAAAATTTTTGAGGTACTCAAAAAATATAACCCCATTCTTACTGGTACTATTCCAATAGGAATCGATTTACCTGAAAGCGATTTAGACATTATTTGCGAATGCGAAAATCATTTTGAATTTAAAATGTATTTGACAAGGAAGTTTTCAGAAAAAAAAGATTTTAAAGTTTATTCAAAAAAGCAAAACGGAATTGAGTCAACTGTTGCAGAATTTAAAACCGATAATTTTCTGTTTGAGGTTTTTGGACAAAATATCCCAACCGAAAAACAAAACGCATATCGACATATGATTATTGAAAACAGAATTTTAAACGAAAAAGGAGTTGACTTTAAGCAGAAAATAAAAAAATTAAAATCTGACGGACTTAAAACAGAACCTGCTTTTGCCAAACTATTAGGACTGAAAGGAAACCCATATACCGAATTGTTAAAACTGGAAATAAAAACAATGGACACCAATCTATAGCCGCAATTACGGCGTCTCGAAGCTTCAGGAACCCACCCTTTGGCTACGGCTGCTCAACAAACGGATACTAAAGAAAACTACTGAATTTGATTTCTCAACAGTTGAAAAATTTCGAAAACATAACTTAAAGGCCAGATTACAGAAAAAACACCTTGACTTAATTTTAACCTTATCCATAAAAGCGACAATCAAAACCCGATATGAGCATAGTAAAAAACATACTAAAATGGTTGTTTTATTTCTTGCTCCTGCCGTTGACATATCTAATTGTTTCTCTACTACTATCTGCCATTACGGTAAATAATGATGAAGTTGATTCCCATCCGCAAAAAACCATCTACCTAAGCACAAACGGCGTGCATATAAACATAGTATTAGCAAAAGGAGATATAAATCGCTCGCTTTTGTCCGGAATAAAGCATGAGGAAACCGAAGAGTATTTGTCCTTTGGCTGGGGCGACGCCGAATTTTATCTCAACACCCCAACTTGGAATGATTTGACGTTTAAAACTGCTTTTAAGGCTTTATTTTTAAAAAGCAGCACCCTAATGCATATAACCCGTTACAAACAAAAACAAACCGATTGGATAGCCATAAAAGTAACCGAATCCGAATTAAAAAAATTAAACGCTTACCTACTGGAAACGTTTAAAACAGATGAAAACGGCCTGAAAATCAGGCTTAAAAACAAAGGGTATGCAGCAAACGATGATTTTTATAAAGCCAACGGCAGCTACTCCTGCTTTAAAACTAGCAACACGTGGGCAAATACCGGATTTAAAAAAAGCGGACTCAAAGCCTGCCTTTGGACGCCTTTCGACTTTGGGTTATTGAACAAATACGAATAAAAACGGTTGCTAAGCTTCACAATTAAGCATTGTGAAAAAGACACCTGCCCAATTGGGTTTTATGAACCTCTCCGTTTAATTTTACTTGTACCTTTGATTATAAGTTGTGATTTTCAGTTTTAAACATCTTTAAACCACGTTTCAAAATACGGGCCTACCATTGGGATGGGTTCTTTTTTTCCGTTAATGGCATTTACCAACCCCAAGACCCATAAAACCATCAAGGCAAGGCTGCCTATTGAGGATATAAACCAACCTATATAAGGCAGGAAGCTTAAAATCATCAATGCAAAGCCCGTTACCGCCAATCCCAACGACTGCCGGATATGAAAAGCTGTAAAAGCATTCTTTTTATCCTTATTGCTCACAAAAGCGATGATCAAACCTATAAGCGTGATATAGGCAATAATGGCCATGCTGTCTTTTTCTTTAACCGAAGTAGCCGGTTCTTGTGGTGTTGGTTGTTCTCTGGTGGTGTTGTTCATATTACTCATTTTATGTGTTGGTGGTTTTAATTATTTTTTTGAAACAACTAAAATGCTATGGAAGAAAGGCTTTCTTGGTCTTCCTGCAACCCAAAGTTTTGGGAAGTTTAAAAATAAGAAAGCCTAAATTCCACAGTGGTAAATAACGCTCCTCTTCGTTATTTATCTATAATGATATTGTCCAAGCCGCCATTGTCAGGACCGCTCTCAAATTCACCACGTATTGAAAATTCCGTTACGTTAGCAAGTACGGCTTTAATATCGGCTTCGGTGGCTTCAACTTCACTGTCATACTCTCCTATAAGCCAACCGTTGCCTGCGCTTATCGTTACACTATAATCGGTCCAGTCTTCACCAGGATAAGCATCTGGGCTATACACATATGTAATTTGAGTGTCACCATTTTTAAAAATTATATCACTGTTTTCAAACTGATTTGACATATCTGAATCTTGAAACAAACTAAAACTTAGTTTCGCACCATAAAACTCATTTTTGTCACCGTGATATGTTTCTGGAGCGGTAAAATACCATACCCCACCCTGTACATTGTCATCTGCATAGATGTATCCGTCCTGCACTCCTCCATCGGGCGAATAAGATGCTTCAGTGTAGCCGCCTTGGGCATCACCAGTTATTCTCCAGCCTTCAGCATTTTCTTTGAACATGCTATCTGCAATAGGTTTATCCTCGGCTTGTGGCCCTGAATCGTCATCCTTGTTACAGGCAGATAAAAGTGCCAGGCTCAGAGAGGCAATGATGATTGTATGTAGTCTAACTTTTATTCGTTTCATAATAAATTTTGTAGTTTTTTGATGTTTGTGTTGATTTTGACTGCAAATGTAACCCACCTATTTCCTGAAACAAACCCCATATAGTGGGCGTAGTAGTTTTATGAGTATACGGTTGCTTTTAATGAGCATTCAACAAATTGTGGTTTTTAGATGAAATGTAGACGGAAAAATTCATGTTGCTATTTCAGATAAGAACAGTACCGTCCCTTTAAAATGAAACTGCAGGTGTTTAATATCCTGGAGGCAAATTCACAATGAACGTTCCTGAAGCCGAAACCATTTGTCGGTCGTTGTTTTCATCTAAATAAGAAAAGGTCCCTTCAAATTCAATTTCAAGGGCAGCGAATTTTGGCACCCCTTCCCCTAAATTGACTTTTTTCCCTATGATAACTTTTGCCGTCCCAGATTCCGAAGCATATCCGATATCAGAAGATGGCTTAAACTCTATACTCGAATTACCTTCATCGTCCAAGGAAACATTGTCCCCTTGACCATTGGGATATACAAACCCTCCTACAGCTATCATATCGTTGTTTTGAAGCGAAAAACTAACCTGTGTCGTGGTATCGTCTTGATAAAACACCGATACGGCTGAAATTGCACCGTTTTCACCTTCGGTACCGTACACATTATCGATTTTGCCTGAAAAATTTTGGCCATCTACCGTAATGTTGTATTCATGAGCTGCGCCAGAAGTGTTTTCTTCTTCTTTGGGATCGTTCTTGTCCTTACTGCAACCTGACATTAAGGTAAGAAAGGCCACCACAGCGATATAAATTGTTTTGTTGATTGTTTTCATAAACTGGATTTTTTAATAGGTTGTCGTTTGTTTTTATTATTAGACAACAATACTATCCATTAAACACGGGAGCAACAACCCTCACTTAGTGTTTGGCGATACTCACTTAGTGATTGGTGCACTATTTTTTTTAAGATGAAAACTAAATAAATGAACAGCTACTTAAACCGAAGCATGGTTTCTAAAATATCGTTGATCTGTTCTGCCTTTTGGCGAGAAACCGGGATTTCTGCTTCGTCTTGCATAATTAAACTGCCACCGTGGTGCTTTAATATGCCTTTTACAAATTGTGGGTTGATTAAATGCGACCGATGTACGCGGATAAAACCATGATCCCCTAAAAGCTCTTCAATTTCCTTTAAGGTACGGCTGATCAAGATTTTATTCTCATCGGCACAGTAAACATTTGTATAGTTACTGTCCGATTGGCAACGGACGATACTCTTTATTTCCACAATTTGATATCCAATTCCCGTGGGCAGCGCTATTTGGGAGCAGTCCTTACCTCCTTCCTGTAAATGGTCATGCAGTAGTTCCCATTGTTTACTGCTGGTTTTTTTACGACGTTTTTCCCAGTTGGAAAGTGCTTTTACAATACTTTTTTCGGTAATGGGCTTCAACAGGTAATTAATGGCGCTATATTTAAAAGCCTTGATCGCATATTCGCCGTAGGCCGTGGTGAAAATCACGTCAAAATCGATGGGTTGTAGCTTGTCCAATAAAGCAAAACCATTGAGGCTGGGCATCTCGATATCGAGAAACAGCAAGTCTGGTGGATTGTTTTTAATAAATTCCAATCCTTCCAGCGGATTGTTAAAAACCCCGGTAATGGTATAGTCTGAATGGGCTTTTTCAATTAAACTTTTCAACACATGGGTGCAGTGGGCTTCGTCGTCAATAATAATCACGTTCGTCATAATTCAATATTAATAGGTTAGTGTAATTCGCGTTCCTAAAACAATACCGTCTTCTTCAAGGTCGGTTATTTTAAAATGGATGGTCTCTTCACGTAAATGATTGTACAGCGCCAATCTGTCTTTAACGATTTTAGTACCCATGGATTTGTGCACTTTCTCTCTTTTATCACTGGCAGCTCTCCCAATACCGTTATCTTCTATTGTTATTTTTAGCCGCGTTGAAGTATCGAAAACAATCGATAATTTTTTTTCGGCTTTTAAACTGGGGTGCAACCCGTGCCATATTGCATTTTCAACCAAGGGTTGTAATAATAACGGCGGAATATGGTATTGAGAGAGTTCCTCTTTTGAAGAAACCTGTAAGCTGTAATTTAATTCTGGCCCCATCCGGCTCTTTTCCAAAGATAGATAGAGTTTTATAAATTCGAACTCTTCTTCCACAGTGATTTTTTCCCGGTTGCTGTTTTCCAGTATGTCGCGCAGTAAACTGGAAAAATCGTCCAGATACGTCATGGCAGCATCATTTCTACCGGTCATAATCAGGTTTTTGATGGCGGTCATGCTATTGAAAATAAAATGCGGGTTCATTTGCGCGCGCAGGACGATCATTTCGGTTTCCTGGATCTTTTTCATAAAATCGTCCTCTATTTTCTGTTGTTTTTCTTGTTCTATTTCAGAATACAATTGGATGAGCTCTTCGGTCTTTTCATTTACCTTTTTGTCCAGCTCACGGTTCATGTTTTTTTGCAATTGTTGGTTTTCTTGCAGTTGTGCTATAAACCCAGCATTCACTTCTTCTTTTTCTTTCTGAAGCAAGAACATATTCTTTCCCAAAGCCAGTGAAAAACAATACACTTCTGCCAACAAGCCTATCTGAAACACAATGTTGGCTGCTTCTTTAAAATTGAACATACTACCTTGGCTAAAGTAACCAATGTAAGAGGCCAGCAATGCACCTATGAAAAAAAACGTTTGACCTACTATAAAATAAACCAGTAAGGGATGTTTTACTTTGTAGATGATCCAAAAAATCAACACGAAGTTCAGCGGCAAAATAATTAAGCGCACCCAAGTAAATACTTGCTGTGACACCTCCCCGTCGTAAAATAACTGTGTGAACAAAAACTGTGCAATGGCATAACCAAAACAGGCCAAGCCCAAGTATTTAAGGATGGACGCTAAAAGCTGGTCGTAGTTTTTTACCCGCAGCAGTTTTAAAATAAAAAAAACGTAAAACCCAATAAATGCGAATTGCACGGGTTCCATTAAATCATCGGCCAGTTTTGGGAAATAGTTGAAAAAATTGCCCACTGGCGCCAAGGTGCCGCGCAATGCCAAAAACCCGTACACCAACTGAAAAACCAAATAACCTAAATAATGAAGGTAGAGATTGTCCCGCAGCCGTATCCAAAACACCAAGGCAAATATTAAAATGGTAAAAAGCGATATAATATAAAAGTAGATAAACCCTATGGAATAAGCCTGTTCTTTATAATTGCTGAGGGCAAATTCCCAATAACTGTTTTCAGAAAAAATAGCAGGAGCCGTAATTTTACTATGAACTTTTTTTACAGCTAACCTTATGTAAAGCTGTGATTTTTGAAAAGGCAAAAAGGTCAGTTTTGTAAAAAAGTTTTCCGATGCGTTGGCACGTTGGGGCAGCGGCACAAAATACCCGTTTTTCATCTTTTTGAACCCTTGCCCCCATTCTTGGTAAACAGTTGTATAGTGATTGAGGCTGTACAGATAGTTATGAATCGTATCCCCAGAGCTATTTTCCATTTCAAAAGATAGCCACAGCGCTTTTTCCGGCGGTGTGGTAAATGAGGCATCATAAGTTTTCCAAGCTGTCTGCTGTTGTATTTCCTTAAACGAGACATCCAATCCCGTGCGCACTGCCTTTACTTTGTTGCTTTGCACCAATTCCAAGTTATGGGCTATGGAATCGGCTACTATTTGTCCTTGCAGGCACCAAAGCCCCAATAACAAATAGCTTGATATTAAAGTAAAGAAATGCTTCATTTTAGCTAAAATAGCATTCTATTTTTAAATTTAAGCCCAAGTTTAGCATTCAGTAGCTTTCACTTAGTGTTTGACAGGAATTTCCGTTTCGCGTCATGTATATTGCTGCCCTGAAGCGTTACATAAAGCACAATAAAGTGTTTTTTCTGAAGTATCGAGCCATTCTTCGATTATGCGCAAGAAAAAAGGAAGGATGGGTTTTTAACATTTTTTAAAGTCTTAATTTAACGAAGCAAGTAATTGCAAAGACTCTACCAATAGAAAAACCGCAACGTTTCGTTAAGCTGAAAGGATGCGGTTTTACGGAATAATTTCGGGTGTTTGAAGGGTTCACACCATACAAACTGTTTTCTACTCTTGTTGTGGCAGTTCGCGGGTGAGCCAACCGCTCCTACTCGCCGTGGCTATGGCATAAGGTGTAATCCAAAAAAGCCCAAAGGTGTACAATATGCTGTAAGTGTACGCCCAGAATGATTCAGAAAAATTATACCGTTTAGCATAGAAAATTGTCTGAAAGCTGGACAATACCAAAATACTCGCCAAAGTTGAACTAACAAACAATACGGGATGTACCATAATAAAATATAGCATAAACAGCAAAAATGGGTAACACATGACAAGCTTTGTCGCTTGACTGAAGAACAACAACCGCGATCCTGTTTTAGAACCTTCCCGAAAATCGGTGAACACATATTTGGCCATGGCAATGCTTTCCCGCACATTGCTCCTTCCCCAACGGATGAACATTTTGTACAAGCCTTTGTATCTTTCGGGCACGTTTGTATAAGCATACGCATTGCGCTGAAACAAAACGTGGTACCCTTGTTTCAAGATCATATTGGTCATCGCACGATCTTCGCCAATATCCGATGGTTTCCCCATAAATTTTTGATTGATCCACTCTGGCAAGCACGCCAACACTGCAGTCCTGCGGTAGGCTGCCAAAGCGCCGGGCGTACAAAGCACCGAGTTGAGTTTGCTTTCGGCAGAGCGTACAAACTCAAAACTCATGACAAAGCTCACATCGAGCATTTTTGGCAGTAAGGCTTTGGCATTGTTCAGCACCCGGATGTTCCCAGCCACGGCACCACATTGCTCATTGGTGATAAAAGGGCTCACCAAATTACGAAGCGTATTGGTGTTAACTACAGAATCGCTATCAACGGTTACAAACACATCGCCAGTACCAATATTAAAACCACGGTATAATGCGTGTCGCTTTCCCTTGTTTTCAGGTTGCTGATAAATGGCCACTTGGTCGCCCAGTTGTTTTTTGGTTTCTTTCATCCAGTGCCACGTATCGTCTTTACTGCCGTCGTCTATGGCCAATAATTGTATTTTTTCTTTAGGGTAATCGCTTTTTGTCAAACTTTTTAACGTGGCATATACCTGCTTGCCTTCGTTGTATGCTGGCACAATAACAGTTACGGTTGGCAGTTCCTCATTGCTGACCGATGCAATGGGTTTATACCGAAAGTACAAAAAGAGTTGGTAGATAAAAAAACCGGCTTTATACAAAAACAACGTAGTTGCGATTGCGAAAAACATGAATCCCCACGTGCTGCTTAGGCGTTCCACTCTAAACTGGGCAAAATCATGTTGCATTTGGTATACCAAAAAGGCACCGCCCGCCAACAACAGAAAAGTGTTGAGCAGTACAAGGATGTTATAGGTTTTGTTGGCTTTGTCCGGCGTTAATGAAAAGGGCCGGAAAATAGATTTTAAGTTAGTTTTTCTTGTTGCAGCTTTTTTTGGTGCAGTGTTCTTTAGATTCATAAAATAGGCTAATTTTCTTTTTTTTAACCAATATAATTGTCAACACTTGTGCCAATACGGTTTTAAGCATCTTTGCAATGGTTTTAAAGTTCCTTCGGAAACAAAAACTGTATATTTTTTATACAACCTGTGTTTAACGGGAAGCACTATTTGGCCCATAGTGCCTTAATCTTCGCCACATATTTGCGCAGAAGTGTGTTAAAAAAACCTTAATATTTCTTTCGAAAAAATTCTTCAAAAATAAATAGATATGGTATTTTCGTCGTCAAGTAAACATATAGATCGATGGCTTCCGGAAAAAGATATGCTTAATTAAAATCACATTTACAACCTCTATTTTTTCTTAGCCTCAAACGATTTTTTTAAAACATTTCCTATTTATGAAAAATACAGTACTCATTTTATTAGTATCCTTTTTTAGCTTAAGCACTTATGCTCAAATTAAATTTGAAAAAGGCTATTTTATCAATAATCAGGGCAACAAGGTAAATTGCCTCATAAAAAATGTTGACTGGCGCAGCAACCCCAAAACCTTTGAATACAAAGCAAGTGAAAACCAAGAGGTAAAAACGGCCAACATCGCTATGGTCAAGGAATTTATGGTTTCTGAAACCCAAAAGTACGAACGCCACACCGTCAATATAGACCGCTCTACCGATGTGGTGAACCGGTTGGGCTCAAAAAAAGCTCCCGAATTCAAGGAAGAACAGCTTTTTTTAAGGGTGCTGGTAGAAGGTAAAGCCACGCTCTACCTGTATAGAGACAGTAACCTAACCCGTTATTTCTATAAAATTGGAACACAAAACGTAGAACAGCTGGTCTATAAAAGGTATAAGGAAACACCTACAAAAATGGGCGTAAACAACCAGTACAAACAACAACTATGGAACAATTTGAAATGCAGTGACTTTTCAATGAATACCCTGGAAAAAGTTGATTATAACAGCAGTGACCTGTCGAGGTTTTTTGTGAAGTACAACCAATGTGCCCAAGCCGATTATACCGATTACACCAAAAACAAAAACAAACTGGTCTTTAATTTTACCGTTAGACCGGGAGTTAGGAGTTCTTCTTTAATAATAGCAAATTCCGCAAGAAGGGCATCAATTGATTTTGGTAATGCTACAAGCTTTAGATTTGGTTTGGAAGGTGAATTCAAATTGCCTTTCAACAAAAACAAATGGGCCATCATTGTAGAGCCTACCTATCAATATTATAAACCTGATGAAGTACAAAATCCTCAAGTAACGTATCCGGCACTTGTAAAAACTGATTATAAGTCCATTGAACTGCCGTTTGGGTTAAGGCATTATTTCTTTTTAAATGACAAATCCAAAATATTCGTCAATGCTTCTTATGTGATCGATTTTTCCTTAAAATCCAACATAGACTTTGAAATATATCCAGATCTGGAAATAAGCAGGTCCACCAGTAATTTTGCTTTTGGCTTGGGTTATAACTTTAACGACCGTTACAGTGCCGAAGTACGGTTGGCCACCGAACGGAACATTATGGGAAGTTATGTGTTTTGGGGTTCCGATTACAAAAGCGTTTCCTTTATATTGGGATACACCCTTTTTTAAGAAACACAACACTACTTTTTTTCTTTAACTATATAACAGATAGTATTAATTTTTAAAACCCACTTGTAATGAAACAACTCTACTTTTTATGCTGCCTGCTTTCTTTTTCTTTTTTAAACGCACAAAACGTCACCATCCCCGATGCCAATTTTAAAAATGCACTGGTAAACACCCAATGTGTGGACACTGATGGGGATGGCAATCCAGATACAGATGTCGACTTGAATAATGACGGCGAAATACAACTTACTGAAGCAGAGGCCGTTTTAAGTTTGGATGTAAGTTTTCAAAATATAGTTTCCCTCGAAGGAATTGCTTCTTTCTCAAACCTAATCACATTGTTTTGCACTGATAATGATTTAATTGAATTGGACCTTTCAGAAAATATAAGCCTTGAAAACATAGGCTGTTGGGACAACGATGAAATTGTAACCCTTGATTTTTCAGCAAATGTGAATTTAGTTTCATTGGAATGTGACAGCAACGGTTCGTTGGAATATTTAAACATACAGAACGGCAATAACGAAAACTTGACCCTAATGTGGGCCGACAACAGCAGCAATTTACAGTGTATTCAAGTGGATGATGTAACGTATGCCAACAGCCAAACCTGCGGCGATGACCCTATTGTATGGTGCAAAGAACCTTATACGGTTTACAGTGAGAATTGTAGTTTAGGGGTTTCCAATGCTGAACTTATTTCGTTTAGCGTTTATCCCAATCCGGTAACGGACACATTGAAATTAAGCCCAGGTGTTGCCTACCAAAATATTGAAATCTATTCGATGCAAGGACAGCTATTAGCTACTGCAAAAAGCAATGTGATCGATGTTTCCAGGCTTTCTTCTGGTTTCTTTTTCGTTTCCGTTACTGTCGATGGGAAAACCATCACCAAAAAGTTTATAAAGGCCTAAAAAACAACTTCCAGGCAATAGTACAAACCTGTAGATTTGTTGTAAATTCATTCCAAACAAAAAGCATCCCGAAAAGGATGCTTTTATTTGTTTAAAAAAGAGGTTTGCTTACATCGCACCCCACTCCTTCAATGATTTTTCGTTTAAAGCTATATAATCGTCGTTACCATTTTTTTTAGCAAGTTCCAGTGATTTTCTGGCCGCTTTTATAGCGCCTTTTTTATCTCCTGCTTTCGCATAGATCAACGATTGTTGCCTGTATTGCCAAAACGGCGGGTTGTCGGACATTTCAATGGCTTTGTCTATCCATTTTTTGGCTTGATCGATATCTTTCCCCGTTTCCAGGTAATACACGGCCGAAGCGTAATAATCATTGGCATTGGGCCCATTCATTACGCGGTCTATATTGGCAGAAACTTCCTTGTCGGTCATTACCTTAATAGGCACCCCTACATAAGTATTTTCCCAAAGCATCCCAAGATGGGCCTGGTCGTGGGCCACATCGTCAAAGGTCATGGTAAACGATTCGATGTTCATGGGCATAGGGTACACATCTACTGTGGTTTTGGCAGCTACCTTACTCTCGTCCCATTCTTGTGGCAGCCCCCAATTGTTGGCATCGCTGTAAAAATAAACTTCCCAATTGTTTTTATTGGGCTTGGTGTAAATAGCATACGATCCAGGTTTAAGTTCGGTATCGCCTATCATTACCGGCTTGTCAAAAGTTATCTTTGTATTTTGGTTGGCCCCGGTACGCCATAGCTTTCCGTAAGGCACCAAGCCGCCAAAAATTTTCCGGTCGCGCATCGCTGGCCGTGAATATTCAACGGTAATATCGGTAAGTCCCACTTTTTGTTCAATTTTCTGAGATGGGCTGGGCTGTGGGGTTTCAATTTGTGCCATCATTCCTGCTGAAAAAAGCACGGTGCATGCTAGTAATAAAAGGTTTTTCATAATTCGTGTTTTAGTTGATTTTGTTTCAGTTTACTAAAATACGTTTTACCTCGTTTTTTATAGTTAACAAAACCTTAAATAAATGTTCTTGAAAACCGAGAAATAACATTAAACCATTTTATTCCCCTACCAATCTTTAGATAACAAATGGTTAAATTTTGTTTAAAGAATTTTTTAATTCGTAAAACAGTGGTATTTTTAAAAGAAAAAATTATGTGGTTCTTTTTAAAAAATATTTTCAATTTCCGAAAGAAGAAAAAAGCTGTTAAGGTTGAATTGTACAGACTAATGCGCATGAACAGAAAATTATCTTACAAAGGAAGATAAGCCCTGTAAACCACGCGTATGAAATTATACCAATTGCACACCAAACAACGCCTTCCCATTTCCAAAAAGGAGGCTTGGGACTTTTTTTCCGCTCCTCAAAACCTCAAGGTGATCACTCCAGATTATATGGGGTTTCACATCCTGTCGGGAGCTGGTACGCCCATGTTCCCCGGACAGATAATCGAGTACATCGTCACGCCTGTTTTGGGTATCAAGTCCAAATGGGTGACCGAAATAACCCACGTTAAAGAAAACGACTATTTTGTGGACGAACAGCGCTTTGGCCCCTATTCGCTTTGGCACCACAAACATTTTTTGAAAGAAATAGACGGCGGCGTGGAAATGGAAGACTTAGTGCACTATAAACTCCCTTTTGGGTTTCTGGGCCAAATGGTGCATCCTTTTCTGGTAAAACCCAAATTAAACGAAATTTTTGAATACCGACGAGAAAAACTTATCGAGCTCTTCGGGAAACTATAATAATATGAAAAAAAACATACTTTTAATTGGGGGCTCCTACGGAATTGGCGCCGCCATTGCCAATAAACTCAAAGAGAACAATACCGTTTACGTTGCTTCCAGGACAAAGAAAGACCTTCCGGAAGGCATCCATCATTTAACTTTCGATGCCATGGAAAACGACATAAGCGAGTTGGACGTGCCAGACACCATACACAATTTAATCTACTGTCCAGGCAGCATCAATTTAAAGCCTTTTAAAATGATGAGTGCTGAAAGCTTTCAAGATGATTTTAACCTCAATTTTCTGTCCATGGTAAAAGTGGTCAAAGCGCTGTTGCCCAATTTAAAAAATGCCGAACAGGCAAGCTTGCTGTTTTTCAGCACGGTTGCCGTAAATACCGGGATGCCGTTTCATACCAGTGTAGCTGCTTCAAAAGGTGCTATTGAAGGGTTTGCAAAAGCACTGGCAGCAGAATATGCCCCTAACTTTAGGGTCAATGTTATCGCGCCTTCTTTAATAGATACGCCTTTGTCCTCAAAATTGCTTAGCAACGATTCCAAAAAAGAAAAAATGGCAGAACGCCACCCCTTAAAACGTGTTGGTTCTGTAGAAGATATCGCTGCCACTGCCGCTTTTCTGTTAGGTGACAATGCCAGTTGGATTACCGGCCAAGTGATTGGCGTGGACGGTGGACTTTCAACACTCAACCTATCGTGATATGAAAAAAGCAGTCAATATATTTTGGTTTAGAAGAGATTTAAGGTTGGACGACAACATTGGCTTTTACAAAGCACTGCACGGTAAGCATCCGGTACTTCCTATCTTTATTTTTGACACCGAAATTTTAAACGAATTGCCCCAAGACGACGCCCGTGTTACGTTTATTCACGAAACCCTTCAGAAGATGCGTGATAAGCTTCAAGAACACGGCAGCAGCATTGCCCTGTATCACGGAAAACCAAAAGCAGTTTTTAAAGAAATAGTTTCAAAATTCAACCTTCAAAATGTCATTACCAATCACGATTACGAACCGTATGCCAAAAAACGTGATGCGGAAGTAAAAGAATTCCTTTCTGAAAAAGATATCGGCTTTTATACCTTTAAAGACCAAGTGGTTTTTGAGAAAGATGAAATCGTGAAAAATGACGGCGATCCCTATGTGGTGTACACGCCTTATATGAACAAGTGGAAAGAACAGTTTAATGCGGACGAGCATCTGAAAATACATTATACCAACGAACATTTAAAGAATCTCGTGCAACATTCCCGTTTGCCCAATTTGAAGTTGAGCGATATGGGCTTTGAGAAATCGTCTATTAAAATACCTGAGTACGATGTAACGCCCACCACCATTCAAGAATATGAAAAAAAACGGAACTTTCCAGCAGAAAATGCCACCTCACATTTAGGTCCCCACCTTCGTTTTGGCACGGTGAGCGTACGGAAAATGATGAAAAAAGCAATTGCCCAAAAAAATGAAACCTTTTGGGAAGAATTAATTTGGCGGGAATTTTTTATGCAGATATTATGGCACTTTCCTGAAACGGTTGATACGGCTTTCAGAAAAAAATATGACCGGGTAGAATGGCGCAACAACAAAAAGGAATTCGAATGTTGGAAGCAAGGCAAAACCGGTTACCCAATGGTCGATGCCGGTATGCGGCAGCTTAATAAAACCGGCTATATGCACAATCGGGTACGCATGGTTGTGGCCAGCTTTTTATGTAAACACCTATTGATCGATTGGCGTTGGGGCGAAGCCTATTTTGCCGAAAAATTATTGGATTATGAGCTTTCCAGCAACGTTGGCAACTGGCAATGGGCCGCTGGGAGCGGTGTGGATGCCGCCCCATATTTCAGGATATTCAACCCTACCACGCAAATTGAAAAGTTTGATAAAGACCGGCAATACATTAAAAATTGGATAGAAGAATTTGAAACAGACCAATATCCCGAAAAAATAGTCGATCATAAAGAAGCGAGGGAACGTGCCTTAAGTACCTACAAAAAAGCCGTTTCTTAAAAAATAGCAATAAATTTTCTTAAAATAAGCGCTTTATCGTATTTTTTTATATATTTATCGAACATTTCAACTTAATAGAGTTTACCTAACCCCAAATTAAATGCTTATGGAAACGCTAGCCAATGAATTTACCAATGGTGAAATAACCGTAACGTTCAATCCCAAAAAATGCATCCATGCCGAAAAATGTGCCAAAGGGTTGTCTGATGTTTTCCGAACATCGGTCATTCCTTGGATAAATTTGGACAACGCTGATACCGAACGTGTTATAAAACAAATACGCCAATGTCCATCGGGTGCGCTCAACTTTTGTTATAACGAAAAAGAACACATTGTTAAATAAAATTTAATTGTGCCTAAAATTTGGGTTAATTGAAACAATTTTTCTACTCTTGCGGTGTTACAATACAAACAAACCGAACAACGTTATCATGAAGAAAAAATTAACAGCACTGCTCCCCTTGTTTTTATGTGCAGTATTCTCTTTTGCCCAAGAAAATCCCCAATCCCAGGCTAAGGACAATACTTTAGAAGGGCAATTTAAAGAGGTGGTTGATGAATCGAACAATTACCAAGAATACAAGGTAATCAAAAAGTACAAGATCAATCAATTGCGAAAAAACATTTTGGATTCGGTTGCGGCTTTGGAATCAAAAATCGAAGCGTCTCAATCTGAAATAGACCAAAAAGCAAAAACAATCGATTCGTTAACAGGTAAATTAAAAACCACCAAAGAGAACCTTGCTGTCTCTAAGGAAAAAGAAAACGGCATCGAAATTTTGGGCATCTTAACCCAAAAATCTACGTATAACACCATCATGTGGTCTATAATCGTATTGCTATTGGTGGTTTTGGGCTTTTTGTTTTATAAATTTAAGAACAGCCATAAAGTAACCAAAGCATCGCAATTAAAATTGGCCGAAACCGAAATGGAACTTGAAACAAACCGCCAAAAATCATTAGAGCGCGAACAAAAATTACGGCGTAAACTTCAGGATGAAATCAACAAAAACCGAAATAAATAAAATGAGCGTGTCTGAAAAGTAAAATTAAATTACTTTGTCCGGTCGACCGCTGGCGAGACCTCATTGATAATTAGAATCTTGTGGTTCGCGACTGCCCTCAATCAGCAGTTAAAACCACTTTTTTTAAGTCTCTTTTAATTTGTAATATATTCGAAAACGGTTATTCTATACGTGAAATCTTCGCGCCAATTTTTCGCAAGCGTTCATCTATATTTTCATACCCGCGGTCTATCTGTTCAATATTGTGAATGGTTGAAACCCCTTTTGCCGAAAGCGCGGCAATCAATAGTGAAATACCGGCCCGTATATCTGGCGACACCATGGTCGTCGCTTTAAGCGTAGATTTAAAGTTATGACCAATAACAGTGGCACGGTGTGGATCGCACAATATAATTTTAGCCCCCATATCGATTAACTTGTCAACAAAAAACAAGCGGCTTTCAAACATTTTTTGATGTATGAGCACACTGCCTTTTGCCTGAGTGCACACGACGAGGACAATACTTAATAAATCAGGCGTAAAACCCGGCCAAGGAGCATCGGCCACCGTTAAAATAGAGCCGTCTATATAGCCTTGAATTTCATATTCTTCTTGAGCGGGAATATAAATGTCGTCCCCCTTTTTTTCAAGGGTGATGCCTAACTTTCTAAACGTATCAGGAATCAATCCCAGGTTTTTCCAACTCACGTCTTTTATGGTCAATTCGCTTTGCGTCATAGCGGCAAGCCCAATCCAGCTTCCTATTTCAATCATATCGGGAAGGATGCGGTGGTGGCATCCTCCCAAGCTTTCCACGCCTTCAATGGTCAACAGGTTGGAGCCCACGCCGCTAATTTTGGCGCCCATGGCGTTCAGCATATTACAAAGCTGCTGTAAATAAGGTTCACAAGCTGCATTGTAAACCGTTGTCGTGCCTTTGGCCATTACGGCCGCCATGACAATGTTGGCGGTACCCGTTACCGAAGCTTGGTCCAGCAACATATAGGTTCCCTTCAATCCGTTTGGGGCTTCCACCCCATAAAAGCGCTCCTCCTTGTTGTACCGAAATTTTGCTCCTAATTTTATAAAACCTTCAAAATGCGTATCCAACCTTCTGCGGCCAATTTTATCGCCGCCGGGTCGCGGAATATATCCTTTGCCAAACCTTGCCAACAGTGGCCCCACGATCATTATGGAACCGCGAAGTGAGCTTCCTTCTTTTTTAAATAGTTCTGATTCTAAGTACTCCAGCTTCAGGTCGTCTGCCCTAAACGCATACTTGCCCTTGCCGTGCTTTTGTATTTTTACGCCCAAATTGCCAAGGATACCGATCAATTTATTCACGTCCCGGATATCGGGAATGTTATCGATCACTACCTCTTCGGGGGTTAACAAAACGGCACAAAGTATTTGCAAGGCCTCGTTTTTGGCACCTTGCGGACGGATTTCACCTTTCAGTTTATGTCCGCCTTCAATTTGAAAAGTTCCCATAAAAAGCTGGTTGAAAGTAGGTTAATTTCGTTTTCGGCCACGCGTGTTCTTGTGCGATTTTTTATACCGCTTTTTGTTCTTCATCAGGTCTTTCGCTTCAGAAAGGTCTTCATCACTGTTCTTAAGGTTTATTTTTCCACCTGAAAGTTCGTACAAATGAGAAAAGATCACCTCGTCATCCACTGTGTCTTTGTTCCAATTAAGGAAGCATTTTTTCATATGGTTGGCAATGGTTAGGATCAAGCCTTCTTTTTTATCGCCTTCTTCCCAACTGTTGGCCACATCGATCATACGTTTTATGTTGTTTCCGTAGAACCTGTATTTAGGATGGTTTTGCGGATAAGGTAGTGGCTGTGGCGGTTCTGCCAATTCTTCGCGGGAAGGTTTTGGAAATGGCGAATCAACATCCAATTTAAAATCGGACATAATAATCAGCTGGTCCCAGAGTTTGTGTTGAAAATCGGGCACGTCGCGCAAATGCGGGTTTAGATTTCCCATAACAGCTATGATGCTCTTGGCGCTTTTATTTCGTGCTTCGCGGTCTTCGATAGAGACGGCGTGTTCTACCATTTTCTGAATGTGGCGCCCATATTCTGGTATGATTAAATGGGGGCGTTCGGTATTGTATTCTATGTTATCTAACAAAATTAAAATTTTAAGGAAGTGTTCTTCTCGAAGTAATTATGCCTGCAAAATACTAAAATTATAGTGAAATGACGCCGTCCACTTCAGAAACTTGCAAATATTTCTCAATTACGGCATCGGGTGAGTCCATGGTCACCTTAATTGATAAACTGGTATAGTTCCCTTTTGAAGAATCCCGGGTGTTGATCATGGCACCTGTTTCATCGAAAATGGCTTCAATCTCGGCTATTTTTTCCAAACTGGAAGGAACGATAAATTTATAGAGGTATTCTGAAGGCCAAGTAGTATGGGCTTCCAGCTGTTCGCGGAGCCGGTTGTAAAACGCTTCGGTCTTGTTGTTTTCTTTCATGGAGTTATTTCTAGTTAAGAGTACAAAGGTACACCTTTCAGTATCAATAAATATTTGTTTACTTTGCACAAAAACCATTCCGCTTGAAAACAAAACGAATTGTAATCACCGGAGGTCCCGGCACTGGAAAAACCACTTTGATCGATGCGCTCGAGAAAAAAGGATACCACTGCCTGCCAGAAGTATCTAGGGAAATCACAAAACAAGCACAGCAAAAAGGCGTGGAACAGTTGTTTTTGACCGATCCTATATTGTTCAGCAAACGGTTGTTGGAAGGACGGTTGCAACAATTTAAAGACGCAAATCAATACGAAGCACCATTTTTGTTCTACGATCGGGGCTTGCCCGATGTAACTGCCTACATGGACTATGCCAAAACTGCATATCCTGAAAGCTTTACCAACCAATGCGAAGAGCATAGATACGATAGTGTTTTTTTACTGCCTCCCTGGAAAAACATATACAAACAAGACAATGAACGCTACGAAAGTTTTGAAGAAGCCGAGAAAATTCATACTGCACTTTTAAAGGGGTATGAAAACTATGGTTATGACGTTCAATTGGTTCCAGTAGGTACTGTAGAAGATCGGATTTCATACATACTTGATAATTTGAAACAAGCCCGTTGAAAACACCACTGCAAATTCTGGAAAACTTTTGGGGCTTTACCTCCTTTAAACCAATGCAGGAGGAAATTATCGCTTCGGTTTTAAACGATAGGGACACCGTTGCCCTCTTGCCCACCGGTGGCGGGAAGTCGATGTGCTTTCAAATTCCAACGTTGATAAAAGAAGGGACATGCATCGTGGTGTCGCCTTTGATTGCGTTGATGGCAGACCAGGTAAATGCTTTAAAAGACCGAGGTATCAAAGCCATGCACATTTCAGGAGGGATCTCGTTTTCAACCTTGCAAACCAGTATGGACAATATTTTGTATGGTAACTATAAATTTTTATACCTCTCGCCCGAACGCTTGCAACAAGAACTCGTGCAGAACACCATTAGACAACTTAACGTAAGCTTGATTGCCGTGGACGAGGCCCATTGTATCTCGCAATGGGGTAACGATTTTCGTCCAGCTTATAAAAACATTACCGTTTTAAGGGAATTAAAGCCCTTGGCACCCATTGTTGCATTAACGGCAACGGCTACACCCGAGGTACTGGAAGACACCATCAACGAATTGAACTTAGAACTGCCGGCTGTTTTTAAAAACTCGTTTGTGCGTTCCAATTTAGCCTACAAAGTACATCAAGTTGATGACAAGCTCTACCATATAGAACAACTGTTAAAAACCAATACCGGATCTGCTATAATCTATGTAAGAAGTAGGAAAAGTGCAGTTGAAACCAGCAACCATCTCAATAAACTGGAGCTTCGAAGCACATTTTACCACGGTGGGATCTCAAAAAAAGAAAAAGACGACCGCTTGGAACAATGGCGCAGCGGAAGCATTCCCACGATGGTGGCCACCAATGCTTTTGGCATGGGCATCGACCATCCCAATGTGCGGTTTGTGATCCACATCCAACTACCCGAGAGTTTAGAAAGTTATTTTCAGGAAGCCGGTCGGGCTGGACGCGACGGCCAGTATGCCCAAGCCGTGGTGCTTTATAACGAGTATGACAAACAATTGGTTGAAAAACAATTCATTAAAGCGCTTCCCACGCCTAAGGACCTGAAAAACATTTACCGGAAATTGAATAATTACTTTCAAATACCGTATGGCGAAGGGGAGTTTGAGCAGTTCAGTTTCAGTTTTACCGAATTTTGCAGCACCTATCAACTAAACACCTTGCTGGCTTTCAACGCTTTAAACACTCTGGATAGGTTGGCCGTGATACAACTTTCAAAAGAGTTTGGCCGAAAATCGAACGTGCAGTTTTTAATGCCTTCGGAAAAAGTACTGAAATATTTTTCTGGCGATCCCACTGCCTCCATTATAGGGAAAACCATCCTTAGGCTGTACGGAGGGATTTTTGAAATGCCCACGGGAATCAATTTAGAGCTGGTTTCAAAAAAAACCGGGCAATCGGTTGCGGCAATTATTTCGGCATTGCAGAAAATGGAACGCGATGGCGTAATTGAATTGCTTTTAAAGATTACCGATGCCACGATCACCTTTTTAAAACCCCGGGAAGACGACAAAACCATTAATGTGATCGCCAAGGAGGTGAAAAATCTGAACGAGAAGAAAAAAAGACAAGTGGCTTCGGTTGTTCAGTATATTGAAAACGACCGCGAATGCCGTAGCGTTCAGTTGGTTTCCTATTTTGGCGATGTAGAAGCTAAAACCTGCGGAATCTGTTCGGTGTGCGCTTCCCAGAAAAATACGGCGAGCAAAAGTGAAATGGAGCATATTTCAGAAAAAATATTCCAATTGCTGGAAGAACGAGATATGGATGCCCGTGAACTGAAGGAAAAAAGTACTTTTGCAACCGAAAAGCTTATTTATGCCTTGCGTTTGCTCTTAGAAAGCGGCAAGGTAAAACTGAATACAAAAAACCAATATTACTTACATTGATGAGAGATTTACGCATTGTTTTTATGGGCACGCCCGATTTTGCCGTTGGCGTATTAAAAAAATTGCTGGAAGAGGGAAAAAACATCGTTGGTGTGGTTACAGCCCCCGATAGGCCTGCCGGCAGGGGACGAAAATTGAAACCTTCTGCCGTAAAGGAATTTGCACTGTCAAAAAACCTGCCCGTTTTGCAACCTACAAAGCTAAAAGAGGAGGCGTTTTTGACCCAATTGAAAACCTTGGAAGCCAATTTACAGATTGTTGTGGCTTTCCGTATGCTGCCCAAAGTAGTCTGGAATATGCCCGAATACGGCACGTTCAACCTACATGCTTCCCTCCTGCCCCATTACCGTGGTGCTGCGCCTATAAACTGGGCCATTATGAACCAGGAGAAAGAAACGGGCGTTACCACATTTTTCATCGATGAAAAAATAGATACCGGGGCGGTAATCTTAAAAGAAGTGGTTCCCATTTCGGAAATTGAAACGGCCGGGACCTTGCACGATACCTTAATGGCCCTTGGCAGCGAACTGGTTGTGAAAACCGTTTCCTTAATTGAAGCGGGCCAAGCAACTGCTATTGCACAAAACCAAGACAGTATCTTGCAAGAAGCCCCAAAGCTAACTTCTGAAAACACCCGCATAAACTGGAACAACACCGTAGAGCAGATCGATGCCTTTATAAGGGGGCTGTCCCCTTATCCGGTAGCTTGGAGCGTACTCAAGAATGATAGTGAAACCTTAAAAGCAAAAATTTATTCGGCAAGTAAAGAAAGTGTTGCTCACAACGAGAAACCCGGTACCATAACCACCGATAAAAAGCACGTGAGGGTGGCCGCAAAAAACGGGTATATATATATTAAAGACATGCAATTACCGGGAAAACGAAAAATGGACATTGCCTCGCTCTTAAATGGTTTTTCTTTTGCAAAAGACGCAAAATTGGTGTAAGCCCTTGTCATTGCTCATGTTGTTAAAATGAACAGAAAATTGGCTTTGGTTGTTAACAAACTGCCAAAGTTATTAACAAAAACCCCGATTTAGCACGCCATTCCTTGCATGAACCGATAATCCGTTTAAATTTGTAGAGCATTTAAATAAAGTTTAACCAACAATTTAATTTTAAAAATTAAACTATGAACAAATCAGATTTAATCGACGCAATGGCAGAAGATGCCGGAATTACAAAAGCAGCTGCCAAAAAAGCATTGGAGTCTTTCCTAGAAAACGTAGAGGGAGCACTTAAAAAAGGAAACAGAGTATCGTTAGTAGGATTCGGTTCTTGGTCAGTATCTAGAAGAGCTGCCCGTGAAGGTAGAAACCCTCAAACAGGTAAAACCATTAAAATCGCTGCTAAAAACGTAGTTAAGTTTAAAGCAGGATCAGATTTACAGAGCGCTGTAAACTAAGCAAGAAATTGCCTACTTTAAAACAGACCCTGCCTTTGGCGGGGTTTTTTTATGGGTTTTTCTATGCAATAAATATCCGTATGAGTTGGATATTCAAAAATTAATGTTTAGATTTATTTTACAAAATTTCCTGCATGACTACTCTTAAACCATCCAAAGGATTATTATTAGTAGCAGAACCTTCTATTATTGGGGATGTTTCTTTTAACAGGTCGGTCGTTTTGTTGGCCGAACACAACCATGAGGGATCCGTTGGATTTATCCTCAACAAACCCCTTGAATATACCTTAAAAGATTTTATTCCCGAAGTGAGCTCAGAGCTCCCGGTTTACAATGGTGGCCCAGTTGAACAGGATAACCTCTACTTTATTCACCGCATCCCGGCATTGATTCCCAACAGTATTGAAATATCCAACGGTATTTATTGGGGCGGTGATTTTAATTCGGTGATGGATCTATTGCTTCAGGAAAAGATAGACGACTCACAGATTCGGTTCTTTTTAGGCTATTCGGGTTGGGAAAGCACGCAATTAGAGCAGGAACTGCAGCTCAACAGTTGGGTGGTTGCAGCCAATGAGTATAAAAACGAAATCATTGGTAAACCTTACGCCAATTTCTGGAAAGAAAAAATGATCGAGTTTGGTGGCGATTACCTTATTTGGTCCAATTCGCCCGAAAACCCTACTTACAACTAAGCCAACCGCGCTTTTACGTTCAGTTTTGCCAACAATTCCTTGGCAACATCATTTCTATATTCTTTTTTGCGGTATTTTGAAACAGGCTGTATTCCTGTAATGACATTGGTTATAAAAATCTCGTCTGCTTTTTGGAGCTCAAAAGGGGAAACCGATGCCTCTTCTAAAATATAATCGGGCAGCTGCCCCAAAATCTTAATGATCTGCTTTCTTAGGATGCCATTTAAACAACCATCTTGAATAGGAGGTGTTTTTATTTTATAATCGTTCACTAAAAAAATATTTCCGTTCAGGGCCTCCACCACTTGTTTTTTTTCATTCAGCAACAAACAATTGGCATAGTTGTTTTCTTGCGCATAGACACTTCCCAAAACGTTCAATATCTTGTTATTGGTTTTTAATGTGGAAAGCATCCCAGAATAAGCATAATGGTCTTTGAACAATTCAATTTCATAAAAAGAATCGCTCAAGGTATAAAATGGGGTGTCTAAAACTTCCGAAGAAATTAAAAAACCTACCTCATTGGTTGTGGGGGAATACTTTCCTCCGGTTTTTCGCCACACCAATATCTTTGCCCGAAAAGCCCCATTGTTACCATCTTGGGCACGAATGGTTTCCAAAACCTGTTCTTCTAAATATTCTGGCGTAAAACTCATAGGGATTTCCATGCGCAACATTCGCATAGAAGCCATTAATCGAAAATAATGATCTTCCCAAAAGTAAATTTTGCCCCCAGAAACGCGAAGTGTTTCAAAAACAGCATCGCCATAGTTGAGGCCGCGGTTATCGGGCAATATCCCTGTGTTGGTTTGTTGCAGTGTTCCGTTGAAATTGATCATGAAAAAAGCCGTTTTTACTTTGAAACATTTCAAAATAATACGGCGCAAATATACTATAAAAAGGAAGGATTCCTTAGGTAGAACCCAATACCTGTTTTAAATCTGAAACCATGTTGTCCCATAACATTTTCCCTTCATCTACCTCGTCTTCTTCGGCATAATCGGTGATCATCAAGGAAACGTCTTTGGTAATTTCGTCCACTTGAATGCGCAGTTCAAAATAGTAATCGGTGTCTTCGTCGTCAACCCAACGGAACTTGATGCGCTCTCCGCTTTTCTTGCCTAATAATTTGGCTTTTTCTTCACTGCCCTCCCAGATAAAGGTAAAATATTCGCCACGGGAGTTCACGTTATCGGCATACCATTCGCTCATCCCCGAAGGCGTGGAAATATACTGGTACAGCAACGATGGGGACACCTGTATGGGGAACTCCATCTCGTATTTTATTTTGTCTTCCATAGTTTTTCTGTTAGTTAGAGCCCAATATATAGATTAAAATCCAGTATTGAAAAGAAAGGGGAACGATTTTTTTGTTTTGGGGTTCAATTTCGCAAGCCTTAAAATTATATCAGAAACCACCCTGAGAAGCCGAAACATCAAAAAAAGTAATACCTTTAGTTAGTCTTTCACAATCAGAAGAATAGAAAAATCAATAGCACTTAACAACAATCATTATGAAATGACTTTTATTTCTTTGAAGAGCAATACGGTAAAATGACCAAATATTTTCTTTTCAAAAATTGATGCAAAAAACAAACTGTTTTTTTTTGCACCACATTAATTTGTTTCTATCTTTGCACCCGCATTTGCTTAAATAGCGCAAGTGCAACGAATCAACAAATTTGGCGAGGTAGCTCAGGTGGTTAGAGCGTCGGATTCATAACCCGGAGGTCAGGGGTTCAAGTCCCCTTCTCGCTACAACAAGCCTTCCTTAGTTTAAGGAGGGCTTTTTTGTTTCCAAAACCATTATTAATGAAAAATATAGTTGTTTTAAGCCTAATCTTGCTTGTTGTTACCTCCTGCTCCAAAGATGATTCACCTCATGAAGAAATAAACGAAACACCTACTGGGTTAAAGTTGGTTCAAGAAAAAACGATTTCTATCGAAAATGGTACGGAAAAAGTCGTTCACTTGTCAGAATACACCTATTACGATACTGGCAAGTTAAGAGAAGTTGAAAACACAACCGAAAATGGAACTTTTGTTTCCACTTACATCTATACTGACCAGGCTATAAAAGTTGAATATTCAAATGGTGGTTATTGGGAGTTTATCCAGCAAGGAGATTTAATCGTTTCGAGTAGCTTATACAGTGACGATGATGACTCCTATCCAACATGTTTTAAATATGAATATAATACAGACGAAGTATTAATATCTAGAGAAGAGATAAAAGGCGAGAATTTTTCTTGTTTTGTTAAATACATCAATTATATAAACGGAAACCATCAAACCATAGAAGACAACTGCAACAATCTTAGAATTAAAAATGAATTTGACACTGCAAAAAATCCAAGTTATACACTTGGCATCGATGCGATTATAAAATCATCAGGCATGTCTAAAAACAATGAGAAAAAAATCGTTTCCTATTATCTAACGCAAGGTACTAAATCAACCGACAGCTTAACGTACAACTACAACGAAAACAATTATCCGGTAGAACGAAAAGTTTATCGCAACGGTACGTTAAAGTTTAGAACTGAATACACCTACAACTAATTCTTATGGGTATTTTTTATGAAAGACTGTTAAGGATTAAGGTTTAATTATATTCTAGCTGTAATCTTTCAATTCCAGTTTCAAACATTCGCGTATAATCCATCACATTGTCCACGCCATCGAGAGCACATAGATACGCTACAACAGCACAAAGACCTTTGAACAGTGTTTCTTTTGAAGTAGGGTTTACAGGTTTTTTACCATTTCGGTTCAATGGAATTGAAAATCCGCAGCTTTTTAAAAAAACCGCTTCTATTTCCAATAATTGCTGGGGCGTGTATCCTTGTATCGTGCGGCCCAGCCGTTGATGCACCAAGCCCACATAATTTAATTGCAACGAACCGTGGAAATCACTGAAATGTTTCCAATTATCTTTATTGTCGCAAATATTTCCCACAGCGCATTGCACACAGCATTCGGGGTTCAACGTATCTCCGTTAAACGCTTTATAGAGTTTTGATAGGGCGTTTTCCAGTCGTTTTGGAGTATCCATACTACATTGGTTTCCATTATACTTCCCTTAAATTTACTGAAATATAAAGATACCAGCTGTTCATTTTAGAAAATTTTTACAAATTCCTTTTTTTGCACTATTTCAAAAACCAAAAACACAACACTAATTTTTAGTTTCAGAAAAACCTACTTCTTTTTAAACCCCTATCTTCGCAAAAAAACAATCGAAATGTTACAAGCCGTTTTGTTCGATATGGACGGGGTGATCGTCAATACCGAACCCTTGCACAAAAAAGCCTATTTCAAGATGTTTAACGACGTTAATATTGATGTTTCCGAAGAAATGTACGAAGCGTTCACAGGCCAATCTACCATTAACATTTGCAAACAGCTCTGCTCCCATTTTGCACTTACGCAAGCGCCTGAAACCTTAATGGCTACCAAACGCAAACATTTTAAACGCCTTTTCACCACCGATAACGATTTGGATTTATTGGAGGGTGTGCTCCCATTAATCAAAGAGTATTATACTAATGGGCTCACCTTGGTGCTGGCCTCTTCAGCTTCCATGCCCAACATCAACCGTATTTTTAAGCGGTTTGATTTGGATCAATATTTCACCGCAAAGTTAAGTGGCGCCGATTTAAAAGCTTCTAAACCCCATCCGGAAATTTTCATTAAAGCTGCGGAAGCCGCCGGACAGGAAAAAAACAAATGCATGGTCATCGAAGACTCCACCAACGGGATTGCCGCTGCCAAAGCCGCCGGTATTTTTTGTGTAGGTTATGACAGTTTGCATTCCAAAAATCAGGATTATTCAAAAGCTGATGTGGTGGTTTCCAATTTTGAAGCAATTTCCTACGATAAGGCGAAGCGGTTTTTTGTCTGATTTTAATATTAAGGCGATGCTAAAGAAATAGCCGAAAATTTATACCGATTTAAAAAGATGTCCGATCAAGAGCTGAAAGTATACTATAAAAGAGCTTTGGCAATGGATTGTTTGGCGAAGATACATAGAATTTACTGACAATAGCAATAAACAAGGAATTTAAAAGACGTATTAAAGAAAGTCCTATTACCTATAAAAATGGGCTGTTGGTAAGCAAAAGAAAGAAGTGTTTGAAGACCAGTTAAACATCCAATTAACCTTTTGCAAATCGGCTACCCGATGTAGTTTATATTATTTCACCTAAGGTGCAAGGGTGGTTTATGCTGTAAAGGTTAAAATTAATTTTTGTACTTTTAAAAGCGCCCCATAACAATAAACCTTCAAGTTATGGATTCTATTTTAGACCCGATGCCTGCTTCGGTTTCAGAAAACCTAAAGTTGTTTCAAGCCGATCTATCCTCAAAAATACCTGCAAAGGCATTGGACAGAAACCTTTTAATCGCCACTTGGAACATCAGGGCTTTTGGAAACTTGACCCGAAAGTGGCAATCTCAGGAAGACGACTCGCCAAAACGGGACTTGCAAAGCATTGTTTGCATTGCCGAAATTATAAGCCGGTTCGATGTGATCGCCATACAAGAAGTAAAAAGCAATATTCGGGCGTTGCGCGATACCTTGAAATTGCTGGGAGATCATTGGTCCCTTATTTTAACCGATGTCACCAAAGGAAGCGCTGGAAACGGAGAACGGATGGCGTATCTTTTTGATACTAGAAGGGTCAACCTTTCGGGATTGGCCTGCGAATTGGTCGTTCCGAAAGAATGGTCTTCTGGAGTTGACAATCACGTTTTAGAAAACCAATTTGTGCGTACGCCTTACGCCGTTAGTTTTAAATCGTGTGGCCAGACGTTTATTTTGGTTACACTACATATAAAATACGGCAAAAAATCCAGCGATCGCATTGCCGAACTTAAATGGATTGCCAAGTGGCTGGCCGATTGGGCTGGCGATATAAATGCGTATCATCAAAACCTGATAACCCTTGGCGACTTTAATATTGATGAACGAGGGGATTTACTAAACAAAACCTTTTTAGAAGAAGGGTTGTACGTTCCTCCTGCTCTGCAAAACGAAGTAGTTACACGTTCCATTTTCAATGAAACCAAATACTACGATCAAATCGCGTGGTTTATGAACAACCAACACGTGCCCAATTTGAGTTTAGAATTTAAAACCGGCGGGCATTTTGATTTTCTGTCCACAGCTTTAACCAATAGGGATTTGACCAAACAGCGTCTTTCCTTTATGCTTTCGGATCACTACCCACTTTGGGCGGAGTTTAGGTTGTAAACTATAACAACTTAGCCCGCAACTCAGCGAATGAAACAGAGTCTTGCTCACCACTTTTCATGTGTTTTAACGTATAAGTTTCAGCTTGCATTTCGTTGCCGCCAGCTAAAACCGTATAGGGTATGTTGCGCTTATCGGCGTAGCCCATTTGTTTTCCCATTTTTGTAGCATCTGGGTATAATTCGGCAGTAATACCTTCTTTACGAAGCTTTGAAATGGCTTTCATAGCATATAGTGCTTCTTCTTCACCAAAATTGATAAACAATACTTTGGTGTTAGCAGAAACCGTTTCAGGGAATAGCCCTAACTCTTCCAATACTAAGTAAATTCGGTCCAGACCAAAAGAAATCCCTACCCCGCTCATGTTTTTGAGGCCAAAAATACCGGTCAAATCATCATACCGGCCACCGCCGCCAATGCTGCCCATTTTCACTTCTTTTGGCGCAGCCACTTCAAAAATGGCGCCGGTGTAATAGTTTAGTCCGCGGGCTAAGGTTACGTCAATTTCCAGTGTTGCGGTTTGTAATTCTAACGCTGTTATGGTTTGGACTATAAATTCGAGTTCGTTTACGCCCTCCATCCCTGTTTCAGAAGAAGCCAACAATTCTTTTAACAACTCCAATTTTTCCGAAGCAGTCCCGCTTACCTGAAACAACGGTTGTAGTTTTTCAATGGCATCTTCAGAAATACCTTTGTCGCGCATTTCTTTTTTAACACCGTCCTCCCCTATTTTATCGAGTTTGTCAAGTGCAACGGTGAAATCAATCAATTTGTCTGACTCCCCAATTACTTCGGCAATGCCGCTCAACACTTTCCGGTTGTTGATTTTTATGGTGACATTTTCCAAGTTTAGTTTACTAAAAACGGCATCGTACAATTGCACAAACTCTACTTCTTGCCAAAGTGATTTACTTCCCACCACATCGGCATCACATTGAAAAAACTCCCTAAACCGCCCTTTTTGGGGTCGATCAGCCCGCCAAACCGGTTGTATTTGATAGCGTTTAAACGGAAAATCTATTTCGTTTTGGTGTTGCACCACATAGCGCGCAAAAGGTACGGTAAGATCGTACCGAAGGGCTTTTTCTGAAATTTGTGATGACAATCTTGTAGTATCAATAAAATTTTCATCATTTAATTTCTTAATAAACGCAATATGTAAGGCATATTGTAAACCATCAACATTTTCATTAGTTTCATTCTCTTCGCATAGTTTTAAATAAGAGGTTTGGTTTTCTAAAATCAGTCTTTTTATAAAATTTCTTTCTTTTTTTGTTGCAAAGTACTCCGATAAATTTAGTTCATTCAAATTTTTCGAATCTTCTTTATTGACAGACTTGGATAAAAAATTAAGAAAATTTCGGTGGAATTCATTCGATAAAAAAATAGCTGCAGCAGTCTTGCGCATAAAATCACCACTATTTAATATTTTAAAAATCAACCGGTCGCCTTCATCGCCGTATTTTCCCATCAAGGTTTCGCTGTTTTCAAACGACGGCGTTTCAATAGGTTGAAAACCATACGTATTAAAACAATCTTTTATGGTATCGACAATATAATTTCGTTTTACTACTTCGGTAGGCGAAAAATCGCGGGTGCCTTTGGGTATAGATGGTTTTTTCAAGAGAATTATTTTTTATATTTCCGATTTAGGATTTACGATTTTAAATGAAAATTATACAATGATCGTTTGTAAATCGTTGTTCGTATTTCATTGCCGGTGGCTTCGATATACTTCGGCTCCGCTCAGTACACCGCATTTTTCGTTTTAAGTCCAATTGGTCATTAAACTGAGTATTGTTTAAAAAATGAAAAACACTCAGCCACCTTTATATTTCTTTTTTATACTTCAATTTCAGTTTCGAATTCGAATTCAACTTCAATTTCAACTTCATCGCTGCAAATATCTTAAATTATTGGCTAACTTGTAACTTTAACGGCTGTTAATAGTCTAATGGGTAACCTTAATCTATATCTATGTTTTCATTGTTTCGCGAAAATGTGCGTATTGCGCTGGATTCCATTAAAAGCCAATTGTTGCGAACTATCCTTACCGTGGTTATCATAGCCATTGGTATTTGGGCGTTGGTGGGGATCCTTAGTGCTGTAAAGGTTTTGGAGAATACCATATCGGACAATTTTGCGTCCATGGGCGCCAACACCTTTAATGTACAGCGGTACGAACTTCAAGTACAGAGCCAACGCGGTGGGGAACGTAAAAAGATTAACCCCATTATTAGCTATAACGATGTGCGCGAATTTGAGGACAAATACAATTACCCCATGACGCAGACGGCCATTTCGTTTAGGGGAACGGGGACGGCCGAAGTAAAGTACGAAAACGAAAAAACCGATCCTGAAGTACAGGTATATGGCGTTAACGAACATTATTTATTGAATACGGGCACCGAAATAGAACGCGGCAGGAATTTTACGTTTTTCGATATCCAAAACAATAATAAAGTGTGTTTATTGGGATCCGATTTTCTGAAAAATTTATTCGAAAATGAAAATCCGTTGAACAAGACCATTAGCATTCGTGGCGTTAAATTTAAGGTCGTTGGGGTTTTGGAGTCCAAAGGCTCTACTTTTGGGAACAACCAGGATTTAAAAGTATTGATTCCCATACAGGTGGCGCGCGGTATTTTTACGCAGCCCGACATTAATTACACCATAAGTGTTCGGGTAGCTGACAAAGAAATTATGCAGGGCGCACAAGATGAAGCGATTATTACCTTCAGAAATATTAGGGGTTTGAATCCTGTGGAAGAAAACAATTTTGGGATACTGCGAAGTGATGACTTAATCAATCAAATTGCTGAAATAGGGCTTTATATGACCACTGCAGCTTGGATTATTAGCATCATTACCATTTTAGGGTCCTCCATTGCGTTGATGAACATTATGTTAGTTTCGGTAACCGAGCGGACGCGTGAAATTGGCGTGCGAAAAGCCTTGGGGGCAAAACGGTCCACCATATCGACTCAGTTTTTTATGGAAACCATTGTTATTGGACAGTTTGGGAGTATCCTTGGTATTGTTTTGGGTATCCTTACCGGTTTTATTTTCGCCAAAGCTTTCGATTTTGACTTCTCCCTGCCGTGGGCGGCGATGATCTGGGCGACCATCATCACTTTTATCGTGGCGGTTATCGCGGGATCCTATCCGGCAACCAAAGCGGCGAAACTGGATCCGATTGAGAGTTTACGGTACGAGTAAATTAATTGGTGGTTGGCGGAGGCTTCGATACGTTTCTCGTCTCTCGAAACACTCAGCCACCTTGTTTTTTAGTTAAGTTTCTAAAATATCACGAAATCTTATTCAAAATATCTTCAAAAAAACGGTACAGCTCCCCTTTTGTGATAATGGCGCCTTGTTCTATCAATTTAAAGATATCGCCGCTCCTATCATTGGAAAATTTCTTGTTGGCGGTATAAAACTCCACATCGTCGGTCATAAAGTTTTTTTGAAGCCACGCATAACCATCGGCCGTGGTGATGTCTTTGGTTTTGTCCATCACTTTTACCGAAATAAGCTTCATTTGCTCTGCTTCAATCTTAAAAAGAAACAATTGTTGCGGGGCCATATTTTCTAAATATTCGGCTTTTTGCAATACCCCTTCCCATACCAAATCACTGAAGATGTCCAATTCTTCTTCGGCTATGTTGGGCTTGTTGGCTTTAATGTCGGCCCATTCGTCAGCTGTGATGGATTGCGTTGCGAGAAAATTAATAAACTCCGTGTGCAGTTCTTCAAATTGCTCTTTCGTAAGGCGTGCGTATTTCATGTTATTATAGTTTATAATCGGTCATTTCGGTACAATCCCGAAGCGCTTCGCTTTCGGGATCACTCAATAACCTTTAATATTGCTCAACAATTAGTGATTGCCTGGCTTTAATACAATTACTCAACCATCTTTTTAGTCCAAAATAAAGGTGGTTGAGTGATTACAATGCTTTCGTAAAGCGAAAACATTGAAATTGTATCGAAACCCCCGATTTAAAATTTCAACTTAAAAGAAAACCTTCTTCAATTTCATGAAGAAGGTTTTTCTATATTATTTCAGTATAAAAGATTACTGGTTTTCCGCTACTACATCAAATGTAAAAGTTTCGATCACATCTCTGTGGAAACGGATGGTAGCTTCATACTGTCCAGTGCGCTTAATGGCACCCCCAGTAATGGAAATGAATTTTTTATCGATGGTTACATCTTCTTTCTCCAAGGCATCAGCAAGGTCTGCGTTGGTAACTGAACCAAACAGCTTATCCTTTTCACCGGTTTTTGCGGTGATTTTCAACTCAAGGATTTTATTGAGTTTGTCAGCCTCTTCTTGAGCTTCCTCGATTACTTTGCGCTCTTTGTAGGCTTGCTGTTTTAGTTTTTCCTCTAGTGCTTTCTTGGCAGATGGAGTTGCTAAAGTTGCATACCCACGTGGAATTAGGTAGTTTCTACCGTATCCGTTTTTTACAGACACTACATCATCTGTAAAGCCCAGATTTTCTACGTCTTGTTTTAATATAAGTTCCATATTGCTATCTGGTTTTTATTTGTATAAATCGGTTACGTACGGCATCAACGCTAAGTGGCGCGCTCTTTTTACGGCAACGGCGACTTTGCGCTGGTACTTTAACGATGTCCCTGTTAACCTGCGGGGCAACAATTTACCTTGCTCGTTCACGAAGCTCATTAAAAAGTCTGGATCTTTGTAATCGATGTACTTAATTCCAGATCGTTGAAAACGACAGTACTTTTTCGCTTTTGTGGTTTCTATGTTCAACGGGGTCAGGTATCTGATTTCCCCATCTTTTTTTCCTTTTGCTTGTTCTTGAATCGATGCCATACCTTATGCTTTTGCTTTTTGTTTGTTGTTTCGGTTACGTCTTTTCTCTGCCCAGGCAATTGCGTGCTTGTCCAGCTTAACAGTAAGGTAACGCATAATACGCTCGTCCCTTCTAAACTCGATTTCCATAGTGTTTATGGAATCGCCGGGTGCAGTGAATTCAAATAAATGGTAAAAACCACTTTTTTTGTGTTGGATTGCGTAGGCCAGTTTTTTAAGCCCCCAATCTTCTTTGGATATCATCTTTGCACCTTTAGAAACAAGAATATCTTCGTATTTCTTTACTGTTTCCTTTATCTGTTCTTCAGATAAAACGGGATTTAAGATGAAAACAGTTTCGTAATGATTCATAAAAAATCGATTAAAATTAATAATTTAACTTTTGGCTTCTTGCCAAGAGCGTGCAAAAATACTGTTTTATTTATTATTTTCAAATCTATTTTTAAAACAATCAAAAAAACATTTATCAGACATTTCTTACACTGTAAGACTAAACCCATTTTTTTTCGACAAAAGTTAAAAAAACTTGCCTTTCATCGATATTTTAATTATAATTGTTGAACCAAACTATCTAACTGTTAGCCTCGTGGACAAACCAATATTAAAATGTGTCATTGTTGATGACTCTACCTTACAACGACTTTCTATCGTAAAATTGATAGAAAACCACCCCTCACTGGACCTTATTGCCGAATACAACAACGCCATTGAAGCAAAAATGGGATTGGCAAACAACGATATCGACCTTATCTTCCTTGATATTGAAATGCCCATTCTCTCTGGTTTCGATCTCTTGGATGACCTTACCAAAAAACCACAAATTATTTTTGTTACCGGAAAAACCAAGTATGCCTTTAAAGCGTTTGATTATGATGCCGTAGATTACCTGCGCAAACCAATATCCAAAGAGCGCTTTTTAAACGCTGTGCACAAGGTAATTACCAATTATAAACTTAAAAACGACGAGGGGTTTGATGATGAAGATTTCATCTTCGTTAAAAGCAACCTCAAAAAACGTAAAGTCTTCCTTAACGAATTGCGTTACATTGAAGCTCTTGGCGATTATGTAAAACTGGTGACCGAACACGATGCCTTGGTGGTACTTTCTACTATGAAGGCTTTTGAAGCCTTGCTTCCCAGTGACCGTTTTTTGCGCATACACAAATCGTACATTGTAAACCTCGAAAAGATTGAACGTTACAACAGTAAGGTGATTGAGTTGGACAACCAACAACTCCCGCTTAGCCGTAACCGCAAAAACGATCTGGTAGAAGCACTTTCTGCTTCCATGAAATCTTAGTGGTTGTCCACGTCTATCGTTAATTTCACACTGGAAAACTCCTTGATGGAATTAAAACTCTGCGCTACCCTGTTAATGTACTGCTTGGTTTTTTCCAGCGACTGTTTTTTCGGAATCTTGATTAAAATGTTGCTTATATAAAGGTTCCGTATCCTGCCTATGGGTGGTTGCTCGGGGCCCAGTACCTGCGGTCCCAATTTATTTTCCAACGCCTGCCCAAACCATTTGGCTGCTTTTAGCATTTTTTGCAAATTGCGATCCTTACAGGTAATTTTTATCGTTCTGTAATAAGGTGGGTATTTGTATTGGTAACGATCTTCCAGTTGCTGGTTGTACATCCCATCATAATCATTGGTGCTCACCTGTTGTAAAATTTGATGGTAGGGATTGTAAGTTTGTATCAATACTTTTCCGCGCTTGCTGGTACGGCCTGCCCTTCCTGAAACTTGCTGCAACAACTGAAAACTGCGTTCATGCGCCCTGAAATCAGGAAAATTTAAAAGGTTATCGGCATTCATAACACCTACCAAACTGATATTCCTGAAATCCAATCCCTTGGCCAGCATCTGTGTCCCTACCAAAATATCTATTTCTTCGTTCTCCAGTTTATCGATCAGTTTGGCGTGCGCATGCTTTTTGCGCGTGGTATCTTGGTCCATACGGGCGATTTTGTGCTCTGGAAAGAGCGCTTTCAATTCGGTTTCAACTTGCTGGGTACCAAAACCTTTGGTATCCAATGTTTCGCTTCCGCAGGCCATGCACGACAACTGCATGGCAATGTGGTAGCCGCAATAATGGCAACGGAGTTCGTTTTTATATTGATGGTAGGTCAAGCTCACGTCGCAGTTGGGGCATTGGGGCGATGTGCCACAGGTGGTGCACTCCACGATTGGCGAATATCCCCTTCGGTTTTGAAACAGGATCACTTGCTCGCCCAACTTTAAAACTTCGTTCATTTCTTCCAAGAGCCGATCGCTAAAATGCCCTTTCATCCTTTTTTTCTTGTTCTTTTCTTTTAAATCGACCAGTTCAATTTCTGGCATCAGGACATCGCCATATCGGGTCTTCAAGTTGACCAAACCATATTTACCGTTGGTGGCATTATAATAGCTCTCCAAAGAAGGTGTGGCAGAGCCCATCAATACTTTTGCGTGATGCAACTTGGCCAAAACCACTGCCGCATCACGACCGTGGTAGCGTGGCGACGGATTATATTGCTTAAAAGAGGGCTCGTGTTCTTCATCGACCAACACCAGCCCCAAGTTGTTAAAAGGTAAAAACAACGAAGACCGCGCGCCAATGACTATCTGTGCCTTTGGTTTAGCTTGCAGCACATTGTTCCACACTTCTACCCGTTCGTTGACCGAATATTTGGAATGGTATACCGCCACCTTGGCGCCAAAATAACGTTGCAACCTGGAAATCAATTGGGTGGTGAGGGCAATTTCAGGAAGCATGTACAGCACTTGTTTCCCGCTCTCGATCAATTCGGAAATAAGACGGACGTAAATTTCTGTTTTTCCGCTGGACGTAACCCCGTGCAAGAGTGTTATATCTTGGGTTTTAAACGTTTCTTTTATTTCTGAAAAAGCAATTTCCTGAGCCTTGTTCAGTTTCTTGATATTTGAAGCTGCCTCACCGCTGTACTGAACCCGGTCTTTTTTAATGTAATATGCTTGCAATATTTCTTTATCGATCAGCGATTTTATCACGTTTAAAGAGGTGTCGCTCTGCTTCTGAAGCTGTTTCACGCTTACGGGCTTGTTGCTTTGGGCAGTTAACATAAACAGGTTCATTACTACTTCCCGTTGTTTTGGGGCGTTGGAAAGCGTTTCTTCCAAAAGGAGTTTCAACTCTGCTTCGGAAGCGTATTTTGAAGCGAGTTTTACATACCGCTTTAGTTTGGGTTTGTACTGCTCGTACACTTCCTCTTGCACCTGGACTATTTTCTTTTCGATTAACTTATCCAATACGGCCACCACGTTTTTTTTATCCAGCACAGAGCGAACGTCGTTTATGTGCAGCGTTGGCTGATGCTGTAGGGCTTCAAAAATCAAAAACTCCTCATCGGTTAATTTTTCTTCAGAAACATCGGTTTTGGCCAAAGAAATAATGGTTTCGCTTTCCAATAAAAAAGCACTGGGCAAGGCGGCACGGATCACTTCGCCCAAAGTGCACATATAATACGATGCCATCCACTCCCAATGTTTTATTTGAGTAGCGGTTATTACGGGCGACTCATCCAAAATATGGTCAATGTCCTTGGTTTCATACCCCGAAGGTGGTGTTTGGTGCACTTGGTAAACAATGGCGGTAAACACTTTTGATTTCCCAAAAGGAACCGCCACGCGCATCCCTTGTTGAAGAAATGCGGCTTCATCTTTGTTTACCTTGTAGGTGAACTTTTGTTTTAAGGGAATGGGAAGAATGACGTCTATATAGAACAAAGCGCTTTTTTAAGAATTAATGGTAGGTTTTAGCCAACAAGAGAGTTGAGCCGAATGGGTTTGAAACGTTAACGTATCGGTTTTGGGTTTGATGATTATTTTTTTGCCGTAAAATTTTGGTTCTACATGAAACAGCAGGTCCAAAAAAACCTTGGTGCGGGCAAAATATCCCCTTATTTTCACTTTCAGCCCGTTTTTGCCGGCTACATCTTCGGCATTGAAGCCTATAGCCGTCATGCCGTTTTTTTCGGCTAAATAAATGGCTCGTTGGTTATGGAATTTTTGTGAAATGACCGTAATGTGTTCTTGCCCAAACACTTCTTTGGCCCGAACCACTGAATCTAAAGTTCGGAAACCGGCATAATCCAAGTAGATCACGGCCTCGGGAACGCCTCTTTTTACCAAGGCCCGTTTAAAATCCATAGGTTCATTGTAATATTTTGTGGCGTTATCACCACTTACCAATATAAAATCTATTTTACCTTGCTGATAGAGTGCGACGGCAGCATCGATCCTGTATGTAAAATACGGGTTTATCTGTCCGTTTTTAAGGCGCTTGGAAGTCCCTAAGACCAAACCTACTTTGTTTTTTCCTATTTCAGAAATGGTATTGAATGTTTTGCCCTTCGCAGCATGACCAATGGTATAATTTGAAATAAACATGAACAAAAAAACCGCCAACAGCACTAAAAACAACGTGTATGCCATTTTCTTTATGGACAGTGCTTTTAAACAGGTTTTCAATTTCATTTAAATTAAGGTTTTAGTGATTTTGCACCTTGATGGCTTGATTACAATATATTCAATAAAATTTACGGAGACAATCTATTTAACACCCACTTGTGCTATTTAGTAAAAAGGCTGTAGATTTCTGTTTTTTTATCTTTCAATTCACGCCGCAACCAAAAAAGGCCCCTCCAAATAGAGCGACCTTATTTTCGGTTACAAAGAAAAGGTTATTCTTGGCGGTACCAATACTGGGTTCTCCCCAACAAAGAGAAACCAATGTAGCCGCGCACCTTTAATTTGTTGTCGTTTTCCAGCTCAATGTAGCACTTGTACAGTTTTCCGCTGTTGGGGTCCAGGATTTTCCCGTCGTTGTACTCATCGCCATCTTTTTCGAGGCCTTTGATGATGACTAGCCCCAAAATAGGCTTGCCTTTGTCCGCGCCCGGGCAATCCACGCAAGTCGCATCTTTTTTGTCGGGATTGAGTATTTCGACTACTTTTCCGTACATCTTTCCGTTTTCTTTATAAATCTCGACAATGGATTTTGCTTCACCGGTTTCATCGTCTATGGTTTTCCATTTTCCGGTTACGTCTTGCGCTACCGCCGTAAAAGCAGTGATCGCAGCTAAAATAGTGGTTAAAAATAGATTTTTCATCAGTTTAAGTATTGGGTTATTTTTTGTTTTTAGAATCGTTACCGTTGCCGTCTTCTTTGTTTCTGTCCCTGAGCAATTGAAGCGAAAGGTTTAGTTCAAACCCCAACAACAACAGGTTCGAATTTATCCAAATATAGAACAACATAATTAAAAGTGCCCCAAGTGAGCCGTACAATTCGTTGTAATTTGAAAAATTATTGATATAAATACCAAATAAATAGGTGGTCACCATAAATAAAATAGTGGTCATCAAAGCTCCAAACGAAAAAAACCGGGATTCCTTGCCTTGTTTGGTGCCAAAATAGTACAAAATGGAAACAATGGTATAGACCATAACAAACAACAGGACCAATTGCAAGGTCGAAATTAACCCCACACGATCATTAATATACGCTTTGCCCACCAATTGATTGATAAGGTACTCGCCGTATAAAATGGCGCCTACCGTTGTTAACATTAACAATGCCAGTAAAATAGCGACACCAAAAGCTACGGCATATTGCCTAAAAAAAGTTCGGTTTATAGTAACGTGCACCGAGTACTCAAAAGCACTAAAAATAGCATTTACGCCATTGGCCGATAAAAACATGGCCAAAATAATGGAAAACGAAAGCAAGCCGCCCCTTGGGTTCACGGCAATATCGGCAATTACGGGATAAAACAAATCGGCAGTTTGTGGGGGCAACAGCTTTTCAATAAAAATCAAGAACTGGGTTAAAAAACCATCGATGAAGTCCAAATAAGGGATTAAATTGAGTATAAACAGCAAAAAAGGGAAAATGGCAACAAAAAAACTGTACGCAATCGAGCTGGCTCGAGAAGAAAAAGTACCTTTTATGATCCCAGAACCATAAATGTCCAGTAAATGATAGAGCGAAAGGCCGTTGGTGCCCGGTATTTTAACCTTTTTGCTCCATTTTGCCAAGGTACGGATAACCGGCAGGTTTTCTATGTTCAACGTTTCGTTTTCGGCCATTAAACTGCTTTTAAGCTTAAATCCATATTGTGAACCGAATGGGTCAGTGCCCCGCTGCTTATGTAATCTACACCGCACTCAGCGTATTTACGGGCGGTTTCGAGGGTTATCCCGCCACTGGATTCCGTTAGGCAGGTATCGCCTATCATTTGGACCGCTTTTTTGGTATCGCTATAATTAAAGTTATCGATTAAAATACGGTACACACCCTTATTTTGCAAGATTTCTTCAATTTCTTTAAGGTTTCTCGCCTCTACGATTATTTTTAAGTGAAGGTTATGTTGGTTTAAATACGCCTGTGTTTTTTCTATGGCCTTGGTAATACCGCCGCAAAAATCGATGTGGTTATCTTTTAGCATAATCATATCGTAAAGGGCAAAACGGTGGTTTTCCCCACCTCCTATTTTAACCGCCCATTTTTCCAAAGCACGAATACCGGGAGTGGTCTTTCGGGTATCCAGAATTTGAGTCTTGGTGCCTTCCAGTAGTTTTACATAGGCATGGGTTTTTGTAGCAATGGCGCTCATACGCTGCATCGCGTTCAATACCAAACGTTCCGATTTTAAAATCGACTGCGACAGTCCGGTTACATAAAAACAGATATCGCCCTTTTTTACTGGGCGTCCATCTTTTATTTTTACTTCCACTTTAAGGCCGGCATCCACAAACTCAAAAACCTGCCGAGCAAAGTCTACCCCGGCAATGATGCCATCGTCCTTAACCAATAGTTTGGCTTTGCCCGTTGCATCTTCCGGGATACAGGCCAATGAACTGTGATCACCATCGCCTACATCTTCCCGTATGGCATTGGTTATTATTAAATCTATTTCTTTTTTAAACTGTTTTTCTGAAATCATCGCAATCAATTTTCAGCTAAAATACTAAAAACAGCCCTCATTTTCGGTATGAGTTGCACTTTGGAACACATTTTGATTTTTTCAGAAGTAAAACCCATTAAATTTCTCATTATGAAAAACGATCTCTATACCAAAACCATCTTAACTGTTATCGCCATTTGCTTGACCATTAATGTAATAAAAGACCTTGAAATTATTCCCAAGGCACATGCTTCAAAAAATACGGTTGAAACATCATCAGATTATAAATTAGTTCCCATTAGCGACAACAATACCTTGGATGTACGCATTGTGGATATCGACACCTATGACGAACTCGACGTGAACATCAACAGTATTGACACATACGACGAGCTGAAAGTAAACATCAACAGTATTGACAGCGATGACGAACTGAATGTGAACATTGACGAGGTTGGTGGTCAATATGTTACTCACGGAGGACCGCTACCCGTTAAAACCAATTAATTAAGCCTCTTTTTTAAACGGCCTGATAATCAGTCTTGCCGCACGGTCATAGTTAATATAGCTGTAGGTCCAATTAAAAAATGTAACGACCCGGTTGCGGAAGCCTACCAGAAACCAAAGGTGGACAAACATCCAGATAAACCAGGCGATAAACCCACCAAAGTGCATTTTTTTAATATCGACCACCGCCTTGTTGCGGCCCACTGTGGCCATGGTGCCTTTGTCTAAATATTCAAATGGTTCCAGCGGTTTTCCCTTGAGCAGCCGCTTGAAATTGTCCCCTAAATGCTTGCCTTGCTGAATGGCCGGTTGTGCAACCTGTGGATGCCCTTTGGGATAGGCTTCGGTCTCCATCAAGGCAATATCGCCTAAAGCAAAAATGGCATCGGTGCCTTTTACTTTGCTATACTCATTAACATAATACCGATTTATTTTTTCCATCAAAGCACTGCCGTCAATACCTTTTACAGGATTTCCCGTAACACCGGCGGCCCAGATAAACGCTTCTGTTTCATAACTTTTGCCGTCTTTGGTGGTTACTGTTATTCCATCATAGTCCTCGATCATGGTATTCACGTGCACCTGTACGCCCAAACGCTCTAAAAAATTCTGTGCCATTTTTGAGGCTTTTTCACTCATGGGTGGCAACACACGATCCATGCCCTCTAACAAATGGACGTGCATTTCGGCTTCGTTCATTTCGGTGTAATCGTCTTCAAGGATGCTGTTTTTAAATTCGGCCAAGGCTCCTGCCAATTCCACTCCGGTAGGCCCCGCACCGGCAATGACGAAGTTCAATAAGCGTTTGCGTTGATTTGGGTCTTCGGTCCTGTCGGCCTTTTCAATATTCTGAAGCATTAGGCTGCGAATGTTCAATGCCTGTGGCACTGTTTTCATGGGCATGCTGTTTTTCTCGATGTTTTGGTTGCCAAAATAATTAGTCTTGGTTCCTGTGGCCAGTACCAAATAATCATACGCCAGGTTACCTATGGTGGTTTCTATTTCCTTTTTTTCTTTATTGATATAAGTTACTTCGGCCAATCGGAAATGGAAATTGTTGTTTTTCCTGAAAATTTTCCGAAGTGGATACGCAATAGAATCTGGTTCCAGCCCAGAAGTGGACACTTGGTACAACAAAGGCTGAAAGGTATGGTAATTGTTTATGTCGAACAGGACAATCTGTACGTTTTCATTTTTTATTTTTTTTATAAAGTTGATGCCGGCAAATCCACCGCCCACAACAATCACGCGGGGTTTTTGGGTTTTTGGTATATTCATGTTTATCGGTTATCCCTTAAAATTAGCAATAGTTTAGCTGCCTTTCATAAAAATGAGTATTTTTTGTGAATATTGTAACAATCTTGTTTCATGCCCTACTAATGAAACAGCTAACAGTACCTCATTGACGAAAGACCTTGAACATAGTTTTGTAACCCAACTGGAGGAGAACCAGAACATTGTGCATAAAATTTGCCGGTTATATACCAACGACCAAGAATCGCACAACGATCTTTTTCAAGAGATTACCATACAACTGTGGAAAGCGTTCCCAAAGTTTAGGGGCGATTCAAAATTCAGTACCTGGATGTACCGCGTGGCGTTGAACACTGCCATTACCTTGTACCGAAAAAAGAAACGCAGGATCGATACCGCCAGTTTTGAGAGCGTTAGCTTTAAGATTAAGGCAGAACCGTACGACGATACCATTGAAGAACAACTGAAATTGATGTACAGTGCCGTAAAAACACTGAACGATATTGACAAAGCCTTGGTGTTTTTGTATTTGGAAGATAAAAATTACAAGGAAATTTCTGAAACCCTCGGAATTACCGAAGTAAATGCCCGGGTAAAGATGAACCGCATCAAAGGAAAATTACGTAATATATTAAATCCGTAGGAGCGTATTAATATGGACGAACTGGAATTATTGAAAAAAGATTGGCAAAGCCGGGAACAGGAGCTTCCCAAGCTTTCCTATAGCGACATATACCAAATGTTGCTCAAAAAATCGTCTTCTATCGTGAAGTGGATTTTCTACATTAGTATTGCCGAAATCATATTTTGGACCTTATTGGCCGTGGTCATTCCCAACGTGAGCGAAAACTTTAAAATAAGCAACCGCATTAACGACGCTATGGGCCTCCACAACATCTTGATTGTCCTCAATATTATCAATTATTTGGTTTTTGGTGCTTTTATTTACCTGTTTTATAAAAACCACCGATCAGTAAAAGTTACCGACTCTGTAAAACAATTGATGAAAAACATATTAAAAACCCGAAAAACGGTCAAGTATTTTGTAATATACAATGTTGGTGCAACGACCTTGATTATGTTGGCCATCAACATTTATTACTATATAAACCAAGAACAGTTGTACGCTTTGATGGTTCAGAATTTCGATGGGTACTCGGCTATCTCGCAAGAGGGTTTTGCCTCGGTTTTCTTTTTGGCCCAGTTTATTTTCGGTTTGTTGTTTATTGGGTTAATCCTTCTTTTCTACCGAATTGTGTACGGCATATTACTGCGAAGATTGAAGAAAAACTATAAAGAACTTAAAAAGATTGAGGTGTAGCGGTACTCGATGCTGGATGTTGGATGATGGAAGCACAAAGCTTGAATATTACCGTTTTTGAGATTTGGAACCTGTCTGCCAATAGGAAGGTATGGGATGTTTTTGGTGTCGGGTAAAAGATGTAAAACCACCCGCATTAGCAAAGAGTGGAATGAAGTTTATTATTTCTTACCGCTCACCGTTTACTCCTTTTCCTACTTCCTTCGTACATCTCGTAGCGTACCAAGCGGCTTTCCAGTTTCCCGTTGTAGAGCTTTATTTTTTTTGAAGCGCGCAGCCCCACATTTTTAAGGGCTTCCATATTGCTGGTGATCATCCAGGCTTGTGTACCGGGATAGCCCTGTTTTAAGGTATCCCCTATTTTTTTGTAAAAAGCATCGATATCGGTTACCGAAAGCCGTTCGTCGTACGGCGGATTGAAAACCAAGTACATTGGCTTATCGACCGGCTTTTCGCTTTCAAAAAAGTCTTGTTGTTTCAGTTCAATAAAATCTTGAAGATTGGCATTTTTGATGTTTTCATTGGCCTTGTTCAATAAAAACATATCCTTATCGGCCCCATAGATTTTAAAGTGAAACTCTTTTATCTTTTTTAGGGCAGCGTTCTCGATCACTTCATACAAATCCACGTCAAAATCGGGCCAGTTTTCAAAACCAAATTCATCCCGGTTCAGGTTTGGCGGGATGTTACAGGCAATCATTGCGGCTTCGGTTAAAATAGTCCCGCTTCCGCACATAGGATCCATAAAGTTGCATTGTCCTTCCCACCCAGATAACATTACAATACCTGCCGCCAGAACTTCGTTTATAGGTGCCAAGCCCGTAGCGGTTTTATAGCCGCGTTTGTGCAAAGAGTGCCCACTACTGTCTAAAGAAACGGTACAGATGTTTCGATCTATATGAACATTGATCCGCAAAGTAGGATGGTCTAAATCTACGTCGGGCCTTATCCCTTCATTGTCCCTAAAGCGGTCTACAATAGCATCTTTCGTTTTTAAGGCAACGTATTGCGAATGCGTAAATTGCTTGGAAAAAACGGTAGCATCTACGGCCAGGCTGCCATTGGCCTCCATATAGTCTTCCCATTTAATTTTATAAATGTTTTTATATAGCTCGTCTTCAGTAAACACATTAAAAGCAGTAATGGGTTTCAAAATTTTAATGGCGGTACGGCAACACAGATTGGCTTTGTACATAAATCCGGTATCACCTTCAAAAGCTACGTTTCGGGTTCCTTTTTCGATGCCCGAAGCTCCTAATTGCCGAAGTTCTTTGGCCAATAAGTCTTCTAACCCATATAAGGTCTTGGCCACCATTTTAAAGTTCTTTTCCATATCATTGCCCGCAGGGGCGGACACCTATTAATTGTAGATTGTTTCCTTAAATTATAAAATCTAATTGAATAAAGGCACAAAATTACAGTATTTTTGTAGGGCAAAACCAACTTCATGCAAAAAGAAACAGATACTTGGTACACAGCTTGGTTCGACACCCCGTATTACCACATCTTGTACAAAGACCGCGACTATGAAGAAGCTGGGCTTTTTATGAAAGAACTCACTTCGTACCTTAACCTTTCAACCGGGGCGGAGATATTGGATTTGGCCTGCGGAAAGGGCCGTCACTCCAAACACTTGAGCAATATGGGCTATCGCGTAACAGGAGTCGATTTATCTGAAACAAGCATTGCGTACGCCAAACAGTTTGAACATGAACACCTTCATTTTGAAGTGCACGATATGTGCCTGCCCTATCCCAAAAAGTTTGACGCCGTTTTCAATCTTTTTACCAGTTTTGGGTATTTTGAAAAAGAAAACGATAATTTGCAGACCATAAAAGCCATTAAAGAAGAACTGAAACCCAACGGCTATGGCGTGATCGACTTTTTGAACATGGATTACATTGCCAAAAATTTAGTGCCTTCTGAAGTTAAAACTGTTGACGGTATCGATTTTTATATGAAGCGTTATTTTGAAAATGGCTATCTTTTTAAAGACATCCGCTTTACCCATGAAAATAAAAGACATTTTTATACCGAACGCGTAAAAGCCTTGACACTCGAAGATTTTAAAGCCTATTTTCAGGAAGCTGGGGTAACCTTGGTAAACCGTTTTGGGGACTACCATCTAAATGCTTTTGATAAAGAAAATTCTGAACGATTGATCCTTATTTTTAATTGATGAATTATTTACTTCTCTTTTTGGCCGTAGCCTTGGGATATGGCGTTGCACTGTTTTTGAAAACAAAGCGAATACAGCAAATTGCACTGTACCTTGCGTTTAGCGGGGCTTTTTTATTGGCCATAACGGTTTTTGAACTTTTGCCCGAAGTTTTTGAAACCCCGTCAAAATCCATCGGCGTATTTATTATGATAGGGATCTTGCTTCAAATATTTTTGGAGTTCTTTTCAAAAGGAGCCGAGCATGGCCACGTTCACCTGCATGCCGACACCCAGCATTTTCCGTGGCTGCTGTTTATTAGCCTTTCTATTCACGCCTTGTTGGAAGGTATGCCCATTTCAGAAGAAAACAACCTATTGATTGGGGTTATCGTTCATAAAATTCCGGTGGCTATTATCCTCTCGTTCTTTTTTATACAAGCGGGATATAGCAGGGCCATAACAATCTTGTTTTTATTCTTGTTTGCTTTAATGACACCTATTGGCAATTTTGTTTCAGAACATATAGCCATTATTGAAGCCTACCACACACAGATTACAGCGGTAGTGATCGGTATTTTTCTACACGTTTCCACCACCATTCTTTTTGAAAGCTCCAGCAACCATAAGTTTGATCTTTCTAAAATGATTGCTGTAATCGTTGCTATTGTAGTGGCCTATTTCCTTTAGATCACCTTTAAAAAGATGAACAAATAATGCAACAAACTGCCCAAGAGCACAAAAACGTGCCAAATAACGTGGCTGTATTTTACACGGTCCAGCAGGTAAAAAACGATGCCGATGGTATAAGCCGCACCGCCACCCATTAATAAAAATAGCCCGGTTTGATCCACCGCTTCTTTCAATGCCGAGAAATCGAAAGCAATCAGCCAACCCATGGCGAGGTACAACAAGGTGGAAAACAGTTCGAATTTTCCTGTGAAAAATATCTTTAAGACTGTGCCCAATGCAGCAATGCCCCAAACCAACCAAAACAACGTCCAACCCAAGCTGTGCTGCAACGTGACCAGCACCACTGGGCTGTACGTGCCGGCTATCAACAAATAAATGCTTATATGATCCAGTTTTCGGTACAAAAACTTTCTATTGGCATTTTTTTCATAATGATACAAGGTCGAAGTAAAATAAAGTGCCGCCAGTGAAAACCCATAGAGTGAAATGCCTAAAATACCTTCCCAAGAAGTATAGGTATGAAACACAAACAACAAGGCAAACCCCACTAAACTGAGCAAAAACCCAATGCCATGGGTAAAGGTGTTCCACCATTCTTCTTTATAGGTTTGTTGCCTCATAAACACTTTGCAGTATGTGGTAAAATTAATATAAAAAAAGAGAGATTATATCAAAACCTATTTTGATTTCAAATCAATTACTCTTAGTTTTCCAAATAAACCAAAGTTGGTAACATTAAGTTTATCTATTCTTTGTTCTTTTCATATTCCATCTCATTAAAAACAAACCGTAAATCCATATAGCTAAAGGTATCGTCCACCTGGTCTTTTAGTTGCTTAAAGCCTTCAAAGGGTGTGGTTTCCATAATTTCTCTCAATTCTTTGTACTTGAGTTCAGGCATCAAATCGCTTGCCATTAGATCGCCCGTTCGTATAAACCCGCTTAAATGACCTTCAATAGTGCCGGTAGTAAAACCGCGTTCGGCGGCAATTTCGGCAATGCTCATCCCTTCTTTAAACAACTTAAAGGATATCTTTTTGGTTTCGCTCACCCGTGATTTTGCCAAAACATCTTTTTTGGATTCCGCGTCATGTGTTTCGCAATACGCCAAAATGGTTTTTAGGATTGCTGCTCCGTATTTTTCCAACCGCACTTTTCCTATACCGTGGATGCTTTTTAACTGTTTGGGCGTTGTGGGCAATAATTGGCAAAGTTGCATTAATGTTTTTTGGGTAAAAATTTGATAAGGTGCCACGGCTTCAGTTTCCGATAGTTCAGTGCGTAAATTCCGAAGCTCGTCATACAGTGCGGGATGTTCGGTGGTTGTTACCAATGTTTCTTTTCGGCGCTGTGGTATGTTGGGTTTTTCCAGCACCGCTTCGGCACGTAATTTTAAATAGCTCACGGTATCAAAACCGACTTTCATTTTTCGGAATACGTATAATTTTTGGTGCGTTTGCTGTTCAAGGTCGTCTATATATTTGTTCAGTTCTTTCCGTACCGTTTTATTATCTGTACTGTAAAGGATGTCTGCCAACGGATTTTTTATAAATTTTTCGGTATGGGTTTCAAAATAGGCACAAGCCTTTTTAACGCGTTCCTGCAGGGCTGGGTTCGCATCGGGTTTGCTCTTTTCACTTAGTTGTTTCAGCTGTTTTTTAAACGCGGCATGTATTTTTAACAGTTCTTGAACGCCTTTTTCTTTGAGCGTTTGTAATGGAGTTAGTACAGTGCCTTCAATACCCGTCCTGTTTTTATAATAGATGTCTGTTATCCGTTTAATGGGATACAAAAACGAATGAAAATTGAACAGTTCATCTAAAAGGTTCAACTGATAGGTTTTTTCTGAAATTTCCAATACCGAAACATCGGGTTGCTGTTTTTCGGCTTGCTTACTGAATACGGACACTTCTTGGTTATTGATAATGCTGCTGTTACTTATGGGGCTCGTTAATACGATGCCTTCCAAGGTTTTGCAACGGCTCAAGGCCACGTAAGTCTGTCCATGGGCAAAGGCTTCTTGGGCATCAACCACCACTTTATCGAAGGTTAGCCCTTGACTTTTGTGGATGGTAATGGCCCACGCCAAACGCAACGGTATTTGCGTGAAAGCGCCTATTTTTTCTTCGGTGATCTCCTTGGTGTCAGGATCGATGGAATATTTGACGTTTTCCCATTCTTCAGGTATAAGATGAATGTCAAAATCATCATCGGGACAACGTACAGTAATGTCGTCTTCTTCCAAATGGACAACGGTTCCTATTTTTCCGTTGAAATATTCTTTTTCGGGCGAACGGTCATTTTTTATGAACATAACCTGAGCGCCAACTTTCAGCTCCAGATTGATATGGGTAGGGTACAGGTATTCGGGAAATTTCCCTATAACCTCGGCCTCATAAACAAAAGATTTGTCTTTTAGCGTATGGAGTTCGGTATTATTGATTCGATCTGCACGGGCATTGTGCGTGGTCAAGGTGATATAGCCTTCATGTTCGGTTGCTGAAAAATCTGGCAGATAGCGTTGGTTTAGTTTTTCTGAAGCTTCTAGGCTCAGCCGGTCGTTTCGTATTTCGTTCAATATCTCTATAAATTCCTTGCTGTCCTGTCGGTAAATGTGTTTTAATTCTATGGAAAGTGCATCGCATTTCTGAAACGCATGGCTGCCGAAAAAGAAACCGGTTTTATAATTTTGTTTTAAAAGTTGCCATTCGTTCTCTTTTATCACGGGCGAAAGCTGCTGCAGGTCGCCAATCATCAACAATTGAACACCACCAAAAGGCAGGCTTCTGTTTCTGAATCGGCGCAATACGTTATCAATTCCGTCCAGCACATCGGCCCGTACCATACTTATTTCATCGATGATTAACAGGTCTAGCGATTTGATAATGTCTATTTTTGCGCGACTGAATTTTTTTGAAAATGAATTGTTACTTAGCGTTCCATTTTCCGGCAACAAAGGCCCAAACGGCAACTGAAAAAAAGAATGAATGGTTACCCCACCGGCATTGATTGCGGCAACGCCTGTAGGAGCAACCACTACTAACCGCTTTAAGCACTGTTCTTTCAACTTGTGCAAAAAGGTGGTTTTTCCCGTACCCGCTTTTCCCGTTAAAAAAATATTCCTATCGGTATGGTTGACGAAATCCCAAGCTAAATCTATTTCTGGATTGTTCAGCATTGCAAAATTAGAGGTGAGCTAATTTAAAAAATAAATATACTGAAAAGAAGCTGTAATTAAAACAGCATATTAAGCGATGCTCAAGCTAGATTTTTAATGCTTATCTTTAAAATTACTTCACCTGAAAGTAAACTGATATCTTAATCAATATATAGTCCCCTACTTGCCCCAACTTAAATGAGTATTCGGTATATACAATTTTAAATTCTGAAATAATGACATAATGAAGTGGCAGTTGATGCAAAAACAGTACTGAAATAATCTGTAGCTTTTGAAAAAGTAAAAATTAATAGCTAAACCGCTCAATGTCGCATTGAAAAATTTTATACGGCTCAATATGCAATTTTTGAGTATAACTGTAAAAAATAGATGGTTGCGGGAAGCAAACAAAATGAAGGCGGTTTGGGTTGGATGGGAACGGCGCGGGCAGATCCTGTGTACTGCCCCATTTACATCGGGGAAGGGAAGGAAAGTCAATAAAAGTGAAGGCTGGCCGCACCAATGGCACATATATAAAACCTATACGGCCCAATATGCAATTTTTGGGGATAGATCCTGAAAAAACATTTAACTGTGAGAAGCAAACAAAATGAAGGCGGTTTGGGTTGGATGGGAACGGCGCGGGCAGATCCTGTGTACTGCCCCATTTACATCGGGGAAGGGAAGGAAAGTCAATAAAAGTAAAGGCTGGCCGCACCACCACACCACCGTGGATAATTAAGAATAATCCATAAAAAAAAAGCCCCCCATCACAATGATGGGGGGCCTGTAAGAAGGCGGCGACCTACTCTCCCACGGTGCAGTACCATCGGCGCAAACGGGCTTAACTACTCTGTTCGGAATGGTAAGAGGTGAGCCCCG
>NZ_QEHR01000008.1 GCF_003095375.1 Marixanthomonas spongiae
TCTTCGCTTCAAGCTTAAGCTTACCAAATTATCTCTGATTGGGTAATCCTCAATTATTCGGGGCTCCATAAAGCCGCTAGCTTTATATTGGTGATTTTTATAGGCTTCGGGGATTTCCTTTTTTTCTCCTAAATAAATGGTCAGCCGATTAACGTATAAGGGGTCTTTAATGGTTTTTTTATCAAACCCAACAATGGTAAAGTAAGTTAGCAAACCTTCAGGAAGGATTAAGCTTAGCAGGGGTAAATCAGTCTCTTTATTCATTGGAAAATATTTATCCGCAAAGAAAACTATTTTTCACTTTAGACCCAACTTTTGGACTTGATCCATAAGGAGTTACGAACAAAAAAAGTATATCGCTTTTTCTGCGATGCGTACTTTTTCATTGTAAAGTGGGAGTTTATTCAGGATTACAAAGATATTTCTTTAAAGTTTTCACAATACATTCGATATAAAAAAACGCACCATTTCATAAAATGATGCGTTTTAAATATTCTATGTAGTTATGTGCTACTCTCAAAAACTATTTAGAACACGTTCCAATATAGGTCAATGTTTTACTGAATCCGTTAGTGTGGGTGAATGTCACGCTAGGTGGCATATTTAAATCGATAAAGTAATTGTTATTGGATTTAAATTTCTGCTTTAATCTTTTCTTTCCAGATTGCGACACTGCGGGCAATAGAGATGACAGGCTTTCTGGTGCACACGATGTCCCCGCTGCCAAATAAACATCTCCAGACGAGTTGATGGACTTCTCCCCTTTTTTACGGTATCGGAACAAGTGTTTTATCTTAGTACCGCCACCAAACAAATCGAACCTTTTCTTCGATTTTATTTTTAGCTTCAGTCGTCTACCATCGTATTTTTCTTTGTGTTTTTCAGACATCTGCTGCCGTTTACACGTATCCCAAGAAGACACTTGGGTCCCTGCTGAGTTTTTACAGAAATTTTCTTTTTCGATGGTAACGGATACGTTAAAGATCTCTGGATTACACGGCGTAGGAAAGGTATGTGTGATGGTATTGGTGTTATAAGTTGTTTGTACCGGGCTACCATCGCCAAAATCCCAATGTAGTACATATCCTCCAGTACTTCCTTCTAAACCTTCTAAGGTAAACAACCATTTTCCTAATTGTGCATTCAATGGCTTTTTGGATATGGAAACAGGACAATCCAGCAATAACGCAAGCGTGTCCATATCACTACAGCTATCGCCTCCTAATAATCCTGTGTTTACCACCAAGTCGATCAACAGAGAAGGGACCATGGTGGTAAATGTTGAGTAATCCACATCTATAATGAACCATTTTCCTGGATATACAAAACTATTGGCGTCCTGCAATTCCCAATTAACACCTATAGCAGAAGGAATGGATCCGTCTATAATTTCAATGCTTGCAAAGTCAGCAGCATTCGAGATATAAAACCCTAAATTGGGCTCGCTTCCCACGGGAGCAATGTAATTGGCTTCTACTTTAATACTAATTGTTTTATTTAAGGGATCATGGGTCAATATGTCGTGTGTGATATGTGCTTCTAAACCACATTTTGTACCGCTTTTTTCCACATCGTACGGTTTGTCGTTCCCAATAGGGTAGTTTAATTCACTTATGGTCTCAAAATCATATCTTGGGTCTGTACATACATCTACATCTGAAATGTTCTCGTCATTCCTATACTTAAACATCTCTTCTTCGGCAGCTGAAGATCCATCGTAGGTTTTTACAAAACCTGCAAATTGCAATAAGGTTTTATAATCTGAGCAATTGTCATAAGCAATGCGGTGGATCACACAACCGTCATCCCATACATACAAATACTCGCCAATGATGATCATACCGTCTTCATTGAGCATCGTTTCCAGTATTAAATCGCTGGTATAGCTCCAAGAGTCGAAGTTGGGGTCTGAAGGGATATTGCCCAAATCCATGTCTTCATCTTTTTTCCGAAGCGAATAAAATGACCGGTCATCTTCCCAAGCCCGAAGAATTTCCACATCCTCACCGCTGTTTTGATAATCATCGTACAATGCTTTATGGGCGTTTTGAATTTCGGTTAATGAACTGTACTTCATAATAGGCTTGTCATCGCACACGGGGCCCGAGCTAAAATTTCCTGAAAGAACCTCTGTGTTAATTTCTTGATTTGCCGGATCAATTTCAGCTTCACAACTTACCAATGCAATTGCGCAAATTAAGAATACGGTCAATAATTTTAAATGTTTCATAGTAATTGTAATTAAGGTTTAAATATGTTTTATACCTCCATATACAACAACATTCATTTTGTTACCCCTTTTTTTTACGGTTTGAGTTTTGCTGCAATATTAAAGGGTCGTATTTTTCATCACGCGCTTTTATTTAAAAAATCATTATCTTTGCACTATTCATGAAACAAGTATTCCACAAATTCGGTGCAGTTTCCATGGCATTTTTAGTGCTCTTCACTACTATGTCATTTACTGTAAATATGCACTATTGTGGAGAAATGTTAGTAGATTACAGTTTTACACAACACGTAAAAACGTGTGGCATGGACGTTCAAACTTCTTCGGAAAGCTGCGATTCCAGCACTACCAAAGATTCTTGCTGTAATGACAAACAATTAGTTGTTGAAGGAGAAGACAACCTGAAACTTTCTTTTGAAAACCTTTCTTTGCAGCAGCAAACCTTTGTTGCCAGTTTTGTGTATTCTTACATCAACCTTTTTCAAGTAGTTGAAGAAAAAAATGATTCTTTTAGCTATTATTCACCCCCTTATCTTATAAAAGATATTTCGGTCCTACATCAGACCTTCCTAATTTGATATTTAAACAGTAACCATTTATACTCTTTAGTTAACTACCTAAAGAGCAATTCCTTTTGTTTGTGATTTTTTCACAAATGTGTTTAACTGTTTAATTATCAGAATATGCTAAATAAGAGCATCAAATTTTTAATAGAAAATAAATTGGTAGCGGTCCTGTTACTGGTTTTATTTGTAGGTTGGGGCATTGTTACCGCTCCTTTTAATTGGGATACGGGTTTTTTACCAACCGATCCCGTTGCTGTTGACGCCATCCCGGATATTGGCGAAAACCAACAGATTGTCTTTACCAAATGGCAAGGCCGATCGCCACAGGATATTGAAGATCAAATTACGTATCCGCTCACCACTTCCCTACTCGGGATTCCCGGTGTAAAAACTATCCGGAGTTCATCCATGTTCGGAATATCGAGTATTTATATCATTTTTGAAGAAGATGTGGAGTTTTATTGGAGCCGAAGCCGCATCCTTGAAAAACTGAACTCCCTCCCCGCCAACCTACTCCCCGAGGGCATAAACCCGACATTGGGACCAGATGCAACGGGATTGGGACAAATATTCTGGTACACTTTAGAAGGTCGTGACAAAGACGGCAACGTTACCGGGGGTTGGGATTTGCACGAACTACGGAGCATTCAGGATTATTACGTAAAATATGCGCTTTCATCAGCCAGTGGCGTTTCGGAAGTCGCTTCCATTGGCGGGTACGTACAAGAATACCAAGTTGATGTAAACCCCGAATTGATGCGCCAATACAATATTGGGCTGGATCAAATTGTAACTGCCATAAAACAAAGCAACGAAGATGTTGGGGCCCAAACTTTGGAAATCAACAAGGCAGAATACTTAGTTAGAGGATTAGGGTATATACAATCGATTAAGGATATTGAGAATGCCGTGGTCACTTCCAAAGACTTCACGTCCATCCGTATCAAAGATGTGGCAAAAGTACATTTAGGGCCTGAAACCCGACGCGGAATTTTAGACAAGGAAGGTGCCGAGGTTGTTGGTGGTGTGGTCGTGGCCCGGTATGGCGCGAATCCCATGGAAGTCATTAACAATGTAAAAGATAAAATAAACGAACTCAGCGCCGGCCTTCCTTCCAAAACATTAAAAGATGGACGAACCTCACAATTAACCATCGTTCCATTTTACGACCGTACCGAACTGATACAGGAAACTCTCGGTACTCTTAATGAAGCATTGACTTTGGAAATCCTGATCACCATTTTAGTTATCGTAATTATGGTGTTCAACCTTCGTGCTTCCATCCTCATCTCAGGGTTATTGCCCGTTGCCGTGCTCATGGTTTTTATCGCCATGAAGGTTTTCAATGTCGATGCAAACATCGTAGCCCTTTCGGGTATTGCCATTGCCATTGGTACGATGGTCGATGTTGGGGTGATCCTTTCAGAAAATATTATCAGGCATTTGGAGGCGTGGAAAGCGGAAAATGGAAGCTCGAAGTTGGAAACTGGAAATTCGAAGTTGGAAGCTGGAAGTAGGAAGTTAGAAGATAACAATCCTCAAACCTCCAGCCTCAAACCTCCAGCTTCAAATATCAATACCGTTGTTTATAATGCTACTTCCGAAGTTTCGGGAGCGATTCTCACGGCTGTGTTGACGACTATTATCAGTTTTATTCCAGTGTTTACCATGATCGGTGCCGAAGGAAAACTATTCCGTCCGCTTGCTTTCACAAAAACCATGGCGCTTACGGCTTCCATTATTGTCGCCTTGTTTTTAATTCCGCCTTTTGCCGCGTATCTCTTCAGAAAGAAAAACATACGGTCTGTTTTTAGTCATATTTTGCATACGCTATTACTTCTTGTTGGGATTGTAGCAATCGCCTATGGGTATTGGTTAGGACTTATCCTTATTGCCTTTGGAGCAACAGGTTTCTTAAAAAACCCCAGGTTCGTTGCCCGTTTTTCTAAAAAAATAGTGCTGCGTGAACAACGTATCAATACCATCAATATTATTATCTCGGCCTTGGCCATTGTATTTCTGTTAGCAGAATATTGGCGCCCCTTAGGTTTTGATCGAAGCTTGATTATGAATTTACTGTTCGTAAGCTTTATCTGTTTCGGGTTATTGACTGTCTTCTGGGTGTTTATGCGGTATTACACCCGAATTTTAAATTGGTGCTTGCAAAATAAACTGCTGTTTTTGTCGATTCCTACCGTAATCCTGATTTTGGGATTCCTGATTATGAGAAACACCGGAAAGGAATTTATGCCTTCCTTAAATGAAGGATCCTTTTTGTTGATGCCTACTTCCTTACCGCACGCAGGGGTAGAAGAAAACAAACGCGTATTGCAGCAACTCGATATGGCCGTGGCCAGTATTCCCGAAATTGAAACAGTGGTAGGAAAAGCCGGTCGAACCGAATCTGCCTTAGATCCGGCACCACTTTCTATGTACGAAAATATCATTCAATACAAATCGGAATATATTATAGATGAAACGGGGAGTCCACAACGCTTTAAAGTAAATGAAGATGGGTTGTTCGTCTTGAAAGATGGAAGTTTGGTTGAAAATAGTAACATGGAATCACTCGAAAACCAAGGAAATGAAACGTCAGATCGAGTATTGCGAGGCACGAGCAACGTATCGAGATCGCAGCTCATCCCCGATGAAGATGGTGAATACTACCGAAACTGGCGTCCTGAAATTCAATCGCCAGACGATATTTGGAATGAAATTGTAAACGTCACCAAATTGCCGGGCGTTACTTCGGCCCCAAAACTGCAACCCATTGAAACCCGATTGGTGATGTTGCAAACTGGAATGCGCGCCCCAATGGGCATCAAGGTAAAAGGTCAGGATTTAAAGGAAATTGAAGCTTTTGGTATGCAACTGGAAACTATTCTAAAACAAGTAGAAGGTGTAAAAGAACAAGCTGTTTTTGCCGACCGTATTGTTGGTAAACCATATTTATTGCTAGATATAAACCGGGATCGATTGGCCCGCTACGGCATTTCCATCGAGACGGTACAACAAACCCTACAGGTAGCCATTGGCGGTATGCCGTTAACGCAAACAGTTGAAGGTCGGGAACGTTATTCCGTAAGGGTTCGGTATCCTCGGGAACTCAGGGAAAACCCAACCGATTTAAAAAACATCTATGTCCCTGTTGAAGGCGGAAGCCCCGTTCCGTTAGGCGAATTGGTTGAAATACGCTACGAACAAGGGCCACAGATGATAAAAAGTGAAGACACTTTTTTAGTGGGTTATGTACTGTTTGATAAATTAGATGGTTTTGCTGAAGTAGATGTAGTGGAAAACGCGCAACAAGCCATTCAAGATAAAATAGATTCGGGCGAATTGACCGTTCCGAAAGGAATTAACTATCAATTTACCGGAACGTATGAAAACCAAGTTCGGGCAGAGAAAACGCTTTCTGTGGTTGTTCCATTGGCGCTATTGATCATCTTTTTTATTCTGTATTTTCAGTTTAAATCGGTTGCCACTTCGTTTATGGTGTTTAGTGGTATTGCTGTAGCATTTGCCGGTGGGTTTTTAATGATTTGGTTCTATGGCCAAGATTGGTTTTTAAATTTCAGTTTATTTGGGGAAAACCTACGGGACCTTTTCCAGATGCACACCATTAATTTAAGTGTCGCCGTATGGGTCGGGTTTATTGCCTTATTCGGTATTGCGACAGATGACGGAGTTGTGATGGCCACCTACCTGAAACAAACGTTCGACAAAAACAAACCAACACTAAAAGAGGACATACGAAAGTCAGTCATTGAAGCCGGACAAAAACGGATTCGCCCTTGTTTGATGACAACAGCTACAACAATTCTTGCCCTGTTACCCATTTTAACTTCTACCGGGCGTGGAAGCGATATCATGATCCCGATGGCCATACCCAGCTTTGGAGGGATGTTAATCGCATTGATCACCTTATTTGTGGTACCGGTGTTGTTTAGTTGGCGGGCGGAAGCTACTCTTAAAAGAGAACAAAAAAGGAATCAAGTCCTAAAAACGAATTAAGATGAAAACAATAAGCCTTCGATACTTCCCTCCTATCGTCGGGACACTCAGGCACCGAGAGAATGGATGCTGATGGCTAGATGTTGGAAGCTGGATGTTGGATGTTGGATGTTGGAAATTGGATAAAAATGATAAATATATTAACCAAAAATTAGAAATTATGATTAAATCATTCAAAGATTTAGATGTTTACAATGAATCGTATGCGTTGGCGATGGAAATATTTTGGCTTTCCCGAAAATTTCCGAAAGAAGAAATATACTCTCTTACTTCACAAGTTGTGAGGTCTTCGCGTTCTGTTTCAGCAAATATTTCCGAAGGTTGGTCAAAACGCAAGTACACTCAAATTTTCAAACAGCAACTTATTACTTCATTAGGTTCCAATGGAGAAACAGAAACATGGTTGGATTTCGCTAAAGATTGCGGTTACATTAATGAACAAGGTTATAAAGAGTTGTTAGACAAGAATGAAATAGTTGGTCGGAAAATTAGTCGATTGCACCAAAACTGGAAGGACTTTAAGTAGAAGGCTGGATGCTGGAAAATAAAAGATTGGGTTTTGAAGACACTGAACCCCCATAAATACGAACAAATTATGAAACAAAAAAAATATTCTTTTCTCGTTAGTTTTTTTACATTAAAAGCGAAGTATTCAAAGTTGGTCCCTTCCAACTTCCAACTTCCAACCTCAAGCTTCTTATTTCCCTTAGTTATCTTTTGTTTCCTAAGCCAAATCAGCTATGCCCAAACATTGGAAAGCTATATTCAAGAGGCACAGCAAAACAACCCCGATATTCAAGCTTTCGAGTTGCGTTATAATATTGCCGAAGAAAAGATTGATGAAGTCAACAGCCTACCCAACACCGAATTTAGTGCCGGCTATTTTGTTAGCGAGCCTGAAACCCGTACCGGAGCACAAAGAGCACGGTTTTCGGTCAAACAGATGCTGCCTTGGTTTGGTACCATTTCCGCGCGGGAAAACTATGCTTCGGCTATGGCAGAGGCTGAATTTATAGAAATAACGATAGCCAAACGAAAGCTTGCCCTGTCCGTTTCAGAATTCTATTACCAGCTCTATGAAATCAGGGCCAAACAACTTGTTTTAGAGGAAAACATTCAGTTATTGGAAACCTATGAACGCTTAGCGTTAACGTCTTTGGAAGTAAACAATGCAAGCGCAGTAGATGTGTTGCGGTTGCAGATACGTCAAAATGAACTGCAACAACAAATTGAGGTATTGCTACAGCAATCAACAGGCATTCAAGCGGCCTTAAACAGCTTATTGAACCGTCCCTACAATGCTGATGTTGAAGTGCCTACCAATCTCGAAATTCCTGAAACAGACCCCGTGTATAGCTTTGAAGCTCTTTCTTTAAATCCAGAATTGCTTAAATATGATAAGTTGTATGAATCGGTAATACAATCAGAAACACTAAATCTAAAAGAAAAACTGCCCAATATTGGTTTTGGGTTGGATTTTGTGGCCGTTGAAGAACGTCCTGAGATGAATTTCAGCGATAACGGAAAAGATATTGTGATGCCCATGGTTTCTGTTTCCATCCCTATTTTCAACAATAAATATAAATCCACTAGCAGGCAGAACGAACTTCGGAAACGTGAAATTACCTCGCAAAAAGATAATAGACTGAATGTTTTAAAGTCAGCATTTTCGAAGGCAATATCACAACGCAATCAAGCAAAGATTAAATTCAATACACAACAAAAAAACTTAAAGCAAGCACAAGATGCAGAAGAAATCTTGATCAAGAATTATGAAACCGGCACCATTGATTTTAACGATGTCCTGGACATTCAAGAGTTGCAATTAAAATTTGGAATCAACAGCATTGAAGCCATTAAAGAATATTACATACAATCTGCGAACATAAACTATTTAACCAACTAAGATGGAAAAAGATTTTTTTATAAAAAACATGGTTTGCGATCGGTGCATTAAAGTAGTCCGTGAAGAGTTGGAAGCTTCAGGATTTGATGTAACGCAAGTTGAATTGGGAAAAGTCATCCTGCAAGTAGAGAAAGAAAAAGCCATAAACGACAAACTAAACAGTATCCTAACCAAAAACGGCTTTTCATTACTAGCCACAACAAATGAGCAAGTAGTTGAAAAGGTAAAAGTAACGATCCTTTCGCTTTTTAAAGAATTACCACTTCAGCTAGAAGAAAAGTTATCTGAGTATTTATCGAGAAAGCTGCACTTGGAATATTCAAAAATAAGCAAGCTTTTTTCATACACCGAAAAAATAACCATTGAAAAATATTTCATCAAAGTAAAAATAGAAAAGGTAAAAGAGTTGATCCAAGTTGGAGAATTGAATTTCACACAAATAAGTCAATTATTGGATTACAGCAACGTAAACCACCTGAGCTCTCAGTTTAAAAATGAAACAGGCATGAGTTTGACAAAATACAAAGCTATGGATCAAAACTTTAGAAACCCTTTAGACCAAATTGTATAGATATAAACCATAATTATGTCACAAGCCATTGATTATCAAAATTATATTTGTAAAAAATCTAAACAAATGAAAATAAAAATCACCTATTTTCTAATTTTATTAATTTCATACAGTGCTACTGCTCAAACCGCTAACAAAAGCGAAGAAAACGTAGATAATTGGCCTGTGCACGAATACAACCTCACCATTGATTACAAAACCGTAAATGTAAGCGGTGAAAAAGAGGTGAAGGCAATGACTATTAATGGAGGTATTCCTGGTCCCAATCTAGAATTTGAAGAGGGGGAGTTTGCTGTGATTAACGTTACCAACAATATGAATGTGGAAACATCGGTGCATTGGCACGGTATGATATTACCCAATTTTTATGACGGGGTGCCCTATTTAACCACCCCGCCCATTCGTCCCGGCGAAACGCTTCAGTACAAATTTGCTATCAAACAATCTGGAACGTATTGGTACCACTCCCATACTGGGTTACAGGAACAACGCGGCGTGTATGGTTCTTTACAGATTAACCCAAAAGAAAAAACGCTAGATTATGATAAAGATTTGGTCATGGTTCTTTCAGATTGGATGGATGAAGACCCTGCTTCTCAACTTAAAAACCTAAAACGGGGCAATGAATGGTACCTCATTAAAAAAGGACAAATTCAAAGTTGGGATAAAATCATTAAAAAGAAAGCCGTGGGAGCCAAATTAAAAATGATTTGGCAACGCATGCCAGACATGGCAATTTCAGATAATTATTACGACACTTTTTTTATCAATGGAGAAAACAACCAAGAATATCCCAATTTTAAGCCTGGCGAAAAGGTACGGTTACGGTTCGTGAATGCTTCGGCAGCTACTTACTTCTGGCTCACTTTTGGTGGGGAAGATCCACTATTGGTTTCTTCAGATGGTAAGGATGTGGTACCGGTAAAACACAACAAAACCCTCATTGGGGTGGCAGAAACCTACGATTATATTGTCACCATCCCCGAAAACGGAAAACTTGAAGTTCGCGCCACAGCCCAAGATGGTTCCGGTTTTGCAACAGCATACGTAGGTCAAGGCCCAGCGTTTAAAGCCCCGGTGGTGTCCAAACCCGACCTTATTGAAAACATGAAGCGTATGATGGCCATGGACATGAAAATGGGTGCGCCAGCAGCAAAATTCAATCCTTCCAAAAATGACTCGATTAAGTATATGAAAAAATACAGCATGGACCCGCCTGCCGGTCGGGCAGGTATGAGCGGAATGGACGGTATGAATATGAAAGATGGCGAGATGAAGGAGGACGCAATGAAGATGGATATGAAAAAAGATAGTACTGCAATGGCAGCAGAAAAAATGGATACTTCTAAAATGGGCCCGCCTGATGACAAGAAAGAAAAAACCAATATGAAGATGGGTTATGTAGTCCCTGCCGATAAAGTGGTAGGTGACAATATGAAAACAGGTGGAAATCCTAAATTTAACTACGATTATCTTAAATCACCCATTAAAACATCGTTTGAGGGAGATAAACCCGTTAAAGAAATGCTCTTTAATCTAACGGGAAATATGAACCGGTATGTTTGGTCCATCAATGGAGTGCCCCTTTCAGAAACCGATAAAATAAAAATTAAAAAAGGCGAAGTCGTTCGTATTACAATGAACAACTTGACCATGATGCACCACCCCATGCACCTGCATGGCCACTTTTTTAGGGTACTGAACAAAAATGGAGACTACTCACCCTTAAAGCACACCGTAGATGTTGCGCCCATGCAAAAAGTGGTCATCGAGTTTGATGCCAATGAAACCGGGGATTGGTTTTTCCATTGCCACATATTGTATCACCTAAACAGTGGAATGGCCCGGGTTTTCAGTTACGATACGCCACGGGACACCCGTTTAAAAGGCTACCCATTAACCAACTTGACCAACGAAGCCGACCATATATACACGTGGGGCGAAGTAACGGCCGCCAGCCACATGACCGAATTTTCTGCAACCGCAACGAACATCAGGAATCAATTTTCAGTACTGGGGGAATACGGCTGGAACAAAAACTTAGAAGCCGAACTTACTTACGAGCGGTATTTAACCAGCTACCTTAGGGTTTTTGGCGGTCTAAATGTGGAGAATGAACTTGAAGATAGTTTAGACGAAATCAACACCACCGCCATAGGAGGTATTCGGTATTTGATGCCTCTCTTGATCGATGCCGATATACGAATTGATAATAAATTACGCCCCCAGATAAGTTTTTCAAAATCCACGATGATTTTCCCCCGTATTGGTCTTTTTGGTGAATACGAGTATCAAATGGACTTTGGCTGGGTAAACGACTTTGCCCCTGGAGAAGACTTTCGAGAAGAAACCACTTGGCAAGTAGGCCTTGAATATGTGTTGGGAAGAAACTTTTCATTAATGGGAAGTTACGATAACCGCTTTGGTGTGGGTGGTGGACTTGAAGCACGATTTTAAACTTAAAAATAAACAGATTAATCAATAACCTTTAAAATTTAGAAACAATGAAAAATTTAAAAACAACCGTAAGTATTCTCGTTTTATCCGTGACCTTGCTAGGCTTTACATCGTGTAAAGACAAAAAAACCGAAGAAGCAGCAAAACCAATGTCCAGTGAGATGCATCATGAAGATGGACATAGTCAAACAAGTTCTGATAAAATGATGTCTGAAGCATCTGGAAATACCGCTTCCATTATTGAAAATTACCTGAAAATTAAAAATGCTTTGGTTGCAAGCAATGAAGATGAAGCTGCAACAGCTGGAGGAATGTTGGAATCAAACTTTAAAGAATTTGACAAAAGCCCATATTCTTCAGAAGAACAAAAAGAATTGACCGATATTATTACAGATGCCATAGAACATGCTGAGCATATCTCAGAAAGTCCTTTGGAGCACCAACGAGAGCATTTCGACTTGTTAAGTAAAGACCTAATTGATATGATTGCTATTACAGGAACCGATAAAAAGCTATATCAAGATTATTGTCCTATGTACAATAACAATAAAGGAGCTGCTTGGTTGAGCACCACCAAAGAAATTAAAAATCCATATTTCGGAAGTAAAATGATGAACTGCGGAAAAATTCAAAAAGAAATCAATTAAAAAGAGACTTAGGACAGATTGACGTAACATATAAGACTAAAAGATTCATTCTTAAAAGTTTACGTTGTAAGTCAAGCTTTATATGAAAATTCTGAAAATCACAGCTTTGGTTTTATTGGTCGCGTTTGTGGGGATACAGTTTATTCCCACAAACCGCAATCAAAGTGATACCGTACCCAAAACCGACTTTATGTTGGTTAACAATGTTCCTGCCAGCGTACAGAATACCCTGCAGGAATCCTGTTATGATTGTCATAGCAACAATACAGCCTATCCTTGGTACAATAAAACACAACCGGCTGCGTGGTTTCTGGAAGACCATATAAAAGAAGGAAAAGCCGAACTGAATTTTAATGAATGGAGCGAGTATTCAGACCGAAGAAAGAACAGCAAATTACGTTCTATAATCAGCCAGATTGAAGATGAGGAAATGCCATTGGATTCTTATACCTTTATACATAGAGACGCAAAACTTTCTGAAGAAGAAAAAGCAGAAATATTACAATTTATAAAACAACTTAAAAATAGCTTATAATACGAACCATTAAGTATCAGTAAAATTAAATAAACAGCTATGAACAACTTTCTAAAACAATGGGGCGAAGCAGCCTACACAACCGCCGGGTTTTTCTGGATGGCGCTCTGGGCGTTCGTTTTAGGGTATTTGATTAGCAGTATGATACAAATTTTCGTAACCGAAAAGCGCATGCAAAAAACCATGGGCGAAGAAGAAGGCAAAAGCATGGTATTGGGAACGTTTTTTGGATTTATTAGCAGTTCATGCAGTTTTGCCGCGCTCGCTTCTGCCAAATCAATCTTTAAAAAAGGGGCAAGTTTTGTCTCGTCCATTGCTTTTTTATTGGCTTCGACCAATTTGGTCATCGAGCTGGGGATTATCATTTCCATTTTCTTGGGCTGGCAGTTTGTAGTAGGCGAATATGTAGGTGGCGTACTGTTGATTTTGATTTGTTGGATTCTTATACGTGTAATCAATCCCAAAAAGTTAATTGAAAAAGCGCGGAAAAACCTTGAAGATGAAGACGACGATTCGATAGACGATTCCAAAGACTGGAAAAAACAAATTCAAAAAGAAAGCAGCTGGGCAAAAGTGGCCCGTAAATATAAAATGGAATGGCAAATGGTCTGGAAAGACGTCACCGTTGGCTTTACCATTGCTGGGATTGTTGCAGCTTTTGTTCCAGATTCTTTTTTTCAAACCCTATTTATCAATAGCGGCCAAGGCAATACAGATTTTACCTTTCTGGAAATCCTGGAACATATTATTGTGGGACCAGTTGCGGCATTTTTAACGTTTATTGGTTCGATGGGAAATATTCCATTGGCGGCTTTGCTGTTTGGAAAAGGCGTAAGTTTTGCAGGAGTCATGGCCTTTATATTTAGTGATTTGGTGGTGTTTCCCGTATTGCGTATCAATGCGAAATACTACGGCTGGAAAATGTCATTGTTCATCTTATTTTTACTTTTTACGGCGTTAATTGGCACATCACTCGCCTTACACTATAGTTTTGATTTGTTCGGTGCCCTGCCAGATCCTTCCCAAGTGAAAATTCAGGATAGTGAGTATTTCAAAATAGATTATACCTTCTTTTTAAACATCGCTTTTCTGCTTATTTCAGGATACCTCGTTTATCTGGGCTTTTTCAAAAAGAAAGATATAGATTACAATATGAGCGAAATGGCACCCAAAAGCCAACTGCTCGAGAACATTTTAAAATATGCGGCCTTCATCTGCTACCTTTGGTTAGCTGGCGGACTGCTTGTTAAATTCTTTATTCAATAATATGAAACATACCTATCACATACACGGAATGACCTGCAATGGCTGTAGAAGCCATGTAGAAGAAACCCTTTCAAAAGTGGAAGGTGTTAGCAACGCATCGGTCAATCTTGAAAAAGAAGAAGCGACCATCGAAATGGAAAAGCATATTCCTATTGAAAGATTTCAAAAGGCATTGGAAGCGGATGGCGGGACGTATAGTATTCATCCGGAAGGAGAAAAACCATTAGACAAGACCTCAAAGGCCGAAATGAAACACACCTATCATATTCAAGGAATGACTTGCAATGGCTGTAGAAGCCACGTAGAAGAAACCCTTTCAAAAGTGGAAGGTGTTAGCAATGCATCGGTGAATCTTGAAAAAGAAGAAGCGACCATCGAAATGGAAAAGCATATTCCTATTGAAAGGTTTCAAAAAGCCTTGGAAGATGATGGCGGAACCTATAGTATTTATCCAGAAGGAGAAAAACCGAAAGATGTTGGAACGAAAGGTAAAGATAACAGCAAGGAGACTCCCGTCTCCACGGGAGTTTATTACTGCCCCATGCATTGCGAAGGCGATAAAACCTACGACAAGCCAGGCGATTGCCCTGTATGTGGCATGGATTTAGTGCCTGAAGCAAGTGCAACCCCTTCTTCTGAAGAGTGGACTTGCCCCATGCACCCAGAAGTAGTGAAAAACGAACCCGGCTCCTGCCCTATTTGTGGGATGGATCTCGTGCCAAAAGAACCGGATCTTTCTGCAGAAGAAAAAACGTACAACAAACTCATTAAAAAATTCTGGTGGGCATTGGGTTTTACCTTCCCCATTTTTCTGATTGCCATGTCCGAGATGATTCCAAATAATCCATTGTACACCATAATGGATCAAAAATATTGGAACTGGATTCAGTTTGCCTTATCAATCCCTGTAGTGTTTTACGCTACATGGATGTTCTTTGAGCGCGCCTACCGAAGTATTAAAACCTGGAACCTCAACATGTTTACCCTTATTGGTATTGGTGCTGGTGTAGCCTGGATTTTTAGTGTTTTTGGAATGTTGATCCCCGATTTCTTCCCCCCGCAGTTTAAATCTGAATCGGGATCGGTACACGTTTATTTTGAAGCTGCCACGGTTATCTTAACGCTGGTATTGATGGGACAGGTATTAGAGGCCCGTGCCCACAGCAAAACCAACAGTGCTGTTAAAGAATTATTGAAACTCGCGCCCAACAAAGCCATTCGTGTTGTGGATGGACAAGAAGAAGAAATAACCATCGAACAAATACAAACTGGCGATATTTTAAGGGTAAAACCAGGCGATAAAATACCCGTAGATGGGAGCATTACCGAAGGAAATACCTCGGTGGATGAATCGATGATTACAGGGGAGCCTATTCCTGTGGATAAACAAGAAGGAGATAAAGTAAGCAGCGGAACCATTAACGGCACACAGTCCTTTTTAATGAAAGCTGAAAAAGTAGGATCCGATACGCTGCTGTCGCAAATCATTAAAATGGTAAACGATGCCAGTCGTAGCCGGGCACCCATTCAAAAACTGGCCGATACCATCTCAAGTTATTTTGTGCCCATTGTGGTGGTGGTGTCCGTACTTACCTTTATCGTTTGGGCCGTTTGGGGCCCCGAGCCGGCGTACGTATATGCCTTGGTCAATGCCATTGCGGTATTGATCATCGCCTGTCCCTGTGCGCTCGGTCTGGCCACACCAATGTCGGTGATGGTGGGAGTGGGAAAAGGCGCTCAAAACGGCGTGCTCATCAAAAATGCCGAAGCCTTGGAAAAAATGGATAAGATCGATACCCTTATTATCGACAAGACCGGTACCATAACCGAAGGAAAGCCCACGGTTTCAGAAGTTGGAAAAGCTCAAGGAGGCTCTTTTTCAGAAGAGGAAGTGTTGCAGTACATTGTTTCTTTGAATAACTTAAGTGAGCATCCGTTGGCCGAAGCGACCGTTACCTTCGGAAAAGGGAAAAATGTTGACTTTTTAAAAGCTGATAACTTCAATTCGGTTACCGGAAAAGGCGTGGAAGGCACCGTAAACGGGAAAAAGACCGCTTTGGGGAACGATAAGATGATGCAAGAAGCCAAAGCAACCCTTTCCGAAGCCTTAAAAGAAACCGCGCAATCCTTTCAGAAAAAAGGGAAAACCGTTTCCTATCTCGCCGTCGATGGAGAGGCCGTTGGCTATGTGGTAATTGGTGACAAGATAAAGGAAACCAGTAAAAAAGCGATCCATACCCTTCGGGAAAAAGGAATCGACGTAATCATGCTTACCGGGGACAATCACGATACTGCCCAAGCCGTAGCAAATGAATTGGAACTGGCCGATTTTAAAGCCAGCATGCTTCCCAAAGACAAATTGGACGAGGTGGAACGTTTGCAAAACGAAGGTAAAAAAGTAGCCATGGCCGGTGACGGCATAAACGATGCTCCTGCCCTAGCGAAAAGTGACGTGGGCATTGCAATGGGCACCGGAACCGATGTTGCTATTGAAAGTGCAGAAATCACTTTGGTAAAAGGTGATCTGCACGGTATTGTTAAAGCCCGGATCCTAAGTGATAAGGTAATGAGAAACATTAAAGAAAATTTATTCTTTGCCCTTATCTACAACACCTTGGGAATCCCTATTGCTGCCGGGGTTTTATTCCCGGTATTTGGCTTATTGCTATCCCCTATGATTGCGGCGTTGGCGATGAGTTTCAGTTCGGTTTCCGTTATTGCGAACTCGTTACGGCTGCGATCTGCTTCTATTGACTAACTTTAAAATCAACTATATATGAAAAATTCAAATGACCATTCAAAAAAGAACAATTACACGACATTTATATTGATGCTCGTTTTCTCTTTTATCGCTATGTACATCACCATGTACCTAAATACATATGCAATCGATCACGTATATTTCAGCCTCACCCGTTTTTATATGACGTGTTTGGGAATTTCTGCCATGGCAGTCATTATGTGGTTTTTTATGCGAAATATGTATAAGAACAAAAAGAAAAACATAGCGATTCTCGCTGGCAGTTTTATTCTTTTTGTAAGCGCATTGGGCTTGGTTAGGGCGCAAAAACCGATTATAGGTGACATATTGTATATGAGAGCGATGATTCCGCACCACTCCATCGCTATTTTAACAAGTGAAAGAGCAGACATTCAAGATCCAGAAGTAAGAAAATTGGCTGACGAAATTATTAAAGCCCAACGTAAAGAAATAGCTGAAATGAAAGCAATGATAAAACGTTTGGAAAACGAAAAATAAAGTATTGAACTAATGTAACAAATTATGAAAAAGAATATAATATACATATTGCTGGCACTTGTAGGTGGTCTATTGGTTGGCTACTTAATTTTCGGTACTGCTACTGAAGGTTCCGTCTCAGAAAAGGATATTTCTGAACTATCTGATTCCCATGACCACGAAGGCGAAACGGTTGCACAGATGTGGACCTGCTCGATGCACCCACAAATTATGCAACCCGAACCCGGCGATTGCCCTATTTGCGGAATGGATCTCATCCCAGCCGAGAGCACATCCGATGGATTGGCTGCCAATGAATTTACCATGACCGAAAATGCCATGGCGTTGGCCAATATTCAAACAACAGTTGTGGGGAGCGCTAACATTTCAGAAAATGGGACAATGAGTCTTTCCGGAAAAATATTGGAAAACGAAGAGGCCAACGCTATTCAAACCAGTTATTTTGACGGGCGTATAGAGCGCTTAAATATGAATTATAAAGGCCAAGAAGTTAACAAAGGCCAATTATTGGCTACCATTTATGCTCCAAAATTAGTCGCCGCACAACAAGAACTGATTACCGCAGCTTCCCTCAAAGAATCGCAACCTGCCTTGTATAAAGCAGTGCGCAACAAACTGAAATTGTGGAAACTTTCAGAAAAACAAATCAATGCCATCGAAACCTCTGGAGTGGTACGCGAAAATTTTCCTATTTATGCCACGGTTTCGGGTACCGTTTCAGAAGTTTTAAGTGCTGAAGGGGATTATGTAAAGCAAGGACAGCCCATATTAAAAATGACCAACCTCAACACCGTTTGGGCTACTTTTGATGTCTATGAAAACCAGATTTCAGAAATTAGCAAAGGACAGGAGGTTATTGTCACTACAAACGCCTACCCCAATAAGGAATTTACGGCGACCATTTCGTTTATCAACCCTGTTTTAGACACCCAAACCCGGACTGTCAAGGTACGGGCTACATTAAAGAACACCGAAGGAGTTTTTAAACCCGGCATGTTCGTTACCGGAACCATTGAAGGCTTAAGTGATACATCGGGTTCCTCACAAATCACCGTTCCGGCAAGTGCGGTGTTATGGACGGGCGAGCGATCGCTAGTGTATGTTAAAACAGCTGCCGAAAAGCCAGTTTTTGAAATGCGCGAAGTTACTTTAGGTACTAAATCTGGAGATAACTACACCATTACCGACGGCTTGGTTCCTGGCGATGAAATTGTTACTAACGGAACCTTTACCGTCGATGCCGCCGCGCAGTTGCAGGGCAAGAAATCGATGATGAACCCAAGTGAAAATGAAGATGAAATTGAAGATGAAGTTGAAATGGAGATGGAGCTTTCAGAATCGGTTCAACAGCAATTAAAAGGGGGGTTACCTAATTATTTTGCAATGAAGAATGCCTTTGTGGAAAGTGATTCCAAAAAAGTATCGCAATTGGCTTCAGAGATGAGCAGCAAATTGGCAACCATAAAAGAGACCAATTTGGGGGCTATGGAACAAAAACATATCGCTAAAAGCAAGGAAATATTGAAAATGATTTCAGAAAGCGATGATCTGGAAGACCAACGAAACCATTTTGTAGGGCTTAACCAAACCATTATTCCGTTGTTTAAAAATATGGAGAACAACTCAGAAACTATTTTTATTCAAAAATGTCCCATGGCAAACAGCAACAAAGGCGCTTCTTGGTTAAGTACCGAAGAAGAAATACGCAATCCTTATTATGGCGACGCGATGATGACGTGCGGCAGTGTTATTGATTCTATTGAATAGCGCATCTCTGTCATTCCGAAGCAGGAACGACTGAGGAATCGCATTTGAGTGAAAGGCCGAAGGTTTAATGGAAAACACAGGCTTTCAAGTTTTCTGTGACAAACAGTGTGTGATTTCTCTCCCGAGGCTTCGGGATCGAAATGACCGAAAATATTATATTTACAAGATGTTGTTCAACTATTTTGTATATATCGTTACCAACACCTACAGGACTACCATTTATATTGGAGTTACCAATAATATTCAACGGAGGATTTCCCAGCATTATTTTGATAGCCAAAACGGAGGTAAATCGTTTGCCGGAAAATATAACTGTTATTATTTAGTCTATTATGAAGGTTTTCAATCTCCAAATGAAGCGATTGCAAGAGAAAAAGAATTAAAGAAATGGCGAAGGGAGAAAAAGAATAAATTGATCACAGATTTCAACCCCAAATGGGAAAGCTTGAACAATCAAGTGATTTAAAAAACAGGTTGTGATTTCTCTCCCGAGGGTTCGAGATCGAAATGACTGGATTAGTCATTCCGAAGGAGGAACGACTGAGGAATCGCATCTGAGTGAAAGGCGAAAAATTTAATGGAACGACAAAAGTTTTCAAGTATTCCGTAACAAAGAGGATGGGATTTCTCCTAACGTCGAAATGACTGGATTAGTCATTCCACAGGAGGAAACGACGAGGAATCGCCCCCCTAAAAGACCAAAATCGCAATGGAAAGACAAAACCCCTGAAACCCTGCGAAGATTTAGAACCGAAATGACTTATGATTCAAGATGGCATTAAACTTTAATTTATGACCCTGTTAACACAACTCTTTTTTCCTATTTTGTATTTTTCAATAACTATGACGCCACTGCAAGACAGTATCCCAACCCACAAAATCATTCCAGAATCCATAAAGGAAGAAGCTTTAACAGCACTGTCCTATTTTCCCGAACTAAAGGATACACCCATTACCTTTAAATTTAAAGACCGCATTAAAAAATCGACCATGCAAGCACAACCCACCTGGGGCAGTTTTTTTAAACGCAAGGAAAACAGGGAATACGTGATATTGATCAGCCGGAAAATACAGATTGAAAATGAAGAGTTTACCATAAACGACATCCCTTCCGATGTGATTACCGGCTGGCTGGGCCACGAACTGGGCCATGTTATGGACTACCGGAACCGCAACAATTTTGGGATGCTTATCTTTGGCATAAAATACCTCTTTTCAAAAATGCACATCAAAGAGGTGGAACGTGCGGCCGATACCATTGCAATAGCCCATGGTATGGGTGATTACATTTTAAAGACCAAGCACTATATTTTAGATCAGGCGAACATTTCAGAAAAATATAAAAAACGCATCCGCTCGTTCTATATGTCGCCCGAAGAAGTCATGGAACTCATCAATAAAGGCAAATTGAAAGAAGCCGCTACGGCTGAATAGAAGCTGCAAAATCTTCCCATTCTTTAAACTTTTCTTCGTCCATAACCTTTTCCATTTTAACTTGACCGCCTTTCTTTTTGTTTTTGGCATTCCATTCGTGAAAAGTACTTGGTGGCACCGTAGTTACCTTTACGCCTCTCAATGCCTTGCCACGGGCCACTTTATAGTTTTTATTGGCCTTTTGCAAAGCGGTGTCAAGCACTTCTGAGAGTTTGCTTTCTTCTATTGTGGCCGTCGTTCCTAAATACCAATGGTGGTAAAATTCGCCATTTTTCTTAACCGCAGCGATGGTAAATTCCGGCAATTCGATATCAAATTGCTGTTCCAGTTCGCGGAGGGCCGTTTCCATTTTATTGACCGAAAGCTGCGAGCCTACCACGTTTAAAAAGAATTTAGTGCGTCCAGTAATGATTATTTCGGCCTTTTCCACATCGGTAAAAGCAATGGTGTCGCCAATTAAATAACGCCAAGCACCAGAAACCGAACTCATAACCAATACATAATCGGTATCTTTTTCTACTTCTGAAAGGTTCAGCACCGGGGCATCTTGCGCAATGGAACCATCTTTGTTGACATATTCAGGCTTAAAAGGAACAAACTCAAAATAGATACCATTGTCTGTAACCAGTTTCATGGCTGTGGTGCCAGGGCGTTGCTGAAAAGCGATAAACCCTTCGGAAGCCAGATAGGTATCGATAACGGTAATAGGCCGCGCCAACAGTTTATTGAAACTTTTTTCGTACGGTTGAAAGGCCACGCCACCACTGGTATATACTTGCAGGTTGGGCCAGATGTCGTGAATGGTCTCCAGGTTATTGTGTTCGATCACTTTTTTCATCATCAGTTCCATCCAAGAGGGAATACCGCTCAACGCGCCGATGTCCCATTCGTGGGCACGCTCGGCAATGGTTTGCACGCGTTGGTCCCAATCGGCTATTTTGGCGATTTCTTCACCCGGTTTGTAATACCCACGAAACCAGAACGGGATGTTGCTGGCACTAATGCCACTTATTTCGCCTTCATGAAACTCGTCTCTTTTTTCCAAATCGGTCGAGCTGCCCAACATCATAATTTCTTTTTCAAAAAAATCGGGCGGAAGATCGAAGTTTGCCAAAGCACCCACTTGCTTGATGCCGGTCTTGCGTATGGCTTCGATCATGTCTTTGGTGACGGGAATGCGTTTACTGGTTTTTCCGGTAGTGCCGCTGCTCAAAGCAAAATAATCTGGTTTTCCCGGCCAGGTAATATCTTCAAAACCTTCATGAACGCGGTGCCACCATTCATTTGTCATTTTATTGTAATCGTGAAAGGAAACGGTTTCAGCAAAATGCGTTGCGGTATCTTTTGCTTTCAGGATTTTTTTAAAGCCGTAATACTTTCCAAAGGAAGTATTCTGTGCCTTTTCCAATAGGTTCTTCAATACGTTCTGTTGTGCCTCAACAGGGGAGTCTTCGGTAACCAAATTATCCCGAAGGTCGATTGCACTTTTTATAATAGAGCCTAGTACCGCCATGTGTTCTTTTTTTCTGAAAATATAATAATTAAAGAATTTCTGCTATTTATTTAAAACAAGTTTAACGATTGTACAATTTGTATCTTTGCAAACTATGACACACCATCCAGATTCCGTACGCATTAACAAAGCCATTAGCGATAGTGGATACTGCTCCAGAAGGCAGGCGGATACCTTGATTGAAAAGGAAAAAGTAACCATTAACGGTACCTTGGCTACCTTGGGCGACCGCGTGATGCCCGACGACGAAGTGAGGGTGGACGGCAAGTTGATTACCGAAAATGAAAACCTGGTGTATATTGCCCTTAACAAACCTATTGGCATTACCTGTACTACTGACAGGCGCGTGGAAGGCAATGTGGTGGATTTTATAAACCATGATGAACGCATATTCCATATTGGTAGGCTCGACAAACCCAGCGAAGGCCTGTTGTTGATGACCAATGATGGTGATATCGTGAACAAAATTTTAAGGGCCGGCAACAAACATGAAAAAGAATATATCGTAACAGTGGACCGGCCCATAACCAACGACTTCATAAAACGAATGGGCAATGGTATCCCTATTTTGGATACGGTCACCAAAAAATGCAAGGTGGAAAAAATAAGCCGGTTTGTGTTCCGTATTATCTTGGTACAAGGCTTAAACAGGCAAATACGCAGGATGTGCGAATATTTGGGCTACGAGGTTACCGCTCTAAAAAGAATACGCATCATGAACATAGACTTGGACGGCTTGCCCGTTGGTTCTTGGCGCGACCTCACCAAAGAGGAATTAAAAACCCTAAAAGAATCTGTTGAAGTATCTAAAAATGTCCCTCAATCCAAAAGACCACAACAAAGCACCGGCAACGCAAAAAAAGTTGGCAACAAACAAAGTACTGGCGGCAAACGCAGAAAAAGGTAGTTTTTTAAAAGAGGCCATAAAAAAACCGCACACCGATTGAGTAGTGTGCGGTCATTTCAACTAACTAACCAAATTAAATTTCAATTATGAAATCTCAACCATTCTTTTTAATGCTTTTTCTTCTTCTTTTTTGGGCAATGTAATTTGCAATACCCCGTTTTTATATGTTGCGTTTACAGCTTCTACATCAATGTTTTCCGGTAAGGTAAACGATCGTTCAAATGTACTGTAATCAAACTCTTTACGCGTGTAATTTGTTTTATTTTCTGTGCTATTTTCTTCTTTGTTTTCTGAAGAAACCTCCGCGGAAATTTTCAAAACGTCATCTTCAAGTTCAATATTAAAGTTTTCTTTCCTTAAACCAGGCACAGCTAATTCAACTACAAAATTCGTGTTTTTTTCTTGAATATTTACAGCTGGAATGCTAAAGTTTTCATAATTGGGAACGTCCAATCTGTTTTCGGCAAACAATTCATCCAACACCGATGGAAACCAATTGCTGTTTGTTTTAACTAAACTCATAATCTATAATTTTATTGTTGTTATATGTTCTTTTTTATCTTCTGTTTGGTATATGGCAAAAGCGGTTCCACAATGTTAATTATGCCATTATGTCTTTTTTATCACTCTATATTATGCCATTTTGACGGTTTTAAGGAGTGTTAAAAAAATACGGGCCATATAACAAAACCAAAGTTTTCTATTTATCTTTAGGGCAAGAGCCTGTTATATGAAACAATTTCTTGTTAGAATCCATACTTTTTACAGTACGTTAAAAAGTAAGATAGCGTTTTACCCATCGCTTATCGCCTTGTTTGGTTTTGTTATAGCTTTGATCATGGTAATTGCCGAACAAAAAGGAATATCAAGGCATCTCATAGAAGTATTTCCCCTATTGGTTGTTGAAGATGGCGATACGGCTTTAAGTGTGTTGAGCACGTGTATTGGTGGGCTTATTTCTTTAATGGTATTCAGTTTTTCTATGGTGATGTTGCTGTTGAGCCAGGCTTCGAGCAATTTTTCGCCACGGTTGTTGCCCGGGCTTATTTCGAACAAAAGGCACCAGATTATCCTTGGGGTGTACCTGGGCACGATTATCTATAATATTTTTACGCTTTTCAGTGTAGAGACCAGTGAAGAAAAGTTTACGCTACCAGGTTTTTCCATATTGCTGGGGGTGGTGTTCAGCATTATCTGTTTGGGAGCGTTTATTTTTTTTATCCACAATATTTCGCAAAGCATACAGATTAACAATATCATGGACGGTATCTACGATCAAGCCACCCATAGGCTCAACAGTATCATTGAGCGCGAAGACGAGAAAAAAGATCAAATTATCCAAGCGTTTCCCAAAACCGAAAACTGGTACAGCTACACCTCGCCCAAGAGCGGATATTTTCAAAATATTGCCACGCAAAATATCATCGATATCTGTAAAAGGAAAGAGATGAAACTATACATCACCGTTCCCAAGGGACTTTTTGTATTGAAAAACATCCGCGTACTGAAAGCCAACAAAAAACTGGATGAAGACACGGTGCAAGCTATTTTCGCAAACCTGAACTTTGCCAGGGGCGAATACATACAAGATAATTATGCCTTAGCCTTTAAACAAATTACCGAAATTGCCGTACGGGCCATGTCTCCTGGTGTAAACGATCCTGGAACGGCCATCAACGCTATAGATTACCTTACCGAACTGTTCGCTTTACGCATGAAAAAAAATGATTTGGGCGTATTTTCGGAAGAAGGCAACCCGTACATCAAAATTGCAGTGGTGCATTTTCATGAGCTGTTGTACCAAGTAATGGCCTCACTTCGAACCTACTGTCGCCACGACCCCACCGTTGCCCAAAAACTCATCTGGATGCTGGGCTACTTAAAACAACAGCCTTCGCTGGAACAAGCGTACATGGAAGCGATTGATGAAGAGCTGAAAGTATTGCTTAAAGCCATTTCATTTGATTCGGAAAAAGATATGGAAAAGGTTCAACAATTAGCCGACAGTATTTTGAAATCTTAAACAAGAGCACAAAAAAACCTGAAGCGAAACACTTCAGGCTTTGTATAATCTTAATTCGCTTTGTTACGACAGTACTTTATGTACTTTATCGGCAGCTTCTTGAAACTCGACAGCACTTTCAACCGCAAGACCACTGTTGTCTATCAACTCTTTTGCTTTATCGGCATTGGTGCCTTGCAAACGTACAATAATAGGAACATCGATATTGCCCATGTTTTTATAGGCATCTACAACACCTTGTGCCACACGGTCGCAACGTACGATCCCTCCAAAGATATTTACCAAAATAGCTTTTACCGAAGGATCTTTCAATATTAAGTTGAATGCTTTTTCCACACGCTCGGCATCTGCGGTACCACCAACGTCCAAGAAGTTAGCAGGCTCTCCTCCGGCTTGTTTAATAAGGTCCATTGTGGCCATAGCAAGACCAGCACCATTTACCATACAACCAACGTTGCCATCTAAGTCCACATAGCTCAATCCGGCTTCGCGGGCTTCCACCTCAACAGGGTTTTCTTCTCTGGTGTCGCGCATAGCGGCATAGTCCTTATGACGAAAGAGCGCATTGTCGTCCAACGTTACTTTTGCGTCTACAGCGATAATCTTGTCGTCGCTTGTTTTAAGGACGGGGTTTATTTCAAACAAAGAAGAATCAGACTCGGTATAGGCTTTGTAAAGTGCGGTTACAAACTTGGTCATTTGTTTAAATGCCTTGCCGCTCAATCCCAAATTAAAAGCGATACGACGTGCTTGAAACGGCATAAGCCCTAAAGCGGGATCAACTTCTTCATTGAAGATTAAATGTGGGGTTTCGTCGGCTACGGTTTCAATGTCCATGCCTCCTTCGGTGGAGTACATAATCATGTTTTTTCCGGTAGCACGGTTAAGCAGAACGCTCATATAATATTCTTCAGGTTCGCTATCGCCAGGATAGTACACATCTTCGGTGATCAACACTTGGTTTACTTTCTTTCCTTCCTCACTGGTTTGTGGGGTAACCAAATTCATCCCGATGATCTCACCTGCAATTTCTTCGACCTCTTTTAGGTTTTTGGCCAATTTTACGCCGCCGCCCTTACCTCGGCCACCTGCGTGCACCTGTGCTTTTACCACGTGCCAGCCGGTACCGGTTTCTTCGGTCAATTTTTTTGCAGCCTCGACTGCTTCTTCTGGAGTTTCAGCAACGATTCCGCGCTGTATTTCAACTCCAAAACTATTCAGTATTTCTTTTCCTTGATATTCGTGTAAATTCATAATAGCGTTTTATGGCTTAGTTTTAAGATGCACAAAAGTAACAAATGTAATAGGATTTTACTACTATTTTTTGCCCAGTCCTGCGGGTATTACGAAAATTTTATGGTTTTTCTCACCCTAATTTTTTATTAACATGAACGAAGCGGTTGTTTTTTTACAGTATCTTTTCAGAACTAATAAAAACCAATCATTATGTCACTCGATCATTTTTTCAAAAACCTCACAGAAATACCCGAAGTGTTTATCGGCACCACTGTTATCTTTATTCTTTTAATCTTGTACACCAGACTTTTTGGATTGAAAAGTTTCAGTAAGATGACAGGCTTTGATTTTGTAATTACCGTTGCCATCGGTAACATTATTGCGATGACGGTGAACACAGGCAGTCCTTCCGTTTTGGTGGGCGCCGTTTTACTGCTTATCCTCTACGCGCTGAATTATTTAATTAATTATATAAGATTTAAAAGCCAATCGGTTGAAAAACTAATTGAAAACAAACCCATTATGCTTATGCGGAACGGTGAAATTTTAAAAGAGAATATGAAGAGATCGAAAGTAACCGAATCCGAACTGCAATCTAAATTACGGGAGGCTAACGTAATCAACCTTAGCCAAGTAAAGGCAGTTATCCTTGAATCTACAGGCGATGTGCTCGTTTTACATACCGATAAGGAAAATATCGATGTTGATGATTATTTGTTGCAGGGAATAGAAATTTAAAGGTTATATACTTCTTCTTTTGCTGTTTTAAATTCTGCAATCATATCTTCCACAATTTGGGCGGCTGGTTTGATGTCGTGTATCAGCCCGGAAATCTGACCGATTTCCAGTTCGCCTTCTTCCAAGTCGCCTTCAAACATGCCTTTTTTGGCACGGGCCCTACCCAAAAGCTTTATCAAGTCTTCTTTTTTTGGGTTTTTGGCATAAAGCTCCATAATGTCTTCAAAGAATTTGTTTTTCAGCATGCGCACGGGCGCCAACTCTTTTAAAGTGAGCATGGTGTCGCCTTCTTTAGCATTGATCACCATTTTTTTAAATGCTTGGTGCGAACTCGATTCTTCACTGGCCACAAAACGGCTACCCACCTGTACGGCATCGGCGCCTAACACCATTGCCGCCAGCATACCACGGCCGGTAGCAATTCCGCCAGCAGCAATCAATGGAATGTCAATTTGTTCTTTCACCATCGGGATTAAAGTGAAGGTGGTCGTTTCATCCCGACCATTATGTCCACCGGCTTCAAACCCTTCGGCAACTACGGCATCTACGCCTGCTTCTTGAGATTTTAATGCAAATTTCACACTGCTCACCACGTGGACGACAGTAATGCCGTGTTTTTGTAATTTTGACGTATAGGTTTTTGGGTTTCCGGCAGAAGTAAATACAATTTTCACCCCTTCATCTATAATAATATCGATGATTTCATCAATATCTGGGTACAACATCGGCACATTGACCCCAAAGGGTTTATCGGTCGCTTTTTGGCATTTTTGAATATGCTCCAGTAATATTTCAGGATACATAGAGCCAGCGCCAATAATCCCCAACCCACCGGCGTTGCTCACAGCACTGGCCAAACGCCAACCGCTGTTCCAGATCATTCCGGCTTGTATTAATGGATACTGTATATTGAAAAGTTCGGTAATCCTATTTTGCACGTATGTTACTGTTTAATCAGTTTAAATGAAGTTTTTTTGTTTCCGGTTTCAACGGTGGCAATATAAACCCCGGCGGTTAATTGAGAAACATCCACCTGATTGTTATTGGCTGAAATACGAGCTCTTTTCACTTGTTCTCCTAAGATATTATACATGGTGAAGGTTGCTTCGGCATATCCTTTGGGGAACGAAATGTTAACATCGGTCGTTACCGGGTTTGGATACAAAGCAAAGTTTTTCTGAAGCATTTCATCTTCAACAGACAATTGGATTAATGCATTATAGGCGTCTTCAAAATTTGGTATTCCGTAGCCCATTTCATCGGTAGGATTATCATACAAGGAACCAGATTCGCGTATCATTTGCATAATCTCGATGTTTGGGGTTTCTGGACGAACCTGCCAAAACGAAGCAACAGATCCAGCCATAATGGGCGAACTAAAAGAAGTACCATTGCTATAGGTAACGCTTCCATACAAATCTACAATGGCGGCACTCTCCCCTTGTGCCATCACGTCGGGTTTTACGCGGCCATCAACCGTGGGGCCTATTGAACTGAAATAGGCTAAATTTCCATACGCATCGACTGCCCCTATGGTTAACATTCCCGGTGCATCCCCTGGTGTTCCTACATATGTAAACCCATAATAACCATCATTTCCGGCCGATGTAACCAGTATCATGCCTTTATCGAACGCATGATTGGCACCGCGAGCCCCAATCGTGGTCTGCCCGTCCAGATCTTCATAACTATGGTTGTAGTCGGGATCATCAAAATCCTGGTAACCTAAGGAGGTGTTAACTACATCAACCCCAAGGCTGTCGGCGCGTTCCAAAGCTTCCACCCACAGGGCTTCTTCCAACGGACTTTCATTATCACCATCTTCGGTAACAAACAAATAATATGAAGCATTGGGAGCCGTACCTACAAATTCCCCATTTAAAAATGCTGCGGCATCACTAAGAGTATGTGATCCATGGCTTGACGTACCATCAACATTTTCTTGACGTTCCACAAAATCATATGTCCCTAAAAGCCTCCCTTCATTTCTAAGATTTTCAAAGGCGGGATTGTTCATAACGTTAGGAAAACCACCATCCATAAATGCAACTACCATGCCTTCTCCTGTAAAATTGTTTTCGTGCAGGAAATCCACAGAGAGCATTTCGGTTTGGTTGGCAGCATTACCGTAGTTGTATTCAATCCGGGACTGCTGATTTTCAATTTCAAATTTATCTGGAGTGGTGCCCGCCGGTTTTCTGAAATTTAAATCCTTATCAGCGAACTCTACTTCGGTAACAAAATCGAGATTCAACAAGTTATTGATGTTCGATATACTACCCCGTACATATACTGCATTCATCCATTTAGACTTGGCAAGCACTGTTATACCCGTGCTGTTGTTTACCTGGGTTTTATAACTTTCGTTCACCGGCACATCCCTTTCGTCTATTGGCGTACCATGCATTTGTTTGCGGTCTATGGCTTCTTGGGTTAATATGGTAATGGGGTTGGCAAGCGCATCTGCCACACCTTCTTTATCGGCAAAGAAAACGAGTGCGTCTTCTTGCGAAAATACAAGTTGTGTTGTAATTAGGGCGATTAACAGGAATAGTATTCTTTTCATCATAGTTTATTTTTAAATTTAAGATATTACGCCACTGCCTAGCAATTCTTCCCCTTGGTACCAAGCAACAAATTGTCCTTCGGTAATAGCAGATTGTGGTTCTTCAAAGATAACATAAAGTCCCGAAACGGTCTGGTGCAAAGTGGCTTTTTCAAGCGGTTGCCTGTACCGTATTCTTGCGACCATTTCTTTTGATTCATCAACTTCCAACCGCTGGTCTTTCCGTACCCAATGCACTTCTTCATTTTTAACGAAAAGGCCACGGCGGTACAAACCGGGATGTTTTTTTCCTTGTCCGGTGTAAATAATGTTTTCTTTCACATCGGTATCGATGACAAAGAGCGGTTCTTTAGTCCCGCCCACGGCCAAACCCTTACGTTGGCCTTTAGTAAAAAAGTGCGCGCCAGGATGCGTCCCCACTTTTTTGCCATCTGAAACCGTATAGGTGTTTTTTTCTGAAAGGAATTGCAGTTTTTCTTCTTCGGAAGAAAATTCAGGTTCGGTTTTTTGATAGGCCGAATAATCTGAAGGCACCTCCACGATCATCCCTTCTTTTGGTGCTAATTGATGTTGCAAAAACTCTGGAAGCCTTACCTTGCCAATAAAGCACAGCCCTTGGGAGTCTCTTTTTTCGGCAGTGATCAAGCCTTGTTCCGAAGCGATTTTACGCACTTCTGGTTTTAAAAGCTCCCCAATGGGAAACAATGTTTTTGAAAGCTGTTCTTGCGATAATTGACACAGAAAATACGACTGGTCTTTATTGGGATCTTTCCCTGAAAGCAATTGGTAGATTGTTGAACCCTCTTTTTCAATGGTACCTTTTCTACAATAATGACCGGTAGCCACATAATCGGCCCCCAGTTCCATGGCTATGTTCAAAAATACGTCAAACTTAATTTCACGGTTGCAAAGGACATCTGGATTTGGCGTGCGGCCCATTTTATATTCGTTGAACATGTAATCGACAATGCGCTCTTTGTACTGTTCGCTTAAATCGACCGTTTGAAAGGGAATGTTAAGTTTTTGGGCTACCAACATAGCATCGTTGCTGTCTTCCAGCCAAGGGCACTCGTTTGATATGGTTACCGAATCGTCATGCCAGTTTTTCATAAACAGACCAATAACCTCATACCCTTGCTCTTTCAACAAATATGCTGCCACGCTGGAATCCACTCCACCGCTTAAACCTACCACCACTCTTTTTTTTGTGTTCATGCTGCTATTGATCTAAAACTGCTTTGCGGGTGCAAAGATACAAATTTTAACACGGCTTTTTATCCTGCCCTATCTATTGTCTTTATGGTAATTACAGCAAAATTTATACCGTACCGGTCTAGAAGACTATGGTTTACTGCTTTTCTGGATTTTTCGGTTTGGGATACGTTTCTTCCAGTTCCAGTTCGCCGTTTTTAAAGTATTGCCAAAGACCGTATTTTTTCCCCTTTTTGTAATGGCCTTTAATGGTCAGGGTGCCGTTGTCGTCGTAATGCACAGCTTTCCCGCTAAGTTTGTCGGCTTCGTAATTGAGCTGCTTCAACAAAACACCCTGGGGAGAGTAAAACTTGCTTTCGCCATGTTTTAAACCGTTTTCGTAGTGGGTTTCTTCGGTTTTAGTGCCATTGGGATAATAGGTGGTTTTTGTTCCATCTAATTTTCCGTTTTTATAATATTCCCGGGTCATCACAGCGTTGGATCCCGCATGATAATAGACCCATTCCCCTATTCTATTTTTACCTTCCATTTCGCCTTCGCTCACCAATTTTCCTTTTATGGTGAAATAGCGCACATAAGCTTTTGTCCCTTCAGAAGAAAAATTCTTTACTGCCATGGGTTGCCCATTACAGGCTTTACAATAAAAATTGAATGTTCCTATTTCTTTTCCGTGGTCAAACTGGCCTTCATACCTTAGTTGTTGGGTGCCGGGATAGTATTTTTTCCATACCCCGTGCCGTTTGCCGTTTTCATCAAGCTGATTAACGTTTTCTTGCGCTATTGAAATTTGCAGGCTGACGAGTATTCCGAAGAAAAAAACAAAAACATGCTTCATTGTAACGTATCGTTTAAGTTATAAATCAAAACGCATAAGTGATGGCTAAAGTATAAAGCTATTTGACACAAAAAGAACATGTTTAAACTGACTACAGTCGAAATTTTTAACCGATTGATATACAATTGAGGTTTCGACTACGATCAACTTAACAGCGTTAAATTATTCGCTTTTTTGACACCCTCTATGACGCACTACTTTTTTTTCTGTGCTTTCTTTTGTTCTTCGGCCTGTTCCATCATTTCGGCCATTTTACGCTGAAAACGGTTTTGTTTCTTGGGCTGTTTTTTCTTTTTCTGAATTTTGGCGTGCACCTTATCTTCATCAATGATAAAATTCTTGATGACCAACATAATACCAATGGTAATAAGGTTTGAAGTTAAATAATACAACGACAGGCCACTGGCGTAGTTGTTAAAGAACACCAACATAAACAGCGGAGAGAGGTACATAATAAATTTCATGTTGGGCATTCCCGGTTGCTGCTGGGCTTGCATGTTCTGTCCCGTGGTCATCATCATATAGATAAAGATGGCGATAGAAGCCAAAATGGGAAACAAACTCACGTGGTCGCCATAAAACGGGATGTGAAACGGCAAATGGGCCACAACATCGTAACTGGACAGATCGTCTGCCCACAAAAAACTTTTTTGGCGCAAATCGAAGGCCGAAGGGAAAAAGGTGAACAAGGCGTAAAACACCGGTAATTGCAGTAACGCGGGCAAACATCCTTTCAACGGACTGGCCCCTGCGGCGCTTTGCAATTTCATGGTTTCCTGCTGGATCTTCATTTTGTTGTCTCCGTATTTTTCACGGATTTCTTCAATTTCCGGCCGCAAAATCTTCATCTTCGCCTGCGAAAGATATTGCTTGTACTGCACGGGCGACAGCAATAATTTTATCAATACGGTCAAGCAGATAATGGCTATCCCGGCAGGTAAAAAGCCACTTAAAAAGCCGAAAAGTGGAATAATAATGTATTTATTGATCATCCCGAAAATGCCCCAGCCCAAAGGCATGGCTTCATCCAGGTTTCTTCCATAATCATTGAAAATTTGATAATCGGTAGGCCCGTAATACATGTTCATATCGTAGGAAATCCCTCCTCCTTTGGGCTCCAACAGCATTTTGGCTCCGTATTGCTTGGTGTAAACGGTGTCTATTTCTTCGTCTTCTACCAAATCGACTGAGCTGAACGCCACTTCTTTAAAAGGCGTATCGGTCAACAGCAGCGAACTGAAGAAGTGCTGGCGGAAGTTCATCCACGTGACGTCTTTTTCCAGTTCTTCATCTTCTCCCGAAGGGGAAAGTTTATCGTGTTTTTCGTCCTCATATTCGTAAGTGAGACGGGTGTACCTATTTTCGTACGTAATGCTTTTTGCGTGGCGGTATCCTTTTAATCGCCAATCCAGATACATAGGCTGGGTGGTGTTGAGCACGCCTTCCAAGCCCTGCGATTTTACGCTGAAATTGAGCATATACTCATTGGGCAATAGCTCGTAACGGTATTCTATAAAGGCGTTTTCGGAAGTTTTTAACTTCATGGAAAGCACTTTATTATCGCCATTGGTGCTTGTGGTGGGTTCAAAAAAGAGGTCTTTGGTGTTCAGCAATCTGTTTTCCGAAGAAAATTGCAGGTTCAAGCTGCTGTTGCCATCTTTTATAAGGCTTACCGGTAGCGAATCGTAAGTGGTATGGTTCTTTAAACGGGCCTCGGTAATATATCCGCCTTGGTTGCTTATCTCTAAGTAAAGCACCTCATTTTCAAGTACCGTAGTGTTTTGTTTTGCCGATGGCAGCGTCCCGGAATAAGCAAACGACCCCAATTTGTTTTTCAGTTTTTCAAAAGCAAGCGAGTCTTGCGCATTGGCAATGGCCATTTCCTGGGTGGCATCATTGAGATTGGTTTCTTGCTGCCCTTCTTTTTCAGAAGCTTCTTGTGATTTTGAAGCCGCTTCGGTTTTGGCTTTTTCGGCCTGCACTGCATCTTCAGTAGGTTCTTGCATATAAAGCATCCATACCAATATACCACCAATCAATACAAACCCTATGAGGGAATTAATGTCAAAATTCTTTTTTTCCATGTACGCTGTACTTGTTTCAAAAAACGTCCGTTTTAACGGAGTATTTTATAATTAAATCTTTCTGAAATGTTCCTTTTTCAGAAAATTGTTCTTTTTAAAATTCACTTGCATAACGCAAATATCCCGCCCTAAAGCAAGGCACGCCAAATTGTCGCATCATTTTGTAACGGCATGTTCGTGGGCCGCTCTTACAAAATCGACAAACAACGGATGCGGGCTGGCCACGGTGCTTTTATATTCGGGGTGGTATTGCACGCCCACAAACCAAGGGTGTTCCGGCACTTCAACTACCTCGACCAATTGGGTGTCGGGATTGATCCCCGTCGCTACCATCCCGGCTTTTTCCAATTGTTCTTTATACTTGTTATTGTATTCATAGCGGTGGCGATGGCGCTCTTCAATGGTTTGCTGGTTATAAACCCGAGCTATAATACTGTTGGGCTTTACTTCGCACTTCCACGACCCCAGTCGCATGGTGCCTCCCATATCGGTAATATTTTTTTGGTCTTCCATCAAATTGATGACTGGATTGGCGGTTTGCGGATCCATTTCAGAAGAATTGGCATCTGCAATGCCCAAGACGTTTCGGCTGTATTCAATTACGGCCATTTGCATCCCCAAACAAATACCCAAAAACGGTAATTTGTTTTCGCGGGCGTACTGAACAGCTTCCACCTTGCCCTCGATACCGCGCTCACCGAAACCGGGCGCAACCAAAACGGCATCCAAATCACCTAATTTTTCTGCTGCATTATTCTTGTTGATGTATTCCGAATGAATGTATTTCACTTCTACGCTTACCTCATTTTCGGCACCGGCGTGAATGAAAGACTCCAAAATGGACTTGTAACTGTCCTGCAATTCGACATATTTACCAATCAAACCGATTTTTACGGTTCCTTTTGGATTTTTGTGACGCTTTAAAAATTGATTCCAACGGGTTAAATCGGGTTCATTTTTGTTTTCCATGCCCAATTTTTGGAGGGTCACGGTGTCCAGCCCTTCTTCCAGCATCATATTGGGCACATCGTAAATAGTAGAAGCATCGATGGACTGTATCACGGCTTCGCGTTTCACGTTACAGAACAAGGCCAGTTTCCTTCTCAGGTCGTCTGAAAGATCGTGCTCGGTTCGGCATACCAAAATATCGGCTTTTATACCGCTTTCCATCAAAGTTTTTACCGAGTGTTGGGTGGGTTTGGTTTTTAATTCGCCAGCGGCCGAAAGATAAGGCACCAACGTTAAATGAATGACCAAGGCGTTGTCATCGCCCAATTCCCATCGTAATTGCCGTACCGATTCTATATAGGGCAAAGATTCTATATCGCCGACAGTACCGCCAATTTCGGTAATGACGATATCGTATTCGCCGGTATTGCCCAAATGCTGAATGCGTTCTTTGATTTCGTTGGTAATATGCGGCACCACTTGAACGGTTTTGCCCAAAAACTCGCCCCGGCGTTCTTTTTCAATCACACTTTGGTAAATACGACCAGTGGTCACATTATTGGCCTGTGAAGTATTTACGTTTAAAAAGCGCTCGTAATGGCCCAGGTCGAGATCGGTTTCGGCGCCATCATCGGTTACGTAACATTCGCCATGTTCGTAGGGGTTCAAGGTGCCGGGATCTACATTAATGTAGGGATCCAGTTTTTGTATGGTAACACGGTAGCCCCTGGCCTGCAGTAGTTTGGCCAGCGACGCTGCGATGATTCCTTTTCCGAGAGATGATGATACCCCGCCCGTAACGAAGATGTATTTGGTAGTGCTCATGGTAAGCGTTACTGTGATGATTATACGGGGTGCAAATGTAACGAATTATTGTGGAAGGCAAGGGGTGATTTTTTATAAAGATTTGAGAACGGTACACGATTAGATTTTAGATGTGAGCCCCTATTACCATTTACGCTTAAAAGCTTGTACTTCGGCCGATGTCATAGACTTTTGCCGCTGGCCATTGGCTAAAAACCCTGCCACGAACGGGAAATTGACAAGCCGTATTGGTTAAATATATAAAATGATGAATTTGATTATCCTAAAATCTTGTTGCTCTGCGGATGTAAGTCGATGTGTTTGAGCAACAGCTTTACGGCCATAATAAGATTAAGGACTAGAAAAATGCCGCCCACAAGCAAGAATTTTTGTACGGAGATGGTAAATGACGGGCTCGCAACTATATCAGAAAACAGGGCTAAAAACAAATATAGGTTTAAAAGCACGAGAACGCTCCCTAAAAAAAGACCCAATCCTTTTTTATTGAAAACAAGCTGTGAGGTTAAAAGAATTAGCAATACAAAAGCAACGGGGTTTAATAATGTAGCGGTGGATACCCAATACAACAAGGTTGCCAAAACAAGGTACAGTTCTGGCATCCAATAGAATAAAGGCTTTATGTATTTTAACGTTATCCCCATGTAGCTTGTATAACCATAAAATAGATGGGGATTTGGCGGGATGGTTGCGTAAAAATTCGTTTAAATTTTTAGGGAAAACATAAGTTAAAATACAAAAAGCTAACTGTTTATTAGTTGTATTTTACTTTCTAATCAATTTTTTAAGCAATCCTTCCAAACCATTTAATTTAATCTCATACATTTCTTGCATTAGTTTACCCAACTTCCCATCGGGAAACCCCTTCTGCTTAAACCACACGTAATAATATTCAGGAATGTTGACCAAGTACTGCCCTTTGTATTTCCCAAAAGACATTTTATAATTGGCGAGTTCTTCCAAATGTTTTGGGTCGGGGTTATTTCCAGCGTTCATAGGCTCTCAATTGATTGGCTATTTTTTGTCGCCAGCGGTATTCTGCTGCTTTGTTTTTCGAGTGGTCGGTTTCCAAATCATATTGGTCTTGCAGGTTTTGCCGCTCCTGTTCCGTTTTTCGATATAATGCCTCTATTTTTTCTTTCACATTTTTTGAAAATTCAGCTTCAGCCAGACGTTTCCGCAAGATGCGGGCGTGCAGTTCTGAAATATCAAAATGGGTCTGCTCGTGTTTTAAAATATAATTTGATACCTTACCGGGCTTAAACCAAGATAACTGTGGGTAAAAATTACACGTTACGCTGTGTTGCATGGTTTGTTTGCCATTTTTTTCTGAATATGAAAAAGAAAATGCCATCCCGCTGTTGGCACTGGCCACAAAATTAGCCCCAGCTGGTGGTGTTCCTTTAAAATCGTCCCAAGTGAGCTGTTTTGTTTCGGTCCAAGGAATTTTTTCTTTATTTTCTTCCGAGGTAAGAAAAGAGAGTGTAAATAATAAAAGCGCAGCAAAAAGTTTCATAAAAATTAAAACGCAAATATCCTGCCTTTATTGAAACAGATTGAAAAAACGGCTTATCCCCAATTAAAGGTTATCACTTTTTCAATATCGGGATGTAAGCTGTGATGCACAGGACAGGTGTTAGCGGTTTTTTCAAGGATTTTTTGATGCTTGGTTTCTGAAATGGCCGGTAAATGAAAAACCAGTTCAATTTTGGAAATGCGCCGCGGGTTGCTGGCCATGGTTTTGGTCACGGTTGCCGTGCTTCCTTTTAAGTTAACTTGCAAATCATTGGCTTTAATGCCCATTACCGTAAGCATGCAATTTGCAAGGCCTGTGGCTACCGTATCGGTGGGTGAGAATGCTTCCCCCTTTCCGTGGTTGTCGGTTGGGGCATCGGTAATGTATGTGTTGCCCGATTTCAAGTGTTCGCATTCCGTTCGCAGATTACCAAGGTATGTTACTTTAGCTGTGCTCATTCGGCTTCTTTAAAATGAAGGTTCTCGTCGTATTTCACAATGTAAACCGCATTGTTTTGGTAACCGGAAAGTAATTTGTTGGTGTACTGAAATTTATTTTCAATGTATTCGGTCACAAAATCGTTTTCGCTGGCTTGGTACATATCTTCTGCCGAAGCCAACCGCAGCAATACATCGTACATAATATCAAAACCTCTTACCGCATACCGGTTGGGCAACACCCCATATTTATTTTTATAACTGATTAAAAACGGGTCTTTCTCGTTAAAGTCGTAATTCTTGTTGACCGACGGAAAGGTAAACTGCAAGTTGGCCAAGTGCATGTTCGACACGTCGTGATAGTCATACGCCTTGTTTTTTTCCAATGCCAGCAACCTAAGGTAATACGTATCGGGCATTCCGTTTAAAAGCCCCACCACATTGCTCACCAAAACCGGATCGCTGGAAGCGAGCACTACCCAGTTTTCCCGTTCGGCATCTACTTTTGCGGCAATATCGCGTTGGTACAAATAACCACCTTCCCGGGGCGATACCGTTTTTGCAGTTGGGATTTTTGAAAGGATACGCTGTTTTTCACCATTGTGTTTGGCATCGCTGATGACAATCAGGTTCCTGCCTGCGGCCTTTTCCACCAGATAATCCATCATACGGGTTTTTAACATCTCGTCGCTAGGTAACGTTTGGAACAGGTTGGGGTACATCCGTATTTCTTTATTGCTTAAAGGAGAAAAAACTGGGACATTCTTACCCCGCAACAAAGCAGCGGCTTTGTCAACGTTTTTACTTAGTAAGGGGCCAATAACCGCATCTATATCATTAAAACCAGAGCCTGAAACGATACTGCCCACTTTTGGTGCACTCCGCTCGGTATCAAACACTTTTAAATTTACTGAAATACCTTTGTCCTTAGCAAATTCGGTAGCCATAAGCACTCCGCTGTAAAAATCAAGGGCAATGCGCAATACTGAATTGGACTTCAATAATGCTGTATTCGCAGCGGTAGAATCGGAATCTGCTTCCCGGAGTTGAAACGGCAAAAGCACGGCCACATTTTTTACAGATCGGTTTGAAATATAATGCTCCAAGTTTACCGGAGTCGCTTTTTCAGAAACACCAACGGCATTTTCTTTTGGGATTTTTAAAATCATCCCATCTTTTAAACCATCTTTGGCGAACGGGTTCAGGGCAACGATTTCTTCTTCTGAAAGGCCCAACTTCACTTTTAGGCGGTAAAACCCTTCTTTGGGCTGTACTTCATACAAATCGTATTTTTCGTTGTCGATCGTTGCAGATGCTGTTGTTGAAACATCTGGAACGGTTAAAACCGTACCTATTGCAATGTTTTTGTCAAGCCCGGGATTGCGTTTTTTCAATTCGGCAATCGTGGTATTGTATTTTCTGGCGATGCCGTAAATGGTTTCTTTAGGCGCTACGGTATGGGTATTGGTGTCGGTATTTTCTGTAGTTTCAGGATCAGTAACAACCGTTGCTTTTTCTGAAACGGGAATACGGATTTTCTCGCCCTTTTTAAGCTGTCTTGAATACAGCTCCTTATTGTATTTCTTGATGGCTTCTTGCGTAACGTTATACTGTTGTGCAATGCTGAAAAGGGTTTCCCTGCGTTTTACGCGGTGCATTTTAAACTTCACATCACTAAACCCTGCACTCGATATCACATTTGAAGACCGTGGCAAAATAATAATGGTGTTGGCCCCTATGCCGTTTTTGGCATCGGGGTTTAAGCGGTAAATGGCATTTTCGGTGGTGTCGTATTGTTGGGCAATGCTGTAAACCGTTTCGCCCTTGGTCACCCGATGGCTTCTATACTGCTGTTGTTGCTGTGTAGCAACCCCACATCCTGTGTTGAGGAAGGAGATAATGAACAAAAAAATGAAATGCTTCAAAATGTTTGGTTTTTAAACACCCACAAGGCTTTTTAAAACCTTTTGGGATGGGTTATTCCCATTCAATGGTTGCCGGCGGCTTTGAACTAATATCGTACACTACTCTATTAACGCCTTTTACCCGGTTTATTATATGATTGCTCGTTTCCTGTAAAAATTCATAGGGTAAATTTACCCAATCTGCGGTCATGCCATCGGTCGATTCCACCGCTCTTAGTGCGACCACCTTTTCGTACGTTCGCTCATCGCCCATAACGCCGACACTTTGTACCGGCAGCAAGATGGCCCCAGCTTGCCATACTTTATCGTAAAGGTCCCATTTGCGCAACCCGTTGATGAAAATGGCATCTACTTCTTGTAATATACGAACTTTTTCGGCAGTGATATCGCCCAAAATACGAATGGCCAACCCAGGACCCGGGAACGGATGCCTTCCCAAGAGTTTTTTATCGATGCCCATTTCAGCCCCAACGCGGCGTACTTCATCTTTAAAGAGCATGCGCAAGGGTTCTACTACTTTGAGCTTCATAAAATCGGGCAAACCACCTACATTGTGGTGCGATTTAATGGTTACCGAAGGCCCGTTGACCGAAACACTCTCAATAACATCGGGATAAATAGTACCCTGCGCCAACCAATCTACATCTTCCACTTGGTGGGCTTCATCATCAAACACTTCAATAAAGGCGTTGCCAATGGCTTTGCGTTTCAATTCGGGGTCGCTAACATCTTTTAAAGCTTCCAAAAAGCGTACCGAAGCATCGACACCTTTAACGTTCAAGCCCATGTCTTTATATTGCGACAGAACATCACTGAATTCGTTTTTCCGAAGCAAACCATTGTTCACAAAAATACAGTACAGGTTTTTGCCAATTGCTTTATGCAATAAAATAGCCGCGACTGTTGAATCTACACCGCCACTTAGGCCCAAAACCACTTTGTCGTCGCCCAACTGTTCTTTAAGGGCGTCGACTGTCGTGTCAACAAACGCTGCGGGCGTCCAGCTTTGTTCAATACCTGCAATATGAACCAAAAAGTTTTCCAGCAGTTGTTTGCCATCGGTGGTGTGATATACCTCTGGGTGAAACTGAATGCCATAGATTTGTTGTCCATCCACTCGGTAGGCAGCGTTCAACACATCTGGTGTACTGGCTAAACGGATGCCGTTTTCAGGTAGTTTTGCAATGGTATCGCTATGGCTCATCCATACCTGTGTGCCTTCTTGTATGTTTTTGAAAAGTGGCTCTTCGGCTTTTATCATGGAAAGTTTTGCGCGACCATATTCCCTGATATTGGAAGGTGCTACACTGCCTCCGTTAAAATGGGCAAGGTATTGCGCTCCATAACATACGGCCAAGATGGGGAATTTCCCCTTTATTCGGGATAAATCGGGATGTGGCGCATCTTCGGCGCGGGTAGAAAAGGGACTGCCCGAAAGGATTACGGCTTTAAATTCATCTAAACTTTCTGGAATGTTGTGATAAGGATGGATCTCGCAGTAAATGTTCAACTCTCGCACACGTCGTGCTATTAGCTGTGTGTACTGCGAACCAAAATCTAAAATAAGGACGTTGTTTTGCATAGGCAAAAATAATTGAAAAATAAGGTTAGGAAAACCTTATCCTTGTTTTTTTACAAAATTTTAAAGGTTCCATCTTCACTCCCAACCCAAGGTTGCACTTACCGGAAAATGATCTGAAAACGATTGGTCCATCGTTTTGAAGCTCAATACTTCAAAATCATTGCTGCTCAGGATAAAATCGATTCGCATGGGGTAAAAGTCAAACTTAAAGGTCGTGCCAATACCATTGCCCTGTTTTAAAAAGGCATCTTGCATATTGGCGGTCATTTTTTTATAAATATAAGAAAAAGATGTATTGTTGAAATCGCCCATAACCATAGTTTTATATGGGGTTTTTGCTTTGTGTTCTTTAATTTCAGCTATTTGTCCTTCCTGTTTTACAAACGCATCGGTAATCCGTTTTCGCAATCTGGTTTTATCATTTTCCTGTAAGTAACTCACCCTGGGCTTTATGCCCATAGACTGTAAGTGCACGTTATAGACCCGAAGTGTGTCGTCATTTTTAACGATATCTGCGTAAATGGCATTGTTGGATGTTTCAGAAAAATTAAATGCTCCTTTATGTATAATGGGAAACTTTGAAAAAATAGCATGGCCCAATTTATTCTTCTCTTTAAAATTTATATACTGATAAGGATATTCAGAAAAATCTACTTTATTTTGAATGTAATACTCTTGTACCGAAATAACATCAGGCTTTTCTTTTTTTAGAATCTCGGAAAAGGTTTTTGATACGTCTTCAGAAGCTGGGTTATCTTCGTATGCATTGAACAACCGCACATTATAGGAAAGCACGGTGATTGTTTTTTTGTATGCTGAACTGTTCCCTTCAGAAGAAATTTCAAAAAAAGGATTGAAATACATATATGCTACGACCAAGATTATTGCCGAAAGCAAGAATTTACGTTTTAGCCTTACCAACCAATATACCGCAAAAAGAAGGTTCAATACAATTAAAGGCGAAACCAACAGGCTCAATAACGAAAGGGTGGGGAATTTTGAAGGTGGCAAATAAGGCAGCACAAACGATAGCAACAGTAAAAACGCAACAAACGAATTGCCCCAGAAAACTATTTTAGTAACGCATCCCTCTTTTTTCACTATCAATCGTCTTTACCGGCTTTAAAAAGGAAGTCCTTTTCGGCTTTGGTTAAACTATCGTAACCGCTTTTACCAATTTTATCCAAAATAGCGTCTATTTTCTTTTGGTTGGCATCTTTTTGGGCATCTGTGGTGCGTTTTGTGGTCGTTTTCCTGTTTCGGTGCACTTTAGTAAATGGTTTTTTCTTTTTGGGCTTGAACATATTCCCTACCCAATCGATCATATTTTCGAACCATTTGCCAATGTCGTTCCCTTTTTGAAGCTGCTGCGCATAAACAAACCCGAAGATGGCGCCGCCAATGTGGGCTAAGCGGCCACCGGCATTGTCGCTATTGGGTAATAACACCAAATCGAGCAACACCAAGACCAATGCAATATGCCATAATTTTATACGGAACCTGAAGATCATCACTTCGGTATTGGGCGTATAGGTGGCAATAAAAACCATTATGGCCGTAACCGCTCCCGAAGCGCCTATTAACCCGGCACTGCTTCCTTTTAAGGCAGGAAAAACATTATGGGTCGCCACGTAGAGCACCCCCCCAAAAAAGGCCCCTAACAAATAAACGGTCAGAAATCGCTTTTCACTGAACAGGTTCAACACAAAACGCCCAAACCAATACAGCCACAGCATATTGAAAAGTATATGAAAAAATCCAAAATGCAAGAACGCATAAGTTAACAACGACCAAGGCTGCAACAGGACACTGCCGAAACCTTCGGGCAGCACAAACCATTGGGTAAGCTGTCCCGGGGCCATCCCCATAAAAAAGGCCATTAGGCGAACGGCCAAGAAAATGACCGCATTGATAACGATCAGTTTTATGACGATGCTCGATGTTTTAAATTGGTATGTGAGGTTATTAGTATCCATAATCAGTCCCAACGGGTTGAATCGAAACTATTTTTTTTCCAGTAATAGGCCATGATAAAACCAAACAAAGCCCCTCCAATGTGTGCCCAATGGGCTATCCCAAATGGCGAGCCCGTTATTCCGAAGAACAGGTCGCCCAAAATGATCAACGGGATAAAATATTTCGCCTTGATGGGGATGGGCAAAAATATGAGCATCAACTCGATATTTGGGAACATTAACCCAAAGGCGACGAGTATGCCGTAGATCGCTCCAGAAGCTCCAACGGCAGGGGTATTGAAATTATTATACAAGGTCTGTATGGTTTCTTTTGAAACACTTTCCAAAATGCGCGAATTGTACTGCCCGGTTTCCACCAAGGTCATTATTTGCGATTGGTCCATCCCTGCGGCAAGCAAGGCATCGTAGCCGCTGTGTATTTGAAAATAATTCACCAGCGTATGGATTAAAGCCGCACCAAAACCTGCGGAAAAGTAGAAAAACAAAAACTTTTTCTGTCCCCATCGCATTTCCAAAGGCGAGCCAAAGGCCCACAACGCATACATATTGAACAGTATATGCATAAAATTGCCGTGCATGAACATATGCGTAAGCGGCTGCCAAATCTGGAAATTAGGGTTTTCAAAATAATATAGTGAAAACAGCCTGTACGAGATATCGCTCGAAAGCAACGTGCCGATAAAGCAAATTACGTTTATAATGATTAAAACCTTAACGGTTTCGGTTATTCTTCCCATTTACATAAATTTTTTATCAAAGTCGTTGGCATCCAAAGTTACCAAAACCGGCCTGTTGCCGGGCGACACACTGGGTTCTTTGCACGCAAACAATTGGTGCACCAAATGCAATTGCGCTTCCTGCTTTAACGGCGTACCGGTTTTTACCGCCATGCTTTTTGCCATGCTTTTTGCCAGCAGGTCGTTTTGGCTAAAACCAGCATCGGGCACTTCTTCTTTAACATCTTTTACCAGCTGCGTCAACACCTGCTCTACTTGGCTTTCGGCAATTGAAACCGGGATGCCGCTAATTTCAACACAGCCGTTTTTTATTTGCGAAAAAACAAAACCGGTGTGTTCCAACTGTTCTTTTAAATCTTCCAAAAATACTAAATCGGGATTTGAAAAGCTTAATTGAAGCGGAAATAACAATTGTTGGCTCACGGCTTCTTGCACGGTTATGTTTTTCAGCAATTCTTCATATAGAATTCGTTGGTGTGCCAAATGTTGATGCACCACCAACATCCCACTTTTAATGGGACTAATGATGTATTTGTTCTGAAGCTGAAACGTAACGCGTAGGTTTTCTTCTTGATCGGTTTCAAAAAGACTTCCGGACACTTGCTCACTTTCAAACTCGATGCTATCATCTTGATCTACAACTGTTGTTTCATCTTTTAAACCTGCATATAAGGATTCCCAAGAAGCTGCATTTTTTTTCTCCCGTTTAAACGGAAAAATGATGTTTTTTTGTTTTGGCTCGTTTTTAAAAGGGTTAAAACTCCGGTCCACATCGATGGTGGGCGCCACGGGCGATTTTTTGCTGTATTCGTAAGGCGTATCAAAACCGGTGTCTTTTTCAAAATCGAGCACCGGGGCAATACTAAACTGTCCCAAACTGTGCTTTATAGTCGCGCGGAGCATCGCATAAATAGCGTGCTCGTCATCAAATTTTATTTCGGTTTTGGTGGGATGTATGTTAATATCGATGCTTTTGGTATCGACTTCCAAAAAGAGAAAGTACCCGGGATGGGCACCGTCTTTCAACAAGCCTTCAAAGGCGGCATTGACGGCGTGGTGCAAATAAGCGCTTTTTATAAAGCGGTCATTAACAAAGAAAAACTGTTCGCCCCTGCTTTTTTTGGCATATTCGGGCTTGATAACGAAACCATCGATTTTTAGCATTTCGGTTGCTTCGGAAACAGGAACGAGTTTTTCGTTCATTTTGCTTCCGAAGATATTCACGATACGTTGCCGTTTGTTGCTGGCAGGAAGGTTGAATACATCGCTGCCATTGTGCATCATGATAAATTCCACTTGCGGATGCGCCAAAGCCACCCGATGGAACTCATCGATAATGTGGCGGGTTTCCACATTGTTGCTTTTAAGGAAATTGCGCCGCGCCGGAATGTTGTAAAACAGGTTTTTTACTGAAATGGTCGTGCCTTTGGCAACCACTTCAGGCTCTTGTTGGGTCACTTCGCTGCCTTCAATAGTGATTTTAGTACCGATTTCGGCATCTTCGGTTTTTGTTTTTAACTCCACGTGGGCAATGGCGGCGATAGAAGCCAACGCCTCGCCACGGAAGCCTTTGGTGTGCAGATTAAAGAGATCGTCTGCCGACTTGATTTTTGAAGTGGCGTGCCGTTCAAAGCTCAAACGGGCGTCGGTGGTGCTCATCCCAATCCCGTTGTCAATGACCTGGATTAATGTCTTTCCAGCATCTTTTACCACCAATTTAATGGACGTGGACTGTGCGTCGATGGCGTTTTCCAATAGTTCTTTTACCACAGAGGCCGGGCGTTGCACCACTTCTCCCGCGGCTATTTGATTGGCGACGTGATCTGGTAAAAGTTGAATGATGTCGGTCATTTAATAAAAAATTGACAAGTCAAAATCGATAATGTAGAGGAAAATAAAGATTAAAATAGCGGCTATCAACAAAATGGTACGATTGGCACGGCGGTCTTTTGATTGCCTAAGCTCTTCCCAAGCAGTGGTGAATTTGCTTTTTAAACCCGAATTGCCACCCACGGTCGTCCTGTACTCATCAAACTTGTGTTTCATGCTGTACGGGCTCCCTTCGCCATCATGCTTGTAATAGCGGGGACTGTAATCAAACTTTTTGTTCTTTCGTGACTTTAATATTCCCATAATCCTTGAGTTTCAAATGTACTTAAAATACTGCAGTTTTTGAAGCATGTTTACTTCAATTGTGATTTTCGCAATATCCATACCATTCTATGTGAAATTGTTTAAGAGAAAAGGATTATAGAGAAATAAAGGTTAGATTAATTGTAAATATATTCTGCAGTGTTTGATTCTATCTCGCTAGATCCTTCAGATATAATCAATGTCCTTTTAATCGGAAGATTTTCATTTGAATACTCGTATTCCCAAGTTTGTTTATACACATCGTTTCCCTGACCATTTTTTTCTTCTTCACCAACAATATTTCCACCAAGAGAATTGTTGGTGCGGTAAAAGAAGTAATTGATGGGTTTTAAGTTTTTATCAGGTCGAAATTTATTATCGTACCTATAATGGGTTACATTCTCTCCACCTATAAACTGAGAAGTGGCTAAATTCCCATCTTCATCATACGTAAAGGTCTCCCTGTCTGTTGAGATTAATTGGTTTTTAGAATTAAAGGTATAATTCCCTATCTCATCAGGGGTAGTGTTGTCGTTATAAAAAACCTCTTTTTTAGAACGCCTATTATTTGAATCATATTTATAGACAGTACGTTGATTTAATGTACCGTTCAGTTTAAACCTTTCTTCTACAATATTATTTTCATCGTCATAAAAGAATTCAACTTTATTTGAACCAAAATCTATTTTTCTAACATAATTATCCCCATCAGTATTATAAGTTACCGTATATTCTATTTTAGCTTCACCGTAAAGTTTTTCTTCAATATTAACGCTTCTTAAAACCGTGTTAGTTTCTTCATTAGAATCAACCGGAGCATCATCAGAACTACACGAAAGTATAATAAAAGATAAACTGAGTATATAAAATATTTTTATACGTGAATTTGTAACAATCATTTTGAAAGCAAGTAAATGGTGATCTTAAAACCTCGCATCTTTACGCAATTGGGCCATTTTTATGGCCGCTATGGCTGCTTCACTACCTTTGTTGCCGTGTTTGCCCCCGCTGCGGTCTATAGATTGTTGCATCGTGTTATCGGTCAATACACAGAAAATAACGGGAATATCGCTTTGCACGTTTAAATCCTTTATGCCTTGGGTTACGCCATCGCACACAAAATCGAAGTGCTTGGTTTCGCCTTGAATCACGCTTCCTATAGCGATTACTGCATCGAGCATATCGTAACTTTGCTGCATTTTTTTACAGCCGTAAATCAATTCAAAACTTCCGGGAACGTTCCACCGGACAATATTTTCCTTTACGCCGCCACAATCTAAAATAGTATCGAAAGCACCTTGAAACAGGCCTTCGGTTATATTGTTGTTCCATTCTGAAACAACAATCCCAAACCGAAAGTCTTTCGCGTTTGGGATTGTTGCTTTATCGTAGTGCGATAAATTTTTATTTGCTGTCGCCATACTGTTGCATTATTCTGTTCCTTCAGCCTGACCTATATACAGGTCTGCTTTTTTAGCTTCTGCGGCATTAGGGTAGGCTTCACTTATTTTTTTGAAATGCTTCATAGCCACATCTTTCTTGCCCAATTGCAAGGCGGTAATGCCGGCTTTTAGCAGAAAACGCGGAGCAGTCAACTCATTATCGCGCATCTTGGCAGCTTCTTCGTAATATTTTAACGCTTCTTCGTTTTGTTCCAATTGTACAAAGGCATCACCAATAGCTCCTTTTGCAATGGGTGCCAAAAAGGCATCGTCACTGCTAAAATTGTCCAGATGGTCAATCGCCTCTTGGTACTTATTGGTGTTCAAATAGGCCATCCCTGCATAATAGTTGGCAAGGTTTCCGGCATCGGTACTTCCGTAGTTGTCTATAATATCGATAAAACCATATTTACCCTGTCCACCGTTCAAGGCCAAATTGTAGAGCGAATCTTTGGGCCCAGCCGTAAGTGCCATTTCGTAATAAGATTGTGCTTGGAACATTTCGTTCATGGCTTCGGCCTCTTTGGGTTTTTGGATAAACTGCTCGTAAGCAAGGTACCCCAACACGCCAATGGCGATGATCCCAACGATGCTCAATATATATTTTTGGTTTTTTTCTACCCATGCCTCGGTCCTGGAAGCACCTTCGTCCAGAGAGCCAAATACTTCAGCTGTTGTGCTTTGTTCTTCAATTGCTTCTTGCTTTTCGGCTTTGGTCTTGGGTTTATATCCGCGTTTTTTGTACGTTGCCATAGTCTTGGTTTAATGATGGGCAAAAATAAAATTTTTAATGGAATTTAAAAGGGAATTTATTTAGTATTTTATAATATTTTGTGCGGGTTTTTTCAGAATTTTGCTGAAGATCGCCCACGGAAACCAAAAATACGCAACTTACTTATAATTATGGTCTTAGAATCGCTTTCCTTACTGAATTATAAAAATTTTGATGCTGTTACGTTTCAAATGGATCCCAAAATCAACTGTTTTACAGGCCATAACGGCGTAGGAAAGACCAACGTATTGGATGCAATTTACCATCTTTCCTTCGGAAAAAGCTATTTTAACCCCATTACCAGCCAAAACATAAAACACGGTACCGATTTTTTTGTGATTGAAGGAGATTACACAAAAAACGACCGACCTGAAAAAATTATCATCAGTGCCAAGCAAGGTCAGAAGAAAATGATTAAACGCAATGGGAAGGCTTATGAAAAATTCAGTGAACACATTGGGTTTTTGCCGTTGGTGATTATTTCGCCTGCAGACCGCGACCTTATTATCGAGGGCAGCAGCACGCGACGAAAGTTTATGGACGGGGTGATTTCGCAAGGTGACCCGCAATACCTCGACACCTTATTAAAATACAACAAGACCCTGGCGCAGCGAAATTCGTTACTGAAATATTTTGCCGCCAACAACACCTTTAACCAAGACACCCTTTCCATATATAACGAACAGCTTCATGAGTTTGGGACGCTTCTGTTCGGGAAACGGGCTGCATTTTTAAAAGAGTTCACTCCTATTTTCCTGAAACGGTACCAATCGATAAGCAGCGGAACCGAAACCGTTGGGCTGGAATACAAAAGCCAATTGCACAACAACGACTTACTCAGCTTATTACAGGCGAACATTTCAAAAGACAAAATCACGCAGTACACCAATTTCGGCATCCATAAAGACGACCTTGTTTTTGAAATTGACGGCCATCCCATTAAAAAATTTGGATCGCAAGGACAACAAAAATCGTACTTGATTGCCTTGAAACTGGCACAATTCGATTTTATAAAAGCACAAAGCAAGGTTAACCCCATTTTGTTGTTGGACGATATTTTCGACAAATTGGACGAGCAGCGCGTGCAGCACATTATACAATTGGTGGACGATGAAAATTTTGGGCAGTTGTTCATTAGCGACACCCACGCAGACCGAACAGAGGCCGTGATAAAAAAAGTACACCAAACGTATAAAATGTTTCCGCTTTGATGCTTATAGGATACATTTCAAATTACAAATGTTCAAATTACAAACCGCAATTTTCAAATTTCAAAAACACATGTTTAAAAACGTTATAACAGCAGTAATCGCTACAGTACTCATTTCCTGTTCACAACAGTCGCCCGAAGAGCAATTGCAGCATCTTTCTGGGTATTGGGAGATCGAGTCTGTGGAATTTCCAGATGGTTCCAAAAAAGAATACAGCATAAGCACGACCATCGATTACATAGAAATGGACGGCACTCAAGGCATCCGTAAAAAAGTGCATCCACGATTGGACGGAACGTTTAAGGTAACCAAAGACGCCGAAAGCTTTACGGCAAAAATAGAGCAAGACAGTTTACAGCTGTATTACAAAACCCCATACCACGATTGGAAAGAAACGGTTTTACTGGCCAAAGACAGCACCTTGCACGTGTTAAACAAAGAGGGGAACATCTATAAATACAAAAAGTTCAGTATCTTTAATTTTAACGAATAACCAATAAAAGAACATAGTTTTGGCAAAAAGAAATCGGGAAGAAAGCACCTTGCGCGATGTCATTAAAGATTTTATCGAGGCCAACCGCCTGCAACAAGGCCTGGACAGAGTTTCGGTAAAAGAGGCTTGGCACAATGTCATGGGCAATGCCATTTCAAAGTACACCACGACCTTAAAATTGGAGCGCGAAGTTTTGTATGTGCAATTGAGTTCTTCGGTATTGCGGGAAGAATTGAGTTATGGGAAAGAAAAAATAATAAAACTGGTCAATGAAGAATTAGGAAAAGAGCTGATAAAAAAATTGGTTTTAAGGTAAACTAAATCATTTTTCTTGCTATTTTGTTTGAATATCAGTAGTTTTAATAATGAATTACAAATATTATTATGAAAAACTTATTGCTTTTTGTTATATCCTTGCAGTGTTGTTTTGCTTTTTCACAAGAAAACTGGAATTACCTACCAATTGAGTTATCCAATAATTATTATGGTGCCATTTGCCCAATAGATGAAAACGTTGTCCATGTTGTTACAGACAATGGTATTTTTCTAAAAACTGAAAATGGTGGTGAAAACTGGACACAATTTGATAGTGGTGTAGATGAAATTTTCCTTGATATAGAATTTGACGGCTCCAATAATGGGTACGCGGTTGGAGACAATGGTAACGTTTTAAAAACCACAAATGCTGGGGAAACCTGGTCTTTGTTATCTTCAGGCACCACAGAAACCATTTTTTCTCTTGCCATTAATGCTCCTAACAGTATATGGATGGTTGGGGATAATGGTGTTGTTTTACATTCTACAGATGGTGGGAATTCTTGGATTATAAACACTTCTTTGACTTCTGAAAAATTAAACAGCATTCAATTTAAAGACGAAAATATTGGCTATATAGCCGGAGAAAATGGCGCTTTGTTCTATACAGAAAATAGTGGGGCTAATTGGGAGGAGCTTACAACACCTTCTGCTGATGATTTCTTTGCAATTTCAGTTACCGAAAACTATGTGAGTTTACTTTCTGGATCAAGTAATGGATATAATGATTCTATACACTATGAAGCATATAGCGGTTATAGAAGCTATAACAATATAGACTGGACAGCTTTTTATATTGAAAATCCAGAATCTGGAGTCGCTGATATTACCTTTTATAGTGATTACAATGCTTTTTCAATAAGTTCAGTTGCTTTACTATGTGACTGTTGTTATGTTTGGATTGAAAAAACCAATGATGGTGGCTATAGTTGGGAATATAGCTTAGACGAAGAAACCAACAGTGCCAACTGTCATGCTAATAGTGGTTACGCAGATATCAGTTTTGCTTCTGAAGAAGTTGGCTATGTGCTTTTAGGACAGTATATTCTAAAAACTCCGTACGATCCTGTTGCTGGAATAGAAGATTTCTATAATATTGATGCTTTTACTATATATCCCAACCCAATTGTTAACGATACATTTAAACTTACCTTCGATATTCCTATTCACGAAGGGTTTGCTTTAGAAATTATGGATATAAACGGCAGGAAAATTTTCCAGACAGATGATTTAAAGAAAACAAATACCATACGTATTTCAGAAAGTTCAGCTGCAATTTATTTTGTAAAACTTTTAAACGAAGGAAACATGGTTGCCGTTAAAAAGATAGTTAAATAATAGAGAAAATAGTGTAAGAAGAAATTAAAAAAGCCGCTAAAAAAGCGGCTCTTGCAGTTAAATAAAGTGTACCAACTTAAAAAATCTCCCTTCCCGCAAAGTGGAACTGACTTTCAATCTCGGCATTTTCGTCGCTATCACTTCCGTGCACGGCATTTTCGCCAATAGAAGCCGCGTATAATTTACGGATGGTGCCTTCGGCTGCTTCCTCTGGGTTTGTTGCGCCTATCAACGTACGGAAATCTTCCACAGCATTGTCTTTTTCCAACACAGCGGCAACGATGGGCCCGCGCGTCATATATTCTACCAATTCGCCGTAAAACGGACGTTCTTTGTGCACGGCATAAAATTCCTTGGCATCTGCTGTGGTCATTTGCGTTAGTTTCATCGCTACAATCTTAAAGCCCGAAGCGGTAATTTTTTCAAGTATAGCGCCAATGTGTCCTTTTTCAACACTATCGGGCTTTAACATGGTAAACGTTCTATCTGTTCTCATGGTGTTTTCAAATTTTGGGCAAAAGTAGCTAATTCAAAAACAAATACAAGCAAATTACCGTTTAATATTGTTGGGTGTATTGTTCCAACAATTCATTGTTTTTGCCCCTTATTTCAAACGTAACCCGTTCTTGGGCAAAATCGAAGTACAGCACGCCAAAATTAAGCTGTTTGGTCCCTTCCCCTATTCTGTACGGGTTGATGTCCATGGGTGTTCCCGGCCACGTGTGGGTTAATCCGCTGCTGGTAAAATCGACTAAGGGAGCATCCAGCCCGGCAGTTTTGTTTACAGAAACCTCCGCATGGTGCCGGTCGCCGCTAAGTATTAAAATATTGTTTGCTTTGGTATTTTGTAAGGTTTTGTACATCTTTTTCACTTCGGAAGGGTGGTTCGCCCATTTTTCAAACCCGTGCTGGTTGCTCAAAAACTGAATACTGCTCACGATCACGGTAAAGTTGGGCGTGTCATCTTGCAATTGCCTTGCAAGCCACTTCCATTGTTCGGCGCCCAAAATGCTTCCGCCCCTGCCTTCTTCCCACGGAATATAACGTTCGTAATTGTTCTCCGGGTTTGGGTTTTCTTTTAACGGCCCCCTAAAATATCGGGTGTCCAACAAAATCACTTTTACACTCCCAGCATCGGTAGTAAAAGTTTGTGCATGGTACACGCCTTCCCGCTTGCGCCGCGGATCATTTTTGGGCAATTGCAGGAAATCGAGAAACACTTGTTGGGCTTCTTCTTTTTTGTGCCATTCCTTGCCGGCATCGTTTTTTCCGTAGTCGTGATCGTCCCAAGTGCCAATGATAGGTGTGTTTTTGACCAGTTCTTGATAACCGGTATTGGCCCACACCTTATCGTAATCGGCTGCCATTTTCTCCATATCATCGGTATCGCTGTACACATTATCGCCACCCCAGATAAACACGTCGGGCTGGGTATTGATTATGGGTTTCCAAAGCGGCTGTTCGCGGTCTTGGTCGTTACAGCTCGCAAAAACCATGGTAAAAGGTTCAGGTTTAGTTTCTGAAGAAGCAACTTGCTGCGTTTGTTTACAAGCTGTAAGCGTTAAAAAAGCCAGTAAAAAAGCTATTTTGTTCATCGGTGTATTTTTTTTCGGTTTCAAAAATAAAGAAACTATTAAAGTAACGTGCTATTAAATTGTATCTTCGCAGTATATGAATACTGAATTTATTGAACACGTAAAAAAATTACTTGCCAGCCCCCAAAAAATAGTGGTCGTTGGCCATAAAAACCCCGATGGTGATGCTGTGGGCGCCTGCTTGGGGTTGTCTTTTTTTCTGAACAGGCTGGGCCACAAGACCAATGTGATCATGCCCAATGATTTTCCCGATTTTTTAAAATGGCTCCCAGGTTGCGACGACGTTATAATACACGATGCCGAAATCGATAAAAGCATTGCCACCATTAACAATGCCCACGTGATTTTTACCTTAGACTTCAACGCATTGAACCGAACAGGAAACATGCAGCAGTTTCTAGAAGATTGCGATGCGAAGTTTGTCATGATAGATCACCACCAAGAACCTGATGATTATGCGGTGGCCACGTACAGTGACACTTCTATGAGCTCTACCTGCGAGATGGTCTATCATTTTATCGATGCCATGGACGAACTGGCCGCGCTATGCGTAGAAGTTTCCACACACTTGTACACCGGGATTATGACCGACACCGGTTCGTTTCGGTTTCCGTCCACTACGGCTACAACCCACCGGGTCATTGCCCATTTAATTGAAATGGGGGCCGACAACTCCAAAATACACGAGCAAGTTTACGATGTTAATAGCCCCGACCGTATGAAGTTGCTGGGCGTCGCTTTAAAAAACCTCAACATTATGCCCGAATACCATACGGCATACATAACCCTTTCGCAAAAAGAACTGGACCAGCATAATTTTAAAAAAGGCGATACCGAAGGTTTTGTAAATTATGCCCTTTCGGTAAAAGGAATAAAATTTGCGGTCATTTTCATAGAAAACAAACAGGAGAACATCGTAAAAATGTCGTTGCGGAGTAAAGGGGATTTTTCGGTAAACACCTTGGCACGGGAACACTATCAAGGTGGCGGACACACCAATGCCGCCGGCGGGAGGAGCACCCAATCCATGTCCAAAACCATTAGTGAATTTATTAGTATATTGCCTCAATATAAAAATGAACTTACAGATGCTTCATAAATTAGCTTCTTTGTGCATAATTTTATTTCTTGCTTTTTCCTGTAAAGGGCCAGAAGCACGACGGCCGGTGCAGCAATCATCTGGTACGTTCATAAAAGAATCTGCCCAGCGAAACAAAGCCCTGTATGCTGAAGAGCAACAGCGCATCAAATCCATTATTGAAGCTGACACAACAACAGATTACCTTACTTCAGAAAGTGGTTTTTGGTATTATTACAACACCAAAGACAGCACTGCAGCACCCAAACCCGAGTTGGGCGACGAGGTCACTTTCACCTACAACATTAAAGCGTTAGACGGAAAAACCATCCTTTCCGCAACAGAAACAGGCCTGCAGCACTACAAAGTAGACCAAACCAATCAAGATTTGATTTCTGGCCTGCGCGATGGCATAAAATTAATGCAGGAAGGCGAAACCGTAACCTTTATATTCCCTTCATACAAAGCGTATGGATACTACGGAATAGAAAACAAATTGGGCACAAACATCCCCGTAAAAAGCACCGTAACCTTAAAAACAATCAAACAAAACCAAGAAAATTGAACAACCCATGAAAAAATCAACTTTATTATTCTTACTGCTCACAGCCCTTACGTTAGTGGCTTGTAAAAGTAAATACCCAGATTTGAACGATGGCGTCTATGCCGAATTTGTAACCAATAAGGGAACTTTTGTAGCAAAGCTGTACAACGAAGCCACGCCGTTGACCGTGGCGAATTTTGTTTCGCTGGCAGAAGGCACCAATGGTATGGTAGATTCCATTTATAAAGGCAAAAAGTTTTACAACGGCTTGACGTTTCACCGCGTGATCAAGGATTTTATGATTCAAGGTGGCGACCCTGAAGGCACTGGACAGGGAAACCCAGGATACCGGTTCCCAGATGAAATTGTGGACACTTTGAAACATGACAAGAAAGGAATTCTTTCCATGGCAAATTCCGGTCCCGCCACCAACGGCAGCCAGTTTTTTATCACATTGAAGCCAACCCCTTGGTTAGACGGCCGCCACACGGTTTTTGGCGAAGTAGTAAAAGGCCAGGAGGTGGTTGATTCCATCGGAAATGTAGAAACTACCAAGCCCGGCGATAAGCCAAAAGACTCCATAGTGATGAAAGAAGTGAACATCATCAACAAAGGAAAGGTCAACGTGCCCCATTTTACCGAACAGATGGAAGAGATCGAAAAGAAAAAGAAAGAAAAAGAAGAACGCATCGGTAAAGTGGCTAAAGATAAAGCCCTGGAGTTTGACAAGCTTCGCGATGAAGCCGAAGAACTTCCTTCTGGCATTAAAATATATTACAACAATAAAGGAGAAGGCGACAAACCTAAAGAAGGCAGCAAGGTGTTGATGAACTACGCTGGTTATTTTGATGACGGCCGTTTGTTTGATACGAACATCTTAGAAGTCGCAGAACAATACGAAAATGTTGACGAAGCGCGTAAAGCTGCACAGCAATACAAACCCGTGGAAACACAATACAGTACCGAAGCACGTTTAATACCAGGCTTTAGGGAAGGTTTGATGCAATTGAGCGTGGGCGATAAAGCGACTGTGTTTATCCCATCGCATTTAGGTTATGGACAAAGAGGGTACCCACCCTTAATCCCTGCAAATGCCGATTTAATTTTTGAATTGGAATTAGTGGAAGTGGTGGAGTAAACAACACGTGCAATAACTAAAAAAAGCCTCTTGAAATACTTCAGGAGGCTTTTTACATTCATTTAATTGAGGCTTATTTCTTCGGAATACGTTGTAACGCCTCCAAAACAAACTTCCAGTATTTTTGAGCAGAAGAAATACTTGCGCGCTCATCTGGGGAATGGGCTCCACGAATGGTTGGCCCGAATGATATCATCTCCATTTCAGGATAATTCTGGCCTAAAATACCACATTCCAATCCAGCGTGACAGGCAGCGACATTAGCCCGTTCGCCGTTCATTTCTTCATATAAAGAATCCAACAATTTCACGATCGAGCTGTCCATATTGGGTGCCCAACCGGGATATTCACCAGAAAATTCAACCGTAAAACCAGCCAGTTCAAAAGCAGCCTGTAAAGCGTTGGCTAAGTTATTTTTAGACGATTCTACCGAAGAACGCGTTAAACACAACACTTCAATCGTACCATTTTCAACCGTGATCTTGGCAATGTTGTTGGAGGTTTCAACCAAATCCTCAATCTCCGGACTCATTCTATACACGCCGTTGTGCGCAGCATAAATCGCTTGAACAAACTTTTTGAAATCATCACATTCCATTACTTTTTTAGGTGCTTCGGAAACTTTTTCAACAGTAATATCCAATTCAGGCTCTAAGTTCTTGTACTCCTCTTTTATTTTGTTGGTGATCGTTTCAACTTCAGCTTTAAACGCATCCATAGTATTTGAAGCGACAGTTACTACAGCAACGCTCTCCCTTGGAATGGCATTGCGGAGCCCACCACCGGAAAGCGAAGCCAAATGAACATAATCCCGTACAGCGTAAAGCACGCGGTTCATAAATTTATTGGCATTGCCCAAACCTTTAATGATGTCCATTCCGCTATGACCGCCTTGCAAGCCTTTTACGGTGATTTTAACCGCTTCGGTATTGGACGGGGTGTCTTTTTCAGCATATTTTTTGGTAGCGCTAATATCCACACCACCGGCACAGCCTACGCCTATTTCGTCGTCTTCTTCAGTATCAAGGTTTAAAAGGATATCGCCTTGCAAAATTCCGCCTTTCAACCCTTTGGCACCGGTCATGCCGGTTTCTTCATCGATGGTAAACAAGGCTTCCATCGCAGGATGTTCAATTGTATCGCTTTCCAAGATGGCCATAATCGTGGCAACGCCCAATCCGTTGTCGGCTCCCAGCGTAGTTCCTTTCGCCCTAACCCAATCGCCATCGACGTACATCTTGATGCCTTCGGTGTCGAAATCGAAATCGGTGTCGTTGTTTTTTTGGTGCACCATATCCAAATGCGACTGCAGGACAATCGGTTTTCTATCCTCCATCCCTTTCGTTGCAGGCTTACGGATAATGACGTTCCCCACCTCATCTTCAATGGTTTCCAAGTTCAGTTTTTTACCGAAATCTTTCATAAAAGCGATAACGCGCTCTTCTTTTTTTGAAGGTCGCGGGACCGCGTTCAAATCGGCAAATTTGTTCCACAATTCTTTGGGTTCTAAGTTTCTTATTTCTTCATTCATAGGCATTCCCTGCAAATGCAGGAATCTCTTTTTAGTTAGACAAAAGTTTAACAAAATTGATTTTTCAGAAAAAGTTCAAACGATCGTTCTAAGAACCTCTGAAAACAGTATCTGTGTATTGAAAGCCAACCACTTTAAATCAATTTTCCGCAAAATTAAGGTTTTAGGGCCGCATTAAAAATTATGCGGTAATCATTTTACTTTGTAAGTTTACGGAATGCAAAAAAAACGGACGCAACTTATTTTGACACTTTTATTATTGGGTCAAATTTTCGCATTGCAGTTGCTGAAATATTTCCCCCAATTTGTTGAGAACTACTACAGTTTGGGGGTCTATCCCATTATTTCAAAAACATCTCGGTATTTGTTTGGTTGGGTACCGTTTTCGGTGGGCGATTTGTTTTATGTTTTAATTTCCATTGTTGCGCTGCGATGGCTTTTTCTGAATTTCAAAAGACTTTGGAAACAGCCGCTCGGTTTCATTTTGGATATCACCGCCGCCATTTCGGTAGTGTATTTTATGTTCCATATGCTCTGGGGGTTTAACTATTACCGCTTGCCGTTGCACCAATCCATCGGTATTGAGGCCGATTATACTACGGAAGAATTGATCGCCACCACCAAGCGCTTGATTTCAAAATCAAACCAAATGCACCGTCAATTGGGCTATGCAGATAGTGTGAAAATCGATTTGCCGTTTACGCAACAGGAAGTTTTTGATATCTCTGACAACGGATACAAAAACCTTGAAGCACAGTTTCCGAAGTTGGAATATTCGCCCAAAAGCATTAAAAAAAGCGGCTGGAGCTTAGGGCTAACCTATATGGGGTACAGCGGTTATCTAAATCCGTTTTCGGGCGAAGCACAAGTGAACAACCTCATAAAAACCTATAAATTCCCGGTAGTAAGCTGCCACGAGCAAGCCCACCAAATAGGCTATGCAGCCGAAAATGAAGCCAATTTCATCGCTACTTTGGCCACTTTAAATAGCGATGATGAATATATACAATATTCCGGTTATATTTTTGCGCTCCGTTATTGCGTAAACGAAATCGCCCGCAGGGATTTAGACACCTATCACCAATTATTGACCACCATCAACCCGGGGATTTTGGCCAGTTATAAAGAAATGCGCGATTTTTGGGCGCGTTATGAAAATCCGTTCGAGGTTTTTTCAAAACATTTTTACAACTATTTTTTAAAAGCCAACAATCAATCCAAAGGCATTAAAAGCTATAATTATATGGTGGCCTTGGTGGTTAATTATTTTGAGGACAAGCCATTTTAAAATTTCTTAATGCTTTGTTAAAATACAAGGGCGTTCTGCCAAAATGCAATAAGTCTGCTATCTTTAGCAACTTAAATTTTGAAAACATAATGAGAAAAACTACCCTCCTCCTACTTTGTTGCTTTTTTTCGTCTTTTATTTTTGCCCAAGAGTACTTCCCAAAGAACGACGGGGTTAAAGAACAAAACAACAACTACATCGCCTTAACCAATGCTACCTTATTTATAACCCCTACCGAAAAGGTTAAAAACGGAACCTTGCTCATTCAACAAGGAAAAGTGGTAGCTTCGGGAAAATCGGTTGTCATTCCTGAAAATTCCGTGATCATCGATTTGAAGGGAAAACACATCTATCCGTCGTTTATCGATCCCTATACTAATTTTGGCATGAAAAAACCAAAAAAAGCAAAACGCAACGGTCGATCGGCACAATACAAACCGTCACGCGATGGCTATTACTGGAACGACCACATACGGCCAGACCAAAACGCCATCGATTATTTTAGTTACGATAAAAAACTGGCCAAGGAATACCGCAACATGGGCTTTGGCACTGTTACCACGCTTCAAATGGACGGTATCGCCCGGGGCACAGGGGTTTTGGTAGCCTTAAACGATAAAGACGGAGCCGCTCAACGGATATTGGACGATGCCTTAGGGCAGTATTTTTCTTTTGAAAAAAGCGTGACCAGCTTACAAAGCTACCCAACCTCCTTAATGGGAGCGATGGCCCTATTACGCCAAATGTACCACGATGCCAGTTGGTACAGTAAAGGAAATATAGCAACAAAAGACCGCGCTCTCGAGGCTTTGTTAAACAATAAAAAGAACGTTGCCTTTTTCGAAGCGGGCAGCAAAAGCAATAACCTTCGGGCCGATAACATTGGGGATCAATTTGGTGTGGACTATATTCTTGTCGGCGGTGGCGATGAATATGAAATGTTAAATAAGACCAAACAAACAAATGCCAGCTTCATCATCCCAATTAATTTCCCGGAAGCATACGATGTAAGCAATCCTTATGCCGCAAAATATATTTCGTTGGCCGATATGCGCGACTGGAACCAAGCCCCAATAAACCCGAAAGTACTTTCAGAAAACGACATAACCTTTGCCTTGACTACGTTCAAGCTTAAAAAACCGAAAGAGTTTACCAAAAAACTGAAAAAAGCGTTTGAATACGGTTTTGACAAAATCAAAGCGTTGGAGTCGTTAACCACCGTTCCTGCTCAACTATTGGGCAAAAGTGATGAAATAGGATCCTTAAAGCCCGGTCGTTACGCCAATTTTTTAATTACTTCCGGAGCCCTTTTCGACGATGAAACCACACTTTATGAAAATTGGGTTCAAGGCACGAAAAACGTAATCAATACCCAGGATCAAAAAGACATTCGTGGTAATTATAAAATCACTTCTGGTGGAAAAACCTATGATGTTGCCATTACAGGTGATGTTTCAAAACCAAAAGCAACCATAAAACTCGGGGATGTTGAATATCCTTCAAAAATGGATTATTCAGCAAACTGGGTAACGCTTTCTTTTACCGATAAAGAAACGAACGAGGTGTTCAGAACCACAGGAATCGTCCCTAAACAAGGAGATGGATTTTCAGGAAAAATGGTCAATCCCGATGGCAGCGAAACCGACTTTACAGCGGTACGGCAAAAAGGAGGCATTTCCGAAGAAAAAACAAAAAAGAAATCCAAAACCGAAAAACCCGAAATCGTGCCCATTACCTACCCCAATATTGGGTACGGTTTTGCAACCAAGCCCAAACAACAGGATGTATTGTTTAAAAACGCCACCGTCTGGACCAGTGAAGATGCAGGCATATTGAACAATACCGATGTATTGGTTAAAAACGGAAAAATAGCCGAAATAGGCCAAAATTTACGTGCCGGAGGTGCCAAAACCATCGATGCGACCGGAAAGCACTTAACCGCAGGTATCATTGACGAGCACTCGCACCTGGCCACCTTGGCAGTGAACGAAGCGGGGCAAAACTCCTCGGCCGAGGTAACCATTGAAGATGTGGTGGACCCCGAAGACATTGGTATTTATAGGGACCTCGCCGGCGGCGTTACTTCTATACAGATTCTGCACGGTTCGGCAAACCCCATTGGTGGTCGTTCGGCTATCATTAAATTGAAATGGGGCGAAGATGCCGATGGTTTGATTTATGACAATTCGCCGAAATTTATCAAATTCGCCTTGGGAGAAAACGTAAAACAGTCCAATTGGCAAAGTTTCAACCGTTTTCCACAGACCCGAATGGGCGTGGAACAAGTGTATGTAAACTATTTTAACCGCGCTAAGGAATACGATGCTAAAAAGAAACGCGGCCAACCCGTTCGGTATGATGAAGAATTGGAAGTATTGGCTGAAATTTTAAACGGCGAACGTTTCATAAGTTGTCATTCTTATGTGCAAAGCGAAATCAATATGTTGATGAAAGTAGCTGAAAAGTTCGATTTCCGTATCAATACGTTTACGCACATTCTGGAAGGCTATAAAGTGGCCGATAAAATGGCTGCTCACGGTGTAGGTGGTTCTACCTTTAGCGATTGGTGGGCTTATAAATATGAAGTAAACGACGCCATCCCGTATAATGCGTCGATCATGAACAGCCAAGGCGTGGTAACGGCTATCAACAGTGATGATGCCGAAATGAGCCGCCGTTTAAATCAAGAAGCGGCCAAAAGCGTTAAATACGGAGGTATGAGCGAAGAAGACGCTTGGAATATGGTTACCATCAATCCTGCAAAACTGTTACACCTGGACGACCGTACCGGAAGCATTAAAGAAGGAAAAGACGCCGATTTGGTCCTCTGGAGTGACAACCCATTATCGGTACACGCAAAAGCAGAAAAAACCATGATCGAAGGCACCACCTATTTCGATTTGGAACGGGACAAGCAAAAGCAAAAGGCAATTAAAAAAGAACGCAATAAATTGATAAAAATGATGCTCGCCGAAAAACAGAACGGTGGAAAAACCAAACCACCCAAAGGAAAGGACAAACGCGAATTCACCTGTGAAACCATAAACTAAGCACTCATGAACGTATTCTATAAAATAACCACGCTTGTAATTGTGTTAATCACTTCGGTGAGTTTTGCACAACAAACACCGGCACCAAAACAAACGCAGGCCATTACCATAAAAGGAGCAACGGCTCATATTGGCGATGGCAGCGTACTTGAAAACAGCACGATTGTTTTTGAAAATGGAAAAATTACCGCCATTGGAACTGCTATTCCTACAAAAGGAAACGTGATTGATGCGACTGGAAAACACGTCTATCCAGGTATTATCGCGCCCGTTTCCACATTGGGATTGGGCGAAATCGATGCCGTGCGTCCCACAATCGATGACGATGAAATAGGCGATATGATCCCTAATGTTAGAAGTTTGATTGCTTACAATGCCGAAAGCAAAGTGGTGGAAAGTATGCGTCCCAACGGTGTTTTGTTGGCGCAGGTTACCCCACAGGGCGGACGTATTTCGGGCACTTCGTCCATTGTGCAACTCGACGCTTGGAACTGGGAAGACGCCGCCGTAAAAGTGGATGATGGCATCCATATGAACTGGCCAAACAGTTTTAAACGCGGCCGTTGGTGGCTAGGCGAAGACCGTGGGTACAAACCCAATAAAAATTACGAAAAGGACCTTGATGAAATTCGTTCTTTTTTGGTAAATGCCAAAGCGTATAAAAATACCAAAGAACAACCTAAAAATGAAGCCTTCAAAGCCATGAAAGGGCTGTTCGATGGTTCAAAAACATTGTTCATCAATGCCAATGGTGAAAAGGAAATGATCGATGCCATTACCACCGCCAAAGAACATGGTGTTAAAAACGTGGTTATCGTTGGCGGTTACGAAGCCCATAAAATCGCTGCATTTTTAAAGAAAAACGATATTTCGGTTTTAATACGGCGCGTGCACAGCCTTCCGCAACGGGAAGACGATGCTTACGACTTACCGTACAGCTTGCCAAAATTATTGACCGATGCCGGCGTACTGGTCGGGTTGCAGGCCAACGGAAGAATGGAACGTATGAACACCCGAAACATGCCTTTTTATGCCGGTCATTTGGTAAGCCAAGGCATGGACAAAGAAAAGGCCTTGCAATTGATTACGGGGAACACGGCAAAAATTTTAGGCATCGATGATTCGTACGGCACTTTGGAAAAAGGGAAAAGTGCCACGCTTTTTATTTCGGAAGGCGATGCTTTGGATATGCGCACCAATATCTTAACACACGTTTTTATAGACGGCCGGGATGTGTCGCTGGAAACCCACCAAACCGAACTGTGGAAACGGTATATGGGGAAGTATGAGGGGAAATAGATATTAGATATGAGACTTGAGACATATGACGTGTGATGCTGAGGTGTGGCCGAAGTCTCTCTTATAGATATCCGGATTTTTGATTATAAATGCTGGTAGCTCATCAGTCAATGTTCGACCCTTTTAAAGTTTTAAACCATATCAGTTCAAGTAAATTTCTAAAAGAAATTTGTATCGAGAACTATATGTACAATTAAAAATCTATATTTCAAAAAGACAGTTCTTTCCCAACTTTCCACACCAAACAATATAATCGTCCGTAAAAAGTTATATTTTTACTGAAAATTATCGTTAATGAAGTATGTTTATGGATTGGCAATACTTGCTTGCCTCGTTTTATGGAGTTCCTGCCGAAATGATTTTGAAAGTGTCCCCAGCACCGGAAACCTTGAATTTTCAAAAGACACGGTCTATCTGGACACCGTTTTCAGCAATATTGGCTCCAGCACGTATAACTTGAAAGTGTATAACCGAAGCGATGAGGACATTAACATCCCTTCCATTCAACTGGCCAATGGCGAAACGTCCAACTACCGTTTAAATGTGGACGGCATTCCTGGAAAATCATTTCAGGATATACAGGTAATGGCCGAAGACAGTATTTTCATCTTCATTGAAACCACTGCCGATATCACCACCCTACCCACCGATGAGACCACCTTTTTATATACCGACCAAATTCAATTTGACACCGGCGGCAACCAACAGAACGTAGAACTGGTTACCTTGGTGCAAGATGCGGTATTCCTGTTTCCTGAGCAACTGGGCGACGGCATTGTGGAAACTTTAAATTTGGGCACCGACAACGACGGCAACGATATTTTAATTGAAGGTTTTTTCTTGGATGATAACGAACTCACCTTTACCAACGAAAAACCGTATGTAATTTATGGTTATGCGGCGGTCCCACCGCAAAAAACATTGCAATTGGAAGCCGGGGCACGCGTTCATTTTCACGCCAACAGCGGGATTTTAGTCGCCAACACGGGCTCCATAAAAGCAAACGGTGCACCAAGCAATGATCCCGAATTGCTGGAAAACGAAATCATTTTTGAAGGTGACCGCTTAGAACCAGAATTTGCCGATGTGCCTGGGCAATGGGGCGCCATTTGGATGACTTCTGGAAGTACCGATAATGAATTCAGCTATACCACCATAAAAAATGGAACCGTTGGCCTGTTGATGGACAATAACGATGGCGATAGAACCCTTACGCTGAAAAACGTACAGATTTACAACAGTGCCAATACGGGTTTGCTGGCACGCACCGGAAATGTATATGGCGAAAATGTAGTAATCAACAACAGTGGCCAGGCCTCTTTAGCAGCCTCGCTTGGTGGCACGTATGAGTTTAACCATTGTACCTTCGCCAATTACTGGAACAATAGTTTCCGAACCTTTCCCAGCGTATTGATCGATAACTATTTTGAAACCGAAACGGGGGCCGAAGCGTATGATCTTGATATTTCCTTTACCAACTGTATTGTCTATGGAAATGAGTCCCGTGAAATTGCCTTGCTTAAAGACGATGGCGGGACGTTTAACTTCAATTTCAGCAACAGCTTGATTCGGTTTGAAGACCCGAACGGTGAGTTTGATGACAACCCGTTATACGATTTTACAAATACAGCACTTTATACCAACTCGGTATTCAATGAAGATCCCGTTTTTCAGGATACAGAATTAAATAATTTTAATATTGAAACCGGAACCTCAGCTGCTGATGGTATTGGAAAACCGGGTGTGCCTCCTAATGTCGATTTAAACGGTGCTCAAAGAGATGTGGAAAACCCGGATGCTGGAGCTTATGAAAGCATTATTTTTCCGGAGGAGAGATAATTATGTTTTGTCATTCCGAAGGAGGAAAGGCCGGGGAATCACAACTGAGTGAAAAGCTAAAGTACCAGTAGAAACGTACAAACCTTCAAGTAGTTCTTAAAATCAAGACATATAGTCTTTGTTTGTTTTTTCCGTCAACGATCTACCATTTTATAACCCGGGTTAATTAGTTACAAAAATATGTGTTGGTGGAAAACACCAACACTGGCAAAAACAATTTTAATATTGAAGCCGGAAATTCAGTAATTGTTGAAATTGGAAAAGGTGGTGTTGGGCCAGAAAAGAATTAAACGGTAACGACAGGCTTTCCCCTTCAAACACAAACCTAGATGCTGGAGCCTATGAAAGAACTGTTTTTCCTGAGGAAGAATAAAGCAGTAAAAATTTCCCATAAAAAAAGCCGCCCAAAATAGAGCGGCTTTCTGTGATCTAAAAAATGAATTTATTTATAGTACTCTTACGTTTACTGCGTTCAATCCTTTTCTACCTTCTTTTAAGTCAAATTCCACTTCGTCGTCTTCACGGATTTCGTCGATTAGACCTGTTGCGTGTACGAAATGTTCTTTGTTTGTTCCTTCTTCAGTGATAAATCCAAATCCTTTAGATTCGTTGAAGAATTTTACTGTGCCTTTTTGCATTGTAATAAATATAATTAATTAATAAAGTGCGAATGTACTGCTATAATTTTTATAAATGGGCATTTTAACAAATTATATTTCAATTATTTACATGTCCCCTTAAAATCAAGGCTTACAGAAGATAAAAATTATTGCTTCTTCAACCACTTTAACCGTAAGCTGGCATTCTTTTCTTCAACCGGTTTTATAATGAGCGTATCGCCGCTAAAAGAAAACCGCCGTTGTACTGTTTTTCCCCATTCGCCGGGGTTGGAATGTGAGAGTCGCGTATGCTCTACAATGCTTTTATGAGTGAGTATTTTGTAATCACCTATATAAACATAGGAACCTGTTAGGTGTTTTAAAGCTGCTTCGGGAATAGTGTCGGTAAAATTGGGAAAACGTAAATCGGTTTTTTCATAATCCTTTTTCAGTAAATGCAATGCCATACTTTTATTGCCGTCGTACAACAAATAGCCTTGCATGCCATTGCGCCACTCGTGCCAATTGCCAAGAGAGTCTTTTTGCTCCATACTTTCAAGTTTCCACAAGCCATGCAATTGGTCTGCTTCGGTTTTTGCCAGCTGCTTTTCTTCACTAATCGTTGTTTTATCCTTGCAAGATTGCACCAATACAATTGCAAGAACCGCAATTATCAAGAGGTGTATTTTCATAAAACTATATGCGTTTTAAAATTTAAAATCAATTTTTAAACAAAGGACGCCCCTCCATCAAATCGTTTACTTTTTTTGAAACTTGCTTCAGAATGGTTTCATCCTCAAAATTGGTTATAACCTCATCCATCAGCTCAACAATGGTGGGCATATCATCTTCAACCAAGCCTCTGGTAGTGATAGCCGGCGTTCCAACACGAATGCCGCTGGTTACAAAAGGCGATTTATCGTCAAAAGGCACCATATTTTTATTCACGGTAATATGGGCTTTGTTCAAAGCTTCTTCGGCGTCTTTACCTGAAATATCTTTGTTCCGAAGATCTATCAACATCATATGGTTGTCCGTCCCGCCACTGATAATGTTATACCCTTTATCTACAAAGGCCTGCGCCATCACGGCGGCATTCTTTTTTACTTGCACCATATAATGCAAAAAGTCGTCGGTCAAGGCTTCACCAAAGGCTACTGCTTTTGCCGCAATGATGTGTTCTAAAGGACCGCCTTGGTTTCCGGGGAAAATCCCACTGTTCAATAAGGTGGACATTTTTTTAAGCTTGCCGCTTTTCAATTTTTGACCGAAAGGGTTTTCAAAGTCTTTTCCCATCAAGATCATACCGCCACGAGGGCCGCGCAAGGTTTTATGGGTAGTAGTCGTACAGATATGGCAATGTGGCACGGGATCGCTAATAATGCCTTTGGCGATCAAACCCGCTGGATGTGCCATATCGGCCACCAAGATTGCATCAACTTTATCAGCTATTTCACGGAAGCGTTTGTAATCAATTTCCCGTGAATAGGCTGAAGCCCCGGCGATGATCATTTTTGGTTTTTCGGCAACGGCAATTTTCTCCACTTCGTCATAATCGATCAAGCCGGTTTCTTTGTCCACGCCATAAAAAACCGGGTTGTAGAGTTTTCCTGAAAAATTCACCGGACTACCGTGGGTTAAATGGCCTCCGTGGGAAAGATCGAAGCCCAAAAACGTATCGCCAGGGTTCATACAGGTAGCGAAAACTGCTGTATTGGCCTGCGAACCACTGTGTGGTTGTACATTTACGTACTCGGCATTAAAAAGCGTTTTGGCTCTATCGATTGCCAATTGTTCTACTTTATCGACCACTTCACACCCGCCGTAATAGCGCTTTCCGGGATAGCCCTCGGCATATTTATTGGTTAAGATAGAACCTGCTGCCTCCAGCACTTGATCGCTCACAAAGTTTTCGGAAGCGATGAGCTCCAATCCATTTAATTGCCGTTGTTTTTCGGCTTTTATCAAATCGAAAATGTCATTGTCTCTTGTCATAATTTTATCTTTATAGGTAACCCTTGTTTTCCAGTATCTACAAACCCAATTAAACTAAGGAATTTGATTGGTTGTGTATGTTTCCGTTAAGGAAATTATAAAATACCACATACCAAGGGCAAAAATACAAAATGGTTGTGGTTAGTCCTTCAGAAATTATATATTTGATACACCTTTTTACAAACTACAAAAAAACGAATATGCCGCTACAAGCAAACGATCCATCCCACACCTCTTGGCTGGAAGTTCCTGAAAACAGTGATTTCCCCATACAGAATATCCCCTTTGGTGTCTTTTTGACCCGTGACGACGTAATTACCATTGGCACGCGTATAGGCGATACCGCAATAGATTTAGGCGCATTGCACCAATTGGGCTACTTTAAGGGAATTGACCTGACCGACGATATTTTCCTACAAGACACCTTAAACGATTTTATAGCCGATGGCCGAAAAACGTGGCGATTGGTGCGAAACCGTATTTCTGAAATTTTCCGTGAAGGAAGCCATACCGAACTGCGCGATAACGAGAAGCACAGGGAACAAGTGTTGTTCAGCCTTGATGAAATTGAAATGCAATTGCCCGTCGATGTAGGCGATTATACCGATTTTTATGCCAGCAAAGAACACGCGACCAATGTAGGTACATTATTCCGTGGTCCTGAAAATGCGTTGATGCCCAACTGGCTGCGCATCCCAATTGGCTATCACGGTAGGAGCTCGTCTATCATTCCATCGGGAACCCCAATAAAAAGACCGATTGGTCAACAAAAACCAGGAGACGATGGTGTTCCAGGCTTTGGCCCTTCAAAATTAGTGGATTTTGAATTGGAAATGGCGTTTATCACCACCGCTGCGAATGATTTGGGAAAACGCATCTCGGTTGAAGATGCTGAGGAATATATCTTTGGCCTCGTGCTGTTTAACGACTGGAGCGCCCGTGACATTCAAGCTTGGGAATATGTGCCCCTTGGCCCGTTTTTAGGAAAAAGCTTTGCATCGACCATTTCCCCTTGGATTGTAACACTTGATGCTTTGGAAGGATTCCGCACCGATGGCCCCAATCAAGATCCAGAACCACTGCCCTACTTAAAACAAGACGGCAAAAAGAATTTCGACATCCATTTGCAAGCAGTGATTCAGCCCGAAGGAGGCGAAGAAAATGTTGTGGCCAACAGCAACTTTAAATATATGTACTGGTCTATGTCGCAACAACTGGCCCACCACACCATTAACGGTTGCAACGTGCGAAGCGGCGATATGATGGGCAGCGGAACCATCTCTGGCCCTACTAAAGACAGCTACGGCTCTATGCTAGAATTGACTTGGAAAGGTCAAAATCCACTAAAGTTAAACGATGGTAGTGAGCGGAAGTTTATAAACGATAACGACACGGTAATTCTTCGGGGTTTCTGCGAAAATGACAAGGTTAGAATAGGCTTTGGCGATTGCAGCGGAAAAATACTTCCGGCCGATCCATTTTAAAGTTTGGCATTACAATTGTATTTTAGCTCTCATAACCAAATTAAAAAATTATGAGAGCTTTTTTATTTTCCATAGTTGCGCTACTGGTTTTTTCGTCTTGTAGCAGTGTGAAACGAAACCAAAAATTTATAGCTGAAGGCGATTACGACCGTGCCATTGACCTTGCGGTAAAAAAACTTCAGAAAGACAAGCACGCCGATAAAAACGACGAACACATCATTCTCTTGGAAGAAGCCTATGAAAAAGCGGTTTCAGAAGACACCAAGCGCATCAATTTCCTGAAAAAAAGCAACGAATCCAATAAATCACAAAAAATCTATTTTCTGTACAAAAGACTGGAGGATCGCCAATTTCAAATACGGCCGTTGCTTCCTTTATATAGCAAAACCTTGGGCAGAAACGCCAATTTTAAATTCAAAGACTACAGCAACGAGATTATTGCCGCCAAGCAAAACTACGTGGCAGACCTTTATACTGACGCCATACGTTTAAAGAACAGGAACACCATTGAAAATTATAGAAATTCTTATTACGTTCTTTGTGACATTCACGACTTGCAGCCCAATTATAAAAACGTAAACACCCTCTTGGACGAAACGCGTTTTTTGGGCACTGACTTTGTTTTAGTATCCTTGAACAACCGGACCAACCAGATCATTCCCCTGCGCTTGGAACAGGAACTGTTGGACTTCAATACCTATGGATTGAACAGTTTTTGGACGGAGTTTCACAGCAAACCTGAAAACGGGATCGATTATACCCACGCCATCGACCTAAACCTGCGAAACATTGCCATTTCTCCCGAGCGCATTTCAGAAACCGAAGAACGCCGTTCGCAACGCATCAAAGATGGATGGGAGTATAAAAAAGATAGAAATGGCGATTTCGTTTTAGACCGTGATGGCAATAAAATAAAAGTGGATACGTATAAAAAGGTTTCTGCATTGTTACAAATCACGGTCCAAGAAAAAGCAGTGCAAGTGGCTGGCGATGTAGTTTATAAGGATTTGTTGAAAAATAGAATCATTAATGATTATCCGTTGGCTTCAGATTTTGTATTTGAAAACATATTTGCTACGTATCGCGGCGATAAAGAAGCACTCTCGACGGAAGACTGGACGTGGGTGCAGAACCGCTTTGTCCCTTTTCCGTCCAACGAACAAATGGTTTTTGATGCAGGCGAAGATCTAAAAGTGCGGTTAAAAGAGATTTTAAAAAATAACTTCTAATAAATTCATACTAAGAAACCAAGGTTTTTAAATGGTTCGCATCAATCCCCTGGTGCGAATCATGATAAACCACTTTGCCGCCCTTTAAAACAATCAATTGCGGACTTTCGTGGTGCACCTTGAAACGGTTGGCAATTTCGGTTGAAATATCCCGGTTTTGTAATAAATCGAGAAAATATAACTTCAACTGGTTTTCATTTAAATCGTATTCTTTTTCAAACTGTTTCAACACCATCCGGCTAATGCCGCAACGGGTGCTGTGCTTAAATATAGCCACAGCTTGTTTTTTCGATTCTTCTACAATTTCATCCAATTGTTCCATTTTCGAAAGCATATGCCAAGGTATTTCAACAATTTCTTCCTTTGCTATATCGCGTTCCGATTTTTTAAACATATCCAAAATTCCCATATCTACTGTTTTTCAACAAAGGTACTATCTATCTAATTGTTTTTTCTGAAATTCTTGCTAAAAGAACAAAATGTTAAACCAGTCATAATGACTGTTAAAACCAAAGCTTTAGCAGACATTTTGTCTTAATTTTAGTATGGCTTATGTTTTGAATAAGAGTTATGGGATTGCAATACAATTCCGGCGCTTCGATACAATCCCGAAGCGCTCCGCTTTCGGAATCACTCAGCAACCTTACTCTGTTTATGCTGATTAAAGAGGTGATTGAGTGGTTTTTGTTACAAGTGAAACTTGTAACGAAAAATGTATCGAAATCACCACGATAAATTGAAAAAATAAGATAACAATAATATGAACTTTAATAATTTTACCATAAAAAGCCAGGAAGCCATTCAGCAAGCGCAGCAAATAGCGCAGGGTTATGGCAACCAACAAATAGAGAACGAACACATTCTCAAAGCCATTTTTGAAGTGGACGAGAATGTAACCCCTTTTATCTTAAAAAAACTGAACGTAAACCTACCGTTGCTACAACAAGTATTGGATAAACAACTGGAAAGTTTTTCAAAAGTGGAAGGCGGTGATATTATGCTGTCCCGCGAAGCCGGTAAAACGGTAAACGAAGCCAGCATCATTGCCAAGAAAATGAACGATGAGTATGTTTCCATCGAGCATTTATTGTTGGCTATTTTAAAATCAAAGAGCAGCATTGGCCAAAGTTTAAAGGATCAAGGTGTCACCGAAAAAGGGTTGAAAGCCGCCATTGAAGAATTGCGCAAAGGCGATCGGGTAACTTCCCAAAGTGCTGAAGACACCTACAATTCATTAAATAAGTACGCCCGTAACCTTAACGAACTGGCCAAAGAAGGGAAACTCGACCCCATCATTGGCCGGGACGAAGAAATAAGACGTATTTTACAAATTTTATCGCGCCGCACCAAAAACAACCCTATGTTGGTAGGCGAGCCCGGTACTGGAAAAACTGCCATTGCCGAAGGGTTGGCACACCGAATTATTGACGGCGACGTTCCCGAAAACCTAAAGAGCAAATTGATTTTCTCCCTCGATATGGGTGCTCTTATTGCAGGTGCCAAATTTAAAGGCGAATTCGAAGAACGCCTCAAAGCCGTGATTAAAGAAGTTACAACAAGCGATGGCGATATTGTACTCTTTATTGACGAGATCCACACCTTGGTAGGTGCCGGCGGCGGACAAGGCGCAATGGATGCCGCTAATATTTTAAAACCGGCCTTGGCCCGTGGTGAATTGCGTGCCATTGGAGCAACTACGTTGGATGAATACCAAAAATATTTTGAAAAAGATAAAGCTTTGGAGCGTCGTTTTCAAAAAGTAGTAGTCGATGAACCCGATACCGAAAGTGCCATTTCCATATTACGGGGAATTAAGGAAAAGTACGAAACCCACCACAAGGTCCGTATTAAAGACGAAGCAATCATTGCCGCGGTAGAGCTTTCCGAACGTTACATCACCAATAGGTTTTTGCCCGATAAGGCCATCGACTTAATGGACGAAGCCGCTTCAAAACTTAGGATGGAAATCAATTCCAAACCCGAAGAATTGGATGTGTTGGACCGAAAAATCATGCAGTTGGAAATTGAGATCGAAGCGATTAAACGTGAAAAAGACGAAACCAAGCTGAAATCACTTCGCGCCGACCTCGCCAATTTAAAAGAAGAACGCAACGAGCTGAACGCCAAATGGCAAAGCGAAAAAGAAGTGGTGGACAACGTACAGAATCTGAAACAGGAAATCGAAGACCTAAAGTTGGAGGCTGAACGTGCCGAACGGGAAGGTGATTTTGGCAAAGTAGCCGAACTGCGCTACGGAAAAATAAAAGACGCGCAGGAAGCCCTGAGCAAATTGGAAACCCAATTGGCCGAAAACCAAAGCACCAGTTCGTTAATAAAAGAAGAAGTCACTAATGACGATATTGCAGAGGTAGTTGCAAAATGGACAGGAATTCCTGTAACAAAAATGCTGCAAAGCGAACGCGAAAAGTTATTGAAATTAGAGGATCAACTGCACAAACGTGTAGTAGGCCAAGAAGAAGCTATTATTGCCGTGAGCGATGCCATAAGACGTAGCCGCGCCGGATTGCAAGACGAGAAAAAACCAATTGGTTCGTTCTTGTTTTTAGGAACCACTGGGGTGGGTAAAACCGAATTGGCGAAAGCCTTAGCAGAGTATTTGTTTGATGATGAAAGTGCGATGACCCGCATCGATATGAGTGAATACCAAGAGCGCCACAGTGTGAGCCGTTTAGTTGGAGCACCTCCAGGGTATGTTGGTTATGATGAAGGCGGACAATTAACCGAAGCCGTCCGTCGTAAACCGTATTCGGTTGTGTTGCTTGATGAAATTGAAAAAGCACATCCCGATACATTCAATATTCTGTTGCAAGTATTGGATGAAGGTAGGTTGACCGACAATAAAGGTCGTGTGGCCGATTTCAAAAACACCATCATCATTATGACCAGTAATATGGGCAGCCATATTATTCAAGAGAAGTTTGAAACGGTAAAAGACCCAGACACCGCCATGGAAGGCGCCAAACTGGAGGTCTTAGGTTTGCTGAAACAACAGGTACGTCCTGAATTTTTAAACCGGATAGACGATATCATCATGTTCACACCATTGACCCGAACCAACATCAAGGAAATTGTAGGGTTACAGCTGAAAGGTGTTTCAAAAATGTTGTCAAAACAGAACATTACCATAGATGCCACGGAAGAAGCCATCGCCTATTTAGCCGAAAAAGGATTCGACCCACAATACGGGGCGCGACCTGTAAAACGGGTCATTCAACGGGAAGTGCTCAACGAACTTTCCAAAGATATCCTTGCCGGCAAAGTAACGACCGATAGCATCATCTTGATCGACAGTTTTGAAGATGGGCTCGTTTTCAGAAATCAAACAGACCTTGTAGAAGACAATTGAACTAGCTTGGAGCTTGCCTAATTTCTGAACCCGATTAATCGGGACAGCATTAAAAAGTTCCGTTTTATAATTGATTGGTTAGTTGAAAGCACCCCGGAAGTAATTTTCGGGGTGTTTTTTTAATTATGAATAATAAGACAGAAACCCCAAAGATTTTGAAAACCTTTGAGGTTTGGTTGTAAAATTTTCGCCTTAACAAGATACAAACGAATAGTTTCCACCCATCATACCGATTAAGTTTTCCACTCCCGCCATGCCTTCTCCCACGGGACCGAGGCCCATATAAAGGATTTCTTTGTAAATATTGCAGGCCAAGGCTTGCATGGCTTTTGCAATTTCATCGTCCATACCGGCAGTATCCATAATAATTATAGCCTGTGAAGCGAGAGCATAAAGCTTTACGAGCGTCACGCTATATGCCGCCACCACACCCAAGGCCAAACCGCCACCGGCGGCCATAATGCCCAGGTTTATTCCAGAAATAACCCGTTGGTAATCATCGATCACGGTTTGCAACCCTTCAAGTTGTTCTTTTATATTTTCGCCGCCGCCACCCGTCATATTGGGGAGAATACCATACAGCTCTCCATACTTATGATCGATGCTCCAAAAAGCTTTCTTTTTTGTCGAAGCATCAAAGAAATTGAGTTTGCCTCCCCTAAATAAATACTCCCTAAAGTAAGTATAGTCCTCACCCAAGGATTTTGAAGTATATTGATCAGTATCGGGCAGGTTTTCACTGAATTGTAAGGGCTCCCCTTTTAATTGTGAATAGGTGCTCACAGGAAAATACCTTCCTTCCAACAGGGCCAACTGGGCGGTTTTTTGTGCATTGGCCCGTATCCATCCTTTACCGCTTCGGGTCAAGGTTCGGTATTGGGAGGTACGGAGGTAATCAAAAGATACGTGTGAGGTTTCGGTGAACAATGCCGGTTTGAATTTTAAAATGCCTACGCGCATCCCATTAACGTAGGTAGCAGTTTCTTCATTGACCGATTCTTGTATCGGTTGCATCATGCTCAACAATACCGATGGATAATCGAACCCACCTTTTTCAAAATTCTCAGCGGCGGTCTGGGTTTCGCCTTTTAGATACGGTTCCATCCAGTTGCGGGTGCTCAAAAGGGCTTTTAGGTATTCTGAAAACCGCACCGAAGTGGTAGCCCCTGCTTTTTCAAAAGCAATGCTCAAATTGCCCAACAACATTTCGTGTACCTCATTGGCCATCTGTTTGGTAGGAGGTTCGGAATATTGAAGGGTTTTGTTATATCCAGCTAAAATACGGCGCTTCACACCTTGTCTGCCAACTTTGATATCAAGGTAGAGCCCCACAATGCGTTTTCCCACTGCCTGTTCAACACCTTTTGGAAAGGAATATGAATCGGTTGCAGTGATCGACGTTTCAAAAAGCGAAACGTGAACCTGATGTTCGCCTTCCTTCTCAAATGTATTATAGCTAAACACATAAGGAGCCAGTTCCATTTCACCTAAAATAGTTGAAACTTCCGCGATAACAGCTTCTTGATCGGATGCAGAAATTTCGGTTATGGCGATATTCTCTCTTATTTTATCATAAAAAAACGTGTCATCGTAAACATTTAAATAAATTATGGGCGGGCCGGCTTCATAAACGTCCTTATATTCCGGTTGGTAGGTATCGTTGTTGTGGCCATCGGTTGCATAGAGCACCAAGTCGTTGCTGGTTTGGGCAACCTTTAGGTGAGTGGTGTAAACGTTAGAACCCGTTTTCATCAGTTCAATTAAGACATTGGGGTACAATTCACGGATCTTTCCCTGCATTTGGTTCAAAAATTTCTGAATGCCTTTACCCCTGTATTCACTAGGCATGCTCATAGAGGTATCATACACCAAGAGGATTTTGGGTGCTATCACGTTTTTACGAAGCATCCCTCGAACGCCCGTTTCGTTATCTTGAATTTTAAAATTACCGGCAGCAAGCCCTTCAACGATATTGCCATCTGCATCTTTTGGCAGCAGTTCCAATTCAACATTGGGGAACACTTTGGGACGGGCTTTAACCGTTAAGGACCTTACTTGGTCTGGATTTCCCGCTGGTTTACCTTGGGCGGTTTCTTCGGAAAAAAGAACAGCCTCCTTAAAAATATTTTCGCCTCCCAAGGTTATGGGGTCGCCCACAAAGGAGCGTTCTTGCAAATATTCCACATCTTTGTCGAGATCCTGAAGCGCAATGCTGGGAGTAAAGGTATTTATGCTGTTGATGCTTTGTGTAGCTTGTTCCTCAAAGGTCAAATTGTTTAAAAACTGAAGTTTCAATTGGTTGCCCACCAGTTCGGAAGCCTTGTAGGTTGCCGAAAGGATTTCAGTTTCTTCCCGCATATCGAAAGAATTGGTTGTTTTAATTGAAAGGGAAACATCAAAATCGTCTTCTTTGAACTCCTTGAGATCATAAGCTTTTTGGGCTTCGTTGGCCGGATGCAGCATGCCGTATTCCACCGATGGATCGAAAAGATGCAGATACACCTCTTGTTCTTTTTGTTTAAATGCCACGCCGGGAACATTTCGGTTTGAAAAGTAAAATTTGCTTTCCCGGTCTTCTTTTCGGTGCTGTGGCTCGGTTGTATCCAATAGATTATTTGCTAACGCTTTTGCTTCTGCAACCACATCGGGCATGGGCTTGAAATTTCCTTGATTTTCATCAGCTCCCAATGCTTTTTGCCACTTGCGGTATTGGTTGCTGCTTACCGGTATGCTGAATGTTGGTTCGTTTTTTCTGAACAGGATTTCTTTGGCTTTTTCTTTGTCGAGCGCAATATGTTCTCGTACAGTTCGGGCTTCAAAACCGGCATCGATGAGCATGTTCTTTAAAATTTCGGCTTTTTCCCTTGGCGTGGCCATTCCGCAACGTAAACCTTGTTCAATACCGTACATCGTGCCATAGCCTATTCGTCTTAGGTATTGGTTGTCACTTGGCAACAACAACAGTTCTTCCCGCACAAAATCGAACATCGCTTTGGGGTCTTTTTGCTGCACCAGGCGGTCCCGTTTTGCTAAAAAATTATCCGAACTATGAGAAAGGGCGTATCTCATTTCTTCCCAGGTTTTAAATGGCTGCATTCCTGTGCCTTCGGGAATAGTTATGGTTTCTCCAGAATCACAAGCTTGAAACATAGGCAAAAGATATACGCCTGCACTGGCCAGCATTATTTTTTGAAAGAATTCCCTTCGGGAGGCATCATATTTCATAATTGTTGAAAAATTTTATCTATAGTTAGTTGAGTTTTTTTAATTGATAACCCCCCAAAGGTGTTGAGAACCCTTGAGGTTTAATGGTCCAAGTCGTTTCAATGCGCTTTAAAAACCCATTTTACATCGTCGGGCAATGAGGGTGACACTTGGTGTTTTTTTGCTTTGTAATATGGTACGCGCCCTACCAGCTGATTTTCTATGATTTCGGTTTTTACATAATTCCATCCTTGGTTGAAGGATAGGTCGTATATATCTGTAATGGCTATTTGTTTGGTGGTTTCGGCATTATCGGTTGCTTCAATGTTCCTGTTACAAACCGCGTAAGCGCCTGTGTTGGCATCGGCATACCAAAATTGCAGTCGATATCCTGAATGACCGTGGTATTTGCCAAAAGGCGAATTATTATATACCTGTTGCCTTGAAGTTGCCAAACTAAGCAGCCCAATTTCATTTTCATTCTTCCGGATGCTGAAAAAGGCAGAAACCAATCCGGTTTTTGGTGCTTTGTACTCTGTCGTTACAGCAGCAGTGCCTTCGCATTTAAAAAAGTCAGCAATTGGTCTATCCGTCTTTACCGAGGCGGGCAGGTTAAACCCGAAGGTGCCATCGGTTTGAAATCGCCCGATTTCAATTTCTTGTTTATTGCTTCTCTTATAAGGTTGGGTAACCAAAAAAATGGTTGCTGCACCGTGCTTCCAGCTTTCAAACTTTTTTTGATTGGTTTTGGTGATGGTATATTTTTTTAGATGTGCATTTGATTGATTTAATGATTTTGATTTTTTGGCCGATACTTTAAAGTCTGCCTGTCCATTGCTTTCTATACCAGGAGCACCTAATTTAGTTTCATGAGTAACATTATCTTCAATTAAGATTTCAGTGGAGCCTGTGTCTTTGCAGCCCATTATACTCAGGACGAGCATAAGTTGAAATAAAGTTTTCATATTCTTATATTTATTGTTCAACCTCCTGATTAAAAATTTAAGTTTCTGTATCAGCGTAAACATTTTTAAGAATAACTGCAAAGCATAGTATTTGGGGAGCTATTACAATAGTTCTATAATCTGTGAGTATTTTAACTGTAAAGGTTTGTTGCCAAAACCTGCTCGATCGCTCGTTTTTAAACAGGCCTGTATTTTTCTAATTATATTTAAATGCTTTTAAACCACTCTTCAAACTTTTTACCCAAAAACGGCAGCGGTTTCCTTTTTTCGTTCATGGCATTGATCAATCCCATGACCCACATATAAATAAGCAACAGGGTTCCTAAAACACTTACGATCCATCCTAAAATAGGGATAAGGCCAATAACGCCCAAGGCTAACCCAGCCGCGGCCAGACCAATGGATTGGCGAATATGATAGGCTCCAAATTCACTTTTTTTGTCGTTGTTCATCACATAAGCGATAATGAGGCCTATAATGGTTAGGTAAGAAATAACGGCAATGGTCTTGCCTTCGTTGGTGTTCACTGTTTCTTCTGTATTGGTTGCTGTGTTTGTTGGTGTGCTTTCCATAATTTGAGTTTAGTTGATTTTTAAAACGACAATACCCCTGCCTTGTTAACCTCGGGGATTATAGACCGGCTCCTCTTCCAGTCTATAACCCTTTTTAAGTCCCTTACACTTTTGAGAGACAGGGGGTATTATCGTTTTTTCCATATTTATTAGTTTGTTTTTTTTGTGCTGTTATCAGTATTCATATTATAAGCCTACGCTTACCCATTTATCGATAAGAAGGGATTTTTTTTCAACTTCTTGGTAATAAACTTTTATGCTGACTGGCTTGGTATCGTCTCCTTGTTTCACTAAAAATTCGTTGGGCCTGTTGTTTACCTGTGTTTTCTCATTGGCTGTTTTAAGGGCTTGGGTTTCCGGTTCAATGCGGGTAATGGCAACTGGGGTTTCGGTTTCAGGGAAGGTGTAAAAAATGTATTTTGACCCGTCATGAGTCATGCTGCTGTTGTTTTGAATGGGCACTGAAGCCCCCAGTAATCGCGCTGTGGGATCGCTTGCCAATGCGTTGAAGGTAACCTTGGTTGATTTTTCATCACCAACTACTTTTTGGGTATATCCTATTTTCATTTTTACATGAACTTTGGTGGCTTTGGGCGAAGGCACTACCATTTGTGATTTGAGGGTCGCTTTAAACCCTAAGGTATCGTACATTTTTTTCCACTGGTCTGGCCGGATAAACCCTTCTGTACGTGTTGAAAACCGATAGTGCCCTTCTTTTGCCAAACGTTCGGTTTCTTCTTCGTAAGCTTGTACTTCTTTTTCGTGGGCCTTTAGCAAGTCTTTTCCTGTATCGTCCTTCAGTTCGAGTAACTCGGTATTTTGAGGGTCGATGGCCGAAAAACCTTCTGTCTGTACCCAAAAATCAACTTCAAACTTATTGTCTGAAAAGGTTTCGCCAGGAATTTCCTTTTCGACTTCCATGCGGATGGTTTCCACTTTTTGGGAATACAGATTGACAGCAAACAATACTGTTAACAACACTGTTGTAACTACGTTGCGTTTATACATCATATATTAATTTTCAAGTTTACTACTTATTACACTTTTTGGCTTTAAACGTTGTCCGGTTTGTATTTTGATTATACGAAATTTTGTCAACCGTTTTATTTACGGTATTTACATGCCTTGATAATCGGCCTTTTCAATGGTAAATGGTTTTTTCTCTAGCGAGGTGCAAATCATGTGCATATGGTCTCTTTTTCGCTTGTTTGAGGTGTACTCCATTTCCATCATCAACGAGTTTTTACCAAACGGTATGGAGGCAGTATTCATGTTTTTCTGCATTTTTTCAAGATTAGCAAACATTCCTACAAAACTTACCGGTGCTTCGTTGGTAATGTAGATTTTAGCTGTTCCATCTTCTTGCTTTACCAAATACCCTTTGCACTTGTACCCTAATATCGTCTTGCCGGGCAATGGCGTAATATTGGCCATGTTTTGAGCGCTGTTTTCCCCATTTTGTGACTTTTCAATCATTTTTTGCATTTCTTCTTCTAAAGGAATATCCATTCTCATGGCCATTTTTTGGCCGTTGTTGTCCATAAAGGTTATCATAGCTTGGTTTTCCATATCGTACACAATAACACTATTGGTTTTTTGGTTGGGCATGGCGTTGCCAAAGTAACTGGTGTTCGGCGCTATATAATACTGTAAGGTCATTTCTTCTTTCTTGCGGGAGGTCAACGTCATATCCATCACGTACTCAAACTCATACGCATCGGGAAGGCCTTCCAAACCGCCTCCAAAAAGTGAGGTACGATTTTGTTGCGTTTTTGTTTTTCCTTTTTTACCGTCGCCTTTTATTACTCCGTCAATGGTTTTATCGGTTGTTTTGGAGACTTCCCGGTCGGTTTTATTGAGCACGGTTCGCTCCACGGCGTTTTCGGCGCGTTTTTTCAGTTTTTTAAAAAATTGTGCGTTGGTAGTGCCACAAATTGCCAAGGCAAAAAATACGGTGAGGAGGGTTTTTAAAGGTTTCATAATTTAAGTTTTTAAGGGTTACTTATTTTGGTTTTCTAAAACTACCGTTGCTTGATTATTTTGGCTATAACGTATGTAACAAAGTATTGTACTTATGTAACATACCCTTGCAAATCGTGTGTTTGCAGCCACTGACAATTATAAACGTCATGGTCATTCACGGTAGGACTGTTATAGTTTATGACAAACTTAAGGCTATAGAATTAAATTATAGAAGGTAATACCTTGAAATGACATGGGGCTTTTAACCCTATTTTGTACAGAAAAAAGAAGTAATTAAAACTGTTGTTTGAAATAAAAGGGTTCTCATTGTATTTAGACACCTGTTAGAAAATAGTATGTCCATAATCTTTCTAAAGTGGGGAGAAATTAAAAGAAACTCATAAAAAAAACCGCCTACATTACTGCAAGCGGATTCTAACTGTTGTGATACGGAAAGTGATTTACCAGCTATCGATTTCTTTTTTGATGTCTTCTTTAGCCTTACCGGTCTTTTCTTGGATTTTACCCACCATTTCATCGTACTTACCTTCAGAAAATGCTTCCTCATCGTCCATTTCAACACCGTATTTTTGCTTGGCGTTTCCTTTAATCTGGTTCCACTTTCCTTTTATTTGATCTGTGTTCATAATAATTTGTTTTTAAAGTTAATAGAATAAAGATAAGTTGAATGGCACAGGATTTTACATAAGAGATTTATAAAGTTTCTTGATATATCGTTATTTTATAGCTAAAATTTCTTAAAAAGTGTTATTTTACCAATAGACGTGAGATAGAAGACTGATGATTTGGTTTTTATATAATTACTTCAGAAAAAATAGAAAACATGAAAAAGATAGTACCACTTTGTATTTTACTTATATTACTGTATTCCTGTGCTGATATGAAACCACCTAAACCTGAAACCGAGATCCCTGAAATATCCACCTATTACTTTATTCGCCACGCCGAAAAAGACCGGAGCGACCCCAACAACGAAGACCCAGACCTCAACGAAGACGGCATCGCCCGTGCCGCTTTATGGACCAAGGTGTTTCAGAATATAAAATTTGACGAAATTTATTCCACGGAATATAAACGCACGCAACAGACGGTCTCGGCCATTTCGTTACAGAGCGATGTGAAATTGACGCCCTATTCAGCCGATAACCTGTACAGCGAAGATTTTAAAATGCGCACCCAAGGTAAAACGGTCTTGGTGGTTGGCCACAGCGATACCACGCCACAGTTTGTCAATAAAATAATTGGTGAAGACCGGTATCCCGACATAGACGACGCCGATAACGGCAGCCTATACATTGTTACTGTGGTAGGCGACAAAACAAAAGTACAACTGCTTACCATTGATTAAGCAGTTTCACTTCTATGTTTTCATTTTCAATCTTGGAAAGCAGCGGTAATTTATTTTCCTCAAAAAGATCATCAAGTTGAGAAAGTGGCGTACTTAAATCATCGGTTTTATAATTATTGTAATCTACAAAGCGAATGCCTTCCACCCGTCTGGGGTTGTACGCTTCCCTAAAACGGATGCCACCACCATTGGTTTCATAACTGTACGCTAAGTAATCTACCGTAAAATCATCTTGGTGCACCCAGTACATAAACTCATCGTCATGATCGGTGCCACCGCCTTCTTTTTTAAAGGTTACTTTTATTTCGTAATACGGTTCGCCTTTAACCGTATCGGTGCCGATTAATTTTTTTTGAACAGCAGGGGCATTCAATCCATACGGCAATTGCGCAAAATAATGCACTGAGTTTACGCTATTGCCCAATTTTAAAGCCGTGGTATCTGCCAACTCCAATTTAATGTCATTTACCCAGCGCGTAAAGCCAAAATTGGACAATTGGTCGCGGGTTACGTCCACAGAGTCCTTGGTGATGCGCTCTAACTCGTATTCACCATCAAAACGCTTGCTCTTATAGGCTTTGTCCCGAAAGGTGAACGCTATTTCAGCACGGTCACAATTGCCGTTGCAGGCCTTGTCGATGGCCTTGTCTATAATGGCTTGGGCCGTTATACTTTCTTCGGAGGCAGTATCTCCATTTGTTTTATCTTTGGAATCTTTACACGCCACTGTCAAAAGAAGCAATAAAAGGAAGGCTACATTTTTCATCACGGTGTTTTATACCAAAAGTAAGCAATAGCTCGCAAAACTTATGATAGTTTTAAAAGGATAGTATGTTAAACTTGTTATTTTTGTGGTCTATGGCACTTCAGAAAAACGTAAATATAAAAAACCGCAAGGCGAGGTTCGAATATGAAATCTTAGATACCTACATCGCCGGTATTGTCTTGGCAGGAACCGAAATCAAGGCAATACGTGAAGGGAAAGCCTCCATTGCCGAAAGTTTTTGCGAGTTTCAGGACAACGAACTGTACGTGATCAATATGACGGTGATGGAATACTCGCATGCCACCAGTTTTAACCACAACCCCAAGAGCGAGCGCAAACTGCTCTTAAACCGGAGCGAACTTAAAAAACTGGAAAAAGAAGTAAAAAACACAGGTTTGACCATCATTCCGTTAAAATTGTTCACCAACGACCGCGGCCTGGCCAAACTGCATATAGCCCTATGTAAAGGTAAAAAGCAATACGACAAGCGCGAAGCCATTAAAAAACGGGAAAGCAAACGTAATTTAAGCCGTATTAAGAAGGCGTTTAATAATTAGATGCTGGATGATGGATGATGGATGATGGATGATGGATGATGGATGACATTAATTTTGAAAACTGAATCGCTTTAATAATGGATTCTAATTTAAACTTAAAAATTGGTGCATTGCAGTAACAATCCAATTTCTTCCTCGTCTTTTAAGAAAACACGATCTATGACCAGATTTGTACTCGCCTTTGCCCTACTTTCAACCATCATATCGCAAGCTCAAATCGTTGGGAAAGTAACCGATACCAACAACAATCCGCTTCCTTTTGTAAACATATACCTCAAAGATTCCTACAAAGGTACGACTACCAACGATACCGGAAATTTTCGTTTGGATGTTTCCGAAGCCAATACATACGAAATCATTTTTCAGTTCTTGGGCTACAAAACAGTGACCAAAAACATTGACGCTACCTCTTTTCCGTACGTTTTAAATGTTACCATGGATGAAGAATCTGTCAGTCTTGACGAAGTGGTGGTTTCCAATACCGAAGATCCTGCCTACCGGATTATCCGCGAAACCATTGCCAAACGGAAAGAGAACCTTAAAAAACACTCCGCTTTTACGGCCGATTTCTATTCCCGGGGCATTTGGCGCGTAGAAGATTTACCCGAAAAAGTTCTGGGCCAAGAAATAGGCGATTTTGACGGCGCACTCGATTCTACCCGAACGGGGATCATTTACCTTTCGGAAACCATTAGCGAGATTGCCTATCGACAACCGGATGATTTTAAGGAAAAAATAATTGCCAGTAAAGTGAGTGGTAATGACAATGGCTTCAGTTTTAACAGTGCGCAGGACGCTAATTTTTCGTTTTATGAAAACACTGTGAACCTCAACGCTTCTATCGTGTCACCCATTGCCGACAATGCGTTAAATTACTACACCTATAAACTTGACGGCGTTTTTTACGAAGGCAACAAGCTCATCAACAAGATAAAAGTAACGCCAAAACGTCCAAAAGACCGCGTGTGGGACGGGTTTATCTATATTGTGGAAGACGATTGGCAATTGTACGGCGTGGAACTCAACACTACGGGTTCGGCCATTCAAGTGCCTATGGTCAACAAACTGCTGTTTAAACAGAATTTTAAATTTGACACTAAAACCGACAGTTGGGTAAAACGCTCTCAAACCATCGATTTTAGCTTTAAATTCTTAGGGTTTCAAGGCGATGGACAGTTTATTGCCGTGTATAGCAACTATGATTTTCAGCCGCAATTTTCTGAAAAATCGTTCACCAATGAAGTTTTGTTGTTTACTGAAAACGCCAATAAAAAAGACAGCCTGTTTTGGAAAGGCACACGACCTGTTCCGTTGACCGATGAAGAGTTGCGTGACTATGTAAGAAAAGACAGCATACAAGAACTTCGGAAATCGAAAACGTATTTAGACTCTGTGGATTCGGTCTCCAACAAAGTGAAACCATTGGATATTGTTACCAGCTATTCCTATAAAAACAGCTATGATAAATGGAGTGTAAGCTATGACGGTATTTTCCCTGGCATTAATTTCAATACGGTTCAAGGTTGGAATGCCAGTGCCGGGCTTCGGTATTTTAAATGGTATGATGAAAACCAAACCGAATGGCTTTCCATCTACGGCGATGCCAACTATGGAATTTCAGAAGATAGGCTACGTTTTACGGGCGGAATCACCAAAAACTTTAACCGCACCAACAGATTGCGTTTATCGCTTTTAGGCGGAAGTAAAGTACAACAATTTAATGCCGAAGCACCTATTTCGCCTATTGTAAACACCGTTTCCAGTCTTTTCTTTGAACGGAATTATATGAAGCTGTACGGATTAAATTACGCCAAAGCTGCCTACAGTCAAGAACTGTTCAATGGACTACGGATTTTTACCAATTTCGGCTACGAACAACGGAAACCGCTGTTTAACACTACCGATTATGTAACGATACCCAACGAGGATGTTTCTTACACTTCGAATAATCCCCTTAACCCCTCAGATTTTAACAATGCTGCTATTGACGAGCACCATATTTTTAAAACGGGCGTTCGGGCCGATATAACCTTTGGTCAAAAGTATATGACGTACCCTGATGGAAAATACAATTTAGGAAATACTAAATATCCCGCCTTGTCCGTGACTTTTGAAAATGGTTTGGGGGCATCAAATGACGATTATAATTACAGCCAGTTGCGTGCTAGTTTATCACAAAACATCAATACCGGCACCAAAGGCGAATTTGCCTATAATTTAAAAGCCGGGACGTTTTTTAATGCCGAAAACATCAGTTTTGTAGATTATCAGCATTTTAACGGTAACCAGACACGTCTCGGGACTTCTTCAAAGTACACCAATGTATTTAACCTATTGCCCTATTACCAATTGAGTACCAACAAAAGCTATTTTGAAGGACATTTGGAACACGATTTTAAAGGTTGGATCCTCGGAAAAATACCCGGCATTAATCAGTTGAACTTTAATTTGGTGGCTGGAGCGCATTTACTGAGTATTGACAACAACAAACCGTACAGCGAGTTTTCAGTAGGGATCGATAACCTCGGTTTTGGCAACTTTAGGTTTTTACGGTTGGATTACGTTCGGTCGTATTATAATGGCCGCAGTGATGGCGCCTTTATCTTTGGGCTGAAGTTTTTAGGCTTTATAGATTAATTTTTATCCTCCAACAACGGTACAAACCGAAACGCACCGTGTTCTTCTTTCTCAAACTCTTTTTCCGATGTACGGGTGAAAACGGTCATAATCTGGTTTTCTTCCCCTACCGGAATCACTAATTTACCGCCTATTTTCAATTGTGCCATTAACGGTTTGGGCACATAGGGTGCGCCTGCGGTGACGACAATACCATCGTAGGGGGCTTCTTCTGGCAAGCCTTTGTATCCATCGCCAAATATCAATCGTTTGGGCCGGTAGCCCAGCTTTGGTAAAAAGCGCTTTGTTTTTTTAAAGAGTTCGTTTTGGCGTTCTATGGAAAACACCGTGATCCCCATTTCCAATAAAACAGCCGTCTGGTACCCACTACCAGTCCCTATTTCCAATACTTTATCGCCTTTTGAAACCTCCAAAAGCTCAGTTTGTCTAGCTACCGTATAGGGTTGTGAGATGGTTTGGTCTGCAGCGATGGGAAATGCTTTATCCACATAGGCATGTTCAATAAAGCCTGAATCCATAAACAAATGCCGAGGGATGGCATTGATGGCTTCCAATACGGCTTTATTTTCTATTCCTTTGGCTTTTAAGGTTTCCACCAACTGTTTTCGCTTGCCTTTATGGGTATAAGTATCTTTCACTGTACATTGGGTTTATCATTACAAATTAAAGAACTTTTTACACTTTAAAGAACAATCCCGGCCTTATCTTTTATGAAAGTTATGCTCTTGAAATTTTAAAGCATCGGTGATTGGACACTTTTATTGAGCATCTGGAATCAGTGTCTTCGATACTAATTTGTGATCCCTAAGGGGCTCCCAAATTCACTCAGACACCAAAACATGATAGTGTTTTTTATTGTTACAGCCTAGAGCCGGGGTTTCGGTACAAATCTGTAATCCTTGCCAGGCTTACAAATTCACTCAACCGCCTTTACTTTTTTTATACAGATGAGATGCGTTTTGGGTGATCGGTAAGGACAAACAAAATTGTATCGAGACGCAACACCTAGCATCCAGCATCCAACTATTTCTATAAATTCAACTATCTTTAGCCTTTCAAAAAAACACCTAATTCATGACAACCCGTTTTACACTCCTCTTTTTATTTATTTCAGCTATATCGTTGGCGCAGCTTCAATCGCCTTCTGAATTTTTAGGTTATCCGCTTGGCACTCAGTTTACCAGAAATGCCGATGTGGTCGATTATTTTGAGCACGTGGCCAAAAACAGCAGTATGGTGACCTATCAGCCGTACGGAAAAACCTACGAACGCCGAACCCTTAGCTACGCCGTTATTTCTTCAGAAGAAAACATCAAGAACTTAGAAACCATCCGTTTGAACAACCTGAAGAGCATCGGGCTTCAGCCCGGTACTGCAAGTCCTGAAACCGCTATCGTTTGGCTAAGCTATAACGTACACGGCAATGAAGCTTCCAGTACCGAAGCGGCCATGAACACCCTCTATACGTTAATTACCGAAAAACAATCTTGGTTACAGAACACGGTTGTTATTATGGATCCTTCGGTAAACCCCGATGGGCGCGACCGATATGTAAACTGGTACAATCAAGTAAAGGCAACGCCCTATAACCCTGCGCAAGACGCAACCGAACACCACGAGCCTTGGCCAGGCGGGCGCCCCAACCATTACCTGTTCGATTTAAACCGCGATTGGGCGTGGGCGTCGCAAGTGGAAACACGGCAGCGTTTAAAGGTTTATAATCAATGGATGCCGCACGTTCACGTAGATTTTCACGAACAAGGCATTAACGAACCTTATTACTTTGCCCCTGCTGCCGAGCCGTTTCACGAGATTATCACGCCTTTCCAGCGGGAGTTTCAGACCAAAATAGGAAAAAACAATGCCCGGTATTTTGACGAGGAAGGCTGGTTGTTCTTTACGCGCGAACGTTTCGATTTGCTGTACCCCAGCTATGGCGACACCTACCCTATTTATATGGGCGCCATTGGGATGACGTATGAACAAGCGGGCCACGGACGGGCAGGCTTGGGCATCAACACCGATGAAGGGTTTGAGCTCACTTTAAAAGACCGCCTAACCCATCATACCACGACGGGGCTTTCCACCATAGAAGTGGCTGCGAACAATGCGGCGGCCTTAACTTCGGAATTTAAACAGTTCTTTACCCCTTCCAATTCAAAATACAAAAGCTACGTGCTTACCGGAAACGCCGATAACATTCATGCGCTGACCGAATTATTAGACACGCACGACATTACCTATGGTTTTAAAAATAACGGCTCGGTGAGCGGCTACCACTATGCCAATGGCGAGCAAGGAACAATAAAAGCTGACCCCGCCTTGGTGGTGAGTACCAATCAGCCAAAAGGGAGGATGGTAGAGGTGTTGTTTGAGCCCAAAACAAAACTTTCCACGCCGGTAACCTATGATATTACTGCGTGGAGCCTTCCATATGCGTATGGGTTGGATGCCGTGGCGAGCACCTCTTTGGTTTCGGCAACTGCCAATCTGCCTGCTACTTTTAAAAGTAATGCCCCAGCTTTAAATGCAGCCGGTTATATTGCCAAGTGGGACAGTATGGACGATGCTGCTTTTCTGGCCGATTTGTTGAAACACGACATCCGCGTGCGTTTTTCAGAAAAGAAATTGCGCTTTAACGGCAATACCTTTGACCGCGGAAGTTTAATCATTACCCGAAGCGACAATAAAAGCAACAAAGAATTTGATACTACCGTAACCCAACTTGCCAACAAACACAAACGGAACCTGTACGCCTCGAACACCAGTTTTGCCGATACGATGACCGATTTTGGTTCGCCAGACGTTAAACTGATTAACAAGCAGCGCATTGCCGTGCTTCAGGGAGAGGGCACCTCGTCGTTGAGCTATGGGGCTATATGGCACTTTTTTGAGCAGCAATTACACTATCCTGTTACGGCTATCAATACCGATGATATTGGAACTATTAACTTAACCAATTACGATGTCCTGGTGATGCCCGACGGTTGGTACGGGCATATATTGAACGACGATACCTTTACCAAGTTAGAAGACTGGGTGCGCAAGGGCGGGAAAGTGATCGCCATAGGCCAAGCCGTGAGCCAGTTTGAAGGCAAGGACGGTTTTGCGCTACAACACACTAAAAACGATGCAGCAGAAGAAAACGGCGCGGCCACCCCAAACGATAACCTCACACCCTATGACCAGCGCGAACAGGAAAACACCAAGAACATGATTACCGGAAGTATTTTTAAGGTCACGATGGATCCCTCCCACCCGATGGCTTTTGGGTATGGCGATACTTATTTTAGTTTAAAATTGGGCAGCAGTGCTTACGGTTTTTTAGATTCGGGCTATAACGTAGGCTACATAAAAGGCGAAGCAACAAATGTTTCGGGCTTTGCAGGGGCCGATGCCAAAAAAGGGTTGGCCAATTCGTTGGTATTTGGGGAAGACCGTGTGGGCAACGGAAGTGTGGTGTATTTGGTGGACGATGTGCTGTTCCGGTCGTTTTGGCAGAATGGGAAGTTGTTGTTTGTAAACAGCCTGTTTTTTGTAAACAACAATGCATTTACGCTCTAAACCAACCGCTTAAAGCACGCTTTACGCTAAGCATTAGCCTGCAGACCACACGTTTTGCAGGCTTTTCTTTTGGTATGGTTGCGATTTGCTACGGACTTTGTTCGGGAAAGCGTGCATTTTTGGAAAATAGCCCCTACCCGTTCCCGAAGGATCCCCGAAGGAAACCCGAACAAAACCCCTGAAATTTAGAGTATTCTTTCCAAACATTGTCAATTGAATGCAAACGGATGCAACGGTCGTCATATACCGTTATACCTCTGCAACAGCTTGCAGGCTCGGTCAATGGCCGTCAATGGTCGTCAAAGGCCGTCATTTGCTGTCAATAAGTTGCAATTTATTGGAGGTTTTGATGACGTGTTGTAGCTTTGGGAATGCGGTATGGTTAGGTTTTGGACGCCTTTGATGGCACCCGGCTTTCGCGGATTGAAACGAAACCCTGCTTAATCCATGTAAGAGTTTGCCACTGCCGTACCCGAACCATAACCGAATCAAACCCGAATCAAACCCGAATCAAACCCGAATTAAACCCGAAGTAAACCCGAAGTATCTCTAGATGCACCCAAAATGGTTTTTAGGAGGTTTAAAAGATTAATTTATTGGATGGATAGTTGGGTGTCGAGGCATAAAACACCACTACTAACGGGGAAAAACAGCACTAAAAGCCAAGACCAAACAAACAGCATTTTGAGGTTTGGGTTTTTTGAGTATATTTGAAAGATACTTCCCTTTAATTAAATAAAATAAGAATAGGTTAAAAGCATAAAAGCTGCTCTTAGCATGCCAAATAAGGAAGATAAATGTAATATAACTGCTTATATAAACACGTTGAATTTAATTTGAACAGTTTTTGCTTTTTATCGCAATGGATTTGTTGGGAAAGGGATGGGCGGTGTTCCAGGGAAGGTTGAAAACCTTTCGCCCAAGTCTTTCGATTGCATCGTTGAAAACTGGTTTTCAGAACGTTGTAACGTACAAAGACTTGGCCAAGGTAGTGAAATAAAACGACAAAGTCAAGTGGTTTTATTGCCCTGCCCCTGAAACACCGAAAGGCACCGCACCAACAAAAACCCAAGAAAACGATCGCATAGCTCCGGCTATGCAACAGGTTCTCGGCATCCATTGAAATGCCCCAAAAGGCATTTTTAAAATGTCACGGTAAAAATGTCCAAACTCCGTTTTTATGAAGGTGGGCGCACCGGGGAAATAAAAACTAAACTCAACAGCGCCTAAAAACAATACCTGTCCTGCTTTTTTTGGAACAGACGGTGATTTAAAAAAAATAACCTTACTTTAGACGAGCGGATAGAACAGGAACTGTTTTTAGCCGCGAGACGTTGCCCACAATTATGAAAAAAATCCTGCTGACATTAACAATCGGAATTTTATTAGCGAGTTGCTCTGATAAGAAAGCTGAAATCAAAGCTGAAAATTCAGTTGATTTTGACGTGACTAAAAATGTTAATGAAGCTGAATTAAAATATGTCGATAGATGGAACCAAATTGAATTATCTCATACAGATGACAAATACGGCGAATGGGGCGGTGATACAGATATAATATTAGTTTATTCTGACGGAAAAAATTATTATGCGAAGTATGCTAAATATTTAGGTTCGTATGAACCACCAGAACCGCCAAAGGAAAACGAAGAAATTAAAAAATGGTATGAATACAAAAAGCTTGAACGAGGAATCGATAGTATTGAATTGAACAGTGAGCAAATTGAATTGATTGAAACTTCAATTTTGGAACTAACAAAACTGAAGATTAATTCAAAGTCATCTTTTTCTCATAGCGGAATTGTAAATAGAGTTATTTCAAGAGATTCAAGTTTAATCATAGAAGATTATCCTTCAAATAAGTGGTCTGAATTCCAAAAACTGAAAAACAGTATAATGAATAAATAACTGTGGGCAACACCGTATCCTATGAAAAGCACTAATCCTGTTCTTCAAAAATAATATTTTTATTTTAATTATCTCATAATGATGGTTTTGGGGTGTTGGAATGTTGAGAATCCTGAAAGATATTTCAAACCATATAACTTGCTCCGCATCTGCCTACCGGCAAGGCAGCCCCTATATGTGGCCGGCCTCTTTGGAATGATTTGCCCCTAAAAAAATTGGTGACACAGTGAATCTTCCAGCTCTGTTTGTGAATGTCGATGCCAATGTATGACTTTGGTTGGGCAGTGGGTGCAGTTTTTATACCCGCCTGCCAGACGGGCAGGTCTTATTGTTTTTAGAATACTTTAAAGGTATTGGATCTATTGCTTTTTTATTGATGCTATAATTCATTGCTAGTTATAGCCTACTTACGAAAGTCCTCGCGGATTTTCTATTCGGTTTTTATTTGCTAAATTAGGTACTTAAAGTACGCAACAAATCATATACAAACACGTTGGCAATAATTATGAAAAACACATTTTACATATTTGCAATCATCATTTTATTCACCTCTTGTAAAGAAGAAAAAAGAGTGATTGAAAAAATTGATTTTGAACCAAAATATAAATTATCATCTGAAATAGAGAATGATGTTGAAAAAGATACTGTTCCTTGGAAGTATCAAATTTCAGCTTCTAACTATGCTTTAAAAGGAGATTATAAAAATGCTTTAATTCAATGGGATTTGGCAATGGGAACAACAGAAAAAACCTTTTCAAAATCCCAGATAGATTCTATTAATCAGAAGTATTCGAAAATTAAAGCAAGTGAGTATATTATAGAAAAAGCAAAGGAGAATCAAGTAATTATTATTAATGAAGCTCACCACAATTCCTTTCATCGAGTATTTACAAAATCACTTCTTAAAAAGCTATTTGAAAATGGGTATAAAAATTTAGGACTTGAGGCATTAAAAAATAATGATAGTTTAATTTCAGCTCTTAATAAAAGAAAATACCCAACTCAACAAACGGGTTTGTATATCAAAGACCCTCAATTTGGCAATTTAGTTAGAGATGCCCTTGAAATTGGATATGAACTATTTGCTTATGAAAATATGGGGAAAGGAAGTGGGAAACCAAGAGAGATTGAACAAGCAAAAAATATTGAGAATGTAATCAATTCCAAACCAAATGAAAAATTCTTAATCCATTGCGGTTATGATCACGCCTTAGAGGGAAATCATAGCTCTTGGGAAAAAGCAATGGCTGGAAGATTAACTGAATATACAAACATAAATCCTTTGACTATTAATCAAGTATTTTATAGCGAGAAAAGTAAACCTGAATACAATCATCCTCTTTTAAAAGCATTAGATATTAAAGAATCGTCAGTATTGATTGACAAAGATAATAAACCATTGAGCTATCAACGTGGAAAGGCTTGGACTGATATAGCTGTGCTTCATCCAAATACAAAATATATTGATGATAGACCTAATTGGTTATTCGAAAATGGAAATAAAAACGTTTCTATTTCACTAACTGATATTCAAATTGAATTTCCAATTATGGTTTTAGCTTTTAAAAAAGGGGAAGATATAAATCTAGCTGTTCCAATTGATATCACAGAAGTTGAAAGTAAAAAAGATAACTGTAATCTCGGATTGAAAAAGGGAGTTTATGAGATTGTAGTTACAAATAAAAAACAGTCTTTTAAATTTGAACATAAAGTAAAATAACTATTGCCAACAACGTATCCTATGAAAAGCACTAATCCTGTTCTTCAAAAATAATATTTTTATTTTAATTATTTCATAATGATGGTTTTGGGGTGTTGGAATGTTGATAACTCCGAAGGATTATCAATATTTCAACACCATATAACTTGCTCCGCACCTGCCTACCGGCAAGGCAGGCCCCATATGTCATCGACCTTTTTTGAATGGCTTGTCACTAAAAAGACTGGTGCACAGTGAATATTCCAGCCCTGTTTGTGGATGTCAATGCCAATGTATAACTTAGGTTGGGCAGTGGGTGCAGTTTTCATACCCGCCTGCCGGACGGGCAGGTCTTATTCTTTTAGAATACTTTAAAGGTATTGGATCTACTGCTTTTTTATTGATGCTAAACCACAATTATAGCATCCCGACGCTTCGGGAGACTACCCCTCGGCTGCGCTCAAGACAAGCTAAATCCACTCGGAATTGCTAAAGCCTTGGTTTAAACCAAAAATTAGGTAACTTTAAACCTGTAACTGGCGGTTATACGCAACCGCTGGCAACAAGCTGAAAAAACGAACTCAACAATGACATTAGACAGAAAAAAACATTGGGAAACAGTATATGAAACTAAAAACCCAGACCAAGTAAGTTGGACTCAAAAAATACCGAAAACTTCGCTTGAATTTATACATTCATTCGGACTCAAAAAAACTGCGAAAATAATAGATATTGGCGGTGGAGACAGTAAACTTGTTGATTACTTGCTTGACGAAGGATTTGAAAATATTACCGTGCTTGACATTTCTTCTAAATCACTTGAAAAAGCAAAAAACCGACTTGGAGAAAAAGCAAGTAAAGTAAATTGGATTGTAAGCGACATTACAGAGTTTGAACCAAATATGACTTTTGATGTTTGGCACGACAGAGCAACCTTTCATTTTCTAACAACGACTGACCAAATAAAAAAATATATGAAAACTGCAAGAAATTGTGTAAACGGTTTCTTGACAATCGGCACCTTTTCAAAAAATGGACCAGAAAAATGTAGTGGCCTAGAAATAAAACAATACAACGAAAAAGAATTAACGGCTGAATTAAATAACGGATTTGACAAAATAAAGTGTATTACAGAAGACCATGTAACACCTTTTAACACAACCCAGAACTTCTTGTTTTGTAGTTTCAAAAGGCGATTGCACTGAATAAAAAGCCAGTGGTTAACCTTGTATCCTATAAAAAGCATTAGCTCAGTTCTTTAAAATTAGTATTTTTTTTTAAGTGAATATTTAAGATACTCGATTACTGCTTTTTCATTGATGCCAAACCACAATTATAGCATCCCGACGCTTCGGGAGACTACTCCTCGGCTGTGCTCAGGACAGGCTGAATCCACCCAGAATTGCTAACGACTTTGCTTAACCCAAAAATTAAGTAACTTTAAAACCATAATTGTGGTTATACGCGAGACGTTAGCACCAATTAGAACAGACTATGGGCTATTCAACACCTAAAGGAATTTTATATGAAACTAGAATCTAATGCTACTATACAAATTCAAAAACCGGTAGAGAAAGTTTTTGAAGGAATAGTTAATCCAGCCAAAATGACCAACTACTTCATTTCAGAAAGTAGCGGACAACTGGAAACAGGAAAAGATGTGATTTGGAAATTTCCTGAATTTCCTGAAAGGTTTCCTATAACAGACGTTAAGGTTGAAACAAACCGTTCCATTTCCTTTGTTTGGGATCCTGAAACCATTGTTACCATTACCTTAGAAAAATTACCCGACAATAGCACCATAGTTAGAGTAAACGAAAACGGAAAGGAACTTAATGATAAAAACCTGACATGGGCATTGGAAAATTCGGGTGGTTGGGCAAACTTCCTCGCTTGTATGAAAGCTTATTTAGAGTATGGGATACAACTGAGAAAAGGTGCGTTTGACTTTATGAGAAAGCAATAAAATGATATTAAAATGAAAGTAACAGCTAAAAAAAACAAACAAATTGCAACTATGACATTCGTATCTGTCTATCCTCACTATGTGACCAAGGTAGAAAAGAAAGGCAGAACAAAAGAAGAACTTCACCAAGTTATAGCTTGGCTAACGGGTTTTAATGAAAAGGATTTGCAAGAACTTATTAAGGAGGAGGCAACCTTTGAAACATTTTTTCAAAAAGCAAAATTACACCCAAACGCACATCTGATTAAAGGGGTTATATGTGGCTATCGAATTGAAGAGATTGAGGATGAATTTGAAATTTATCGACAGGTTCGGTATTTAGACAAGTTGGTAGACGAATTAGCAAAAGGTCGTAAAATGGAGAAAATTTTGAGGGAAAAATAGAAATAAAACGGGTGCCAATGAAAACAACCTGCGGACTATTCAGTTCCCTACCGCAACGTCCCTTCGGGAAATTGGACCTTACCGGGTGCTTCGTTTAGTTTGGGCAGGGCGTATTTTAGAATACGGTTTCGGCGGCCGGTGGTATCGGTGGGCTCCACGGGGTACGAAACCACTGCTTCCATCCAGGCGTATGTGTTGATCCTGAAATAGACCATGGGTTCCCATTCGTCGTTTTTATGGGTGGTAAGGTACGGGTACTGTTCTTTAAAGTCTTTTTGCTCTGCCTCCAGAAGACAGTTTTCCACAAATTTGAGATCGCTGGTGTAGGCTATTTGCAGTGGGGTTTCATTTCGGATAAAAGGCATTTGGGGACCGGAATAATTGGTCACTTCTTCTTTTAATATCAAACTGTTGGGAAACCGGATAACCCTGCCACTCCTTCTGTCGTTGCCCAAGTAATCGCCACTGCATTCCAGAATGGAGGTGTCCAAATAACTTATTTCTACCACATCGCCCCGAAACCCTTTTATTTGAATACGGTCGCCCACCAGATACATACGCTGAAAAACTGAAAGAGTTTTTTCTGCTATTGTATCCGAACAGAGAAATATAAAAATTTATTAGAAAATAAAAATTAATGTCCGTAGATTTGTCCGTGTACGTAAAAGTGTCCGCAAATATGGCAACAATAAATTTTTATCTCGACAAAACTGACAAGAAGGGACTTGCTCCTATACATTTGAGAATAAACTGTAATGGAAGTCAAATTAAAATAGCAACTGGAGAAAAAATCCAACCTGAAAAATTTGATAAGAAAAAACAAAGAGCAACCGGCATTAGTGTTGAATCTCACGAACTGAATCATTACCTGAATTACCTTCGCGAAAGGGCAGACGAGCTTTTGCATCATTCAAACAAAAAAAAGTTTGAACAAAAAGAAGTAAAAACCATATTAAACGAACACATTGACTGTTACAAAGAAAACAACACTGTAAGTATTGCCAAAGAGCAAATATCGCTCTATGGAAAACCATTCACTTTCGTTGATCTATTTGCAGGTGCTGGTGGATTTAGCGAAGGTTTTTTACAAGCAGAACAAAACAATAAATTCTTCGATTTCATTGTTGCAAATGACATCAACGAAAATTGCGAACTTACACACGTTGTTCGTTATAACTATCAACTTGGCTTGGACGCTGAATTCTTGACTCAGGATATTACCGAACCCGACTTTCTCGACAACTTACTTCACAAAATTGGCGAAAGAAAAATTGATGTTGTTTGCGGCGGCCCACCTTGCCAAAGCTTCAGTCTTGCTGGAAAGCGCAAGAAATTTGATAAGAAAGATGACTTGTTTACTCATTACTTAGAAGTTATAAAGGCGCTACAGCCTAAATATTTCATTATGGAAAATGTCAAAGGAATCTTGACCAAGGAACAAGGGAAAATCAAAGATTTAATCCTTAAAGAAATCAATTCTATTGTTGATGTTAAAGAAATTCCTCGGTTGGTTTCATTCACAAGAAAAGTAAAAAAAGAATCAAATTCATTCGTTTTTGATGTAATTATTAAGCGAATTGAGTTGGAAGCGATTTCCGAAAGGGATAAAGATTATGGCAGAGAAGAATTTGTGAACCTTATCGATAATCGATTTAAGAAACTGACACCAAAAATTGCTGATTACAAAACAAGCAAAACGGACGATAATATAAATACCATACGGCACGGCTTCAATTTATTAGCACGAACAAAGGAATGGAATAAACTCAAGCGAGATATTATAAAAGAAAAGGATTATTGTAATGTAAATAATGATCATTTCACTGACACCTTTACAAACTTCCTTACTGAGATAAGTCCTGAAAATGTTATCTCCAGAATCGAGAAAGCTTTTAAAGCACTAAAAATATCTTCAAAATACAAAAAGGATTGTGATGACATTATCACGGCCTTAAAAATATATACATCAACCTTCGACGAATCAATAGATTTACTAAAACAGCTGTGCAACAAAGTTCAAAGACAAGAATTAGAGATAATTCTCAAAAGCATTCGTCTATACAAAATCGAAAAGCCATTTGTTGCAAATGCATCAAATTATGGTGTTCCTCAAAATCGAGAACGAGTACTTTTTATTGGTTGCAGAAAAGACCAAAACTTTATCTCTGAAATTCCACCAACCGTATCGGAAGACGATAAAGTGACAATTTTCGAAGCACTATACGATTTAGATTTTGTTGGCAATAATCAAGAAGCCCATCGTTATGAATTGGTTGACATTAGCACTCAGTATAATGGTACTGCTAAAAAGATGGAAAATCTTTTAAAAAAGAGAAAAATTGATGGTAAACCTAATTCCAGAAATGGTAAATCCTATGCGGAGTGGTCAAAAGAAGGAAGGTTAATTGAACGCTACCAGCCACAAACCAAACCATTTTACGTCAAAAATTCCAAAGGTCTTGAAAGTGGAGAGAAATTCTTTGATATTTTAAACAACCATAAAACAAGCAATCAAAATAAAAAGGTCATAAAGAGACTTGAAGTAATTCTTAAAAGCGGAAATTACAAAGACGCACAAAAAGAACTCAAAAAGCGTGGGCTTGCTTCAAATAAGAGAAATTATAATGTTCTCAAACCAGAAGAACAAAGCTCAACTATAATGACCATACCGGATGATTACATTCATTACAACTCACCAAGAGCTTTGACAGTAAGAGAAATGGCAAGATTGCAATCGTTTGATGATTCGTTTGTCTTTCAAGGTAAACGATCGACAGGCGGTAATAACAGAAAAACAGAGGTGCCACAATATACACTTGTTGGAAACGCAGTTCCACCTTTAATGGCAAGAGCAATAGCCAATGAAATTTTAAAAAACATTAAATGAGAGAACTATCCAACGCCGAGCAGTCTAAACTCAAACTTCTTACTAAAAACCAAGTTTCTTTAACCCTTATTGAACCAACCGAAACCGGGTTGAAAAAGTCAATTATGGATGCAACTGGCTCAGTCCGTAGCTACTTAAAGGATAAGAATATCCACGACTATGGATTACAACAACAAGGTCCGAAAAACAAGGTAATGATACCTACAACAATTCATACTGGTTTCAAAACTTTTAATAAACAAGCATCTTTATATCGACCGATTACTAAAAACGGAGACCCAAGAATTTGGTTTTATGGATTGACAAAATTCGCTGATGCCAATGATATTATCGCAATTACCTTTTTTGATAATAGATTTCATATTTTCAATCTCACAAAATTAGATGTCGAATCTTTGATGAATTCTACTATACAGAATCCATTTCAAGAAGTTGTAGCAGAAATAAACAGTTCCGAGAACACCGTAGCATTTGAACTATTAGCAATGTTGAGAAAGGTTGCTAATTCGGGCCCTGTCCCTTCAATGGTTGATGCTGATACAGCTGTTGGTCGTTCGCTTGAACGCGCATTAAAGATACCAATGAATTCATCAAAAAATCCTGATTACAAAGGTATTGAACTTAAATCATATCGAAGTAATAGAACAAATCGCAAAAATCTTTTCGCTCAAGTACCAAATTGGAAACTGAGTAAATTCAAAAGTTCAGCTGAGATTTTGGATGCATTTGGATATGACCGTGGCGATGATTTTAAGTTGTATTGTACTGTTTCGGCTATAACAAGAAACTCACAAGGATTGAACTTAAGAATTGACAGTGACATAGCACAATTAATAGAAAATTCAGATAAGCCAGAGATTGGAGATTTTGTGATTTGGACACTTGACAAGTTGCACAACCGATTAAAGGCAAAGCACAAGGAAACTTTTTGGGTAGAAGCTGAAAGTACCAGAATTGATGGAAGAGAACATTTTCAATATACTTTTGTTGAGCATACCAAAAAACCGATTACTTCTCAATTTGATTTGCTCGTCGAACAGGGAATTATAACTCTTGACCATTTAATTAAGCGGAACTCTAAAGGCAAGGTTGTTGAAAAAGGGCCTTTGTTCAAGATAAAACCAAAGGGAATTGAATTATTGTTTCCACCAAGTGAAAATTACAACTTACTCTTATAACGCATTCGCTACGGTGACAACTATTTGTGAAGAAAAAACCACTACACAACAAAACAGCGAGGTATTATCCAAAACGAGACGGTATCTAAATGGACGAATCCGAAAATTAAGTTCAACCCTCACCGCAACGTCCCTTCGGGAAATTGGACCTTATCGGGTGCTTCGTTTAGTTTGGGCAGGGCGTATTTTAAAATACGGTTTCGGCGGCCGGTGGTATCGGTGGGCTCCACGGGGTACGAAACCACTGCTTCCATCCAAGCGTATGTGTTGATCCTGAAATAGACCATGGGTTCCCATTCTTCGTTTTTATGGGTGGTAAGGTGCGGGTACTGTTCTTTAAAGTCCTTTTGCTCTGCCTCCAGAAGACAGTTTTCCACAAATTTGAGGTCGCTGGTGTAGGCTATTTGCAGTGGGGTTTCATTTCGGATAAAAGGCATTTGGGGACCCGAATAATTGGTCACTTCTTCCTTTAATATCAAACTGTTGGGAAACCGGATAACCCTACCGCTCCTTCTGTCGTTGCCCAGGTAATCGCCACTGCATTCCAGAATGGAGGTGTCCAAATAACTTATTTCTACCACATCGCCCCGAAACCCTTTTATTTGAATACGGTCACCCACCAGATACGAACGCCGAAAAACCAAATAGATCCAAGCGATAAAAGATGCAATGGGCGCTTGCAACGCAAAACCCAGCACCAAGGAAATCAACCCGAAACTAACAGCTGCGGCGTATAGATTTTGAAACAGAAAAGAAGCCACCACGATAAGACTGAGCACAATGGCAAGAAACCGGATAATGCGCAACAGGTTATACCGCTCCCCTTCTATATGGCTTTGTGTGGTAACGACCCTCGCAATGACTTTGCTTATCATGAAAATCAAGGAAATCAAAAACAGGCTCATGGTGAGCTTTCTCAAAAACGGAACATACTCATCCCAAGCATCGAAGGCTTCTAATTCCAACAAGTAATGTATGGCGATCAATAAAGCCGCCAATACTCCATACATGACAATCCAACGTTTGTTTTTATGATTTCCCATAGGCGTGTTGCTCTATCTTTGCTTTAAAAGTCAGTTAATCTGCCTGTTCTACGTGTATTTTTGAAAGTTACGGTATTTTCAGCTGATTATAAAAAAATATAGTCGTGTTCGACTAAGAGGTAAGACTCCCGTAGCTACGGGACTATTAGACGTAAGACGTAAGACTTTATTGTTAAAAAATTGATGATCAGACAGTCGTGTTTAAAAAATTGTTATGCTTTAAAAAAATAGCAAAAACAAAATAGCAAGGTGTCCATAATGAGAAACATTTGAAACAGTTATGTTGTTGAGTTGTTTAAAAATTTAATCGGACACCAATGTAAAAAAATTATTAGTGTCCGATTAAATTAATTAAAACGAATGACACGCCAACAATAGCAAAGGGTTTGAGAGATTTTATAGTATGACGTCTTGCTTTAAGGTTTTTTATCTTTTAATGGCCTAAGCGAAGTTTGCGTTAAAAAATAATGTGAGTGGAGGGTTAAGCAAACTAGCGCCAGCCGCAAAAATTGAATAGACAATAGCAAAACTTTGAGCTTTAAAAATTTATAAAAACCAGCGAATACCTTTAGTTTGCGCCGTAACGAGGGAAATTTTTAGCAAAGTTCGGTTAAGCCTAGACTTTTTTGGTTCGTTTTTTTGTCAATGAAAAAAATGAACAAACAAATTTTATTGAAAATAACTATTGTTAATTTTAAGGACAATTTTTTTAATCGGACATTACTGTAAAAAATATACTTTTAGGTTGAAAACCCGAAGTTTCTACATACAGAACATTTGGTTTTTTAAAACATCAAACTCGGCTTTGTCCCTTACCTTAACGCGCAACTTGTTCACAAACAATCCCCCAAATGGTAATGGTCTGTTGTGCTGTATTGACTTTTACTTTGTTTTTGCCCAGCACTTCCACCTCATCGGGGTTGTTGTATTGCGCATCGAACAAAGCCGAAGCATCAAAACCTTTGCTTAAAAACTGCAATGTTTTCCAATGGCCTTCGCCGGTGTACGTGCCTTTTTCTGAACGTTCCACAGGTTTGTCATTGGTTTCCGGTTGCGGGATGCTTTTAAAGTTCAGCTGGAAGGTGTTGTTTTCAAATAGCAGCAACGAAATGGCGGCTACGCCATTGCCAAGGCTTTTGTAGGCAACGGTCTGTTTGGTGCCAAGGGTAACTTCTGCAGTCTTTTTCTTGCTGCCGCAGGAGCTTACTGCGACAGCAAGTAGTATGATGGTTAGAATGTTGCGCATAATTACCGTATCAATTTCTTGTATTTAATACGTTTTGGCATCACGTCGCCACCCAGACGTTTCTTTTTGTTTTCTTCGTAATCGCTAAAGCCGCCTTCAAAGAAATACACTTCACTATTGCCTTCGAACGCCAATATGTGCGTACAAATACGGTCTAAAAACCAACGGTCGTGGGAGATGACCACGGCACAACCGGCGAAGTTTTCCAGTCCTTCTTCCAACGCCCGAAGTGTGTTTACGTCCAAGTCGTTTGTAGGCTCATCGAGCAAGAGCACGTTGCCTTCTTCTTTTAAAGTCATCGCTAAGTGCAAACGGTTGCGCTCTCCACCGGATAGTTTGGAAACGGTTTTATTCTGTTCGCTTCCGCTAAAATTAAAACGGCTTAGGTAGGCACGGCTGTTTACTTGCTTGCCACCCATCATTACGAGTTCTTGTCCATCACTGAAGTTCTGCCAAATACTCTTATCGGGATCAATATTAGCGTGCGACTGATCTACATAGGCAATCTTGGCGGTTTCCCCTACTTCAAAAGAACCTTTATCGGGTTCAATCTCGCCCATAATCATTTTAAAAATGGTGGTTTTACCGGCACCGTTTGGGCCAATAATTCCCACAATCCCGGCTTGTGGCAATTTGAAGTTAAGGTCGTCGTACAGCAGTTTATCGCCAAATGCCTTGGCCACCCTCTTGGCTTCGATCACGTTAGTACCCAAACGCGGACCATTGGGGATAAATATTTCGAGCTTGTCCTGTAATTTATTTTGGTCTTGGCTCAAGAGCTTATCGTAATTGTTTAAACGGGCTTTTTGTTTAGATTGACGTCCTTTTGGAGCCATCCGTACCCATTCCAATTCGCGTTCCAATGTTTTTTGACGTTTACTGGCTTGTTTCTGTTCTTGCGCCATCCGTTTGGACTTTTGGTCGAGCCACGAAGAGTAATTCCCTTTCCACGGAATGCCCTCGCCACGGTCTAATTCTAATATCCAACCGGCTACATTATCAAGAAAATATCTATCGTGCGTTACGGCGATCACCGTTCCTTTGTATTGTGCCAAATGATGCTCCAACCAATGCACACTCTCGGCATCTAAGTGGTTGGTAGGCTCATCTAACAGTAATACGTCTGGTTCTTGCAACAGCAAACGGCACAGAGCTACCCGGCGGCGTTCCCCGCCTGAAAGCACACTAATCTTTTTGTCTTTTTCGGGCGTCCGCAGGGCATCCATCGCTATTTCCAGCTTGGTATCCAGTTCCCACGCATTGGTGGCATCTATTTTATCTTGCAGTTTGGCTTGTTTGTCCATTAGCTCCTGCATTTTGTCGGCGTCTTCATAGACTTCCGGCAGGCCGAACATATCGTTTATCTTGTTGTATTCGTCCAAAACATCAACCACTTCTTTAACCCCTTCTTTTACCACTTCCATCACGGTTTTGTCTTCGTCTAGTTCAGGCTCCTGTTCTAGCATACCCACACTGTAATTTGGTGCGAAAACCACATCACCTTGATAGTTTTGGTCTTTTCCGGCAATGATTTTCAGCAAGGTGGATTTTCCACTACCGTTTAAGCCGAGAATACCAATTTTGGCACCGTAGAAAAAGCTTAAATAAATGTTTTTAAGTACCGGTGTTTGTGCGCTTGGAAACGTCTTGGTTACACCGGACATGGAGAAAATTACTTTTTTATCGTCTGACATTGTGTTTGGGTTATTTGTTTGAGTTATTTGTTGTTAAGCTACTTCAATAAAATTTGTTTATTTAGGCATCCTTTGGTTTAATTTTGACCTAGGACTTAAGGATGAAGGACTATAAGATTGAAATCAATTTTAAAAATTAAGAGCCTTTCAATCCAAGCAACCGAAGCACCACTACCAATTGCCCTGTGTGATAGGCGGTATGCTCTATGACCAGCAACAGTTCGCGCATCAGGGTTTGGCCATCCCCCGTGGGAACAGTTTCAGTAAGCGATGCTGTTTCGGCCAAATCTTGCAGTTGCTTTCTATCGTCCAGATACTCTTGTTTCAGTTGTTTCCACTCGCTTTCGGTCTTTGGCCGCTGTTTATCTGGCCAATACGCATCGGGCCAATTAGGGGCTGTATAGTCTTCAGAAACACAAAATTTCAAAATATCTTTCTGCGCAAACGCAATATGGTAAAACAGTTCATAGAACGAATACGGCAGGTTATAAGGCCGCTCCCCTATTCTCTCAAAGGTAATTTCTGAAAGCAGCTCCTCCAGTGGGATAAACGCTTCGCCCCCGGCAAGGTGTTTTTTCAAAAGGCTACGGATGGTTTGTTCGTTGATCATTTCAGAAAAACTAAACCCTTCCCTTTAAGGCATTGAACACCCAGGCAATAGCAAAAAAGCCAATCCCTACAGCCGCAAAACCCCAACCAGCAACGTCGTCGTAACGAAACGCCCCCAGGGCAATGAGTGCGACACCAACCACTATCATTATAAACGTGGCCCAAGCCAATACGGTATTTTTATTCATCATAAGCAGTTTTTTCTTAAAAACACGTCTTTAACAGTACAATATGGTACGGAACGCAACCAAAAGCAATGGCGGCCTTTGACGTATTTGCAAACACAAATATCGGTAATAAAATAGAGATTTACCGTACCAAAATGCCATAGTTTCGTATTTTTGGGGAAATTGCAATGACTATTATGGATATGACCTTTAATAAAAACGAAGACCACAACAAGCTATCGGTTTCGGACCTTAAAAAAAGACTCGCCAAGGTAAAATTGGGCGGGGGCGAAAAACGAATAGAAAAACACCACAAAAAGGGTAAAATGACTGCCCGTGAGCGTATAGACTATCTGCTGGACGACAAAAAACCCAGTATAGAAATCGGTGCTTTTGCAGGTGAAGGCATGTACGAAGAGCACGGTGGTTGTCCCAGCGGCGGTGTGGTAGTTAAAATTGGTTACGTAAAAGGAAAGCAATGTATTGTGGTTGCAAACGATGCAACGGTTAAAGCGGGCGCTTGGTTTCCCATTACCGCTAAAAAGAATTTACGCGCCCAGGAAATTTCCATAGAAAACAAACTTCCTATTATTTATTTAGTGGACAGTGCCGGGGTGTACCTGCCGATGCAAGATGAAATTTTCCCTGATAAAGAGCACTTCGGAAGGATTTTTAGAAACAACGCCGTGATGAGCAGTATGGGCATTACCCAAATTGCTGCCGTGATGGGAAGTTGCGTGGCTGGAGGGGCCTATTTGCCTATTATGAGTGATGAAGCACTTATCGTTGATAAAACAGGAAGTATTTTCCTAGCCGGAAGCTATTTGGTAAAAGCGGCCATTGGCGAAAGCATTGAAAATGAAGATTTGGGCGGCGCAACCACGCATTCTGAAGTAAGCGGCGTAACCGATTATAAAGCTGAAGACGATAAAGATGCGTTAACTAAAATTCAGAATATCGTTTCAAAAATAGGCGATTTTGATAAAGCAGGCTTTAACCGGGACAAAACCAAAAAACCAAAGAAAACGCCAGAAGATATCTACGGAATACTGCCCAAATCGCGCACCGAACAATACGATATGCTCGAAATAATCCATCGTTTGGTAGATGATAGCGATTTTGAGGAATACAAAAAAGGCTACGGCCAGACTATCTTGACCGGCTATGCCCGTATTGATGGTTGGGCAGTGGGGATTGTGGCCAACCAACGTAAATTGGTAAAAACCACCAAAGCAAAGACCAAGCCCAGCGAAATGCAGTTTGGTGGGGTGATCTACAGCGACAGTGCCGATAAGGCCACGCGGTTTATTGCCAACTGTAACCAGAAGAAAATCCCATTGGTGTTTTTACAGGATGTTACCGGGTTTATGGTGGGCAGTAAAAGCGAGCACGGCGGCATTATCAAAGACGGAGCCAAAATGGTCAACGCTGTGAGTAACAGTGTGGTGCCCAAATTCACTATTGTTATCGGCAACAGTTATGGTGCAGGAAATTATGCGATGTGCGGAAAAGCCTACGATCCTCGATTGATCGCCGCTTGGCCCAGTGCCGAACTTGCGGTGATGAGCGGGAACAGCGCTGCCAAAGTATTGCTGCAAATTGAAACCGCTTCGCTTAAAAAACAAGGCAAGGAAATTACCCCAGAAGTGGAAAAAGAACTGTTCGATAAAATAAAAAACCGCTACGACGAACAGATTTCCCCCTATTACGCCGCCGCCCGTATGTGGACAGACGCCGTAATCGATCCACTGGATACCCGAAAATGGATTTCCATGGGCATCGAGGCCGCCAACCACGCCCCTATTCAAAAGAAGTTTAATATGGGGGTTTTGCAGGTGTAATGGAGATCAGAAACTAGGTAATAAAGGTGGTTGAGTGAATTTGAGAGACCGACAGGGATCACGAATTTGTATCGAAAACACCAAAACAAATGCTGGGCCTTCGATACACCCCTCCTATCGTCGGAGCACTCAGGCACCTAAAAGTATCGAAAAAGACTAAAAACTACTTGTAGCTCTTCACCAACCTAATAAACTCAGCCCGATAACCTTGATCGTCTTTGCCGCGGCCAGCTTCGGCCAGTTGAATCACGTCTTCTCGGCTTTTGGTTGCAATAAATTCTGAGTCTCTAAGCTGTTGCCCAAATAAGGCGACGGCAGCAGAAAATTGAAAGTCCTTTGAGGTATTTTTAATATCGGTATTGTTGTCTTTCAACGTTTTGACAATCAGTTTACTTTTGTTGCCATCCGGTTCTTTGTAACGAAATTTCACGGTAAGCAGTTCCTTTGTGTTCGACGTGTTATTGGTATTGGTGTATTTTAAATCGTCAATATCTTTTAAATAATCACTTTTCACCCCAACCGGAATGATTTCGTACAATGCGGTTACGGTATGGCCGCTCCCCAACTCGCCGGCATCTTTAGTGTCGTCGTTAAAGTCCTCGTCGTTCAACAACCTGTTTTCATAGCCAATCAGGCGGTAAGCTTGTACTTTCTTAGGGTTGAATTCCACTTGTAATTTTACGTCTTTGGCGATGGTGTAAATCGTTCCGAAGAACTCCGTGCCCAATACTTTCTTGGCTTCTTGCATAGTATCGATATACGCATGGTTGCCGTTGCCTTTATCGGCCAAGGTTTCCATTTTGGAATCTTTATAATTTCCCATGCCAAACCCGAGACAGGTTAAAAACACACCGCTTTCACGTTTTTCTTCAATTAAATCTTCCATCGCTCGATCACTCGATGCGCCTACATTAAAATCGCCGTCGGTCGCAAGGATGACACGATTGTTGCCGTTTTTTATAAAGTTTTCCTCAGCTATTTTATAGGCTAACTTAATCCCTTCACCACCAGCGGTTGAACCTCCGGCGCTCAGGTTATTGATGGCTTTCATTATTTTTTCCTTGTTTGCACCTTCGGTAGGTTCCAAAACCGTTCCCGCAGCTCCGGCATAGACCACAATGCTCACCTTGTCTTGTTCGCGAAGTTGATCGACCAGCACACCCATTGCAGACTTTAACAGTCCCAATTTGTTAGCGGAATTCATAGAACCTGAAACATCCAATAAAAACACCAAGTTGCTCGCTGGTGTATTCTCGGTGGCAATGTCTTTGCCTTTCAGCCCTATTTTAACCAACTTGGTGTTTTTGTTCCAAGGGGAATTGGCTACTTCAGTAATAATTGAAAAGGGTTCATTACGTTTTGGTTGTGGGTAATTATAGCTGAAATAATTGATCATCTCTTCAATCTTTACGGCATCTTTGGGTATTTTTTGCCCGTGGTTGATCATCCGGCGTATGTTGCTGTAGCCGGCTTTGTCCACGTCGATAGAAAAAGTGGATAGCGGTGCCGTTTTTACACTCTTAAAAATATTTTCCTGTATTTTATCGTAGGATTCGTTGTTGGACACTTGGTTATTGACTGGATACGAAGAATTCAGAAAATAGCCTTCTGAAACCTTTCCTCGAATAGACATTTTTTTCACTTCCATTGCTTCAGCTTCAACAACTTCCACCACCTCATCTAAAGTCACTGAAGGTTTCATTTGCACATCAATGGGCTTTTTATTTTTCACCTTTCGTTCTATGGTTCCATAGCCTACATACCTGAATTTCAAGGCTTGGCCTATTTCGGCTTTCAACGCATAGTTTCCATCATAATCGGTTACTGTATTTGCGTTTGTCTCGTTTACCGTTACATTAACGCCAGCAAGAGGGCTGTTGGTTTCATCGTTTACCGTTCCGGTTACGGTAATTTGTTGTGCTTGCAGAGTTGTGATGGCAAGCACCATACAGATTAGGGTTGCAACTAGCTTCATAAGAGTTTGGTTTTAAGGGTGATTTGATATGTTTAGATAAAAAATATCAAAAATGAAACCAAAATTGAAAATCCAGTTGTCTTGAGATGGGAGACCAGCTATTTTTTATACTTCCGGAGCAGCTTCAACACCCCTCCCCGCTTTATTTTACCGGTTTCGGTATAAGGAAATTTTGAAAGGGTGATTATTTTTTTGGGCCGTTCGTATTTAGAAAGTATCTGGAAGGTTTTCGTATAATCGGGGATGGTTTCGGAGGTGGTTTCGACAACCAAAACAACCCGTTCTCCCAATTCGGTATTTTTTTCAGAAGCAATGATAAAAGGTTCTGTTATTTTTTCTGAAAGCTGCTCTTCCACTTTTTCAGGAAAGATTTTAACGCCACCGCTGTTAATCACGTTATCGTAACGCCCCAACCAAATAAAAGAAGTTGGCGATTGTAAAGCTACCACATCATTAGTAATTACTTTTTCTTCGGAAATATCGGGTGCCGAAATAACCAAACAATCTCGTTCGTCTTGTGAAAATTTCACATTTGGTAAAGCAGAAAAAGCTTCACTGCGAGCAGGGCCGTTAATGCGTCGTACTGCTATGTGGGTGATCGTTTCGGTCATTCCATAGGTGCCAAAGGCTTCGGTTGAAACCAATTGCAATTGTTCTTCCAGTTCTTTTGAAACCGGTCCGCCCCCAATGATAAGTTTTTTTACTTTATTCAAGTCGGGCAGCGAATGATGCACTTGATAGGGCACCATCGCCACAAAATCGTAATCATTGTCGTACTGTGTGAGCGCGTCTTTTTCGGGTGCGACTACATGCAGGTCCCAACCCATCACCATCGCACGTACCAGCATCATTTTGCCTGCAATATAATTGGCCGGAAGACATAACAAAGCCGATGTGCCTGCCGCCAACTTAAAATAAGCAGCCGTGGCTTTGGCACTGTTGACCATCGCTTGTTTAGGAAGTTTGATTTTTTTAGGGGTTCCGGTAGAACCGGAGGTTTTTACAGTTAGGGTATCACTCTCATCCAACCAAGCTTGGATAAAATCGCCAATGTGCATTTCATATTCATCCCCTTCTCTCTGTAAGTTTTCAGCAAAGGCATGCAACTCCTCCTTGGTTTCATATTGAAGCCCGTTAAAGGTAAACGCTGAATGAAAGGGGAGTTCCATATCCATTTTTACTGTTCAAGCTGTTCTTGGTTTTCTAGCTGCGGTTCGGGTAGTGGGGTAATTTTTCCGAAGAGCTTCTCGCCCCAATTGGTCCATTTGTAGCGCCAGGCCATAATACCCAAGAAAACCGGATACATCACCAACACGGGCACCAAGATATCGAACCCGGCCGTGGGATTGGAAACATCTTTTAAAATAGAGTTGGTTTGGAACACGGTCCAATCTGCCGTTACCAATAGCGCGGCGATTAAATTGTTGCCGGCGTGAAACCCGAGGGCAAGTTCCATGCCTTCGTCCATTAAGGTCATAATGCCCAAAAAGAAACCCGTGCCAATGTAATAGACCATGATAATGTTGCCCAACTTATCTACTTCGGGGTTAAAAAAATGAAGTCCCCCAAAAACCACCGATGTGATCACCAACGGCAACCACCTATTCTTTGCCATAACGCCAATGCCCTGCATTAAATACCCACGGAACAAATACTCTTCAAAACTGGTTTGCAACGGAATCAAAAGGATGGCGATCACCGCTAAGATAAGGAACGGTATGGCTTCAAACTGCAGCACATAATCATCAGGGTTGCCGTAATAATCTATTATCGTTATAACAATCGTGGTAATGGCTATCAATAAAAAAGAAAACCAAATACGGCCCCAGTCCACTTTTTTCCGGGAGGTGGTTGCAGCGACAATAGGCTGTTTATGTAAATACTTTACGACCAAAAAAACCGCTATCAACCCTACCACAAAGCTTAGCAACATTAAAAAGAGCGTTAAATTAGAATCCAAGACGGTCATTAAGGTCGCCGTGTCATCCAGCATGGTAAGGTCGCCCCCTTCTTGCATTAGTTTAAATGCCGCCACCAACGCAAATGGGATGGCGCCCAATTGGGAAGCGACAAAAATAGCGATAGCGCCAACAATGTAGCGCCACCAGTCGTGTAAATAGTTATAAGCCTGCTTTATGAACATTCTGTTTTCGGTTTTATTATTCATTTAATACGGAGAGATCCCACTGCTGGTTAGTATCATATTGTATGCTTCCGTTACAAACTTCTAAGGGCGAATCTATATTGTTGGTGTAAAGGCTGCCCGTGCCCAAACCTTGGGGCAAGATAGCGTTTTTTGTGAAGGTGTATTGCGAAATGGCATTTAAACCCACGTTGCTTTCCAAAGCCGAAGTAATCCACCAACCCACGTTCCCGTTTTCAGCTAAATCAATCCAATTATCGCTGCCTTTAAAACCACCAATCAAGCTTGGTTTTAAAATGATGTATTGTGGTTGTATGGTTTCTAATAGTTTCTTTTTTTCTTCAGAAGAAAACACGCCTATCAACTCTTCATCCAATGCAATGGGAAGTGGCGTTTCCTCGCACAACCGAGCCATTTCTTGCCACTGCCCTTGTTTAATGGGCTGTTCGATACTGTGCAATTGCAACTCGGAAAGGATTTTCAGTTTTTCCAAGGCTTCGGAAGGAGAAAATGCTCCATTCGCATCAACCCGCAATTCTATTTCAGAAGCGGAAAATTCTTGCCTGATAGATTTTAAAAGCTCAATTTCAGTGTCAAAATCGATGGCGCCTATTTTCATTTTAATGCATTGAAAGCCTTCTTTCAGTTTTTCTGAAATTTGCTCTTTCATAAAACTTTTGTCGCCCATCCATATCAATCCGTTAATAGGAATTGATTTTGAGCCTTTTGAAAATTCCGAAGGGAAAACTTGAAAAGGATTGTCTGCCTGAAGTGATTTAAAAGCAGTCTCCACTCCTATTTGAATGGACGGGAATTCGATTAAATTATCATACAAATAATCTTTTTCTTTGTTGATATTTTGGCAGGTCCACCGTAGCTTTTCTTCATAATCGGGACGGTCATCAATACTTAGGCTTCGCAAAATGCCACATTCGCCAATGCCCCATTTTCCATCTTCTTCTATAATTAAAAACCAGGTTTCCTTGGTACGCAAAACGCCCCGGGAAGTTCCGCTGGGACGTTTAAAATTGAGGAGGTGTTTTTTATAATGTGCTTTCAATGATAAATGGTTCAGTTATTTATTGATTTTGCAAGGGTGTCCCTCTCTGCCTACGGCATCTCTCTCAAAGGGAGAGAATTGTTTTTTATTTAAATTAAGGTTGCTACAGTTCTATGGATTCACCAATATCGAACAACATCAGGTCTTTATTGGCATCGTAAAACTTCTTTTTGGCTTCTTCGTGATCGATTTCTATGTAGCCAAAGGTGTCGTAATGTACCCCCAGCACTTTGTCGCATTGCAGGAGATCGCAAGCGATGATGGCATCGTCAACGCCCATGGTAAAGTTATCGCCAATAGGCAGGATGGCGAGATCGAGTTTGGTTTGCATAGGGATGAGTTTCATATCCATGGTCAAGGCAGTATCGCCGGCAATATAGATGTTTTTGTGTTCGCCTTCAATAACGAATCCGCCGGGTTGCCCGCCATAGCTACCATCTGGGAAGGAGCTGGTATGAATGGCATTCACATATTTTACATACCCAAAATCGAACTGCCAACCGCCGCCATGGTTCATAGGGTGCACATCAAACCCTTTTTCTTCGTAATGGCTGGCGATTTCAAAATTGCTTACAATGGTAGCACCCGTGTTTTTGGCAATGGCTTCGGCATCCAGAATATGGTCTTGGTGCGCATGGGTAAGTAAAATGTAATCTGCCATTAAGTCGTTGATGTCAACTTTATCTTTTGAGAGGTCATTTCCCGTAATAAAAGGATCGACAATTAAGTGTTTTCCGCCTACTTCAATAGCAAGGCTGTTTTGGCCGTAGTATGTAATTTTCATGAGGTTGTGGTTTTTTGCTTAAATATACAAAAAATGCGCCGACTCCCTGACGCACTTTTGCCATGCAGATTGGTGCTCAATGTTTTTCCGTTTTGATTGTTCTCTTCGGAAATGTTCTCCATTATTCACAACAGCCGACTTGAAACACCGTTTTAAAACCCTATCCCACTGAAACGGTAATCAGAAAAAGGACCGAGAAGAGAAAGGTGCTCAAGGCAATCTTTTTCAATTCGGGGTCCAATAAAGGTGGAGATTCGTTTTTATAGACCTTTACAATATTTAAAAACAAGGGGATAAAAGCCACCAAGGGAAGAAATTCGATAATTTCATCACTTTTCAGAAAAAAATAGAGCAAGGACAGTGCAAATGCCGTTATGATCAACGCGGCGTGGTAGTGTTTTACTTTTGTGCCGCCCAAGACAACGGCCAAGGTGTTTTTGTTTACTTTGGCATCGGCCAGCCGGTCGCGCATATTGTTCAAGTTCAATACTGCTGCGCTTAACAGACCGATCACGATGGCGGGCAGTAGAATTAAATCGCCCAAATTTTTACTGTACAGAAAATAACAGCCCATGACGCCTAACAACCCGAAAAATAGAAAAACGAACAAATCGCCCATTGCCCTGTAACCGTAGGCTTTTTTACCCACGGTATATGTTACGGCGGCGATTACAGCTGCAATGCCTAAATTGAAAAAAATAAAGGAATGTAAAAAATTTTCATTCCCGAAGGCTTCAAAAATGAGCAAGGTGGCTACCAAAAGGGTGAGTACGGCAGTAATGATCATACCTCGTTTTAGGTCTTTTTCTTTTAAAATACCGCTTTGCATCGCCCGCATGGGGCCTACCCTATCGGCATTATCGGTCCCTTTTACACCATCGCCGTAATCGTTGGCAAAATTGGACAGGATTTGAAACCCCAAGGTGGTGATCAGGGCGAGTACGCAAATGGAAAGCTTAAAATACCCTTCGGCAATGGCAACGGCACTGGCCGTTAAAATTCCGGAAATCGATAAGGGAAGGGTGCGAAGGCGGGCCGCGGAAACCCAGGCACGTAATTTTGTCATGCTGTTCTACTTTTTTTAATACCAACTTTTAAATGGCAATTGCAAAAGTACAGTTTAAATTTGTTTTGTATTTTAGTAGCGCACCAACAAATAAAATAACATGACCACTACCTATCATTTCGCTCTTTTGTTTTTACGGTTAACGTTTTCGGGCATACTGCTCACCCATGGGATTCCAAAAGTGTTGAACGTAATGGATGGAAATTTTGAATTTGTCGATCCCATCGGATTGGGCCCTGTTGTTTCCCTCATTTTAGCCATCGTGGCCGAAGTACTATGCCCATTGCTCATTATTTTAGGTTTAAAAACACGAATTGCAACCCTACCTACTATTATTACGATGGCTGTTGCTGCCTTTATTCACCACAGTAACGACCCGTTTAATATAAAAGAAATGGCTTTGTTGTATCTTTTTGGTTTTATTGCCATCGTCCTCTTGGGTCCGGGACGGTTTTCTCTGGATAGAAATTAAATTCTCAAAAAAAGGTTCTTAGTTGAAAATCTTGACCAGCATTTCTTTCAGTAAATCGCCTTGTTGAATATTGGCAGCGCCTACCCCTTTGCTTTTCATATCGATTTCCCGGATGGTGCCAATGATGGCACTTACTTTTTTCATGGGATAGTTTCTCGCTGCCAATTGGTAATCCTTAATAAAATAAGGGCTCACGCCCAGTGCTCGTGCCGCTTGGTTTTTATCGCTCAGGGCGTGATACTTCAGCAATTTTGAAAAAAAGGAGTATAACAGGGCCACCGTCATGACCATAGGGTTGTTTTTGGGGTTTTGCCCAAAGTATTGCACAATGGAGTAGGCTTTTTTAATATCGCGCGCGCCTATGGCGTTTTGAAGTTCGAAATTGTTAAAATCTTTGCTTATCCCTATGTTGCGTTCAATCAATTGCGGGGTGATCTGCTGGCCGGGCTGTATGATGAGCTGTAATTTTTGCAGCTCGTTGTTTACTTTGCTTAAATCGTTGCCCAAAAACTCGGTAAGCATCTGGGCTGCTTTGGGCGTTATGGTGTAGCCGCGGCTTGCCAACACCCGCTTGATCCAGTCGGGCACTTGGTTTTCGTACAGTTTTTTGCTTTCAAAAAGGACGCCTGTTTTTTTTATTTCTTTGGCCAGTTTTTTACGGGCGTCCAGTTTTTTGTATTTATAGCAGACAACCAAAACCGTTGTGGGCTGTGGGTCTTTTACATAAGCGACCAAATTTTCGATGGTCCGGGAAAGGTCTTGTGCTTCTTTTACGATCACCACCTGCCGTTCGGCCATCATTGGGTAACGTTTGGCGTTGCTCACAATTTCGTCGATACTCACATCGCGACCGTACAATACTATTTGGTTAAAGCCTTTTTCTTCTTCCGAAAGAACGTGCTCCTCAATAAAATCTGCAATACCATCAATATAATACGGCTCCTCGCCCATTAAGAAATAAATGGGCTTTATTGTTCCGTTTTTTATATCGTTGATGATGGTTTTGGCTTTGTCCAGTGGCATGGTTAGATGTTAGATATTAGACGTGAGATATTAGACGTGAGATTTGAGATTTTTCACTATTTATTTAAAACCTTATGAGCAAATTTTGAACCTATTGTATGAAACTGTTACTTTGTTGTATGCAACGGTTAAATTTTCCACAATATACGTTTCGGTTCAAAAATAGTGAAAACAAAACGTTGATCTTTGATGAAGTTCGAAAAAAATTTATTGTGCTCACTCCCGAAGAATGGGTGCGGCAACATGTTATTCAATTTCTTATTTCAGAAAAAAAGTATCCAAAATCGCTAATTAATGTTGAAAAACAGCTCAAACTCCACAAAACGGTAAAGCGCTACGATATCGTGGTTTTTAAACCTGACGGAACCATCTACCTCATTGTAGAATGCAAGGCACCTTCCATTGGGATCACACAACAGACCTTCGATCAAATCGCGCGTTACAACTTAGTTGCCAAGGCTACGTATTTAATGGTCACCAATGGACTGGAGCATTATTATTGCCAAATGGATTATGAAAATGAAAAGTATGTTTTTTTAAGAGAGCTTCCAACTAAACGGTAGTTCAACTTCTTTATTTATTGGTCAATTTCATTTGGTATAGATCAAAACCCTGTGCCCAATAATCTTTTTCAACTTTTTCTAATTTGAACCCCATCTTTTCATAGAATTGATAGGTAAACTGGGATGTTCTCACAAAAACCGAATCAACGTGTTGATGGTCTTTTAACCAGTCAATACGGTGTTGCATTAATTTTCCACCTATTCCTTTCCTTTGTGAATTCGGGTCAATAATATCCCAGGAAATTATGGCAACATTTTCTTTAGGTTCATAGTTGATTCCACCAGCACCGATAATTTCAGCATTTTCTTCAACTACAAAATAATCTTCTATTTCGTTGTCAAGATAATGTTCCAAATCTTTTTGTTCTGAAGCATCAAAAAACTTAGGAATATTTAACCGCAGAAGCTCCACTACTTTTGACTTATCTTTAGGTGCGTATTCCCTAATCATTTTTTTAATGAAGTTTGTATTAAATGACAGTTAATTAGCCACGTCACTAATAAACTTAATGCGGTACAGGCGCAATTCTTCTTCTTCATAATCGCCGTCAAACTCTTCCATGGCTTCGTCTATTTTATCGGTTTCGGATTCTAAAAAGTAATCGTGTATTTCTTCTTGCTGGTCTTCGTCTAGAATATCTTCCAGCCAATAATCGATGTTGAGCTTGGTGCCGCTATAAACAATAGCCTCCATTTCGTCGATAAACTCGTCCATTTCCAGCCCTTTCCCGTTGGCAATGGTATCTAATGGGAGTTTTTTATCGATGTTTTGTATAATGTAGAGTTTTAAAGCACTGTTGCTGCCTGTTGACTTCACTACAAAGTCATCTGGGCGCAGAATATCGTTTTCTTCAACATACCGTTCAATCAACGCAATAAAGCTTTTCCCGAATTTTTTCGCCTTGCTTTCCCCTACACCGTGTACATTGGACAGTTCCTCAATGGTAATGGGGTATTTTAAGGCCATATCTTCCAAAGAAGGGTCTTGAAAGACCACAAACGGCGGCAGGTCTTTATTATCTGCCACTTTTTTACGCTCGGCTTTTAACAGCTTAAAGAGCTTTTGGTCTGCGGCATCCCCTGTTTTTTTGCTGGCAACAATGGCATCGTCGTTGGCTTGTTTAAAGCTATGGTCTTCGGTCATCATAAAGCTGGCTGGCGCTTTCATAAAATCCCTTCCTTTATCGGTCAATTTAATCACGCCATAGGTTTCGATATCCTTGCGGATGTAACCCGCTACCAATAATTGCCGTAACAACGCCATCCAATACGAAGCTTCTTTGTTTTCTCCTGTGCCAAAGTAAGGTTGGGCATCGGTACGGTGCGATTTTATCATGGCATTGGCCTTGCCCACCAACACGTTTACCACCTCTTTTGCTTTGTATTGCTGGTTGGTCTTCGCTATGATGGTAAGCAGTTTTACAGCTTCATCCTTGGCCTCGTGTTTCTTTTTCGGATAGCGCATATTATCGTCCATATCGCCCCCTTCGCCTGTTTTATTGTCAAACTTTTCGCCAAAATAGTGCAGGATAAACTTTCTACGGGAAACCGATGTTTCGGCAAAAGCCACTACTTCTTGCAACAAGGCGTGACCAATTTCCTGTTCAGCCACGGGTTTCCCGCTCATGAACTTTTCAAGCTTTTCAATATCCTTGTAGCTATAAAAAGCCAAGCAATGCCCTTCCCCACCATCGCGGCCGGCGCGGCCTGTTTCTTGGTAATAGCTTTCAATGCTTTTAGGGATATCGTTGTGTATCACGAACCGCACATCGGGTTTATCGATGCCCATCCCAAAAGCGATGGTGGCCACGACAATATCCACGTCTTCTTTTAAAAACATATCTTGGTGCTTTACCCGGGTTTTTGCATCGAGCCCGGCGTGGTATGGCACGGCTTTCAACCCGTTTACCTGTAATGTTTGCGCCAGCTCTTCCACCCGTTTTCGGCTTAGGCAATATATAATGCCGCTTTTGCCTTCGTTCTTTTTCACAAAACGGATGATATCGGCATCTACGTTTTTGGTTTTTGGCCGTATTTCATAATATAAATTGGGCCGGTTAAAAGAAGCTTTAAAGGTATTGGCGTCTTGAATGCCCAAATTTTTTAAAATATCTTCTTGCACTTTTGGAGTCGCCGTAGCGGTAAGGCCAATAATAGGAATGTTAGCGCCAATGCGTTCAATGATGCTGCGCAGGTTTCGGTATTCGGGCCTAAAGTCGTGCCCCCACTCGCTGATGCAATGGGCTTCGTCAATGGCCATGAACGATATGGTCTGGCCTTGCAGAAAATCAACATATTCCTCTTTGGTCAAGGATTCTGGGGCTACATATAGCAATTTTGTAATGCCATTGCTTATATCGCTCTTTACTTTTTTCACCTCGGTTTTATTCAAAGAAGAATTCAGTACGTGGGCAATGCCTTCTTCTGAAGATAGCGAACGCAAAGCATCCACTTGATTTTTCATTAAGGCTATCAAGGGCGAAACCACAATGGCCGTGCCGTCTTTAATTAAAGCCGGAAGTTGATAACAAAGGGATTTACCGCCCCCAGTGGGCATGATAACAAAAGTGTTGTTGCCACCTAAGATGCTTTTAACAACGTCTTCTTGAAGTCCTTTAAAAGAACTAAACCCAAAATAATGTTTTAATGCTGCGTATAATTCGGTATCGGTCACGCTGCTCTATAAATTTTAATTAATACTATAAAAAAGGATGTAAAATTAAATTGCCTTAAGAGGAACAATTGTAATTTTGCAACCAGTAATGTAAAACGTATCTTTAAACAGAAGTTTAAACCGGTTAGTGCATTTTGTTTTTGCATCCTCAATATACTAAATTCTGAAACAGTTTCAAACATTCAAAAGCTTAAAATTTGAACAACGAACAACAAATAATCGCCGTCGCCCGTAAAACCATAGCTACTGAAAGTGAGGCTATTGCAAATTTAGCCGCTTTGGTGGATGCTGAATTTGCCGCTGCGGTTGATTATATTTTCAACTCACAAGGTCGGGTTATCATCACCGGAATAGGAAAAAGTGCGAATATCGCTACAAAAATAGTGGCCACGTTAAATTCTACCGGCACCCCTGCGATTTTTATGCATGCGGCCGATGCCATTCACGGTGATTTGGGCACCATCCTTGAAAGTGATACCGTTATCTGTATTTCAAAAAGCGGCAACACCCCCGAAATTAAAGTATTGGTGCCGTTGATTAAAACAAGGGGCAATAAATTAATCGCCATTACGGCCAACCGCGATTCTTTTTTAGGCCAGAAGGCAGATTATGTGCTCCACGCCTATGTTGAAAAAGAAGCCTGCCCCAACAACCTTGCCCCAACCACCAGCACCACGGCACAATTGGTCATTGGTGATGCGCTGGCCATGGCACTTTTGGACCTACGCGGATTTTCAAGCAAAGATTTCGCACGGTTCCATCCTGGCGGTTCGTTAGGAAAAAAACTGTACTTGCGGGTAAGCGACCTTACTTCGTTAAACGAAAAACCCCAGGTTCACCCAGATACCGACCTAAAGGATGTAATTGTCGAGATTTCAGAAAAAATGCTCGGCGTCGCAGCAGTCATAGAAAACGATAGCATTGTAGGGATTATCACCGATGGGGATTTACGGAGGATGTTGACCAAAAGGGATAGCCTAAAAGGGATTACGGCAAAAGACATTATGACCAAAAACCCAAAAAAAATCGACAACGATGCCATGGCCGTTGAAGCCATAAAAACGATGGACACCTACGGAATCACGCAATTATTGGCCGAAAAAAACGGAACGTACATGGGGGTCGTGCATATTCATAACCTTACTAAAGAAGGCATTATTTAATGGCAAAAAGACTGAAAAACCCAAATCCAGTAAAGGAAATGTCCTTTTTGGACCATCTGGAAGAACTTCGCTGGCATTTAATACGTTCCACCGCCGCAGTGGTAATAGTCGCTACTTTGGCCTTTATTGCCAAAGACTTTATTTTCGACGTATTGCTCTTTGGCCCCAAAAGTGCCGATTTCCCTACCTATAGGTTGTTGTGCAAAGCTTCCCGTTTTATAGGCATGGACAGTTTTTGTTTTGATGAACTGCCTTTCCGTATCCAAAGCAGGACGATGTCGGGACAGTTTTCGGCACATATATGGACCTCGATCACTGCGGGGATCATCATTGCCTTTCCATATATTGTCTATGAATTTTGGAAGTTTATAAGCCCAGGACTTATGCCCAATGAACGCAAAAACAGCAGGGGGTTTATTTTTGTCGCTTCTTTTTTGTTTTTCATAGGTGTTTTGTTTGGGTATTATGTAATTACGCCGCTTTCCATCAACTTCTTGGGGAGCTACCGGGTAAGCGAGGAAGTTTTTAACGATTTCGATTTAAGCAGCTATATTTCCTTGGTGCGGGCTTCGGTGTTGGCCAGTGGACTTATTTTCCAATTACCCATCGTCATTTACTTTTTAACGAAAGTTGGATTAGTAACACCTGAAATACTTCGGAAATATCGAAAATTTGCCTTGGTGATCGTGTTGATTATTTCCGCAGTGATCACCCCGCCAGATATTGCCAGCCAAGTGATCGTGGCGGTGCCGGTAGTTATTTTATATGAAATAAGCATTTACATTTCAAAAGCGGTAATCCGAAATCAAAACAAAAAAATGAAGCAACATGGAAGATAATTTAGTTGAAGAATTCAACATTTACCGTTCAAAAATGAACGATGCCATATTAAAGGACAACAACAAGATTATAAAACGTATTTTCAATCTGGACACCAATGCATTTGCCGAAGGTGCGCTGCCCAAAAAAACAAAAGAATTGATTGGGCTGGGAAACTCCATGGTATTGCGTTGTGATGATTGTGTGCGCTATCATTTGGAAGCCTGCTACAAACTCAATATTTCAAAAGAAGAAGTTGTTGAGGCCCTAAGTGTATCATTACTCATTGGCGGAACCATCGTAATTCCCCATTTACGGCGTGCTTATGAATATTGGGATGCTTTGGAAAATACTTCAAAATAATTAATCCTTTTTCAAGAAAAGTTATTTAAAAGCTTGGCAAAGCTATCAACAGTTAACAAAACAATAAGACTGCCGCTCTTTAAAAAACTTCGTCAATTCGCTATATTTGCACCGGCTTGCCCGTTTTCGGGGCAGGAATCTTGAAAATTTTAGATAAACCTCCAAAACCGTACAATAGCATGGCACAAACTGCAAAAATTATATACACCAAAACCGACGAAGCCCCTTACTTGGCGACGCATTCCCTCTTACCTATTATTGAAGCCTACACGGCACCATCTGACATTAAAATTGAAATGCGCGATATTTCGCTTGCCGGAAGGATTTTGGCCCAATTTTCCGAATACCTGAACGAAGACCAACGGGTAAACGACGCGTTGGCCGAATTGGGCGAACTCGCCAAAAAACCAGAAGCCAACATCATTAAATTGCCGAACATCAGTGCTTCCATGCCGCAGTTGAACGCAGCTATTTCCGAATTGCAAGCCAAAGGGTATAACTTACCGGATTATCCGGACGAACCTAAAACAGACGAGGAAAAAAAGATACAATCCCTTTACAATAAAGTAAAAGGTAGTGCCGTAAATCCGGTATTACGTGAAGGGAACAGTGACCGTCGAGCGCCAAAAGCAGTTAAAAATTACGCCAAGAAAAATCCACACCGTATGGGCAAATGGAGCAGCGACTCCAAAAGCCACGTTTCAACAATGGGCAAGGGTGATTTTTTCCACAATGAAAAATCGGTTACTATCGATACCGAAGGCACTGTCAATATTGTTCATACCGATGCCAATGGAAAGGAAACCATTTTAAAGGCTTCCATCCCCGTGTTAGCAGGCGAAGTGATCGACGGAACCTACATGAGTAAAAAAGCCTTGCTGGCCTTTTTAAAAGAACAAGTTAAAGACGCCAACGAAAAAGATGTGTTGTTTTCATTGCATATGAAAGCCACGATGATGAAAGTGAGCGACCCCATTATTTTTGGGCACGCCGTACGTGTTTATTTTTCTGAATTGTTTGAAAAATACGGTGACACTTTTAAAGATCTGGGCGTTGACGTCAACAATGGATTTGGCGATTTATTACATGAAATTGGCAACTTGCCTGAGACGAAGCGCAATGAAATATTAAACGATATTAACCGCATCATGGATGAGAATCCAGATTTGGCGATGGTAAACAGTGATAAGGGCATTACCAACCTACACGTGCCCAGCGATGTGATTATCGATGCTTCTATGCCGGCGATGATCCGTAATTCGGGACAAATGTGGGATAAAAACGGCGACACCAAAGATACCAAGGCCGTTATCCCAGACAGCAGTTATGCGCCTTTATACCAAGCAACCATTGACTTTTGCAAAAAACACGGCGCGTTTGACCCCACCACTATGGGGACGGTGAACAACGTCGGACTAATGGCTCAAAAAGCTGAAGAATACGGTTCGCACGATAAAACGTTTGAAATTTCTTCAGAAGGAAAAGTAAGCGTTGTAGATACTAACGGAAACACTCTAATGGAGCATCACGTTTCAGAAGGTGATATCTGGAGAATGTGCCAAGTTAAAGATTTACCTGTGCAAGATTGGGTAAAATTAGCGGTAAGCAGAGCACGTGCAACAGGATGGCCAGCTATTTTCTGGCTGGATGAAGACCGCGCCCACGATGCCGAATTAATAAAAAAAGTAAATAAATACCTTCCAGAACACGATACTAAAGGCTTGGACATAAAAATCCTTTCTACTGAAAAAGCAACCGAATATACGTTGGAGCGCGTTAAAGCAGGTGAGAATACCATTTCAGTTACCGGAAACGTATTGCGTGATTATTTAACCGATCTTTTTCCTATTTTAGAATTGGGAACCAGTGCAAAAATGCTTTCCATTGTACCATTAATGAATGGTGGTGGCCTATTTGAAACCGGTGCTGGTGGGTCTGCCCCTAAACACATGCAGCAATTTTTAGAAGAAGGACACCTGCGTTGGGATTCATTGGGTGAATTTCTGGCCTTGGCCGTTTCTTTAGACCATCTCGGCGACACCTACAATAATGAAAAAGCAAAAATGCTGGCCGAAGCCTTGGATGATGCCACCGAAATGTATCTTGACAACAAAAAATCACCTTCAAGAAAAGTAAACGAGCTTGATAATCGTGGCAGTCATTTTTATTTAGCGATGTATTGGGCACAGCAATTGGCCAAACAAGATAAGGACGAGGTATTGAAAAAACGCTTCACACCCATTGCCGAAAAACTTTCTGAAAATGAAAAAACCATTGTAAGCGAGTTAAACGCCGCCCAAGGAAGTCCAGTTGATATAAAAGGTTATTACAAACCAAACGAAGACCGGGTTTATGAAGAAATGCGCGCGAGTGAAACACTGAATAAAATACTTTCAGAAATTAAATAAACAATTTATAAAAACGAGAAGGTGTCTAAAAAGTATATTTAGCTGTCCGTTCGAGCGCAGTCGAGAACTCTAAGTTACTAACCCTAAATAAGGTCTCGACTGCGCTCGACCGGACATACCAGTTTTTTCAACTAATTAGACATCTTCTCTTTCTCTTTACTTATCAATTCCTAAATAAAAGCTTGAAAAACCTATTTTTTTTATTTTTTCTCCTGTGCTGTCATTTGGTTTCAGCCCAAGAAAAATTTACCCTTAGCGGTACCGTTTCGGCAGTTGAAAGTGGGGAAACCCTTATTGGGGTGAACATTCTTATTCCCTCTTTGCAAACCGGAACCACTACAAATGAATATGGCTATTACTCGATAACACTTCCCGAAGGCGAATATGAGGTATTTTACAGCAGCCTTGGTTTTGCCACAGAGCAAACCACTATTTCCCTTTCAGAAAATATTCAAAACAATATTTTTTTAGAAAATGATACCGAATCGTTAGACGAAGTCCTCATTAAAGCCGATGCCGAGGCGTTGAACATCCGAAAGCCCGAAATGAGCGTCAACCGGCTATCGGCAAATACCATTAAAAAAATACCGGTGGTTTTGGGTGAAAAGGACGTGATTAAGTCCATTAAGTTACTTCCGGGTGTTACGGGAGCGGGCGAAGGTTCCAGCGGATTTAACGTCCGTGGCGGAGCGGCCGATCAAAACCTGATTTTGCTTGACGAAGCTACGCTTTACAACAGCGATCATTTGTTCGGTTTCTTTTCGGTTTTCAATCCCGATGCCATTAAGGATTTAACGCTGTACAAAGGTGGGATTCCAGCCCGATACGGCGGTCGCGTTTCTTCGGTACTGGATATTTACCAAAAAGACGGCAGCAAACGTAAATTTGGTGCAACCGGAGGTATTGGTCTGGTGGCAAGCCGCTTGTTGCTGGAAGGCCCCATAAAAAAAGATACCGCTTCGTTTTTAGTGGGCGGCCGTAGCAGTTATGCCCACCTTTTCCTGCCCTTGTTCGATAATGACAACGTAGCCTATTTCTACGATTTGAACACCAAAATAAGTTATAACCTAAACGATAATAACAAATTATTCCTGTCAGGGTATTTTGGACGGGATGTTTTTGATATTGCCGATAGTTTTTCCAATAGCTTCGGAAATACGACCCTCAATTTACGCTGGAACCATCTTTTTTCAGAAAAACTGTTTTCTAACCTGTCGTTAATTTATTCAGATTATTACTACGGACTCGAGCTGAGTTTTGTAGAATTTGATTTTGATAGCGGTATCCGTAATTTCAACTTGAAATACGATTTCACGCATTTTCTATCAGACAATATAGAACTGCGCTACGGGTTGAACAGTATTTATTACAAATTCAATCCCGGCGACATCAAACCCACTACCGAAAGCTCCGGTATCAACCCGTTTAAATTGACCGATAAATACGCTTTTGAAAATGCTATCTATACAGAAGCCGAAATTGAATTGACCGACAAACTTGCCATCCAGGCTGGATTGCGGCTATCAACATTTAATAGATTAGGACAAGATGAACTGAATATTTACGAAAACGACAATCCCGTTGCCTATGATGAAAACCTCGATATTTACCAGAAAGCAACGCCTATCGATACGGTTTCCTTCAGCAGAAGCGAAACCATAAAAAGTTTTGCCAATCTGGAACCCCGTTTTTCGGTTGCCTATCAATTAAACGAAACGTCTTCGGTAAAAGCCAGTTATAATAGGACAGCACAATACATTCATTTAATAAGCAACACCACGGCCCCTACCCCTTTTGATATTTATGCGCCCAGCGGAAAATACATTGAACCGCAATTGGCCGATCAAGTGGCTGTGGGGTATTTTAAAAAGTTCAACAACTATTCCTTTGAGATTGAAAGCTTTTACAAAATCGTTGACAATCGGTTGGATTATGTGGACGGAGCCGATTTAATTGCCAACAATGCCGTGGAGCAAATCTTGTTGAACGGGGAAGCCAGGGCTTACGGCTTGGAGCTTTTATTCAGAAAAACGGAAGGTAAATTACAAGGTTGGATTGCCTACACCTTATCAAAAAGCGAACAACGAACACCCGGTAGAACACCTGAAGAAATTGGTATTAACAATGGCGATTGGTATAATTCCCCTTGGGATAAAACCCACGATGTTTCCATCACCGCGCAATATGAATTATCCAATAAATGGTCCTTTGGGGCTAATTTTATTTTTCAAACGGGGCAGCCTGTAACATTTCCAAACGGACAATATGAGTATAACAACTTAACAATACCAGTGTATGAAGCCAGGAACAGCAGCCGTTTAAACAGTTTTCATCATTTGGATCTTTCGGCAACTTGGACGCCAAAGGGTGGAGAAGATTCCCGTCTGCACGGGAATTCGTGGAAAGGTGAATGGGTTTTTAGTATTTATAACGTGTATAACAGGATGAACGCGGCTTCCATTTCGTTTCGGGAAAACACCGATATTAACCGAAATGAAGCGGTTCGGTTGTCCATTTTCGGTATTATTCCCGCTGTAACGTATAATTTTAAATTTTAAGCCATGAAGAGGGTTCTTATACTTATTATTTGCTTCGGAATATTCACTTCGTGTGAAGAAGTGGTCGATGTCGATTTAAACGAAGGCGAACCAAAATTGGTCATTGATGCCAAAATAACTAAGAATATTGAAGATGATTCTTCTATTACACGTGTTAAACTGAGCACGACCGTTCCGTTTTTTGATTCTGAAATCAATCTCGTCAATGGCGCTACCGTTACTATTACCGATGAAAAGGGTACAGTATATACAATTGAAAACACTTCAGATGGAGTATATGAATACCCAGGTTTCAATCCGCTACCAAATACAAATTACACACTTGAAATAGTTTATAAAAACGAAGTTTATACGGCTACCGAACAACTACAACCCGTAGTTCCTTTGGAATTTGTGGAACAACGAAACGATGGCGGTTTTGATGGCGAAAGCATCGAGTTAAAAGTCTTTTTTACCGATCCTGCCAATGAAGAAAATTATTACTTTTTTGAAGCCATAACAGAAAGTGGCAGTGGTTATGATGCACTTGAAGACAAGTTTTTTGATGGAAATCTTATTTTTGGTTTTTTGTCAACAGATGATCTTGAAACCGGCGATCAAGTAACATTCTATTTGCACGGTACAAATGAGCAATTTTACAATTTTATCTTCATTCTACTGCAACAGGGCAGCGATGCCAGCGGTGGTCCGTTCGAAACCCAACCGGCCACCGTACGTGGCAACCTTGTAAATGAAACAAACCCCGATAATTTTCCACTGGGCTATTTCCGTATTTCTGAAACTTCTGTTTTAAATTACACGGTGCAATAATCTTAATTTTCAATCGCAATTCGTACTTCTAAAATCGTAATTTTACATTATGACTTTCAAAAAAACGACCGAAGCAGATTCCAACTACGATCATCTAGAAAAGATGAGCGTTTCCGAACTCTTGCACAACATCAACAAAGAAGACAAAACAGTTCCGTTGGCGGTTGAAAAAGCATTGCCCGAAATAACCCTACTTTCCGAAATTGTTTCAGAAAAACTGAAAAACGGTGGGCGTCTTTTTTATATAGGTGCCGGTACCAGCGGCCGTTTGGGCATTGTAGATGCCAGTGAATGCCCGCCTACCTTTGGCGTGCCGCATGGAATGGTCATCGGGTTGATTGCTGGCGGTGACAAAGCCATCAGGGATGCGGTGGAATTTGCCGAAGACTCTGAAAATCAAGGTTGGGACGACCTTAAAAGTCATGATATTTCAGAAAAAGATGTGGTGATCGGTATTGCTGCCTCGGGCACGACGCCTTATGTAATTGGAGCGTTGAAAAATTGCAATGAAAACAACATTGCTACAGGTTGTATAACATGCAACGAAGGAAGTCCATTGGCAACAACCGCTAAATTTCCTGTGGTTGTTACCGTAGGCCCCGAATTTGTAACCGGAAGCTCCCGCATGAAAGCCGGCACCGCCCAAAAATTGGTGTTGAACATGATTTCCACTGCTGCGATGGTGCAATTAGGCCGCGTAAAAGGCAATAAAATGGTCGATATGCAACTGAGCAACAATAAGCTGGTGGACCGTGGCACCCGAATGATCATGGATGAGTTGAACATCCCTTCAGAAAAAGCAGCACAACTTTTGAAACAACACGGAAGCGTTCGAAAAGCCATTAAAAACCATAAAAATTGAAAGAGCCAGACCAAACATACACCAATAAACAATTTCTTATAAAAGGGCTTAAACGTTTGGCGATAGCTTTACCGTTATTGGTCTTGACCACCTATCTTTTTACGTTTGCCTTTATCAATAAAGAAGTGCTTCCGCTATACCTTCTTTTACCACTTGCCATTCTTGCTATGGCAGCCACCATCTATTTGTTGTTCAATGGCATCAAATGGATTTTGAGGGCTCTTTTCGGTACTAAAAACAGGTAGTATTTTTCCCTACTGAAAACAAGCAGCGTTTTAAGTTGAATATGATATAAAAATACTTTTATACCTTTATATATATTGAATAGGTATGAAGAGTATTTTTACACTTACATATATTTTTAGCGTTATTCTTGTTTTGTTTTGTGGCAAACAAGCTTTACCACAACATAATGAAGTGGTTCAAAAACAAGTTTCGTTTCGTGAATTGACCGTGAAACAAGGGCTTTCACAAAATAGTGTGGTAAGCATAGCACAGGATAGCATCGGTTTTATGTGGTTTGCCACCCAAGACGGACTGAATAAATATGATGGGAAAAAATTTACGCATTACGATCGGCAATTTGTTGATATCACCAGGCCCACGTTCAGCAAATTGGGAAAAGTGTATGTAGATCGGGAGGGTAATTTATGGAGTATCCCAAATACCGGACTGTTGGAAAGGTACCACGCCGCTACCGATTCATTTGCCGTGGCATCTTCAATAGAGCGTGCAAGTGTATTTTATCAAGATAGCAAAAACAATTATTATCTGGGCACCTACGGAAATGGGCTGTACCAAATTGATCCGGCAAAAAAAGACACTGTACAACTGCTGAACAAAGCACACCTCCCGATTGACAGCTACGACATCATGGAATGGAATGGAGCCGTTCTTGTCACCACTTCAAGAGGGTTGTTGCAGCTCAAAGATGGTAAGTACGGTTTTCTTCAACAGGAATTGTTCAACGGATTTGCCCTAAGTGCACTTTCAACAAATAAAGAGAACACACTTTTTGTGGGCAGTTTTGGCAAAGGGCTTTTTATAAAAAACATTGATAACAACTTCTTTTCGCACTTTATAGGTTTTGACGAACACCATTTCCCAAAAAATTTGAACATCGAAGACCTTTTAATAGATAACCAGCAACGGCTTTGGGTGGCCACTTACGGAAATGGTGCTTATTTAATTGATTTTGAAAAGAGAACCATACAGCATTTTACGGCCAATAAAACCGACCCGTATGCGCTTCATTATAATGATGTGTTATGTCTGTATAAAGATTTCACACAAACCGTTTGGTTGGGTACCGATGGTGCCGGCCTGAGTTTTTATGATAAGAACTTGGCCAAGTTCAATGTACTCACCAACAACCAAACCCCTCCAAACATTCACGTGGATGTTGTTCGGGCCATAACGGTTGACAACAATACAATGTGGATGGGCACTTCGGGAAAAGGATTGACCAAAGCATCCTTGTCGGAAAGTGATTTTAAAACCTTTACGCAACAAAACTCAAATTTGGCTGGCGATAGGATTATGAGCCTCTTCAAGGATGGTGCAAATTTATTTATTGGTCACCAAAACAACGGCCTTCAGGTTTTGAACAAAGACAATAAAATCACAACCTGCAAAGACACCGAAAATCTTACGGTATGGAAAATATTGAAACGCAATAAAAGCACCTTTTGGCTTTGCACCCGCAACAAAGGACTTTTGGTGTATGACAAAAATAAAGGAATCATAAAAAAGTATGATGCAACAAATTCAAATTTACAGACCAATAACATCCGCACCGCTGTACAAGGCGATAACAATACGTTGTGGATTGGAACAGAAAACGATGGACTGTACCGATTAAATATTGAAAAGGAGACCATTACAAAAATAAATACTATTTCAGACAACATTAAATGCTTGTACTATTCAAAAAATCTGCTTTGGATAGGCACCAACGGAAATGGCTTAAAACTCTACAACATTGCCGAAAAGAGCGTACACAGTTACGAAAAAAAAGATGGATTGCCCAACAATGTGGTCTATGGCATCCTGCCCGATGGTCAAAACAACCTTTGGCTGAGCACCAATCAAGGGTTATCTAAGTTCAGTACCGATGCCAACTATCGCCCTACCATTGAAAATTACAGCAATTACGATGGGTTACAAGCTTTGGAATACAATACTGGAGCCTACTATAGGGACGAAAACGGTACACTTTATTTTGGCGGGTTGGAAGGCATTAATTGGTTTCAGCCCGATCAATTGACCTTCAACCCCAAAAAACCAAAGACCGTAATTACAGGATTAAAGGTTTTTAACAAAGAGCAGAAGATGGTCCCAAATCAAAAGCTTCCGCACAATAAAAACACCTTGACCTTTAGTTTTTCGTCTTTGCACTTCTCACAGCCCGACCGCAATGAATATAAATACCGGCTTGTAAACAACGATGAAGGCTGGATTGCATCTGGAAATAACAATACTGCACATTACACCAATTTACCACCAAACGACTACACATTTCAGGTAATTTCCAGTAATTACGATGGCGTGTGGAACAACAGCCCCACTACCTATTCATTTACTATATTAAAACCTTGGTACGCTACCAACCTTGCCAAAGTGGTATATGCTCTTTTGGCGTTATTGCTTATTTATGGTCTATACGCTTATTTTAAATGGCGTTGGCATGTACAAACGCAATTGCAGTTTGAACACGAAGAAACTGAGCGGTTGAAAAAATTGGATGAATTTAAAACAAAGCTCTATACCAATATCTCCCACGAAATACGTACCCCGCTCACCTTGATTTCAGGTCCTGTGGAAAATCAATTGAAAAAAGAGGAACTAAAACCTGAAGACCAAAAAGATTTAGAACTCATTCAGCAAAACTCCAACAGGTTGATGCGCTTGGTTAACCAGATGCTGGACTTATCGTTGGTAGATTCTGGAGCCGCAACATTAACGGTTGAACAAACAGACCTATCGGCACTTTTGCATCAAATTTCAGCTACTTTTCAATATACCGCAAAAAGTACCAATAAAAACATACAAGTTGAGATTCAAAATATGCACAATGCTTGGGTTGATAAAGATATTGTGGAAAAAGTGGTTTCCAATCTCTTGTCCAACGCCATAAAATACGCTCCCAAAAATACAGCTATACACCTTAAAGCCTTGGAAAAAAAAGGGCGCTTAAAACTGTCGGTTAAAAATGTGAAAAGTGATTCAAGAAAAACCAATTTAGAACAATTGTTTGAGCGTTTTCACCAAGAGGATCCGTCTTCAGAAGGAATGGGCGTTGGCCTAGCGCTTGTAAAAGAGTTGGTCAACTTGCATAAAGGAACGCTATCGGTTTCTGAACAAAATGCGAACGAAATTAGCTTTTGCGTCACCCTACCTATACATAAAACGGCTTTTACCGAAACTGAAATGGCACCGCAAAGCGATCAGCCTGAAGACACCCAGCCTATTCAACTTGAAGACACGAACAAATCTTCAACGGAAGCCTCGGTACTGGTCGTGGAGGACAATCTGGAAATTCGAGGATATATTGCCTCCAGTCTGGAGCAGGATTACCGGATTTTTACAGCAGAAAATGGAAAAGAAGGAATTAAAATAGCAAAAAAAGAACTGCCAGATTTGGTAATCAGTGACATTATGATGCCTGTAGCCAATGGAATAGAGCTGTGCAATACGTTAAAAAATGATGAACTGACCAGCCACATTCCCATCATTCTATTAACGGCAAAAGTAGGTGAAGAAAATGAAATTGAAGGGTTTAAAACCGGGGCCGATGCTTATATTACCAAACCTTTCAGTATAGAGAAACTGCGCATACGCATTAAAAAACTCATTGAAAGCAGGAAAAAACTGAAAGAACATTTCAGTAAAACCTTTGAGTTAAATCCTGATCTCGCAATTACTTCCACCGAAACAGATTTTTTAAACCGCGTGCAAACTGTTCTTGATAAGCATATAACAGATTCTGATCTTACCAGTGAAGAGTTTTCAAAACTCATGAATATGAGCCGCACCCAATTGCACCGTAAATTAACTTCTATTGTCGGTGTGAGCACAACTGCTTTTATTCGCTCACAACGGTTAAAACTGGCTTGCCGTTTATTAAAAGAATCTGATAATACTACTTCAGAAATTGCCTATCAAATTGGTTTTAATTCCCCTTCCTATTTTACACGTTGCTTTAAGGAGAGTTATGGTTGCACTCCAACCGAATATGCTTCTAAACACGTATAAATACAGAGTTTTTCTCTCCTTGTCACATATTTTATACCCTTTGGAACATATCTTCAAGCCCGGAAATAGGCACTTATATAAATTTATTCCAACAAAAAACTATTCGATTTTTATCTGAATACCAATTGTAAAAAAGAATAACCTTAAAACTACCGTATTATGAAATTTTATCACACAAAAACTTTAACGATTTTACTAGTTACACTTTTCTTTATTTCCTGTGGTTTAACCGATGACGATGAAGCTGTCTCATCTCCTTCGTTAACCTATCCGGTTACGAACCTTTCGGCCATCTTTTTTGAGGAAGGAAACTCACAACCTCCAACCATTACTTGGAACGGAAATCAAGGTACAATCTCATTATCAAGTAGTATAGAAGGCTTGAGCGTAAATAGTAGTACAGGGGTATTAAACTGGGACAAACAATTAAATCCTGGTGATTATACATTTGATGTCATCGCAACAAACAGTGCCGGCCAGACTTCGGTTAGTTTTAACTTGAGCAACCCATTACAAGGCACGTTTACCGGGACCTTCAGTGGTTCAAGTTTTTTTGAATTAGAGTTCAACAGTGATGGCACCTTAGTGGTGAGGGCAAATGCAGACAATCCTGATTTGGGCTCAGGAACGTGGGAGCTCGCCAATGATATACTCACGGCAGACTATACATACGATGATACTGGTAATGAATACTCCATCTCAGGCCTGTTAGAACAGTCCAGCACTCAAGTGATTTATACAGGTAATTGGTACTATGGTCATGGTGCTGAAGAAGCTAATGAAGCAGATGTATTTGAAGTTATTATGGAATAAAAATTAAGGGGATGAAACCAATTATAATATTTTTCCTATTCGCGACCGGATATTCTTCCTGTTCACAAAAACACGAAGTAATTTCCGAAATAAAATTAGAATATACTTCAGCCATGTGTCAAGGATATTGTGATTATACGTTTATAGTAAATAAAAGCTTAAAGGAAGTTATTAAAACCCCCGGCAAATTAATCCAAAGCCCTGAATTATCGGTTAAAAAAGATACCATACAACTCAAAAAAAATGAGTGGCAACAAATAAGACAGTCATTCGCATTGGACTCTTTAAGAGCACTACCAAAAATAAATGGTTGCCCAGGCTGCAACGATGGAGCTATAGGTTCGTTACAGATTATTACCAATAAAGATACCCTATCAATAAAGTTTGAAGGACCCAATCCTCCCAAAACCATAAAAAGCCTAACTGAGATAATTACAAAAGAAACTTTTAACGAGTAAGAGCTGAGGGATAACTTTAAAATACATATCGTGAATGATAGTTTTTTTGAAAGAAGACAATAACTATTAATTCAAGTAAAAAATTGGAAATGAGAAACCACATAATTGTATTGTTAACACTTGTATTTTTTATAACGTCCTGTGCCAAAAACACCTACACAGGAACAGTTAAAACGTGGTCCCATAATAAAGCAGAAATTGCAATACCCGCAGATAAACCAATAATTATCGGTGAAATAGATAAGAAAGGCAATGTAGTCATCAAGTTAGAAGAGGAGTTGGCAGAAAACCTCAAATCGATACGGCTCGAAAGCAACAAAAGCGGTAATATAAAAATGAAAAACAAAACCGTACGAGAAGCATTTTACTGCAAGCCTGAAACCGTGATAGTTAATAATGGAGATGAAAACATTGAAAAGGTGGCTTTCGGTTCCAGATTTGTGGTGGCAAATATTAATAAAGAGAAGCTTTACGGCTATTTGCGGTTGGTCAGTTCAAAAACATTCAACGAAAGTTATTTTGCATTGGGTAAAAAAGATTTTGTAAAAGGGTTTTACATCGATTTCTTTTATGTAGAAAAAGATGCCAGTGTCAACGGTATCTGCAAAACCAAAACATATACTATGGATATGAAAAGTACTGTAGAACTTATCCATGAATACGATATCAACTTGAAAAAGGGATGGAATATTGTAAAAATTGAAATTGTAGAAACGTATGTCGATGGTGAAAAAAGAACACCTTTAAAAACCGTTATGACCACCGTAAAAGAATTACCTGAGAACACACAATTTATACTGTTTAATTAAAATTACAAACATGAAGTACTTAAAATACCTCTATCTGTTAACCTTTGTATTCATTATGTCCTGTGAAGACAAGCAGAATAAAAACGGAATAGATAAACAAGCAAAAAAGCAAATCACACAAACAGATAAAACAAATGCAACCAAGACTAATAAAACTACCTATATAAAAAACAACATGAAACGTTTGGCTACGCTCACCCCTTTAACCGATAAGGACTATGCCTCGTGGCGGCCACAAAAAATCTTAGGATTACCAGCCACCAATATTAACACCAACTCACCAGACAATGTATCCATGTTTGATATAACCTATTATGCCAACAAACAAAAAGTAAAACTCAGCATCGTTGATGGTGCTGGCAAACGTGGATCGCAACTCACGGGACCGGCTCACAATATTGCTTATCAAAACTTAAACGAAGAAATACCGGGGGGTTACTTTAAAACCATTACCCAAAACGGTATCACGGCCAAAGAACATTATAAAAAACAAGATGAAGAATACCGTTTGAGTTTTTTATACCATAACAGGCTTTACGTTACCATCTTAACCAATAACCTTGGAAGAAAAAAAACTTGGCAGGCTATAGATGCTTTCAATTTTAAAGCTTTGCTAACTAAGGCAGGCAATTGAATAACCAGGAGGGTCACCCAATAGAATATGATTTGAAAAAATAAGGATGAAAACATCCCAACATGCTTGACTTAATAAAGCATTCTGATTGCTCAATTCCTTGAAAAATCAGCTACCGGTTTAAAAGTGAATTATTGTGTTATGCCCGTTACAATTTTAGTACAACCACTGTTTTGGAGAAATAGCAAAATCATGGATCAAGTCCAAAAGTTGGGTCTAAAGTGAAAAATAGTTTTCTTTGCGGATAAATATTTTCCAATGAATAAAGAGACTGATTTACCCCTGCTAAGCTTAATCCTTCCTGAAGGTTTACTAACTTACTTTACCATTGTTGGGTTTGACAAAAA
>NZ_QEHR01000009.1 GCF_003095375.1 Marixanthomonas spongiae
GTAAGTTAGTAAACCTTCAGGAAGGATTAAGCTTAGCAGGGGTAAATCAGTCTCTTTATTCATTGGAAAATATTTATCCGCAAAGAAAACTATTTTTCACTCTAGACCCAACTTTTGGACTTGATCCGCTATTATATAGGTTCTACATCTGATATCGGAAAAAGATTAAAAAAACACTTGCAGAACCACAAAGGGTATACTGCCCGGGCAAAAGACTGGAAGTTAGTGTACCACGAAGTTTTTAGTACAAAAGCCGGAGCCTACGCCAGAGAACGGAAAATTAAATCTTGGAAGAGTAGGGTCATGATTGAAAAATTAATAAACTAGTGGGTTCAGAGCATCCCGATTTTACATCGGGAGGGTCAGGGGTTCGAATCCCTTCGCGCCCACCAAAGGCCGACAGGTCCACAAAACCCGATGGAAATTTTCATCGGGTTTTTTCTTTTCTCAAAAAAATTGGCGGAAAGAAAGGCTGCTTAGCGTAGCCCTTACGGTGTGTGAGTTAAGGGCGGCTTTTTTAGGAATGTCAACGTGATCTATACGGTGATCCCAATTGGAAATGTCGCGACTAAAGACCGAAATCGATAAAATTGACCACGATGTGTTTATCATCATGGCTTCGGTAAAAGATGCAAAAGGAGGAATGATTAAGAAAAAACCACTTAAAAAAATAAAATAAGTGGTAGTTTTGCAAGAATGAAAGGGGGCATTAACTCAGTTGCCTACCCGACGAAAAATTTAGGAGTGTTAGCTCAGTTGGTTCAGAGCACCACCTTGACAGGGTGGGGGTCATTGGTTCGAATCCAATACACTTCACTATTGCAGGCGGGGTTCAGGGTGTGACGTCGACAACGTGGAGGTCACTGGTTCGAATCCATTATGCCCCACTTAAAAACAAAGGTTTCAATGATTCATTTTATTGAAACCTTTTCTGTTTTAAAGCAAATTTAAAACGCGTTCCAATGCCATTCCTCTTGAACCTTTTATTAAAAAGAAACAATTTTTAAAATCTTTGGCTTTAAACTGCTTTTTAAAGTCGTCAAAACTTTCAAACGTTTTAATATGGGAGGCTTTTGTTTTTGTTTTGTTGAAGTTACTGCCCACCAAATAAGCTTTCCCGAAAGGGTTTTGTTCTAAAAAATCAACGATATGTTGGTGTTCTTTTTCGGCTTCACTGCCCATTTCAAACATATCGCCAAGGATTAAGATTTTTCGGTTTCCTTCGGCTTGCTTAAAATTTTCAAGGGCGGCCATCATACTGGTCGGGTTGGCGTTATAAGCATCCAACAATATTTTGTGGCCTGCTTTTTCCAAGCGTTGAGAGCGGTTGTTCTGCGGGATATACCCTTCAATGGCTGTTTTTATTTGTTCTTCTGGAACATTAAAATAATCCCCAATGGCGATGGCTGCCGCAATATTGTTGAAATTATACAGGCCCACGAGCTTGCTTTGTATTTCGGTGTTTTTAAATTTCACTTTCACTTCGTTTGAAGCATCCATAAGTTGAATGATTGTTTCATTAAAAACCACCCGATTCATCGTTTTGGTCAGTTCCAATTGTTTGGTTTCTGCTCCGTTTACAAAAACAGTCTTGTCGTGGTCTTTTAGATGGGTGTACAATTCAGATTTCCCTTTTACAACGCCTTCCAAACTTCCGAAGCCTTCTAGGTGTGCTTTTCCAAAGTTAGTAATGTAGCCGTAATCCGGTTGGGCAATCTGGCAAAGGTTTTCTATCTCGTGTAAATGATTGGCGCCCATTTCAACAATGCCCATTTCAGTTTCCGAAGTCATTGACAATAGGGTAAGCGGCACGCCAATATGGTTGTTTAAATTTCCTTGGGTTGCAATGGTTTTATATTTTTTTGAAAGAACTGCGTTGATCAGCTCTTTGGTAGTGGTTTTGCCGTTGCTTCCGGTTAAGGAAAGTATGGGCAACTTGAGGTGTTTTCTGTGGAAAGCGGCCAATTCCTGCAGGGCGGTCAAGGTGTCCTTAACCAAAATGGTTTTCTCGTTTTTAAATGCTTCGTCATCTATAACCACTCTATATGCTCCTTTTTTTACAGCTTCGTCGGCAAATGTATTCCCATTGAAGTTAGCGCCTTTTAAGGCAATAAAAAAGCAGTTTTCAACGATGTTCCGGGTATCGGTGCAAATACCGCTACCGGCTAAAAATTCTTGGTGGAGCTGTTTTGTGGTCATAGCATAAAAATACAGAAAAGCTTTTTACGAGAAAGCCTGCCAGTTGTTCTTTTATAAAAGTTTAATGGGTGGCCCGTTTGTTTTTCTTTTTGCTTTTAGCCCCCACGCGCGACATTGCGCACCTAAACCCAATATAATTGGTGGCCATATATTGTGGCAAGTACCTGCGCTGTGCAGGGTCCAACCAATATTCCCGGTCTTTCCAAGACCCTCCTTTATACACTCGGGTTTCATTGCTTATTAGGGTGTTTCTTGTCGAAGACCGGTCGTATTGTGGTGTTATGGAACCATTTTCTGCAACTACCAATTTGTTAATGGGCGAGTTGTACATTCTTCTTTTGTTGTTTTCAGAAACAGCATTTGAAAAGGTGGGGTTATACCGTAACGAAAGCCGGTCGCCATCCCTGTAATTTCTGTTGTCGCTTTTCGAAAAATTGATGCGCATAAAGGTTTCCCTTTTGCCTATAGGTTCTTCTTTGAGTTCGCCCGGATATTTTCTGGCTACGACCTTGCCGTTGGGAAGGGTGTCGTAAACCATGGTTTCTGGAGTGATTATCTGGACATTGCCACCGTCATCCAAAGCGGGTTTCATATAGACATTTCCGCGGAAATAGTTAAAATCATTGTACTCGTCGTCGATGATGGGGCGATAAACATCGGCCACCCATTCGGCTACATTCCCGGCCATATCGTACAGGCCAAAATCGTTTGCCTCGTACGATTTTACTTGAGCCGTAACTCCAGCACCGTCATCGCTCCATCCTGCAATACCGCTGTAATCGCCTGCACCTTGTTTGAAATTGGCCAATTGATCGCCTCGATTTTTACGTTTTTGCGAACGGGTGTAAGGGCCGTTCCAAGGATATTTTTTACGGCCTCTATAGGTGTTTTTATATCTAATTCCCACAAGTCCGAGTGCGGCGTATTCCCATTCTGCTTCGGTGGGTAAGCGGTAGGCGGGGAGCAAAATGCCGTCTTTTCGTCTCACAAATATTTGGGTGCTGTCTCCTCGCTCTATAAGCCGTTGAGAGCGGTTGCTCCCTCTTGTTATGCTGTCGTTCCCCCCATAGGTAAGTGTGGGGGCTTTTAAATAGGTTTCGGTGTTGAAAACCGAACGTGCCGTACTTTGGTACCGGGCATTTTTTTGAATAAAACCTTCTTCTTCCAATATGAGTTCATTGACTCTATCGGTACGCCATTTTGAAAATTCGACCGCTTGGACCCAGCTGACGCCCACCACTGGATATTCGGCAAAGGCCGGATGCCTAAAGTATTGATCGACCATGGTTTCGTTGTACCCTAACCTGGACTTCCAGACCAAGGTATCGGGCAAGGCCCCTTCATAAATCTTCCTGAAATTTTCTTGGGTGGGGGGAAACACTTTTTTAAGCCAATCGATGTATTCGAGGTACATTAAGTTGGTGACTTCGGTTTCGTCCATATAGAACGATTGTACGTGTTGTTGTGTGGGAACGTTGTTCCAATCGCCCATAGGGTCGTCTTGTACCCGTCCCATGGTAAAAGTGCCCCCTTCTATAAACACTAGGCCAGGGCCGGTTTCCTGTTCTTTTGCTTTTATTTTTTTTGAACCGCCTTGCCTTCCAAATGCAGGCCATCCCGTGGCACGAGAGCTTTTGTCATAATTCCTGTTATTGCTGCAGTTTGTGCACAGCATGATTGACAACAGCGCCAAAAGGACTTTTTGCAGGATTTTTGCCATAGGGTTATTTGCTTCTGTTCGCTTAGCAAGTTAAAAAAAAATTGAATGTGCGAAAAAAAGGACTAAAAAAAGCCTTGAAGTAAATCTCCAAGGCTTTAATGTATTCAAATATTAACTAATTTTAGTTTCTGGGGCGTTTCCCTTTTTTCGATTTGGAGCCTACGCGCGACATGGCACATCTAAACCCAATGTAATCGGTTGCCATATCTTGAGGGAAATAACGCCGTTGGGCAGGGTCTAACCAATAATCGCGATCTCTCCAAGAGCCACCTTTATAAACCCTAACTTCATTGTCAATTAAAGTGGTGCGCCTGTTGGACTGATCGTACTGGATTTCCATTTGGCCCGTGCTATCGGTAAATATTTTGCTTTTTGGGGAGTTGTACATGCGCTCTTCATTGGCGTCATCAGTGTTGTACTCATCGGCAAACGATTGGTACCTCCGGGAAGAACGTTTATCGCCATCCCTGAAATCGCGGTTGTCGCTTTTAGAGAAATTGGTGCGTTGGTAGGTTTCTTCTTCGCCCACGGGCACCTGTAAAATTTCGCCAGGCAGGTTTCTGGCAACGATCCTGCCGTTGCTCAAGGTGTCATAGACAATGGAATCTGCAGTGACCAATTTCACTTTTCCATCTTCAGTTATCGCGTTTTTGGTATAGACATTTCCGCGGTAATAATTAAAGTCGTTAAATTCATCGTCAACAATCGGGCGATAGACATCGGCCACCCATTCGGCTACGTTGCCGGCCATATCGTATAATCCGAAGTCGTTCGCTTCGTAGGATTTTACTTCGGCAGTAATGTCGGCTCCGTCGTCGCTCCAGCCTGCAATACCTCCGTAATCGCCATCGCCTTGTTTAAAGTTGGCCAATTGGTCGCCACGGCTTCTTCGTTTATTGGAGCGGGTGTATTGCCCATCCCATGGATATTTCTTTCTTCCTCTGTAAACGTTGTAGTTTCTAAGTCCTACCAAACCTAAAGCGGCATATTCCCATTCGGCTTCGGTGGGCAAACGGTAGCTAGGTAGCAATAGGCCGTCTTTTCGCTGTACATATAAGTTGGTGCTGTCCTCGCTTCGGTCTGTAATACGTTCAGAAGTCCTTCCACCCCTAGTGATGGAATCTTTTCCGCCATAGGTTTGTGTCGGGGCATTAAGGTAGGTTTGAGTACTAAAAGTTTCCCCTGGTTCCACATCGTATCGTGCGCCGCGGGCCGTATAGCCTTCTTCTTCCAAAATCAATTCGTTAACACGGTCGGTACGCCAGTTACTGAATTCCACAGCTTGAATCCAACTTACACCCACTACCGGGTAGTTTGCGTACGCAGGATGACGCAGGTAGTTGTTGGTCATCACTTCGTTGTACCCTAAACGGTTTCTCCACACCAAGGTGTCTGGCAAAGCGCCTTGGTATATTTGGCGGTAGTTTTCTTGTGAAGGCGGGAACACGCTCTTCAACCAATCTAAATACTCTAAGTACATTAGGTTGGTCACTTCGGTTTCGTCCATGTAAAAAGACTGCACGTGTTGTTGTGTAGGTGTGTTGTTCCAATCGTGCATGGGGTCATCCTGTACTTTTCCCATAGTAAAAGTACCGCCTTCAATAAAGATGAGGCCTGGTCCAGTTTCTTGTTCTTTGGCTTTGGGGTTGTATTTAAATCCGCCTTCTCTGGCGTTCATTTTCCAACCGGTTGCGCGAGAGCTGTCTTTATAGTCCCTGGAGTTGTTACAACTTATAAGTAAACCAGTTGTAACCAATACCATAAATACGCGAAATGCTAAGGTTTTGTTCATGTTCATAGTTGAAGGTATGAATAAATTTGGGTTTGCAATATAATAATTAACGGGAAAATACCAATAATATTTTATTATAATTGATTCGTTAGTTTTTTGTATTACTGCCTACTAACTTGAATGCAAACGTTATTTTTTTGTGATTATTATTTAAAACGTAAAATCCTGAAAACTTTAAAAAAGAACCCATACTAAGTGTATATTTGATGCGTTATTGATTATGATGAAAAAAACCATACTTCTTATTTCATTTGTTTTATTGCCATTTGTGATATGGGCACAGACCAAGAACATTACCATTAATTGGGAAGGTGCCTCCAAAACAGCCACTTCTGTTTCGGCCATAAAACAGGCAAGTGCCAACAAGCAGCCGGGCTATGATCCGCTTAAGCTCAATATCGATGAGGACCATTTGGTTTATCACGATCAATGGAGGGACACTGGGTTTGCTGATGAAAATTCTATTGAAATCTCGAATGTGTCCTACGGAACCTTGACACGACAAGAACTTCAGAAAATAAATAAAGCATTGGTGCCGGAGGAGCTCACTTATTCCATCCATAGCAGTAAAGCGCGGGACGAGATTTATACTGCGATTTCCCTTTCGCCCGTGGTACGGGTAAATGGCAGGTTGCAAAAAGTGCAGTCGTTCACGGTCTCCTATAAAAAAGACATGCAAAACAAGGGGGCTTCTTTTAGGATGCCTTTGGCCAATTCGGTATTAGCAGATGGCGATTGGTACAAATTTAAGGTTGAAGAAACTGGCGTACACCGAATCGATAAGTCTTTTTTGGATAATTTGGGGATGAACACCAGCAATATAAATCCACAAAACCTAAAAATATATGGTCATGGTGGCAAACCATTGCCTTTGTACAATGCATTGAACACGCAGTTTGATCTTCCTGAAACCTCCATAAAAGTGGTCGGGGGTGACGACGGGTCTTTTGACAGTGGCGACTATATTCTTTTTTACGGAACGAGCACCAAAGGGTACGACCCAGAGAACCAAACCAATTTAAACCCTTACAGCGACGAATCGTATTATTACATCACAGCCGATGGTGGGCCTGGAAAACGGATTCAACAAATGGTAGAGCCAACAGGCGCGCCCACCACCACGATTACCACCTTTCAAGATTACAAATATCATGAAGTGGATGAATTTTCCCCATCAAAGTTAGGAAGGCGTTGGTTTGGAAACCGTTTTGATATTGAGAGCGAACAAAGCTATGAATTTACCTTCCCCAATATAGTTTCGGGTTCTACCATGCAAGTGGTGGTAAAGGCAGGAGCGGTTTCAGAATCGCGCACTTCCATGGCCATTAGTGTCAATGGTGTTAGTTTGGATCCATTGTCTTTTAGGGCTGTTACCGAAGGCACCGTCTTGATCGTGGATGAACTTAGCGGCAGTAAGGGGGAAGTGCCAGCGGCAGGCGAAACGGTTACTGTGGATCTCGCTTATAACAATGGGGGCAACCCGTCCAGCGTAGGGTATTTAGATTATGTGAGCGTGGAGGCCATCCGCCAACTTACAGTTGCCGATGGACAGCTTGCTTTTCGGTACAAGCCTGCTTCTAATTTGAGTGGTATAGGGGAATATCAAGTAGGTAATACTGGGCAAGTAAGTGAAATATGGGATGTTACCGATCCCGGTTTCATTTCGGCAAAACAAAATGAAAACAATGCTCCGGCTCTTACTTTTAAAGCAGTTATGGGCACAGCGCGCAAATACGTGGCCGTGCATACTGGGGATTATCGCACCCCTGTACAAATAAGTGATCCGCGTGTATTTAACCAAAACTTAAAAGGCTCGGTTTTTAAAGGGCCATCAGGAGCTTTTCAGGATGTAGATTATTTAATTGTTACCGCTCCGTTTTTACTGCAGCCTGCTTTACGGTTGGCCAATCTTCACAAAACACAAAGCGGGCTCAACGTGAAAGTGGTTACCACCGATAAGATTTACCAAGAATTCAGTTCCGGGAAACAAGATATTGGGGCCATCAGGAATTTTGTCCGCTATATTTACAACAATGCATCGTCAGCAGATAACCGTATAAAATACCTCTGTCTTTTTGGGGACACCTCGGTAGATTATAAAAATAGGTTGTCGGGCAACAACAATATAGTGCCTACTTTTCATACACTTTCCAGTGTCAACGAGTCCAGTTCGTTTATGAGTGATGATTTCTTCGGAAATATGGACCCAGATGAAGGAACGATAGGTGGAAATACCTTAGACGCTTCAGGCGAAAGACTTATAGATACCGATATGCTGGACATAGCCGTAGGGAGGGTTCTTGCTGATGAAGTTGGGCTGGCCAATGCCATGGTTGATAAAATCATTGCTTATACTTCAAAAGAATCCTACGGAAATTGGCGGAACAATTTCATGTTGATTTCTGATGATGTGGACAAATCTGGAGAGCAAAGACTTGAAATAGAGCTGGATGCTTTGGGAGATGAAATTTCAGCAGAGAAACCCTTTATCAACGTAAAAAAAATCCACATCGATGCTTATAAACAAGAAACTTCTTCAGGAGGAAATCGTTATCCAAAGGTAAATGAAGCCATTAAGAACAATATTGAAGTAGGGGCTTTAGTGGTCAATTATTTTGGTCACGGTGGAGAAGATGGTTTGGCGCACGAATATATTTATACAAAAGGCATGGCCACTTCTTTAAAAAATAAGAATAAAACTTCTTGCGTGGTTACCATTACCTGCCAGTTTACCAAATTCGACAATCCCCAACGCGTCACGGCTGGAGAGCTTACTTATTGGAATAAAGAAGGTGGTGCCATTTCTTTACTTACTACTACCCGTTCTATTGGTTTAACCACTGGAGTGAATTTCAATAAAAAGCTTGCAACACATTTGTTTGGCTATGATTTGAACGTACCTAAAACCCCGGCAGAAGCCTTAAGATTGGCCAAGCGGGATTTAGGGGTAGGCACAAGGTTGCGCCGGGTAGTATTTTACATTGGCGATCCGGCCATGCATTTGGCGTTTCCAAAGAAAAACGTAAGGCTCACCACTATTAACGGTGTGCCTGTAGGGCAATCGCCAGAAGTTCTTAAGGCTTTGGACAAAGTGAAAATGACCGGTGAAGTGACCGATGAAAACAGAAACCTTCTTACCAACTACAGCGGCGTACTTTCGGCCAAAGTGTTTGATAAGCGCGTACAGCGGCAAACATTGGATAACGATAACCAGGGGTTTGTTTTAGATTTCACCACCTTGGGTGAAACACTGTTTAACGGTAAGGCCACCGTTGAAAATGGAATTTTTGAGTTTGAGTTTGTCATGCCCAGGGACATACAGATACCCGTAGGTACAGGACGGGTTAATTTTTATACTGAAAAGAACAATGCCTTGGAGGATCAAGCAGGGGTAGATCTTTCCGTGCAAATAGGAGGAATTAATGAAAATGCCCCAGAAGACAATCAAGGCCCTACTATCAATTTGTTCATGAACGATGAAAGCTTTGTTTCTGGTGGGGTTACCAATGCATCTCCCATTCTCATAGCCAAGCTGGAAGACGAAAACGGCATCAACACGGCCAGTGGTATTGGCCACGATATGGTTGCAATTTTAGACGGCGACGAGTCCAACCCCATTGTAGTGAACGATTATTACCAAGCCGAACAGGATGATTACACCAAAGGGACTGCCAATTATCGTTTGCGGGACCTCGAGAAGGGACTGCATACCTTGACGTTTAAGGCCTGGGACGTGTACAACAACTCTTCTACGGCCGAAATACAATTTATCGTGGCTGGCGATGACGAACTTAAAATCACCAAAGTGCTCAATTACCCCAATCCTTTTGTGGACTATACCGAATTTTGGTTTAACCACAACCGCCCGTTCGAGCCCTTGGAGGTTCAGGTGCAGGTGTTTACCGTAACCGGAAAAGTAGTGTGGAGCAAAAATCAGATTATCAATACCGATGGTTTCCTTTCCCGCGATATTGTGTGGGATGGTCGTGATGATTTTGGAGATAAAATAGGAAAAGGGGTATATGTATATAAGATTACCGTTAAATCGACGTTAACCAATAAACAAACTGAAAAATTTGAAAAACTGGTTATCCTTTAAAAAATAAATTTATATTTGACCAAAATTAGAACCTCATGAAGAAAATATTGTTACCTTTTTTAATCGTTTTAATATCCTATAATACTGCTGCGCAAGAAGATGATGCCACCACCCAGCGTGTGATTACCACAGGCGTCCCATTTTTGCTTATAGCCGGTGACGCCCGCTCAGCAGGTATGGGGGATATTGGGGTTACCACCTCGGCCGATGCTTTTTCACAGCAGTGGAATCCAGCAAAATATGCGTTCGCTATATCCAAACAAGGGGTTGGAGTTACCTATACGCCGTATTTAAGTAAATTGGTAAACGATATCTTTTTAGGAAATTTAACCTATTATAACAGGCTTAACGAGCGTAGTGCCGTTGGAGCAAGTTTTCGGTATTTCAGTAACGGGGAGATAGAGTTGCGTGAAACTGCAGAGCAACAACCTTTATTGGTAAAGCCCAATGAATTGATGTTCGATGTTTCCTACTCGCTCCGCTTAAGTGAGCGTTTCTCGATGGGTATAGCCGGTAGGTATATACGTTCTGACCTTAAACTACAGTCAGCCATCGCCGATGCAAGTGCCGCCAACAGCTTTGCTGTAGATGTGGCCGGTTATTATCAAAGTGAAGAAATTCCCTATAACGACTTTGACGGTCGTTGGAGAGCCGGGTTTAATATTTCAAATGTGGGTCCCAAACTTAAATACGACGAAACAGGCCAAGAAAACAACCTGCCTACCAATTTAGCTTTAGGCGGTGGTTTTGATTTTATATTAGATCAATATAGCAAAATTGGGGTAAGTGCCGAGGTGAACAAACTGTTGGTGCCAACACCAAGTGATTCCAACAATGATGGTGTTATTGATCGCGAAGACGATTATTACAATGAAAGTTTCTTTAGTGGCATCTTCTCTTCTTTCGGGGATGCACCAAATGGATTTTCAGAAGAATTAAAAGAATTCACTTGGGCTTTGGGTGCCGAGTATTGGTACCAAGACGTGTTTGCATTCCGGATGGGATACTTCAACGAAAGTGAAGATAAAGGTTTTAGGAAATTCCTGTCCTTAGGAGCAGGATTCCGTTACACGGCCATTAATATCGATATTTCCTATTTGTTCTCAACATCGAAAGTACGAAGTCCGTTGGAAGGCACCCTTCGTTTTGGCTTGACGTTCAATTTCGGGGACGAGTATGACGAGTATTAACATGCTGCATCTCGATATTATTTTATTTGATCTTCCAGTCAAATAAAGTCACTCGATGTGACAGGTACTAGATGACTGATGAATCATCCTGCAAGGTTTCCAAAACCTTGTAGGTATAATGGAAGACAATACGTGAAAAAACATAAAATTGAAATAAACCTTGAAGTGTATGATTCTGTTTCAGAATTGCCTCAAGACATTCAAAAATTAATGAATAAGGCGCAACAAGCTCGGGAAGATGCTTATGCGCCTTATTCTCGTTTTAAAGTAGGGGCCGCCTTGCAGCTGGATTCTGGCGAAACGATAATCGGGAACAATCAAGAAAATGCTGCATTTCCTTCGGGCCTTTGTGCCGAACGGGTGGCCATTTATCAAGCTGGTGCGGCGTATCCCACTGCTTCCGTAAAAACCATGGCCATTACGGCACGTTCTTTAAAACAAGAAACAACCACGCCAATTCCACCTTGCGGTGCGTGCCGTCAAGCAATCGCCGAATACGAAATAAAACAGGAATCCCCTATTGCCATTTATTTTATGGGCGAAACCGGAAAAGTTGCCAAAGCGGCTTCCATTGCAGATTTGTTGCCCCTATTGTTCGATAAAAGCTATCTGTAAACTTCCTCCCCCCAGCCCCTACAAAGGAGGGGAGAGGATCGGTGTTTAAAAACTCCTCCCCTTCGGGGAGGTTGGGAGGCGGCTTTTTTACTTTCAAGACTCCAACGCCCAACATTTAGTACTATTTTAATGTTTCTGTGTTTTGTAAAACTTCAGAATGTAGTACTTTTGTTAATCGTGTTTAAAATTTCTCCCCGTGGGGACAGTATAGCAATCCAATGAAAAAAATTACAAAAAAAACATATTTAGACTGGTACGAAGATATGTTCTTCTGGCGCAAGTTTGAAGACAAGCTGGCCCAAGTTTACATCAAACAAAAAGTAAGAGGGTTTCTGCACCTTTATAACGGACAAGAAGCTGTTCTGGCCGGAGCTTTGCACGCCATGGATTTGGAAAAAGACCGTATGATAACGGCTTACCGAAACCACGTACAGCCTATTGGGATGGGCGTAGACCCCAAAAAAGTAATGGCCGAGCTCTACGGAAAGAAAACAGGAACCTCGCAAGGTTTAGGGGGCTCTATGCATATTTTCTCTAAAGAGCATCGGTTTTATGGCGGCCATGGCATCGTTGGAGGACAAATTCCTCTCGGTGCCGGAATAGCTTTTGCCGATAAGTATTTTGAGCGCGATGCTGTAACCCTTACCTATATGGGTGATGGTGCCGTAAGACAAGGTTCACTCCACGAAGCATTTAACTTAGCGATGCTCTGGAAACTGCCCGTCGTGTTTATTTGCGAAAATAACGGTTATGCCATGGGGACTTCCGTAGCGCGTACCGCAAACCATACCGATATTTGGAAACTTGGTTTAGGCTACGAAATGCCGTGTAAGCCTGTTGATGGGATGAAACCCGAAGTTGTCGCTAAAGAAATGGATGAGGCGATAGACCGCGCACGTCGTGGAGATGGTCCGACGTTTTTGGAAATTAGAACGTATCGATATAGAGGACATTCCATGAGTGATGCACAACATTACCGTACTAAAGAAGAAGTAAAGAAAAAACAAGAGGAAGACCCAATCTCGTATGTGTTGCATAAAATTTACGAAGAAAAATGGGCCACTGAAGATGAGATTAAAAAAGTAAACAAACGTGTAAAGGATAAGGTAAAGGAATGCGAGCAATTTGCCGAAGATTCAGGATACCCAGATACAAATGTAATGTACGACGTTGTTTACGAACAAGAAGACTACCCTTTTTTACCACATAAACTATAGACTATGGCTGAAGTAATCAACATGCCGCGCTTGAGCGACACCATGGAAGAAGGAACCGTGGCCAAATGGCTCGTGAGCAAAGGTGATAAAGTAGAAGAAGGCGATATCCTTGCTGAGATTGAAACTGATAAAGCTACTATGGAGTTTGAGTCTTTTTACGAAGGGACTTTGTTACACATTGGTATTGAAGAAGGCGAAACAGCCGAAGTAGATAAACTTTTGGCTATTATTGGCGAAGAAGGCGAAGATATTTCCGATTTGATTAACGGTGGCGGAAAATCTAAGGATGATTCCAATGATGCTTCGGAAGAGAGTGATGAAAAATCCGAAGATAAAGACGGTGCTGAAAAGTCTAAAAAAGAAGATGCCAAGAAAAATAGTGATGATACCGATGAAGATTCAGATGAAGAAGCGGACATTGAGGGGAGCCGAAATGAAGTGCCAGAAGGCGTTGAGGTAATTACCATGCCACGCCTAAGCGATACTATGGAAGAAGGAACAGTCGCCACGTGGTTAAAACAAGAAGGCGATAGCATTGAAGAAGGCGACATTCTTGCCGAAATAGAAACCGATAAGGCCACGATGGAATTTGAATCGTTCTATTCAGGAACCTTGCTTAAGATTGGTATTGAAGAAGGAGAAACAGCTAAAGTTGATGCTTTATTAGCTATTGTTGGGCCAGAAGGCACTGATGTTTCTGAAGTAGCAAAAAACTTCAAAAAAGATGGCGGTTCTTCAAAAGACAAGAAAAAAGAAACCAAGAAAGAAGATGCTGAAAAGTCTGAAGATACCTTTAAAGACAAAAAAGAAAAAGCTACAAAAGATCCATCTAAAGATAAAACACCAACAAGCCAAACCACAAAGGACGGCGGACGCATCTTTGCTTCGCCATTGGCCAAAAAACTGGCAGAAGAAAAGGGCATCAGCCTTAGCCAAGTACAAGGTAGTGGCGATCACGGCCGTATTGTAAAGAAAGATATTGAAAACTACCAACCAGCAGCGGGAACACAAGCGTACACACCTGTTGGGCAAGAAGAATTTGAGGAAGTTAAAAACTCTCAAATGCGCAAGACCATTGCCAAACGTTTGGGCGAATCTAAGTTTACGGCACCGCATTATTACCTAACCGTCGAGCTGGATATGGACAACGCTATTTCGGCACGTAAGGCAATTAACAGTGATCCGGATGTAAAAATATCGTATAACGATATGGTCATTAAAGCCTGTGCGATGGCTTTAAGGAAACACCCACAAGTAAACACCCAATGGCACGGCGATACGACCAAAATTGCAAAGCATATTCACATAGGCGTTGCCGTTGCTGTAGATGAAGGCCTGTTGGTCCCGGTGCTTAAGTTTGCCGATCAAATGAGCTTTTCACAAATTGGAGCCAATGTAAAAGAGTTGGCCGGAAAAGCAAGAAACAAAAAGATAAGCCCAGACGAAATGCAGGGTAGTACCTTTACGGTTTCTAACTTGGGTATGTTCGGCATCAAGGAGTTTACCTCCATCATCAACCAGCCCAACTCGGCAATTTTATCGGTTGGAACCATTGTGCAAAAGCCAGTAGTAAAAAACGGAGCAATTGCAGTTGGGAATACGATGACTGTTACATTAGCGTGCGACCACCGTACCGTAGACGGTGCAACGGGAGCTAAGTTTTTAGAAACGGTTAAAAAGTATATCGAGAATCCGGTTACTATGTTTGTGTAGAAAAATAAAAATCAGGTCTCAAAGTTTTTTGAAACCTTTGAGGCTTTATATATATAATCCCGTTGGTTTCATTTGAGAAGACAGCGGGATTTGTTTATATTGAACGTTCAAAGTATTTTAATAGTTTAGCCCGAAGTACATTACTGCAGGCTCTTTCCTGCAAGCCCGTCTGTCGGTCGGACTAAGCGATGCATAAACATCCTGCACGGTTTTTAAAACCTGGCAGGTTAAAAAAGAATCGAATGAAAAAAAATATAATTGTTACCGGCACCAGCAGAGGCATAGGCTATCAAATGGTCCCTATTTTAGCTGATTCTGGCCACAATGTCTTGGCGTTGTCCAGAAACGATGTGCCCATTTCAGGGCTTGAAATTACTAACTGCTATTGCTTTCCCTGTGATATTACAGATTCTCATGATATAAAAAAAGTTTCAGAGTTCATTGAAGAAAAATGGCAACACGTAGATATACTGATCAATAATTCAGGATATATTGTCAATAAACCTTTTGAAAAACTCACACAAAGCGATTTTAAGGATTCTTATGAAGTGAATGTTTTTGGGCTTGCTGCAATCACTCAAGCCGTTTTGCCATTTATGAATAACGACGGGCATGTGGTTAGCATTAGCAGTATGGGCGGCATTCAGGGCAGTATGAAATTTCCCGGTTTGGCCGCCTACAGCAGCAGCAAAGGCGCTGTATTAACCCTCACCGAATTGTTGGCCGAAGAATACAAAGAAAAAGGACCATCGTTTAATGCATTGGCCTTGGGGGCGGTGCAAACCGAAATGCTGGACGAAGCATTCCCGGGTTATAAAGCGCCACTTTCAGCAAAAGAAATGGCCGAATATATCGTGGAATTTTCGCTAACAGGAAACAAATATTACAATGGGAAAATTCTTCAGGTTTCCAATTCAACGCCCTAATGCATGCAGCACGTTCTTGAAAAATATATTCCCAAAGCCTCGGTACCGCCTGTTTTTGAATTGATAAAAACGAATAAAATTCATCTAAAAATCGTAAATGAACGGGTTACCCGCCACGGCGATTACCGAAAAATGCCAAATGGCCAACATCAAATCACGGTAAATGCCAATTTGAATACCTATCGGTTTTTAATCACGTTGGTACATGAAACTGCCCATTTGGTCGCCTTTCAGAAATATGGAAGAACCATTAAGCCCCACGGAATGGAATGGAAACGCACCTTTCAGCAGTTAATGTTGCCCTTTATCCGTCCAGAAATCTTCCCAAACCAGTTGTTGCCGTTATTGGCAAGACATTTCAAAAATCCGAGGGCCAGTAGCGATACCGATGCCAAATTATCGTTGGCCTTAAAACAATTTGACCCACCAAACGATAAAAACTATATATTTGAAATACCGTTTGGTGGCCATTTTCGGTTGTATAATGGAAAAATCTTTAAACGGGGCAACAAAAAGGTGAAACGGTACGAATGCCTTGAAGTGGCAACCGGAAGGATGTATTTGTTCAACCCCAATGCCGAAGTGGAATTTTTAAAGTAGTATGGAAACGGAAACAGGACAAAAATAAAAAAAATTAAATATAAAAAATAAGGAGAATCAAGTTCTCTTTCCTTTAAAGAGGAGGGTTAGGAAGGGAATGTGGATTTCCTAAGTATTAATTAAAAAGATACCCGCCTGCGCGGGCATTAGTATGAACAAAGATTACTATGCAGTCATCATGGCCGGTGGAATCGGGTCGCGGTTTTGGCCGGTAAGCACCAGTGATTTCCCCAAACAGTTTCACGATATGTTGGGAACGGGACAGACCTTGTTGCAAAAAACCTTTGGCAGGCTCAATAAAATTATCCCTTCAAAAAATATTTTGGTACTTACCAATGAACGTTATTTACAGTTAACGTTAAAGCAATTGCCGCAGATAGCAGAAGAGCAAGTAATTTTAGAACCCGCCATGCGCAATACGGCACCCTGCATCTTGCTTTCCGCTTTAAAAATTAAAAAGCAAAATCCCAATGCGTTGATGCTGGTTGCTCCCAGCGATCACTGGATTGAAGATGAAACCGCTTTTTTAGAGGATGTTCAAATATGTTTTGATGCCTGTCAACGGAAAGATTATTTAATGACATTGGGTATTAAACCCACCTTCCCCAATACCGGATATGGTTATATAGAGGCCGAAAAGAAAGAAAGTTCTGTTATTAAAAAGGTAAAACAATTTCGGGAAAAGCCCGATTACGAAACCGCGAAACAGTTTTTAGCTGCAGGGAATTTCATGTGGAATGCAGGGATATTTTTGTGGAGCGTAAAAAGTATTTCAGATGCTTTTGAAGAAAATAATCCAGTTATGCATGCCTTGTTTTCTGAAGGAATCCCTGCCTATAACACTTCCGAAGAAAAAGAATTTATTGCTGAAAATTATGGTAAAGCCGAAAACGTTTCCATCGATTATGCCATTATGGAAAAGGCGGATAACGTATATGTGAAAAAAGCATCATTTGACTGGAACGACCTCGGAACCTGGGGCGCATTGCATGATAAAATGGACAAAGATTCACAAGAAAATGCGGTAGTGCGGGCGGTTCCACATTTAAAAGAAGCCCATAGGAACATGGTTTATACCGCTTCCAAAAAACTGGTGGTCGTCGATGGCATTGACGATTATATCATAGTTGACAAAGAAGATGTGCTGCTCATTTATCCCAAAGAAAAGGAACAGGACATAAAAAGCTTACTGGCCGATGTTAAAGAAAACTTCGGAAAAAAATATACGTAGATGAGCGAGCAGCAAAACAACGAGAAGGTGCACGTAACCCCAAACGATGAAGAGTTTGAAAAGGTAAAGCTGAACACTTGGGAGAGCATCAAAAAATTCTTTAAAGAGCTTTTCGATATCCGGTCGGATAGTGACCGGGATGCCACGATCGAGGCAGTTAAAAAAGACATCCCTTTTAAAGGTCACACCGCTTGGATTCTCATATTCTCCATTTTTGTCGCCTCTATTGGTCTAAACGTAAGTAGTACGGCCGTTGTAATTGGTGCGATGTTAATATCACCTTTAATGGGCCCTATCGTTGGGATTGGCCTTTCCGTGGCGATTAACGATGTGGAGACCTTACGGCGTTCCATGATCAATTTGGGGATCATGGTGTTTTTAAGTGTGATCACCGCTTTTTTATATTTTAAACTTTCCCCATTAACCGAAGAGACGCCAGAGCTCGTGGCGCGCACGTACCCAACCATTTTGGACGTTTTGGTGGCCATATTCGGGGGGCTGGGCCTTATTATCGCCAAGACCAAAAGCGGTACCATTGCCAGCGTTATTTTTGGGGTGGCCATTGCCACGGCCCTTATGCCGCCCTTGTGTACCGTTGGTTATGGATTGGCCATTGGCAATTTTCAGTATGCAGGAGGCGCCTTATATCTATTTTCCATCAATGCGGTTTTTATTGCCCTTTCTACCTTTATCGTTTCCAAATTGCTGCGTTTTCCGTTGGTACGCTACGCGAATTCCAAAAAACGAAAGCGTATCGCCCAAATAGCCTCATTGATTGCCTTGATCGTGATGGTGCCCAGTGTAATTCTGTTCATTAACCTTCTGGACCAACAATTATTTGAAAACAAGACCAAGGAATTTGTAAAAAGCATCATTACCTACGAAGGGGCCGAAGTTGTAAAATTTACCCAAGATTATAAATCCAAAAACATCGAGGTGTACCTAATAGGACGGCCTGTGCCGCAAAACAAAATCAATGAATGGTTGGTTGAAATGGAAAAGACCGAAATGCTGGAAGAAGCCAACTTGCGTATTTATCAAGGTACGGACCAAACCGGTGAAATGGCGGCGAAACTGTCCAGCGAAGTTAAGGCAGGAATATTGGAAGATCTCTATGTGAAAAACGAACAGATGATCAAGGACAAAAACTCCCGCATCGATTTCCTGGAAAACGAAATTGCCAAACTGCGCATTAAGAATGTTCCATTTGAAGAACTGAGCAAAGAGGTGAAAGCTATCTATCAGGATATGGACCAGTTTTCTTTTTCAAAAAGGATAACCACCAATTTTGAAAAAACCGATACCTTGCCAGTGGTGTATGTTTCGTGGGATAAAACGGTTTCTTTAAAAGAAAAGAAGGAGAAAAACACAGCGCTTTTCAATTGGCTGAAGATAAAAATGAAAGTGGATACGTTAGTGGTACAGGAAACGCCATAAAGAAACGCCTACCCTAAAGCAGTTTTATCCGGGCGTTTTAGGCGACATTGAAAAGGAGGAGGATTATTTCTTAACAAATTTGTAATTTACTTTTTGCTGTCCTACCTTAATCTGAACAAAATAAACCCCACTATTTAAAGCTTCGACATTCAAGGTGTTTTCTGAAGATATAGTTGTGTTCAGTATCATTTTACCGGTAAGATCCACTACTTGAACGGGTGAATTTTCCAATCCTTTTTTAGAAAAGTTCAAAACACCAGAAGTTGGATTGGGATACATAACAATTCCCTCAAGTTTGTGGGTGTTTATAGCCAGCGGCGAGCTTCCTTCTTCTACTTCATGAAGTGTGTTGATATCCGGGTTCTCAAGTTGGTCAACCGTTCCTGAAGGCCAAGTGATGGTAATTTTATCGATTTCGGTGCTGTTGCCAATTCCCACGTGTGCCGATAAGCTGTTCATATGGCTAAATCCTTGCCCAGAGCGTACTTCGCGCATTTGCTTGCCCCAACTTCCATATACTTCAACTCGTGCCCCAATACCGTTTACATTGCTGTCGATGCCTTTTAAAATCACTTTTACCCAATTGTTGCCGTTACCTTCATTTATCCAGAGTTGTCCATCATTTACAACGTCTAAAAAACCGTCGTTGTTCAAATCGGCGATGGCGCCCTCATCAAAGGGGAGATCCATTCCGGTAAAGGTCATGTCGCCGTTATTGATGTATAATTCCTTGGACATTTCAGAAAAAATATCCACAAACCCATCGTTGTTAAAATCGGCTGCTTGGTTTTCCCAAGCCCCGAGATCGGTAGGGTTAATGCCGGAAGTTTCAATAATATCGGTATAATTTCCGGTGCCATCGTTTTCCATAAGGCGGTTTTGAAAATCGTGGTTTACTATAAAGGCATCAAAATCGCCATCGTTGTCAAAATCTTCAAAAACGGTTGACCACGATTGTGCATTGTCTTTCATGCCTATTTCTTCGGCATTTTCTGTAAAAGTCCCATCGCCGTTATTGGTGTACATTGCATTATCGCGCTCTGGGTCGCCGGGGTTGGAACCGCCACGGCATTTGGTCAAGTACATATCGGTATCGCCGTCGTTATCGTAATCTACCCAAATTGCCGCATAGTTTCCAGGGAGATCGATGGTTTCAATCAAGGTTTGGTCCAAGGTCATATTGCCTTCGCCATCATTTTGGTAGGGGTGGCTTTGGTCTACATCGTGGCAAACAAAAGCATCCAAATCACCATCGTTGTCTATATCGGCTATGGTGCTGCGTTGCGAAAAGATGTATTCGTTATGTGAGGTGTCTTCGGTAAAGACTGTTCCATCTTCATTGGCCATTAGAAAGGAAACCCGCTGTGTGTCGCCCAGTACCAAATCGTTATAACCATTTCCGTCCAGATCGCCAGCAGCGATGCTCCAATTAGGTGCGTTTTGAATGGTCATAGCGTACATAACAGATTGAAAAGTTCCGTCTGGTTGTTGATAATCAATACCGATGCCGCTGTAGGATACCCGAACATAGTCATCTAAGTTGTCGCCGTTCATATCAACAGTACATTCTGATGTGTCTGGAAAGTTACCGATGAGGTCGGATTGGTTTACAAATGTAACTTGGCCATAGGTGCCAAGTGTGGCCAGTAAAAAGATACCGAAGAGTACTGTTTTTTTCATAATGATAGGGAATAAAGTGCCTAAAATTATGGAAAATAATTTATTTGAAAGAAATTATACTAAATTATTGTTCTTTTAATTGAACTTCCCTTATCTTTTTGAATAAATCTGATGAATAAACAAAGTTTGTTACATCTTCATTATCAGTTTTGAAAATTTCTTCATTGGTACCTTGCCAGACCAATTTGCCGTTTTTCAATAAAACCACTTTTTGCCCAATTTCCATTACCGAATTCATATCGTGGGTTACCACTATGGTCGTAATGTCGTATTCGTGGGTGATTTCCTGAATAAGATTGTCTATTAGCGTAGCGGTTTTTGGATCAAGGCCCGAATTGGGTTCGTCACAAAACAAATATTTAGGGCGGTTAACGATGGCGCGGGCAATGGAAACCCTTTTTTGCATCCCGCCTGAAATTTCAGCCGGGTATTTTTTGTTTACGTTTTCAAGGTTTACCCGTGCCAGCACTTCGTTGACGCGTTCCAGCATATCGCTTTTTTTCTGTTTGGTGAACATGCGCAAGGGGAACATGACGTTTTCTTCAATGGTCATGGAATCGAACAGGGCCCCGCCTTGAAACAGCATGCCAATATCCTCACGAAGCGCGCGCTGTTTTTCGTCGTCCATGTCCTGGATGGCTTCATCTTCATAATAAATGCGGCCTTCTTCTGGCTTAAAAAGACCAATAAGGCATTTAAGCATAACCGTTTTGCCGCTTCCGCTTTGCCCAATAATCAAGTTGGTTTTCCCTTTATCGAAGGTGGTGGAGATGCCTTTTAAAATTTCTTCGTCCCCAAAACGTTTATGTATGTCTTCTACTTTTATCATTAGCTCAACAGGAGTTGGGTGATTACGTAATTTGCCAAAATTATGAGCACACTGGTCCAAACAAAAGAGTTGGTACTGGCTTTGCCCACTTCTAACGATCCGCCTTTCATATAATAGCCTTGCCACGAAGGTACGGTGGCCAAAATAAAGGCGAAAACAAAGGTTTTAAAAAAGGCATAGAATAACTGAAAGGGGATGAAATCTTCCTGCAGCCCTTCGATAAAAGAGGTGGAAGACGTAAACCCGCCGTACACGCCTGCCAACCAACCGCCGACTACGCCCAAAAACATGGATATTACGATTAAAAACGGATAAAACAGCAAGGCGATTATCTTCGGAAATACTAAATAATTCAATGAATTGATCCCCATTACCTCCAAGGCGTCAATTTGTTCGGTAACCCGCATAGAACCGATGCTCGATGTAATGAACGAACCCACTTTCCCTGCCATGATGATCGAAATGAAGGTAGGCGCAAACTCCAATATCACCGACTGCCGGGTGGCATACCCAATAAGCGATTCGGGGATGATGGGGTTGGTCATGTTCAGGGCCGTCTGTATGGCGACCACCCCACCAACAAAAAAGGAGATAAATGAAACAATACCAAGCGAGCTGATGATCAAGTCGTCAATTTCCTTAAAAATAAGGTGCTGTAATACGGAACGTTTGGTAAAGCTGCCAAAAACCTTTGACAACATCACAAAATAGGAACCGATATCATGTAGGTATTTCATAAGCGCTTAAGATACTGCTAAAGTAACAAAATTCAATGAGTGTTGCCCGTAAAATGTATAAGGCGCGGTTTTACTGCTGTCCTAAAAGCAATTGTTTTATTTTAGTATAGATTTCGGTGTTTTCGTAAATACCGTTAAAGTGTTCGGCACCAGGTCCTTTTGCAAACACCGGAATCATGGTCGCCGAATGTCCGCCAGTGGAAAAAGATGGTGCTATCTGGTTGTAATCGCCATCTTTTGAGGCTAAGGTGTAGCCGCCCGTTTCGTGGTCTGCGGTAACGATCACCAAAGTTTCTTCATTAATTTTTGCAAAATCGAGTGCCACGCCTATGGTTTTGTCAAAGTCCAGCAGTTCGCCAATTAAGTAATCGGCCTCGTTGGCGTGCCCGCCCCAATCAATTTGCGAGCCTTCTACCATTAAAAAGAAACCGTCTTTGTTTCTGGTGAGATTTTCAATGGCCAGCTGTGTGGCATCGGGCAGAAAATCGGCCCGGCCGTCTATTTTTTTGGGCATTCCATCTTCAGCTAATAAAATCGCTTCTTTTTTATCTGAAAATTTTGTGGGCAGCTTATCAGTGTAAACCTGAAAGCCGTTGCCTTCCAGCTCTGCATAGAGGTTACGGCCATCTTTTCGGTCGTTGAAAAATTTTTGACCGCCGCCAGCAAAAAAGTCAACATCGCTGGTGGGCATAAAAGCTGCGATATCATCATACTGCCTGCGGTATTTTACGTGAGCAAAAAAACTGGCCGGTGTAGCATGTACAATAGAGGACGTGGCGACCAAGCCAGTGCTCAACCCTTTTCTTGAAACCTCTTCTAGGATAGTTGGCACGGGGATGGTGTCTATATTCACCCCAATAGCGCCATTATACGTTTTTACGCCGGAAGCAAATGCCGTGGCCCCAGCGGCCGAATCGGTAATCACATCGTTGCCAGATGAAGTTTTAATGAGCCCAATGGTGGGAAAGCGCTCAAAATTTGATGCCTTTTCCTGAAAAAACAAAGCCGACGAAACTTGGCTGAGGCCCATGCCGTCGCCAATTAACAAGATGACATTTTTGGGCGTTTTGTTTACAGTTTCCGTCGATAACATATTGTCCTTAACTTGTACCGATACGCAGTTGGTACCTAAAAAAAGAAGCAAGGCCGATAAGGGTAAGAATAAGCGTTTCATGAAATAAAATGGATTTTTTTAGAAAACCTAAAAGTACATAGAATTCAACAGGAAAAGCGTTAGGAAGCTTATAAAATTTTCTTTTTGATACCGGTCCAGCGAAGCTTGCGGATAAAAGACCCTTCTTTTTTTGAAACAATAGGCTCAACAGCACTGTTTTTGGCTTTTGCATAGCCCCGTAAACAATCGATAAAATAGTCAAAACTTCTTTTTTTATAGGAAAGTTTTGCTGAAGCAATGATGGTTAGCACAACGCCATACCGCAATTTATAAAACGCTTCGCCTTGTTTGTGGCGAGACGCCTTGGTGTAGGTGTTGCCCGTGGGTTTCAAGTGTTTTACATGCAAAGATTCATCGGTGCAGATTTGCCAACCGTGGTATTGCGCCAAGAGTTCGTCCACGGTGTCCCAGCCTATGGATTTTTTTAAACCTCCAATATCGTCAAAACATTCTTTGCGGTAGGTCTTTATTGGCCCCCTAACTTTTTTTTTATTTGAAATATTCTCAAATATCCATTTGCCTTTATCGTGAATATATAAGTTTCCACCTGCAATACCGACAGATTTATTTTCAGAAAACATCTCTCGTATTCTTTTAAAATATATAGGAGGTAGTTCTATATCGCCGTCAAACTTCCCAATTAGTTCATAGTCATTCTTAGATATAGTTTCTAAACCATTGTAGAATGCATTGATTACTTTTTTACCAGGTATATGTTTATTAGCAGAATTATTTTGGACTAATTCAATCCAATCGTATTTTTTTGAATAATTTTTTGCTATTGAATTTGTATTATCACTCGAATTGTCATTTACAAGAATGAGTTTATCAACATTTTGAATTTGATTTATGAAACTATCCAAAGTTTTCTCTAAATATAATTCTTCATTGTAAAGGGGGATAATTACGCAAATTTTCATTTTCAAAACTGCTTTTTTGTATATATTTACAAAAATCTGAAATTATTATGAAAAAAACATTACTTCTGTTAATTACTTTGTGTTGTGGTTTTTGTTATGGTCAAAATTATAATGTTTCAATTTATCAACAGATTGCAGATAATAAAGGCGGGTTTAATGCAGCTATCGACAATGCAGATTGGTTCGGATATTCAGTGGAAAGTATAGGGGATTTGAATGGTGATGGAATTGAAGATGTTGTAGTAGGGTCATTAAAAGATGATGACGGGGGATTTAACAGAGGCGCATTGTATGTGCTTTTCTTAAATAGAGATGGAGAGGTAGATTCCTATCAAAAAATTAGTGATACAGAAGGAGGGTTTCAAGGAGTTTTGGATGATTGGGATATATTTGGGTCTTCAATTTCTTATTTAGGAGATATAAATAATGATGGTTTTACAGAAATAGGTGTAGGGGCTGAGTATGATGGAGATGGAGGTTATTGGCATGGGGCAGTATGGATTTTATCTTTGGATTCGAATGGAATTGTACAGTCATATTCTAAAATAAGTGATACAGAAGGTGGTTTTTTAGCTCCTTTAGGCGATGAGGATGTTTTTGGAACGGATATAGCATCTTTAGGAGATTTAAATGGAGATGGTTTTGGGGATATTGTAGTTTCGGCAAGAAGAGATCCAGATGGAGGCTCAGATCGTGGAGCAGTTTATATACTTTTTTTGAACAATGATTTATCGGTAAATAACTATCAAAAGATTAGTCAAACTCAAGGTAATTTTCAGGGGTATTTAGATCCGGGCGATTATTTTGGAGGAGCTGTCGCAAATATTGGAGATATTGACTTAGATGGAGTTGTTGATATTGCGGTGGGTGCTTATAGAGATGATGATGGAGGTATAGATCAGGGGGCTGTATATGTGCTTTTTTTAAATTCTGATGGTTCTGTGAAAGATTATCAAAAGATCAGTGATGTGTATGGAGGTTTAGAAACAACTTTTAACAATGGGATGTTTTTTGGCACATCAATTGACTTAGCTTATGATATTAATGATAACGGATTAACTGAAATAATTGTAGGTGCGAAAGGGTACTGGAATGAAGAAAATTCAGAAATCGGAGCTTTTTATATATTGGAGCTTAATAACAATGGAACGGTTAATAATTCTGTAAGGTACACTAAAGGAGAGCAATTTTTTGATGGAGATGTTGTACCAGAAAGCTCTTTTGGGTTTTCCGTCTCTTACAATAGAGGCCTTTCTACAAATGATGCTATTGTAATTGGAGCCCATACAACTGGCGATATTAATGGTTTTGAAAATGGTAGTTTGTGGATTTTGCAATTAGGCAAAATTTTATCAATTGATGATATAGATGGAAACAATGAACAAATTTTAGTTTACCCTAACCCAACTAATAATTCTTTTAGCTTACATGAAATTGATGATATTTTAATGATTCAAATTTTTGACAGTCAGGGAAAGGAAATTATTTCTTTTAAGGATATAAAATCCAATAATTTTGACGTATCATTTTTACCTGTAGGTGTTTATGTAATTTTGATTAAATCTAATAATGAAGATATTTCATCATACAAGTTAATTAAAAATTAAGTGGAAATAATATAAAACCTATAATTACTTATCGATCCTCTCCGCATAAACAAGATAGTATCGTGGGGTAAACCGTCTTAGTACGGGTCTGATACCTACTTTTTTTACAGGATTGGTAAATTTTGTCCGTTTTTTAATGGTCCATCCAGCTTTTTCCAACAGCCAGTCAAATTGCCAATCTTCAAACTCATGGAAATGGCGGTCCCAAGCATCGGTTTTGCTTTTGTAGGCCGGGGCAAACCACAACTTTAACGGAACGGAAGCCACCAATTTTTTTGCTTGAATATCCTGTAAAACATTAAAGGGAGCGACCAAGTGTTCAAATATCTCAAAAGCAGTCACCACATCATATTCATTGGTTTTAACGGCTTCGGTTTTTAAGTCGAGGTCTTCGCCTTGGGTGTTGGTTACGTTATAGCCTTCTTTTTGCATCATTTCAGAAAACGGGTTCTCAACACCCAAATCCAAAATAGATTCATCGGTAGTTACCATATCTTTTAAAAACCGTAAAGTGTGCTTGTAGCGTTTTTTCGGAAATTTGCCTTCGTACATACAGCATTATACTTTATAAAGAATGGCGTTGATGTTCATTCCCGCGCCCACACTGGCAAAAAGGACGATATCGCCTTTGTTGAGTTCGTGGACTTCCATAGCGCCGTTTTTCACTAGATCGAACAAGGTGGGAATGGTTGCCACGCTGGAATTCCCCAGTTTGTTGATGCTCATGGGCATAATGTTTTCTGGCGGTGTTTTTCCGTACAACTTATAAAACCGTTTGATGATGGCTTCGTCCATTTTTTCGTTGGCCTGGTGAATGAACACTTTTTTAAGATCTTTTATGTCAACATTGCCTTCATCCAAACATGTTTTCATGGCTTCCGGTACGTTGTTCAGGGCAAATTCGTAAATTTTACGACCGTACATTTTAATGTAGCGGCGGGCGTCGCTCAGTTCTTGGTTGTTGCTTTCGCCAAAAAAGATGAAATGAGCTTCGTCTAAGGCATAGGTTGCGCTGTTGTGGGAAATAATGCCCGAACCGCCATCGGTTTTTTCAACTACGGTCGCTCCGGCACCGTCGCTGTAAATCATCGAGTCGCGGTCGTGCTGGTCCACTACACGAGACAAGGCTTCTGCACCGATGACCAAACATTTATTGGCAATACCGCTGTTAATAAAGGCATGAGCCTGTATCATCCCCTGTATCCAGCCAGGGCAGCCAAATAAGACATCGTATGCTACACATTTTGGGTTTTTTATTTTCAGCAAATGTTTAACGCGCGACCCAATACTCGGTACGGTATCGCTTTGGTGATCGCCGTGCTTTACATCGCCATAATTGTGGGCAACGATAATGTAATCCAGTTCTTCTTTGTCAATTCCCGAATCTTCAATGGCTTTTTTCGCTGCAAAATAAGCAATGTCTGAAGTGGTAAGGTCGTTTTCTATGTACCGTCGTTCCGAAATACCCGTAATGGCTTCAAACTTTTCAATAATCACTGCGTTTTCATGACCAAAGCGTGAACCGTCCTCATTATAAAAACTGTGGTTTTCAAATTGGTCATTGGGTGCTATCCCACTTGGAATATAGCTGCCTACGCCTGTTATTTTTGTCTTCATTGCGCTGTTTCTTTATGTATTGAAAAAACTTTAGATTCTTTTAAAATGGTGCAATTTTCAAACCAAGAAATCCATCAAGCCATTAAAATACCAATTTTTTGTTAAAATATCGTTATGCTTCTTCCATAAACGCCTCAATAGGTTCGCAGGTGCAAACCAGGTTGCGGTCGCCATACGCTTCGTCCACACGTCTAACGGTAGGCCAAAATTTGTTTTCTCCAACATAAGCCAACGGATAAGCGGCTTCTTTTCTGCTGTATGGAAAGTCCCAAACGTCATCCGTGAGCATTCTCAAGGTATGGGGTGCGTTTTTAAGCACATTGTTAGTGTTTTCTTTTGAAACGGAATCGATTTCCATTCTAATGGCGATCATTGCATCGCAAAAACGGTCCAGTTCTTCTTTGCTTTCGCTTTCGGTGGGCTCTATCATAAGGGTTCCCGTTACCGGAAAGGAGACCGTAGGCGAGTGGAAACCGTAATCGATCAACCGCTTGGCGATATCGGTAACCTCTACTCCGTGTTCCTTAAACGGACGGCAATCGACAATCAATTCGTGGGCTGCCCGGTTGCGTTCGCCACTGTACAAGGTTTCGTAATGGCCTTTTAGGCGTTCTTTGATATAATTGGCGTTCAAGATGGCAAATTGGGTGGCCCGTTTTAAACCGCTTACCCCAAGCATCCTGATGTATGCATAAGAGATCAAGCAGACCAAGGAACTGCCAAAAGGTGCGGCTGAAATGGCCGAGATGCCTTTTTCACCTCCTGTTTTTACAATGGGGTTGGTAGGCAAAAAGGGCACCAGTTGTTTGGCAACACAAATTGGACCAACACCCGGCCCACCGCCTCCATGAGGGATGGAGAATGTTTTGTGAAGGTTGAGGTGACATACATCTGCACCAATATTACCCGGATTGGTCAAGCCTACCTGGGCATTCATATTGGCACCGTCCATATATACTTGCCCGCCGTATTGGTGAATGATACTGGTAATTTCTTTAATGGCAGATTCATAAACTCCGTGTGTTGACGGATAGGTTACCATCAAAGCAGCCAAATTGTCTTTGTGCTTTTCGGCTTTTTCACGAAGGTCGTCCACATCAATATTACCATTGTCGCCTGCTTTGGTCACGACTACTTTCATTCCGGCCATCACCGCACTTGCTGGGTTGGTACCGTGTGCGGAAGAAGGGATCAAACAAATATTTCTGTTTGCCTCGCCACGGGATTCGTGATAAGCACGGATGACCATCAAGCCCGCATATTCGCCCTGTGCGCCAGAATTGGGCTGTAGCGATGTTGCAGCAAAGCCAGTGATTTCGGTTAATTGATCTTCCAGTTTTTTCAATACCTGTTGGTAGCCTTCAGCTTGTTCAATTGGCACGAACGGGTGGATGTTTCCCCACTGTGGGTCGCTCAGCGGAAGCATTTCGGCAGCGGCGTTCAGCTTCATGGTGCAAGAACCCAATGGAATCATGGAATGGTTCAATGATAAATCCTTGCGCTCCAATTTTTTAATGTAGCGCATCAACTCGGTTTCGCTGTGGTAGCTGTTGAACACTTCGTTGGTAAGGAATTTTGTTTTTCTGGCTGCTTCGGCAGGGATGGCGTTGCCTTTTATGATTTCTGAAACCTTAATCACTTTTTTATTGGTTGCTTCAACAAAGACGGCCACTATTTTATTGAGGTCTTTTAAAGTTGTTGTTTCGTTAACGGCAATCGATACCGTCTCTTCATCAGGGTAGTAGAAGTTGATGTTCTTGGCCTCGGCAATGTACTTTATTTTGGTCGCATCGGTTTTTATGGCGATGGTGTCAAAATACGTGTCGTTCATTTGGTACAGCCCTAATTCTTCCAGCGCATTGGCAAGGGTCGCCGTGGTGTTGTGTACTTTGTCGGCTATATCTTGCAAGCCTTCGGGGCCATTGTAAACTGCATACATTCCGGCCATAACAGCCAAAAGTACTTGTGCTGTACAAATATTTGAAGTGGCGCGGTCGCGTTTAATGTGTTGTTCGCGGGTCTGTAATGCCATGCGCAGGGCACGGTTGCCATCAAGGTCTTTGGTCACGCCAATAATACGGCCGGGGATGTGGCGTTTAAATTCTTCACGGGTGGCAAAATAGGCAGCGTGAGGACCTCCGTAGCCTAGAGGGATGCCAAAACGTTGGGTAGTGCCTACCACCACATCGGCACCAAATTGTCCGGGGGCTTCCAGTTTTACCAAACTTAAAATATCGGCTGCAACAGCTACTTTTATATTCGAGTGGTTTGCTTGTGCGATAAAGTCTTTAAAGCTGTGCACGTTTCCAGTACGTCCCGGGTATTGTAAGAGCACCCCATAAAATCCTTCGGAAAAATCGAACTCTTTGTGGTTGCCCACCACGATTTCCACGCCTATGGGAAGGGCTCGTGTTTTCAATACGGATAAGGTTTGTGGGAGCACTTCTTCAGAAACAAAAAACTTCACGGCATTGTTTTTCTTTTGTTCCCTGCTGCGAACGGCAAACAAAAGCGACATAGCTTCTGCGGCAGCGGTAGATTCGTCCAACAACGAGGCATTGGCCAGCTCCATTCCGGTAAGGTCGCTTACCATAGTCTGGAAGTTGAGCAGGGCTTCTAACCGGCCTTGGGCAATTTCGGCTTGATACGGTGTGTAGGCTGTGTACCAACCCGGATTTTCCAGAATGTTCCTTTGAATTACGGGAGGAATATTGGTAGGATAATAGCCCAACCCAATATAGGTTTTGAACACTTTGTTTTTCTCGGCCATTTCGGTAATGTGTTCCAAATATTCTTGCTCGGTCATGGCAACGTCGAGATCGAGGTCTCTTTTCATGATAATGTCATCGGGGACCGTCTCGAACATAAGTTGATCAAGGGATTCAACACCAATGGTTTTGAGCATTTCGGGGAGGTCACTTCTTCTAGGACCAATATGTCTTAGGGCAAAAGAATCTGTGTTCATATTGTTCATTTGAAAATTAAATCCTGACCATTTTGGCAGGCAGCGCAAAATTACGATTTTATACACGAATTAGCGCTGTTTTTTTGGTGCTATCCCAACAATTTGTTAACCGATAGACCAACTTCAAGACATTTGATTACTTTTGAAGAGATGACCGCCCTAAAACGCATTTTTGAGTTTTATATAAACAGCAGTATTCACGTTGCTTTGGCCGTTATTTCGTTGGTGGCGATCACGGTTTTGGAATACGGATTACAACTCTCAACCGCATTTTGGTTTTTTGTGTTTTTTGGTGTTATTACAGCCTACAATTTTGTAAAATATGCTCCCATTGCCGGATTGCATCACAGAAGCCTCGCCAGTTCCTTAAAAGCCATACAGGTGTTTTCATTTATTTGTTTTGGGGCTTTGGTGTACTTTGGCCTTCAGCTTCGGCTTAAAACATTGTTGGTAACCTGTTTTTTTGGGGCCATGACCATTTTATATGCCATCCCTATTTTGAAGAAAAAAAGCCTGCGCACCGTTAAAGGACTTAAAATCTTTGTTGTGGCGGCTGTTTGGGCCGGGGTGACGGTAATGGTACCGTTTATACAGGCCGAAATTTCTTGGACAGCTGATGTATGGATCACTTTTGTGCAACGGTTTTTCTTGGTTATCGTTTTAACCATCCCGTTTGAGATACGGGATTTGCCTTATGATGCTTCCATGTTGGGTACGTTGCCCCAAACTTTGGGGATAACGGGAACCAATACGATGGTCGCCGTTTTGGCCGGAATTGGTTTTATAATAGAAGGGTTCAAGGACGAACTGTATTTGCCTTATTCCCTAAGCTTGTTGTTTATCTGTTTGCAAGCTTCTTTTGCCGTTTTTTTTGCCAAGCGGGAACAATCCAAATATTATGCTTCCTTTTGGGTGGAAGCACTGCCAATTTTATGGTTGGTGGTTTTTTTCTTACTGCATCATTTCTTGCCGTAAGCGTTTTTTTAAAAGGTGTTTCTGTTCAGCAGAGAGGGTTTGGACTTCCGATTTTTTTATGGCTTTGGTGAGCCGAGCGTTGCGGGTAGTGTGTTTCCTGCAGAGCTTGCAAAAGAAGGTGTGGATGGTGAGCAGGGTTTTTTCCCAGAGGCTTGCTTCGTTGTATTGTGCCCTGTCGCATACGTGGGCTGCTTCTTCACAATTGAAGATCATATTGAGTTTCATTGTTATAACCAGTTTTTTTCGAGACAGTTAGCCATCGCTTTACGGGCGCGATGAATGATTACCCAAAGGTTAGACGGAGTAATATTGTATTCATTACAAATTGCTTCGGTGTCAAAATTATCGATTGTTTTCATTTTGAAAATTGCTGCGTGGCGTTCGTCCAAGGTGTCTAGGCATTCTAAAATGGCAAGGCGCAACTCGTTGTTTTCCAGTTTGTCTTCGGCCGTTTTGTAATATGGGTCTTTTACGCGTTCCTCCAGCCAATCGCCTTCCATCTCGTCGTCGGTGTAGTTGATGTGTACTTCGGCTTGGCCTTTTTTGGAATTTTTCTTTCGGTAGTGGTCGATGATCTTGCGCTTTAAGATAGCGATGAGCCATGTACGTTCGCTGGCATCGCCCTTGAAGTTTTTTTTGGATTTCAATCCGGCCAAAAATGTTTCCGAAATAAGGTCTTGCGCTACAATGTGGTCGTTTACACGTACAATGGTGTAGTTGTATAGGTAATCTGAATATCGATCCACCCAAGTTTCGGGCTGCAGCGTGTGCGTGGGCATGAGTTGGTTATCTAGTGATTCTTTCAAAAATAGGAAAGTTTCAGCAGGAATACTTCTTTTTCACATTAATATAAGAGTTTTTGATGTGCTCTCCTACTTCTTAAAAAAGTATCTGTTAAATAATTTAAAAGTTAAGCACAGAAGTTTTAAGTTTATGTTTTTTAAAAAATCTATCTACAATGAAAAAAATTCTATTGCTTTTTGTTTTTACCTTGACCACTGGTGTATTTTTGGCACAAGAACAACCGTTCTATGCCACGATGGATGCCAATGATGCCGTTGAACTGCAAAAAGAACTACCCGAAGACATTCAAATTATCGCAACCAAGCGCAACCAATCTGCTGTTTTTATTTCTGAAAAAGCGGCGCACGCCATGCACCAAAACGTGGTGACCCATGGCCCGGGGTATGTTTTTAAAGCTTCGGAAGAAAAAGCGCTACGGGCCATTGAACCTAAGAAGCCCAAAACCGAAAGACGCGTCCTTAATTTTACCATAGATCAAGATGATGCCGTTGCCGAGGCACTCGATTTGGTCAACGCTCAGAACATCGAAGACCAAATACTTGAATTGCAAGGCTACGGTACGCGGTACCACACCCGTGCCAGTGCCGAACAATCGGTGTTGGATCTCAAAGACAAGTGGGAGGCTATGGCACAAGCTGCGGGACGCAACGATGTTAGCGTACGCATAGTAAACCATGTGAATACGCCCATGCCTTCGGCTGTCATGACCATTGAAGGCGCCGAAAGCCCCGATGAGTATGTGATTATCGGTGGCCATATAGACTCTACCGCCCCAGGGGCCAACAATGACGTGGCACCCGGGGCCGATGACGATGCCTCGGGCATTTCCACAATTACAGAAGTTGTTAGGGTATTATTTGAAACAGACTTTGTGCCTAACCGTACCGTAGAGTTTATGGCGTTTGCAGCTGAAGAAATAGGCCTTGTAGGATCTGCTGAAATAGCCGAAGAATACAGCAACAACAACATAAACGTACTGGCTTATGTGCAGTTTGATATGACCAATTATCCTGGATCTGCCAACGATGTGTACATTACCACAGACTCTTATAATAGTAACGACTTAAATGCTTATTTAATTGAATTAATGGAGTATTATAACAACGTCTCCAGCGAACATGAAATTACATATGGCACTACCGCTTGTAATTATGGATGTTCCGATCATTTTAGTTGGGCGGATAATGGTTACGAGGCCGCATTCCCTTTTGAAGCCAATTTTTCTGAAAGCAATCCGAATATTCACACGGCGGGCGATACGTATGACGTAACTGGCGATGCCTTTAAAGCTGCTAAATTTGCCAAATTGGGACTGGAGTTTATCATTGAGACCGCTAAAACGAATAATCTTTCGGTTTCTGAACTATCAAACGATAATTTGGATTTTATCGTTGCCAATAATACGCTTACCTATTCTTTAAAAAACAGCTCAGATGTGCTAGAACAAATGGCCGTTATTGATGTTTCAGGAAAACAAGTGTTGCGCGCCACCGATTTGGGCAAACAGGGAACGGTTTCGTTAGATCGTTTGTCACAAGGCTTCTATGTGGCTGTTTTTACTACCGAAACGAATAAAAAATTAACGAAGAAGTTTATTGTGAATTAATCGCATTGGTAGGAACAAGAAAAGGATGTCTAAAAAGTGAAAACATAATCGGTTTGTCCGGACGAGCGCAGTCGAGACCTCATCAACTGTCAGGGAGTTGGAGTTCTCGACTGCGCTCGAACAGACAGCTGACTTTTTTAGACAGCCTTTTATTATTTAAATCAACCCAGCCCGTTTCAACAACGCATCCGGATTTGGTTTTTTTCCACGGAATTTAACGTACAGTTCCATGGGGTCTTGGGTGCCGCCTTGTGTTAAGATGTGGTTTTTGAACTTATTGGCTACTGTTTTATTGAAAATGCCTTCTTCTTTAAAATACGCAAAGGCATCGGCGTCCAGCACTTCGGCCCATTTGTAACTGTAATACCCAGCCGAATAGCCGCCTTGAAAGATATGGGAGAAGGATGTGCTCATACAGTTGGAAGGGACGTTAGGGTATAGTTTGGTGCCTTCAAAGGCTTCTTTTTCGTGCGCTTTTACATCTTGTATGCTAGAAGGATCAGCGCCGTGCCAGGCCATGTCGAGCATGCCAAAACTTAACTGGCGTAATGTTTTCATCCCTTCGTGAAAAGCAGCCGATTCTTTAATCTTTTTTACATATTCCATCGGGATGACCTCGCCCGTTTCATAATGTGTGGCAAACAGCTCTAATGTTTCTTTTTCATAACACCAGTTCTCCAGTATTTGGCTGGGCAATTCAACAAAATCCCAATACACGTTGGCGCCCGATAAACTTGCATACTTGGTGTTTGCCAACATACCGTGCAATGCGTGCCCAAATTCATGAAATAAAGTAGTTACTTCATTAAAAGTTAATAAAGATGGTTTACTTGCCGTGGGCTTCGTAAAATTACATACAATTGAAATATGTGGGCGTTCGTTGTTGCCGTTTTTGATTTCCTGTTGTTTGTAAACGGTCATCCAAGCACCGTTTCGTTTTCCGGCACGTGGGTGAAAGTCAGCGTAAAAGATGGCTACCGAAGCATCATCGGCATCAGTAACGCGGTATGTTTTTACTTCTGGGTGGTATTTGTCAATATCGTTTACTTCTTCAAAAGAGAGTCCGTATAGTTTTTCAGCCACGGTGAATACACCGTTTATTACATTCTTTAACTCAAAATAGGGTTTTAGCTTTTCGTCATCTAGATTAAAGCGTTTCTGTTTTAATTTCTCTGCATAATACGCCCCGTCCCATTTCTGTAATTGGTCGATGCCGTCCAATTCTTTTGCGAAAGTTTCCAATTCGGCAAACTCTTTTTGGGCTGCCGGTTTTGCTTTTTGTAATAATTCATCTAAAAAAGAAGTTACTTTCTCGGGAGTTTCGGCCATGCGTTCTTCCAATACAAAGTGTGCGTGGCTGTCATACCCCAACAATTGTGCTCGTTGATAGCGAAGATTGGCAATTTGCAGCACAATCTCTTGGTTGTCTACTTCGTCATTATGAAAAGCTTTGCTGCCAAAGGCAAGGGATAATTCTTTCCGTAATTCACGATTATCCGCATACGTCATAAACGGAATATAGCTTGGGTAGGCTAAAGTGAACACCCAGCCGTCTTTCCCTTTTTCTTTGGCTGTATTGGCAGCCTCTTCTTTAGCACCATCAGGTAAACCAGACAGTTTTTCTTCGTTGGTAATGTGCAGTTCATATTTATTGGTTTCGGCCAATACGTGTTCGCCAAATGTTAAGCTGAGTTTAGATAAATCCTGGTCTATTTTTCGAAGCGTTTCCTTTTTATCTTCGGAAAGGTTCGCCCCATTACGGGCAAAGCCTTTGTATTGTTTTTCTAGCAACATGCTCTCTTCAGCAGTAAGCGTCAAAGAATCTTTACGATCATAAACACTTTTAACACGTTTAAACAAGGCTTCGTTAAGCAGTAAATCGTTTTTAAAGTCGGAAAGCAACGGGGAAACCTCTTGTGCTATTTTTTGAATTTCTTCATTGGTCTCGGCACTGTTGAGGTTAAAGAAAATATCTGTAACACGGTTTAATTGTTCGCCGGTGCGTTCTAATGCTTCCACTGAGTTTTCAAACGTGGGTGTCTCTTTATTTTCGGTAATGGCGTTTATTTCGTCCTTTGTGTCTTTTATCAACTGTTTTATAGCTGGTAAAAAATGCTCGTTTTTTATTTGGGAAAACGGAGCGGTGTTAAAGGGTTGTAATAGGGGGTTTGTTTCTGTCATTGTATATTATTTTTTGTCCGGTCGAGCGCAGTCGAGACCTCCTTAGGTGTTGGTCTGAATTTGGAATGCGTCATATTTCTACATTCCGATAGGACTTGAAGCATATCGAAATCGTTATTAGACAACGCTAGTTTTTTCTTTGCACTCCATCGTTTAATTTTCTTTTCAAAATATATAGCTTGCTTCACATCATTAAATTCTTGATGAAAGATGAGCTTTAAAGGTCTTCTTTTAAAAGTAAAACAGCTTTTGTTCAGGCCTTGTTGATGTTCGTTAAATCTTCTGGATATATCGTTTGTAAAGCCAGTGTATAATAACCCGTCGGCACATTTAAGTATATAAACATAATAGGTTTTCATACAGTTTAATTTTTAGAAATGTATTCTTAAGCGCAGTCAAAAGGTTAAATCTATTTGGTCTTTACTTTAAAGGTCTCGACTGCGCTCGACCAGACAATTTTTATTTGCCATGATAACTGTTAGCTGCCTTTCCCTTCCCGAACTTTTTTAGCGCCTTCCTCAACTTTAATCTTTAAGCCTTCTTTATAGGCCACTACTTTATCAAGCACACATTTGTCAGAACTGCCAATAATCTGGGCCGCTAATATTCCGGCATTTTTAGCACCGTTAAGAGCAACTGTAGCCACTGGTACGCCACCTGGCATTTGCAGAATGGAAAGCACAGAGTCCCAACCATCAATGGAGTTGCTCGATTTTACGGGAACGCCAATCACGGGAAGCGGTGATAATGAGGCAATCATACCCGGTAAGTGCGCAGCGCCACCGGCACCGGCAATGATTACATTGATTCCACGGGTGTGAGCGTTTTTTCCATAATTGAATAATTTATCGGGCGTTCGGTGTGCCGAAACGATATCGACTTCAACTTCAATATCGAAGCCTTTTAAAATGTCTATAGCGTCTTGCATAACGGGCATATCGCTCGTACTGCCCATAATAATTCCTACTTTGCTCATCTGTCTGGTTGTTTTTGTAATTTATTTTGCAATATGATTGCTAATCCACTCTTTTATATCGTCAAATTTTGTATTTCCTTTTGACGCGGAAATGACAAAGTCATAAATTGTGTTTTCTGGTGCTTGTATATCCATATTTCCTTCAGCTAAAATTAACCGCATCAAAGCATAAGCCATTCGTTTGTTGCCATCGATAAATGGATGATTGATGATTATGCTTTCAAAAATTGCAGCAGCCTTTTCAATAGAAGAAGAATACAGTTCTTCTCCGTCAAAGGTTTGAAAAGGTCTGTTTAATGCTGAAGATAGCCCTTTTTTATCTCGAATACCAGCAGATCCTCCAGAGGCTTTTATTATTATTTTATTTAACTTTTCAGCAAGTTGTATCGATATCATTGTGCCAAGCGATCAAATAAGTTTTTTTCTGTACGTAATAAAGACTCTACATAATCAACACGAGCAGTATCTCTTTTTTGAAGGTGTTCTAAATACAATAAAACGTTTTCTACTTGATCGTCAGATAGTCGGTCGATTGCCTTTTTAAGCGTTTGTTTTTTTTCTAGTAGCGTCATGACACTATAATTTTAATGGAAGATACAAAATCTACTATTCTGATACCACCCGAATGGTTTTCTTTACGGTTTCGGCTACTTTACGGGCTTGGTTAATGTCTTCATCTATAATGGTCACGTGTCCCATTTTTCGGAACGGACGTGTTTGTTTTTTTCCGTAAATATGCGGCGTAACGCCATCCATCGCCATAATTTTTTCGATATTTTCATACTTTACATCGCCGGTATGGGCTTCATCGCCTACTAGGTTTACCATAATTCCGCCTACTTTGCTATCGGTTTTTCCTAATGGCAAATCCAATATAGCGCGCAGATGTTGCTCAAACTGATTGGTGTAACTGGCTTCAATGCTATAATGGCCACTGTTGTGTGGGCGTGGTGCCACTTCGTTTACCAAAATCTCATCGTCTTCTGTTTGAAACAATTCTACAGCCAACAACCCTACGTGCTCAAATGTTTCGGAAACTTGTTTGGCAACGGCTCTTGCTTTTTCGGCGACTTTAGGCTCAATTCTCGCAGGGCAGATAACGTACTCTACTTGATTGGCTTCTGGATGAAACTCCATTTCGACTACCGGATAGGTGCGCACCTCGCCCCTTGGGTTGCGGGCAACAATCACGGCCAGTTCGTTTTTAAACGGAATCAATTTTTCAGCAATACAGGGGCCTTCAGCTAACGGAATCACATCTTCCGCATCGCGGATAATACTGACGCCTTTTCCATCGTATCCGCCGGTGCAACTTTTCCAAACAAAGGGATAATGGAGTTCTTTCCGAACAATCGCTTCATTTAAATGGTATTTGTCTTTGTAGCGTTTAAAAGGTGACGTTGGAATTTTATGTTCCTTATAAAACTGCTTTTGTACTCCTTTATCCTGTATTTTCCGAAGCGTTTCAGAAGAAGGATATACCGTTATGCCTTCCTGTTCCAGTTTTTCCAATGCATCTACATTCACGCCTTCAATTTCAAAGGTAAGCACATCGGCTTTTTTTCCGAAGGCATACACAGTGTCAAAATCCATCAGGTCACCTTGCTCAAAATGGTCGCAGGCAATGCGACAAGGCGCTTCAGCGCTGGGATCTAGAACATTGGTTTTTATATCGTATTTGCGTGTTTCGTACAGCAGCATTTTGCCCAGTTGGCCGCCGCCGAGTATTCCGAGGGTAAAAGAGGACGAAAAGTAGTTCATACGCACAAAGATAACAAAAGGGTGTGGGAGTTTTTTATTTTTTGAAAGAGAGTTTTATTAATACCCACAGTACTTCGGAAAATATTTTGCTGTGCTTTTGCAGTTGATTTCTTCGACTTTACCCCTTATTTTGTTCGAGTTTAATACGTAAAAGCTGGGGTTTACTCGAAGGAAAGTCGAAGGAGAGTCGAAGAAAACTTGGATAAAGCATATATAAAAGCTTGCTGAACAAAACTGGAATTTCAATTTTTCATAAGTTTACAAACGTTAAAATAAAACACTTAAGAGCCTAGCTATGAAAAACGAATTTTCCGATGTAATGTCCCAACGGACCGATAAAGAATTGATACAAATTGTAACAGCTGAAAGGATAAAATACCAACCAGCTGCCTTAGAAGCTGCCGAAGATGAAATAACAAAAAGAAATATCGACACCGCTAATTTTGAGAAATTGAGAAAACAAGCCATGTTGCAGTACCAAGAAAAAGAAAAAATAAATAGTGCCTTGGCCCCTACCTCGCTTCGGTTTGTAAATCATTTAATTGATGTTGTGGTTTCTTATGTTATTTCAATGGTCGTATTTCTTGTTTTGAGTTTGCTGCTGTCCGATCCGCAAAACCCCGTTGTGGTGTTAGCCACCATTGTTTTGGTGTTTGGTTCTTTTTTGGCATATTACACACTTATGGAAATTATTTGGCAAAAAACGGTAGGTAAATTTGTTACTAAAACCAAAGTCGTTTTGGATAATGGTGAAAAACCAAAAGAAAAAGATATCGTGTTACGAACGATATGCCGTTTAATTCCCTTTGATTGGGTTTCCTATCTTTTTATGAAAAATGGTTTTCACGACGTATTGTCTAAAACCAAAGTGGTTAAAGATGGAAAGAAATAAGCAGTCCCTTTTAACTTTAAACACTTTTGCACCGTACACCTCTCAAGTGCTTTGCAATTAGTATCTTTGCGCTTTCGTTATGTAGCGATTTATAAAAAAATATATTCAGAAAGAACAATAGAGTAATGACAAACATCGTATTATTTGGCCCTCCGGGAGCAGGCAAGGGGACACAGGCAGACATTTTAAAAAAGAAATATAATTGGGTGCACATTTCAACCGGGGATGTTTTTCGATACAACATAAAAAACAATACCGAATTGGGCGATCTGGCCAAAAGTTATATGGAAAAAGGGCATTTGGTGCCAGATGAAGTGACCATCAATATGCTAAAAGCCGAAGTGGATAAAAACGAAGATGCCGAAGGATTGATCTTTGATGGTTTTCCACGTACCGAAGCCCAAGCAGAAGCATTGTCTAAGTTAATGGCTGAAAAAGACACGCAAATAAATGCGATGGTCGCACTTGAGGTAGATGATGAAGTGCTGGTAAAACGGCTGTTGGAACGCGGAAAAGTGAGCGGTAGGGCCGATGATGCCAACGAAGACGTGATACGGGAACGCATTGCCGAATATTACCGAAAAACCGATGTGCTGAAAAAATACTACCAAAAGCGCGACAAATACTATGGCGTGGACGGCGAAGGGAGCATCGAGGATATTACCAAACGCTTGAGCGAAGTGATCGAGAAGCTGTAATCCCTCACCTAACCTCTCCCGAGGGGAGAGGAAGCAAACATTGAAGGCCTAATGAATATTTTAAATATTAAAGGATTAAATAGAAGAAGTCACTAAGTATATCCCTTAAATTTTGTACTTTCTAACATCTAACATCTAACATCTAACATCTAACATCTAACAACCGTGACTGAAGGCAATTTTGTTGACTATGTTAAAATCCACGTAACTTCTGGAAAAGGAGGGAAGGGCAGTACGCACCTACGCAGGGAAAAATTTATCCCTAAAGGTGGGCCCGACGGTGGTGATGGCGGCCGTGGCGGCCATATTATTTTACAGGCCAACAAAAATATGTGGACCTTGTACCATTTAAAATTCAAACGCCATTTTAAAGCCGGGCACGGCGGGGCAGGAGGAAAACAGACCAGCACCGGTGCCGACGGGGACGATGTGATTATCGAAGTGCCATTGGGCACCGTGGTAAAAAACACCGATACGGGCAAAACCATGTTCGAAATGACCGAACACGGCGAACAACGCATTGTCGCCAAAGGCGGAAAAGGAGGGAAAGGGAATGCGCATTTTAAATCGGCCACGCGACAAACCCCGCGTTTTGCACAACCCGGTCTGGAAGGCGAAGAAGTTAACATTACCGTAGAGCTAAAAGTTTTGGCCGATGTTGGTTTGGTAGGCTTCCCCAATGCAGGGAAATCGACCTTGCTTTCAGTAATTACTGCTGCCAAACCCAAGATTGCCAATTATGAATTCACCACCCTAAAACCCAATTTGGGCATTGTAACCTACCGCGACCATCAAACCTTTGTAATGGCTGATATTCCCGGAATCATTGAAGGTGCCGCTGAAGGGAAAGGCTTGGGGCACTACTTTTTGCGCCATATAGAGCGTAACTCCACCTTACTGTTTTTAATCCCTGCAGATGCAGATGATATTAAAAAACAGTACGATATTCTGTTAGATGAATTAAAACGCTATAATCCAGAACTGTTGGATAAAGAACGCCTTATCGTTATCTCAAAAAGTGACATGCTCGATGAAGAACTGAAAGGCGAAATGAAAGAGATATTGGATAAAGAATTTAAAGGGTTGCCGTATTTGTTTATTTCTTCGGTAGCGCAACAGGGTTTAATGGAATTGAAAGATAGACTTTGGGGGATGTTGAATAAAGATGTTGAAGACAAATAAATAAATAAACTCTGTGTTCTATAAAGTCATGACTGCCAATATTTTGTAGTTTTAATTTTATATGTATTTTGCTGAAAAATCTTACAGATGGCAAAATATTTACTCAGTGCATTATTTTTATTGGTTTCTTTAGTTGGGGTTGGGCAAATTCCTGAAGACGGGCTCATTGCTTACTTTCCTTTTAATGGCAACGCTAATGATGAGAGTTCAATAGGAAATAATGCTACTGTAGAGGGAGCGACGTTAACTACTGATAGAATTGGTAATATAAATGAAGCTTATCTTTTTGATGGTCAAAATGATTTAATATTTGCACCAGATATCCCTGAATATACATTTACTAACGACTATACTATTTCTGCTTGGGTGAACCCTTCAGAACTAAGGTCACAAACTATTGTTCGTAAAGGGCCTGTTATTAATGGGCCAAACAGAGCTCCTTATTCTTTAAGCATAACCGGTATTAATACGGTAAGTTCATCATTATTCTTAGATGAACAGGTTTTTGGATTACAATCACAAACAGGTTACGAAATTAATTTTTGGCAATTGATTACTACTACCCGTGAAGGGGATATTATAAAACTATATAGGAATGGACAATTGATTGCTCAAGAAACAGTCTCAGGGGTTATGCTAGACGAAGAGGCTCCACTGCATATTGGTTCAAGAAGCCAAGTAGTGGGGGATACTTTTTTAGGTAAAATAGATGAGGTTCGTATGTACAATAGGGCATTGTCTCAATCTGAGATTAATACTATTTATTTTGAAAATTTAGATCCTACTTTGGTAGCCTATTATCCGTTTAATGGAAATGCCAACGATGAAAGTTTTTATTCAAATAATGGCATTGTAGACGGAGCACAACTTACTACTGATCGTTTTGGAATTCCAAATAGTGCTTACGAATTTGACGGATTAGACGATATTATTAGAGTGGTTGATAACCCTAATTTATACTTTGAAGACGACTTTTCCTTTAATGTTTGGGTTTATCCTACGGCTATTAAGAGCCAGACTATCCTTGTGAAGGGCCCAGCTGTCAGCGGCCCCAATGAAGCTCCTTTCGCTGTATCTGTGTCTGCTGTAGAAGAAAATGTGTTTAAAATAACAACTCAAACAGATGAAAATCACCTTTTTTCTGATGTGGGGTACGAGCTCAATAAATGGCAAATGTTTACTGCAATACGAGATGGTGAAACGATGCGATTATATCTTAATGGTGTTTTATTAAACGAATTAGAAATTCTTGGAGAATTAATGGATGAAGAAGCTCCATTGCATATTGGTTCAAGAAATCAAGTAGTAGGGAATACCTTTTTAGGTAAAATAGATGATGTAAGATTGTATAATAGGGTTTTGACCCAACAGGAAATATCAAGCTTTGCCGAAAACATTCCAAGTAGCACAAACATAGTCCGTGGAACAATACGATTTGACTTTGAAAACAACTCTTGTGATGAAAACGACTATTCAACAACGGGAGTTATGGTACAAGCTGAAAATGAAGATAAAGTATTTAGTACAAGAGTTAATCAATTTGGTGAGTATAGTTTCTTATTAGAAGATTTAGGCACTTATAACCTAACAGTAATTCCTGAATCTTTGCCTGAATATTATGAAATTACCCCAGCAGAAGTAAGTACTGTCTTTAATTCTTATGGAAATACAGAAACAGTGGATTTCTGCCTAACAGCAACCAATGTTTTTAATGATTTGAAAGTAACCTTATTACCACTGAATGAGGCGAGACCTGGTTTTGACGTTAACTATAAAATAGTGTATGAAAACTTAGGGACTACAATTATGGGTGGCAGTGTAAGTCTTGCTTTTGATAACGTACGACAAACTTACCTATCGTCAAACCCAACTGAAAATAATATAGATGGTAATAGTATAATGTGGCAATTTGAAAACTTACTGCCTTTTAAGTCACAAAGTATATTTATAAATTTTAATACCCTTGAGCCGCCAATAAATGAAGATGGGGATATATTGTCGTTTGTTGCTGAAGTTAATCCTGTTGAAGAAGAAGTTACACCGGAAGATAATGTTTATGAATTTGAGCAAACAATTATCAATTCATACGATCCTAACGATAAACAAGTGCTTCAAGGAGAAGAAATTTACGAAGATGAGGTTGATGGGTATTTAGACTACTTAGTTCGTTTTCAAAATACAGGGTCCGCATCAGCAGTTAATATAACTGTAACCGATACCTTAAGCGATAACCTTAACTGGAACACCTTTAGAACCCTTTCCAGCAGTCACGACTACCGTGTGGAAATTTTAGACGGAAATGCTGTTTCCTTTATTTTTGAAGATATCTATTTACCACCAGAATCAAGTGACCCGGAAGGAAGTAATGGGCACATTGCTTTTCAGATAAAGCCTAATGAAACGCTTTCAATAGGTGATGAGGTAGAAAATACAGCAAATATTTACTTTGACTTTAACCCGCCCATCATTACCAATACAGTATCAACTCAAGTTGTAGAACCCCTTTCAGTTAATGAATTCTCATTAGAAACTCTTATTACGTTGCATCCTAATCCGGTATCATCAACCCTACAAATACAAACTTCAAATAGTCTAATGTTTCAACAATCGACCATTTATTCCGTTTTGGGAAAACAGTTAATTACAACTTCAGAAAAACAAATAAATATGGAAGCACTTTCTTCAGGAATTTATTTTGTGAACGTTAAAACAAACAAAGGAAGTCTGACCAAGAAAATTGTTAAACAATAATAAACAAAATCCATTGGCGTACTTTTTGCGTAGTTTTAATACCGTATTATAATTTTAAAACTATGAAATATCTTTCTGTGATATTAATTTCGCTGCTGGTTGTTTCCTGCGGAACAAGCGTAGGCGTAGATTATGATAAAGAGGTTGACTTTTCGCAATATACGACCTATAACTTTTTTCCTACCATACAATCCGGATTAAACGATCTGGACGATAAGCGCATTATGCAAGCAACCGATAGTGTGTTGCAAGCACGCGGTTTTGTAAAGTCCAATGCTCCACAACTGTATATCAACTTTTACGCAAAAGAAAACCTTCGCAGTTCACGTAATACCATCGGCATTGGAGTAGGCAGTGGCGGAGGCAATGTAGGTGTGGGCGTAAGCGGTGGCATTCCCATTGGTGGCCGTATTTATGAGCAGGCCATCACTATGGACATTATCGATGTTTCAAATGATGGTTTAATTTGGCAAGCAATAGCCGAAGCCGATTTAAAAGAAAAAGCCAATCCGCAACAGAAGAAAGCACATTATGAAGAAGTGGTGTCGAAAATACTTAAAAAATTTCCGCCTGAACAGTAGGCAGTACGCTGTGTTCAGTAGTCAGTAATTCAGTGAATAGTAAAATTCCAAGTTTTTAAAACAATGACAAATAGAGGTGGCTGAGTGCTTTTCGTTTTTTCGATAAGGTTATGACGATAGCCCAAAGAGTATAAAACGAAAAGTGTATCGAAGCTACCGTTTTCAGTAGTCAGTTGCAGTTATTGAAATAATGGTCAAAATTTATTAAACAACAAATTAGATGGCTATTCGGCGGTCATTGGGCGGAGCCGGAGTGAACCAAAGCCACCAATAAATTAAAACACTTGAAATACATACTTACATTCTTTGTGATTTTAACGTTGCTATCCTGTAGCGCCACTATGGACGTTCAACACAATGAATCTTTCGATCTCACCAGTTACAAAACCTACAATTTTTATCCTACCATAGCGGCCAACCTTCCTGAAGATGAAACCAAACTGATTATGCAAGCTGTTGCTTTACAGCTTTTCAAAAAAGGATATGATAAATCCGATACGCCTGATTTTTACGTAAATTTCTTTGTGGAAGAATATGTTTCGTACATTCCCGATCTTTCAGAAACCAAATCAGGTGATGCTAAAAATAACCAAGGTGCTGCCAATCAAAAAAATAAAAAAGGAACCTATGGAGAACAGCAAAAAGAAAAAACAATATTGCAAAATATGCGTTTAAAAACAATCGCCATAGATCAAGCCTTGTATTTGGATGTTGTGGATGTTAAAAACGATCAATTGGCGTGGAGTGCTATTATCGAAGGGACAATCGAAGCACCTGTAACCGAGGAGCGGATATTTCAGTATTATTCTGAAAGAATTGAGAAAGCATTCAAGAAATTTCAAAAAAGCGCAATAGATAAATGAATTATATGAAAAAAATACTGTTATTGTTTTTGTTGGCTCCGCTAATGATGTTTTCTCAAAGTACATTTGAGCAAGCCGAAACCTATTTTAAAAAAGAACAATTCAGCAAAGCTAAACCACTTTTCAAAAAGTATTTACAAGCACATCCCAATGATGCAAAAACACGTGAATATCTGGGTGATATTGCCAGTTATGCAAAGGATTGGGATACGGCGATAGATTATTATGAGGAGTTGGTGGAAGAAGATGAGAATAGCGCCAATTACCATTTTAAATACGGTGGTGCCATGGGGATGAAAGCGCTGGAAATAAGTAAAATTAGAGCGCTTACCTATATAGACGATATTAAAGAACATTTTGAAATTGCCGCTAAGTTAGACCCAAAGCATATTGAAGTGCGTTGGGCGTTGGTAGAGTTTTATATCCAACTGCCGGGCATTATTGGCGGTAGCGAAAAGAAAGCGCGTAGCTATGCCAATGAATTACTGAAAATATCACCTGTTGACGGTTACTTGGCAAACGGCTACATTGCCGAATATAATGACCGCCCCAATGATGCGGAGAGCTATTATAAAAAAGCAATACAAGTAGGCGGGTCGCCGCACACCTATGAAAAACTGACTAACTTGTATGAAAAGAACAATAAGCCACAAGAAGCTATTGAAACCGCTTCAAAATCGCTTCAAAAACACAAACGCAACAGCCTGAATTATCAAATAGGAAAAATTTCGGCACAGTATAATTTGAGTCCCCAATTGGGACTGGATTGTTTGCAGGCGTATATAAAAAACTATTCCGTTCGGGATGGTGTCCCAAAAGATTGGGCGTATTACCGAATGGCACAGATTTACAAAAGTTTAGGAAAAAGAGACGATGCGCTCAATTGGATCAACAAAGCGTTGTCCAGTCGTCCTGATTTTGAAGAAGCCGCAGCGGAAAAGGAGCGAATACTTTCTATGTAGTTTAAATGTTATATTCATATTTCTGAATTCCCAATTCTTAACCCTATCTTTACAAAAAACTCATTATGCGCATACATTTTATAGCCATTGGAGGCAGCGCGATGCACAATCTGGCATTGGCACTTCACGAAAAAGGAGATCATGTAACCGGTAGTGATGATGAAATATTCGATCCTTCAAAAAGCAGGCTTGCTGCCAAAGGCTTGTTGCCAAATGAATACGGTTGGTTTCCTGAAAAAATAACGTCAGACTTAGATGCCGTTATTTTAGGAATGCACGCAAAAGAAAACAACGCAGAACTTAAAAAAGCAAAAGAGTTAGGGTTAAAAATTTATTCATACCCTGAGTTTCTATACGAACAATCTAAACACAAAACCCGCGTCGTCATTGGGGGTTCACACGGAAAAACCACCATTACCTCCATGATTTTGCACGTGATGCACTACCATGATAAAGAGGTTGATTATATGGTAGGCGCACAATTGGAAGGTTTTGACACCATGGTCCACTTAACCGAAGAAAACGATTTTATTGTTTTGGAAGGCGATGAATATTTGTCTTCCCCCATTGACCGTCGACCAAAATTTCATCTATATAAACCAAACATTGCATTGTTAAGCGGAATTGCTTGGGATCACATCAATGTATTTCCAACGTATGAAAACTACGTAGAACAGTTTGAAATATTCCTGAACCAAATTACGGACGGCGGTGCCATTATTTACAATGAAGAAGACACTGAGGTAAAGCGAGTAGTAGAAGCCACCGAAAATCCCATAAAAAAATATCCATACCAAACGCCTGAATATAGTGTAGAATCCGGAGAAACATTGCTGGAAACACCAGAAGGCTCTATGCCAATAGCGGTATTCGGGAAACACAACTTGAACAACCTAGAAGGCGCCCGATGGATCTGTCAATTAATGGGTGTAGATGCCGATGACTTTTACGAAGCCATTGCCACCTTTAAAGGCGCCAGCAAACGCTTGGAAAAAATAGCCGAAACCAAAACCGCCATAGCGTTTAAAGATTATGCACATTCGCCCAGTAAAGTAAAAGCGACCACCCAAGCAGTGAAAAATCAGTACCCCGACAAAAAACTGGTCGCGTGTTTAGAGTTGCATACCTATAGTAGCCTCAACCCTGAATTTTTAACCGAATACCAAGGTGCTTTGGATGCTGCCGATGCCGCGGTCGTGTTCTATTCGCCCCACGCGGTGATGATCAAGCAATTGGAGGAAATAAAAGCCGAACAGATTGAAGAGGCCTTCCAACGGGAAGACTTAATGATTTTCACCAATCCGGGTGACTTTAAAACTTTTTTATATTCTGAAGATTATGAAAATACCGTCTTGTTATTAATGAGCAGCGGTAATTACGGCGGGCTGGATTTTGATGCCGTGAAGGGGTATTTGAAATAAGTTATTATTTATGAGTTGTGTTTTTTAATTGTTTTTTTACCAAATCAAAATCTTTTTTATGTGAAAATATAAATCTCTGTGAATAGTTTATTTGAAGCGAATTTAAGTTTTTAATATTTTCAGGGGCACAAGTTGAATTTTCAATAAAATTTTTTTCATAACCACTATTTTTAAATAATTTTTCACAAAACAAACACAGTGTAAGTGATGGTGAAAGAGGTAGATAGATTTCAATCCCAAAACTTTGTAATCCTAGTGTGCCTCTAACTTTACTTGTATCTGTAGAATTTTGCAATGCAACTGGATTATCTGATATATAGAATGAATTATTGCTTTCGCTTAGCATCCATACTTTATTCATTAATATTTCAGGAAATTTTATTGATTGTTCTAACATTAGAAACCAGATTTTCTTTGAATCAACTTTTTCTATTTGAATATTAGTTTTTTGTTTTATTTGTTCAGAAAGAGTATTCGTCAAGTATTCAGTTTGAAGAAGCTGACCTTTTGTCCTTAAGTATTGAAGTGTTATAAATAATGATAATCTTCTTCTGTCTTTTTTAGATAAATCTCTAATGCTTTTAGTGTTTATAATATTAGAAATAATTGGTGCTGCTGCATCTTCAGCTTCTTTTAAAGCGTATTCATAACTTCCAATTTTGCTGCTTTTAAACTGGTCATAAAAAAACTCTTCACTTGCTACTCTTCTTATTGCTCGCTCTTTAATTTGATTATGAATATTATATTTTTCATTCTTATCGTATGCCCAAATAAATTTATCACCTCGGCTTGAGAAGTTTTTCAATAAAAATTGAGGAACGTAATGTTGATTTCTTACGTGTTGATTCATTTGGTTTTGGTAAATAGTCTATAACGCATTAATAAACCCAGAAATATCTTCTTTAGCCTTTTTCATAAGCTGTTTTTTAGCATTTGCTTGATCCACCTCACTTTTATCCTGTGACAACTTGAACTTCCCTTCCCAGTGCGTGATTTCAATCTCAAACGCTTGAATGTAGTTTACAAACCGCTCCATTTTAGGATTGTCTTTGTGTAAAATGAATTTGTGCTCCGGTTTTTCTAAAAATTCAGTCATAGCAATCATACTGTCCTTTGCAGCTTCCGGGTCGGTTAGGAGCTCAATGGTTCCGGTAAGGTGCACAATAATGTAATTCCAAGTAGGCAGCTGATTTTCCGAAGCATACACCGAAGGCGAAATATAACAATCGGGTCCTTTAAAAACCACGGTAACTGTTGCTCCATCTTGTAACGTTTTTAATTGCGGGTTGTTTTTATCGATATGTGCCACCAACCTGCCGGATTCAGCATTATATATAAAAGGAATATGGGTAATAAATGGTTTATCATTTTTAACTGATACCAACATTCCCAAAGGAAACTGTTTAATAACAGCAATCATTTTTTCTTTATCGTGCACTTGATGATGGGGCGGTGGGTACATTTTTTAGTTATGAGTTATGAGTTATGAGCTGTGAGTTAAAAAGTTGATACTTTTATGAGTTGATATGGCGATAGTTTTTGATTTTTTAACTACCAACTATACCCCAAACTGCCGAAAATGATGGTCCAAGTGCTTGTATTGCATTTTCCCCCATTGCTCGTTTGTGAATTTTCCGAAGATAGGATGCGGCGGTAAGTTCTCGTTTTCGTCTATTTGGTTGAATGCTTCCAAAAGTGCCTTTAATTGAGTTTTTTCTTCTTCAAACTCTTTGGGTTCGGTCACGATAAATTCTTTTGCGGTGGGCAGGCCGTGCTTCCACGGTTTGTCGTTGTACATCATGCCTTTAAACCATTTCATCAGCAGCTCCATAAAAAAATTGGGTTTTTCAACCGTTGTCTTTCCCAGTACCACTTCAAGGGGTTTTTGGCAATGGTGCAACATTTGCGAAACGCTCATACTGCCCCATTTAGGCTGTGTATCGGGGCTCAATGCTGCTATACGTACTTGTATCTCCTTGTAAGCTTCTGGTTGAAACAGCGATTTCATAAAAAATTGGATTTTAGCACCTGAAATTTTCAGTTTAAAGATACATTATTATCTTTAAAGTTTAAGAAACCAAATTGAAAGAAAAACCAACATCTTTTTCTATAAAAAACTGGAATGAAGACGATCGCCCTCGTGAAAAATTGCTTCAGAAAGGCCGCACGGCATTGAGCGATGCCGAACTTATTGCCATTTTAATAGGCAGCGGCAACCGTGAGGAAAGTGCTGTGTCCTTAAGTCAGCGAATTTTGGCTTCGGCTGAGAACAATTTAAATCAACTGGGGAAGCTCACCATCAAAGACTTGATGCAGTTCAAAGGCATTGGTGAAGCAAAAGCCATAACCATTGCGGCGGCTTTGGAGTTGGGTAGAAGGCGTAGGGCCGGTGAAGCGTTGAACCGGAAAAAAATAACCTCTAGTCAATCTGTTTTTGAACTCATGCAACCCATTATTGGCGAATTGCCACACGAAGAATTCTGGATTGTGTATTTAAATAACTCCAACAAAGTGCTGCAAACGTCTCAGCTTAGCAAAGGTGGTATTACCGGCACCTTGGTCGATGTGCGCTTGGCTTTTAAAAATGCTTTGCAATTGGGCGCGGTTGCCATCATTCTGGCCCATAACCATCCGTCTGGAACGTTAAAACCCAGCCAACCGGATATTAGGCTTACCCAAAAACTGAAAACTGCCGGAGAAAGTTTGGATATAAAAGTACTGGACCACCTTATAATAACCGAAAAAGCGTATTTTAGCTTCGCCGATGAATCTATGATATAACTGCATATGCTGCTGATTTATACCCAAAAAATAACGCCGAGGACCACCTATGCCTTTAAGCATATCTGTAAGCGTATTTTAGGGGTGGAAGTTGGTTTTACATCGGTAATTGAAGAATTGATCGCGCACAAAGGGCCTAAACTTTCCTACGGAAAACAGCCCATGGGAAACGAACTTTTTGTTCAAGCTCAAGGATTGCTCACCGAACAAGGGGTGGAAAGTATCGACATAACAGTGAAGCGTTGGGAGGATACGGTCTGTTTTTTTCCCGTTTCAGAAAAAAGCGCGCTTCCGTTCGATATATTCTCGGCAGCGTTTTATTTAATGAGCCGGTATGAAGAATACTTGCCCCACGTAAAAGACGAAAGGGGCCGTTATCCAGTTTCCGAAAGTTTGGGATATAAAGAAAAGTTCTTGCAACAGCCCGTGATCGATATCTGGGCCTATAAGTTTAAAAAAGTGCTCTTGGAACATTTTCCCCATTTGCGTTTTGCCTCAAAAACCATGGACATTCATCCCGTGATCAAATCGGTAGAGCCATATGCTTTTGAGCAAAAAGGTTTTTTTAGGTCTTTAATTGGATACCTAAGTGACCTGTTGAGGTTTAGGTTATTACAGGTAACCCGGCGCACGCAAGTACTTTTGGGTATTCGAAGAGACCCGAACAACACATTTAAATGGTTGATTAACAAGGCTAAACGCAGCAAAAAGCCAATGACGTTCTTTTTTCTTTTGGGAGAGGCGGCTACCTTTAAGGAAAGCATCAACACCCACCGGCAAAAATTTAAATTGCTCATAAAATACGTAAACGATTATAAAGAAGTAGGACTGCTATTTTCCATGGGCTCCTTGGGCGCGTACGCGATGCTTAAAAAAGAAAAAGAACAATTGGAAGAGATCACCAACCGAACCCTGTTGAGCAGTATGGGCTCCCATTATTTGGTAAACCTCCCCGATTTTTACAGAAATTTGGTCGAACTCGAAATAAAAAAAGATTTTACCATGGTTTATAAAGACCTCATAGGATTTCGGGCGGGCACCTGTACGCCTTTTTTATTTTATGATCTCGATTATGAGATAAAAACGCCGCTTATCGTCCATCCTTTGGCGGGAACCACCTTGGGATTTGCCGATAAAAGTGACATGGAAATCAACAAAACCCTGGAGGCGATGCTTACTTCCGTAAAAAAAGTGAACGGCACCTTTTCCTTGGTGTTCAGCAATACCGATTTCGCTGCGGGAACAAACAGAATTTGGAAAAAAATAATTTCAGAAAAAATGCTTCAAGAATGATGAAAGTTACCGATATATTTTTCGATCTGGACCACACCTTATGGGATTTTGACAAAAACTCCTATTTGGCTTTTAAGCGGGTGTTTGCCAATCATAACGTTTCTTTGGATGTCGATCTGTTCATTAAAGAATACGAACCCATCAACTTGGCGTACTGGCGGCTTTTCAGAAATGATGAAGTGAGTAAAGAACAATTGCGAAGAGGTAGGTTAATCGAAACTTTTAAGCTTTTTGACTTGACTTTTCCCATAGCCGAAATTGATGCGATGGCGCAATCGTACATCGATGAACTGCCCGGTGACAATCATTTGTTTGAAGGTGCTTTAGAAGTGTTGGATTATCTTTCAAAAAAATATACGCTCCATATTATTACCAATGGTTTTCACGAAGTTCAGCACCTTAAGCTGAAAAGAAGCGGTATCTATTGTTATTTTAAAACGGTGACCACTTCAGATGAGGTAGGGTCAAAAAAGCCTCATCCTGTTATATTTGAAACGGCCTTGAAAAAAGCATCGGCAAAACCGGAAAGCAGCTTTATGATAGGCGATTCGTACGAAGCCGACATCTTGGGCGCCAAAGCCATCGGGATGCAGACGATGTATTATAATTACCGAAAAACCAAACCTGCCGAAAATCAACTTTTTGTCAATGCGCTGTTTGAAATTAAAACTATTTTTTAGTGAAATATTTATAATTTAAGCCCGTTATTGTCTAAAATCCCCAATTAATGAAAACCAACTTTTACCTGCCATTATGGATACTTTTGGTAAGTGTCTTGTTAAGTTCCTGTGTAAGGGACACCGATTTTGATCAAGCCGAAAACATAACCTTGACACCGGTTGTTGAACTGAATTTGATTTACTTTAACCTAAAAGCAAATGATTTTTTCGACTCCATAACCAATACCCCTCGACTTACGCTCCGTGATACGACCGAACTTCCTTTTCTGGATGATGATTACGTGCAAGAAGATTTAATGAAAGCAGATTTCCTTTTTGAATTTACCAACAGCATCCCCCGAAGGTTTGATGTCGATTTTCAGTTTTTGGACGAAAACAATGCCAATACCTATCGTACCGGAACCGATGTTGCCCAAGGCAGCCCAGAAAATGCTCAAACGACCACTTTTACCCAAACGGTGGAAGGAAATGACCTTGCTGAGTTGACAACATCGTCTAAAGTTGTCGTCACGGTACAAATTCCCTCAGCCAATGAAAATTTGGAAGGGGAACTCAACCTAAAATCTAAAACCACCTACTATTTAAAACTGCAAAACTAATGAGAAACATATTGTTTTGCTTCATTGTGCTTTGTGCCAGTACCGTATTGTCACAAAACAAAGCCGTATTGTTCGGTCTTGAAGAAGTCCCCCAAAACCTATTGTTGAACCCGGGAAGCAAAGTGCCCCAAAAATTTCATTTCGGTATTCCATTTTTATCGCAAGTGCATGTAAACGGTGGCGCCTCAGGCGTTTCAGCTTACGATATTTTCCAAGAATCCGGTGGCGACATCAATGCCCGCATACGCGACAAGATTTTTGATATGGATGCCAAGGACTTTTTTACCATCAATCAACAGTTGGCTGTTGTCGATTTTGGCTGGCTCGCCAAGAATAAAATCTACTTTTCTGGCGGGATGTATCAAGAGCTCGATTTTATAAGTTATTTCCCCAAGGACCTTGCTGTTTTGGCTTGGGAAGGCAATCAAAGCCGGTTGGGCCAAGAATTCGATTTGGGCGAGGTAAGCACCACGGGAGAACTGTTGACGGTGTTCCACTTTGGAGCTAACAAAAAAATGAACGAGAACCTCACTTTTGGCGTAAGGGCAAAAGTATATTCCAGTTTAATCCAGTTTCAAAGCATCGATAATACCGGTACCTTTACCACGCGCGAATCTACAAATGGCATCAATATTTATGAGCATGAATTGCGAAATATTAATATGTCCGTGCAAACATCGGGCTATGCCTCGTTGCGCGATGCCGATGGCAGTGCCGAGGTGATCAGTGAAATACTGGGCCGTTCTTTTTTTGGCGGTAATGTTGGGTTAGGGTTCGATTTTGGTGCTACTTATGACATTGGCCGGTTTTGGACCGTAAGTGGCAGTGTGCTGGATTTAGGCATGGTTTTTCATACCAACGGCGTGGAAAACTATGAGTCTAAAGGCAACCACACGGTAAACGGGATCGAGTTGATCTTTCCGCCCTTGGACGATAACGAACCGGCAATACCTTATTTTTCCAATGTAGTGGATGAGTTTGAAAACCAAGTGGGCGTAGATACCTTGCAAAATAGCTACACGCAATTGCGCCCGGTAAAACTGAATGCGGCTGTAGAATACCGTTTTGGCAGGGGTAGGGGCGATGCGTGCGACTGTTACAATATGAGTGGGGCCGTAGCGACCAATCAATCGGTGGGCTTGCAACTGTTCAGCGTTTTTAGACCTAAAGGACCGCAATTGGCCGGTACTTTATTTTATTACCGTAGGCTGTGGGATTTCCTTTCGGCGAAAGCCACTTATACAGTAGATCCTTATTCATTTTCAAATGTAGGCTTGGGCGTGGTGGCAAATCTCGGTAAATTCAATGCGTACCTGGCAGCCGACAATCTGCTTCGGTATGGAAACTTAGCTAAAGCAAAAAGCGTATCTTTACAATTGGGCTTTAATATAAAAATAGACCAAGAATGATAAAAAACAGTATCCTGTTCCTATTCCTTTTGGCAGGCATAGGTTCTTTTGCGCAAAAAACATTGAGCGATTACAGTTATGTGGTCGTTCCCGAACAATTTGAGTTTCTGGAAGGAAAAGATAAATACAAAACCAGTTCGCTTACCGAATTTTTGTTCAACAAATACGGGTTTCATGCGTATTTGGCTTCCGAAGCCCCCAACGCCAAACGGTGCGACGGACTCTATGCCGATATAAAAGAAAACAACTCTTTTTTCAGAACTAAATTAACCGTTGAATTAAAGGACTGCAGGGATAAAATAGTATATACCGGCGAAGAGGGGGTGAGTAAGTTTAAAGAATACAGAAAAGCCTATCAAGATGCCCTTCGGAAAGCTTTCAATAGCATTGAACGGTTGGGCGTCCAACAAAAAGATGTCGTTTTAACTGAAGCTGAAACTGAAACCGAAATCGAAACTGAAGCTGAAGTAAAACCGGCAACAACACCCAAAAATCAATCGACGGCCAAAAGTGCCAATATCGAAAATTTGCCCGATGCGAAATTTTTAAACTACAAAAAAGAAGACACCTCTTATTTACTTCGGAAAACCGACAATGGGTATTTTTTATATGAAGAGTCTGCCGATGCTAAAAATGGACTGATATTGGCGGGAACGGTTACCGTAACAACTTCCGAAGTACAATTTACAGATGATCAGGGCAAAACCTACGATGTTTATTTTGATGAAAACCAAAACTTTTCGGTGTTTAAAGGGGAAACGGTAATGGTTTACCGCTTGGTACGTTAAAAGCCATATTTGTTATTCCAAAGTGATTTTAAATAGGCTTTTAATTTGTTTTCCCTGCTGTTGTTTCCGGGTTTGTACAAGGATGTTCCTTTAATCTCTTCCGGTAAAAATTCGTGGGGTGTAAAGTTGCCTTCGTAATTATGGGCGTATTCATAGTCTTTTCCGTAGCCCAGTTCTTTCATCAATTTGGTGGGGGCATTCCTGATGGATAATGGTACCGATAAATCTCCCGTTTGCTTTACCAGTTGCTGTGCTTTGTTGATGGCATCGTAAGCGGCGTTGCTTTTTGCTGAAGTGGCTAAATAAATCGTACATTGGCTTAAAATAATGCGAGCCTCGGGATAGCCAATGGTGTTAACGGCCTGAAAGGTATTGTTGGCCATTACGAGTGCCGTGGGGTTGGCCAGCCCAATATCTTCCGAAGCCAAAATAACCAACCGTCTTGCTATGAATTTTACGTCCTCACCCCCTTCGATCATCCGTGCCAACCAGTAAACAGCCGCATTGGGATCGCTACCGCGAATGCTTTTAATAAATGCCGAAATGATATCGTAATGCTGTTCCCCGGCTTTATCGTACAAGACGGTGTTTTTCTGTACTTTTTTCTGAACCATTTCATTAGTTAACACAATAGCATCACTGTTTTCAGATATGACCACCAGTTCCAGTATATTCAACAATTTTCGGCCATCGCCACCTGATAACCGGAGTAAGGCTTCTGTTTCTTTTAGCTCAATTTTTTTCTGTTGTAGCAGCTCATCCTTTTCAATGGCGCGTTGTAAAAGGGCTTCTAAGTCTTCTTTGGTAAAAGGTTTCAATACATAAACTTGGCAGCGTGACAATAGGGCAGGGATCACTTCAAAACTCGGGTTTTCGGTCGTGGCGCCAATAAGGGTCACCCAGCCTTTTTCAACGGCTCCAAGTAGCGAATCTTGTTGCGACTTACTGAACCGGTGGATTTCGTCAATGAAAAGGATGGGGTTCTTGGTCGAAAACAGATCATCGCTCTTTTTCGCTTTGTTGATTACCTCTCTCACGGCAGCCACCCCGCTGTCCACCGCACTGAGCGTGTAGAAGGGGCGGTTGCTTTGGTTGGCAATAATGGATGCAAGTGTGGTTTTTCCAATTCCCGGTGGTCCCCACAAGATCATAGACGATAAAACTCCAGAGGAAAGTTGGGTAGTCAAAGCTCCATTGGGGCCTACCAAATGTTGCTGGCTTATGTAATCTTCGAGGGATTTTGGGCGTATGCGTTCGGCTAAAGGTGTGCTCATAGGTACAAAATTACGATTTTAACTATCGTGCTCCACTGACAAATTATCATTAATTTAGCCTTGGGATTGTTTTTTGTTAAGTAACCTATATGTTCAAAAAAGAACCGTTATCGTTTTACCCGGGTGTTATTTACGGCCCTTTGCTGTTTGTACTCAGCATCTGGATTGTGTATTGGGCCGAAATACGTTTTGGATGGCGCTTTAATACCTACGGAATCTACCCACAACGGGCGGAAGGTTTACGTGGCATTATCTTTGGCCCTTTTATACACGGCGGATTGCAGCACTTGTTCAATAACTCCATACCGCTTTTTGTGTTGAGCGCCGCACTCTTTTATTTTTACCGAAACGTAAAATGGAAAGTGCTGTTGGGCGGTATGTTGTTGACTGGGTTACTCACTTGGGCCATAGGACGGCCATCCTACCATATTGGCGCAAGCGGAATGGTGTATTTATTGGCTTCGTTTTTATTTTTCAGAGGGGTGTTTTCAAAACAATACCAGTTGGTTGCCCTGTCATTGGCGGTGGTTTTCCTCTATGGCAGCTTATTGTGGTATGTTTTTCCAATAGACACCAAGATTTCTTGGGAAGGTCATTTATCCGGGTTTTTGGTGGGATTGGTGTTTGCTTTTTTCTTTAAGGAGGACCCCATCCCGACCAAGAAATACGAATGGCAACGGGATGATTATAATCCTGAGGAAGATGAATTTTTACAACATTTTGATGAAGACGGAAACTTTATAGAAAACCGTGTTGAAACTGAAACCGAAATTGAAACTGAATTTGGGGCTGAATCGGAACTGGATCCTGAAACCGAGGCCGAAATTGAAAAAAAACTAACTAAGATAAATTATTACTTCAGGAAAAATCCAAAAAACGATGCCAATAATTAAAGTTTGTTTTTACTTTTAATGCTTTTTGTTTCGTTGCCGCACTAATTCATACAAAAACGCCCCGCAAGCCACGCTGACGTTTAGGGAGTTTATTTCGCCCAGTAAGGGCAATGCCGCTTGTTCGTCCACTAATTTCAATACCGAATGGGAAATCCCTTTGCCTTCAGAGCCCATAATCAACGCCATTGGTTCAGTAAAGGAAACGGAATACAGGTCTTTCTCCGTTTTTTCGGTTGCCGCGACTGTTTTAATGCCTGAGCCTTGCAGGTAATATATGGCATCTTTTATATGATCTACTTTGCAAATTGGCATCTTGAAAATAGCCCCGGCTGAGGTCTTTACCGTATCACCAGTAATGGGAGCGCCCCCTTTTTTCTGAATGATGATGCCATCGACCCCGGTACATTCGGCCGTACGGATAATGGCGCCAAAGTTGCGCACATCGCTTATTTGATCCAGCACCAAAAATAAGGGTGTCTTTTTAGACGCTATCGCGCTCTCGATAAGCTCTTCTAAGCCAACGAAGGAAATAGGGGAGGTAACGGCCACGACACCTTGGTGGTTTCCGTTGGTCAGTCGATTCAGTTTCTCTACCGGAACGTGGTTAACGGTCACGTGTTTGTTTTGCAGTTTCTTTTCAATGGACGCCAGCTTATCGTTACCGGAGTCTTTTATTAAATAAACTTTATCAATTTCAGTATCGGACTTTATGGCTTCCAGAACAGGATAGATGCCAAAGATGTTGTCTTTTTTGCTCATGGTGTAAAAGTAAAAAAGAGGTTGTCTAAAAACAATTTACACGACTTTTATTTTTGGTCTTTTTTGACTTTAACCCAAGGTTGTTTTGGTTATTTGGAGTTTAATATGAGAATCAGAGGTAGCAAAAATAGTTTATAGGCTTCTAAGTTCACTTTTTCAAGCTCTCTCAGCAAAATGACTTGATGTTCGTATGGTGTTTTATGTTGTTAAAAACTGGTTTTGCATTCCAATATTATTGGTTTATATGAGCGATATCTTTTGGGTTGAATAGTTTTTTATCTTTTTCCTTAACCCTTGTTCAAAGGATTTAGATTGCCCAAACAAGTATAAAACCAAAAACTTATTAAGTCCATAGAGCGTTAACTCGATGTGCCCCGAGCTTGATAATGTTCTTTATAGAACGTACAGCTATCATTTCTATTATTATATTGACGTTACGATCCCGATAAATTTTGGGAAGAAGATACTCACAGCTTAAAGGAAGAAGGCCGAACTGGATCTGTTTTATGAATTTTGGGCATATATACAGAACTTATTTTATATTATGAAGATATAGAATATACGCAGAATAACCATGAAAAGAGGCTGCCTTTATGGACAGCCTCTTTTTTCTTTGTTTATAAATTACCTTAACTTAAAAAATTAATTGTAACCGGCATTCTGTTTAGACAGTGGGTTGTTGTCAATTTCTTGTCTTGGCATAGGAAATGCATAATTTGTACTTCCATATTCTGGACCACCGTGTGTTTGATTAGCCGGATCGATTACAGGAATGTCTCTTCCTGTTCTAGCCAAATCATCAAAACGGAAACCTTCAAAAGCAAGTTCTTTTCTTCTTTCCTTTAAGATATTTGTCATATTAGAAACTGAGTACGTAGTACCGTTTCTGTTTTCAGGTATACTGTTTAAGTATTGTAAAGACAAATCTGGGTTTGTTTCTAAAAGTGCTTCAGCATAATTTAAGACCACCTCTGCATATCTTATTACTTTAATATTGTCATCAAATGAGCCTAAGGTAGGATATTTCCCCATGTTTCTTAATCTACCATTACGATCTTCCGATATCATTTCAGGAGAATTTCTAACATCGTTAGGACCAAATTCGGCGTCAGTAGGGAAATTATCTAAAACCTCAATATCCCCATAAGACGCACCTCTATATATATTGGCTATTCCATTGATTGAATTACTTGTTGATGGGGTTTGCTCTAATTCAAAAATAGATGCGGGCGGTACGGTTTTTTGAGCCCAATAGTCTACATAGTTGTCAGCAGTGGTTAAATTGAAATTACCAATGATTGCTTCACAGGCTGTTCGTGCAATATCGTATTCTTGAAAATAAGTTGCAACGCGAGCTTTAATTGCTTGAGCGGCAAAGGTGGTAATAGTAATTTTATTCGGATCATTTTGACCAGGAGTCAATAATGATAATGCTTTATCGAGGTCTGCGTAAATTTTATTCTTTGTTTCTGAGACTGTACTTCTTGCGACATATAGGTCCTCATCTTTAAAACCAGTTACATATGAAACACCTAAAGCATTATTGCCTCCTTGTCCAGAAACAAATTGTTGTCCATATACCCGTAATAAATCAAAATGTACAAGTGCTCTTATGGCATAAGCTTCACCTTTAATTTGGTTTATTACTTCAGGATCTCCTTCAATGCCTTCAGCAGCAATCAATAGGTTAACATTGGCTAATGAACCATAAGCATATTGCATGATTTCAGCAACGGTGCCTGATTGTGGCAAGAGATTCATCTGGGCAACATCTAAAAAACGACCAGAATTTGCATTGGCGAAAACATTATCAGCTCTAGCTTCTCCAGCGATAATAATATTCCTGCCCCAATACCGGTAATCTACCATTAGCGCATAGGTTCCATCCATATACTGTCTTGCCTGTTCAACTGTTTCCAGATCTTCAACAGGAATGTCATCAGCAAGTATTGGTTCTAAATTTTCTTTAGAACACGATGCAACTATTAAAGATGTAAAAAACAATAATAGTGCTTTTTGTATTAATATATTCTTTTTCATTTTTTTAAAATTTTAAATTAACGTTTAGTGCTATCGCCTTTGTTGGAGGTGTAGATAAATTGGTAAAACCACTGGTGTCAATCTCTGGGTCCCACTTTAATCTATCGTCTTTTATCCAGGTAACTAAATTCGTTCCTCTAACAGATACGGTTAATCCATCAATACCAATAGAGTCAGTTAATTCAGGATTAAAACTATATCCCACTGCTACACTTCGTAACCTTATATAATCACCATCATATAAAAACCTGGTGGAAGAGCTCGCCGCATTAGAAATAAGAGGGTCGTTGAAGTCCATTCTGGGGTGAGTTGCGTTATCGCCAGGTTGTCTCCATATGCCATCGTATAAAACTGTAGTAGCGTTAAATGAGTTTAACCTTGTCCCATTTGAGGTCTGGGTATAACCGGCCCAGTCTTCAAACACTTTATTGCCGCCTGCAAAGTAAAAACTAGCTTCTGCAAAAAAGTTATGTAGATCAACTCTTGTGCCAAATCCACCACTGTAAGTGGGTAGTGCATTATAATCTGTGTAAACACGTTCAGCGTCACTATATGTATTGGTTGTTTCTGTCAGTGTTTCATCGGTGTACCATAGTGGGTCTCCGTTTGCAGGATCAACTCCTGCCCAAACAGGTAAATACCATTCATAAACTTTTTTACCGTCCTGAACAACTCTGGTTCCAGTAATTATTTCTGCATCTTCAGGAACCCCAAATACTTCATTTTCCAAAGAAGCAAAGTTACCGCGAACATTCCATTTAAAGTTGTCATTGCTAATCACATCTGCACTAATCTCAAACTCATAGCCTTTGTTGCTCATATTACCTATGTTTTGCAAGGCTCTACCGCCTCCACCATCACCAATAAATTGGGAGCTATAAGCAAGAGGTGCATTTAAAAGCATATCACTGGTTTCATTAGAATAATATCCTAAAGTTCCTGAAATTCTATTATTAAATAAACCAAAATCTAAAGCAAGGTCTCTTTTCAAGCCTTTTTCCCAACCGGCTGTTGTACCAAAACCAGCAATGAATAAAGCGGGAGAGCCATCATTGTAGGTGTTTGAGAAATTCGCTAAAGCCTGAAATTGATTCCTGTTTATACCAGAATTACCGGTTGTACCATAGCCTCCTTTAAGGCGCAATGTGTTAATGACAGAAGAATTTTTCAAAAATGATTCTTCGTGAATATTCCAAGCAACTCCAATAGAATAAAAGTCATCAAATCTGGTGTCTTTACTAAATCTAGAATCACCTTGATAAGAAATAGACGCATCCAAAACGTATTTTGAGTCGAAATCATAATTGAATAAGCCTACTAAACGGGTTGAAGTTCTATCGGAAAAAGAAGAAAAAGCACCATAATTGTCAGATGTCGCACTTAGATTTTTTAAAATCTTGTTCGGGAAATTTTCTCCGTAACCTTGTAAATAATACGTTTTATATTTAGCATATTCAGTCAATCCAGTTACTCTAAAACTATGCTTCTCACCCAAATCAAATGAGTAATCAACTTGATTTTGAGAGGTGTAATTGAAAAGTCTTTGGGCAGATTCAATTGCTGAACCTCCTATATCTTCACCATCTCCGTGTACTGGGTTTTGGTACCCTTTATAATATGCTAGGGAATAATCTATGTTAAAAACAGTTTTAAGGGTCAAGTTTCTCAATAAATCATAGCTTAAATCTGTTGCTTGAATGACCCTCGTAACATCATTTCTTCGAATATCATTTCTTGCTGTGTAAACGGTATTGTGCAAACTCGTAAAGTCTGTAAAGTCTTCACCGATATTAGGTGTGCCGTCAGCGTTATATGGATTGATAAATGGAGACAAGAATAATTTTGACAGGTTCGGATTAGAGAAGAAAGCACCTTGCTCCAATGAAGCGTTTTGCTTAATATTAGACCCATTAATAGTAATGCCCAGATTTAACTTGTCGTTTAAATCGGTATTGTACTTTAAGGAACCACTAACACGTTCATAATCTGAACCAATTACAGTAGCTTCTGAGTAGTTATAACCTAAAGAAGCATAAAATGTTGAATTTTCGCCACCTTGAGTTACCGAAAAATTAATGTCAGTTAATGCAGCATTATCATTTTCAACCGCATCTTCCCAGTCGATATCAGGTCTTCCGGTTTCTAACCAGTTTATTGCTCCAGCAAAACGGGAAGGAGAGTCCAAAATATATTGACGGACATCGCCTCTAGTTGCAATTGTGCCATCGCCATTAATACCCGATCCAAAAGACTGCCAAAGAGATTCTTCAAGTAATTCCAGTTTTTGACTGCCACTTAAAGGAGTCAAGCCCTTTACAGCATTGTTAACATATCCAGTATTTGTTGTTAAATTGAATTGTGTTTTCCCACTTTTTCCAGATTTAGTCGTTATTAAGATAACTCCATTAGACCCAGAAGCTCCATAGGGAGCGGTAGAAACTGCATCTTTTAAAACAGTTATGTTTTCTATATTACTTGGTGCTACCAATGAAAAAACACTCACGCTACTAACATTTGCGCTACCTGAAATGTTACCTGCAGTAACAGGTATCCCGTCAATTACAATCAATGGTTCATTGCTAGCTGTAACAGATTGTATTCCGCGTATTCTTATTTCTTGAGAAGAACCAGGAGTACCTGATGTGGCATTGATTTGCAGACCAGAAACAGTTCCTTGCAACGCTTGGTCAGCACTTACAAATGGCGATTTCTCAATAGCCTCAGAATTCACGGTTACTACATTTCCCGTAATCTCATTTCGGGTTCTTTTAATACCAAAAGCTGTAATTACAACCTCATCAAGTTCTGATCCAGCTTGCATGGTAACATCAATAGTGTTCGAGGCGCCAACTTTTTTCTGCTGGGTCTCAAACCCAACATAACTGTAAGTCAACGTCTGTCCAACTTCAGCTTGAATGGAGTAATTCCCATCAAAGTCCGATTGGGTACCTTTGCTCGTCCCCTTGATAATGATATTTACCCCGGGCAAGGGAAGCCCAGTATCATCGGTAATTGTACCTGTAATTGTTTTTTCTTGTGCGAACGATAGTTGCACTACTAACGCCAGTAAAAGCGTTAAAATTCCACTAAACTTTGTTTTCATTTTATAATTTATTTGAATTAGCCAACGCCAAAAATCACAATAAAAAGTTAAATACACAACTTTTATACCCTAAATTTTGGTTTTTTTTAAACTGAGAAAGTAGTTATCGCAAGGTTTTCCTAAAATTTTGAGGTCAAGCTCAGGTGGATCTTGGTGTTTGAAAAATTGAAATCTTGATTTTCCGACAGCCCATTGGCTAAGTTCAGCCTTAAAATACCGGCCTTGGTTTGCAACCCCAGCCCTATGCCAGCACTGTACAGATTCTCTTTTAGCCCTATTGCTTTGTTCTCAAAATAGGCGACATCCAAAATACTGTGCAGGTACAACCCATTGTTAAAACGGTAGCGGTATTCTGTGTTTATGGTCGAGAACAACGAGGCGTCAATACTGTTTTCGTTAAAGCCTCGGATACTGTTAATGCCTCCAAACCGGAATAGCTCGTTGGTAATATATGTCTCGCTAAAAAGAGCTTGGGTGTTGTTTTTGAGGAACAGGGAGTTTTGGCGGTTTAAGTTAAAGATAATGCTGCCTTCAAACAGTGCTTTAAATTGGTTTTCCGCAGTCTTTTCAAGTTCTCGTTTTCCTATCTCTGTTTCAAGGCTCAATTGTGTTCGTATCGGGAACAGGATGTCGTCTTGGCGTTTTATGAAAGATGCGCCCGCAGTAAAAAACCGGGAGTTGAAGTCTTCCACAGTGCTGCCTGTTACTGCTTCGTTCAAAAGATTGCTCGATTCATAGCCCTTATAACCAAGGTAGGCACTCGAAACAGGGTTTATTTGATAGTTGAGTCGTGCCTGTTGCGCTGTGGTTGCAAAGGTGCTATCGCGTTTAAAGATTTTTAGTTCGGCACTTATTCCAAAAGGCGTTTTAAACAAATAAGGAAGCGTCGCCCTTACCCTGAAGTTTTGCTGGTCGCTCCCATCGGCTTTGTAATTGAGCAACAGCTGTTCGCCATAATTTAGGTTGTTGTTCAGTTCTAGATTCAGGTAGCCGTTAAATTGCAGGCGTTGGGTTTCTTCGTCGGTTGCGAAACCCAGGATCCCGTCAAAAAGGTTGTTGTTTTGCTTAGCGATATAAAAATAAGCGGTCGTGGTTTCTTTCCTGAACAAAACCTCGGGCGCCTTGGTCGCTTTGGCAAATCCCAAATTGTTTATGGCCGTGTTTTGGGCTTTCAGTTTTTCCTTGTTGAAAGTCCTCCCGATTTTGGCACCGGCATAATAGGTTAAAAAAGACTTGGGAAATTTTTCATATCCTTTCACAACTATAGAGTCTAATGTCCTTTTCTGGCCTGCTTCTGTTTGGAGTTTGGCCGTTACAATAGCTCCTTTTGTTTGTAATTTGGTCAACTTTAAGGTGGCAAATGCATTCCCTTTTTCGGTTGCCATGGCATTTAATTGCTGAAGGGCGCGCTCGGCCTGTTCAAATGGGAGTATAAAATAGGTCTTGGTTACTTCGGGGGAGATTTTTTGCAATTCTTTTTTGCTGAAACGTCCTTCTTTGTAATGTACCTTAATATGTAGGTATTTTTTTCCGAAGAAATAATCTGCTAAATACGTGCTATCATTTATTTTTGTCAATCGCTCCAATTTGCTTTCGATATAGCCGAGGCGTTCCAGTTTTTGTTGAATGGAAGTAGTTTCGTCTTTTAATGCGTTGTAATCCTTAAACGTTTTCGTGATCGACAGGCTGTCCATTAATGGTTCGGAAATGGGCCGCTCTGCCGAAATTTCCAAATAAAGGTTTTGTGCCAAAAAAGATGCCGTGCTTATCGAGCATATATTAAGGAGTAGGAATATGTAAAAGATTTGCTTCAAAAATAATATACTTTTGCCGTTGTAAAACTACTATTCTATAAGGTGTTTTGCTATGTGTTTTTTAAAAATAATAAAAAAAGCACTGAAAATTAAGTGGGTAACGTTTGATTAATTCATTTTAATTTTTACCTTTGCACACCCTTTTAAAAAAGGGGATTTTACATTACATAAGTATAACACATATTTTATATGCCAACAATTTCACAATTAGTACGAAAAGGAAGAACCAAGTTGACCAAGAAGAGTAAATCGGCTGCTTTGGATTCGTGCCCTCAAAGAAGAGGGGTTTGTACGCGTGTTTATACGACCACACCTAAAAAACCAAACTCTGCCATGCGTAAAGTAGCGCGGGTAAGGTTGACCAACGGTAAGGAAGTAAACGCATACATCCCTGGAGAAGGCCACAATCTACAAGAACACTCGATAGTATTGGTTAGAGGTGGAAGGGTAAAAGATTTGCCAGGAGTTAGGTACCACATTGTGCGTGGCGCATTGGACACCGCAGGTGTTGAAGGCCGCACGCAACGCAGGTCCAAGTACGGAGCAAAACGCCCTAAGAAGTAATTAAAAACTTTTAAAAAGAAGACATGAGAAAAAGACAGGCCAAAAAAAGACCGCTTTTGCCAGATCCAAGGTTTAACGACCAGTTGGTAACACGTTTTGTGAACAACATGATGTGGGACGGAAAAAAATCGGTGGCTTTCAAAGTTTTTTACGATGCGATTGACATTGTAGAAGAGAAAAAAACAGACGACGAAAAAACTGGATTAGAGCTCTGGAAAGAAGCGCTATCCAACGTTATGCCTCACGTAGAGGTGCGTAGCCGTAGAGTTGGTGGAGCAACCTTCCAGATACCTATGCAAATACGGGCAGACCGTAAAATATCAACCGCTATGAAGTGGTTGATTCTTTTTGCCCGCAAGCGAAACGAAAAATCGATGCCACAAAAATTAGCGGCAGAGATATTGGCAGCTGCAAAAGAAGAAGGCGCCGCGGTTAAAAAGCGTACCGATACGCACAGAATGGCCGAAGCAAACAAAGCATTCTCACATTTCAGATTCTAAAATAATGGCACAAAGAGATTTAAAATATACAAGAAATATAGGTATTGCCGCGCACATCGATGCCGGTAAAACAACCACTACAGAGCGTATTCTTTTCTATACGGGCGTAAACCACAAAATGGGAGAAACCCACGAAGGGGCATCGACCATGGACTGGATGGAGCAAGAAGCAGAACGGGGTATCACCATTACTTCGGCCGCTACTACTTGCGAATGGAAATTCCCTATGGAAAACGCCAAAGAATTGCCTGAAACTAAAAATTACCACTTTAACATCATCGATACTCCCGGCCACGTTGACTTTACCGTAGAGGTAAACCGTTCGTTGCGGGTATTGGATGGTTTGGTGTTCTTGTTCAGTGCAGTTGATGGTGTTGAGCCACAATCTGAAACTAACTGGAGGCTTGCTGATAACTACAAAGTGCCACGTATTGGTTTTGTAAACAAAATGGACCGTCAAGGCTCTAACTTTTTAGGGGTTTGCCAGCAGGTAAAAGATATGTTGAAGTCCAATGCCGTGCCAATCGTATTGAGCATTGGTGAGGAAGCCGACTTTAAAGGCATCGTGGACCTTGTAAAAAACCGTGCCGTTATTTGGCATGAAGATACGCTGGGTGCTACGTTTGATGTGGTTGATATTCCTGATGAAATGAAAGAAGAAGCAAGAAAATACCGTGCGCTGCTTATCGAAGAAGTTGCTGCGTATGATGAAAACTTGCTCGAAAAATTTATGGAAGATGAAGATTCCATTACCGAAGACGAGGTGCACGCTGCGCTCCGTGCTGCTGTTATGGATATGTCTATCATCCCTATGGTTTGCGGTTCTGCTTTTAAGAACAAAGGTGTTCAGTTTTTGTTGGATGCCGTGTGCCGCTACTTGCCTTCTCCCACAGATAAAGAAGGTATCGTTGGTGTAAACCCGGAAACTGAAGAAGAAGAAATTCGCAAACCTGATGTTAAAGCCCCATTCTCGGCATTGGCATTTAAAATCGCTACCGATCCTTTTGTGGGTCGTTTAGCATTCTTCCGTGCTTACTCTGGCCGTCTTGACGCTGGATCGTATGTGTTGAACAACCGTTCAGGCAAAAAAGAACGTATTTCCCGTATCTACCAAATGCACTCTAACAAACAAAAAGCGTTAGATTTTATTGAAGCAGGGGATATTGGTGCGGCCGTTGGTTTTAAGGATATTAAAACCGGTGATACATTGTCCGACGAAAAGCACCCAATTGTTTTGGAATCCATGGACTTCCCAGATCCCGTAATCGGTATCGCGGTAGAGCCAAAAACCAAAGCAGATGTTGATAAATTGGGTATGGCTTTAGCGAAATTGGCCGAAGAAGACCCAACATTCCAAGTTAAAACTGACGAAGCCTCTGGTCAAACCGTTATTTCGGGTATGGGCGAGCTTCACTTAGATATTATTGTGGATCGCTTAAGACGTGAGTTTAAGGTAGAAGTAAGCCAAGGTGAACCACAAGTGGAATATAAAGAAGCAGTTACCCGTAAGGCAGAACACCGTGAAGTGTACAAAAAACAATCTGGTGGTCGTGGTAAATTTGCTGATATCGTATTTACATTAGAGCCTGCTGAAGAAGGTAAAGAAGGTTTAGAGTTCGTTTCCGAAATAAAAGGAGGTAACGTACCTAAAGAGTTTATCCCTTCAGTAGAAAAAGGCTTTAAAATGGCTATGCAAAATGGACCATTGGCAGGATATGAGGTAGAATCTATGAAAGTAACGCTTACAGATGGTTCATACCACGATGTGGATTCGGACCAATTGTCGTTCGAACTTGCTGCGAAGTTAGGCTTTAAAAATGCCGCCAAAGCTGCAAAAGCCGTTATTATGGAGCCTATTATGAAACTGGAAGTGTTAACTCCAGAAGAAAATATGGGTGATATAGTAGGTGACCTTAACCGTCGCCGCGGACAAATGAGCAGTATGGGTGACCGTGCAGGTGCCAAGGTGGTCAAAGCCGAAGTGCCGCTTTCTGAAATGTTCGGGTATGTAACCACACTTAGAACATTGTCATCAGGTCGAGCCACATCAACAATGGAATTTTCACATTATGCTGAAACTCCTTCGCATATTTCAGAAGAAGTAATCGCAGCAGCAAAAGGAACCGCTAACGTATAACAGATCAAGGAATGAGTCAAAAAATAAGAATAAAGCTAAAATCTTACGATCACAATTTAGTGGACAAATCCTCTGAAAAAATCGTAAAGACCGTAAAGAGTACGGGTGCCGTAGTAACTGGGCCAATCCCATTGCCAACGCACAAAAAGATATTTACCGTGCTGCGTTCACCACACGTTAACAAGAAGAGCAGAGAACAATTTCAATTAAGCTCGTACAAAAGGCTTTTGGACATTTACAGTTCTTCTTCAAAAACAATCGACGCTCTAATGAAATTGGAGCTACCAAGTGGGGTGGAAGTGGAAATTAAGGTGTAAATAATACCTGCGAAAGCAGGTATCTCTCGCTCGGTTGTCAAAAACTGTATGAGAAATCCTGAACTTTCGGTTGCTATTTAGGTAGAAATCGATAGGTTAATTTAAGAGACCCCTGCCTTCGCAGGGAGTTACATGTCCCGAGCTTGTAAGCAAAGGAAAAACGGAAAACAAGATAACATTCGGGGTCGAATTTATTTTGGCCCCGTTTGTTTTGAAACAAAAATTTTTAACGAAGGAAGATGGTAGGAACCGAATCCTGCATTCTGAATTCATAATTCTTAATTATATAAATATGTCTGGGTTAATTGGAAAAAAGATAGGGATGACCAGCCTTTTTGACGAGAACGGAAAAAACATTCCGTGTACCGTTATTGAAGCAGGGCCCTGTGTAGTTACCCAAGTCAGAACCGAAGAGGTTGACGGGTACAAAGCCCTTCAACTTGGTTTCGATGACAAAAAGACTGCTAATAAAGCCTCAGAGGGCCACGCCAAAAAGGCCGGTACCGTTGCTAAGCGTCGCGTTGTTGAATTCCAAGGATTTGAAGAGGATTTTAAATTAGGTGACAGTGTCACCGTTGAGCACTTTGCCGAAGGTGAGTTCGTGGATGTTTCAGGGACCAGTAAGGGTAAAGGATTTCAAGGAGTTGTAAAACGTCACGGCTTTGCTGGGGTGGGGCAAGCTACCCACGGCCAGCACAACAGGCTAAGAGCTCCAGGTTCCATTGGTGCGGCATCGTATCCTGCACGAGTTTTCAAAGGAATGCGCATGGGCGGCCAAATGGGAAGCGAAAAAGTAAAAGTACAAAACCTAAAAGTGTTGAAAGTGGTTCCAGAAAAGAACCTGCTTGTAGTGAAAGGCTGTGTGCCAGGACACAAAAACGCTTATGTAACGATACAGAAATAATGAAGGTAGCAGTATTAGATAAAACCGGAAAAGACACAGGCAGGAAAGTAGAGCTTTCTAAAGATGTGTTTGGAATAGAACCTAACGACCACGCTGTATATCTTGATGTTAAGCAATACCTTGCTAATCAAAGACAAGGAACGCACAAAGCAAAAGAACGTGCCGAGATCGTGGGGAGTACCCGTAAGATCAAGAAACAAAAAGGTACAGGAACCGCTCGTGCGGGTAGCATCAAGTCGCCTATTTTCAAAGGCGGTGGTAGGGTTTTTGGTCCAAGACCAAGAAATTATTCCTTTAAATTGAACAAAAGCTTGAAGCGTTTAGCACGTCGATCTGCTTTATCAATGAAAGCAAATAACAAGTCTATAGTTGTGTTGGAAGACTTGCAAATGGATGCTCCAAAAACAAAAGATTTCACTGCAGTTTTAAAGAGTTTAGGACTAGAAGATAAAAAATCTTTGTTTGTGTTGGGAGAGTCAAATAATAATGTATATTTGTCGTCTCGCAATTTGAAAAAAGCTGAAGTTGTAAATAACTCACAATTAAGCACTTATCAAATAATGAATGCAAACAGTGTTGTGCTGTTTGAAGGTTCTTTGGAAGGAATTGAACAAAACTTAAGTAAATAGAAGCAAGATGAATATCTTAATAAAACCTATAATTACGGAAAAAGCCACAAAAGATGCGGAAGATAACAACCGTTACGGATTTGTGGTGAACCCAAAGGCGAACAAGGTAGAAATCAAAAAAGCGGTCGAGGCTGCTTATGAAGTTTCTGTTGAAAAAGTTCGCACAATGAATGTCCGCCCGGATCGCCGAACCCGTTATACGAAAACAGGCATCCAGACTGGTAAAACAAATGCTTACAAAAAAGCAATTGTACAGGTGGCGGAAGGTGATACAATAGATTTTTACAGTAATATGTAAGCGTTAGCTTGCATTAAATTAGACAAACCATGTCAGTAAGAAAATTAAAACCTATCACTCCTGGACAGCGATTTAGAGTTGTAAATGGGTATGACGCCATCACAACTGATAAGCCGGAGAAAAGTTTACTTGCTCCGAAAAAAAAGTCGGGAGGTAGAAACAGTCAAGGAAAGATGACCATGCGCTATTTGGGCGGCGGTCACAAAAAGAGATATCGAATAATCGATTTTAAACGCGACAAACAGGGGATCCCTGCAACCGTTGCAACAATTGAATACGATCCTAACCGTACTGCGTTTATCGCATTGGTAAATTACCAAGATGGCGAAAAACGTTATGTCATCGCACAGAACGGTCTTCAGGTAGGGCAAAACATCGTATCGGCTGAGAAAACCACACCGGATATAGGTAACGCAATGACCCTCGCCAATATTCCTCTAGGTACCATTATTTCCTGTATTGAATTACGTCCTGGACAAGGAGCCGTTATGGCCCGTAGCGCTGGCACTTTTGCCCAGTTGATCGCCAGGGAAGGAAAGTACGCTACCGTAAAATTGCCTTCGGGCGAAATACGTATGATCTTAACTACGTGTATGGCCACCATCGGTGCCGTATCTAACAGTGATCACCAGCTCTTGGTAGGTGGTAAAGCTGGTAGGTCGCGTTGGTTGGGCAGAAGACCTCGTACAAGACCAGTGGTAATGAACCCAGTAGATCACCCAATGGGTGGTGGTGAAGGCCGCGCATCTGGAGGTCACCCACGTTCAAGAAAAGGGCTTCCTGCAAAAGGATACAAAACCCGCAAAAGAACAAAGGCAAGTAATAAATACATTTTAGAACGTAGAAAGAAATAAGTTATGGCAAGATCGTTAAAAAAAGGACCTTACGTTCACTATAAGTTAGAACAAAAAGTAGAGCAAAATGTGGCTTCAAACAAGAAGACCGTGATCAAGACTTGGTCCCGTTCCTCTATGATTACTCCAGATTTTGTGGGCCAAACCATCGCAGTACATAATGGACGCCAGTTTGTTCCAGTATATATTACCGAGAACATGGTAGGGCATAAATTAGGAGAATTTTCACCTACAAGATCATTTCGTGGTCATGCAGGTGCTAAAAACAAAGGAAAAAAATAATAAGCCATGGGAGTTCGTAAAAGAGAAAGAGCAGAACAGATCAAGGAAGCAAAGAAAACGCAGTACTTTGCCAAATTGAACAATTGCCCTACATCACCAAGAAAAATGCGCTTGGTCGCAGACTTGATCCGTGGTGAAAAGGTAAACAAAGCACTCAATATATTAAGATTCAGCAAAAAAGAAGCTTCAGGACGTCTTGAAAAACTATTGCTTTCGGCCATTGCAAACTGGCAAGCAAAAAATGAAGACGCTTCCGTAGAAGATGCCGATCTTTTTGTAAAGGAAATACGCGTGGATGGCGGTACGATGTTAAAAAGACTCCGTCCTGCACCACAAGGCCGCGCGCACAGAATTAGAAAACGTTCCAACCACGTAACATTAGTGCTTGGAGCTAACGATAACACACAAAGCTAAGAAGTAAATGGGACAGAAAACAAATCCAATCGGTAACCGCTTAGGTATCATTAGAGGATGGGAATCCAACTGGTACGGAGGCAACGACTACGGCGACAAATTGGCCGAAGACGATAAGATAAGGAAGTACATTCACGCTCGTTTAAGCAAAGCCAGTGTGTCAAGGGTAATCATTGAGCGTACCCTTAAGCTTGTAACCGTTACCATTACCACCGCACGTCCCGGTATCATTATCGGTAAAGGCGGCCAGGAAGTGGACAAGCTAAAAGAAGAACTCAAGAAAATTACCGGAAAAGAGGTACAGATCAACATCCATGAGATCAAAAGACCTGAATTAGACGCTCATTTAGTAGGCGCCAGCATTGCACGGCAAATAGAAAACAGGATTTCCTATCGCCGGGCAATAAAAATGGCAATTGCGGCTGCAATGCGAATGAACGCAGAAGGTATTAAAATTGAAATCTCTGGACGATTAAATGGAGCCGAAATGGCCCGTAACGAATCGTACAAAGAAGGTCGTATCCCGCTTTCAACATTTAGGGCCGATATTGACTATGCTTTGGTCGAAGCTCAAACCACTTATGGTAAACTGGGCGTCAAAGTATGGATCATGAAAGGCGAAGTGTATGGAAAAAGAGATCTTTCCCCATTAGTTGGACTATCCAAAAAAGGCGGAAAGGGATCCGGGCGAGGTGGAAACAAATCACGTCGCAGAAAGTAATTTTTTAAAAAGAAGAACATGTTACAACCTAAGAGAACAAAATACCGCAAACAACAAAAAGGCCGCATGAAAGGCAACGCCGGTCGTGGACACCGGTTGGCCAACGGTACTTTTGGTATTAAGTCTTTAGATTCAAAATTTGTGACAGCGCGCCAAATAGAAGCTGCACGTATTGCCGCTACCCGCTTTATGAAAAGGGAGGGTTCCATCTGGATTATGATATTTCCAGATAAGCCCATTACCAAAAAGCCTCTTGAGGTTCGTATGGGTAAAGGTAAAGGTGCTGTAGAATATTACGCAGCTGTGGTAAAACCAGGTCGAATTATGTTTGAAGTTTCCGGTGTGCCTATGGCAACCGCTAAAGAAGCTTTGCGTCTGGCAGCACAAAAGCTTCCGGTACGAACAAAATTCGTAGTCTCTAGAGATTACCAAGAATAATTTTTGAACTTGTCACTATGAAACAATCAGAAATAAAACAAGCATCAACAGCAGAGTTACAAGAACAACTTGCTGAATCGACTAAGGCATATACAGACCTTAAAATGGCACACGCCATTTCACCGTTGGAAAATCCAATTCAATTAAGAACGCAGCGCAGAAGCATTGCGAGAATTGCGACCGAACTAACTAAAAGAGAAGTGCAATAACAGTACGAAGCTGAAAGATGGAAATAAAAAGAAATTTAAGAAAAGAACGTATCGGGGTAGTAACCAGTAACAAAATGGAGAAATCCATAGTTGTTTCTGAAACCAAGAAAATGAAACACCCTATGTACGGTAAATTCGTGCTGAAAACGAAGAAATACGTAGCGCACGACGAGAAAAACGACTGCAACGAAGGCGACACCGTAAAGATCATGGAAACACGACCTTTAAGTAAAACCAAATGTTGGAGATTAGTAGAAATAATTGAAAGAGCGAAGTAATCATGATACAGCAAGAATCAAGACTTAGAGTAGCAGACAACACCGGTGCAAAGGAAGTCCTTACCATCCGGGTGTTGGGCGGTACAAAAAAGAGATATGCTTCCATTGGGGACAAAATTGTGGTTTCGGTAAAAGAAGCCAGCCCTAACGGGAACATTAAAAAAGGTGCCGTATCTACAGCAGTAGTGGTACGTACCGTGAAAGAAGTTAGACGGCCAGATGGATCGTACATCCGTTTCGACGATAACGCTTGTGTACTTTTAGGCCCCCAAGGGGAAATGAGAGGAACCCGTGTTTTCGGTCCCGTTGCCCGTGAGCTTCGCGACAAACAATTTATGAAAATAGTATCATTGGCACCAGAAGTGCTTTAATAGATAATAAAATGGCAAAGCTTAAAATAAAATCAGGCGATACCGTAGTAGTTACTACCGGAGTGCACAAAGGTGCCGAAGGAAAGGTGCTAAAAGTAATGCTTGACAAAAACAAAGCAATAGTAGAAGGAGTGAACACGGCAAAAAAACATGAGAAGCCCAGTGCGGCCAACCCTCAAGGTGGAATTACTGAAAAAGAAGCTCCTATCCATATCTCAAACCTAGCGTTGATCGACCCTAAAAGCGGGAAACCAACGCGTGTAGGCTATAGAATGGAAGATGGAAAAAAAGTACGATTTGCTAAAAAATCGAATCAAGCAATATAGTTATGGCATATACACCAAGACTTAAAGAAGAATACAAGGGCAAAGTAATTGGCGCCCTAACTGAAGAATTTGGCTACACAAATGTAATGCAAGTTCCAAAACTCAAGTACATTGTTGTGTCCAGAGGTATTGGAGCTGCCGTAGCCGATAAAAAACTGATCGAGTATTCCGTAGAAGAATTATCGAAAATCACTGGGCAAAAAGCCGTGGCGACCATTTCAAAGAAAGACGTTGCCAGCTTTAAACTTAGAAAAGGAATGCCCGTTGGAGCAAAAGTGACCCTTCGTGGCGAACGCATGTACGAGTTTCTAGACAGGCTCATTACAAGTGCACTTCCCAACGTACGTGATTTTAACGGAATCAACGCAACTGGTTTTGACGGAAGAGGGAACTATTCCTTAGGAATAACCGAACAGATTATCTTCCCAGAAATCAATATCGATAAAATCAAGAAGATCGAAGGAATGAACATCACCTTTGTAACTTCCGCTGAAACCGATAAAGAAGCGAAATCATTGTTAACAGAATTGGGATTACCCTTTAAAAAGAACTAAGAGATGGCTAAAGAATCAATGAAAGCCCGTGAGGTAAAGAGACAAAAAATGGTAAAAAAGTATGCCGAAAAACGCAAGGCCCTTAAAGAAGCCGGCGACTGGGAAGCATTGCAAAAATTGCCAAAAAACTCTTCGCCAGTACGTTTGCACAACCGTTGTAAATTAACCGGAAGGCCAAAAGGGTATATGAGACAATTTGGAATTTCACGCGTTATGTTCCGTGAAATGGCAAACAAAGGCCTCATCCCTGGCGTTAGAAAAGCAAGTTGGTAACAAATACAAACAGTTGGTAGGTTTGGCACCGCCAAAAACCACTAACGTAAACAATTAAAAATGAACATAGATCCAATATCAGATTATCTAACGAGAGTTAGAAACGCCGTAAAGGCAGGACACCGCGTTGTAGAGATACCCGCATCGAACCTTAAAAAGGAGATAACCAAAATCCTTTTTGACCAAGGGTATATCTTAAGCTATAAATTTGAAGACGATAACGGACCGCAAGGTACTATCAAGATCGCTTTAAAGTATGACAAGCTTACAAAAGATCCGGTAATTAAAAAGATTCAAAGAATTAGTAAACCAGGTTTACGTAAATATGCAAGTTCTTCAAACATACCACGTATCTTAAATGGACTGGGCATTGCCATTGTATCTACTTCTCACGGAGTGATGACAGGCAAGCAAGCTCAAGAAAAGAACGTAGGTGGCGAAGTATTGTGTTACGTTTACTAAAAAAAGACTAAGAAAAATGTCAAGAATAGGTAAAAGCCCGGTAGCCATCCCAGATGGTGTAACAGTAGAAATAAAAGACAACGTAGTTACCGTTAAAGGTAAATTAGGTGAGTTATCTCAAGAATTTTCTGAAATAACCGTTAAAAACGAAGACGGTACTATTGTTCTGGAACGTCCTACTGAAGGAAAAGACCACAAATCAAAGCACGGTTTGTATCGCGCCCTGATCAATAACATGATCGAAGGGGTAACAAACGGTTGGACAAAAGAATTAGAACTTGTTGGGGTAGGATACCGTGCCAGCAACCAAGGGCAAAAATTGGATTTGGCCGTTGGTTTTTCGCACAACATCGTTATGGATATCGCTCCAGAAGTGAAAGTGGAAACCATTAGCGAAAAAGGTAAAAACCCAAAAGTAAAATTAACATCACACGACAAACAGTTGGTTGGTCAGGTAGCAGCGAAAATACGCGGTTTCCGTAAACCAGAGCCTTACAAAGGAAAAGGTATTAAGTTTGTAGGTGAACAATTAAGAAGAAAAGCAGGTAAATCTGCATAAGATATAACGTTATGGCATTATCAAAAACCGATAGAAGGGAACGAATCCGTTTCAGAATCAGAAAGACTGTTTCCGGAACCGCAGAACGACCACGTTTGGCAGTTTTCCGAAGCAACAAAGAGATCTATGCGCAACTTATTGACGATGTAAATGGAGTTACCATTACCGCTGCATCTTCAAGGGACAAAGACATCGATGCTTCAAAAGTAAACAAAAGTGAAGCTGCAAAATTAGTAGGAAAGGCAATCGCCGAAAAAGCTCAAAAGGCAGGTGTAGAAACCGTAGCATTTGATCGTGGCGGATACCTGTACCACGGAAGAGTAAAATCATTAGCTGAAGGCGCTCGCGAAGGCGGTCTTAAATTTTAAGAAATATGTATCAAGATTATAAAAACGTAGAAACAGTAAAACCCGGAGGTCTTGACCTTAAAGACCGTTTAGTAGGTGTACAACGTGTAACTAAAGTAACTAAAGGTGGTAGGGCATTTGGATTTTCTGCTATTGTAGTAGTGGGCGACGAAAATGGCGTAGTAGGCCAAGGCCTTGGTAAATCTAAGGATGTTGCCAGTGCCATAGCCAAAGGTATTGAAGATGCCAAGAAGAACCTGGTACGTATTCCCTTAAATAAAGCAACACTTCCGCACGAGCAGAAAGGCAAGTATGCTGGGGCCCGTGTAAACTTAATTCCAGCGGCGCCTGGTACCGGTCTTATCGCCGGTGGTGCGGTACGTGCCGTACTGGAAGCAGTTGGAGTGCATGACGTACTGTCAAAATCACAAGGATCCTCAAACCCACATAACGTGGTAAAAGCAACTTTCGATGCGCTGTTGCAATTGCGAAGCGCTGAAACCGTGGCTAAACAGCGTGGTATTACTTTGGAAAAATTATATAAAGGATAAATACTGAAGAACATGGCAAAAATAAAAGTAACAAAGGTGCGCAGCGAGATCAACCGCACGCAAAGCCAAAAGAGAACGCTTGAAGCTTTGGGCCTACGTAAAATGGGACAAACTGTTGAGCATGAAGACACGCCAAACATTCTTGGTATGGTAAATAAAGTGAAACATTTGGTTTCGGTAGAAACTGTTTAACATAAACAAAATGGATTTAAGTAACTTAAAACCTGCAAAAGGTTCAACTCATAAAGATGGGAAACGCGTTGGTCGCGGACAGGCTTCCGGAAAAGGCGGTACTGCAACACGTGGCCACAAAGGAGCAAAGTCCCGTTCTGGATATTCCAAGAAAATTGGTTTTGAAGGAGGACAGATGCCCATTCAGCGCCGTGTGCCCAAATTTGGGTTTACAAACATCAACCGCAAAGAATATCAAGGTATAAACGTTGATACACTTCAGCAATTGGTTGACGATAAGAAAATAAAAGATACTGTGGACTTTGAAACCTTGGTTGGTTTGGGTCTTGCTGGCAAAAACGACATGGTAAAGATTTTAGGGAGAGGCGAGTTAAAAGCAACGTTAAAAGTATCTGCTCATAAGTTTACTGCCTCGGCAAAAGAAGCTATTGAAGCTGCTGGTGGTGAAGTAGTAACCCTATAATTATACGATAAGGATGAAATTTATTGATACCCTAAAAAATATTTGGAAAATAGAAGAGCTTCGCAACCGCATTATGGTTACTTTAGGTCTTCTTTTAGTGTACCGTTTTGGGGCACAAGTAGTACTGCCGGGAATAGACGCATCGCAATTGGCTGGCTTTGCCGGTAAATTCGATTCGGGACTTGGTGGTTTGTTAAACGCATTTACAGGAGGGGCTTTTGCCAATGCTTCTGTTTTTGCACTGGGTATTATGCCGTATATCTCTGCGTCCATTGTGGTACAATTAATGCAGATTGCAGTTCCTTATCTCCAGAAATTACAGAAAGAAGGCGAGAGCGGAAGGAAAAAGATTACCCAGATTACCCGGTGGTTAACCATAGGTATTTGTTTGGTACAAGCACCAAGTTACTTGGCTGGCCTTCCAGCCTTAGGCGTGCCTACTGAAGCATTTATATTGGGACAAACCCCAATGTTCTATATTTCTTCGGTAATCATTTTAGTAACTGGTACCATTTTTGCAATGTGGTTGGGTGAAAAAATCACCGATAAAGGCGTTGGTAACGGTATTTCCATCTTGATTATGGTGGGTATCATTGCCACATTGCCACAATCTTTTGCACAGGAATTCGCTTCTCGTGTACTAGAATCCAACGGTGGTTTGATTATGATCTTAATCGAATTGGTTATCTGGTTTGTCATTATTCTTGCTTCGGTAATGTTAGTAATGGCTGTACGCAAAATACCGGTACAGTATGCAAGAAGGACTGCCAGTGGTGGATATGAAAAAAATATTTTTGGTGCCCGGCAATTTATTCCGTTAAAGTTGAATGCTTCTGGGGTAATGCCTATTATCTTTGCACAGGCAATTATGTTTGTGCCATCGGCTATCGCAAGCATCTCTATGTTTTCAGAAAGTAATGTGGCTCAATCCATACAGGCTGCTTTTAGTGATATATTTGGGTTATGGTACAACCTTGTGTTTGCAGCGTTGATCATTATCTTTACATATTTCTATACAGCCATTACGGTGCCAACAAACAAAATGGCAGACGATCTTAAACGAAGCGGAGGCTTTATTCCTGGTATCAAGCCGGGAAGTGAAACAGGTGAGTACTTAGATAGAATCATGTCGCAAATAACCCTGCCCGGTTCTATTTTCTTGGCATTGATTGCTGTATTCCCAGCATTTGTTGTTAAGTTAATGGGTATCCAGCAAGGATGGGCATTGTTTTACGGTGGCACATCACTATTGATTATGGTAGGTGTGGCCATTGATACGATGCAACAAATTAATTCCTATTTATTGAACCGCCATTACGACGGTTTAATGAAAACCGGAAAGAACAGAAAAGCAGTGGCATAAACAAAACACTAGTGGATAGGAGATAGAGGTTAGAACATTATTTTGTAAGAATAGTAAATACTACCGACTACCAACTAAATACTAAAAACTAAAAAATGGCAAAACAACCCCCAATAGAACAAGACGGAACAATTGTAGAAGCATTGTCCAACGCAATGTTTAGAGTGGAATTGGAAAACGGTCATATTGTAACTGCGCATATTTCGGGCAAAATGCGCATGCACTATATTAAGTTATTGCCCGGCGACAAAGTGAAATTAGAAATGAGCCCGTACGATTTAACAAAGGCTCGTATAACCTATAGGTACTAAGTGCGGTTTTATTACCGTGGTTAGACCCTAAAAAACCGAACAGATGAAAGTAAGAGCATCCGTTAAAAAAAGAAGTGCCGACTGCAAGATAGTACGCAGAAAAGGCAGATTATATGTTATTAACAAAAAGAACCCAAGGTTCAAACAAAGACAAGGATAAGTTATGGCAAGAATCGCAGGTGTAGATATCCCAAAACATAAAAGGGGTGTAATCGCGTTAACGTATATCTTTGGTGTTGGTAAAAGCCGCGCCCAAGAAATACTGGAGAAAGCCGGAGTTAGCGAAGACAAAAAAGTGAACGAATGGAACGATGATGAAATCGGGAAAATTCGTGAAGCTGTTGGATCTTTCACAATCGAAGGTGAATTACGTAGTGAAGTTCAATTAAGCATCAAACGCTTAATGGATATTGGTTGTTACAGAGGCATCCGTCATAGATCGGGGCTTCCGTTACGTGGACAACGTACCAAAAACAACTCAAGAACCAGAAAAGGAAAACGTAAAACAGTTGCTAACAAGAAAAAAGCAACTAAATAATACCTAGAGATATGGCAAAGTCTAACGCAAAAAGTGGAAAGAAGGTTGTTAAAAAACGTAAAGTAAACGTAGAGTCTGTTGGTGAAGCACACATAACAGCGTCTTTTAACAACATCATTATTTCATTAACAAACAAGAACGGAGATGTGATCTCTTGGTCTTCTGCCGGTAAAATGGGCTTTAGAGGATCTAAGAAAAACACACCTTACGCCGCTCAATTGGCTTCAGAAGATGCTTCAAAAGTAGCACACGAAGCCGGTTTGCGCAAAGTAAAGGTTTACGTTAAAGGACCCGGAAACGGAAGGGAATCTGCAATACGATCGCTTCACAATTCAGGAATTGAAGTTACTGAAATTATCGACGTAACCCCAATGCCGCACAACGGGTGCCGCCCTCCAAAAAGAAGAAGAGTATAAAACGAAGTGCGAATGTCGAATGACGAATTTTTAAACCGTACTTCGATAATCGAACCTCGAAAATTAATATTGAATATCAATCTGAAGGAAAACGAAAACTAAAGGATTAAACGTAAGACCTTAATTTAGTTTTTACCTTCAACAAACACTTAGAAATGGCAAGATATACTGGTCCAAAAACTAAAATAGCCCGTAAATTTGGTGAGGCTATCTTCGGGGACGACAAGTCTTTCGAAAAAAGAAATTACCCACCGGGACAGCACGGTAACAACCGTCGTCGTGGTAAAAAATCTGAATATGCAATCCAATTGGCCGAAAAGCAAAAAGCGAAATATACCTATGGTATTTTAGAGCGCCAATTCAGGAACATGTTCAAAAAAGCAACCGCTGCACCTGGCATTACCGGTGAAGTGTTGTTGCAATTGTGCGAACGGCGTTTAGACAACGTTGTATACCGTATGGGGATCGCCCCTACCCGTAGTGCTGCGAGACAATTGGTGTCTCACCGTCACATTACTGTTAACGGCGAAAAAGTGAACATTCCTTCATACCAAGTGCAAGCAGGCGATGTAGTTGCCGTAAGGGAAAAATCGAAAACCTTGGATGTTGTTCAAGACTCTTTGGCAAACGCCAACCACGTTTATGAATGGATTACCTGGAATAACGAAACCAAGGAAGGGACATTTGTGTCCGTTCCGCAACGTATCCAGATTCCAGAGAACATCAACGAGCAGTTCATCGTCGAATTATATTCTAAATAATAAAACACACCAGTTACACTATGGCAGTATTTAGTTTTCAGAAGCCGGATAAAGTTATCATGATCGATTCAACCGATTTTGAAGGGAAATTTGAATTTCGTCCTTTGGAACCGGGCTATGGATTGACCATTGGTAACGCATTAAGGCGCGTATTACTTTCTTCATTGGAAGGATTTGCAATTACTTCGGTACGAATTGAAGGGGTTGACCACGAATTTTCAACCATAGCAGGAGTAGTAGAAGATGTAACAGAAATTATCTTGAATTTAAAACAAGTGCGTTTTAAAAGACAGATTGATGAAATAGATAACGAAACCGTAACCGTTTCGGTAAATGGAGCAGAGCAATTGACCGCTGGTGATTTCCAAAAATTCATTTCAGGGTTCCAAGTTTTGAACCCAGACATGGTTATCTGCAATATGGACAAAAAAGTGAACCTCAATTTTGAGATCACTATTGAAAAAGGAAGAGGGTACGTTCCTGCTGAAGAGAACAAAAAAGCAAATGCCCCTCTTGGTACCATTTTCACAGACTCCATCTACACACCCATTAAAAATGTGAAGTACAGTATTGAAAACTTCCGTGTAGAGCAGAAAACAGATTATGAAAAATTGGTTTTCGAAATCCAGACCGATGGTTCCATCCATCCTAAGGACGCCTTGACCGAAGCTGCTAAAACATTGATTCACCACTTTATGTTGTTCAGCGATGAGCGCATCACCCTTGAGGCCGATGAAATTGCCCAGACTGAAACCTATGACGAAGAATCATTGCACATGCGCCAGTTGCTTAAAACAAAATTAGTCGATATGGACCTTTCAGTTCGTGCACTAAACTGTTTAAAAGCTGCAGAAGTGGATACCTTGGGCGATTTGGTTTCATACAACAAAAATGATTTAATGAAGTTCAGAAACTTCGGTAAAAAATCACTTACCGAACTGGAAGAATTAGTTAGCGTGAAAGGCTTGAACTTCGGTATGGACCTTTCAAAATATAAATTAGACAAAGACTAATATAGACGTGAGAATATAGATGTGAGACATTAGATTGTCTTAGTCTCAAATCTTATACCTCAAGTCTCAAATAAATTAATAATACGTCATATTTTTGCTCCTCAAAGTGGGTCGTAGCAAGATGATGATTAACACAAAAACACAATGAGACACGGAAAAAAATTCAACCATTTAGGTAGAAAGACAGCGCACAGAAAGTCAATGTTGGCCAATATGGCCTGTTCCTTGATTGAGCATAAAAGGATCAACACTACAGTTGCCAAAGCAAAAGCTTTAAAACAATTTGTAGAACCTGTGATCACAAAATCAAAAGAAGACACGACACACAACCGCCGTTTGGTGTTTAAAAAACTGCGCCAAAAACAAGCCGTGAGTGAGCTTTTTAGGGATGTGGCCGTAAAAGTAGGCGACCGTCCAGGAGGGTACACCCGCATAATTAAGTTGGGTAACCGTCTTGGTGATGCTGCCGATATGGCAATGATCGAATTGGTAGATTATAATGAGGTTTACAACCCTAATAAGACCAAGAAGAAAAAATCAACACGTCGAAGCCGCCGTGGTGGTGGAGGTTCTAAAGCAGCAGCTCCAGCAACAAACAACAAAACAAATAAGGAAGAAGAATAAATGAATTCTTATTTATAAATAACAAAGGGATAAGCAGTAAATGTTTATCCCTTTTTTTATACTATTTTTGCACTAATTTATAGGAAAAGTAAACAGACTTTTTTCGTTTAAAACATAAAATCTGAAACCTTCGTTATGAAATACCAAAAAAGAAAAAAAGCAATCATTCTATTAGCAGATGGCACTGTTTTTCACGGAAAAGCAGTCGGTGGAAAAGAAGGTTCAGCCTTTGGGGAAGTCTGTTTCAACACTGGGATGACCGGTTATCAAGAAATTTTTACAGATCCGTCCTACTATGGCCAGTTAATGGTTACCACCAATGCACACATTGGTAATTACGGAACTACCGAAGCCGATATGGAGTCCAACGGCATCAAAATAGCTGGCTTGATTTGCCGAAACTTCAGTTACAACCATTCCCGCCCGGCAGCCGATGATTCCTTGGAAGGTTTTTTAAACAAGAACAACCTATTGGCTATTAGCGATGTAGATACCCGAGCCTTGGTAAATTACATTCGCGAACACGGAGCAATGAACGCAGTAATTTCTACAGAAGTAGATTCTATCGATAAACTAAAAAAACAATTGGCCGATATTCCAGATATGAAAGGATTGGAGTTGGCCTCGAAAGTTTCGGTAACTGAACCGTATTGCTTTGGGAAAGAAGACGCAACCTACAAAATCGCAGCCTTGGACAATGGGATTAAAACCAATATCCTTCGTAATTTGGCAACTAGGGGTTGTTATATAAAAGTATTTCCCTTCGACACGCCTTTGAACGAAATGGAAGCATTTAATCCAGACGGCTATTTTTTATCAAACGGTCCGGGCGATCCAGAACCCTTGGAGAACGCCATTAGCATTACAAAGAAAATTATTGAAAAAGGCGAACCTTTATTTGGCATTTGTGGTGGCCATCAAGTCATTGGACTGGCAAACGGGGTTTCCACCTATAAAATGCACCACGGGCACCGCGGTATCAACCATCCTGTTATCAACTTAGAGACAGGGAAAGGGGAAATCACCTCACAAAACCACGGTTTTGCCATCAATAGGGAGGAAGCCGAGGCGCATCCAGATATCGAGATAACCCACGTTCACCTTAACGACCAGACGGCAGCTGGAATTAAAATGAAAAACAAACCCGTGTTTTCGGTACAATACCATCCAGAAGCAAGCCCAGGACCGCACGATGCTTCTTATTTGTTCGATCAATTTATAGAAGTTATAAAAACTTCGATTTTGTAATAAGAAGTGTCTGTTCGAGCGCAGTCGAGAACTGTTTGAGGTCTCGGAATTTTCAAGAAGGTTTCGACTGCGCTCAACCAGACATCAGAACAACATTTAATTTTAAATAACTTAATCAACCCAATATCTGATACTATGAGTATAATAATAGACATCAACGCGAGGCAAATATTCGACTCCCGTGGCAATCCTACGGTCGAGGTTGACGTAATTACCGAAAACGGGTTTTTAGGTCGGGCAGCTGTTCCTTCGGGAGCTTCCACCGGAGAACACGAAGCGGTAGAACTACGCGATGGCGGTGACGATTATATGGGCAAGGGCGTTTTAAAAGCCGTAGAAAATGTTAACGGTAAAATAGCCGGTACCTTATTAGGCGTTTCTGTTTTTGAACAGGAAACAATCGATAAGATTATGATTGACCTGGACGGGACTTCCAATAAGTCAAAATTAGGAGCCAACGCTATTCTTGGTGTTTCCTTGGCCGTGGCAAAAGCCGCAGCCGCCGAACTGGGAATGCCCTTGTACCGTTATGTAGGTGGCGTAAGTGCCAAAACACTTCCGGTGCCAATGATGAATATCATTAATGGCGGTTCGCACAGTGATGCGCCCATAGCGTTTCAGGAGTTTATGATTATGCCTGTAAAAGCTAAAAACTTCACGCACGCTATGCAGATGGGAAGCGAGATTTTCCATAATCTTAAAAAAGTATTGCATGACCGCAACTTAAGCACTGCGGTAGGCGATGAAGGTGGTTTTGCCCCAACTTTAGATGGAACCGAAGATGCCATCGAGACTATTGCAAAAGCAACCGAAAATGCAGGATACAAATTAGGCGATGATGTGATGATCGCTTTGGATTGTGCAGCAGCAGAATTCTACAAAGACGGGAAATACGATTACACCGTGTTTGAAGGTAAAAAAGGAAAAGTGCGTTCTTCGGAAGAGCAAGCGTCTTATTTGGCTGAACTATGCAGCAAATATCCCATTATATCAATTGAAGACGGTATGGACGAAAACGACTGGGACGGATGGAAGTCGTTGACTGAAAAAGTAGGCGACAAAGTGCAATTGGTAGGTGACGATTTGTTTGTTACTAATGTAGAACGGTTGTCAAAAGGTATTTCAGAAAAAATAGCCAATTCCATATTGATTAAGGTCAACCAAATAGGAACATTAACCGAAACCATTGCCGCCGTAAATATGGCACACAATGCCGGATATACCTCGGTGATGTCCCATAGAAGTGGAGAGACCGAAGATAACACCATAGCCGATCTGGCCGTTGCATTAAACTGCGGACAGATTAAAACCGGTTCGGCTTCCCGTAGCGACCGTATGGCAAAATACAATCAATTGTTGCGCATAGAAGAGCAGTTGTGCGATGTGGCCTATTATCCACAGCGCAATGCTTTTAAAATTTAGACCAACTCACAATACGGTACACAAACCCGCCTTCAAATTTTCTGAAAGCGGGTTTTATTGATTTTAAATACCTTCAATTCGTTGAACTTTAAGTATATTTTAACCTAACAAGCGTTCGTATATGTTAAAAAAACGGTCAATATTTTGTACCTTTACATCTCTAAAATAACCAAAAAACATTCAAATTATATGTCAAAGACAGCAATCCTCGAAATTGATGGCAAAAGTTATGAGTTTCCAGTCATTACCGGAAGCGAGAACGAGCAGGCCATCGATATAAAAACGCTTAGAAGTGTAACCAATGGTATAACCACAATTGATCCAGGATATAAAAATACCGGGTCGTGTGAAAGTGCCATCACGTTTCTTAACGGTGAAAAAGGAGTGTTGCGGTATAGAGGGTACGCTATTGAAGATTTGGCTGAACAGGCCGAATTTCTGGAAGTAGCCTACCTCCTTATTTTTGGCAAGCTTCCCTCAAAAACCGAACTGGACAAGTTTCATGACGATATAAAAGAACACTCGCACGTTGATGAAGACTTAAAGAAAATACTCGATGGATTTCCAAAATCTGCCCACCCAATGGGCGTATTGTCTTCTTTGACTTCTGCTTTAGTGGCGTTCAACCCTTCTTCGGTAAACGTCGATAGCGAAGAGGATATGTACAACGCCATTGTCCGTATTTTGGCCAAATTTCCCGTATTGACTGCTTGGGCCTACAGAAAACGCGTTGGAAGACCATTGGATTACGGCGACGATTCCTTGGGGTACGTGGACAACTTTCTTAAGATGATGTTCAAAAAACCCAATGGCGAGTACAATTCTAACAAAACCGTAGTCGATGCCTTAGATAAATTATTGATCTTGCACGCTGATCACGAACAAAATTGTTCTACATCGACCGTGCGTATGGTAGGCTCGGCCCATACAGGGTTGTTCGCATCATTATCTGCGGGGATAAACGCACTATGGGGCCCACTTCACGGAGGTGCCAATCAAGCCGTGATTGAAATGCTCGAAAAAATTAAAGAAGATGGAGGCGACACCCATAAATTTATGCAGAAAGCAAAAGATAAAAATGATCCGTTCCGTTTAATGGGCTTTGGTCACCGCGTCTATAAAAATTTTGACCCACGAGCTAAAATTATCAAGAAGAGTGCCGATGAAGTCTTGGCCGATCTTGGTGTACAAGATCCTGTTTTGGATATCGCAAAAGGCCTTGAAAAAGAAGCCTTGGAAGACTCCTATTTTGTTGACAGGAAGCTTTATCCAAACGTTGATTTTTACTCGGGGATCATCTATCGCGCTTTGGGCATACCTGTCGAAATGTTCACCGCGATGTTCGCATTGGGCCGTTTGCCCGGCTGGATCGCACAATGGAGGGAAATGCGCTTACGTAAAGAGCCTATTGGCCGTCCACGACAGGTGTATATTGGCGAAACCCTTCGGGATTTTACACCATTGAAAGATAGATAAACCTGCTTTTTAAAATAAACGAAGCATCCTCCTAAAGTGGGGATGCTTTTTTATATTTGCACTATGATCAAGTTAAACATTAAAGACGAAGCATCACGCCTTAAGGCAGTAGTATTGGGCTCTGCAAACAGCAATGGCCCCACACCCACCTTGGATGAGGCATACGATCCAAAATCGAAAGAACACATACAGGCAGGCACCTATCCCAAACAAGCCGATATGGTCAAGGAAATAGAAGCCGTAGCCAAAGTATTTGAAAAATATGATGTAAAAGTTTATCGCCCCAAAGAAATTGAAGATTATAATCAAATTTTTACCCGCGACATCGCTTTTGTTATCGAAGATAAATTTATAAAAGCCAATATCCTTCCAGACCGAGACCAGGAAATTGACGCCATTAAACACGTGATCGATCAAATTCCTTCAGAAAATATTGTGAAATTTCCCGAAGATGCACACGTGGAGGGCGGGGATGTGATGCCCTGGAACGATTACATTTTTGTGGGTACCTATCGGGGTGAGGATTACGCAAACTATATTACCGCCCGCACCAATATGAAAGCGGTAACATGCTTGCAAGAGCTGTTCCCGGACAAAAAAGTAAAATCGTTCAACCTTAAAAAATCGAACACAGAAGCAAAAGACAATGCCTTGCACTTAGACTGCTGTTTTCAGCCGTTGGGAAAAGGGAAAGCCATTATCCACAAAGAAGGCTTTCTGGAAGAGGAGGAATATCAATGGCTTGTGGATTTCTTCGGAAAAGAGAACTGTTTTCACATTACCAAAGAGGAAATGTACCATATGAACAGCAATGTGTTTTCAATTTCGCCGGAAGTGGTCATTTCAGAAAAAAACTTTACACGGTTGAATACCTGGTTGCGCGAACAGGGTTTTACGGTTGAAGAAGTCCCCTATGCTGAAATCGCCAAGCAAGAAGGCCTGTTGCGCTGCAGTACCTTGCCGTTGGTGCGTAGTTAAAAATGATGTTGTTATATCCATAATGGCGAACACCGCGCACAGTACGCTTTTAAAGTAACTTTTCTGCCAAGAAAAATGCTGCAATGGAAAAGAAAATGATAATCCCGGTGACATCAACCAAAGTAGCTACAAAAGGTGCCGAAGCTGTGGCCGGGTCTAATTTTATTTTTTTTAAGAGAAAAGGAATTAACGATCCCGATAGCGTGCCCCAGAGCACGATAAAGACCAAAGATACTGATACGGTGAGTGCTACCTCGAACCAAAATTCGCCGTAGTCGTATAATCCGGTTTTTTGCCAAGCCCATATTCTTACAAAGCCAATGATACCTAAAATGGCACCCAATATAAGTCCCGAAAAAACCTCTTTTTTCATGACATACCACCAATCTTTCATTTTCAATTCTTTCAGTGCCATAGCACGAATTATCAAGGAAGCCGCTTGAGAGCCCGAATTACCACCACTCGAAATAATAAGCGGAACAAACAATGCCAGAACTACAGCCTTTTCAATTTCCCCTTCAAAAAAACCCATGGCCGAAGCCGTTAACATTTCGCCAAAAAATAGAATCACTAACCATCCTGCTCTTTTTTTAACTAATTCTACAAGTGACGAATGTGTGTAAGACAGTTCAAGGCCATCAGTACCGCCAAATTTGTGGATGTCGTCTGTTGTTTCTTCTCGAATCTTGTCGAGAATGTCATCAAAGGTAACAATGCCCACCAACACGCCTCTTTCGGTAACAATGGGCAGGGCAGCCCTATCATAGCGGTCGAAAATCTCTAAGGCTTCCTCAATGGGCGTGGTGGCTGTAATAAAAGTAATCTGTTCGTCCATGAGCTCGGCTATTTTTGTATTGGGGTCTGCCAAGAGCAATTGGCCAATGCGCAAATCGTCAATTAACACTTGGTTGGCATCCACCACGTAAACAAAATTCAATGTTTCGGCTTTTTGACCTGTTTTTTTTATGTGCGCCAATACTTCAGCAACGGTTTTCTCGCGTTTTGTTTGGATGTAATGTGGTGTCATCAACCGAGCAATGCTGTTTTTTTTATATCCTATAAGTTTCAAGGCTATCGCTCTTTCTGAATCATTCAATAAGTTGATGGACTTCTTTATTAAATGGTCGGGGAAATTTTCAAAAAGCTTGGTCCTGTTGTCTGGCGGGAGGTTGTTGAGCACTTCAGAAAGCTCTTTGTTGCCAAGGGATTTAATGATTGCTATTTGTGCCTTGGGCTTCATAAACCGGAACACTTGAATTTTGATTTCTGCAGGAAGCATAAAAAAAGACATGCTTCTTTCCCGGTTATTCAAGGTTTCCAATTTGGCAGCGACATCTACAGGATGCAGGTTTTTATAATGTACCATAACTTATATCTATTACTTTCTAACTACATCTTCGGTTTACCAAGATAACAATAGTTCCGAAAGAATAAACATAGCTATTATTGTTGAGAGTGGAAGATACCCTAAAGAAAATTAGACGTTAAATTGTATTGCAGAAGGTTCCAGCACGACCATTGCGGCATTATTCACTCACGACAAGAGATTGGTTTGGTTTACTTCAAACTCAGGGCAATCCAAGCGGATGTCTTTTGCATACAGCTCTTTTTCTAAAAGCCGGCAATAATCTACATTGTCTTTTTCATAAAACTTGCATCCGTAGCAAGTGCGCTGTACCGTTAAAATACCATTGCGGTTCAGTTTGTAGATAAGCTGGCTTAACGTCTTGAAAAGTGCTTCTTGTTCTTCGGAAGGAAGCAGTAACACTTGTTCTTTAATGGGATTGGCAAAATTTGCTGTAATACCGACTATTTCTTTGCCTTTTTCGGTCAACAATACCGAATAGCTTCGGCTGTCGGCTGATGAAAAGTCTTTTGCAATCAGTTCTTTTTTCATTAAGGCCTTTATGGCATCGCTTACGGTAGGCTTGGTTACATTGAATTCCTTAGCAAGGTGACTTACATTGCAAAGCGCTGTTTTGTGGTAGGCGATAAAAATAAGCAGCTGTATTTGTAAAGGGCTTAAGCCATTGGCTTTTGCTTTGTCCCACAGCAGTACCTTGAACACTTCGGCAATACGCTCCAACCCGGCCACGATTTTGCTGGCTACATCCCCTATTTGATCTTCCGGATTAAAAACACTTTTACTCATATAACGATAACAGTAACTTTTACGCAGGTTTTTTTCTGAGGTTCAACAAGATGTGCTTTTTGCAACAAGGCGGCGATAAAACACATCTTGAGGCCTCATCATATATAGTTTAAACGCAAAGTTAGCAATCCTAATCAAATTGTTGAGTCTTTTTCTCAACTTTGTACGGAAGGCTTAAATCGCCACTCGCCACGCTATACACACGGTACACGCCAAGCATGGGCAAGCTTTTGTCGCTGGTGTTCACTTTCATGAACGCTGTAACGGCATCAAAACTGAAATCGGTTTGGTTTTGCATTCGGTAACCGGGCACCGTTACTTGAATGCTGTTGTTTGCCGTGGAAACAGGAAACCCCGGTGAGTCCATATACATAGGCATTCCAGGATTGGTAGGAGGAAGCTTTACAGAAGTATCGGCTTTCTTGAACTGTTTTACCGAAAATCCGCCATCAACCCGCTCGTCTTGTATCAAAACTACCCAATGCGGATGCCAAACAACCCCATCGTTGCCATAATTGCTATCACTATTTTCGTCCCAAAGTGGCGTATCGTCAAAATCAGGATGAGAGGTCAATGCCAGGGCAAGGATACCTTCGGTTTTATTAAAACCAACAGCAGTAGGTGATAGGGAGGTAGGGAATACATAACCCAAAACAGGCGCGCCGTCCAACGCTCCATTTGGAGCTGGGGTTTTGCTACCGGCCTGTCCTTTTACAGTAATGTTCCAAACAGTGAGGTTTAAATTGGTGATATGGGTCACGGTTGTTTTTTCAATAGCGAAAGCATCGGTATTGTAAGGATCGGTTTGGGCAATCGTAATGCACATGCATGCCACTACGGTGCCTATGGTTAAAAAAAAGGTCTTTCTTTTCATTTGTTTTAAGCTTAGGAATCCTAACTGATAGGGATCCGGTTAATTTTTCACATCGGTTAAATGTGCCCCAAAGTTAATGTGCAGTACATTTCCGTTAGGAGTCACTAAAGCGGGCACCGATTGTACACCGGCTTTTTCGGCTTCTTCTATTCTGTTTTTTGTTTCGCCTAAATGAACTATTTCAATTTGGTTCGGGCTGGCGATTTCAAGAATGTCATGCTCGGCACTTACGCAAACAGGACATCCGGCGTGATAAAAAATCGATTTTTTCATAATGCTAAAATTTAAGTGAACGCAATATTGTATTTCAAATATAGTAAGGAATCCTAACTAAAACAAGTAATTGATTGAATTTCAGAAAAAAACACCTAAAACGATACTTTTACGAAAACCGAATCGTTTTTAATTACGTAGCTATTATACTATGAAAACGGTTTCACTTGTCTTCTTTTTAAGTTGTATTTTGCTGTGTGTCAGCCAACAGGTTTTTTCGCAAGGAAAGATCGATGGATTTTATCGTGGAAGCGGCCACGCAACCGTAACCTTGGGCACTGGGTTTGAAGACAACAATAACTATTTAGCCGGTACTGATGAAACCGATATTTCCCGAAAACTCTATTATGTAAACCTTTTTGCAGCCTATGGAATTACGGAAAACCTAGACATACAGGCAGCACTCCCGTATATTGAAGTCGATGACAATAATAACGTGCAAGACATTTCTGTATTTCTGAAATATCGCGGGTATAAGAAAAACTTCGCAGCATCAAAATTGGAGCTTAGCATTGCAACCGGTTTTTCTACAAACGTTTCAAATTATAACGTTGGAGGTTTAAATGATATTGGTCAACAAGCCATTATTATTGACATAAGGGCTATCGCTCATTATCAAACAAATGCTGGGTGGTTTGCTTCTTTACAAAGCGGTTTTTCCTTCAAGTTGGAAGAAGTGCCCAACAGCCTGCCCATAACTTTTAAAGCGGGACGAGCCCTAACCAACTGGTATTACGATGTGTATTACGATTACCAGCAATCATTTGGAGGCATCGATTATCTGGAAACGCCACCCCCACAAAATTTTAAACGCTTTGGAGTGAATTACCATAAAATAGGCGGGACCGGCTATCGATCGTTCACTGATAATTTTGGTGCTTATGCCAGCATATCGTACGTTTTTGGCGGCAGAAATGTATTTCAAGGACCCGGTTATGGAATAGGGTTTGTAGCTGATTTTTAAAATTACGTTTTCTAAATCCCGGTATTTCTTATAAAAGGTCACATTCTACTCTTATTAAAGGAGATTTACCACCGTTCTTACATTGATAAAATACTTCAATCAAGTAAAAAAAATCCGTTTAAAACCCTTAATTTTGCACCCTAAAATGAACAGATAATGCAACAAATAACCAACACGATATTAATGATCCGCCCTGTTGCCTTCCGCATGAACGAGCAAACGGCGGTGAACAACTACTTTCAGGAAGAATTGGAATTGGAAAATGCCAAAATCAATGAAAAAGCACAGCAGGAATTCGATGCTTTTGTGAAGAAACTGCGGCAAGTTGGCGTGAATGTTATTGTTGAAAATGATAAGCTCGAGCTCGATACACCAGATTCCATTTTCCCGAACAACTGGGTCACCTTTCACGAAAACGGGGATATGGCTTTATACCCGTTGTTTGCCGAAAATAGAAGAAAAGAACGCCGTGAAGACGTTATTGAACGCATAGAAAGCGAGGGGTTTAAAATTAACAATGTGATAGATTATACCGATGCCGAAAACGAGGGGATCTTCTTGGAATCTACCGGTTGCCTTATTTTGGACCGCGTGAACGAAAAAGCCTACTGCGCCCTCTCGCCCAGGGCAGATGAACAAATGGTGATCGAGTTTTGTGAAGATTTTGAGTTTACGCCCGTCATTTTTACCGCCAATCAAACGGTTGACGGCAAGCGTGTCCCAATTTACCATACCAACGTGATGATGTGCCTGGCCGAAAATTTCGCTGTTATCTGTTTAGACAGTATAGATGATACAGCCGAAAAGAAAAACGTTGTACAACACCTAAAAAACGACGGAAAAGAAATCATTGCCATTACCGAAGCCCAAATGCACAATTTTGCAGGCAATATGCTTCAGGTGCGCGGTGCCAATGATTCAAAATATCTGGTTATGAGCGATGCGGCACGACAAAGCCTTACTGAAGAACAAGTTTCAGCGATTGAAAATCATTGCGAAATTTTAAGTACCGATTTGACCACCATTGAAACCTGTGGAGGAGGGAGTGCCCGTTGTATGATGGCAGAAATTTTCCTTCCAAAAGAATAGAGTTTATTTCTGATACATTCAATCCCAGAACCATAGCCAAATCCTGTAGATGTAAATTTTACTCTGTTTTAGCGATGTTGTTGATCATGCCGCTGAAAATAAAGTAATGAAAGGGCAACATGGTGTACCAGTACAAACGTCCCCAAAGCCCTTTTGGCCTAAAGGTGGCGGTTTGATGCAACACATTGTTTTCGTCAATACAAAAATCCAACCAAGCTTCGCCCGGGACTTTCATTTCTGCAAAAAGCAATAACCTGCGTTCTTCTTTATCAGCATAGAGCACCCGCCAAAAATCCAACGAATCGCCCACATAAATTTTATCGGGGTTGGTGCGACCCCTGCGCAGGCCTACGCCACCGACAAGCTGGTCCATAAACCCGCGGAATTTCCAAAGCCAATTTCCGTAATACCAGCCCTTGTCACCACCAATGGACCAGATGTTTTCCAAAACGGCATCGGGGTTTTTTACTTTAACCGATTGTTCGTCCTTTAAACACCCGTATTGCGGTACTTGAATATAGCCTTTTAAATTGGAAAGCCGGCCGGCCACCAAGGAATCTTTCCAACTGGACATGACCAAGTTCTGTTCAATTTTTATAAATGCTTTTTCAATGGCCTCTTTATAGGTTATGGGTTTAATATCTAAAATTTGTTGTAATTTATTATCACGGGCCACAACCTCGTGACGCATACTATCTACTAAGTTTACTGCCAGCTTGTAAGTAGTCGAGGTCACAAAGTACAACCAATACGAAGACAATCGCGGAGACATAAAAGGAACCGAAATTATCCAGAGCTTCAGTTTGCGCACTTGAGCGTACTGCAACAGCATTTCTTTGTAAGTAAGCACATTGGGACCACCAATATCGAACGATTGGTCGTAGCATGCTTCATGGAACAACACTTCTGAAAGAAACCCGATCACATCCCGTATGGCAATGGGCTGGGTTTTGGTTTTCAGCCACCTCGGGGCAATCATAATGGGAAGTTTTTCGCATAGGTCGCGGATAATTTCAAAAGAAGAACTACCGCTGCCTACTACTATTGCAGCCCGTAAAACCGTGAGGTGGTAGCTGCCTTTGTATAAAATTTCTTCTACGTGTTTTCGGGAAGAAAGGTGCTTGGACAGGTTTTCTTCGTTTACGATCCCGCTTAAATAAATGACGTGCTGTACTGCGGTTTCTGCCATATAGCGGTTGAAATTTTTAGCAGCCTTAGCCTCCATACTATCAAAATCGCCCGTAGAAGCGGTCATAGAATGGATTAAGTAATAGGCGGCGTCAATACCCTTGGGGAAATCACTGGTATACACCTCTTTTAAAAAATCGACCTCGTAGATAGTGACCCTTTTTTTGGTCTCTGGGTCAATGGGAAGCCGGTTTTTATCGCGCACACAACAGATTATTTCGTGACCTTTGTCCAATAAAACAGGAAGCAATCGCAAGCCAATATACCCATTGGCACCGGTGAGTAGAATTTTCAATGTTTTTGTTTAAAGATAAAAAAATTTAATTAAACAGAAATACGATGTTTGGTTTTATCCTGTATTTTCTTGCTATCTTTAACACTCCAAAACCAAATTGTATGAACGTTTTAAAATTAATTTTGATTGTTGTAGGCATATTGTTGATCGCCTTTGGGCTTTATAATGCATTTGTACCTCAAGAAGTAGTGGACATTGGCCCCTTGGAAGTCTCTGCAAAAGAAGGGTTGAGCAATCAAACCCTTGCCATGATCGGCTTGGGGGTTTTGGCGTTGTTGGCCGGGGCATTCATAAAAAAAAGGTAATAGCGCTAAATATCCCCTAAACGGGATGGGGTGGCCTTGGCTTTGGCAGTCAATATTTTGTTCATAAACCGGTGGGTCGCTTTGTCTTTTGCTTCCACCTTGATGAAATAATTGTCCCGGTATATGGAATATTCGTCTGCCTTGCCTTTGTACAGCGATAATTTGTAATAAGGAATTACCAGGGCGTACGATTCCAACAACGACCGAAAACCAACGATAATCCCTTTGGGTCGCATTTCAATATTGCATTGATTGCGGTTGTTGTCAAGAATCAGCAAATTATGGATTTGCACACTGGTTTCGGTAATGATTAATTTTGAAGAACCGATGCCGCGCATTTTAAAGCGTTCTTTCAATGAAAACGGTTTGCCCACTTCAGCATCGATTTTACGGATAATTTGTTTGTTGTTGTATGAAACGTTAAGGAGCATTCTTTTTCCCTAAAGATAAGCATTTCCAAAATTATACAGAATGTAGTTCCAGCATTTAGATTATGAATCGATTTTAATTTCCAGAAACTATACCTTTAAGGTGTTTGGGCCTAATTACCATTTTTCGTTAAGCAGGCGATTTCAGTTTCGATTTCAATTTCAAGTTCAGCTTCGATTTCTCATTAAAAAACTATCTTTGCACTCTAAAAATAAACCCTATGCAATTTCAGGAACTCCTAACGGCCAAAATTAAGGAAGCCGTCCAATCAACATTCGATGCCCAACTCGATACCGTGGAATTTCAAGCCACCCGTAAGGATTTTGAAGGTGATATCACCGTAGTGGTATTCCCCATGCTTCGTGTGGTGAAAGGAAATCCAGTGAAAATTGGGGAGGCCATAGGCGATTATTTGGTACACCACGTTTCCGAAGTTTCAAAATACAACGTGGTAAAAGGATTTTTGAACTTAGTATTGAGCGATGCCTATTATTTGGACTTTTTCAACAAAGTAGCAGATTTTTCTTCCTTCGGAAAAACGCCACAAGGAAACGATGCGGTCTTGGTGGAATATTCTTCGCCAAACACCAATAAACCTTTGCATTTAGGGCACATTCGGAATATTTTATTGGGCTATTCCGTAGCTGAAATATTACAGGCCAGCGGTAAAAAAACCTACAAAACCCAAATCATTAACGATCGGGGTATTCATATATGTAAAAGTATGTTGGCCTGGAAACGGTTCGGGAACGGTGAAACACCAGAATCTACCGGACTTAAAGGTGATAAACTGGTAGGGAATTATTACGTTCGGTTTGATAAAGAATACAAAAAAGAAATAGAGCAATTAAAAAGCCAAGGTAAGACTGAAGAAGAGGCAAAAACTGAAGCTCCTATTTTAAAAGAAGCCCAAAAGATGCTCCAACAATGGGAACAAGGTGATGCTGCCGTAGTCGCCCTTTGGGAAAAAATGAACGGTTGGGTGTATGATGGCTTTGAGAAAACCTACGATGCGCTCGGTGTTGATTTTGACAGTTTTTACTACGAAAGCGACACCTATTTATTAGGAAAAGACAATATAGAAGAAGGCCTGGAAAAAGGCGTGTTCTTTAAAAAAGAAGACGGCTCGGTTTGGTGCGACCTGACCGATGAAGGATTGGATGAAAAATTGGTGCTGCGGGCAGACGGCACTGCGGTGTATATGACACAAGACATCGGCACCGCCATACAGCGGATAAAAGACCATCCCGATGCCAGCGGAATGATTTACACCGTAGGGAACGAGCAAGATTACCACTTTAAGGTGCTGTTCTTAATTTTGAAAAAACTGGGCTACAGTTGGGCCGAAAACCTCTATCATTTAAGTTACGGAATGGTCGATCTGCCTTCGGGAAAAATGAAGAGCCGGGAAGGCACGGTCGTGGATGCCGATGACCTTATTGCTGAAATGGCGCACACCGCCGGTAAGATTTCAGAAGAATTGGGGAAAATAGATGACCTCACCGCTGACGAAAAGAACCAATTGTACAAAACCATCGGGCTGGGCGCGTTAAAATATTATATTTTAAAAGTGGACCCCAAAAAACGAATCCTGTTTAATCCTGAAGAAAGTGTCGATTTTCAAGGCAATACCGGGCCGTTTATTCAATACACGTATGCGCGTATTCAATCGATATTACGAAAATTCAATTCGGCTCCGCTCAGTGGCCAATCAGTTGAGCTCAATGAACAAGTATCCTTACACGAAAAGGAAAAGGAGTTATTAAAACAATTGCAACTGTTTCCCGAAACGGTGCAACTGGCAGCTGAAAATTACAGTCCGGCGTTGATTGCCAATTATACGTACGATTTAGTAAAGGAATTTAATTCTTTCTATCAAAACGTGTCTATCTTAGGGGCCGACACCGACGAAGAAAAACAATTTAGGGTGCAACTGGCCGATGCTGTTGCAAAAGTGATAAAAACAGCATTTTCGCTGCTGGGGATTGACGTGCCAGAGCGGATGTAAACAGCCTTGTCTTTTAAAATAACACCTGTACCGAAACATTCGGCGTAAGCCCCAGCGATATTTCTTCTACTTGGTTAACGCGGTTTTCGCCGTCTTTGTCTGTGTCCAAGGCATAACGGATGTTCAACGTGTTTTTTCTGTTCAAGAGGTTGAGCACGGCGATATTTATTTTGGCATCCACCGCATCGGAAATTCCCCAAATATATTCCGCTGAAAAGTCAGCCCTAAAATAATCGGGAAGCCGCTCCGTATTGGGAGATGCGTATTGTATGGAGGGTTGGCCGTTTGTTACGGTAATTTCGTTGCCGGGAATTGGTGTGGTATAGGGTTTCCCACTGTGCCAATTAATGCCCAAGGCTAGTTTTAAATCGTTCAGCGAATACGAACCTGCCACCGTCGCAGCATGCCGGATGTCGATATTGTTGGGAAATGCTGAAGGTATCAAGCTTTCAAATTCGTAATCATTTTTCATCAACAGATAACTTATCCATGCGCTAAAGCGTTTTGTTTTTCTATTAAATACAAACTCCAGCCCCTTGGCCGAATAACTCCCACGTGCTTTTACAAATTGAAACTGGTTCTGAAAGCCTTGGTTTGAAGTGGTTATCCCGTTGACGGTCTTATAAAACCCTTCCAAACTCACCAGCCACTTGTTTTTTTGATAACCAAGCCCCACGGAAGCCTGTTTGCTTTCCAAGATTGGGACATCTTCATTATTGGCCAAAACCCACCGCCGTTTCTCTATTCCCAAAAAATCACTCTGAAAATCGATGCGTTGGGTGGTGCTTTGGCTTTTAAATTCGCCCTGCACGTCCACCGAAAACCCATTGCCCAGTTTTTGGTGAACGCTCAACCTGGGTTCTACCAAGAGCTCATTAAATTTGCTGAAATATGAAAGCCGTGCACCAGCATTTATAACGGTGTTTTGTTGATTTGGCGTATAGGTGAGATTTGAAAACACCGAGTGGGAGCGCAGCACTTCTTTGTTGTACACCCGAAAGCGTGGAATGTTCACATCTTGGGTATTGCCAATGCCGATTTCTGAAAATTGATATCCAGATTGCACGTTTATTTTTTCTGAAATATTATAACGCGAATCGATCTTCGCCCCGTCCTCAAGCACTTCGTTTTCCTGAAATAGCTGTTGGGTGGTAAAAAGGTCTTTGTTGGTGGCATTCAACAAATAATACGAGCCGTACACCATGGCGGTTGTTTCAAAACGTTCGCTCCAATTCCGTTTCCAGGAAATACCCCCAACGAGGCTGCGCTGTTGCAGTTCGCTGGTTTTCGATTGGTTTGCACCGCTGATGCTTTCAGTAAAATCCAAGGAATTGTCAATGGTCAAAAAATTAACCCGAAGGGCATCTTTTTCTGAAACATCCCAAAGCAATTTTGTGCTGAAATCATAAAAGCTGAAATCTTCCTCGGCATTGATTTTGGTTTCGGTTCCGGGGTTTTCAAGGTTTGTGATTTCGGTATCCTGAAAAATACGTTCGGAATACGTGTTGTAAACCGGTGTTTCCAAAAACGACAATGAATGCCGTCCTGAAACCTGCACGCTCGCTTTTTTGGACAGCGGAATATCAATAAAAGCACTGGCATTGATTAAATTGACGCCCACACCACCAGCAAATTCTTCTGAAACCCTGTTTTTGGAACGCATATCGATTACGCCCGAAACACTTTCGCCAAAACGGGGCGGCGTACCGTTTTTATAGACCGTAACCTGTTTGGTAAGGTCGGGGTTAAAGGCAGAGATCAATCCAAAAAAATGACCGCTTTGGTACATTTTTATATCGTCCCACAGCAAGAGGTTTTCATCGTGCGTGCCGCCGCGGATGTTGATGTTCGAGATGGTCTCGTCGGCACTTTCCACGCCGGGCAATGCCTGTGAAATTTGCAGCACATCGTTTTCCACTTGTCCGGGGACCAATCCAAAATTTTCAGTGTTGATGGCAATTGAACCATTTGTTTTTTTACTGATCCCTTGTACCAAAAACGTTTGTATCACCACTTCGTCCAAGACAGCAGTTTCTGGTTGCAGTAGGATTATGGGGCAATCGGCTTTCAATTGTTCTACAGAAATTTTCATAGGATAATACCCAATAAAACTGATGGTGATAGAGGTATTATTAGAAATTTCTTCTGAAAGGGTAAAAAATCCTTCGGCACTGCTGGTGGTTGAAAACCGATTGGTTTCTGTGATGATATTGGCCCCTTCTAAAGGTTTACCGGTTTGCGCGTCCATGATCCTTCCACATAACTTGCTCTGTCGCAGTGGGGAGACAACTGTAACATAGCGATCGTCCAACAGCGTGAATTGCAGCGGGGTTTGATTGTTCAACTGTTTTAAAATAACAGGAAGGGATTCGGTTTCTTTAGAAAGTGTAACAAAAATTGGGGCTATTTCTTCAGGCACATAAGAAAAGCGGATATCGTACTTCTGCTCCAATTGCTGGATAACGGCATAAAGCGGCTTTTTTTCTTCAGTTTGCCCCAACACGGAAAAGCCAAAGAAAAAAAAGATTGCCAAGACAGATACAAACGCTTGCTTACTTATTTTGTGCTGCATATAATGTTACATGGTCTTTTTCTATGGTATAGGTTAAATTTAACGGGGCGGAAATCAGTTCCAAGGCAAGGTCAAGGTCGTTGTGTGTAAAACTTCCCGAAAACCGCTTGTTCAAAATTGCTTTTGGTGCATCGACTTCAATGTCGTACTGCCTTTTCAATTCATCGAGCACAGTCGCTAAGATCGCATTTTCAAAGTTGCTTTCATTGGCCAACCAAGAGGGCGATGCAGCAGTTGTTCGATCTTCGGTAATTACAGTCCCTTCTTTTATTTGAAGGCTGGTTCCTGCTGGCAATCTTACCAAGGTGTCATTATAGGCTACGCTTACCAAACCTTCATAACAGACCACTTTTAAATTGGAATCGCGCGTGAACACGTTAAACTGCGTTCCTAAAACGGTGATATCGCCATTTTTGGTATGTACGGTAAAGGTATTTCCTTTGCTGACCTTAAAATAGGCTTCGCCGTTGAGGTTCAAAGTTCGGTTATCGTTCCATTTCTTTTTATGGTACTCAATGGTAGAGTTGGCATTTAAGGCAACTTCAGAGCCGTCTGGTAAGTTAAAGTGTTCTTTTTCGGCCACCGAAGTGGATACGGTTGTCCCCAACGAATTAAAATACAAATACCCGCCTACGATTACGGCAAACACAGCCGCTATTTTTAAAACCGTGGCCCAAGGGTTCAGTTTTTTAACCTTTGGTTTTTGGTTTATTTTTTCAGAAATAGCTTTAAATGATGCTTTTTCATCAAAGGAAGGTGTGTCGAAACTTGTCGTGGTTTCGGCAATTTTCAGAAAGGATGCATACTCCGGATCGGCTTGTAACTGCTCAATTTCTTCTGCAGTGGCAGCACCGTTGAGGTATTTGTGCAATGTGTACTCTTTTTCCATATTCTTTGTTTTCAACTATAAAACAGGTAGGGGGCGTTTTACCCTACTTTATATACCGGAAATTTCCTTCCGAAGCGATTTCAAGGCCAAACTCATTCGTTTTTCAACAGCTTTTACCGAAATGTCCAAAATTTCAGCAATCTCTTTGTATTTTTTTCCTTCGATACGGTTCAACAAAAAAGCAGTGCGTTGGGCTTCGGTTAAGTTAGCGATGGCATTTTGCAGCTTTTCCCGGTACTGTTTTTCTTCCAACAAAAACTGAGGCGATTGGTTTTCCACTTTGTCCGGTTGATGCTTGGCATGTTTCAGCACCACTTTTTTATGGGCCACTTCATTTAAAAACGCATTGTTGGTAATGGTGTATAAAAACGATTTTGCTTTTTCTACCGGCACTTTAGCACAGTTTTTCCACAGTTTTATAAAAGCCTCCTGCACCAAATCTTCTGCTTGGGCCTCGTCGCCACATTTAAAATAAATAAACCGCCATATAGCTTTTCCATGCATTTTATAAACCTTGTTGAACGTGGTTTCATTACAGATGGTTGGTTTTTTGTCCATATAGGGTTGAATGTAGTTTCAAAGGTATTCAAAAAAAAGTTTTGTAACTTAGGTAGGGTATTTTTGCAGTAACTTGTTTTAGTTACACAAACCAAACAAAAAATGAATTATAAAGCTACCATCTATATTTTTTCGATCCTGTGTTTTGGGTTGTTGTTTGCCTCTTGCCAAAAAGAGGAATCTGAGTTTATAGACGAAACCGACCAGGACGAAACCATCACCACCAACTCTACCTTAGCCAATTTGTTGCTGCGCACCTCCCAAAACCCGGGCGGGGGCGATGATATTATTGATGGCAACAGCTGCACGCAGGTGAAGTACCCGGTAACGGTCATTGCCAACGGCCAAGAAGTGGTACTGGAAAGCGAGGCGGATATTGCCTTGATCCAGGCAATTTTCGACCAATTTCCCAACGATACCGACACACTCGAAATTGTATTTCCCATAACCCTCATTTTAAAGGATTTTACCGAGATTGAAGTGAACAGCCAAGCCGAACTGGATGCGCTGGCCGATGCCTGTGACGGCGATACTGCGATAAGCTGTGTCGATTTTGTATACTCCATTTCATTTTTTGTTTACAATACGGAAAACGAGCAAACTACAACGGTCATCATTAATAGTGATGTAGAACTGTATTTGTTTTTGTTCAATCTGGATGAAGACGAGGTCATCAGTATCGATTTCCCGATTTCGGTGATTTTGCAAGATGGCTCTACGGTCGCAATAAACAACAACCAAGAGCTGGAAGATTTGCTGGACAATGTGGACTGCAATGATGACGGGGAGGAAGAGCTGAGCGAATTTGAAGAAAACCTAACTACTGGAAACTGGTATGTAACCTACTTTTTTGACGATTTTGATGAAACCGGTGATTTTTCAGGATATGAATTTACGTTCGCTACCGATAATACGGCCCAAGCCACAAATGGTTCAACTACCATTGATGGTACTTGGAATTTAACCACGGGCAGCACACCGAAACTTGATTTATTTTTCGGGGCCAACGATCCTTTTGATGAACTGGATGAAGATTGGGAACTTCTCGAAGCTACTTCAGAAATTATTCGCTTAAAACACATTAGCGGCGGTGATGGCAGCGTAGATTACCTCACTTTTGAACGTACTCCAAATACGGGTGGAAACAACGAAGAAGTCAATATATTGATTGAAAACCTGACCACCGGAAGTTGGTATATAACCTTGTTTCAAGATGATGGCGATGACGAAACAACCAATTATAACGGTTATGAGTTTACCTTTTTTATAGATGGTTCGGCAACGGCTGTCAGCACAGATCAAACGGTAAACGGGTTTTGGGCTGTTGAAACCGAAGAAGATGATGTAGAGTTGGTGTTCAATTTTAACCACAGTGGCGAAGAGGATCCGTTTAAAGAGCTGAACGACGATTGGATGGTGGTGGAGGCCACACAACTCACCATTAGATTGAGCGATGAAAGTGGCAGTGGCCAAAACGATTTGCTCACTTTTGAAAGGGAACCAAACGGAAATGGAGGCAACGACCCAGACCCGCAAGAGTTGCGCGATATCTTGCAGGCCGGAACGTGGTATGTGGACACCTTTTTAGACGATGGCGAAGATGAAACCAGCGTGTTCAACGGCTATGATTTTACCTTTTCTTCCAGCCAAACGGTAACCGCTAACAATGGCTCCGAAACGGTATACGGTATATGGATTGTTTCGGTAGTTGGCGAAGCATTGAATTTTGAGTTCGATATGGACAGTCCCATCAACGATGCCGACGACGACGAGTATAAGGTGCTTCAGTTTTCAGAAACATCGGTAACCTTTATCATCCGTGACAGTGAAGGAAATATTGAAGATACGTTGACTTTTAAAAAGAATTGAAAACAGTACTAAAATTTAAAAATGATGCACACTATGAAAATGAAACTAATGAGTATTCTTACTATCGTACTTTACGTCGCTTTTGTTTCGGGCTGTTCATCCAACGATGACAGTGGCGATGTAAACAGCCCGAACAGTGCCGACCAAACTGCGGAAATTGTAAAGAAAGGAACTTGGCAAATCACGCAATTTATAGATTCGGGGACAGACGAAACAGCAGATTTCAACGGATTTGTCTTCACCTTTAACGCTGACGGCTCTTTGGTGGCCAACAAAAACGAACTGACCGTTACCGGCACGTGGTCGGTTACCGATGGGGCCGACTCCTCCGATGACGATGCCGGTAGTGATGATGACGATTTCAATATCTTTTTTGATGTGCCAGAAACCAACGATTTTGACGATTTGAGCGATGACTGGGACATCGTTTCGGTAAACAATTCGAAAATTGAATTGATCGATGTTAGTGGCGGAAATGGCGGAACGGACAACTTGGTATTTGAAAAATTATAAGCTCCCCATAGTTGATTTTTGTTGAATGAAAACCATCCTTTCTTTAGGGTGGTTTTTTTGTTTTCTGAAAAGCAGGGTAGGGTAAATCCAAAGCAACTTGTTCTATTAATACAAAACCCTAAAAATAACTATGATGAAAAATGCAATCAAAAAAACAATGTTACTGGCCTTTTTGGCTTTTGCTTTTGTGGTAAGTTCTTGTTCAGAAGACGATCCTGTTTCAGAGCCAACCAATTCCGAAGCTATTGAACAAGGCTCCGAGCTGGCCAACCTAATACAACGCACAACAGACGATAAAGATAATGAAGCCATAGACTGTATCGATTTTGTCTATCCGTTGAATTTCTTTATTTACAACTCAAACGACGAACAGATAGGTACGCAAACGGTCAATAACGATTCAGAACTATTGACATTTTTGCTCTCTCTGGAAAACGGGACTTACGTGGCACTGGACTTCCCCATTTCGGTAGTGCTCAAAGATGGCACCGTGGTCGAAGTTTCCAGCAATGCCGAACTGTTGGCCTTGATAGCCGATTGTGCTTCGGGTGACGGCGATGGCGTGCCCAGCGATTTTGAAACCAACCTCACATCCGGATCTTGGTTTGTGACCTATTTCTATGACGATGATGATGACGATACTTCAGATTTTGCAGGATATGAATTTACGTTCGCGACCGATAATACTGCACAGGCCACAAATGGTTCAAACACGGTAAACGGAAACTGGAACCTAACCAACAGTACTATCCCAGATTTGGAACTCTACTTTGGAGAAAATGATCCTTTTGAAGAACTGGACGAAGATTGGGACATTATCGAAGCCACTTCAGAAATCATTAAACTGAAACATGTAAGTGATGACGATGATGGCGATGAGGTTGAGTTTTTAACTTTTGAGCGCACGCCATCTGGCGGTGGTGGAAATGGTGAAACTGCCGCATTTGTCGATAACCTGACCACTAATGATTGGTTTGTGAACCTTCTGGAAGATGACGGCGAGAACGAAACCTGCGACTATGTAGCCTATCAATTTACCTTCAACAGCGATAATACTGTCGTAGCTGCTAGTGATAATAACACCGTGAACGGAACTTGGACCGCATCCAATAGCAGCAGCGGCCTAGAGTTGGACTTGAATTTTGAAATAGCAAATGAAGACGATCCGTTTGACGACCTGAACGACGATTGGGACGTAGAAGAGTACGACGCCAATATAATAAAACTCTTTGATGTGAGCGGTGGCAATGGCGATACCGACTTTTTAACCTTTGGACGGGATCCGTATCAAGATTGCAATGGCGGCAATACTGGTGAACTGGAAAACGTGTTGGTGGATGGTCAATGGAGCGTGGGCAGCTATATAGACGATGGAAATGATGAGACCGCTGACTACAACGGCTATGTGTTTACCTTTAACGCAGACGGAACGGCTACCGCCGCAAACAACAATGATACGGTAAACGGAACTTGGGACGTGCAACCAAGCGGTTCAGGATTGGATTTGGTGTTGAATTTCGAAATAGCCAGTGAAGACGATCCGTTTGACGACCTGAACGACGACTGGGACGTAGAGCAATTCACGGCCATTCAAGTTGATTTAAAAGATGTAAGCGGTGGCAACGGCGGCACCGATTTACTAACCTTTGTTAAGCTGTAACCTTTTTTGCCCCAATTTTAAAAAGCCTTTCCATTACTTTGGAAGGGCTTTTTTCTTTTTAAGAAAGCAGGGTGTTTCTTAAAAAAACACCAAAACTGCTAAATATTGTTTAATTGTTTCTAAAAATATATAAACAATGCGTTAAATAGTTTTTCGGTCGTTTAATCTGCACATATATTTACGGCTCTAATACAAAAAAACAACAAACATGAAAAAGCTAGTAAATGCATCCCTAATTGTAATGCTCTACATTTTCACGCTCTCGTGCAGTGATGATGACGATTCCCCAATTGTAGATGATGAACAAACCACAGCAGAATATGTGGCCAACAATCCAGAATATTCGTCCTTGGCAACCGCCATGGAAAAAACCGGATTGACCGCGACCCTAAACGGAAATGCCGAATTAACCTTATTTGCACCAGACAACGAAGCTTTTGCTGCGTTTTTGTCGGATAATGTTTTCAATAGTTTGGATGACGTACCCGAAGACCTTTTAAAACAAACGCTGTTGAATCACGTAGTAGTAGGTGATAATGAAGCCGATGATTTAACTACGGGCTATATTAATTCCGAAGCTACTTTTTCGGATACCGATGCTAAATTGAGTATGTATGTAGATACCAGCACGGGCGTAATGCTGAATGGTGTTTCCACAGTTACCAAAGCAGACATTGACACTGCCAATGGTGTGGTTCACGCCGTAGATGCGGTAATTGCACTGCCCACAGTAGTGACATTTGTAACAGCCGATTCAAATTTTGGGTCGTTGGCCAACGCATTGACACTGCAAGGACAACCAGATTTTGTGTCGGTACTATCTACCAACCTTGGTACCGATCCCACCCCTTTTACGGTGTTTGCCCCAAACGATAAGGCGTTTTCCGAACTTTTTATAGAATTGGGTATTACCACATTGAACGAAATTGACAGTGCGACGCTTACCGCTGCATTGAACACCCACGTTGTTGCCGGTGAGAACTATAGAGAAGATAATTTGCCCGAAGGAGCCGTATCCACTTTAGGTGCCGAAATTGACATCAACGCTACAAACAATACCATTACCGATCCTAACGGAAGGATAAGCAGTATTATAACGACCGATGTACAGGCATCAAACGGAGTAGTGCATGTAATAAACAAGGTGCTGCTGCCATAGTTATAAATTGAAATAAGTTAGTGTTAACGATAACTTTCAGAAAACCGCTTCAGGATAAAATGGAGCGGTTTTTTTTGCAATACAGTTCAAGTAGGTGTTATTTATTTAATTAAGTGTATCTTTGCTCCCAATTCAAAAACGATCCGTTTACAGTACTTCAGGATCATTTATTAAACAACCTATATGTCATTTAAATCACTTGGGCTGTCCGAAGCCCTGCTAAAAGCTGTTAGCAAAAAAGGATACACTGCTCCATCACCCATTCAACAAAAAGCGATCCCTAAAGTATTGGAACGTAAGGATGTGTTGGCTTCTGCGCAAACGGGAACTGGAAAAACAGCGGCTTTTACCTTGCCCATCCTTCAAATTTTAAATAGTGGACACCAGTTGCGCAAACGTCCCATCCGAGCCCTTATTTTAACACCAACCCGTGAACTTGCAGCACAGGTAATGGACGATGTAAAAACCTACAGTGAATTTACCAACTGCAATGGAACTGTTATTTTTGGCGGCGTAAGCGAAAAGCCCCAAATAAAAGCTTTGCGAAAAGGAGTCGATATTTTAGTGGCAACTCCAGGACGTTTGCTCGATTTGCAAAGCCGAAATATTATTTCATTAGCCAACATCGAAATATTGGTGTTGGATGAAGCCGACAGAATGCTCGATATGGGCTTTTTGCGTGATATTAAAAAGATTTTAGCCGTCATGCCCTCCAAACGACAGAATCTATTGTTTTCGGCAACGTTTTCAAAAGACATTAAAAAGTTAGCCAATACCTTTTTGCACCACCCGGTTATGGTGGAAGCAACACCTGAAAACACTACAGCAGAGAAAGTAAATCAACTAATTTACCGAACGAATAAATCTAAAAAAACCAAATTGGTAACGAAGCTGATTGATGAAGGCGACTGGCAACAAGTTCTTGTTTTTACTCGAACCAAACACGGCGCGAACCGACTAAGCCAAAAGCTGGATAAGGCAGGGATAACCGCTCTGGCCATCCATGGAAACAAAAGCCAAGGAGCGCGCACCAAAGCGCTGGCCGGATTTAAAAGTGGTAAAACACGCGTATTGGTAGCGACCGACATTGCTGCCCGTGGGCTTGACATTCCGTTATTGCCGCACGTTATTAATTATGAATTGCCCAACGTGCCCGAAGACTATGTGCACCGCATTGGCCGTACGGGTAGGGCAGGAGCTTCGGGACAAGCGATTTCAATTGTGAGTGTTGACGAAGACGAATACGTTCGCGGGATTGAAAAACTATTGGACGAACGCTTAGAAAGTGAAACGATACCGGGCTTTGAAGTTACTGAAACGTTAAAGGAAGTATTGGACAAAAAAGCTGAAAATAAAGTCAAGCACCGTGCATCCCGCAAGCAATCGCAAAAGAAAAAGCCTTTTAAGGGATCAAACAGACGGCGTAAAAAGTAGGGTGTTATGCCATTATTCTAAATCCAGTTTTCGTATTCTCCGTTTTAACCATCGGTCGCTGCTGTAAAGGGTAACGCCAGAACATTTGTCAACTGCGTACCGGTTGAGTTTGTTTTCTTCAAATTCACTGAGTTTTATATTGTCAATGGTTTCGGGAGTTATATCTGGGAACAGGTCTTCCAGTTCCGGGTTTTCGTTGAGGTCCAATACCAACCATTTCTTACCTGGAACAATAAGCCCAAACCGAATGGGGCAGCCACAACGGTCTCCTTTGGCAACGATTTTTCGTTCATTGTCCAGATAAATGGCATCTTCAAGTAGTTTTTCTTTGATTAGGTTTAATCGGATTTCAGTGGTTTCGGCTTTCTTGAAAGTTTTTATCCACTGTTTGTTGGTCTTCTTTAAATAACATTCTTCTGGCAATGGGCGTTGTGCATAGATATTACCGAAGAAAAAAAAGAAAAAGATAACACTGTAAATTTTCAACACCAATACCCTTAAAAGACGCGGTATAAAACCCGAACCGGTTTACGGGATACCAGAGGTTATAGTAGGTTGAAGAACAGTAGGGTAAGTAAAGATACTTAAAAAAATTGAATTTAGTTGTTTGGACAGCGGTTTCAGTGTTAAAAAACGGATCAATACTGCGAAACCACTTTCAGTCCCACTATAGACGCGATAAGGGTTGTTATGAAAAATATTCTCCAAAAGTTGGCTGGTTCTTTAAAAACAAAAATACCAATGAGCACGGTACCCACAGCGCCTATGCCGGTCCAAACTGCATAAGCTGTACCAATGGGCAGGGTTTGTGTGGCTTTTACCAATAGCCACATGCTAACGGCAAGACATACTAAAAAGCCAAAATACCAATAGTTGGCCGTAGTTCCGGTGGCTTCTTTTGCTTTTCCTAAGCAGAAAGCAAAACTAACTTCAAAAAGTCCGGCTATTATAAGGACAATCCAATTCATAAGTAGGTGGTGATTCGCAAAATCTTTAGAAATGTAACTTTTTCATCTATTGGCAAATGTACTTGAACCATTCGGGTTAGGCACTAAATGCCGAAGTTTTTAAAGGGGTGTTAAGAACGTTTTCATTGTCTTGGGTTCATTTTCATAATTTCTCACTTTTTTGATCTAATATTCAATAGCCCTTTTTGAGACGTTATATTTTTTTGAAGCTTGGCTTACAGCGGTCTGACCATTTGTAATTTGATCGATGATAGAAAGTTTCAGATATAAATTTATTATTTGTGTAAAAGACCTTTTGGGCCATGCAGGCATTCAAACTACGCTAACCTACCTTCACGTGGCACAATTGGGCAAACCAAAACTTGTGGAAACAGAGCCCTTGATGCACCGAAAATGCCCGATCTGTAAAAAAGGGGACCTTGTCACCATTGCGACCTTTACCGCTCGCGGGCCACCACCCCATTGGCGGGAGCAGATTAAAAATATATAAACAGACCTATGTAAAAAACGTAAATCCCAGCGTAATGGGACAGCTATGGCCAAAAAACAAGAAAACTGCCCGAAAGCAGTAAATAAAGTAGCTATGAAACGATAAAAAGTACCGTGTAACTATACTTTCTAAAAGTAAGGGAGGCAAATGCTCCAAAGATTGAAAAAGTCACTCCTAAAAAAACCATCCTAAAGCAGACCAATCCCCATAGTGGCTAATCGACTAACACCGGTTCAGTCAACACGGCATTCATGTTGGGTCGTACCGACCACACGAATGCTTAGTTATTGTGGCCAGTTATTGTTTAGGAATAGTCTCTATAAAATAGCTGTTTTCAATTTGATTTATAGAAATTAAATGATTTTCAAAAATCTCAATAAATAATGGTTCCCCAATGGTTGCATATTGTACTATTGGTGAGTTAAATCCATTTTTCAAAAAGACATCAATTCGAGAACTTGTTGGAACTGTAAAATAAATATTATCGTTTTCAGTAATTTTTACGTCTCCATAGATAGGACTGTTAGAGTAACTTCCTGTTGTAAATTCGGTAACATTTGGGTAGTTTATAGTGGATTGATAACCAAATTCTGTACTTACAAAATATGATTGGTCACTTGACAAAGCAAATAAACGACTGTCGATTCTAGAATCGTTAAAACTTAAATCTATAGAGACTTCATTTCCGTTTATGTTCAATCTTCTTGTTGCAGACGTGTTTTGATATTCTAGTCCATTCCATACAACAAAGAAAAAATAATTTTCTTTTGCAAAAATTAATTTTGAATTCAAATTCATTGTATAAGAACCATTTCTATTTAAAACATTATTGTTAACACGGTCATAGACAAACGTTCCACCAATAGTAGCTGAGTTTTGGAAGTGTTTTTCTAAAAATAATATATGGTTATCAATTGCAATTGCAGATATTATGTTATAGTCGGTATTCAAATCAATAATTTCTTTTATTTCGTATGTATTTAGATCTATAACATAAACTTTTCCATTCTCACTTGGGACATATAAATCTTCAATTCCATTAAATTTTCCAATTGAACAATAAAAGATTTTACCATCTATTTCAACATTTTGACTATTTAGTGTATTTACATTGTAAAATACTATACCCCCTTCTTTATTGATAATAATAATCTCATTTTCATCATTTGGGTTCTTTAATGTTTGTGAAGGTAGAAAGCTTAAGTTTCTTGGGTTTTCAATAGACAAAAAGTTTTTACTTAATATTATTTTACCGTTAATTTTTTTAGAAACCGCATAAGAAACCACTTCGTCTGTATATTGGGTATTATCAATAATACTAGTATTTTCTTGAATGTTTTGAATATGTAAGACCTCTCCAATGTTAACAATATCACTACTTGATGTAGCCGAACCGTTGTTAAGGGTATATATCGTGTAATTTTCAAATGCGTTGTTAAAATCTTGTTCCCAAACTAATTTAAAACTTCCGTCGGCTAATTTTTCTAATGATGTGAGAGAAAAAAACAAATCTTCGTTTTCGTACGAGAGATAATTAATACTGGTAACACTTGTCATAGTGTTGACTTCGTTAAAATATTCGGTCACTACAGCATAATTTATGAATGAATTATATGGAACCTCATTATCAACATACTCGGTGTTTAAATTATTGTCAGTTTGATATACAAGTTCTCCTAGATTTACAATTAGATTGGGATTGTCAAATGCGTCAGTGTGGGAATCAAGCCTATAAACTTTATAATTTATAAAACCATCTATTATAACTGGTTTCCAAGCCAATGTTAAATTAGATTCTTTTTCTGTTAAACTAATTAATTCTGTTTTAGGTTCGAAAACAGAATTTTCTGGAATTGATAAATCATCATTTTTTTTAGAGCAATTTGTAAATACGATTAAGACTAATAGACATAAAGTTTTATTTTGCAAATTACGCAAGTACATAAATTTTTGTATTTAATCAAGCAAAATTAATACTTTTATATTTTTAGGATAAATTATTTGCCTTGTTTTATAATAACAGGACGGTCATAATTGGCTGCGGCTTTGTATATGACTCGTAGCGTGCAAATTAGCGATCACTTTCGGAAAGTAATTTACAAAATAAAAAAGAATAGCGACTTGAATTAAAAAACCAAGTCGCTATTACTTATAGCATCAATGAAAAAGCAGTAGATCCAGTATCTTTAAAGTTCACCAAAACAATAAGATATGAAAACTGCACCCACTGCCCAACCAAAGTTATACATTGGCATCGACATCCACAAGCGAAGCTGGAAGATTCACTGTGCCACCGACCTGTTCTCGGGTAAGTCCTTTACCATGCCACCTAAACCTGAAATATTGCAGGAGTATGTAAGCAAGCATTTTCCCGCTCACGAAGTTACCACAGCCTATGAAGCCGGTTGCTGCGGATATTACGCCCACCGTAGTTTTGAAAGTTATGGCTGGCACTCCCTAGTGGTTAACCCAGCCGATATCCACCGCAAGGGAAAGGAGAGATATACCAAAACCGATAAGATCGATGCCCAGTTGATTAGCCGTGAACTTAAAGACGGCAGGCTCGAGGGCATCCACGTCCCAGATGTGGAACGTGAGCAGTTGCGGAGCCTCTTTAGAAGGCGCAATGACCTTGTCAAGGACTTTCGGCGCGCAAAGAGCTATATAAAGATGCAGCTGCTCTATTTTGGGATTGCCATTCCGGAGGAGTTTGACAACGACCATTGGAGCCATAAGTTCCGTGATTGGGTTGACGAAGTAACCTTTGCATACCCTTCGGCCCGTGAGACATTGGATAGCAGGATGCGCAGTTTTAGGTTTATAGACCAAGAACTGCGGGATGTCTCCACAAAGATGCGTGCCTACTGCCGCAAGCATTACAAAAAGGATTATTGCTTACTGAAAAGTATTCCAGGGATTGGTGGTATCGTGGCCTGTGGGGTTATCTGCGAACTGGGCGATCTAAGACGTTTCAATGGCATAAAACATTTAGCGGGCTATGTTGGGTTGGCTCCCGGCATCCATCAAAGTGGTGATAATCAAAAGAGCACTGGGATAACGGTGCGGGCGCACCGGTTGATGCGCAGTTATTTTATAGAAGCCTCTTGGCAGGCCATTAGGACAGACCCTGTGATGCAAGCATATTACCGCAAGCATGTAGGAAAGAACGTAAAGTCAATAATCATTAAAGTTGCCCGCAAACTATTGAGCAGGACCTTGGCGGTAATAAAAACAGAAACCCCTTATACAATAGGAGTGATAGAATGATAAAAAAATAACAAAGCTCACAAAGAAGTAGATTTACCTGTACCACAAAACAACGTGGGTGACCGCCAAAAGGTTGGATCACATATTTATAGCAAGTGGCCAGGTTTATTATAACTTATAATCATACAGATGCTGGTGACGACCCAAGAGGCTGATCACATATAGGATGCGGAGCAAGTTATATGGTATTGAATTAAAGAAGAAGCAAAGCTTCATCCCTAATTCAATACGTTAAAAATTAAGAGGATGAATTAATTAAAAAATAAAATAGTAACTTTAAGGAACTGAACTAGTGCTTTTCATAGGACACGTTGTTGTGAGTAGTTTTTACTTTAACTTTTCTAGTAATAGTTCGGCAACTGGTTCTGAAGATGCAGGATTTTGTCCAGTTATTAATAAACCATCTTCGACCGCATAAGGACTCCAGTCTGCTTTTTTAGTGTAAATTCCACCATTACTCTTTAACATTTCTTCAACCAAAAATGGAACAACAGAAGTTAGTTGAACAGCTTCTTCTTCTCCGTTTGTAAATCCAGTTACTTTTTTCCCATTAACCAAAGATGTCCCATCCGTATTTTTTGTGTTTTTAAAAATTGCAGGAGCGTGACAAACAGCAGCAACAGGTTTATTGTTGTTATAAAAATCTTCTATTAAGGCAATTGAGTTTTCATCTTCAGCTAAATCCCATAAAGGACCGTGACCACCAGGATAAAATACTGCGTCATAATCTGCTTGATTAACAGTTTCCAATTTTATTGTTTTAGATAAGATCTCTTGAGTTTCTTTATCATCATTAAATCTTATGGTTGCTGGAGTTTGGAAATCTGGTTCATTACTTTTTGGGTCAATTGGCGGTTGTCCACCTTTTGCGGATGCCATAGTAATTTCAATTCCTTTATCTTTTAATAAGTAATAAGGCGCTGCAAATTCTTCAATCCAAAAACCAGTTTTCAATCCAGTATCTCCTAAATCTTCGTGATTAGTTAATACAAATAATACTTTTTTCATTGTTTTGCTTTTTTTTGTGTTAATACTTAATTTTTTTTCATTAGAATTATTTTCTTTTGTGTTTTTACCACAAGAGGATAATAAAGCTAAAGCGATTATAATTGTTGTTATTCTTTTGATTAGAGACAAAATTACTGTCAAATTAAGTACTAAAAATTGATGTATGGTAATAAAATCAATTGTGAGATATTTCTTTTCTAATTCTACTTAAGCTTTCGGTAGTAATTCCTAGATAAGAAGCGATATGGTAATTTTTTACAGCCTGTTCAATATTTGGGTAAGTGCTAATAAAAGAAACGTATCTTTCTTTAGCTGATTGGGCTAAACTTGCTAATATTCTTTTTTGAAAGCTAGCAAAAGCTCTTTCCATTTTTTTTCTGAAAAAAGTTTCTAATTGTGGAATCTCTACAAATAAATCTTCCATACTTTTTTTGGAAATTTCATATAAAGTTGCTTCCTGAATAGTTTCAATATACATAATCGCTTTGGATGCCGTGAAGAAAGCTGTATAATCGCTTATCCACCAATCATTAATGGCGAATTGCAAAGTATGTTCTTTACCAGATTTGTCAATAAAGTAAGTTCTTAAACATCCATTGTAAACATAATATTGATTGTTCACTTTATCATCTGCTTTTAATATTGTAGTCCCTTTATTTAACTTGAGTTTTTTAAGTTTACTTTCAATAAGATTCATTTCTTTTTTTGAAAAAGAAATGCCTTTAAAAATTTCTAATATTATTGAATCTTCGATGTTCATTTAAATTACTCGCAATGGTCTCGTTTATCGCCATTTGGCGGAGTAAGAGACACGGATTTGTCGGCTTAGTATTGGTTTGTTAGTAAAGTTAATTATTTTCTTACTAACGAAGCCGCTTATTGGCGATGAACCGTTGTTGTGCGCAAGCTTATTAGTATTAATGTTTTAATTATGCTTTTTCACATTATTTTGGTAATCCGACAAGCAGCTTGGAAATACTGGTAATAACTTTTGCTTTTGTTCTTCAATTCCAATTTTAATAATCTCGATATATTCCGCTTGAGTGAATTCCGCTTGAATCTTTGCAGTTGAACATTTACAATACGCTTTAGTCAAATCAGGATATTTTACTGCCATTTCTTTAGAATCTGCTAAACATTTTTCCGATAATATATTAGCGCTTTCATTTGTATAACTTTGGTTTTTCGGTTCAGCCAGTACGGGTTTTATTACCTTACAGGGAAGAATTGGTAGGAGACATTCGAAGAAGCAGGTGGCACGGTGGCATTATTGATCTAATAATGGATTCAGTAGGTGGAATGGTTGGAAATGCCAATTTTAGTTCTAAAGAAGATAAATTAGCAACTATTGATCTTAGAATTGATTATTTACAAGGCGCAAAAGCATTTTGATTAGTTGAAGATAATTTAGTACATTTAGGCAATAAACTAATGGTAACAAGTACGCAAGCTTTCCAGGAAGGTCAATTGGTTGCTGAAGGAAAAGTCGTTTACAATTTCATTAAAAGTAAATCCTTAAAATTGAATATTTGGAATATTTTCTAAAACACCGACACGCTACCTGGCTTGAACTATTCTTCGACCTTGTTTTTGTATCCAGCATTGGAGTAGTGACTCATAATCTGGCGCATACTCATAATAACCATTTAACTCCTGAACAGATTTGGTTATTCCCTTTACAATTTATTATAATCTGGTGGATCTGGATTGTACATACCTTATTTTCCAATCGATTCAATCATGATAATAGGATTGAAAGAATCTTTAGTCTTACAATTATGTTCTTGATGATAGTCATGGCTGCATTTTTTGGAGATGATCTCTTTCAGAATTATCCTGCCTTTGTCGGTTTTTATGCGGTTATAAAATTAATATTGGTGTTTTTATTTTTTAGAGCATCTAATCAAGACCGGCACTCTGTAAGTTATGCTAGGAAAAGTGGTTATATAATTCTTTTAGGCACGGGAATTTCAGCTATTTCCATTTCCTTGGAAACCCCCTTAAGGGAAATTGTCTTGGTTTCAGGAATTCTAGTTGAAATGCTCGGTATTTATCTTGTAAGTACACGGAATTTGGAGAAACCAAAACCAGTCCATCGCGAACATATGGTAGAACGAATAGGATTACTTTCAATAATACTTCTGGGAGAATCTATCATAAGTCTTACAGGTACTTTAAGAAATGTCAATTGGGACATTTTAAGTATTGTGGCAGCAGTTACGGGTTTTATTATGATTGGCCTTATTTGGTGGATATATTATGATAGTTTTCATGTCAATGAGCGGATTAAATCTATGACCAACGGGTTTCCTATGTTGTATTCCCACTTGTTTTTAGCTATGGGTTTTGTAATCTTGGCTAATGTGATTCGACATGCTATTTTAAATGATCTAAATATGAATGAGTTTAGAATTCTGGCGATTACGGGAATGAGCTTTTTTTACATCGGAAAACAAACCGTTTATATTGTTTTTATTCCTCCCTTCCGTAAAAGGATGACAATTAATACACTGGTATGTATTTTTATAACCATAGCATCTACCTTTTTGCCAAAAATGGAATATACGCTTGTTGGAATTACAATAGGTATGCTGTTTTATACGTTTGCCAATTTCAAGTTTATCTTAACCAAGGATATATCTGAGTATGTTACGAAAGATTAAAAATATATAGGCTTGCGTACAACGTCTAGTCTATGAAGCGTAGCGCCCGAATGGGAGTTATGATTACATATACAGTGTTATGGGCTTTTTTAAATTCTTCATTGTCACTGGAAAATTGTCCATGCTTAAGTCTCTTATCTCCATTCCAAGCACCCTTATTTAGTTTTACATTTGTAGTGTAACAAAAATAAGTCAAAATGAAATTTAAAAGTTTAATCAAATTAAGTAGCCTAGTCCTCATTCTAGGGATAACAATTCAAGTATTTTCTCAATCTAAAAAAAGTAAAATTATGGACAACACGAAAAATGAAAACATCGGATTATTAGTAATCATGAAAGCGAAAGAAGGTAAGGAGCAAGAAGTGAAAGAGTTTCTTCTAGGTGGTTTATCATTGGTAAATGCAGAAACAAAAACTGAATCTTGGTTTGCATTTCAAATAGATGAACAAACTTTCGGAATTTATGACACATTTGAAGCTGAAGAAGGCAGACAGGCACACTTAAAAGGAGAAGTGGCAAAAGCCTTATTGGCCAATGCTGAAGAACTTTTAGAAGGTTTTGATCCTAGCAGAGACATTAAGACCGTTGATGTTCAAGCAAGTAATCATAAAGTGGGTGATCAGAATAAGGGATTGTTGGTGATTATGAAAGCCAAAGAAGGAAAGACATCTGCAGTGGAGGATTTCTTACAAGCGGGCAAGTCATTGGTAAGTTCTGAGCCTGCAACTTTATCTTGGTATGCTTTTAAAATCAATGAAGAAACTTATGCCATTTTCGATACGTTTGCAGATGACGCTGGCAGAGATGCTCATTTAACAGGGAAAGTAGCAGCAGCGTTGATGGAGAATGCACCTGTAATTTTGGAAGGCTTTGATGCTTCAGCAATTCAAAAAATTAATATTCTAGCTTCAAAATAAATATTTGATTTAAGAAAGGAGTGCTTTTGGCACTCCTTTTTTTTTAAATTTGAATGAGCTAAAAAATAAATTTAGTATGGCCCAAATAATTATAGACAAACAAAACGGGGAACTTGCGTTTAGATTAGAAGAGTTCAACGACCTAAGCCAATTTGATCATTTACAAAGAAGAAATTATTATTCTATCGTTTTGTTATGTGGAGTTAGCTATGAACTAAGCGTTGATTTTCAAAGTTTTGAATTGCAAGGAAATCAAATGATTTGTTTGGCTCCGTATCAACCTTTCATGATACGTTCTGAAGAAAAGTGTCAGGGTTATTTATTGAATTTTCATCCCGATTTTTTTTGTACATATAGACATCAAAACGAAATAGAGACCGAGGGATTCCTTTTTAATAATTTTCATGGTTTACCCTATTTTACTGTAAACGAGCAAAGCCTATTTCTTAATTTGATTGATCAAATTTCGAAAGAGATGGACAAAGACTCAATCGCTCAGCATGAAGTTCTTGTGGCATTTTTAAAAGTGTTTTTAATAGAAGCGGTCAGACATAAGAAACAATTTGACCAACAATTAACTCCCAGATTGTCAGATTCAAAAACAGAAATTTTACAAAATTTAGTCGATGCAATTGAGAGTAATTATTGCAAATTCCATTCTCCCCAAGAATACGCAGATGAACTAAGTGTAAGTACTAAAACTTTAGCCGGTATCGTCAAGAAATATCTCAATCAAACGACTTCATCCTTAATTTCAAATAGGATTATTATTGAGGCGAAACGAGAACTTTATTTAACTTCTAAACCAGTGAAACAAGTTGCTGCTTTTTTAGGTTACGACGATGAATTCTATTTCAGTCGATTTTTTAAAAAGAAGGTAGGAGTATCACCTGATATTTATCGTAAGACAGTTGGTTTTGCTAAACTAGAGTCAAATTAATTACTCACAACGGTTCGGGTATGAAACGTAGGGCATTTCGAAGCTCTTATCTGTCCGCCCGAAACGAACTTTGAAAAGAGACGAAAACTTGCGGATACCACTGTCCGCCCTATGTTTTATACCCATTGTTGTGCGGTCGTTTTTTATTTTTTACATATCAAAGTCAAAGAAATAAGCTTTTTTATTTTCCTTGTCGTACCAATAATATTTGAAATACTGATTTCCGTTTGTCCAACTATATTTCTGTAGTTTTTCAATTCTTTTCTTGTCCCACCATTCAAAGTCGTGTTGCAATCCAAATCCATTATCTGAGTTTAGAGTGTCAATTGTCAGATTATGTACTTCTATTATTTTCTTCGAAGTTGAGTTGTTGCAGTTAAACGCAAACATATAATCTGCGTCAATTCCAATTGCGTCATCAAAGCAGTAGATATTCTTAACGTCCGGTTTAATTTCAACTTTCAAAAAGTCTTTAAATCTTTTTTTGTTGTTCTCTGTGTCCGGTTTGTCGTGGTCAAATGGTGGGTAAACTTTCTCAATTACATTTTTAGTTTGCTCCCTTAGTTCGTCTTTGGTTTTTTCTTTAGCCTTCTCAACTACTTGCTCAGATTTATTTCTGATTCGGTCGCAAGAAATTACTCCAATTGTCAGAATAACTATTGTCGATATGTGAATTAGTCGTTTCATTTAAATGCCGCACAACGGCAGTCTGTCTCAAAACTACCAATTAATTCTCTTAAAAACAGTATTTTTCGGATTTTGGTGAAATCCATCGGTGTGCCGGCATTTTTTGAAAGTTGCTTTTACGTGCCCCCAAACAGTTTAAA
>NZ_QEHR01000010.1 GCF_003095375.1 Marixanthomonas spongiae
CTTGCACGGTAACTGGTGTACCAATATCACTACAATCAAACTCGGTAATATCCACTGCGGTGGTTTCAATGCCACAGGCTTCATCCAAGCTGGCGATCACATCGTCCGGCAATAGGGTAGCGGTGCCATCTTCACCTAATTCTAAGGTAAAATCTGTACACACTAAGTCTGGTGACGTGTTATCTTCTACTGTAACCATAGCCGTACAAGTTGCTGTATTGCCATTGTTATCAGTAACCGTTAATGCTACGGCGTTAACACCCACATTGGAGCAGTCAAACGTATCCATATCCAGGTCGTAACTGGCAATGCCACACGCATCGATTGATCCACCATCTACATCTATTCCTGTAATGCTCACCGTACCGGTAGCATCAAGCTGAAGGGTAATGTCTTGACAAACCACTTCAGGAGCGGTAATATCTTCTACGGTCACAATTGCGGTACACGTTGAAACGTTTCCGTTTACATCGGTTACAGTTAACGTAACATTGTTGTCACCAACGTTACTGCAATCGAAGGTATCTTGATCGATTGATATGCTATCCACACCACAGGCATCGGTAGAACCGCCGTCCAAATCAACTGCCGTAATGGAAGCCGAGCCAAATTCATCTAACTGAATGGTGATATTCTCACACACGGCAATTGGTGCTTCATTGTCTTCAACGGTAATATCGAAGGTACAAACGCTACTGTTTCCACTGGCATCAGTAGCAGTAAATTCAACAGTCGATACTCCAACTGGAAACTGACTACCCGATGGCAGACCAGCCGTTTGAACTACGGTTACTCCAGAACAGTTATCCGTTGCCAACGCATCTGGGAAGTTTACGGTAGCATAGCAGTTACCCGGATCTGTACTTGCCAGTACATTTGCAGTACAAGCGATAGTCGGGGCAATGGTGTCTTCTACCGTGACGATAGTGGTACAGGTAGAAACATTACCGTTTATATCAGTTACTGTTAAAGTAACGGTATTGTCCCCAACGTTAGAGCAATCAAAATCAGTTATGTCAATACTAGTGGTATCAATACCACACGCATCGGTTGAGCCATTTTCAATATCGGCTACTGTAATAGCAGCTTGTCCGTTAGCATCAAGCTGAACCGTAAACGGCGCAACACAGTTTGCAACTGGTGCCACGTTATCTTCCACTGTTACGATAGTAGTACACGTGCTTGAATTACCCGAAGTATCGGTTACGGTAAGGGTAACGGTATTATCACCAATGTTTGAACAGTCAAAGTCAGTTACATCAATAGTTGTCGTGTCAATAGTGCAATTGTCAGTTGAACCATCATTAATATCAGCCGCGGTAATAGCAGCTTGTCCATTAGCGTCTAACTGTACCGTAAATGGTGCCACACAATTGGCGATAGGGGCTATATTGTCTATTACTGTAACCGTAGTGGTACAGGTTGAAGTGTTTCCAGAATTATCGGTAACAGTAAGGGTTACTGTATTATCTCCTATGTTTGAACAATCAAAATCAGTTATGTCGATAGAAGTTGATGCAATTCCACAGTTGTCGGTACTTCCTCCGTCAATATCAGCCGCTGTAATAGAAGCTTCCCCATTGGCATCTAAGTACACTAAATATGGATTTGCTGCAATTGAGACATTGTCTAATGCAAATTTTGCAGGTCCTGAAGATGGATCAGGAACTTGTTGCCAAAATGCAATACGAATGGTTTGACCTATGTAAGCCGATAAATCTGCTGATAGGCTGTTCCATACATTGTCGTCATCTATTGTTCCTGAAATGGCAGTTACTTGGTTAACTACTTCTAACACGTTATTGCTAAGGTCTCGTATTTGTACTTCATAAATACGATTGGAACATCCAGTGCAATAATCGGCTAAATTGTAATCAATATTTTCATCCCACGTAAGTAGGTTATTATTAGTTGTAATAGTAACATCTTGATAGATAACAGCCTCATCGGGTCCTGAAGATGCATCAAATCCGTTTGTAGCCATTAATGCTCCATCTGTAGGCGTAGCTGCTGGAAAGAAAGGATTTACTGTACTAAAATCTACATTAAATGGGATAAAAGGGATGGAGAAATCTTCTACTGTCCACCCGGTAAAATCACCTGTTTCAAAACTTCCATTTACAATAATATCATTATTTCCTTTACAAATGGCAACTGGCGGGGTTGTATCGGTATCAGCGAGTGTAACACTATCTGTGACGGTACAACCGTTAGCATCGGTAACTGTTACGGTATAGGTTCCTGCTGAAAGTCCGGTTGCAGTTGCATTGTTCCCACCTGAAGGCGCCCATGAATAAGAATATGGAGTTGTCCCTCCATTGGCAGTAACGGTCGCAGATCCATCACTGCCACCCGGGCAAGAAGCATCGGTTTGGGCTGTTATAGTTGCGTTTAATACTGTTGGTTCTGTAATAGTAACGCTATCCGTATCAACGCATCCATTTGCATCAGTAATTGTTACGGTATAAGTACCTGCCTGAAGTCCAGTTGCTGTGGCATTGTTTCCGCCAGATGGAGCCCATGAGTACGTATAACTACTAGTACCCCCATTTGCAGTAGCTGTAGCAGAACCATCTGAGCCACCATTACAAGATACATTACTATCTACATTTGCAGAAGCTACTAAAGCTGTTGGTTCCGTAATGGTCACATTCACAGTGTCTGTACATCCATTATCATCAGTAACTGTTACGGTATAACTTCCTGCCGAAAGTCCCGTTGCAGTAGCGTTGTTTCCTCCAGAAGGTGCCCAAGAATAGGAGTAGGGGCTTATTCCTCCGCTTGCTGTTACAGTAGCAGAACCGTTGGTGCCACCGTTACAAGACACATTGGTCTGTGAACTTATACTGGCATTAATTGGCGAACTTATCCTAATGGTTTCCGTAGTACTATCATTACCGCCACTATTTGATGCGGTAAGGGTTACCGTATATTCTCCAGCAGCTGTATAACTGTGTACAGGGTTTTGGGCGGTAGAAGTAGCTCCATCCCCAAAATCCCAAGACCAAGAGGTAGGGGTATCAGTTGATTGATCGGTAAAAAATACGGTATGGGGTGTGGAACAGCCACTTGTTGGGGCTGCACTAAAAGCAGCTATTGGAGGAGTACCGCCGCTACCACTCACGTTAACCGTTAGGCTCCAACTGGTTCCTGTAGAGAAATCTGTAGCCACTAATACTTGATAGGTGCCTGGGCTATTTGGTACAGGGGTAATGTTTCCGCCAGGAAAGCTCACGGAACCATTGCCTACCTGAAAAAAACCATTTGACGTATCTCCTGTAGCAGTGGCAGCAATACTCGTAATAGATTGTCCGCTCGCTAGTACTATTTGAAAGCGGTCTTGGCTATCGCTAGGGGTGTTAACGCTTCCGCTAAAACCATTGGCGCCTGTGGTTAAGTTAAAAGTAGGGCCTGTTCCCGTATTTGGGAAATCAGTCCCCTCGTTTTGTGCCATGAGTAGGCTAGATGAACATAGCAATGCTATACACATCCATATTTGGGTAATTTTTTTCATAAGGTTGTTTGAAATTAAGATTTGATTATGGGTGTAAAAGTAGGGTATTTCCTATATGTAATATATACGTAACACTACGTAATCTTTTGCATCCCCGTAGCCAGTGTTGGTGTTTTTCACCAACACTATACCGATAGATAGCAAATAGCTTGTTGGAAAAAAACACCGACAAGGGCATTGTTTCACTGTTTTGTTTTACTTCAGTAAGCCTGTCTGATGGCAAGACATGCGCATCACAGGCTATCAAGGAATTTCATACTGTCCCTTTGTAGCCACTATTAATGCAAAGCATCAAGTATAAAAGCTTTTAAACATTTAACCCTTTGGTATATATCCCAACCTAAATGTGGGATACCACGGGCAGGGATGCACTATGGGTCGCCCTTTCTTCGCAAAACGTCCATTTTTGGAAAATACACCCCTGCCGTTCCCGAAGAAACCCCGAAGGATCCCCGAACAAAACCCCTGTTTTTTGGCGATTGTCGGTCAAGCACAGGCAACCAAATGCAAACCAATGCAACCGCCGTCAATGGCCGTCACATAATGGCAAGGGGCAGTACCCGTATTTAATTAATTTCAATGGATGGCAATCACGGTCAATGGCGTGCACGGTGTTGGTTTATAGAAAGTTGCGTTCTATATTGTCAGCTCAAATAATTTACTAACTTAAATTTTAAAACGTATGGCAACATTCGAAAAAGGAATCCTAGGAGGGTTCTCAGGAAAAGTAGGTACCGTAGTAGGTGCCAGATGGAGAGGCAAAAACATTATGCGCAGTTTACCCCAGCGCGGTGATTATACGCCCAGCGAACTGCAATTGCAGCAGCGCGCAAAATTTAGGACCGTTATCCGGTTTTTAACGCCCATTCAGCGTATTGTGGCAAAGTTTTTTGGGAGCGAACAAGGCGACAAGTCTCCTTTTAACCTGGCAACGGGCTACCATTTAACGGAAGCCGTAATCCCCGATGGTGACGGTTATGCCATGGACTATCCCAAAGTACTGATAAGCAAAGGGGATTTACGTGGCCTGAGCAATGTAACCCTTGCCGCTGCCTTAAACCAAGGGCTTTCCCTTGAATGGAACGACAACAGTGGTCAAGGCAATGCCGCAGCAACCGACGAGCTGATTGTGGTAGTGTATGCGCCCAACACCGAGCTGTACCAACAGTTTAACCCAGCAGGGGTGCGTAGCGATGCCAGTGCTTTGCTTTCTTTACCGGCCTACTACAGCGGGCTGGAAGTACAGGTATGGGCCACCTTTGTAACAGCCGATGAAAAACTCGCGGCCACCAGTAGTTATCTGGGGGCGGTTACCGTAAGCTAACGGCTTGTTATATGCTCCATGTAAAAACCCATCTGTTTTGCAGGTGGGTTTTTGTTTGTATATAAGTTGTAGGGTAACACCCCCCGTAGCCCCCCTCGAGGGGGGAATAGGGAATGTCCCTTGAGGCGGTGTGCTGAGCCAGCCCGATCTGTCGTTCAGGCGGGTTTGTCGAAGTAGGACTTTAGGGGTGTAAAGCGTTTTGTATAATGATGCTGTGCACCCCCCGTAGCCCCCCACAAGGGGGGGAATAGGGAATGTCCCCTTGAGGCGCTGTGCTGAGCTTGTCGAAGTAGGACTTTAGGGGTGTTTACAGCGTACTATTAAATTTAGTTTTAAGAAGCAATGACAAGCATAAAAAATGCTAATGGATTACGGTATAAAGAGAACTACCGGTTTTATATTAAAGGGGAGTTAAAAAAATTGGGAGGATAGAAAACGTTAGCGGTTTTCTACGGGGTCTGGTTGCAGGCCTTTGCTGCCTTTGGCCAGTAACAGCGGTACAATCACTTCTTGTACATAATAGCTGTTAACGCCCATCTCAAAATACGGCAACAGGTTTTGCTTACGCCAACGGTACACGGTGGACAAGCTCACTTTAAACAGCTTGGCAATGTCGTGGTCCGTTAGCAACGTAACACCATTGGGCATAGGGGCGTCCTGGTGATTTTGGTTACTTTGCATAGTAGGTATAATTTAAAATTAGAACGCACAAAATATAAAAAAATACGATATCAACAAAATAAAGTCATTTTTTATAAAGAATTATAGTGTATTTAAAAATAAGGTATATATTTGTTGCATCTATTAACAATCTCCCCCGTTATTGTAGTGAGGATATGTGTTTGCCTGTGCCTTTTGGTGGGAGGGTTATACCTAATTATAATAAACGTATAAACGCAATTGTGTTTATATGCATGGCTTAGTCACAAGCCAAAAACAAAACTATGGCAAAAGATAAAATACAGAGAGTACCTCGAGTTGTAAATTACTATGAATTGAAATTCTTATTCGAAGAAGACAATAATTTTGACAGTTTTTTTAAAACGCTTACCACATTAGCGAAAACTCGTGCAAAAATCCGATATCAACTATTCGGCGACAAATATGTTTTCATTCAAGGAATAGAGAATAAAAATGATATGATTAAAGCTAAAATGCGTTGCATCAGAATGGATTTACTTCCAGAATTGATGGATATCACAACCGACGAGACAAAAGAAATAGATGCTAAAGAACAAGAAGGAGTTGTGGAAACAACACACTTCATTATTGATTACTCCGATAAAGATAATATTATCCTCGCGCTTGAATACAACCATTATGGTTCTAAAATAACAGACCTTGTTGATTACGTGCAGAGGATTGGAATTCATAAAAAATTGCTTGACAATGTTGGTTTTGCACCAATCACAAAAAATGAGCTGAATAAACTCAAAGAAAGAATTGGAAGGTTTTCAGAATTTGTAGTAAGAATTCATAAAGACAACGTTCCTAAACTCAAGAAAATGGATAAAAAGCTTTGGGAAGCAGTAAGTGTATCTACCGATAATTTTGATACCGACTATGCAACTTTACGCTTAAAGTTCGATTTCAAGCAACGTTCTGCAACACCACTTATAGAACAAACTGTAGTCAATTTGATTAATCACCTCAAAAAAAATCATAAAGAAAAGCACCTTTTTAATCAGTTATATATGAGAGCTGAAGACAGAGAGAAAAATAATTTGCTCGCAAAATTCGACCTTCTCATTGAAAAGGTACATAGTGATTTAAAAGTGCAAAAAAAGCCAAAATATCGTACTTTGATTTCCAAAGATATGTTTGACCAAATGACTAACGAATTAAAACGGATTCGATTTTAATGAACAAAATTAAGAACATCGTTGACAAGTATTTATTCTATGCTCTATTTATTGACGTAGCGATTTTACTTGCAATCTGGTTGGGAAATACACATTTTTCAATATTTGATTTTAAGCCATTAAATAATGAAACGAATATCAAAATACTCTCAAATCTAATTGGAGCTTCAATTTCATTAGCAGGGTTTGTATTAGCCTCTTTGACCATAATTGTCGCAATAAGGTCAAATGTCAAAACTAAAAGACCCGAAGAAGCGGATACACCATTAGAATTATTTTTTAGTATTGGAACCTACAAAACAATTGTGAAGGTTTTTAAAATAGCTATCATTGAATTGGTTTTCTGTTTTATAGTGTCCTATATTGTTTGGATGGCTTCGGCAAACATTACAAACTACGGAATATTTAAAGTGAACGTTTGTCTGATATTTCTGCTTACCGTAAGTACAATGCGAAGTTTGTTTGTGCTGTTCTTATTGATAGCAAGGGACGATAAGGCCAGTGGCTAACAATGACTCCTATGAAAAGCACTAATCTTGTTCATCAAAATAGTTTTTTTAATTGGCTGTGACTTTTGGTGGGGAAAATATGATTAAAAAATATAATGAGTATAAACATAATTGTGTTTATATGCATATTGTGCATAATACGAACAACGAACCAAAATTGAACATTAATGGAAAAAGAAAAATTTAAGATTTGGCTAATTAGAAATGGTTATGCTGACAATACAAGTATAAGTTATTCTTATGCGATTGACAAAATTTCAAAACATTTGTCCGAAAAACGGAATGAAAATATAGATGTTTATGAAATAAATGACTTGCCAATAATCAAAAAACTTGTCGAATCATACAGCACAGTAGGAAATTATTCAAAAACTGGAAATGAAGGACGCGGAACTGTGAGAAATGCAATTAAAGCATTTTACAAATTCAAAGAAAATGCGGAGGATATATCTTATGAATTAGCTGACGAAGAAATTGAGAGCGAAGAATTAACGGATTTATCAATTACGAACTTTAGTTATGAAAGAGATTTGAAAAACTCAATGGTATCGCAAATAGCGGAATTATTTCCGGAATATAAAATATTTGGAAATCAAAATGAAGGAGTTGAATATTTAATCGAGGGAAAGAGAATTGATATTTTATTGGAAAAATCGGACGGCGAATTATTAGCAGTTGAATTAAAATCTGGAGTGGCGAATTTCAAAGTTTTTGGTCAATTATCAATGTACTTGGGTTTATTAATGGAAAGATTTCCCGAAAGAGAGATTAAAGGTTGCATTGTTGCTGGAGAAATTGACTTGACATTAAAAAGTGCAACTAAAACAACAAATCTGATTTCATTAAAAACGTACAGAATGAAATTGGAATTGCAGGATGAATAAAGTACTTTACACCAGTGTTGGTGTTTTTCACCAACGCACAAGACATAGCCAGCAAACAGTTTGTTGGTGGAAAACACCAACAAGGGTAAAGGCATAACACCCCCCGTAGCCCCCCTCGAGGGGGAGTTAAATGTATGTCCCCTTGAGGGGACCTTAGGGGTGTATTGCGTACTACCTGTCTCCTTGCGGTGTATTCATTTAATCAAAATAGGACTTTACTCCAGTGTTGGTGTTTAGCACCAACGCCCAGCAGATAGCTAGCACATAACCGATTGTTGGTGAAAAACACCAACAAGGGCAAAGGCAAAATAATTCACGCAACCCATACCACAAACCTTTAGGTTTCCAAAAAAAGTATTACATTGCCTTTTAAACTAACTACCTTTTGGCACTATCCTGGAACGAAATAAAAAGCCGCGCCCTGCAGTTTACAAACGAGTGGGAAGGCGAAACCCGCGAGCGCGCAGAGAAAGACAGCTTTTGGAATGACTTCTTTAACATATTTGGTATCTCGCGCAGACGGTTGGCAACCTTTGAAGAACCTGTAAAAAAACTAAACAACAATTTAGGGTTTATAGACCTTTTTTGGAAAGGTACATTGCTGGTAGAGCATAAAAGCAATGGCAAGGACTTAGATGCTGCCTTTAAACAAGCAACCGATTATTTTCACGGCCTAAAAGAACACGAACTGCCCAAGTATGTGTTGGTAAGTGATTTTGAACACTTCCGCTTGTACGATCTAGATGAAGGGCTGGACTATGCGTTCCCTATAAGCGAATTGTATAAAAACATTAAACTGTTCGGGTTTATTGCCGGATACCAAAAACGCACCTTTAAAGACGAAGACCCGGTAAATATTGAAGCTGCCGAGCTTATGGGCAAACTGCACGACCAGCTGGAAGAAAGCGGTTATAAAGGACATTCGCTCGAGGTGTTCTTGGTACGGTTGCTTTTCTGTTTGTTTGCAGACGATACCGGTATTTTTGAACGGGACACCTTTAAAGAGTTTGTAGATGTAAAGACAAAAGAAGACGGCAGCGATTTGGGTGGGTGGCTGGCCCAGTTTTTTCAGGTGCTCAATACACCCAACAGCAAACGTTTAAAAAACCTGGACGAACACCTTACCATATTTCCGTATGTAAACGGAAAACTGTTTGAAGAAGCCTTACCCATTGCTTCGTTTAACAGTGCCATGCGGGAGATATTGCTGGAATGCAGTAAATTAAACTGGGGCGAGATAAGCCCTGCCATCTTTGGCAGTATGTTTCAAAGTGTTATGAACCCCGAAGAGCGCCGTAACTTAGGGGCACATTATACCAGTGAAAAGAATATTTTAAAACTGATACGTCCGTTGTTTCTGGACGCCTTACAGGAAGAATTCGATAAAATACACACCAACAAAAACAAACTACGGGAGTTTCATAAAAAACTGGGTAGCCTTCGGTTTATGGACCCTGCCTGTGGGTGTGGTAATTTCTTGATTATTACCTATCGCGAAATACGGTTGTTGGAGCTGCAAGTGCTAAAACAACTGTACGGCACCCAACAGGTGATTGGTATTGATGAAATTATGATGGTGGAGGTAGACCAATTTTACGGTATTGAATATGATGAGTTCCCCGCCCGTATTGCCGAAGTGGCGATGTGGCTCATGGACCACCAAATGAACCTTTTGGTAAGTGAAGCCTTTGGGCTTTATTATGCCCGTTTACCGTTACAAAAAAGTGCCACCATTGTACATGGTAATGCGTTACAAGTAGATTGGGAAGATGTAGTGAAGAAAACGGAGTTGAATTATATTTTAGGGAACCCGCCGTTTGTGGGTGAAAGATATCAGTCAAAGGAGCAAAGAGAAGAAATAAGAAAGGTTTTTGGAAAAAAGTTAAAAGTAGATTATGTAGCCGCTTGGTACTTTATTGCCGCCAACTATATACAAGGAACCACTATAAAAGTGGGTTTTGTATCTACAAATTCGATAATGCAAGGGGAGCAAGTTGTATTATTATGGAAGCATATACTAACTAACTTAGAATGCCATATTCATTTTGCGCATAAAACCTTCAAATGGAGCAATGAAGCAAGAGGGAAAGCTGCAGTTTATTGTGTAATTGTGGGTTTTGCAGACTTTGATACAAAAGAAAAATATCTTTTTGAGTATGAGGATATTTCTGGAGAACCTCATAGTAAAAAAGTTAAAAATATTAATGCTTATTTAGTTGATGCTCAAAGTATATTTATTGACAAAAGAAGAAAACCAATAAATAAAGTTAAAAAACTAAGAAATGGGTCAAGAGCAAGTGATAAAGGCTATTTGTTATTTACACTTGAAGAAAAAAATAGTTTTATTTTAAAAGAACCAAATTCAGCAAAGTATTTTAAAAGAACTTATGGAGCTAGAGAGTTTATTAATAATATTCCAAGATACGCACTGTGGCTCGAAGATATTGCTCCTTCTGAATTGAGAAAGATGAAATATGTTTTGGAGATTATTGAAAAAATAAAAGAGTTTAGACCAAAAACACCTCATTTATTTAAAAGTATTCGTAAACCAAAAACTGATTATCTTTTTATTCCACAAATGTCATCTTCAAATCGAGATTATATACCTATTGGTTTTTTAGAAAAGGGGACTATTCCATTAGATCCTCATTTCTACAAAGATGAAACAAGTTTCTTTGAGTTTGGAATTTTAACTTCCAAAATGCATATGGCCTGGATAAAATACACTTGTGGTAGATTGAAAAATGATATAAGGTATTCAAATACAATAGTTTACAACAACTACCCCTGGCCTAAAGACCCTAGTAAGAAAAACAAAGATAAAGTAGCTGCCAAAGCCCAAAAAGTACTGGATGTACGCGCAGCATACCCCAACAGTAGCTTGGCAGACCTCTACGATCCCCTTACCATGCCACCCAACTTGGTAAAAGCGCACCAAGCCTTGGACAAAGCGGTAGATGTATGTTACCGCCCGCAACCCTTTACCAACGAGACAGGACGCATAGAATATTTATTTACGTTGTATGATGAGTACACGATGCCGCTGCTAGAAAATAAAAAAAGATAAAAAAAGAACATAAATAACCCCAAAAGAATAATAATGGCAAGAGTACCTATTGAAATTAATAGAATAATTAAAGAGAGTTATAGATTTGGAGATAAATCAGAAGGCAAAAGAGAAGAGGAGCAGTTTTTAATAGAAATTGAAGAAAAAAGACATAACTGGAACCTTACCCATATAACCAACAGAAAAGAACTATTGCGCTTACGTGATGCTATAAACGGTGCATTAGGTTATAATGAAGTAGCTAAAAGCCTTAATTGCACTATAAATGAGGCAGAAACAATAGTAAATTATCAACACAAAGAAAAGATTTGTAATAACTGTGCTCAAAAGAACATCGCTTGTTATGACTGTATCTTTACTTGTCAAAGTCCTTTAGAACAAAAACTATATGTAGCCTTAAAAAATAGAAAGATAGATACCGAATTACAATGGAGAATACGTAAAGACGGTAGTGGTTATCCAAAAAAATATCCGGTAAACAAAAAAACAATATTAACACTACCAGACTTTTATATTGAAGCTTCGGGCAAAAAAGTGTGCATTTATGCAGACGGACATACCTATCACGAACGAACAGAAAGCCAAGCACTGCGCGACAGAAACATAGATAGAGAGTTACAGAATTTTGGTTACGTATGTTTACGCTTTACAGGAAAAGAAATTAGGGAGAACATTGATAAAGAAAAAAACGGTTGCAGTATAAGGCTAGGTGCGTATTTACCCTATAGAATGAGACTATAGCTAAACAGATAAATAAATATATCCGATTGATTTGAACACAAAAATTGTTAGTATAATTTATTAATTTTTTAAAAATGGGAATTTTAAGGAAACTGACTAAAGGTATACAGGCTTTTTCAAATGAAGTAAATAAACCTAGTTCTTTTGAAAAGGGAGAGGAATTTGAAAACTATGTAAGAGAATATTTATTTCCGATAGAAGAATATGATCTTGTGCATAAAACACATGATTATCATTCAAATAATGGAGATTATGTGGAATCAAGTTTAAAGCCTGATTTCAAATTCAGGGATAAAAAAACCAAGAAAGAGTTTTATGTAGAAGTAAAGTGGCGAAAAGGTTATTACAACAGGCAACATAAAGTAGAATGGTGCAATGGACAACAGTTAAGAAGATATAAGGCTATTGATAAAAAGGAGGATAAGGTTTTTATAGTATTAGGTTTTGGGGATAAACCAGCAAGACCTGAAGAAATTATACTGTTCCCTATGAGTAGCTGTAATTATACCGGGTTGTATGACTCTTTTCTTGACAACTATTCATTTTATGTAGATAAGCCTGTTTTCTCTAGCTATTTATGGAAGTTAAAATAGCTATAATAAAACTTATTTTACGCCTGTGTTGGCGTGTTGCACCAACGCCCCAGACATAGCTAACAAATAGTTTGTTGGTGGAAAACACCAACAAGGGCAGAAATACAGAAGGTATAAAGGTAAGGGTGCTTATGCGTATGATGTGGAGCATTTAAAATACATCGAGAATAAAATATGATAATATCGTCACTATTGATAATTGTAGGCTTTGCAAGCCTAATTTTTGGGGCAAATTGGCTTGTTGACGGAGCCTCTTCACTGGCGAAAAAAAATAACGTTTCCGATTTGGTTATTGGATTGACAATTGTGGCATTTGGAACGTCTGCACCTGAGTTGGTTGTTAATTCGGTAGCTTCATTTAACGGACTTTCTGATATTGTACTTGGAAATACTGTAGGTAGTAATAATTTCAACTTGTTTATAATACTTGGGGTAGCGGGTTTAATTTATCCAATTACAGTTCAATCTTCGACCGCTTGGAGAGAAATTCCTATTTCGTTAATTGTAGCATTATTTTTATTTGTACTTGCCAACGATTTTTTTATCAATCAAAATCCTGAAATTTCAAGAATTAATGGAATAGTATTATTGGTGGGTTTTATTTGCTTTATATATTACACTTTTAATCAGTTAAAACAAGAAAAACCCGAAGCGATCACTTATAAAAATAAATCAAATTACAAAATTTGGGGATTGGTAACATCTGGAACTGCCGGTCTTATAGTTGGTGGAAAATTGGTTGTTGATAATAGCATAGATGTTGCGACTGAATTAGGCGTTAGTCAAAAAATAATTGGTTTAACAATAGTGGCGGCTGGGACATCACTTCCAGAATTAGTGACTTCAATTGTTGCTGCCTTAAAAAGGAATAGCGATATCGCAATTGGAAATGTAATCGGTTCAAACATATTCAATGTCCTGTTAATATTAGCAATAAGCTCTTTTGTAAATCCTGTGAAATATAATCCTAATTTCAACCAAGACATCTTACTATTAATTGGGGGAACAGTATTTCTAATAATCGCAATGTTTACAGGAAAAAGAAAAAAACTTGACAGATGGGAAGCATCAATTTTGTTAAGTTTTTATTTGATTTACACTGCCTATCTAATAACAAAAGAAATATAAAAACACCACCAAGGGCAAAACACAAATACCCAATTTTGGGTATTGATTTTCTACATAAACATAGCAATATTTGACTATTAAAATTTAAAAGTTTAAAAGCTGTTTTTGGTATCATTGCAACCGCATAGCTCACCTATGTCAACAAGGTCCATATTTTAGTGTTTAAACAGACTGTACAACCTATATAGTATTACAAATTAAATGTTTTATTCATGAAATACATAAAGTTTATAATGGTATCAGTGTTTGTTCTGGTAATGACGTCATGCGCTACTGAAGACAACAGTGACGATCCTGAAAATCAAGAAGAAATAAATTTTGGCGGTGAGGTTTCTACAGCGCAATTTGTCTATATATATGATAAGGAATTTTCTGAAAACTCCTATGAGGCTACCTTTAACGGCGAACCTATTACGGTGGTCAATTCACAGAAGGAAGAGGAGGATCTATTGATGTTTTATGTAGATCCGGTACTGGCAAATGCAAACAGCGAAAACAATGTGTTGCGTATTCCTGCTTTGGATATAAAACTGCGGTATAAAGTTGTTCAATCGGTATTAAACGCATCAGTTGAAGAAACCATGGCTCCCTTTTTTGAGGTGATCGACAATGCTGAAATCGATACTACAACGACGGTAGGGGAAAATTCACAAAAGTTTATCGATGGATTCAATCAATATTATAATTCGCTTAGTCCTGTAGAAAAAGAAGACATAGCTATTTTTGTTCAAATGAATGAAGATATGTTTAGTCTGGCATACAGCAGACAACAAGGTTTAGAACCCTTTCAGAATTTTTCAAAATGCAGGCAGGCAAAATTTCAGACAGGGGTTTTTGGAGCTGGAGCAGCCTTATTGGCAAATCCGGGAACGATGCCTCTTTCAATAGTATCGGCTGCATTGGCGGTTGTATCATTCACCAAAGCAGTTAAATATTGCACGTTTTTTATGGAGGATACCATTAAACACGCATTTTTAAGCTTTGAAAATATGGTTTCCTCACGCACCGAAGGAACAGGAGGAAAATTGGCTACCCTTGAGTTTGTTTCTGGTGTATCAACAAGCCTGAATGCCGTTCATGGATTGCGAAGCCTGCAAGCCTCAGATGCTTCCGATACTAATGAATACATCAGCGACTTCTTTTCATATGTGACCAAAATCAACGACTTTATTGTCACCACTTTAAATAACGTTATTGCATGGTACAACAGTCAAGTGTCCTTTTTCTTACAGGTAGAACCGTATAATACGCCGGTGCCTATTCCTGAAAACGGAACCCAGGAAGAAGCAGCTTTGGAACAATACCGATATGAAATGTTTGACTTTTCGGTAGCAGATAATAACGTAAGCATTGTGCAACAACACTTTAATAACGGAACGGTAAGCTTTAAGCTGAAAATAGCCGAAGGCGCTGCCCAACAAGAAATAACTACCACGCTTAATTATACCTATACAGATTTGTATAATGATGAGGTGACAGGTTCGTTTCCTATTGTCGTTAAAAATCCATTGAAAGGCTTTTGGGATATGGTGATTTTTTATAACGAGATACCGGTGGGGGAATATCAAAACCTGTATGCAGCGGGTTGCCCTAATATTATTGATGGAAAAGAAACCATGTTTGGTAATTTCACCTTTTACGAAGATAATACCTTTAGCTACAGTTGGACCACCATACAAATTGCTTACAATATACTGTACAACGAAGACTGTGAAATAACAGGGGACAATGAGAATACAACGCGTGAACATGTGGAAGAAGGTACGGGAACCTATCACTACAATGGCACAAACTATATTTTGGATTATGATGAAGGTGGTACAGAGACCGTACACATATTAGGTCCTGATAGAATTAAAATATATCAAGAAGAGTATGTACGGCAGTAAAACCTTATCTTTTTTAAACCATAAAAACCCAGTTATATACGCTGGGTTTTTATGGTTGCAAACACTAATAAGGGCACAAATAATTAAGAAAGAATGACTAAAAAAATACTGTACTTCACAATTTTGCTGTCCATTTTGTGGTCTTGCAAAAATGACAATAAAAATAAATCTGAATACCTCGAAATACAGAGCAAGGATAAAATAAATACACTCGCTAATCGCTATTTAGAACTAAACCGTTTTAGCGGAACAATAGTAGTGGCTAAAGATGACAGCATTATATATAATCAAAGTTTTGGATTAGCCGACTATGAAAATGAGGTGCCTTTTTCGTCCAAGACAGCCTTTAAAATAGGAGAAATAACAAAATTAATTACAAGCGACTTAATCAATAGATTAGTAAAAGAAAAGAAAATCTTATTGACAGATAAAGTATCCGAACACCTACCAGAAATTGAATCTGATATTCGTGTAGGGGATTTAATGAAGCACGACTCTAATGTTGACTACAATATTGCTGGACAACTAATTGAGAAGGTAACCAATAAAAGTTATCAAGAAAACATAGCAAAATATAGTGCCGAGTTGGGATTAGAAAACACCTATTTTCAAAAAAACGAAACATCTAGTGCCGTAGGTTATCTTTATCATAATTATAGCGGTAACGGATTGGAATTAGAGAAAGCACCAGTTTATAACCTTGAAGAAGCATTTAGTAGCAACGGACTGAAATCTACTGCTAATGATTTAATGAAAATACTAAAATCTTATCCAAAACAAATACATATGGATGGTTATTTGGACACTGATGGATTTAGTTATTCCATAGTAAATGATCTAGAAAATAAAAAATCAATTGTTGTGTTGAGCAACCGTAAACATCCCGTAGCAAATGAAATATCAAATAGCATTGATGCAATACTTGAGGGAAAGGAGTTTACACTTCCTTTATTAAGAGAACCTTTTGATATTGACAAAACCATTCTAAAAGATTTTACCGGGAAGTACGCATTGAATGAAAATGTGAATTTTGAAGTGCTTAACTCAAATGATAGTCTTTTTGTATTAATGGGGCCAAATAAAGTCTATTTAGTCCCTCAATCATCTAATCAATTTTATATGAAAGAAGCGGATGCATCTATGAGATTTTCACGAGACTCCACAGACATGGTAGATAAAATCGTTCTTTTAAATGGATTTATTGATAGTGAACAAATAGCATATCGAAAAAAATAACTTTATACGCCAATGTTGCTGTTTTGCACCAACACATAAGATATTGCTAGCAATTAACTTGTTGTTGAAAATCACCAACAAGGGTAGAATTACGCTCGTGGCTGTACTGGTTTTACCGTAGCTTGGGGTTGCGTTATTAATTAGCCGCAGTTCTGAATAGTAATAATATCTAAGAAAATAATCTTCAGGCAATAACGGTCTTATAAACACCTATTAATCAGTAAACTTATATGTTTTGTTACATATGTTACCGTCCTTGAAACATATGTGATACGCTTCATGAGTACACTAGTTTATTTTTACGCTATTAATTTGTAATCCATTCATTACTTAAATAATAGCAATATGAATACGTTTAAACTGACAGTTATAGTTGGCCTTTTTATACTTCCATTATCTGGTCAGGCACAGTTCTTTAAAAAACTGAAAGAAAAAGCAGAAAATGCGATAGAAAGAACCGTTTTAAACAAAACAGACCAGGAAGTTTCAAAGGGGACCAATAAGACCATAGATGACGTTATAAAAAAAGATAAAAAACCTTCTACGGAAACAAGTGAAACAACTTCAACTACTTCAAAAACCACCAATACAACTGAAAAAACAAAAGACGGGTTGCCTATTATTAAATTAGGACAAGATGAGGTAGAAGTAGATGCCACTGAAGCATTTAAAAAAGCCATGGGAGCTAAATCGATAACCAGTCTAGACGATTCTTATACGTTTTCTTATTCGGTATTATATACAATGAACAATGGAAGTGGAGGTGAACAAAAAGCATTATTCTTTGAACCCGGGAAAGAATACTTTGGTATATCTTTTTATGATATTGAAACTGAAAACATCGTGCTAATGGATACCGAAAAACAAGCCATGTTTTTATTGGTAGGCGACAATGTTAAAACTGCCTTGCCAATCGCAAATGATCACCTGTTGTATTCAGCAAATTATAATAGTGTTCCCGGTAAAAATACCTCAAACACAAACCCAAAGATTGAAAAACTGGATTATAAAAAAATACTAGGCCATTTGTGTAGAGGATATAGAATTACAACCGATGAAGGTGTTTTAGTTGTTTTTATTGCTAGAAACACGCCTGTTCAATACAAAGGAGGGATTGCACAAACAGCGTATATACCAAAGTCATTATACTCTGGGAAAAATGATATGATTATGGAGTTGGCCTTTCAATCGAATAATCCCAATGAGAAACCTTTAACTATGATTTGTACCAATATTAACGCTCAAAAGCAAACTATTAAACCCACTCAATATCAACAGTTAATAAAATAGAAACAACATGAAAAAAATATATATATGCCTTCTTTTATTACTATGCACAACAGCTAACAATTATGCACAAGAAATAGACCAAATATATGAAGTACTTAAAAAAAAGGCGGATAAAAGGATAGATAGTTTAAAACAAGAACCTATTGATGAAGATGAGTTTTTACAATATAGAAATTGTCTAGGGTCAATAGCTTATTATGTTCATCAGTACCGACATTTAGAATCAAAAATCGATAATGCTGATGATTGTTTTAAAAAGTATGATTTATACGGTGTACAAGAACTTATGTTACTTAACTCTACCAGTATTATGTATTGTACTGAAGATTTATGGAATAAATTTAACTCTTCTGATACCAATACTTCATTAAAAAATTTAACAATGCAAACGCACTTATTAAGTTATATAAAAAACATAAGTCGCATTTATCAATATGATGAAGATTCATTAAATGAAATGGAATATTATATAGCAAAAGTGTTTCAGTCCCCTAAAAATATGGAAGATGATACCAACGAACTACTCTATTATTTAACTAACATTCAATATATACTTAAAGAGTACTTTCACCCAATTACAGTAATGGCCAAAGCTTTGGAAATTAATAAAACCATGGAAGCGTTACCTTGTAGTGATGGGGTGCATCGATAATACGTTTGTAAAGATTTGTATATGATACTGTTACGATTAAAACTGATTTAAAAAAAACACACTTGAAGTTTGCAAACGAGCAACAACCAAACACTTTTATTATGATACGTTTATTAAAATGTAGTGTAAATAATAACCTTACTTTGGTATTACTTACGGTCCTGTTTACTGCTATATTACTGCAATCTTGTAAAAATGATAAAAAACAAGACCAATCAAAACCTGTTGAAGTAGAAAAAGAAAAAGTGGTGGAGATAGTAACAGAAAGCATGGACTTTCAAATGCCTGATACTATTACCTCAGGATGGAATACATTCCGGTATATCAATAAATCGCCTCAAGTTCATTTCTTTCTAGTTGAAAAATACCCTGAAGGGAAAACAATAGCTGATGCGCAAGCAGAAGTAGTTCCTTATTTTTCAAGTGGAATGAATTTTATTAACGAAGGCGATAATGAAAAAGCCATGGACGAGTTTGGGAAACTTCCCAAGTGGTATCAAGATGTTGAATTTTCAGGAGGGTCGGGACTAGTATCTGCTGGCAAAACCTGCGAAACGACACTTGAATTACAACCTGGCTATTATATAGTGGAATGCTACGTAAAAATGAGTAATGGTGAATTCCATACTACAATGGGTATGATAGACGAGTTTGTAGTTTCAGAAGCTCAATCTGGTATAATAGAACCTACAGCCGATTATGCTATAGAACTATCACGAGAAAACGGAATTACGTTTAAAGATTCCATTCCTTCTGGAAAACATACATTTTCTGTTACTTTTAATGATCAAGTTCAACACGAAAACTTTGTGGGCCACGATATCAACTTGGTACGATTGAATGAACAATCGGACCTTGCCACCTTAGAAAGCTGGATGAACTGGGCCAACCCCAAAGGACTTATAGAACCGGCTCCAGAGAACTTCACCTTTTTGGGAGGTGTTAATGATATGCCAGCAGGCAGCCACGCTTACTTTACGGAAACGCTTAAGCCCGGTACCTATGCGTTAATATCTGAAGTGCCAAACACCCGCAGTAAAAACATGCTTAAAACATTTCTTATCACTGATTAGTCCCATATAGAAACAACTTGAAGACCTTTTAACCCGCACTTGTTGATAAGATGTGAAAAGTATATTTCAGGTATTGAATTATTATGGATACTTTCGTCTTGTCTTTGTTATTTAAGAGCTATAATAGGGGAATCGTGTGTAAATCACGAGCTGTTGCGCAACTGTAAGCGAGTACTTTCGTAAGCCAGATTACCTACTTAAATAATGCAAGATTTGTTTTCGCATAAAAAGCAAATCTGTAGAAAGGGGTATTCTACCGTCTTTTTCCATATTGCTTTTTGTGTTTTAATTAACCGTTAAAATATAAAGCTTATGAGCATTTTTGAAAAAAGAACCAATTACAAACCCTTCGAATATCCGGAAGTTTTACAATTTACCGAATTATTGAACAAATCGTATTGGGTACATTCCGAATTGGATTTTACCGCCGATGTGCAAGACTTTCATTCCCACCTAAACCCACACGAAAAAGAAGCCATAAAAAAAAGCCTGTTGGCCATTGCGCAAATAGAAGTGGCCGTGAAATCATTTTGGGGCGACCTCTACCACCACCTACCCAAGCCTGAGTTCAATGGGTTGGGCAGTACCTTTGCCGAGTGTGAATTCCGCCATTCAGAGGCCTATTCGCGCTTGCTGTCGGTTTTGGGCTATGAAGATGAATTTCAAAACCTCATGAAAGAACCGGTCATTAAAAAACGGGTGGACTATTTAACCGAAGCATTGGCGTTTACGCAATCTGCAAACCCTAAGCAATATGTTTTTTCTTTGATTCTTTTTTCCATATTGATTGAAAACGTTTCTCTCTTTAGCCAGTTTGCCATTATTCTATCTTTTACGCGGTTCAAAGGATATATGAAAAACGTAAGTAACATCATTGCCTGGACCTCTGTCGACGAACAAGTGCATGCCAATGCTGGGATCTACATCATCAATCAAATCAAAAAAGAATTTCCAGAGTTCTTTGATGAAGAAACACAAAAAGAAATAATCGCCATTGTTAGAAAATCCATCTCTGTAGAAGAAGAAATATTGGACTGGATATTTGCAGCCGGCGCTATTGAAAATTTAAGCAAGGAAAACTTGATCAATTTTATGAAATTCCGTGTTGACGAAAGCCTTGCCGAAATTGGAATAAACAAAACGTATCATATTTCAACAGAACAGTACAGGCCAATGAAGTGGTTTGAAGAAGAGGTTTTTGCCAACTCTTTAGACGATTTTTTTGCAAAACGACCTGTAGAGTATACCAAACACGACAAAAGCATTACCGCAGCCGATTTATTTTAAGTAGCAATTATAACAACAATAGTGCAAATTCATTAGGTAACACCCAATTTTAAAGCACTGCATTAAAGTTACGCGACGGCCGTACAAAGCTTGATGAAACGGTCTTTATCGTAGCTATATGATTAAAAGTGGTAGTGAATAAGCCAGTGTTGCCTTACCTAACAATAAAAAAACAATAACATGATGAACAGATATTGGTGGCTCAATGAAGAAAGTGAGCAAATATTAAACAGAGGATATTTACTAAAAGGCGAAACAGTGAAAGGAGCCATAGAGCGAATAGCAACGGCAGCTTCCAAACGATTGTTTAAACCGGAGCTCAAAGAACCTTTCATAGCATTAATAGAAAATGGTTGGATGAGCTTGAGTTCGCCCATTTGGGCAAACATGGGGACCGAAAGGGGGTTGCCCATTTCTTGTTTTAACGTGCACGTTCCCGATACTATTGAAGGGATCACGCATAAATTGGGGGAAGTTATCATGCAAACAAAAATTGGTGGGGGTACCTCCGGCTATTTTGGGGAATTACGGGGCCGAGGGAGTGCCGTGACCGATAACGGCAGAAGTAGTGGCGCTGTTTCTTTTATGAAGTTATTCGATACCGCTATGGATACCATTTCGCAAGGCGGGGTTAGAAGAGGGGCTTTTGCTGCATATTTAGATATTGACCATCCCGACATAATAGAATTCCTGAAAATAAAAAACATTGGGAATGCCCTTCAAAATTTATTTTTTGGTGTCTGTGTTCCAGATTACTGGATGCAAGAGATGATCGATGGCGATACTGCCAAAAGAGAAGTTTGGGCCAAAGTGTTAGAAAGCCGACAAGAAAAAGGCTTGCCCTATATCTTTTTTACTGATAACGTAAACAGAAATAAGCCACAGGTATATAAAGACAAGGATATTCAAATTAATGCCAGCAATCTATGTTCTGAAATCATGTTGCCTTCCAGCGCAGAGGAGTCCTTTATTTGCTGCCTGTCTTCAATGAATTTAGAATTGTACGATGAATGGAAAGACACCAATGCAGTTGAATTGGCGATCTATTTCTTAGATGCGGTATTGCAAGAGTTTATTGTAAAAACAGAAGATAATTACTACCTAAAATCAGCCAACCAATTTGCAAAAAACCATAGGGCTTTAGGGCTTGGTGTGTTGGGTTGGCATTCCTATTTGCAAAAAAACAGAATCCCTTTTGAAGGGATGCAGGCAAAACAATTGACCAACACCATTTTTGACCATATAAAAAAGGAAGCCGACAAGGCAAGTAAGGAGTTGGCCGCTATTTATGGCGAACCAAAACTACTAAAGGAATATGGACGGAGAAACACGACCTTATTGGCCATTGCCCCCACAACATCTTCATCTGCTATATTAGGACAAACCTCCCCGGGCATAGAACCGTTTAGCAGTAATTATTACAAAGCAGGGCTCTCTAAAGGGAATTTTATGCGAAAAAACAAATACCTAACACAACTGCTCGAAGAAAAAAATATAAACAATGAAGATACCTGGCGAAGCATTATGTTGAATAACGGCAGTGTACAGCATTTAAAAGAATTGAGTATCGATGAAAAACAGGTGTTTAAAACCTTTAAGGAGATTAGTCAATTGGAAATAATACAACAGGCGTCCATCAGGCAGAAATACATTGACCAATCTCAAAGTTTAAACTTGAACATTCCTTCAAACCTGCCCATTAAGGAAGTAAATAAATTATTGATCGAAGCTTGGCAATTAGGCATTAAAACGCTTTATTACCAAAGAAGCCAGAGTGTTTCAAAAGAATATATCACCAACTTGGTATCCTGCGAAAGTTGTGAGGCATAACTCAATAATATTAATGTGTGGCAAAAGTTGTACGGGTTACGTATAAAAAATAAACTATATCGTTTATCAATCTTATGGAATACCGGTTGGGTCGGCCCTATGCTCAGTGTGATCATTAAGAAAAAGAGCTGATGATGATATCAGGATTTATTTAGTAACCTGTATAGCTATTTTAGGACGGGTCATACAGCCATTTTAGGACGGGTCAACCCAATAGATACTCCATAGATACTCCATAGATAGTTCATTGTTTTGAAGGAATGCAATTATTTTTCCTACAACTCTAAAAAATGAATAGGAGGTATATTTTTTCTTGGTAATTCGTTAGCAAAAGCAAAACAAAACAAAACCGATGGCTCGGATATTTTACGCCAATGTTGGTGTTTTCCAGCAACGCCATACAGAAAGGAAATAAGTTTACCGTTTTAAAACACCAACAAGTGCAAAAAAAGCAAACTAATACAGTATATTTATACCCGTAACCCAAGCGCGTGTTAATTGAATGCCCTCCCCACATTTGAACGTTTTTACCTAAAGATCAAGTCCAATAGATGGTACTGGCTGTTTGCTATCTTCTGTAGGGTCTCGTTAGCCATTGGGTTTATTGCCGCCGGAATGGTAAAGATATTTGGCGAACGTTTTGCCAGTGGGTTGTCCTCCATTCACCCAATGGGCACGTACTTAGAAGCCTTGCACCATACCGGCTATTATTATACGTGGATTGGTTATGCACAGGTTATCGCAGCCGTATTGCTGCTTATACCCAGAACCGTAATCTTAGGGGCATTGCTCTATTTTCCTATCATTGTAAATATTTGCATCCTTTCGTTTGCCGTTCGGTTTGAAGGGTCGTTAATAACTGCGCCACTTATGGTGCTTGCAAATGTTTTTTTGCTGATATGGAATTATGACAAACTGCAATACATCCTCCCATTCAAAAAAAACCATACCTATCTGGTTTTTAAAAAACCCGGCACCTACCGTATGGATTTTCCCTACTACTTTTTTTCGGGAGTGGTTGTCACTATAGTTTTGGTCATTGCATTTTCTATAACAGGATACACTGTAATGCCCAGAAATTCCCTTTCCGATTGCAAACAGCAATTTAAAGAAACCGCCAATCAAGCAGCAGGATATGCGTTTTGCGAATGCATCCATAGCAAAGGAGGGAGTTTGGATTCGTGTTTGGAAACCTATGAAAAAGCAGTACAATGATTTCAATAACTATTGGTCATAGACTTTTCAATATATCGTGCTTCTTCTGAAACATGAAATTTTATTAAATGCAGTATTCCAGAAAAATAGTTCGTTAATCGCAATTATTTATTTTACTTTTAAGCAACTTATGTAAACATAAAACCATAAGAGCTTAAAACCATTGGCAAAACAACAATCCAAAAAAAAAGCATCCCTACTCGTCTTGGCTGCCTTGGGCGTCGTTTATGGCGATATAGGTACAAGTCCGCTTTATGCGTTTAAGGAGTGTTTCAATGGAGAACACGCCGCCTCTTTGACCGAAATGCACATATACGGTATTCTTTCCCTTATTTTCTGGGCCCTAATATTGATCATCACTGTAAAGTACCTCATTTTTATATTACGGGCAGACCATCACGGGGAGGGCGGTATTTTGGCCTTGATGCAGTTGGTGTTGTCGGCTGGTAAAAACAATGGTAAGAAAAAATTACCTTATAAGTTTATTATGTTCGTAGGCCTGTTTGGTGCGGCCTTGTTGTATGGCGATGGTATTTTAACGCCAGCGATTTCGGTTATCAGTGCCATTGAAGGTATTGAGATTGCCACCCCTGCACTAAAAGATTATGTGGTACCCATCACCATTGTAGTGCTTATATTTCTTTTTTGGCTACAAAGCCGCGGCACCGAAAGGGTAGGAAGGCTCTTTGGCCCCATTATGCTCGTGTGGTTCTTTATCATGGGATTACTGGGTGTCTTACAGATTGTGGACAACCCCGCTATTTTTAAAGCCGTGAACCCTGTTTATGCGTTTCAGTTTGTCTTGAATGAAGGCAAGATAACGTTGTTTGTATTGGGAGCGGTGTTTTTGGTCGTTACTGGTGGGGAAGCCTTGTATGCCGATATTGGGCATTTTGGCGTTTCTCCCATTCGGAAAGCGTGGTTTGCGGTGGTGCTCCCTGGCTTGGTGCTCAATTATTTTGGACAAGGCGCTTTATTGCTGCAACATCCCGAATTTGTTAAAAACCCGTTTTATCATTTAGCGCCTCAATGGGCCCTTATTCCGCTAATTGTTTTAGCGACCATGGCTACCATTATTGCTTCCCAGGCCATTATTTCGGGCGCTTTCTCGTTAACATTTCAAGCCGTTCAGCTTAATTATCTGCCGCGATTCAGGATATTTCATACCTCAAAAACCCACCAAGGGCAAGTGTATCTGCCAAAAATAAATTTTTTGCTCATGGTGTTGACCATTGGCGTGGTACTGGGTTTTCAATCTTCAGAAAATATTGCAGTGGCCTATGGTATTGCTATTACGGTTACCATGGTCATTACCGATATTTTAGCTTTTTTCGTGATGAAGAACAATTGGAAATGGAGCCTGTTCTTGGTCGTTCCCGTGAGTTTGTTCTTCTTGCTCATCGATCTGTCTTTTACCACGGCCAACGCCCTTAAATTTTTACAAGGCGGTTGGTTTCCAATTTTGATTGCCTTGTTGGTCTATGCTTGTTTTTATATCTGGACCAGCCGCCAGAAATTGCTCCAAAGAAAGTTTGCGGAATACGATTTTAACCTGAATGAATTTGTAGATGGTTTCAACAGGGACGATTATTCCAATATCCCTGGTGTCGCCGTATATATGAGCTCTGCTGTTTTAGACACCCCAATGGCATTTCAGCACAACTTGAAACATAACAAAGTGGTTCACGAAAAAGTCATCATGCTACAGATTGGGTTTAAAAACCAACCAAAAGTGAAAAAAGAGAACCGGATGACCATTAACGATTTGGGAAAAGGTTTCTATCAAGTACTTTTTAAATACGGCTACTTGGAAGAACCTTCCATACATCACGTTTTGGATTATTGGAAAGAAGAAGAAATCATAAAAGGCTACGACGAAGAAGCATTGACATTCTACTTGGCTCGGCAAACCATTTTGGTAAAACGCGGGTCTATGGCTAACCGGCTTGCTGATTCATTCTATATTTTTATGCGGACCAACAGCCAAGATGCCACACGTTACTTTAAAATCCCTACCGATCAAGTGTATGAAGTAGGCATGCAGGTGGAAATTTAACCTTTAGCTAAAATAAGACGACTTTGTTGAAGGGAAAACAATTTAAAAAATAATCAAAACCGTATCACATCACTTTCCGCAGGGAGGGTTTGTTTGTAGAACTCGGTTTCGGTAGGAACAAAGGGCGTTAAAGGCGGTTCGTTTAAATAATCCGGAGGCAATTGCCCTAACTTTTCAAACTGCGGAAACACATACGGTAGGCTTTCAAAATACAGGCCGTCCTCATAGTTCTCAATTTGTTTACCATCTGGGTTAGTAAGTAGGTGCATATGCAAATGCGGCGCTGATGAGTTTCCAGAATTCCCCAAACGCCCTAATTCCTGGCCGGTAGTCACCACATCGCCTTTTTGAACGACAACCGAATTGGGAATTAAATGACAATACGTGCTTATGGTACCATCGGGATGTTCTACATACACCACATTTCCAGTAACATTGGTTGCTGTTATCTCGTAATCCAATTCCCCGGGGGTTTGGTGGTCTGGGATGCTGTTTTCGGTAAATACCACAACGCCATCTTCAACAGCGGTTACCGGTTGGTCGTAACAATACCAATCTTCAAGGTTCAGACCGTCGTTTTTATAAGGGAGGCCGTCCGTTATACGGGCATAATCTATGGCGTACCGCTGTGGATTGTTTCCAATTAAATACCCTTCTTGCTCAGGATCGTAAACAGGTTCGGGATACGGGAAAATGGCTCTTGTGTGGTACGACGTGCTTCCCGGGGCACCTTCGGCCAACCACGTGCCTTCAGGAACGGGAAAGGCTATTGTTTTGGCTTTAGCATATTGTTGTTCAACCGATAAGTTAAAATCTTCTTTCAGGTTGGTGCCTTCAGCATTCCGATAATAAAACTGATGTGTCAATAATTCATTTTTCCAGCCTGCTTGAGGATATGACAACCAGATGCTCGCCAGGTGCTGATCGTCTTTGGTGATAAAGTCGGTATAGGTTTGCAACAAAGCACCGTTATGGTAAATTTCCAGTTTGTCCATAACAAGAGCTTTTACGTGCAATTCGTACACGAACCAGCTGCCTTCGGTATTGTTCACTTTCACGGGCGGTGTGGGCAAGGCCACGAAAAATTCGTTTCTATGGGTTATGGGGTCGTCTGCTTTACAGGAAGTAACCACGATCCACAGTGCAAAAAGGATTGAAACACAATATTTTAAACGCATATAAGTTAATTGGTTTTGCGACAAAAAGAAGTAAATATAATCAATATTTCCAACTAACTATTATGTGGTATCTTTGAAAACAACCTGAAAAACCCACTACCATATCTCAAAAAAACTGTCATGCATTACAAAACGTTTAAAACCGACCGGTTGTTATTGCGGCCTACTTCAGAAGAAGATGCCAATCTTATATACCAATTGCTGAACACCCCTAAATGGTTGCAATACATTGGCGATAGAAATATTAGGTCTTTAGAAGATGCAAAGGCTTATATACAAAACAAAATGACCCCACAACTGAAACGGTTGGGCTATGGCAATTATACCGTAATAAGAAAAGAAGACCAAGCCAAGATGGGCACTTGCGGAATTTACGATAGGGAAGGGGTGAAAGGCGTTGATATTGGGTTTGCTTTTTTACCCGAATTTGAGAAAAAAGGATTTGCTTATGAAGCCGCATTTAAGCTAATGAATGTTTTTTTTTCTGAATTCGGGATACATCGTATTCAGGCGTATACATCTAAAAAGAATCAGGCTTCACAAAAGCTTTTAGAAAAGCTAGGGCTAAAGCAAACTGGAACTACATTTCTGCCTGACGATAAAGAAGAGCTGCTTGTATATCGTATTTCTAATACAAAAGAGTAGCAGATTAAAATCCTAAAATTTACTTAAAACAACATATATATGTAACCAGTTACATATATATGTTGTATATTTGCGTAACCGGTAACGTACTTTTAATTATGGAAGAAGATTTTTTAATAGAAATGGGCTATCCTGGCTTGACGGCAAGGTTAAAAAGGTTAAGTGACTTGTTTGTTTATCAAACCAAAGAGTTTTATAAAGAGCATAATTTGGATATAGAACCCAATTGGCATATGATTTTTTTAATTCTGAAAAAACATGACCAATTAACGGTTACGGAAATTTCAGAATTGCTACACTTATCACATCCTGCTATTGTAAAATTGATTAATAAAATGAAGAAAAAGGGGTATATAGATTCAGTAAAAGACAAAAATGATTATCGAAAATATCAATTAACCTTATCAAAAAAAGCCAAAGAAAAGTTACCTGTTTTAGAAACGTATTGGTCAGCCGGAGAGCAAGCTCTAGAAGAATTATTAGAAGGGAACAGCAAACTGTTGGAACAACTTAGCATTGTTGAAAGAAATATTGAAGATTTAGATTTTAAAACTAGAATGGAACAGTTATTAAATAAATATTAAACATCTTATTATGCAAATACTTATAGATTTAATGGGATGGGTAGGATCTTTTTTTATACTCCTATCGTATGGACTCACCTTATCAAAAAAAAGAGATTTTAGTGTGCAAAGCCGCTACCTAAATATGGTAGGAGGGATGTTTATTGCAATTAATTGTTTGTATTATAATGCAATACCTCCATTTGTCACCAATTTAATATGGAGTATTATTGCCATACTTTCTATTTATAGAGCTCGAAAACACTTTATTAATACAAATAAGCAATAAAGAACTTTTATAGAATGGCTCGAAAACACAATTAAGACGGCATAGTTTTTAGTATTAATTATGAGAATTTGTAACAACAAAATCTCTATCAATGAAAAAATTACTATTTTTCACTACAGCAATGGTAATTGCACAAACAAACTTTTTAAAAACACCTACATTCCGTGAAAGTATTTTCAGCAAAACAACTCAGCGAAGCCGATAAGGCCACTACCGAAAAACACGATATAAGCTCGCTCGATTTAATGGAGCATGCCGGCACGCAAGTATTCAACTGGTTGCACCATAGATTGCAAGGCGCCAAGGTGCCCATCCATATTTTCTGCGGCATTGGCAACAACGGTGGCGATGGACTGGTCGTGGGCCGGTTGTTGATAGAAAAAGGCTATACGGTAAAGGTCTATGTCGCTAATTTTACCGATAAACGCTCCAAATGTTTTCTGATCAATTACGACCGCATTAAAGAAACCACCAATGATTGGCCAAAATTGATGACTTCAGAAAACGATTTCCCCGAAATAAACGACCAAGACATCATTATCGATGCCTTGTTCGGCATTGGGCTCAACCGTCCGCCAGAAGGTTGGTTAAAACCATTGATACAGCACATCAACGCCAGCAAGGCTTTTACCTTGGCCATCGACATTCCCAGTGGGCTCTACGCCAACCAAGCTTTGGAAGATCCTGAAGCGGTGGTGCAGGCCAACCACGCTTTGACCTTTCAAACACCAAAACTGGCGTTCTTTCTACCGGAAACGGGCAAATTTGTTCCGTTTTTTGATATCATTGATATTGGTCTGGATACGGAGTTCCTTCACAGAGCAACACCGATGGCACAATTGATAGGTAAGCAACAGGCGCGGCAGTTCTACAAACCACGTCAAGCCTTTGACCATAAAGGTACTTACGGTCACGCCTTGATCGTTTCTGGAAGCTACGGAAAAATAGGCGCTGCGGTATTGAGCGCCAAGGCTGCTTTTAAAGTCGGCGCCGGACTGGTTACCGCCTTTGTGCCAGAATGTGGCTACGACATTATACAGACTGCCGTCCCTGAAGCCATGACAATAACCGATAAGGAAGACGACCTAATCACGGATATTGCTTACGATATAACGCCATCGGCCATTGGCGTTGGGATGGGCATAGGGAAAGCCAAAAAAACAGTTGCAGCCTTGGAAACCCTTTTTAAGAAAGCCAAAGCCCCGATGGTGATCGACGCCGATGCTTTGAACTGTATTTCAGAACATAAAAAATTACTGGAAGCAGTGCCAAAGCACGCAATAGTAACCCCACATCCCGGCGAACTGAAACGGTTGATAGGGGAGTGGGCAGACGATTATGACAAACTGGAAAAAGCCAAGGCGTTTTCAAAAAAACACGAAGTGGTCCTGTTGATAAAAGGTGCGCATACCGCCATAATTTTTGACGACAACCTTTACATCAACACGACCGGTAATCCAGGAATGGCAACGGCCGGAAGTGGCGATGCTCTAAGCGGTATGCTTACAGGTTTGTTGTCGCAAGGGTACGACCCGCTATTGTCCGCTATTTTCGGGGTATACCTACACGGAACTGCCGGTGCCATCGCCTCACAAAAAATGGGCTACGAAGCCGTGATGGCAAGTAATATCATAGATAATATAGGCGCTGCTTATATGAGTTTGTTCGAGCAACCGGAACAGCAAAAACAACAGAAAGAACAACAAAAAAAGTAAGTTTCTTTAGTTTTTGTTCGTAGTTGAAATGATAGTGCAATTATCCTAAAAGCCCATCTATAACCTTTGCCAATTCAAAATCCTTATCGGTTACGCCACCGGCATCGTGGGTGGATAACGTAATGTTCAAGGTATTGTAAACGTTGTGCCAATCAGGATGGTGCTGCAATTTTTCGGCTTCAAAAGCAATCCGGGTCATGGCCGAAAAAGCTTCTTTGAAGTCTTCAAACTCAAAAGCGGTGTGTATGGCATTGTCTTCGTATTCCCAACCTTCCAATTGATCGAGTTTGTCGTTGATTTCTTTTTCTGAATAGGTGCTCATTTTTTTAATTTTTAAAGGTTATTATTTCTTCTTTAAGGGTACAGGCATCGATGACTTCTGAAATTGAAAACTGCAAACTACCGGGCAATTTATTGTCCCGTGGCAAAATGGCACGGTACAAATCGTCATTGCTGCTGTACACCTTTTTAAATATAGGCATTTTAAAGCCAATTTTAGAAGCTATTTCAGTAAAAAGGTCGTCGTGGTGTATCACGTCGCTGCTGCTCAAATGAAAAATACCCGTCAATTTTTGATTGATGATGTAATGTGTTTGCTGGGCAAGCTTGTCTTGGGTTGTTGCGCTTACAATGTGTTTGGGAAATATTTCAAAAGAGGCGTGGTGCTTCATACTTTGCCGCAATTGTACCAAAGTGGGCGAGTTTACGCCTAATACCAAAGGCAACCTTAATAGTGCGGTTTGAAAGGGGAGTTGTTCCTGAAGGTATTTTTCGGCAGCCGTATGAAATCGGCCAGCTGTACTTTCGGGAACGGGCTTATCGTATTCATATCCTGGAAAATGGCGTTGGCCGTCGAATATTTCAGAAGAAGAAAAATACACTATCCTGCTTTCCGGAAACTGTTCGGCATATAAACAGAGGTCACGGAGCAGTTTTAACCTATCGCTGTATGTTCCAGTTAAAGCAACAATGATAAAGCGGGGTTTCAGGTTCTTCAGTAGGTCGCCAATGCTGTTTTCTTCTACACAAAACGAATGAAATACTTGGTTGTCTTTATACGCTTGGTGCTGATGGCAATAGGTGCCGTACACGTCGAAATACGGATGGAGGTCTTTATACAGGGCATTGCCAATAAAGCCACTCGCCCCCAGGATAAGGATTCTGTTATGTACGGTTTCGGTATTCAAAAAAAAGGGTGTTTAAAAAATTGAGCGGTTGGTCTGCGTGGTGAACAGCTCCAAGGCTTGCATCCCAAGGTAAGAATTTCCTTGTGTATTTAGGCCAGGTGCCCAGCACGTAATGGTAAATTCGTTGGGCAACAGGGCCGCAATGCCACCGCCCACGCCACTTTTTCCGGGCAATCCCACTTCAAAAGCAAACTCACCGGCTTCATCGTAAAATCCGCAGGTAAGCATAATGGCATTGATGCGTTTTACTTGGTTCAAGGTGAGATGGGCGGTGTTGCGCATGCATTTACCGCGGTTGGCGAACATATAAAAAGCATTGGATAGCTGCTCGCACGTCATCTCAATGGAGCATTGATGGAAGTAAAAATCCAAAACATCTTCCACCTCGTTGATTAAATTCCCGAACGATTTCAGCAAATTGGCCGCCGCATAGTTGTTAAAACCGGTGCGGGCCTCGCTTTCGGCCACTTTTTCATTGTAACTGATGGATTGGTCGTTGGTCAGGTCGCGTACGTACTGCAAAAACTCTTCTTTCGGGTCATCTAAGTGAGTGACCAGCATATCGGCAATCACGATGGCTCCAGAATTGATGAGTGGGTTCCGCGGGATCCCTTTTTCCAGTTCCAATAACGACATATGATTAAAGGGGTTTCCAGATGGTTCTACATCTACCCGTTCAAAAATTTTGTTCCCCATAAGAGGGACAGCTTTTGCAAGTGTCAATACTTTGGAAATACTCTGTATGGAAAAAGGTTTGTCCCAATCGCCCGAGCCATATTTTTCACCATCTACCAGATTGAGGTACATCCCAAAATTGGTATCCTTAACCTTTGCGAGTTCGGGAATGTACGTGGGCACTTCGCCTTTTACGGCAGAATGCTTCAAGCTGTTGGTGATGGTATCTAAAATGGCTTGGTAATCGATCATGCTATTTTTTATAAAATGGCGGTTTTACAATAGTTGCCGCGACCGCTTTTTTACGTATTTGAATGAATATATCGGTTCCTGTTTTGCTGTGTTCTTTGCCAACATAACCTAAACCTATCCCTTTTTGTAAGGAGGGAGACATCGTCCCACTGGTTACGTGCCCTATTTTTAGTCCTTCGGCATCTACAATGTCATAGCCTTGGCGGGGAATGCCGCGTTCGGTAAGTTCGAACCCGATAAGCTTTCGGGTAACGCCTTCTTCTTTTTGTTCTTGTAAGACTTCTTTATTGACAAAGTCGTGGTTGAACTTGGTAATCCAGCCCAAACCGGCTTCAATTGGCGAGGTGGTTTCGTCAATATCATTTCCGTAAAGGCAGAAGCCCATTTCCAACCTAAGGGTGTCCCGTGCGGCCAACCCGATGGGTTTGATGCCATAGGCGGCCCCAGCTTCCATAACCCGGTTCCAAACTTGTTCCACTTCGCTGTTTTTACAGTAAATTTCAAATCCGCCGCTGCCCGTGTAACCAGTGGCACTGATGATCACATGTTCCACGCCGGCAAAATCGGAAACTTTAAAATTATAGAACTTGATGGCGCTTAAATCTTCCGAAGTTAAACTTTGCATCGCTTCAATGGCTTTTGGGCCTTGGATGGCGAGCAGGGAATAGTCTTCGGAAATATCCCGCAGTTCAGCATTCATCGTGTTATGAGAGGTAATCCAGTTCCAATCTTTTTCAATATTGGATGCATTGACGACCAACAGCCATTTTTCGGCATTAAAACGGTAAATGATCAAATCGTCAACAATTCCGCCTTTTTCATTGGGCATACAAGTATATTGCGCTTGGCCATCGACCACTTTTGAAGCGTCGTTAGAACCAATTTTTTGGAGGAGCTCCAATGCCTGGGGCCCGGTGACCAAAAATTCGCCCATATGCGAAACATCAAAAACACCTAAATTATTGCGAACGTTTTCGTGCTCTATGGTAACGCTCTCGTAAGAAACCGGCATATTATAGCCTGCAAAAGGAACCATTTTAGCTCCCAGTTGCTCATGGATGTGTGACAATGCTGTTTTTTTCATCGTAAAAAGTTCTTTTTCGCAAATGTATTACAATATGTACAGCTAACGAAGCATTTGCCGGTATGTTTTTGGGTTGGCTGTATTCTGTAAAGTGGTATGATTTTGGTGGTGTACGGAAAGAATACTAACCCTAAACCAATTTCAATGAAAAAAATACTGCTTCTGCTTATTGCGATCTTTGCCATCGCATTGACCAGTGCCCAAACCGCATCGATAGAAGGGGAATACGGCAAACGAACTGAAACCGATGTAGGATCTGTGCTCGAATACACCCTTTCTTTAAAGCCAGATGGAACCTTCACTTTTCATTTTTACCGAAATATCGACGCAACACAGCCCAAAGAGCACCTATATGGAAGAGGAACGTGGGAACTAGTTAGAAAGGACATTCTTTTCCATAGTGATGAAACAACCGATATGGATGAAAAATACACGTTAGACTTTAGCGACACCAAAGCAAGGTTTATTAAAAAACCATCAAAGAACAGAAACGCAACCGAAAAGGTAGCCTATTTTTTGTTTTATGACTCTCAACTTCCTATGATAAAAGGCCTGAAGCTTCTGGCAAAGTAATAAAAGTACCACTTACGGCTAACATGGCTTTAATAAGGCGTGTGTATTTGTAGTTGTACCCGTAAAAAAACAAAATTAAAATTTATACTTTTTTCAATCCTGTGAATTAAGTATTACTTTTGTTAATAATGGTACACTATAAATTACAGGTTTTCTATACCGTTGCCAAGCGAATGTCTTTTTCAAAAGCCGCATCGGAGCTTAACATCACTCAGCCGGCTGTAACCCGCCACATAAAACAACTGGAAGACCATTTTAAACAAAAATTATTTGAACGGAGGGGCAACAGCATCAGCCTTACCCGTGCTGGTAGCGTGTTGCTGGAGCACACCAAAAAACTAATGGCGCAATACAACACCTTAGAGTTTGACATGAACGCCTTGATAGACCGCACACAAGGCGAGCTTTCTATTGCCGCGAGTACCACAATGGCCCAATACATCCTTCCCGAAGCTTTGTCCAAATTCCATCGGAAATTTCCGAAGGTACGGTTGACGCTCATCAATGCCAACACACGGGAGGTTGAAGATAAAGTGCTCGATGCTTCGGTAGAACTTGGATTTATTGAAGGCCATTCCAAAAACCGGGAGATTTCCTACCATCCTTTTATGGAAGATGAAATCGTACTGGTAGCCGCAAAAGGGCATCCGCTCTACAACAAAGGAACGTTGCCGGTAAAAGACTTATCGCAAATTCCCCTGGTGTTACGCGAAGAAGGCTCGGGCAGTTTGGACATTATAAAACAAACTTTAAAAAATGTTGGTGTGGCTATCGAATCGCTTCAAGTGGTCATTCGTTTAGGCAGTTCAGAAAGCATGAAAACGTACATACAAGATAGGCAAAGCGTTGCTTTTTTAAGTATCCATACCATTTTAAAAGAATTAAAGACCACCGAACTCGGCATCATCGATATCGACGGACTCTCAATAAATAGGAAATTCAGCTATATTTACAAGCAAGGGCACCAATCTTCCTTGGCTAATCTATTTTTGAACTTTTTGGAGTATCATTATAACAAAAAGTTATAATAGATGATTTTTTATCATTTGACTTGCGTGTGCGTGCGCTGTACTTTTGCTATGTAAAATCAACATAAACTATATATCATGTTACCAAAAAACAATAAATATAGCAATAGCAAGCCCATTTTGGCCAAAGTCCTTTTTGCGGTTTTGTGCCTTTTATGCCTTACTCCGTTTATTACCCCGCCCATAGCATTGTTGATGGGCGTGGTCATGGCCCAAATTACTGGCAACCCATTTGAAAAATTAAGCGGGAAGGCCGTAAGTTGGTTATTGAAATTTGCCGTAATTGGTTTAGGTTTTGGTATGAGTGTTTCCAGTGCACTTAAAGCTGGGAAAGATGGCTTTGTGTTGACCGTAGCCTCAATTGCCATAACATTGACCTTGGGTATTTTGTTGGGAAAACTATTTAAAATAGATAAAAAAATCGCCCAGCTTATCTCTTCCGGAACGGCCATTTGCGGCGGTAGTGCCATTGCGGCCATTGCTCCAGTGATCAAGGCCAACGCCAAGCAGATTTCCATCTCGATAGGGATTGTCTTTTTATTAAATGCGCTGGCATTGTTCATCTTCCCCGTCTTGGGTCACTTTTTTGAATTGACCCAGCATCAGTTTGGGGTATGGAGCGCCATTGCCATCCACGATACCAGCTCGGTAGTTGGCGCGGCCAATGAATATGGAAACGAAGCATTGCAAACGGCCACCACGGTAAAATTGGCACGGGCCTTATGGATATTGCCGGTATCGGTGCTTTTTGCCGTGTACAAATCCGGTAGCGTAAAAAAAGTAAAAGTGCCTTATTTTATTGGCCTGTTTATTGTAGCCATTATCGTAAACACCTACGTGCCCGGCATAGAAAGCGTGGCTCCGCACATTGTTTCGCTGGCTAAAATTGCCTTGACCGTTACCTTATTTTTAATCGGTACCAACCTTACCTACGCTTCTTTAAAGCAGGTTGGCATCAAACCTTTGGCTTTGGCGGTATTGATATGGGCATTCATTTCGGTCGCTTCGCTGCTTGTCATTATGCAAACGGTGACATAAATAGGAGGGAAGCCGTAGTTTTAAAACACATCGAACACAAAACCCAAAAGCCAATATAAAATAAGGAACACCACAATGGTACCTATGCAGCCACATTTACCGCCGCCTATTTTTTTGGCACCCCAAGCTGCTGCAATAATCCGTAAGAGTTTTTTCATCTAAATGTTTTCCCTAAAGATAAACAATTCTTGTTTTAATTTAGTACAAAAAAAATCCCGCCGTGTAGCGGGAGTTTTTGGTATAAGGAACATTAAAAAATCAGTTTTTAATGTTTTCTACTTTTTCCTTGGTCGTGTTTTTTAGTTGGTCGTACTTTTCAGAAATAGAAGATTCTACGTTTCGTGCAGTGTCTTTGATGCTGTCGCCGGCTTCGTTGACTTTAGATTTCAATTTCTGTTTCTGTTCGGGCGACATTCTTTTATATTGCCACCAAGCTAAAGCGCCAGCTCCTATACCCAATATAGCTGCTGCAATTCCTTTTTTTTGTCCGTTGTTCATAGTTCTTTGTTTTTTAATTTTGTTTGTTGTTTGAATGTTATTTTAAATATAAGTCAATTTTAAACCCTGCAATAACTTGCGACCCACTTTAATATTTATTTATGCTGAAATGTTAATGAAAATATACAAGAATTAACATTTTAAAAATTGTCCGTCGTTTTAGCCAATAATCAAGCAATTTTTTATATACTGTTAAGGTTGAATTACACGTAAAATACCATGAGGAAACCAACACCCTATTCGATTTTAGAACTGGCCACCATTGGGGTCAATTTCACTCCTACGGAAGTCTTTAAAAACAGCCTCACCTTGGCCCAAAAAGCCGAACAATTTGGCTACGAACGTTTTTGGCTGGCCGAACACCACAATATGAAAAGCATTGCCAGCTCGGCAACTTCTGTACTTATCGGGCATATTGCCGGCGGCACCGAGAGAATTCGCGTAGGCTCTGGCGGGATTATGTTGCCCAATCATTCGTCTCTATTGATTGCCGAACAATTTGGCACCCTGGGAGCTTTGTATCCCAACCGGATTGATTTAGGATTGGGCAGGGCGCCAGGCACCGACCAAGTTACCGCGCAGGCCATTCGGCCGGATAGGATGCAAGCGGTCTATAAGTTTCCGGAAGAACTGCGGAACATTCAGCAGTATTTTTCAACAGATAACCAACACGCCAAAGTACGGGCGCCCATAGCCGAAGGTGTAACGATGCCTATGTATATTTTAGGCTCCAGTACCGATAGCGCCCATTTGGCGGCAAAAGAAGGTCTGCCCTACGTGTTTGCGAGTCATTTTGCGCCTACCCACTTGTTTGAAGCGTTAAACATTTATTACAATACCTTTCAACCTTCTCCATATCTTGAAAAGCCTTACACCATGGCGTGTATCAATGTTATTGCAGCCGATACCGATGCGGAAGCCGAAAAAATTTCTACTTCATTGATCAGGATGATGCTTGGCGTGATGACAGGAAATATTGACTATGTGCAGCCGCCTACTGAAATGACTTCAGAGTTAAAACAGATTCTTCAAAACCCAGCGTTTCAGAAAATGCTGAAATATGCTTTTATAGGAAGCAAGGAAACGGTAAAACAAAAAACAAAAGGGTTTTTAAAAGAAACCGGCGTGGACGAAATTATGGTGGCTTCCCATATTTACGATCCCGAAGCCCGTGTTAAATCGTTTCAGATATTTTCAGAAGTCATGAAAGAACTATAATTTTTTTAAGATTTAACATTGCGAATAAGCAGCTTGTATTATATAAAAACCTCAATAAAAATGTGGTTTTTTCGCCGTCCTATGTGTAGCTAGTTTCCTAAAGCAATTAAAGGTGTATATTTGAGAACAACAACCTTATCACTATCAATATGTTAAAATATATCTTTTCATGCTTTATCTGTATAGCTTCATTACAGGCACAAACGTTCAATAAAGCTAAATTGGACAGCCTTTTTAGTGTCATTGAGGCCAATAACAAAGGCATGGGAGGCTTTTCCATCTTTTCAAATGGGGAGGAGGTTTATAATAAATCGTTTGGATTTTCAGATGTGGCAACCCAGGCAAAGGCAAATGATTTAACCAAATACCGCATCGGTTCCATTTCAAAAACATATACCGCTGCCATCATTATGCAACTTGTTGAAGAAAGAAAAATAAACGTGAACACCTTGTTAAGCAAATATTTCCCAACAGTTCCCAATGCCGACAAAATTACTGTTGAATCCCTGTTACGGCACAAAAGCGGCCTGTTTAACATTACCCAAACGAAAGACTTAAGGGCTTGGGTGGAGCAACCTCAATCCCGTAAAAAAATGATTGAGCGCATTATCGACAACGGTACCAACTTTGAGCCCAACGAGAAAACACAGTACTCCAACACCAATTTTGTTTTATTGTCCTATATCGCTGAAGAAGTTGAAATGAAAGATTTCGCAACTATTTTAGATGAAAGAATAATCAAACCTTTAAACTTAAAGAGAACGGAATATGGTAAGCCCATAAAGCCCTCAAACAATGAGGCATTACCGTATATTTTTGAAAATTCGGAATGGAAAGAAATTAAATTGCAAACCAATATGAGCATCCCAATGGGTGCCGGGGCCGTAGTGTCAACAGCAACTGAATTGAACCAATTTTTCACAAGCATGTTCACCGGTACATTGTTGTCAACAGCTTCGTTGCGGGCTATGATAAATGCTGAAGAAGGAATGGGATTGGGGCTTATGAAATTACCTCTTGAAGATAAAGAAGTCTATGGACATGGAGGCAGCATTGATGGTTTTCAGGCGTTTTCAGCATACTTTCCAGCCGAAAACGTATCCATGTCATTAACCACAAACAATTTATACACCCAGGTTTCAGGGGTTTTTCTTGGTGCCGTTAAAATCTACTTTGAGATGAACTATACCCTTCCAGACTTCTCACCAAAGGAAACCATAGAAGTAACTTCAGAACAATTGGACACCTATTTGGGAACGTATGGCAGCTCTGCTTTTCCAATTGATATTTATATTACAAAAGATGGTGATACACTTATCGCACAAGGAGAAGGACAGCCAAGGTTTCCGCTGGATGCCGTTGGGCCCCATATTTTTTATTCAGAAAGTGTAATGATCAAATTAACATTTCAACCAAAAGAAAACAAATTGATTGTCCATCAAGGAGGCCAAACATACGAATTGAGTAGAGAATAATGATGCTTAAATAAAGCGAAGTACCTTCAGTTTTAAATAGCCATTAACATGAACACGACAAACAACCACATCAACTATATCGAATTAAAGGCCAATGACCTTGTATTAATAAAGAAATTCTATTCCACTTGTTTTGGATGGAGTTTTACCGATTATGGCCCAACGTATGTGGATTTTTCAGAAAGTGGGCTGCAGGGAGGTTTCGAAAAAACAGATGCCGAAATTGTAAATGGTGCACTCGTTGTTTTATACCATGAAAATTTAGAACAGGTAAAAAGCACGATTATTGAAGCCAACGGAACCATTTCCAAAGACATTTTTTCCTTTCCCGGCGGAAGGCGGTTTCATTTTTTAGACCCATCAGGAAACGAATTGGCCATTTGGACCAATCAATAAAAAAAGTGCCTTGGCGCTTGTTGTTTACTCAATTATGTCCTTTTCATTTCTTACTGTTCTATATTTTCAGTATCTTGAAAACGAATAGGTTATAACGATAAATAGAACTGTTATGGAAGAGTTACCATTGGTTAATTTTCACTTTCGAGTAGATTGGGGCGGAACAAGAATTGGATTTACTGAAGTGACCGGCCTCGATATGGAATATGAAGTCTTGGAATACCGACACGGCGCCAGCCTGGAATTTTCGACCCAGAAACTGCCGGGGCTCAGGAAATTTCGCAACATTGTACTGAAACGCGGGATGCACAAAAATGACAACGATTTTTTTAAATGGTTTGACGATTTTAGGCAAAGCAAGGAAAGAAGGGATATTACCATTAGCCTTTTAAATGAAGAGCACGAACCTACGGTTGTTTGGAAGGTACGCAATACGTGGCCGGTGTCCATTAAATATTCCGGGCTTCATGCCACCAAAACCGAAGTGTTTATTGAACGCATGGAACTCACCCACGAAGGCATACAGGTTGAAAACGGTAGCGATAGCGAATGAGGCCGCCACGAAAAACATATCCGCCATTGAACATGCATTTCGTTGTTGAATTTGAGGGTCAAAAATCGATTTCTGACGGTCAGTTTCAATCAGTACAAGGATTGCAGGCCAGAATCTGTACAAAGGAGGACAGCAAAGAACGAAAGGTTCATTTTGAAAACATTGTTTTAAAACGGGCCTATCAACCCAACTCCAAATTGATCGCTTGGTGCATGGACGCTATAAACAATCATAAAAAACAACCCCGAAACTTATTGATTAAACTGCTAAATGCCCAACACGAGCCAATAAGTGCTTGGGAAATCGAACAGGCTGTTCCGGTAGGCTGGGGCGTGGAAGAACTGCATGCCCAAGACACGAAAATACTACTGGAGTGCATAGAACTGGATTACAAATACTTTCAGGTTATCGACGGCGATGGAAACGTAATAGCGCCAATTGAGGATGAAAAGGAAACTTTCTTTGAGCATAAGTGAGCTTTAAACTTAAAATAACCTCTCCCACGGTTATTTTTCAATTTAACTGTATCCAACTTTCGGAAATTTCAAAAATCATTTTACTTATTATCAGTCCATTTCTTAATCGACACTTCCGATGAAAACTCAAGTTATAAACAACAATTAACGCCACTTTAATACAGATAAAACCACTCGCTTGTTATCTTTAATGAAAAAGAAACGATATGGCAAAAAATGTAGCAGATGTATTGGTTGAAAATTTAGTAAATGCTGGCGTTAAAAGGTTGTACGCAGTAACAGGCGACAGCTTAAACCCCATAAACGATGCCGTTAGACGGGATGGTAGGTTACAGTGGATTCATGTACGCCATGAAGAAGCCGGGGCGTATGCCGCTTCCACGGACGCCGAGCTGGACGGCATAGGTTGTTGTATGGGCAGCAGTGGCCCAGGACACGTACATTTGGTCAATGGTCTGTACGACGCCAACCGTGCCGGAAATCCGGTGATTGCCATCGCTACCACCGTAAACACCAATAAATTGGGAATGGATAATTTTCAGGAAACCAATGTCACCAAGTTGTTTGACGATTGCAGTAAATATTGTTTTATGGCCAACACGCCAGAGCAGGCGGCACACGCGTTTCAAACGGGCATTCAGCACGCAATTCAAGATAGGGGAGTGGCAGTGGTTGGTTTGCCGGGCGATGTTTCAAAAGCCGATGCCGAGCACATTACCACTTCGCATAAAAATTTCAAAACCAATTCCAGGCTTATTCCGGGGAAAGAAGAATTGGAACAATTGGCTACCATCATTAATTCCAATAAAAAAGTGATGTTGTTTTGTGGGCACGGCTGTAAAGATGCTCAGAAAGAAGCAATGCAACTTTCAGAAAAACTGAACGCGCCCATGGGTTTTAGTTTCCGCGGAAAAATATTTTTTGATAAAACCAGCAATCCGTATGCGGTGGGTTTAAATGGTTTGTTAGGCAGTAAATCTGGGTTCAAGGCGATGCACGAAGCCGATCTGCTGATTTTATTGGGCACCGATTTTCCATACACCGAATTTCTGCCCGAAAAAAACAAAATCATACAGATAGATCACAAACCCGAACGCATTGGCCGTCGTGCCAAAGTGGATTATGGCTATGCTGGAACCATAAAAGATACAATCGAAGCGCTGTTGCCTATGTTGGATTCTAATGAAGATGATAAATTTTTAACTGAAATGCGGGAGCTTCATGAAGCGCAAGAAGAAAAATACGCCTCGTATGTGAAAGCCAAATCGAAAGAAAACAACATCCACCCTGAGTTTGTGGCTTCTGTCATCAATGAAACCGCTGCAGATGATGCCATTTTCACCGTTGATACCGGGATGTCCGCAGTTTGGGCGGCACGGTATATTAAAGGAAAAAGTAATCGGTATTTAACAGGTTCGTTTAACCACGGTTCTATGGCCAATGCCATGCCAATGGCCATTGGGGCAGGACTTTCGCGCCCAGACCGTCAAGTGATCGCCCTGTGCGGTGATGGCGGCATAAGCATGCTTTTGGGTGATTTAATGACCATTCGCCAATATAACATCCCGGCAAAAATCATCATTTTTAACAACCGCAGCTTGGGAATGGTAAAACTAGAAATGCAAGTAGCCGGGTACCCCGAGTGGCAGACTGATATGAAAAACCCCGATTTCGCCAAAGTGGCCGAGGCCATGAACATTAAAGCTTGGAACGTGGACGAATGCAAAAACGTTAAAAACACCTTGCAAGAAGCCTTTGCACACGACGGCCCTGCACTTGTGAACATATTTACCGACCCAGATGCACTGGCAATGCCGCCCAAAGTGGAATTTGACCAAATAAAAGGGTTTGCCGAAAGTATGGGCAAATTAATGCTGAACGGCCATACCGCCGAAGTTATCGACACGGCAAAGTCTAACTTTAAGTATTTAAAGGAACTGTTTTAAAGTCTTGCGTGGCAATAAATTATTGAGGCTGTCTAAAAAGTAAAGCATTCAACTTTGTCTTATTGACAACGTAAACTACTTTTTAGACAGCCTCTTGGCATTGAACTAAGTTAGGATTTGATTTTTTCAGCTTTAATGATGCTAATAAACTGTATGCCCAATGCCAATGGTATAATGTATTTACTGCACCTCAAAGGTTTGTTCATAAACCGGTTCATTGTTTTCAAACAACTGTATTCTTACTGAACCCAACTGATCGGGTTTATCAAAAAACACGGTGACTGTAGCTTCATCTAATCTAGCAAAACCTGCCCTATCGGTTCCTGCCGTGCGTACTTCAAGCGGATTGGGTTTGGAAACGGTTTTCAAAGGTTCGTTTTGTTTGCCGAATGCCGTAATGCGCAAGGGCCTATCCTGTACAATTGCCGTTGATGGTGCACCCAAAATCCTGTCGGTTGAAACAAGCTGATACCCTTCTTCTGTAACCTTAAAGGTTAACCGTAACACGGGAACAGGTTGATATAAACTAATGTCCCTTGGCACTTTTTCTGGATCTGGTGTTTCAGGTAAGTTTATATTTTCTTTTGGCTCTTGTGCCATTGCCGATATACTGAACAAAAGCGATACCGTTAACAATAGGACTATTCTATTTAATTTTATCGTGGTTTTCATAATACGTGTGTTTTTAGTTTGTTAATTCACTGTAATACCAAATGGTCCTTAAAATGCATGACCGTTCAAAATCGGGCATCGTTGCATCGCCGTCATTGAGCATGATACAGTTAAGGCTGGAAGGCTCTACCCGAAAACATCCCGAAAATATTTCTTCTACGTCGCTTGTGGGCCATCCATGATCGGTATTATACGTTTCGGCAGCAGATCTACTGCTGTACACATTATGGTATGGGTCGGACGAGGTACGGCAGTTTCCACTATTGTATTCATCTGCAAGACCAAAGGAACTATGGCCACTTTCATGGACTGCTGTTCCAATATTGGTAGGTTCGGTTCCAAAATTACCACCACTGGCCCAATCCCTTTTCACCGTGGTATGGATAACGGCCGCATGGTCTATTATGGATGAATTACTAACGCTGGAGGGGATATCCATCGTAAGAACACCACTGTCATAATCGCTAATAAACCCTCTTTGCGGGGAGTAATAAAAACTCCATAGTTGCCTTCGGTTTCTTATGGCATTGTTAATATGATACCCATCAAAAATCAAGCCTTCCAGATCGGGCAACATATCGCGTCCCGAACTATAGTCCGTTCGGTCTGCTACAAACGCCACATCGATGGTTTTGGCGGGTGCGCCTTTCCCTAAAATTGGGATAGGGGAGTTGCCATAAGGCCAATCGCCAGCCGCAAAATACCAGTCTTCAGATTTGTTCCTGCCTTTTCCGTCAGTAATGCGAACCAAAAAGCGCACAAACGATCCAGCTGCAAATCCAGCAGAAAAGTTATGTGTTTCGTTTGCCGATGTGGGTTCTGGGTCATAATTCCAATCCCTTACAAAGCCCCATTGACCGCCGGGGCGTTGGCGGGCCGATCGCATATTGTTGTCTGGGTTTACGTACAGTTCATATTCATATACAAAAAGTTCTGCCCGGGCAATACCGTCGTTATCGCTAGTGTTGAACGTAAAATTCACCGCAGTGTTATTTGCGGGATGAAATGGCGCATAGCGGGTAGTCAAAGAAGTGGAAGAACCACAACTGGACAGTATTGCCGCCAAAAGCAATAGCCATAAAAATTGAATAGGTTTAAAAAATAATGAATCCATAATCTTTGCTTTTTTAAGGGCCACGCTGGGGATTTTGGCCGGTTTGTTATTTATACCTGTAAAATTAGAAAGGATTTCAATTGCAAACACCCGTTAAACACCCTATTTATGAAAGGGTTAAACCCCTATATTTCAGTAGGTATGTTCTTTACAGGGATTGTTTATAGCATGAAAGCTAACCAAAAGTTCCATAACAAATAAAGTGCTATGGAACTTTTTGGTTCTAATTATGTTGAAGAACTAATTGTATTGTTTTTGCGTATAAAATTGAAGGTGATTTTTAATTTTCGGTACAGGTTACCTCATTTCTTGAAATCAAGGTGCCTTTCCAAACACCTGGTATTTCCACTTCCTTAGTAGATCTATCGCCATACGTTCGTATCACCGTTGTAACAAAAGGAACACTAGCTTTTTCTGAACGGATCAACTGCTTGCAAATAGTTGTCTTTCCAGCCGGGACCACGGTGTTGGTCTTAAAGCTTATGGTCGTGGTAACCGTTGCCGATCCCCCTTTGCTTTTCGTGTTGGTCGTAGTATTCCCAAAACCTAATGTATTGGATACCGTAGCTTCCATACCACCGCCACTGCCAGCTTTCCAACCCACTTGGGCGGTTATTTCTGTCCATATTTTATTGGATATGGACTCTGTGGTTTCCCAAGTTTCCGAATTTGCGAATTGTGTCGATTCAGAAATTTCCTGTGTTTGGTCCCGCGTCGTATTGTTGGTGTATTTAGCACTGAGCGTGGAGGTTTTAGGGCTCGAATTATTATCGAGTACCTTTTTATCAATATCGTACACGGTATTTAGGTGTTTTTCAAAAAGCACGATTTCCTTGGGTGCTATCCGGTCATGAATACCTTCTATCACGGTTAGGTTCCAGAGGGCATTGCTGCGCAGTCCTGGGTCTTGATGATAAAGATTTCCGTCAAAAACATTGCCACCTACCAAGGCTTTTCCATGTTTTTTATCAATAATATGGAACTTATTATTGGCTCTTTTCACTAGTTTCCACTTTGCATTATCCCGGTTATTAGCATCCTGATGGTACACGTTGTTGTCCTGCCGATCTCCTGCTACAATTGCTTTTCCGTGCCTAACATCTACAATGTTATAGTATCCATCGCCCGTAGGGATAAATTGCCATTTCCCGTTGTCCCTGTTTTTTAACTCTTGTTGGTACATTTTACCATCGTACGTATTTCCTGCGACGACAGCTTTTGGTTTTTCGCTGCTGTCTTCAATTTTTATAAAGGCATATTCTTGTGCAATGGCAGAAAAAGATGCACCAAATGATACCAATAACGCGATTACCAATAGGCTATATCGTTTCCATTTCAGCAGTAAAACGTTTTTTGGTGTTCTGGTGTACAAGTTACGTGTTTCCATAATGTAAAAGTTTAGCTGTTTTTAAAATAGATGTGATTTATTTGGAAATTTATACTGCAAATAACCAAAAATCAAAGATGAACGAAAATGATGTAGGACGAAGGACGGCTAATTTTGTCCCAAAGAATGATTTTCTTTACCGGAGTAAATCTATTTGATTGTAAAGATGAAGCGTATTGGAATTTGTAGTTCTAATTTATTCCGTGTTGTCTGTGTTATGATATAAAGAGTGTTATTTGGGATCTTGCTAAATAGCACGAAAAAGTGCTATTCGCCATTTTATTCAAATTAATCCATTTGTACTATAATTTATATTATGTAAAATAGAATATTTTACACCTCAAGTATTATTCTCTGTTCTATCCCCTTTATAATACTTCCATCGTGCCGCATATTATAAAAAAATATCTTTAGTAACAAATAGTAGCTTGCGGTTCACTCCGAACCAGGTATTTTGGCCTCGATAAAATTTTGATCATTGCCGTGGTGAAATTCGATGCCGACCTAAGCCAGCCTACAAACTGCTAAAGCAATAAGCGACAGTTTACGAAAGAAAATAAAAGAAACGATTCCGGAAGTTGTACAAGTATATATTCAGATTAGCGACAACCCTGAAATTGGAGGTTAATTTAGTGAAAAGCATCTCCTACCACCATTCAAAAAAGAACATTCCGGAAAGCGCCGCCCCCACAATTAATACAATTAGAACGATGATTATAAATCCTGCACCAAACTTTGTTTTGGTATTATCTTTTAAAATATAATCTTCGTGATCTTGATGGTTTTGTGTGTCAGTACTCATATAGGTTGTTGATTAATTGTTTCTTGTAATTCGTATTGATAAAAAAATCAGCATTGGCGCCAATTATTACCACGATTCAATATAAATATAGTTAAAATAGGATTTTCAGTAAGTTTTGTTAAGTTTTTTATTTTTTTGAAGGAAATCCCAAATAAATAGCCTCCTTCCCTACTTTACTTTTTTACCGGTACCATCAACACGGGTACTTCGGTTTTTTCCAATACCGTTGTGGCTTCGGTTCCCATTAGTAATTTTTCAAGAAAGCTATGGCTGTGGGTTCCCATCACAATTAGGTCAGCTTTCCATTCGTCTGCATATTTCAAAACAGCGGTGGCCGTTTCGCCTTTTTTCAGCTTCGTTTCCACCTTGTTGTCCAGATGGGCGGCCGCTTTTTGCAGATAATCCTCGGCAACTTTTTGTATTTCAGAATCCATCTGCATGTTTACTGGAAAATTATACCCCTCGTATCCTAAAAAAGAAGGGTATTCCATTCCGTAGTATCGCGTTTGAGCCATCACGTGCAATAAACACACCTTTGCTTTCAGTTTTTTTGCCAAATTATAGCCGGTCTCGGCCACTTGTTCCGAGGTGGGGTGATAATCTATGGCAATCAATATACGTTTCATAATAAAAAATTTTTAGGAGTTAGTCTTCATCTGTTTAAGGAGAAATTGCAATTTCAACGTTAAAACTTGGTTTAGTTTTCAGTTTCCGACAAAGCACTTACCCGGCCATCATACCCCATAAAATCGCGTTGACTGCTATTCACGCTTATATGGCTGTTTTTGTTGCCGTACAAGGTAACGCTTACTTGATAATGCTCCCCTTTTTCTGAAATGTCAAACGTGATAATAGCTGCATTTTTCTTTTGGTTGTACTTGGTTTGAAGGTCTTTCGGAACTCCTTCAAACTCAATGGCACCGCCGTCAAATACATTACCGCTATGCCGCTCACCGAAAAATGGCAGATAGGCCGAAACAGTGTCGTTTTTAAAAGTAAGGTGATTGGCATTGCCAATTAGATTGATCCGGTTTCCAGTTTGCGGGGTCGCCCATTGCGATTCTATGGTAAATTGTTTGTCATTGGCCCATTGCCGTACTTCGTTAGTATGGGCAGCTATTGAAGTGTCATGGGCTGTTCCGCAACTTATAAAAAGCAACGGTAACAGAAAGAGCAGGGTTTTCATAATAGTCTATTTTAATGTACTCTTATAAAATTACAAAAACCATGCCCTTAGGCTATCATCTTGATTTATAAAACTTTATTAAAAAATTATTTTGTTCCTATAGGACCTGTGCCTGTCCGCAATCTGTAGATTTACCAAAATGCCGTTAGGCATTAAATGGGTTTCCTTTGGCACTCCCTTTACCGGTCAAACAGTGATTAATATTTGATATTGGTCACAAAAGCGCGGTATTTCAATAAGGCTACAAACACCGCTCCCCCAATGGCATTGCCCAACAACGCCACAACTTGAAACTGGGCATAATCGCCAAATGATAACGAAGCGGGCACCAATAAGCCTGCAAATACTTCCACATTGCCTACAATGCTGTGGTGCAAACCGGCAAAAGAAAGCACGGCGGTGATCATGTAAATTATGAAAATACGGCTTATGGTATCTTTTGAAGAAGAAAGTACCCACGAAAGCAACCCCATGAGCCATCCGGCCAAAATAGCACTGACCAAAATGACCCAGAAACTGTAATCGGTTACATGCGCAGCGATTTTTGAAACCGTTTCGGCATCAAAAATATGCAGTTTGGGGCCAATCCATACCAAAATAGCGGCCATGGCCCAACCGCCCAATAGATTTCCCACGATCACAAAACCCCATAATTTAAGCAGGTTTCCCAGCGATTGCTTTTTGTTGAGCACCGGCAATGTTAATAAGGAAGTTTGTTCGGTAAACAAAATGGACTGCCCTACAATAACCATGATAAAGCCCATGGGATATACCAAAGATAGCAGTTTAAAGGCTGTGTCTTCTGCCACCTTGCCTTGCAAAAAAAACAACAGGGTAGCCAACAGCAAATAACTGAAGCCTATTTCTAACCCCGCGGTAAACGAACTCAACAAAATACTCACCGAACTTTTTTTATACACCTCTTGTCCTTCGCAGATTTGCTGTTTTAAAATCTCTCCGTGCGATTTAGACACATTATCGTTAGACGTAGTGGTTTTGTCCAGTTCGGAATCTATTTCTTGTTGTTCTTTTTCTTTTTGCGTCATATATTTTGAAAAAAAACCTTCGGCAGAAAGCATCCTACCGAAGGACCATCGCTTGTTTCAATATCCTGTTTTTAGATGAGCTTTTCCAATTCTGCCCGGTTGAGCGATTTAGCATATATTTTTTGATCGGGGTCCATAATGTGTGTGTCTTTTAACCCGCCAATGTAAACGGCTTCGAACCCTATGTCTTCTATAAGCTGTTGTGTTATTTTTTTGCTCTCCTCGTCTTGAGCGGCAAAAGGGACCGCCAATTTATCGGTATCCCTAAACGCCCGTTCTTTTAAATCTTTAGCATAAATGGTGTTGAAAGCTTTGGCAGTTTTTGCCGTGTTGAACTTCATAGCCGTATATTCTGAGGCATTTCGGTTGCTTTCTTTTACTTCTTTTGCCATTTCGCCATCACGTTCTGGATATGGATTCGTGGCGTCTATTACTATTTTATCGGCATATTCCCCGGCATAAACTTCGCTCAGTTCATCGATGGCTTTAAAAGGTGTTGCCAAAAGATAGACATCTGCCTTGGCTTCCCAAGCTTCATCTAAGCTTACGGCTTTTGCGTTGTTGCCGGCATCGCGGGCCAAATCGTTCAATTGGTCGGGATGCCTTGAGCTAAACAATACTTCATGTCCGGCTTTCGCCCAATGTTTTCCTAAGTTTCCGCCTATATTTCCGCTTCCTATTACTCCTATTTTCATAATCAATTGTTTTTAGTGTTATTCGTTATTCTTCTTCGGAATCCAATAGCTTATCTACCGATTTCCGAACTTCTTTCGTCGTTTTTTCATCCCTATTTGTGCTCTTGAGGTTTCCGTCTTTGTCAAGGTTCAATTCTTCATCTGAAGACCCGAAATTCGAAGACCGTCTGTATTTATCTTGAAAATCGGCGTGTTTCTTTTTTGGTTTATCGCTCATGTAATTATTTTAAAAGTTCTTATTACTGAAAGTTTCCGTTAAAGGCAAATTCAGACTGTGGATTGCGGCTCCGTTCTTTTTCAAGTTCTTGTTTTTTCAGCTCATCATCCAATTCATGGGGATTTCCGCCGTAATACCCAAATGCTGCAGCGGTGGCCACGTGGTAATTATCGGGAAAGTTAAATTCCTTCTGCGCCGCTTTAAAATCAATTCCTGCCATTTGGTGAACGGCTATGCCCATACTCGTGGCTTGCATACATACATTGCCCATAAACAGCCCTAAATCGTGCAAGGCGTGAAAGTTTTCTTTGGTGCCGTTTTGCATATCTTTTTTAAAAGCGCAAGCCCATAAAACTTGTGCGTTACCGGCCCACCCTTTATTGAATTTATGCAAACAGTTGAAAATCCTGTCATAAGTTTCTGTTCCTTTTATGCCCCAGATAATGCGCCATGGTTGTTGATTGCTGCTGCTTGGCGCCCACCGTCCTGCTTCGAGCAAGGTTTTTACTTGTTGTTCTGAAATGGCTTTGTTAGAAAATACCCTTGGGCTCCACCGTTCTTCAATCAATGGATAAATGGGGTAAGCCGTTGGAGTCTGTTTTTCAATTGAGTTGGTTTTCAACATATTTTTTCTTTTAAAGATAAAGGGATTGCGCAATAAACAAAAGGCTTTAAAAAAGTTTTAACGATAGCTAAATTCATTTTTAAAGCCTTTTCAGGGAATTACATACTGGTATAGATAAACATTTTCGTCCCTTGCAACCGAATCTTTACCGTAGCAAGGGAATAAAACTATGCGCTTAGGCGGTCTTTAAAATCGTTGATGATGCCTCCCTTGAGCAACACCCGTATTTGCCGTTCGCTCATACTGTGTTTGGTTGGGATTTCAATGTCTCCAGAATCTTTTTTCACGATTACGGTAATGGTGTTCCGGTTTTCCACATCTTTTCGTAGGTTTTTAAATTGTACCATATCGCCTTGTTCAATTTTTTCGTAATCATCATTGTCTTCAAACTCCAAAGGTAAAATACCGAAGTTTACCATATTCTGCCAAGCGATACGGGCATAGCTTTTGGCCAGTACGGCTACTTGGCCTAAATACTTGGGAGCCAACGCTGCGTGTTCACGGCTACTGCCTTGTGCGTAATTTTCACCGGCCACTACAATATGGCCGCCGTATTGGTCTTTGGTTTTCATGGCCCTGTCGTAAAATGTAGGATCGATAACAGTATAACTGTACTTGCTTATTTCGGGCAGGTTACTTCTAAAAGGGAGCACCTCTGCCCCAGCCTTCAATATTTCATCGGTAGAGATATTGTCGCCCATTTTTAATTGTACCGGCACGGTATATTTGTCCTGAAGGTCATGAATATGCGGTATGGAAGCAATATTTGGCCCTTTTTTTAGCTCGATGTTCGAAGTATCTTGCGGTGGAGCCACCAACATATCGGTGTTGATAATGTGGAGCTCTGGTGCCACCCATTTTGGGTATTCCATATCGTACAGTTCTTCTAAATCCCGGGGATCTGTGATTTTTCCGGTCAATGCTGAAGCTGCAGCGGTTTCAGGACTGCACAAATGCACTTGATCGTCTTTGGTACCGCTTCTGTCTGGGAAATTTCGCGGCATGGTCCGTAAACTTATCGTACCGCTTGCTGGTGCTTGTCCCATCCCGATACAGCCCATACAACCGCTTTGATGAAAACGCGCACCAGCGGTAATTAAATTGGCAAAGGTTTTATTGTCGATCATATTTTGGATAATCTGCCTGCTGGTTGGGTTAATGTCGAAAGAGACATCGGTGTGGGCAGATTTTCCTTTCACAATGGCGCCGGCAATCCAAAAGTCTCGCAATCCAGGATTTGCCGAAGAGCCAATGACCACCTGACTTATTTCTTTTCCGGCCACTTCACTTACGGGAACCACATTTCCTGGGCTGGTTGGTAAAGCTATTAATGGGATAAGTTCGTCCAATACGATTTCGTCGTGCAAATCGTATTCACAATCGTCATCGGCAAGAAGTTCTCTCCAGTCGTCTTCCCTTTCTTGACTTTTTAAAAACCGTTTGGTTTCTTCATCACTTGGAAAAACGGTGGTTGTAGCACCCAATTCGGCACCCATATTGGCAATTACGTGGCGGTCCATTGCGCTGAGCTGTTTAAGGCCATCGCCATAATATTCAATTATTTTGCCAACGCCGCCCTTAACATCGTGGCGACGGAGCATTTCCAAAATCACGTCTTTGGCACTTACCCAGTCTGGGAGTTTGCCGGTAACTTTCACCCCCATTACTTTTGGCATTTTCACAAAATACGGTTGCCCGGCTATGGCTGCGGCCACGTCCAAGCCTCCCGTACCAATGGCCAACATGCCCAACGAACCAGCGGCACAGGTGTGGCTATCACTACCAACAAGCGTTTTTCCGGGTTTGCCAAAGCGTTCCATATGCAAGGGATGGCTCACGCCATTTCCCGGACGGCTAAACCACAACCCAAATTTTTGCGCGGCACTGTGCAAAAACAAATGGTCGTCTGCATTTTTAAAGTCGGTTTGCAATAAATTATGATCCACATACTGTACGGCCACTTCGGTTTTGGCGCGGTCCAGTTTCATGGCTTCGAGTTCCAATTGTACCAAAGTACCTGTGGCATCCTGCAAAAGCGCTTGGTCTATTTTAATGCCAATCTCTTTTCCAGGGGTCATTTCCCCTTCAATTAAATGTTCTTTAATCAGTTTTTGTGTTACGTTCATTCCCATGGTTCAAAGTTTTGCATTAAGGTATTCAAATTTGGGTGTATTTAAAATTGGTTTAACAATAAATTATATTTTAAAAACAGTTATTTGAGTTTTAATAAGAGGAAAACAATCAGGAAACGAAATCTTACTGAATCGTGGCTGTTTCATTGAGAGTTTGAAACGCTATTTTCAGGCAAAGTCTATTTTGATTCAAAAAATAACCATGGTACCGGTTTGCTTCGGAAACTGTTTTCCGCAACCCACAAGGTATTGTCTTGACTTTTGCAGGACTTTAAGGACCCTATCAAATCATATAAAAACTCGCGAATGGCCGTCCTTGGCATTATTGTTTTGTCTTTGGCCACAGGGATTGTTGCTTCCGCAGTTATTCCTATTGATGTGAAACCCTGAAGAAGTTGCATAATTTCACAAAGTATTATTAAATTTTTGTACCCTGCGTTACTGAATTGTATATTTAAGGAACTAAAAAAATTGAGAACTTATGAACATTAACTTTGAGTACGACAATGTTTCGGCCAGCGACCGTTTGGAAGCGCTTGCCACCGAGAAAATAAACAAACTGGTAAACAAATACGACTTTATTGTAAGAGCCGATGTTTTTTTTGAAGCTGAAAACACCTCGGATGATGAAACCGGACGAAAAACAAAAATTCAGTTAAGCGCTCCCGGACCCCGGTTGTTTGCTGAAGAAAGCAAAGAAAAATTTGAAATTTCGTTAGCCGAAGTCATCAACCAACTCGACCGGCAATTGCAAAAACGAAAAGGCAAAATGAAAACATACTAAACATGGAAGAAATGGGAGAAATCGCAAGAGACGATAGACAACTTACCTTAATATATAGCAGCAATACCCGTGTGGGCAAACATACGTTGAGTTATCTTCAGGGCATTGACGAAAAAGTGGAAGCCGTGGATATTTCCAAAGTGAAAGTTACCGGAACCCAATGGGTCGAGCTGGCCAAAGCCATGGGGAAATCGGTTGGCGATTTGGTGGATAAACGCATTATGGAAGAGAAAGGCACAGATACCTCAGACTTTGATACCGACGATTGGATTAAAATACTGCAAAACAACAATGAAGTATTGACCCAGCCCATTGCCATTAAAGGTGAGAAGACGATGCAAATTGAAAACCCGCCCAATATCATGAACTTTTTTGGGGTGGAATCTGCTGGAATTGAAAAAACCATGCATACCGAAAAACCCAACATAGAACCCAAAACCGAAGATGAAAACTTTAAATAAAATGGGTTGAAATTGCTAAAAAAAACGCGGAACAGATCAAGTTCCGCGCTTTTTTATTGTGCTGATAGCTTTCGGTTTATTTCTTCTGCTTGGTATCTACCCTGCCCAGCGGCTGTATTTTTTCTTTCAACCTAACATATAAATCAAATTGGGGTTGGGTAAGGATGTCTCGCATTTCGGCAGATTCTTCTTCTCCGAGGCTTAAAAGGCTGTTCAGTTTTTCCCGGCCTTCAAGATTTTGGCGTATTTTGTCGTAACGCGGCAAAAACTCTTCAATTTTCTTTTTGAACAACAGCTCTTGTTTAGAAGTTAACGCCAATTCGGCATTATAAGTCTCGGTTAAGGCATCGGCCCTTATTTCATAATCATCGGCATCTTTTTGTAAAAAAGGATCCTGTGCTTGGGCCGCGAAGCCAATAAACAATGTTAAAAGTAGTATCAGTTTTTTCATGGTGTTTGAATTTTGAAAGATAAAATACTTAAAAATTTGATGATTCATTGCCATCAAACCGATGTTTAACGCTTTCGTTAACAATGCTTAACATTTTTTAAAATAAATAGGCTTTTCAAAAGCAATTGAATATTAGCTATTTTTGAACTATGAAGAAAACTGCCCACGAACATTTTACGCTGTATAAACCCTATGGTTATTTAAGTCAATTTGTGAACAATGGACCTAAAAAGAATTCCAAAAGACTGTTGGGCGAACTCTATGATTTTCCTGAAGGTACCATGGCCGTTGGTCGCTTGGACGAAGACAGTGAAGGTTTATTGCTCCTTACCACTAACGGCAAGGTTAGTCATGAAATATGCAGCGGAGAAATTGAAAAAGAATACTACGCCCAAGTAGATGGATTGATAACCGAAGCGGCCATTAACCAGTTGCAGCAAGGTGTTGAAATAGGGTACAGCGGAAAAAAATACCAAACAAAACCGTGTGAAGCGTTTCGGTTAATTGACGTGCCCAATCTGCCTAAAAGGGCTAAAAAGATACGGGATAGCCGCCACGGCCCAACTTCTTGGGTTTCGATCACCTTAACGGAAGGAAAATTTCGGCAAGTCAAGAAAATGACAGCTGCCGTAGGTTTTCCCACCCTCAGACTGGTACGGGTGCGCGTTGGCGACATAAAGATCAATGGCATGCAAGCCGGTGAAGTGCTTCCAGTAGAAACTTTGGGGGTATAAAAAAAGAAGGTGTCTAAAAAGTAAAAAAATTGATATCCGGTCAAGCCTGCCTTTTTAGTTGGATAGGCGCAGTCGAGACCCCATTGACAGTGAGAACCTTGTAGTTTTATACCGTGCTCGAAAAGACAGTTAAAAGTACTTTTAGGCGTCCTCTTTAATCACGTTTATAGCTGTTTATTATTCTGAAACAATAGGCAATTTTATCATAGACGGATATATCTTGGAATGATGTATGGTATTGTGTGCCACCACACCTTCTTTTTCGTCATAATTATTTCCGCCCGTATTCAAATTCCTTGCAAAACGCGGAAAGTTACTGCTCGATACCTCAATACGGATGCGGTGTCCTTTTTTAAAGAAATTGCTTGTGCTCATTGGGGTTAAATCTACTTGATACACCTTTCCTTTTTCCATAAATACTTCTTTGTCATACCCTTCGCGATAACGAACACGTTGTATGGTTTCATCAAGGTTGTAGGCACGGCCATCTGGATAAACGTCAATGAGTTTGATGGTTACATCGGTGTCTTTTACATCACTGGAAAGGTATAAGGTCGATTCAATAAAGCCTGAAACTTCCATGCCTTCTTTTAAGGGTTCGCTGGTGTACACCAAAATATCTTCTCGGGTCTCCATTGCTTGCTGGTCGAATGCACCCCCTTCTATGGCATTTCCGGTGCAACACACGTTTCCGCCGTATGATGGAACCGGATTCATGGGATCGTAGGTAAAGGTATCTGGCGCGTCTTTTCTTTTTGGTTTTTTAAATGTTAACCTACCGTCGCCATTCAGGGTATTGGCTTGGCCATTGCTTTCTAAATACATGGGCGTCATTTCAGCCTTTTTAGGAGGCCAGGTTTCCGAAGCTTGCCATTTATTGCTGCCCATGGTATAATATTGAACGCGCGGTGTCTCTTCTTTGAAATTGTTTTGCTTTTCTTTCAACCACAAATCGAACCAACTGTAAATTTGTTCTTCATAGTTCAAGGTAGCATCGCCAACCGGGCGTTCGCCTACAATGGTGTTTTCGGTTGCCCGGAAATATCCGCAGTGCAATGTTGGGGCAATGACCAGATACTGATTGTCGCGTACTTCTTTCTCCTTGGCCGTTTGACGCACGTGATTAAACAATGCCAAATTAGGGCTGCTGGAAACATCGTACCAAGATACAAACCAAAAACTGGGTACGCCAAAGCCCATGGTGTCGTGATACAAACCGCCTTCGTACCATGCCGGGTCGTTTGGTTTACGGCGTACCATTTTATCGAAAATCTCTTTCTTGCCGTGCATATTCTGTAACATATCCTGAATGGGCAAATGTGACAATGCTTCGGACATGTCGATTTTTGGGTTTTCCGGTGCTAGATCGTAAAAGCGGGAAATACGGATAAGGTCTTCTTGCGTGGTCCCTTCGGGAATCCTGGGTTTAAACTTGTCCTGTTCCACGCCATACAGCCAAGCGAAAAACAACAACTGCTCTGCGCCTCCCCGATACCAGTTGCCTTGTTCGTGGTACTCGCCTACTGTGCCAATTCCTGCGCCATAGCCCATAGGCACCATGGCGGCGTGAGAAGGATGGTCCAAGGCGGCAACGGCCATTTGCCACTCAGCGGTGGAAGAACAACCAATAGTCCCAATTTTACCGTTGGACCACGGTTGGTTTTTCATCCAGGTAAAGGCATCGTATCCATCGGTCAATGGCACGCCAAGGATGTCCCACTCCCCTTCCGAGAAAAACCGGCCCCGTTCGTTTTGTACCACGTAAGCATAGCCTCGTTTTACGGCCTCCAACGCCGATTTGGCCGTGCGGCTGCGTTTTTCGCCATCCTGCCACGTGTTGAAATTATAAGGTGTTCTCGAAAAAATGATGGGTACTTTTTTATCGGTTTTAGGGCGGTAAATATCGGTTGCCAACCGAACGCCATCGCGCATGGGCATCATAATCTTTTGATCGGTTATGGCGAGTTCTTCCAGTTGTTGAAATACATCTTCTTCTTCGGTTTTATTTTGAGCAATTACTGTATTAAATCCCATTAACACGATCAGTAAAAGCACAAAGAAATAGATTGGTCGGTTTTTCATAAAAAATGGTTTAAACAAGTTTTAAAACTATAAGAAAAATAGCAGTGTCCCTTGTAAAAGTTCAATTTTAACATAGAGATATTTAGCGTTTTTCTTTGGAAGAAATTGAGAATGATTTGTAGCGCGCGGCTAATTTTTATAAAATCTTGTTATAGTTTGTTTACAGGGCGTTAAATAGAAGTGGATTTCAAATAATAACCCGTACTTTAATGGAAAACAAAGATAAAGATTATGAGCACAGAAGGTAAAAATCAAAAATCAAACAGCAAAGACACAACCTACAATGCCGATGTTACCAAGCACGACTTGGAAATGTTGGGCCAAGACCACATACACGGTGATGGCGGAGATGACCAACAATTGAAAGAACGCGCGCAGCAGATAGATTTCAGCGGAAAAAACTTAGATGTTCCCGGGAGCAATAAAGCCAAAAAGAACCAAGGTCCCTCAAAATTAAAAGACGAAGAAAACAAACTGTACAGCCAAGGCGGCGACAGTAACGAGAATTTAGAACGGGATGACGCCTCTAAAGGGTAAACCATAAAGTACAAGAACAAGGCAAGCAAGACAAGAACGATTTTATAATTTATTTGGATGCCAATAAAATAGAGCTTGTCTTGTTTTTTTATGATCTATATGAAGGTTGTCTAAAAAATGATTTAAACTATACGTTCGTCTGCGACTGCCGGAAAGACAGGCTAAACTTTACTGTACTTAAATTTCAGATAGCCTATTTTGGATTTATATTATAAATCTTCGGCGTTGGCAATCATTTCGGCAACGTCCATTACGGCTACATCGTTTTCTTTTTCTTTGCCCTTTACGCCATCGGTCATCATGGTGTTACAAAATGGACAGGCAGCAGCAATAACGCTGGGCTGGGTTTCCAAGGCTTCTTCGGTACGCTCAATGTTCACGTCTTTTTGGCCTTCTTCGGGTTCTTTAAACATTTGTGCCCCACCGGCTCCGCAACACAGTCCTCGGGATTTGCAGCGTCTCATTTCAACCAGCTCTACTTCCAGTTTACGCAATAAATCGCGAGGGGCTTCATATTCGCCATTGGCACGGCCGAGATAACAAGGATCGTGAAAAGTGATTTTCTTTCCTTTAAATTTTCCGCCTTCTACTTTTAACCTTCCTTCGTCTAAGAGCGATTTCAGAAATTGGGTGTGGTGTACAATATCGTAGTTCCCTCCCAGTTCGGGATATTCGTTTTTAATGGTGTTAAAACAGTGCGGACACGCGGTAACGATTTTTTTAATTTCGTAGCCATTGAGCACTTCAATATTGGTCATGGCCTGCATTTGGAACAGAAATTCATTTCCTGCGCGTTTTGCTGGATCGCCTGTACAGCTTTCTTCGGTTCCCAAGACGGCAAAATCCACTTTTGCATTGTGCAATAGTTTTACAAAAGCTTTGGTAATTTTTTTGGCCCGATCGTCAAAACTGCCGGAACAGCCTACCCAAAATAATACTTCGGGTTTTTTGCCTTCCGCCATATATTCGGCCATTGTTGGTACTTTTATCGGTTCACTCATAGTGTCTTTCTTTCTTTATTTTTAATCTTCAAAAACCTGAATGGTTACGTTTTTTTCCACCAGGTCTGTAAATTTTCCTTTGTAACGGGTGGCTTTTACCAGATGGTTGTCTATCCAGTGATAATTTCCGCCACGGGGTTTGCCCATTAACAGGGAATGGTATTTAAACCCGTGTTTGTTAAGCCAAGTTTCGGTCACTTCTCGGTGCGCCTCTGTTCTCGAGGTGAAAAAACAGATAATGTGGCCTTGGTCGTACCAATTGTTTAATGTTTTTAAAGCATCTGGAAAAGGTTCACAGGTAGCCATGCGCTCTGGCTCTTCATTTGGTATATCGTCTGTGATTGTCCCATCAATATCTATCAAATAATTTTTTATATCCTTTGGAAGTATGGGGCTAACGTGCTCCCCTTTTTCTACCTTGTCATGCAATAATTTCTCTACTTCTTCTTTTTTCATATCCTGGGATACTTTTTAACGTTCACAAAGTTACTATTTGTTTTTCAACTTGCTACCCGTGCTAAAAATGTGTTTATTTCTTTAAAATATTGTTCGGGTTGCTCTAACCAGCCATAATGGGCACACTCATCAATATAAACTAATTTTGAATCTTGAAACAGCGCATGTGTTTTAACTGCAATATCCTTGTTAACAATATCCTGTTTTCCTTGAATGATTAAAACTGGCTGAGTGTATTGCTGAAGTTGCTTTTTACAATCAAATGCTATAGTATGCATGTTCTGCCAGACTAGGCTATTGATTTGGCTGTTGCCTTGTGTCAATCGTTCAGCCACCACATCTACAAAGTCCTTTTTGTATAAATAGGCAGGTGCTAAATATTTTCCTCTTTGAACTCTTGCAAAGTAGCTGGTATCGCCATTTGCAATTTTTTGATTCCAATAGCTAAGGGAGTCTCGCTGTTTTTGGGTTAAATGCCCAGTAATATTTATTCTTGAAAGTAAACTTAAATCAACTCCTCCTGAAGCGGACAAAATTAATCCTTTTACATTTTTTGAATGTTTGGTTGTGTAATATGAAGCCAGCATGCCTCCAAAAGAATGACCTAAAACAATCCAAGAATCAATTTTTAAATGTTTCCGAAGTACTTCAATATCTTCAACCATTAAATCTAAAGTAATAGTGGTTTCATTTACTGCTTTTAAAGTAGATTTTCCTGTACCCCGTTGGTCATATATAATAGTTTTATTGTTCTCTGAAAGCGTTTTAGCCAAAGGCACAAAACCTTCGCTGCTCATTCCAGGCCCTCCATTAATAATTAAAACAGGGAATCCAGTACCAAAGGTGGTAAAACAAATAACATCTCCGTTATTATTTATGAAGTTTTCTGTTTGTGCAAAACCAGAAACCCCAAAAAAGAATAAAAAAAAGAGAGTGCTTATTTGTTTCATTATAAAATAAATAAAAGCTGAATAAAAATTCTTTAGGCTTCGTCATTCCAGTTTAACCGGTCCATCTGGTTGTAAGGCCAAGGTGCGCCGTTGTTTTCAATATTGGTCATTGCTACATTGAGCTCATTTGGTGCTGCAGATTGCTCCATGACCAAGTATTGGCGCATATCCATAATAATGGAAAGTGGGTCGATACTTACGGGACAAGCTTCCACACAAGCGTTACAGGTAGTACACGCCCACAATTCTTCCCGAAGGATGTAATCGTCTAACAATTGTTTGCCATCGGGTTTAAACTCGCCATTTTTAGATATGTTTTTACCTACTTCTTCAATACGGTCTCGGGTATCCATCATTATTTTTCGTGGCGATAGTTTTTTGCCTGTTAGGTTGGCAGGGCATTCGCTGGTACAACGGCCACACTCAGTACAGGTATAGGCGTTGAGCAATTGAATTCTGCTTAAATCCATCACATCGCTAGCGCCAAATTTATCGGGCTCCGCATCGGCCTCATCTTCGGCCGGAGCGGCAAAGGGGTCGGCATTGGGATCCATCATCAGTTTTACTTCGTTGGTAACCGATTCCAAGTTTTTAAACTTTCCTTTTGGCACCACTTTTCCGAAATAGACATTGGGAAATGCCAAAATAATATGCAGGTGCTTGGAGAAGTACAAATAATTCAAAAACACCAAAATACCTATAATGTGCAACCACCAAGCAGACCGTTCTATGGCAATAAGCGTTGCTTCGGAAAGTCCGTCGAAAAGTGGTGAAATAAGACCGCTGATAGGAAATGCACCAGCCTCTACATAATGTGGGTTTATCCCTTGTAACTGCAGGTCGGCTGCATTCATGGTTAAAAACAGTACCATTAAGACCATTTCAAAATACAAGATGTAATTGGCATCGTCTTTGGGCCAGCCTTTCATTTCGCGTGCCCAAAACCGTCTCAGTTTTTGAATGTTTCGGCGTATCCAGAATACGATTACCCCAACTAACACCAAGAGGGCCAATATTTCAAACGAAGCGATAAGAATGTCGTAAACGGGGCCCAGAAAGGAAAGAATGCGGTGTGTGCCGAAAATACCATCAATGATTATCTCCAACACTTCAATGTTAATAATGATAAAGCCAACATACACAAAAATGTGCATTATGCCAGATACTGGTCTAACAACCATTTTAGATTGCCCCAATGCAATGCGCATCACATTGTTCCATCGTTCTTTTTTATGATCGGAAGCATCGATTTCACGACCTATTTTAATATTCCGTATCACTTCACGGATGTTGAACGTAAAATAGCCAATACCGGCTGCTAAAAGTATAAAAAACAGTATGTTGGGTAGATATTCCATCATTATTTATCAGGGTCTTCAGGTTCGGTATATTCTTTTGGTTTTTTTCCGAAGAGGGAAAAATGCACGTAACGTTTTGGGTTTAGTTTTAAGTCTTGCAACAATTCTTCCAACTGCCGGGAGGCTCCTTCTAAATTGTTGTACAATTGCTCGTCTTTTAGGAGTTTGCCAATACTGCCTTCGCCATTTTCCACCCGGCTCACGAGCGTGTTTAACTGGGAGGTTACGTTTTCTAAATCTTCTACCATCTGCCCGGTTTCGATTTTTGATAACGAATCTGAAAGTCGTGCGAAATTTTCTGCCGTTACATCAAGATTGGTAAAGGTGCGGTTTAGTTTTTCCTTGTTGTCGCCTAATAGGTCATCCACATTGGCCGTGATACCTTTAAAGGAGCTGGAGGCATCGCTCAAAGACGCGATAGCCCGTTTTAAATTTTCACGGGTGTCTTTATCTACAATGGCATTGATGCTCAACAAGAGCGTATCGATGGTAGAGAGGGTTGTATTAACTTTTTCTTCTAAAGGGCCTAAACGTTCGGTAACTGCATCAAGCATTCCTTTTTCCACTTCGCCTTTTAGGGTATCACCAGATTTAGCTAAGTTATTGGGGTTGTACTCTGGGAAAATACCAAGGGACTTCCCTCCTATCAACCCACTGCTATAAATACGTACCAAACTGTTTTTTGAGAAATCAAAATCACTTTCTACGGTAAATTCAACTACCAATCCACCAGCTTGGTTGGCAAAGTCTATGTTTTGAATTTTCCCCACTTTTAGCCCGTTGATGGTCACCGGGGCCGATTTGGAAAGACCTTCCACGTTGCTATATTTAACGTAAAACGTACGGTGTTTTTCAAGCAGGTTGCTGCCTTTTAAATAGCTGTAACCAAATATAAAAAGTAGAATTGCGCCAATGGCGAGGATTCCGGTTTTAACTTCTCTGGATAATCTCAAGGGATATTTTTTAGGGTTCAAACAAATTTAGAAAATAATTATAGAATAACCCTGTTATTTCTTTTGTGTTTTCAATACTTCGGAAACGCGCAGTTTTTTACCATCTTTAAAAGCGACGATGTAGCATGAGCTATACCCTTTTTCTTTGGCGAAGGTTTTCATTAATTCTATTTTATTGTAATCGGACGTTTCACCATAATAATATTTGTACAACCGCCCTTCTTTATTGCGGGTAATTTCTTTTAATCCTTTAAAATTTTCAGGTTTGGTCTCCAGTTTTGTGCTACCTGCTGCCAACTGTACTTTAAAAGTATAACCAGGATATATTTTTTCTTCGGTGGTATCGATGGCCTTATCGATCTCTTCTTGTGTAATGACGGGGTTTTTGGCGTGGCTGGTGGCCAAATCGAGGTTTTTTTGATATGTTATCACCCCTTCGGCGATCGCTTGGGCTATTTCCCGCTGTCCTTTTTTTGAATTTAAATAAGCTCCTTCGTGTTTATTGGTCAAAAATCCGGTTTCCACCAGTACGCTGGGCATATAGCTTTGGTGCAAGACAATGAACCCCGCCTGTTTAACGCTTCGGTCTTTTCGTTTTAATTTATGGGTAAAGTTATTCTGAATCAACCCAGCCAGCATAATGCTTTGATCCAAATATTCTTCTTGCATTAAGGTGAGCCCAATGAACGATTCGGGCGAGTTGGGATCATAGCCGGCATAATTCTCTTCGTAGTTTTCTTCCAGGAAAATCACCTCGTTTTCTTTTTTGGCCACTTCAAGATTGCGTTTGTTGGCGTGCAGCCCCAACACAAAGGTTTCCGTGCCGTACGCCTGCGAGTTATGGGCATTGCAATGTACCGATACAAAAAGGTCTGCATCGGCTTTATTGGCAATGGCGCCACGTTTATAAAGATCGACAAACTTATCGGTTTTTCGGGTGTAGATGACTTTGACATCTTTGTTTTTTTCTAAAATTTTCCCCACTTCCAATACAATATTTAGGGCGATATCTTTTTCTTTGTAGCCATTGCCCGTGTTACCGCTATCGTGACCGCCATGCCCAGCATCGAGCACCACTACAAAGGGTTTTGTGGGGTCGGTATTGGCCGGTGAAAATGAAAAACTGATTGCTGTACAGATAAAAAGTACGAAAAAAGGAATGTGTTTCGTTCTCATAACGGTAAAACGGACTAAATTCATGGATATTTTAAATATTGCGTTTTTGAAAAACAAAGCCAAAAAATATGCTTAATTTTGAACTTTCAAAAACTAAGCCAAATCTACAAAAAATAGCATCCTAGCCTTGCAAACACATCGGCAAATTTTATTCTCTATCTTGGTTCTACTTTTATGTAGCCCAGCGATGCGACCTCAAGACATTCCGTCTAAAAACCAAGTGAACCTCCCTGTTGAAACCAAACAGGATACCCTAAACCCAAGTATATTGAACGTTACCAAAGAAGTAAACGAAATACTTGTTGATACGGTAAAGACCGATACGGTAAAACCCAAAAAACAACTCCTGACCGATGTGGTGGATTATTACGGCGAAGATTACGTGTATATAGACCGTAAGAAAAAGAAAGTCTATATGTACAACAAAGCCTATATTGTATATGGCGACATGCGCATTGATGCCGGATACATTATATTGGACTATAACAAAAACGAAGTCTATGCCAAAGGGATTGACAGCGCCGGGGTCTATAGCCAAAAACCGGTGTTTGTGCAAGCCCAGAACGAAGTAAAGCCCGATTCCATCCGGTTTAATTTTGACAGTGAAAAAGCCTTGGTGTACAATTCGCGTACCGAGCAAAATGGGTTTAATGTGATTGCCGAGGTGACCAAAAAAGTAAACGATTCGGTTGTGTTCCTTCGCAATGTGAAGTTTACCACTTCAAAAAACATAGACGATCCCGAATATTACTTTTATACCCGTAAGGCTAAATTTGTTCCGAAGAAAAAAATAGTAACCGGTTTGACCAATATGTACATTGCCGATGTCCCCACACCTGTTGGGCTTCCGTTTGCCTTTTTTCCCTTAACAGAAGACCGGGCGTCGGGCTTCATCATCCCAACGGTTGGCGAGCAGAGCCGCCGTGGGTTTTTCTTGCAGAACGGCGGCTACTATTTTGCCGTAAACGATTACCTGGACCTTACCTTTTTGGGCGATTATTACACCAATGGCAGTTATGGGCTGCGTGGAGAGTCGTCATATGCCTTGCGGTATAAGTTTAGGGGCAATGTGAGCGTACGGTACGAAAACCTGATTAATGGCGAGCGTGGCTTCCCAGATTTCAGCCAAAGTTCGGTCTATAACATTCGGTGGAACCATAGACAGGACCAGAAAGCCAGTCCCAGCTCGCGGTTTTCGGCATCGGTAAACTTGGGGAGCAGCCGGTATTTTCAAGAATCCATTAATCAAACCAATAACGCCAGTGCGTTGGTGAACACCTTGAGTTCGTCGGTGTCCTATTCCAAAACGTTTGAGGGCGAGCCACAGGTCAACTTCTCGGTAGCGGCGACCCACTCGCAAAACACCAATACGCAGACTATTAATATGTCCTTGCCCAATATTACGGCCAGTGTGTCGCGTATCTTTCCGTTTGCGCCCAAAACAGGAACTAAAAAAGGGATTATTGACAACATCAATTTTCAATACGATGTGGCTGCGGAAAACAGGATACAGACCACCGATTCGTTGTTTTTTAAATCGGAAATGTTCGACAATGCTTTAATTGGCGCGCGACACACCGTACCCATCAGCACCAATTTTAAAATATTGAACTATTTAAGTGCCACGGCCAGTACGCGCTTGCAGGAAACTTGGACACTGAAAACTTTTGACCAACGGTATGATGAAACGTTAAATAATGGAAATGGCGGCGTGGTTACTGATACCATTACGGGTTTTGACCGGTATTTAACGTATAATTTTTCCACCAGTTTGGGGACCACCATCTACGGAACGTTCAACTTTGGAAAAGATAAAAAAATACAAGCCCTGCGCCACGTGATGCGGCCTTCCATAAGCTATGGCATCAATCCGGCTTTTGATGAATATTACGATGATTATGTGATCCCCAGTGCCGATCCTGAAGTAAACGACCAAGTGGTGGAATATTCGAGGTTTCAGAACACCTTATACGGTCCTCCCGGCAAAAACTTTTCAAGCAGTATTGGGTTGTCCCTTAGCAACAATCTTGAAGCCAAGGTACGGGACAAAGACAGCACGGTAACCGAACCCAAAAAAGTAAAACTCCTTAACAACCTTAATTTTTCCACGGCTTACAATGTAGCCGGGGATTCTTTAAAATGGCAGCCTGTAAATTTCAGCGGAAGCATCCCGGTAGTCAAAAAACTGGACTTCAATTTCAGCGGAAGCTTGGATCCATATGCCTTGAACAATAGCAACCAGCGTATTGATGAGTTCAACATCAACAACGGCGGAAGTTTGTTTCGGCTTACCAATGCCAACATTAGCATTAATTATTCATTTTCCAGCAAAGATTTGGAAGTGGATTCAGAAAACAAGGACCGGCTGGACAACGAAACCTTCAGCAACGGTGGACGACCTGACGATTTGTTTGGCGATGTTCGGGACATTGATGACAACAGGCTCTATAAAGATGATGACGATGATGAAGATGCACTCAATAAAGCTTGGTACAATTTTGATATTCCGTGGGATTTTCGGCTGGCTTATACCATGACCTACTCCAACCTTGCCAGGGAAAGCGAAATATCCTCACAATCCTTGATGTTCAGTAGCAATTTAGAGTTGTCACCCCGCTGGACCGTTGGCGTTTCTTCGGGCTACGATTTTAAAAATAAAGGCATTACCTTGACCCAATTTAGGTTTCAACGGGACCTGGAAAGTTGGCAAATGAGCTTTAATTGGACGCCCATTGGCAGTATCAATACCTCGTGGTATTTCTTTATCGGGATAAAATCGTCTATCTTAAGCGATATTAAGTACGATAAACGAAGAGAACCCGATCAGCAGTTGTAGTGAAGGATGCTGGATGTTGGGTGTTGGGTGTTGGATGCTGGAAGTTGGATGAATAGTTGTCTCACAGAAACGTAAAGTTGAAAAGATGTTTGAGTGAAATTATAGCTACCTTAGTAGCTGTATTTTAATGCCGAAAACATAAATAGAAATGAAAACAATGGAAATTAAATAATAACCAAAAAAAGATACCCGCGTGCACGGGCATTCCTATGAAAAAAATAATCCAAACAAACAACGCTCCGGCTCCTATTGGGCCTTATAACCAAGCAGTTTTAAAAGGGAATATGCTATACACTTCTGGTCAAATTGCGATCGACCCGAAAACCGATAATTTGATTACAGATGATATTAAAGCTGAAACCAAAATGGTCATGGAAAATATGAAAGCTGTTTTAGCCGAAGCTGGAATGACGTTTGAAAACGTACTGAAATCGTCCATTTTCATCAGCGATATGAACAATTTCGCGGCCATTAACGAAGTATATGCCACTTATTTTAATGAAGCTACTGCCCCAGCCCGTGAAACGGTTGAAGTGGCCAACCTGCCCAAGTTTGTAAACGTGGAGATTTCGATGATTGCTTCGCTTTAATGCAAAAGAAAAAGCTTACTCCTCCTGTTTAGTAGCCTGCGTATTGAACTTTATAGGAACTTCCTCGTCGCCAGGACTGGCCGGAACTTTTTCTTCCTCTTCAGATTCCAACGTCAATTTTTTGTTGAACAGTTTCCTTACCAATTCGCGGAAGGTGTCAAAATCTACAGAGTACGAAATTCCGGCGCCTTGTTCAAATATTTGATCTTCCCCTATAAACTGCAAATCGGCTTGGCGGTTAAAGAATTTCATCCGCAGGCTTCCATCTTGGTTTACCAACCATTGTACTTCAATATCGCCGGCCACGGCCGTTTCATTCACGCCGCCCACAGGCACCCCTACTTTTCCATTGATTAAAATACGTTCATTTATTTGTGTAGAAAGCGTAATGCCAAAACGGTCGGCCGTTTCTTGATCCGGTAATCGGCTTCCTTGCGAATAATCCAACCCAACGCTGAATTTACTGTCTTGATCGGCAAACAGCTCGTTGACCAAGCCAGAAACACGCTCAACTAAAGCGCCCGTACCTAAATTGGTTCCTCCATAATCATCGTTCACAAAATTCCCCGAAGCAATTAAAAACAAGGCTTGTTTTTCCATAAGCTCTTGATTTTGCAACTTGTAGTCCAACTCACTCTTTACCACCGAGCTTACCCGTGGAAAATCAATACTAAAGTTAATGTCCGGCTGTATCAGTTCGCCGGTAAGGTCCACCAGCACATTGACCGGTATTTTTCGGTTTACGGTTGGGTTGTCCAATAAAATTGAAGGGTTGGCATCGGTTTCATATTTTGCGGTAAGGTCCAGTTGGGCTCGTTCTGGATCGCCATTCCAGTTAATGCTCCCTCCGGGAACCACTTCAATGTTTTTCTGGATAATCCCGCCATACCTAAAGTCAAAATCTCCGTCAATTACCAAGAAATCCCCCCACATGTTGAATTTGCCCAGTGTATTCAATTCAATCAATAAAATACCGGCTCCACGTCCTTTTAAAGTGGAATTATTTGTTTTATCGACCACTACTTCCACTTCGGCTTTTTCGTTGATATCCAGTTCAAAATTCACGGAAAGCCCTTTTGGATCTTCCGTAACCAAAGTTTCCCCACTAATGCGTGCCTCTTTCTCTGCTGGAGAGAGGAATTTAATAAATGAATCGTCTCCAATGGAAGCCACATCGCTCAACGGAATTTTAAACGAGGTGTTATCTTCAGTAGTGGCCACAACGTCGATCACCAATTCATCTATTGGGCCTTTTATAGAGGCCGTGCCATCAATAAAGGCGGTGCCGTAGTATAAAGCATCTTCCTCTGGGGGCGTGTCCAACACCAAGAGATTGTTGGAGCTTATATCCATGTCGAGCCTCCAATCGCCAAATTGGTTGTGTGTGGCATTACCAATAAACGTGCCTTTGGTGTTATATTTGGTGTCGGTAATGGTAATGGCATCCACCGCAATTTTATTTTTGGTCATGACCACTTTGGCATTGTTTTCAAGATCAAAATCCACATTGAGGTAAGGAATGCTCAACCCACTGTTTTCCAAAGTAAAACGACCGTTGATGTCCGGCGATTTATAATTGCCAGACACTTTTGCCTTCCCGGTGATCAACCCGCGCATATTGGTAATAACCTCGCCACCAAATGGGCTGAATGCCTGCATATTGAAATCATTCAGCGTTACGTTCAGGTCTATGGTTGGGTTTTGGGGCGAGACATCGATAGCCCCTACCGCGTTAATCGATTTCACATCCTTATTCACCAAAGTGGTGTTTATGTTGTATTTTGAAAGGTCTTCATTCCCCTTGATGTTTAGGCTTAAATCACCAAACGGGATTTCATTTATCACCACTCCATCGACACTTACAGAAGAATTAGGGTAATAGGCGCCGTTTTTCTGAAGGAAATCGAGCTTGCCGTTTACGTTCCCTTTTAAGCGCAGGCTGTCTATCTCTGGCGTGATATTGCCAATGTTCACGTCCCTGAACCGCAATTTTAGGTTTTTATAGGTAGAATCCCGCACTTCGCCTGCCAATTGAATGATCTCATCATTATGGTTGAGCACTAATGAATCGATGCGGATGTCTCTAAAATTATCATCAAAAACCACTTTGTTCAAGCTGTTGTTATCTTTGTTTAAATACCACACATTGTCCTTATAGGTGATATCCGATTTTTTTACGCCAACCACCGACTTCCCTTTTGGATTGATAGTATGATATAAGGAAAGGTTGAACAAGTCTTCCTTTTTTTCGCCCCCTTTAAATTCAGACCGAACATAGAGGGTATCATTGATGGTTTTATTAATGATGTCCAAATCAATCACATTGTAAACCCCTGTGTAAATTGAATCTACCGATATATAAGTGTTATATAGTGGGTTATCGTTGTCTACTTGAATGTTTACTTTACCAAGATAGTTATTGTACAACAGCAGTTCGGGTGAACGGAAATCGAGCTGAAATTTAGATTGGTCTGAAGATACCGAGCCTTTTATCCTGGTATTATCGCCCAACTTCAGTTGCGGAACAAACAGGTCGACAATTTTGTTATACACTTCAAATTGGTAATCGATATATTGGTTTTCGGTTACTTCTTGAGGGATGTAATTAGCATAGATACTGCCAATCCCATTTCTGAAAAGATATGGGATATCTTCAATTAAAAACTCGCCCCGTATGTACCCGGTAATGATATCTGGTGAGTTGATGGCGATAACGCGTTCTTCATCTTCAAAGGAAGACGTGATTTCAAAATCATCGAAAAAATAATCTTCCGTCGCAGTTTGATAAAACGTTTCTTTAAATGAAATGGTCCCCACGGCATCGTCTATGGTGGTTCCGTCCATATCCATAACAATGTTTCCTACAAAAACCGAAACACTGTCGCGTTTTATGAGGTTGAGTTTGTTGAGTTCGGCAAATTCCACATCAGCTTCAAAATCATATTGGTTGAAATCTTCCGAAACATCGACCAACCCTTTAAAATCCATTTTTAAGTTGGGGTCATCGATGGTTAAATGTCCGTTGAAAACCGGATCGCGAAGGGTTCCCGTTACCTCGATGTTTTTATATTCGTATCCTTCAAAATTAAAGGAAGAAATAGCTCCTTCAATCAAGGTACTTACGGTTTCTTGGGTAAATCCCCGTCCTTCAATATCCAGGTTGGCAGTTACCTTTCCTAAGGAAGTGGTTCCGGCCAGTTTCCCTAAGTTTAAACCGTTCAAGACCACTTTCCCATTGTAATAGGCATTATCAAAATCGGTTATATTGCCCAGTTCTATATCGGTTTTAGCACTCCCTACCCCAGTATTTACCATACTGTTGGTAATCAATTGAGAGTCGGTTATAGTGGTTTTCCCCCTAAAAGTAACGGTTCCAATATCTTTTAATTGGTTGGGAAGCACATTGCCCAGCACGCGGGGCATAAACCGTCGCAGGTCGTAATAATCAGTACGGATATTGTGGTTTTTGGAAGTAATTGAAAACGCATCGGCACCTTTCAGTAAATTTGTAAACGTATAATCGCCTTGTACAACCGTATTAGAAGTCGTCAAACGCATGTTTGAAGTGTTAAATTGATTCAGCGTCCCATCAAACTGGGTGTCCAGCGTGAGGGTTTGGTCATTCCCAAATTCATTGTAAAACACGTTTAAATCGTTTGTGGAAATTTCAGAATCATTAAATGTCGCGTCTATTATTACGTCGTTTTCAAAATCGGCCAGCCCATTTTTGGCATAATCAAGAAAAATTTCCCCTTTAATTAAGGAGTTTTCCGTTTGCAGAGTCAGCTCTTTCAAAGTCATCCGTTCCGTGGTATACGAAAAATCCGTTTTTAGGTTTTTTACGGTAAACCCGCGCTGGGCATCCAAGGAAAGTTCTTTTATATTGGCATCGATATCGGGACCGGTAATTTTAAAATCGTTTGCCAATAGGTTAACGTTGGTAAAGTTGAACACTTCAGGCGAATCCAGGTTGTAATTGGAGATTTTAATGTGGCTATCGGTCAGTTCAACATCATTGCTGAACAAGGTAAATGGATTTTCGCTGGGCGGTTTTCCGGTGTTGAACTTTTCGGCAAAAATGGAGAGGTTATCGCTTTCTTCATCTTTATAATGGGTTACGTACAATTTGGATTCGGTAAGGTGAATGTCGCCAAAACCAAGGTCGCCCTGTATTAAATTCTGAAAGCTTATAATATTCATCTGCAGTTCTTTGGCATAAATCAGCGTGTCTTGGTGGTGGTCGGCAATATACACCTCGCGTATGTCCACCTCGCCTTTCCAGTTAAGGCCAAGGCGATTTATTTGTATATTAGTACCGTAGGTTTTGTTTAGGTTATCGGTCACTTTATTGGCAACAAAAGTCTGTACCGAAGGGATCGATAAAATAATGATAAGGAGCACGAGCAACAGGACAATGGCCACAAAGGTGCGAACTATTATTTTACGAAGTTTTTTGATATGCTTTTATTGTTTTAATTTTGACTTCAATAAATATGCCTAATTTGACTGAAAAAAACTGCTATATCCTCGGTATTGAATCTTCCTGTGATGACACGGCTGCTGCTGTTATCAACAACGGCGTGGTGCTGTCCAATGTTGTTGCAACCCAGCAAATACACGAAGAATACGGGGGCGTTGTGCCCGAACTCGCATCCCGCGCCCACCAACAAAATATTGTTCCTGTGGTGCACCAAGCGTTGCGCAAAGCAAATATCGATAAAAAACAACTAAGTGCCATAGCTTTTACGAGGGGGCCTGGCTTGATGGGCTCGTTGTTGGTAGGCACTTCATTTTCAAAGTCGTTGGCTATGGGATTGGGCATTCCCTTGATCGATGTGAACCACATGCAAGCGCATATTTTGGCGCATTTTATTAAAGTTGAAGAACAAAATACGCCCAACTTTCCTTTTTTGGCGTTGACCATAAGTGGCGGCCATACACAGATTGTAAAAGTGACCGATTACTTTGACATGGAAATCATTGGCCAGACCATAGATGATGCCGTGGGCGAAGCGTTCGACAAATCGGCAAAAATTTTGGGTCTGCCCTATCCCGGCGGTCCGTTGATCGACAAATATGCCCAACAAGGAGACCCCAAAAAGTTTAAGTTTACCAAACCAAAAGTGCAGCCCATGGATTTCAGTTTCAGCGGCCTAAAAACGGCCGTGCTGTATTTTGTTGAAAAAGAAGTGGATAAAAACGCAGATTTCATTTCCGAAAACATCGAAGACATATGTGCCAGCTTGCAGTTTACCATTGTCGATTATTTAATGGACAAGCTTAAAAACGCAGTAAAACATACCGGGATTACCGAAATTGCCATTGGTGGCGGGGTTTCGGCGAACAGCGGGATACGGAATGCATTAAAAGAAGCCGAAACCAAATACGGGTGGACCACCCACATCCCGAAATTTGAATACTGTACCGATAATGCTGCAATGATCGCCATTGTGGGCGAATTGAAATACAAACAACAACGCTTCGCAAAAAACGATGTTCTGGCACAAGCCCGAATGAAACTCTAACCTATGCAACTTTTTTACCACCCTAACAGCAATGCGGCTTCCAAAGAAATCACGTTTGACAAAGAAGAAAGCCGCCATATTGGAAAAGTGTTGCGCAAAAAGGAAGGCGACGTACTGGATATCACCAATGGAAAAGGCTTTTTTTTTAAAGCGGAACTCGGTTTGGTTACGCCCAAAAAATGCATTGCAAAAATTATAGAAACCACAAAACAGGAGCCACTCCCCTATCATTTGCACATTGCGACAGCTCCCACAAAATCGAACGACCGATTTGAAACGTTTTTGGAAAAAGCCACCGAAATAGGCATTACCGAAATTACGCCCATAATCTGCGACCATAGCGAACGAAAAACCATCAAGCCCGAACGTTATGAAAAAATCATACAAAGCGCAATGAAGCAATCGCTAAAAGCCTATTTGCCAACATTGAACAAAGCCGTTTCTTTTAAAGAATTTATGCAACAAAAACACAACGAGAACCTAACGTGCATAGCACATTGCGAAGAGGGCGATAGAAAATTGTTTAAATCGGTTTTGCAGAAAGGGCCATCTGTGTTGATTTTAATTGGGCCTGAAGGCGATTTTTCTACGGAAGAAATTGAGTTGGCGAAACGCAAAAGATTCATACCGGTAACATTAGGAGAAAGCCGATTGCGGACGGAAACAGCTGCTGTCGTGGCGGCACACAGCGTGGCATTTGTTAATGAGTAATAGGTTGGGTAAATTTTTTAAAGTTTGACTCACATCAAGAGTTAGGGTTTGCCCCTAATGTTTCATATTATTTATTTTGTACTTTTGAATCCATGCGAATACTTATCAGTTGTCTATTTTTTCTTTTGTTCTTCGGAAATGGCCACGCACAGGAAATCGCCGTGCTAAAATATGGCGGCGGGGGCGATTGGTACAGCAATCCCACTTCCCTGCCCAATCTGGCCGTTTTTTGCAACCAACAGATCAATACGGCTATTTCAGAAAAAACCGAAACCGTAACCCCCGGAAGCATCGACCTGTTTAATTATCCCTTTGTGCACATGACGGGGCACGGCAATGTGTACTTCACGCCCGAAGAAGCCGAAAACCTCCGTGATTACCTTACGAGCGGCGGATTTCTGCATATAGATGACAATTACGGTATGGATAAATACCTTCGGAAAGAACTGGTAAAGATTTTCCCCAATAAAGAATTAAAAGAACTGCCCGCCAATCACCCCATCTTCAGTGTTCAATATAATTTTCCGGAAGGGCTGCCAAAAATCCATGAACACGATGGCAAACGGCCACAGGCGTTCGGCATAGAGCACAACGGCAGGCTGCTTTTGCTCTATACTTACGAGAGCGATCTGGGCGACGGCTGGGAAAACCCCGAAATCCATAATGACCCGCAAGAAGTTAGGTTAAAGGCCTTGCGCATGGGCGCCAATATTGTAAAATATGTTTTTGAAAATTAACCAATATGCTATTAAGTTATTACTGCAGCACTTGTAAAAAGAAAAACTATCTCAAATACAAGGTAAAGGACAGATTCGAATTACAAAATAAAATTGGGGATGAACTCAATAAACATTGTGATTCTTGTGGAACATTGAAAAAAAAACATATCAATCGACTCCATGCTGAACCAAACCGCTATATAGGATTGATTGCTCTCGCCATTGCTTCTATATTGACTTTAACCGTCTGGTATTATAGGTTTATTGCTACTTTGGCCTTTACTATACCTATTTGGATATATTTTGATGCCTATAAAACTGCTAGTGATTTCAATAAAATCAAAGTAGCCAGAAAAAATTAGATGCTAAACCAACTTACTCATACATCAACAGATTTCCCCAATAAAACGTTTCCCATCAAGATAATTTGCGATGGTGTACGGGGCCCGGCCAATGTTGGCGCCTTGTTTCGGGTGTGCGAAGCGTTTGGTGTTTCGGAAATCGTTTTTTGCAATGCGGAAATCAATTTTAAATCCAACCGGCTGCGAAAAACAGCTCGAAACACCGAGAAAACCGTTCCATACCGGATTGCAGATGATATTCTTTCGGAAATCGCACAACTTAAAAAAGATCATTACAGCCCTTTGGTTTTAGAATTGACCGACCAGAGCGTTCCGGTGGAAGCTGTTTCAGCAAAAACAGAAAAAATCGCCCTCATCATAGGCAACGAACAGCACGGAGTTTCAAAAACGGTGCTGCAAGCGGTTTCACAAAGTGTTCATATTACCATGTTTGGACAAAACTCCAGCCTAAATGTAACCCAAGCGACCGCAATCGCTTTGTTCAACTTAACAAAACTTTTAAAATAATCTTGGGCGTTTATGCTATATTTACGGTGTGAACGAAAAAGCTAAATCCATTTCCTTAGGTATTTTACGCGCGTTGGCAGTCATTGCCGGGATTTTGATATTGCTGTGGTTCATCTTCCAGATACAAGCATTACTGTTGTATATTGGCATCGCAGCGGTAATTGCCTTGATAAGCCGGCCCGTCCTCGTTTTTTTAAGGAACCGCCTAAAAATGGGCAACACGTTGGCTTCTATATTGACGCTTTTGCTCATCCTTTCAATCGTAGCTATGATGCTGCGCATTTTCATTCCCATTATCGTAGAACAGAGCAAAAGCATTTCAAATATTGATTTTGAACTCGTTAAAAGCGATCTTAATGAATTGAGCATCCAAGCTGCTGATTACTTGGGTGTAAAACAGATTGATATTGTAGAGGGCATTAAGCGCACAGAATATGTCCAGAACTTCGATATAGAGATCATCCCCAGTTTTATCGATGTGTTTTTTGGCAATATCGGCAATTTTGTGGTGGGCTTGTTTGCTATTTTGTTCATATCCTTTTTCTTTTTACGCGATGAAAAGCTGATTCCCAATATGGTAACCGTTTTCGCCAGCAAAGGTCGGGAAAAACGGTTTTTAGTGGTGCTCAACAAAACTAAATCACTACTGTCCCGTTACTTTTTGGGGCTGTTGCTTCAAATTATGATTTTGACCTTGTTTTATTCTGTACTTCTGTTGTTCTTGGGTATTAACAACGCCATTGCCATCGCTTTGATATGTGCTTTTTTGAACATTGTTCCCTATTTGGGCCCCATTGTTGCAGGAGCCTTGATGTTGCTCGTGGTGTTGTCCAACAATCTGGGGGCCGATTTTTCTTCGGAACTGTTGCCGCTGTTACTGTACACCCTTGGCGGTTATTCGTTGGCCCAGGTTTTTGATAATTTGATCACCCAGCCGGTTATCTTCGGAAAAAGCGTACGTTCGCACCCGTTGGAAATTTTCATCGTTATTTTAATTGGAGGCTACCTGTTCGGAATTCCCGGAATGATCTTGGCCGTGCCTACCTACACTGCCTTAAAAGTGATTGCCAAAGAATTTCTTTCGGAATATAAAATCGTGAAACGCTTGACCAAAAACCTATAATATCACTTTTAATAAACACATATTGCATCCTGAAGTTCAGGTATTTATAAAAAATTATACTGAAGACATCACTAAGCTTGCCTTTTCCGGAAGTCCTTTTAAAAACATCTCGGTACAAGAACTCATCCAGCAGATAGAAAGCCGAAGAAAAGCAGAAAAAAAATTACCTACTTGGTATAAAACAAAGGGGGTTTACTATCCCAATAAAATCAATTTGGAGCAAACTTCTTCTGAAATCACCGCTCAATATAAAGCATCCTTAATTGAAGGAAAGACCTTGGCCGATATTACCGGAGGTTTTGGGGTGGACAGTTATTTTTTTTCTAAACAAATGGAACAAGTGACCCATTTTGAATTTGATAGAACCCTTTCAGAAATCGCGGCACATAATTTTAAGCAATTAAATGTTTCAAACGTTAGCTGTAAGGCCACAGATGGTCTGGAAGCCGTAAAGAACAAACGATATGACATTATTTTTGCAGATCCTTCGAGAAGGCACGAAACCAAAGGAAAAGTATTTTTTTTAAACGACTGCGAACCCAATATACCTAAACATCTTTCAACACTATTGGACCAATGTGAATTATTGATGGTCAAAACATCGCCTATGCTCGATATTTCGGTAGGTATGGAAGAATTAAAACATGTTTTCCAAATACATATCGTGGCGGTAAACAATGAAGTGAAAGAACTGCTTTGGCTGTTGAAAAAAGCATATAATGACGAAACAGAAATCATTACCAAAAACATCAAAAAAGACAAAACCGAAGCCTATTCTATTGTCTATAACGAAATGGCAGAAGCTTTTTATGACAGTCCCAAACGTTTTTTGTACGAGCCCAATGCAGCCATCTTAAAAAGTGGCGCATTCGAAACGGTTTCTGAAGGATTTAAACTGAAAAAGCTCCACAAAAATACCCATTTATACACCAGCGAAGCACTTCGGGGTTTCCCGGGCCGCAGATTCCTAATCGAAAAAGTGCTTCCCTATTCAAAAAAAGAGCTAAAAAAGGCTGGTATAGCAAAAGCTAATATCACTATCCGTAATTTTCCTGCCACTGTTGCTGCGTTGCGAAAAAAACACAATATAAAAGATGGAGGGGAAATTTATTTATTTTTCACCACCATAAACCCCAATAAAAAAGTTGTTTTGGTCTGTTCTAAGGTGAGTGATATACGTTGAGACTAAGCTTAAATAGAGAAGTTGGAACTTGAAACAGCCTCGAAGTCTTGCTAAAGGTATGCATAATTACCTCCAAGCTACGAGAATTAGGGATTCCAGGGTCAAGTCCAAAAGTTGGGTCTAAAGTGAAAAATAGTTTTCTTTGCGGATAAATATTTTCCAATGAATAAAGAGACTGATTTACCCCTGCTAAGCTTAATCCTTCCTGAAGGTTTGCTAACTTACTTTACCATTGTTGGGTTTGATAAAAAAACCATTAAAGACCCCTTATACGTTAATCGGCTGACCATTTATTTAGGAGAAAAAAAGGAAATCCCCGAAGCCTATAAAAATCACCAATATAAAGCTAGCGGCTTTATGGAGCCCCGAATAATTGAGGATTACCCAATCAGAGATAATTTGGTAAGCTTAAGCTTGAAGCGAAGA
>NZ_QEHR01000011.1 GCF_003095375.1 Marixanthomonas spongiae
AGCGAATACAGGATAAGGGAAATTGAAAGACTGATAAATAACAGAAGAGTGAGAAAGTTTGGCTACATTAGCCCAATAGAAAAATTAAAATCAACTTGGCCAGTTGCACTTATAACTTGAACATGGCTAATATTGAATATGGATAAAATGAAATTTACTGATATTAAAGTATTTTAACCAGCAGTAAGTTCCTCGCAAGTATCATCTATAGACATTAATGCTTCAATTTCTTTCTTGGTCAAAACCCTGTTGTAAATACGGATATCGTCTAAAATACCATTGTAATATTCCGTAGCACCAGGTTGGTCATAACCAAAAAATAGTGAAAGGTCATTTTTTACTATTTCGGTTACCGGCTTCGTTTGAAGTTTTTCACCATTAATATATAGATTTACAGAGCCAAGATCATAGGTTAAGGTTATATGGTACCAAGTATTCAATTTAAAGTCATAGTTGCCTATAACATCAGAATTGAAAAATATATCGCCATTATCCTTATAGTATAACGAAAATTGTCTGGAATTTAACGCCTTCGACTCACCTGCTTTATTTATTAGTACGGCCCATTTGTCACCGTTAGAATAATACTCATGGGTGTTGAACCACATGGATATAGACAGTTTTTTATCAATGTTCTTAAGGCTTGGAGAATTCGCAATTTCCATATAATCACTTTCCCCATCAAATTTATAAGCGCTTTCTGGATTTCCAAACCTATCATTTACAAGTTCTGCACCATTTACAGTAGCATTATTATCATGGCCGCTTTTATCGTTTGCATTGTTGCAAAAAGAATAGAATGCAACGAGTCCCTCATCCAATTTGTCAGTTTTTTCAGAACAAGAAATACAAGCGAACAAAACAGTAAAAAGTAAAAATTTATTCATAAAATCCAATTTTAAAAGTATTTTTAACTATAAACTTGTGTTGTTTTAACACCATAGTATTAAGTCAAATGTATACTTTATAAAAATATTAGAAAAGTATATTCTTGAACATTTGTTTTAAATTGCTTTGAAAAAACACACAATAAATTTGTCATATTACTATTAAAAGTGTGCAAAATCATAAAAAAAGTCCCTTCAAACTTAAAGAAGGGACTTTTTAATAGGTGTTAATCTTATAGCTTATTGTTCAATAATCCCACCACAACTAACACGTGCTCCAGCTGCACCTGAGGGTTGGGACGTAAAATCATCGGCGCCTTCGTGGACGATAATGGCTTTTCCTAAGATGTTTTTATTGTCATCATCACAGCCTATGCACCATTCGTCGGTTTGCATAGAGATGGATCCGTCGCCGTTTTCATCGGCTTCAAAGTTACCGATGTCGCCTTTGTGGTACCCTGCTGCATCACCCCATTTTCCGTGTTGTTCAAAGGTAGGGTTCCAGTGCCCGCCAGCCGATTTTCCATCGGGAGCAGAACAATCTGCCTTTTCGTGAATGTGGATGGCGTGGGTTCCCGGCTTCAATCCGGTAAGTTTTGCTTCCATTTTAACAACGCCATCTTTTTCGATAAAACTTACTTTACCGGTTGCACTGCTTTCACTTTTGGATTCTAACTGAACAATGACGGTTTTTTCTTTCATCATATCCTCATTTTCATCCATCATCTTGTCGTTGTCCATATTGGAATCAGACTGTTCCATTTTGTCCATTTCTTTTTCATCCTTTTTTTTACCATCGTTACAGCTGGTAAAAGCCATTAGGGCAAGGGCTGAAAATACTATACTAACTTTTTTCATGGGTTAAAATTTTATGTTTTTGGTTTCAGTTAGAATAAAGGTAAGGGGAAAGACAGCCACGACCAACATTTTAAAATAATCTTAGCATTTGGCGAAAAGCAACTTTTCGTATTTTTATAATTTCATAGATAATTTTGCCTTTAATTAATCAGGTTCCTGTGGATGTATGATGCAATGAAATTAGGATTATTTTTAACGAAACATAAGACAGAAAACGATATGATAAAAGAGTGGTTCATAAGTATGCTAGTGCTATGGCTGCCTAATACCAGTTCATCAATCAATTTTAAAGTCCTACGTCGTTAAGTCTTAAGTCGTCAGCCTTTTTAATAATGCTTTTTCACCAATTCCCGTTGATCGATAATGCCCATTTTCAGGTTTTCTGAAACCATTAATGCCTTATCAATACGGGTTTGGGATGTTTTAAAACGTTTTACATAATAAATGAGAGAGCGTTTTTTGCCATCAGAAAAATTTTCGAAAATTTCTGAAGCTTCTGGGTCACTTTCAAAAACGGCTTCCATTTCTTTGGGCATTAACACACCGTATTTAGTAGTGTCTTCAAACAATTCCATTTGAAAATAATCGGAAGGGAAAACGCCTAATTCTTTTTGATATCTTTTTCCGAAGGTTATTACGTAACGTCCCAACCGTTTCCGCAGGGCGGCATGAAATTCAATTTCATTTTCTTCAAAAAATGCTTTTACCTTAACGCGAGTGTTTTTTCCTTTTAGAAAGGGCGTAACTATTTCTTCAGGAAGATAGACCGCATGGGTACCTTCCACCGTAACTTCAAACCGTTGTGAGCTGCGTATGGCCATATTATTCCTTTAAATAGGTTATAATTTGGGTTTCACTGTGCAAGGTTTTGTGGACGGGACATTTATCGGCTATCTGTAATAACCGTTTTATCTGTTTTTCATCCAACTCTCCTTCAAACTTAATCTCACGGGTAAACGTATCAATTTTGGCAGCGTCGTCTTCACAATTTTCGCAATCTACTGCGTGTTGTTTGTCGTAGCTGGTATGTACTTCTACATTTTGGACATCCCATTTTTTACGTTTGGCATACATTTGGATGGTCATTGCCGTGCACGCTGATAAGCCTGCAGTAACCAACTCGTAAGGCGAAGGCCCAAAATTATTACCGCCAAAGCTTTCGGGTTCATCGGCAAAGCTGTAGTGATCGCCAATTTTCATTCGGGTGGTAAATCCTTCGGCCTTGTCCAAGCTGGCAACTACATCGTGTTTTGAAGCGATTTTTTCTTCTGAAGGAATTTCAACATACCGTGAAACCCATCCGGCGATAACACTTCCCACATATTCAGAATCCGTTTTTTTGGTTAACAAATGATCGGCACCATCTAACGAAACAAAACTTTTGGGGTGATGGGCAGCTATGTAAAGTTCTTCGGCATTAATGATACCCACCAATTCATCTTGTGGCGAATGTAACACTAACAACGCTTTACGCATGTTTTTTGCTGTTTCGGGCAATGACTTGGTTTCAAGATCGTCTAAAAACTGCTTTTTAATGGTAAACGTACGGCCGCTTAGTTGTACTTCGGCCACACCTTCTTTTTCAATGGTTTTTAGATCGCTTTTCAATAAATGCTTCACATGCTTCGGATTGCTGGGTGCGGCAATGGTCGCCACAGCTTGTACAGAATCCAGTTCCGCCGCAGCAAAAATAACGGCTGCACCTCCTAACGAATGACCAACGAGTAGGGAAGGGGCTTTGTGATTTTCCGAAAGATAATTTGCCGCCGCAACTAAATCCTGTACGTTTCCTGAAAAATTGGTATCCTCAAAATCGCCTTCGCTCTCGCCCAAACCTGTAAAATCGAACCGTAATACGCCAAAACCTTCGGCAGTGAGCGCACGGCTTATGTTGCGTACTGCCGAGAGATTTTTGGTACAGGTAAAACAATGTGCAAAAAGTGCAAAATTATGTGGGTGACCATTGGCGGGCAATTCTAAACGGCCTGCCAATGTCTGCCCTTCTGTGTTTTGAAAACTGACTTTCTCAATATTCATGTTATTTTTTTTGCGTTGCTAATTATTGAATTGGAGGGTCTAAAATATTGGTAGCAGCTACTTGCTCGACTCCAATTCAACATTACCGGATTTATTGGTATCCATCCCCTGTTGACCTTCACCTTTAAGGTATTTATCCAGAAAATCTTTGATTTTTCCGAAGGATTCAATTTGGTTTTCTTTTTTAACAAAACCGTGGCCTTCGTCTTCAAAAAGCACATATTCCACTGGAACCCCGTTCTTTTTAACACCGGCAACAATCTCATCACTTTCCACTTGTAATACACGCGGGTCTTGGGCTCCTTGTAATACCATTAGTGGTTTTGTTACCTTATTGGTATGGAACAATGGCGAAATTTCACGTAACCGAACCGAATCGGCTGTGTTGGGATCACCCATTTCGTTATAAAGAGCTTCTTTAAACGATTCCCACCAGGGCGGAATGCTTTTTAACGTTCGCAACCAGTTGGTGACGCCAAAAATATTAACGCCTACGTCAAATTCTTCAGGCGCATAAGTCAAGGCGGCCATCGTCATATATCCGCCATACGAACCGCCAATAATTCCAATTTTTTCACCATCTATCACCTCTTGCTCGGCCAGCCAATCTTTTCCGGCAATACAATCTTTTAAATCCTTATCGCCGTGGTTTTGGTCGTCCATTTTGTAAAAGGATTTTCCGTATCCGCTGCTACCGCGGTTGTTTACGGCTAAAATGGCATAGCCATGGTTTACCAAATATTGAATGGTGGAGCTAAACCCTTGTCTTGATTGTCCGCCAGGACCTCCATGAACCCAAACCATCGCTGGGACTTTGTTTTCGGCGCTTGCTTGCTTAGGTTGATAATAGATCGCAGGAATTTCCAATCCGTCGAAGGATTTAAAACGAACCACTTCAGCTGAGACTAAATCGTCTGCGTTAATTTCATCGTTTAACACATCAGTAAGTTGGTTCAGCTTTTTGGTCTTTAAGTTGTATGAATACGAATTTGTTGGCGTATGCGATCCTCCAGCCCTAAGTAAAGCCATGGTTTCATCTCTTGAAAAACTAGCGCTGTTAATACTTTGTCCTTCAATTTCAGGGAAATCGACTACGTTGCCAGTTCCAACTTCTTTCACTTCCATTTCGGTTTTGGCATCTTCATTGGTAAACATGAGCTGGTATGTACCGTTATGAGTAAGATAAAAATCAGTAATGTCCCAATTGCGTTCGGCAACTTTTTCTGAAGTACCTTCAGCTATACTATACTTCATAAGCCTGCTGTATTCACCATCTGCGTCGGTGGTATAGTATAGTGACTTTCCATCTGGTGAAAAATCCTGAGGCGAATTTCCACTTAATGTATCATTTACTTTCGTTCTTTCACCTGTTTCGGTGTTCAGAATAAACAAATCGCTATCGTTGGTGTTGATGGCTTTTGTTAAAGCGATGTACTTTCGGTCGTCACTCATACCACCAAACTGCAAGCCGTCTTCATTTTTATAGATTACTTTAGGGGTAAAGGTTTCTATATCCATTTCATAATGATCCATATATTTGGAATCGCGCTCATTACTTCCGTAGAAAAAGCTTTTTCCGTCTTTTGCCCAACCACGGAACAATGCACGCACCTTTTCGGTGGGCGTTAAAGCTTTAATTCCGGTGCTGTCTTTCATATAAATCTTGAAAATTTCATCACCGTTTCCATCCATTCGAAATAAAATACGTTCGTCTTCAGGGAAGTACGAAATACCATATATCGAAGCACTGTCCGATTGGGTAATGGGTGTCATTTCGCCACCACTGGCCGGTACCGTGTACATATTGTAAATTCCAGATCGGTTGCTGGTCATTAATACCTTGGATTTGTCTGGCGAATATCCATTGGCATAGGCGTTCTCATTGTCCATAAATTGTTCAATGGAATACTGCTTGATTGCTGATGTTTGTGCAGTTTCTTCTTTTTTCTCCTCCTTACAGGAATAGAATAGAAGCAAACCCAAACTGATTACTAAGAGTTTTTTCATCATATTGGTTGTTTAATGGTGTTTTCGATACATCCTAAAAATAGTTTTAACATAAATTGATTTCATATAAATAGCGTGTCAATCATTTTTAGAACATTCAAACACCGGTTTATTCTACTTTAAATACTTCTGTTTTTTTAAAAGGCGACAGGTCAATGTTTTCCATATTAGATTTATATTCTGGCCATTCGGTTGCAAAGAAACTGTTGGTGGCTTTTAGCGCTTCAGCTAATGCACTTTTGGCGTGTTGCATTAACCGTTGTTCTGTAGCTGTCATTCCGTTAGGGCGACTGCCACTATACCATCTTGCTTGACCAATGCGTTGCATGACATTAGGCTCTGTACTGCGCACAATACCTTGCCGGTCGTCCTTTTTGCCCAAATACAGTGCGATAACGGAATCTATTTTCTTCATAATCGCTTTACTGGTTTTAATTTCGTCTTTATATTTTTTTTCTTCTGAAGCGTTTTCTTTCAATTTTTTTCTGAAATCTTCTGCCGTGTTTTTACTTTCAACCAATTGCTTTACGGCATCGGCTGCGGTTTGTGTCATTTTTTCCAATTCTTTTGAAGCAGTGTAAGATTCATTGATTGCTTTTTCTGAAACAGTAAGCCTCGGATCACTTTTTACCGTTATGGAGCTGGTTGATATCTCATCGTTAAAAGAAAGCTCTGCTCTGTAGGTTCCAGGCTTTACTGAAGTTCCGCTAGGTTCATTCTTCCGTTTTCTTATGGAACGGGAAGGACGGTCAACCCCTGCTTCATTCATGCGCCATCGCCACGTGTAGATACCTGTACTGTCTGGTTTTTTGCGTTTTAGGGTCCTGATCAATCGGGAACCATCGTAAATTCTTAAATATAAGCTGTCTTTATGTTTGCCGTCCATTTTTTCTTCGGAAGCTATTTCGTCTGTTTCCTCTTTTTCTTCAAAATCCTCTTCACTTTCATCTTTCTCGGTTGTTTCACTATCATCCTTTTTAAAAAAATAGCTAAAACGTGCTCCAGACTTCCTATTATCCCCATTAAACAACGCATCTGCTCCAAAACGGCTACCAGTAGGTTGTTGATAGGACGCTTCATAAGCAGTTGGGGCTTCGAAAAGCTTAATGTTTTGATTTAATACTGAATTATTCCGGGCTATTTCCCGCAACGGACGAATATCATCCAATACCCAAGCCGCCCTTCCGAAGGTCCCGATCACCAAATCATTTTCTCTCGGCTGAATCACTAAATCTTTCACCGAAACCGTAGGAAAACCGTGAGTCCATTTTTGCCAACTCTCACCAGCATCTATTGAAACATAAAGTCCGTCATCGGTGCCTAAAAACAATAAATTCTTTTCTTTAGGGTCTTCTACAATACTTAAAGTGTAACTTATTACATCATCTTCGTCAACGATTCGGTTCCACGTTTTTCCGTAGTTAGTTGTTCTATATGCGTAAGGCGTGTAATTAAAACGTCTATAATCGTTAGCAACCAACAGCGCTTCCCCTTTATTTTTATTGGAAGCTTTTATCTGTACAATCCAGCTACCTTCAGGTAATCCAGGGATGTTACTTGAAACGTCTGTCCAATTTTGCCCACCGTTTTGAGTGTACTGTACGCGTCCATCATCGGTTCCTGCCCACAGCATATTCTGCTCAACCGGGGAAGGCTCGATCACTAAAATAGTGGTATAATTTTCGGCTCCCGTGGCATCTATTGTAAGCCCGCCACTTTCACTTTGTTTTTGTTTTTCGGGGTCGTTGGTAGTAAGGTCTGGCGAAATTACCTTCCAAGTGAGTCCTTTGTCGGTGCTTTTGTGCACAAACTGACTTCCGAAGTAAAGTGTGTTTGAATCAAAAGGATCGATGTTTATAGCACTGTTCCAGTTAAAGCGCAAATGCATATCAGGATCGGGATGGGTTGGTTTTACGGTATAGTTGTTTCCTGTAATATGATCATAGCGGCTTACAAACCCTTGTTGGCTCATCGTCCAGCCGTACTGACTATCATCGGGATCGGGAACCACATCAAATCCATCGCCAAAACTGATTTCCTGCCAATAACTATTTCGTATTCCTTGGTCTTTCCAAACATAGGCAGGGCCGCGCCAGCTGCCGTTGTCTTGCATACCGCCATACACATTATACGGAAACTCATTATCCACGGCTATATGATAAAACTGGGCCACGGGGAGGTTTCCTATAAAACGCCACGTTTTTCCGCCGTCGTGGGTAATATTGAGGCCGCCGTCGTTACCATCCATCATAAAACTGCCGTCTTTTGGATGAATCCACCACGCATGATGATCGGGGTGAACGCCATTATCCACACCATAAGCGCCCATTAACTGCTCAAAACTTTTGCCGCCGTCTTGCGATACATTCACATACGTAAAGACAGAAAACACCCGATTCTCGTTTTCAGGGTCCACGTATATTTCAGCATAATAAAAAGGGCGGTTTCCTATTTCGCTCATATCGTTGTTGATCATTTTCCAGGTAAACCCTCCGTCTTCACTTTTGTATAGGGCATTCTTTTTAGACTCTACCAAGGCGTAAACAATGTTGGGTTTGTTAGGAGCGATGGCAATTCCAATGCGTCCTAAATCGCCCTTTGGCAAGCCGTCTTTATCAGTTCGTTCCTCCCAAGTTTCGCCGCCATCGTAAGTTACATACAAACCAGAACCTTCGCCACCTGAAGTGAAAAACCACGGTTCGCGTTTATGTTCCCACATGGCAACAATCAATTTATTTGGGTTGGTGGGGTCCATCACCATATCGGCCACGCCGGTTTTGTTGTTTACAAAAAGGATTTTATTCCACGTTTTTCCACCATCGGTGGTTTTAAAAACACCGCGTTCTGGGTGTTCGCCCCAAGGGGATCCAATTGCTCCTACGTAAATAGTATTTGGGTCGGTTGGGTCTATGATAATACGATGAATATGGCGTGTTTTTTCGAGTCCCATCAATTGCCAGGTTTTCCCACCGTTGAGCGATCTGTATATTCCGTAGCCTCCGTTTAGGCTGTTTCTTGGGTTTCCTTCGCCGGTTCCTACCCAAATAACCGACGGATTGGATTGCTGAATGGCCACCGCCCCAATAGAAGCCGTGGGTTGGTCGTCAAAAATAGGGTTCCATGAAATACCGCCGCTGTTGCTTTTCCATAAGCCGCCGCTGGCCGTGCCCACATACATCACATCGGGGTTGTCGGTCACCACATCAATAGCGGTTACGCGGCCAGACATGCCACCGGGGCCAATGTTCCGAGGTTTCATGTCTTTCAGAATATCCATAGAAAGTTGTTGGGAAAATAATGAGAGTGAAAGCAGTAAAAAGATAAATAGGAATAGTTTTTTCATCGATTGGTTTTTTCAGAAATAAAAATTAGCTTATAAAGTTAAGAAAATGTGAAAGAGCAAGTCTTAAAAGGCTGTTAATACACCTCTTTTTTTTGTCTTAAAATCGCTACCTTTAGGGTATGAAGAAGAAAAATAGACCTACGGGATTTGTTTTTACCAAACATGACCCTAAGGAACAATCTCCCTTTGAACGACTTTTCGAAATTTTTCAGGAATTAATTACGCACACTTCAGGTGATTTTGATGAAGCCATAGACTGGTTGCGGCAGTTGGATAAAGAGTATAACCTTACTACAGCAGAATATACCATGGACGATTTTATTGAAGACCTGAAGAAAAAAGGCTACATCCGTGAAGAATTCCGACCAGATGGAAAAGGTGGCGGTAAAGGGGAAGGCAAAAATTCCATTACCGAAAAACTGGAACGCTCCCTTCGGAAACGGGCCTTGGAACAAATTTTCGGTAAATTGAAAAAAAGTACTGGCGGTAACCACAAAACCAAATATATAGGACAAGGTGACGAACAAGCCGGAGAGTTTCGAAATTATCAATTTGGCGATCCGTTAGAGCGGATTTCGATGACCGAAAGTTTAAAGAATGCCCAAATTAATCACGGTATTGAAGGTTTAAATCTTTCAGAAAACGATTTGGTGGTCGAAGAGTCGATGCACAAATCGCAAATGAGCACGGTGCTGATGATCGATATCAGTCACAGTATGATACTGTATGGGGAAGATAGAATTACGCCTGCCAAAAAAGTAGCGATGGCACTTTCTGAATTGATTACCACCCGCTACCCAAAAGACACCTTGGATATTCTAGTCTTCGGAAACGATGCGTGGCCCATAAAAATCAAGGATTTACCGTATTTAAACGTAGGGCCATTTCATACCAATACCGTTGCCGGATTACAATTGGCGATGGATATGTTGCGCAGAAAGCGAAACACCAACAAACAGATTTTTATGATCACCGATGGAAAGCCGAGCTGTATGCAACTTCCTAATGGTGAATATTATAAAAACAGTGTTGGGCTCGACCCAAACATTGTAAAGAAATGTTATATGATGGCGCGTCAGGCACGTAAACTGCACATTCCCATTACGACATTTATGATTGCGCAAGATCCTTATTTAATGCAGTTTGTAGATCACTTTACGGCCGCCAACCAAGGAAAAGCATTTTACACTGGTTTAAAAGGATTGGGCGAAATGATCTTTACCGATTATGAAACGAATAGGAAACGGAAACTGAGGTAATATTAGAAGAAAGAGGAAAGACCATTCGCTTTGCTCATTGAAAGAAGAAAGACCATTCACTTTGCTCATTGAAAGAAGAAAGACCATTCGCTTTGCTCATTGAAGGAAGAAAGATTAAGCTTAATACAAGTTAGATCACAAAGTCTTTCCTCTTTAATCCTGCCATATAAGCACAGTCTTTTGTCTTTCTTCTATAATGAAACAGTAAATAAATTTTATTATGTATAAAAAACACAATTTTAGAAATTTGAAAATCTGGCAAAAAGCATTGAATATCGCTTTTGAAATTTCAGATAAAACAGAAAATTTTCCTAGCAAGGAGCAGTACTCGCTGACATCACAAATAAATAGGTGTTCAATTTCAATGCCAAGTAATATAGCAGAAGGCTCTGCAAGAACTGAAAAGTCATTCATTCATTTTATTGATATTGCAATGGGTTCTTCTTACGAATTGAATACACAACTATTAATTGCGCACCATAAAAAATATATTTCTGGAGAGGAGTTAAATATACTGGAAACTCAAATTGAAGAATGGCAGCGAATGACTGCAGGATTTCAGAAAACATTGTAAGAAGAAGAAAACCAAAAAGAAAGATGGCTTTTTGTAAGAAATTGTCTTTCCTCTTTCAGTAAGCCTTTGCGAACGGTCTTTCTTCTTTCATCTATAAAAAATAGTATAATATGAAAACAGAAAACATAAAAACATTCGGCGACCTAAAAAAAGCCGGGTACGCGTACAAACCGATTAAAGAAGAATTACGGCGCAACTTGCTTCAGAAACTATTAAAAAAAGAAACCGTTTTTGAAGGAATTCACGGTTACGATTATACCGTTATACCAGAATTAGAACGCGCTATTCTTTCCAAACACAACATCAACTTGCTTGGATTGCGCGGGCAGGCCAAAACCCGTCTCGCACGGCAAATGGTTTCGTTATTAGATGAATATGTGCCAGTTGTGGCCGGCAGCGAAATCAATGACGATCCGTTTCATCCTATTTCCCGATTTGCAAAAGAACTAATGGAAGAAAAAGGTGATAAAACCCCCATTGAATGGTTGCATCGGGACGAGCGGTTTTCAGAAAAACTGGCAACACCCGATGTTACGGTGGCCGATATTATTGGCGATGTGGATCCCATTAAAGCTGCCAATCTAAAACTGACCTATGCCGATGACCGGGTGATTCATTTTGGAATGATTCCACGTGCCAACCGGAGCATTTTCGTCATCAATGAACTGCCCGATTTACAGCCCCGCATTCAAGTGGCGCTGTTCAATATTTTGCAGGAAGGCGATGTGCAAATCCGGGGTTTTAAATTGCGGATGCCGTTGGACGTTCAGTTTGTGTTTACTGCAAATCCGGAAGATTACACCAACCGCGGTAGCATTGTAACGCCGTTGAAAGACAGGATCGGGTCACAAATCTTGACACATTACCCCGATGATATTGAAACGGCACGGAACATTACTGAGCAAGAAACAGCGGAAGCTTCTGCAACCAAAGAAAAAATTTACGTGCCCGACTTGGCAAAGAACCTAGTGGAACAAATTAGTTTTGAGGCCCGCAACAGTGCGTTTATCGATATAAAAAGTGGCGTGAGTGCCCGCTTGAGCATTACCGCGTACGAAAACTTGCTAAGCACTGCCGAACGGCGCGCCCTGCAAAATGGAGAAGACAAAACCGCGGTGAGGTTGAGCGATTTTATGGGCATTATCCCAGCCATTACCGGAAAAGTGGAATTGGTGTATGAAGGCGAGCAAGAAGGCGCCAGCGAAGTGGCCGAGCAATTGATAAACAGCGCGGTAAAAAGCCAATTTGAAAACTATTTTCCTAAAATTGAAAAACTTCAGAAAGAGAGTGACGTCGATCCGTATGCCAATGTAGTTGCTTGGTTTTTTGAAGAAAGCGGCTTTGAGTTATTGGATACACTATCTGACACTGAATACAAACGACAACTAAATAAAATAGAACCGTTGGAACAATTGCTGAAGAAATATACCCCAGATATTTCAGCTAAGGACAAACCATTTTTTAAGGAGTTTGTGCTTTGGGCGCTTTCAGAATACAAAAAGCTGAGCAAGCACAACTTGGGTGATGGCCTGGAATTTAAGGATGTGTACGGGGGTTATATTAGTGGATTGTAAAGGCACTTTCTAATTGAAGTCCGGAAATGTCAAAATGACTTTTCAGAGGCTTTTTTTATTGAAAAAATGACAGTTTTAAGTTGTATTAACTGCCATAAAAGCTTTGGTTTTGTTAAAAATAATTTAATTATGCAAGGAGCGTTGTTATTATTTGTTCGTGGCAAACAATTTGCAATACTAAAAGCAAATAAAACAATGTTGAACTTAAAATTTTTTTGATTATGACAACGCTGATGAAATCACCGAAAAAAAGAAGTTTGGCAAATACAAATGCAGGACTTTCAGGGACTTTTCCAACCTGGTCTTCTTGGATGGACGAATTATTGAACAACGACCTTCCCAGTGTGTTCCAGTCCAATTTTAACACAGGCATGAGCCTTCCGAAGGTTAATATTTCGGAAACCGATGACGCCTACGAAGTTGAACTGGCTGCTCCGGGAATGAAAAAAGACGATTTCAATATAGAGATCGATAACCAAGTATTGACCATTTCTTCTGAAATGGAAAACGAAGAAGAAACCAAAGAAAATAATTATACCCGTAGGGAATTTGGCTATTCCTCTTTTAAACGGAGCTTTACCCTGCCCGAATCTGTTGACGATGGCAAGATAAAGGCCAAATACAATGAAGGTATATTGAACATTGAACTCCCCAAACGGGAAGAAGCTAAGAAAAAGCCTGCGAGATCGATTAAGATTTCTTAGGTAAAAAATAAAACTTGAAAAAGGCCGCAACTTGCGGTCTTTTTTTATGGCCAGTTTTTAAAATATCACCGTGTTTTGGATTAAAAAGCACCTCTTTTCAACGTTATTCGAGCAGTTCATACTTCATTAATTATAAATATGTGACATAATTGCAAGCAATTGGAACATAGCTGCAACTTAGTTATAGAGGTTACTTTTACATTAGCAATAGTAACAAGGTGTCTTTTTGTAAGAGATTTACAGCAAATCATCCCAATGCGTATAGACGCCGCAATTTATATAGTTATGAAACGTCTATTATTGCTATTACCATTGTTTATCACATTGTTTTATAGCCCAATTGTTTCAGCACAAATAAATTTGTTAGAGGCCATTCAAGAAAATGCGGAACAAGGTGAATACGGTGAGGAATATACAGCAGAAAACCAAGAGAACCCACAAGAACTCACTGAAGAACAAAAGGAGTTTATGGATAAGTTAAAAGAGATGTTGGAAGGAGAAAGGGAAAACCTCGATGAGTTTAACGATTGGTCCTCACAAATGAAATGTACCTACATGATGTTGGCGTATGTATATAATCTTGAAAAACTAAATGAAGAGACAGAGGCTACTGCTGATTGTAAGTTAAAATATGACTTATACGGTATGCAACTCTTGGCAATTGCCAGTTCAACTACAATACTATACTGCCCTGAGGGAATGGCTAACGCTACAGAGCAAGAAATGGACGATGTAAGTATGGAGCTGTGGGTCCTTTTTATGACCGATTATGATGTTATTGAACCAAATACTTCCCCTATAATTAAAAACATAAAAAAATGGGTTTCACAATTGTTTTATGGACCTTTTTCTGAATTTAATGATGTGAATGGAGGCAATACAGTTAAAGGCTTTATTTATTATTTAACAGCACATTTCCATCCTGAATTTGTAATGGGCAAAACCCTTGAAATAGGTCAAAAAATGGAAGCCCTTGGTTGTGGAGGGTAACCTTAGTTAAAATAATAACCCTTAAACAATATGATTATGAAAAACTTCTTAATGTTAACGATGATTATAATCCTTACCTCCTGTGGCTTGGGCGACAAGGAAAAGCAAGAGGCCAAGCAAGAAGATAGAATAGAACAGAGTGATGAAAAAACTACCTTACCCATAGCTAAAGAATCTTGGCGCGGGTGGAAGCCCCCAAAACAGGTAAATGGATATACGCTTACCTATTATGAAACCGACCCTTTTAGCAGTAAAAACCTATATTCTGCAAGCCTTCGCTATGAAAAAGGGGGAGTAAAAGTGCCTATTACAATTGTGGATGGCAGTACCGGAAAAGGAACTGCTGAAATACGCCAACACCGTGAATTTGCCGAGAAAGAACTGAACCATGAAAGTTCTTTTGGATATGAAAAAACTGTTGACTATAACGGTACCAACGCTCGGGAAGAATATTTGAATGCTACCAAGCAGTATTTAATCAGGTTTCTTTACAAGAATCGGTACGGGGTATCGGTAAAAAGTAAAGCTCCAAGTTCTGAAGAGCTTTGGGAGCTAATTGAAGGACTTCAATCAAATGAGCTAGAAAAGTGATTGTAGGGTATTTTGAAATGGCTATATTATTTCAGAAATAGCTTTTACAATTAAAACCAATCCGCTAATTACCATAATAGCAATTACCCATTTTCTAAAAGCGAGCTTGCTCATACGTTGCAATAACCATTTGCCAATGAGATTGCCTACAATGGCTCCCAAGCCCATGGCGATACCGTACACCCAAAGTTCATCGGTTAGCAATCCAAAAAATGTATAACTGCCTATTTGGGCTATTCCCAAGAAAAAGGATTGTGCGGATTTGGTTCCTACAAGCGACTCTTTGTCAATTCCTGCATTGAGCAAAAAAGGGTTCAATATTGGGCCCATGCCGCCGGTTAGGGTTCCAATTACGGAAATAAAGAAGCCCAATGGAACAAAATACCAGAGTTTTACTTCAAAGGAGCGTTCTTTTTTTCCGAAACGATATTGAAAAAAAGTACTTACCAAGAACAATCCGACGATAATCTGTACCCAATAAATCTTTACTTCAGCAAAAAGCCAAGCAGCGAGAACCGCCCCGATCATGGCAGATGGGACATAATACCAAAACACCTTCCACACAATGTGTTTCCAAAAAATTATGATACGGCTAGGCCGGCTTATAAAGGTACCCAAGTTGATAACGGGAGCGGTTTGCGAAGTGCCGATCAAAAAATTGAGGATAGGGATTTGCATCAACGCGCCACCACCGCCACTAATAGTTGAAAGGGTAAAGGCGGTTGCCCCTAAAAAAAAGAGCCCAATGAGCAAATAAGGGGAAAGGGAACTAATTATATCCATACCTTAAAAGTACGGAAATTGGTTTCCTTTCCAGTATTCAGCAAAAAAAGCTGCCCATTTAAATAGGCAGCCGGTTTTAAATTAATATAGGAGTGTTTACTTGTTGGGTATTTCGAGCTCTTGTCCTGGGTGAATGACATCTGGGTTGTCCAAAATGTTACGGTTGGCTTCAAAAATCTTGTTGTATTGCATTGGGTCGCCATAGTATTTTTTTGAAATTTTACTGAGCGATTCCCCTTTTTCAACGGTGTGGTAAGCATACGCATTTTTATCTGCCACCTTAATGTCGGCTTCAATATCTTGCGGGTTTTCACCGCCGGACTTTTTAATTTCGTCCCAAAGCAGGTCTTTTTGGTATTGGGTGTTTGCAGTGCCCCAAATTTTCAGTTTGCCATTCTCTTCTTTTACGTCGCCATTTTGGATTTTAAGTTTTTCGCCTAAATCCAGTACATTTTGATATTTCGCTTTAACCATTTTGTTTAATTTTCATTTCTATGATTTAAATATACAACTTTTAGAAATTCAGCAGGACTTTTTAATAGAAAAATTGCCTCTATAAGCTAATTGAGATAGCAATTCCTATAATATTTAACTTAAAATTAAGGGGCTTTAATACAACCTTATGATACTCAGCATTATCTTTGTTTCAAGCAAACAAAAATCAACATATTATGAGATTCAAAACAATTATGATGTCAATGGCCGTAGCAACAATGTTGTTCACTGCCTGTAACGACGGAAAGAAAAAAGAGGACGAGGCAAAAGCTGAAGCCGAAAAAATGGAAATGGAAGCCCAAAAAAAGGCTGACGAAGAGGCTATGATGGCCAAGAAGGAGTTTGAGGAAAACACCATTGCCGCAAAAGCGATGGACGACCAAAACCTATCTACTTTGGTCGATGCCCTAAAGCAGGCCGGACTGGCACAAACCTTTATGGAAGAAGGCGAATACACCGTATTTGCACCTACTAACGACGCTTTTGAGGCGGTTCCACAAGCAACTCGCGACGATTTAATGAAGGACGAAAACAAAACGCAGCTTGAAAACCTCTTGAAATACCACGTGGTTTCCGGTGAGTGGAAGGCGGATGCCCTTAAAAAAGCCATTAACGACAACGATAATAAATACCGTGTGACTACTTTGCAGGGCGAGAACATTATCTTGTCAATTAAAGATGGCAACGTTATGGTAGAAGATGCCAAAGGGAATATGGCAACGGTAACGGGCACCGATGTAGATGCCTCTAACGGCGTTGTGTACACCATAGACAAGGTGTTGATGCCAAAAGGTTAATCCTTTAAATCAAACGCAATTAAAAGCTCCGTTAATCGGGGCTTTTTTTATGTGTTTTTGGAAAGGTACCCCCTTGTCCTTAAGTCGTCAATGGAATCTACAATTTGGTTTTTTCCAGCTTTTAGAATGAGGTTTTTAGTGGAAATATCCAGCACATCGGTATAATAATGATCGGTGATGATGAGGCCTTTTGTTTCTGAAATTTTCAGTAAAAAATCCTTTAATGCTTTTGTTTGAAGTGGCTCTATCATGGAGAAAGGTTCGTCTAACATCAGGAACGGATGTGATAAATGGCTTATTAAAATCGCTTCAAAAAACTTGCGTTCGCCTTGCGAAAGATGGCCTACTTTTTTATGAGTAAGGGTTGCAACAAACCGATTGTAAAAAACGGCGTCCTGTTCTTTTTCTTCTTGAAAATACATCGGGATTATATCGCGAACTTTAGTGTTTTTTGGCAAAAAGGGATGTTGTGGCAAATAGGCGATAAGTTGGTTTTTAATGACTTCGGAAGGAGAGATTTTCTCATTGTTTACTTCAAGATGTAAGCTGTTTGCTGAAAGCGTCCCGAAAAGGATTTTCAGCAAGGTGGATTTCCCGCTTCCGTTCCTTCCGAATATTCCCAAAATATCCCCAGTTTTCAATGAAAAGGAAACATCTTTTAATACTGGATTTTTTCCGAAGCTTTTTCGCGCATTATGTACTTGTAAAACCGCCAAAGAAAAAATAAAAAAAGGTTAATAATATAGTGTATAGCGGTACGCCAACCAGCAAATTTAAAACGAAGCTCGCCATGAACAGCTTCCATTTGGTTAGGCCCAGATTGTAATAAAAATAGTATTCCTTTTTTTTGAACACGTGAAAGCCCAAAAACCCGAAAAACAGTGCCATCGTACAAAAAATCACGAATCCCCAAAACAGGTTTGTGGCGAAACTGCCCACGATGGCAAACCCCGCAATAAATGGAAAGAGGTCTTTGTAATATTGCCAGTAAGGACGTAGGTTCATTAAAAAAATCTTTATAACCAAATGATGCGTAATGCTGTATAAGGCATTTTGAGAATGAGCTTATATTGAAAATTACCGCCTAATTCATCTTCACCAGTTGTGGTTTTGATAGTACTTATAGCACACAAAAAGGCACCTTTTTAAGGCTTTTTCAACTGAAGGGAACGTATCCCAACTGGGGAGAAAGTTGATGCAACCTTAAGCCAGTGCCGTAACATATTTTTTTGTGGGGAATTCTAGGAAAATTTTTAAAAGATAAAGATATAAAGATTTTTCGAATATTACACCTTTTGCTTTCCCTTGAAGAAATGGTCTACCCCAAAAAAGTTTTTGGCACGGCCACTGTTAATTTTTCCTTGCAGAGTGTTACCGTTGCTTTTTTGGTGTACTCCAAAAATTCGCCATCAACCTGCAAGGGGACCGGCTCTACAGAACTGATCGTGGCTGCGGTGGTGCTGAACGCTTCGGCAAAACCCGATTCTATGTCTGCCTGGTCGTAGATGGTGTTGATTATTTCAGGAATATTCAGCTCCTTGAAAACCAAAAGCTCGAATTTTCCATCATTGATCTTTCCTTTTGGGTTTACGGTGGCACCGGTGCCAAACTTATTGGCGTTGGCAATGGCCAGCATAATACCGGTTTTTTCAAAGGTTTCATTGTTGATTTCAATCTGGAATGTAAACGGATATTCACTGTTCAACAAGGTGGGGATGCTTTGTAGTACATATCCTAACTTTCCCCGAATGTTAGAAGCTTCGTAGTTTTTTACCAGTTCGGCATTGATGCCCATATCGGCCATGTGGAAGCATATATGGTCGTTCACCAACAGCTTATCGGCTTTGATGGTGTGGTTGCCCAGCGCGATCTTTAACTGCTTGGCCCTGTTGTTGGGAATGTTGAAATTCACTGCCAACCCATTGGCCGATCCTGCTGGGATAATCCCTACCGAAACCTGCAAACCTTCCACCGCTTCGGCTACCATTTTTATGGTCCCGTCGCCACCAACCACCAAAACACGCTCAATATTGTTTTCGTCTATAAGCTGTTTTATACTGGAAATATCGTCTTTCCCTGTGGTTTCGTATATGGTCAAGGCATATTGGTCCGTATTGCAATGGTCTATTATTTCCGTGATGATGTTTTCTTTTGAAATATTGCCCGATATGGGATTTACAACGGTTAATATATCCTTAATTCCCTTCATTTATTTTAAATTGTTTCTAAATTTAAGTATTTTGAAAAGATATAAAAGTTAAGGAATTTACAATACGTGAAACTAGATTTACAATTATACCGGGGGTATCTCAACGAACAAGAACTTGTGGTTTCGGGCCACGTATTTAAGTCGTGGGCGCCCGATAAATATAGTATAGCGCGCAAAGGCGTAAAACACGCGTTCTCCATTTTGCACATGTTCACGATTTCGCCTTTGGAAAATGTGGAGATCACCTTGCACTTTTATGATACCACCGTAACGACCAAAACCTTGGAAGACGGCTTTTTCCGGTTTACCATCCCTTTTTCAAAACCCTTGAAAAGTGGTTGGCATCGATACAAAGTTACGTGTGCCGTAGGCGATATTGGGATTGTGGAAACAGATGAAATATTAAAACCTTATAAAAGTAAGTTCGGTATTATTTCAGATATTGACGACACCTTCCTCATCTCGCACAGTAGCAATATTTTTAAAAAACTGTATGTCATGTTGTCCAAAAACGTGAACAAACGCAAGGTGTACGACGATGTGGTGGCTCATTACCAGGCCTTGAGCATTGCCGGGCAAGACAGTGATGAGGCGTCCAACTCTTTTTTTTATGTTTCCAGCAGCGAATGGAATTTATACGCTTTTATCGAAGAATTTGCCAGATTGCACAACTTGCCCAAAGCGGTCATCAAACTGAAAAGCATCAAGACCAAACTGACCGACTTTTTAAAATCGGGGCGGGGCGACCACGATCATAAATTTCAGAAAATAAAGGACATCATCTCTTTTTACCCCAACCTTACCTATGTGTTGTTGGGCGACGATTCGCAGCAAGATCCGTATTTATATGAACGCATCTGTAAAATTTTTCCTGAAAACATCCGTGCTATTTACATTCGGCAAACTTCAAAAAAACAAAAAGAAAACGTACAGGAAGTACTGAAAAATATGGAAACCCTATCGGTAAAAACGCTGTATTTTAAAGATAGTGACCGGGCGATTGACCATTCAAAAAAAATTGGGATCATATCGTAATCTTTTTAAAAAATTTTATTACTTCGGAAAAAGGAAATAAAACACAGAATTCGCTACTTTTGCACTTCATTTAAAAACAAACTCATGCAAGACGGAATTTACGCTAAAATCACCACCGAAAAAGGCGAAATCTTAGGAAAACTAACCTATAAAAAAACTCCGGGAACCGTAGGGAACTTTGTGGCCTTGGCTGAAGGAAGCTTAGAAAACGAAGCAAAACCACAAGGAAAACCCTATTACGACGGATTAAAATTTCATAGGGTAATCCCAGATTTTATGGTTCAAGGTGGTGATCCCTCGGGCACAGGTGCCGGCGGACCCGGTTACAAGTTTGATGATGAGTTCCACCCCGATTTAATACACGACAAGCCAGGTATTTTCTCAATGGCCAATGCGGGTCCAGCCACCAACGGAAGCCAGTTTTTCATCACGCACGTAGCAACCCCTTGGCTGGATAATAAACACACTGTTTTTGGCCATGTTATTGAAGGTCAGGATGTGGTGGATAGCATTGCACAGGGCGATACAATGCAACAGGTTGAAATTATAAGAGTGGGAGAGGAAGCTGAAGGATGGAATGCCGTTGAAGCCTTTAGACAGTTTACCGGAGCGAAAGCAGAACGGGAAGCAAAAGCTAGACAAGAACAAGAAACGTTGGTTGAAGAAATTTCAGCTGGTTTTGATAAAACCGAAAGCGGACTTCGCTATAAAATCATTCAAAAAGGCGATGGCACCAAAGCCGAAAAAGGAAAAACCGTAGCCGTACATTACAAAGGTATGTTCGCCGATGGCGGCGAGTTTGACAACTCTTACAAACGTGGCAATCCTATTGAATTTCCGGTAGGGATGGGCAATGTTATCGCAGGCTGGGATGAAGGCATTCAGTTGCTTCAAGAGGGTGATAAGGCCCGGTTTGTAATTCCTTCACACTTAGCGTATGGAGAACAAGGCGCTGGAGGCGTTATCCCACCCAATGCCACCTTGGTTTTTGATGTGGAGTTGATGAAGGTGAAATAGAAACACCATAAAAAAGCATAAAAAGAGGGTGTATAAAAAGAAAAAATAGATTGGTTTGTCCGGTCGAGCGGAGTCGAGGCCTTATTGAAGGTAAGTAGTTTGGAGTTCTCGACTGCGCTCGAACAGACTGCCAATTTTAGTTTTTCCACTTAATATTACAGCCCATACTCGGTTTTTGGTCTTTGCGTTGTGGGTTATTGTTCAGTACATTGTCCAATGCTTCGCGTAAATCACGGCCGTTTACCGGGATGCCGTTTCCGGGACGGGAATTGTCCAGTTGGCCACGGTAAATGAGTTTCAGTTCATCGTCAAATAAATAAAAGTCTGGAGTGCAGGCGGCATCATACGCTTTTGCCACTTCTTGTGTTTCGTCATATAAATACGGGAAGGGGTAGTTGTGTTTTCGGGCGGTTTTCCACATTTCTTTTGGAGAATCCTGTGGGTATGCTTCCACGTCATTACTGCTGATGGCCACAAACCCAAAACCCGTCACGCGATAGTCGTTGCAAAGCCTAACGAGTTCTTCGTTTACGTGCTTTACAAAGGGGCAGTGGTTGCAAATAAACATGACCACCGTGCCTTTTTCACCTTGAATTTGCTGTAAGGAAACGGGTTTCATGGTAACGGTGTCCAATAACGTGAAATCAGGTGCTTTTGTGCCCAGCGGCATCATATTGGAAGGGGTAAGGGACATAGGTTTTGCTTTACTTTTTAATTAGTTTTATAATTTCAATAAAGTTACAATTATTAAACATTTTATAAAGTTTTGCCTGTTTCTTTTAATGCCTGTAACTTTAGGCAAAAGCAAAAACATGGAAAATTCATACAACTCCCTTTCTGTTGCGGTTGAAGACTTGCAGAAGAAAGGTTATACAGAAGATTTTAATTTGGTTGAAGAGGGCATCGAGTCCAAGTCCCTTAAAAAAGAATGGAAAGCCGGAGAGCTCGATGTGGTTAAATTTTATCGTTTTGAAGGGATGAGCAACCCTGCTGATAACTCGATTTTGTACGTTATTGAAACCCAAGACGGCAATAAAGGGCTGTTAGTCGATAACTACAGTGCTAAAAGCGATTACCTTTCTCCTGAAATGGTAAAAAAATTGAACATTACCCATGAAAAATAAGCTGTCGTGGAGCGACTTTGAAAAAGTCGATATGCGGGTTGGAACGGTAATTTCGGTAGAAGATTTTCCGGAAGCTCATAACCCTTCCTATAAATTAAAAATAGATTTTGGAGAAGAAATAGGTGTTTTAAAAACTTCTGCACAAATCACAGCACTATACAATAAAGAAGCGATTCGAGGCAAACAAGTAGTTGCCGTTATTAACTTTCCGAAGAAACAAATCGCCAATTTTATGAGCGAGTGCTTGATAATAGGAGCGGTTGACGGAAAAGAGGTAACCCTTTTAGAGCCTGGGAAACAGGTGGAAAATGGGTTGCGTATATTGTAATTTTTTTTTTTTGAAATTTGAAATTTTCTGTTTCGAGATAAAACCTCGAGATAGTTTTTAAACCTCACTGTCCATCACATCGGTAACCACATAATACCGGGGGTCGTCAATATTGTCTTCAATAATGGTTTCAAATTCTGGATTTCTCTTTATTAACAGTGCTTTACAATCTTTGCTTAAATGGGTGAACTTTATTTTTTTACCATGTGCCACATATTTATTGGCAAGGTTTCGTAAGGCTTCCACGCCACTGTGATCGGTCACTTTAGATTCTATAAAGTCGATTTCAACTTTATCTGGATCATTTTTCACATCAAACTTAGCGTTAAAGGCAGTTGTGGAGCCAAAAAATAGGGGTCCCCATATTTCGTATACCTTGGTGCCATCTTCTTTAAACCGTTTTCGGGCCCTAATGCGGGTGGCGTTTTTCCAGGCAAACACCAACGCACTCATAATAACACCGGCTATAACGGCAATGGCGAGGTCTTGCCAAACGGTAATGGCCGAAACCGCTACCAAAACAATGGCATCGCTCAATGGGATTTTATTCAGAATACGGAAACTGCTCCACGCAAACGTACCGATGACTACCATAAACATAACGCCTACCAAGGCTGCAATGGGAATTTGCTCGATCAACGGCGCGCCAAACAAGACAAAACAGAGCAGAGCAATGGCCGCTACGGTTCCAGATAAACGCCCTCTACCACCAGAATTGATATTGATAATAGACTGCCCGATCATTGCACAACCGCCCATGCCTCCAAACAGGCCGTTTACAATGTTGGCGCCGCCTTGTGCCACACATTCGCGATTTCCGCTTCCGCGGGTTTCGGTCATTTCGTCCACAAGGTTAAGGGTCATTAAAGATTCTATCAGGCCTATTGCTGCCAAAATAAATGCAGTGGAAATAACGAGGCCCCAATGGCCATTTATTGTTTCAAAAAGACTGAATATCTGTATTTGGAAAGTAGGCAATCCTCCTTCAAGTCCGGTGCCGCCACCATCGCGGATAAAAGAACCCACGGTGCTGGCGTCTATATTTCCAAAAATAGTAACACAAGCTACGACAACAATAGCCGTAAGTGCTGCAGGGATTTTCTTGGTAAGTTTTGGAAGCCCAAACATAATGGCCATCGTTAAAAACACGAGGCCTAACATAACAAAAAGGTCAGTTCCGGTCATCCAAGTAGGAACACCAGATGAACTTTCTTTAAAAAAGCCTAATTGTGATAAAAAGATAACAATTGCTAAGCCATTCACAAACCCCATCATCACTGGATGCGGAATCAAACGTACAAATTTTCCTAAACGGAATACCCCGGCCATTATTTGTATACCACCCATAATTAATAGAGTGATAAAAAGCCATTGAAGTCCTAAATTATCAATGGGCGCAGCTAAAGCATCACCTACTTCGTTCCCTTTTTGTATTAAATGAACCATAACAATTGCCGTGGCTCCCGTAGCTCCGGAAATCATTCCTGGACGACCACCAAAAAGCGCAGTGACGATTCCCATCATAAATGCTCCATACAATCCAATTAAAGGGTCTATCCCTGCAACAAAGGCAAAGGCAACAGCTTCAGGGACCAATGCTAAAGCAACAGTTAGTCCTGAAAGAATATCGTTTTTAGGGTTTTGGGTAAAATTTTTTATGGTTTTCTGTAGCATTGTTCTTCTTTTAAAAAGTTGGCAAAGATACAGGAATAATACAGAGTTAAAAATTTAAAGACACGCTTGCATCAAGAAATATAATTCCAGATATTTTTAAACTTGACCAATTGCGAATAGGTTTGCGCAATGGGCTTGTTTTCTTCGGAAGCTAACGCAGGATCATCTTTTAGCGTTTGCATAGCATAACTTCGTGCTATTTTTAAAATGGCCGAATCTTTTACAATGTCGGCAATACGAAGGTTCAGCACACCGCTTTGTTGCGTGCCCATAATATCGCCGGGACCGCGCAATTTTAAATCCACCTCGCTTATTTCAAATCCGTCATTAGTCTGTGTCATCGTCTGTAAGCGGGTTTTGGCACCGCTACTTAATTTATGACTGGTCATTAAAATGCAATAACTTTGTTCGGCGCCACGGCCTACACGACCTCGCAATTGATGCAGTTGTGAAAGCCCGAACCGTTCGGCACTTTCAATGACCATAACCGAAGCATTGGGAACATTTACCCCTACTTCAATAACCGTGGTAGCCACCATTATTTGTGTTTCACCGCGAACAAAACGTTCCATTTCAAAATCTTTGTCGGCGGGTTTCATTTGACCATGAACGATGGAAACTTGGTAGGATGGCTGCGGAAATTCACGGACAATACTTTCATACCCATCCATTAAATCTTTATAGTCTAATGCCTCACTTTCTTGTATCAATGGATAGACGATATACACCTGTCTGCCTTTTGAAATTTCATCTTTCAAAAATCGGAAAACCTTCAGTCTATTCGAGTCAAAACGATGGACGGTTTTTATGCTTTTCCTGCCCGGTGGAAGTTCATCGATTATGCTAATATCGAGATCGCCATAAACGCTCATGGCAAGGGTACGTGGAATAGGGGTGGCGGTCATAACAAGTACATGCGGCGGCAACTCATTTTTGTGCCATAATTTACTGCGTTGTGCCACTCCAAAACGATGTTGTTCATCGATTATGGCGAGTCCTAAATTATTAAATTGCACCTTGTCTTCCAGCAATGCATGGGTGCCAATTAGGATGTTTATTTCGCCATTTTTCAGTTTTTCGTGAATTTCCTTTCGCTTTGAAGTTTTGGTAGAGCCTGTTAACAACGCTATACTGGTATTCAGGTTATTACATAATTCCAATAATCCGTTGTAGTGCTGGGCTGACAGAATTTCAGTAGGCGCCATTAAACAGGCTTGAAAACCGTTGTCAATAGCCATTAACATTGACATAAGCGCAACAATGGTCTTTCCGCTGCCTACATCTCCTTGTAGAAGTCGGTTCATTTGTGCATTGCTGCCTAAATCATTTCTTATTTCTTTGATGACCCGCTTTTGTGCGCCAGTCAATTCAAACGGTAAATGGTGGTTGTAAAACGTGTTGAAATTCTCCCCTATTTTTTCAAATGGATAGCCTTTAATTTTGTGTTTATGTTGTAAATTTTTTCGAAGTAATTGCAGTTGAATATAAAATAATTCTTCAAATTTCAACCGATATTGAGACCGTGCTAAAAGTTCTTGGCTTTGTGGAAAATGGATGTTTAAAAGGGCGGTGCTTTTCGATACTAATTTTAACGAATCGAGGATGGATTTGGAGAGTGTTTCGGAAAAATTCCCTTTTAGCTCTGTGAACAATTGTTGCAATAACCCGATGATGACTTTATTGGTAATCCCGCTTTTGGATAGTTTTTCGGTAGACGGATAAATGGGTTGCATGGCAGATCGGACCCCTTCTTTATGTTTTGAAACTAATTCCATTTCTGGGTGCGGCATGGAAAACGTGCCGTTGTACCAATTTGTTTTTCCGAAAACCACATACGGCACATTGATTTTTACATTTTCCCGAATCCATTTATGGCCACGAAACCAAACCAGTTCCATCTTTGATGTTCCATCGGTAAATGTGGCTACCAAACGTTTTCCCCGTTTTTGTTCTACGGTTTTTAAATGAATTATTTTCCCTATTACTTGCACTTCAGCGCTATTGCGTTGCAGTTGGGCGATTTTGTAATAGCGGGTTCGGTCTAAATAACGGTTGGGGAAGAGGTTTAAAAGGTCTTGAAAGGTATGGATGTCCAGCTCTTTTTTAAGCAAATCGGCCCGGTTAGGCCCGACGCCCTTTAGGTAATCGATTGGAGTTTGAAGAAAGCCGCCGTTCATATCACGAAAATACAATATTCCTGTTAAGAGATATAAGAGTAAAAGATTTTTTAAAGTTATTTGGTTATTTTGTGAGCCTATTGAAATGTTACATATGAATAAATTTTGCACTCTTTTTATTGTCTTTATTGGTTTCTTCGGAAATGCACAGCAAACTGAACTTGTTGATTTTTTATCCGTTAAAGCTGAAATTATCCCGAATGCTTCTGAAGAAAGCGTAAAAGGAACGGTTTCGTATCAATTTAAAATACTTCAGAAAACAGATTCGGTGTATCTCGATGCGATCGATATGAAGGTTTTTGATGTGGTTTCAAAAAAAATAGCTATTTCTTCTTCAGACCTGTATGCCGACAAGGCAGGAAAAAAGATATGGCTCACCGGAAATTTCAGAAAAGATAAAACCTACGATGTTACGTTCTCGTACAGCGCAACCCCAAAACAGACCTTGTATTTCTTCGGAAACCAAATATGGACTCAAGGCCAAGGAAAATACACGTCGCATTGGTTGCCGAGTATTGATGATATGAACGATAAGCTGGAGTTTGACCTTACCGTTGCAGCGCCAAACAATGAAACGGTAGTCGCCAATGGGGAATTGATTGAAAAACAACCCAAGGACAGTTTAACGTATTGGCAATTCGATATGCAACAACCAATGGCAAGTTACCTGGCGGCTTTTGCGGTGGGCGATTTCAATAAAAAATCCATCACGTCACAATCGGGCGTTCCCATTGAGCTGTACTACAAACCGGAAGATAGCAACAAAGTAGAACCAACGTATCGCTATATGAAACAGATTTTCGATTTTTTTGAACAGGAAATCGGCGTGCCATATCCGTGGCAGAATTACAAGCAGGTGCCGGTTCGCGATTTTCTGTATGCTGGGATGGAAAATACCACTGCTACCATTTTTTCAGAAGCTTTTGTGGTCGATTCCATTGGGTTTAACGATAGAAATTACGTGAACGTCAACGCCCACGAACTGGCGCACCAATGGTTTGGCAATTTGGTGACCGAAACCAATAGCACCCACCATTGGTTGCAAGAAGGTTTTGCCACGTATTTTGCCCAGTTGGCAGAACGGGAAGTGTTTGGCGATGATTACTATTATTGGAAATTGTACAATTCGGCTGAGCAATTAAAGGAATTAAGCGATTCCGGTAAAGGAGAAAAATTGTTGAATCCAAAAGCCAGCTCGTTGACTTTTTATGAAAAAGGAGCTTGGGCGTTGACAATGTTGCGCCAAGAAATAGGGGATATCGCCTTTAAAACCGCGATTAAAAATTATTTAGAAGAATATCAGTTCAAAAATGTATCAACCGATGATTTTTTAGCGGAAATAAAAAAGGGTACTCAAGCTGATATTTCAGGATGGGAAGCAGATTGGTTGCACCAAAGTGCTTTTAAGGCAGAGCAGGCGTTGGATTATTTGTCGCAGTCAACCTTTATGAGATCGTATTTTGAAATTTCAGCCTTGCGAAATGTCCCTTTTGTGGAAAAGAAAAACCAACTGTCTTTTGCATTGACGGCACTAAACGATTTTATTGGTCAGGAAGCCGTTTATCAGCTGGTTGGCGAGCCAATTTCTCAGACGCTTCCGCTATATAAAAAAGCGCTCAACAGCGATAATCTATATGTAAGGCAAGCTGTGGCCAATACGCTGTCGACCATTCCGAAAGAATTGCAAAGTGAATATGAAACGCTTTTAAACGACGCATCCTACTTAACCCAAGAGGCCGCACTGTATAACCTTTGGGTCAATTTTCCGCAGAAACAAACTGTTTATCTGGATGTGATGAAAGGCACGGTTGGGTTTCAAGACAAAAACATCCGCCAACTGTGGCTCTTTTTAACCTTGGTTACCGAGGGGACCCCTCCTGAAAAGATCAAAGAATTTGCCGCCGAATTGATTGCGTACACTTCCAGCACCTATAGTTTTGAAATCAGGAAAAAAGCCTTTGAGTATGTAAACCAACTGCAATTTCACTTTAAAACAGTGTTTAAAAACCTGTTGAACGCTTCGGTACACCCCAATTGGCGTTTTAGGAAGTTTGCCCGAGAAATGATTGACGGCTTATTGATAAACCCCGAATACCGGCAACAATTTGAGTTGCTTTTGCCAACGCTGCCAAAAAAAGAAAACGAATTTTTAAGCAAGAAGCTTTCAGAATAAAAAGCAATTGTTACATTTATGAAAAGAGAAGTTTATGCGGGCATTGGTCATTTCAGGTGGAGGAAGTAAGGGCGCATTTGCCGGCGGGGTCGCACAATATTTACTGGAAGAGCAGGGCAATCAGTATGATATTTTTGTAGGCACCTCGACCGGCAGCTTGCTTATTTCACATTTGGCACTTTCAAAAATCGAGAAAATTAAAGAGGTCTATACTTCGGTGAAGCAGAGTGATATTTTCAGCAACCGGCCTTTTCGGGTAAAAAAAGGGAAGTTTGGCAGTATGGAAATCGGGATTGACCATTTTAGCGTGGCGTTGAATCTGCTTCGTGGCAGCAAGACTTTCGGGGAAAGTCAAAATCTGCGCAAACTCATAAAAAAAACACTTACCGAGGCAGAGTTCAATCAACTGAAAGATTCTGGAAAAGAAGTAGTGGTTACGGTTTCCAACCTTTCGTTGAACCAAGTGGAATACAAGTCTATCCACGATTTCAACTATCACGACTTTTGCGATTGGGTGTGGGTTTCCTGCAATTACATTCCGTTTATGAGCTTGGTGCAAAAAGAAGGTTGCGAATATGCCGATGGTGGGTTTGGCAGTATGATCCCAATAGAAGAAGCCATAAACCGAGGTGCCAAAACGGTAGATGTAATCATATTGGAAACCGAGGTTACCTATTACAACCGTTTGCCTTCCAAAAACCCGTTTTCGCTGTTGACCAATATGCATTCCTTTATGCTGGATCGGGTGGAGAAGCAGAACATTCGCATTGGCAAGTTTGTAGCCGGCAACCACGACGCCATTATCAACTTATATTACACTCCTACGGTACTGACTACCAACTCATTGATTTTCAACAAGAAAAAAATGACCGAATGGTGGGAGAGTGGCATTACCTACGCCCAGATGAAAAACAAGGAGCTTAACGAAATAAAGGAAGCCGAATAACCCTACATATCAGCAGTTTTCTACGATGATGATACAGGGGTTTTTCCCTAAATCGAATGGGGGTTTTGCCCCTTTTTTCAAAATTAGTCAACACTTATGTTATTGACATACAATCTTTTGTGTTAAATTTACGTAACCGGGCTTTGTTTTGAGCTTTTTAATTTCAATAAATTCAGTTTAACTTTATATTCATCAAAATCAACCAAATTATGGGAACACTGCACAAAAACTTCAGGAGATTTCTTTTACTTTCCGTTATAATTAGCGGTTTAATGGCTTGCGAAGGCATTCCAGATAAAACCGACGACGATGGTACCGATTACGATGGGCCACCAAAACAAATTATCTCGGTACAGGACGCAAAAACAATGTACGATAGTTATACCGAAAGACGCGCGACCATCATCAAAGAGTTTGAAGAAGTGGAAGACACCACCCAAAAATTCTACCCTACACGCTATGGGCAATACGATTATGAAACCATGAAACATTATATGGACTTTATAGAAACAGAAGCAAAACTGGCCAAAGTTGACATAAAAGGGCTTCGGTTCTATTTTTCAAATTATCCGGCGGATGGAAGTGTGGGCAATGAAAAATACGCACGGCACAACTCTTTCTTTTTATTGCCCACTGCCGATTTTAACGGAAAAGAACTTGGGTTTTTCATTCGTGTGGATGGCGATGGCAACCGTACAGCCGTACCGGTTGAAGATGTGGTAAAAAGGGACAACGGCAAGCAGCGCAAAAAAGGCAATGGCACCAAGCAACAGGGAACACCCGGCTTTGGCAGCAATATGTTGTTGCTCAACCCGGTCTTTCAAGGCGGCGGTGGTGAGGACATTAGTTTGGTGTTGAACGATGCTACTATGATACCTCCGCCACACGAAGAAGATGATTTCAGCAATTAATTAACAAATAAAGTGGACGAGCTTTTTAACAGCGTATTTCATTATATAGTACTGTCATTTTACGGGATTGCCACAGTTACGGCAATCCTTTTTTATGGCAAGTACAAGCATACGGTCTTAAAGTATTTTGTGTGGATTTTGATTTATAACCTTATAAATGAAATCTCGGCCAAGTATGTGTATTACTGGTTGGATAGAAATGTAATCATGTACAATGTTTACAATACTGTTTTCTTTTCGTATTTTTTCTACGTGTTCTGGAACTTTGTCAAGGGCAAAACCTATAAAAAATGGATTGTTTATAGCGTTATATTGTTTTTAATAGCTACGGTTATCAATGTCTTTACTGTTAATGCCTATTATGATAGTTTAATGATCAGTTATATAACGGGGGCCTGTTTGATTATTTTTTGTATAATTTTATATTATATTGAAATATTGTCAGATACAAGGGTGTTGCACATACGGGAGGATCTTCTTTTTTGGATCAGTATCGGGTTGTTGCTGTTTTATGTTGGCTACATCCCTATAAAGCTTTCCCGGGAGTTTTTTGCCGGTAACGATGATTTGTTTATAACGCTTTACAACGTACAACGTATTTTGATTATTATTATGTACAGTTGTTTTACAATGGGTTTTATATGGACCAAAAAGAAATAGCGGGATTGGTTTCGGTGTTGATACTACTGCTTTTGGTAGGGGTCATCATCACGCTGTTTATTGTTTTTGTACGTCGGAAAAATAAATTGGTTGAAGAGCAGGAACGGACCAAAAAAGCCTTTGAAAAGGAACTTTCAGAAACCCAGATTGAGATACGCGAAGAAACCCTACGAAATATAAGTTGGGAGCTCCACGACAACATTGGCCAATTAATGACACTCGCCAAAATACAGGTACAATTGGCAAAAGACCGTCCCGAAACCTTAGAAGAAGTTGCCCAGACCATAGGAAAAGGCATACACGAACTGCGGACGTTATCAAAATTGATAAATCCCGAAGCGCTCAAAAGCCTCAATCTAATAGAGGCGCTCAATATGGAGATAGAACGTTTTAACCGGTTGGAATTCTTAAAGTCCAATTTTCTGGTAACCGGCAAACAATATGATATTGGCAACGAAAAAGAAATTATCATTTTCAGGATTTTACAGGAATTTTTTTCAAACACCATAAAACATTCCAAGGCTTCGCATCTAAATGTAGAAATAAATTACAAGGCAGATAAACTTTTTATTTTGGCCCAAGACAACGGTATTGGCTTTGCGAGTGATGCCGATTACTCTGGCATTGGTATGAAAAACATGAAAAACCGGGCCAAGGTAATTGGTGCAGATTTAAAAATCACTTCAGAAAAAGATAAAGGCACAGCCCTAAAATTAACGTATGAACCCAATCCAGAGAAACTTGATGATATTTAACATTCTCGATAACAGATATTTATGTAAATTAGATGTATGAAACATAAAGTTGCCGTTGTAGATGACCATACCTTGCTTTTAGAGGCCATAGGTGGCTTGGTAAGTGATTTTGAAAATTTTGAAGTGGTGTGCCTGTGCAAAAACGGACAAGAGTTTTTAAACAAGCTGAAAATACCCAGCAACATCCCCGATGTAGTGCTTATGGATATAAACATGCCGCTATTGGACGGCATAGAAACCACTGCCATTTTAAAGGAGCAATTCCCCAAGGTTAAAGTAGTGGCCCTTTCAGTAGAAGAAAACGAAAAGACCATTTTGAAAATGTTACGGGCCGGTGCAAAAGGGTATCTAATGAAGGATACCAAAAAAGAAATTTTGGAAGAAGCACTCAACCAAGTTATAGAGAAAGGCTACTACCATACCAATACCATCTCAAAATTACTGATTGGTTCGTTGACCAAAGATGAAACAGAAGTAGAACTTAAAGAACGGGAAGTAGCGTTTATAAAACACGCCTGCACCGAAATGACCTACAAAGAAATAGCCGAAAAAATGTTTTTAAGCCCCAAGACCATTGAGGGCTACCGCGATTCCATTTACGAAAAGCTTCATCTCAAAAATCGAATCGGGCTGGTGCTGTATGCCATCAGGAATGGATTGTTTGAACCTTAACCCAAATTTACTAAAACAGTTCTCCAACCTCCTTTTTAATGTACGCAAGGGCTTTTTGAGATGGGGTGACCTCTTCCATAAAATTACGTAACATCCACTCCCTAAAGGCATCGGCTGTTTTGTCGCTTTCGTGCATGGCACCTTGGCGAATGGCATGTATGGTTGCGTTTTTTGCAGTCTGTATCAAGTTCCAGCACTCTAACGAAACATAGATTTGTTGGGTAATGTTGTGGTCAAATTCCTGTTCAATGTTCTTGATTAGCAATTTTTCGTACTCTTCCACACTATTGGAATAAGGTTTAACCCGTATCAACAGCTTGTTGGGGTCTATGCGTTCCAATAAAAGGGTCAATCGTTCGTACGCCTGCATCCGGGTAGGCAGCACAGTTTTCTGGGCTTCTTTTTGTATTAAAAACCGGCGTCGGCTTTCTTCGTTTGCCGTATGGCCTTTAAAAAAATAATAGGCTACAATGCCCACTACAATGGCAGGTAATAAGTAGGCAACATAGCCTATAAGCTGTTCTGGTTCCATGTACGTGTTTTTTGGGGGTAAAAATAAAAATTAATATCGAACCTTGTTTTCTCTCTTCAGTTCTTTTACATGTCTTTTTTCTTCCTTTCTACGATAATGGCCGCCTAAGTGCGGGCTGTCCTGCAGTTCTTGCATACCATTAAACGGCACCACTGTTTTAACATACGTGAAAGTTTGAGCAAGGCTTTTTATTAAATTTTTATCGCCTACGGTAAGTTCAACATCATCGGTTTTAAACTGGCAAGGGTGTTCGTAACCACAAGCGTGTGTCATTTCTAAAAATTCTTTCCTGAAATTTTTAAAATAAAAGTGCGTCCGTACCGATTTGTCCTCAATGTTAATCCCCCTTTGCAGCCATTTGTTTTGAGTAGCAACGCCACTGGGGCATTTGTTGGTATGGCATTGCTGGGCTTGGATACACCCAATAGAAAGCATGGCCTCCCGGGCCACGTTTATGCAGTCTACTCCCATGGAAAACGCCATAACCGCTCTAGCCGGAAAGCCTAATTTGCCGCTGCCAACAAAAACAATCCTGTTGCAAATTTGATGTCTTTTAAATACTTGGTACACTTGAGCAAACCCGTAAATCCAGGGCAAGGCCACGTGGTCTGCAAAACTTGGCGGTGCGGCACCAGTACCACCTTCGCCCCCATCTATGGTTATAAAGTCTGGCCCCCTATCGGTTCGTGCCATAATATCGGCCAGTTCTTCCCAGTTCTCCATTTTCCCTACAGCAGATTTTATACCTACTGGCAGGCCTGTGGCTTCGGCAATGTCTTCCACAAAATCAACCAATTCTTTAATACCGTTAAAGGCACTGTGCGATGGAGGGGACAACACATCTTTCCCCATAGGCACATGGCGTATTTCTGATATTTCGGCCGTGATCTTGGCTCCAGGCAACACACCGCCTTTGCCAGGTTTCGCACCTTGCGAGAGCTTTATTTCTATAGCGCGCACTTGGGGATTGTCATTGACCAGTTTGACCATTTTTTCCATGGAAAAGTTACCATCATCATCGCGTACCCCAAAATAACCAGTACCAAAATGAAAAACAACATCGCTACCTGTTTTGTGGTAAGGCGATAGTCCTCCTTCGCCAGTGTTGTGATAGGCGCTTGCAAAGGCGCAACCCCTGTTCAACGATTCTATTGCCCTTGCAGATAGCGAACCAAAGCTCATGGCCGAAACATTGATTACCGAAGCGGGCCGATAAGGTCTTTTCCTTCTCCCTTCGCCCATAACCTTAGCACACGGCAAAAAGTATGGGTCGCTAATGTTGGGATGCCCTTTTGGTAATTTGTATGGGAGCATGGCATTGTTCACAAAAATGTAATTGGGCTCATATATATCCCTGTCGGTACCAAAACCTTCATAATTGTTTTCGTTTTTTGCCGAGGCATAAATCCAGCCTCGTTCAATGCGGTTAAAGGGAAGTTCCTCGCGATTGTTTGCCACGATGTACTGCCTTAATTCTGGCCCAATGCTTTCCAGTAAATACCTAAAATGCCCCACGATTGGAAAGTTGTGCAGGATGGTATGCCTTTTGCTGAAAAATATGTCTTTTACGGCAACTAATACAAGTACAATAAGCACCCAGGCCCACCAAGGAATCGATTTTATAAACTCTACTGCTGAATCCATGTAAAAATGTTTAATGATAAAGGAGCTGCGCCAGAAAAAAAGCCTGTCTCCAGGCATTTTGGCAAAACTTAAAGATAGGGGTTTTCAAATAAATTACAATAGCTTATTTTGTTTATAAATTATAGGAAAAGCGCCTAAGGGTTTAATTGAATTTCAGTATTTTTCAGCTTCGGAAAATTTCAGAAAACAAACAGATTTTGCAAGAATACCTTCAACAGTTAAATGATGCACAGCGTGCTCCCGTTTTACAGAAAGACGGGGCTATGATCGTTATTGCCGGTGCCGGTTCAGGGAAAACCCGGGTGTTGACCTACCGCATTGCCTATTTGATGTCGCAAGGGGTGGACCCCTTCAATATCCTGGCCCTCACCTTTACCAATAAAGCCGCTAGGGAAATGAAAGGGCGTATTTCCCAGATTGTGGGCAGCAGTGAAGCGAAAAACCTTTGGATGGGCACGTTTCATAGTGTTTTTGCAAAAATTCTTCGGTTTGAGGGGCACCGCTTGGGCTACCCTTCAAATTTCACCATATACGATACCCAAGATTCGCATAGCGTTATCCGGGCCGTTATCAAGGAAATGCAGCTCGACAAAGATGTGTATAAATACAAACAGGTGTATTCGCGTATTTCTTCGTATAAAAACAGTTTGATAACTGTAAAGGCCTATTTTAACAATCCCGAATTAATGGAAGCCGATGCCATGGCCAAAATGCCGCGTTTGGGCGATATTTACAACAATTATGTAGAGCGGTGCTTTAAGGCCGGTGCGATGGATTTTGACGATCTCTTGCTGAAAACCAACGAACTGCTTACCCGTTTCCCCGAAGTGCTGGCACACTACCAAAACCGGTTTAGGTACATTCTGGTAGATGAGTACCAAGACACCAACCACAGCCAATATTTAATCGTAAAAGCTTTGAGCGATAGGTTTCAAAATATATGTGTGGTGGGGGACGACGCCCAGAGTATTTATGCTTTTAGGGGCGCGAACATCAACAACATCCTAAACTTCCAAAAAGATTATGATGATGTTACCGTGTATAGGTTGGAGCAAAATTACCGTTCGACCAAAAACATCGTAAACGCCGCCAATAGCATTATTGAAAAAAACAAAACACGCCTTGAAAAAATTGTTTGGACCGCTAATGACGAAGGCAACAAAATAAAGGTAAACCGTACCATGACCGATGGTGACGAAGGCCGTTTTGTGGCCAGTTCCATTTTTGAAACGGCCATGAACAACCAATTGAACTATAGCGATTTTGCCGTGCTTTACCGTACCAATGCCCAGTCACGGGCCGTTGAAGATGCCCTGCGCAAACGGGATATTCCATACCGTATTTATGGAGGGTTAAGTTTTTACCAACGTAAAGAAATAAAAGATGTCATCGCTTATCTACGGTTAATTTTAAACCCCAAAGATGAAGAAGCCCTAAAACGGGTGATCAATTACCCGGCACGGGGAATAGGGCAGACCACCATGGAACGGCTTACCGTTGCTGCCAATCATTACAATCGGGCCATTTTTGAAGTGATGCAAAACCTGGACAAGATCAATTTAAAAATCAATAAAGGCACACAGGGCAAACTGGAAGATTTTGTGACCATGATCAAGAGTTTTCAAATTTTGAACAAAAACCAGAACGCCTTTCAGGTGGCAGAGCATGTGGCCAAAAAAACAGGCTTGCTCCAAGAGCTTAAAAAAGACGGAACACCAGAAGGTATTGCCCGAATTGAAAATATTGAAGAATTGCTCAACGGGATGCGCGATTTTGTTGAAGAACAAAAAGAACTGGCCGATACCACAGGTTCCTTGGCCGAATTTTTAGAAGACGTAGCCTTGGCGACCGATTTGGACAACGAGAAAGGCGACGATAACAAAGTGGCACTGATGACCGTACATTTGGCAAAGGGCTTGGAATTTCCCTATGTGTATATCGTTGGTATGGAAGAAGACCTCTTTCCCAGCGGCATGAACATGAACAGCCGTGCCGAACTGGAAGAAGAACGCCGTTTGTTTTATGTAGCCTTGACCAGGGCTGAAAAACAAGCCTATTTAACCTACACCCAGTCCCGTTATCGTTGGGGAAAATTGATCGATGCCGAACCCAGCCGGTTTATTGAAGAAATTGAAGAAAGTTTTTTGGAATACCTGACCCCAAAAACTGAAAATCGCTTCAAACCCCTTATTGATGCGGATATTTTTGATGAAGTGGACAAAAGCAAACTGCGGTTGAAAAAACCAAAAGCAGGAACGCCACCAAAAAAAAACGGTCCCACGGAAGCCCAATTGCGAAAACTGCGGAGGTTAAAACCGGTTTCCAGCGACACCAATAAAAATTTTGACCCAAAAGCTGCAAACCTGGATGTTGGCACAAAAGTAGAACATGTGCGCTTCGGAAAAGGGAAAATACTTTCTATTGAAGGAAAAGGCGCCGATACCAAAGCCGAAATCCAGTTTGACAACGGTGGCCTCAAAAAGCTACTGCTGCGTTTTGCCAAACTGGAAGTGCTTTCTTCCTAATGAACACGTGATTAGAAACGATGGTGTTTTTTCTCAAATATGAGTCTGTCAATCAAAATTATAAGGTGCTTACTCCGCCACGGGAAGGTGGTCGTTTATAAAAGAAGTGAGTTGCAGTTGCAAGTCTAAGTTTGAGGCTTCATCCCAGTTGCCATGGCCGCCGGTATAAACGATAAAGCTGTGCGTAATGCCGTTGCTGGAGAGGTTTTCCTGCAAGGTTTCTCCATTGGTTAATGGCACCAAAGGATCTTCATTTCCATAAAAAAGTAGGGTTGGACTGCTGCTTTCGGTTACTTGCAAAGCAGGGCTAATAAGTTGGGCAATGTTGCTGTTTTCGGGATATGCGGTTTCATCGACCAAAGCGTTGAGCAAGAATTGGAAATTAGCATTTTCAGTATAAAAAGGATCGGTAAAATCGGTCGGTCCCACAATGTCGCACACCATTTTTACTTGGTCTTCGGTATCATATACATAATCGTATTGCAATGCAATGTGGGCGCCGGCACTGACGCCAATAAGGCCAAATTCCGGTGCTATCTGGAGAGATTCGCTTTCTCTGGTCAATTTATTGATGGCTCGCCCCAAATCTAAAAACTGATTGGGAAATGCAGGCACGGTGGGCACTTGGGCCAACACGTAATTTAGGTTTACAATAGCGTGGTTGGGGTGTTTTTCTTTCAACAGCGGAACATAAACCTCCATACTGGACTTGTCGCCCTGTATCCAGCCGCCGCCGTGTATGAGGATGATGACCTTTGTTTTTTCTGAAGAACGTCCTCCGGGAAGGTACAGATCGTAAGTTTGTTGTGGGTTTTCACCGTAAGAAACATCCAGTTGCGTTACTTCGGCCAAGGGCTGTTCAATCACAATAGGTGGTTTGTTGTCTTCACTACAGGCAATAAAGAACAAGCTTAGGGTAAGAATTACAATGGAGGGAAAACTTTTGTTCATGGAAAGGTGATTATTTTGTGGTGATACAACGTTTAATTGTTTCAGAGATTGCCCAGAATGTTTTTTATTCTTTTTTCCGAAGGGATTTTTCAGAATATTTTGAAAATATGAAAGAATACAACTATCTTTAAAAACACCCTAAAAAAATGTTGTTATGGCACAGTACATTAAACTTTACGAAGAAAACCCCAGTCCAAAGGAAATTAAAAAAGTTGTGAAAATAATCAAGGACGGCGGCTTGGTGATCTATCCCAGCGATACGGTTTACGCCTTGGGTTGCGATATTACCAATAACCGGGCACTGGAACGTGTGGCACAGCTGAAAGGGGTAAAGCTGGAAAAAGCAAATTTTTCATTTGTTTGTGAAGATTTGAGCAACCTTTCAGATTACGTAAGGCAAATCAATACTTCTACTTTCAAGATTTTAAAGCGCGCTTTGCCGGGGCCTTATACCTTTATTTTGCCCGGAAACAACAATTTGCCCACCGTTTTCAAAAAGAAAAAGGAAGTGGGCATCCGGGTGCCTGACAACAATATAACCCGGGCCATAGTTCGGGAATTGGGCAATCCCATTGTTTCTACATCCATTAAAGATGATGATGAAGTGATCGAGTACACCACAGACCCTGAGCTTATTTTTGAAAAATGGGAAAAACTGGTCGATGTGGTGGTCGATGGCGGTTATGGCGATAACGTGCCTTCCACAGTCATCGATTTAACAGGGGACGAGCCGCTATTGATACGCGAAGGCAAGGGGAGCCTGAAAATTTAGCGGTCTTTCAATAAGTGTTTTAACCCCATAAAGATGCTTTGCTCTGCGGCGTTGTACTCGCCATCTAATAAGAACAGTTCTTTAATGCGTTTAAAAAGGCGATCTATTTCTTTTTTAGAGTAGTTGTACTTTTCTATGGTATATTCAATTTTTTGAATGCATTCATAATCGGTGTCCTCTTCAAACTCTTTGCGTATTTTTTCATAATCGGCTTCGCTAACCTTCGATTTTATGTAATCCACTTCTTCTTGGGTTTTAATAAAATCTGCGTGGGCACAGTATAACAGGATATATGCTTTTAATTCTTCTCGGGTCCAGTTGGTTGTAATTGGTTCCATTTTTTTATGTTTTAGTGTTTTTTCTTCAAATTCTGTAAGTCGTATATTGGTCTGTTTGTTGAGTTTTTTCTTGAAAAAAGCGGTCCATCCCAACAAAAACCCCTTGACGCCCATTGCTTGTTTAGACCATTTGTACAGGTTGAAACGGTCTAAGTGATTGATGATCTTACCATCCTTGAATTCAAATTTTGCATTGATGACGTTATGGACCTTCCTCTTTTTTTTCCCGAACGTATAATACGCTTCCCAGCGGGCGGTTCCTCTTTCGGGCTCGTATGCTATATTGGTTGTTTTTATCTTAAAATCCTTTCCTTGCTGCGAACTGCAAAGCATACGCCACATATTTTTTGCTTTTTCGCCTCGCAATATCCCAAAAGCGGGATCTTCAAAAGTTACATCGTCGTGGTAGGTCTCCACCATGCGTTCGGCATCTAAATGCTCGAAAGCCCGATAAAACTTTTCAATGATATTTTCTTCGCCTTTCATTACTATCACTAATGTAGCTAAAAAAACCCGGCTGTTTGCCGGGTTTTGAATTATTTTAAGATTTTAAAAACCTTAGTTTATTTTAGGGTCTTTCAATCCGTCTTCGATCATGTTGTAAAATTGATCGATTTTTGGCAATACGACAATGCGCGTTCTACGGTTTTTGGCTTTTCCTGCTGCAGTATCATTGCCTGCCACGGGAACGTACTCGCTGCGCCCACCGGCCGTCATACGTGCAGGGGCTACGCCAAAGTCGTCTTGAAGCGTTCTAACTACAGCTGTTGCTCGAAGCACACTTAAATCCCAGTTGTCTTTAATACAACCTGTATTAATTGGGTCGGTATCGGTGTGGCCTTCCACCAAGAATTCGAAATCTGGTTTGTTTTTAACCACGGTAGCTACCTTGCCTAAAACCTCTCGGGCTTTTCTTGTAATTTGATAACTTCCGCTACGGAATAATAGTTTATCTGAAATGTTCACGTAAACAACACCTTTTTCTACGCTTATTTCAATATCCTCGTCATCCAAATTTCCAAGGGCACCTTTTAAACTTTGTACCAATGCCAAATTCACCGAATCACGGCGGGTAACGGCATCTTGCAATTTGCGGATGGTCAAGTCTTTTTCTTTAAGGCTTTCTAACGATTTTTCTAAGTTTTCAGCACCTTTTTTGGTAAGGTCTGTAAAATCTCCAATCTGCCGTATCAAATCTTTATTGGTGGCATTTAATGAAGCAACTTGACTTTTCAACGATTGGTTTGAAGCTTCCAATCCTGATTTTTCTGAAAGGCAATCGTTTAGCTTAACGGTTGCAGTGTTCAATAGGTCTTGTGTTTTTTCTTGCTTGTCCTTTAAATCAGCGTATTTTTTTTTGGAAACGCATGATGTGAACAAAAGTCCAGAGCAAACAGCCAGAATCAATATTTTTTTCATAATTAGTTTATTTAATTTAATATCCAAAATTATCAAATAGAACAGGAGGTGGCTAACGATTAACAATACTTTAAGTAAAATTTACCAGAGGTCGTTAAATCGGTGTTTGTTTTGAATGAAATACGCCCAAACAATCGATTTTTTGGTGTAATACTTAAATTTTGAAGCCTGTAACCTTCTCTTTTTCAGAAATATATAAAAAAGGCTATAAAAACTAAAATGCGCTCTCAAAATGGCGCTAATATGTTTGAATTTCCCTTGCGTTAAAAACTGGATTGCCGCCACCCCGTCCAGCAACATGCGTGTTAAAATCAAGAAATAAGCGCGTCCGCCTTTTACGTTTTTTAGAAGCAGGAGTAGGGTGTTTCTGAAATTGAAGAATGTTTTTTTGGGGTTTGCCGTTGCCAAGGTCGCCCCGCCCACGTGATACACTTTTGAAGCTCCAATGTATTTTACTGTTCCGCCTATGGTCTGTAATCGCCAACATAGGTCGATTTCTTCTTGATGCGCAAAAAAGTCTTCATCAAATCCGCCTACATTTTCAAAAGCGGTTTTTTTTAAGAATAAACAGGCCCCACTGGCCCAAAAAATAGGAACCGTGTCATTATACTGGCCGGTATCTTTTTCAAGGGTATTAAAAATACGTCCACGGCAAAAAGGATATCCCAACGCATCGATATAGCCGCCGGCCGCACCTGCATACTCAAACAGGTTTCTATTATTGTAGTCGCGTATTTTGGGCTGGGCAGCTACCAAGTTGGGGTCGTCTTTAAAAGCTTGAAGCACGGGAGATAGCCAGTTGTGGGTTACTTCCACGTCGCTGTTGAGCAAAACAAATAGGTCTTCTTGCAGGTTTTTGAGGGCTTCATTGTAACCTTTGGCATAGCCGGCATTGGTTTTGTTTTGTATGATCTTTACCTGCGGAAATTGTTGCTTTACAAAAGCAACCGAATCATCAGTGGAGGCATTATCGGCTACATAAACCGTTGCTTCTTTGGAAAATGCAATTACCGATGGCAAAAAGGTTTCCAGCAATTGTTTTCCGTTCCAGTTTAGTATAACTACGGCTGTTTTCACGGTTGCAAAATAATGAAAATTAGGTTGAAAAAAATAAAACCGTCCCTTTTTGCAGGGACGGTTTTCAACTTTTTTAGGTAATCTTGGTCTTGTTTATATGTCGTCGAAATTTACATCGGTAAAGTCTGATGTTGCAGCATCTGTGTCACTAACGGCATTGTTTTCTTCTTTTTTATAATTTTTTTGGTGCCGTTCGCTAATCACTTCTTCGCCTTTTTCATCAATGATAAAATCGGTCATTGCTTCAAGGTTGTCCCTAAAATCTTGAAAATCCTCTTTGTACAAATAGATTTTGTGTTTCTTATAATGGTAGGATCCATCATCGTTTGTAAACTTTTTGCTTTCAGTGATCGTAAGGTAGTAATCTCCAGCCTTGGTAGCTCTTACGTCAAAAAAATAGGTGCGTCTTCCCGCACGCATCACTTTAGATTGTATTTCTTCTTGCTCCATCGTATGCTGTTCGCTCATTGGTTTTAGGATTTGTTAAGTTTTTCCAAAAATCCAAAAAAAATAGAAATATGGCAAGTAATCACTACATTTCTTTTTCCGAAAGTTGTTTGGCATACAACTCTTTATAATAGCCTTCTTCTTTTATAAGCTGATTATGAGTGCCTTGCTGGATTATTTTACCGTCATCCAGCACAATGGTCTTGTCTGCATTTTTGGCCGAAGATATACGGTGGCTCACAATGATGGTGGTTTTATCTTGGGAAATTTCGTGCAAGTTGTTCAGGATTTCCTCTTCGGTTTCGGTATCGACTGCCGAAAGGCAATCATCGAACAATAATATCTGCGGGTCTTTAATAATGGCCCTGGCTATGGATACCCGTTGTTTTTGGCCACCGCTCAACGTAATGCCGCGCTCTCCCAAAACAGTATCGTAGCCCTTGCTGAACGCTATAATGTTTTTATGCACGGCAGCCCGTTTGGCAGCTTGCTTCACTTCGGCATCGCTGGCTTCTTCTTTCCCGAACCGAATGTTGTTTTTAATGCTCTCACTAAATAAAAAGGCATCTTGGGGCACATAACCTATGCTGCTTCGCAGGCTGTCCAGGTTTAACTGCGCAATTGGGGTATTGTCTATTTTTAAGGTACCTTCTTGTACATCGTACAACCGGCCAATGAGTTCTAATATGGTTGATTTCCCCGATCCGGTATGGCCAATAATAGAAAGGGTTTCCCCAGGGTTAACCGTGAAAGAAATGTTCTTCAAGGCGGTAATATTGGTGTCAGGATAGGTGAAAGAGAGGTTTTCAAAAGTTATTTTGCCCTTAATGCTTGTTTTTTCTTCTGTCTTGTTTTTAATTTCCGGTTCTTCGCTTAAAAATTCGTTTATCCTTTTTTGCGAAGCCTCTGCCCGTTGTACCATAGAGCTTACAAAGCCTACTACAGCCACTGGCCACGTAAGCATGTTTACGTAGATTAAAAATTCTACAATGGTTCCGGCGTCGATTTTCCCGTCTATAAATTGCTGTCCGCCAATGTAAATGACCAGAATATTGCTGGCTCCGATCAATAAAATCATCAATGGAAAAAAAAGTGCCTGTACCTTAGCCAGGTCTATGTTTTTTTCACGGCTGCCTTCGGCCAAATCTGCAAAAGCTTCGTTGGTGCGCGGTTCAATTCCGTAGGCTTTTATCACGGCTACCCCGCTAAAACTCTCTTGGGTATATGAGGTGAGCTGAGAGAGGTATTGCTGTACGGCGGTACTTTTTTTGTTTATTTCAACACTCAATTTATAAATAAGGACCGATAGTATGGGCAAGGGCGCAATAGCATAGGCCGTAAGGACGGGGGCAGTATAAAACATGTAGCTTATAGCAACCACAAAAAGCGTAATGGTCCTGGTGCTGTACATTACCGCAGGCCCTACGTATAAGCGTACTTTAGAGACATCTTCGCTAATGCGGTTCATTAAATCGCCAGTGCGGTTCTGTTTGTAAAAACTCAATGACAGCCGCTGGTATTGCTGAAATATCTTGTTCTTAAGGTCAAACTCCACTCGGCGCGAAACCACGATGATGGTCTGTCGCATTAAAAATGTGAAAAAAGCCGAAAGCAAGGTAGCACCGACAATCAACAATATATTTTGTAACAGTTCGCTTTTTACATAGGCTAAATCTGCGATGTCACCATTGATGTACCCTCGAACAACATCTACGGAGTCTCCAATTTTTTTTGGGACCACAATGGTAAATACAGTGGCGGCAATGGTAATTAAAAGTCCCGCCAAAAGACGGCCACGGTATTTTATGAAATATTGATTGAGATATTGTAATTCTTTCATGTAGCGGTGCGAAATTTATTAACAAATTCTTCTTTTAGCGTCAAATGCTTTGTTCGATTATCAATAATACTGTACTTTTGCCCTACCTTTTTAGGGGATATTTAAAAACAAATTTATGGAGACTGAAGTAGTTAATACAAATGAATTATATAAGGTTGATCCCGTCTTTGGGCAACAATCTTTTGATAATCATGAGCAAATCGTTTTTTGCAACGACAAAGATACAGGTTTAAAAGCAATTATAGGGATACACAATACGGTTTTAGGCCCTGCATTAGGCGGCACCCGTATGTGGCAATACACCAGCGAATGGGAAGCTTTAAACGACGTGCTTCGGCTATCAAGGGGCATGACTTTTAAATCGGCCATTACCGGTCTTAACCTGGGTGGCGGTAAAGCAGTGATTATTGGAGATGCCAAAACTCAAAAAACGCCAGAGTTAATGAAACGCTTTGGAGAGTTTGTCCATTCCTTGAGCGGTAAGTACATCACTGCCGAAGATATAGGTATGAATACTGAAGATATGGACTTGGTGCGTTCGGTAACCCCGTATGTTACTGGGATATCAGAAACCTTGGGCGGCGCCGGAAACCCATCGCCCATCACGGCTTATGGCGTGTTTATGGGGATGAAAGCAGCTGCAAAATATGCCTTTGGAACCGATGTTCTGGAAGACCGCGTAGTGTATGTGCAAGGAATTGGCCACGTTGGGGAGGTCTTGGTAGAACATTTGACCAACGAAGGTGCCAAAGTGCACATTGCCGATATTAACCAAGAACGATTAGAAGAAGTGCGCGACAAATATGGTGCAACCATTTACGAAGGAGGCAACATATATGCCGAAGAAATGGATATATACGCACCTTGTGCCTTAGGGGCAACGATTAACGATCAAACCATCAGCCAGTTGAAGGCAAAAGTAGTCGCTGGAGCAGCCAACAACCAATTGGCCGAAGAACAAAAACACGGTCTGGAACTCCGTAAAAAAGGTATTGTTTATGCACCGGACTTCCTCATTAACGCTGGGGGGATTATAAATGTTTATGCCGAATTGGAAAACTACGGCCGCCAAGAAATCATGAGCAAGACCGAAAACATTTACAACACCACGCTCGAGATATTGAAAAACGCCGAGAAAAACGATGTTACCACACATCAAGCTGCTTTCAATATGGCCAATAGAAGGATAGAAGAGCGAAAAGAAAAAAACAAACAATAACAGTAATAAAACAGTATATTTGCAGCGCACAAGATAACTTGTGCGTTGTTTATTTATAACTGTTCTTTATTTTAAAATATGCTCACAAGAAGACATATTAGGGTCAAGGTTTTACAATCGGTTTACGCTTTTTATCAAAGCGAGCACCAAGATTTGGACAAACAGGAAAAGTTCTTGTTGTACAGTATGGATCAAATGCAGGACCTGTACTTATTGTTGCTCCAATTAATGGTTGAGGTAAAAGACCACGCTGAAAAATTCCTTCAGAAATCACAACAAAAACATTTGGCGACCGCCGAGGAAAAAAACCCCAACCGTACCTTTGTTGACAATAAGGTAATCAACCTCATAGAAGCAAACCCAACCCTTGCCGAAACACTTAAAAACAAAAAACTGAACTATTGGAAAGATGACAACGAATACGTTGCCATTATCTTCAATTCCTTGAAACAACAGGATTTTTATACCGAATATGTTTCAAAAAATGAAGCTTCACTTAAAGAAGACCAAGCCTTTATCGTTAAGTTTTACAAAGAAGTAATTGCCCCCAATGAAAAGCTTTATGAATATTTGGAAGATAAGCGCTTAACGTGGTTGGACGATTTCCCATTGGTGAATACGGCAATGGTAAAGATGCTCTCTAAAATTTCAGAAAAAAACGCTTCTGAAATATTGGTACCTTCCTTGTATAAAAAAGAAGACGATAGGGAGTTTGCACTTAAATTACTTCGGAAAGTTATTCTCAACAATGAAAAATTGGATAACGAAATAGACGGAAAAACGCCAAATTGGGACAAGGACCGCATCGCCGATATCGATATGATCATCCTTAAAATAGGGATTGCCGAGTTTTTGTATTTCCCCACCATTCCGGAGCGGGCAACCATCAATGAATGTTTGGAAATATCAAAAGAATACTCCACGCCTAAAAGCAGTAATTTCATCAACGGTATTTTAGACAAACTGGTTAAAGAATATAGCAAAGAAGGCAAATTGAATAAATTGGGCCGCGGCCTTCGTTAAAAATAAAAAATTAAGTATTTTAGCGGCGCTTAAACATAAATAATCACTCTATGAAAAAATCTATTTTAATTTTAGCTGTACTATCGGCTTTCGCCTTTACATCGTGTAAAGAAAAAGCTTCAGATAAGGTAAATGAAGAAAACGTGGCTGCTGCGGCAGATCGTGATGCCAACGCATCGAAATTTCCGGTAATGAAGTTTGAAAAAACCGAATATGATTTCGGAACCATCGACAAAGGAACCCACGTAGAACACGAATTTAAATTCACCAATACCGGTGACGCTCCTTTGGTAATCGTTAACGCTACCAGTAGCTGTGGCTGTACGGTGCCTGAATATTCAAAAGAGGCCATCGCACCCGGTGAACAAGGACAACTTTTAGTTAAGTATGATGGTAGCGGAACCAATCAGGTAAATAAGACAGTAACCATTGTCGCCAATACCGAAAAAGGTAAAGAGACCTTAAAAATTAAAGCCTTCGTCACGCCTAGTAATGGTGCCAAAAAAGGCCAGAATATGCTTAAAACAAGCTAAATCAAACTAAAAGAATAAACTATTTTTATGGATCAAATTCAAGGCTTTCTCCCTATTATCTTATTATTTGCCGTGATGTACCTTTTTTTGATACGTCCGCAAATGAAAAAGCAAAAGCAAGAAAAGAAGTTTGCTCAAGAGATTAAAAAAGGGGACCGTATAGTAACCAAAAGCGGTCTGCACGGTAAAATATTAGATTTAAACGATGATGGCACCTGTATTATCGAAACAAGTGCCGGAAAAATGAAGTTTGAACGTTCTGCCCTTTCTATGGAAATGAGCGAAAAACTAAACGCTCCCAAAACCCCTGCTAAGTCAGGTAAAAAGGATAAGAAATAGTTTTATTTTAACTGAAACAAAAACCCGCAATTTTAAAAGTTGCGGGTTTTTTTGTAGCTTGTCATTCGTGAACCGTACGTTTGTTACTCGTTCTTTTCTGCTGCCAATTGAGCAATGTTCACAATGACCTCGATGGCTTTCTGCATATTTTCTACCGGTACATATTCATAACGACCGTGGAAATTATGGCCACCTGCAAAAATGTTGGGGCAGGGCAAGCCCATAAAACTTAGTTGCGAACCATCGGTGCCACCTCTTATCGGTTTAATAATAGGCTTAATGTTCGCTTTTTTCATGGCTTCTTCAGCAAGGTCAACAATATGCATAACGGGTTCAATTTTCTCCCGCATGTTGAAGTATTGATCTTTAATCTCAATGGAAACCAATTCTTTTCCGTGTTGAGCATTGATGTCGTCTGCCAATTTCGCCATCATATTTTTTCGGGCTTCAAATTGGTCTTTGTCGTGATCGCGGATTATATACTGTAATTTTGTGCCGTCCACTTCGCCGTTTACACTTTGCAAGTGGAAAAAACCTTCACGACCTTCAGTGTGTTCTGGGGTTTCCATTCTAGGCAGTGAGTTAATATAATCGGTCGCAATGTACATGCTGTTGATCATTTTCCCTTTTGCTGTTCCTGGATGTACAATTTTACCCTTTACAGTTACTACGGCTCCGGCAGCATTGAAGTTTTCGTATTCCAGTTCGCCAATCTGGCTGCCGTCCATTGTGTAAGCCCACTCTGCACCAAATTTTTCAACATCAAATTTATGGGCACCACGGCCAATTTCTTCATCGGGGGTAAAACCTATGCGTATTTTTCCATGTTTTATTTCGGGGTGATTCACCAAATATTCCATGGCCGAAACGATCTCGGCAACCCCAGCTTTATCGTCGGCTCCCAATAGGGTAGTCCCGTCTGTAGTAATGAGCGTTTGCCCTTTGTACAAAAGAAGATCGTCAAATTCATCTGGAGAGAGCACGATATCTTTTTCGGCATTTAAAACGATGTCCTTTCCATCGTAGTTTTCTACAATTTGCGGTTTTACGTTGGCACCGGTAAAATCTGGCGAGGTGTCAAAATGCGATACAAACCCAATAACGGGTACATCATGGTCCACATTGGAAGGCAGGGTTGCCATTATGTAGGCGTTTTCGTCTATGGTAACGTCTTCCAGGCCAATTTGTTTCAGTTCTTCAACCAACGCATTGGCGAGGTTCCATTGTTTTTCGGTGCTTGGTGTGCTGTCGCTTTCTGGGTCACTTTCGGTATCTACGGTAACGTAGCTGAAAAAGCGATCAATAAGGTGTTGTTTGTCTATCATGATTTTTCTTTTTTACTGCTTTACAAATTAAAGCATAATCAAAATAATCGTTACGTTCTTTCTTGCTATTTTTGCCGCATATTCCATTAAATATGTATAAATCCATCATTCGTCCGCTTCTTTTTCAATCCGATCCCGAAAAAGTGCACCACTTTACTTTTAAGATGATCCGGTTGTTGCACAAAATAGGTCTTGGAGGGTTTTTCCGAAGCATGTATCAAGTAAAGGACCCTAGGCTGGAACGGGAGGTTTTTGGGCTTAAATTTCCAAATCCCGTAGGATTGGCCGCCGGATTCGATAAAGATGCTAAATTATACCAAGAACTGTCCAATTTAGGTTTCGGGTTTATAGAGATAGGCACCGTTACCCCAAAACCACAGCCCGGAAACCCTAAAAAACGGTTGTTCCGTTTAAAAGAAGACAATGCCATCATCAACCGGATGGGCTTTAACAATGGTGGCGTGGAAGAGGCGGTAAAACGCTTAAAAATCAATAAAAATGTGCTTATTGGCGGCAACATTGGCAAAAACAAAACCACCCCCAACGAACAGGCCGTCGAGGATTATGTAATTTGTTTTGAAGCCCTGTTTGACCACGTGGATTATTTTGTGGTGAACGTAAGCTCGCCAAATACCCCCAATTTAAGGGCATTGCAAGATAAAGAACCGTTGACAAAACTCCTAAAAACGCTTATTTTAAAAAGAGAAGAGTTCTTTAGGCTAAGCGGAGTCGAAGTCAAACCCATTCTTTTAAAAATAGCTCCAGATTTAACCGAAGGGCAACTGCTGGATATAATCGACATTGTTTCAGAAACGGGAATTGATGGAATCATTGCGACCAATACCACTATTTCGCGGGAAGGGCTGGTTTCAGGTAACAAGACCGAAACGGGCGGCTTAAGCGGGAAACCTTTGAGAAAACGTGCTACCGAGGTCATTCGGTTCCTTTCGGAAAAAAGCAATGGGGCATTTCCAATAATTGGGGTAGGGGGGATACACACTGCCGAAGATGCCTTGGAAAAACTGGAGGCCGGTGCCAGTTTGGTTCAACTCTATACCGGTTTTATTTACGAAGGCCCCAGGTTGGTAAAAAATATCAACAACACAATTTTAAAACAGTAAGCTGTTATGGCCGAAAACCTACTGTCCTTTGCGCTGGCAACGATGGCTTTGGCTTTTTCGCCCGGGCCGGACAATATTTACGTGCTTACGCAATCGATGGTGAATGGCGTAAAAAGTGGTTTGGCAACCACAGCCGGTTTAATCACGGGCTGTATTGTGCACACCACTTTTTTGGCTTTTGGTGTTTCGGCGGTTATCACGGCTTCCCCGGTTTTGTTTTATGGCATTAAAATATTTGGGGCTTTGTATTTGTTTTACTTGGCGTATTTGGTTTTTAGAAGCGATGCCACCATTGCCGTACCCGTTACAAAAAAAGTGAAAACCAATAGAAAACCTACCAAAACCCTTGGGCAGTTATTTAAACAAGGCGTGCTGATGAATTTGGCAAATCCTAAAGTGATGATTTTTTTTCTGGCTTTTTTTCCTGCTTTTCTGTGGAATGAAACAGAAAATACGGTGCTTCAATTTTATATTTTAGGAATTGTTTTTATGGTGGTTTCATTTCTGGTTTTTGGATCGATAGCTTTTTTGGCAGGAAGTATTTCTTCTTATATATTGAAACACAAAGCAGTTGGTGTTGTTTTAAAGTGGTTGCAAATAGTGGTTTTTATAGGAATAGCTATTTTTATATTGCTTCCGTAGGCCAAATTAAAAAAGGTACTGTTTACCATTAAAATCCTGTATATTTGAGATAATGCAAAAAATAAAATTAATAGAATGCCCCCGCGATGCGATGCAAGGGATCAAAGATTGGATACCCACCAAAAACAAGGTGCAATACATACAATCGTTGTTGCGCTGCGGTTTTGATACCATAGACTTTGGCAGTTTTGTATCGCCCAAAGCCATTCCGCAGATGAAAGATACCGCCCAAGTGCTTTCGCAATTAGACCTTTCAAAAACCGAAAGCAAATTGCTCGCTATCGTGGCCAATGTACGGGGCGCTGAAGATGCGGTGAAACACCCGGAAATCGACTATTTGGGCTATCCTTTTTCCATTTCGGAAAACTTTCAAATGCGCAATACCCATAAAACAATTGCCCAATCCCTTGATATTTTGAAAGAAATCCTTAATTTGGCTACTGCAAACGATAAACAGGTAGTTGCTTATTTATCTATGGGTTTCGGTAATCCTTATGGAGACCCTTGGAATGTAGAGATTGTAGCAGATTGGACCGAAAAATTATCGGCCCTCGGTGTTAAAATCTTGTCATTGAGTGATACGGTAGGCTCCTCAACACCGGATATCATAAACTATTTGTTTTCAAATTTAATTCCCCATTATCCCCACATTGAGTTTGGCGCTCATTTACATACAACCCCTGCGTCATGGCACGAAAAAATAGATGCTGCCTATAAAGCCGGTTGTTATAGATTTGACGGTGCCATACAGGGTTTTGGAGGTTGCCCCATGGCCAAAGACGATTTAACGGGAAATATGCCGACTGAGAAAATGCTGAGTTATTTCACTGCTGAAAAAGCCGATTGCAACGTAAACCCAATGGCATTTGAAAGTGCCCATAATGAAGCGACTAAAATATTCAGTAAATATCATTAAAATGAAAAGACGATTACGCTTACTTCCGGTTTTTGCAGTGTTTTTATTTTACGGCTGCACCCTCATGGAGCCTATTCCCGAAGAACCTTTTTACGGGAAGGGCATTGTCACCATTAAGTTTTTGCAAGTAAATGATGTTTATGAAATAGCGCCCTTGCAAGGAGGTAAGTATGGCGGAATGGCCCGTGTGGCCTATGTTCGTGATTCCATTAAAGAACGCAACCCCAATACCTTTCTCTTTATGGCGGGAGACTTTTTAAACCCATCGTTGTTAGGGAATTTAAAAAAGGATGGCGAGCGCATTAAAGGAAAGCAAATGATCGAGGTGATGAACACCATGGACTTCGATTTGGTAACCTTTGGCAACCACGAGTTTGACCTTAGTGAAGAAGAGTTGCAAAAACGGTTGAACGAGTCCAGGTTCCCTTGGGTTTCATCGAATGTTAGGCATGTAACCCCAGATGGCACCAAACGTCCTTTTGAGACTAAGTTGGAAATGGGCTACGAACCCATTTCAGACTATAAAACGCTTTTTGTAAAAGACTCCTTGGGCAATGAAGTACGCTTTGGGTTCATTGGGTTGACGCTGGATTCAAACCCAAAAGATTATGTGCATTACGGTAATGTTTACAAAGAAGCCAAACGCGCTTATGAGTTGGTGTATCCTAAGGTCGATTTTGTTATCGGCCTAACCCATCTAACGATAGATCAAGACCACCAGTTGGCAAAAGAACTGCCAGAAATCCCTTTGATAATGGGGGGGCACGAGCATGTGAGCAATTTAGAACGTGAGGGTAATACCGTCATTGCCAAAGCCGATGCCAATGCTATTTCCATGTACATCCATACCTTGGTCTATAATTTACGTACTCAAGTGCTGTATATCAATTCCAAAATTATGTACTTGGATGAAAAGGTACCTTTCCAATCCAATGTGGACCGGGTAGTGAAAAAATGGAACGAAGTGATGGAAACAGAACTCTCCAAGGTGGTGCCCAACACCAAACAGGTAATCTACACCCCCAAAACCCCTCTGGACGGTACCGACAGTGCCAACAGAAGCATACAGACCAATTTGGGCGACAAAGTAACCCAAGCCATGGCCTTTGCCTACAACAATAACGTGGATGCAGCCTTAGTAAACGGCGGTTCGTTTCGTGTGGACGATATGCTCTCTGGCAATTTGACGAGCGTTGATATCTTTAGGGTCTTGCCCTTTGGCGGCAGTGTGCTAAAAGTAGATATAAAAGGCGATTTGCTTAAGAAAGTGCTGGATTATGGCGCTTCACAGCAAGGGAATGGAGCGTATTTGCAACGCCATAACATTTCAGTCAATGCTAAAGGCGAATGGTTAATCGGCAATCGACCAATTTATAGCAATAGAACGTACACCATTGCCTTGAGTGATTTTCTTTTAAAAGGCCTGGACATTCCTTTCCTTACCGAAAATACCCCTGGCATCGTGCGGGTGTATGAACCAAAGGAAGAAGAGTTGGGCTTTGACATTAGAAAAACCGTAATTGCTTACTTGAAAACCATTTAAAGATATCGTACTGATTTTTGTGGGGTCTTATGTAGAATTGCTCTAAATAAATTATTAATTTTGCATTTCTAATTTTTTTGAACCCTTATGAAAATAGTAAAGTACATCCTTGTTGTTTTATTGGTCGCTTTGGTGGTCATTCAATTTATACGGCCTGAAACAAACGATTCAGGTTATGAAAGCATTACCTTTTTTGAACAAGAAACAAAACCTTCAGCTGAAGTTGCTTCTATACTGAAAAAAAATTGTTACGATTGCCACAGCAATCATACCCAGTACCCTTGGTACGCTCAAATGGCCCCATTTTCGTTTTGGTTGGACGATCACATAGAGCACGGAAAAGGTCACTTTAACGCTGCGGCTTGGGAATCCTATTCCTTAAAGAAAAAAGACCACAAAATGGAAGAGTTGGTCGAAATGGTTGAAGCCGGTGAAATGCCTTTGGACTCTTACACTTGGATTCACGGTGATTTAACCGAAGCAGAACAACAGATGCTCTTAGAATGGGCTGGGTTGGTTAGGCTACAGTATCAAACGCAAATGGAGGTCTCATCTAAATAACTGACCGTTAGTTACAAACAAATTTTTTTTGATTTTTATTTTAATTAAATCTAAATAAGCTTGTCGTTACGTTTCATGCTTTTTATATTTGCCATCAAATTCAAACCTATTTATAACAAGTCTAAATAAAATTCAATGAAAAAATTAATATATCCTGCGGTTGCTTTAAGCCTGTTTTTTGCTTCTTGCTCCTCAGATGACGACGCGGTAATCGATGACCAAAATATTGATATCCCTTCAAATTATGTATTTGAAAGAGGAGGAGAGTCAACCGTGCAATATAAAGGGCAAACCACCCGACTGCAAATGACGGCAGAATTAGTCAAATCTTTTATGGACTTTGATACGGCTACCGAAGAATCATTATTGAATATGTTTGCCCACGAGAAAGGCGCTAACGATTTTGAAAACAGCGACCTGAACGCTTCGGGCAAAAACATCAAGAGCAAGACAGCGGCTTCGGCTACGTATTTCTCGACCAATGCAGTGGAGAGTGCTGCTATAAAGGCAGATTTCGAAAGCTTTATATCGCAACAAGTTAACGTGGTGTTTCCAAACGAAAACACCGTTGCCGAACCCGGTGTTGCAGGACAGGTTGCCGATGGTTCCAAAGTAAGGTATGTGGACGGAAAAGGACTGGAAAACAACCAAGCTTTTGCCAAAGGGATGATGGGCGCTTTGCTAGCAGACCAAATGCTGAACAATTACCTTTCAACCGCCGTGTTGGACGAAGCTACAAACCGTGAAGACAACGACAATAACGTGCTCGATGGCGATAACAATTACACCACTATGGAGCACAAATGGGATGAAGCTTATGGATATCTGTATGGAGATCCATCCATTCCAACTGCAAACCCTAACAGCGTTTTAGGTGATAGTGATGACCGATTGTTATTCGGATATTTAGGTGTAGTTAACAGCGATGATGACTTTGCTGGTTTGGCACAAACTATTTTCGATGCCTTTAAAACAGGTCGTGCTGCAATCGTGGCTGGAGATTACCAATTGCGGGATGAGCAGATTGACATTATAAAAGAAGGCGTGTCCACCATCATTGCCGTACGTGCAATACACTATTTGCAAGCAGGCAAAAATGCAATTGCCGAAGGAAATGTAAAAGGTTCTTTTCACGCGCTTTCTGAAGGATATGGCTTTTTGTACAGCCTTCGTTTCACGCAAAACCCTGCAACGGGAGCCCCATATGTGTCGCCTGCAGAAATAAACGAGTTTAAAACACAGCTTATGGCCAGAAACGGATTTTGGGATGTAACCCCTGAAACACTGGATAACATTTCAGAAGCCATTGCCTCGGCATTTAACTTTACCGTGGCAGAAGCCGCAAACTAAAACCACACACAAACCAGCCGGCCCGTATAGGTCGGTTGGCTTGTTTACAACACAAAACAACATGATTATTAAAAAAGGACTTCTTTTTTTGTTAATGACAATGGTAGCCTTTTCGTGTTCGGAAGACGAATCTACCGCCCCAGACGAAGATACCGATGCGTTTGATAGAAAAGCCATGCTCATTAACTGGGCCGATAACATCATAATCCCGGCATACACCGCTTTTGACGATAAAGCCGAAATGTTGCTTGTCGAAACCCAGTCGTTTACTGCTGACCCAACCGTTTCTAACTTAGAAAATTTAAGAAGTGTTTGGATGGCTGCCTATCTCGAATTTCAAAACGTATCTATGTTTGAAATAGGAAAAGCTGAAATGTTGAATTACCGCAACCGCATCAATGTGTATCCTACCAATGCTTCGGAAATAGAAAGTTTGATAGCAAGTGGAAACTACGACTTTTCCTTACCGTCCACAGTTGACGCCCAAGGTTTTCCGGCCATGGATTATTTATTGAACGGCCTAGCGTCCAGTAATGATGAAACCGTCGCGTTTTATACCACCAACACCAATGCCCAAAACTATAAGGATTATTTAAATGCGTTGGCCGAAACCATCTCCACATTAACCAAAACAGTATTGAACGATTGGAAGGGCGATTACCGCGACACATTTGTGAACAATACGAGCTCCTCTGCTTCTGGAGCGGTTGATAAACTGGCAAACGATTATGTTTTTTATTACGAAAAAGCACTTAGGGCCGGAAAAGTAGGTATTCCGGCAGGTGTTTTCTCCAACGATCCCCTTCCTGAAAAAGTAGAGGCTTTTTATAAAAAGAATATTTCAAAACAATTGGCCTTAAAAGCGTTGCAAGCAACCCAAAACTTTTTTGAAGGAAAAAAATTCAACGGTTCTGCCAAAGGGGAAAGCTTTAAAAGCTATTTGGAATATTTGAACACCATTAAAAACGGGGAAAATCTGGGCAATTTAATTTCGGCGCAATTTGAAACCGCTAAAACCAGTTTAAAGGGATTGAACGATAACTTTGTGCTTCAAATAGAAACAGACAACCCTAAAATGCTTGCCGCGTACAACGAACTGCAACGAAATGTCATTTTACTGAAAGTAGATATGTTGCAAGCCATGGACATTAATGTCGATTATGTTGACTCCGATGGCGATTAAGCTATGTCCGCTGCTGTAAAAACATATTTTACAAAACAAACACAGGCCGCACCTCTTGCGGTCTTTCGTGTTTTTTTTGGTGTTATGATGCTAATTAGCATCATTCGTTTTTGGGCAAATGGGTGGATTGAAAAATTATACCTTACACCCAAGTTCCATTTTTCCTATTATGGTTTTGAATGGGTGCAGCCCTTGGGCAGCTATACTTACGCATTGTTTGCTATTTGTGGGCTTGCTGCGCTGTTGGTGGCAATAGGCTACAAATACCGGATGGCCATCATCGTGTTTTTCCTGAGCTTTACCTACATCGAGTTAATGGACAAAACCACCTACTTGAACCATTATTATTTTATCAGTTGTGTAAGCTTTGTGCTTATCTTCTTGCCCGCCAACGTCTATTTCTCTTTCGATGCCAAACAAAACCCTGAAAGAGCTTCGTATTATGTGCCAAATTGGACCATAGACGCGATCAAATTACTGCTTGCCATGGTCTATTTCTATGCCGGGTTGGCAAAATTGAACAGCGATTGGCTGCTACGGGCCATGCCGTTGAAAATTTGGTTACCCGCTAAATACGACCTGCCTTTTTTGGGCAACCTTATGCAGCAAGAATGGGTACACTACGCCTTTAGTTGGAGCGGCGCCATATACGATTTAACCATTCCGTTTTTATTGCTTTACAAGCGCACGCGCTGGTTTGCCTTTATTTTGGTGGTGGTTTTCCATGTACTAACGCGCGTGCTGTTCCCCATCGGGATGTTCCCTTATATTATGATCGTGAGCGCCTTGATATTTTTTGATGCCTCGTTGCACCACAAAATACTTCGGTTTATCTCAAAACTTTTTAAGATTGACAAAGTTAAAATGGACAGCAAGATCAAAACTGTTTTTTTTCAGAAAAAGAAAAAGAGCGCCAAAATCGTTATTGCAGCTTTTTTAGTGCTGCAGTTGCTATTTCCGTGGCGGTATTTGTTGTATCCGGGCGAACTGTTCTGGACCGAAGAGGGCTTTCGGTTTTCTTGGCGGGTCATGCTCATGGAAAAAGCCGGATATGCCCAATTTAAAGTGGTCGATGGCAAAACCGGAAAGCAATTTTATGTGGACAACAGTGATTTTTTGAACCCATTTCAGGAAAAACAAATGAGCTTTCAGCCCGATTTTATTTTGGAATATGCACATTTTTTAGGAAACCATTTCGCCTCCCAAGGGCATCAAAACTTGAAAGTGTACGTGGAAAGCTATGTAGCACTTAACGGAAGGTTAAGCCAACCGTTTATCGACCCCAGCGTGGATTTGTTGCAAGAAAAAGAATCATTTAAACACAAAACATGGATTTTAGATTTTAAAGATGAAATTAAAGGATTATAACAAGATTAAACAAATGCTTATCAATGCGGTGTTTTGCGTGGTCGCCACGACCGGTTTGGCACAGCATACCGTAAGCGGGACCGTACGTTCTTCGGTGGACCAATCGGTAATACCCAATGCCGAAATCTATATTTCCAATACGGGAGATGAAGCTAAAACCAATGCAAACGGAACGTTTCAGTTTAATAACGTGCCCGATGGCACCTATTATTTCGTAGTGTTTACCTACGAATATCAACTAAATGAACAAACCGTAGAAGTATCGGGAGATACAACGCTTGAAATTGAGTTGGATCCCCTGGGCGAAACGCTTTCTGAAGTGGTTATCAAAAAACGAAAAGAACGCATTTTTGCCTTAAAACAATTACGGCCGGTCGAAGGAACCGCCATTTACGCCGGAAAAAAAAGCGAAGTGATTCAGGTGGACAACTTGACTGCTAATTTGGCCACGGGAAATGCCCGTCAAATCTATTCGCAGGTTGTGGGGCTCAATATTTATGAAAACAATGATGCCGGCCTGCAATTAAATATTGGGGGCCGTGGTTTAGACCCTAACCGGACGGCAAACTTCAACACTCGCCAAAATGGGTATGATATTTCGGCAGATGTGTTGGGCTATCCAGAAAGTTATTACACACCCCCAGCCGAAGCATTGCGGGAAATACAAGTGGTACGTGGCGCAGCTTCGTTACAGTACGGAACCCAGTTTGGAGGGCTTATCAATTTCAAATTGAAACAACCCAATCGGAATAAAAAAATAGAACTGGTTTCTAGGCAAACCATTGGCTCTTACGATCTTTACAACAGTTTTAATAGTTTAAGCGGGACCGTCGATAAATTGGGCTATTATACCTATTTTAACTATAAAAAAGGAAACGATTTCAGGCCTAATTCGCAATTTGATTCGTATAACGGCTATGCACACGTTGACTATCAACTTACCGATAAAACCAAGCTTACTGGAGAGTTCAGCTACCTGTATTATTTGGCGCAACAACCTGGCGGATTGACCGATGCACAGTTTGAAGAGGACCCCACGTTCAGCAACCGCAGCCGAAACTGGTTTGAGGTAGATTGGAAGTTATATTCCCTGTTATTGGAGCACACTTTTTCACAACAAACCGATTTTAGTTTAAACCTTTTTGCGTTGGATGCTTCCCGGAAAACAGTAGGGTTCCGTGAAAACAGGGTGTCACAACCAGACGACCTTAACGAACCAAGAGAACTAATTGTAGGCAATTTTAACAATTGGGGTGCAGAAGCACGATTATTGACTCGCTATAATTTTTTTGATAAAGACCATGTGTTTTTAATAGGAGGGAAGTATTATCAGGCCAACAACACCAGCAAACAAGGGCCAGGAACCAATGGCAGCGATGCTGATTTCAGTTTTGCTGAAGCCGAGTTTCCCGATTACAGACGCCAAAGTGATTTTGAACTGCCTAACCTAAATATTGCCGTGTTTGGTGAAAATATTTTTAATATTTCAGAAACATTTTCAGTAACGCCTGGTTTCCGTTTTGAATATATAAAAACCGAAAGCGAAGGAACCTACAAAAAGATAAATTTTGATAATGCAGGAAACCCAATTTTAAACGAAACCATTCCTGATAACAGAACGTTTGACAGATCATTTGTTTTATTGGGCGTTGGGTTAAGTTATAAACCATCAAGGAGCATAGAGCTGTACGGTAATGCGAGCCAGAATTACCGTTCGGTTACTTTTAGTGATATCCGTATTACCAATCCATCGCTTACGGTAGATCCTTTTATTACCGATGAAGATGGATTTACCGCAGATGTAGGCCTTCGTGGTCGTTATAAAAAATACTTTTCATATGATGTAAGCGTGTTCTATTTAGCGTATAATGATCGATTGGGGGTTGTGCTTAGGCCGGTGAACGATATTCAATTGGAACGTTTTCGTGGAAATATCGGAGATGCGGTAACCTATGGGCTTGAGAGCTTTGTGGATTGGAATATTTGGAATACGTTTTCTTCAGAAAAAAATATAAAACTCAACTTGTTTTCAAACCTATCAATAATCGATTCGGAATACAAAAACTCTGAAATCTCGGGTGTGCAAGGAAACAAAGTGGAATTCATTCCCAAGCTCAATTTAAAAACAGGAATAAATTTTGGATTTAAAAACCTGTTGGGAAGTATTCAATACACCTACTTAAGCAAGCAGTTTACCGATGCCACCAATAGCGAACGCGATTTTGAGAGCCAAAGCGGGATTGTGGGCGAAATACCTGCGTACGATATTTTAGATGTCTCCCTGTCGTATAGCTATAAAATGTTTCAATTTGAAGCTGGGATCAATAATGTGTTGGATAATAATTACTTTGTACGAAGGGCAACAGGATATCCGGGGCCGGGCATTATCCCCAGCCAGCCAAGAACTTGGTACACGGGACTGCAAATAAAGTTGTAAAACAAAAATACCCCCAGAAAAAACTTGGGGGCATTGGTTAAACATAATTTGGTGTCGTTAGGCGTTTAGCTGTTGTGGTGCCCAAGCCGCGCAAAGCATGCCAGGAGCGGCCTTGTCAGGGTTGGCGCAGTCGCTTTCTTCGTACCTGGAACAGGTTACGCAGTTGCGTTCATCGTTTAATTTTGCTTTCATTTCAAAACTGTCGCAAGTGTAATGGGTGTTGACCATTACTTTATGGACCGAACAAACGTCGCCTTCCATTAAATTGTCGCAGTTTATACAGTTGTGTGCCAGTCTAATTGCCATAGTGATTGTTTTTAAAGTTTCTTAAAAGTAACAAGAGATTGTTTTAGAAACAATTTAAATAGCTGTATTGGCCGTGTTTTGTTTTTAGATTGAATTAAAATAAACCTTTTCATTGTTTATTAGGCTCAACATTTAATCGTATATTTGCACGCAATTAAACGGTAACCAGTTTCCAGTGTCCCAGTCCATCTTTTCTGAAAGGCCCTGAAACAAAACTTAATTGCAATGACCGCACACGACAACAAAATTCTTGGTGAAGGCCTTACGTATGACGACGTACTTTTAGTACCGGCTTATTCTGAAGTGCTCCCAAGGGAAGTTTCCATCGAAACAAAATTTTCACGAAATATCACCTTGAACGTCCCCATTGTGTCCGCAGCAATGGATACCGTAACCGAAAGCGCCATGGCCATAGCCATAGCCCGTGAAGGTGGAATAGGTGTTTTGCACAAAAACATGACCATTGAGCAACAGGCGGCCGAAGTGCGCAAGGTAAAACGTGCCGAAAGCGGTATGATACTCGATCCGGTTACCTTGAAAAAGACCGCAACGGTTGGCGATGCCCAAACAACGATGAAAGAATATAGTATTGGGGGTATTCCTATTACCGATTCCAGCGGTAAATTAATAGGTATCGTTACCAATAGGGACCTAAGATTTGAAAAAAACTATGATCGTAAGTTGGAAGAAGTGATGACTTCTGAAAATTTAGTGACGGTGGCCAAAGGAACTTCTTTAAAAGAGGCGGAAATTATTCTTCAAGAAAACAAAATTGAAAAATTACCAGTAGTGGAGGATGATGGCACTTTGTTGGGTTTGATAACTTTTAGGGACATTACAAAACTCACCCAAAAACCAATAGCCAATAAAGATCAATATGGCCGGCTGCGTGTAGCCGCGGCATTGGGTGTTACCGCAGATGCCGTTGAACGTGCTGAAGCCTTGGTAAACGCACAAGTGGATGCTGTGATCATTGATACGGCCCACGGCCATACCCAAGGGGTGGTCTTGGTGCTGAAGGAAGTGAAAAAGAAATTTCCAGAACTGGATGTAATAGTCGGTAATATTGCCACGCCAGAAGCTGCCAAATATTTGGCCGATGCTGGCGCCGATGCTGTAAAAGTTGGCATAGGTCCAGGTTCTATTTGTACCACTCGTGTTGTTGCGGGAGTTGGGTTTCCGCAGTTTTCCGCTGTGCTGGAAGTCGCTGCCGCATTAAAAGGAAGCGGCGTCCCGGTGATTGCCGATGGTGGCATACGTTACACCGGTGATATCCCAAAAGCCTTGGCTGCAGGAGCCGATTGTGTGATGTTGGGCTCTTTATTGGCCGGTACCAAAGAATCCCCTGGCGAAACGATTATCTACGAAGGCCGCAAGTATAAATCCTACCGTGGAATGGGCAGTGTAGAAGCTATGAAAAAGGGCTCGAAAGACCGTTACTTTCAAGATGTGGAAGACGATATTAAAAAACTGGTGCCAGAGGGCATTGTAGGCCGTGTGGCGTACAAAGGCGAACTGGTGGAGAGCATGACGCAGTTTATTGGCGGGCTCCGTGCCGGAATGGGCTATTGCGGTGCCAACTCCATTGAAGCTTTGAAAGAAAATGGCAAATTTGTAAAAATTACCGCTTCTGGAATTCACGAAAGCCACCCGCACGATGTAACCATAACCAAAGAAGCACCCAATTACTCCAGGTAATCCAGTGCTTGTTTAGTGGTGAGGTGTTTAAAAAAATTACTCTTCCGTAACGGTGATGCCTAATTCTTTAAGGACTGCTAAGGTAATGTCGTATTTGTCATCCAAATACACCAAAGAAGCATCGGTCTGTAAAATTTGGGTGTACCCTTGAGCCTTGGCCACTTTTTCCAGTGCATCGCCAATTTTAGTGTAAAGGGGTCGCATTTCATCGTCCCGTTTAATGCCTATGAGGCTGTTTCCGGTTTGTTGAAATTTGGCAATATCGTTTTCGGCTGCTGCCAATTCTTGTTGTTTTTCTTTTTTCTGGGCTATGGTCAAAGTTGCTTCACTGGTCTTGTAGGCTTCTATTTTTTCCTTGTAATCGGTTACCTTTTTTTGAAGGTCGGCATCCAATTTTGAGGTATATTCTTCAACTTCCTTATTTACGGTTTCCAGTTCGGGCATTTTGGACACCACATAATCCACATCGATGGTCCCCACCTTGGTTTGGGAAAATGCCGTTATACTAATGAACAATGCTAAAATGCTTAGGTATTTCATAATTTGTTTATTTTTAATAAAGTGCAAAACTACACAAATTCAGTTTAAAAGACGATGCCTGTGTTGCTGTGTTACATTTTATTGGGTGCGGTAAAACCGTAGTAAATAACAAAGCACCATGATTTATTTTGACTTTGCTGAGGGTGTTACTTATGGCGCAGTATAAAAACTAATTGTTTGTTTCTGTAATTTTTGCGACCGAGGTGCCTTTCTCGGCAAAATTTTTAAAGTCTTCCATATATTTTTTAGACTGCTTTTTAAAAGCGCCCGGCATGAGCCACCCCATCAATTTCATGCCAAGACCAGAAAACTGGAACTCACTTTCCGATATCCATTTGGTAGTTGTTTCATCCAATTCCTCAAAATAATTTTTCTGAATGTTGTGGACGCCTTTTGTATCGTAGGTTGCGTGGAATTCTTTTGGGAACTCACGTTTCAGTATCGTTTCAATCAACGTCATGTCGCGCTTTCCCATTTGGTATTCCAATTTCATTTTAGCGCCCTCTTGGCCGGGTGTCCCTTCTAACAGCTCATAATTGGTAAGCCCTTTTTGCCAATGCTTCAGGTTTTCGGGCTTGTCCATTTTTTCTATAACCTTGTCGCGGGGCAGGGCAATTGTAATGTCAACAGTGTATCGCATGATTTTTAAATTTTAAACCAAGGTACGCAATTTTCAGAAAACATAATAAAAGAGACCAAGTAGCTACGTTTGTAAAAACGTTTTGCGCGCGTGCTTGTTTAACGGTACTTTTTTATATTTTTGCCACACTTCGACAAAGAATAAATTAATACGTATAAATATGAACAGATATTTCATAGTGTTGCTTTTAACCGTGTTGGTTTCTAACAGTGTTTTAGGGCAAGATAAAAAAGAGGTATTGTTAACCATCGACGGTTCGCCGGTTTATGTTTCAGAATTCAAACGGGTGTACAACAAAAACCTGGAGCTGGTACAGGACGAATCGCAAAAAAGCGTGGATGGGTATTTAGACTTGTTCATTGATTATAAACTGAAAGCCGCCGAGGCCTATGCCCAGAACTTGGACGAAACACGAGCTTATAAAAACGAATTCAGGAAATACCAAGAACAACTTTCCCGAAACTATATTTTTGAAAACAAAGTGACCGAAGACTTGGCACGGGAAGCCTTTGAACGCGGGAAGGAAGAAATAAATGCGGATCATATTTTAATACAAGTGGGCTACGATGCCGTGCCGCAAGACACCTTGAAAGCCTACAACAAGATCAAGGAAATACGTAAAAAAGCTGTTGCTGGCGAAGATTTTGAACAATTGGCGAAACAATATTCCGAAGAACCCGGCGCCAAGGAGCGTGCCGGTAAATTGGGTTATTTTTCGGTGTTTTCCATGGTCTATCCTTTTGAAACGGGTGCTTACAATACCCAAGAAGGTGAAGTTTCTGAAATTATCCGAACCCGTTTTGGTTATCATATCATCAAGGTGTTGGACCGACGGGAGCGCGAACCCAAAATAAGCGTTTCGCACATTATGATTTCGGACAATGCGGGAGCTCGCACTTTCGATCCCGAAGAGCGTATCAATGAGGTTTATGCGATGCTGCAACAGGGAAAGGCTTTTGAAGATTTGGCCAAACAATACTCAGACGATAAAAACTCTGCCGTGAAAGGCGGACAATTAAGTCCGTTTGCAAAAGGCGACTTAAAATCCGATAAATTTGAAACGGCCGCGTACAACCTCAAAAAGCCGGGCGATGTTTCAAAACCAATTAAAAGTGAATTTGGCTGGCATATCATCCGATTGGATTCCGTTCTCGGCAAACCTACTTTTGAAGAGGAAAAAGACTACTTGGAAAAACGGGTAAAAGAAGGCAGCCGCTCGAAAATAGTGAGCCATGCGGTAAACAACAAAATCAAGGAAAAGTATGGGTTTTCACAAAAAAACAATTACAGTCCCTTTTTTAATGAATTTGTAACCGATGAGGTGATGAACAGACGATGGAAGTACGACACCTTGCCCCCTTCGCAGGATAAAGTGCTTTTCACTATTGGAGAAAGAAATGTTATGTACAGCGATTTTGCCGAGTACATCAGCGAACGCCAACGCAGGATGCAGCTTGCAAAAACCAAGTTTAAAGTCATCAGTGATATGTATGATGAGTTTGAAACCCAAGCGTTAAAAGATTATTTCCGTTATAAACTGGAAGACGAGAACGAGCAGTATGCCGCTGTGATAAGTGAATACCGCGACGGCCTGTTGATATTCGATTTGATGGAAAAAAACGTTTGGAACAAGGCCAAGAGCGATTCCGTAGGGCTTCAGAAATTTTACGAAACCCACAAAAAGGAATATAAATGGAAAAAGCGGTACGATGTGGAGATCATTTCGGCCACCAATAAAAAAACGGCACAGCAAGCCGCAAAGCTTTTCAAAAAAGGCAAAACCGGCGACGAAATAAAAGCTCAATTAAATCAGGGCGACACGGTAAACGTGATACTTACCACTGGCATGTTTGAAAAAGGCGAACGCGAACTGCCAATGGATTTTAAGGGGAAAAAAGGGGTGTCCGAAGTGTACCATCAAAATGATTCCTATATTGTGGTCAACGTAAAGCGCACTATTCCGGCTGGCATAAAACCATTGGAGCAGGCAAGGGGACGCGTATTGAGCGATTATCAAAACCATATAGAAAAGAAATGGATGGAGAGCCTTCACGATAAATATAACGTAACCATCAATAAAAAAGCACTAAAAGGAGTTAAAGAAGCGTTACAGGGCTAATGAAAAAGACCGGAACACTTGTTTTGTTGTTTTTTATCGCGGTATCCTGTGATTATTTTAAACAAGATGCCGAGCAAATCCCTATTGCCCGCGTTAATGAAAATTACCTGTACCAAGAGGATGTAGCTTCTATTTTACCCCAAAACGTAACCCAACAAGACAGTGCATTGTTGGTGGACAATTTTATAAATCGTTGGGCCACGCAGCAATTATTGATCGATCAAGCCAAAATAAACCTGCCTCAAGAAAAACTGGATGACTTTCAAGATTTGGTCAACAATTACAAAGACGAGTTGTATGCCGAGGGGTACAAAAACGCAATCGTGGCACAACAATTGGACAGTACTGTGACCGAACGGGAGTTGAAAGATTTTTATACCCAAAACAAAACCAATTTCATTTTAAACGACGAACTTGTGAAAGTACGGTACATTGTACTGCCAAAAGATTTCACAAATTTCAATAGCGTGGTTGAAAAATTCAAACGGTTTACCAAGGAAGATGAAAAAGAACTGGAAAAACGAAGCATACAATTTAACCGCTATAATTTCAACGATTCCACGTGGGTGAAAAAAGACGCTTTGCTACGAACGTTTCCCGCCTTGAAAGAGAAGGAAACCGAATTGTTAAAAAAATCAAATTTCACGCAAGTACGCGATTCTTTAGAAGTATATTTGGTCCAAATTGAAGATGTTTTAAAAACCAACGATATAGCTCCTCTTTCTTATGTTTCGCCAACCATAAAACAGATTATTTTAAACAAAAGAAAGCTGGAACTGATAAAAAAATTAGAAAAAGACATAACGAACGATGCATATAAAAACAAACACTTTGAAATATATAAATAACAGTTTGGTACTCATGGCATTAGTCCTATTATTGGGGGATACTGTCTCAGCGCAAGAAGTTGTCACCGTGGATAGCACTGGCGTTGCCAAAAATACAGTAGAAGATTCCATTAAAATCACTGCCAAAAAACCAGACTCCATAAAACCGTTTAAACGATTTAAGGCTGAAGGCGTAAGTGCCGTAGTAGGTGAATATGTAATATTGGACAGCGACATTGACAAAGGCTACTTGGAAATGAAACAACAAGGGCTCGACATTAAGGACATTACCAGGTGTGAGCTCGTAGGTAAGTTAATGGAAGACAAGCTATATGCCCACCACGCCAAAATTGACAGCGTGGTAGTTGCAGACGAACAAATAAACGAGCAGATAAGCCAGCAAATGGATTATATGGTAAGTGAACTGGGCAGCGAGGAAAAAGTGGTCGAATATTACCGTAAAGACAATATGGCACAACTGCGCCAAGAACTCTTTGAAGTGAACAAAACCATGGCCTTGGCTAACCAAATGCAACGTAAAATTATTGAAGATGTTGAGGTAACCCCCGAAGAAGTCCGTGAATTTTTCTTCTCTATCCCCGAAGGTGACCGACCGGTTTTTGGAGCCGAAGTAGAAGTGGCACAAATTGTCATCGAACCAAAAATTACCGAAAAGGCCAAGCAGGATGTCATGAACAGGCTTAACGAGATACGGCGCGATGTGGTGGAAAATGGGGCCAGTTTTGCTACTAAAGCAGTGTTGTATTCCAAAGATCCGGGTTCCAGTTCAAAAGGCGGGTTGTATAAAGGCATTAAAAAAAGTTCGCCCTTGGCCAAAGAATTTATCGATACGGCATTCTCCCTTCAGGAGGGCGAAGTGAGCGAACCGTTTGAAACCGAGTTCGGTTTTCATATTTTAATGGTCGATAAAGTGAAAGGGCAGGAGTTGGACGTACGTCATATTTTAATGTTGCCAGATGTGTCGCAAAGCACCATCGATGACGCTCGAGCCAAAATAGACAGTATTCGCACCAAAGTGGTGAACGGCGAGCTTTCTTTTGCAGATGCCGCCATGAAATATTCCGATGAAAAAGAAACCCGCTTCAGTGGTGGGCAACTGGTTAATCCTGTTTCAGGCGACACCCGTTTCGAACTCACCAAAATGGACCCGGCTTTAAGTGCCCAAGTGTATAACTTAAAAGCGAATGAAGTTTCAAAAGTGTATTCCGATAGGGACCGTACGGGCAAAACAAAATTCAAATTCCTTACCGTAACCCGTCGCTATGAAGAGCACAAAGCCGATTTTTCAAAAGATTACGAAAAAATAAAAGAATTGGCTCTGAAACAAAAACAGGTTAAAGAAATTGAAAAATGGCAGAACGAAAAAATCGACGAAACCTACGTTAAGGTAAACGAAGATTATCAAGACTGCAATTTCACTAGCAATTGGCTGAAAAAGTAGCTTTAGTTTGTAGTCGGTAGCGGGTAGTAAGTAGTGAACTTGAAACCTGAAACCTTCTCCTGAGCCCTTCGGTAAAAACTCAGGATAAACTAAAGTCGAAGGGCTGAAGCCTAAAATTTAAAATATCTAAACTAACAACCACCCATTAATATGTCAGACGTAGCAGCAGTAAAACAACTCGTATCAAAGTACAACGCCTTGCGTGCCGAAATAAGCAAAGTAATCGTTGGGCAGGACGAAGTGGTAGAACAGGTGTTGCTGTCCATTTTCTCAGGGGGTCACGCATTATTGATAGGGGTTCCCGGTCTGGCAAAAACGTTGTTGGTCAATACGGTTGCACAAACCTTGGGGTTGCAATTTAAGCGTATTCAGTTTACGCCAGATTTAATGCCGAGTGATATTCTAGGTTCAGAAATTTTAGACAAAGACCGAAATTTTAAATTTATCAAAGGACCCATCTTTGCCAATATCATTCTGGCCGATGAGATTAACCGTACCCCACCCAAAACCCAAGCAGCTCTGTTGGAAGCTATGCAAGAGCGTGCTGTAACGGTTGCAGGGCAGCATTACAAACTCGATTTGCCTTATTTTGTGCTGGCTACCCAAAACCCGATAGAGCAGGAGGGAACCTATCCGTTGCCCGAAGCCCAGTTAGACCGTTTTATGTTTGAGGTAAATTTAGATTATCCTTCCTTTTCTGAAGAAGTAGAAGTGGTAAAATCAACTACAACTGGAGTACAAAACGAAGTTAATTCGTTGTTCACTGCGGAAAAAATAATCGAATACCAACAGCTTATCCGTAAAATACCTGTTGCCGATAATGTAATTGAATATGCGGTGACTTTGGTAGGGAAAACGCGCCCTAACAGCGATGCAGCGCCCGAACTCGTGAAAAACTACATTGATTGGGGAGCTGGCCCACGGGCTTCACAAAACCTTATTTTGGCTGCCAAAGCACATGCGGCATTGCACGGAAAATTTTCGCCAGACATTGAGGACGTTCAAAAAGTAGCCACCGGAATTCTACGTCACCGCTTGATTAAAAACTACAAAGCCGAAGCCGAAGGCCTTACCATCGAAAAAATCATTACAAGTCTCTTTTAATGAACCCTAAAAAGTTTTTATTGCCTATCATCCTCTTTTTGGTGGGTATGGTATTGATTACCATGGGCGCTGCTTTTAAAATATTGCATTGGGACCTGTGTTTTATCGATGCAAATATATTCATTGCAATAGGTTCGGTTGTTGAGGTAGTAGCTTCTATTATTGCTATTGTTAAGCTTGTCTTGATTTATAAGAAGTGATTTATATCTGTGATAGGATTTTAAGATGATTAACTATATTTAGGAAAGCACACTGCTGGTCCTCAATAACTATATGAATATGAAAATTGGAACTTTACTGTCGGCTTTATTAATTTTATTATGCTTTAGGTGCGCATCCCCAAAATTTTATCCTGAGCTAATTTCAACATATCCCTTAGAAGCAAGATGATTATATTGTGAAATCATCTATAAGCCCTAATAAATTGGTCTGAAAATACTTAAGAGTGAATTAAAAAATACTGAACATATAATTTATCATTATGTGCCTGATCCCGAATGGCATAGTAAAAGAGTTTTCAGGTGTTGTTTATGATGTTGACAATAAGAAGTATTATTACTTTAAGAACAGCAAAAAATACCCAAGGCAATTGAGTGTAACCGAAAATTACCCGTATCCAAATGATAATTATTATAAATTCGTTATCGATAATTTTAGAAATAGAAAAATAGACTATCTAAAAAAGTTAGGAGAAATATCAAATCTTTCTGGATATACAGCCAATGAATCTATTTATGGTATAAATTTAAAAAGCGGTGCGAAAAAAAGGTACACCTTTCGGGGTTTTTTATTTATGAATGGAAAACCTACTCGTGATATAAAACCTAAAAACTAATTATTTCCAATAACCCAATAACCAGTATTTAGTACCTTATAACCATTCACAGAGGCAGTTTTTATACAAGCTGTTTTTTCAAATCCTTCTAAAAGCAAAAAATACTTAATCCAATAATCGTATATTTGTTATAATAGAAATACTATAGCTATGGACTTACAGGCAGATTTAAAATGGATACACAAAGAGCTGGACAAGATAAAAGACCCTGTGTTTATTGAAGCAATTAAAAACCTGTTGAAATCTAAAAAAAATGTAGCAGCAGAACGTATTAGCATTGAGCAATACAATAAGGAAATTGATGAATCCATTGCACAAATAGAAAAAGGGGAAGTTTACACCCACCAAGAAGTAGGTGAACGTATAAAGCAATGGGGAAAACAGTAATTTGGACGCATCAAGCCGATGCAGAATTAAGCCAAGCTTTTTTGGAGTTATTAGAACAATCTGAATCGATTGAAATGACAACACGCATCATCACAGAAGTTTACGCTTCTGCTTCCATATTAGCGACCAATCCTGAGATTTATAAATTAGATACACTTAAAAAAGATAATAAAGGAAATATCAGGTCGTATGAAAAACACACCTATAGAATATCCTATCAAATAGAAAAAGAAGCTGTATATATAATCCGTGTACGCTACGCTAGAAAAGAACCTTTGGATTATTAATGTCATCACCGACAAAACAAAACCCAGCCTCGCACGATGTTAAGGCGTAGTTTATTATTTGACTTGAGAATGAATTGTAAAACCTGACAACTAAATGAAATATATTGCTTTAATTTTTTATATAATATTATTTGTTAGTTGCAGTACGTCTAAGTTTTATAGCGAGGTTTCTTCTTTAAATGATAGTTACCGCAATGAGCTTGTCGAAAAATATGGAAAAGACGCAGTTAAGAGAAATTCCTTTGACCCTCATAAGTTAGTTTTAAAAACATTAAAAGAAAGAATTCAAAACACAGATCATATTATTTATCATTACTCGCCTCTTCCAAAATGGAAAAGTAAAGAATTCGCAGGGGTTGTTTATGATGTTGATAATTCAAAATATTATTATTTAGAGAATAGTGAAGAAAGACCTCGAAAAATTGTTGTAGATACTGTTTATGATTATCCAAATGATAATTATTACAAATTTATTATTGATAATTGCCATGTTCAAGTTATAAGTGCAACTGGCCAAGTTGATTTTAATTTTTCTATTGGGCTAATGTAGCCAAACTTTCTCACTCTTCTGTTATTTATCAGTCTTTCAATTTCCCTTATCCTGTATTCGCT
>NZ_QEHR01000012.1 GCF_003095375.1 Marixanthomonas spongiae
AGCGAATACAGGATAAGGGAAATTGAAAGACTGATAAATAACAGAAGAGTGAGAAAGTTTGGCTACATTAGCCCAATAGAAAAATTAAAATCAACTTGGCCAGTTGCACTTATAACTTGAACATGGCAATAAATCAAAAAAGAACACGAAAAAAACGTGGATCCAATATGCAATTTTTGCTGTAATAGCGATTACGTTATACGCCACAGGGATGCATACCGAAGTAATTGGCTTCGCACAGCGAGGCTTGCTTGCCACTGGTTTAATGAACCCAGATGTTGAAGAGATTGCACACGTAAGAAACAATCAAAGCATTCAGGAAGAGCCAGTATCTTCCAATCTTACAAAAGTAGATTATAACCTAATATTTACAGATAGGGATGGCAATACAAGGTCTCTAGAGGAATTTAAAGGAAAAGTGATATTCTTGAATTTCTGGGCCACTTGGTGCCCCCCATGTATTGCCGAAATGCCGAGTATCGATAGTTTGCACGAAGAAATGGGCGATGAGGTTGCTTTTGTTTTATTATCCTTCGATGATGATTTTGAAAAGGCTAAAGCTTTTGATAAACGTAAAGGGTATAACCTACCTATTTACGCACCTGCGAGTAATCTTCCACAAATGTTTCAATCATCTGCTTTACCTACAACCTACGTTATTGATGCTAAAGGTAATTTAGCTTTAACCCATAAAGGAATGGCAGATTATAGTGATCCAGAATTTAAAAAATTCTTAGAAAGCTTGAAGTAGTATTTTTTTTTTGAAATGGGATGGAAACATTTCACATCCATCCCATTCAAAAATAATTATGATAAATAAAACGTAGTATGCGACATTTAAAATTAATACTGATAATCGTACTTGGCCTATTGAGCAAATTTGGGCAATCGCAAGTAATGAAAGCACCAGATTGGAAAGCTGAAATTCAGGAGAACACTGTTGCCAAAGGCGATACGATAACGGTACTGTACACATCTAAAATACCAGAAGATTGGTATATGTACTCCAGCGATTTTGATCCTAACCTTGGGCCAATGGTTACCGAATTTAAGTTCAATGAGTCTGAACAATTTGAAAAATTGGGCAACCTGCAACCCATTGGTCAAAAAAAAAAATACGACGAACTTTTTGAAGGTGAATACACTTATTTCAAAAAAGAAGCAAAATTTAAACAACGGTTTATAATCCATTCCGATAGTCCTGATATCAAAGCAATGGCTTCCTATCAAATTTGTTCAGATATTAATGGGCAGTGTATTCCTTTTGAAAGTGACATTTCCCTTTTCGGAAACAATGTGGATCAAGCTTCCAACATAGAGTTAGATGAAACGAATGCCAACGCTCCAAAATCTTTGAAGGCGTTTAAAAACGATTTTAAAACAACAGAAACCGAAGGACAAGGCGTTTCATTTTTGTTAACCTTTTTCTTTCTATCCTTTGGCGCAGGTCTGGTAGCGTTGCTTACTCCTTGTGTGTTTCCTATGATTCCTATGACTGTTAGTTTCTTTACCAAATCTAACACCAGTCGTAAAAAAGGAGTCATGCAAGCTATTTTGTACGGTGTTTCCATTATAGCGATTTACACTATAGTTGGCACGTTGTTTTCAGTATTGTTTGGGGCAGATTTTGCTAACTTTTTAAGTACCCATTGGATACCAAACCTATTTTTCTTTGCCATATTTGTATTATTTGCGCTTTCTTTTTTCGGTTTATTTGAAATACGACTGCCCAACAAGTTTGTAAACCAAATGGATTCCAAATCTGATAAAGGTGGGGTGCTCGGCATCTTTTTTATGGCCTTTACCTTGGTTTTGGTGAGTTTTAGCTGTACAGGACCCATTGCAGGAACCATTCTCTTACAAGCCGCCAGCGGCGATACCGTACAACCCTTGGTAGGGATGTTAGGTTTTTCGTTGGCATTTGCATTGCCGTTTACCTTGTTTGCCATTTTTCCGAACTGGATAAAATCGTTACCTAAAAGTGGTGGTTGGTTAAACACTGTTAAGGTGGTGCTTGGTTTTGTGGAATTGGCACTTGCGTTAAAGTTTTTAAGTATTGTAGATCAGGTCTATCATTGGGAAATATTAAACCGCGATGTGTACCTTGCTTTATGGATTGTTATATTCGCTTTTCTTGGTTTTTATCTTTTGGGAAAAATCACGTTCCCACACGAAGAGAAAAAGGAAAATACATCGGTAGGTCGTGTCATATCAGCCTTATTGGTCTTCAGTTTTGTTATTTATCTTATCCCTGGCTTGGTGGGTGCACCTTTGAAGGCATTGGCCGGATATATGCCCCCAATGAGTACCCAAAGTTTTGTGATGAACTCGCCTCAGGTTACAACCACGGCATCCACTTCTCCTGAGATTTCAGAATGTGGTGCACCAAAGTTCGGCAACCTGTTGGAACTGCCCTACGGTATTCAAGGTTATTTTGATTACGACCAAGCTTTGGCCTGTGCCAAAAAACAGGACAAACCTTTATTTATAGACTTTACCGGTCACGGTTGTGTAAACTGTAGGGAAATGGAAGCTGCTGTTTGGTCAGATCCCAAAGTGCTGAAAAGACTAAAGGAAGATTATGTGGTCGTGGCGCTTTATGTGGATGAGAAAACCGAATTGCCTGAAAACGAATGGTACGTTTCGGCATACGATGATCGGGTAAAGAAAACCATTGGCGGACAAAACCTCGATTTTATGATACAGCGGCTCAACGCCAATGCCCAACCTTATTATACTTTGGTTGACACTAACGGCTCCTTATTAAGCGCGCCGAAAGGCTATGACCTAAACGTAGATAATTTTGTAGAGTTTTTGGACAACGGTTTAAAGGAATTTCAAAATAGGTCGTCTGTAATGGAAGTTGCAGGAAATGAAAAATCACAAGATACCGAACCAAATTTATTCGTAAATTAAGATACTTTCTTTCAATTACAGGTTTGATTTAAAGAAATCTGAACGGATTCTTCTACCTGAAATTTTGAAGTGATAAAACTGAATATATTATTTATAAATGATGTGCACGGTTTTGATTGTAATATTTAATGCGGTTTGCTTTTTTGGGCAGATAATCAATTTTATTTTTTCACGCCTACAAACCGTATTACTTCTGCTTTTCCTTTGTGATGGTTTCCTTCTGAAAGTTCAATCGACTCCTCTTTTAGGATTTGAAAACTTAAGGATGAAAATTCCTCCTTAATTTCTTCAATTGAAAAGAGCATCGCTTCGTCTTTAGGGCCGCCTGAATCCTTTTCTATTTGTGCTTTTGCAAAGCCTTCAAAAATTACAATCCCGCCAGGTTTTAAGAATTGCAGCAAGCCCTGGTTTGCCGATTTACGGATTTCAGCTGGAAAATGGACGTAACTCAATCCTATAACATCAAATTTTTTATCGGTGCTAAAATCTAGTACACCAGTAACTTCATAACCTATTGAAACATTTTTTTCTTTTGATAAGCGTAGTGCTTTTTGTTTTCCTTCCGTACTAATGTCAAAAGCAACCACATTCCACCCTTTGGAAGCTGCATATACGGCATTGCGACCTTCGCCTTCTGCTGGTAGTAGTATGTTTCCTATTTCTAATTTATCAAGTTGTTCTTTAAAGAATGTATTGGGATTGGTACCATACCTGAATTCATCGGTACCATACATTTCATTCCAAAATTCTGCGGGATATTTCTTCATATTTTCTAAATAAATCGTCTTGTTCTTTTTTTGTAATCTGTGTATGCTGGGAATTTCTCAATTAGCAGCTTTTCTTCGTAGATGGATTTGTAATAAAATAAAACCAATAACAATAACGTAATCAACAGTTTAAATAAAGATACCTGATATATTGCATAACCCACTCCCGAGAACACCACGGCGGTATATATAGGATGTCTCGCTATAGCAAACGCACCATTGGTAATCAACTTCCCATTTGCAACTGGGGTAGGAAAAGGGGAAAGGTTGGTATTGAGTTGCAGTAATGCTACGGCACCTAAGATCAGCCCCAATCCCAAAATAAAAAATCCCGAATAGCGTAGCCATTCGGGATAAGATATTTTAGCCAAACTAATTGGCAATACATAGACTACAAATAATATTATTTGAACACCTACATAGAAGTAGTCTTTGCCTGGTTTTGGCAGCTTCAATCCTTAAATTGTTCTACATCATCACTTAAATCATACACAGTAACTCCGTCTAATTTCTTTTGAAGGATACTGCTTCCTGCAGCACTACGGTAACCACCGGCACAATGCACTACAATAGGCTTATCGGTAGGTATCTCGTTTGCTGTTTCTCTTAATTCATTCAATGGGTGCGCAATCGCATTATCGAAAAATTTGCCTTGTTCTATTTCGCTTGTATTGCGGATATCAACAATCGTATAATTGTCAGGATTTTTCTTGAAATCGGTTACATCCAATTTTTCGGTTGTTACCAGATTTTCATCCGAAAGCGTAATTACTTTTTCAAGCAATTTTTCATAGCCTATTTTTGCTACGCGATGCAACAATGCATCTTTATTTTCTTTGCTGTCAATTACCAGCGTAAATGTATCTTCAGGTTTTATAATGGAACCTAGCCAGGTTTCAAATTTTGCATTTTCTGAAACCGCCTGTATGTTGATACTGCCTTCTAAATGACCATTTTTAAAGGTGGCTTCATCGCGTGTATCTACGATAATACCTTCTGCTGTGGTATTTTCAGAAAAAGAGACTCTTGCGATAGAAGGTTCTAAATCTTCTGCTCCCGCTTTGTTGGTATCTACATCAAAACCAAAATAATGAGGAATAAAAGGCTGCCCATCTAAGATAGTGCTCATAAATTCTTCTTTGGTTTGATCCTTAAACGCCCAATTTCCCATACGTTCATTGCCCAACGTGCTACTTGCAGCGTCGCTCAAATTCTTTCCACAAAGCGAACCTGCACCGTGTGCCGGATAAACAAGTGCATCATCTGGTAAATCGGTAAATTTATTCTGAATGGTTTCGTACATCATCTCCGCAAGCTCTTCACGCTTGGCTTTCATATTGCCCGCTTTTTCGCGCAAGTCTGGTCGGCCTACATCACCTATAAACAGCGTGTCGCCTGTAAACAGGGCAGTATCGTTTCCTTCTGTAGCTACAATAGTAATACTATCTGGCGAATGGCCTGGTGTGTTTATAGCTTTTAACGTTACATTTCCCAAAGCTATAGTATCGCCTTCGTCAAAAGCATTGTGCGGATAATCTGCTCCCAATTTTTCACTGTTATAAATAGTGGCGCCGGTTTTCTTGTGAATTTCTAAATGCGAGCTCACAAAATCGGCGTGTGGGTGTGTTTCTATTACGGCTACAATTTCTGCATTGTTCGCTTTCGCGAAATCATAATATTGCTCAGGATTTCTCTCTGGGTCTATAACCGCCATTTTACCATCACTTACAATGGCGTAGCTGTAGTGTGCGAGTGGTTTGTACTCAAATTGTTTGATATTCATAACTGTATATGTGTTTTATAATTATAGTATAAATATAATGATTAAAAAACCTATAATGAGTAACTTAGGTTACACTATGGGTAGTTTAAAACTTCTTTAACATTAAACATGAAGTGATAATGAAAAACCTGCCATTGACGGCAGGTATATGAATTGATCGTAAGTAATTTAACAAACAGAGAACACTATATTACATTAAAAATTCTCTAACATATCAGCAACTTTATTTGAGAACTTTTTAGCATTCAGATGTTTTGGGTTAAGGGATAATAACATTATATCCATTTGCCTGAATTTGCAAAAGTCTTAAAAATGCGTTTTCTACAGAAATGACGCCTTCTGGCAAATCTTCTTCGGTTACGTTTAATCTTTTCATTGCTTGTTGGCATACGCTTACACGCAGTTTGGCATGTTGGTTTTCCTCGATAATGCGGGAAAGTTCAGAGTCCTTTCCTAATTCTTCAACCACATTTCCCCAAATTACGATTTCAAAATTTTCAAACTCAATATCACTTGCGAGCAGGCGGTCAAAAAACTTGAACGCGCCTTTAATATGGCGTTCTTTCTGTAATCCCAACGCCATATTTGGGGTTTTGCTCAAATCTGATACCAATTGCGTTTCCAATGGTTTGGCTGCTGTGTCCTGAGCCGAAACGGAAAAAGAAAACAAGACGATAAATACGGTTAAGATGCTTTTTGTGAGATTTATTAGTTTCATAATTTAAAAGTTTTTAAGATTATTAAAATGAGTCTGATTATTCAGGTTATAGGTTTAATTTTTGATTGAGTGATTTCTGTGTTTTTGTATTTCTAAAAATTATTTAAGATTAATACCAATGAAAAAATAGATATCACAATCCAAAGCCCTGTGGCATAAAAAATGGATTTTGCCCCAACTTTCTTAATTTGCGAAAGTGAAATTCCCGAGCCGATAAAAAATAAAGTGGTCACCAAAAGCTGTCTGGAAACTGCCGAAATAGAATCGTAAACAACTTGTCCTTGGGAAAAAATTGTGGCAATAACGGTCGCCGCTATAAAAGCAAGAATAAATGACGGAATTTTGATTCCTGTTGCGCCTTTAGATTTGTTATGAAAATATGAAATAATGAGCGTTACCGGAACGATCCATAAGGCTCGGCTCAACTTTACGGTGGTAGCAACTTCCAAAGCCTCTTTTCCAAAAGCCTGTGCGGCACCTACAACCGAACTTGTATCGTGAATGGCAATGGCAGACCACAGCCCGAATTGATATTGTGACAGTTCGAAGAAATGACCAATAAACGGAAAGATCAACAAGGCAAGGGCATTGAGTAAAAATACCACGCCAATAGCAATACTAATTTGTTCGTTTTTGGCTTTCACTATAGGCGATACCGAAGCAATGGCGCTACCACCACAAATGGCCGTTCCTGAAGAAATCAATAAAGCGGTTATTTTTTCAATTTTAAAGAATTTGTTGAACAAATACCCTAAACCAAATACCAGTGAAATAGTGACAATGGTAATTAAAAACCCGTCTTTACTTACCTCAAAAGCGTTGATGGCATTCAGGCCAAACCCCAAACCCACGATGGAGAGTTTCAGTAAAACTTTAGAAAACTTTGCAGTCTGCTCCGCAAAAGGATTTCCCAGTAAAAGTGAGAATGCAATGCCCGCCACAAGGGCTATTGGCGCATTTATTATTGGCAACAGGGTTAATAAAGCCAATAGGATATAAAAAATTTTCTTTAACTGCATATTTATTTTGAAATTGGAGCTAATATTTTCTTTAATTATGGCACAAAATTATTAAAAGAAAGGTAGGCAATTGGTAACACAGGTTACACTAGCGGTTTTTATTACAATATTTTAAAGAGGGTTAACAATAGCATATATGATCAATATAAATAACTGTATATCATTACATTATATGTTTTAAGCTCTAATAAACTAATGTTTTATATATCATCATAGCGTAAACACTAAAGATGTTTCCCAAATATGGTTGTTAAGTGTAAAGTTATTGCGAGGAATATTGATGTAATGATAACCTGATGTAATTGTGATATGGTCGTTATTACGGAAACGCAACCCAACAAACATCCAGTTTTGGTCTAGTGTTTTAGGTTGCAGGGTTTTCTCAAAATCAAGAAAAACCTCGTCATATACCAAAGCTGATATGTTGTACTTTTTAATTAGTAGAATCTCAACGATAAAACGATAGCGCAGTCTATTTGAATAATCCGTTCCGTTAATTTCAAGCACATTATTTATTGACGAAATTTTATCCCGAAACCGTTCTTCAAAACGGATTCTATGGGAAACTTTAAAGGTTTTAAATGGTTGGGTTATATATACTTGCTGCCAAACGTTGTTTTCACGGTTATCGATTGGAGCAGAATAGTCTGAAAAAGAATAATTTTGACTGAAGGTGTAGCCTATGGCAACTTTAATGAATGGATTAATTTTATGTTGAATGGAGGGGCGTAATAGAATCTGTTGCCAATCTTCAATAAAATTAGTACGTCTAAAACTGAACTCGGATTTAACAAACCAATTCTTATTTATAGCTGCTTTAATAGTCAAAGTGTTCCAACTACTATAGTGGTCAACTTGTTCTTGCTGTGCATGTAGGGAAATGGCAAAGATTAAGAATACTATGACTAGACTATTTTTCATTTGTAAACATTTATACTTTCAAATTTATGGAACACAGTAAATGAAAGACGTAACGAGTGTTACATAACTTGTAATTAATCAATATAAAAAAAGAGCAAACCAAAAAAGTCTGCTCTTTTATATAAGATTTTTCTTTGTTTAATATAGCATTGTCAGCACCGTCAGGTGGTTAACCATTAATGCAAGAGTACGCTCTGTATGGGTAAGGATACTCACTATTTTTTATAAGGCCATTTCATATAACCTCCTTTTAAATCATAGATTTTTTTAAAGCCTAAGGCATCTAACTTTGCAGCTGCTTTTTTGCTACGGTTACCAGAATGGCAATAGAGATAGACGGGTTGCTCTTTATCCAACTTGTTAAATTCAGCATTAAAATTTTCTTGCTGAAAATAATCGATGTTTAATGCACCTTTTATTGCGCCTCCTTTAAATTCCCTCGCAGTACGTACATCTACTAATTGAACATTCTTTTTTGCAATGGCTTCCCTAAATTCTGAAGCCGACAAGATTTTTATAGCGTCGGTTTGTTGTGCCTTAACGCCAAAAAGCGTGCTTAAAAGTGTCATAATTATGATATATTTTCTCATTGATTGTAAGTATTTCATTTTCAGTGTAAAATTATGCTTTATAAACTGGAAAGTGCGTAACCAATGTTACCGTAATCAAAAAAAAGCGACAATCTCTTGCCGCTTTCACTACTAACCAAAAACCAATCTAATTATTTTAATGTGGATGGACACACATAGTTTGTAGTTTCAACACCAGCTTCTTTAATAGCGTTATAACCACCTTGTATATCTATTAAGTTATGGATGCCACGACTTTTTAAGATAGAAGAAGCAATCATACTGCGGTAACCGCCGGCACAATGAACGTAAAAGGTTTCTTCCTCCGGAAATTCGGCAAGGTGATCATTTAATTCTGAAAGCGCGGTATGGTGTGCATTAACCACGTGCTCGCTTTGAAACTCTCCAGGTTTGCGTACATCAAAAATGGGAACAGCATTATTTTTATCGCTTATCACTTGTTTAAATTCGGTTGCAGGAATTGATGTTACCGTATCATATTCTTTTGCAGCTTTTTTCCAAGCATCAAAACCACCGTTAAGATAGCCTATGGTATTATCAAAACCTACACGAGAAAGTCGAGTGATAGCCTCTTCAATCCGGTCTTTATCTGCAATTAACAAGATGGGCTGATGCACATTTTTAATCAAATCGCCCACCCAAGGTGCAAAGCTATCATCGAGACCTATAAAAATAGAACCTGGTATATGACCTTTAGCAAAATCGGTTTGATGTCTCGTATCCAGAATTACAGCACCTGTTTCATTGGCTGCTGCTTCAAAGGCATTAGCTGAAAGTGCATTTTCACCTTGAGCAATAACTTCTTCAATATTTTTATACCCTTCTTTGTTCATCTTAACATTCATAGGGAAATAAGCCGGAGGAGGCAAGAGGCCATCTGTTACTTCCTTGATGAATTCATCTTTGGTCATATTGGCACGCAGGGCGTAATTCATTTCTTTTTGATGCCCAAGGGTATCTACTGTTTCTTTCATCATATTCTTCCCGCAAGCACTGCCTGCACCGTGCGCTGGGTAAACCATTACGTCGTCTGCCAAAGGCATTATTTTGCTATGAAGGCTATCATAAAGCGTAGCTGCTAGCTCTTCTTGGGTCATATTGGTAGCTTTTTGCGCTAAATCGGGTCTTCCAACGTCTCCTAAAAAGAGGGTGTCGCCTGTAAAAATGGCGTGATCTTTTCCATTTATATCTCGTAATAAATATGTGGTGCTTTCCATGGTATGTCCTGGGGTATACAGCGCTACAAAAGTGAGTTGCCCCAACTTAAATTCTTGTCCGTTTTTAGCTGTAATAGCGTCAAAGTCAGAATTGGCATTTAGACCATAAATAATAGGTGCGCCAGTTTTTTCTGAAAGGGTTAAGTGTCCCGAAACAAAATCGGTTTGAAAGTGAGTCTCAAAAATGTATTTAATTGTTGCCCCAGCAGCTTCAGCCTTGTCAATATAAGGTTGCACTTCGCGCAATGGGTCAATAATTGCTACTTCTCCTTGGCTCTCAATTTAATAAGCAACTTTAACAAGACATCCGGTCTAAATTTGTTCTATTTTCATAATTTTTGATTTTTATATTCGGTGCGCTACAAAAGCACAGCTATTAAAATAAATATGAAGTAAAAGTAATAACTTCTTGATTGAAAGTTTGTAACCGTTGTTACCGTTCCTTTTTTTTTTGAAAGGAAATACTATATGTTCAAAGAAAGTTCCATTATGGAAGCGAGGCATCAACAATGTAGGTGTGCTTTTTTAAAATTCTTATGCGGTCAATTCCTTATAGATAATATAAACACCCATTACTAATACGAACCAACCAAAACCCTTTTTCAATTTTTTACCGTCGATAAAATTATTAAGCCATATACCAATGAATATACCTACTATTGATAATCCAGAAAAGACAAGTAGAAAAAGCCAGTCAATATTCAAGTTTTGTACGTCGCCTATAAATCCAATTAGCGATTTTATTGCGATAATGAGCAAAGAAGTGGCTACTGCTTTTTTCATAGGTAATTTGGCGAAAAGTACGAGTGCAGGAATAATTAAAAAGCCGCCGCCAGCACCTACGATACCCGTTATTGTACCTACTACTAAACCTTCAACAATTATTAGTGGATAGTTATAAGTGATTTGGGCATTTTCATCAACCTCTTTCCTGTTGTTGCGTATCATTGAAACAGAAGCCAAAAGCATTATAACGGCAAAAAAGAGCATAATAGCCAGATTCTTTGTGACCGTAAAGTTGCTCCACTCAAAGAGTTCATCAGGTATTGCAGGAATTAAAAATGCTCGGGTAAGATATACTGCAATAAATGCAGGGATGGCGAAGATAATGGCTGTTTTATAATCAACCATTCCTTTAGACATATTTTTTATGGCACCCACAAGAGAAGTGATACCTACAACAAATAGTGAATATGCCGTTCCAATTATTGGGTTGAGCGAAAGTGCATAAACCAAAATTGGTACAGTAAGAATAGAACCACCACCGCCAATTAATCCTAGAACAACCCCAATAAATAGTGCTCCTATATATCCTAGAATTTCTATTATTTCCATTTGTTAAATTAATTATGGAGCAAATGTACTTTCTTGCATATTATATATTTGTAACCCTTGTTACAAGACTTCAATAAAACTACGGTGTAATTTTATTTTTTTATTATTTTCCATTTTTTTGAGCAATCTAGAAATTACTACTCGGCTGGTATGTAAATCACTTGCTATTTGTTTATGGGTTGTATAGATATGTTTACTATTTAAAATTTCAATTCGGTTTTGAAGATAGTTTTCCAGTCGTTCATCCATGTTATTGAAAGCTATATTATCAATGCTTTCGAGCATTTCCATCATACGATTGTGATAGTTAGAAAAAACAAAATTGCGCCAAGTTTTATATTTTCTAGACCATTCTTCCATCTTGCCGATAGGAATCATTAGCAGTTTTACCGGTGTTTCGGTTACTGCGTGTATCTCACTTTTTTTATCACCCATACAACAGGTCATTGTCATTGCGCAGGTATCACCACGTTCAAGATGGTATAACAAGAGTTGTTCACCTTCATCGTCAGGTCGCAATATTTTTATACTTCCCAATAATAATAATGGCATGGATTTAATGTATTGACCGGGACGCATTAGGTCTTGCCCTTCGGGAACTTCCATAAATGTCCCCACATTATCTATTTCTTCAATAAGCTCGGGTTCAAATTGACCGCCATAATATGTTTTAAGTTCTTGAATCATTTCTTTGTTTTGAAATTATAGGATTTTTTAAAAGTAAAAATATACGCAAATAGATTTTGATAATATATGTATATAGCATCAACAAAAATAACCCTAACAATTAAAAGGAATAAAAACAGAACCTGCTTTTTCTAAACTACTGGGATTGGATGGAAAACCATATACCGAATTATTAAATTTGGAAAAGACAAGTATGAATTTTCTTCCTGTCATTTAGAAGATTTCCAAAAAATAGAATTCTCATTAAACGTCTTTCACATAAAGTTCATCAAAACTATTTCTCATTTCGATGTTACCAAGCATCACGATTTCGGCTCCCTGGGGAAGGATGGTTTTTGCCGATAATAACGTGGTCACTTCATTGTTTTCTTTTACCGCAATAACAGACAAGCCTGTTTTAGCTCCTATACCAGATTCCCCGAGTGATTTTCCCGCCAAGGAAGGAGGTGTTGGAATATTGAACAATTTAATGCCTTCACCCAATATATTTAATTTTTGGTTTTTGGAAATGGACAATACGGCTTCAGACCCCAATGTGGCATAACTCAACACAAAATCAGCCCCAGCCCTATGAATGATATCGATATTTCGAGCTTCCGATATCCGGCTAACAATCCGTACTTCTTGGTTCAATTTACGGCAATAGGAGGCCAAATGGATGTTCATAGCGTCGTCGTGGGTAGAAAGCAATACCGAAGGCGCTTCCATGATGCCAGCTTCTTTCAGCAATTCATAATCTGAAGCCCTCCCAATGAAAACATTGTTGCAATAGGGCCTCGCTTTTTTGCATACCGCTAATTCTTTATCGATCAAATTGACCGAAATACCGTTTTTGTGCAGGGATTTTGCCGCAGCCAACCCTACCCTTCCCCCTCCAATAAGGAGTACGGGATTGGTGTTAGTAGGAAGATCGTGAAAGAGTGCATCAATGCTTTGAAGCTGTTTTTCATTACCTATGACAACAAGTACACTTTCGCTGGTTAGTATTTCACTTCCTGTTATAGGCTCTAATTTTCCTCGCTCCCAAATACCTACAATGCTTACCCCAAACTTTTGCCTAAGCCCCGTCTCACGGATGGTTTTAGAAACCAAAGAGGTTTGATGAATGGGCAGTTCGGCAATCATTAAGTCTTCGTATTGGCCTATGGGCTGTGATTTTGCGTGTTGTGCATTGACCCTGTTGGCCAACTGTTCTCCCAACCATTTTTTAACCGGTAATACGTGATTCGCACCGCTCAATTCCTGGACATCCACTGTTTCGTCATCTTTGGCCAAGGCAACGATAGGGACATGGGGAGCAATATCCCGGATGGTAAGGATAATTTTTGTGTTTTCCACGTCATCCCTATTTACCAAAACCAACTTCGCATCCTTAATATTGGCACGCAAGAAGGTTTTCTCGCTGTCCAATTCGCCAAACAGTACAGGGACCCTGGCATCATAACTTTCAATTGCCTTTTTGAGGTCTTTTTGAATTACAAAATATGGAGTGTTCTCCTGTTTCAACCGTTTTGTGAAATCACGTGCTATAACATCAAACGAACATATTAAAATATGGTTTTTTGTCTTGGGAGGGACTTGCCGTGGAACCCTATTTTTCTTTTTCGACTCTAAAAGCGGTACATAAAAGTGCCTTATAAAAGCAAAAGGCAAAAGGATCAATAACATGAAAATACCCGAAAGCAGTACCACGATGCTGAACAGGCGCCCAAGGTCCGATTGAAAGGTGATATCCCCGAAACCCAACGTACTCATTACGGTAAGCGTCCAGTAAAAACCTGTTATCCAGGAATGATACTGTCCTTCAAGTTCCATTATGTAATGAAATAAAACGGAATAGATGACAATTACAATGCCTAAAACGGCCAAAAACTTGAAGAGTATTTTTGAATTTCTCTTAAAATCCCTGTCACTCAAATAATAGGCTAACTGACTACCTACAAATTTCATAATCTGCTTTTTAACTGAAATTTACCAATTTCACTATTATAAACCCTCACGCAAGTTACATTATCTTTTCGCATTTCAGCAAGAAGATTTCACATATGCAATTCCATGCAAACATACATTTACAAAAAATTCACATTCAACCTATTATTGCAGGGGCACGACGTTACATTCCAAACGGGTTTTCAATACTGTGCGCTGGCTCTGTAAACCATTTTGGACCACTATTCGTCATATAGATATGGTCTTCCAATCGGATGCCGAATTCCTCTGGCACCACAATCATAGGTTCAATGCTAAAAGCCATTCCTGCTTGTATTTTTATATCGTTTCCTCTCAAAATAAAAGGATGTTCATGGATCTCAAGGCCAATCCCATGACCTGTTCGGTGAGGTAATCCTGGTAGATTGTAATCAGGGCCGAGTCCGTCTTTTTCCAGTTGTACGCGCACTTGATCGTCAATATAACCACAGGGCTTGCCTAGCTGTGCAGCGTCAAAAGCGGCCAGTTGAGCGGCTTTCTCATTGTTCCATATTTCCTTTTCTTTATTGGTTGCATCACCATAACTATAGGTTCTGGTGATATCTGAGATATAACCGTTGTACTGCGTACCCGTATCTACCAAAACGATATCGTTTTCTTCCAATGGTTTGGGTGATTTTACCCCGTGCGGAAAACTGGAATCCTTACCAAATAATACAATGCAAAAATAAGAGCCGCTTGCAATACCCAGTTTTTGATGTGCTTTATGAATAAACTCTTCTACTTCGGAAGTAGTAATGCCGGGTTTTAAAATCCGTGCCGCCGCTTGATGTACTTGCATCGTTAAATCCATCGGGTACTGAATGTGTGCAATTTCAGCATTGCTTTTAATCATTCTGATGTCCCTAATGAGTTCTTCGGCACTGCTGGTTTTAAATTTGTGGTGTTCCTGAAAACGGGAAACCAATGTAAAGGGAGTGGAATCATCAATGGCCAGGTTTGTACCTTCTTTTAAAGCTTCAGAAATTTTCTGTACGGGGCACTCATGTTCCAACCACGGAATAAGCTCGCCCTTACTTCCTATAAAATCATTAAAAGTGCCTATTTCAAATTCAGGCACTACATAATGAAGCCTTCCATCGGCAAAAAGAAGGGCGCCAACTAAGCGTTCTGACGGGTTCCATTGTGTATTGGTGAAGTAATATAAGTTGGTTCCGGCGTTGATGTAAAGTGCGTCCAGCCCTTTTTCTTTTAAAACCACACAAGCTTTGTCGCGTCTGTTTTGAAATTCTTTATCAGTAATGGGACTTGGCTTGTTGGTTGGTGCTTTTAACTTAGAAAGCTCTTCTTCTGGTGTACTGCCACCAATACCGTATTTTCGGTTACTGTTCATATTGCTTGTTATTTTAAAAATCAGTCAACGGCTTGAAACCATTATGTGACCAACGTTGGTTGAAATATATACAATGCGGATTAAACTTACATAAAATATGATGACCAATACTTAAAATTTAGCTAAAAAAACCTGTGCAATCATCTTATTTAATCCTGTTGGAATATAACCCATGCTTAGCCACATTCAACATTTTTACAACAATACCCTCCCCCAACTTAGAACATTTAGATTTACTATTACGAGTTATTTTGGGAAGCATAAGATTATTCTTGTAAATAAGGTGGGGTATATTAGGGGAAACACCTATCTATTATACTAATTATATATACATAAAATACAATATAAGCCCGTTATAACCTCATAATAACCATATTATAACCACGCTATAACCTTTGCTTTATTTTTTATTATATTTACTGTTGTAATTTGAAAAAGGGGTGGTTTGATAATTTAAAAATTAATGATTATGGCAAAACAAAAAGGGATTATTCCGTTAACGGGAACTATTGGAGGTATTAACTTTTATTATTTAAATGGAAAGCCGATTGCACGGCGTGCCGGTGGTGGTTTTAATGGCAAGGCTATTAAAGAAAAGGCAAGCATGCAGCGCGTACGGGAAAACGGAAGTGAGTTTGGACATTGTTCCCGTGTGAATAAAGCGTTTAGGTTGGGATTGCGTCCCTTTTATGCCGGGCATACCTTTACGCACTTTCATAGCCGATTGATGAAGTTATTTACGAGGTTAAAAGATTTAGATACAGTGAACGAACGTGGAAAGCGGCGTGTAGGAACCGGTATGGCTACCGATACCGGAAAAAGGGTGTTGCGGTCATTCCTGTTTACGCCTGCTTGTCCTTTGAGTACCGTATTGCCTTTTACTTATACCTATGATTCTACGGCCCATACTTTGGTGATTCCACAGGTTGCTTCTTCTGAAATTAATTGGGTTGCTGGTTCGGATTGTATTTCACTTACCTTGGGAGTGCTGGTTTTTGATTTTGAAGATTTGACGTATCGGCTTTTTGAAAGCTCCCCTCATTTTATAGAAGCTGATGGTGCAAAACAATCGGTTACCCTCTCTCCTACTCAAGCTGTTAGTGGGACAGGGATGGAAATCGCATTTTTAGGCATTCGGTTTTATCAATTTGTAAATGGGGAGCGGTATGTATTAGCCAGTGATGATGCAGTAGGTTTTGAGATTGTGGGACTTGAGTAACGGCCTGTTAAAAAGAGAGTTTGGTAGGTAAAACCTAATTAATGGTTACATTTTCAATTACATCAATATATTGCCATATGTGCTTAATATGTTTTTTTGGCTGTATGGCATGATCAAAGGGATGGTAGTTCTTTAATATGAATTCTTGTATATTCTTTTCTGAAATAGCTTTTTGGAATTCATCAATAATCAATTCTTTTGTTTCAAATTTAATTATATATATGACACCGTCTGTAGTTTGATTCTTCCTTATTTTTTGTCCCATTACCATGCTATTTGCGTGCACCGTGGGGTGATAAGAATGAATGGATTGAAACAATGCAATATTTCGATTGGTATTAATAAGTTGGAATTCTTTAAAAATTTTAACCTCTGGTGGTTCCGCCAAAAATGTATCTGTTTTTAATGGTGATTTTTCTTTCTCATTATCAGCACTAAAATTCTTTTCATTGAAGAATATATAGTTTAAATCTAGATTTTTCGATTCGCATAATGCGATTACCTTATTAAAATCTAGAGAATCTCTTTTTTTCCAAGTTGAAAGCGTATTAGGCTTAATATCAATCAATTTACATAAGTTTTTATCAGTATTAATCGATAATTCTTCTTTTAATCGATCAATTATATTAATCGCATTTTGAGACATTTAACGTTTTTTTAATAAAACAATAAGATATTTAGGATAGCTTTATAATAATATAATGATAGAAAGGTTCAGCTTTTTTGACTTTTTTAATAGAGTCAGAACAAGTTCAATATAGAAAAATTTTTAACAAACATTACCTCTTTCATAAAATTATTTTTTGAAATATCACTAAAGCTTGTTTAATCTAAATGTGACCCCAATGATAACAAAACTACCTAACCCTTGTATCTCTAGATTTAAATACTTACTACTATGTGTAGTAGTTTTATTTGACCTTGCACAAAACGACCTTTATGCCCAAACACAAGTATATGCTAACCAAGTTACGTTTGAAGATCACGTAGATAACGCCGCAGAAGCTACTCAAGCCAATGGTAATTTTGCCACTTTAAACTCTTATGGAGGGATAGCAGTAGGTGTATTATCCTATACAGGAGAACTAGAGCTTCAATTCCCCAGTACTGTACCTGCCAACACCACAACTTTTGTAAGAATAGATTTTGACAATGATGTATTAAACAGCTTACTGGGCGGTTCATTAGGAAACTTACTGGCCGATGTACTGGGAAATGTTATTTTAGGCAATCATTATTTTGATATAGAAGCACGCTATTTTGATGGTAATTCATCCAATACTGTTTTTTCTTCTACTTCAAGAATACCACCCTCTAATGCTCGATATCGAATTGTAAAAGACGCAGATAGCAATTTCTATATAGCCATTACTCCAGATGAAGATTATAATAGAATATATATTGAAGATAATACCGATGCACTTTTAGTTGGATTATTTCATAGTATGAATGTCTATAATATATCATACTTTACCGACAACCAATGTGCTATTGATCCTTTGTTTACCGATTTTGATGGACAAGGGTTAACTGTAGACCTTCTTGATATAGGTGGTGCCGGGGTTACCAATCCAGAATATGTAATTGATGAAAATCCAGATAATTTTTCTGAAGTAAGTTTAGGCGTTATTGGCATTTTAGCCTCTATACGTCAAAACGTATATTTCCCTACCTCTTATCAACCTGATAAAGAATTCTCCGTTACTTTAAAAACCGAGCCTACCTTAGTTACATTAGGGCTTTTAAACAACGTTCAAGTGATAGCCCATAATGACGGGGTTGAAGTATATTCAGAAAACCTATCTTCAATTTTAAGCCTTGATTTATTAACCTTATTACAAAATGGTGAAAAAGCTGAAATAGTTTTCGCTCCCGGAGTAGCTTTTGACAGGGTAAGTGTTCGTCTTACTTCTTTATTAAATGTGAATATTGCGCAGTCAATTGATGTCTATGAAATAGCTGTTGTAGGACCAGATGCTCCCACAGCTGATGAAACGGACCAACAATTTTGTGCTGTTGATAATCCTACTGTAGCTGATATTGATGTGAATGAACCAAATGTAATTTGGTACGACCAAGCGACAGGGGGAACAGCATACGACCCAACCGATGAATTAATCGACGGAAACTCCTATTATGGTGCACAAATTGTCGATGGTTGTGAAAGCGAGGATAGACTTGAAGTTACTATTATTATCGAAGATGCGCCCACCCCGACTACCGATGAGACCACCCAGGATTTCTGTCTGGTTGATAATCCAACAGTAGCCGATATTGATGTAAACGAAACCGATGTCACTTGGTACGACCAAGCCACCGGGGGGACACCGTACGACCCAACCGATGCCTTGATCGATGGCACTATTTATTATGCATCGCTTACCGATGCAACAAGCGGTTGTGAAAGTTCAGTACGGTTGGAAGTAACCGTGAACGTAGGCGATGCACCTACTCCTACCACAGATGAGACCATTCAGGATTTCTGTTTGGTTGACAACCCTACCGTAGCCGATATTGATGTAAACGAACCAGATGTTACTTGGTACGACCAAGCCACTGGCGGAACCCCTTACGACCCAACCGATGCCTTGATCGATGGCACTATTTATTATGCATCGCTTACCGATGCAACTTCAGGATGTGAGAGCTCAGTACGGTTGGAAGTAACCGTAAACGTTGGTGATGCACCTACTCCTACCACAGATGAGACCACCCAGGATTTCTGTTTGGTTGACAACCCTACAGTAGCCGATATTGATGTAAACGAACCAGATGTTACTTGGTACGACCAAGCCACTGGCGGAACACCGTACGACCCAACCGATGCCTTGATCGATGGCAACATCTATTATGCGTCGCTTACCGATGCAGCTTCGGGCTGTGAGAGCTCAGTACGGTTGGAAGTAACCGTGAACGTAGGTGATGCACCTACTCCTACCACAGATGAGACCATTCAGGATTTCTGTTTGGTTGACAACCCTACCGTAGCCGATATTGATGTAAACGAACCAGATGTCACTTGGTATGACCAACCCACTGGCGGAACCCCTTACGACCCAACAGATGCCTTGATCGATGGCAACATCTATTATGCGTCGCTTACCGATGCAACTTCAGGATGTGAGAGCTCAGTACGGTTGGAAGTAACCGTGAACGTTGGTGATGCACCTACTCCTACCACAGATGAGACCATTCAGGATTTCTGTTTGGTGGACAACCCAACAGTAGCCGATATTGATGTAAACGAAACCGATGTCACTTGGTACGACCAAGCCACTGGCGGAACACCGTACGACCCAACCGATGCCTTGATCGATGGCAACATCTATTATGCGTCGCTTACCGATGCAGCTTCGGGCTGTGAGAGCTCAGTACGGTTGGAAGTAACCGTGAACGTAGGTGACGGAAGCGGTCCTGTGATAACATCAAGCACACAAGATCCTGTTTGTTTAGAAACCACTATTACCTATTCAACAGAGCCCGGCCATCAAAATTACCTTTGGACGATAACAGGAGGCATTGTAATGAGTGGCGGAGATGCAACCGACAGTACCGTTACCGTTCTTTGGGATTCTACTGACGATACAACAGTAAGTGTTTCTTACGATAGTACGAATACTTGTACCACGGGAGGTACGACAACATTTGTAGAAACTGTTTCAGTTTGTGCCGATATTACGATAGATAAAACAGTGGACAAGCCGGAACCTATGATAGGAGAAACAGTAACGTTTACCATTACTGTGGCCAATGCAGGGCCTAATGATTTTACAGATCTTGAAATTTCTGAAGATATACCTTCAGGATTCGAATTAGTAGACTATACCGCTTCAATAGGCACCTATAATCCTTCCACCTCAATATGGCAAATAGACTTACTTCCAGCTGAAGTTACCGCTACACTAGAAGTTAGAGCCGAAGTTTTAGGGCAAGGAGATTATACCAATATTGCCTCTATTATATCTTCGAACCCCACAGATTCAGATGTTTCAAATAATAGCTCTGAAATTAGTGTAGACCCTCTTTGCCTTATCGTTTACAATGAGTTCACCCCTAACGGAGATGGTGTGAATGACCGGTTTGTTATTTCTTGTATTGAAAACTATCCAAATAATAAATTACAAATTTTCAACCGCTATGGTTCTGTAGTATATAAAGCTAACAACTATAGCAATGAATGGGACGGAAGGGCAAATGTGAGCGGTATTTCCAATAAAGGAGAAGTACTGCCCGCCGGAACCTACTTTTATATTTTAGAGTTCGATACTATAAAATCAAAAAGCGGATGGATCTATCTAGCTAAATAATTACGTGCACACCTATTTAAAACAGTATAGCAATTAAATCCCAAATCATCATGATATATAAATCAATACCCCGAAAAGAAACGATAGCACCCCTAGTACGGCTATGTATGCTAATAGCAATTGGGATCATGTCTTTCCAAATGACCGCACAGCAGGAGGCTCAATATACACAGTATATGTATAATACCTCCGTAATTAATCCAGCTTACGTTGGCTCCTTGGGTACATTGGACATTGTTGGCACCTATAGAGACCAATGGACAGGATTAGATGGAGCACCCGTAACCCAAAACCTCGGAATACACGCTCCCCTACGCAATGATAAAATAGGTATTGGTCTCAATATTCAGAATGAAACCATTGGGCCAGCCAAAGAGTTTAATGCGGTAGCTAATTTTTCTTATACCGTTATGGTCAGCCCCAATACCAAATTGGCTTTTGGGTTAGGTGCCGGAGTTAACCTTTATGATGTAGATTTTTCCAAAGGGTTGTTTTTAGATCCCAATGACTTTTTATTGATGAACAAAATTGACCAAAGGGTTACGCCAGTTATAGGTGCAGGTACCTACTTATATGGTGAAAAATGGTATGTAGGGCTATCTGTCCCAGATTTTAAGACCGATGATTTATATGATGACGAAGAGCGATCCATTGCAGAAGAGCAAATTCAATATTATTTAATGGGTGGGTATGTGTTTGATTTAAACCCTCGGTTTAAGTTTAAACCTGCCTTTTTAGTTAAATATCAAACCGATTATCCTTTTGTGGTTGATGTTTCCGCCAACTTTCTATACAATGAGCGTTTCATGTTAGGGGTATCCTACCGGTATGATGATGCGGTAAGTGCGCTAGCAGGTATCGAATTGTTTTCAGGCTTTTTTGTAGGCTATTCGTACGATTATACCTTAACCGAATTAACCAACTTTAATTCCGGTAGCCACGAAATTGTATTGCGATTTACATTACCCAGTAAACTTAAAAGAATTAACTCACCCAGATTTTTTTAAAACTTAATTATGAAACTACTTATACAACTCTCGTTAATACTATTTGTTAGCACTTGTTATTCGCAAGCATCACTCAATAAAGCGGAACGGTTATTTAAAAAAAACGCTTTTAAAAGTGCGGCTACTACCTATAATGAGTATATAGAAAATGCGGATAAAGTTTCAGAGGAAACCTTATTACAAGCAGCTGAAGCCAACTATAACGTTAACAACAATAGGAAAGCTGCCATGCTTTATGAACGTGCTTATAACATGAATGCCAACCTAGACGAAGAAAACCTATATAGGTATGTACGAAGCTTACGAAGCGTTCGGGAATATAAAAAAGCAGACCGCGTTTTCCTTCAGTTTCTCGAAAATAACGATAAACCTAAAGTAAAAGAACAGTTTATAAAAGAACGGGACTCCTTTTACGCATTATTGAATTCGTCAAAAGAATCTAGATACACCATTTCCAATAGTACCATAAACTCTGAATATTCAGATTTTGGACCGGTACTTTATAGGGACAGTCTTATTTTTTCATCCTCTAGGCCGGGTGCTGCAAAGGAATTATATTTATGGAACGAACAGCCTTTCTTAAGTCTCTTTGTGTCCGAAAAAGCAGAAAATGGTATGCTGGAAAAACCAACTCTGTTTTCTAAGCAGATAAAATCTGATTTTCACGATGCCACCATTGCCTTTGCGCCCAATAGCCATGTAGTCTATTTTACATCGAGCCATACAGAAAAACACAAGTTGATACTGGACAATAACCGCAGCAACCAGTTTGTGCTCTATAAAGCGACGATGGAGGATGGCAAAATTAAAAACAAAGAAGAACTTTTTTTCAATAGTAAAGAATATTCAGCCGGGCATCCTTCTGTAAGTCCAGACGGTACATTCCTCTTTTTTGCGTCCGATATGCCAGGGGGATATGGCCAGGCAGATATTTATTATTCTGAAATATACAAGGACGGTATGCTTTCCGAACCTAAGAACGCAGGGCCTACTATTAATACAGCAGGAAACGACTTTTTTCCGTTTTTGGCAAGCGATGGTTCTTTCTACTTTTCATCCAACGGACACGTAGGTTTTGGTGGACTAGATATTTTTGAAGCCTCTTTTAACAATGCTACCAAAAGCTTTTCTGATGTAAAAAACATAGGGAAAGTGGCCAACACCAGCTATGATGACTTTTCTATAGTATTTGATGACGATGTAACTTCTGGCTATTTTGCCTCGAACAGACCTGATGGAAAAGGCGATGATGACATTTATCACTTTACCAGAAAACCCCTTACCTGCAATCAAGTGGTAAGCGGAAATATAAAAGACCAAAAAGACAATAACAACTTAGCAGATGTTACGGTAACCGTACGGGATAGCACCAACGCCATTATCCACACCCTTATAACCGATGCAAACGGTAATTTTAAGGTTACAATACCATGTAACAACACAATAACACTTACCGCAACCAAACCTGATTATTTTGAACAGACCAAGGATGCACAAACTGGCAATAAAGACCAAGGTATTACTGATCCTGTAAACTTTATACTAGAAAAAGCTACCGATATGATTGTGAAAGACGAAGAAGGCTTTGAGAAGATTAAAATGGATCCTATTTATTTTGAATACGATAAAGCCAATATAACACCACAAGCTGCTAAAGCCTTAGATGGTGCTGTTAAGTTAATGAATTTTTACCCAAATATGGTTATTAAAATTGAAGCTCATACCGATTCAAGAGGATCTGATAGTTATAACCTCTCTCTTTCTGATAAAAGAGCAAAAGCGACTCAAGAGTATTTATACTCAAAAGGAATAGCCACCAATAGAATACTTAGTGCGAAAGGATTTGGAGAATCCCGTTTACTTAATAAATGTTCCAACGGTGTAAAATGTTCAGATGAAGAGCATGAAAAGAACAGACGATCTAATTTTATTATTCTAGAAAAATAAGGGTACATACATAAACTTCTTATCAAGATTTGGGAGTCACACAGTTTATGTATTTTCGCAACAGGTATTGGTCATATATCTTTTTATGACCTCCTGTTGTTTTAAAAAAATAATGCATTTAATCTATTTTTTTTGTATCTTAATCGATAAATAACTCCTCCCTTTAATTGGCAAAACTAATATTCATTAAGTTTTAATGATGATTTTTGTATGAACAATAAAGTTATTTTATCGACAACCAAGGTTGTAGAACCTACAAGTTTCGGAAAGATCACGCATAGGATTAGTGATAAGTTTCGTCCCCTGCCAGAGGTGTATCCATTCAGGTCTTTTTTAGCTTTGCAAGAGTTTTTCTTGAAACCTGGGCTGGGCATCTTGCCCCATACCCATGAAGATGTTACCGCTATTTTAATACCCCTTAGCGGTTCATTAACCCAACGATCTCTTAAAGATGGCAACACAACTATTACTAAAGGAGAAGTGCAGTTGCTATGTTATGAAAAAGGCGACATGCATTTAGAATACAATCAGGATAAAAAAGAAAACCTAGACTGTTTGGTCTTTGCTTTAGCTTCAAAGAACAAAGAAAATTGCACAGAGATCTTTAAGCTAACGGATAAACCCAATACCATTAGTAAAGTGTTTGACAGTAAGCTTATCAATGATCAAGAAAAAAACATTTCTTTTTATTTTGTAAACTATAATGCTGGTGTACACAAAACACATACATTTCATAACAACAAAAAAGGTGCTATTATCTATATGGTATATGGAAAAATCATGCTTCATAACGACACTAATAGTCCTATCCTAAAAAACAGAGACACCTTAGCGATATGGAATGAAAGCACCATCACGTTTACCACCCATCAAAACTCCAAGTTTTTTATTTTAGAACTATCCTAATTGGTCTATACAATTTTTTTAGACATGTTTCATATCATTTTACGTATTATACGCAAAACAATACGGGTTACTGTTGTCGTTATATTTCCATAACCATAGAGCTGTTGGTCTTTGGTGTTGATTATTTGCCCTATCGTTTTTTTTTAAAGTATCTCCCACTTTATCAAACTGTGAATAGCAAAATGATATCCATTACAAGAAGATGACGAATTTTTTCGGTTGTGGTTACTTTGTCTTTTTTAGATCAATGGCTTTATTATAAATTTAGTATCGTTTGTGTAGCCTATTATTCGGCACCCAATAGATCGTGCTCATTATTTAATTATTGACATTTAGAGAAGACATAGATTCAATTCGTACTATGGCCCCGGCATTTTCCAACATTCGTTTATATTGTTCTGCAACCTTTTTTGTTAGGCCTTCTTCCACTACGTCTAAATTATCAACAATATCTTTAGATTGCTTTAGGCTCAAATTTGTCAAGTTTCGAACTACTTTAATCACGTTTACCTTATTTTTGCCAGACGACAGCATTTTTACCAAGTATTTTACTTTAGGAACTTCACTGCTCATAGTATTTACTTCAGCCGTTACTCCCAATTTTTGAAGTTGATTAGCCATACTATTAGCTGCCTGTTGGTTCAGGTTTTGGGTTACGGTGCCACCGTGTTTTATGAGTATTGAAACTTTATTTTTTTCATTGGTACCTAATTGATGCAATAAAAATTTAAGAACAGCGGCCTGATTACTTTTTACTGGCTTAATATTAACTTCATACATAGAAGTTTGATTCTGACCATTATCGTTATCGTTTATATTGGCCTCTAAAGACGATGCACTGTTATTTGTTGAGAGTACTTCTGCCCTAACGCCTAATTTTCGAAGTTCATTGGCCACGTTAGTCGCTGCCTGTTGGTTCAGGTTTTGCATCACGGTTCCGCCATTTTTAACCAGCATATTGACCTTTCCTTTTTTATCTGAACCTAAAAATCTAATTAAAAGCTTAGTAACAGCCGGTTTATTTTTAGTAACCGGTGCTATCCTAACTTCGTATTTTGCAGTTTCAACCGCTGCAAAAGCTTCAGAGCTTTTATTATTTTCCTTTAACACCATCATCTGCTGTCCTTTGTGCGGTTTTTGCACCTTATTGGGTTGTTTGGCTTGGGTATCACTATTGGTATCATCACCGTTCCATTCTTGGGAAATAGCAAAAAACGAAGCAAATATCAGCACTACGGAAAATAATAATTTAATTTTTTTCATAATTAATATTCTTGTGTTTAAGGTCCTTAATTTAATTATAGTTAACAAGTTTGACCAAAGTTAATTAAAATTACTTTAAGCCTAATTTTACTGGTTTTAAGGAACTTAAGCTGAAACATTAATTATAATTTTGAAAAATTACATTGCATATTCATATCCATAATTACCAGTAGGTTCTTGAATTGCAGTCCAATCTTCGGATTTTCGCCTCAAAAGTTTTCCTTGAGTTTTGCTTGATCCCATATATTGATTTAACTTGAATAATGGATAAACCTTTTTTTGTTGAAAATTATATTTCCCTATCCCTAAAGGGTAATAATTTTCTCTGTTTGAACAATTGTATAGAATTTTCCCTCCCTTTTAGAATCGGGGAAAAGGAAAATTCGTCTTATGGTGTTATCCATCATTCACTTTGATTTAGTTTTCTAAATTTTATTTAAACTATGCCGAGCCACATTTAAAGTCTTTCCAGCCACATCGGTTAGCCAACTTATATGTGCCTTGGGGTTTTTGGCTAATTCGGTAACAGTATTACGGGTGGTTACGGCAAATTTGGCACCATCGGCAACCAATTGTCCCGGCTGAGCCAATCCGTTAAGTAGGTATCCATTGGCATCCAGCCCAGCCTGAAAAAGGATTTTCATGATAAAATCTGGAGTAAGTGCTTTATACGATGGATACGTCCCTTCAAATATACCTGCAATAATGGCGGCAAACTTGGGATCGTGTTTGCAACGGGAAATAAGGATGTTTAAAAAGTTCATCCATAGCGGAGTAAGGGTTTTGTTACGCCCAAACTGCACCAGTAAATTGGACAAGGAAAAATCATAGGCCAGCTCCTTTTCCAGTTGATTTTTATACCCTTCCAAAGCATCTGCCGAGCAATCGTCTTGCTGTATGCAATCAATTAAACTTTCTGCTGCCCAGCGAGCACTTAACACGGCATATTGAATACCATCGCCGCTCAAGGGATTTATAAGTCCAGCGGCTTCACCTACCAGCATCGCACGGTCTGCCGTTATAGGGTTCCGGGAATCGTAAAAGGTAATGGGCCAGCCCTGTATTTTTTCGGTTGCTTTGCCATTGCCCAATCGTTTCCGTAAATCGGGGTTGGTGGCTATATGGTTGGCAAAACATTGCCGTACTTCTGAAGCCTCTTTCGGACAGGTTTTAAAAATCATCGCCATCCCTACGTTGGCTCCTGTTTCCCCTTTTGGGAACAACCAATAAATCCCAGGGAAGTTTTCTTCACTAAAATAAACATCCACCCGGTTGCGTGGGCCATTGACACCTTCATAATACGACCGCAACCCCAACAATTGATACGCGGGGTCTGGCTGATAGCCGCGTAATTTTCGCCCTACCAATGATCGGCTTCCGTCTGCCCCTACAATCAGTTTTGAAATCAGCCGCCCTTCTTTCTTTCCATTTTTATAGGTCGTTACCACCTTGTTGGCATAGACCTTATAATCGATCATCCTACAGTTTTCATAAAAGACAGCGCCCTCCTTTTTTGCTGTATCATAAATCATAGCATCCAATTCCATTCGGGGTATTATGCGTGCATGAAATGGCAGGTCATCTGGCTTTTCCAAGTTAATATGGGCTTGGTCGTTTTTCATAAACAGGCCAACCGTATCAATACTGTTTGCTTTTTTAAATGTATTGGTTTGGGTGATGCCCATGGTATGAAGTTCGCGCAATGCAACAGGGCTCACGCCATCGCCACATACCTTATCCCGGGGAAACTTTTTAGCCTCTATAACAATAGTCTTGATGTTGGCTTTCGCCAAATGATACGCCAAGGCACTACCAGCAGGCCCTCCCCCAACGATGAGCACATCGCAATCATATTCTATTTTTTGGCGTATCTGTACCATAGCTAATAATCACGGTTTATCATATATAAAATAATGCTTTCCAAAAAAGCTTTGTCCTCGCTCTCTTCCAAATGTGAAAAATGCGAGTAAAACTCTTTAAGGGCCGCTCCTGCCAAATACTTGCTGGTCGTTTTTGCGTAGGTAATGGAACCGTAGTCATGCATTAATTCCAAAATTGTTTTCGCTTCAGCCAAGTTGCGGTCTAAAATGGGAATTTTTAAAAATCCTTTTATGAACCTTCGTTCAGAAGCTGAACAATGTAGGAGCAGATGAATAAGCATCAAGGTGCGTTTGCCTTCCATAATATCGCCGCCTATTTCCTTTCCGTATGCGCTTTCTTCCCCTACCAAGTTGAGCACATCATCTTGTATTTGAAAGGCCGCGCCCATAAAATAACCCAACCTATTGAAATCGTCCGGTTTTACACTGCCCTTGCTCCCAATAAGTGCCCCAATACGTATTGGGTGGATACAGGTGTACCAGCAAGTTTTTTTAAGGATCATCCGCAGGTAGTCGGTTTCGGTGAGGTCGCAGCGGTTGTCTTTGCGCCATCCCAGTTCGAGGGCTTGCCCTTCTGCCGATTCGGTTATTAAATGCTGAATTTCCAAAAAGATACGTTGTGACAGTTTTTCTCCCAACAAATCCCGGTTGCGCCATAAAGGGGATAAACTGAGGGCATTGAACATATCGCCAACGTTTATGGCTATGGCACGGCTGGTGGCTTCGTGCATGGTCGGTTTTTTGCGCCTATAAAAACTCTCGTCTTCCACATCGTCATGGATCAAGAATGCGTTGTGCAACATCTCTAAGGCAACTGCTGAAAACTTGGCTTCTTTCAACTTTCCCCCAAATGCTTTACAACTTGCGATGCACAGCCCCGGACGGAACCCTTTGCCGCCTCGATTGGGGTAATCTGATAACAAACCATAGAGGTATTGATCGGGCTCTTTTTCAGGAATAAACGCATGGATCCCCAAGAGGGTCTCGGTGCCGTAATCGGCCAGCTTTTGTTTCATGTGCGTGGTATCCATAACGTGTTGCTTATTGAATATTAGGTTGTTTGCATTGCCTACACCTACCCGTTAACTAGCTATATCTTTTATGTTTCCAATACTTCCAAAGCGATCAACACCCGCACCAACGGGTCGTTTTTATCGGTCAATAAGGCGTTGTAACATCCCGGCTGACTGTTTTTCGGCAGGTCTAACGTGATATTCAGGTCTTTTTCTTTTTTTGGTCTGAGCGAAAAGGATTTAGGTTCTATTTTTATGGCCCTTTTATAGATTACGTGTTCGCCCGGCCCAATCAAATCGCTTTTTCTAAGTTCAATTTTTTTAGGGCTTTCCAGATGGTCTTCAAACATGCTTATTGTCAAAGTAACCGTTTCGCCCGGTTTCATTGGGGCATCGGGTTCTAATGTAATAATAGCGGGGGTGCTTTTTGAAGTTTTGGATGGTGGTTTTGTGCTCGATGCTTTGCCGTTTTTTTTTGCCTGTTCCTCTGTTTCTTTTTTAAGAGCTTCCACCACACTGTTCATTTGGCCTGTTAAGGAAGCAAAGGCGTCGATAAATAAGTCTAACACTTCATGCGAATCCCGCCGAATCCGGTTCATTAAGGCGTCGGGGTCTTCCCGGATTTCATCGACATCTATTAATTTTTTCTCAATCTTTTTGGCCGCTAAAATACCTGCGGCTATTTCTTCTTCCAGTACGTTCACTGCGGAATTAACGATACGCTGCGCCTTGTTCACCACACGGTCTGTATCGATCCACGAGGCGTCTTCCTGTTTGCTTTGCTTACCGGAATTACTTTTTTTTCGTGGTCCTTTTTTTGACGTTCCCATTGGCTTGTTTTTTAACTGGTGGTGCTATGTGCAGTAGGATACGGAAGAAGGAAGGCTCAAAGCCCACTACTTCCACATCGCTACTATAGGTTGCGCTGGGGGTCTTTTTTGGAATATGAAGCTCAATGGCCACGGTATCTTTTTCGCCTGGCTCTTGAGTAAAGGATTGTGGTTTAAAAGTGGTTTTAATATTGATTTCGTTAGCAGGTTCCGCAGTATCCGTAAAAGGGGAATTGACCAGTTCGCAACTCGCGGTTTCTGTTTTGGTGTTTTCCAGAACAAACTGCAAGCTAAGCCGTTCTCCGGCTTTGGCGGTTTCTTCCAGTACAAATGCAGGTTGTGTCTCGGTATGACCAGAAGGTTCTTCTTTATCGATCATTTCATTGGCGAATGAAAAGCCCATTTCCAACGCCTTATTGTAGTATTCTAAATTCATTTTGGCAAACTCGGTAAAGGCTTTGCTGTACGCTTCGGGCTTGAAAACAAATGGGCTTTTGCCTGTTTTGGGCTTTTGGCTCATCTCGCTCCATATCTTAAACCCCTGACCCATAAATTTTTTATTGAGCGCAACGGTTTTTCTGAAAAGTTCTTCAAACGGTATTTGGTCGTTGTTTGATGCCATGGGCTTGGTGTTATCGGTCTTGGTCTTGGTCACGGATGGGCTCACAATAATAATGCGATTTCCAGCTTTGCCATCTTAGCTTGTATTTTTTCTCCTCGTGGGGCGTTACCGTAATGCCGGGATGATCGGCGATTTCCACGGTAAGGCAGATGTTTTGATTGTATTCTTTTTCTCGCAGTACGATTTCCGAAGTATAGGTGCCATTTTCCAATTTTCCCGTATCTAAATGCAACAACACCCTTTCTTTACCAAAGGGAGCCAATTGGACCGCGTTTTTATTTAAATTAAGTTGCACGCCGGCATCATTCCCATCTTGATCGATCAAAGGCCGGGCTCCTACCCTATATTTTTTAGGTGCATTGCAATCATTTTTCACATAAAATGGGATGATAATTCGCTCTCCCTTCATAGCTGTTCTATGCATGCTGGTCAAGCAATGCGGCGGACATTCTTCTTGGGGTGGACAACAATCCCCAGTATTGAACATGGTTTTTAAAGGCTGAAGGACGTTTTTGCCCAACTGTCCGGCATTTTTACTGAACTGGTTGCTGTTTCCCGTCATATTGTCCAGCATGGTACCATAGAATTCCATGGACATATTGGTAAGTCCCTGAAGGTTTTTCATGACCGAATCGCTGAACACATTGGACTGTAAAGGTTTATTTTCCATTTTTTCTCGTTTTATGGGTTTGTGGTATGTGACTTGAACGAACATGACACTTGCTCCTCCCAAAACCGGATGGTAAGGTCGTAATCGTTTTCTGCCTTGGCGTTCTCGGGGATGGTGATTTCAATGTTCACCAACATGCTCTTTCCAGGTTCTAAAACCTGCCCGGCCTCTTTTACTTTAGAGTTGGCCCAATTAGGCATGTTTTCTTTTAGGTTTCGGGTTACGTGGTCCATGGTATCGGTAAAGCCTTCCTCTTTATCGTACCGGAAACCATAGCCAAAAGCCCGGCACAGCAAGTCCATATCCAATGGGGCGACGTGGGTCACCTTGGGTATTTCAAACGGCATATTGCCGGTGTTGACCACTGTAAATGTTGCGGTGTGCTTTGTTTCGGGGGCTGTTCCTTGAAAGGTAAATTCGGTGGGGTTGATCGCTACCGAAATAGTAGGCTGCACTACCATGGTCACCTTGCGTTTTTTGCCACCGATGTCTATTTGGTTTTCGTAGGTGCCCGGACGTGTGTTAGGGTCTATGGAAAGCATAAGGTGTTCCATACGTTTTTCGCCGGGTCGCAACTTGCTGTTGATATAAAGCGGAACAGTGTTGAGGCTTTCGGTCTTTTTGCTTTTTGTGGCTTTAAGGTCAAGGAATTTTATACGGGTCTTGCTCTCGTTTTTATTGTGCAGTTCAATACTGCCCATTAAGTTGCCGGGAGGGCCGTTCAAGATGATTTCCTCCTCGCCAACAGCGATGTTCTTCAACTGGGAATCGGGCACTTTTTTTAACATAACGCAACAGATTTTAATTATCCTTGGGGCTCATTGGAATCCCTTTCGGGGAAAGGTCGGGTATCGGGCTTGCAGCATGGGTCTTCTTCGCAACGTTCAGCGGCGTTGGGCACGTAGGGTTCGGTGATGATCTGGCTTTCGCCGCCTACGCAGATGCTGAAAAACTCTACGCCCAACATTTTAAAGCACACATTGGAATAATTGGGAATGCGCACCCGTTGTTTCATCAAGTCCTTGATGTCTTTTAAGGTAAAGCGCGGCAGGTTCATAAGTTCCAGCTTGTTGTCTGTGGCTACGGGTTCGTTGGTATCTCCGGTTAGTTTCAAGGTGTTTGTGGTGGATAGGCTTCCGCTTATCTTGTTTTCCACACTGCCGGAAAGTTCGGTCGCAATCTTGCCCGAATGTTTGGCGTCCAGATCGGCATCTATATCAAACGGGCGTATCGGGTTGAGATTGTGCGTGTAAGTGGTTGGAATTTTTGGAACGCTCATACTATTTGATTTATTTGGTTACAACCCAATAAATTTAATCAATAATATCTAAAGCATTAGCATTTAACCCTCTAAATTTAAGCTGATTACGTATATTTTTACAACTTTCAAATTTTTCTTACAAAAGAAGAACGGTATAGACAATAATTGGAAGGGGTTTTCTGAAACTTTCCTTACCTTTTATCGTTTTAAGTGTTCTAAGAATTGTTCTTTCCGCCGGGTCGAAACTTCGATACTGTGATTGTTTGTCATAATTACATAACCCCCCTTTCCCTTGACATATTTTTTTACTTCGTTCAGGTTGATCAAGTGCGAATTGTGTACCCTGAAAAACTGTTCCGTAGCCAACAGTTCTTCAAAGGTTTTCAATGTTTTAGACACCGTTATTTTCTTTCCGTTTTTTAAATGAATGTGGGTATAATTTTTATCGGCTTCACATCGTAAAATTTGGTCAACTTCCAAGAATTCGTACCCTTCGCTGGTAGGCACGGTTATTTTTTTTAACGCATTTTGGTGTTCCATATTCTGAAGCAATACAGCAATACGCTGTGCCATATGTTGTGTGGTATGGGTTTTAAAACGTTCCAAGGCGGTGGCGAACTCTTTTGTGCCTATTGGTTTCAGCAAATAATCCAATGCGCTAAACTTTATGGCTTTAAGGGCATACCGGTCGTAAGCAGTGGTAAAAATCACATCAAAAGAAGCAGGGCCTACCTGCTCCAGAAAGTCAAAGCCTGTGTTTGGCCCTATTTGCACATCTAAAAAAACAAGGTCTGGCCGTTGTTCCTTCGCTATTTTTAAAGCGTCGGCAACTGTTTTTGCCGTAGCCACAAGAACATACTCCTCTTTGTAGGACGCCAACAGCTCCACCACATGGTCTATGCAGTGTTGTTCGTCATCTATGACCATTACTTTTACCATACCTTAAAATGCCAGTTGCAGGGGGAGTCCTACTTCTACCCGCACCCCCTGTTTTTTGTCTATCAACCTAACATGCCCTTGGACACTGTTTCGTTTATTAATGATTGCTATGCGGTTTTTGGTGAGCTTCATGCCATATGATTTGTTCGTCTTTCCATTTTTGGTTGCATCTTTTAACTGCCCTACACCGTCATCATCAATAGAATAAAGAATCATCTCTTCCTTTTTTTGAACCTGAACCAAAATATGGCCGGTGCCGGTTTTTTGTGATATACCGTGCCAAATACTGTTTTCGGCAAAAGGTTGCAGGATCAACGGCGGCACCAAAGTGTTTTCCACATCAATAGACGGGTCGACCGTAATTTTGAAAGAAAATTTGTGTTGCAGCCGCTTTTGCTCTATTTCAAAATATGTAGTCAATAACTCTAAGTCCTCTTTTAAGGGAATCGCTTCCTTTTCTGAATTTTCCAAAGTCTGACGCATCAAGGTTGCAAATTTCACCAAATAAGCCTTTGCCTCCGTTTTTTCGTTTTTGGCGACAAAATCGTGGATAGAGTTAAGCGAATTGAAGATAAAATGCGGGTTCAGCTGCGACCGAAGCGCTTTAAGCTTGGTTTTATCAACTTTAGATTCAAACTGTGATACCGTTTTTGCTTCTACGGCATCGCGCTTTTTCTTGTACAGGACAAGAATCACGACCAGTGCAAGCAATAGCCCACTGCCCCCAAGGATTACCGTTTTCTTTAGGGTGCGCTGCCTGTCGATTTCGGCTTGGGAAAGCGCCTGCTCTTTTTGATGCTCATAGCTTAGGTCTTTTTTTACCAGCTCCACTTGCTGTTCCCTGTCTTGGATGCTATCGTTGAGCACAATATATTTTTTATAGGCTGCTAAGGCTTCAGTGCCTTTTCCCTGGTTTTGATATGTTTCGCTCAAGGCCAGCCAAGACTCTGCTTCCCGATCCAGTGCCCCGGTTTCTGCGTTTAAGTCAATGCTTTTTAGCAAGGTGGTTTCGGCTTTTCTTGTTTGTTCTTGGTACCCGTAAATTTTGCCCATATTGGTCAATACAATGGCCATCGTTGCTTTATCTTCTATAATTTCGGCTTGCTTCAAGGCTTTATCGTAATAGAGAAGTGCTTTTTCATAATCTTCTAAGTGTTGGTAAGCCAATCCTAAATTATTGCAAACCGTGGGATAATAAATTTGAAGGGGTTTTTCTTCGGAAAGCGACAGTGCTTTTTGAAGGTTTTCAACGGCCAAGGAATCTTTCCCTTGGTCCATTTGCACAGTGGCTATGTTGAAAATGGCAATCAATTGTTGGGGTTTTGAATCGGTTTCTTCGGCAATTTGAAGCAGCTTGCTATAGTTTTCCAAAGCCCTGTCAAACTCTTCCATATCGGCATAGATGTTGGCGATGTTGCTATATACCGTAGCATCGAAGAGGTTTTTCCCTTCAAAATGGGCTGCATCCAAGGCTCGGTGGTACTGCTGTAAAGCTTGGGTAAAATCAGACTTTAAATAATACACGTTCCCTTGTTGCCGGTAGGCTTTTGCAATGCCTACGTTCCAATTATTGCTTTTGGCAATTTTTAAAGCCTCTTGGGTATATTGGGTTGCCTTCGGTTTATTGGTTGTGGCAATGGCGTGGGCCATGTTCAATAGGTAAATGGTCCGCAGCGTATCGGGAACCTCCTTTTTATCCAGCAGGGTTTTAAGGGAATCTACTACGGTCTGCTGGGCCATACCCAAACAGGACACCATGAAGAAGACCAACAAAAATAATTTTGTTTTCATAAAAACCGTTCACAATGGAAAAATATGAGGAGTTGACTTGAGGAGTACCCAATTTACTAATTTTCAGCAAAAATCCACCATAGGGTTGCAGAAAATAATTGAACCCGTGCAGTTGCTCATTTGTGGTTGCCTTATCCCTGTTTGTTGTATAGTTTTAATTATCAGTTACTTAAAACCATACAATATGCGCACTTCACTACTTATTATCGCTGTTTTCTTTTTCTTTTTTAATGTTGACGCACAAAACAACTCGCTCAAAGAAATTTACAAAGGAACGTTTGCGGTCAATTCTATAACCGCCTGGCGGGGAAAGACCCGGGTAGCCGTCCCGTTACAGATCCCGGCCAACGCTACAGGTTTTTATTATACGGTTTATGTGAGCAAACGCAAAACCTTTAGGCCCGAAGCCCGGAAACTTGTTTTCGATGTTTTGGCCGATAGGATGGGCACGAGCTCGGAAAATGCAGACCGGGCCAATGAGATCCTGGTAAAAGAGCAAGGAAAATACGAAGACATCAACATTTACCTCCTGCCCAGCGAACAGGACAGCCAATTGTTCGAAAAACGGATGAACTATGACTTTAAGGCTTTAAAAGCATGGAAGGACATAGGTGAAGAAGTGACGTTTGTACCTACAAACGGAACTCGACAGACTCTATATCTAGGGTTTTTAAACACCAACAACACCATAGGATTAGACGTGTATTTAAAAGTGGCGGCGAAATATTGAAGAAAGAACCAAATAACTCACACATATTATGAAAACAACAATTAATTCAATCATACTCGCTATTTTATTAATAACGGGCGGCACGGCACACGCACAGTTTCTTAAAAAACTGAAGAAGAAAGTGACACAAGCTGTTGAAAATACAATTGTAAACACAGCAGATGAAGCCGTAAACGATGTCATAGGAAATAAAGAAAACAATACTAGCGAAAGGGAAAACCCGGCATCTCTTTCCATTACCGAAAACAAAACCATTACAAACCGACAGCATCAAAAACCCACTTCAAGAACTACCGAGGGCATAGTAAAATCCACTGATAAATTTTCAGCAGTATCCACAATGACCATCCCGACCATTGATGAAGACTTTGAGTCTATTTCCTTACTTACTTTTAAAGGACTGCCCCTCTTGGGCGAACCGGACAAAAATTTAATAGGGCTTACTGTAGGTAAGGAATACGAAAAGTACAACGGCTTGCTCAAGGTGAAGTTTTACCGTCCGCTGTTCGATACCATGGACAAGGAGGTATGGTATCCCAACAGGTATGCTGGGGAAATAAGGTATCCGAGGGAAGGCGTGAATTCGGTCATCGCCCAAAAAGCACTCTTTGCGGCCGCAACCAGCTTGAGTTCGCGTACGGCTTGCGAAATCTATTATGACAGACCGGGAGAACACAAAAGTTACAGAAACGACAACAAAACATGGGGTGGGTACAATGCCAGCGATATACGCCAGAATACCCTTTATAAAAAATACATTGCCGAACAATTGGGCAATTTGCAACGCTATGCCGAAAAAATCCCAACCACGGCCTACGTGGTCGATAAAATGGGGTTAATGCGGTATGATTTTGACCAAAACGGTTTTATACTGGAAATACCTGTAGCTACGCCCAATGTAATCTATACCAAAAGAAGTTTTGGTGGGTATGCCCCGCGCCACGAATATGAACAAGTGTTCAAGACAAAAAGACGACGCAGTTTTGATTACCTTTTTAAAATAAAGCCCGAAAAAGTAGAACAGTTGTTTGAAGGCAAAACACGTTCGGGCAGATCGGCCTATTTCGTACATAAAATTGAATGGTACGGAGCTGACCACACCCCAACATATAAAGAATACGTAAAGTACCCCCAACTTAAAACGGTGCGCAAAGCAATAAACTACCATAGACTGCAGTACAGCTATGCAGACCCACTTATAGAAATTTACCTGGATCCCGAGCTTACCCAAAAAATAGGCGAAATAGACCTTGCTAAAATAGATACGAAACAATTAAAAAATGAAAATGAAAATGAAACAGAACAAAAGCCAACCCTCCGCAAAGAGCCTCATGTAAATTTTGAAAATGCAATACCACTCAGTGTTGTTCACGAAAAGCCAGAAATACCCTTCTGTACCGACAGCAAGGACCGCCGTTGCCAAGAAAAATACATTAACGAATGGTTACAGGACAAAATAACGAATGACAAGCTTAAAGAATGGTTTAAACCCTACAACAATAGCAACCATCGAAAGGTTTCAATAGGCATGGTTCTTGACACCAATGGAAAATTCCATATTAAGAATATGCGTCCGTTTAATGAAAAAGCGTCCAATGGCATACAAAAAATACTCAATGCCCATACGTTAAACATGAAGCCCGCACGGCAACGGGGAAAACCGGTTCATGTTATGTTTGTCCACAATGCCCTTATCTCATACAACATACGGAAGTATTGATCAATAAGCCAATAAAAGTATTATGAAGGCAAAATTCAAACACAAAGCTATATTGTTCATTGCAACCATGATTTTTACACTGCATGGTTGCCGGGTAGTGTACTCCAACCGCCCTTTGCCCAGCGAGCAACCTGTTCTTAAAGCTTTTCCGTCCAACTTTAAAGGGGAATACAAGGTTATTGGCCCTATGGACAAATCTGATGTGTTGGATAAGAAATACCCCCAAAATCTTTTTGATATGTTCTGGAACATTGAGGTAAACAAGGGTGTCTGTACCATAAAGCATTATTTTGGTTTTCATCCTTCAAATACTGCACAAATTAACGACCATCGCGATTTTAAGGTTGAAAACAGCATCCTTTTTTACAGGAACGACAGCATTAAAAACCGTATGCTGAAACTATTGAATAAAAGCACAAAATTGACCGAGAATGAACAATACGATTTGGAAGACCTTCTTAACCGTGACAAAAAAGGGGAACTCGAGCAAAACTTTCCCTTGACAAAAAAACAGGGACGCTATACCTTCAACACAAAAACGGCTTACAAAATAGACCTGCTGAACAACGACTTTACCGACTATACTTGGACCGACAAACCGGTTGAAGTAAAAGTAGCCTTTAAAAAAGCAGGGGATTATTTGTTTTTTAACCTAAAAGAAAGCAAAAAAGATTGGCTGCCCATCATTGTAAAACAAAACGGGAACCACATAACGGTCTCACGCATTGACCACAGTAACCTATCGGACCAATACTCCTATTACAGCTCCATTACCGAAGTTATGAAAGAGAAAGATAAAAGTGACGACTACGTTATTAACCCTTCGCAGGCCAACCTTCTCTCTTTTTTAGAAGAGCCTCATTTTCTAAATACCATAGCGATATTAGAAAAATCACCAGTCATTTTTTATCAAGAGACTTGGTTTCTTTATGGGGTAGGTTTATTTGTGATAATAGTGATAACCGTTTTAATAAACAGCCTTATTTCAAAAAATAAAAAAAAACCAAAATAGAGAGATTATGATACGTATTTGCAAATTACATTTTGTTTTGGCCGTACTGCTTTTTCCATTGGCCTTAATGGCACAAGAGCTACCCGGTATAAATGCTATTGAAGAGATTTATAGAGCTTACAACAATGAAGATTACTACCAAGTAAACACCTATCTAAAAAAATTTGGTATGAACGAAAAAGACAGGACCAAAAAGAATGACGCCACTATTTATTTCAATAAATACAATTTAAAAAACAACATCGGGAAAAGGAATTTGTCCATTACGTTAGGGGATAATGGAAAAGTAGGCGTGATGATTCGAAATGCAGATGAAGAACTTTATAAATATTATATAAACACCTATATTAAAGCGGCCGATACTTATGACATGAGAGATAATGTGTATTTTTTTAAGAAGGACAATATAAATATTGCCACTATTTTTTCCGAACAAAAAATCTATTTTGTCCTAACCTCGCTTAACAAAACTAAATTAGAAAAATCTACAAAATCCAAATCTCCCGTTTCGAGCGGCACGATTACCGTAAATTCAACTAAATTAACAGGTATTTACCTCAACAAAGGCGATAAAATCAATTTAAAAGCCTCTGGGAGGATAACTTTAGGCTTTTTTGCCGGTGCTGCCGGACCAGAAGGCATCAACGGATTTGAAATTTACAATATCGTGCGCAATTACCGCCACGGCAGCCTTATCGCCACCATTGGCGAAAACGGCACATGGTTTTATGTAGGCAAAAAAGCCACATTAACGGCCGATACCTCGGGGTACTTAAAACTGTATGCCAACGATGTGGACCCCGGCAATAATTCTGGGAGTTTTAAGGTCGCTTATACGAAATTGTAATACCTACTTATTGGGTTTCTAATAGTACGTCGTTTTTAATTGTACCATGATATATTAAAGAAAAGATGTTGAACATCATCCTTAAAGCAAAAGGATAAGAAATACATCCAATTTTGATTTATAGAAAAAACAATACATTCCTCCACAATTTACCTACCTAAAATAGGTTTTCCAGTAGTTTTCTTCGACTTTACCCCCTATTTTCTTCGACTTTTGTACGTAAAATAAGGGGTCATGTCGAACAAAAGTCGAAGAACACTCGAAGAAAACTGGGACAAAATCCAAAGGAAACTTGGTGGTGGTTTGTGTAAAAACAGGAAGAAGTATTATTTTAATCTTAATAACTTATTTGTTCATTTTTTCCATTGATGAAAAAACGAACCAAAAAAATCTAGGCTTACGAAACGGTATCTAAATTTATCATTCGGTGCCTAAATTTTAGGAACTCGCTTTACTACACTTGCTAGGGTGAACTAGTCGTCTTGCTCAAACAGCCTAAAATTCTTAACGGCACTTTCATTTCAAATTTGACGATACCTTTTCGATAGGCCAAAGGCAGGATTTTTTAAAATACTTCCTCATTGTGTAATAGTTAGCTGGAAAAAAGTAATAACTTTATCATGTAGCTCAAACAGCAAAAATCACCCTATCCATTTGCAAATTAGTCCCATACCTATTATATTAGCCATTCCCCTTTATATAATCTAACTAACTTAACCGTATGGGAACACTACAAAATGGCCTCATGGGAGGCTTCTCTGGAAAAGTAGGTCCGGTCGTGGGCGCTACTTGGCGAAACAAAAACATTATACGCTCGGCACCGCAACTTTCTAACAAACCACGTAGCCAAGCACAATTGAGCAACCAAAGTAACTTTGGGCTGGTAAGTACCTTTTTAGCAAAGTACCGTGCCTTTATCAACGCCTATTTTATACCTGATGCAGACGGCAAAGCGGCTTATGGCAGTGCGATGTCCTACCATAGAAAACATGCCACCATTAAAATAAATGGGCTGTATTACATGAACTACCTCAAAGTACTCATAAGCAAAGGCCCCTTACCTGGTGTATGGAACCTCACTTTCACTCAAGGAGCAATTAACAGTTTTCAACTAACTTGGGACGATAATAGCGAGCAACCCCTCGCCGCCCCTAATGATCTATTGACCGTAGCCACATACGCCCCAGCGTTACATACTTTTTATTTTTTTGAAGCCTGTGCCGAACGCCAAGACACTAGCGTACAACTAACGATACCCGCTGGTTTTACCGAACAAAACCTACAGCTTTGGGCGACCTTTACCGACCAAGCCAAACACCCTACGGCAGCGACGAGTTGTTATGTTGGGGAAGTGAATGGGTAAGGAATTGAAATATTTGGGTATATTTGAAGTATTATCTCCCTAGTTTTTTTAAATAAATAATGTTTAAACCAAATTCTACTTACAGTAATGTTTAGGTTTTTTTTAAAAGCATCTTTAAAATTATAATATATATCTAATTATCTTTTGAATTTGACAATACTTAAAACACTTTTATGAATAGAAACTATGATTGGCTTGTAAAAAAAACACCACGTTCCGTTGACCAATTAAAACTGTGGCCAGAAAATCCAAGATTAAATCCAGAGGAGACACACTTGACACTCAAGGAATATGCAGAAGATTTGACCATTGATAAAGGAGAAAAAAATGATTTTTTCGCACTCGTAAATTCAATTGTAGCAGATGGTTTTGTGCCAGCAGACCCAGTTGTAGTTTGGCAGAATAAAAAAAATAAAAAATACTACGTTGCAGAAGGTAATCGTCGTGTAATAGCTTTAAAATTATTACGTGAACCAAAGAAATCACCAAAATCAATACGTAGTTTTATTCGTAAAGCCTCTTCAAAAATAAATATTACGACGATTGAAAAAATACCAGTTAATGTTGCACCATCTTTCGAGGATGCAGAATGGTATATTAATCAAAGGAACAGTTCATCAACACTTCAAAGAAGATGGTCAAGAGTACAACAACAAAGATGGATAGTTACTCTGTACCAAAAACACAATGGTGACCTTGATAGAATTTTGTCGGTTACAAAACTTACAAAGAGTGAAATCGAAGGAATTATAAGAACTTTAAAAATCAAAGATTTTGTCAAACTAGATATAGTAAAAGACAATCTCTCAACAGAAGAATTTGAATTGGCAGACTCTTACCGTTTTCCAATAACCGTTTTAGAAAGGTTTTTCAGTTTTGCAGACGTAAAGGAAAAATGGGGTATAGAATATGACGGACTTGATGTTAATATAATTTCAAATGAAGATAGTTTTTACGCTTCTTTCACAGAATTAATAAAAAGGATAGTAAACAAAGATGATGATAAAATAAATACTAGACTAAGAAAAGAAGACTTAGAAGAAGTGCTTGATTCATTACCTACAGTAATTTTTGCATCCGATCAAGTTGAAGAAAAAGATGATAAGGTAGAGGAAAAAATAATTAATAATGATAAATCTACAAATGGTGCGGACACAAGTGGAGGTTCTACGGGTGAGGAAACTGAAGACAAGCCAGAGCCAGGCCCAGAGCCAATAAATCATTTAAAAGATAACCCAGACAGAACGAAAATGGTTTTAAAGATTTATAGTTTAAACACAGATAGTTATAGACTTTTAGGTCTTTTTAATGAGTTTAAAAGAATATCATTAGGTTATAAAAATATTGTTTCATCCTCATTAAGAGTTTTTGTAGATTTAGCAGTTTTTAAATATATAGAAACAGAAGGTATAGAAAGTGACTTAAGCCGGTTTTATCGAGATGATTTGAGAAATATTCCTTTAAAAAAACGTTTGGAATATATTAAAACAAATAAATTGGCTGGAAAACCCCAAAATATAGTCGGTAGATTATTAGACCCAACTTCTCAATATTCATTAGATGTTTTGAATGGGTTTATTCATAGTCAAGACACTCATTATTTAAACCGACAGTTTTTAAATAGCTTTTGGGATTTCTTATTTCCACTATTTCAGGAATTATTAGATATTAGAGAAATATAATGTACTATTCACCACTTAGATATCCAGGAGGAAAAAATAAGCTTTCCGCATTTATTGCTAAAGTATGTCTTGACAATAATGTAAATGGACATTATGTTGAACCTTATTCTGGTGGAGCTTCGGTAGCATTATTTCTATTAATGGAAGGCTTTGTCCAGAAAATAACAATAAATGATAGAGACAGGTCAATTTATGCTTTTTGGCACTCTGTACTAAAAAATACAAATAAGTTATGTGAAATGATTGAAAGTACAGAATTAACAATTGAAGAATGGAAAAAGCAAAGAGATGTCCAAAGTAATAAAAAAACAGTTGATTTACTTACACTTGGTTTTTCCACTTTTTACTTAAATCGCACAAATAGATCAGGGATAATTAATGCAGGTGTAATGGGAGGCATTGAACAAAATGGAAATTATCTTATGGATTGTAGGTTTAATAAAACCGCCTTAACCCAAAGAATTAGAAAAATAGCTAAACATAAAAAGAATATACGTCTCTATAAAAAAGATGCTATCAAATTAATTGATAAAATCCAACAAGAAGCTCAAGATGACAACTTTATTTTCTATTTTGATCCACCATACTATCTAAAGGCAAGTTCACTATATATGAATCATTATGAGGATAAAAATCATAAAAAAGTAAGTGACAAAATTAAATCAATTGAAAATATCAAATGGATAGTTTCTTATGACAATGTTCCTGAAATCCAAAAGCTTTATTCAGACTGTCCAAAAAAAGAGTTTTCTTTTAATCATACTGCCTATGAAATAAGAGAGGGAAAAGAGGTTTTGTTTTTTAGCAATAATATTGAGCAGCCAAAAATTAGTGATTGGAATCCATTAAAGTTCAAACTAAAAAAAGGAAAAAAAACCTCTAAACTTGTTCACACAAAATAGTTTCTACAGTTTAATAAAAAATAAATGCCTTTATTAGTATCAAAAAGGGAATTAAATAGTAACTATTTAATCAATAATACCTATGAAAATTTAGCATTTAAACCCGTTACAAAAATAGCTAATATCACTTTTATTCCTCCTAAGACAAAAATTAAATTCTCAAATTACAACAACTGGGTATATCTTAAACTAGATTCTTCTAATAATGAAACATTATCAGTTCTGAGATTAAAAAAAATTATATTGAATAAAGAGAAGTTTTACGAAGCAAATAAGTCTATATCCTTTAAAAAAAGAAAAGGTTATGCACAATGTTTATATGAATATGCTTTTCAAAATTTAGACCTACCAATAATCTGTGATGGTATACAAACAAAACCAGGTTCATCAGATCTTTGGTTAAAATTTCAAAAAAGACAGGATGAGTATGGTTATGAAATTGTAGTTTTTAATACGCAAACAAACCATAAAAGTAAATTTATACGCAGGAACTATAATGAATATGATATTTGGGGTTGGTATGCTGATTTTACTGATATGGCTAAAAACATTCCAAAATTTTTGGAAGATGCAGTTAGCGAAGGAGATATGGAACTTGAACTTTACCAATTTTTAAAGAAAAACATTAATAAGGTTAAAGATCGTTCCCATATCAGGTTAATTGGAAGAAAAAATTGAGAAAACGTTGTTATTAAATTTAAGAGGTTTAAAAAGTTAATTAATTTGATTAAAATACGAATAGTAAAACAAAAAACACAAAGTAACTTATTGAATTTAAGTATTTATTTAAATAATGAATAAGAATAATAGAAGAAGTTATTTTGTAAATAATAATTTACTGAGTAGGTTTTGCAACCCAATTGCATCCATATTTCCCTATATTTGTAGCGTGAAAATTTTGGCAGTCATATTATCTATCTACTTTTTGGGGCTCAATATAGTGCCCTGTAGCGATACGGCCCCTACCCAAGACGATACACAAACCGAGATGGTTTTAACCCAAGACATCGACCACGAACATCCAGATAGCGACGAGTGCACGCCCTTTTGCCAATGCCATTGTTGCCACGTACATACGCTGGATATCGGCACCGCGGCTTTTGAGCCCATTGCCCTTGCCATTTCAAACCATATATTTCTACATTTTGACAGTTTACTTCTTTAGAACTGAGACGAATGTCTCGTCATAAGGCCCAAAATTGCTTTAGAGTTTTTTCGCCTGAAAATTCCTATAAAAACCAAATGTTCACGTTTTTTAGTTAAATTAGTACAAAACTAAATGCAACCGAGGGTTATACAAACACGTTGTAACAATTAAAAAACTTACTTATGAAAACAAAAATTCTATATTTAATAGCAATGGTTATTTTTATGAATTACTCATTTGGACAAACTTTTGAAACGGATTCTATATCGCAATCGGAAGTTTCAAAACTTCATTTTATTACAGGCAAATGGAAAGGAACCGGTTGGATGATGGGTCCCAATGGGGAAAAAACTGAATTCGACCAGACCGAAAACATTCAATTTAAGTTGGATAGCACCGCAATTTTAATAGAAGGATTGGGAAAGAAAAATGAAAAGGTCATACACAATGCGATGGCCATTGTATCGTATAATAAATCAGAGGAAAACTACTCTTTCCAATCATACCTGCAAAATGGGAAAAAAGGTGAGTTCAAAGCAGAACTGATTGGTGAAAAATTTTATTGGTACCCAAACAGTACTATGCGATATATAATTGAACTCAATGATAAAGACCAATGGTACGAAATTGGGGAAATTAAAAGAGGTGAAAATTGGTTTCAATTTTTTGAAATGACTCTTGACCGAATGAAATAACTGCTATCAACCAGCTCCACTCAATCATTCATAAATTATAAAAACTATAACGATAGAAAAGAATACAAAATAGCAAAAAGCTTAACGAAATGCATTCGCTGCCTTCTGCAACCCAATTGCACCCGTTTTTTCCCTAAATACAGTTAACCATAACACAACAGAAATCAAGTTTCCCTGTGTTACCTATTATGTACTATAACCGCTATAATTTGGATATCCCTATATTAAAAAACTTGGCGGTAATAGTGTCGTTGCCATCTAAGGTATATTTAATCTCCACCACATCGTTGGCTTCTAAAAGAAGTACCGAGTTGCCACTGCTGCCCCAATAATCCCTTTTGGTTAAATTTACATTACCGCTGGTTAAATAGGACTGTAGGGCGCCATTTACAAACACAAGGAGTTTGTACTTTTTGGGCCCTGCGGGAAGGTTGGTCGTGGACATGCCCGCTGTAATTAAGTATAAACCTTCTTGTAATACTTTAATGGTGCTGTTTTTGTTTTGGTCCACCCCAGTTCCGCTCACTTCAAAATAATCGGCTACATTATGCAGAATATGTGAATTATTAAGTGGTAATGGCAAAGGTGGGCTTTCTTGTAAGGTAAGTTTGCCTCCTGTTTTATTAAGGATAACAGAAGGGGTGTCGTATAATTGCACATTCCGTACCCACTTAGTGTTAACATAAAGGTATAAACTGTTATCTGTTGTGTTAAAAACCATAGCACCTTCAAGTGGACCATCGATTGCTTCCATTTGAGCGGTCGTCATACGGGGTATCACAACAGTGCCTGTGGTACTTTCCACTTGTAATGCACTGCCGTCATCTAAATTTGTGGTGTTGATCCCCACTCCTTTTTGGGCAAAAGTGGGTATTATGGCAGCAGACAGAAAAAAAACGATGAGTATTTTCTTACAATATATCATAGCCGCTTAAATTTTAATAATTCCTATTTTAAAGAAACGGGCGTCTAATGGTTTGTTATCATTATTAAGCACATACCGTAAGATTATTTTGTCATGTTTCTTAAAAGGTAACGTCATTACCCCACTGGTACCAAACTCGTCTGCGGTTTCCATAACCACATTACCGCGTACCAAATAGCCAATAAGATTGTTATTACTGTTTTTATAAACGCCAATAATGTATTTATGGCCACCCATAGGCAAGCTGTTCACGGCAAAACCAGCGGTAATCATATAATTACCGTCTTTTTCTACTTGCACCGTACCATCTGCCGTAACCGTAAAGAAGTTGTGCTCGATAGCTGCTATTTCATCGGTATTGAGCGGAAAATTATAATAGGTGTTGAGATCTGTTTGTACTAGGTTATTATCGTCGTTCGCACCCCAGTCCTTGCTCAAAACAATAGACGGAAGGTCTGGCCGCGTGATATTGTTCCACGTTTGTGAGGAATACATAAACAAGGCTGAATGTGTGGTATTATACACAACAGACCCTTCCAGTGGCGTGGGGATAGCATTCATTTGTGCATTGGTCATTCGCGGCGGTACAAATCCTCCAGTGGTGCTATCTATCTGTAAAGCACTACTGGGTGCTGGGTTGGTAGTGCCTATCCCTACTTGTGCCATAACCGGCATAGCAGTTAAAAGAAGAATAATCAAAATTGTACAGGCACCTTTTTTTTGGTGTACTCGTGTAGTATTTTTCATCGGGGGCTTGAATTAAATACATAAATAGGTTAACATTTTCAACAGCAAAGATATAAGATATTTTGAAATGATCATTTTTTATTGCAGATAATCGTTGTAATACAGTTTTTTAGCGATTAAAAATTAGAATTTTGTAAGATAAATCTAATTTTATGTACTGTTTTGTTAGGTGTTCAAAATCTCGATTGGCATCATCAGCCTATAACCGAAACAGTATCACCTCGCTATTTTTCATGGCTTTTATCCATAACCAGTTGAGCTTCTTCCAGCTCCTGCAAGAGCGGACTCTTTTACGGTATGAATCTTGCCTTAACGAGAATGAAACTTGTATTATCGCATCATAGAATGGCGTGAATACATTTTGCAACCCAATTGCACCCGCTTTTTCCCTATATTTGTAACGTGAAAATTTTGGCAGTCATATTATCTATCTACTTTTTGGGGCTCAATATAGTGCCCTGTAGCGATACGCCCCCTACCCAAGACGACACACAGACCGAGGTGGTCAGTACCCAAGACATCGACCACGAACATCCAGATAGCGACGAGTGCACGCCCTTTTGCCAATGCCATTGTTGCCACGTACATACGCTGGATATCGGCACCGCGGCTTTTGAGCCCATTGCCCTTGCCATTTCAAACCATATATTTCTACATTTTGATAGTTTGGGAGAACATATTCCACGTACTTTATTACAACCCCCCAGAGCCTAATACCTGCGTACTTGCCTACCGTTTAAGGTAGGGGCAGGTATCTTGTCCTTCAAATGCACATAACTTATTTAGTGCGATAATTCTTTAAACATTTTTATCAAGCTACGCTTTTTTTCATTGTCATTGCCGACACTGTCAATGCAAGTAAACAACAATCGAATTAATGACGATACATTTGAAAACAAATTGCACGAGGTAAAGAGTCCTCCCCTAACCCCTCCAAAGGAGGGAGATAACATATGGTAGCCCACTCCTCCCCCTTGGGGAGGCCAGGGAGGGGACAACATAAAAAAAAGCCACAGCTACATTAAAACAACACCTATGATCAACAAAATCATTGATTTTTCCATCAATAACAAGTTTATAGTGGGACTCATGACCCTCGCACTCATTGGGGCGGGTATTTGGAGCATGACCAAAGTCCCCATTGATGCCGTGCCCGACATCACCAACAATCAGGTACAAGTAATTACCCAATCGCCCAATCTGGGCACCGAAGATATTGAACAGTTTGTTACCTATCCCGTAGAAGTGGCGATGAGCAACCTGCCCAATGTTTCGGAAATACGCTCGGTATCCCGCTTTGGGCTGTCGGTCGTTACCATTGTGTTTGACGATGATATGGGTATTTACCTCCCCCGGCAACTGGTTGCCGAAAAGCTCACCGAAGTACAAGAACAGATTCCCAATGAGTTTGGGCGGCCTTTTATGGGCCCTATTTCCACCGGGCTGGGCGAAATATACCAATACACCTTGGAAGTGGACGAAGCCTACAAAGACGAGTACACCGCTACCGAGTTGCGCAGTATGCAAGACTGGATCGTCCGCAGGCAGATGGCAATGGTGCCCGGTGTAATTGAAGTAAATGCCGTGGGCGGAAACAAAAAGCAGTACGAAGTAGCCGTCGATCCAGACGAGTTGCGGGCCATCGGCATTACGATTTCCGATGTATATACCGCTTTGGAAAACAACAACCAAAACACCGGAGGTGCCTATATCGAAAAAAACCACCAAGCCAACTTTATCCGTGGCGAAGGCTTGGCACGTACCGTAAGCGACATAGAAAATATCGTGGTACAAAACCGCAAAGGCATCCCCATTACCATTAAAGATGTGGGAACGGTCACCATTGGCAGTGCGGTGCGGTATGGTGCGCTTACCAAAAATGGCAAGGGCGAAGCTGTTGGCGGGATGATTTTAATGCTGAAAGGTGCCAACTCCAACGAAGTGATCGAGAACGTAAAAGAACGCGTGGCACAAATTCAAAAATCACTGCCCGAAGGGGTCACCATCGTACCGTTTTTAGACCGTAGTGAACTCATTGCCGAAACCACCGGCACGGTCACCGGCAACCTTTTGGAAGGGGGATTGATCGTCATCTTCGTCTTGGTGTTGCTATTAGGAAACTGGCGGGGCGGCTTGATCGTGGCTTCCACTATTCCATTATCGTTACTGTTCGCTTTTATCTTGATGAGCGTATTTGACGTCTGGGCCAACTTGATGAGCTTGGGTGCCATTGACTTCGGAATTATAGTGGATGGTGCGGTGATTATTGTGGAAGGAACGGTCTTTATGCTGTACTCCTACCTTCGGAAAAATAAAACCATCACAAAAGAGACCAAAAATGAAGTAACCGCCAAGGCATCCAAAAAGATGATGAATGCGGCTTTCTTTGGACAGCTTATCATTTTAATTGTATTCCTGCCCATTTTAGCCTTGGAAGGTGTGGAAGGCAAGATGTTTAAACCCATGGCCTTGACCTTTATCTTTGCGATGATCGGTGCGATGATCCTTTGTTTAACTTACGTACCAATGGTTTCATCCTTATTCCTGAAAGTCTCAAAACCTGAAAAACGTTCATACGGAGACAAATTTGTAAACTGGGTAGAGCGCAAATACCAACCCTTACTGAACACATCCCTTAAAAAAGGAAAACTGATTATTGGAATTGCGATTGGCTTCTTTGCCCTGGCAATCATTACGTTTACCCAAATGGGAGGCGAGTTTATTCCGCAGTTGGATGAAGGCGATATTGCCTTTCACGCCATCTTAAAACCCGGAAGTTCGCTTTCAGAAAGCATTGAAACTACCACCAAGGTAGAACGAATTGTCAAAGCACAGTTTCCCGAGGCCACAGACGTCATTAGCCGAATTGGGGTAGCCGATGTCCCCACCGACCCCATGCCGATGGATATTGCGGATGTCTTCGTAATTTTAAAACCTACCGATGAATGGACCTCAGCGGACTCGAAAGAAGAGCTGGTCAATAAAATAAAAGAGGCGGTCAGCGTCGTGCCCGGTGTAAACTTCGAGTTTACCCAACCCATCGAGATGCGTTTTAACGAATTACTGACCGGGGTTCGGGAAGATGTTGCGATTAAATTGTTTGGGGAAGATTTGGATATCCTCGCCAGTAAAGCCGAAGAAATGGGGAAACTCATTGGTGATATTCCCGGCGTAGCCGATATGAAAGTGGAAGCCACCGACGGCCTGCCACAAATAACCATAGACTACAACCGAAGCAAAATAGCGCAATACGGCTTGGACATCCATACATTGAACAATACGGTGCAAGCTGCTTTTGCAGGAGGTACCGCAGGCGTGATTTTTGAAGGGGAAAAACGGTTCGATTTGGTCGTTCGCTTAAAAGAACAAAACCGAACCAATATCTCGGATATTGAAAATCTCTATGTAAACATACCCAACGGGTCACAAATACCCTTACGCGAATTGGCGAAGATAAGTTACGAACCCGGCCCGATGCAGATTAGTAGGGACAACACCAACAGACGTACCTATGTAGGGATCAACATTCGGGATCGCGATGTGAAATCGGTAGTAAAAGACATTCAGGCGAAGTTAGATGCTGAGTTTGAATTACCGCCGGGTTATTATATACGCTATGGCGGTGCCTTTGAGAACTTAGAGCGCGCCAGTAACAAGCTGCAAACGGTGGTGCCCATTGCCTTGATTTTGATATTTATTCTAATCTACTTTGCCTTGCAGTCGTTCCCTCAAACGGTAATGATTTACCTTGCCATCCCTATGGCAACCATTGGTGGGATCTTTGCGTTGTGGCTACGGGATATGCCGTTTAGCATTTCGGCGGGGGTAGGTTTTATCGTCCTCTTTGGGGTGGCCGTCTTAAACGGGCTGGTGATGATCAGTGGCTTAAATGAACTGAAAGAAGAAGGGGTCACCAATTTAAAAGACCGCATTATACAAGGGACCAAACGGCGTATCCGCCCCATTATGCTGACCGCCTTTACCGATATCTTAGGGTTCTTGCCTATGGCGATCTCTACATCGGCCGGAGCGGAAGTACAACGCCCTTTGGCAACGGTAGTGATTGGTGGATTGGTCACCTCTACCCTATTGACCTTGTTTATTCTGCCTATCTGTTACCAATGGATAGAAAAACGAAAAGAACGAAAAATGATGAGAAAACCCGCACTTGCAACCACGGTGTTGCTTATTGGTTTATTGGGAAGCTCGGCTTTTGTCCCTACGTATGGACAGGAAGTTTCAGAAACCCAAACAAACCTCACAAAAGACCTATTGCTCATTACCTTAGCAGAAGCCGTTGAAACCGCCCAAGAAAATTATCCGCTGTTAAAACAAAAACAGTTGGAAATAGAACGGGAATCGGCTATGAAAGCTGCGGCATACGACTTCGGAACAACCACGGTATTCACCAGTGGCGAAGAACTGAATGACGAACGGGGCGTTTATACCACTATTGGAATCGGGCAACAAAACATCGACCTGCTGGGTATTGGCGCTAAGAACAAACAGCGCAAGCAACATATCGCTTTAGCCGAAACCGCCTTGGAACTATCGGAATTACAAGTGGCTCAAGCGGTAAAAGAAGCGTGGTCGAAAGCCTTTCAGGAAAAGCGGAAGTATCAGTTGTATAAAGAATTGGATTCCATTTATACGCGTTTTACAGAAGCCGTATCGCTCAACTATGAAGTAGAAGCAATTTCAAAATTGGAATATGCTTCGGCGAAAAACCAAGCATTTCAAATAAAGAACAAAAAGCAACAAACCTGGAGCGATTACCAAGTGGCATTGCAACAGCTCAATATTTGGTTGGTGTCCGATACGTTTTACACGGTGCCTGATTCTTTTGAAGCTAATACCTTAAAAATGCAAGCGCTTTCATCAACGCTAACGGAACACCCCGAGCTACAGCTTTCCGAACAGCAAATAAAAACCGCTGAAGCCGATTACAAAGCCGCCCGTGCTAATTTATTGCCGACGTTCAATTTACAAGGTGGCCTACAAAAGGTAAATGGTTCGACGGGCTTTTATAAATATCAGGTAGGGATATCCGTTCCGTTGTTTTCAGGCACCGAACGCAGTAAAGCAAAGGCCGCCAGAATAGATGCTGAAATTGCTAAAAACCAAGCCACTTTCAACAAACAACAACTAGAAGCCACGTATCAACAAGCAGTTCAGACTTTTCAGAAATGGGAAGATTCGTGGCAGTTTTATAAAGAAGAAGCCTTGCCGCTTGCCAAGGAGCAACGACAAGGCGCCTTATTGGCATATAAAGAAGGCGCGGTGGACTATGCCGCTTTCACGCAATTGATACGCGATGCCATACAAACCGAACTGGACGCACTCGATGCCTTACATAACTATTTACAAGCCGTATTTCAACTACACTATTTTAATAATTAATATGATGAAAAAAACAATAAACCCTATATACAGTCTATTCGTACTCGCTAGTATCGTACTGGTTTCTTGCGGGGATTCGAATACCAAGTCTGAAGAAAAAAGTGCTTCAGAAGAAACAGCAAACAAAAAGCCGCACATAGAAGAAGTGATGCTTTCGGCACAACAATATGAAGCTTTGCAAATGGAAACCAACACCCTACAAGACCGTAAAATGAGCGGTTTTGTAGAAGCCAATGGCCAACTGGAAGTACCGCCACAAAACGAAGCGATGGTGACTTCGGTCGTGGGTGCCAATGTAGTTTCCATAGAAGTGATAGAAGGCGATGAAGTAAAAAAAGGACAGATACTCGCCTATTTGTCGCACCCCAACATCATCGATAAACAAACGCAGTATTTAGATGCGTACAGCAATGAGCAGTTCCTTCAGAAAGAATACGAAAGGCAACAAAAGCTATACGAAGCAGGTGTAGGCTCAGGGATGAACTTCCAAAAAACGGAAGCCCAATACCAAGCCGCAAAAAGCTTGGCACAAGGCTTAAAAGCACAATTGCAGCAATTGAACATTAGCGCAGCCGGAGTAGAAAAAGGAACCATTTACCAACGCGTAGCATTACGTAGCCCGATAGAAGGGGCGGTGCAAAAAGTACAGGTAACAACAGGACAGTATGTCGATCCGCAGACCAATCTGTTTGAAATCGTCAATACCCATCACGTCCACGCTGATTTAATGGTATTTGAAAAAGATGTGCATAAAGTAAAAAAGGGACAGACCGTTACTTTTGAGGTGCAGTCCATCCCTGGAAAAGAATTGAAAGCGACCATCTATTCGGTTGGGCAAACCTTTGAGGAGAATCCAAAAGCCTTACATGTGCACGCCGAGATAGAAAACAAAGAAGGACATTTAATCCCCGGCATGTATATTCAAGGCCGTATATTAACAGACGACCAACAAACAAAAGCCTTGCCCGAAAGTGCCATCGGTACGGACGGTGACAAAAAATACGCTTTTACGGTGGAAAAAGAGGGTGATGCGTGGAGTTTAAAACCCGTAGAAATCACCACCGGTGCCAAAGATGGCGAATGGGTAGCGGTTAATTTCTTAAAACCAATTGCCCCCGACACCCAATTGGCTTTCAATAACGCATATTACCTATTAGCCGAATGGAAAAAAGGAGAAGCTGGGCATAGTCATTGATGCAGATGTTGGATGCTGGATGCTGGATGCTGGATGCTGGAAGTCAGAAAACGGGAGTTAGAAGTCGGACCTTCGATACAGCCCTCCTATCGTCGGGCCACTCAGGCACCAGAGGTTTAAAGCTCAATGATAGGTGTTTGAGTGAATTCGGGAGACCGGCAGGGATCACGA
>NZ_QEHR01000013.1 GCF_003095375.1 Marixanthomonas spongiae
TCTTCGCTTCAAGCTTAAGCTTACCAAATTATCTCTGATTGGGTAATCCTCAATTATTCGGGGCTCCATAAAGCCGCTAGCTTTATATTGGTGATTTTTATAGGCTTCGGGGATTTCCTTTTTTTCTTCTAAATAAATGGTCAGCCGATTAACGTATAAGGGGTCTTTAATGGGTTTTTTATCAAACCCAACAATGGTAAAGTAAGTTAGTAAACCTTCAGGAAGGATTAAGCTTAGCAGGGGTAAATCAGTCTCTTTATTCATTGGAAAATATTTATCCGCAAAGAAAACTATTTTTCACTCTAGACCCAACTTTTGGACTTGATCCAAAATGTTCTTGATCCATAAACCTCTCGCCATCTGCGAAATAGGCATAAAATAAAAAAACCCGCTCAAAACGAACGGGCATCTCTTTGTTTAGTGACCTGGCTGGGGCTCGAACCCAGGACCCTCTCCTTAAAAGGGAGATGCTCTACCAACTGAGCTACCAGGTCATTATTTCTCTTTAAAACTTTTGCTTTAAAGTGCTATTGCAGTTGCTTGCCTTAGCGGGTGCAAATATACTATCATTAATTTTATTTTTCCAAAGGATTTTCAATTAAATTTGAGGGAAATTACAAAGTCAGTGAAAATCAGTAAAAACCGAAACTAATTTTTATGAAAATCATACTTATCGGGTATATGGGAAGCGGTAAATCGACCGTTGGAAAACCTCTTTCAGAAAAACTGAACTACCCTTATAAAGATTTGGATACCGAAATTGAACACAGGGAAGGTAAACCTATCGCTTCTATATTTGCTGAAAAAGGGGAAATTTACTTCCGAAAAAAAGAAGCAATAGTTTTACAAGAAATACTTTCAGAAAAAAGTAATATGGTGTTGGCTACCGGCGGAGGTACACCTTGCTATGGCACGGTAATGGATGATCTTAATAAAGCAGAAAACGTAATAACCGTTTACTTAAAAGCTTCGGTAGAGGAGTTGACAGCACGTCTTTTTCCAGAAAAAGAAACCCGCCCCTTGATTGCGCATTTAAAGGCGGAAGAAGACTTAAAGGATTTTGTACGGAAACACCTTTTTGAACGCGCCCACGTGTATAACAAAGCCGATTTCGTGATTCACACAGATGGGCTGCATACTTCGAAAATCACTGAAAAGTTGATCTCGCACTTATTCTAAAATCGCCCTATCATTTCCTTTTTCAAAAATCACCGCTACGTTTTCATTGAGCGATGTGGATAGGGAAATTCCTTTAAAGTCAGCTTTAATAGGATATTTCTTATGGTTTCTATCTACCAATACCGCCGTTTTAAACTGTTTTAAAGGCACTTCCAGAAAATGCTTTACCCCATAAATGAGCGTGGTGCCAGAATGCAGCACATCGTCCACCAAAACCAACGATTTATTGGTGTATTCTTGCTCGGGGATAGATGTTTCTATAGGGTCTGTAGGTTTTTTCTTGTTGATGGAAACCTCGCATAGTGTAGCTTGTATGGGGGAAATCTCCTCAACAGCAGCCTTGAGTTTTTTTGCAAGCGTAAATCCATTGTTCTTTATGCCGGCAATGACCACTTCGTGCTCCGTTACGTTGGTTTCATAGATTTGATAAGCTATTCTTTTTATTTTATGCTCAATTTGCTTCTTGTTGAGAATAACGGTCTGTTCTTGCATAGTTGAATGTTTTATGGAGCTGCCACTTTTATAAGGTTTGGTCTTTTTTTTGGATGCTATGGGTTTCAAAAGTTCTTTTCTGAAATTTTAATCATTGATACCCTGCTTTAGGCTACTTTTCCGATTGTGCTTCAAAGATAGTAAATGGTTGGCTATTGGTCGTTTTGTGAATCGGTAAAATCCTCCAAGTCCCTTCGGTCTTTTTTGGTTGGCCTTCCCGTCCCTTTTTTTCGATAGTATTTTTTGGCGTATTGCAGTGTTTCTTGGCCTTCAAAAGCTTCTTTTGGGGTGGTGTCTTTTCGGTATATATCCACCAATTTTGCGCCTAACCGGTTTTTGGGCAGGTCCAGCACTTCCAGTTGATAATTTATTTGGTTTTTGCGCACTTTTATCTCGTCGCTGGGATATACGTCACGGGAGGGTTTCACGGCATCTCCATTTACTTGTACAGCTCCTTTTTTACAAGCCCTGGTAGCCATGCTTCGGGTCTTGTAATAACGGACGCACCATAAATATTTATCGACTCTCATAATAGGGTTCAAAAATCTACGTTAATACATACTGCAAAAATAACGGAAAATTGTATCTTTCCGCCCCGAAAAAAACGATGATGAAAAAATTAAATGCTATACTTTTTGCAACACTAATATGTGGTGCGCTGTTTACCTCCTGTAAAAATGATGATGACAATGGCCCAGAAGTGATCCCACCGAGGGATAGAGGCGAAGAAGCCGCTGCTGCTGAAGCCGAAATAACCGCTTTTTTGGAAACCCATTTCTACAATTACGAAGAGTTTGAAAATCCACCACAAGGGTTTGACTACCAAATTAAATTTGATACCATCGCTGGTGAAAATGCCGATAAAAAGCCCTTGATGGAACAAGTAAAGATAAAAAAAGTAAAAGACCGGGTAGAAGAAGAGCTGGAGTACAACCTATATTTTCTTAAAGTAAGACAGGGTGGAGGCGAATCCCCAAACTTCACCGATGTCGTTTTAATGAAATACCGAGGCATGTTTTTAGACTTAGAGCCTTTTGATGCTTCCATCATTCCTACAAATTTAGACCTTCCCGGGAGTGCTCCGGGCCGTGGTATAATTACCGGTTTTCAACAAGCAGTGGTCGAGTTTAACGCAGCTGCTTCGTTCACCAACAACGAAGATGGCACCACCACTTTTACCGATTATGGCGTGGGGGCGGTGTTCATTCCCAGTGGTTTGGGCTATTTTAACGCCAGTACACCAACCATTCCAAGCTATTCCCAGTTGATCTTTACCTTTCAAGTGCTCGATTTTACCGTGGGCGATCAAGATGGCGACGGGATCATTTCCATATTGGAAGACCTTGACAAAAACAAAATCGTGAAAGACGATGATACCGATGGGGACGGTATTCCCAATTACTTGGACCCCGACGACGATGGTGACGGCATTCCCACAAGTGTAGAAGTAGAATTTGACGAAGACGGAAATATCATCTTTATGGATAGTGATGGCGATGGCATTCCTAACTATTTAGATAAAGACAGTTGATTTTTTTTATACGTAAAAAAACAGCCCTCAAAAACAATTGTTTGTGAGGGCTTTTTTAATGGAACATTGTTAACCATCTCTTAATTTCAAGTTGTTTCCCTTTGCTTTTTTTACTTTTGATTACCGTAAATAAAAATCCATTTTTCTTATGAAACCTTCCATTAAATCATGCTTCTGCATGCTGTTATTTGGTGCTTTAAGTTTTAGTGCCTTTGCACAAGAGCAACCAGAAAACGACAAGGCTCCAAAATCCATTTTTAATAAATACGAAGCATTTAGCCCCTTGTTCATGAACGAACATGCAAACGCGTTTCACAGCGCTACGGGCCACCCGGGACCAAAATATTGGCAAAATCAAGCCAATTACAAAATAAAGGCGACTTTAGATACCCTAAATCATTCGGTTAGGGGCAATATGACCATAACCTATATCAATAACAGCCCATACGATTTGGATTTTCTATGGTTGCAACTGGACCAGAACACTTTTAAAAGAGACTCCCGGGGATCGGCGCTCTATCCCGCCACAGACCGAAATGGCGTACAAACCTATACCAATGGGTATAAATTTAATAAGGTAGCCATTAAAATGGGCCGTGACACACAACAAGCAAATTATATTGTAAACGATACCCGCATGCAAATTCGGTTACCTGAAGCCTTGGAAGCAAAAGACGGAGAAATGGAAATAAGCATCGATTATGCTTTCGACATCCCCAAGCACGGGAAAGACCGAATGGGGCGTGTAAAAACGAAAAATGGTTGGATTTATACCTTGGCGCAATGGTATCCACGTATGGCGGTTTTAGATGAAGTAGAGGGCTGGAATACTTTGCCTTATCTGGGTACCGGCGAATTTTATTTGGGATACGGAAATTTCGACTATCAAATCACCGCTCCAGCAAATATGGTGGTGGTCGGGTCTGGCGAGCTCCAAAACCCAAAAGAGGTATTGACAGATTATGAAAGAAAACAATTGGAAAAAGCCAGAAACAGCGATAAAACCGTCATGATTCGTTCTAAAGAAGCGATGAAAGCCGGCAAGCATGCCAATGGCAAGAACGGCATGCTCACGTGGCATTTTGAAATGGAACAGAGCAGGGACATTGCGTGGGCTGCGTCAAGTGCTTTTATTTGGGACGCTGCGCGCATTAACCTGCCCAAAGGTGAAAAAGCCTTGGCGCAATCGGTCTATCCTGTGGAAAATTCAGGAGAGGACGGCTATGCTAGGTCAACCGAGTATACCAAAAATTCAGTAGAGTTTTATTCTGAACAATTGTACCCTTACACTTATCCAGTAGCGACCAATGTCGGGGCACACGAGGGTGGTATGGAATATCCCGGAATCGTTTTTTGTAGCTATAAAAGCAAAAATGCCAGCTTGTGGGGCGTGATCGACCACGAATTTGGCCACAATTGGTTTCCCATGATTGTGGGTTCCAATGAACGTAAATATGCGTGGATGGACGAAGGCTTCAACAGTTTTATCAACGAACTTTCTACAAAAGCGTTCAATAATGGGGAGTATTACCAAGAAAAGGAAATGCAAAGCTTGGGCAAAACCATGTTCAACGAACAATTGGACCCACTTTTTACTGTTCCAGATGTTATCCACAACCAGCGCAACCTTGGGATAGAAGCGTATTATAAACCAGCAACTGCACTCATGGTGTTGCGCAATTCGGTATTGGGAGAAGACCGTTTCGATTATGCCTTTAAAAACTACATCAAGAGATGGGCATTCAAACATCCAAAACCTTGGGATTTTTTCAACACCATGAACAATGCGGCAGGCGAAGATTTAAGCTGGTTCTGGAAAGGATGGATCATGAACAACTGGAAACTGGACCAAGCAGTGGAATCTATAGATTACGTAAATGGCGACCCCAAACAAGGTTCGCAGATCACCTTGCTCAACAAGCAAAAAATGGTCATGCCAACCACCTTGAAAATAACTCAGGAAAACAATACCAGCGAAACGGTAAAGCTTCCTGTAGAGATATGGATGACGGGACCAGAATACGTTTATACCTATCCCTCTACTTCAAAAATAGTTTCAGTAGAGATCGATCCAGAAAATGAGGTGCCAGATTATAACCCATATAACAATATATTGGTAAAATTAATGGATGCCCCAACAGGACAAACGGCAAAAAAAGTAATCGAGTCATACCTTGAAGCCATCGGAGGGCGTAAAGCTTTAGAAAATGTGAACGATATTTCCATGACGATGTCGGCCAATGTACAAGGCGCAAACGTAAATATCATAACCAAGAAAAAACGTCCGGGAAAGTATTCCTTGGAAGTATTTGTTCCGGTCATGAACCAAACAATGGTGCAATACTTGGTTAATGACGATGAGGTGACCGTCTTTAGCCAAGGCCAAGAACAAGAAATCAACGAGGAACAAAAAGAAGCCATTAAAAAAGGGGCCGAAATGTTCCCCGAATTAAACTATGGAAACGAGAATTATACAAGTACCCTGTTGGGCATGCAAAACAGCGACGGCAAACAGTTGTATGTAGTAGAAACAATCACGCCTGATGGTGAAGTGATAAAAGAATATTTCGACACGGACAGTGGCTTAAAAATAAAACAGGAAATACAAGCCGATGGTACCGTGTCGACTACTGCCTTCGGAAACTATAAAAACGTGAACGGGATTATGCTGCCCTTTGAGCAAACATCTGATACGTTTGGCCAAACCCTTACCTTAAAAGCAACCGATGCTAAAATAAACAGTGGTATAAAAGATACCGAGTTTGAATAAAGGTTTTATTGCTTGGTAGTGTGTTATCTAAAGAAGATATCTGATTCATTTCAAGTCATATAGGTTGCCATATTGGCGTTTGAACAAATAATCCGTATCTTTAAAAGGAACAAAAAATGTAGTATTATGAAAAAAGCAATTCTTCTCTCACTTATGGTATTAATCGGTTTTGCCACTGAGGCACAAACACCTACCGTACTTCCCGAAGCTGTACAAATCAATATGGCCAGCCAAGTTGCTCCCGAAAAAGACCGGGAAGCAGTGACCGTTTATGGTTATGACGAGTCAGGCAAGCTAAAGCTACTTAAAAAAGGCACCAACAACCTTATTTGTTTGGCCGATGATCCTAATAAAAAAGGAGTTCATATAAGTTGTTACAGTGTGAAACTGGAACCTTTTATGGCACGTGGCCGCGAACTGATAGTCGAAGGGAAAAGTGTACCCGAAATGCGTGAGATCCGTAAAAAAGAAGCAGAAGAAGGAAGCCTGCAATTGCCCGATGTACCCAGCATGCTTTACGTACTGGACGGGGAAGAAGCTAACTTGAACCAAGAAACAGGCGAACTTACCAACGGATTTGAACGCTACGTAATCTACACGCCTTATGCCACCACCGAATCAACAGGCTTGCCCGATGCCCCTTTTGCTCCGGGAATGCCTTGGCTTATGGATCCTGGCACGCACAGGGCACATATTATGGTAACCCCGCCCAGGGACAAGAAAAAAAACAAAGTTGATGATATGGGGCATAAACATTGATTTTCCTTTTTTTGAAATATAGTGTAAAGCTATGGTATGTTAAGCAATCCAAAATTTGTCCTTCCATTCTTTATCTGAAAAAGATACAGCTTCATGGTGTTTTTTAATATCCTGAAGCTGTTTTTTTGTTGCCACAGCCTGGATTTCGTTGTACAATATCCGTTCTTCAAAACGAATATAACGCCCTATTTCTTCCTCTATTCTATTAAGCGATTTATACACATTGGTTGTATCGTTAAATAAACGTAAAAGGCGTCTATGGTTTGCCATTGCCTTTTTAACGCGAACGTTATCCATACCAAGGATAGGGAACACATGTTTTTTTTCAATTTCAGTGTGTGGTTCTAAATACTTTTCTTTAAACCAATCGGCATAGGCTTTTATGCGTTCGGTTTCGATATTGTTGCGCATCGCTTCACTTATTTTCCAACCAAACATTAAAAGATTGTAATGCTCGTCGCTAATGGGCTCTAAAGACTCGTCTCGTTTTGGAGGTTTTTTCATGGCAGGTTGGCACATATTATTAAAAAAAGCAAATTACAAGATAGAAAATAAGAGGCCAAATAACAAAATAAGCCTAACGCGTTTTTAAACCTTATTTTGTAACATGCGGGGCAAAAAGTACCGCCTGGGGTTATATTGTTCGATCGTATTTTAGAGATGTTTATGTTTCTTAATTGTAACTTATTGGAAAACATTATGTTGTGTATTTAAGTTTAATAATTGCAACCGTGGCACAGCGATTGACTAAGGAGTAGGCTTTGAAACTAAAATGTGATGGTATCGCATTTCAAATTAGATTTTATTTTAATTCTGAAAGAAACGTATGAAAACATTAGGACTGGTCAAGGAACCGGAATTTGAAAACCGAATCTGTTTTTTGCCAAAAGAAATTAAACAATTAAGCCAACAATTTGAAGTAGAGATTTTCATAGAACCTGGCTTAGGCGAAAGATTGGGCATTCCAGATACTGCTTACCAAGAGGCCGGAGCAACTGTGAACGACCGTGAAACTGTTTTAAATAATACTGATTGCATTTTGTCCATTAACCAAATTGACGATTTTGTTGTCAATGGCAAACCGAATACCCACATCGGTATTTTCAATATGTTGTATTATCCCGAACGAAGTGAAAAATATCTTAACAAAGCCACAACAGTCTATAGCTTGGACCTCTTGCCCCGTACCACCTTAGCACAGTCCATGGACGTTTTGTCCTCTATGGCATCATTAGCGGGATACAAAGCGGTTTTAAAAGCTACCGCTCATTACAGTGGTTCGTTGCCAATGTTTACAACAGCCGCCGGTACCCTTAACCCCGCAAAAGTATTAGTGTTGGGTGCCGGTGTTGCAGGCTTGCAGGCCATTGCCACGGCCAAAAGGTTGGGCGCTATCGTAGAAGCTTTCGATGTCCGAAAGTCGGCTGGGGAAGAAGTACGGAGCCTCGGAGCCAAATTTGTAGCGGTGGAAGGTGCCGAAGAAGCGAAAGATGCAGGCGGTTATGCCGTAGCTCAATCTGAAGAATACCTGAAAAAACAAAAACAATTGATTCATGAGCGTGTGCGCAATGCAAATATTGTTATTTGTACCGCTAACATCCCGGGAAAAAAAGCTCCTTTATTGCTTGAAAAGAACACTGTTGAAGCTATGCAACCGGGATCGGTGATTATCGATATGGCGGCCGAACAAGGCGGAAACTGCGAGGTGAGCCAGCCGGGAAAAACAATAGATTATAACAGTATCACCATTATAGGCGATTCCCATCTGTCCCGCGAAGTCGCGCAGGCTGCCTCGCAATTGTTGTCCACTAATTATTATAATTTCTTGAAATACCTGCTTCAGTCAACCAAAGAAGACGATGAATTATTGCAAAAGAGCAAGGTGATTGACAACGGAACCCTAACAAACCCTATACTAATCAATAAATTTGAACTCGCGTAATATGGAATTTATTCAAAACAACCTCGACATTGTCTATTTCGTTATTTTTTGCATCTTCATTGGTATTGAAGTGATCGCAAATGTGCCGGCCATTCTGCACACACCCTTGATGTCCGGTGCCAATGCCATTAGTGGCGTTATTATGGTAGGTGCCGTTATCATGATGTTTCAAGTATCACCAACAGACTATGTAACCCTAACAGTAGGCGGTATTGCCGTATTTCTCGGTGCTTTGAATATTTCCGGAGGCTTTTTCGTCACGGGGAGAATGTTAAAAATGTTCAACACCAAAAAATAATTTCAAATGAATGTATTAGTTGAAGTTGGTTATTTATTGGCCACCGTTTCTTTTTTGGGTGGATTGAAGTTTATGAGTTCCCCAAAACTTGCCAAAACCGGAAATGCCATTGCGGCAACGGGCATGATAATTGCCGTGCTCTGTACTTTTTGGATGTTGACCACCCAAACGGTACCCGCCACAAACATAATTATTATCTTAATTGCGATTGTGTTGGGCACGGTGGGCGGAAAAGTCATGGCCTCTAAGGTCGAAATGACCGCCATGCCACAATTGGTATCCTTGTTCAATGCTACGGGCGGTGGTTGTGCGATGCTTTTGGGTATTGTGGAAGCAAAACAAGTAAGTCTTGGTTCTTCATTTGTAGGAATGCAAATTTTACTACTATTAGGATTAATAACTGGAGCTGTAGCAGCTTCAGGAAGTGTGGTGGCCTATCGAAAACTTGCAGGAAAAACCAAAGATAACCGACAGGCAGCCGTAGTGATCGGTTCCAGAATCCTGTTAGCATCATTTATCGTGTTGCCCGTGCTTTACTTTCTTGGTGCCATTCCGTTGCCGTTTGAAATAATAGCATACATAATGGCTTTCATCGCTTTGGTTTATGGTGTGTTATTCGTATTGCCTATTGGTGGTGCCGATATGCCAGTTGTAATTTCGCTATTGAACTCAATAACCGGTATTGCCACCGCCTTAGCAGGATTTGTCTATGGCAACAAGGCGATGATCGCTGGTGGAATTTTTGTAGGTGCAGCTGGAATCTTATTGACCTTGTTAATGTGCAGGGCGATGAACCGTTCCTTGCTTAAAGTTTTGGCGGGGAAATTCAAAAAAGGAAAAATAGCTGAAGACACCGAAGAACAAAACATAAAAGAAACAACTGTTTCCGAAACGGCTATGCAATTGTCGTTCGCCAATAAAATAGCAATAATTCCTGGCTATGGTCTCGCCGTTGCTCAAGGACAACATTTATGCGGGCAATTGCAGCAAATGCTGGAAAAACGGGATACCCAAGTAGATTTTATCATCCATCCCGTAGCCGGAAGAATGCCCGGCCATATGAATGTGTTGCTCGCAGAGGCCAATATCGATTATGAACACCTTAAGGAAATGGACCAGGTAAACGACGAAATGACCCATTACGATATGGTTTTGATCATCGGGGCGAACGATGTGGTAAACCCAGCCGCCGAAAACAACCCAGACAGCCCCATATTCGGGATGCCAATAGTAAAAGCGCACCAAAGCAAGCAGGTAGTGGTCATGAAACGTGGTATGAGCAAAGGCTATGCAGGTGTTTCAAATGATTTATTCGGGATGGACAATTGTAATTTGTTGTTTGGCGATGCGAAAGATTCTTTGCAAAATATCATCAACCAGTTGAAGTTGATATAAAAAAAGACAAAGTACTTCCATTTTAACGCAGGTTGGTGTCCATATAAGGTACAGCCTGCGTTTTTCTGTTAAAAAGGGTACGATTACTAAATGGATTTTAATTACTTTAGCGGGTAAACAATCCATTGCAATGTTAAAGTCGTATTCAAACAACGAACTTTTAGAACGTATTGCGGTCAATGATACCAAGGCTTTTGAAGAAATTTATCAACGGCACGCAACCAAAATGCTTGTGTATGCCACCAATATTTTAAACAATCAAATGGTTTGTGAAGATTTGGTTCAAAATGTATTCATCGACCTATGGAAAAAACGAAATACAAAAAAGATAACCAATCTGGAAGCCTATCTTTTTCGTGCGGTCAAATTTCAGGTTTTCAATTATTTCCGCAACAATAAACTACGTGATACAGACCTTACCCGGTTAAACATAGTAGATCTATCGATAAATGCTTCAAAAAAAATGGAGTTTGAAGAATTAGAGGCAACTATTCAAACCTTGGTGCAAAAACTTCCGCCACGTTGTCAAGAGATATTTGTGCTCAGTAGGTTTGAGCACAAATCCAATAAAGAGATCGCTTCAGAATTAGAAATTTCAGAACAAGCAGTAAAAAATCAGGTTTCAAAAGCACTTATATTTCTTAGGGAAAACCTTCAAAAAGACGAATACCTACCTATCTTTTCTTTGTTTTTTGGATTATTAGCACAGTAATTGTAAAAAAAACCACATTTTTATTAAAAAATATTTTTCTCTTGATTAGCTGTATTTATAGGGGTTTACAAGTATTTTAAATACTTTCTTAAAAATAAATCCACTATAGACGTGTACCAAACCCTTTTTTCGGGTACTTATATATGAACAGGATAAATACAGTTCTAATTTTTTAATTCTATAATGAACACAAAACAAGCTAACGAGCTTTTTAAAAAATACGTAAACGGCAATTGTTCTTCGGAAGAATTGGAATTGCTCGAAGCATTTCTCGATTCGTATCAAGATAATAAAGTCAAGAATATTTCAGATTTAGGTCCAGATGGGTTTAAGGCTGCAAAAGAACGAATGTGGCAGAATATTTCCGAAAAATTAACCGATACCGCTTCGCCGGTTAAAAAGAACCATTTTAAAAGTTATTTCCTGTATGCTGCAGCGGCGACTTTAGCAATTATTGTTGCAGTTTCTTTTTTCTATACCTACCAAAAAAATACTAACAATACAACTATTTCGGAAACCGAAACCATAATGACGGGTTCTGACAAAGCAACGTTAACACTTGGTGACGGAACACAAATAGCGCTTGAAAAAAATGAAAACTTTAAGGACAACTATGCTGAAAGTAATGGTGAGAAAATCGTATATAACCGAAACACAAATACTGAAACTGCAGCAATAAAACACAATTCCCTTACCATCCCTAGAGGAGGGCAGTTTTTTGTAGAACTGGCAGATGGAACAAAAGTTTGGTTGAATTCTGAATCAAAAATTAAATATCCCATTGCATTTACAGAAGGAAAAACCCGTACTGTCGAACTGATTTACGGAGAGGCATATTTTGATGTTTCGCCAAGTACAGAACATAAAGGGGGGGCGTTTCAAGTAATATCAAGAGGACAGAATATTGAAGTCTTGGGCACACAATTTAATGTAAAAGCGTATCAAGATGAAAAAGCTACATACACTACGTTGGTAGAAGGGAAAATAGCCTTGCAAGCAAAAGATGAAAAAGTAGTCTTAAAACCGAAACAACAGGCAATAGTTGTTCAAGGAAATGAAACCATAGCTATAAATACTGTTGAAGTTTACAACGAAATATCGTGGAAAGATGGCATTTTTAGCTTTAAGGGGAAGCCACTGAAAGAAATTATGAAAGTGATTTCACGATGGTACGATGTGGATGTTGAGTTTGAAAACAAACAACTGTCAACAATGACCTTTAAAGGCGTGCTTTCAAAAAATCAGCAGATAGAGAATATTCTTTCAGCAATAAAAAGCGCCAGTGTGATAAATGATTATGAACTTAAAGAAAATACTGTGATACTAAAATAAAATATAAAAAGGGAATAAAGATTAGACCGTCGAAAGCATAATACTTTATTCCCAGAAATCAATACCTATCAATTAATGTTTAACCAATAGATAATTCACAAATTTATGGAAATTAAATTAACGACCTCTTTTTTCCTTAAGGGAAAAAGACTGCTACTTCATCTTATGAAACTGTCTCTCTTTTTATGTTTCTTAACCGCTTTTAGCTTCACGCCAAAGGAAGTGTTGTCTCAAAATGCCAAAATTAATATCAATACTACTAAAACCGTATCGGTTGATGAGGTATTTGATATAATTATGGCGCAAACTGATTATCAGTTTATTTATCAGGAAAGCATTTTTGATAATTTACCAAAAATAAACCTTAAAAAAGGAACTATTAAAGCCAATACACTGCTTAATAAAAGCCTTTCACAAAGTCTGTACGAATACGATTTTTTGTCGAACACTACCATAGTGATCAAGAAAAAACAAGTGCAATCTACCCAAGCAGCTTTGCAGCAAAAAATTGAAGGAACCATAACAAATACCAACGGCACACCCATGGTTGGAGTTACTATTGTGATAGAAGGCACAAACAATGGCAGCATAACTGACTTTAACGGAAACTACGAATTGGAAGTCACCAGCGCAGATGCGGTATTGGTGTTTTCTTCTTTAGGGTACAAAACCCAACGCATCCCGTTAAATGGACAAACGATTTTAGATGTGGTGATGCAAGAAGACTTTAGCCGGTTGGATCAAGTGATGCTCATTGGTTATGGCAAACAAAAACGGGAAGACGTAACAGGTGCCGTTTCTTCGGTCGACACCGATGAATTGGTACAATCTGCAACAGGAAACATTGGTTTTGACCGTGCCTTGGGCGGTCTGGTAAAAGGGGTGCAGGTGTCGCAAGGTAGCGGTCGCCCAGGTTCTCCAGTACGGTTGAACATTAGGGGAATTACTTCGCCGCTTTCATCTTTGTTTGGAGGAGGACTCAACCAACCATTGTATGTAATCGATGGGGTTCCTTTTAATTTGGACAACATTCAAGGCGCCAATCCATTGTTGACCATAAACCCAAACGACATTAAAAGCTTCGATATCCTAAAAGATGCGGCTGCCACCTCCATCTACGGATCCCGTGGAGCCAATGGGGTGATCATTATCGAAACCAAAAAAGGAAAACGCGGGGAAGGTCCATCTATGAACTTCTCTACTTCTACAACCCTTGCAGAGCCTATAAACACGGTGGAGGTACTCAATGCTTCTCAGTACAGGGACTTTTACGACCTATTGATCAAAAATAGTGTAAACGCCATCAATGCAGGACAGTTGGATTCTTTCTACGGAAATGATCTGAACAACGTAGGCATTGTGGATTTTGACGGCCAAACCTATACCTATAACGGTCTGCGGGACGATTATTTTGGCGATGCCGATACTGACTGGAACGACTTGGTTTACAGAAGCGCAGCCATTACCAAACAGGCAAACTTTAGCCTCAACGGCGGTAGTGAAGCAACCAACTATGCCTTGAGCCTGGCTGCCATAGACCAAGAAGGGCTTACTGTTCGCGACGAGCTTAAGCAATATACCTTGAGCATGTCACTGAACACCGATGTAAACAATTATATCACAACCGGAGGTTCTGTAAATGTATCCCACACCAATTCAGAATCAGGAAAAGACGATCTCTTTGGCCAATATACCTTGAACACCTCCATTGCCCGGGCACGTCCAGATTTACCGGCCTATGACGAAAACGGAATGCTGATGGGACAGCCAGACTATGGCTTCGGTTTCTTGACCTTAGAACCCAACCCATTGATGAGGTTGGAAAACAAAACCAGTGAAAAATCCTATAACTTCATAGGAAATGGATTTGTGGAAATCGAGCCCTTAAAAAAATTAAAACTGAAATTGGACGTAAATGCAGCTGTTTTCCACAACAGAAATAGGAGCTTTGTTCCAAAAATCACTCAGACCGATTTTATTTCCTTCGGTAACGATTCGTTTTTGAGCACTTCAGAAGGCTTGGTAACCAACCTTACCACTAATTTGACGGCAAATTACGGTTTCAACCTTTCAGATCACCATTTCAATATTTTGGCCGGTGCCGCTTGGGACCGTACTAATTTTGAGAGCTCCAGCCAGCTTTACACGGGTTTCCCAGATGATGACGTATTGATTAACGGAACTTCGGCCGAATCGGTATTGGGCTATACGGACGACCGTACCGAAACAGGCTTAAACTCCCTCTTCGGAAGGGTGACCTACAGTTATAAAAGCCGCTACAACCTTACGGCCAACTTTAGGTCCGATGCTTCCAGTAAATTTGGACCAAACAATAAAAGAGCGTATTTCCCATCGCTTTCGGCAAGTTGGAACATTGCCAATGAAGAATTTTTGATAGACAGCGATAAGGTCAATAACCTGAAACTGCGCGCCAGTATTGGGAGCGTAGGTTCAACTAACGTGGCAGATTTTGCGTATTTGCAGTTTTTTGGAACGACCGCCAGTGATATTTACAACGGTGGCTCTGGAGTGGTGCCAGACGATAACTTCCCAAACCGGGATATTGGTTGGGAAACCACCAAGGAAATAAATCTTGGCCTGGATTTCGCTTTTTTCAATTCCCGTCTTAAAGGAAGCGTGGATGCCTACACACGAAAAACCTCAGACGCCTTGGCAAGCACCCCCATAGCTTTGGAGTTGGGGCCAAGCACCTATTTTTCAAACTTCATAGACGTATCCAACAAAGGTATTGAAGTGAGCTTGGGCGGCGATATTGTACGAAATGAAGATTTTACTTGGAACACTACCGTTAATTGGGCCTTTAACCGAAACAAATTGGATAAACTGAATGGAGCCAACATTGACGAGTTCTTGCTTGATTATTTCGTAGAAGGCGAACCCGTCGGGACCATTAAAGGCTATGAAGTGGAAAAAATTATTCAAAGCCAAGAAGAAATCGATGCGCTCAATGCCGCTTCGCCTTCTGGTCTTTATGATCAATTTGGTACTGGGATTGGCGATTATAAGTACAAAGATATCAATGGTGATGGCGAAATAACCATAGACGACCGTACCATTATTGGCGATATAGAACCAGATTATTTTGGAGGTATTTCAAACAGGTTTACCTACAGAGCCTTCACTCTTTCGGCCTTGTTCCAGTTTTCGGTAGGGGCAGAAACTATATGGAACCCCATAGCACAGAGTACGTTCAACCTGCTTGGCGATAACAAATACAGCGCTTATGCTTTGGACACATGGACACCAGATAACCGTGATGCACGCTATGCAAGGGCTGTTTATTTCGATCCCGCTGCCAGCGGAAGGATCTCAGATCGGTATTTGTTCTCTACATCGTATTTGCGTTTAAAGAGTTTACAGCTTACCTATCAGGTAGATAACCGTCTTATCGAAAATTTGGGACTTTCCAGCGCTAGCCTTTCTCTAACCGGCAGTAATTTGGCCACGTGGACCGATTGGCCCGGCTTGGACCCGGAAACACTCTCTGAACGCGGTACCATTTCGGACCAAGTTAGTTCCGAAGATCCATATCCGCTGTCAAAATCGTTCTCATTGGGAATTCAAGTTCAATTTTAAAAACAAGAAAAGATGAAATTACATATAAACACATTAAAAACAGTTTTGTTGTCGTTTTGTATCGTTGCCCTTACCGGTTGCAGTATAGACGATGTAAAACCTTATTACAAGCTTTCTAACGAGAACACCATACGCGATGAGGATTCTGCACAAAAAGTGCTCAATGGCGTGTACGACCTTGGCCGGGCTTTCGACGTGGGCTTTTTCCCGTTGCACTTGGCCGCGTATGGCGATGAGGGGCTCATTACCGGCGCCCTGTCTGGTGGCGAAGGATTTAATACTAACGAAGTACCGGTAGAAAACAGGTTTTTGGCCAATTTGTACAACGGCCAATATAAAATAATCAATGCGGCCAACTTTTTGATACAGGAACTGGAAGCTGGTAGTGCCGAAGGTATTTCAGAAGAACGTAAAAACGAAATGATTTCCGAAGCCAAATTTCAACGCGCTTTTGCTCATTTCAACCTTTTGCGTTACTTTGGCGAATATTATGATTTATCTTCTTCCTACGGAATCGTGCTCCGTACCGAATTTGCTTTGGAGTTGGAAAGCAACCCAAGAAACAGCGTTCAGGAATGTTATGATTTAATATCGGCGGATCTTGAATTTGCTGCTGAAAACGGTCCTATCCTTATCGAGCACTTTTATTCGGGCAGCTTGGCTGCAAAGGCTTTGTTAGCTAAAGTAGAGTTGTACAAAGGGAATTACCTGCAAGCCGCCAACTTGGCACAGGAGGTGATCAACAATGGCGAAGGCTATGCGCTAGAAACTCAATATGAAAGTATTTTTGCAAATCAATTTAACTCTTCGGAAGTTATTTTTGCTCCTTTTTCCGGCCCAGGAAGCGAAGGCGGCAGCGGTATGGATTTGATCAGCAACACCTCTTACAGCCAATACTTAAACGGCTTGGCCGATGCCCAAGTAGGTGCCCCGGATGACGGTAGCTTGACAGGCGCAGGCGAAAACTATGATCCACGTTTTAGTTATGCCTATTCCAGTGCTACTGCAGGCGTTAACCAACAAGGTAAATACCCTTTTCAGAGCAATGCAAGCTCCCAGAACAACACCTTGTACCACTTACGCTTAGGGGAAATCTATTTAATATATGCCGAAGCCGAAGCAAGACGTGACGGCGGTGACCTATCAGCGGCCTTAAACCGTATGAACGATATTCGTTTACGGGCCGGTGTGGACCCTAAAACATTAGTGGATAAACCCACCTTGCTCGAAGACATTAGAAAGGAAAAACTGTTAGAGCTGTTTTTTGAGAACGGCGAGCCTTTGTTTGATCTGGTTCGGTATGATATCTTGGGCAACCTTGATGCCGCCACGGTAAAACCCACCTTGAACAATCAGGACAAATTTATCCTACCCATCCCTGTGCGGGTATTGACCGGTAATAGCGCCTTAACACAAAACCCGGGATACTAATATTAAAATCATTTCATAAAACGGAACCAATCAAATTTTGTGTCCGTTATATAAACTTAAAAAAAAATCAAATGAAAAATTTATTCATACTAGCTCTTATACCCCTATTTATAGCTTGTAAACAAGAGCAATCACCTAAAGATTACGCAGTGATTCACGGGAAAATAGAAAACCCTGAAAAAGAAATAAACCTTCGTCTTTACAATCCTGTAAGTTCAGAATCCACCCTTATCAATGTAGATGAAAATGGAGTTTTTCGCGATACATTAAAATTAAAGGAGCCAACCTATTTTACAGGTGTTTATGAAAATGTTTTTGATCTATACCTGAAAAATGATATGGATGTGGAAGTAAATTTTGATGCGAAAAACACAAACAAAAGCATTACATTTTCCGGAAAAGGAGAAGCTGAAAATAAGTTTCTGAAATATAAAGGAAAACAAAACAGCGAATTGGTGGGCGAGGATTATAAAAAATATTTGGGCCTTGAAAACAGTGCGTTTAATGCTAAAACCGATGCGTATGTAAACGATTTATTAAAAAAGATGGACTCTCAAAAAGAGACCCTGGATTCATCGTTTATCGCCTCCGAAAAAGAAAAGATACAAGAATTTAAAAAAAGCATTCAAGAACAGCACGAAGAACAATTGATAATCAATGAAAACTTGGCCTCAGGTAAACCATCCCCACAGTTTACCGATTACCTTAACTATAAAGGCGGCACCAGTTCGTTGGAAGATTTTAAAGGGAAATATGTGTATATAGACGTTTGGGCCACGTGGTGTGTGCCTTGTATTTATGAAATGCCTTTTATGAATAAAATTGAAGAAGAATACGAGGGTAGGAACATTCATTTTATAGGGCTTTCCATTGATAACCCCGACCACGAGAAAAAATGGCGGAAAATGATTGTGGACAAAGAATTGAAAGGAACACAGTTATTGGCCGATAACCAGATAGACTCACAGTTTGTAAAAGACTACCATATTTATGGTATTCCACGGTTTATCCTTTTGGATCCAGAAGGAAATATCGTTACCTATGATGCTCCAAGACCTTCACAACCAAGGTTGAAAGAACTGTTTGATTCCCTCGACATTTAGTTGATTTATGTTTGATGTTTGGCTTGCACTTTCAGATTTTGTTGATTGTAGTCTCGAAAGTGCGCACAAAAAGCCAGAAAATTAATTTTTTCTGGCTTTTTATCTCAAAAAAAAATTCTCTTAAATTTTAATTTCCAAAATATGAAAAATATACGCTCATTAGTTACTCTATGCTTATTTGTTTTATTGGCGTCGGTACAGACAGCTGTTGCCCAACAAAACAATCCAAAATTCAAAAAAATAAAATCGCTGGAAGGCGTTGAGGAATATCTGTACACCCCTAACGGATTAAAGATGTTACTGGTACAGGACAATGCCGCTCCTGTAGTGACCGTACAAATGGTCTATAAGGTAGGTTCAAAAAATGAAGTGCCCGGCAATACCGGTTCTACTCATTTGTTGGAACACTTAATGTTTAAGGGCACCAAAAAATACAACAAAAAAAACGGAAACTCCATCGACACCCAACTTACCCGTGTAGGTGCCCAAATGAATGCCACCACTTGGAACGACCGTACCAATTATTACGAAACCATACCAAGCGACAAACTGGAACTGGCATTGGATATTGAGGCTGACCGTATGCGCAACCTATTGCTTCTAAAAAAAGACAAGGAAGCCGAAATGACCGTAGTGCGTAACGAATTTGAACGGGGCGAAAACAACCCAAATTCACTGTTAAATAAAGAGATTTGGGCAACGGCCTACCTGGCACACCCATACCATCACTCCACGATTGGATGGCGATCCGATATCGAAAACATGCCCATTCAAGTGTTGCGTGACTTTTACGACACGTATTATTGGCCCAATAATGCCGTGCTGACGGTAGTGGGCGATTTTAATAAAGAGGAATTATTCCCGTTGGTGGATAAATACTTCGGAAAAATTCCTAGATCTGAGCATACAATTCCTGTACCTTATACCGAAGAACCTACACAATATGGCCCACGGCAGATAACCGTTAAAAAACCGGGCGAAACCAGTGTGATTAGTGTAGCTTATAAAATACCGGGCGTGATGCACGAGGATATTCCTGCATTGGATGTTTTGGCAGAATTATTGGGGAGCGGAACTTCATCAGTATTGAGTAAAGAGTTTATTGATAGTGGAAAAGCGTTTTACGCCAACGCTTCAACGTCAGGTTTTGCTGAAAATGGCTTGTTCACCGTTAGTTTGGGTTTTGATCCTTCAAAAGATATTGAAACACTTAACAAACAACTATTGGAAACCGTAGCGAAGGTTAAAAAAGAAGGTGTAGAACAAAGCGATGTAGATCGTATCGTTTCAAATTTAAACGCCCAAACAATTTTAAGCCGTGATGGTTCTGGTAGTATCGCTGCACAGTTAACGGAGTACATTGCCGGTGGTGATTGGACCAATTATATTAACGAAAGCAAAAAATTAGCAAAAGTTACTGCAGCAGACGTACACCGTGTTGCCAAAAAATATTTGGTAGAGGATCAAAGTACCACAGGCCACTTTATTCCGAAGCGTTCAGGTTCTAATGCTGATACTGAAACTGGAGAATCAAAATTATATTCAGAAGTAGGAGGAAAGCAATATTATAGAAATCCAGAGATGTCTTTTGAAGAATTCGGTTTTAAAGCATCTTCAAAAACAAATACTTTAGCTGTTTCCGAAGAAAATACAGAAAAAGAAAAAGATTTCAGCAGAAAAACTGTTTCCGGTATCGACGTGATTACCAAAAAGACCGGTGCCAAAGGTTTTGTAACCGTAGCGACCAGTTTTCCTATTGGCAACTACTTTAATGGCAGCAATAACGAAATGGTACCAACCTTAACCACAGCAATGTTGAGCAAGGGAACCACAAAAAACGATAAATTTCAATTTTCACAAAAGCTGGAACGTTTAGGGGTCAATATCTATGTAAGTTCAGATTCAAACCACGTAAACATTAGCTTTAAGTCACTTTCAAAAGATGTGGAAACCGTAATAGGTTTATTGGCCGAAGAATTACGTCACCCACTTTTTGACGAAAAAGAATTCGAGTTGTTGAAAACACAGTTTATTGGCAATTTGCAACAAGGTATTTCAAATCCTGGAAGACAAGGTTCTATCGCATTAAAACAAGCACTTTATCCCAAAGGACACCCTAACTACGCACTTAGTATCGAGGAATCTATCGAGCAAATAAAAAATGCCAAGTTGCAAGACCTGAAAAACTTTCACAAAAGGTATTTTGGCCCGGCAGGAATGCATTTGGTAGCTGTTGGTGATATAGATAACAAACAACTTTACAGTGCTTTAGAAAAAAACTTCAAAAACTGGAAAGGTGGAATAAAACGTTCGGAAAAAAACTATGACGTTAAAAAAGGAAAAGGGATGACCAAAGTAATGACCATTCCAGAAAAACCAAGTGCCGAGCTTTTTATAGGCCAATACACCGGTTTGCAACGCACCGATGCCGATTTTCTACCGTTTCATTTGGGCAACTATATTTTAGGCGGTGGTTTTTCAGGCCGATTGATGCTTACCGTGCGCGACGAAGCTGGACTTACGTATGGAATTTATACCCGTCATGCAGGTCACACTTATATCGGTGGATATTGGTATATCAATGCTTCATTTAACCCGAGTTTGTTCAACAAAGGGAAAAATGCTGCCTTAGAACAAGTTGAAAACTGGGTTAAAAATGGAATTACCGAAACTGAGTTAAAGGACAATAAATCAAATATAATAGGCAGTTTTAAAATAGGGCTTTCCACTACCAGCGGGATGGCTGCCAATGTACTGGCCGTTGTGGAAAGGGGAGAAGACCCTAGCTATATTTACCAATATCCAAAAGATTTGGAGGCAGTAACCCAACAGCAAATCAATAAGGTCATCAAAAAATACATCGATCTTGACAAGTTGGTGATCATTGGTGCCGGGTCTTTAAATGAAGAAGGCAAACCGTTGGAAGAAAACACCAAAGAATAGTTGAAAATACACTAAATTTGCAGTTTTTTAGGAGTCCGAAGAAACGGGAAACGCAAAATTAGGATTTATAATACATTAAAAAGTTACATCATGAAGCAGCTCATATTGTTAGGGATTTTTTTCGTTCATTTGGCAACCATCGCGCAGGTACTTGATCCTGTTGACTGGAAAACCAGGGTTGAAAAGGTATCAGATTCCGAATTCGATTTGGTTGCTTCAGCGACTATAGATGAAGGATGGCACTTGTATTCACAAGATGTTCCCGAAGACGGCCCCATACCCACCGTATTCACTTTTGAAGAAAACAAAAACTACGAGTTGGTAGGAAGCGTGGCCGAGGAAGAAGGCATCACCACAGACGATCCGGTTTTTGGCATGCGCATCAAGTTTTTCGGAAACAGTGCCGAGTTTAGGCAACGCATAAAAGTTTTGTCTAACGAACTGTCACTTGTAAAGGGAGAAGTAGAGTTTATGGTGTGCGACGATACCCGTTGCTTGCCACCATCTTATGTGGACCTGGAGTTTAACTTAAACGATTTTACCGAGGCTTCAGAAGATGCGGCCAATGCCGTTGTTCCAAAAAAACACAACACAGAACAAGATGAGGTAAAAGCCGACAAACCAGCAGTAAAGAAAATAGAAAAAGAGGAAAAGAAAGCCGAACGGAAAGGACTTTGGTCCATATTTTTCATTGCGTTTCTTTCTGGTTTTGCAGCATTGTTGACACCTTGCGTGTTCCCAATGATCCCTATGACGGTCAGCTTTTTTACCAAGCAGAGCAAAACAAGGGCTAAAGGCATTAAAAACGCCATTATTTACGGTATTTCCATCATCGTGATCTATTTGCTTTTGGGAATTGCCGTTACCGCCATTTTTGGAGCCGATGCCTTGAACGCTATGGCGACCAATGTGTGGTTCAATGTTATTTTCTTTTTGTTGTTAGTGGTTTTTGCGCTGTCGTTTTTAGGTGCTTTTGAAATTATGTTACCTAATTCTTGGCTCAATAAAGTAGATAGCCAAGCCGGTAAAGGCGGGCTGATTGGTATCTTTTTTATGGCGCTCGCTTTGGCGTTGGTGTCTTTCTCCTGTACGGGCCCCATTGTCGGGACCTTGTTGGTTGAGGCCGCTTCAAAAGGGGGAATTGCACCCATGATTGGGATGCTGGGCTTTTCGTTGGCATTGGCACTGCCATTTGCGTTGTTTGCAGCATTTCCGGGATGGCTCAATACCTTGCCAAAATCAGGGGGGTGGCTCAATACCGTTAAAGTGTGTTTAGGGTTTTTAGAACTGGCTTTGGCTTTCAAATTCCTTTCGCAAGCCGATTTGGTGTTGCAATTGCACTTTTTGGAACGCGAAGTGTTCATCGCCATTTGGATCGCCATTTTTGGGGCTTTCGCACTGTACCTCTTCGGAAAAATACGGTTACCGCACGACTCGCCATTGGAGTACATTTCAGTAGGGAGACTCAGTCTTGGTCTATTGGTGTTGGCTTTTACCATTTATATGATTCCGGGGCTTTGGGGCGCACCGCTTAACTTAATCAGTGCATTTCCGCCGCCATTGGATTATTCCGAATCACCTTACGGCGTAGGTAATTCTAAAGTCGCCGTAGGTTCGGGCCCCCAACAGGAGCAAGACATACCCGAAGGGGCACATTTGTTGGCACCACACCAAATATTAGCATTCAACGATTATGACAAAGGATTGGCATATGCCAAAAAAGTAGGCAAACCCGTTATGCTCGATTTTACCGGTTGGGCCTGTGTAAACTGTCGAAAAATGGAGCAAAATGTTTGGGTGAAGCCTAATGTGCTCAACAAGCTTAAAAACGATATAGTGCTTATTTCGCTTTACGTGGACGACAAGCGGAAATTACAAGGCGATGAAATTGTGGAATCTAAACTGAAACCCGGAAAAAAACTCAAGTACATTGGCCAAAAATGGAGCGAGTTCCAGACCATCAGATATAAGACCAATACCCAACCTTTTTATGTGCTAATGGATACCAACGAAGAAAACTTGGTTGATCCCGTGGGCTATACCCCTGATGCGGAAGAATACAACCAATGGTTAAGCGAGGGGATTGAAAATTTTAAAGAAGAAAATTAAGGCAAGAAACAATGATTCAAGCTACCGAAAACAAAACAGAACTGGAAGTTTATTTCGAACGTTTCAAAAAACATATAATTGGCAACAACGCTTGTTTTGATTCAAAATATGGAAAACAGGAGCTGCTCTATGCAGACTGGATTGCCAGCGGAAGGCTGTACCGTCCTATTGAAGATGTAATCTGTGATAACATAGGGCCTATGATGGCAAACACGCATTCTTTTTCCAGCGAAAGTGGGAAAACCACCACCTATGTCTATCATGAGGCGCGTAGAATAATTAAGAACCATGTGAACGCAACCCACGATGATGTTCTGGTAACAACCGGAACAGGCATGACGGCGGCGCTTAACAAACTGTTGCGCATTCTCGATTTAAAGCCTAAAAATTCAGATACCCCTTACAAAGACGAAACAGATCGCCCCGTGGTGTTTATAAGCCATATGGAGCACCATTCCAATCAGGCGTGTTGGTTTGAGATAGATGCCGATGTGGTGATCCTCCCTCCAAACGAAGCGTTATTGATCCAGCCAGGATATTTGGAAAAGGAACTTGTAAAGTATAAAGACCGAAAAATTAAAATAGGTTCGTTCACTGCCTGTTCCAATGTGACCGGCATAATTAGCCCGTATCAAGAATTGGCAAAAATCATGCACCGCCATAACGGGCTTTGTTTTGTGGATTTTGCCGCTTCGGCCCCCTACGTCGATATTAATATGCATCCCGAAAATAAAGCCGAAAAACTGGATGCTATTTTCTTTTCGCCCCATAAATTTCTTGGGGGACCGGGAAGCTGTGGGGTGTTGGTGTACGATAAAAAACTGCATAAAAAGGCTATGCCCGATAATCCCGGAGGCGGTAACATTAAATGGACCAAACCTTCGGGCGAGCAATGTTATTTTGACGATCCTGAAGTGCGTGAAGATGGTGGCACTCCTGGTATTCTTCAGGTAATGCGTGCTGCTTTGGCCATAAACCTGAAAGAAAAGATGGGTACTGAAAACATCCATCAACGTGAAGTAGAGGTGTTGCGGTTGTTTTCAGAAGCATTGAAAGACACCGAAACGGTTGAACTGTTGGGAGACCCAAGCCAAAAACGTATTGGTTGTGTTTCTTTCAATATAAAAAAGATGCATTATAACCTTGTGGTAAGGTTGCTGAATGACCGTTTTGGCATTCAAGTTCGCGGCGGCTGGTCTTGTGCCAGTACGTATGCACATTATCTGTTTGGTATTGATACAGAAACTTCGGAAACAATCATCGGCCAGATAGAGCAAAAAAACCTGACCAACAAACCGGGTTGGGTACGGGTGTCGTTGCATCCCACCATCAGCAACAAAGAGGTCTTGGCCATTGCCGATGCCATTAAAGCCATTGTGAAATACCGTGAAGAATGGGCGCAGGATTATACCTATAACCCGCAGACCAACGAATTTGACCCTACCGAACCCGTAGCGGAGGACTCACAGAGGTATAAAGAGATGTTGAGTTTTTAAAACGGTGACACCTTGTTGGTTATAATTAAACGCTAATGGCGGCATTCTCATATAGGATGCCGCCTTTAACTTTTATGATAAATCAGTTATAATGATTGTCGTATATTTAAATTAAAATTTCAATTATGATAGCAGCAATCACTTTATTTCTCGTTGTTTCCCTATCTGCCTTGATCACAAAAATAGCGGCAATCGCCTTGATCCATACAGGATTATCGACCGATAGTGCCCGCTTTCAAGCCCGATCGGCCTATACTGGAGCAGGTTTCAGCACTGCAGAATCTGAAAATATCATGAACCATCCCGTTAGGCGTAAGATCATTTATACCTTAATGCTGGTGGGAAATGCCGGTATTGTTACCGTGATGTCTTCTTTGATTTTAACCTTTGTTCTGCCAGATACCCTGGCGACCAAATTGTATGGCCTGCTCATTGTGATTGTGGGGATGAGTATTGTTTGGTGGGGCATAAAGAGCAAATGGGTAGATCGTGGGCTGTCTAAGGTGATCAACAAGATGCTAAAACGGTATACCGAATTAGAAATTACAGATTTCGCCGCCGTGCTGCATTTAAAAGATGATTACAGAATTAGCGAAAAAAAAGTATCTGAAGATGATTGGCTTTGCAACAAAACCTTGATAGAGCTCAACCTGATCGAGGAGGGGATTATGGTGTTGGGCATAGACCGCAAGGACCAGGATTATTATGGGTCGCCATCTGGCGATTTTAAGATTCTTCCCAATGATGTGATAACGGTGTATGGCAAAGCCGAAGGCATACAGAGCGTTTACAAACGCAAAAAGGGCTATCAGGCAGAGTTTGAGCACGAAAAATATGTAAGGAAGGAAGAAGTCCGTAAAGCTACCGAAAAAGAAAAACAGCAACAAAACAAAACAGAAGAATAAGTTAGGTGTAGGTGCTTGATGCTGCAATCAATTTTATGAAAATTTTGAGCTGGAACCCTGTGCTTACCCGTTTAAAATAATGAACTTTGTCGCTTCTTTTTTAGTTCAAAATAACATCAAGGAAATTACCCAATATGCCAAAATTGACCAATTCTGTTCTGTATTTAATGAGTATTTCGGCAGGTTTGGTGGTGACTAATTTGTATTATAACCAACCGTTGCTGCATCAAATGTCCGAAACATTTGGCGTAAGTGAAGCAGCGGTGAGCAATGTGGCGCTTTCCACTCAACTGGGTTATGCATTTGGGTTGTTGTTTATCATTCCGTTAGGGGATAAGGTTTCCAATAAAAAAATCCTGAAATTTGATTTTCTTATAATGATTGCCTCCTTGATAGCGGCAGGACTTTCCAACTCCCTGTTTTTATTGATCATGAGCAGTTTTTTTATGGGGTTTTCGTCTGCCATCCCGCAGTTGTTTGTTCCTATGGCAGCACAGTTGGCAGACAATAAAGGTCGTGGCCGGGCCATTGGTATTGTTATGAGCGGATTGCTCATTGGTATTCTGGGCAGTCGTGTAATTAGCGGTCTGGTGGGGGCCGAGTTTGGATGGCGCATTATGTATTATGCCGCGGCAGTGGTTATGGTGTTTTTATTTTTTTTGTTGCACTATAAATTGCCAAAAATAAAACCTAACTATACAGGCAGTTATGGCAGTCTCTTAAAGTCCATTGGCTTTTATTTCAAGACCGAACCGGCAGTTCGGTTGGCTGCCTTGCGCGGCGGATTGGCTTTTGCCGGGCTTAGTGCTTTTTGGACTACGCTTGTTTTTTTAATGGAAGATTCCTTTGGCTATGGTAGTGGGGTCACCGGTGCTTTCGGTTTATTGGGAATTGCCGGGGCCTTGGCGGCGACCATTGTGGGCAAAATGAGCGACAAGCTAAGCAAAAACAAGATCATAATATGGTCGGTTTTGTTGCTCATTGTATCGTGGGGCATTTTTCTGTTTTCTGCCCATTCGATCATAGGGTTGGTAATTGGCGTTATTTTAGTTGATTTGGGGCTACAAGCGCTGCATATTACCAACCAGAACATTATCTTTTCTAAAAACCCCGAAGCCAGAAACCGGGTGAACACTATTTATATGGTAGGTTTTTTCACGGGCGGCGCCTTGGGGACTACGCTGGGGGCATACGCTTGGGAACAGTATAACTGGATAGGTGTTTCGGTATTGGGGCTGGTACTTTCCATTGGTATCGCTTTAGTGCACTTAATCTTCAAAAAGAAAACAGTTTAAAACTACAAAAGTCCATCTTGCACTAACTATTCGCGCTGTAATTAAACTTTAACAAGACTTTAGTTTCTTTTAGTTCGTTTAGTTACGAACTAATCGTAAATTTGTGGTGTTGAAGGTGAAAACAGCGGTAGTATAACACGAACACCAAAAAGATCAAAGTATGGAACCCATGTTTATAAAATCGATTAAAAGTACCATCAAACATTGGTACATTCCATTATTAGTAGGAATTTTCTTTGTTGTTGTTGGCATTGTGGCATTTAGCTCTCCGTTAAGTTCCCTACTTGCCTTGTCTATTCTCTTTGCGCTCTCATTTTTGTTGGGCGGTGCTTCAGAAATTATCTTTTCCCTTGCAAATAGGCATCGGCTCCACAATTGGGGTTGGTCCCTCGGCTTTGGAATAATTACTCTTGTTATAGGTATCCTCTTAATGTCTCATCCCAGGTTATCCCTTAGCGCCTTGGCTTTTTTTGTTGGCTTTACCATTCTTTTTAGGTCAATTTCGTCTATTAGTTTCGCAATGGATTTAAAACGTTACGGAAATAAGCGTTGGGGCGGTTTGTTGATTTTTGGCATTTTGGGAGCGGTTTTTTCGTTTATTTTGATTTGGAACCCTGCTTTCGCAGGCCTAAGCATTGTATGGCTAGTTGCCCTTAGCTTTTTATTTGGAGGTTTATTTAGTATCTTTTTTGGCTTGCAACTGCGAAAACTGCATAAACACACCAAAAAAATTAGTCCGGAGTTACGCGAGCGTTATGAGCAGTTAGAACGAGATATAAAAGAAGAAGGGGAACGATAAGAAAATAAAGTAAGTTTATTTCGTGACAAATAGCAGTGGAATCCCGCACGCAATGTTAAAGACAGAGAAGAATTACAACGTACAGTTTGGCTCCTTACTCGTGGTAATGCCAAAGCGCACGGAGACACGCCCGGGCAAATAGTGTGATTTCAGTATTAATTACTATTAGAATTATCGCCGAAATTGCTTCAGGTTATGTGAATTATCTTATCTTAAAAGAATATACTTTAACTGAGAAACACAAAGCTGAATTATGAGAAAACTTATCTATCTGTTTTTACTGCTAACTGTGAATTTTGGTTGTAAAGACACCGAAAGAAATTTGGAAACCAAAACAGCCAATTCCGCCGTGCAACTATATCACAACGGCGATATCCTTACGATGGATTCTGATCAGCCTACCTACGCCGAAGCTTTGGTGGCAAAAGACGGAAAAATCGTTTTTGTAGGCGATAAAGCTAAAGCGGAAGAAAAATATGCTGAAGCAGAAAAAATAGATTTAAACGGAAAGACCTTATTGCCCGGTTTTATAGATCCACATAGTCATTTTGGGATGGTAAGTAACACGATGGGGCAGGTAGATTTAAATTCCCCTCCCGTGGGCGATGTGGAAAACATTGCCGATGTATTGCAAAAAATGAAAGCTTATAAAGAGGACAAAAATATCCCTGACGGGGAATGGATTTTTGGTTGGGGCTACGATGAGAGTCAATTAGAGGAAAAACGCCACCTCAACAAAACTGAAATCGATTCGGTGTTACCTAGCAATCCGGTGTATTTGGTGCATACCAGCGGCCATATGGGTGTGGCAAATTCTATGGCTTTAGAGAAAATGAATGTTTCCGCAGAAACAAAAAATCCCGAAGGAGGCAGTATTGAGCGTATGCCCAACTCACAAGAACCCGCCGGTCTGGTACAGGAAACCGCAATGTACCCTTTTGTGGGAAATATGCTGAAAATTTTGGAAAGTAAACAAGCCGAGTTTTTTGCGGAAACCCAGGATAAATATGCCAAAAATGGCATCACTACAGCTCAAGACGGAATGACCGACCGCAATGCTATCAATTTTTTTCAATCCCAGGCAGATGCCGGGAAATTGGAAATAGACCTCATCGCCCTACCCGGTTTTTCTGAGCTGGACAAAAATTTAAACGATTCCACGTTAGTCTGGAAAACCTATAAAAATGGCTTTAAATTACAAGGCACAAAGATTATTGCCGATGGTTCTCCACAAGGAAAGACCGCCTACTTTACCGAGCCTTTTTTAACCGAAGTTCCCGGCTGTAAAAGCGAGTGCCGGGGCTTGCCCAGCCTTTCGCAAGAAGCACTCAACGATTTATTTTTAAAAGCTTACAAAGCAGAAAACCAATTGTTTATTCACAGTAATGGCGACGCTTCTATAGATATGGTGATCGCTGCCCACGAAAACGCCTGTAAAAAGTTAGATCAGCCTTTGGATAAAGACCGCAGGACTATTGTGATCCATTCGCAATTTGTGCGTCCGGATCAACTAAAAACCTATAAAGAATACAATATAGAGCCTTCTTTCTTTACTAATCACGCCTACTTTTGGGGTGATGTGCACGTAGAGAATTTAGGAAAAAAACGCGCTTTCTTTTTAAGTCCTATCGCTTCCGCGGAAAAGCTGGGTCTAAAATATACCAATCATTCCGATGCTACAGTAACGCCCATAGATCCTATTTTTACAATTTGGACGGCGGTAAACCGTGTTTCCAGAGCCGGAAAAGCAATTGGCCCCGAAGAACGGGCAACACCTTACCAAGCTTTAAAAGCGATTACCAGCCACGCGGCTTATGAGTTTTTTGAAGAAGACCAGAAGGGAAGCCTAAAAGAAGGAAAACTGGCCGATTTGGTGATTTTGGATAAAAATCCGCTAAAGGTAAAGCCAATGGAAATTAAAAACATAGAAGTATTTGAAACCATCAAAGAAGGAACAACTATTTATAAAAAATAATATTATGAAAAATTTAGAAGGAAAAACAGTAATTGTAACCGGAGGCGCTGCCGGAATTGGCGGAGCAATCACTACCGAACTAACAGAAAGAGGCGCTTATGTAGTTGCTGTAGATTTGAATGATGATGCCGGAAAAGAAAAAGTAGCCACCAATCCAGAAAAAATTGCGTTTTTAAAAGGAGATATTTCTAAAGAATCGGTCGCAAATGAAGCAGTCGCATTGGCCGTTTCTAAATTTGGAAAACTAACAAGTGTGGTCAACAATGCCCACGCCTCACGTCAAAAACCCTTAATGGAACTTACCGATGAGGATTGGGCATTGTCTATGGAAACAGGTTTAAAAGGCACATTGCATTTTATGAAGGCAGCCTATCCAGAACTTAAAAAACCAAAGGATCTATTGTAAATTTCGGATCTGGAGCTGGGCTCCTTGGTCAAAAAAACCAGGCGAGTTATGCAGCTGCCAAAGAAGCGATTAGAGGCTTATCCCGTGTGGCGGCAAATGAATGGGCAGAAGATGGTATTAGGGTAAACGTGGTCTGTCCGTTGGCACTTACCGAAGGGGTTAAAAATTGGAAAGAAAATTTCCCCGACCAGTATCAAGAAGTAATTGGTAAAAATCCTTTGGGCCGTTTTGGCGATCCTCAAAAAGATGTGGCACCAATTATCGCTTTTTTATTAAGCGAAGATAGTCAGTATATGACAGGCCAAACCCTTATGGCAGATGGCGGAGATATAAAGTTAAGATAACCTAAGGATAATAAATATGAAAACGACAAATTTGTTCGATTTAAAAGATAAAACAGCCATCGTAACCGGTGGCGCAAACGGAATAGGCAAAGCAAGCTGTGAGATGCTTGCGGCTTATGGCGCCAATGTGGTGGTTTCAGATTACAATTTGGAAGACGCCAAAAAAACTTCAAAAGCGATTAATGACGATGGAGGAAAAACCATTGCCGTAGATTGCGATGTGACAAAAGATGAAGCTTTGGTAAACCTGGTTGATAAAACCGTAAAAGAATTTGGCGGAATCCATATTTTGGTGAACAATGTTGGCGGCGGTGGCGCAGGAAAAGAAAGTCCGTATGATATTGATGTGGAGCAATTCAAAAAAGTATATGAGATGAACGTGTTTAGTATGTGGCGCCTGTGCCAATTGGTGGCCCCGCATATGAAAAAAGCAGGTTACGGAAGTATTATTAATATGTCTTCTATGGCATCCATCAACAAGAGTCCGGCGATTAGTGCTTATGCTTCTTCTAAAGCGGCCATTAACCACATGACACGTAATTTGGCTTTTGATTACGGCCCGGATGAAATTAGAATTAACGCTATTGGCCCGGGAGCTGTAAAAACACATGCTTTAAGTACGGTTTTAACGCCGGAAATAGAAGAGAAAATGTTGGCACATACGCCCATAAAGCGTTTGGGGGAACCTGAAGATATTGCGGGAGCGGTATTGTACTTTGCAGCGCCAATTTCTAAATGGACCAGCGGACAGGTAATTTTTGTGAATGGTGGCGGCGTGCAGACGTTGGATTAATCAAAAAACTTATCTTACCTAATAATTTTTGAAAGCAGTTGTTTTTTGAGCAACTGCTTCTTTTCGATTACTCGAAATAAAGATATTTTGCATACAGAAAACTTTAATTGTTAGTATTTTAACCAAGAATTAAGCACGGTTTGTTATGAATTGGATTCTATTACTTCAGTTATTTTATGTACTCTTAGTCATTTTTGTAATCCTTCGAATTCTCTACGACACCCGAAGTGGCACCAAAATTTTAGCCTATATACTACTGATCATTTTGGTACCAATTGGCGGTATAATTTTCTATTTTTCCTTCGGAATAAATTACAGAAAACGTAAACTTTACAGCAAAAAAATTATTGCCGATGAACCCTTACGGAAAGATATAAAAAATCGGTTACAGCTTTATAGAAAAAAGTTAGTCGACCTAGCACTTTTACCGCAAGCACATTATAACTTATCCAGTTTTATAGATAATACTTCCGGAAGTCCACTAACCGGAAATAATGAGGTAGAATTACTTTTAAACGGCGAAGAAAAATTTCCGAAGGTGCTAGCCGCCATAGAAGCTGCGAAATCCCATATCCACCTGGAATACTATATTTACGAAGATGATAAAACCGGTAATGAAATTGCAGACCTTCTCATTAAAAAAGCACAGGAAGGTGTTGAAGTCCGGTTTTTATATGACGATTTTGGAAGTCACGATTTAGGAAAGAAATTCATTAAAAAATTAGAAGACGCCGGGGTTGCCACTGCGCCGTTTTACAAAATCAAATTGTATGCGTTAGCCAATAGATTAAATTATCGCAATCACCGCAAAATAATTGTGATAGATGGGGAACGTTCTTTTGTAGGCGGCATTAATATGAGCGATAAATACCGAAATGACACTAAAGCTAAAGACGGTTTATATTGGCGGGATACGCATTTAATGCTTAAAGGCCCGGCCAGTCTTTATTTGCAATATCTTTTTCTATGCGACTGGAATTTTTGCAGCAAACAACAACTGGAGTTTGGCCCGAAGTATTTTCCGGAGCAACCAGAAAACAAAACTATTGAAAAAGAACTACTGCAAATTGTGCCCTCGGGCCCGGATTCTAACCTGCCGGTTATTTTCTATTCTTTAATGCAAGCCATCGCCTCGGCGAAAGAAAAAATTTGGATTACCAGTCCTTATTTTATTCCGGGAGAAAGTTTGATGGATGCCTTGATTATCGCGGCAAAAAGTGGCGTGGAAGTGAAATTATTGGTACCGGGAATTTCAGATTCTAAAATGGTAAATGCGGCGGCGCGGTCGTATTATTCTGAATTGTTGCCGCACGGAGTGCAAATCTATCTTTACAACAAAGGTTTTGTACACGCAAAAACTATGATAGTTGATGACAACCTGGCCGTAATAGGCTCGGCCAATATGGATTATCGTAGTTTCGATTTAAATTTTGAAGTTAACGCTGTACTCTTTAGTGAAAATATCAATAAAAAATTACAAAAAGCTTTTGAAAACGACCTAAAGGAATCTTCAAAAATCGATTCACAACAATGGTTAAACCGCCCCAAACACCTTCATCTTTGGGAGAAATTTGTTCGTTTATTATCGCCGTTTTTGTGATATGGGTAAAAGATTTCAGTAAATTATATTTTTTTTGTTCAATAAAAAACATAGTACCAACACTCTTAAACACTAAAAAAACTAAAAAAACTAAAAATCTTTATTTATAAATTTAATCAGCTGAATAATTACACTCGGCAATAAACTTGCTACTGCTATTAAAACCCAAACATGCGTTTCCAACTCCTGAAAGTTAAAAACTTCGGCCAGACCGGGAATGAAATAGGCTACAATTACGGTTACAAAACATAGAGCCACGGCCATCCAAACATATTTATTTCGCGTTACCTGATTGTTAAAAAAAGATTCAGTGCCATCGCGCATATTAAAAACGTGCAGAAATTGCGAAAATGCCAAACTAAAAAATGCGATGTTGTTGGTAATATCTTCGGGACTTTCCCATACAAAATGTGCATAAAGATAAGCACCGCTCACACTTGCTGCGATTATAAGTCCATAAACCGCAATCTGCGCCCAGTTCTTTTTGGTCACAATAGGTTCTTCCGGGTCTTTAGGCGGCAAGTTCATTACACCCGGATTTCCGCGTCCAATTCCTAAGGCCAGCGCCGGAAAAACATCGGAAAGTAAGTTGAGAAACAATAATTGCAAAGGCAAAATTGGCAACACAAACAGCGTAAAACTCATTAATGCGATGATGATAATTTCACTTAAGTGATACGAAAGTTGATACACCACAAATTTGCGGATGTTTCCAAAAATAATGCGGCCTTGCTCGATGGCTAGCTCGATAGATTGAAAGGCATCGTCTTTTAGCACTACATCGGAAACTTCTTGCGCTACCTGTGTACCGCGTTTTCCCATCGCAATGCCAATATCGGCTTTTTTTAAGGCGGGCGCATCGTTTACGCCATCGCCGGTCATTCCCACAATTTCGCCCTGCTCCTGGTAAAACTCGATGAGTTTTAATTTTTGCTCCGGCGTCACGCGTGAAAATACTTTGGTGGCCAGCACTTTTTCGGCGTCTTTATTCAATTCTTCGCCCATATCTTTTCCGTGGACAACACTTTCCTGCTCCTCGTCTTCTTCTTCGGCAAGGTGTACTTCTTTGGCTACGTTTTGCGCCGTTCCGGGATGGTCTCCGGTAACCATAACCACTTTTATTCCGGCGTTTTTGGTCATATCCATACTATTGGCTACTTCTTTTCGCGGCGGATCTATAAATCCTACCAAGCCGGCAAAAACAAGTTCATACAGAAAATCTTCTTCCGCATCGCCTTGCGGAAGTTCTTTTGGTTCTTTATAGCCGAAGCCCAATACGCGCAAGCCATCCTTAGAAAGTTCATTGTTTTTTTCGAGCCAGTGATTTTTATCTTCTTCGGTAAGCTCTTTTACTTCGCCACTTACCAAAATCTTTTTGGAGCGTTCAAGCATTTTATCGGCAGAGCCTTTTCCGGCCATATAATAACCGTCTTCTACTTTATAAACTGCTCCCATCACCATTGAATCGGAATCAAAAGGATCGTGTAATTTTCGTTCTAATTGTTGATGTTGCTGAAATTTCTCTTTATTGAAAGCTTTGGTAAAATTCAGTAAAGCAATTTCCAACGGATCACCCTTGGCATCTTTATCGTCTTCTTGCAAGGAAGCATCGTTGGCGAGGACGCTTATTTTAAATAAAGCTTGAAAATTATCATGATTTTCGGCCTCTTCTGCATCAGGAAGTTTTGGCTTGTCGTCTTCCCAATTTACTTTCCAATAGGTATCACCGGGAATGGCAAAAGATTTAACGGTAAGTTCGTTTTTAGTAAGGGTTCCCGTTTTATCGGTAAAAATAACGGTGGTTTCGCCCAGGGTTTCTACCGCACTCAGGCGTTTTATTAGTACATTTTGTTTGGAAAGCCGAAGCATTCCGCGTGCCAGCGCAATACTGGCTACAATAGGTAAACCCTCCGGAATGGCCGCAATAGCCCAGGCAATAGCGGTCTGCACCAATAAATACACATCTTTACCCGCCAAATAACCAAAGGCAAAAAATGCAGCGGCCAGACCGAGAATTACATAAATAAGGACTTTGGTAAGTTTGTTTAGTTTTTTATCTAAAGGGGTTTGACTGGCTTCTTGATCTTGCACCATTGCCGAAATACTTCCCATTTCGGTGTTCATTCCCGTAGCAACGGCAATAGCTTTTCCCTTTCCGCCGGTAACGGGCGTACCTTTATAGACCATATTTTTGCGGTCTGCTACCTGTTTTTCTTCTTGTATAACATTAGGTTTTTTATCTACCGGAACCGATTCGCCGGTTAGGGCGGCTTCATCTACTTTAAATTCGGTGGCTTCGATCACACGGGCATCGGCGGCGATTAAATCGCCTGCATTAACAATTAAAATATCGCCCGGCACTACTTCTTCGGCATCAATTTCTTCTTCTTTCCCGCCCCGAAGTACATTGACTTTTACCTTGTCTATTTCTTTAATGGCCTGCATAGATTGCTGGGCTTGATACTCCATCCAAAAACCAATAATGGTGTTGACTACAAGCACGACGGTAATGGCAATTCCTTCGGCCAAATCTCCCATTACAAACGCTAAAACCGTAGCTACCACCAACAGGTAAACCACGGGATTATTGATTTGCGCCAAAATGATTTCCCAAATGCTTTTACCTTCGTGTTCCTCTAATTTGTTGCGGCCGTGTTCTTCCAGCGCTTTTTCAGCCTCTTCTTTGCTCCAACCTTTTTCAGGATTTACTCCGAATTTTTCGGCTACTTCGGCGGCTTCTTTTCGGTAAAAATTTTCCACAAATAGTTGGTTTTTTAAATTATTTCAGAAAATATAAAAAACACATTAAAGCGTCCTTTAGCTTAACGTATTTTTAGCAATCTTTTCATTTTTTTAGCATGATCACAGATTTTGGTTGTGGTAGGTTTTTTTTCTGGATTCAAATTAATTTGTTGATCGATGACATGACATTTGCTTCGGGACGGTTTAAAATAAAATGAGATCAGGAACAGCTTGTTAATTTTACCTTTTCTTTAGCTAAGTCTTGTTCGATGTTTTCTTAACTTGCCTGTACAGGAGCAGGTTTTTCGACTTGCAAAATTTGAAAATCGTGATCTCGTGTTTTACTATTTGGAAAATCATAAAAATTTCAAATTTGTTGAAGAAGAAACATATGGTGGGAGTGCGTGAAGTTAAATACTATTCACTATTTTATAGTATCATAAAATTTCAGAAAATATAATAACGAAACTTAAAAACTAAAATCATGGCAAAGAAGAGAATTTCAGACAAAATGGAAAAATTGTTGAATACCCAAATGACGCGGGAAGCCTATCAGGCGCAGGTTTACCTTTCGTATGCCTCTTGGGCTGAGGTAAACAGCTTTACCGGAATTGCCAATTTCTTGTACGGACATATGCACGAAGAACGCGAACATATGTTTAAATTTTTAAAGTACATTAACGATCGTGGTGGCGCGGCCAAAATTGAAGCGATTGATGCGGCACCTAAAAACCCGAAAGATATTGGCGATTGCTTGCAAAAAACGTTGCAGCACGAGATAGATAATTCTAAAGAAATAGATAAGATTGTCAATCTTGCACACGAAGAAAAAGATTGGGCAACCTTTAATTTTGCACAATGGTTTGTGCAAGAACAAATTGAAGAAGAAACGTTAATAAATAGTATTATTGACAAATATAACTTGGCATCTACCAATGTGGATGGCAATACCAGCTTATATGAAATGGACCGCGATTTGAGCGATGCCTCGCAAGAAGCGGAAACACCAAGAGACGAAGCGTTTTAAACAGGTATTAAGCACAGATGTGGATTAACGCTTTATTCACAGAAACGTAACTAAAACTTTAACAAAAGCAACTATATTCAAATACAGAACGGTAGTTGCTTTTTTACTATGGGAATTATGGGAAACGCATTAGAAAACCGATGGGTACTGCTCATTATCATTGCCCTTACCTGGGGAAGTTCTTTTATATTGATTAAAAAATCACTGATAGCTTTTACTCCTTATGAAATTGGCGCAATACGTGTTGGCGTTTCAGGATTGATTATGGCGTATTTTGGAGTTCCAGCATTGCGCAAGATGAATAGTAAAACATTGATGTGGGTAGCAGTCGCTGGATTTTTTGGCAACTTTTTTCCCATGTTTTTGTTTCCATTGGCGCAAACCGAGGTAAGCAGCTCGTTGGCAGGAATTTTAGATTCGTTGGTGCCCGTTTTTGTCTTGGTGTTGGGATTTGTCCTTTTTGGCGTTCGAAGTAAATGGATTCAAGTAGTAGGTGCTTTATTGGGGTTTGCGGGAGCAGCCATCTTGATGTATTTTTCCGAAACCAGTGAAGAAGGAACGCAGTTGGGCTATGCTTTATTAGTTGTTTTGGCTACGGCCTGTTACGCAGTATCGGCCTTGGTAATAAAACAAAAACTAGACCATGTTCCTTCTATGGAATTGTCCGGAGGAATTTTTACCATTTGGATGGTACCATCGTTCTTGATTTTAATAACATCCGGTTTTTTCACTAATTTTCAATCCAATCCCGAAACTTGGGAAGCGATGGGATATCTTGGCGTGCTTACGATTGTGGGCACGGCCATTGCCATGATTTTATACTATAAGCTAATCCAGAATACTTCTCCGGTGTTTGCCAGTACGGTAACCTATTTGTTGCCTGTCGTGGCAGTTATTTGGGGATTGGTTGACGGTGAGCGTTTCAGTATTTGGTATGTTTTGGGTGGTTTGTTGATTTTAGTTGGCATTTATTTAATTCGCGAAAAGAAAAAAGACCCGCGACCCACCGCGAGATAACCTAAAAATATTAGGTGTCATTGGTGTGCGATTAATGTTATTTAGATTTTGAAAAGTTCAATAAGCATAGCTGTTTCGAACGTTTTACCTTTTAAACCCCTTGCTGTTTATTTCAAAAAATATATTACTTTAAATCCTACTGTCTAATTGTCAATGCATTAAAAATAAAGTCTTATGTCTATCAGCGTAGCGGCCCACCCGAATATATCGTTTCGGTACGAGTGGGTCTTAAGTCTTAGATGGACACCACTAATTGGGTATAGTGATTTAATGTAGTTATATCCGTAAATAAAAATGTATTCCAGAGATCAATGGTGTTTGGCGACAGGTTGTCTTTCGTTTCTTTATAAAACTGAGCAAAGCAAGGTCGCAATACATATTAAAAAAATGCTTTTTGTAAGCTAAATGGTCTCGTTAATATATATTTTTAGGTGTATTATAAACTGAAGTCAGGGTTTTTATAGTATTTTGGGGAAGTAAAGAAAAATCAATGGAAGAATTTTTAACAGAATATAAAACAGAAATCATTTGGGTAATCGGGGTGATTGTAACGGTCGTTATGTTGCATCTTTTGACCAATGTTTTATACACATGGTTGTTAAAAAAAGAACGCAGGCGATTTCCCGAAGCGGGGGCACAACCTGTAAAATTGGTAAAACGGATTTTAAATGCCCTTTGGTTGGTACTCGGCTTAATCGCGTTAAGTTTCATTTTTGTTGACGAAGAAGATTACGGCGTTTTAGAGGATAACTTTAAAATAGTGCTGTATGTGGGTGCAGTGGCGGTGGTGACCATCGTTTCGGCAACCTCGGCAAATTTATGGTTCAAAAGGAGCATTCAAAAGAAAATTCAAAACCTGGACGACCCTACCAGTTATAAGTTTTTGAGGTACGTAGCTGTATTTGGTATTTATTTTACAGGTATTCTTTTTGCATTATTGGCGTTTCCGTCGTTAAAAGGTGTCGCCCAGACCGCACTGGGTGGGGCAGGGGTTATAGCACTTGTTATTGGGGTCGCGTCTCAAGAAGCGTTAGCAAACCTTGTGGGCGGTTTGTTTATTATTTCGTTCAAGCCATTTAAAGTGGGCGACCTAATCAAGGTGACCGATACCATGGTAGGTACGGTCACCGATATTACCTTGCGCCATACCATCATCCGGAATTTTGAAAACAAGATGATCGTCATTCCAAACTCCATTATCAATAAAGAAAAGTTGATAAACTACGATCTTGGTGAACAAAAATGCTGCGAACGCATCGAGATAAATATCTCTTTTGACAGTGACGTGGACCTGGCCAAAAAAATAATGAAAGAAGAATGTGAAAAACACCCGTTGCTACTGGATAACCGCACCCAACAGGAGGTGGCAGCTGGTGCTCCTTTGGTAAAAACTGCCTTGCTCTCCATCAACGATTATTCGGTTACGGTACGGGCATGGACGTGGGGCAAAACCTTTAGCGATTGCTTTCAGTTGCGAATCGATGTTTTGGATAGCATAAAACGACGGTTTGATGCCGAAGGAATTGAATTGGCCACACCATACCGAACCGTAGTGATGAAAAACAGAGAAGAAAACCAACCAGCCAAAACCCAGACCGATGCCTAATACAGAAAAACCTTAATGGCAGGAATTAAATAAAACTATGACGTTCAACAAGTTCAGTTAATAAAATACCTTTACAATAGAAACCAAAAATTAACAATTAAAAATAGAATGAATATGAAAAACATCATCATACCCGTAGATTTTTCTGAAACATCTGAATATGCCCTTAAAGCAGGAGCAAAATTGGCGAAACGCCACGGTAGTACTCTGCACGTATTGCATATGCTCGAGTTGGCAGATTCAATTTTGATTAAATCTGAAACCGAAAACACCAATAAAATGCTTTTTCTGCTCAATGTTGCCAAGCGTAATTTTGAAAGCTTTTTAGACAAACCCTATTTAGAAGGTATTGATGTAAAGCCAGTAGTGAAACATTACAAGGTTTTTAAAGAGGTAGATGCTGTTTCAAAGGAAGTAAATGCAGACCTTATTGTAATGGGATCGAGGGGCATCACATTGCAGGATGGAATTTTTGCGGGATCCAATGCTGAAAAAATGGTCCGTAACAGCAGTACCCCTGTCATGATCATAAAGAGAGACCCAAAAGAGTTTGACCTAAATAAGGTGATTTTGGCTACTGCGATGAATCCAGATAATGTGGCTACGTTCAAGAAAGCAATGAACACCCTAAAGATATTAGGTTGCGACGTTTATCCTGTATATGTAAACACTCCTGGCAATGATTTTATAAGCTCAAAAGAATTTTATGAGCAAGCAAGGATGTTTCAGGCAGCAGGGGGAAGCAGTGATATTCAATTTATCGCCGGGCATACTGTTGAGGATGGGATTACACAATACGCCGACGAGATTAATGCAGACCTCATAGCCATTAGCACCCATGCCAGAAAAGGGCTTAATCATTTTTTCAGGGGAAGTATTTCTGAAGACCTTGCAAATCGTGCAAAGTTACCTGTGATGACATTTAAATTGTAAGGCTTTATAACAATTGAAATTAATGCGTTGTAACCAATTTGAGGAGCGAAATATGAAACAAACCATTTTACCAGTTGAATCAATTCAAGAAAGAGATGTCGATTTAATTTTACTTGAAGAATTGTCGACTGACAATTCATTTTGCGAATGGTTTATAAGAGAACTTGAATTGCCAGATTTGACTTCTGTTAATGGAGCTTGGAGAAGTATTTCAGCTTTCGGACTTGGAGAAACTGACATTTTATTTTCATACAATTCAAGCGATAAAAAAATATTTTTGCTTATAGAAAATAAATTAGACGCTACATTCCAAAACGAACAATTCAATCGATACCTAAAAAGAACGGAAGAATATTTGACAAAAAAGGAATGCGATAACGCTTTTGCGGTATTAATTGCACCAGAACTTTATTGTGAAAACCAAAGTGATTTTGAAAATTATTTGACTTACGAAACAATTGCCGAACGACTTGAATTTGTTGGAAGCAAAAGAAATTTATTCAAAAGTAATTTACTGCAAATCGCAACTGAAAAATTAAGACGAGGTTATCAACCTGTAAACTCGGTTCCTGTTCAAAGTTTTTGGCATTCATATTGGGAATTTAAAGAAGAGAACTATCCTAGTCTAATAATGAAAAAGCCAGATATTGTTCCTCACAATAGTGATTGGCCAATGCTTTATGACGACAGATTAAAAAACATAGTGTTTTATCACAAACTTGGACAAGGAAATACAGATGCTACTTTTAAAGGTTTTCCCGAACAAGTTGGAGTTAAAATAAAAGAACTGCTTCCTGAATGGGCTAAATTTAAAAAGCACACCAAAAGTTTTTCAATTAGAGTTTTTTCAGGAAAAATTGACCGAACAAAAGATTTTAACGAACAATTAGAAAGTGTAGCTAACGGTTTAAAAAATCTTGAACGGACTAGAAATTGGATAATTGAAAATAAAAACTGGCTATAATTAATTGCTTGCCTGTCTGTCATGCCTCTGGCAAGCAACCTAATGACAAATTAAATGAACACCGAACACACCCTAAAAGAACGCATAAAGGAGTTAACGTGTCTATACGAGGTATCCTCAATCATTGTCAATGCGGATATTGCAGAAGTTGATGACACTTTAAAGGCCATAGCCTATAGTTTAAAAAAGGCTTTTCAAGTTCCCGAAAAAACCAATTTCAGTATAAAAACCCCAATGGGCAATTTGAAAACAGGCAAGGCGGAAGGTGAGATAGAGATTACTTCCACCATTAAAGTATTCAATAAAGATGAAGGAAGCATCACAGCCTATTTAAGTGATGCTTCCATTGGGTTTTTGGAAGAAGAACAACAACTGCTGGACAACGTATCTATGAAAGTGGGTAATTTGTTAGAGCGCATTGAAATAAAACAGAGCGAAGCCTCCTTAAAACGGCAAATGGAACGCGCCGACCGGTTGAGCATCATTGGCGAGATAACCGCAGGCATCGCCCATGAACTCAATACACCCTTGGCCAATATCTTGGGTTTTGCCGAATTATTGAAAGATGAATTCAAAAACCAAAAAAACGCCACCGAAGACCTGGATAAAATAATCCACAACGCTATATTTTCTAGGGAAGTAGTAAAAAAACTGATGTTTTTTGCCTGCGAAATGCCGCAGGAAATGCAAAAAGTGAACATTGTGCCCAATATAAAGGACGCCATTAGCTTGTTGGATGCCACCTTTAGAAAAGAAAATGTAAAATATGTGGTAAAAATTCAGGAAGAAGAAATGTGGTTGAAGGCCGATAACATTCAGCTCACGCAGATTATCTTCAATTTAATTATCAATGCCATTTACTTTTCACCCAAAAAGGGGTTGGTCACCATTGAAGCATTTCAAACCGAAAACGAAAACATTCTTAAAATATCAGATGAAGGCCCAGGAATTCCAGAAGACGAAATCGATAAAATATTTCAGCCATTTTTCAGTACAAAACCCACGGGAGATGGTTCTGGCCTGGGGCTTAGCGTGGTCCACGGTATCGTAATGAGCCACAAAGGCAGCATCAAGGCCGAAAATAATAAAAAGAAAGGGGCTACCTTTACCGTTAGGCTCCCAAAATCATAATTTTATGCAATTGCGCAACGAGAACATACTTATTGTAGATGACGATATCCACATATTGGAACTATTGCAACGCCACCTTCGGTCGTGGGATTTCCACACCTACAGGGCGGTTTCGGTAAAAGAAGCGGTGACCATATTACGCGATACCCGTATCGATTTATTGATCACCGACCTCAAAATGCCCGAAATAGACGGCCTTGAACTCATTAAGTTTGTTTCTGAACATTATCCAAACCTGCCAAAACTGGTGGTTACCGGCTATCCCTCCATACAAGATTCACTCGCTGCAATTAAATCGGGCGTAGTGGCCTACCTTACCAAACCCTTTACCAAAGACGAATTGAAAACAGCGGTCGATGGCACGCTACAAGCCGATAAACACAATAACCCTAAAGTGCCCACGGCCGTTACAGCCCATGCCAAGACCCATGATAAAGATAAGGAGCCTTATGGCGAAATAATTGGCCATTCGGAAAAAATACAAGAGGTCATACAAATAATCGAGCGGGTAAAAAACAATAAGGCCACCATTTTCATTAAAGGGGAAAGCGGCACGGGAAAAGAACTCGTGGCACGGGCCATTCATTATAAAGGAAAGTTTTCAAGGGCTCCTTTTATTGCCGTAAACTGCGGTGGCATCCCTGAAAACCTGTTAGAGTCGGAGTTGTTCGGCTATAAAAAAGGTGCGTTTACAGGTGCCGAAAAAGACCGCGACGGATTTTTCCAAGCGGCCAATGGCGGCACTATTTTTCTCGATGAAATAGGCAATGCGTCTCTCGCGGTACAGTCGCGGTTGTTGCGGGTATTGCAAGAAAAAGAAGTGGTAAAAGTAGGAGCGCAACAAGCCACGCCTATCGATGTACGCATAATCGCCGCCACCAACAGCGATTTACAGGAAATGATACAAAAGGAAACCTTTAGGGAAGACCTGTTCTACCGGCTTACCGTGGTGGAAATCAACGTTGCCCCATTGCGGGAGCGCAAAGAGGATATCCCGTTGTTGACCGATAAGTTTTTGTTTAAATATGGAGTGGAATATAAAGACCGTTTCGTGAAAATAACCCCCGAAGCCTTAGCGGTGTTAAAACGATATGATTGGCCCGGAAACATCAGGGAGCTGGAAAACGTGGTGCAACGTGCCGTTATAATGTGCGATGGCACCATTACCGTGGCTCATTTGCCCGATACATTAAAAATGAACATCGATTTTCCCGATGACGAATTGGTCCCCTTAAAGGAAATGGAAAAACGTTATATACAAAAAGTATTGGACGCCATGGACAATAACAAAACCAAAGCAGCCGAAGTTTTGGGGATTGACCGTAAAACCATTAGGCAAAAACTTGCGGAATAACAGTCGCTCACCGGTACATTTTTTCCATACCGGGTAATTTTGTACCGCTTTGCTAAATACTTATTTTTTCTTATATTCTGTGTAAAATCAAGTATAACAGGCTTTTGAAGGTTTTTTGGTGCTTTTTGGCACACCGTGGCACATAGATTGTCCTTAATGCAGCAGTAACAACAAAGAATGCATTATGGAAACAAATTCATTTAACATTTGCCCTACTTGCCTGCACCGGAACACCTGTGTGTTGACCGAACAGAAAAGCCAAGTATGGTCGTGCAGTGAATATGACGAAGCAGGGTTTGAAGGTAAAGGCCAACCTCAAATCCTTCCTGAAATGGAATATGAAATGGCCACCCATTAAAGAAGTAGTTTTTTAAAAAAAGAGTAATTTTACAATAGACAAGATTTAAACCCAAATCCAATTTTTTGAAGCAAAGCCTTTTTCAGAAAACAACAAAAATAGGGTAGGGCTTAAAAAAATTAAATTAAAATCAAAACTATGATAGCAACATCAGAAGTTAAAAAAGAAAAGAAACCGGTTCGTGGCATGATGGAAAATGTCATGGAGCAGTTTAACAGTGCAGCAGACAGAATTGAACTGCACCCAAGCATCCGTAAAATATTGAGTATCACCAACAACGAGATCGTTGTCAATTTCCCCGTAAAAATGGATAATGGTGATGTAGAAGTTTTCACCGGTTACCGTGTACAGCACAACAACGCTTTGGGCCCTTACAAAGGAGGCCTGCGTTACCATCCTACGGTTGATATCGATGCCGCAAGGGCATTGGCAATGTGGATGACCTGGAAAACATCTTTGGCGGGATTGCCTTACGGTGGCGGAAAAGGAGGCATACAGCTGAACCCCAAAAAATACTCTGAAAACGAGTTAGAGCGCATAACCCGTAGGTTTACTTTTGCCTTGGCCGATAATATTGGTCCTGAGCACGACATCCCTGCACCAGATGTAAACACCAATAGCCAAACCATGGCTTGGATGGCCGATACCTATATGAGTACGCGCCCGCCTGCAGAACGCTCTGCAAACCAACACATAGTAACTGGAAAACCTGCTGGCAGCGGCGGCTTGGATGGTCGTGACCGTGCAACTGGATATGGGGTGTTCTTGAATATTAAATTCTGGGCAGAACGCAACAAGGAAGACCTTAATGGACAACGATTTATCGTTCAAGGTTTTGGCAATGTAGGCTACTGGGCCGCTCATTTCCTTGAAAAAGAAGGTGCAAAATTAGTGGCCGTACAAGATGCTTCAGGAAGTATCCATAACCAAAACGGTATTTCCGTAGAAGACCTTTTTAATTACAGTAAGGCAAATAGAGGGTGTATTGGCGATTTCCCTGAGGCAGAAGAAATGGAGAACGATGCGTTTTTCGCTACCGACTGTGAAATTTGTATCCCAGCGGCTTTGGGTAACCAGATAACCAAGGAAAATGCCCCTGAAATCAAAGCAAAACTCATCGCCGAAGGTGCCAATGGCCCAACCAACGTAGATGGCGAAAAGGTACTTTTAGATAGAGGTGTAACCATTATCCCAGATATTCTATGTAACTCTGGTGGGGTTGTAGGCAGCTATTTTGAATGGTTGCAGAACCGAAATGGCGAGCTGTGGCAATTAGATGAGGTAATGGCCAAGCTGGATAAGAAAATGAAAGAATCGTTTAACAAAGTGTTCGAGTTTTCAGAAAAAGAATCAATGGATATGCGCACCGCTGCCTACTGTATAGCCATACAGCGTATAGAAAGAGCGTACATAGAACGAGGCATTTTCCCATAATTGTCAACTTAAAAGAAAGAAACATGAAGTACGGAAGTATAATTATAGAAAAAAAAGAGTATGTCTATTTAAAGCGCATCATCAATATATCGGGCTATGCCAAAGAATTTGAAAGGCAGAAATCCATGCAAAAATTCAGTGATGAATTGCAAAATGCCCAAGTTGTTGATGAAGAAGACATGCCTAAAGAGATCATTCGCTTTAACAGTAAAGTAACGGTCGCTTCTGAAAAAGGATGGGAGCGCACCTTACAGGTGGTCATCCCCTCCGAAAGGGATATGAAACAAAACAAAATTTCAATCCTTACCCCAATGGGGTCTGCGCTCTTCGGTTATGCTGAAGGAGACACGGTAAACTGGGATTTCCCGGGTGGCCAAGAAGCATTGAAAATTGTCTCTGTTTCTCAAGTAGAAAGCAAGGAGAGCTTTAATGTGCCCATTTAGAGGAAAAAACTTGATAATGTGCCATAGGCATTTCCTCAAGGTTGAACTTAATTTTTAACCTTGCCTATGGTTTTTTTATAAAAGAAGCGCACCGATAAGAATCGATTTTCATTAAAATACTATTGAAATCGTTTCGGTACCTGTGGACAGATTGTGCCACAACGAACTATTAAAATTTTTAAACACTATGGATTTGAATACTGAAATATACGAGCACGACAACGATGTGGACGTAACTCATAAAATAAACACCATTGAGCTGGACAATTGGATCAACCACTTAAAATATATTGAAAAAGAGGTGAACAATCTGGTAAATATGTGTGCTTTAAACGATGAGTTGAAGGACGAAACCGTGCTGCAGCAATTTCAGAAGAAAAAGGACGAAAACGAAAACTTGCTGAATGCGTTGCTCAAATACAGTAACTCCAGAGTGGATATTGCTGAGTGTGAAGATATGAACTGTGATATGACCTTTATCAAAGAACACGAAACGTACCGTAAAAGCTATTTGTATCACTTGGATAAATACAGACGGTTAAAAGATGAGTTTTTTGATAAGGTGCAAGGAAAATTTTAATTGATTAACTCAAATTCTTAAAACGAAAATAGTACTGAAAATTCAGGATAAAGATATAATAAAGAAAAAAGGGTTCTGCTTCGACTAAAAGCAAAACCCTTTTCTTTTTAAAGGAATCACCTTGTTATTTTTTAATAACCTTTTGGGTGTTCACTTTTCCTTCAACAATTGTCCTTAAAATATACGTTCCAGCCGGAAGGCTTGCCAAACTAATTTCGGTAGCGTTCTTGCTTACGTCTCTATATAGTAATTCTTGTCCCAGTAGGTTAAACAGGGAAATTGATTCTATGTTCTTATTGGTTCTTAAATAGAGCATATCATCTGTAGGGTTGGGATAAACCTCAAATTGCGCAAAATCGTTTTCTTCCACGCCTAAAACAGGACTACAGTCTCCACTCCAGGTATAAAGACCATCGAGACCAGGATAATCTACAAACCAACCACTACCGTCGTTTGATGTCATTGGGTTGGAGATCTGGTTATCGTAAGTTCCCACCCAAAACACATTAGAATTCTGGGAATTGGTAACAGTGAGTTGAATCCAGTATAAAGTAGGGTTGTTTTCATCTCCTGTAAATTCAAATGGATCCACTGTCAGGTTAACTTCATAAACATTGAGTGCAGGATAATCGTTGATACTGCCAACAGCGTTCACATTGTCAATAGTAACAGAATTCTCAGAACCAATAACGGTACCAGGTTTTCCATTGTCATCATCATAATAGGTGACATTTACCTCAGTGATAGGCCATTCAGATCCAAGAAAGGCTGAAATATTCTGAAGGGTGAAACTTTCATCCGCCGCAAGGGTTAAATCGTTGGCATTTTCATAAATTGAACCGGCCGAAACTTGTAAGCCAATCTCAAAAAACCACTCATAAGGCGGATTCATTTCTACACAACCATTGCCACCTAAATCAGCAACTCCATATATTTGCATCGGAAGCCCCTGAGGCTCATTAGCTATTTCATCTACTATTGCCTGCCAAGTACCCGCTACATTTTGAAGCGCATTTCCTGTCATAGTTTCTCCTAAAACCGCAACCGGTGGTACCCATGGGCCAGAGGTACCAGAACCTTCAAAGGTATATTCAACCCAATACGTACCCGAGGATAGGGAAAGACCATTGGTATTGGCTGTTACCTTTTGAATTTTTCTATCCGTATTGCTTTGATCGCTTTCCAAAACCCTGTAAACTCCAGTGTCAACAACATCATCTAAAATATTGGTGGATAAATCACCCCAGACAACTGAAGCACTTCCGCTACTGGGATCTCCATCCCAAATCTGCATATAGACTGCCGTAATCGACGGTGGCGCAGAACCTGTTTGATAGGCATATACATCTATGGAAGTTATATCGAAATCCATCGGAAGCACAACTTCTTCGGCTACACTATTATAGGATGTTTTTTGGGCTCCAAGGCCAAACGTTCCCATTCCTTCACTAGTGTCCTCCAATATACTCAAATCCGGTCTATCATTAATATATGGGCCGGTGGTACAAATAAGGTTCTCACCAAATCCATCGATGCCATCCGGCTTGGCCGCTGAACCATACGCTCCAAAAGAAGAAATTCGCTTATTTTGCAAGTCGATAGCGATTTCCGAATCATTAATTCCAACTGCAGTTTCTCGTACCGGAGCCGTAGTGGTTTTGTAATGAGCAGCAGGTAATTGTGGATCAAGAACATTTTCTGGGTTTTTGAGTTTTTAAGCAAATAATTTTTCAAGTCTGTACAGGAAGAATTCAGTTCTTCTTACGCCTCTTAATTGTGCTCTAAATGCTTTAATTTTTGCATTAAAA
>NZ_QEHR01000014.1 GCF_003095375.1 Marixanthomonas spongiae
CTTCAGAAAATCATCTGAAATTAAATCGTCTTTCTTCATAATGTGTAAATATTTAAAATTAAACAAAAAAATAGCGGGGGCCGGCCCCCGCTATTTTTTTAACTTACACACTTTATGAGATAGTCCCCAAAAAACATAACTTCTCACCTCGCCCGGATTTCCTTTACAAACCTTATGCTTAATTTAGATGGGATAAACATTTATGATATCTCCAAGGCACTCGGCCATTCCTCGATTGCGATTACGAATGATTATCTCAAAGCGAATTTTCAAAAAGACCGTACCGATCAAATAAATAAGGACTTCATCAATTCATTTAAGTAGAATTGATCTCTTGAAGAATTTCGGCCATGCTAATCAAGTTTTTAATTTCTATATACAGGAATGTCAATAAAAAACTATGCTGAGAAGAATCTTTAATGAACTCGAAACCTTGATCTTCAGAATATTTATAAAAAATATAATTTAATTTATTATTCTTTTTATTTTGGAAACATTTAAAATGATAGTTATAAATACTGCACTGCTCCTCACTAGTAAATAGAACGATATCTTCAAGCTTTTCTTCAAGTTTTTCCTGAATACCATCGCATTTCAATGCAAGAACAACTAATTTATTCAGCTTTTGATAGTATTCCATATTACTCATTTAACAACATCATAATAGACTCATTCTTAGCAATTTCAAGAATACGGTAATATATCTTCTCGTCAAAGCAACTGTAATCCAAATCTTTGCGAATAAAGCTCAAACACCCAGGCTGAGTGTATATATAATAACGACAGTACCACCTATTGTCTATTTTTTTTGATCTACTAAACATATGAAAGTGGACGTGCAAATTATAAGATTGAAGTTCCGGGATAGTAAATTCCACGAATGAAGAATGAACAATATAATGCTTTAGTTGATTCTCTAAATGCTCAACTATTTTCGGATGTTCATTTATGCAACTTAGCATTTCAGATATTTTGATGCTATATTCTGTCATTATTATACTTTTTTTATTACAGCCTCATATAAATATCGTCGAGCTCTTCTTGCTGTATACCTAAATACGTTCTGGTCACCTGTGCAGAAGCGTGATTGTATATCTGGCTGAGATATATTAAAGCCCTCTCACTTTGATTATCATTTTCCCAAACTCTTCGGCCGAATGACTTCCGAAGGCTGTGTGAAGAAAAATTTCCTTTAAGATATTTCTTTAAGAGTCTATTAACTTGTTGAGGTGAAAATGTTGATCCCTTTTGTGACGTAAAGGCAGAACCTCCCATTTTATATGTTAAATCATCCTCGTAAAAAGTGAGGGCATCCCTAATATGATCGTTAACTTTTAATTGTCGTTTTTTACCCGTTTTCTTTTCAATTATTTCAAATTTATCACACTTAAGTTGGTCAAAGGATAATGGGAGAAGATCGCTAATTCGTAATCCTAAATTTATACTAGATATCACAAGGAGCCCGAAATTTTTATTTTCTCCGGTTTTAATTAACCTACGGCCAATATTTGATGCCCGATCATAATCTATGTGATTAGCTCCCGTCATATATGGTTTTCAGGCTAAATTAACCTTCAATAATGAGACCCGGGAATAATTTTGAACATTTTTTTTTGGTAGAATAGCTTCATACCTTAGGTTTTCAGGAAATGTTCACAAAGTATAAAAATGAACATTTAATTCTTCTACAACTTTCCTGAAATAAGGGTTGTATAGCTTCATATATCTCTTAAATGTTAAAGTTTCAATTAAAACGCAACTTTCCGAAATATAAATACTAAAAAGAAAAAATTAAAACAATAATTATGATAAAAGCACAAAGTAGTCAAAAAAAAGTTATATCAAATTTTCTTCACAATCAAAGAGAAATAGATAGAAAAATTCACAGGCGACTCGAAAAGGATCGCGCCTATTTCTCAGCGCTCGATTTCAGATCAAACTTGATTGATATTATGGACAACGAGTATACTGAAGTATTGAAAACTATGGAGGATCAAAATTTGGTAGATATGATGTATACGGTTCTTAATGAGCACTCTGACTTTGTGAAAAACAATTACCAGCATAAAGCGGAAGATGCAATAAAAATGCTAAATTCTTTTCAAAAGTTTAATAAGGTAGAGGATGACGATTCTTGCTTTAGTTTAATATCGATGATTGTAGGCAACAATATTAGAAGTTTAATTTCCATTTCGGCTTTAGACATGCCGGGTATAACAGCACGTTTAGCTATATTTCATGAAATATTAATTTTAAAACAATTACCGAAAACTTTTATTCCCACATTTGCAACTATTATTGAAAACGGCAGGTAAAGAATAGACAACTGATTTATTGTTTTTTTCAAGCGGCCCCCACTATTACAATTGTGGAGGCCGTTTTTTATTTTTTCTCCAAAATTAACTTTTCGATTTTATAAATTTTCCTGAAATATAAATTACGAGTGCAGAAATTCCGAATAAAGGAAAAAGCAAACCAAGAAGTACTATGATAACTATTACGCCCTGTGAAGCGTTGAAGTTTTTGGGCACTTTGGGTACAATCCATTTATTTTTTGGCTTTTTAGAAAAATACGATAGAATGGCAGCTGCACTCGATAGTGCAAGAAAAATAGCGATAATCAACATTAACCACCAATTCCACGCACCAAATTGACCTTGGTGAAAAGCCATGAGCCACATACGCCCTCGCATAAGTATACCGACATCCTTCCATTTCTGATGTAATACCAGTTCACCTGAATATTGATTGTAATGAAATCTTTGTTGTAAGTTCAAGTCCGGATAATATGTGTTACCAACGGTATAGACACCAGAAGGGCCTTTTGGGAAATCTAATTGAACCTCACCTGGCAGGTTTAATTTTTTTGTTTTGGCTACAATTTCATCCAATGGAATTATAGCTTGATTTAACGGTTTTGCAATTCCAACGCCCATCCAAGATTTTGGAAATCCCGTATTTGTTATTTCTTGTACTTTTTTAAAATTGGTGCCCACAACCTCCGTCCATGGAAAGGCTCCAGCTAAAACCAATATCAAAAGCGTGGAAATCCAAAATGCTATAATAGCGTGTAGGTCACGTAATAATACTTGTTTGCCCATATTGAGCCTGGGCACAAAAAAGCCTTGTAATCGCCAATTTCTCACCGGCCACCACACAAACATTCCCGTAATTAGAAGAACGACCATCCAACTTGCAATAAGTTCTACAATAAGAGTGCCCACTGTGCCCATTAAAAGTTCACCGTGTAACTTTCGTATATTGTACATTACACCATCCGAGTCTGCTATCTTGCCTGTGGTTGTATTCGTGTATGGGTTTATATATATACTTTTTTTATTTCCAAACTTTCCTGAAATAAAACGTGTTGCAAGCGAATCTTTTGGTGAAATAATCATTGCTGTATGTGGTTCTCCCAAAATCGTATCGGCAACATTTCTTTGCTCTTCATAAGAAAAAGTCTTTGTTAAGGGCACTACCTTTACGATGGTATCTTTTCTTCCTTTTTCATAAGTATCTTTAAACAAATATACACCTCCTGTTATTGCTAATAATACGATAAATGGTGCTGAAATAAGTCCTGCAATTACATGCCATTTCCACAGCCAAAGATTTAATTTTTTATTTCCCATTTTGAAAGTTTTAAACCTATAACATCTTTATTTTGTAGTATTAAAGTCTTCATCTCTTACAAATGCAACCGTACGCCCAGATGAAAAGTACGAGGGTTACCAATTGTAAAACTATTTTCGCGTCTAAACTGATTATATGATGCTTCCGTCGCATAGAGTTTATCGAAAACATTGAGTAAATGTGCCCAAACTTCCACTTTTCCATATCTATAGGTTGCTCTAATATTAAAAATGTTATGGCCATTATAGGTCGCCGTTTCCATAGTTCCTTTATCATCGATTATCTCATTTTCAAAACTGGTATTGTAATCTCCTACCAACTCATGCTCTGCGGTAACACTGAAATCCCTAAAGGGTCTGTATGTTACTAATGAGGTACCCAATAAATTGGGTGCAGTTTCCCTATCGGTATTAGAGTGTTCTTTTCCACCGTCAAAAAACTTGACATAGCGATGGAATGCGTAACTACCTTTATGTGAGACAGACATTTTTTCAAATGGGGAATAAGTGATACCGTACTCTATACCATAGGATCTTGTTTTGCCAGCATTGGTATTGAAAAAATCATCTTGCTCGTCACGTAGCGTGATTAGCGTATTTTTCCCCTCTAATAAATAAATGGCCGCATCCAACTTCCATTTGTCACTGAATCTAAAGTAACCACCAATTTCATAATTGTCATAGAGACTTGGCTTTATATCTCTGAGCCCGTTTCTATTGCGGTACAATGTGGATACTTGTGGCGGTGTGAAACCACGTGAGTAGTTCGCATATAAACCGTTACCATTTTCAAAATTATAATTAACTCCTAATTTTGGTGCCCAATTATCATAAGTGTCTTTAGACGACGGTACACCTAAATGTTCGGAACGATTTTGATAATCATACTTAAATGAATCATAGCGCAATGCGGCAGTGACCCTAAAATGCTCCAAAGGCTCTATTTCATATTGAAAGAACCCAGCATAGTTCAGGATATCAGCTTTGTAGTTTAGAATAAAATCATTTTGGCGTACACTGAAAGCAACATTTCGCCCTGTTTTTGTATCAACGATAACATCTATATTTTCTGCCACATAGTCCTGTGGGGAATAATCTATTGTACCTCCAACAATAAGTGATGAGTTTTTGAAATCCAATTGAAGTCTATGTTGTACCAAAGCCATATAACTATTGAATTGATTAGAATTTATCTCACCTAAACCAAAACCCGTTAATTGCCCCATTTCTCGAAATTGACGAATGCGATAGAATGGGTTTTGATCAATTTTGTTATTTCGAAAAAGAGTGTTGAATGTGGTTTTTTGATGGTCGTTCCATCTTGCGGTTAATGTACTTCGCATTCTAAATGAAAGTACATCTCTCTCGGTAAACGTTTGGTCACTTTCAAAGTTTCCATTAAAATAATCGTCTTCTGTAAGTGAACCGGTCGTATCTGAGCGATAATCAATAAGGTCAAAAACATTTGTCCAGTTCAATCTATCCGAAATATCATAAACCGTTTTAAAAGTCACCGCGAACTTTTCATAATCGCTATGTTCTATGGGTCCGTCCGTTCGGTGTGCAAAATGTGAACCGAAATAAAAACCAAATTTGTTGCTAGTTTTATCCGAAATTTCAATCTCGTATCGACTTAAACCGATGTCATTGACTTGATATCCCAAAGTTGCAGTAAGTTCTGGCGTCGGTGATTTTGTTATAAAGTTAAAACTACCACCTATAGATTCGCTTCCATAAATACTTGATGCAGGCCCTTTTAATACTTCAATTCTCTTATATGAAATATCGTTCATTTCAAGCAAAGCATTGTGATTAAAAACGGATGTGGGCCTAATTTGAAGACCATCTTCCAGATAGAGAAAAAGCGCTCTTGTTGAAATAGGCGAACGTACAGCCATAAAATGTTGTTCGTTACTGGCAGCACGCGAGGTAGACATAAATACACCCGACACTTGATTAACCAATTGATCGATACCAAACGCTTTAGTCTCTGATATGGATTGATTACCAATAATTCCGATAGCTGCCGGGACTGCCGACCTCAGTTGTGCTTCTCTACTTGCAGAAACCACCACTTCGTTCAAAACCGAAAAATCAGGTTCGAGTTGGATGTTGATATTGTTGTTTTCACTCTTAACTTTTGTTGGTAAAGTTTTAGGCTTGTAACCAATAAAAGAAATGTATAAGTCATAGTTTCCTTTTACTAAGTCTAATTCGAAGTATCCATCTTCATTTGTGGTGGTTCCTTTATTTGCTTCAAGAATTGAAATATTTACATTTCTAAGAGGATCACCATTTTCATTTGTAACGGTGCCCTTTAAATTTTGCGCAAAACCAGTTTGCAGACCCATACATACCCAAAAGGTTGTCCAAATAATTATTTTCATCGTTTAATTTTTATTACGCCTTAATCTTAAGGAAGATTAAGATTGAAAAGGGTTAAAAAAAAATTGCACTTAAAATTTTATTTTTTAACAAGTGCGAAATTGAAATTTATCTCAACCATGTCTGAAACTTTGTTTTGTACAATCTTGGGTATCTTAATATTGAAATCTGAGGCTCGCATAGTAAATTTTCCCGATAAATTAATTTCATTGTTTTGATATATTAAAGTGACAGGGATTTTTTCGAAGTGTTTAGTAACATTATGAAATTCAAGTTTACCTCCAATGAAGAAATTAGTATTGTCACTGAGTTTCTCAAAAGAGAAATCAAGTAATTTTCCTGTAAAAGTTGCCTTGGGAAACTTATTTGATTCGGCATAACTTTCGTTGAAATGCTCTTCCATCAAAGCATTTTTAAAACGAAAAGCTTTCATAAGTGCAAGGGCGGCTAGTTCACCATTCTGGGTGTTAATGATTACTGTTACCGATTTGTTGACAGCTGCCACTTCTTCAAAAGAGGGTACAGAGGCTTCAAAATTTATCGTTCCAGCTTTGGTTATAAATTTATTTTGCCCCATTGCGACGGTGCTGAAAAATAAAATGACAATGACTATTTTTTTCATAATTTTTATTCTTCAATTAATCCATCTTTGTTCCATTGAATGACAACGTCTATTAGGTTTTGAGGTAATTTGGGGCCGCCAGGTGGCATCAGAAACACAGGATCTTCATTCGAAATACGGCCAATAAGATTTCTATTCTGAACTGCTTCTTTTACGGTTTCGTAATTAATTAAAGGCATTAAGGCACCATTTTGCGGTGGATTAGAATGACAAATTATACAATTGTTGTTAATTATGGGTTTTACATTATCACTATAAGTTACTACTTCAGATATTGGCGATGAAACAGTTAAATCATCTTGACTTACAGTAGTGCAGCCAGTTAACAGAATCGTTAAAGTCACCACTATTAATTGCACTAAATTACTTTCCTTGATCATACCGTTAAAATACTCTGCTTAAATTAAATCCGAAATAGATATCCCCATCAGTCCAATTTCCAGTGGCTTGGCCCAAAAACCCATTCGTATTCATAGGCTGTGCATTGGTAAAGTGCATTTGAAAAACATGACCACCTGTTTCAAGGTCAACGCCAACAGATAACGGATTTTTAAATGGTGAGATGCTAGTGCGATTTAAGTGAAAACCATAATCCATGTTTAAAGACCATCGTTTTCCTAATTTGTAACGTCCTCCCAATCCAATTGCAAACTGAGCGTTACTTTGCTCATTAACTGCAACATAGTTATCATGAAAGTAAGTGGGTATTATTTCTATAGAAAAATTGGGGTTCACTTTTCGGGAAATCAGCAATTGGCTTGCGTATGCCAAGCGATGTTTAAATTTCAATTTTGGAAGATTGTCCTTAGCCAAACCCGTATTAATCATCACAGAATTATATCCAACGATGGTAAACGGAAACTTATTTTTTTGTTGTTTAATCAGTCTGTATTTGAGGGAACCTTCATAAATTTTTTGATACGAACTGCGTGAAATTCCAATATTCCAGCTGTCTGAAATTCCATAAATGAAATTTATTCTGGTAACTGCATCATCTAAACCAAAAAAACTGTCGAACCCATTTTCAACACTTCCGAATCTATGTGAAATTATTAAGTTGAACTCTTTTTTAGCTACTAATTTTGTGGACTCAAAATTCACAATTTTAAGACCTTTGAACACAGCAACAACATCGCTGTCAGTTACCGAATTGGTGTCAATTTCGGAAAGTAGGTCTTCTTGAGCAGAGACAAAAAACGGTGTCCACAAAATTAGCAGTAAAAATCCTTTCATCAATTTTTAATGAACCTATCGGTTAATGTTTTTTCACCCGAAACAATTTTCAAGAAATAGCTTCCTGGGGTCCAACTCATAATATTTATTGAAATATTAGTTTTTGATTTAAATTCTTCTGAATGCACCTGTTTTCCTAAGATATCAAACACAGTAATTTGCCCGGATTGAATGTTTTGTGGAATTACCAGGTTTATATTTGAGGACGATGGATTTGGAAAAACACGTATTGAGTTCAGGCTATTTTCTTCGACTCCCAAGACCTCTCTAACCGTTATAGTCCCCGACATGCTATTCGCTCCGTGAACCCCGCAAAAATATCTGTTGTCGCCTACTTCGGTGAAGGTATAAGAATAAGTTTCCCCTATCCCAGAAATAACACCACTATTAAATGTTTCTACAGAATTTCCTGCTTCATTCTCTACTGTATGAGGAGCCGCATCTTTCCAAGTCCAAATTACGGTATCCCCCTGATCAATAGTTAGATCTACATTACTGCCAAGGCCCATCCGCCAATCTAAATTATATGTATTTTGTGCGTTTGTTGTTAAAAAGCCTAAAAAGGCAAGGAGTAAGAATTTTGTTTTCATAGTCATGTATTTAAATTAATTAATAAGGCACTGGTCAAGCTTTACTTGTTCCAGCAAATCATCATATCCTATAAGTCGCCCTTTTACGATGATTCTCGAATTGTTCATTTGCTCTCTATTTATAATCTGTTTTGTAAACTGACAAAACACTTTATTGTCTATTGTGATGTCAGTTTCATTAATTTCTGAGACAAGTCCTGAAACTTCTATTATTTTATCGCCATACTTGTTTTGAGAAATTTCAAAATCATTATTAAATTCTGAATAAATTTGCTGCGCCGTTAATGAGTATCGGGGAATTTCGTTTTCAATAATTCTGTGTTCTTTGTACAGATACTTATACCCAACAATAGTGATTAGCACTATTAGTGTTAAAACCAAATACTTTTTTATTTGTGATCTATTAAGAAGTAGTTTATTCAACATAATTCTTTTTTCATTCAGATTAAGTGTATTTCTGTTCTGCGGTGATTTGTTCTATTTTCTTCTAAAACACTCTCTTACCCCTTTAGATTAAAAAAAAGGCGTTTGGTTACAATTTTTATAACGTAAACTTTCAACTGTAGTTGGTTTATTCAGAAATAGTGCATTTTTATGAGCCTTATCTGCATAGAAGTAAATCAATCAATATCTTAAAAACCCTTGTCTAGCTATACCAATTTATTCAGTTCATTATGTTGTGTTCTATAAAAACAAAAGGGAGTGTTGTCTCGATTGTGAGTTTTGTCGTCTTTAGAAGCTTCTCAAATTGAGGGATTTGATAAGAACAAATCGAAGGCAATCAAATTGTTCTAATATTTTTTATGTAAGGATTTAGAATATGATGTTACTAAATCGGAATAATTTTCTTCAACACTAATTTTAATCACATAAGTATTTTATAAAGTTATATACACAAATGTTTAAAAGATTATTGATGCTTCTATGCTTAACGGTCATCACCGGAATAGTCTATGGACAGGATAGAAATCTGTCCTTTTGTGATAATCTGATAAAAAAAGGGGTAAGGCTATTAGAAGAAGGCAAGCATGCTCAGAGTCTTGAATTTCTTGTAGAGGCCGAATCACTTGCAAAGAAGAATAAATGGAGCAAACAGCAATTTTTGGCCATTAATAACATTGGTGCAAATTATTTTTCTTTATATGCCTATGGTGAAGCATTGGATAGTTACTTAGAAGCTTACACGATCGCAATTAAAGAACTCGGTAGCAAATATGAAATGGTCGTTCTCAATAACATTGCAATTTTGTATTCTAAGGAAAAAAAGTACAATAAATCTTATGAATATTTTAAAAAGGCTTATTCAACAGCAATTCAAAACGAGGAAGATAGAAAAAGAGGGCTATATGCCGTGAATCTTGGTCTTGTGTCCAATAGACTCGGCAATTTAAACCAAGCTAGGTCATATTTTCATGAAGCACTTCCTTTACTGGAAGTATACCCGAGGATTAAACAACAAGCCTATATTGGACTCGGAGAAACGTTAGTTTTAGCCAGGTCATACAAGGAAGCAAAGGATAGTCTACTCCAACTTCTGCCTGAATTGCGAACTGAAAACAATAGTGATTTGGTAACAGACGTATTGTTATTACTTTCAAATATTGCGTACAGTCAGAACAATATGCTCTTGGCTGTAGAATGGGCCTCGGCTATGTTAGAATACAATAATAATGTTGAATCCCGTTTAAATGCTTTTCAACAATTATCAAAAATCTACACTAAAACAGGCGAATTAGAGCGAGCTCTTGTTGCAAAAGACTCAGTTTTATCTATTTCAAGCAGATGGAATGAAATTAAGAATGATCGTCTCTTTGCAACAAACAAAATCAAATTCGAACTTCAGAACTACCAAAACGAATTAAAGAATAATCAAAAAGAAATAGAGGAAAATCAAAAAACCTTTCGAGTAATTTTCGCTGTAACAATACTCATAATTTTGTTAATAGCTGTGACTTTACAGGCTTCATATATTCAAAGCAAACAGCGAAAAATCATACATGCCAGAAACGAGGAAGTTATGGCATTGGAACTTGAAAAAGAAAAGAACAAAAAACTTATTTTAAAAAAGAAATTAGATGAGGAGGAAGCTAGAGCGTTATTGGAGGAAGAGCGACTTAAAAATGAAATTGGCTTCCGCAACCGAAAACTTTCCGCTAAGGCACTCCATTTAATTCAACGAAATGATCTGCTCCAACATATTATTGAGGACTTAGAACAACAATCACAAAACGGGCTACAGAATAGAAGCTTGAAGACTTACATTTCCGAACTAAAAAAGTTACTTCATTCTGAGGAAGAATGGGAAAATTTCATCGATCATTTTGAAGAAGTCAATCACGGTTTTATAAGCGCCTTAAAAAATAAACATTCCAATTTAAATGTTAATGATCTTCGATTTATCAGCTATGTATATATGAAACTAACAAATAAGGAAATAGCTTATGTCTTTAACATTACTCATGAAGCTAGTAGGAAACGGAGAGAACGTATTTCCAAAAAAATGAATTTAAAAAGCAGCTCCGATCTATACGATTATATATCTGGTTTTTAAAAATACGTCACATATTTAATTAAAATATGTCACAGTATTTAGGTTACAATATTTGCCATCCGTAGTTTCTATAGTTTCATTTGATTTAAATTTAAAATAAACTATATATGAAAAAAATTAAAAAACTTTTGGTGATGCTTTCAGTTCTACTTTGCAGTATAATAGGCAATTCACAAATTACTATGGAAAGTATTGGCGACTATGGCAGAATGTACGATATTACTTTTGATCCTACGGTAGAAAATAGGCTCTACGCTCTTACGCAGATGAATCATATTCTACAGTCGGATGATAAAGGAATTACTTGGGAAATTATTTATAGCCTTCCCGGAAATTCTAATAAATTTAAGAAATTAAATTATGTTTTTTCTGGTATCATAAGTTTTATGGTACAATCCCCCACGACTATAGAAGACAATGGTTTGTTTTTTTTAGATACCGCGAGTGGAGACATTATAAAGTATGAAGCTCCCATTCCTCTTGGAGCGACAAATATCTCGATGATTTCATATTCGGTTTATAAGCAAAATCCTTTTATCGCCATGCTTCATTTTGGTTATAGATCTGGGCGTTTTGACAGTGAAGTGGTATATTATACCAATGATGGAGGTCAAAATTGGTCTGAAGTATATCTGCCTGAGAATTATGATAATGTAGCTCCTAACAATGTAGCAATTAGTCCAGACGACCCTCAAAAGCTATTTATCGCTCGCGGAAATAGTCCTACTGCAACTTTTGGAGGTTTGTTGGTTTCCAATGATGCCGGTCAATCATGGGAAGAAAAAATACCCGGAACTACTTTTAAGCCCATAACTTTTCATCCAGAAAATAGTGACATAATTTTATTAGGAACTGATGATGTCGGTTATGGAGGACAATCAGAGAATCTGTACAGATCCCTTGATGGCGGAAACACTTGGAACGTTATCCCTATCCCCTGGGAAAGTGGTATTCAGGATGTTATAAATGCAATTGTATTCGATGCCCAAAATCCTGATACAGTTATGATCTTGGAAGAAAATGAAATAGTAGTTACGCAAGATGATTGGCAAACTTTTGATAAATATGTGCATCTAATTGGTCCTTCAAATGGATATTTTTATGGCTTAAACGCCTCTTTCAATCCTTTCCAACAAGGGGAAGTATTTATTAATAGTAATTTTTATCCACTACTATCTCCGGATTATGGAGCAACGTTCACTCAATTTCTAAATCCTTTCTTCCCTTCGAATTTTACGGAAATACAAGAGGGTACAGAAACTCATTTATATTACGGTGCACAGCAAGGTCTAGTCCATAAAAACATGGAAACCGATGAAATTGAGGCTATGGACATTATACCTTTAGGGGTTTTTAGTAATGATCCACCTCCTTTTTACCATATTGACAAGAAGATGGTAGGCCGAGTCTATAAGTACACTCCCTCTTCCCTGGGGTCAATTTTGAGTGTGAGCAGTGACTTTGGAAGAAACTTTGACCCATTATTCACTAACTTTTTTGATAGTGTTATAAGTATAAACCAAGACCCATTAAATCCGGATGTTGTTTGGGCTTCCTTCTCAGTTGGAGGTACGGTTATTTTAGATTTTACCGATTTAAATAATGTTACCGAAACTAATGTTAACCTTCCTGGCCCCGATTCTATGCGTGATGTGTTTTTTGATGAAACAAACTCAAGTTCGCTCTTAATGGCTGCTGGGCCTAAAGTTTATTTGTCAAACGACAGTGGTACCTCTTGGATAGAAATAAGCAACGGTCTTCCATCGGATAATGTAATTTACGATATTGAACGAAGCCCGCATAATGTAAATGAATATACCATTGCGACTGAAACAGGTATATATAAAACTACTGATCAAGGAGAAAATTGGCTGCAAACTTATCAAGGAATACATTTAAAAAAGATCGCCTATTCTGAATATGACGAGACCCACGCAGTAGCATCAAGGATGACCAGACAACCTTTATTCGGTGCCGCAATAGATGCGCAAATAATTTATACTACCGATGGAGGAGCTTCATGGGATGAAGTCCCGTTGGAGGCGATTGCTCATACGGGAGCTTTAAGTATGAGTTATCAATTTCATGAAAATAGTGTGGATGTTTATATGGCGACACTTGACATGGGGCTTATTAAATATACAATTGATTTAACTACACTTGGGGTTACAAACACCTCTCAAAATACAAATCCCTTTATTATTTACCCCAACCCCGTTCAAGATGTAATTAAAGTTGAAGAAAACGGGGGCGAATTGGTCTCTATTGCTATTTATAATTCTGTTGGCCAACAAGTAATGAACAATGTTGAAAAAAAAGAAATTAGAGTAGAACATTTAAAAAATGGTGTTTATTTTATTTCTATAAAAAATACGAAAGGAGAAAAATTTATAAAACGTTTTGTAAAGAAGTAACGCGTGCTCTCTTTATTTTGAATCATTAGAGGCTGTCTAAAAAAGGCAGCCTTTTTTCATGTCTTATAAGGCGATATTTTGTGTTCTCATGGTATGAAAGTAAAGTCAGTTTTGAAAATCAATGATCAGAATCAAGTCTTCTCCCTTCCAGTTATGATGGTTTTGTTCCAGAAAATCATCCAGTCCGTATTGTCAATAAGATCATAGACGATATAAATGTCCGTTCTATTGAAAAGACCTACGAAGACGGCGGCACATCGAGGTCTCCAGTATCTTCTGAAAGCCCTGATCTACGCATATTCGCGTAATATGTATTCTACATGAGAGATCGAGCAAGCTTCAGGTGAGAATGTATATTTTAAGTGGCTTTTGGGCTGCATCAAAAACAGACCACAATACGATCAGAAATTTTGTTCTGGTAAGCTCAAAAGCAAGTGGTCATTTTATTGAGACAGAAAAACTACCTGAACTTAAAAGATCTTTATGTGAACGGGACAAAGATCGAGGCCAATGCACTTAAAGCTATCAACCTAGGTAAACTGTTTTGGGTCGTCAATATAAGTAATGAAGCACCCCAAGGATAAACAACAAGAAAAGTACAAAATATAGAGGTCGCCGAAATTGTTTTTAGACGACCTCATACTGGTTGGGTTTTAAAAGTTGAGGGGTTGTGCAACGGTTGCGGGCGTTGGGCTTTGGTTGTTTCAGTTTAAATTTTTTAAAAAGTTAATTAATGGTAAAATTTCTTTGCTGTTCTTTTTTTTCCTTTTTTCTATTGAATAATACATTACGTAAAACATTATAGCTGTGAAAATAAGATGAATAATAATCCTTACAAATAATGATAAATTAAAATTTTGCAAAATTTCGATGTAGCCCATATTTAATCCTAAAATTAAAAAAAAGGCATAAAACCACATATATTTTGAAGTCGTTAGCATTCTTTGATTTAGTTTGCAAATTAGATTTTTCACATACAAGTGATTATTTAATTCAGCATCATTATCTATTAAACTATACTTACTTCTATAAGATTGAATAAGTATCATTATCATACCAATACTAATTAAAACGATAGATGTTAAATAGTATATGTTTGAAAGTAGAGGAAGTACTGTTGCTAAAACTATTATCGTAATTGGAACAGCAACAAGCAAAATGACTCTTTCTAACTTTCCTTTCTTTTCAATTTTATTTAATTGAGCAATTAACTTACTTAAATTCAAAGGTGTCGACTTTTCTTCTTTCCAAAGGTTTTGCCAATTTGTAATATCTTTCTCCATAATTATTCGAGTTTTTTTCTCAATTTTTTTTTAATTCTGTTAATTCTAACTCCAACATTTGAAGTTTTTAATCCAGTTATATTTGAGATGTCGTCATAACTACAATTCTCAAATAATAACCCTATAATTATTCTATCTATTTCTTTAAGTGATGAAATGGCTTTGTAGAGTTTTCTTACTTCCCGTTCTTTATTAGTTGAGTTCTGGTCTTTAATTTCATAACAAGATATATTGGGTTGATATTCTATTTCTTTTTTGTTTAATTTGGTTTTTCTGTTAAGAGTTAAGAGTGCCGTATTTGTTGTTATTCGGTAAATCCAAGTGTCTATATTACTCTCATTTCTAAACGTCTCTAAATTATTCCAAACTTTTATAAGAACTTCTTGAAATAAGTCGTCAGCATCAGTTTTGTTTCCCATAAACCCTAAACAAAGCCTATAAACTTTATCTTTTGATTGTTTATAGACTTGTTTAAACTTTTGCTCTTTATTCTTCATAACTTATGAATGCCTCAACTGAATTAATAAACCATTTAGGTTCATCCCACATTATAAAGTGTTTTGCTGTTTCTGCAACTTTAATTTGGCAGTTAGCTGCGTTCAAAAATTGATTTTTGTAGTTTGTTTGAACAATTTTTTTTGTTATTCCATAATCTTTTGCTCCATACCAACTTCCCAATACAAGAATAGGAATTTTCACTTTTTCGACGTCATTTCTTAAATCCGTTGTCATAATTTCAAACATTGCTTGTGCAACTGTTTCTCTGTCTGACTGCATTGACCATTCAATTGCCATCTGAATATTTGTCGAATCGGTTACCATAGTTGGCATCGTCTTTTTTTGTTGTTGGATAAATACGCTGTCGGGAGTTGAAAGCATCATTTCTTTCATCATTTTTGCTTGTGGAATAACATTTTCTGCAGTTGCATTTGGGTTAAAAGCCAACGACATAAAAGGATATGAATCAACAACTATTATCTTGTTCAACAATTCAGGTTGAGAACTTGCAATTGAAAGTGATAAAAAGCCACCCAAACTATGTCCAATTAATATTGGTTTTTCAATAAGTTCATTTTTAATGTACCTGACGATTTCGGTCTGAATAACGGGTAAATAACCGTTTTCGAGTGAAATTGCTTTTTGGTTTGCGAATCCGGCCAAAGTTAAAATATGACACTCATAATTTTTCTGTAATGTATCTACCGTTTGTTCCCAAACTGTGCCAGAAGATGCTAATCCAGGAATTAGAATTATTGCTTCCCCTTTTCCTTTAATTTCAATATCAAATGGGTATTTCTCAGACTGAGAATAAATTGCTGTTTGATAAAAAATGATGGTTAATAGAATTGCTAATTTTTTCATAGTAAATATTTTTGTTATTTACTCTTTAGATTAGCAAAGGGTATTTTTATTACACTTTTTCACTAATATTTTTTACTGATGTCGAATTTTGGAATCCCGTGAATGCTTATGCCTTACATGTTTTTAAATACACATAAATGTCTGAGCGATTACTCTCTATGATTCTTGGAATTATAATCGTTGATTTTTCAAAGTGCCCTGCGATCTCTTACTCTTTCCGAAATTATTCAAAATAAATAATACCTCATTTAAAACCATCCCTCAATGGAAGGTGACATTGTAAGTAAAGAGAATAAACGTTTATAAACAAATTCTAGATTACTGAAAAAAGTAGGCATAAAAATCGTTGCTGTTAAGATCATTAGCAACACCACAATTCAAGTGGTAAAGAGATTACATTTAAGCTTCTAAATCTCGTATACGAGACATCACATTTTCTACAACCCTATCACATTTAGAATTCCCAAATTCAAAAATATCCCGGGTATTCGTGGCATTTAGGATATAATCTTTCATCATATTTCTCGCTCTATGGAGTCTTACTTTTACATTGCTGTTTGTTAGATCAAGACTTTCAGAAATTTCAGAAATTTCCATTCCTTCAACCTCTTTTAGCATATATACAATTTTGTACTTATGCGGCAATGCATCGACGGCTTTTTCAATAAAAGCTTTCGAGTCTTTATATATAGATTTACTTTCTGGGTTCATAAAAGACATATCGGCAATTTGCAAGGTGCCATTTTCCTTAGTAATATCCACTGTTTTGTGTTTTTTGGATTTTCGTTTTCGATGTAGGGCTTCATTAATTCCTATTCTTATCAACCATGTCGAGAACTTGGCCTCGTTTTTAAACTGATATAACTTTTGAAATGCTTTTACGTAGGTGTCTTGAATAATGTCTTCAACATCCGCTTCAATGTCTATATAGCTTCGGATGGTTCTATACAAAAGTTCGTTATGTCGTCTCATTAATATTTCGAACATCTCTGTCCGTCCACCCAGTATTCTTTCTACTACTAAAATGTCTGGCATTAACTTGTTTAGAACATCATCACTTTTTTGACCTTTATTTTCATCTCTCATGTCCAAGTTTTCTTATTAGATGCAGTTCTGACGATTGGGTTACAAAAACACCTGAAAAATTAAATACAGTATAAATATCTCCTTTAAGAAATCGATACTTTTAATTTAAGCTGCACGTATTTGTTGGGCTTAGAAACTAAAGTTTGACAAAAAAATAAAATTAATTATGAGAGTGTAAGTCCTTAAAATTTCTACAAAACAAGCAGTCGATTAAAGAGGCAGTAGGTCAATGCTGACAAAGATAATATTTTAAAAATCCTTCACTTTTTGTAACCGCGGTTTATTTTATGCATCAAATAGGCAGTAACATTAAAATCTTAATAATATGAAATCACTAGCAAGTACGCTTTTCCTTGGATTGATCTGTCTTTTCTCCTATGGTCAGCAAAAAAATGAATTATCGGACCCCGAAATAGCTTCTGTAGCTGTAGTCGCAAATCAGATTGATATTAGCTATGCGGAAATAGCGCTCGAAAAATCAAAGAACAAAAAGATTTTAGAATTCGCAAATCGAATGAAAACAGATCATAATGCGGTAATTCAACAGGCGGTTGACCTCGTGACCAAGCTTAGTGTTACACCCAAAGATAACGCAGTAAGCCAATCCTTACTTGAAAATGCTGAAAAAACCAAAAAAAAGCTACGCAAAGCTAAAAGAAGAAACTTCGATAAGCTGTACATAAAAAACGAAGTGGAATACCATAAGGCTGTTATTGCCGCGGTAAAAGATTTATTGATTCCCGAATCTGACAACGAAGAACTTAAGGAGTTACTGGAGGCTGTTTTGCCAGCTTTAGAGGCTCATTTGGGGCATGCCGAAATGGTCCAAAAACAATTGTAATATTGTGACTAAAATTTAAATAAAACGAATATGATCTCGCTTAAAATAAAAAGGTTGCTACTATTAGTTTCCATTCTTGGATTCGGAATATCAGGTATAGCGCAAAATAAGCCAAAAACACACACAGTTGAAATTAAAAAGATGAAATTCATTCCCGCTAATATCAGTGTCAAAAAAGGAGATACCGTAGTTTGGATAAACAAAGACTTTTACCCTCACGATGTCACAGATGAAAAAAACAAAACTTGGAGTTCCGGTCAATTCGGGCAAAATGAAACTTGGAGCAAGGTAATCACCAAAAACGAAAATTATTTTTGCGATCTGCATAAAACGATGAAAGGGACAATAAGAATTAAAAAATAGAAAAGATTAAAGTATAACTTAAAACCATTAATTATGAGAAAAAAGATTATAGCTTCCACATTACTACTGGCTGCAATTGCTGTCCTTGGCCTTTACAGTTGTAGTAACGATGATGATGAGGATACTGGCCGTTTACCTCCGGGCGAAGGCAGTTTAAATTTACCTCCTTTGGACGCACAATTGGTTCAACAAGGTCAAGAAATATTTAGATACGACACTTTTGGAAATGAAACATTTTGGACGGATGTATTACAAATGAATCAAGTTATTGAAACTGCTGTGAGTCCGGCCACTGCTTTAAGTGTCGGGTTAAAAGTCGATGCTGAAGCTTTACCTTCTGCCGTTGTTGAAGCGATTCAAAATGGACAAGTTGATTTAGATGACCCTCAAACTACCTTAGCTCTTTTACAACTTAATGCCGTTGTTGGAGTGCAAGGAGAAGTAAGTGAAAATTCCGACGGCACATTAAAACTAGATAGAATGGGGATTACTTGTGCACTCTGCCATTCAACTGTTGATGATTCTTTTGCCCCAGGCATTGGTAGTCGCCTAGATGGCTGGCCGAATAAGGACTTGGACCCTGGTCTAATTATCTCTTTGTCCCCTGCTTTAACCCAAGCTCAGAAAGATGTTTACACTTCATGGGGGCCTGGAATATACGATCCTAGATTTAGTATTGATGGCTTGAACAACCCAGTCGTTATCCCGCCTGCCTACGGGCTATATGGCTTGCCAAAAGCAATTTTTACTGGAGATGGCGATGTTGAGCACGAACCTGCAGGACCGGTTGCCTATTGGAATAGATATGTGGCGGTAACCCAAATGCGTGGTCATGGCTATTTTGCAGATCCGCGACTTAATTTGGAAGTGGATCACAGAGAAGGTGATGATTTGGTAACCGATAAACTTCCGGCTTTACAAGAATATCAATTTTCACTTTCTCCGCCAACACCTCCAGCTGGTTCTTTTGATATAGCGGCAGCAGAACGAGGAAAGGAACTTTTCTCAGGGAAAGCTGAGTGTGCAACGTGCCATTCGGGACCATTGTTCACAGATGTTATTGATGGAGGAAAGCTACATCCACAAAGTGCTTCCGTAGCAGTGGATAAGGATTATGTTAAACGATCGGCCACCAAAAAATGGAGGGTTACCCCATTAAAAGGTATTTGGCAGCACGCTCCGTATTTCCATGATGGCTCAGCCGCCACTCTAGCTGATGTTGTAGCGAGATACAATAAAGAAAAGAATCTTAATTTGAGTACCGCTGAAAAAGCCGATCTTACAGAGTATCTAAAATCCATATAAGTACTAATTGATGATTTAAGTTTGGTTAGATGTTCTGTTTGTTTTCCAAGCATCTTTTTGGTGAGATAAATTCTTAAAGAATAAATCCCTGAAAAGATGCTTTTTAAGTTATAGGCTATCACTTCTAAAATAAAGGGCGGTTTTATTTACAAAAGTTCGCACCAACAAATTACTGAACCCAAGCTTTTATTATAATGACTCATTGGAACTTAACTTCTTTTTTAACATCTGAGGAAAAAGAAGTAAATGACTGAGTTCAAAAACTGTGTAGCGCTTAATTCCTGTCCATTCTATTTAATGTTTAAGATGAATAAAATAACAAAAATCCTGTTCTCTACTCGAACTATGACCATTCTTTTAATTGTATATGGTATTGCCATGGCTGTTGCCACTTTTATAGAAAATGATTTTGATACTCCTACGGCAAAAGTGTTGGTTTACAACGCTACTTGGTTTGAAATACTAATGCTTTGGTTAATTGTTCTATTTGCTGTAAATATTAAAACTTATAGACTTACCAGAAAAGAAAAGTGGCCGATTTTAATATTTCACTTAGCGTTTATTTTCATATTTATTGGAGGAGCTATTACACGTTTCGTCAGTTTTGAAGGCCAAATGCCAATAAAGGAAGGACAAACCACAAATGAAATAATTAGTGACCTTACTTATTTCAAATTAAATATCAGTGACGGAAATATAACACGTATCTATGACAAGAACCCATATACGATGTCTTATTTTAACTCAAAAGATGTTAGATGGCCATTTAAGAGATCCTATGAACAAAAGTATCGGTTTGACGATAAAGTTGTCTCTTTAAAAACCCTTGATTACATTCCACTTGCTAAAGACTCTCTTCATGTAACTACATCGGGACAAAAAATGCTCAACATCGTATCTATAGGGAATGAAGGTAGAGTGAATAATTATATCATAGAAGGTGAAGTTAAAAATATAGATGGTACAAGCTTTAGTTATAATAGCCCGATTCAAAACGCAGTTCAATTAAAGGAAAAGAATGGGGTTATACTGCTTTCCTTTCCGATGGATGGGCAATATATGTCTATGGAAGGTCAGCAAAAAGGTATTATAACCGATTCTACTTTATTAGAGCGACAATCGGGAGATATACCAGCAAACGAGATTGACACTCTTGATTATAGAACACTATACTCCGTAAATAACACCAATTTTATCATTCCCAAACGTGCTTTCAAGGGAAACATTGTTTATTATACCGGAGACAAAAATAACACCTTGGATAAAAACCTTTTAGACCTTATTAAGGTAGAATTAAAATCGGGAAATGAAACTGATACGCTATTTATAAAAGGAGGAAAAGGTGTTACCGAACTGAGCAAAAATTTAAAAATCAACGGACTAAATGTTTCTTTGGGATTTGGATCTAAAATACTTAAAACTGATTTCGAATTACGCTGTGACGATTTTATACTTGAGCGTTATCCTGGTTCAAACAGTCCCTCTTCATATGAAAGTAAGATTACGGTAATTGATGAAGGTTCACATGAAAAACATCATATTTATATGAATAACGTGATGGATTATAGTGGTTACCGGTTTTTTCAATCAAGTTACTTCCCAGATGAAAGTGGAACCATCCTTTCTGTAAATGCAGATTGGTGGGGAACCAATGTTACCTATTTCGGATATTTTTTATTGTTTATAGGAATGTTTTTTACGCTTTTTTGGAAAGGAACTCATTTCTGGAAATTAAATAATACCTTAAAAAAAATGCATAGAAAAAAATTTACAGTTCTTCTTTTTTTATTTTTTCTTGGAATTGGTGCAGGAACAAATTCTTGTCTAGCCCAGAACACCGAAGGAAAGGAATTACAGGTTGCTGCCCTAGAACAACAAAAAATCGGACCCGATGCTCAGTTTGCGACTCCCGATGAACTTGGATCAAAGAGATCAATTGACCCGAATCATGCCTTAAAATTTGGGCGTCTTTTAGTTCAAGATTTTCGAGGACGAATTAAACCTATAAATACACATGCACTGGAATTACTTAGGAAAATTCATAAAAAGGATAAATACCAAAAAAATCGAGTTACTATATCTCCAGAGCAATGGTTTATCTCCATGCAAATTGATCCCGGATATTGGGCCAACGAACCTTTAATTAAAGTGGGAACTAAAGGAGGAGACAAGTTATTAGGAGAAACCGGCGCCAATACCGAAGGGTTTACTTCATATTCTAATCTTGTTGACCCTGTTACCGGAATTTATAAATTGCAAGAACAAAATAAGATTTCTTTTAATAAAAGAAAAGCCGACCAATCTAAGTATGACCAAGCAGTTATTGAAGTTACCGAACGATTTAACATATTCAGTAATATTGCATTTGGTTACTATACTAATATCATTCCTGTAAAAAATGATCCTAGGCAGACTTGGAGAAGTTGGATTTATAGTTCAGAAAAAAGCCCTATTGAAATTGATGAAACGGCTTATGCACTTCTAACTCCTTATTTCAGTGAAGTAAAAGAAGCCCTGAAAACTAATAATTGGCAAAAAGCAAATGAGGAAATAACAGCCATAAGTGATTTTCAAAAACTCTGGGGTAAAGATATTATACCGTCAACTTCAAAAATAGAATTAGAAATTCTTTATAATCAGGTCAACGTGTTCTTTTGGTTGATGATAGTTTATAGTTTGTTGGGTTTCTTTATGATTATTTTAGGTTTTGCAGAGGTTTTTTCATTAAGATCTAGATACAATCATATAATACGGTCCCTAACTAAAATGCTATTGAGAATAATGGTTTTAGCCTTGGTAATTCAAGCATTTGCTTTAGGGGTGCGTTGGTATCTTTCAGGCCACGCTCCTTGGAGCAATGGTTATGAGGCGATTGTTTTTATTTCAGGGATTGGTGTGCTTTCGGGGCTGTTGCTATATAGAAATCGCAATGCCTTTATTCCTGCTGCCGGAGCTTTAGTGGCAATGATTATGATGGGGTTTGCACATGGTGGATCATTGCTCGATCCACAGATTACCACATTGGAACCGGTATTAAAATCATATTGGCTCATGATCCATGTAGGTGTCATTACTTCTAGTTATGGATTCTTTGGCCTCTCTACAATATTAAGTGCTATTTCATTGATATTATTTACTGCTAAACCCACAAAAAAAATAAAGCACTCAATAAAAGAATTGACTATAGTAAATGAAATGGCTTTGACCGTTGGTGTTTTTACGCTCACTGTAGGTACCTTTCTAGGAGGAATGTGGGCAAATGAAAGCTGGGGAAGATACTGGAGCTGGGACCCCAAAGAGACTTGGGCATTTATATCGGTTATTTTTTATGCCGTAGTGCTTCACTTGAGGTTGGTTCCGAAACTTAGGAGCAAGCTAATATTCAATATAGCCAGTTTATGGGCAATATGGTCAATTATATTTACTTATTTTGGTGTAAATTATTATTTAACTGGATTGCATTCTTATGCTGCGGGTGATCCGATACCAATTCCCACTTGGATATATATTACTGTAGTAGGAATGTTTATCTTATCTTTAGTAGCTCATTATAGAACAAAAAGTCACAGAAAACATTCTAATTAAAAGATGCTTTCTCAAATTTGCATTTAATAGTTTTAAGACCCATAACTCTAGATATCATACAAAATTCATACTTTAAGTCTGAGGCAAATTTTTAATGAATAAAATTTGAGAAAATAAATAATTTAAAATGGTTGATGTTTAGCTCAACCCTTTAAACATCAACTTTGTATATTTTGACAAACCTGTAAATTGTATATTTATACAAAATATTTAATGTTAAAATTTTGTTAATATGTGTAAAATTATTGTTTAACAGGAATTTATATTTATATCTTTGTGTTAGTATATACACAAAAATTGTGAATTGCTTACGTTTTGAATATTTTACCTATTATAGTAGCGGGTTAACAATACCCGCTACTTTTTTTACTTTTATGAATTTTTTCAATTTACATAAAGGTTATTGACAATTAGAATCAAGCAGAACTGATATTAAATCAGAATTATTTTCTATCTCACCTAGAAAAACAGATGTAAGAGTTGTACTTCCCAAATCCTGCACACCTCTGCACGAAATGCAACTATGATTTGCCTTTAAAACAACCCCTACATCTTTTGTTTCAAGTATCAAAGATAGTTCCTGTAAGATTTGCATTGTCAATCGCTCTTGAACTTGTGGCCTACGTGCATAAAAATCGACAATTCGATGAATCTTAGATAATCCAATGACGTAATCTTTTGGCACATAAGCAATATTCGCCTTTCCTTGAATTGGCACGAAATGATGCTCGCAAAAAGAGGTAAAGGGAATGTTCAACTCCACCAAAGGGGTATGATAACCATACTCATTTTTAAATACAGTTATTTTAGGTTTGTTTTTGGGATTTAAGCCTTTAAATACTTCATTTACATACATTTTAGCCACCCTATTTGGCGTATCCTTTATGCTATCATGAGTTAGGTCGAACCCCAATATTTCTATAATATCTTTAAATTTTTCTGTAATTAGCTTAATTTTTAGAGCATCCTGTTTATCAAAAGCATCATCACGTAGTGGGTTTTTAGCCACTGCGTGATGATTTGTTTTTTTTAAACTTTCTTTTACCAAAAGAGTGTTTCCGTTTACTTCCATAAATTAATTTTTGGCTTTTATATAGTTATTCTTAGTTAGTTCTGCGAGTGAAAACGCTCCAATCGCCATTACTATATCTCTCACGGCGACATCTACATAACTCCAGCTAAGAATTAAAGTCAAGGCGATTACCGTTAACCATCCAGAAACCACATAAGCGCCTAATTTTGTTTTTGTTAAAACGAGTATCCCGGCAATAATTTCGACAACACCGATTATCATCATAAATGTAGTAGCTTCAAAAGGGATCATCGCTGCAATTCCTTCAGAAATATATTGCGGCCAATTGGTTAGAAGGTTTGCGAATTTGTCTAATCCTGCAACAATTGGCACTAATCCAAATGTGTATTTTAACAGGGTTTTTACTAACTGTACGTTTGAGTTCATAGTTTTAATTTTTAAAAGTTTATAAGTTTCTCTACCCTTTTGATGCCAGATTTCAAAAAAAGATACAAAAGTTTGTAACTTTCTTTGTTTTTTTTTATCCAAAGTAAAAGACACAAACAAAATGGCAGTTATTGGAACAAAAGATTTTAACAATAAAAAAATTAAAGAAGCTGACATCATACAACGTATTCTCGACGGTGAAAAAGATCTATATGAAATTCTAGTGAGACGAAACAATCAAAAACTATTTCGAGTTATACGAAGTTATTTAAAAGACAAAGCAGAAGTTGAAGATATAATGCAAAACACATATGTGAAAGCATTTCAAAAATTATATCAGTTTAAATTGGCTTCTTCGTTTTCTACTTGGCTCATCCGTATCGGAATTAACGAATCTCTTGCGAGATTGAAAGAAAAAGGAAAATTATACCACCTCGACCAACAATCGGATAGTTTAAGGAATGATAGGATTTTTGAAATTCCAGCAAACAAACAATTAAACCCCCAAGAGAAGATGATACAGATTGAATCAACACAATTATTGGAACATGCCATTGACAGTTTAAGCACAAAATACAAGACCGTTTATATATTGAAAGAAGTGGAAGAAATGAGCTTAAAAGAAGTTGCTGCCATTTTAAATATAACCGTTGCCAACGTGAAGGTACGCTTACACCGCTCAAAAAGAATGCTAAAAGAAAACCTTTATGAAGTAACAAATGATAAAAATGTCTTTGAATTTGGATTTAGCAGTTGCGATAGAATCACCGAGAATGTGATGAAATTGATATGGTAGCGAGCATTAAATCCAGATAAAAGCTTAATAAATTTTTTTAGAAGAACTTCCGTTGTTTAATCCTAAATGTCTCAATACCCAAATAATCAGGAATTACATATAAAGCTTGAATATTATGAAAAATCAACCCGTAAGAATTAAAATTATCGAACACATTACGCACGATGTATTGCGTATTGTTACTGACAAACCAAAAGAGATAGATTTTACACCAGGACAGGCTACCGAAATTTTTATTGATAAAGAGGGTTGGCAAAACGAAGGCAGGCCATTTACTTTTACTTGCTTGCCCACCGATGATCATTTGGAGTTTATAATAAAAACCTATTCCACCCATAAAGGAGTCACGGATAAACTACTTGATTTAAAAATAGGAGATCCGCTTATTGTTAATGATGTTTTTGGAGCCATTGCCTATAAGGGAGAGGGTACATTTATTGCTGGTGGTGCCGGAATAACGCCCTTTGTGTCGATCTTACGAAATTTGAAAGAGCAGAATAAATTAGGGAATAACAGACTTCTTTTTGCGAATAAAACCGAAAAAGATATCATACTTAAAGATGAGTTCAAGGAAATATTGGGCAATAACTTTATCAATATTCTTTCCGATGAAAAAACGGAAGATTATGCGTATGGAAAGATATCGGAAGATTTCATTAAAAAGAATGCCAACATATTAAACTTCTTTTATGTATGTGGCCCACCACCTATGATGGATGCTGTGGAAAAACAATTAAAACAATTGAAAGTGGACAAGAAAAAAATTGTGACCGAAGAGTTTTAATTTTTTTTGCTTATTACCAAATCTAATTTATAACCCGGAAAGTAAACAAGAAAGTTTGGACAAACACTTTAATACATGCTTTGCAAACATTAAGGTAATACGCTTATTAACGAGATTGCTATATATGGTCTTTAAATCTTAAAAAAAATTATTACCAACTAAGATATATTTTTTAAAATAAAGCTCAGCATATTATAAGTCAACACAGTATGAGAAACACACTTTTATTTATATTGTTACTATTACTATTTTCTTGTAAGAAGATATCGGAAGAATCGATTCGAATAGCAGAAGCCGATGACATGACTAAAGAAATGAATAGTTTTTCTCAAGAAATTCAAAAAAAATACGATAATGACAGCCTAATTTACCCAGAAGAAAAACACTTTAAGTCGCTTAGACAGGTAACGTTTGGCGGTGACAATGCCGAAGCCTACTGGAGTTTTGATGATAAGCAGTTGGTGTTTCAATCCAATTTTGAAGGTTGGGGCGTTGGTTGTGACCAAATGTTTTTGATGGATGCCGATGAAACGTTTAAAGACAAACAACCGCCTATGGTCAGCACCGGAAAAGGTCGGACGACTTGCGCCTATTTTATGCCCGACAACAAACACATTGTGTATGCCTCAACGCATTTAAAAGATGAAGAATGTCCTGAAGTTCCGCTGCGCAACAACGGAAAATACGTGTGGCCAGTCTATGACAGTTTCGATATTTTCGTAGCAGATCTTGAAGGAAATATCACTGCACAGCTAACAGACGAACCCGGTTATGATGCCGAAGCAACCGTTTCACCTAAAGGAGATAAAATTGTATTTACCAGTGATCGAAGTGGTGATCTGGAACTATATACCATGAACCTGGACGGAAGCGGGGTAAAACAAATCACCGATGAATTAGGCTACGATGGCGGTGCTTTCTTTTCGCCAGATGGCAGCAAACTTATTTTCCGCTCTTCCCGCCCAAAAACTGATTCCGAAATTAAAGAATACAAAGATTTATTGGCAAAAGGTCTCGTACAGCCCACCGAAATGGAACTCTATATTTGCAATGCCGACGGTAGCGATCTGCGTCAATTGACCAATCTTGGAAATGCCAATTGGGCACCGTTTTTTCATCCCAGCGGCGAGAAAATACTTTTCAGCAGTAATTTTGAAGCAGAACGTGGCTTTCCGTTCAATTTATATTTAATCGATATCGATGGAAAGAACCTCGAAAGGGTTACGCATGGTAAAACTTTTGATGCCTTTCCGGTTTTCTCAAACGATGGGAAACACTTGATTTTTTCATCCAATAGGAACAACGGCGGCACCCGCGATACCAACTTGTTTATTGCAGAGTGGCAAGATTGATTCTTCACGAGCGAAAGATTATTCTTTATTGAGATTATCATAATTAGCAATAGCTTAAAAAATGGAACAATAAAGCATTGTTGAATTCAGTAAGCAACCAATTTAAAAACAACGATCGTATTAATAAACCCAAAATTATTTTTAAATGAAAAAATCAACCAAAACCCTTTTAATTGTTATAATTTCATTCGGAGTATATTTTATATTAGATGATATGTACTTCAAGTCTCTAAGGGAATTAATATTTGAATTCACAAATCATGTTGGTGTAAGCCATATAATAACATATTTAATTTCTGGAATACCTCTTATATTGGGAACTATACTTATTTCTCATAAATCAGGTTTTTTTAAAAGCTTGGGATTAAATAAATCGATTTTTAGAGCATTTTTATTTTCTTTAATTTGCACTTTGCCTATGTATATCGGGTTCAGTTTTATTTTTGACATCAATACCGATATTTCGATTAATACGTTATTAATTTCAGTGCTTTCTGCAGGTTTTTTTGAAGAGCTATTTTTTAGGGGGTTTTTATTCGGTTTGATCTTTAGAAAAACAAAGCTAGGATTCATTCCATCCGTATTCTTTGGTGCTGTTTATTTTGGACTATTACACCTATATCAAAGTACAGAATTAGCAGAATCAATAGGTATTTTCTTAATCACATTTTTGGGGGGTATTATATTTGCTTGGGTGTATACCGAATGGAAATTCAATATTTGGATTCCGATTTTTCTGCACATGCTTATGAATTTATCATGGGAGCTGTTCTCGGTCAGTGAAAATGCACTGGGCAGTCTTTATTCAAATATTTTTCGATTTGTGACCATAGGTTTAATAATTGGGTTGACTGTGGCTTTAAAGCGACAAAATGAGCTAAAACTTGAAATAAATAAAAGAAACTTGTTGAGAAAAAAGTAACTTAATGGAATGTAGCTTATTAAACATTCTGTTAGTAAGGCACACCGTAACCCATGTTTCTTTTTGATTCTCGCCATACTAATGCATTGCCGTAATCAAACTTTTAGTCCATTTTTGTGAAAAACCCTGCATTTATATAACGATACCCTTTATTCACAGCTGAATTAAACAGATAGGTCTTTTAATTTGTCCTTCAATAACTGAATGAGAATATCAATTTCTTTTCTATGGGTTCTAAAGGATAAAATAGCCGCGCGTAAAGTAAATTGGTTGTTAAGTATGGTTGAGGAAATAAAAATACGCCCATCTTCAAGTATGTGGTCCAATAGGGCTGTATTTAATAAATCATTATCACGATCATTAAAATTGTACCTGAAAGCGATAATAGTAAGAGCGGGTTCGCAAACAATTGTGAATCCTAATTCTAATAAATTTTTATGCAAATACCTTGTGAGCCTTAACTTTTCTTCAAGATAATCAGAAAAAACTTTAGTTCCGTATAGTTTTAAAGGAAGCCACATACGTAACCCCCGAAAATGTTTACTCAACTCAGGAGACAGGTCGGCTGGAGAATAATGCGTTTCTTTCACGGCATCTTGCATATAATTTGCTGAGTATTTATTGGCATCGAGTAAATGGTTTATGTCTTTTACTAATACCATACCGGAACCATACGGTATAAACATTCCTTTATGTGGGTCTAGAATTACTGAATCAGCTATTTCTAAATCTTGTAATTTATCTTTACCATAATCGGTCAAAGTAAAAAAGCCTCCATAGGCGGCATCTACATGAAACCAAATCGAATTAAGTTTACAAATGGCACCAAGGTCTTTAAGTGGGTCAATGGCGCCAACATCGGTAGAACCTGCATTAGCAATTAGTAAAAACGGAGTCAAACCATCATTGATGTCTTTTTCTACTTGAGATTCGAAATCAGAAGAAGATAACCTGAAATCATTGTCCAATGGTATTTGGCGAACAATACATTCTTCCAAACCAACAATATTAATCGCTTTATAAATGCTATGATGTGCTTGCTGAGAACAATAAATTACACTTTTTATAATATTCTTAGAGGTAATACTTTTGGCTTTCTTAGCGGTCGATAATGCAATTAAATTAGCAATACTTCCACCGGAGGTTAGGTTTCCTCCAAATCCTTTGGAATATCCTATCAAATTGCCACACCAATTTATAAGCGCATCTTCCATTCTTACCGCTCCAGGTGAAGCGTAGAAGACACCGGCATATCTATTGGTCACTGCGGCCAGATAATCGCCGAGAGCTGAGCTATAGAGTCCTCCGCCCGGAATATACCCCAAGTGTCCGCCTGAAGCAGGATTTAAACCAGTATTGACAACACGATCTTTGATTAAATCAAGTATTTTATTCAGCTTTAGAGTGCTTTCTCCAATTTCAAATAAATCGTCTTCTATTGTTTTATTGTGAGTGTTATTGTGAAAAGCTTTTCTTTCATCGATTTCATGCACAAACTCATTAGCAAATTCTAAAATCGCCTTATCAATTTCATTTCGTTTTTGTTGATTTTCTTCCAGATAGAAATCTCTTTCAGAATAGAGTTTTTTCTCTTTTTTTGTACTCATAAATAATGTATGATAAATTCGAATATACATTTTTTGTAAAAGATGGCCCCATTTTTCGGGTTTTAAAAGTTATACCCAGTTTGGATTTGGCTTTTTTTAGCTCCTAATTGTATCAAATATTGCCTAACATCCCCTTCAAATTTTTTTGGGCCGCAGATATAAAAATGTTGATTTAAATTTTTAATATGTTCTTTAAGGAAAAGAAAGTCAATTCTACCAGATATCATATTCCGCGCTTTGGAAGAACTCAATATATCAATATAATTTTTGCCAAAGATCCGATTTAGTTCTGATTTAAAAAGAATGTCTTTCTTTCTTTTGTTAGCATATATTAATCTGTGATCTTTTAAAACTGCACCAGATCTCACCAGTGATTTTAACATGGTGACAAAAGGCATTATCCCAGTTCCTGCCGCTATAAAAACGCCTCTACCCTTGTATTTATAAGTGTCCCAAGGTTCAGTTATTTGTAAAACTGCACCAGATTTTAATGATGCTAAGCCATAAGACAAACTATCTTTGTGTGGACTTATCTTGATATAAAGCTCTAAAAAGGAATGGTCATTTGTATTTGTTATTGTAAAGGGGGCTACGGCAAGTTCATATCCTTTTTGGTCAATACTCAAATCAATAGCCTGCCCGGGGGTAAATGTATATCCGTAAGGTTTCTCTATTTGAAAACGGATTACATTGTGATTGATTTCTTTCTTATGCAAGACCTTGGCCCGGTAAGGAAAAATAAAACCACTCATACTATAATCTGCTTTTGTTCACCTATTGGATTGAAAAATCGAGGTTTGGTTACATTTTTATACAATAATTTTGTAGCTACTTTTTTAGAAATATATAACACGGCCTTGGTTATCATTTCTTTCTTTATGAATGAAACTGAGGAGATGTTATTAATAGAATGTATAACACGTGAAACATATTTTATTTCCTTTCATCTTGCTTCTTGTTTTGGTTGCTTGTTCCGAAACTCCAGAAAAACCGATTATCGAAATCACTGGGATTGATAACACTATAAAACCTGGAGATAATTTTTTTAGATACGTCAATGCTGAATGGTATGATTCAATACCAATTCCAACTACTCAGGCTGGCGTTGGAGCCTACATGTTTATGAATTATCCACAGCGAATTAAGTTACAAGGTATATTGGATAGTATTTTTCATAGTCAAAATCCTGATGGAAGTATTGAACAAAAAGTAGGCGATTTTTTACGCATCGGGAATGGATACCCTAACCATTGAAAAGCGTGGTTATGACCCAATAAAACCAATACTAAGAGAGATTGATAGCATTACCGATATTCGATCTTTAATGGGTTTTGTGATTAATGAAATCAAAGTTAATAATGGTTCCCCCTATTAGTTTTACATATTGGACCTGATAATAAAAACAGTAAAATAAACATAGCCAATGCATACCAAACGGATATTGGTTTGCCAGATCGCGATTATTTTAATACCGATTCGTCAACGGTGATCATACAAGAAGCTTACAGAATGTATTTGACAAGGTTATTTGAACTTGTTGGGAGTAGTTCAGAACAAGCTAAATTAAATGCCCAAAAGGTATACGAAATTGACAAAGAAATTGCAAGTTCCCACAGAACGAGAGTCGAATTAAGAGATGTGAAGGCTAATTATAACAAAATAGCTATTAGAGACTTAGACGTTAAACACCCTAATATTGGTTGGAGTCGTTTACTGAAAGATTTATACGCCCAAACTGATTCCATCAATGTTGGACAGCCTACATATTATGATAAACTGAACGAGCTTTTAAAAACCGTTTCAATTCAAGACTGGAAAGTCTATCTGAAAGCAAAATCTCTTATCAATTACTCGAATGCCTTGAGCAAAGCCTTTGTGGATGCTTCGTTTGAATATGATAAAATAATTTCTGGCCAAGCTGTGCAAAAATCACGGGGTGAAAAAATGGCAAGTGCTGTTGATCAAAACTTAGGTGAAGCTTTGGGTCAATCATATGTTAAACGATATTTCTCCGAGGAGGCAAAAATGCGTATGTTGGACCTAGTGAATAATATCCAAAAGGCCTATGCCACGAGAATTGACAAATTGGAATGGATGAGCGATAGTACTAAACAAAAAGCAAAAGAAAAACTGTTTGCCATTACCAAAAAAATTGGATATCCCGATAAATGGAAAGATTACAGCAACGTTCATATAGCAAGAGACACCTATTTTGAGAATTTGGTTTCAGCCAACGCCACAGCTTTTCAACGCAATTTCGATAAATTGGGAAAATCTGTAGATAAAACTGAATGGTTTACGACTCCTTCAACTGTGACTGCATACAACAACCCTACTGCTAATGAAATTGTTTTTCCTGCTGGCATTTTACAACCTCCTTATTTTGATAATAATGCCGATGATGCCCTTAACTACGGTGGCATTGGAATGGTAATTGGGCACGAATTAACTCACACTTTTGACGATCAAGGAGCACAATTTGATAAGGAAGGAAATGTGAAAAACTGGTGGACTGAAGAGGACTATAAAAAGTTTAAATCGAAAATACAACAAGTGATCGATCAGTACAGTGAATTTACAGTTTTGGATTCCCTTCGTATCAATGGAGCTATGACCGTAGGTGAAAATACAGCAGATATTGCTGGAATAGCAGTGGCTTATGATGCTTTTAAAATGACACAACAAGGACAAGACACTACTAAATTAGGGGATTTTAGTCCAGACCAACGTTTTTTCTTGTCAATAGCTAAAATATGGCGAGTAAAGATGAAGGATGAGTTTTTACGTTTGTGGATCAATAATAACTCACACTCTCCACCAATGTGGCGAGTCAATGGGCCTTTAATGAACACTACACCATTTTACCATGCGTTCAATGTTCAGCCTGAGGACAGAATGTATTTACCTGAAGAAGAAAGAATCACTATTTGGTAACTATTAAGGATTCGACTAATAAATATCGATAACCTTTGAAAAACCCAAAATTTAATAAAAATGAAAAGCAAGGCTTTTCCTTGCTTTGTGTGTTTATATTAATAAGCTTTCTTCCCCAACAAACGATGCGGCAATGAAATACGGGTTTTTGGCATTATATGAAGCACTAAAAAATGGATATCTCCGGAAGGAACTGGGGCATCATTTTAAATCAGTTCCTAACGATCTATGAAAAAAGGGTCAGGCTTTAAAAAAGTCCAACCCCTGTTATTTTAAACTTACACACTTGGCGGGATAGTGTCATAAAATAAAAAAATTAGCATCTCTTTCGCATCCTTATGCCGAAAATAATATTCTTTCTTATCAACCGGCTGAGAGATTTTCTCTATTACATCATAAGTCAAATTCACGAATTCTTCATCTGTGAGTGCCTTTATTCTTTTAAAAACATGATTGCTCTGTTTTAAATCTTCAAAAATTTGAAGTAATTTTTTTTGAGATTCGTAGGTGAGTAGTTATGGCGGTCATTGGAAATACACTCGTGTATATAACAGTCAATGTCTATTCGATTTTTTGAAAAATTAGCAATAGCCTTCTTCTGGTTCATCCTTATATCTATCATAATTTTTACTTAATATATGATATATTTCAAAAAGTTTATTACACGTCAATTCTTCAACATTTCAAAATTTTATGCAGCTCTCTTTATAGTATTAACTTCTCCTTTTTCAAATGACCACTCCAACACCTTCTTTCCCATTTTTTTCGGTGGCACGGATTTAATGTCTTTTACCTCTAAGGTCACCCGAATGTTTTGATTAGCAAAGTGCTCAATTATTTCTGCTTGCAAGTTGGCACTATCTTGTAGGTCCGAGAAGTAGATGGCATCGAATTGGGTAAAATAAAACTTCGATTTTTTTGGCACAAGCCTGTTAAAGATCGAGGCTTCAGTATTCTGCAAGACAGATGCGAGGCTGAAATCTTTATTTTGGTGAATAGTGCTCAATGACTTCCAGCAGTTTGGGTAAAGATGTCTGAAATACTTGTTTATTTGTGTAGTAGTCTTCCATCCAAAAAAAAGGTACTTATAAATAGCCACTTTGACTTTATTTCTATCCATACCCTTGAGACCTTCAAATTGTTCGTACATATGTCCGTTTTCACAATCTTGGACATACTTATCATCGACGGGCATGTCGTTCTTTCTCAAATAGAGAGCCAGTAAGAGTGGTTGGCAGTTAACTACATCAATTCCTGTGAAATCTATATTATAAAATCTCCTGGCAACCTTGCTCACGTTAGTGAATGAATGATATATGCGATCTACTTTTTTACCTTTTTTTATAAAACGTTTTTGGGTGGTATAGAAAATACGGCTAATCCGAATTTTCATCCTATGGTCATTGATTCCCATATGATAACAGTGTTCCAACTCAGCCTTGACCGCATCCGCAATATTAATCTCCAACTTTTTAAGGGTCTTTTTGTATTTGGCGGGCACTTTGAGGTTTTTATGTACATGAAATCTTCTATCTTTTTTCCTATCGAAATCATCTATCCAGATTAAGGCAAAATCTGTCTTTTTAAGGTAGGATTGTAGCACACAATACCTCTTTGTATATGTTTTATCATTTTTTTCATTTGAATAGCGGTAGTAGTTCCCATTCTCATAGGGAACTGCTTTTATTATCTCTTCGTCTTCTAATATTTTTAGAAATTTTTTGTACGTATCTCGACTGAAATGACTTATAAGTTCAGTTGTGCCTATTGGCAAAATATATTTTTCAGGAGAATCCTTTATAGAGTTTAATTTAATGTCCACTTCGGCAAGAAAGTCTAAGATTTTCTTGATACAGTAATTTTTCTTTTTTAAAGGGTAATCATTTCTGTTCATTAAGCCAGATACAACTGAAAGGCTAGATATGTAACACGCTTGGTTTATTTTCATTCTATTAACCACAACTTCGTCATCGAATAGACTTTCCCCGTTAAATAGACCTTTATTTTTGAAAGGCTTGATTATTATCTGACTGTGTTTCATCCGTGTTTATTATTTTAGTTATATATAAAGCTGAAACTCCTCCCTTTACTTATTTCTTTATTTTTTCGGTCAAATGCATCAACTACTGGTATAGTCAGTAACTGTCAATTTGTTTTAAATAGAATTATTAATTTTTCGGGAAGTGCATCTACGGGCGCTCAGCCAAGAGGGCTTCGCTAGGAAGTAAAATAAATTGGTGCTCTGGATGGTTGAAATCTAAAGGCGTTAGTGGTACCAGTGATACAAGTTGAGTCTATACACAAGCAATTTACAGAACAGAAACACCACAAGGAACACATATTAATTTATAGAACAACAATAGACTCTATGTTTACTTTTTTTATCGGTAATCTCTGGCAAACCTTATAAACAGACGGATTTCCTGCACACTTTCTCAGTTAGAATTAATTGTGATAATATTTTAACATTTTTTAACTAAACAAATGAGTTTCAGTCTATATAAGAGTTAAATAATACAATCAAAAAACTCAAAAAAGTACTACTATGAAAACAAGAAACTTTAAAGATATAGCCGCTATTACGTTACCGGAATATGTTATTGAAAGGATTGAAGAGTTAATGTATTTCGAGGATGAAATTTATAAAGAATTAGGCATGTTAGAATGGGAAAGAATGAATGGATATGAGCTGCTGGAGTATGCTATAATTTATCCTGATTATGGTGATTCTGATGAAGGGATTTGTGAAGATTTTTTTGAAATGTTTGATGCAAAAAAATGTGGCTATCTGGACGATTGGAAAGAAAAAAAAATGGACCAACTGAGAGAGGACAATCCTCAACTTTATAAGGCGGTTATGACAAAAAAACATAGGTTAAACGAAATCAATGATTTGTTGGATGAAAAAGAAGGGTAACTCTTGGATGAGAGTGAGCTTATAATAAAATATTTTTAGCTAATTGAGCATTTCTAAAAGGTATATTTTATATGAATTCGACCCCATCAATCTCTTCCATCAACCTACCGGTTTCTAATAAAGCTTTTATTATTTTTCGGTAATGTTCAATGTCTTCCATAGTTAGCTCACGGCCTTTTCGGTCTTTGAGCCACTTTTGCGCGGGTTGGTAGCCACCTATATAAAACTCCCAAGCCACCTTGGGCACTTGGTCAAAATATTGCTGGTCATTTATCCATACTCTACCTTTTATATCATCGATAGGTATATAGCCCGGACTGGTCTTGGTTAATTTTCTAGAAATAATATTATCGCCACTAGCTGGGTAGGTTACTGGGCTTTTTTCCAATGCTGCGTGCTTCATTAAATGAATACCTCGCAACTCGCTACCTAATCGCACCAATTCCCAAAACACATCAACATCTTTTGGCCACGGCACCCGTGGAAAGTCTGTTTTTAAAAACTCTTTGTACCGCTCTCGGTACGTAGGGCTGTGCAACACAGCATAGATATAATCCAGAATGTCCAGCGGTGTAAAATATTCTTTTTTCGATTTAGATTTCAATTTCGATTTTTCAGGAATATCCCAACCACTGTAGGCATCTTCACCTTGTTCCCGTAATTGCAAGGCTTCCTCTAACCGGGTGAAGTCGTGGTCGGGTAAAAACGGTAAAGCCAAACCTTCTGCAAATTGTTGTACAAGGATACGGTCTAGATTAGGTGTTCGATGCTTTAAATTGTAAGAATATAGTTGACTTGCATAACTGCCATCATATGGAGTTACAATTTTATGTTGCGCTAATGGTAGTGATGTTGTAAAAATTGAAAATTTTTCTTTTGTTTGCCTAGTATAACAAAGTGCAACATTTTCATAAAGTAAATCATTATTCAATTCTGGCCTATAATAATCATAAGCATAATTCCCGTACATCATAAACCTTTCGTCAAAAAGTCTATATGTTGCTAAGTGTATTTGACTTTTATTTCTGGCTTCTTCCCTTGCATCACTTATTTTCCAATCTCTATTAGATTTAATATTAAATTTATTAAATAAATCTGTTTCACTATTATCTATAGAGACAAATTCTTTTATTTTGACAGCAGCTTCTTCTTTTGTAAAGCTTACGGCAAAATTATCTCTATGACTATTTGGTCCAAGAAGTGAAATTACAAATAATTCAGATATAGAGACGAAACCTGAGTATTCATCCATCAACTCAAAATCCATAGATATCATAAAATAGTCTGGCGCCACTTTGCGTAATTTCTCAAAATCGATCTCAGCAATACGATTATTTTCCAAAAAATTATATTTATCCTTTCGTCTCCCGTATAAGTCGTAGTGAAACACCTGGCCTAATTCATTTTTTTTCTTCTGCCCTGTTTTTACAAAAAGATTGATACTTACGCCTTGTTGTATGTCAAAAACATTATCGTCTTTCCCACCATCGGGTGTGGTTTCCTTCTTTTTGGCATTGCCGTGTAGGTCTATGGTGTAAATCTTGTCAAAAGTTTTCAATAAATGCCAGCGCATGCCTCTAAAGGTGGGATTGTCTAAAAAACCATGTGGGTTAATATAGGCTACTACACCCTCGTCCGTCTTTTTTATCATGTTTTCAGCAAAGCGAATAAATTTTACGTAATCATCATTTAGCCACTTGCTGTTGCGCTCTTGTAATTTCTGTTTCCCACCTGGTTCTTTTTTATAGGCCTTCATCAACTCCATAATATATTTGCCCTTATTGGCACTTTCTCCACTATAGGGCGGATTGCCCAATAACACCATTACAGGCGTTTGGGTTTTTATACGGTTGGCTTCTTGTGATTCAATTGCTAATGCTTGATTCCAAAAAAGATTTGGAACTTCCCGTATACCTGGCTCTAAGGTGTTGGTAAGAAAAATATTAAAACGGTCTTGGGTATAACCTGCACCTTCTTTGGCAAAAAGCCCGTCACGCTGTGTCACAAATTTGCTGGTATGGCTATACCCTGTCTCCTGTAATAACAAATCCAACTTTAAATGTGCCATGGCGTAGCTAGCCATTAAAATTTCAAATCCGTTTAGGCGAGGGATTAAATCTTGGTTAACATATTGCGGCCAGAGCCCTTCCATTCCTTCAAAACTTTGATAAATATGGCGTACCACTTGTGCCAAAAATGTACCTGTCCCCGTAGCAGGGTCTAAAATTTGTACTCGGTGCACATTTTTTTTGGTTTTTCGCTTTTTGGTTTTTGTACGATTATCGGTATTATCGGTATCTACTTCTATTTCAATTTTACTTTTATCGGCCAAACCCCTGTTCAGGTTGAATTCTTCTTTTAGAATATCATCTACCGCTCTAACAATAAACTGCACTACCGGAAGGGGTGTGTAATAAACCCCACGTTCCACGCGTAAATCGGGGTCATAATCTTTTAAGAAATCTTCATAAAAATGGATGATGGGATCTTGCGTTCGAGTGTTTTTCCCAAAATTATGAAGAATGCCTTCTACATCGGTCGCACGAAAGACCTCAGCCAGGCCATCAATAATCCAACTAAGACGGGTGTCCAAATCATAACCTGCTATATAATGAAATAGTTTTCGTAAAAAAGGGTTGGTCTTGGGTATAAGCTCTGCCGCTTCCTGTCGGTTAAAAGTTTTTAATGTTGGGTCTTTACTTCGGGCAGCAAACATACCGTAGGCTATGGTTTGCGCATATAAATCAGCGAATTGTTCAGGGCTTATGTCACGTATCAACAATTCTTTAAAACTGGTATATTGCTGTTGCAGCTCAGTTTCTGGATTGTGTTCATCGGCAATATCTTCCCGTAACGACCGAGCAAACACCTCTTTAAGCAACCTGGCCTTACTGGCCATTAAATGACTTAGTTTTTTTGGCGAACGAATGGTCTGGGCAATATGCTCAGGAAAGTCCTTGATTAGTGCCTTAAATTCCCCATACGCTTCGGAATTAGCTGTGATCTCATTGGTAAGTGGATCTAGACAAGCTAAATGAATTGTTTTAATGTGATTTCCGTCTTGATATAATCTGAATTCAAGATAATTGGTGATTATTAAATTTTGCAGACCATTTTTGTAACGCGAAAATTGTTTATTATAAATTGGGTCATCCAAACTTTTGTCAACGTCTTTGGCTTCTATATAGCCCCTACCAATAGTTTCTTTGGTTATAATAAAATCGGGAGCACCAACTGCACTACGCTTGGGTTCGTTTGTAATTTCAAAACTTGGTAAAAGGGTTTCCAATAATTGTTGAAGATCGCCACGGTAACTATGTTCTGTAGAAATACCACTTGCAAAACGGCTTTGAACAGTGGAAAGGTATTGTTGAATAGTCATGAAATATTCTTCTGTTGGTTATTACAGGGAGTTCTTCAAATATAAATATTATTTGTTGGAAATAACTCGGTGGTTATTCTGATTAAACGTATTCTTCAAGAAGTTCATCTATAAAAAGCAGCCGCAATAAATCAGGAAAAAGAAATTCTAAAACATCATCAATATCTGAGCTTACGAATTCTAAAGTCATATCTATAGTATCATTATCTCTCTTAATTGCATAAATATTGTCTGAATTAAACTTGAAATAAAAAGATTTTGTAATTATCGTAGATGTTCCAGTGGTTTTCCTCTTTCCAACAATTACATCTAGGTTTTTCTTATAATCGATATCAAAGTAGTCTAAAAATTTTTGTGTGGTTTCAACCCATATGTCCATTTGTGTCATGTAGTATATATAATTTTAGTGACAATACTTCAGACGGTATAAAAAGGAAGGGGAATGGAAAGGCATCGTCATAGGATTAAAAAAATGTTCAGCAAATGTTCTACTCTTAAATGAGCAATCTTGTAAAGATTCTAAAATATTAATAATATAACCTTGCTTAGAATCAGTGAAATAAGCTAAGTAAAGAGTTTTTTTCTTTTCTCGTAGCCTCGCCAAGAATCGAACTTGGATCTAAAGTTTAGGAAACTTCTATTCTATCCATTGAACTACGAGGCCGTTTGATTGCAAAAATAACATTACTTTTTTTTATCCCAATACACATAAGCCCCAAAAATAACCAAACATACCAAAGAGCCCCATAACAGCCCGCTTTTGAGGCTTTCGGTATTTTGACCCACGATCGCTACAAACAAGGTCAACGGGGCGATGCCCAACATCGTGGCACCAATGAACCGCCAATAGCCCATTTTTAGGATTCCAGCGACAAAGCTAATGGCATCGTTAGACAAAAAAGGGTTGATACGGGTAATTACCACAGCCCAAAACCCGTAATCTTCTATAAAATTTTCTATTTTCTGTTCGGTTTTGCGGCCTATTAGTTGTTCTACCCACAACTGTCCCAAATACCGACCAATGACATACCCAACCGAAGATGCTGTAAACACCGATACAAATATGATTAAGCTTCCCCACACTGGACCGTAAGCCAATACCGAAACCACCATCAACGCTAAGGTAGGAATGACGATCAAAAACATCTGGACTACCATTGCCAGTACGAGTACCACCGGCCCCAGCCAACCAAAACCGGACACCCACTCTTCAATGCGTTTTTCATCGTTGCTGGTAAGCACGTTCCAGGCTTCGTTGAAGAATTGCTCCACCGATGGTACTGTAAAGTAACAGATTACCAATGTTGATAGCAGCGCAATTGATATGTATATGGGCAATCGCCCTTTGTTTTTCGAAAATTCCGTATCGCTATTGCTCATGCCGTCAATTAGGTTATTGTTTTAACGTAACTTTTAAAATACTGGGAGGGCCGCCCGTAGCCTCGTTCGATATGTACAATGTGCCATCTGGGGCAAAAGTAATGCCTTCAGGTTGGTAAAATACGGCGTTGTTAAGTGGGTATTCCTTTTTTACGGTTCCATTTTGCTTAACGATCAAAATCTTGGGCTTTGTACCTTGCAACACGTAGATTTCGTTGGTTTTGGGATGGATAGCGATATCTGCCGGACGTATTTTTTTTATTGATTTCTGCAGTTCGTGATCTCTGGCAGTTAACAACAATACAGGTTTTTGGCGTAAGGTTTTCGTGGCGAGGTCATAGGCATAGATCCCTCGCCCGTCGTTGCCGAAGGGTTCGTGGTCTTTGGCCATGAGCAACAGCCTGTTGTTTTCTGCATCGCCCAAAAGGGTTTCGATATTGTTCTTTTCAGAAAGGGGCAGGTTGTATTGATTGAAAACAGGGTCTTTAGATTTATAATCGAGGATTTCGAAAATTTCGCCATCGCTTCGGGCCACGTATATGTTGTCGCCCATAAGTGCTACGCCTTCATAATCGCCATCACCGCCAAATTTTACCTGCCCGTCCAGTTTTTTTGTGTTCAGGCTATAAAAAAACACAATGCCCACTTCATCTTGTATACAAGCTATACGACCATCTTCCAGCCACACAATACCTGAAATTTCATCAAGGACACTGGGCAGTTTCCAGCTCTCGACAACCTCGTGGGTAGAATCCAAGGCCACTTGTTTGCGCTCGATGCGGGTTTTGTAAAAGTGGTAAAACAAAAATGAAACACCTATTATCAATATAGCAAGTGCTGCCACTATTTTGTTCATATGCTTGTTCATAAGTTTCGGTTTTTTAAGGTTTTTAATCCCAATAAGGGATTTCTGTTACTTGCCCTTTTAAATCTACTACCTTTTTTAGGTCTTTAAAAGATTTTTCCATTTCAATTTGATAGTATTTTTTACGTTTAAGGTAAAGAACTTCCAACTCATCAATTTCAGCATTTGGATACCTTATGGATATAGAATCCTGTACCGTCTTGGGAAGTTGATCTTTGGACAGTTCATATTTATACATCAAAATGTTGCCTCTGCCATCCAGTTTTACTTTGTAATCCACATCGGCATCATTTTCAAATTCAACGATGTAATATTCGGCTGTTTTTTCCCATTCCCTATCATTGGTATTCGGAAACCCTAACTTTAAGGCATTGACGACAATGGAAGGGACATCCCTCTCGGCAACATCATATTCGCACCCCAAGCTTATAAAAGCGATAAGTATTAAAAAAAGTGTTTGTTTCATATTTTCTAAACCCATTACGTTAAATATCGATTTTAAAACTGTAAAGAAATAGGAATTTAGAACGTTACTTTAAAATGCTGGATGTCTCTTTCATAAAAATAATGCAACCTATATCCATATTTTTCGGCAATGGCTTTTGAAATGGCCAATCCCAGACCGGTGGACGAACTGGAAGCATCTTTTTTATAAAACCTTGAAAACAACCTTTCGGTATCTAAGGTTTTTGCTTCTGAAATGTTCTGCACAGTTACCGAAGTCTTATCTATTTCAATTGAAACCTTTGTACCGGGCTTTCCGTGCGACACCGCATTTTTAATAAGGTTTGTGAAAAGAACAATGGCCAAATCCATGTTTATATCAATAACCAAATGCGAATGTTCGCTCACGTTGATCGCCATGTTTTTGTGGGCGGCAATGTCAGTAAAATCGGCAACGCACTTTTGTATCAGTTTAGGGATGCTCACGGGTTCTTGCGCCGTAAACTGGTTATTATCTATTTTTGAAAGCAACAACAACGATTTGTTTAAGCGGGTAAGACGTTCTAAATTCTCCAAGGCCGAAACCAGTTTTGCCGCCTGTTGTTCCTTTAGGTCGTTTTCTTCCAAAACCAACTCTATTCTATTTATGGTTATGGCGAGTGGCGTTTGCAGTTCGTGGGCGGCATTTTCAATAAATTGTTTTTGGTCGTTGTAACGTTGTTTCGATTTTTCGAGCAGTTTTTCCACTTGAGTGTTCAGCAGTGAAAATTCTTCTATATTGGTAGGTTGAAATTCAATGTTCCCGTCTTTTTCAATATTAAACGTCTTTAACTGTGCCATCAACCTGTAAAATGGCTTCCAAACGTTTCTTAAAAACACGTTGTTGAGTAATAAGATACTGAGCAAGAGTACGACATAGAGCACAATCAAGTAGATGAGGAGGTTGTGCAGTTGGTCGTCTTCTTCCACCATGGAAGTAACTATTTTTATTTTGTAGTATTCGTCATCTTGTTTAAAAACACTCTCCAGCAAACGTACAGGCTCAAACTCTTCTTCGTTTTGCATATACATCAAGGTGTCGCGGTATTGGTCTTTAAAATTGTTGATTTCTGAAAAAGGGACTTTTTTTATGGTATAGCCACTTTCGTTGAATTTGGGCTTGTCGAGAACAGCGGGGTTGTTGGCGGCATACTGCATGACCAACATTTTCTGGTTTTCCAGGCCATCGTCCAAACTATCGTAAATCTCGTCGAACATGGCGTAATAAAACAACACGGCCCAGATGGAGATGAGCACCAACAGCAGGATGGAAAAATAGGTGGTGGTGTAATTCAATAGTTTCATACCACTTCCAGTTTATAGCCCATTTCATACACCGATTTTATGGTAATATCCGCATTGTTAGTTTCCAGTTTTTTGCGCAGGTTTTTAATTTGCGAGTAAATAAAGTCGAAACTATCTGCCTGGTCTATGCGATCGCCCCAAACGTGTTCGGCCAACGCGGCCTTGCGCACCAATCTGTTTTTGTTTGAAACAAGGTACAACAGCACATCGAATTTTTTTCGGTTCAGGTCAATTTCAGTGGTGTCTATAGTTACTCGGCGGGTTTCGGGATTTACGGCCAGATTGCCCATTTCCACATCGCTTTTCCCTTCAAACTGGTTGCGGCGCACGATGGCCTTTATGCGTGCATTGAGCTCGGCCATGTGGAACGGTTTGGGCAGGTAGTCGTCGGCACCCAGTTTCAACCCTTGCAGTTTATCGTCCAACGCGTCTTTTGCCGAAACGATAATGACCGAATCACGCAGGCCCAGTTTCTTTGTTTCTTTCAGTAGGTCGAGCCCGTTGCCATCGGGAAGGCCAATATCCAGCAAGATGCAATCGTAACTATAGACCCCAATTTTATCGCGGGCCTGAACATAATTGCTGGCGGTTTCCACCACATACGCTTCTTTTTCTAACGATTCCTGTATATTCTCAAGCATATCCTGCTCGTCTTCCACAATCAAAATTTTCATTCCAGTTGAATTTACCGTTAAAAATACAGTTGAAACTGTAAAGAAGTGGGAATTTCCGGCTATTTCTTTTCAGAAAAGATAGTGGAGGTTGCTTTCTTGGTATCATTTTTTTCCATTCCAAATTCTTTACAGTTTTAGGTAGTTCATTTGTACCAAACTTAAAAAAGAAAGATTATGAAAATTTTAAATTTAGTATTGGCTGCCTTGTTTGCAACCACAATCGCAACCGCACAGGATTTACAGCAAAGTGCCGTGCCCAGCACCTTGATCGCTAATTTCCAAAAAGAATATCCTAACGCTACCGATGTGGAATGGGAAAAGGAAATGGACCATTACAAAGTGGAATTTGACGAAGGAAACTTTGAACACGAGATATGGTACTCCGCTTCTGGAGCCATGGTTAAAATGGAGCAGGACATCAGCAAGAACATGTTGCCTTCTGCCGTAACTAATGCTATTAAGAACAGCTACTCCAGCTACCGCATAGACGATTGCGAAAAACTGACCGAAAACAACGAAACCACGTACAAAGTGGAATTGGAAAAATGGACAGATGAAAAGGAAGTTGTTTTTGACGAAGCCGGAACCGTGGTAAAAGAGTGGAACGATAACTAAAAAAACCACTTTTAGCAGCATTTAAAAACCTTACAGGAAAGCTGTGAGGTTTTTTGTTATGGTTCGTTATAGTTTAACTTCTGAAATCTTAGTGGCGGGACGCTCACGCTTGCGGAATATAAAAAACAAAAAAAGCCCTGATACGCAGGGCTTTCGAATCAGCTCCTCCAGCTGGACTCGAACCAGCGACACCCTGATTAATCCCGTAGCTACGGGACTCTAACCAACTGAGCTAATTTGCCCGTAGGTCGAAACCCCGGGTCGATCAATTTCTCGATCAATGTTCTGCTTTTTTGCTTCTTCAACCAACGCTCCAATGTCAAAGCCTCAACTCTGGTCTGCCCTACTTTAAATATGGCTTTGAGTTGCCAAGGCCTATGCTTGCTTGTAAAAGTTGTCTTATCCTGATGATTGTGGTTTTTGAAGCGTTCCCAAGGATCTTCGCTCGAACCGATGTAATAGATGTGCGATGTCTCCGAATAAAGAATATAAAGGGGATCAAGTCCAAAAGTTGGGTCTAAAGTGAAAAATAGTTTTCTTTGCGGATAAATATTTTCCAATGAATAAAGAGACTGATTTACCCCTGCTAAGCTTAATCCTTCCTGAAGGTTTACTAACTTACTTTACCATTGTTGGGTTTGATAAAAA
>NZ_QEHR01000015.1 GCF_003095375.1 Marixanthomonas spongiae
ATACCCGTGACGAAAAAGCCTACCCAAAAAAATCTCAAGAGTCATACTTAGTTTAGTTTTTCAATATCGACACGGAACGTTCCCATCCCGTGTCTCGCTGTCAATTTCAATATATCAATGAACTTTTAACTCGGCTTAAAACCTAAGCCCCGTTTTGTCAGGTGCAATGGACTCGAACCACCGTGTTTGCCTTGCCTTTCACCTTTTTAAGAACGCCTTACTGCTTGTAAGCGGGTGCAAATATACAACCCTTTATTTTACTCTACCAAAACTTTTTTGAAGTTTTTTTAAACTTTTTTACAAGTTGCTGTTTTGCAGCAATTTGAATTTCAAAAAAAATAGCTTATTTAAAATAAAGACAAAATTACATTTTTACTGACTATTTTCTATCTTATTCAAAAGCAAAAACACTTCAACTTTATACTATAATAAAGGTCTTCAGTAACAAAAAGAGCGAACTGCAAATATAAGGCAACCATTTTTTATGGGCAAGCCTTAAATGGATTAATTTTCAGCAGTAGTATTGTTCCAATGTTCGGTAAGGTCTAAATAATCAATTTTAAAGGCAGGTTCTTGACGTTCCAAGATATTGGATTGAAAAGACCGCTCCAAAACGTCTTCAATAAGATAGTCCTCTTTGTTTTCAAAAGGACGGTATTCTTCCTTTAAGGATATTTCAAAAAGACTTGCCGTGGTATTGTACCAAAATGCACGCCAGCCAGTACGCAGTTCCTTTACCAGGTCGAAAGCAGTGCGGCCGGTTTGGCGGTGGATCAATTTAACGAGTATCTGCCCTTCGGTGTGGGTGAGTTTTTTCAGTTTTTCTGAAAATTCTTCTTCAATATACTTTTGTACGCGCTTGGTGTAAGTTCGCCGTTGCCGTCGTTCGGGAAATTCAGACAGCCGTTCGTTCATGGTCGTGAGCCGTTCTGATGCCAGTTTAGCATACGGATATACTTTCCGGGTTTTTCGGCGAAGTATTAAATACCTCCTACGATCTTTTTTTGAGTTGAATTTCAGCCTGTTCAGCAAAACCACTTCATCTAAGTTAATGAACTCGCGCGGAATGGTATCGCCCTTAACTATATAGTACAGTTTCTGGGTAGTATCGGTTTCCGCCCCGTTTTCCGTGCCTATCACTTGGGTCAAGGATGGTTTGGCAAAAAGCAACAACAGGGCAATGCACCATAAGTTTTGTTTCGATTTCATTTAAAATCCTTTTGGCTGTTTCTACTACGCGAAAATTGTTCCAAAATTATATATTCTGAAACGTTTGAGTTTGTTTTTAATTATTAATTTTGAGCGTAATTTATATACATTAGCAAATAATCTCTTTATGGCAAAATCTATCCTGAACAAAAATTCACTTTCTTTTTTAAAAAATTACCTGAACAACGCCTCCCCCACCGGTTATGAATGGAGCGGGCAAAAGCTGTGGATGGAGTATTTAAAACCTTACGTGGACGAATTTATCACCGATACCTATGGAAGCGCAGTGGGCGTGATCAATCCCGATGCTAAATACAAAGTGGTCATCGAGGGCCATGCCGACGAAATTTCCTGGTACGTTAATTATATAAGTGACAACGGGTTGTTGTACGTGATACGCAACGGTGGCAGCGATCACCAAATCGCCCCTTCGAAAATAGTGAACATCCACACCAAGGACGGGATTAAAAAAGGTGTTTTTGGCTGGCCGGCCATACACACCCGAAACAAATCGAAAGAAGCCGCCCCAAAACCCGACAATATTTTTATAGATGTAGGGTGCAAAGATAAAGAGGAGGTTGAAAAAATGGGAATCCATGTAGGTTGTGTCATTACATACCCAGATGCGTTCCACATTCTTAATGAAGACAAATTTGTGTGCCGGGCACTGGACAATAGAATGGGCGGATTTATGATTGCCGAAGTCGCCCGCCTGTTGCACGAAAACAAAAAAGAATTGCCTTTTGGCCTGTACATCACAAACTCGGTCCAAGAAGAAATAGGATTGCGCGGTGCCCAAATGATTGCCGAACGCATTAAACCCAATGCTGCCATCGTAACCGATGTTACGCACGATACCACCACGCCCATGATCGAACAGAAAAAACAAGGCGATGTGGAAATTGGGAAAGGCCCCGTGGTGGCATACGCCCCAGCCGTACAGCAAAAACTGCGCGATGCCATTACCGATACAGCCGAAAAGAAGGACATCCCATTTCAACGGGCCGCCTTGTCTAGAGCTACGGGCACCGACACCGATGCTTTTGCTTACAGCAACAGCGGTGTTGCCAGTGCTTTGATATCGCTCCCTTTGCGGTATATGCATACCACGGTGGAAATGGTCCATCGGGACGACGTGGAAAACGTGATCAAGTTGATTTACGAAACACTTTTGAATCTAAAGGACGGCGATACCTTCAGTTATTTTGATTAGGTTTATAATACCGCTACGGATATTTATTGGCTATTTTATTACGGTAGTTTGTTAAAAATCATATTTTTGTAGCTACACTAAATTACAAATTAAATTCATTTATGAAAAAATTACTTTACGCATGCATCGCTGCTGCCTTTCTTGTTTCGTGTACCGTGGACAACACCGAACTTACGGAACATGAACAGGATTTAACGCAAGAATTAGCAACTGATAATTCTAATTTAGGGCTTTACAAAGGAGTTTTTACAACTCAAAACTCCAAGTACAGAGCACAAGTTGAAATTGTTTTTCCTAATAAAAATTCTTTAGCTGTTTCAGCAAAACAAACCATATACCCTACGGCTAAAATGACTACCCAATATGGCGATGTTTATGAAGCTAAAGCGAGTAAAATAATAAATGACGGTGAAGCTATTTCAAATCTGTTATTTACTTCAAAAGATTTTGAATTTACGTTTTCCGCAGATAAAAATGGTAATAATGTAATTATTGAAAACGTAATCTTTAAAAGTCTAGCCAGTTCGATATTAGCTTTAAAATCAACAAGTAATGCACCTATTGTTAACTTAACTGGAACGTATGATTGTATTGATTGTGGAAATCCAGAACCGATGACCTTCAATGTTATGATTAGCAACGACGGTACAGGAAACCAAACCTACAGTACCCAAATGAACTTTAACGGTCAAACTTATTTTGGGGATGGACTGCAAAATGGTTGTGAAGTTGATACTACCAATAACAATTTAACCTTTTGCAATGCCGAAAGCGGTGACGGAGCCTCCAGTGTTGGTTTTACTGTTGGATCAAACAACTATCCAGTTGAATGGACAGGGCAAATGACGTACTCTAACAATACTCCTAATTGTTCTGAGTTGGTTGGACTTTGGTACTTTAGAAGAGGCACTTCGGCAGAGAAATCTGGCACATTTAGAACAGACCAATCGTTTAGGTGCTTAGAAAATATTGTTTTTGAGAATTTTGAAGATGCAGATGTCAATTATACATCGAGTATACCTGAATTTACTGATGGTTCTGAAGATTACTTTATTCGTACAGACGGGAGTGATTTTTCTGGCAGCATTAATTTTACCGATATAATTGGAAATAGCTATTTTGCCGCTCAAGATATAGATGGTGAAGGAGAAGATGCCAATCAACACATTATATTTGAAAATATGGATGTGTCTTTATATTCTACAATTTATTTTGACGCTCTTTTTGCTGAAGATGATGATGGTTCTAATCAAGATTGGGACGATGATGATTATGTTAGTGTAGATTATTCTTTTGACAATGGAACAACTTGGAATTCTTTTTTTGCAATAAGAAATGATGGAACCGAATTCAACACAGTTCCTCTTGTAGATACCAATTTAGATGGTACCGGAGATGGAGAAGAAATCACAGATACCTTTAAACCGTTTAGGGCTGCTTTTGAAAACAATTCAGGCAACAATCCTACTAGTTCACCAACCGTTTCCATACGTATTTCTATGAGTTTAGATAGTGGAGATGAAGATATAGCTATCGACAATGTGTTGATAAGAGGCATTTAAAACCTTCCCAAAATCCACAAAAATACCCAAGCCCGAACCACCCTTCGGGCTTTTTTCTTTTAAAGCGGTATCCTGTATTGGTTTTTACTATATTTGGCCACAAAACAAGCTAACCTTTGCTGTTCAATTCATTTTCATTTGGGCTGTTTTTACCCATTGTCCTGCTACTGTATTGGGCGGCGGGCTACAAGCGTATTAAAGCCCAAAATACCATTCTTTTAATTGCCAGTTATGTTTTTTACGGCTTGTGGGATTGGCGGTTTCTGTTTCTTATATTCGCCAGTTCTATTATCGATTATGCAGCCGGAAGGGCCATTGCCAGCACTGCCAAAAAGAGTAAAAAACAGCTGTATTTGCTGGTAAGCATTATTTGGAACCTAGGCGTTCTTTTTATTTTTAAATACTATAACTTTTTTGCCGAAGGCTTTGCCAACCTGTTCCACCTCGGCACACAAGGCTACACCTACAATACATTGGATATTATCCTGCCGGTGGGGTTGAGTTTCTACACTTTCCAGACCATGAGTTACAGCATTGATGTGTATCGAAGCCGCATACAACCCACACATAACCTCTTGAATTTCCTGTGCTTTGTGAGCTTTTTTCCACAACTGGTCGCCGGGCCCATTGAACGCGCCCGTTCGTTGTTGCCGCAATTCAGTAAACAACGTGGTTTTAACAGGCCAGTGGTGGTCGATGGGCTACGGCAAATACTGTGGGGACTTTTCATGAAAATGGTGGTGGCCGACAATGTTGCGTTGGCCGTCAATACCATCTATGCCGAGCCCGATAGCTACGGAAGCCTTTCGTTGCTATATGCCTCGGTACTGTTCTTTTTTCAGATCTACTGCGATTTTGCTGGATATTCCAACATTGCCATTGGCACGGCCAAGCTCTTTGGATTCCAATTGAGCAAAAACTTCAACATCCCCTATTTGTCCCGAAGCGTGGCGGAGTTTTGGCAACGGTGGCACATTACCCTTACCAAATGGTTTACCGATTATGTCTATGCTCCGCTCATAAGAAACTGGAAAAGAAGTTATATATCCAGAACCATCGCCCTATTTATCACTATGACCCTTATTGGTCTTTGGCACGGCGCCAACTGGAGTTTTGTGTTTTTTGGGGTGTTTCAGGCCATTGCCATTTCGGTGGAACGAATACCGGTAAAAGCGAAGGGAAAGCTGTATAACATCAATTATTTTTTAAACCGAATGCCCTTGCCCATTACCGTTATTTATAGTTTTACTTTAATCATGGCTTCCTGCATTTTTTTTAGGGCTGAAACTTTTGGGATGGCCGTGAACATCATCAACAGGGTTATTACATTTATCCCCAGTAAACCTTTTTCGTTGGAAATAGGCCTTCGGGTACTTTTTGTACCTTTATTGATATTTATGGAAGTGACGACCCGAAACAAGAACCATCCATTTGAATTTTTAGAAAAAAAATACAACAGGCCCGTACGTTGGTTGCTCTATTATATATTTGTTTTTTTCATCATTCGTTATGCCGGACCCAAAGAGGAATTCATCTATTTTCAGTTTTAAGAAAAACCAGCTTCGGTTTTTAATGCTGTGCTGTGTATTTTTTATACCGGTAATACTGGCTTATGCCGTAGTGGAGATAGCTGTTGCCAACATCCCCAATAAGTTTTCCATTAAACAAAACTATATGGAAACCCATGCACCTGAAATAGAAACCTTGGTTTTTGGCTCTTCGCAGATAGAAAAAGGCATCAACCCAGCGTTTCTTAAAGCGCCAGCCATTAATTTAAGTTCTGCAGGGCAACACCACAATACAGATTTTGAAATCTTAAAAGGGGTTGTCGATAGGTTCCCCAACCTCAAAACGGTAGTTTTTGAAGTATCGTACGGGCATTTTGAGCTGCGGCACAATTCAAAATATTTCTGGAAGCATAATATCTTCCTTAAATATTATCATGTAAATACGTTTGACCGCCCCACCACGCCCAAAGACAGCCTGCTTTTCTTGGCACACCCCGGAAAGTTTTCAGAAATACTCCTCACCCATTATGTTAAGGATACCGTCCCCGATGTGTACAATAAATTTGGTTTTGACCTCAACCATTACGAAGGAAAGTTTAAAAAACTGAGTTACGACAGTACCTCTATCGTTAAAAAACCTGTGAAAATCTACAAACGGGAAGACCCCAAAATTTTCGAACACAATAGCCTTTATTTTTATGATATGGTTGAGTTCTGCCTGAACAGAGGCCTAAACGTGGTTATCTTGAGCCCGCCAACCTTTCCCAACTATAATGCGCTACGGAATGGGGAAATTCTAAAAAGAAGGGATAGTATTCTTCAAGATATCGTCAGGAAATACGACCATGTTTATTTTCTGAATACGGAAAGTGATTCTGATTTCAAAGTGGAAGATTTCAGAAATGAGAACCACCTTAACCCAAAAGGAGCAGAAAAACTGACCAAAAAACTCAATACGTTTTTAAAGAAACTAGAAGAATAATATATTCCTTTTCTATTTCAGCCTTAAATTCCCGAAGTATTTTTTTGCTTCTTTAATTACCCGTGGTGCCAAAAGAATAGTCGCTGTCATTGTTGGTACGGCCATTAACGCAAAAAAAGTGTCAATTAAATTGATCATCATACTCAACGATGTAGTGGCTCCCATAATAATACTTACAATATAAATGTAATTGTAATACCCTTTGTATTTGGCTCCGAATAAAAAAGACATACACTTAGTCCCGTAATACGAATATGAAAATAAAGATGATATGCTGAAAACAGCAATACAAAGCAATAACGCATATTTTCCGAAATTAGGAATACCATCTGCAAAGGCAGTAGCCGTTAAGCTCACGCCATTGGCATCGCTGCTTTGCCAAACACCGGTTACCAAAATAGTTAATGCAGTTAAGGTGCAGACAATAAGGGTGTCAATAGCTGGTCCCAACATCGCCACCAACCCTTCCCGAATAGGTTCGTTGGTTTTTGCAGCTCCGTGCGCCATAGGTGCTGTGCCAATTCCCGCTTCGTTGGAGAAAGCGCCTCGACGAATTCCCAGTAAGATGATGCCACCTACAATTCCGCCGAGAAAAGCATCGCCTTTGTAAAAGGAAGCCGAAAAAGCATCGGTGAAAATCAGTTTAAAATAATAAGGAAGGACATCTATGTGCACAACCAAAATGATCAAGACCATTATTAAATAGAAAAACACCATCGCAGGCACCAGCTTTGACGCTGTTTTACTAATTCGGGAAAGTCCACCCAAAATAACTACTGAAGTAATTATAACTAACACAACCCCAATAATCAAATCGCTAGAAAACCCATAATACAAGCCCGCAGGTTTCAACAAAACATCGTTAATCGCCTGTGTTAATTGGTTGACGTTAAAAACCGGCAATGCACCTACCAATCCCGCAATACTAAATACAACTGCTAACGGCTTCCATTTCCTGCCTAAGCCTTCCATAATAAAATACATAGGGCCACCTTGAATTTTGCCCTCGCTATCGGTTCCTCTATATAAAATGGCGAGGGTTGCCGTAAAAAACTTGGTGGACATCCCAATGACGGCACTTACCCACATCCAAAAAACCGCTCCCGGCCCGCCCAAGGCAATGGCAACTGCTACTCCAGCAATATTGCCCATGCCTACCGTTGCCGAAAGCGCGGTGGTCAAAGCTTGAAAATGGGAAATTTCACCGTTGTCTGTTTCATTATCATATTTTCCCCGTAACACCGCAATGGCATGACCTAAATACCGAAAGGGCAAAAACCGAATGCGTACCAACAAATACAATCCGCCACCAATAAGTAGTAATAGTAAAGGAAGTCCCCAAGCGGTGGAAGCCATTTTTGAAACAAATAAATCTAGTTTTTCCAATAGTTTGAAAGTAAAAAGTGATACTAAAATACCCGTAAATTTTTAAAAGTAACATTTATATTGTTTCTTGCAGTTTTTTATGAAGAAAACTATACTAACCTTTTTCTTATTATTTTCGTTTGGATTGTTTGCGCAACAATCTGATTCCCTGTCCAAAAAATCCAATTTTATTATTTCCCCTGAAGTATTATTGGGCATTACCGCCGAAGCCAATAGCTATTTCCCCGATCACGGATTACAATCACAAGCTATTGTAAGCTTTGGATGGGAACACGACAACAATCCGCAAGAATGGGCACATCGTCTTAAAGGCCCTAGAACAGGAATAAGTATCGGTTATACCGATTTTGGAAATACCGAAAACTTAGGTAGCGCCATTTCCGTACTGCCATTTATTGAGTTTAATGCCTTTAAAAGTAAGAAGCTTACGATACAAGTAGGGACAGGGGCTTCTTATTTTACAAAAAAATACGATCCTATTACCAACCCGAACAACGAAGCGGTTACTACAGATTTTACGTGGTCTTTTAAACTTTTTAGTCATTACAGCGTCTTTTCAACAAATAAAATTGATTGGCGGGCTGGTATTGGTTATTCACATCATTCCAACGGGCATACCCGGCTGCCCAACCAAGGGTTTAATTCCTTTTTAATAGGTGTTTCGGCAGATATAAAAAATAATAGTAAACCCACTTTTTATTCCGAAGAAAATAAACCTATCTTCTTAGATAACAGATACAGTTATTTTGCTATACGCACGGGTCTGGGTGTGCAAACCCTTGGAAAAGCCTTCAATGATAAAAAAGGGGTTTACGCTTTTTCCGGTGAATACGGGCGCGTTTATAATAATACCTATAAAGTGGGCGTAGGAATGTATTACCGTTTTTACCGCCATTATTACGATTATATGACAAATAATGAATCGTTGGTGCAAGATGGACGGGAGTTTGACTCTTTTAAAGAAAACCCAACGTGGAGCGCCAGTAACCTTGGTGTTTTTGTTACTGGGGAAGTGTTGCTGAATCACTTTGGAATCAATTTACAAATAGGTTTCAATATTCATAAACCCGCCTATAACATTGATTGGCGCATTAATCAAGGATGGGATGTGGTCCCACGGGTAATTCCTGAAAATAGCGCCATTGTTTTAGGGGAATTTGACACCAAATTTAAACTGAAAAAACATATATCCTCTCGCTTAGGGTTGAAATATTATATCATTGGAACCCGAAAATCGCCCCAACACAACTTTTTTATCGGGGCAAACTTAAACGCCAATTTAGGACAAGCTGATTATACTGAACTGAGTTTTGGGTATGTGCATAGTTTCAGTTTCAAAAAAGAAAAACCCCTTTCAACTAAATGAAAGAGACTTTCCATACACATACAATAATTAAAATTTACTTGGATAAAATCAATCTATGAATCGATGTTCCTTCTTCCGAAGTTGCATTGATTATATATACACCATCTGCCATTGCGTTAAAATTAAGCTCTGTTGCCCCGAAAGACGTGCTAACATTATTTACAATCTTACCCGAACCTAATTCAACTATCGTAATTTGAATAGCTGCACCGAAGGTTTCAGGAATTTCTACCGTTGCCATTCCTCTTGAAGGGTTTGGATAGATTACAATTCCGTTACCTGATTCAGTAATATCCTCGATGGAAAGTAAAATTTCCTGTGCTTCATACGCACCGATATCACGAACATCATCAAATACAGCTTGATCTATTTGATCGTTAAACTGATCGGCTGGATCCCCTGCATTATATGCAAGTGAACCTTCTAATAACTGATGTGTATTGGTCAGTCCACCATTATCTTGTAATGGTCCAACCATTGGGTCTATTTCTTCTATATCATTTGCTTGTTCTGGGAACACGCTTTCGTCGTCTGTCCCAATCAAGTTATAATCGTTAGAAGCAAATGTTCCAGATACATCTTGACCGTTCGCTCCGTTGTTTAAAGCAACCAAGGTGTTTTTAAGTGACGTATTGGTCAAACTACTAATACCACCGCCATTAGCTAAGGCTTCATTCATCGCTATCGTAGCGGCATTGATATCAAAACTGATTCCGTTGTTATAAATTCCACCTCCGGAACCGTTTGCAGTATTTCCTGAAATGGTACTTATCATTACAGTTACATCACCGCCATCGGCATTATGGATACCACCACCAGAACTTGTAGCTCCAGAAGCAATATTGTTCGATACAGTAGATGAATTAACTTCTAACATACCTCCATTATTGAAGATACCGGCGCCACCATCGTCAGCAGCAGTTCCAAATGAACTGTTTGAATCGATTGTAGATGTTTCAACTATCATCATCGTTCCACTTTGGTTCCATAGTCCACCACCTTCACGGGCAGCTTCATTTCCTGAAACGATACTTTCTGAAATAGTAATCAATCCGCTGTTTCCTGTTACGTGCAGACCACCACCGTTACCCGGTACTGCTGTTCCTGCCGTTCCATTTACATCGTTGTTTGTCATATCAGAAGTGGTAAATGTCAATGTACCATCGATCAATTCTATAGCTCCACCTGCTCTATTTGCAGCATTGGAATCTAACGCAGCATCGGTAATTGTAACATCACCTGCTGTACTCAATATTCCACCACCAGAACCTGAAGCTCCTGTAGCCATATTATTGGTAATTGCAGTACCATTAACAATATTCAACGTACCTCCATTATTGAAGACACCTCCACCACCATTATCGGCATCAGCTCCTTCTGCGGTGTTTCCGTCGATCGTCATTCCATCGATTGTCATAACACCTACACTGTTCCAAAGTGCTCCACCTTCAGCAGACGCTGTGTTTCCACTTGCTGTTCCACCCGTGATGTTAGCATCTCCTTCTCCAGTTATATGCAATCCACCACCGTTACCCGGTGCAGATGCAGTGCTGTTGTTCATTAAATCAACATTCTCAAGTGTGAGTACATTTCCAGCGATTGAATTATCTTCTATTGCACCTCCAGCTCTCATGGAAGTGTTTCCACTCAATTCAGAATCGGTTACGGTAAGTGTTCCTTGGTTGTTCAAGATTCCTCCACCGGATCCTGATGCGCCGTCAGCAACATTGTTGCTTACAGTTGCATTCAGTACGGATAGGGTTCCTCCTTCGTTGAAGATTCCACCGCCACCTTGATCGGCGTCGGCTCCACTTGCGATATTTGCATCAATGGTCGTTCCGTCGATGGTCATTTCACCAGATCCGTTCCAGTAGGCTCCACCTTCAGCAGACGCCGTGTTTCCACTTGCCGTTCCACCTGTGATGTTTGAGTCTCCAGGACCAGATATGTGCAGTCCACCACCATTACCCGGTGCAGATGCGGTACTGTTGTTCATTAAATCAACATTTTCAAGTGTCAATACATTTCCAGCGACTGAATTATCTTCAATTGCACCACCAGCTCTCATGGAACTGTTTCCGCTTAATTCTGAATCGGTTACGGTCAATGAACCTTGATTGTTCAAGATTCCTCCACCAGAACCTAATGCGCCGTCAACAACATTGTTACTTACGGTTGCATTCAAGACAGAAAGTGTTCCACCTTCGTTGAAGATTCCGCCACCACCTTGATCGGCGTCGGCTCCGCTTGCTGTGTTTGCGTCAACGGTTGTTCCGTCGATGGTCATGATGCCAGCTCCGTTCCAGTACGCTCCACCTTCAGCAGACGCCGTGTTTCCACTTGCGGTTCCGCCTGTGATGTTTGAGTCTCCAGGACCAGATATATGCAATCCACCACCGTTACCCGGTGCAGATGCAGTGCTGTTATTCATTAAATCAACATTCATCAAAGTCAATACGTTTCCGGCAACTGAATTTTCTTCAATGGCTCCACCAGCTCTCATAGAACTGTTTCCGCTCAATTCAGAATCAGTTACAGTTAAAGTACCTTGATTGTTCAAGATTCCTCCACCAGAACCGGATGCTCCGTCAACAACATTGTTGCTTACCGTTGCATTCAATACAGAAAGTGTTCCTCCTTCGTTGAAGATTCCGCCACCACCTTGATCGGCGTCGGCGCCACTTGCCGTGTTCGCATCAATGGTTGTTCCGTCGATTGTCATTTCACCAGATCCATTCCAAAGACCACCACCTTCGGCAGTTGCAACGTTTCCGTTTACTGTTCCGTTGGTTATCATAGCGGTACCAGGACCTGTTATATGTAATCCACCACCGTTACCCGGTGCGCTTCCTACTTCGTTATTATCTAAATTGACATTAAACAGCGTTATGCTTCCTGCGGTTACCGAAGAATTGTCTTCAATACCTCCACCAGCTCTGTTTGCTGAGTTATTTGAAATTATCGTGTTATTCACGGTTACAGATCCGCCAGCAACATTTTGAATACCACCACCAGAACCAGCAGTTCCATCGGCAAAATTGTTTGTAATTTCTGAAGAGTTCTGTACCATCAATGTTCAGCCATTGTTGAAGATTCCTCCTCCACCTTGATCGGGATCGTTACCACTTGCAGTATTACTGTCTATTGTAGTATTATCTACTTCCATAGTGCTTCCGGCTTGGTTCCAAAGACCACCACCTTCAGCAGCGGCATCGTTAAGGGAAACCGAACCTCCAAACATAGAAACATTAGCTACGCCACTTACGTGCATTCCACCACCGTTTCCTGGGTTTGGCGCTCCAGAAGAGCCATTCACTCCATTAGAATCCAACGACGTATTTGCCATAGAAAGCATTCCATCGATAATTTCAATTCCACCACCTGCACGGTTTGCAGAATTGTTATCAATACTTCCTCCTATTACAGTTACGTCACCATCGGTTGTCAATACACCTCCACCAGAACCTGAAGTTCCTGTAGCTGTGTTACTTTGAACAGTGGAATTAACAATTCCTAAGTTTCCTCCGTTGTTGAAGATACCTCCACCGCCGTTATCGGCATCGTTACCAGCTGCGGTATTTATGTTTACCATAGCATCGGTAACAGTCATTGTGGCTCCGGCTTGATTCCAAAGTCCACCACCTTCACTGGCAGCTTCGTTTGCTGAAACTGTACCACCATTAATAGAAACTGTTGCAGCGCCACTTACGTGCATTCCTCCTCCGTTACCCGGATTAGGTGTTCCTGCTGTTCCATTAACATCATTAATGCTAAGTGCTGAATTAGTTAAAGTTACTGAACCTTCAATAACTTCCATACCACCACCGGCACGGTTAGCGCTATTTTGTGAAATCACAGCATCGGTCACAGTTACTGAACCACCAGTACTGAAAATTCCACCACCAGAACCTGAGGTTCCGTTTGCCAAGTTGTCAGTGATATTTGTACCAGCCAGTACATCAAGCGTACCTCCATTGTTGAAGATACCTCCACCACCATCGTCGGCAGCAGCTCCACTCGCTATGTTGTTTGTAATTGGTGTTCCGTCAACGGTCATTGTTCCTGTTCCATTCCATAGTCCACCACCTTCTCGTGCAGCGACATTACTATCAACAGTACCTCCGGTTAACGTAGCATTGGCAGCTCCACTTATGTGTAATCCACCACCGTTACCTGGTGCGGCTATTGCGGGGGCAACGCCTGCGTTATTGGTGTCTAACGTTACACTGGTAAGGGTTAATGAACCATCAATCAACTCAATACCGCCACCAGCTCTATTAGCTTGGTTATCGGTTATGATCACTTCGGTAAATGTTACATCTCCAGCGGTACTAAATACACCTCCACCAGAACCTGAAGCTCCGTCAGCGCTGTTATTTGTTATTTCTGTACCTGCTAAAACATCTAACGTACCTCCATTATTAAAGACTCCACCACCACCATTGGTAGCATCAGCTCCTGAAGCTGTGTTGTTTGTAATTGGAGTTCCATCAATCGTCATCGTTCCGGTTCCATTCCATAAACCTCCACCTTCGGCAGCAGCAACATTACTGTCAACTGTTCCACCTGTAATGGTAGTATTTGCAGCTCCACTTATATGCAAAGCACCTCCATTACCTGGAGCGGCTGTTGCGGGGGAAACACCTGCATTATTATTATTTAATGTAGAATTAGAGACTGTAAGTGAACCGTCAATCAATTCGATACCACCACCGGCTCTATTGGCTCGGTTATCAGTTATAGTTACTTCAGTAAGTGTTACATCTCCAGCAGTACTGAATACACCACCACCTGATCCTGAAGCTCCATCAGCAATGTTGTTCACTATATTTGTACCGCTTGCAACGGTTAACGTACCTCCATTGTTAAAGATTCCACCACCACCATTGGTAGCATCAGCTCCAAAAGCTGTGTTTCCGTCAATAAAAGTATCTGTAAATAAACCTCCAAAAGCTGGGGCTAAAATATTCATGGTACCTCCATTATTCCACAATCCACCACCTTCACTGGCGGCTGTATTTGCTAATGCAATACCACTAAAAGATACGATTGCTCCGTTTCCAGTTACGTGAATTCCTCCGCCATTTCCAGGATTTGGTGTTCCGGCTGTTCCGTTTACGTCATTACTACTAAGATTGGTGTTGATAATATTTGCAACACCATCTATTATTTCAATGCCACCACCTGCGCGGTTAGCTCCATTACTTGTTATGAAAGCTCCCGCTATTTCTACAGTTCCACCGGTACTTAAAATAGCGCCACCAGAACCTGATGTTCCAGTTGCCATATTTCCGAAGATATCAGCAAATCCACTAAATAAACCACCTTGTGCATCTAAAGTACCTCCATCATTGTAAATACCTCCACCACCTTGTTCAGGGGCATCACCAGTTGCAGTGTTATTGCTTATTGTATTGGAACCTGCCAAGGTCATTGTTCCTGTTCCATTCCAAAGGCCTCCACCTTCTACCGCTGTGTTGTTTTGAACTAAACAATCGGTAAAAGTTGAGTCTCCGCCTCCACTAATGTGGTAAGCACCACCGTTTCCGGGAGCAGTAGCTCCAGTAGCGGCATTATTGTTAAAGGTAACATTGTTGAATTCAAATAAATCACCTGGATTTGATCGTACTTCTATACCGCCACCAGCTCTAACGGCTGTGTTTCCGGTGATTGATAAATTATCAACTGTCAATGATCCCATATTGGTTAAGATACCTCCACCAGAACCTGCAGTTCCAGTTGCTGAATTACCATCAATAGTCGAAGAGCCATTTACAATCAATGTGCCCATTTCATTATAAATACCACCACCGCCTTGATCGGCATCGGCACCTGTGGCTTCATTGTTTGAAACCTGGGTATCTGTTACGGTCATGGTTCCTGAACCATTCCAAAGACCACCACCTTCTACGGCTGTGTTATTTACAAATGTTGAACCAGAAATAGTTGCGTCTGCACTTCCTGTAATATGTAAAGATCCTCCGTTTCCGGGAGGACCTACTGCTGTATTTCCGTCAAAATTTGAATCTGTGATTGTAATAAGGTCTGAAGAATTTACTTCAATCGCACCACCGGCACGGTTTGCTGTATTGTTTGTAAATTCAGAATTCATAATAGTCAGCGTTCCACTAGTGTCTTGTCCAATGGCACCTCCACTACTTGAAGCTGCGTTAACAGCAGTGTTTCCGTCGAAAAAACTTCCAGAAACCGAAAGGTTCGTGTCAGTTGATCCAATTGCTCCACCGCCGTTAGCGGCATTTGTTGCATTGTTATTAAATTCAGAATCTATAACATTTGCATTCACAACATTTTGAATTCCTAGTGCCGCACCAGGAACGGATGCTGTGGCATTTTGAAATGTGATTCCTTCGATCGTTAAATTAGTAAAGTTGGAAGCTCCCAAAAGTCGAGCGGTTCCGTTACCCGAACCGTCTATAATTGTGTTACCAATACCTGTTCCTGTGATAGTAAGGTCGTCATCAATAACTATTTGCCCCGTAACGAGATTGATGGTATAATTTGCATTAAAGGTGATTGTATTAGGACCAGCCGTTGCATTAGCGTCGATAACAGCCTGCCTTAAAGAGCCAGGGCCTGCATCGTTGTTGTTCATAACAACAAATTGTCCATAAGACAATGATGTCGTTAACAGAATAGAAACCAATAAAAAAAGGCTTCGCGTAGTTGTTCTTTCCATAAAGTGCTTTTTATTAATTAAACTTATGCTTCCTGGGGATACAGAAACATTTACACTTTACATACGAAGAAAATATGGGTACGGTTTTAAAAAAAACCGATTATTTTGAATAAAACTTAATTATTTGCATTATATAACCTTTATTACAACTAAAAACTTAATAAATACCTCAAAATATAGAAATAATTTTAGTTTTAATGTTTTATTATTACCCTTTTAGATAGGCTAATACATTATTATGAATTCTGTTTTGGATATTTGAAACATCAGCTTTCACAAAAGTCTCACCCGTTATGTTTTCATATAATTCAATATACCGTTCAGAAACGGTTTTAATGTAGTCATCGCTCATTTCAGGAACTTGCTGTCCTTCGAGACCTTGAAACCCGTTTTCAATTAGCCATTGCCTCACGAATTCTTTAGATAACTGTTTTTGTGGCTCATTGTTATCCTGGCGTTGTTGATAGCCTTCTGCATAGAAATAACGGGAAGAATCTGGTGTGTGTATCTCATCTATAAGAACAATTTTTCCGTCTTTTGTTTTTCCGAATTCATATTTCGTATCAACCAAAATCAATCCACGTTTGGCGGCAATTTCGGTACCTCTTTGAAAAAGCTTTCTAGTATAGTCTTCTAACTGAAGATAGTCTTCTTCTGAAACGATATTTCTTTTTAATATATCTTCGCGAGAAATATCTTCATCATGATCACCAGCTTCGGCTTTTGTTGCTGGGGTTATAATCGGTTCAGGAAATTTATCATTTTCTTTCATCCCTTCTGGCATTGGTACGCCACAAAGCATGCGTTTCCCAGCTTTATATTCTCGCGCTGCGTGGCCACTTAAGTATCCTCTAATTACCATTTCAACCTTATAAGGTTCACAGGCTTCACCCACTGCAACGTTAGGATCGGGTGTAGCCGTTAACCAGTTTGGCACGAGATCTTCTGTATCGCGCATCATTTTGGTAGCAATCTGGTTTAATATCTGTCCTTTAAATGGAATCCCTTTTGGCATGACAACATCGAAGGCACTTAACCTATCGGTTGCAATCATAACCAAGGTATTATTTTCCAAGGTATATACTTCGCGTACTTTTCCGTGATATACGTTTTTTTGACCGGGGAAATTGAAGTTTGTGGAAGTTAGGGTGTTCATATCAGTAATCAGTATTCAGTGTTGAGCATTCAGTATTCAGTGTTTTTTCTAAGCTGAAAATGGCTTCTACAAGCAGGCAGTTTTCAGTAAATAACATGTTTTATAGCAATTAGTCAACGTTTTCAATTGATTTGTAGGCGGCAATTACTTTTTTAACCAGCCTGTGGCGTATAACGTCTTTATCGTCCAGATAAATAACCCCAACGCCCGGAATATCTTTCAAAACCAATAAGGCCTCTTTTAATCCTGAAATAACGCGCCGTGGTAAATCGATTTGTCCCGGGTCGCCAGTGATCATAAACTTGGCGTTTTTCCCCATACGGGTAAGGAACATTTTCATTTGTGCGTGGGTAGTGTTTTGGGCCTCATCGAGAATTACAAAAGCATTGTCCAGTGTGCGGCCACGCATAAAAGCCATAGGCGCAATTTGAATGACCCCTTTTTCGATGTGCGATTCCAGTTTTTCGTGTGGAATCATATCACGCAAAGCATCATAAAGCGGTTGCATATACGGATCGAGTTTTTCTTTTAAATCGCCTGGAAGGAATCCTAAATTTTCGCCGGCTTCAACTGCAGGACGGGTTAAAATAATGCGTTTTACTTGCTTTTCTTTTAAAGCCTTCACGGCCAAAGCGACGCCGGTATAGGTTTTTCCGGTTCCAGCAGGGCCAACAGCAAAAACCATGTCGTTCTTGCCCATAAGGGTTACCAGTTTGCGCTGGTTGGCAGTTTGGGCTTTTATCAATTTACCACTAACCCCGTGTACCAGAACGTCACCGGCACTCACGGGGGTTTCATAATCTTCTTTGCTTTCGCTTTGCAATATCCGCTCGATGATGTTCTCGTCTATCTTATTGTATTTGCCAAAATGCTCCAGCAGCATAGTGAGGCGTTTATCGAATTCTTCCAATACCTCTTCGTCGCCATAAGCTTTTATTTTGCTGCCCCGGGCAACGATTTTCAGTTTTGGGAAAAACTTTTTGAGCAGGTCGATATTTCCATTCTGAAGCCCAAAAAATTCGCGAGGGCTTACTTCGGTCAATTCAATAATGAGTTCGTTCAAAAGCAGGATTGTTTATAAGATTTCATACTAATTGTAAATATAGTTTTTCCTATAACAAAAGTACCTTATTTTTGTGGTACTTGTTTCAACAATATATCAACAATTCACAATGCCCATCATTACCCTTACTACTGATTTTGGAGAGAAAGATCACTTTGCAGGAGCAGTAAAAGGCGCTGTTTACAGTGAATTGCCCGATGTAAGGATTGTTGACATTTCGCATTCGGTATCGCCGTTTCACATTACTGAAGCTGCCTATATCATTCAAAACGCATACCGGAGTTTCCCAAAAGAAACCATACACGTCATCGGGATCGACTCAGAATTGAACCCTGAAAACAAGCATATTGCCGTTTATTTAGACGGTCATTATTTTATTTGTGCCAATAACGGAATTATTTCCCTGTTGGCTTCAGAAATAAAACCTGAAAAAATTGTGGAAATCAATATCCACGACCGCGTAGAGACCAACTTTCCGGTGCTGGACGTGTTTGTAAAAGTAGCCTGCCATATTGCCCGTGGCGGCAGTTTGGACGTTATTGGAAAAACGATTACAGATATCAAGGAAATACGGGGGCTACGGCCAGTGGTGAACAGTGAAAACAACCAGATTGTGGGCAACGTCATTTACATTGACAACTACGGAAACGTGATCAGCAACATTACCAAGCCATTGTTTGAAGAAGTGGGAAAAGGCCGCGACTTTACCGTACGGGCACGGACTGCAGAGTTTAAAGAGATTTTTTCACACTATAGCGAAGCCATCAATTTTGAGGTTCCGCCCAACAAACGGGAGGAGGACGGAAAAAATCTGGCGTTGTGGAACTCTTCCAACTATCTGGAGCTGGCCATTTACAAAAGCAATCCCAACACTGTGGGCAGCGCCGCTACCCTTTTTGGGTTAGCGTACTGGGACACGATTTCGGTTAATTTTAAATAGTACTTTGATCCACAGCCCGAAAGGATTTCATTCTGGCAGGCGCTCAGCAATCATGATTGGAAAAAGTTTTTCTTAAAATAAAGTAAAACACGTTATGTTTACCAGAATTGTAAAAATGGAGTTTAAAGCGAAGGAGGTTTCTTCTTTTCTTGCTAATTTTGAAACCATAAAAGACAAAATAAGAAGTTTTCCCGGCTGCGAATTTTTAGAATTGTACCGTGATAAACACAACCAAACAATCTTTTTTACCTATAGCCGTTGGAAAGATGAAGCAGCTTTGGAAGCCTACCGCCACAGTGATTTATTTAAAGGCGTTTGGGCCAAAACAAAGCCAAAATTTAAAGAGAAAGCCGCCGCTTGGAGTGTGGATACGTTGTATAGCTTAGGTTGATGCTAGATGCTGCTTTTCCAAAAAGGTGTTTGAGTGAATTCGGGAGACCGGTAGGTATCGCAAATTTGTACCGAAAATACCGATGCTGGATGCTGGAGCAAAATATAATTTATAATATCAATTTTTAGGTGGCTGAGTGATCCCGAAAGCGAAGCGCTTCGGGATCGTATCAAAGCCCCAGATAATAAAAAAAATTAAATGACCGCATTAATAAAACGTGAAATAACAGCTTTCTTCGCCAGCCCCATAGGGTATTTGGTTGTAGGTATATTTCTGTTGATTAACGGCCTGTTCCTTTGGATTTTTAGTGGTGATTATAATATTCTCGATGCCGGTTTTGCCGATCTGTCGTCTTTTTTTCAGTTAGCGCCTTGGGTTTTATTGTTTCTAATTCCAGCAGTAACGATGCGGAGCTTTAGCGACGAGCTGAAAACGGGCACGTTGGAATTGTTATTGACCAAGCCCATTTCAATAAAAAACATCGTGCTGGGTAAATATTTCGGGGCTGTCCTGCTTATCATCATAGCATTGATCCCTACTTTATTGTATATCGTTACCATTTCACAATTAGGTAATCCACAAGGAAATTGGGATGTTGGCAGTACTGTGGGTTCCTACATTGGCCTGCTCTTTTTGGTTCTGGCTTATACCGCAATTGGCATCTTCTCTTCTACCCTTTCGCAAAACCAAATTGTAGCATTTATAATTTCAGTGTTTTCATGTTTTGTATTGTATTATGGCTTTGAAGGTATTACCAATTTAGGTATCGATTTCCCAATTGAAACATTGGGGATGAAAGCCCATTTTGACAGCGTTGCCCGTGGCGTACTGGATACAAGGGATATTATTTACTTTTTGAGTATTGCTGCCCTTTTTATATCGTTTACCGTGCTAAAGCTGAAAAAACGCAACTGATATGAATAAAAAAAACATTCAATATATCGTTGTAGCCGTGCTTGCATTTATTGTGGTAAATGTAATTTCGTCCTACGTTTACAAACGCTTCGATCTTACGCAAGACAAACGATATACCCTTTCTGAAGCAGCAAAGCAAACCATAACTACAGCTAACTCGCCTATAGTAATTGATGTTTTTTTGGAAGGCGACCTCCCGGCCGAATTCAACCGGCTGCAATCGGAAACCAAGCAGATGCTGGAAGAATTTTCCGCATATAACCCAAACATAAAATACGAGTTCATCAACCCCATGAAAGTGGATGACCCGCAAAGCTTGCAAAAAGAATTTGCCAACCGGGATATGATGGGCGCGCAAGTGGAAGTTCGCGAAAGCGGAAAGGTTAGCACCGAAACGGTTTTCCCTTGGGCACTTGCCTATTACAACGAAAAAAGCGTCGCCATTCCTTTGCTCAAAAACCAACTGGGTACCACCATGCAAGAGCGGGTAAACAACTCAATTCAAAATCTGGAATATGCCTTTGCCGATGGTTTTAACAAGTTGATTAACCCGAAAAAACGGAAAGTCGCCATCTTAAAGGGAAACAACGAGTTGAGCGATCGCTATGTGGCCGATTTCCTTTCTACCTTAAAAGACTACTACTTTTTAGCGCCTTTCACGTTAGATTCAGCTGCCGTTTCGCCCAATAAAACCTTACGGCAACTTAATGATTTTGATCTCATCATTGCAGCCAAGCCTACCGAAGCTTTTTCCGATGCCGAAAAGTATATTCTGGACCAATTTACAATGAATGGCGGCCGCTCGCTTTGGCTTATCGATGCCACAGAAAACAAAGTGGATACAATAAGCGGCAATACCTTTGCCTTTGGAAAAGATCTTCACCTGAATGATTTTTTCTTTAAGTACGGGCTGCGCATCAATCCAAACTTGGTCAAGGACGTCTATTCCGCCCCTATCGTTCTGGCGCAAGGCAGCGAACGGGATTCCCAGTACAACCGCTATCCGTGGTTTTTCAGTCCGTTGAGCAGCAGTGCCAACAACCATCCTATTGTCACGAACATTGAAGCAGTAAAGTTTGATTATGCCAGCACGATCGACACGCTTCCTAATTCGGTAAATAAAACCGTGCTGCTTTCTTCATCGCCCATAACCGATGTGGTTGGGCTGCCTTATGAAATCAATTTAGATACCGAAATTCCCGAAAACCTACAAACAGTAAACGAAGGTCCAGACCCGGCACAATACAACGCTGGGGAAAAACCTCTGGCCGTATTGTTGAAAGGCAAATTCCCTTCCGCATTTACCAATAGGGTAAAACCATTTCAAAATCCAGAAAACAGTGATATTTCTGTTCCAACAAAAATGGTAGTGATTAGCGATGGCGACGTCATAAAAAACCAATTAGATGGGAACCGACCACTGGAGTTGGGTTTCGATAAATTCACCCAATCCTTCTACGGAAACAAGGAGTTTTTGTTGAATACGGTCAATTACCTACTGGACGACAGCGGACTTATAAACATTCGAAGCAAAAAAATTGCCGTTCCATTCCTCGATCCGCAAAAAACAGCTGAGCAGCGCACCCAATGGCAACTTATTAACATCCTGTTACCGTTGGGGTTACTTGCTATATTTGGAATTTTCTTTCAATATTTCAGAAAGCGGCGCTATATGCGTTAACTGTTAATAAAATAGTTTTCATAACCGTCCCATTTCAGATATATTTGTAGGTAAACTGAATACTATTCAGTAGAAATTGAAAATCAACTATTTCCACAAAATATAGAGAATGAAATTCATTGTATCGAGTTCGTATTTACTGAAACAACTACAAGTGCTTGGTGGCATCATCAACAATAACAACACACTTCCTATTTTAGACAATTTTTTATTCAACCTTGACGGAAGTTCACTTACCGTTTCGGCTTCCGACCTGGAAACGACGGTTTCATCAAAACTGGAAGTGGAAAGCAGCGAAAAAGGAAGCGTTTGCATCCCGGCCCGTTTGCTGTTGGACACCTTAAAAACATTTCCTGAACAACCTTTGACCTTTACCGTTGAAGACAACAATACGGTAGAGATAAGCAGCAACCACGGTAAATATGCCTTGGCGTATGCCGATGGCGAAGAGTTTCCCAATGCGGTGGAACTGAACGATCCTTCGGCAACCGTACTGCAAGGTGATATTTTGGCAACGGCCATAGACAAAACATTTTTCGCTACCGGTAATGACGATCTGCGCCCGGTAATGAGCGGGGTGTTTTTTCAGTTTTCAACCGAAGGGCTCACCTTTGTGGCCACCGATGCCCACAAACTGGTAAAGTATTCACGGGAAGATGTTACTGCCTCGGAAACGGCCGAATTCATCATGCCTAAAAAACCACTGAACCTATTAAAAAGCATCTTGGCCGGTAGTGAAGAAGATGTGACCATCGAATACAACGAGAGCAACGCCAAGTTCACTTTTGAAAACACCGAAATGGTCTGCCGTCTCATCGACGGGAAATATCCCAACTACGAAGCGGTAATCCCAAAAGAAAACCCCAACCAGTTGAGCATAGACCGCAATCAGTTTTTAAATTCGGTACGGCGGGTGTCTATTTTCTCAAACAAAACCACCCACCAAATACGGTTGAAAATTGCCGGATCTGAGTTGAACATTTCCGCAGAAGATGTGGACTACAGCAACAAGGCCGAAGAGCGGTTAACCTGCGATTATAAGGGTGACGATATGCAAATAGGGTTCAATTCGCGTTTTCTTACCGAAATGCTAAACAACCTCACCAGCGACCACGTTTCTTTAGAAATGTCTTTACCAAACCGCGCTGGGATTTTAACTCCTGTAGATGGCTTGGACGAAGGTGAACAAGTTACCATGCTTGTGATGCCGGTGATGCTCAATAATTAGCGATTACAGCTTAAGAAAAGTTTTTAAAAGTCCGCCGAGAGGGGGGCTTTTTTTATACACGGAAAAAATATTTGAAATTTTGGATGACATTTTTGGTTTGGGCCGATGTACTTACAACTGTAATCCTTAAACCAAACAATTATGAAACCATTTTACGCTTTTTTAGTATTCTTTCTTTGCGGCATAACGGCCATAAATGCCCAAACCATTGATGTTATTACGGGGCTGGCCAATCCCTCAAGATTGTTGATGGATGGCAACGACCTGTACTATTCCACACCCTCGGAGGTGTTTAAGATTGATGTTACCCAGAGCTCCCCTACGCCGGTTTCGGTGATAGGCGGCCTCACCACTGCCGCTGGCATGGCCAAGGGCGGCAATATCCTATACATTGCGGAATTTAATGCAGGCCGTATTTCCAAAATTGACGTGAGCGACCCCACCCCAACTTTAGAAACCGTCATTTCTGGGCTCAATACGCCCAACTTTCTCCTTTTGGATGGCGACACCATGTACTATTCAGACAACAATGCCGACATCGTGGCCCGATTCGACGTAACGGATACAAATCCAACCCCCGAAGTGGTTGCCACTTCTACGGTGAATTTCAATCCCACTGGCCTCGCACTTCTCGAAAATATGCTTTACATGGGGCAAGGGCAGGCCAATAGGATCTCAAAAGTAGACGTTACCAGCGGTATTACCCAACCTACCGATGTGGTAACCGGCATAAACCGCCCCATTGGTTTACGCATACGTAACAACAATCTGTACATAACCGAACGGAATGATAATAAGATTTCGGTAAAGGACCTTACCGACGGTGCCACCACGGCTACCGACCTGGTCACCGGGCTTAATCTTCCACTGGACATTGAACTGTCGGGCAGTACCCTTTATATTTTGGAAGGTGGGGCAAATAAAATTTCGAAAGTGGAAAATATTTTGGGCGTTGAAAACCAGATTTTCAAAAATGGCCACCAGCTTTTTCCCAATCCGGCCCGCGATTATTTAAAAATTTCAAATCTCAAGGAATCCATTCCCTATACCCTTTTTAGTATGCTTGGCACCAAAATTTCACAGGGAATTATCACTCCAAACGGCAAAATAAATACGGTAAATCTTGCCCAAGGAGGCTATTTTCTTTCGTTGGCAAATGGCGCTAACTATCGCTTCATAAAAAATTGATCTTTTTTCACTTATAAATTTGGCACTACGATAAGCCTAAATATTTGGATACTTAGATTGAAGTTATGGACTAAAATTTGGTGCTTCAGCTTCATAAAAGTCCTCAATTGAACTATCAAGTGCGGGAAAGCCTACAATCACTATTTAGGTATCATAAAGTTCTGAGGCATTGGAACCTTTATCGGAACATCTCGTAAGCCCTCATTGTTTAGTCTTTATGTTTGCTAAATCCTCTTTATTGGAATTTAGAGCAACGTTTTACTTAGTCTTGTCGGGATCCAAATTTGTTGTGAATATGAAAAGTAGTATAATAATAGTATTAATACAGATAGTGGTCTTGAATTCATAATCTTATAAATTTAACTTAAATAAGAAATTTATTTTTAAGGAACAGAAGATTGCACGTTCTGAACTTAATATTTCTGCGAAAGATGTTGATTACATTAATAAAGCAGAAGAGCGTTTAACCAGTGACTATCAAGGTGACGATATGTAAATAGGCTTCAACAGTCGTTTCTTTAACGAAATGTTGAACAATTAATCGATACCCAGATAATATAACCATTGGGCTTCTTTTAAAATTACATAACTTTGAACATAAACAAAAAAGTACGTTAAACAACAGTAACAACCTTCTTATGTTTAAAAAATATGCTACGGCGGTTATGCTTATAGCCGTCTTTTTTAATGGTGCTGCTCAATTTACAGGGAAGGTTATTTCAGAAAATGGCAACCCAATTGAAAGTGTTTCGATAACAGTTGCCAATTCCATAAAAGTCAATACGAATGTCAATGGGGAATTTACATTCTCTTCGGAAATTGAACTTCCTACTACCATTTTATTGCAACATCCTGATTATTATACTGAAACTTTCACTATTTCAGAAACAGGAAATACCTATATTCTGAAAAAAACAAAAGAAGCCGAACAATTAGAAACTGTTGTTTTAGCTTCCAAGTTTCAAAAAGAAAGTGGTGTGCTCGTACCTACTTCAAATATTTCCTCTAAAACAATTGAAACCTATAGCCCGGTCGATTTGGTTTCAGCGATTAATGAAACGCCCGGCGTGTACATTCAGCAAGGCGCTATCAATACCAACCGAATTACCATTCGTGGCGTAGGTTCCCGCACCTTGTACGGCACCAATAAAATACGGGCTTACTTTAATGGTATTCCCATCACCAACGGTGTAGGTGAAACCGCAATTGACACGTACGACGCCAACGACATACAGAATGTTGAAATTATTAAAGGTCCAAAAGCTACGCAATATGGAACTAACCTTGGTGGAACGTTACTGCTCAATTCAAAAGAGCCACTAAAAAGCGAAGTTAAAATTTCAAATACAACAACAGCGGGGTCGTACGGATTGTTTAAAAATACAGTAAGCGCTTCTATAAAAGATGACAAGCTTTCGATTCATTTTAATTACGATCACCTGCAACAGGACGGCTATCGCGATAACAGCCGGTACAATCGGAATAGTTATTTTCTAAACACAGATTATCAATTTAATGAAAAGTACAGCCTTTCCTTTCTAATAAACCATCTCAACAACAACGCTCAAATTCCGAGTTCTTTGGGGCTAACCGATTTTACCGAAGACCCTTCGCAAGCTGCTTTTACATGGGATGCTTCCAAAGGTTATGAAGACAACCGCCAAACGGTGACTGGACTTAGTTTCTCTAGTAAATTTTCAGAAACGTTTAGCAATACCACGAGTGTGTATTATACCTATTTAGATCATTATGAGCCACGCCCTTTTAATATTCTCGATGAATTAACCAATGGTTACGGCGCCCGAACAGTGTTTGAAAAAAAATTTATCTTTAACCAACAACAAGCCAGTGTGAACTACGGTGCTGAATGGTACCAAGACGAATACCGTTGGAAAACGATTGAAAATTTATATGAAAAAAACAACGGCCAAGGTAGCTTGGAAGGTAATTTACTTAGCAAGAATAAAGAAGTTAGAAAACAACTGAATGCATTTGCCACAACCAAAATATCCCTTAGTTCAACGCTTGAAACAGAGTTAGGCCTCAACATCAATAAAACAACATACAGCTATAAAGATGAGTTTAATACGGGCGCAAGTAATACTTCTGCAGATAGGAATTTCGACGCCATTTTTGCACCCAGTATCACTTTTTTATATACAGCATCGGCTAATAGGGTTTTCTTCGGAAATATTAGCCGGGGTTTTAATTATCCCAGTCTGGAAGAAACGTTGACACCTGATGGAGTCATCAACCCCGAAATTGGTCCTGAAACCGGTTGGAATTATGAAATAGGAACTGAGCTCTATTTCTTTAACCGAAGTTTACGTATTAAATCTTCTGCTTATTTACTATCCATATCCAATTTATTGGTGGCCGAACGTGTGGGCGACGATCAATACATTGGCAGGAATGCTGGCAAAACCCATCATCGAGGTTTGGAGTTTCAAGCAGATTATACTTTTAAAATAGCATCTGTACTTGAAGTTAATCCCTTTTTAAATACAGAATTCAACTTTCATAAGTTTATTGATTTTGTGGACGAAGCAGACGATTTTTCAGGAAATGACCTCACTGGTGTACCTGATAAAAAAATAACCACAGGAGTACGTATCTATCATAATTCTGGGTTAGGCCTGTCTTCAAATTTCAGATATATTGGTAGTCAACCAATAACCGATAGTAATTCGTTGTATAGGGAGTCGTACAACCTGTTAAATATACAAGCCGAATATAAAAGGGCGATAGCAGCTACTTTTTATATCCGGCTTTCAGCAGGCATTAATAATGTAACTAACTCTACGTATGCCTCCTCAATTTTAATTAATGCTTCTGGTTTTGGTGGAAGTGAACCTCGGTACTACTACCCTGGTTTACCCCGTAATTATTACAGTAGTTTACAAATTCAATATACTTTTTAAGGCATCTCATTTCAGAAGAAATACTATCCTATAAACGGAATAGTCATAAAAAGACTTGGTGGTTGATTATTGCTGGCCCTTACTGCATTGACAATGGGTAACACAAAGGCCACAATACCTATAAAAATGAGCATTAAAATTCCTAAACCTAATAGTAGTATGGCAGGAATGCTTATGATAGTCAATAAAATCAAGGTCAGCTGAAAATTAACGATCGCCTTGCCGTGTTCGTTCATTCCCACTACTTTGTCTCTTTGGGTAAGCCATAGAATCAGTGGCACAATAAGGCCGCCAAATCCGGTAACATACGTTAACAATTGAGATACATGTGTGATGACCAGTAACTGGTTGTCGTAGCGTTTTGCAGTAGTGCTTTGTGTTTGTGGTGTGGGATTGATTACTTCCATTTTTATGATTGATTTTGATGCTGTACCTTATAGGTAGTAAAATGTGATAAAATGTTACAGTTAATCCTATCGCCAAAGGAATTATGTATTTTTGCAACTTAAAATATGGCAGGCATGAGACTCCTGCCGAAGTTTATACTGAGCATTTCAAAATAAATATAGTTTAGCCGTAGTACAAGAATTTATGACACACACCGATACCATTGTAGCTTTAGCCACCCCATCGGGAGCCGGCGCCATTGCCATCATCAGGCTTTCAGGGCCCGATGCCATTGCCATTGCCGCCAATTTGTTTGCTTCTGTTTCTGGCAAAAACTTAGCGAAGCAGAAAACACACACCGTGCATCTTGGGAATATCGTGGACGGTACCCGTGTGATAGACCAAGTTTTGGCTACGGTGTTTAAAAACCCCAATAGTTACACTGGGGAAAATGTGGTTGAGTTTTCGTGCCACGGCAGCAGTTACATTCAACAGGAAATAATACAACTATGCCTTCGGAACGGTTGCCGTATGGCTCAAGCCGGGGAATTTACTCTTCGGGCTTTCTTAAACGGAAAAATGGACTTAAGCCAAGCTGAAGCCGTGGCCGATTTGATAAGTAGTGATTCGGCCGCTTCGCACCAACTGGCCATGCAACAAATGCGCGGCGGTTTTTCTTCGGAAATAAAAAAATTGCGCCAAGAGCTGTTAGACTTCGCGTCTTTAATTGAATTAGAATTAGACTTTGCCGAAGAAGATGTGGAATTTGCCAATCGCGATGAATTCCAGAAATTAATAACCCGAATCACCCATGTTTTAAAACGATTGATTGACTCCTTTGCCACGGGGAATGTGTTGAAAAACGGAATTCCAGTAGCCATTGTGGGCGAACCGAATGTGGGGAAATCAACATTATTGAATGCGTTATTAAACGAAGAGCGCGCCATTGTAAGCGACATTGCCGGTACTACGCGTGACACCATTGAAGATGAAATTACCATTGGTGGCATTGGCTTCCGGTTTATCGATACTGCTGGAATTAGGGAAACGACCGATACCATTGAAGGCTTGGGCATAAAAAAGACTTTTGAAAAAATGGAGCAAGCGCAGGTGGTTGTGTTGCTTGTAGATAGTGTTCAATTAACTAGTGGTTCCGATGTAATTAAGAAGAGAAAAGTTGAAATAGAGAAAATTAAAAACAAATTTCCTCAAAAACCCTTGGTGATTATTGCCAACAAAGTAGATCAACTGTCGCCTGAGAAAATCTCAAATCTTAAATCTCAAATCCCAAATCTCAAATTACTTTCTGCTAAAACAGGAGAAGGTGTCGAAGAGCTTCAATCTACCCTACTCGATTTTGTAAATACTGGAGCGTTACGTAACAACGAAACCATTGTTACCAACACCCGCCATTATGATGCCCTTTTAAAAGCATTGGAAGAAATCCATAAAGTACAACAAGGCATAGACAGCAATTTAAGTAGCGATCTCATGGCGATAGATATTCGTCAAGCCTTATATTACTTTGGTGAAATCACTGGGGAAATCAGTAATGACGAGTTGTTAGGTAATATTTTTGCTAATTTTTGCATCGGGAAGTAGACAGTAATTTTATTTGATTTCATTTGCTGTTAATTTACTGTAAATCAAATTTTTGATAACAGCTCTCAAAGTTTACCTTCTCTTGATTATTCGGTTTTTATACTTTTATTACATCTAATTTACACCTCGAAATTATTTTTTACACCCGAGGTGTAAAAATTACACCTCGGGTGAAAATCCATCTCAGAAAGAAAAAATTGAAAAGTGCTATGACAAATCTTTATATTGAATTTTATAAAGACAAAATGCTTTGGGCAGTGTAGTCAACTTCTAATGCGGCAACCTACCCTTAACCAATCCATACAAAAACGTGCCAGCGATAGCGCCAAAAATCACTATCAAGATAGATGCATAACCTGCGCCTGCGAGCACATACATAGGGCCTGGACAAGCACCTGCAAGTGCCCAACCCAACCCGAAAATAATACCGCCTATTAAATAGCGAGGCACACTTTTGTTTTTTGGTGTAAGGCTCATTTCGCTGCCATCGAAGGGCTTTATGTTTTTACGTTTTATAAGCTGTACGCCTATGACTCCAAGCACCAAGGCTGAACCCATAATTCCGTACATATGGAAACTGCCAAATTGAAACATTTCATAAATACGGAACCAAGATGCTGCTTCAGATTTGAACATTATAATTCCGAAGAAAATACCGATAACTAAATATATAAAATAACGCATAGTTTAAAAGATTAAAGGGTAAAATAAATGAACCATTATCAGCCCACCTATAAAAAAGCCTATGGTGGCTATAAGAGATGGCAACTGAAGGTTGCTTATTCCAGAAATGGAATGACCAGATGTACAGCCGCCAGCATATCGCGCACCAAAACCAACTAATAGACCGCCTACTAATAGTATGCTAATGATAAACGGATTGCTTAACGCATCTGCCGCAAAAATTTCAGGAGGTAAATAACTTTCGCCAGCACTTGTTATTTGATAATCTTCTGCGAGTTGTTGTGCCACGTTGGGATTAATTTCAACAGTGTTATTGCTCATATAATTTGTAGCAATAAAACCACCGATTACGGCACCCAACACCACCATTAAATTCCAGCGTTGTGCTTTCCAATCAAATTTAAAGAAGTCGGCTGCTTTGCCACCACCGACTGCCGCACAGGCAGTTCTCAGGTTCGATGACATACCAAATTGCTTTCCTACAAGCAACAAGATAAACATTACAAGTGCAATAAGTGGTCCGCCTACGTACCACGGCCAAGGTTCATATATAAAATCCATATTAAATAATTTTTGTGCAAAGATGACAGTTTTAATAGGTCCAGTTAGTAACAATAGTTACAGTAGTATCAATTTTATTTTCTTAATTTGAATAAAAATAAAAACTATGACACGTAATAAAAAAATAAACTTGATTTCTATATTGCTCGCTTTAACCGCTATTGCAATGCTTGTAATAGGCATTGTTATGAAGATTCCTGCACCTGCTATTACTGGTATTGGCTTTCTATTGATTGTTTGGGCTTTTCAGGTGCTAAAATAAATAGTTGCTTGTTACAATTGCCCTCATAATATATCTGTAGGATTATATATGTGGCATAGATGTTTAACAAGCTACCGCACCTTTTGTTTTGGAGTTTTAGAGAGTTAAGTAACAAAAGTTACAAACCAAACTTATAATTATTTCTATTTTTGTCTTAATTCGTGAAAAGTAAAGTTTACATATCGATATTGTTAACCTTGGTGTTTATGGTAAAACTTGTTGCCATAGATGCAAATGGGCTGAATGCGTTGTTTAACGGAAAAGGAATTTCTTTTGTAAAACCTTTTTGTGAAAAAGAAAATTTTCAAGAGAGCACCGATAAAACAGCAGATTTTTCGCAAATAGACTTCGGTTCGTCACAAATTGTTGCATTAACGGGTGTTTGCACCTCCCAATTTCAATTTGAACTTTTCTCTTGGGAATCAACTATCTTAAGCCCTATTACTGTATTAAACACTAATTTTTCTTCCAATTTAAGTTATCCTTACCTAGATAATGATTCTCCGCCACCCCGCTTGGCATAATTTCTATTTAATGATTTTTTAAGTCGATTCTTCCGTAGAGGCTGTTCGTAAACAAGAATTAAGCTGTATCTATTTATTGCGGAAAGACATCGCACAAAAGAAAACACTCTTTTAACTATTTTACAATGGCTACCAAAATTTTAGTAAGCCGTCGTTCTGTACAATTGTTACGTATACTGGTAAGTGGCATATTTCTCGTTGCAAGTTTTAATCACTTGCTTAATGTAGAAAAAACCATCCAACGTATTGAACAAGCCAATTTTAAAGGTATCGCTTATTTTTTTGGCGAACCCCAATGGCTTATTATACTATCTGGTATCGTAATGCTCATAGCTGGTTTTCTGTTTCTCATTGGTTATAAAACCAAGTGGGCAGCAATTGTACTAATGGCAGTTTTAATACCTATTACATTAACCATTCAAGTGGGCCAGATTACAACTCTTGGACCGCTCTTTAAAAATATAGCAATTATCGGTGGACTTCTCTTTTTTGTACTGAATGACACCAATAACCTTTTAAAATAAACAAAAATGAAAACGTATTTATTTAGTTCCCTTTTTTTAATGTTAACCCTGTTCGGAACCCTTACCACACAGGCGCAACAAACAAATGACAACAAAAACAATTATGTGGTATTGACAAAAAAAGTACCACAATTACAACCCATTATTTTAACGGCGGAAGCTTTAAAACTAGAAGAAGGAGATGCTTTTGGAGAGTTTAAAGTGGTTATCTGCGGAAAAGGAATAGGTGATATCACCAATACCGAAAAAATAAGTGGGTTTATCAAAAAAGCTAAAAAAGCAGGTGTACAAATTGTTGCTTGCGGATTTTCACTTAATAAATTCAACATAGACAGAGCTAATGTTCCAAAAGAAATTAAAGTAGTTGATAACGGAATACTCTATAATTTCCAACTTCAAAAGAAAGGATACAAAAGCATTAGTTTATAATTATAAAAAGAAAAACAAAAAGAATGAAAACAAATAATAAAATATTAGTATCAAGCATTGCCTTGATAGCATTAGCCTTAGTAACTGTCGCTTTCACGCCGGAAAAATCAAAAGCTATGAAGCCTACGGAGACATCAAAGGATACGTTGAGTGTTACTATATTACAAACAGCAGATATACACGGCCAGCTCGATACACACCCTGAACTTTTCTGGGAAAACGAGCAGATAGTTTTTAAAAATCGGGGTGGTCTTGCCAATATCAAAACACTTTTTGAACAGGAACGTCAAAAAAATCCAAACCGCACCCTAATTGTAGATGGTGGCGATTTAATTCAAGGAAGTGGTTACACGGCGCTTTCCGATGGAAAAGTAATGCCCGAGCTTATAAAGAATATGGGGTACGATGTTATAATTCCGGGTAATTGGGAAGTAGTTTACGGTAAAGAGATAATGATGGATGTGATGAATGGCTACAATACCGATGTTGTTGCCCAAAATATGTATCACGACGATAGCGAAGAACCCTTATTTCCTGCTTATTCCATTAAAGAAATTGAAGGAGTACGCATTGGGTTTATGGGTATTAACGACCCCGATGTGCCCGTACGCCAAAACCCTATCTTTAGTGAAGGAATCTCATTTAGCGGCCTGACAGAAGATTTAAAAAAACAAGTGGATGATTTGAAGGTGAAAGAAAACCTAGATGTACTCTTTTTGGTAACCCATATTGGTATTTTTAAACAAGTAGAGCTTGCTAACAACCCCATTTCTGAAAATGTTGACTATATATTAGGAAATGATACCCACGAGCGTGTGCGCAAACCAATACAAGGTAAATATGCTAAGGTTACAGAGCCTGGAGCTTTTGGTTCGTTTGTAGGGAAACTAACCTTACATTTTGTAGACGGAAAGCTAGTAGGCGATGATTATGAACTTATTGATGTAGATCCAGCCGTTTATCCTGCCGATACAGAAATGCAGCAATTGGTAAATAAAGCAAAAGAGCCTTACGAAGCACATTTAGAAACCGTAGTAGGATATACTGAAACACCCCTCTACCGTTACCTTACCGTAGAAAACCCAATGGATAATATGATTACCGATGCAGCCCGTTGGAAAACAGGTGCCGATATTTCTATTTCCAATGGTTTTAGGTTTGGAAACCCTATTGTGCCCGAAAATGGTCAAGCTGCGCCAATTACCAGAGCCAATTTATGGAATTTACTTCCCGTAAATGAAAAAATAAAAACAGGAAGAGCCACCGGAAAACAGATTAAAAATTGGTTGGAAAAAGAGATGCACAATGCTTTTTCAAAAAACCCTACCGAACGTTTTGGTGGTTGGTTAGTACGATTTTCAGGGATGAAAGTGGACTTTAACAGTCAAAATGAAAAGGGAGAACGTATAAAAAGCATCACAGTAAACGGCGAGACAATGCAAGATAACGAATACTATACCATTTCGGCTTGTGTTCGCCCTGGAGATCCTTTAGACAACCTATGTAGAATGCCTAATGTAAAAGATGTTAAGGTAAAAGATTATACCATTCACGAGGTTGTAGAAGAATATCTTCAGAAAAACTCTCCTGTTTCGCCAACCTTAGAAGGAAGAGCCTATTGTGAATATTTGGGTGTTAATTCCTTTTCAACCGTACCCGAGACAAAATATCAATTTAAATAAAAGCGATGAAAACAAATCCTAAGTTCAACAAATAAGTGCAACTCAAATTAAAAATCATTGGGGGCTAGCCCCCAATGATTGGCCAAGTGCTAAATTTGCGTTGCAATGAAATATAAACAGCTCAGCCGAGAGCAAAGATAC
>NZ_QEHR01000016.1 GCF_003095375.1 Marixanthomonas spongiae
TTTAATGCAAAAATTAAAGCATTTAGAGCACAATTAAGAGGCGTAAGAAGAACTGAATTCTTCCTGTACAGACTTGAAAAATTATTTGCTTAAAAACTCAAAAACCCAGAAAATGTTCTTGATCCAAAATGTTCTTGATCCATAATAGCTGTCAAGTGAATTGGAATATAGTATGTAAATATAAAATTCGTCCATAAACTAAAAAAGCTCCCAATAAATGGAAGCTTTTAATCGGTGGGCGCGAAGGGATTCGAACCCCTGACCCCTTGGGTGTAAACCAAGTGCTCTGAACCAACTGAGCTACGCGCCCTTGCTGTTAGCGGTTGCAAATATAAGCTACTTTTTAATTACCGCAAACAAAAAATATAAAAAAATTAAAATTATACATTTCCTGCCTCGCCCCAAAACATTTTTCAAGATTATAAAGTTACGTTAAACCTATAATCTACACCCCAAGTTTGCGTTTATTTGTTGAACTATCAGGGTGTAAAAAGCATGAAAAAAGACAGGTTAAAAAAAATTGGTTCTGTTGTTTTTAAAATAACGGCAGGCTTTGTTGGGTTACTTTGCGTGTTTATAATAAGTGTCCGCCTTGGGTTGTGGGGCCACATCCCAACCTCTACAGACATACAAGAGCTTTCGCAGTACGAAGCTTCCGAAATTTACGACACGAACAATGAACTTATCGGTAAGTTTTACCTTTCAAACAGACAACCAATCGCTTATTCAGAGATACCACAACACGTTATCGATGCATTGATTGCCACAGAAGACGTCCGGTTTTATGACCACAACGGAATAGACATAAAAAGCCTGTTCAGGGTATTGTTTAAAACCATTTTATTGCAAGACGCGTCCAGTGGCGGCGGCAGCACCATTACCCAACAATTGGCAAAAAACTTGTTCAGCAGGAAAGATTATGGAATCTTCACCCTTCCAGTAGTAAAAACCAAGGAGATGATCGTTGCCAGACGATTGGAAAAAAATTATTCTAAAACAGAAATCCTCGAACTATATTCCAACACCGTCCCCTTTAGCGGAAATACCTACGGAATTGAAAGCGCAGCCCTTAAATATTTCAACAAAAAAACATCAGAATTAACCCCAACGGAAGCGGCAACTCTAATCGGAACTTTAAAAGCCACCTATACGTACGATCCAAAAAGGTTCCCAAAACAGAATATAAAAAGAAGAAACACCGTTCTGCACCAAATGCACAAATACGGTTTTTTAACCGATGCTGAATACAAAAACAATCTTCAAGATTCGTTAAAACTGGATTTTGGCCATTACGACGAACAAAGGGGACTCGCCCCGTATTTTAGAGAAGAGGTTCGCAATACGATGCTCGCTTGGTGTAAAGAAAATTCAACCAAAGACACACCGTATAATTTATATACCAGCGGACTGAAAATTTACACTACGCTTGATAAAACCCTTCAACAATATGCCGAAGAATCGATGAAGGAACACCTTCAAAAACTTCAAAAAACGTTTGAAGAAGAATTTGGCAAGAACGCCCCTTGGCTTTCCAATAAGACCTTAATTGCTTCCGTAGTAAAAAAAACTCAAGCCTATAAAAAATTAAAAGCCAAAGACCTTTCAGAAAAAGCGATTATGGATTCCCTGAGTGTAAAAAAGAAAATGTGGTGGTATGGTAGTAAGGGCAATAAAGAGGTAGTCGCCAGTACGATTGACAGCGTACAGCATTATTTAAAGTTCTTGAATGCCGGGATGCTTGCGATAGATCCGCATTCCGGAGCTGTAAAATCTTGGGTTGGCGGCGTGAATTTTGAACATTTTAAATACGATCACGTAAAAAAAAGCAAACGGCAGGTAGGTTCCACGTTCAAGCCCATTGTTTATACCACAGCTTTGGAACAGGGTGTAGCGCCCTGTGATTATTTTTCGGCCCGTGAAGTGGAATATGAGAATATGGAAGGTTGGAGCCCTTCAAATTCGGGAAATATTGACGAAAAATACCTCAATTATAGTCTAAAAACCGCTTTAAGTAAATCGATCAACACCGTTTCGGTAAAAGTGCTGGAAGAAGCGGGCATTGGAAACACGATTGCACTTGCCAAAAAATTAGGCATTACCTCAACCCTGCCAAAAGTCCCTTCCTTGGCCTTGGGAACCGCCGAACTTTCCATCTATGAAATGGCCGGAGCATACGCCGCATATGTTAATGATAGCAAGCCCGTTTCGCCCTACTATTTATTGAAAGTTGAAAATAAAAAAGGCGAATTGTTAGAAGAATTCGACCACACAAACGATACGGTGCAACCTGCTTTTTCTGAAAGAACCCGACAAATCATGGTCGAGCTGTTGCAATCGGTCGTCAACACTGGAACGGCAAGCAGAATGCGAAACACCTATGGGCTACAAAACGATTTAGGCGGAAAAACCGGCACCACACAATCCAACAAAGACGCTTGGTTTGTCTCGGTCATGCCAAAATTGGTTACCGTAACGTGGGTAGGAAACGACGATCACCGCATCGGGTTTAAAACGACACGCACAGGTCAAGGTGCGAATGCCGCCTTGCCCATCGCCGCAAAATTGTTGCAAAAAATAAACAAAGACACAACCTTCAACGCGATAACCAAAGCGCAGTTTAAAAACCCCAGTGCTACGGTTGCTGAAATGCTGGATTGCGCACCCACCAAACGCGACGGTTTCTTTAAACGGTTGTTTACCAATCCTGATAAGAAGAAAAAAAGTAATTTTAAAACGAAAAATTAAACCACTTCTGCTACCGTAAAAGTGCTTCCTCCCACGTAAATCAAATCGTTTTCCGAAGCATTTTTTAAAGCTGAAAGATAGGCTTCGGTTACAGCATTGAAAGTGGTTCCTGTCAAGCCAAATTTTTTGGCTGAAGTTGCTAAAATTGAAACTTCCAACCCACGGGGAACATCAGGTTTGCAAAAATAATACGTGGCTTTTTTAGGAAACAATGGCAAGATACTTTCCAAATCTTTATCATGTACAACACCTAAAACAATATGGAGGTTTTCAAAAGGTTCTTCTTGAATTTGCTGCAGAACCAACTGCAGCCCTTCTTTGTTGTGTGCCGTATCGCAAATGACCCTTGGGTGTTCTTGTAGCGTTTGATAACGCCCTTGTAAACCTGTGTTTTTTACTGTATTTAAGACTCCTTTTCGGAGGTGTTCTTCTGAAATATCCCAACCGTTTTTTTGAAGTACTTTCAAGGTACTTACTGCCGTTTTTTTATTTTTCTGCTGATAGATTCCTTTTAAATCACTTTCATATTCCGAAATTTCAGTTATTTCGGCAAACGTGATCGGTGCTTTTTTTTCTGAAGCGATTTTCTGAAACACTTTTTTGGTTTCCGGAACGGTTTCGCCAATAACGACAGGAATGTTCGGTTTGATGATCCCGGCTTTTTCCGAAGCTATTTCAGCATAGGTAGTTCCTAGAAAAGCGGTGTGGTCAAAACCAATATTGGTGATTACGGAGACTTCTGGGGTGATGATATTGGTACTGTCCAACCTACCGCCCATCCCAACTTCAATAACGGCAATATCCACTTTTTGTTTGCTGAAATAATCTAACGCCAACCCAACGGTCATTTCAAAAAATGAAAGATTATTTTTTTCTAAAAAAGATTTGTTTTCAGTTACAAAGGAAATAACTTTTTCTTCCGAAATTAGCTGCCCATTAATCTTGATGCGTTCCCTAAAGTCCTTTAAATGTGGCGAGGTGTATAACCCAACTCTGTAACCGGCTTCCTGTAAAACCGAAGCCAAAATATGGCTCACCGAACCTTTTCCGTTGGTACCGCCTACGTGGATGCTTTTAAAGTGTCGCTCAGGATTATTAAGGTGCTTTGACAGCTTTAGCGTGTTGGATAAATCCTTTTTAAAAGCTGTTTTGCCCACGCGTTGGTACATAGGCAGTTGAGCAAATAGCCACGCTATGGTTTCTTGATAATTTATAATGTAAAGGTTAAAGGATTATTTAATGAAAACAAAGCTACTATTTATTCCGAAAGGCTGAAATTATAGATAATCTTTCCTATTTGTTTTGCTGGAGCGTTATCGTCTGCATTAAAACGAGTGGCGAGAGCAGCCCGTTTGGCTGGTTCCAACAAACATTTTGAATTGTTGGTGGTACCGCGAACGCCAGGAGTGGCGCTAATTACTTTGCCAGTTCTATCCACCTCAATGCTCACTACCACTTTTCCGGCTTCGTTACAGTCTTGTACAAATTTTTTCTTGTTCAGAGCTTTTCGGCCTCCCAATAAATAATTGCCATCTCCGTCCAAGCCTTTTCCGGTACCGTAATAACTTTTGGCATTGGCATCGCCATCGGGGCTGCCTTTATCGCCAGCCGTATCATCATTTCCTTCGCTCCCTTTTGCGGTTCCATCGCTTTTTGGGGCGTTAATCAAGTTGGACAACGCATCGGTTGTGGTTTTGTCGGGTTTTGGGTCTGGTTTTTTGGGTTTTTCTTTGGGTTGTTCCTTAACTGGGGTTTCTTTTTGAACTTCTTTCTTTTTTTCTTTTTTAATTACCGGGGCATCTTCAATATCTTGGGTGACCACCTCTTCCTTAATTTCGGTTTTTGGCTGCGAAACAGGAGGTGGCGTGGTTTCCTTTGGTGCTGCTTTTATGGGTTCGGTAGGTTGAATGTTTCCGCTTCCGGTTTCGGTAGTCCCGAAGTTGACGGCGATTCCATTTTCTGGTGGTGGATCTAAATAGGTCAATCCCATATAAAACAATAAAATGAGGATGATCACGTGTAAAATTACCGTGATGACCATGCTCTTTTTTTTATGTTTGGTGTCTAAGATAGACATGAGATTTTAAATATGAGATGTTAGATAATAGGCTACAAAACCTAATTAGGCCGTACTGCCAAGACAATTTTATAGTTGTTTTTATTGGCCAGGTCCATGACAAAAACGGCATCTTCAATGGGCACGCCCTCTTCGGCACGCAAAATGATGGTTGGTTTTTCTTGCCCTGCAAGGATGTTTTTAAGTTCTTTTTCCATAGTGTATTCGCTTACCCGCTCTTTATTTACGTAATAGGCACCATCATTGGTAATACTTACCGATGCTTTTTGTACGTTGGTGGTTTTGCCTTTTGCTTTCGGCAAGATCAAGTCCAATGCATCGGGGGTAATCGCGGGGGACGTCAACAGGAAAAACACCAGTAACAGGAACACAATATCGGTCATGGAGCTCATACTGAACTCTGGACTTATTTTATTTCTTCCTCTTAAATTCATTATGCTGGTTCGTTTAATAAGTCTAAAAAGTCAACGGCTGTGGCTTCCATTTGATGCACAACCTTATCAGTGCGCACCACTAAATGATTATAGCCCATATAAGCGATAATACCTACAATTAAACCTGCAACCGTTGTCGTCATTGCCGTGTAAATACCTTCGGCCAGGGCACCCATTTCTGCTTGCCCGCTACTGGTTGCCAACTGGTGGAATGCCAAAACCATACCAATTACCGTACCCAAAAACCCGATCATAGGCGCAGCACCGGCGATGGTCGCCAAGATGCTCACATTTTTTTCTAATTTATAGACTTCTAACCTACCAGCGTTCTCAATGGCGGTGTTTATGTCTTCCAAAGGGCTACCAATACGGGAAATCCCTTTTTCGGTAAGCCTTGAAACGGGGCTGTCCTGTTGTGCGCAAAGCACTTTGGCTCCTTGAATGTTCCCGCCCGCTACGTGATCGCGTATCTGGTTCATAAAATTTTTATTGATTTTAGAAGCCGCTTTAATGGCAAAAAGCCTTTCAAAGTATATATAAACTGCGACAAACAGTAAAATAAACAATACCCCAATAATAATCTGGGCAGCGAGGCCTCCGTTCATTATGAGTTCAAGTACGGAAAGTGTTTTCTCGGTTGTTTCAGGTTCAGTGGCTTGTGCCGCTTGCTCTGCACCTTCCTGAATTAAGAAGTTTAGCATAAATTTTTTAAGGTTTTATAGGATAACGATAGATGTTTACAGAAATTGTTACGTATGGTGAAATATCACGCGTTCAAATAACAGGAATATACCTGCCCCGGCCAAAAAGCCAATGAAGGCCAGCCAAGTTATTTTTTTAAGGTACCAAATAAAGTCGATGCGCTCCATACCCATTGCGGCAACCCCTGCTGCCGAGCCAATAATGAGCATACTGCCCCCCGTTCCCGCAGAATAGGCTATAAAGTGCCACAGCACCGAATCAGTTGGGGATTCGTACATTCCCATAGATGCAGCCACCAATGGAACATTATCTATTACGGCCGAAAATATCCCCAACAACATGACCACGATGTCTTGATTGGGAATGGCCATATCCAAGTATTCTGCCGCGTACCGAAGCGTCCCCACTTCTTCTCCATTTACTGAACCATATACCAAAGCTTCCAGACCCGCTACTGCCATTAAAATGCCCAAGAAAAACAGAATGCTTGAAATTTCAATTCGAGACAGTGCTTTATGGGCGGAGTACAAATGACGCCTTTCTTTACTAAAATCTTCTTCTGGATGAATATATTCTGAAACAAGCCATACGACACCTAATGCCAGCATCATGCCCACATACGGGGGCAAATGGGTTATGGTCTTGAAAACCGGTACCGAAACAATCATCGCCAAGCCCAAAATCAACATGGTTTTACTGCTCAGCAAACGTTCGGCAGTGTGATTTTCAGTAGTATCCATTTCGATCCTTCCCTGAAAAGGCTTTAAGTAACTGGCTATAAAGAAAGGAATAACAAAACAAGCAATGGACGGCAAGACGACAAACTCAATTAAACCTGCTGCAGTCACTTTATCATCGATCCAGAGCATGGTGGTGGTCACATCGCCTATTGGCGACCAAGCTCCTCCGGCATTGGCAGCAATTACCACCAAAGCGGCGTACCATAAGCGGTCTTCTTTCTTATGTATCAATTTGCGCAATAAGGTAATGAGCACGATGGTCGCCGTAAGGTTGTCAATGACGGCCGAAAGGAAAAAAGCCAAGGCCCCAATGATCCACAGCAGTTTGCGTTTGCTCCTGGTTTTTATAACACCTTTCAAGATATTAAACCCTCGGTGAAGGTCCACTATTTCCACAATGGTCATGGCACCTATCAAGAAAATCAATATCTCTGCCGTTTTGCCCAGATGGTGCAATAGGACATTGTTGAACCCTTCATCGGCCAATTTGCCTTCTGTTAGAAAATTCAACGCTTCTTCTTTCGTATCGATCACATCGAACCAGCCGTTGTGAAACCCTACCGCAAGGAGTGCCCAAATTAAAGCTGCCATTATCAAGGCAGGCACGGTTTTATCCAGTTTTAAAGGATGTTCTAAAGTAATGGCCAAGTAGCCCAGTGCAAAAATTACAATAATGATCAATTCCATAAGGGTATAGGCAGTTGACTATATTAATTGCTTCAAGGCGATTTCAAAAGCGGTTTTACTAATGTTCGTTTTGGTACTATTATGGTCAAACGTGTTTTGTATGGCATTTTTAATGGTCATAGAAGTATCGTTGAAAATGGCCTCATCGGTCATTTGCACCTTACGTTCCATAAAATAAGCGAATACGCGCGCCATTCCGCAATTGCTTATAAAGTCTGGAATAAGGCTTACCCGCTCATCGGTATATTCCATAATGGGGCCAAAGAAAATTTCGGTATCTGCAAAAGGCACATTGGCACCACAACTGATTACCTCTAAGCCAGAATCGATCATTTGCGATATCTGGTCCTTGGTGATCAATCTGGAGGCCGCACATGGTGTGAAAATTTCGGCTTCCAAACTCCATATTTTTTGGTTCATTTCTTCAAAAGAAAGCATATTATCGGCCACAAGGGTGTTTCCGTTTTTGTTCAGGAACAATTCTTTTACTTCGTCAAAGCTATATCCTTCTTCATTGATAATCCCGCCATTCCTGTCGATAATGCCTACTACTTTGGCACCCATCTGGGAGAGGTAGTACGCTGCGGCCGCACCTACGTTTCCAAACCCTTGTACAATGGCCTTTTTTCCTTTAATGCTTCCGCCGTAAATATCGTAATAATGGCTAACGGCAACGGCAACGCCATAGCCGGTGATCATGTCGGCCACGGTGTATTTGCGCATAACATCTGGGGAGTAATCTGTGTTTTCCAACATCTTGATCACGCCGTGGCGCAATTGGCCAATCCTGTTTATTTTATCGGCTTCCGAAGGGTTGAAATGCCCCGTAAAAACACCTTCTTGCGGGTGCCACACACCACTTTCTTCGGTAATTGGGATCACTTCATGGGTTTCGTCAACGTTCATATCGCCACCGGTACCATAATACGATTTCAGCAACGGCGAAACGGCTTTGTACCACCGCTCCAGCACCCCTTTTTTTCGAGGGTCTTCGGGGTCGAAATCAATGCCTGACTTAGCGCCGCCAATAGGTGGCCCGGAAACCGTGAATTTCACTTCCATGGTTTTCGCCAGCGACAGCACTTCATTTTTATCGAGTCCTTTGCGCATGCGGGTTCCCCCACCGGAAGCTCCACCCCTAAGCGAGTTGATGACCGTCCAGCCTTGGGCTTCGGTTTCTGGGTCGTTCCAGTGAAAAACGATTTCTGGTGCTTTATCTTCGTATTTTTTAAGTAGTTGTTTCATTAGTGGACAATTTTGTCCGCAAATATAAAAACTTAAAAACGGTTGCTATTCGTTTTTCAGTTGTTTTTTATGGATGAAACACCAAACCAGAGGAATGATTCTCTTTAGCCCCGGTCACGCTTGACAGACAATTTACTTGATCGCGCAATTTCAATATTCCCAACAACCCAAAAACAAGGGCTTCTTTATACCCAATCAACTGGTTTGACGGGACAACCAACTCCACATTCCTAAGGGATTTAAAACGGTCTATTAAAAAAGAATTGTAAACGCCCCCGCCCGTGGCCAACACTTTTTTCCCTTCAGAAAATTGACGCCCCAACTGTATGGCAATATGCTCGGTAAAGGTGCGCAGTATATTCCTGTATGTTTCACCTGAAGTTTCCAGAATTGGAAATATATACGCCTTCACCCATTCCAACCCCAATGATTTGGGTGGTTCTTCGTTATAAAAGTTCAAATGGTTCAGCTGGTTCAAAAGCCCGCTATTTAGTTCTCCAGAAGCTGCCATTTCACCCTTGTCGTCATATTTTTCGCCTAATTTTTCGGCATATAAATTCAAAACGATATTCACCGGGCAAATGTCGTAGGCAATTCTTTTGCCGTTTTTTTCAAAAGAACAATTGGCAAAACCGCCCAGGTTTAAGCAATAATCGTATTCGGGAAAAAGAAAAGCATCGCCAACGGGAACCAAAGGAGCACCTTGTCCACCAAGATTTACATCTTGCACGCGGAAATCACAAACCACTTTTTGCTTAATTAAAGTGGCCAATTTAGGCAGGTTGCCTATTTGAAACGTCACGCCTTTTTCAGGTTCGTGCAGCACCGTATGGCCATGGCTACAAACCGCATCGATGTCCGTAATTTGGTGTTTTGAAATGAAGGCCGAAATGATCTGGGAAAGATAATCGGTATAGTTTTCATCCAGTTCGGTCAATTTTTCTTCGGAATACTGTACCGCCTGCTGCAGTGTCCTTTTCCAAATGGTTGGATATTCAATGGTTTCCGAAGCTCCTATGGTAAAGCTCCATTGCTGTTCTCTTGAAATTTCAAAAAAGCATTCCGTGATGTCAACCCCGTCAAGCGAAGTGCCGCTCATCACACCGAGCACATGATAGTTGTTGTTTTTCATAGGGTAAAAATAATGAAATAAGGGTTTCACACCGCTTTCGAAGGTTGAATTCAGCAACACTAAAATGAAGGTGTTGAACAATTTTTTAAATTTAGCGCTTAAGACTCATCGACAGCAGTGCAGGTTTGATATTTACTTTAAATACGGTATCTTTGCACCACTTTTACTAACACATTTTTAAAACAAGCTTATGGATTTCAGTCTTTCCGAAGAACATATCATGATTCGCGATGCAGCCCGCGATTTTGCCAATAACGAATTAAAGCCCGGGGTGATCGAGCGTGATAACAAACAAGAGTTCCCAACCGAACAAGTAAAGAAAATGGCCGAGCTTGGTTTTCTTGGTATGATGGTAGATCCAAAATACGGCGGCGGCGGAATGGACACTATAAGCTATGTTTTGGCGATGGAAGAGTTGAGCAAGATCGATGCTTCGTGCTCGGTTATCGTATCGGTAAACAACTCCCTGGTTTGCTGGGGATTGGAAACATACGGAACCGAAGAACAAAAACAAAAATACCTCACCAAGTTGGCCACGGGCGAATCGATTGGCGCATTTTGTTTAAGCGAGCCAGAAGCTGGAAGCGACGCCACTTCGCAAAAAACTACCGCCATTGACAAAGGCGACCACTATATTTTAAACGGAACCAAAAACTGGATCACCAACGGTGGCAGCGCAGATTATTACTTGGTTATTGCACAAACCGACAGAGAAAAGGGACATAAAGGCATCAACGCTTTTATTGTTGAAAAAAGCTGGGACGGATTTGAAGTTGGCCCTAAAGAAGATAAATTAGGGATTCGCGGAAGCGACACCCACACATTAAACTTTAACGATGTAAAAGTGCCTAAGGAAAACCGTATTGGTGAAGACGGGTTCGGTTTTAAGTTCGCTATGAAAACCTTAAGTGGCGGCCGCATTGGTATCGCCGCACAAGCTTTGGGAATTGCTGCTGGTGCCTACGAGTTGGCCCGCGACTATTCAAAAATAAGAAAAGCATTTGGTACTGAAATTTCCAACCACCAAGCCATAGCCTTTAAATTGGCCGATATGCACACCGAAATCACCGCAGCCCGCCATTTAGTGATGAAAGCGGCTTGGGACAAAGATCAAGGCAACAACTACGATATGAGTGGCGCGATGGCAAAACTATACGCTAGTAAAGTAGCTATGGACACGGCAGTTGAAGCGGTACAAGTACATGGCGGAAACGGTTTTGTGAAAGAATACCACGTAGAACGGTTGATGCGTGATGCGAAAATTACCCAGATTTACGAAGGGACCAGCGAGATACAGAAAATTGTTATTTCGAGAGGGTTATTGCGGGATTGATTTTCGGCACTTCGGCTCCGCTCAGTGACCTTAATAAAATAAATTCGAACCCGGCTTTTTAGTCGGGTTTCTTATATATAAGGTGGTTGAGTGATTTTTATTTTTTTCGGAAAGCAAAAAGTAAAAATTGTACCGAAGCCCCAGAATCATAAAAAGAAATTCCAAACCAGCCCAAACCGTATTACCGCATCCCGGTACGGATATCCAGGTGCTGAAAAATGATCGTTGGTGCTTTTAAACAACTGGTTGAAGTGTTCCCACTTAAAGAATATACGGGTTTGCCTTATTTTGGCGCTCAAAAAGATATCGACCAACGGGAAACCGCCCAATTTTTGATCGTTTTGCACATAAAATTCAGCTATTACGGGGTCGTAGGCGTTCATATTATATTCCGTAAAGTATTTAAACGTAACCCCGGTTTGCAAAAACAGGGCTTTTTTAAAGAATTCATCTTGAAAATAAAGCGTATTCCTGGTTACCAGTTGCGGCACATTAAAAACGTCTTCGCCACTCACCGCTTGTTGAAACATAACCGTATTGTCCAACGCAAACTTGCCGTAACGGAATTCCCTTTGGGCTTTTACCTTTAAATAATCAACCCGCTCCCCAAATTGTTGTGGCGTTGGGGTCGAGTCGTTCGCTTTAATGCTATAATAAGTATAATCGTCAATTCCCGTATAACTTACCGAAGCATTCAAGAGTTTTTTTGATTGCAGTTCAAACTTTAATTCTTGTGTTTTTACATTTTCAAAATTGTTTTGCCAATTGTAATTCACATAATCGCTTTGGTATAATTGAAAGCCGAAATTAGGTGCTACTGAATGTACCGTGGCCGATGCTTCCACTTTATTGCCTTCGTTAAACGAAAAAGAAGCGGCGCCTTGCAGGTAATTGGCATCGTAATCACCCGAAATGTTGATGGCGCCTTTTCCGGAAAGCTCAAAACCACGGTACTGTTTTTTGTAACCAGCCCCAAACTGAACCAAGTTGCCGTTAAGCCGGTTGGTTATTCTCCCTTCGTTTAAAATCAATACAGAATTGTAACCATAATTGTAATCGTTGTAGCCCACAAAGGCACTGATGTTTCCCAAAAGGCTATTTTCCAACCGGGCATAACCTTGAATATTGAAATCTTCTAAATTGGTTCTGGTGCGGAGATTTGAATTTTCATAAGATTCGCCAAAGCCTTTATATGGGCTATCTTGGGTGTAGAGGAACGATTTTTCTTCGTAACTGAACCGATTCCCGATGGCCAAAACATTATAAGCGGTGCTGTCGCGTTGACTGATGAGTTCGTATTCGTGATCGGCATAAAAGCGTAGACCTTTCAGTAAATTTTCAGCATCTTCAAAGTTGACGTCAATCCGGCCCCGATCGTTAAATTCTGGGTCGTCATTTACAAACAACGCAATGGAATTTGGCGGCAGCCCACCGTTTTCTTCATTTAGGATATCTTGAGCGGTAATATGCGCTCGTACTTTATACCGGTTGTTTTTAGTGGTATAATTCGTGGTAAAGCGAAAATTCCCGCTACTGGTCAATATATTTTGATAGGTTCCCAAGGAGCGAACGCCTTTATAGGCAACCGAAAAATTAAACTGCTCACTGGTGTTCACCGTAAAAAAAGCGTCCAATTGCTGGCCTTGTTCAAAGGCGGTTTTAAAATACAGTTCCGATAACGGCGTGGGAACATTGTAATAGTGCATATCACCTGCATCCATATAATTAAAATGGTGTGATTGCGCCACAAACAGTGGTTTTAAGTTTAATTTATCAAAATTATACGCCAGTGAATTATACGGCTGCCCCACATTTGAAAAAGGCAACAACTCAAACCGGTCCCTCCGTAAATAATTGAATTTATACAGTTTTTGAACACTTAAGGTGGTATCAACATGTGTTGTATCACGATTTGCTGAAACGATCTTGTATAAATCTATGGGAGGTTTTTCGGGTTTCTCGGTATTTTCTGAAGGGTCTTGAGCAAATAGACAATTTCCGACAGGGAGCAAAAGAAGTAGTAAAAGCAGGTTTTTCATTTATTTTTTACTTTCAAGGCAAAGGTAACTAATTTTTAAATCCCAAAATTTCAAATCCCTAATCTCAATATTAGGTAGCTGAGTGTTTTTCGTTCGTACGAATCTTAAATCAAATGTTCAGCTTATCAACAAAACGAAAAGCGTATCGAAGAAACCGGCTATAAATTTCAAATCGCTAATCCTAATATATCAAATCAAAAATTCAAAAAACCGTAAATTTGCACCATGCTAAAGCTCAAAATAAATCACCATCTTGTTGAATGTGGCACCGATGAAGCCGGAAGGGGTTGCCTGGCAGGACCTGTAACCGCCGCTGCCGTGATTCTGCCAGACAATTTTAGCCATCCTTTTTTAAACGACAGCAAGCAACTTTCAGAAGTAAAACGATTGGAACTCAAACAAATTATTGAAAAAGAAGCCTTATGCTATGCCTACACGCATGTAATGATGCGTGAAATAGACGAAATCAACATTTTAAATGCTTCCATCCTGGCCATGCACCGCTCTATTGAAAAATTGACACAACAACCCGAATTTATTGCCATAGACGGCAATCGCTTTAAACCTTACGGAAAAACCCCCTTTGAATGTGTTATAAAAGGCGATGGCAAATTTTTGCACATAGCCGCAGCCTCCATTTTGGCAAAAACCGAGCGTGATGCCTTTATGGCGCGTATCCACGAAAAACATCCAGAATATAACTGGCGAAAAAACAAAGGCTATCCCACCAAAGAACACCGTGCCGCCATTAGGGAATTGGGCGCAACCCCGTATCATCGTAAAAGTTTTAAATTACTACCAGAGCAACTGAAGTTAAACCTAAAAATAAAATGACAGAAGTTCTCCTCCCCTTTTTAGGGGGAGGTGCCGAAGACGGAGGGGGTCAATACTCTTACCTATCTTTAAAAATTAGACATCGAGCTTCCCGCAAACCTGTTAACAACCCGTCAATAAATCGTCTACGCCTTAACTTAATCCAGCCGAATTACTTATTATTTTTGTAGGCATGGGACATTCTAAGTATTTAGCATTGCTTTTTGTGGTTCTTTTTTGGGGCTGTGATCAAGTTGCTTCCAAAAAAGGGGCGCTGATCGATTTTGTGCCGCAGGACAGCGATGTGGTCTTGAGGATTTCAAATTTTGAAACGCTACAAAGCGATTTAAAAAACAGCGCGCTCCTTTCGGCATTCAATAAAACCGACCTCCACACGTATTTTACCGAAAGTCATAACCTTTTTAAATACCTCAACCCAAAGGGCGAAAGTTTTCTTGCACTGAGCACTCGCAACGATAGTGTTACCGATTACACCTTTGTTACCCGTCAAGATACTACTGTGTTCAGCATTGATTCCATTGCAAACCGATCGATCGAGACGTTGAAATTTGATGGTATTTCGCTACAACGCATCAATATCGATAACAACACCGCCTACTCGGCCACACAGGACAGTGTTTTTATTGCCAGCAGTTCGCAACAGATGGTCGCAACCATTTTAAAAAGAAAAAACAAACAGGCCCCGGAATTTAAAAAAGCCATTTCGGTTAAAGAAAACAGCGAGCTCACCGCGGTGGTCAACAACCCAAAAGCATTTTTGAACGACTCCACCACGATCAACTTTGCCACAACAATTGCACTGGACCTCTCCGTATTACCAAACGCTTTGACCGCTACGGGCGTTGCTTTGGCACGGGATACCGTTCCGCAGTTCTTGACCATTTTTGAAGGGCAGGTACCACAACAAAACGACTTGGAACAATTGATTCCCACAACGGCCAAGACTGCCGTTTCCTACACCTATAACGATGCTACTGAACTTATAAAACACATACAACCTTTTCAAAAATTTGAAGCGCCAGAAGGTATAGGCAACATTTTAAGCTCGGTCAATGAACTGGGGGAAATCTCCTTAAAAGAAGGTCATGCCATTGTGTTGAAAAGCATAGATGCCGACATGACAACCGAGGCCTTGGCACGGTACGTTTCAGAAAACAGCATCTTTAGGGAAACCCTTGTGTACGATTTTAACCAGTCCGATTTATTCTACCAGAGTCTCAACCCATTAATCTCCACTTCCAAACTGTCACAAGCATTTCAACTCAACGGTTTTTTTGTGATTTCAGAAAACGAAGCAGTTACCCAAGCCATTATCACGGCGTACAAGAACAACGATGTACTGGGCAAGGCCCATTATTTTGAAGACGCTTCGGCACAGTTGAGCAACGCCTCCTCCATTTTAATGTACAAAATGGGAAGCCGCATCACCGATGCCATTGCACCCTATTTTTCTTCGGAAACACATTCGGAAATCACGGCCGTTTCCCTCTCAAAGTATCCGTTGGCCTTGCTTCAGTTTACGTACGACCGTGATTTTGCGCATGTTAATTTGGTGTGCAAAGAGGCTTCAACAAAAAAACAACAAGCGGGCACGGTCTCCGAACTGTTCAGCATGGAACTGGAAAACACTATTTTAGGCGAACCGCAACTCTTTACCAACCACCGGACGAACGGCAAAAACATCGTTGTCCAGGACATTGGCAATAAGCTGTATTTTATTTCAGAACAAGGGCGAACCCTCTGGACCAAAAAACTGAACAATCCTATTCTGGGCAACATACAAGAAGTGGATATTTTACGGAACGGAAAAAAACAATTGGCGTTTGTTACCAAAAACAACTTTTACGTTTTAGATAGGAACGGGAACAACGTTGCGCCTTTTCCGCTTCAATTTAAAGATGACTTTACACAACCGCTTTCGGTGTTCGATTACGGCAACAACCGCAAATACCGTTTTATCATCACCCAGGGCAAAGAACTTTTTATGTACAACAACAGCGGCAACATTGTAAAAGGGTTTACGTTTAAAAAAGCCAAAAGCAACATTGTCCTCCCACCACAACACATTAGGATGGGCAATAAAGATTATATTGTCATTGCAGAAGAAAACGGCCATTTGAACATTTTGCACCGTACCGGAAAAGTAAGGGTGCCGCTTTCACGAAAGTTTGAATTTTCTGAAATCCCCATTGAAGAAGAAAAAAACAATTTTGTGGTCATTACCAAAGACAACAACAAGATTAGCATCTCGCAAACGGGTAAAACCACGACGCAAACCCTTGATGTAAGCAACAGCTATGGTTTTACAGTTAACGGAAACGTAAAAGCAACAATGGACGACAACCTGTTGCGCATTAACGGCAAGCTGGTCGAGCTTCCTTTTGGCATTTACACCCGGCCAAAAATAAGTGTGGTAAACCGCAACAAATACATCACCACCACCGAAACCCAAGAAAGCAAGGTATATGTATTCAATGCCGCTGGCGAGCTTTTAAACGGTTTTCCCGTTTATGGGACTTCAACTGCCGATTTGGGACGCCTTTCTTCAAAAAACACTGTTGGATTGGTAGTTAAGGGATCGGATAAAGAGGTGATTTTATATGCGCTGTAACAATTTCATTCAATAGTAACCATTTCAGCTTTAAAAAACTGCGCTATCCAAAACCATTGTTTTTTTTATCTTAATTTCATACTTTTAGAATAAACAAACCTTCTCCTCATGCTGCAACGCTATGCTGTTGTTATTCTTTTATGGCTCCCCTGTTTGTTCTTGGGACAACAAAATACGTCCATTAAATTAACAAAAATAGAGGATGCGGTATCCAACCTATGGATTTCCTCCATCGTTCAAGATGCCAATGGATTTATTTGGTTGGCAACCCAAGATGGTTTGTACCGTTACGACGGCAGCAGCTTCAATTCTTACCGCTACAATCCTCTTGAGGAGAACACCCTGCCAGCAAACTGGATACGCTGTATTGTGCCGGCCCAAAACGGAAATTACTGGGTAGGCACCCAAGGTGCTGGACTGGTTTATTTTCAAGCATCGGATAACAGTTTTTTTCCGGTGTCGAAATCACAAACAGATAACGAAGACGCCATAGGCAGCATTATATACCAGTTATTACAAACCACAAACGGAGCACTTTGGGTAGATAGCGATACGGGATTGTTTCGGAAAAAACCGAACTCCGACGTGTTCAGTAAAATAAGCGACCATTCGCTGAACATCCTGTTGAAAGAAACTCCGCAAGAAAAAGAACTCGTTAAAATAAAGAACACCCTCTATACTTTTGAACAGGACAGCTTGATCCCTATATTGAAAAATACACCAATTGAACGCATGTCCGTTACGCCCAGTGGCGAATTGATTTACAGGGCCAACAAAAAAATATATAGCTACGATTTTAACGGTCCCCCAACCCCAATTGAAGTACCAGAGCCTATTTACTTTATATCCAACATTCAAAATAAGTCCTGTTATTTTATCAGCGCCAATAATTTTTACAAGTACCATCTTTCTACCAAAAAGGTAGAGCGGTTGAACAACAATAATCCTGGTTTTTCCATCCAAGAAATCAACACCTTGTACTTGGACAAACAGGAAATATTATGGATTGGCACCCGAAAAGGGCTTTACAAAGAAAACAAGGCCGGAACGGTCTTTACAGGCAACATTCCATTGCACGCGCGCCGCATCGTTGTTAAGGGCGATACTGTTTTTGTAGGCGGGATGACGGGACTGCACACCTATTTGAAGAGCAAGGGTACCTATACCTCGGCTTTATCAGGGCGAAGCATCTTTTCGCTTCACAAAGATTCAGAAGGCATCTGGGCCGGCGACTTAAAAGGCGACCTTCATTTCATGGATTGGCAAGGCAACGTGAAAACAGTTCCCATTGTAAAAAACAATAGCAAACACCTAAAGGTATACGGAATTACGGAGGACAAAAACGGTTATTTGTGGGTTGGTTCTTGGGAAGGGCTTCATATTGTCGATAAAAAAGGTACCGTGCTCCAAACCTATTCGTTTAAAACAAGTACGGAAGATGATGAGCTTAAAACCCTTCAGGTATTACGGGACACAAACGACAACCTATGGATCATAACCGTGGGGAACGGTATTTATAAAGTCCCCGAGGTTTCCAAAATCACTTCAGAAGAAGCCCCCTTTCGCTACACAAGGTATTTGCACTCCAAAGGAGATGAAACCACCATAAACACCAATGTGCTATACGAAATTCACGAAGATCCAGAAGGCAACCTTTTTTTTGGGTCCGATTACGGCATCAACAAATACAATCCAAAAAACGACACTTTTGAAGTATTGAAAATAGACGGAGAACTATTTGACAAAAAAACCATGGCTATGGAAACCGATGGTAACGGCCTGTTATGGATCAGCACCATTCGAAATGGCCTGTATGTGTACGACCCTTTTGAAGAAAAATTGCTGAACCTCAACGAAACTGATGGCCTTATTTCGGACGCCTGCCTTTTTACCTCCAGCACCTTTGCAGAAAACACGCTTTATTTTGGCACAGATGAGGGCGTACAGATCATTAACCCCGCACATTATGTCCACCCAGAAGTTTCGGATGCCCCCATAATCACCGATATTAAAATTTACGGTAACAAAAACAAGGAAACCCAGCAAACTCCCACCAATACGGAAGTAATGGAACTAAACTATGACCAACGCGATTTCAGCCTGCATTTTTCGTTGCATGATTATCGGTTTCCAAGTAAAGTAAACTATTACTACAAACTGGGGGAAGAAAACAAAAACTGGTTGAAAGCAGCAGGAAATACCGTCACTTTTTCCGATTTAAAACCAGAGGACTATACCTTTTTTGTAAAAGCAGCCTACCAAAAAGAAACCGATACGCCCGTATCAAAAATCACCATTGCAATCGCACCGCCTTGGCACAAAACCTGGTGGGCCTACATCTTGTATATGACGATTTTTGTAGCTTTGATGTACCTTTATTTTTACTTGAAATTCAAACAAAAAGCAGTCCACAACAAGCTTAAGGCCGTGGAAGAACTCGATACGGCCAAATCCATCTTTTTTGCCAACGTTTCGCATGAGCTGCGTACGCCCTTAACGTTAATAAAAGGTCCTGTCGAAGATCAATTGGCTTCAGGCAAGCTCACAAAAAACGAACGTAAAAACCTCCTGAAAGCCCAAAACAGCACCCAGCGAATGGAAGCTTTGGTAGAACAACTGCTGGCGCTCTCCAAATTGGAAAGCGGCGTTCTAAAACTCAAGGTACAACCGGGCAATCTTGCCAAATATGTTGCTGTCCAAGCCGAAGCCTTTACGTTAAGCACCCACGAGAAAAACATTCAATATACCATTAACACGCCTTCAACCGAAGGGTTAGACTGGTTTGACCGTGATATTATCGAAACCGTGCTGTTCAACCTCGTGGGAAATGCCGTGAAATACACGCCCGAAAAGAAACGCATTACCATTACAAGCAATAGAGAAAACGGCTATTTTTCACTTAAAGTTGAAAATACCGGTAGCTATTTAAACCCCGAAGAACAACAAAAAGTTTTTGAACGGTTTTACCAAATAAACGATCAAATAAGCGGCACAGGCATTGGCCTTTCCCTCACAAAAGAGTTGGTTGAATTGCACAAAGGGAGCATTGCGGTTTCAAGCAGTAAAAAGGGCATTACGGTTTTTACGGTGAAAATACCTATTGAAAAACAAGACTATACAGCTTCTGAAATACTTACTGAAAATGAAAACAGCCAAGAAAAACCCCAGTTTTCTGCACCTTTTGAAATAGACAAAACTGAAAAATTGATTTCAGAAGAAGCTCCCATATTGCTTATCGTGGACGATGCCGCCGAAATACGCAATTACATCGCTTCCATTTTTGAAGATAGGTATAACATACATACTGCCACCAACGGCACAGAAGCCTTGTTGCTGGCCAAAAAACACCTCCCCGATGTGATGGTGAGCGATGTGATGATGCCCGATAAAGATGGGTTCACCCTTACAAAAGAACTGAAAGAAAACCCGTTGACAAGCCACATCCCTATCATCTTGCTTACCGGCAAATCTAAAATCACCGACAAGCTGGCCGGGCTGGGCATTGGCGCAGATGCTTACATCACCAAGCCCTTTAGTCCAGAATTAGTGAAGGCTACAGCGCAAAATCTAATTGAAAACCGAAGGAAACTTCAAAAGCGTTTTTCAGAAGAAAACATGCTGCGTCCCAAGGACATTGCCGTATCATCGGCCGATGAACAGTTTTTGGACAACTTACAAGAGGTGCTGGACACCCATTTAACCGATCCGGATTTCACAACCGAAGCTTTCAGCAATGCTATGAGGTTGAGCCGCATGCAATTGCACCGAAAACTGAAAGCACTTTCTGGCCAGTCCACAACCGAGTTTCTACGCTCCCAGCGGTTAAAGGTAGCGGCCAATTTATTGAAGAAAGAGGATGTTACGGTTTCAGAAATTGGGTATCAAGTTGGTTTTAGCAATATATCCTACTTTTCCAGTTGTTTTAAAAAAGAGTTTGGCGTGCCGCCTTCAGAATACAGTCAAACAACTTGAGTCTTGTGCATCTCAATGAGCTCAGCTTCAAAAAGCACCGTGAAATGTTTCAGTAATTTTTCTTTCACTTCTTCCATAGCCAGCTGTGGCTTGCCCAATTCAACGTTTAATGAGGTAACTGATTTTCCTTTTATGCCGCAGGGGATCATATGGTCAAAGTATCCCAAATCGGTATTTACGTTCAGTGCAAAACCGTGCATGGTCACCCAACGGCTGGCACGAACGCCCATGGCACAGATTTTACGGGCAAAGGGAGTGCCCACATCCAGCCATACACCAGTTTCGCCTTTAGAGCGTTCGGCTTTTAATCCGTATTCGGCAAGGGTCAAGATCACCATTTCTTCCAGTAAACGCAAATATTTATGAATATCGGTAAAAAAGTTTTCGAGGTCTAAAATAGGATAACCCACAACCTGCCCGGGGCCGTGGTAGGTAATATCACCACCCCGGTTTATTTTATGGAAGGTAGCGCCAATTTCGGCCAGTTTTTCTTCAGAAACAAGAAGGTTTGAGAGATCGCCGCTTTTTCCCAAAGTATAGACATGGGGATGCTCCACCAATAAAAAGTAATTGGGGGTTTGCAGTGCCGTACCCTCCCGGCGGTTTTTTACCTTGCAATCCAGTATGTTTTTAAAAAGCGATTCTTGATAGGCCCAACTTTCTTTATAATCTTTAAGCCCCAAATCGTTCACCTGAATGTGATTGTTTGCCATACCGATCATTTACTTTGAAAAAACAAAATTACGGGTATTCATCCACTTTTAAGCCCTAATTGAAAAATTAGCACCCATTAATTCAAAAAGTTACTGTATTCCTTTAAAAAGAAGCCAAAGCACACTATATTTACAGCACTTATTCAGAAAAACACATTATGATGAAAAAAATTACCACCAAAAATCTTGCAATCTTACTCTTTACTCTCTTCAGTTTTGGGTTGTATGCGCAAAACCCCTCATCTTTATGGAGCCGTATTGCACCTAAGAATGTTGAGGTACAGAAAAAAGAAGCACGAAGCAGCTTGCCTTCGCACTTTGAACTCTTCAACTTAAAGACCGAAGACCTAAAAGCCATCTTGGCAACCGCTCCTTCCAGAAATATCACGACAAGCTCCAACACCATCATTACCTTGCCTACCGAAACAGGCGTTGAAAGGTTTAAAGTATTTGAAGCTTCTGTCCTTAGTGAGGAATTAAAAGAAAAATTCCCGGGCATTGATTCCTACGTCGCCCAAGGGATTGACGACCGCTCGGCCATTGCCCGTTTTAGCGTATCCAAGGTTGGGGTACACGTGGCGATTTCTTCGGCACACCGTTCTACCTACTATATCGACCCCTATACCCAGGACAAAAAAAGCTATATTGGGTATGCTACAGCGTCACTGCCTGCTAGCCCAAAAAGCTTTGAATGTTTGGTAGAAGATGCCGTTGAGCCGCTTATAGAAACTCCGGCAGATGTAAGAAACGCAGATGACGGCAAACTGCGCACCTTTCGCTTAGCCATTGCTTCTACTGGCGAATATGCCCAGTTTCATCTTAACGACCAAGGAGTGGACCCCAGTGAACCAGACGCTGTAAAAAAAGCAGCGGTACTGTCGGCCATGAATGTTACCATGACCCGTGTAAACGGCATATATGAAAGGGACTTGGCAGTAACTATGGTTCTTGTGCCAAACAACGAAGACATTATTTACCTAAATGCCTCAACTGATCCATTTACAAACAATAACGCCGGAGCCTTAATTAATCAAAGCCAAACAGCTATAGATTCTCAAATTGGTTCTTCAAACTACGATATAGGTCACACGTTTAGTACTGGCGCTGGTGGTTTGGCTCAGTTACGTGTACCATGTACTTCATCAAAAGCAAGAGGTGTTACAGGTACTAGCTCACCAAAAGGTGATTCTTACGATGTGGATTTTGTAGCCCACGAAATGGGACATCAATTTGGGGCTAACCATACATTTAACAGTTCTTGTAGTGGCAACAGAAACAACCTTACTGCGTATGAACCCGGAAGCGGCAGCACCATCATGGCGTATGCAGGTGTTTGCGCTCCATACAATATTCAATCCAACAGCGATGATTATTTTCACGCAATAAGCATACAAGAAATGTGGAACAACATTACCAATGGCAACAGCCAGTGTGCCGCCCAGAGCAACACCAATAACAATCCGCCCACTGCCGATGCGGGAACAAACCATACCATTCCCAAATCGACCCCCTTTCGTTTACAAGCTACCGGCACCGATCCAGATGGTGATGTGCTATCGTACACTTGGGAACAGTTTGACAGACAGATAGCCACGATGCCACCAGTAAATACAGCAACTGGAGGCCCATCTTTTCGATCAAAAAACCCAATTGCTTCTCCTAATCGGTATATGCCTAAATTACCAGTTGTGCTTCTTGGAGGTACCCAGACTACCTGGGAAGTTTTACCTTCGGTTAGCCGCACCTTGCGATTTAGACTAACCGTTCGTGATAATTTTGCAGGAGGAGCCTCCAGCGCTAGTGACAATATAACCCTCACCGTGGATGGAAACTCGGGACCTTTCGAGATCACTTCTCAAAATAGCAATGCTAAATGGAAACAAGGGACTCAAAAAACCATTACTTGGGATGTGGCAGGCACCGATGTAGCACCGGTTAACAGTCCAAACGTTGATATCTTACTCAGCCTTGACGGTATGGAATACGATATTATATTAGCAGAAGAAACCCCTAATGATGGTAACCAAACAATTACGGTACCCAACGTGCCCAATAGCAACGATGCAAGAATAATGATCATAGGAAGCGACAACGTCTTTTTTGATATAAACAATGACGATATCCTTATCGATGAAAACTTAAGCGTGGACGAGACCACTCTTGAAAACTTTAACCTGTGGCCCAACCCAACAACAGGTATCGTTAACCTTGAATTCGTAACCACCGCTTCAAACGAGGTTTCAGTATCGATTTATGATGTTAGAGGACGCCAAGTTGCGGGCCAAAAATATAACAACCAAGGCGGTACATTTAAAGAAACGTTTGATTATAGCTCTCTAAATGCTGGAATGTACTTTATCACAGTTACCAACGGTGATAAAAAAGTAACTTCAAAGCTTTTGAAGAATTAATTCACTTTAAAATTAGTTGAAAAGATAAAAAGGGATGCGAGCTGCGTCCCTTTTTGTTTTTATATAAATTAAAGGCTCTAGTTTAACATTAAAATCAACGTTAGGTTATACTAGAGCCAAAATAAATTAAAAATTGAATTTGAATATATAAGAATTTTCGTTCCCTTTAGGGCCGGGGTTAACGAAAATTCAGGCTTACCCTACGTTATTAGGTTCTTTATCGGACAAGCATAATAAATTATTATAACTGTATCGCTCTACTGATATTGGAAAGTTTATGCGAAGTTTCATCCACGGTAAACTGAAGGTTAAAATGCAGTTCGCCATTGGTTTTTGTTAGCTGTAAAGTACCGTTTTTCACTTTGTAAAAACCCGCCTCTCCCTTGCAATAACACTGTTTTTCGTACAATAGCGTCACATCTTGAAGCGATGCATCTTTTTTATAGAGTTCATTTAAAGTGGCGGGTATTTCAAAATGAATAGTTTCGGTATAATTACCGTCTACAGTCCCTGCCGGCCCTTTTTGAAAAAAAGTATAGACCACCACCAAATTATCGCCGTTTGTTATTTCGGGGTACAAGGCCCCTATCCCATCTTCTTTTAAAACTAGCTGCTTGTTTTGCAGCACTTCTACGGTGCACGTACCGCCCTCTGGGCACGATGGTGTGCTGTTTTCGGTTAGGCCTGTTTCGTTTGCAGGAGAAGAACCTGTAGTGGTTTTAGCCGTATTGCAGGCGTTAATTATCAATAGTGGCAATAACAAAAAGAACGCTTTCATAAATGGCTTATTTAAATTTGGTTAATAAAATACTTGAAAAAATACTAAGGCTTTGAGATAGTTAATCTTCCAATGTTATTTGAAGGTCCAAGATATCTGGGTCTTTAAAATAATCCAAAAAGCTCCGTTGAACAATAATGGTTTTGCCATCCAAGGAATAATTGGCATTTTCAATAGATGATGATTTTATTTTCTTCGGAAAGGTATAGTTCAAAGAATATTTCACACTGCTCAAAAATGATTTGGCCTGTTGCATGCTATCTATCTGTTGTTGATACGCTTTTTCATCCTTAATGTACGCATCGCGGGAAAAACGGTTTCCATCATAATCAAAACGTACGCCCAGCACATCGCTGGAAGGATCGCTTTTTATTTCAGTTGAACCACTTGGTGATTTTGGCATAATGGCCGAAGCCTGGTTTAAACCGCTCATTAGGTTATTGGCTTGGTCTATGTTTTTAAAATCGATAAAAATATCGACGAACATCTCGTTTGTTTCGGGATCCATTACGGTGCGTATGCTATAGTTTTTCAGCTTTTTCAACTTTTCCTGCTCGGCTTTTGGCAATTGGGCAATACTGTCTTTCTTTTCCTTTAAAAAAGCTGCAAAAGAAACGGTGCTGTCCATTTTTACCATGCTGCTATCCTTATCCATCGCTTGGGTCATGGCCATCATTTCTTTCATGTCGATGTTCATGGACATCCGGCCGCTGCCATCTTCCTTGATTGTTAAGGTTTCAGTAAACTGGCAGCTTATACACGTAAAAGCAGCCACCAATAAAAAAAGTAATTGTTTCAACATAACGTTATGTATTAGGATTGTTTAAAATAATGAGTGCGGCAATTACCCCGGGTATCCATCCCAAAACGGTAAGGATCAACACAATTAAAACCGAACCGCAACCTTTGTCTATCACAGCCAACGGGGGGAACAAAACAGATAGAATAACTCTCCAAACGCTCATAAGGGACTAATTTACAAATTATAATCTTAGTTTTTACTTTTATACTGAATAATGGCATTACGGATTCAGTGGCAAAACAGTAAGCCTTTTATATGTGATTTAAAACTGAACTAATTAAATATCCGTATTTTAAATCTTTGGACATTTTTACTCCAAAATAATAAACTAACCATGCAGTCTGGCCGTCCAATATCAAAAAACGCTTTTAGCACTTTTAAGTCCACCAAACTTTTCGCAGCACTACAAAATCTTGTTTATAGGACTATATTGTACGTGTTTTGTTACAGCTATTGGTAAACAGCATCAATGTTGGTATCTTTGTGGCTTCAAAATTTTACACAGACTATATGCAACTTTCTGAACAGGAACAGGTACGCCGCCAAAAACGCGAGCAACTACAACAAATGGGTATTAATCCTTACCCAGCAGATTTATATGAAGTAACATCTTCAACCAAAGATATAAAAGACGGTTTTTCTGAAGGGAAGAAAGTTACAATCGCTGGCCGGTTAATGTCGCGCCGTATTCAAGGAAAGGCTTCTTTTGCCGAATTACAGGATAGCCAAGGCCGCATACAAGTCTATTTTAACCGGGACGAAATCTGTACCGGCGACGATAAGTCCCTCTATAACGATGTCTATAAAAAGCTGCTCGATATTGGCGATTTTATAGGCATTGAAGGCGAACTCTTTACGACTAATGTAGGCGAAAAAACCGTCATGGTCAAAAATTTCACCCTGCTTTCCAAAGCCTTACGCCCATTACCCTTACCCAAAGTGGACAGTGAAGGCAATAAACATGACGAATTCAACGATCCCGAGCAACGCTACCGCCAACGGTATGCAGATTTGGCTGTTAACCCGCACGTAAAAGAGGTTTTTGTAAAACGCACCAAACTGTTCAATGCCATGCGGGAGTTTTTCAACGAGCGTGGTTATTTTGAAGTGGAGACCCCCATTTTGCAGCCAATCCCTGGTGGGGCAGCGGCGCGGCCGTTTGTTACCCACCACAACTCCTTGGACATCCCATTGTACATGCGTATTGCCAACGAACTGTACCTAAAACGATTGATTGTAGGCGGTTTTGACGGGGTTTATGAATTTTCTAAAAACTTCCGAAACGAAGGGATGGATCGCACCCACAACCCAGAATTTACCGCCATGGAAATATATGTAGCCTACAAAGACTACAACTGGATGATGGATTTCTGCGAGCAGTTGCTGGAGTTTTGCGCTACTGAAGTAAACGGTACCACCAAAGCCACCTTTGGCGAATACGACATTGACTTTAAAGCTCCCTACCCAAGGGTGACCATGGCAGAAGCGATAAAAAAATACACCGGCTTCGACATCACCGATAAAACCGAGTCCGAAATACGTAAAGCGGCCGAAGACCTGGGTATTGAAGTAGATGACACCATGGGCAAAGGAAAACTCATCGACGAGATATTTGGCGAAAAGTGCGAGCCTAACTTTATCCAGCCCACTTTTATAACCGATTACCCCAAAGAAATGAGCCCGCTCTGTAAAGAACACCGCGACAACCCAGAACTTACCGAACGATTTGAACTCATGGTTTGCGGAAAGGAAATCGCCAATGCCTACAGCGAGCTCAACGACCCCATTGACCAGCGCGAACGCTTTGAAGCCCAGTTAAAACTGGCAGACCGCGGCGATGATGAGGCCACCCAGTTTATCGATTTCGATTTTCTGCGTGCGTTGGAATACGGCATGCCCCCAACCAGCGGCATGGGCATCGGGATGGATAGATTAATTATGTTTTTAACCAATAATGCTTCAATTCAAGAAGTGTTGTTCTTTCCGCAAATGAAACCAGAGAAAAAACCACTTGATATTACTGATGAGGCGAAAGAAATTTTTAAAATTGTGAAAGATTATAAAAAAGTGGATTTAGTATGGCTTAAAAACCAAGTTGGCTTAAGTAACAAAAAATGGGATAAGTCAATTAAAGAGTTAAAAAAGAACGCTTTAGTAAGCGTAAATAAATTAAACGATGGAAGCATAGAAGTTTGGCTTGAATAGTCATATATAATTTTTAAAAAAACTATACTATTTAAAAAGGGGCTACAACTTGTAGCCCCTTTTTAATTGCATATGATATCAAATAACATCTATTTTATAGTCACAAAATCGTCACTAAGACATTTTTATTGATTATATTTATCTATAGATAAATATACAAATGGCTATTAACCTCCGTAAAAAATACTATGGTAAATCCGAAGTTTCAAAAAAGAATAGACCATATAGATTTCAATTAGATTACTACTACGGTGGCAAAAGAATTAGAGAGACTATAAAAGATGTCGAATTTCTTCCTTCTGACACAAAAGACATAAGAAAGCAAAAACAGAGTATTGTAAATAAAATTAAAGCAGATTTAGAAATTGACTTGGCAAATCAATCAAATGGAATTATATCTAGAAAACTTAAAAAAGCTAGTTTTTTAGATTACTTTAATGAACTTGCTGAAAAGAAAAACCCAAACACTAAATCAACTTGGAATAACGCTTTAAAGCACATAATTGAATTTCATGGACCTAAACTTAAATTTGAAGACGTTACAGAAAGATGGTTAGAAAAGTTTAGTCAATACCTTCAAAGTAATTTATCTCAAAATTCTGCTAGAACCTATTTTCAAAAGGTTCGTACTGCCCTGAATCAAGCTGTTAAACATAAAATTATATTAAATAATCCAACCCGCTTTATTGATAGTCCTAAGAAAGAAGAAAAAGAAATGGTTTTCCTAAAAAAGGAGGAGGTTCAAGAAATAATACAAACTGATTTTTTTGACAATGAGGTAAAAAATGCTTTTCTTTTTGGATGTTATACTGGGTTGAGGTTTTCAGATATTAAATCTTTACAGTGGAAACACCTAAAAGATAATAGCATTCGATTAACTCAAACTAAAACAAAAGGAGTGGTATATATCCCTTTGAACGAAAATGCCAATAAAATTTTATCTAACCAAGATGTCAATAGGGATAATGTTTTTGAATTATCAAATTTTAATAGTTCAGTAAACAGGACTCTAAGAAAGTTAATTAAAAAAACCACAATTAATAAAGATGTATCATTTCATTCTTCTAGACACACTTTTGCTACTCTTTTAATATCATCAGGTGTCAATGTTTATACTGTTTCCAAACTTCTGGGCCACAAAGATATTAAAAGCACTTTAGTTTATGCTAAGGTAATTAACGAGGAAAAAGAAAAGGCAGTAAATAGCATGCCAAAATTTAACTTCTGATTTATGAAAAATAAAGAGATTTTGAAAGAAGTTAATGAATTAGAATCTGCAATTAAACTTATCAGTAAAGATGTTTATTTTGAATATTACAAGAATGGTTATGAAGTTCCTGATTTCTTTAATCCTCTAGTTGATTATAACCAACTTAAAGAACTCCATTTTACTTCTACACTTTTATGTCAGAAAGTAATATTATTTGAAAACAAAGAGTTTCTAGTAAGGAGAATAATAAAGGTTAAAATATTCCTCGATAACCTACTTAAAAACCATAAAGGTTATTCAAAAAAGAAATATGAAAGAGAGTTTCAAAATAAATATCAAGTTTATAATGGAAGCAAGATAATCCAATTGAATCAACACCTTGAAAGGAAAAAGTTGAATTTTATAAAAATGTTTTTAAAGCTTTTAAAAGACAATAAAATAATAGAAAGTAAATCACATAATAATTTAGGAATTGCTTCTTTATTTCTACCTATAAAAGGCAAAGGAAAGATACATTGGAAAGACACTCTCTATTCCTTAAAGCTTGTATTCGATTTACTTAAAGAAAGTGAGCTAATAGAGTACCCATCATATTTTAGCGTTTTTATGTCAGAAAAATTTAAAATATTGAACAAGGCAGAGCAACTTGTTGATTTTAAACCTGAATCCTATAAAAATGCATCAAGTAATGTCGGCTACGATAAAGCTTATGAAGACTGGAGAAAAAAAATTGAAACACTCAAAGTAAAACTTGAATTACCTTTTTCGGAAGATTTCAAGTAATCGATAAACCCATCTTACTTCCTCACTTTTGTCATAAAATATATTACTATGACAAATATCGAAGAACTTCAAAAGGAAATTCAATCCCTTAAAAAAGTATTGAAAAATTCCACACTATTTAGAAAAAGAGTCTACACCATAAAAGAAGCCTCAATTGTAGCAGGTGTAAGTATTTCATATATGCAGAAATTAGTTGCATCTCATCAGGTTCCACACTCCAAACCCACAGGCAAACTTATTTTCATTAGACGTAGGGATTTAGAAAAATTTTTAATGAAGAATTATATCAAAACAAACTCTCAAATTGAAGAAAGCATAGCAAACACTCTTAGGGGGTTAAGAAAAAACCATAATTGATAAGGTTTGTAATTATAGTAAGTTAAATCAATTACCGTTAAAAGAAAAAAGATTATGGTTGATACAATTAGAGGTTACATTGTCTTAAATGACAAAGACAGAAATAGAATAAGGAATTTAATCAATGACTCTACTCTCATAAAAAACAATTATGGATATGTTACAATAAAAAATGTTTCAAACTTTAAGATAACAATTAAGTTTGACGACAAGAGGATTCCATATAGACTATATTTTCAAGGCTCACTATCGAGGTTTTATTTCGGTAATAATTTTGAAATTTTATCTCAAAAAGAAATCTTAGAAGCTGTAAATGCTTTATCAAAAAAATTAAATATTCATTTAAAAAGAGCACTTCTAACGAGAGTTGACTTTTGTTATAATATAGAAGTAAAATATCCTGTCAATGAATACCTTTCATGTCTATTGAATTTTCCCAGACTCGAATGTCAGCGCCACCCTCATTCTGTATTATTTTATTCAAAATATAGTAATTCAATAACCTTTTATGATAAAGTTAAAGAGAGCATAGATAACCATAAAAAGACTTTTGACATATTACCTAATGGGTATAGTGAAAAACATATTATGCGGTATGAAATACGCTTTAAAAGCAATTTAAAAAGAAAGTTCAAACTAAAGAAAAATTTGAAAGTAAGACATATATATCGAAAAAGTGTATTAGGTATAGCAAAACAGAATTCAGATAAATATTACAAAAAAGTAATAAAGATAAACCCTACCAATAATTGTGATATATCAGACTTATTAAATGAAAGAAATGGTTTACTACTATATCTGTCTTTTCATGGGATTAAAAAATTAGGTTATTCTTACATAAAGAGTATCATTAATTCACATAATTTAACAACAAAGAACCCTCAAGTAAAACGTAGTAAGTTGATTAATCAGGTTAATCAAATATTAATTAAGGGAAATAATGTTGCGCTAGACAAAGACTTAATTGGCGAATTGGGACTATCTCATAAAGTGTGTAAGTTAAAAAAATAGCGGGGGCCGGCCCCCGCTATTTTTTTGTTTAATTTTAAATATTTACACATTATGAAGAAAGACGATTTAATTTCAGATGATTTTCTGAAG
>NZ_QEHR01000017.1 GCF_003095375.1 Marixanthomonas spongiae
GTATCTTTGCTCTCGGCTGAGCTGTTTATATTTCATTGCAACGCAAATTTAGCACTTGGCCAATCATTGGGGGCTAGCCCCCAATGATTTTTAATTTGAGTTGCACTTATTTGTTGAACTTAGGATTTCTTTTAAAGTCAAATCCCTTAATTTTATTAACCTTTCTTTTAAAATATGAAACTTCACTTTTTTGTCAGCAATATTATAGTAGGGATTGTTTATATCTGAAGTTAGAACTTCGGCTTTATTTATTTTATACCATTTTGAATCAGAAGATAACTCTTCGATTCCTTTTATTATTAGTTCTTCATCAAAGCCAGATACGCCGAGTTCAATCTCAAAAAAATACTCGTCAAAAACTTTAAACCCTTCCGAGTGATAGAAAGTATTTTTTTTAATCAAATTCTTGAGTAATCCAACTATAACATTATCATTTTTAAAATACAGATTCATTTTGTTTTCATTTTTTTCTTTCTTCATTATTATACCTTGTTTAATATCAAATATAACTAAACTTATGATATATCATAATTAGATGAAACCTTGAAACCATGATATTGTATTTTTCATGGATTCAGCAGACAAAATATTTTTACAGTCTATAGGAAAAAATATTTCAAAAATTAGACGACAAAAGAAAATGACTCAAATTGACGTCTGTGCAATTATTGACATGGATGTTCCTAACTTATCTAGTATTGAAAATGGACGTCAAAATGTTACGAGCTTAACTCTAAAAAAAATTGCCGGAGCGTTAGATGTAGCTGTTGTGGATTTTTTTCAAAATTCAAAATAATACACTTAGCTGTTTGCTAACTAGTTGAAAGCAAGTATAAATACTAGACCTTCTTCAAGAAGTTGCTGTTTTTATCTATGATAATATTTCATTAATAATATGGATTCAAATACTTTTTATTTAATAGCTAATATTTTATTCTTGATAATTCAAGTCATATTTATTGGAATGATGTTTTACAAACCTGCTTTGAATTATATTTTAGGAAATATTGTTCATTGGAATATTAAGTCCGATAGGCTAAAAATTTTAACCTCTTTAAGTATATTTTTCTTTAGTTTTTTATTTTTCATTAAATTTTATAGACAGATAGAACCTGATTTAGTCTTTGGCCTAATACAAGCACCATTGTTCTTTACATTGATGATTTCAATGTTGACTTTTATTCTGTTGGGTTTTTATTATTCTACAGAAGAGTTAAGTAGCAGAGAAGAAGAACACCTTCCTGAGTTTTCAAAGTTATTTGTCAACGAGAGGGTTTTTATAGAAACGGTAAAAAAATTAGAAAATAATGACCTTATTAATTCTACTGGCAAATGGAACTTAAATAAAATTAACATAAAAAGATTTATAATGTTTCTATTATGTAGGTTAGAATATCAGGGATTATTAAAAGGAGAATTGGATTCAAAATTTATACATTCCGAAGCCGTTATTTTTTTTCAAACCTCTTTTGATTATTCTGACTACACCCAAATACACAGAGATATTAAATTAAATGTTCTTTCTGAAAAGGATAAAAAAAAGTACAAAAAGTTTGACTTTATCGATGATATTAGGGTATAAATAATTTCCCTATTGGTTCCCTATTGGCTATTTCCTCCCCCTTTCTTGTATAATCTTGTGGTATTAATCTATAAAAATACTACAATGAAAAATCCATTTGAAACGCTTCATTCCGAGATAGAAGAAGTAAAAGGTTTAGTACAACAATTAGTAAATAAACCTAAAGAAGACTACTCAAGTAAACTCTATTCTATAAACGAAGCAGCAGCACTTCTTAAAGTTAATAGGCAGACTATTAGAAACCATATTGATAAAGGTAACATTCAGGCTAATACCATAGGGAGAAGAATTCTTATACCCCATAAGGAACTATTCGATGCATTAAATCAAGTAAAGTCCATTAAATACAAGCGGTAATCTGTAAAACCAACAAAGATGAATTATATAAAAAATCATATTGAAGGTAATTTTACTACGGTACCCAATGGTCTCATTAATGATCCAAATTTAAAGGATCGAGCAAAATTCATTTTTATTTTACTGGCAAGCAAGCCCGATAACTGGAGTTTTCGCACTAAAAATTTAGCTAAAGACGCTGGAATCCACTGGGAAACTTTTGTAAAATATAGAAACAGCTTAGTCAAATATGGATGGATATTAATTGAAGAACAGCTTAGCTCTAATGGTCGCTTTAAACCAAAAAATTATCATTTATTTTCAAAGCCTACTTTTCAAATTAAAGATAGTAAAAACGACGATTTAGATTTAGGAGAAGACCAAAAAAAACCATCCAAGAAAAATTCCGTAACGGAGAAAAGCCGTGACCGAGAAAAACCTTACATTACTAATAAAGAGTCTTACAAAGAAGAAGAAAAAGAAAAAAAAATATTAGATAATAACAGTTTAGGGAAAAATTCGAATTCTTTAAACCCAAGATTATAGAAAGGGGAAATGAAAAATCAAGCTTACCATATTTTAAAAAGAAATTTTATTACTGAAGCAAACCGTTTGCTTCAGAAAAATGAAAGAAGGTCTTTTGAAGTAGATGATGACAATAGAAAATTTCTAGATATGATGTTTTTATACTTTTCAAAATCTACAGATTTCGAAACTAAATACTCAGGTCGCCTTCATAAGGGATTATACGTATATGGAGTTAATGGAGTGGGTAAAAGTCTTTTTTTCGAAGTTTTAGAGAACTTATATAGGCGTTTTTTACATAAGAGTCTAGCAGTGAAGACTCATAATGTTTTAACAATTGTCGATAGTTATAGAAAGTATTTAAGTAACTCAAATCTAGCACAGAATGACAAAACCCCGTTTCAGTTTTATGCTACATCGACTGTACATTTTGAAGATTTAGGAAAAGATCATAGAATTAACCATTGGGGTAATAAGGTTGATGTAATGGATGAACTTTTATGTATTAGATATCTAGAATTTAGAAAGAGAAGAATGAACACATATATTTCATCCAATTTAACAATAGAAGGTTTAAAAAAAAGATATAGTCCCGAGCTCTACGATCGCTTTTTTGAAATGTACAATTTTATTGAATTACCTGGAAAAACGAGAAGAAAATAGGTGGAAATGAAAATAGTCATTATTGTTAAATTTTCATTTAGCAAGATGTGTTTCGTGCCGTACAAAAAATGTACGCCTCAAAACTTCCTTGCTTTTTGCCCGCTGGTCAAAAAGAACAAATTACTCCTAAGTCGCAATTTTTAAAACCCTAAATATATACTTACATGAAAAAAACAATTGACCTTAGATTTAAGAAGAATGGCAGACCATTAACAAAAGAAGAAGATAAAAGGACCGCCAGGATTGAAATACGATTAACACAAAAAGATAAAAGGAAAGTGAAAAGATTATTGAAGAGAAGTAAATATAGATCTATGTCGGATATGATAAGAGAAATATTATTGCATGAAAAATTTACGGTAGTGGAAGTTGACCCAACAGGGAGCACGATGAGAATGTTACTTGCTTCTCGAGCTAAGGCAATCGGAATAAATTTCAATCAAGTTGTCAAAATTCTCAATAGTAGAAACATTCAATCTTTTACCTATAAAGAAAGAGAACAATTGTTGAACCAAGTAGATATAATACAACAAATCCTTTTGAAGATCCACAGGAACCTTTTTTAATAGTAGTAAAGAATATAAGAATGACGTTTATTGGCTGAATATAGCATAGGAACATAAAAATTAAAATAATTGGAATGAACGGTAGAATTAATAAACATTATAAAAACTTATTGAGAAGGTTAAAAGAAGAAACATATACCGTGAAGTTAGTTGCCTCTTTAGCAGTAATTGATAGAAAAAATTTTTAAATTTGAGATATAGATGAAAAGACAACAATGTATGAATGTATGAATGTATGAATGTATGAATGTATGAATGTATGAATGTATGAATGTATGAATGTATGAATGTATGAATGTATGAATGTATGAATGTATGAATGTATGAATGTATGAATGTATGAATGTATGAATGTATGAATGTATGAATGTATGAATGTATAAATGTATAAATGTATAAATGTATAAGTGAAGAATTACATTAATATATTATTGTTTTACAACCAGTATATAAAACACCAACCATATGACTAATCAATATCAATTTGAAGAATTTATCTCAAATAGAGAAACGCATCAGGAGTACTATCTCTTGATGGAGGAGTATGCTAATACCGAATTATATAAAGGAATAATCCATTTTATGTATTTGGCATTCCCAAAGTGGAATACAAATAAAGGTATTGGGAATATGGCTGCTGAATTTGTTTTAGATGCTATTTACGATTTTGAAAATTTAATTGATGAAACAGAAAAAATTTCGGCTGAAAGATTGAAGGACATTTATTTATCTTTAGTTGATAATTACAAAATCTTTAAGGATACATTTGATAATTCTCAGATCACAAGAATAATTGATATTTTCCAGCAAGAATATGAAAGCGAACTGGAAGAAATTGACTTTGATCAAAATAACTCTGTGTGGAAGATTCTTTTTGAAAATTTTAAAAAGGAGTACCTTTTACAAATTACGTATGATTTTATTAATGAGGATGATCTCATAACTTGATTAAAAGTATGTCATTAGTAATAATGCTCAGCTAATATGATTAAGTTTCACTCATAATTATATTTAAGGAATAAAAAACCATATTTGGGGAATACAATCTCTAAAAAAAGGTATATTTGGGGAATACAATCCCTGAATATGATAAAAAGAGATTTAGAAGAGAAAATTAAAAACCGTTTTGGTACTGGTAAAGCTATCCTTTTAATTGGACCCAGACAAGTGGGTAAGACTACACTTTTCAATAAATTACTAGAGGATAAAGAATATCTCTTTTTGAATGGAGATGATCCAACAGTAAGAAAATTACTTTCCAATCCCAATTTAGAGCAACTTAAAAATATTATCGGGAACTATAAAATCATTTTTATAGACGAGGCCCAGCGTATAGATAATATCGGACTTACTTTAAAACTGATTACAGATCAACTAAAGTCTGTTCAATTATTGGTTAGTGGTTCATCTGCTTTTGAATTGAATAATCAAACTCAAGAACCCCTTACAGGTAGGAAATGGGAATATCAACTATATCCTATTTCCTGGACAGAATTTGAAAACAATGTGGGATATCTTAAAGCCGAACAACAATTAGACTTACGTATTATCTATGGAATGTACCCAGATGTCATCAATAATTTCGGGGAAGAGAAGGAGATTCTCAAACAGTTAACAGATAGTTATTTGTACAAGGATATTCTAAGTTATGGAGGAATTAGAAAACCAGAAATCTTAGAAAAATTATTGAGAGCTTTAGCATTTCAAATCGGGAGTGAGGTAAGTTATAATGAATTAGCACAGTTGTTAGGCATCGATAAAAAAACCGTGGCTACATATATTGATCTTCTTTGTCAAGCATATGTAATATTCAAACTTCCAAGTTTTAGTAAAAATTTACGCAATGAAATTAAAACAAATCAAAAAATTTACTTTTATGATACTGGAGTTAGAAATATGATCATTGGTGATTTAAATTCAATGGAAGTAAGGCAAGACAAGGGTAATCTTTGGGAAAATTTTTTGATTGCCGAACGGTTAAAACATAATGCTTATAGTGGTTCGTTGGCTAAAGCATATTTTTGGAGGACTGTACAGCAGCAAGAAATTGATTATGTGGAAGAAGAAGCTGGAACTGTAAAGGGCTTTGAAATTAAGTGGAATCCAAAAAGTAAAGTAAAAGTGCCTAAGAGATTCAAAGAAGCGTATAAAACAGAAGTAAAAGTAGTCAATAAAGAAAACTTTAGAGAGTTCTTAAAACTTAATATTTGACTTCAAAATTTAAATAGCTATGCTGATACCATATTAGCATAAAACTATAGATAAGTGGTGGTAATTTTTAAAATGTTAATGTTCTGTGCATAACTAAAGTAATAATGCCAAGTTACTTTTATTATTTTTGGTATTCAATAATACTCTATAGCATTTAATGGCATTATTTCAAACATCTGTACTTAAATCACATCTCGCATTGCTCGATGAAGCAGTAGTAGATAAAGCATATAAGAAATATCAAAAATACTTCTGGAATACAGCTATTCAAGAAAATATCAAAAGCGCCAAGGAAGAACAATATCAGGCAACTTTTTTAAACGAGCTGTTTGTAAATATTTTAAGCTACACTTTATTTCCCAATCCTAATTCAAATTTAACTACTGAGTTTAAAAACGAAAAAAACGCACGTAAGGCTGACGGTGCTATTGTAAAGGATGGAAACGCAATAGGTGTAATTGAATTAAAAGGCACCAATACAAAAGATTTGGAAAGCATCCGCCGCCAAGCTTTTGATTATAAAGCCAATCAAAAAGGCTGTGTGTATGTAATTACCTCCAATTTTGAAAAGCTACGGTTTTATATCAATGATGCCACAGAGTTTGAAGAGTTTGACTTATTTACGCTCTCTAAAAAAAGATTTGAGCTGTTGTATTTGTGTCTTCATATAGACAAAGTATTAAACAATACACCACTAAAAATAAAGGAGGCATCTATTGCGGAGGAAGAAGAAATTACCAAAGCGTTTTACAAAGACTACTCGATTTTTAAACGCGAATTATACCGTGATCTGGTTAAAAACAATTCTAAAACAGTCAGGAAGAAACTGGACGAGGTAGTTGATATTAGCTACAAGGAGGATATCGCTCGCCTCGAAAAGAATGTAAAATTGACACTTTTTAAAAAATCGCAAAAGCTTATTGACCGTTTCCTTTTTATTTTCTTTGCAGAAGATAGAATGCTATTGCCTTCTAATTCTACACTACAAATACTAAATAAATGGAAGGACGATTGGGATTTTGGCGATGAACGCCCTTTATATGGTCTTTTTAAGCAGTATTTTAATTTTTTGGACATCGGGCGTAAGGGAACAGAAAAGCGTTCCGAAATATACGCATATAACGGTGGGTTATTTAAACCAGATGCAATACTGGATGCTCTCGAAATAGATAATACTCTTTTATATAAATATACCACGAAACTATCCAATTATGATTTTGAGAGCCAAGTAGGTGTAAATATATTAGGCCATATTTTTGAGAATTCGCTAAATGAGATAGAAAGTGTAAATGCAGAAATTGAAGGGGGTGAGTTTGACAAGCAGACTAGTAAACGTAAAAAAGATGGTGTTTTTTATACGCCTAAATACATCACTAAATACATAGTAGAAAATACAGTAGGTAAACTATGTGAAGAAAAAAAGGTTGCGATAGGTTTTAAAGAGGTAGATTATTTTGAAGTTAAAAAGGGCACGCACCAAAATACTAAAAAGCAACTTTTAGAAAGGATAGATATTTATCGTGAATGGTTATTGCAAATAACAATTTGTGACCCTGCTTGTGGCTCTGGCGCTTTTTTAAACCAAGCATTAGATTTTTTAATTAAAGAGCACTGTTACTTAGATGAATTAAAAACGAAAGTTTTGGGAGGCGGTTTGCAGTTCCCGGATATTGAAAACACTATACTTGAAAATAACATATACGGGGTAGACCTTAATGAAGAAAGTGTTGAGATAGCAAAGCTGTCCCTATGGCTACGTACCGCACAGCCAAGACGAAAACTTAATGATTTGAGTAGTAATATTAAGTGTGGCAATAGCCTCATAGATAGCAAAACAGTTGCTGGAGATAAAGCCTTTACTTGGGAAAAGGAGTTTCCTGAGATTTTTGAAGATGGAGGTTTTGATGTAGTGATTGGGAATCCGCCTTATGTCGCTAGGTCGATTGATGATAAAACAAAAACTTATATCAATAATAATTATCAAACAGCTCAATATCAAGTAGAATTATATGTTTCTTTTATTGAAAAAGGAGCTGAAATTTTAAAACGAAATGGAGAAATTAGTTTTATCGTTCCTAATTCTTGGTTGAAAAATTTACGAATGTCCGATTGTCGGAAGTATATCCTTGAAAACCTTAATTTATCAACACTCATACCGAACTTGGATAATGTTTTTCCAGATGCATCCGTAGATACATTAATTTTTGTTGCCAAAAAAGGCGATTCATTAGGAAAAGTTGATATAGTTGATTTTTTAGATAAACAAATTGTTCATAAGCATCCAATTGACCAACATAGATTTCTTAAAAATGAAGGATATATTTTTGATGTTGAAATAAGTGAGGATATATTACCAATTATTAAAAAAGTAAGAAAGGATGTAATAGAAGTGGGCGCAATAATGGATGTTACTAGAGGTGTAAATCCTTATGATAAATATACCGGACAATCTGTTGAAGTTATAAAAGAACGGGCTTACCATTCAAATTTCAAAAAAGATGAATCTTTTGTGCCAGAATTAAAAGGAAAACACATTAAAGCCTATAATTATTTATGGGATCAGGAGCATTATATAAGTTATGGAGGTTGGTTGGCTGCACCTCGACAGAAAAAATATTTTAATGGTCCAAGAATCATATTTAGGGAGATTTTAGGTAAAACATTAGTAAGCACCTTGATTAGAGAGGAATTTATAATTGACCGTAGTTTATATATTGCAAGAATTGATAATGAAGAAGAATCAGATTATTTAATTGAATATATTCTGGGTGTTCTGAATTCTAAATTAATGTCTTTTTACTTTCGCTATTCAAACAATGAATTTGATAATCTTTTTCCAAAAATTCGTGTTGCTGAGTTTAAAAAATTGCCTATAAAAATAGTTGGTTCAAAGCATCAACTATTGACGAAAACAAAAGTAAATAATTTACTAGAAAGTAATGCCAAAGCCGCTCAACTTTACTTTAAATTCAAGGATTATGTGGTACAAAAATTTTCTCTTACAAAGATATCGCGGAAACTAGAAAATTGGTACGAGCTAGACTTTAGCAATTTCATCAAAGAACTTCACAAAGCCATCAACAAAGAAAATAGAGCACGCCGTAAAAACAAGGAGCCCGAAATTGATAAAACTACCAAAAAAGACGAATTTGAATGGATGGAGCTCTTTGAAGAAAATAAGAACAAAGCGCAAGTACTTCAAGCTCAAATAGCAAGCACAGAAAAAGAAATCGATCAAATGGTTTATGAGTTGTATGGTCTCACAGATGAAGAAATTGCGATTGTTGAAAATAGTTAGGAGATGGAAAAGGCTTAATAAAACCTTTTAGATTATTATAAATGTGTTAATGAAATTAAAACCTAGAAAATTATGGCAAAAAACAATTTTGAAATAGGGGATATAGTCACTTTAAAATCACACCCATTAGCTTTTCAGGAGGATGGAGAAATAGACGCTTATGTTAATCAAATTCCTCCCCTTATGTGTGTAAAAGAAGTTCACATTGAAAAGAAAAAAAGACTCTATAGCAATGAGGTTAAAAAATCAAAAATTGCCGATAATGTTAAGTATTTATGTGTTTATTTTAATCAATATAGAATGATTTTTGAAGAAAAATACCTCTATCAGGATGTTTTGATATCTTTTAAAGATATTACGTTTCACAGTAAAACTGAGAAAACTAAGAAAGGTCATATAACACTCATTAATGAAGCTTTAAAATATAAAGTAGCTGATTATGAATTTGGTAAAAGAATTTTTTTTAAGACCTATAAGCTAGAAAAAAGAAAAAAATTTAAAAATGCAGGAAAAGATAGTAAATCTACCGTCAAAACAACTATGACACATACCTCACCAGCCTTTATTATAAATGGTTTTAAACCTAATGATCAAAAAACCATTTATAATCCAAAAAACGGCGAACTACAACGTAAATGTTCGGAAGAATTATTTAAGGTAATATGGTACAATGCGTATCAAGAAAAGTTTTCAGAAGAATATTTACCTAAAGAGTTTTTTATAGATGATGAACGTATTTATAAATAACATATAAAAGTTCAGTTAAAGTTATTTGAAATTAAAATTTATTAAGTTTGTTCAACAATGAGGAAGTTCTTTACATTTAAAAGTGACATCTACTGTGCCGAGGTGAGGTAACCCTCCAATCAATCAGACCTTTAAATTTTAAAGGGATAAACCATACGTAGATTGATTTTTGCGTACCATTTCCAAGTAAATGTCAAACCCTACGTAGTGTTCAACATTTACTACCATTGGTATAAGCAGCAGTATAAGAGCATTTAAGAATCTTTGACATATTTTCATACTATTTGGATATTTATTGTTTAAGGATGACATAATGGCTTCTATAAACTGTAGCAACAACAACCGTAACAACAAAAAGTGAACCGAGAATTCGGTTAGTGGTACAGCTAGCGATGCCTAGTGTTATGCACTTTTAGTTAATTAGCTTTGAGAACTTCCTCTTTTTTTAAATCTATGCAAAACTCTTCATTAAACAATAAAGACTGGTTCAAAGATAGAGGGTATCTTCATTTGACTAATCGGATTAATAAAAGAGATAAGAAAAAAGTTTATAAATATGTTTCTAATTCTGAAAAAGTAAGTAAGCATAGATTTTCACCATTTATTTTAAAACAAACAAATAATAGGCGTTATAAATTTTCAGAAGATTTAAAAAGGCGTTCACATAAAAAAGTGAATGATAAAGGTCAAATCACTTCTAATATCAAGGTACGGCCTATTATGTATAGCACACATATAGATTCTCATATCTACTCTTATTATTCCCACAAAGTAATACAGCCCAAATACGAAGCCTATCTAAAAAGAGATGATTTATTAGATGCAAGTATTACCGCTTACAGGCAAATTCTAAGCGATGATGGCGTACGCTATAAATACAATGTTGATTTTGCTAAAGATGTTTTTGAAGAAATAAAGAAAAGAAAGGATTGTGGGGTATTGGCATTTGATATAAAAAATTTCTTCCCTTCCTTAAACCATCGCCAATTAAAGAATATATGGAGTCGCGTTTTAGGAACAAAAAGTTTACCTAGAGATCACTATGCTATATTTAAGTCTATCACCAATTACAGTTATTTTTTTTATGACGATTTACGACAAAGAAGAAAAGGACATTTAGATGAAAAAAAGATTGCTAAATTAAGAAATAAGGGAAAGTTTCAATTTTTTGAAGATTATCAAGATTTTAAAGATTCAAAAATTCAAGTTTATAAAAATCAGAAAAAAAGAGATGGAATCATTTCAGGAATTCCACAAGGACTTCCAATAAGCGCAATGCTTGCAAATTTATATATGCTTCCATTTGATGAAAACATAGTTAATAAATTAGTAAAACAAAGAGACTGCTTTTACAGAAGGTATTCAGACGACTTAGTTATTGTTTGTAAAACTAAAGATATTGATGCAGTAGAAGAAATAGTATTAGAAGAAATAAAGAAAATCAAATTGACTATTTCTTCATCTAAAACCGAAAAATTTAAGTTTAGTACTATAAACTGCAAGCTGACGTGTTCTAAAATTTTAAATAAAAAACTGATACCAAATTCATACCTTCAATACCTTGGTTTTGATTTTTATGGTGATAAAACATTGATAAAATCTGCTAATGTTTCCAGGTTTTATCGTGAAATGAAAGAGGGTATTGCTATGAAAGCAAAGCGTATAAAATCGGTTCAACAAAAATACCTCACGGATGAGGCTATTATTTACAAGCGAAAAATTTATAGACTTTATAGTTTCAGAGGAATTAAATCCAGAAAAATACCCGCTAATAAAATTATATATAAAAAGGGAAAACTTGTAAAAAAAGAATTTTCTAGAAAGTATAGGGGAAACTTTATTAAATATGCCTATCGTGCATCGGAGATTATGGAGGCTCCTGAAATCAAAAGACAGTTAAGAAGACATATGATTGTACTGAAAAAATATATGAGTCAGTATAAATTTGATAATACTTCTAAAAGAGACTAAAATGTATAAATTAGGATAAAATTTAAAACCTCTTTAGTTTGTAAGAAGTTTATTTAAATAATTTAACTTATAAAAGCTGCATTATTTAAAGAGTTTAATATTGGGAAAATAATTGTTATCACAAATTTATAATGAAACCAGAATCTAAAAATATTGATTATCAAAATGACTGGGCATATAATGATGATTTTACTCGACATATTCACATTTCAGAAGCTAAAAGAGGGCTAAATGGTTATTATTGCTTAGGTTGTAAAAAAGAAATGCAAGCAGTAAAGGGTTTAAAAAGAGCTCATTATTATAGACACCATGCAATAAATGTAGATAAAGATACTACAGAATGTGTTGTGGCCAGTAGAAAATATAGAGAGCTTATTGCTAGAGATATACTTCAAAGACTTAAAGAATTAAAAGTTCCTGATGTCTATAAGTTCCCGCCAAAAGGGCAAGATGGTTCACCTATGTTGTTACAGTCTTCAGAAACTATAAAGGCATATAAAGTAAAATCTGAATTGACTTTTTACGAAGATGAAAATTGTAATGTGAAGTTTGGTCAAAACCCAGAAATAGATAAAAGGTTTTTATTGATACGGCCAGATATTACATTTTTTAACGAAATGGAAGAACCTATTTTACTCATAGAGTTTGTGGTCTCACACAAAATAGATGATGAGAAGAAATTAAAACTGAAACGTTTGGGATTAAATACTGTTCAAATTATAATTCCGAAAAAGCCTGAAACTGAAATAGAAAAAGCATTAAAATCAAGATCAAAAGTAAAATGGGTTTACAATGAAAGCGAAGCCAACACCAAATATATATTCATTTCCGAAACAACTGATAACGGAGTACGGTCAATTGATGACAACCAGAGAGAAATTTTCGAAGAATCTTACAAGTGCAGAGCAAGCCAAATTAAATACCTTATACGAACAGTTAAAAGAGCTTTGGAGTCACAATCGTACAAAAGAACAGAGCAACTCTTTGAATCTGAAATATCAAGAGTTAAGAAATCTACAAGAACAGAACAAAAGAGATTGGAAGAAATGGAAGCTAGAATTGACAAAGAAGTACGAAGTCAATTTAAGGGCCAAAAAATCCCTTATGAGAGACAGAGAGGAGAGCTTGATAAAGCAGAAAATGAATTTCAAGAATACTTTGCTAATCTGGAAAGAAGATATAAATCAAAGAAAAGAGAAATTGGAGCAAAGCAAGAAGCAGTTGATAATGATAAGAGAGCAGAGCTTGAAATTGGATGGTCTGAGGAGACAGTTAGAGAAAGGTTTAGAGAAGATAGCGAACGATTACGAGTTGAGTTTGAAAAAATATCAAAAGAATTTGGACAACTTATCCAAGCAGAAAGAAGATCTATCTCAGAATTATTACTTGAAAAAGAAGAGTTACCTGGAGAACATAGAAAACTTGAAAGAGAGGAACTTGATAGACTTACAAGAAGAAAAAACGAGATTAAGAAAAGTATTGAAGAAGAATTTAGACTTGAAGAAGAAATCATATCAAAAGATATTGAAAAGGAAGAAAGAATTATTGGAGAATTACGAGATAAAGAGCGAGCCTTATCGCAAAAGTTTAAACAACTTGAAGATCGAGAACAAAAAAGCTTTAGAGAAAAAGAAGCAAGAATTAGCGAAGAAGGAGAACTTTCAGAAGAATCAATTTTTAAACGACTTCTTGAAGAAGTCAAAAGCCCCACCAATAGATTACCCAAGCGATTTAAGTTTATATTGGAAGCAAAGCGAGTGGGACACGATTACAAAGATGCTCAACGCCAAGAAAAGCGCTATAAAAGGGCACGAGAATTTTTTAATAAGGGAACTTGGCAAAAAAAATAAAAGCTTAGAATGGTTTTTGGATACTTTTGATGAAGAAATTAACTTTAAATAAAGTTAGATTGAAGTTTTCAATTTTTCCGATAAATTCGGACTATAATAAGTATTAATTTTTAATAATTAATAATCAAAAGTTTGAGTATTTATTATTTTGATTTAGTGAAGAGATATATTAATACTCGAAAATTTCCAAATGTAAAGGACAAAGAATAAAAGCTAAGGTATTGTTATTAGTAACGTTAAATATTATTTAGCAAGTGATTTTGTTAATTCTTTCTCTGATATTATAAGTTTGATAAAATAATTAATCCATTTGTAGAATAATAGAATTTTACAGAGAACTTAAGTAAATAATATGATTACTAATAAGGTAAAAATACCGAAAGATGTAGACTTGTTAAGCCTTCATAAAATTTATGTTGAACTTGGTCTAAAAGCTAAACAGGATTTTTTTATAGATCTTATTATACCAATTGAATTAACTAAGAATTACCTAGGGATATCAGCAAGTCTTATACAGTTTGCTGCAACTTGGCTACGTACTGAAAAAGCTAGTAAATTAATTATAGATATAACTACTCCAAATGAAAAACTACTAGAGAACCTTTTTCGCAATGAATATTTACTTCCTATTATAGGGTTAGTTTGGGATGGTATCGGTGTCTATGATAAAGAGGGTAATAATTTAAGAAAGTATTTAAAAAAATCATTAAATGAAGTGTTTACTAAAATGGCTAAAGTTGAAGCTCTGAAAGGAGAAAAATTGCTTCTAACAAACTTTGATCATTTTCCCGAAAGCGTAGGTATTTTACCTTGCTTTGAACAAAATGGAGAATATATTTCAAGTGAAACGGAACTGGCAGTAAGTCTTGAAAATGTTCTTATGAATGATGTTCTTAGAAACTATAGTGATACACATTTAAGTTATAAAAATATAAAAAGATCCTTCAGTAAAATAGTATATGAATTAATGAAAAATACTTTCGAGTGGGCTAAAGCAGATGTTGATGATGTTCCTTTTGACCCTAATATTAGAGGCGTATTAATAAAATTTAATAAAAGAAAGCGTTCTACATTAGTGGAAAACTTTAAATCAAATAAAGGAGTTTCAGAATACTTTAACAATGAAGTTTTAAAAGAAAATAATCAAGGAGAACTTTATTTTTTAGAAATATCCGTTTTTGATAGTGGAGCCGGATTTATATCAAAATATAGATCATTAAATGATAATGCTAGCAAGTTTTCTGATATTGAGGTTGTGAAAAAATGTATGATAAAGCATAATACATCATCTAAAGGATTAAATAAAGGAGATAAGGGTATTGGCCTTGATAAGATTTTGAGAATTATAAGTGGAAAAGGGTTGATAAGAATTAAAACAGGCAATAAGTGTGTTTATAGAAATTTAATTACTGAACCTTATTTGGTTATTAATCGAAAAAATGTGGAAAAAATGAAATTATATGATTGGTCAAATGATTCAGATGTTAACTATACTAATTACGAACCTGTTTCTGGCTCTGTTGTAACAATAATCTTTCCATTATCGATAAACGACTAACGTTATGCAAAATTTCTACATTTATAAATATAATTACAAGGAAGTTAAAAAACTTACAACAAAAATAATATCTACTACTGTTATATTTTGTGATAACACAAAAATTAATAAGTCAAAATTAATAGAAGAAATAGGAAGATTTTATGAGAAGTATTCTCAAACAGATAAAATTTTTGTTATTGGCGGGAACTACTTGAAAGAAGAGTTAATCAAGGTATTTGAAACCGATAAAGAGAAAACTTTTAAACTAATTCCTAAAAGAGATGAAACATCTTTATTTGACAATATATATATTAATGTATTTGATGATAAAGGTGTCATAAAGTCCGTAAATGATAAAGTTATTCCAAAAAAATTTAAAGATGGTTTTCTAAATGAAGGACTGCAAAATATTTTTATCAAAAGAGGAGGTTTAGTAGAGACAGAGGGAACACACCATTATGTTTTTCCTTCTGGAAAACATTGTGATAAATTTTTACGTACAGGAAATATTCTTCTTCGTAGCTGTGAGATTTATTTTATAGCATTTTCCATGTTAAAGTACTTAGATGAAAAGAAACACAATCAAATCTACTGTGATACATCTTCCATAAACTCTTTAGCTTTAGCTTTATCTTCATTAAAGAATAGATTTATATCTGACAGAATTTTTCAAATTCCTGTTGAAAGTTTTAGTTCTTATAAAGGGCTTTATGAAAATAAAGTAAATTATAAGAATAACGCACTATTATTAATATCAGCTTCTACTTCAGGTAATATTTTAGATTATATTAATGATAAACATAAGGAAATAAAAAGGTCAAATATAGTAGTGATTTTTTATCTTGACTTAAAAGCAAAGTATACAGACATAAAAGATAATGTACTTTGTAATCTTACACATGACAATAATACAAATCCTAATGGTATAAAAGCGTATGATTCTTATGACTCTGGAAATTGTAAATTTTGTGATAGCGGATCTTATCCAGTAGAAGTATCTGGAGATGTGTTTTTACTTGAAAAACCTAAAATTAACCCTATACTAATTAGGATAAAAGATGCAAATACAAAGCTATCTTCTTTTGTACAACAATTTATGTCAGTTAGGAAGGGTAATACTGTTCTAAGGGCTAATTATAAAGAAGGGAGTGAAACCTCTAATAAATACGATATATATATAGACTATTCTGAAATTTTAAGAGGAATTAAAGAAAAAAATGAAAGGTATTCTAGATACCATAAAAAACTAAATGCATATATAGATCAATTTGTACCAAGTAATACTAGGTTTCTAATCCATTTAAATGATAATTCATCTAAAGAGTTAGCTTATTATATATTAGATAAAATTAAGATAAATTACACTAAATCCTCATTGCCTCAAATAATTAGTCAGGATGATTTTCCGGAAAAAATATCAAAACAAGAGGTAGGTAGTGTTTTAGTTGTAGGTTCTTGTATTTCTAACGGTAAGAATTTATTATACTTAAGCAGAGCCTTGAGAAATTATGAAGGACTCAGGATAGTATATTTTGTCGGTATAACACGAATTAATAATGCTGCGCTACATAAGGAGTTAAAATCCAATCTAAAACAAGGTATGTATGGACCAGAAACAAGTACATATATAGAAGTAGAAAATATTTTTTGTGCTAATCTGTCAAAAAATAATAATTGGCAGCAAGAAACAGAGTTTTTAAAAAAGATGCTTACTCTACTTAAAGATGAAGATTTCGACTCTAAATCAATAAAATATTTTGAAGATCGAAAAAATACAATTAATCAAAGTTATTCCAAAGACGTCAAAGGATTGGCTGATAATTTGTTCTTCCCCTTAATCAACGGTAATAGTAATGGCTTAGCTATCAGAAATAACTTTGCTTTTTTTAATTTCGATAATTATGTAAATCAAGTAACTCAATCCGATATTTATTTCACTTTTAATAATGTAATCAATAGTTTAAGAAACTCTAATAACATTGAGCAGTCACTAAAGCAAACTTCTTTTGTAAGAAATCTTCTTTCACCAAATAATTTTAATCGTTTTAATGATGGGATTATACAAGCTTCAATATTGAGAAGTGCTTATCCTGAAGAACTTAGTTATTCCATAGACTTTAATATTTCTCTAGAGATGAAAAATATTTTAGAAACTCTTATTAAATATCATCAGGAAGAGCAAGGTGAGGCCTTACTCGAATTTCTATATGCAATTGCTATTGGGAAACTATCGTTAAAAAAAGAACATCTATTAGAAGTTTTAAAGCTATTAAAGAAAAATACAGAAAGTAAAATTATTAATTCTTTTACTCTTTATATTGAAAAAGTTTTAATGACAAAACTTTATAAATAATTACTTCATATATATTCATTAAGTAAAGTTTAGATATTGACATTTCGTATAATTTAAAACTTATTAATAGTAAAATTAAAGAGATTTCCTATTTCGATACAATATATTATTGACCGCGTAAACACCACCCAATTCACCACCTAAAAATAAAAAAGCCCATAAACAGTACGTTTACGGGCTTTTCAGCGGAGAAAGAGGGATTCGAACCCCCGGAGGTGTGACCCTCGCCGGTTTTCAAGACCGGTGCATTCGACCACTCTGCCATTTCTCCAGTGGTATGCGTGCCTGTCGAAGCACCCTAAAGGTGCGTAGGCGGGTGCAAATATAAGACCCTTTTTTTACTTTTTAAAACAAAACTTCAGAAAAAAGAAAAACAAAAGAAGCAAAACAAGTAAAGCATTATGCTACGGTTTGAAAATCATTTTTTTATAAATGATTTTGAAGCTATCCGTACTCCTTTTTTGTAAAAATTCAAGTGGTAGGTCCCAGAAGGTAGAGACGAAACCTGAATCGTGTCGCCTGCATGAAACTTTATCGACTTCACTGTACGACCTTGCATGTCGGTTATGGTTGCACGTGCAAAGTCTAGATGGCCTTCCGTGGTCTCAAAAAATAATGTTTCGTCAACAGGGTTAGGGTAGAGGGTAAAGGTTGTGTTGTTTCTTTCCGGAATGCTCAATGGAAGTTCCTCAAGCGGCAGCAAAGGTCCGCCTTGCGAATTGGCTGCGAACAATCCAAACTCCGGACCACCTGAATTTTGCGAAGGATCCATAAATCCTGAAGCGATAACCGTTAGGGCAGCACCTTGCAATCCCAACGTTTGCAGAAGGGCAGCGTACCGTTTAAGGGTTGTGCTTTGGTCTCCGTTGGTCAGTTCTATGATGTAATTTGCAGTGGGCAGTTCAATGTAACCTTGATAGTCGGTATAGGCAAGATCATCGACCAACGTACCTAACGCTTGTTCAGTTTCAACAATATCGAACAGCGGTGAATCTGTGGAACCGTTATGGACCAAAACCTCCACATTTGAAGCGTTGTCCGCATTTTCTTTGGCCATTGTAAATGTATCAAACGACAAGGGAGGGGCAGGGTTGTAACCTGAGGCACTTGCAATGCCATTTGCAACGATGACGTACGTGTCACCACTGTTAAAAACAAAAGTTTGTGTAATCACGGCATCGTCCTCACTGGTGCTGTTTCCCGGGGCTATTGAAACTTCGGCCGGAAATCCGGCTGGAACGTCGGTAAAAGTGCTTGCATTTCTAAAAGGAAAATTATCGAAGGCCAAGGTACCGTTAAGGTACACGTCAACTTCAGCTAACAAGGCATCGGCGGAATTGTGGACCACCTGTACCCGGGCAAATTGCGAAAAAGCTATGGTAGTGAACAACAAGGTAGTAACAAAAAGTAGTGTTTTTCTCATAAGATAGGTTTTTGTTAAATGTACGCATAATTTTGCGTTAAGTTTACAACGGGTTTGTTGTCCTTGTTAAAAAGATCAATTATCGACAATCGCAACGGGTTTTTTGTCTTGCCCCACAGCTACAAAGGTAAAATAGCCCGTAACAGCTTTATCTCGCTGATAGCTATACATATCCTCCATGAAAATATCCACCTTTACCACACAACTGGTTTTTCCTACAGAATCTACCCGGGCAATCAATTCTACTATCGTTCCCTGCGGAATAGGCGTTGTAAAATCTATTTTATCGGTAGAAACGGTTACCACGCGCTTACGGGAAAAGCGCGTGGCACAAATAAAAGAAGCTTCGTCCATCAGTTGAAGTGCCGTTCCGCCAAATAGCGTGTCGTAATGATTGGTGGTGTTTGGGAATACGGCTTTACAGATTCGGGTTTCACTTTTTTCAATTAGGGCTTGCAAGTCTTGCATAGAAAAGGTTTTTAATGGTATTGTGTTTAGTTATCAGTTCGTTTGGTAGATTTTATCTAGCTATTGTTACTTTTGCAGTACAAAGGTAACTTCATTTATGGCAACAGATATCATTGATCGATTAAAATGGCGGTATGCGACTAAAAAGTTTGATTCAGAAAAAATTCTTCCGAAGAAAACCGTAGAGCAACTTAAAGAAGCGTTTAATTTAACGGCAACTTCGTATGGGCTGCAACCGGTTACACTTGTTATCGTTAAGGATAAAAAGCTAAGAGAACAGTTATTGCCACCTAGTTGGAACCAATCGCAAGTGGTCGATGCTTCACATCTGTTTATTTTTTGTGTGGAAGAAAAGTTAAGCCCTGAATACATTCAGAAATACTTTAAACGGGTAAAGACCATCCGCAATACGCCTGACAAAATCTTAAAGCCGTTTGAAGAATTTTTATTGGAATCGTTTGAAGAGCAATCGTCCGATGAAATACGAATCTGGGCCACCAATCAAGCATATCTGGCATTGGGGAATTTATTGACCGTTTGTGCCGCTGCAAACATAGATGCCTGCCCAATGGAAGGCTTTAACCCAACCGAATTTGACCGTATTTTAGGGCTGAAAGAAAAAGGATTGACCTCCGTTTTATTGCTTCCAGTAGGCTACCGGGATGAAACCGACTTTATGGCCAAGGAAAAGAAAGTCCGTAAAGATATGGACGATGTGGTTATTGAACTATAAACTTCATTTTAAACAAAAAAACCCGAACACAACGTCCAGGTTTTCACTAATATAGTATAATCTAAAAGTTATTTTATCTCAACAACTTCAAGTTCAAATGTCAAATCTTTTCCTGCAAGTGGGTGATTGGCATCAACTACAATGCTATCTTCTTTCACTTCAGCTACACGTAACTGACGCTCAGATCCATCGGGGTTTTTAGCCATAAGGCCCATCCCAACTTCTGGTTTTATTTCTTTAGGAAGGTTCTCTTTGGAAACTTCTTGGAAAAGCTCTTTTTGAACATCGCCGTAAGCTTCTTCTTTTGGTACATTTACGGTCTTTTTCTCGTTCACTTTCATGTCAACAAGTCCTTTTTCAAAACCTGGGATCAACATGCCTTGTCCCAAAGTAATCTCTAAAGGTTCTCTTTCCAACGAACTGTCAAAAACTTGACCGTCTTCCAGCTTACCTGTGTAATGCACTCGTACTGTGTCTTTTTCCTTTACTGTACTCATAAATTTGATTTATCTAATTATCAATCGTTTATCGAAGTGCAAAACTAAGGGTTCTTTGTGGAAATGAAGAAGAATCCCTAATAAATCTGCCTATTTGGGATAAGCTTAACACTTTTTTGCTTAAATATTACTTCCAAGACATTTTCTGAAGCCTAATAGCATTTAAAATAGCCAAAAGTGCAACACCTACATCAGCAAAAACGGCTTCCCACATGGTAGCGAGTCCACCGGCGCCCAACGCCATTACAATTGCTTTTACAATAAATGCCAAGGCTATGTTTTGCCATACAATGTGTCGGGTCGAGCGACCTACTTTTATAGCAGTTGCAATTTTTGAAGGCTGATCGGTCTGTATAATTACATCGGCAGTTTCTATGGCGACATCACTCCCTAAGCCGCCCATCGCTACACCTACATCACTGGTGGCTAATACAGGCGCATCATTAATACCATCACCTATAAAAGCTACTTTAGTACCCGATTGCTGTTTTAAAGTTTCAACTTCATTCAGTTTATCTTCTGGTAACAAACCACCTTTTGCCCAATCGATTCCCAATTCTTTTGCAACTTGTTGGGTAATGGAATCTTTATCCCCGGAAAGCATGATGATTTTTGATATCCCCGCCTTTCGTATTTTCTGAATAGCCTCATGCGCATCGTCCTTCAGCTCATCTGCAATAACCACATAACCGGCAAACTTACTGTCAATGGCAATCATCACTATGGATTCTACAATCGTTTCCGTTTCCGAAGGCACATCTATGTTGTGTGATTGTAACAACGAAGCATTTCCTACCAAGACTTCTTTGCCGTTTACGGTTCCTTTCAGTCCTTTTCCGGCAACTTCAGAAACATTGCTTGCTTGTAATTTTACTTCGTTTTCGTTGTATTCTAAAATAGCTTTGGCAATCGGGTGGGTGGATTGTTCTTCCATCGCCATCAAATAGGGCATCATTTCTGCTTCGGAACTATTAGTAGTTTGAATTTCCTTTATTTTAAAAACCCCTTTGGTAACGGTTCCGGTTTTATCCATGACCACTGTGTTCACTTTTGTTACGGCATCTAAAAAGGAAGCCCCTTTAAACAAAATACCGTGTCTGGAAGCGTTGCCCAAACCGCCAAAATACCCCAATGGAATAGAGATAACCAACGCACACGGACACGAAATAACCAAGAATATCAGGGCCCGGTACAGCCAGACTTCAAATATATATTCTGAAACAAAAAAGTAAGGCAGTAGGGTAAGTCCTATCGCTAAGAACACCACAATTGGTGTATAAATACGCGCAAACTTTCGTATAAACAACTCGGTCTTCGACTTTCTAGCCGTTGCGTTTTGCACCAAATCTAAAATACGTGCAATGGAACTGTCTTTAAATTCTTTGGTCGTTTCAATTTCAATAACCCCTTCCAGATTAATGCTTCCCGCAAAAACATCTTCGCCTTTTTTTATGGAACTCGGTTTACTTTCCCCCGTGAGCGCGGCTGTGTTGACCGATGCTTTTTCAGACAACAATATCCCGTCCAACGGAATTTTCTCTCCCACACGCACTTGCACGGTTTCGCCTATATTAACCTTTTCGGGCGGTATTGAAACAAAATCATTGTTGCGTTGTACCAAGGCTTCATTGGGACGGACATCCAACAAGGCTTTAATATTTCCTCTGGCTTTTTTAACGGCGGCCCCTTGAAATAATTCCCCTACCGCATAAAACACCATTACGGCAACACCTTCGGGATATTCGCCAATGGCGAAGGCTCCCATTGTGGCAATGGACATCAATAAAAACTCCGTAAAAAAGTCGCCGTGTTGAATACTCACCCATCCTTGTTTTAAAACAGGTAAGCCTACCGGTAAATAGGCAATGAAATACCAAACAACACGAATCCAGCCAGTAAAGAATGAAGCCTCGAAAAAATCAAGGCCAATCCCTATTACCAATAAGATAAAACTGAAAATCGCCGGGAGGTAGGTTTTAAAGTCCAGTGCGCTTGATTGGTGATTCTGACCGTCATCTTCATTGTGATCGGGTTCATCGGCTGCGCAACAAGCGGCTTGGGGTTTACAGGTTTTTGGGGTTGATTTCATTGCCTAAAAAGATTTCTCTATTTAATTTTTGTGCAATATCCCCATAATTATAGTGCAATGGAAGTGCATTAACCTCCACTGCAATCGGAACAGATGCCTTTTACCACCAAATTAACATCTTCGGCCACATAACCTTCTGGTAAACTGATCTGCGGAATTTTATGTTCGGTCAGGCACACGGTGGTGTCGCAATTGTTGCAGTGAAAGTGTAAATGCAAATCGTTTTCAATTTCACAGTTGCAACCCGGTTCGCACAAGGCATATTTTGTAATGCCCGTTCCATCGTCAATTTGGTGTACGATCCCCTTGTCTTCAAAGGTTTTCATTGTTCGGTAGAGTGTGGTTCGGTCTGCTTTGGTGAAAGCTAGTTCAATATCGGTCAAGGCCACAGCGGTATTTTGCTTCGCCAATTGTTGATATACCAGCGTGCGCATCGCGGTTGGGCGAACTTCCTTTTCGGTTAATTTTTTATCTATTTCGTTCATTAGCTTGTTTTTTAGACCTCAAAGCTTTCTCCTCCTAGCTTGAAATAGCTTTGGAGGATAAGTAGAAACCTTTGAGGCCTGTTAATTTAGTCAATTTTTGACTTCTGTCATCGGTATTTTCGATACAAATTCGCGATCCCTACCGGTCTCTCGAATTCACTCAAACACCTCTTCCTCTTCGGTGCCTGAGCCTGCCCGACTGGTCATTCAGGCGGGTGCCCCGACGATAGGAGAGTGCTTTGTGCTGAGTTTGTCGAAGTATATCGAAGGTTCATCTTCTGTCTTCTGACTTCCAGCTTCCACTTTCCAGTCCCGGTATTTTCGATACAAATTCGTGATCCCTACCGGTCTCCCGAATTCACTCAAACACCTATCATTGAGCTTTAAACCTCTGGTGCCTGAGTGGCCCGACGATAGGAGGGCTGTATCGAAGGTCCGACTTCTAACTCCCGTTTTCTGTCTTCCAGCATCCAGCATCCAGCATCTAACATCCAGCATCCAGCATCCAGCATCGAGCATCCAGCATCGAGCACCCAGCATCCAGCATCCAGCATCGAGCATCCAGCATCCAGCATCCAGCATCGAGCATCGAGCATCCAGCACCCAGCCTCTGTCTTCCAATGCCAATGTTTTCGATACAAATTCGTGATCCCTGCCGGTCTCCCGAATTCACTCAAACACCTATCATTGAGCTTTAAACCTCTGGTGCCTGAGTGGCCCGACGATAGGAGGGCTGTATCGAAGGTCCGACTTCTAACTCCCGTTTTCTGACTTCCAGCATCGAGCATCCAGCATCTAACATCCAGCATCCAGCATCCAGCATCGAGCATCCAGCATCCAGCATCTAACATCCAGCATCCAGCATCTAACATCCAGCATCCAGCACCCAGCCTCTGTCTTCCAATGCCAATGTTTTCGATACAAATTCGTGATCCCTGCCGGTCTCCCGAATTCACTCAAACACCTATCATTGAGCTTTAAACCTCTGGTGCCTGAGTGGCCCGACGATAGGAGGGCTGTATCGAAGGTCCGACTTCTAACTCCCGTTTTCTGTCTTCCAGCATCCAGCATCTAACATCCAGCATCCAGCATCTAACATCCAGCATCGAGCACCCAGCATCCAGCATCCAGCATCCAGCATCCAGCATCCAGCACCCAGCCTCTGTCTTCCAATGCCAATGTTTTCGATACAAATTCGCGATCCCTACCGGTCTCCCGAATTCACTCAAACACCTATCATTGAGCTTTAAACCTCTGGTGCCT
>NZ_QEHR01000018.1 GCF_003095375.1 Marixanthomonas spongiae
AGCGAATACAGGATAAGGGAAATTGAAAGACTGATAAATAACAGAAGAGTGAGAAAGTTTGGCTACATTAGCCCAATAGAAAAATTAAAATCAACTTGGCCAGTTGCACTTATAACTTGAACATGGCAATTTAAAATAACTGAAGATATTATTAAGATTAAAAAAATGTCCTTCTAAAGTTAATGAGTATTTTAACAGACTTTATTAATAATGCTAAACTCAAGCAATCATACTTTGACAATAAAGACGCTAATTATTATTTTTTCTGTCAACCTATTGTTAATCATACTCTCTATTAGATCTATATCTGCTCTAGGCAATAGTCAATCTCTATGGATATGAGCGTTTGGATTTAACCTTAAATTCTTCTCACTTTAGTTTCTTGATTATTAATTAGAACTGAGTCTTTGTATTTTAATCGTGTTAACTTCTTTTGAAGGAACAAATTCCTCTCGACAGATTTAATTTGTTCTAATCCCTTCTTGGAAACTAAAATAAACCATCCTTCTCCAACTTCTCCATCTTTACGGGGTGTCATATTAATATTTCCATTTGACCAATAAATCGATTCTGCCATTAATTCACCTTCAGAGTTTTTCCATGCAAATAGTTTAGTTGGTTCAGGCTCCCACCCCAGATTTCTTGCTAAAACAGGATTTATAGCAATCCATTTCGATTTTATATTAAATTGATCAAATCTATGATCCCTGATTACAACTATAAAATGTCCTCCACCTCTCATATCATGATAGTTCCTACTCAATTGGTGAAAAACAGAGCCAAAAATGTAATTGTCTTCTTCGTGAAATTCTTCTTTAACAGCAATCTGATACATGTATTCTTCAGTAGGAGAACCCCAATCTAAATTTTTAACTTGATTGTATTCTGCTATGACTTTGAAGTTATCATCATAGGCTAATAGTGATTCGCTTAATCTTTCTGATTCATCTATTCGATCTAACCAATCAGTGCCAACACCTCCAAAATCTCTTTCTTTAATCGTCTGAATGAATTCGGGTTTGGCTACTTCATTAAAAAACTGAACAGCATAATCATGCGATATCAAAAGATTCTGAATTCTTCTGTCATCAATTTTTCCAGAATCTATTAATTCATTGGCTACATGCATTATGGCTCTTCGAGCAGCAACTACCCTAGGTCTAGGGTAAGAATATTTTAAGTTTATTTCTTCTAAATGATTTCTTAGCTTCTTTTCATACTCAACCGTCCATTCCTCTTCTCGACCAATTTCTTTCATGATTGAATAGGCTCTATAAATAAGATTAGATTTATCAATTCCAGACTCTTCTGATAAAATTTTAATCAAAAATTCAAAAGGTCTTATAAGGTCTCGGGGGTCGTTAATATCAACTTCCGGAAAATAAGGGTCAATCTCTTTTTTAAAATCTGGTTTTCCGTTTTCTGGAATATGTAAAGAGTAAACTTTAGGTAATTGAATGATTTTTGGAGTTGGAATTTCTTCCCCTATTGAGGAAAGTATGTCTATTGCATTTTTTTTTAATTGATAATCATTTGATAGAGCTAAACTGTTAATCTTTGATTTAAATGAATGAATTTTGGGAGAGTCGAATGCAGATAATTTCATTATCACATCCATACATGAGTAATTATCTAAACCACCATTAAGTAGTTGAGCCAGAACATAATCATCATCTTGATTTATATATTCTGCCAAAAGCAGTAAGGATTGTTCCTTTACTATTGAGACAGGGTTCTCTGATAGATAAACCAAGTAATCGACTAACGTTCCCATGATTGGTCGATCTAATGAAGGAAGAATAGGTAAATTCTCCACTGGTTTACTATTCGACATCAGTCTTTGTAGATAACCATATATTTCAGGCCAAAGCTCTTCTTCAACATAATGTTCCGTTAGAAGTGGAATGATGTCTTCAAGATGTTCGATATATGAACTCGGATAATTACTACTTACTATATCATGAGCGAATACTTCAAATGCCTTATTCGATGAGATTTCTGGATTGATTCGCTTTAGTGCACTAAACGCATTGATTCTTGTTCCTCCATCATAGTATTTGACCCAGCCCGATTCGCTCGATAGCTCAATACTTTTATTGGCTAAACAAGTTGCCAGTTCAGTGTTTCCTAACGTTAAGGCGGCTTCACTTAGTTTGGCATAGAAATCTGATTCTTTCCTTCCAATTCTAGCTAGTTTGGTAACTTCTTTAATTTGGCTTGAAGACAATAAAGGAGTTATTTTTTCAATAACTTTTGACCAATTAAAAAATGAATTTGCCTGATCTTCTTCTTGAATAATTTTCTTGAAATCATCAAAATTTGTAACACGCTCAAGCACTTCACTTTCATTAATCCTTTCATGATCTGTCTTTAAAACCAATGTATTAGAAGAGCTTGACGACCTATCTCTTTCATTCTTTGAAGATATATTAAACAATGAATAATAGTCTCCTGCTTTTAGTCCTTTAGGTTTATAGAAATCATCAATTTCAGAAAGTAGGTAATGTCTGGTTTCTTCGTAAGCTTTAATTTCTATTGCCGAAATTATGACTTGTGCGTACTCTATTAAAAACCCATCTTTTAAAATTTCCTGCCCCTTTTCTAGGATGGATTTGAGCAGAGAAGAATCGGCAGATTCAGCAAGAGGCAGATATAGATTAATATATAGTTGAACAATACTTTTGAACTCTTCCTCACTTTTTGTTCGTTGGATGAAATGTTTGATAAAAAGGGTAATGGTATCTATAAAATCAATCAGATCATTTTCTAGTTGCCAAATGGCCTGTTCAAGACCATCATTCAGATTATGTTCAAACGTGACTGCTAATAATTCTTCAGAAGCATTCCAATAAGCTCTTCCTTCCGTGGTTTCTTTAATATGGTTTAAATGAGATAAGAACCATTTTATTCTTTCAGAAGCTCCTGATGGATCTTTATGGTTTATTTTTCTTAACCATTCAATCCAGGTACTAAATTGATAATCTTTTCTATAACCTACTCCAATAGATTCCCTAATTGCCTGTTTGATCCATTTTTCAGCTTCCTCCAAATCGCCTAAAATGAACCACACTTTTGAGTGAGCCAAACATTCGGTTATTCGACCATCTATATCATGATCAACCAACATAGAATGCTCTAATGATCTCAACTGTATTATTGCTTTTTCAGCATCAAACCCATTATTCAAGAGGGATTTAATGATTTTACGTTGGATACTTGTACTCCAATATCTTGGAAAATCTTGAAACTCATCAAATAAATAATCTCCTAATAATTCTAGTTTTTCAGAGCCTAATTCAGATACTGCCGATATCAAAAAATCAAAATATTGCCCTTTTGCCTGTGTCAGCTTATACCAATAAATATTTCTGTGAGATATTTCTTTGTAGTAAAACCGAACTATTGGAAATACTCTTTTAATAGGATCACCAGACATTGGTGTTTGAAGAATTCCTTCCGCTAGAATTTGAGTAGTAATACATAACATTCGTTCAAACTCTACTATGACTTCTTCATCAGTACCTTTCGCAACAGAGGGAATTGCAGACGTAATAGAAACCCCGTTCCCCGATAGGTTAAGTAATTTGTTAAGTTTAATTAATGGAAGGAAGGCGTCTAACGAATCATCATATCCCAACCGATCTTTACCCACATTAGAAGGTTGTTCAACTTCCTTAATCCAGCTATATGTTTCATTTAGGTCACGGGTAACTTTATAAACTAAATCGGCAATGAATATTTTGCCAATTGGTTTTGTCTTCTCTTTAGTGAAATGAGAGGTTAATAATGACAAATATTCATTCGCTCGACTATTATCTTTTAAGTCAAGGCATTGCTCGATAGCATATCTTATAAGTTGGAAAAGAGCATTCCTTCCTCTCGAAGACGTGGGATCTATTTTTTCCGTTACTTTATTGAAATCATCCCACTTATTTTGATCAACTAAACTATAACCAAGATTCGAGAGCAATCTTAGCTGTAAATCAAATTCTTTTTCTTCAAATCTGTTTTCTCGGATGCTATCTGAGAATTGAATTTTATCAATTATTGAGAAAATACTCTCAGTCGATTCAAAAAATGGAGCTGTATAAATCCATTCTTCTAAAGAGTCCCTTATTTCTTCGTATCTATGAGAATCATCAATGATGATCCCTGAATCTGTAATGATTTCAGGATAGGCTAAATTGTATAAGGTGGCTCCTTCAGATTTGTGTCCAAATTCTATAAACAAGCGACACGCATTGAATGCATATGATTCGCTACAATGTAAGGTGTTACCAGTTCTTAGATAATCTCTAGCTAAATCAAATTTATTTAAGAATAAGAGCTCTTCTGTAAATGATGCAGGATCAATATTGAATAACCTTCTTTCGATTTCTGCAAGTGAGAACAGATATCTTACCAGAGTATTGATGTCCCTATTTTGTCTAGCTATTTCAATACCTAATTTTGCATCTTGCTTAATTTCTTCTGCTGGTCTGAAATTAAGTAGTTGTTCAGTAAAGCTATCTGGTGTAACAACTGAAACAAACCTATCAAATTGCTTTGCTTGAAATAGATGATGATTCTGTTTCCAAGATCTCTCAATCTCTGACTTTTCATAATAATCAGCCAGCTGATTATGATATTTGATATTACCTGTTGGGTCATACTCTCCTGTTAAATAATTCAAGGAGGTATGATGAAGAAGGAATTGCTTGAACGAATTATGAAAGAAGGACAAAGTTCTTTCAGTTTCATTAAACAGAAACCTAGCCTTTTCACGAAAAGACTTTAGTACACTTGGTTGAAAACCCCATTCCTGAATGAATTGAAGATTAATTGAACCATTAATTCTAGCAATTAAACCTAAGAATTGAATTTGGCTATCTTCTTTCTGAATAGGCTCCCATATTTTTCTATAATAATTGTCAATACTACCATCAATAACTTCAAAAGACTCAATTGTATCCTCAATTGAATCGGCCTTATTGATTTTTTCAACTAAGTAAGACAGATATAAAGGGTGCCCTTGTGATTTCTCAAATACTTGTAACTTTTGGGAACTGGTAAGTTGAAAGGGAGAGTCGAGATTATCAATGTATTTGTATACTTCCTCCTTTTTAAGTGAATCAATTTGAATAGTTCTATCTCCATTCTGAAATTCAGTTTTAATTTCCTGTCGAATGTCTTCAAGTTCATAGGATTGGCTGCCTAAAATAATGTAGACTCCATCAGGTAAAGTAGATGGTACAGGAAGTTCTCGTAGGAAGCTATTTGTTGTTGATTTATATTCCCTAGGAACATGATCTAGACCATCAATCAATATTATGGTCGGTCGACCATTTGTCACAAAATCTTCTCCGATAGCTCTTAATTGCTCATTGAATACATCCTTTAGAAAAAGCAAGTCTTTATATGGAAGTATGTCTCTTTTATACATTCCAGCTTCCTTTAACTGAAAAACTAAATCGAAAAAAAGATGAGTGGCATTTCCTCTTTCATAAAAGTTTAGGTGTGAGGATGGGTTAACAAAATCAAAGGCGTAGTACCTTATTATTCGTGTTTTTAGACCTTTCGACCATTGATTCAATAAAGTAGATTTGCCGGAACCTGGACCTCCCAACAAAAACAGGTATCCATTTTTGTGCTCTTTTAACTTTGAATTTAATAAGTCAATTGTTGATTGAATCGGTTGATATCTTTGTCTATCGACTATTAACTCATGGTTAAAAATTGTTTTAAATCTGTCAGACCAGCCTAATTCTTTAATAATTTCTTGTCGAGAAAATTCTACGACTCTTTCTGGACTGGCGACCTTTTCAACAATAAATCTGCTGATCTGCTGAAGGTCTTCGTCTTCCTTAGAGTATTTAATATTTCCAACACTAAACTGTTTTTGTTTATAATCAGGTTGAAAATCAAAACTGGCTACAAACTCTGCAAATTCAGAATCACTAAGTTTCGAACTCTTTTCGAACTCTGCAAGAATTGAATTCCACTTAACATCAATTGCTTGATTTGATTTTAGCTTTGTCCAAACTTCTGAAAAAAAGTCTTGAAATGAACCAATTTTAGTATCGCCTTCCTTCAAGCTATCATGGGAGGAAATAGGCTTGTTAGTGATTAAATGAGGAATTATTTTTTTTCCAGGATTTGCTGTTTTTAAACTCTTCCAACTTGAGGTTATAAGAGGTAGTAACTCTGTAAAATTTGCGAATGATATGTTCGCATCAGCAATAGTCCATTTTACTTGGTATGCTTGAATTTCTGAATGAGTGGAATATTGTATGTCATCTAGTTTTTCAGCCTTGGGGTCTGCTATTCGTATCCATTCAAGCTTTTTATTTATTAGATTCAAATAGACAAACCAAGTGAATTCATCAAATTGCGGCAAATAGCCTCCCATTGCTGCTCTTTCTCCACTTGCTGATACTATTTCTTCACTCATTTTTATTATTAATCAATGTGTTTTTGACAATAAAAATAGCTCTTTTGATTTTTTTAGTGTTTGCCTGTGTGTGGACAAAAACCAAATGTGCCGTAGAGATACAATAAGTGAAAGAAAATGTTTCTTTCATAATTTATCAAAAATCTAATAAGTTTAAAGTTTTTTCAAAATTACAAATATAATTTGGATACAAATTTCAAAGGAACGGGTATCCTCCAATAATAAAACACATCATAAATTTAATATCAATTCCATACACTTTCCATAAAATTGATTCGATGTTCCTGATTAGGTCTGTAATAATTATTAAAAACCTCAATACTTTTATGACCGGTATAACTCATTATAACCTTATCCGGCACCCCTTCATTTTTCATTATTGTGATAAATGATCTCCTAGCGGTATGGGAACTTATTCGATCCGAAAAAGTGGATTCAGTTTCAACTATATCATTTCCGTATCGCATCGTTTTTTTAATAATTTGATTATATCCCATTTTTTCAAAAAGTTCCTTTAAGTAATCATTAAACTTTTGATTTGAAATTTTCGGTAATTTATATTCATACTTCTCCAATATCTCTTTTGAATATTTATTAAGGGGAATAGATAATGATTTTGACTTATCTTTTGCATCAATAACATTTATAAAACCATCTACAACATCATTTTTTTTAACCCTAGAGTAATTGGAAAAACGCATACCGGAACAGCATCCAAAAACAAAGAGGTCACGAATTTTTATCAGCTTTTCATTATCGCCTAGATCAAATTCGTAAATTTCATCTACTTGTTTTTTAGTGAGAGCAATTTCATCTGTTTTGAAACGCTTTATATTTTTAAACTCTCTGAATTTATTGTTATAAGTGTACTTATTTGAAAACGCCCAATTCATAAATGTCTTGAATAGACCGACATTCCTACTGAGTGTATTTGCTGAATGTTCCTTTACCTCTACGCAATAGCTTATAAAAGCATTATAAAAATTTTTATCGATGGTATTGAACCGTAATTTAAATGACTTATGCTCTTGAAAATCTTTTAGCAATTTTTTATTGTATTCATACCTATTAATTGTAGTCTGAGTATTTGCTTGATCAGATTTATCCTCTCTTTTATCTTTTAGGAAAAGTTCATAAACTCTAAAGAAGTCATTTGTATTCTTACTTACTTTTTTGAATTCGATATTGAACTCCTCTTTAGCCATTTCTATGGTTAACTTTTCATTGATGGTTTTGTATCGACTAATCAGTTCAATAAAAAAATTAGAGTATCTGGACAATTGAGTATCTATAGATCTACGTAATTCTGCATCTTTTTTTCTTCCAGATAAATTGGCTGGTCTTTTATTTTTAAAATCCCAATCTTTCGGATGAATTTTTTCTCCCGTAGAATACACAAAAGTTTTTCCTTCGTCTTTAAAAGAGGCGGTAAAAAAAATAAGGGATTTAGCATCTTTATTTGGATATTTTAATCGAAATGAGAAGTTCATAAAAATAAGTAGGTGTCGAATTAGGTGTTATAAATGTTGTATTTTAATAGTATTTAAAGATATATTAAATAATACAATTATTCTAATTATCAGTAAAATTAAGTGCTATCACTAACATTACAGCTAATATCACAAAATAGGTTCAAAACCCTCTTTCTCCGCTGAAATTTATTCAATTTCCAACAAAGTCCTGTAAACACTATGCTTATGGGACTTTTTAGTTTCTACAAAATAGCAAAAAGTGTATTAAAAACCATTCTGTTGGTGACCTATTGGGTGACCTTTTTAAAACCTTTTTCAGGTCACCTATTTGTTAATAACTGTTTATAAATCAGTTGTTTAAATCAAATTAAAGACCTGATTATTTCGTAAATTAATGTATAATTTTAAAGGTCACCAGAATGAACAAAACATTTGGTTTATTATTCTACTTGAAGAAAAGTAAAGTAGATGCACAGGGCAAATGCCCTATTTACTTACGTATTACCATAGATGGTAAACGTACAGAAATCAGTACAAAGCGAACTATTGAGATTGACAAATGGAGCAGTCAAGCCAATAAAGCTATTGGAAGAACTGAAGACATAAGAGAGCTTAACGCTTATTTAGATTCCCTTACTACAAAAGTATATCAAAGTCAAAGAGACCTAATTCAAGACAATAAAGAGGTCACTACAGAAACCCTAAAGAATAAGTTTTTAGGTATTGAAGAAAAAGAGCGTACACTCATAACCATTTTTGAAAACCATAATACACAAGTAAAAAAGTTAGTTGGTAGAGAATTTTCAGCAGGTACTTTAGAGCGCTACAAAACCGTATGCAAGCATCTTAAAGAATTTATGCAGCATCAGTACAAAGTAAGTGATATTAGTATAAAGCGTATAGATCACCAATTTATAACAGACTTTGAGTTTTATTTAAAAACAGTTAGAAACTGCGGACATAACAGCACCATTAAATACATAAAGAACTTCAAAAAAATAGTGCGCATTGCTTTGGCTAATGGTTGGATAGCAAAAGACCCATTTTTAAATTACAAGGTACGTTTAAAAGAAGTTGAGCGTCAATTCCTATCAGAAGAAGAAATACAAGATATGCTCGATAAAGAATTGCATACACCAAGATTAGAGCAAGTAAGAGACATTTTCATTTTCTGTTGCTTTACTGGTTTAGCCTATAGCGACGTTAAAAAGCTATCAAAAGATAATTTGGTATTTGGTATTGATGGCGATAAATGGATTAAAACAAAACGTACCAAAACAGATACACGTAGTAATATCCCACTACTTCCAACCGCTTTAGACATCATAAAAAAATATGAGAATCACCCAGAAGCAGTAACAAAAGGTGTATTGCTTCCTGTGTTAAGCAATCAAAAGTCCAATGCTTACCTCAAAGAGATAGCCGATTTATGCAAGATAAATAAAAACCTTACTACGCATTTAGCTCGTCATACCTTTGCTACTACGGTAACCCTCTCAAATGGTGTACCTATGGAATCAGTAAGTAAAATGTTAGGTCATAAATCACTTAAAACAACCCAACACTATGCTAAAATATTAGATAGAAAAGTAAGTGATGATATGGCAATTCTAAAGCAAAAGTTCGCTAATAAAAGTAATACAGAATCATCCAAGCGATTAGCTAATTAGGAGATATAAACAATAGCATTCAAAATTGAAGATTAATTCAATACAAAACCCTTGTAAACGCCCATAAAACCAAGGGTTTTTCTGTTAAAATATAGTGCATAAATGTTAATAAGTTTGTTTTAAGTAAAGCACAAAATGTAGTAAATTAACACAATATAAATCAGGTATTTATGCCTTTTAATACGTTTTATTAGAAAATGACATTTGAAGTAATTACAAAGGATGATTTAAAGACTCTTAAACAAGAAATCATCACAGAACTGAAGACAATTTTAGGAAGCCAAACGGAGCAAAAAAAGTGGTTAAAATCAGCAGACGTAAGAGAAATGCTTAACATCTCACCTGGTACGCTGCAAAACTTACGTGTAAACGGTACATTACCCTTTACCAAAATGGGTAAAACAATGTACTATGAGTATGACGATGTAATTAAAATTTTAACCCAAAACAAGAGTGCTTAATGAAGTTACATTTTTATTTTCCAGAAAATTTAGATTTAGACAATCTAATCGATGACAACTACCCAACATTTAAGCCTTTTGTTAGAGAAAAAGCAAGATACTTATTGCATCTTATTAGTGTTAAACGACTGAATAAAAAAGATTCGGTTAGCGAAGAATACACCAAACTTTCATCAAAAATGATGCAAGATATGGTGCATAATTATAACGAATATTGGGATTACTTTATAAACGATTTAAAAATTGTTGAGCGCACCAAATCTTATCAAACAGACAAATACTGTAAAGGTTACAAGTTTATTGAAGCGTATGACACACCAATAGTGAAATCACCTTTAACGCTTCGTGATAGGTCCATTAGAAAAAAGCTGATTAATTACATCAACAGAATAAAATCTCAAAATAGGTCATACACATATCTGTCAAAATGGTTTGATGAAAAACTACAAATTGATGAGGAAATATGTGTTTGGGCAATGAATGAGATATTTAAAATCAAACAAGAGTTTCCAGAGTTAAGAGACATTAATATAATTACTGGCGAAGAAAAAAGTCCGATGAAACAAAAAGACTTTGCTCTTGGTTCTATTGGAAGATTTAAAGAAGCATTAAACCAACCTCGTAGAGATAATAATGTACTGCGTTATCATTCTGTACTAACAAATATGAATAGCATATACAGAAATGCGGTCACCTACAACGGCGAAGAATTGTATGCACTCGATTTAAAAAACAGCCAAGTATTTTTGAGCACAAAACTTTTATCTACTAATTATTTAATAAGAAGCTATGGAGATGGTGCAAAAGTCGACATCATCTTTGAAAATCCAATTGAGATGTATAAACGTTTAACAAATCAACCCTTTTTAGAGGTTGATAGTTTAAACTCTAAAGTAACTAAATATAATTTAAGTAAATCCTCTTACATTATGTTAGGACTTTTTAAAGATAGCCCTTTAAACATAAGGTTTCAGGAATACTTCCGATTGGCTATTAAGGGTAATTTCTACGAGAGTTTAAGAGAAAAGATACATCAGGAGTTAGGTGTGTATATTGAGTCAAGAGGAGACGTAAAACGCAACGTATTCAAGTTTATGTTTTCAGAAGTACGCTCTAAATCAAAGTTTGTGAAACTATTTGAGGAGTTGTTTCCAGAAGTATATAATGTGTTTTATGACATAAAAGAATATGACCACTCTATACTTCCTCGCATACTGCAACGTATAGAAAGTAATTTATTTATAGATAGAATTGCAAAGCGTGTCTCAAAAGAGCTACCAAAAGCATCTATTCACACCATACACGACAGTATAGCATCTACCAAAAAGTATATCCCAGCTATCAGAAAAATTATGGAAGAAGAATTTGTAGATGGCATTGGTGCAGTTCCTGGTATTAAAGAAGAGCATTGGTGTAAAGCCAATATCATTAAAGAAGTTAATGAACTAAAGCAAAAAGCATTTGCAGTAGCATCATAATCAATAACTTTATTATAGCCCAATTAAACCCAAAACAACCCATCGGTTAATTTGGGTTTTTTTATTGATGGTCATTATTAAAAATATATAACGTAATACGATGTATTTATACAAAGTATATGCTATATTTAACATTCAAAATAATTCCCTATGAACCGTATTAAAGAAGTCCTTGAAGAACGAGGAGTTAAGCAGGTATGGCTTGCAGAACAATTGGGCAAGAGTTTCAATACAATTAATGGTTACGCACAAAATCGTAAGCAACCGAGTTTAGAAACGCTTTATGAAATTGCGAAAATTTTAAATGTTAATCCAAAGGAATTATTGATTTCATAATTATAGTACTTAATGAACGCATCTCAAATAGAAAAGAACGTAACAGCTTTAGTTGAAAATTTCAACAAAGAAGAATTTATATTCGACTTGCTCAAAGCATACGGTATATCAAAGACATCTATAACACGTTTAAAAAAGGGGGATTTTAATTTATCTAAAGTTGAGGGTGAAGTGCTTTATAAAAGTAAAATGCTTTTTAAAGAAGTAGAATCTGGAACATTATTAAATACTATTGATGAACTAACAAAAGATGTAGATTCACTAAAACACAATCCACGCTTTGTAATAGTTACAGATTACAAAACATTATTAGCAAAAGATATAAGAACAGGGTTAGCATTAGACACACCTATTCTTGAAATCCATAAACACTTTAGCTTCTTTTTACCTTGGGCAGGTCAAGAAAAGTATTCTCAAAAAAATGAGAATTATGCCGACAGAAAAGCGTCATACAAAATGGCGAAGCTCTATGATATATTGGTGACTGAAAACCCAAACATCTATGATGATGGCGGTCATAACTTAAATATCTTTTTATCTCGTTTACTCTTTTGCTTTTTTGCAGAAGATACCGACATATTCCCTATTGAGGGTATGTTTACGGATACCTTGGCACAACACACTAAAGAAGATGGTAGCGATGTCAACACGTTTTTAGATAGACTTTTTAAGGTTCTGAATACGAAAGACAACAGTAAAGAAGCATCACATTTTAGAGAGTTTCCTTATGTAAATGGTGGTTTGTTTAGAGATACTATTGTATCGCCGCAATTTACTAGAGAAGCGCGTAAAATTATTTTAGAATGTGGTGATTTAGATTGGAGCGAAATCAACCCGGATATTTTTGGTTCTATGATACAGGCAGTAGTAAATCCTGCGTATCGTAGCGGTTTAGGGATGCATTATACCTCTGTACCAAATATTATGAAGGTGATTGAACCTTTGTTTTTAAATGAGTTATATGAAGAGTTTGAAAAGCATAAAGAAAACCCTAAAAAACTACGCCAATTAATATATAGAATTTCCAAACTTAAAATATTTGACCCTGCCTGTGGTAGCGGTAACTTTTTAATTATTGCTTATAAAGAACTACGAAAATTAGAAATTAAGATTTGGCAACAAATCAATGAGTTAGAACCGCAATATTCTTTTGTTTTCACGGAAGTAAAACTATCACAGTTTTATGGTATTGAGTTGGACGACTTTGCCCACGAAATGGCAATCTTGTCTTTGTGGTTAGCAGAACACCAAATGAATAAAATATTTATAGATGAGTTGTTTGATTTTGGTAGAGCCAAACCTATTTTACCCTTAAAAGAAGCAGGCCATATAACCCAAGGGAATGCAACACGCTTAAATTGGGAAGATACGTGTCCTAAAAATGATGATGATGAAATCTATATTTTAGGGAATCCACCTTATGCAGGTCAAAAGAAACAAGACAAAATTCAAAAAGAAGATTTGAAATTACTGTTTAAAGGCAAAACAAATTATAAAACTTTAGATTATGTTTCTTGTTGGTTTTACAAAGGCTCTAATTATTTAGAAGAGAACATTAAAATGGGTCTGGTGTCTACAAATTCTATTTGTCAGGGAAATCAAGTAGGATTATTATGGCCTTCCGTCTTAAAAACAGGTAATGTTGAAATATTTTTTGCAGTACCTAACTTTAAGTGGACAAATAATGCAAAAGGCAATGCAGGTGTTACTTGCTCTATTATTGGGCTTCAAAAGACAATTAAAAATTTTCAAAAACTAATTTATACAGATAGAAATATCATCAAAGCATCCAATATTAATGCATATTTAACTGATGGTATAGATATAATAGTTCAAAAAAGAATGACAGCATTGAGTTCATTGCCAAAAATGGTGTCGGGTAATATGGCGTTGGATGATGGTCATTTAATGTTGACTGAAAAAGAAAAAAACGATATTGTAAACCAATATCCAGATTCCGAAGTATATATTAGAGAAACCACAGGTGCAAATGAATTTATTAAAGGTTTAAAAAGGTATTGCCTTTGGATTGAGGATGATGAATTAGAAGACGCTTTAGAAATACCATTCATTAAAGATAGAGTTGAAAGCTGCAAGAAATTTCGAGAAAATGGAGGTGAAGTTGCTCGTACTTTAGTCGATAGAGCACATCAATTTAGATACAGGCATCAACCTGTAAATAGTCAAATTATTATTCCATTAACGTCTTCAGAAAGAAGAGATTATATCCCAATGGGTTTTCTAGGTGAAAAAGTAGTTATTCAACAAAGCGCACAAGTTTTATATGACCCTGAACCTTTTGTTTTTGGAGTGATAACTTCCAGAATTCATATGGTATGGATTGATGCTGTAGGTGGTAAACTAGAAACTCGTTATAGTTATTCAGTTGGGATTTGTTACAATACCTTTCCTTTTCCTGAAATCACACAAAAACAAAAAGAACAAATTACTTTACACGTTTTTGAAGTTTTAGAAGAACGAGAAAAACATTCGGGTAAAACGTTAGCACAATTGTACGACCCAGATAAAATGCCTAAAGGCTTAAAAGAAGCGCACCATCAATTAGATTTAGCCATAGAGCGTTGTTATCGTTTAAAACCTTTTGAGAGCGATACAGAGCGTTTAGAATATCTTTTTAAAGAATATGAAAAGATGATTAATAAAAATACCTTGCTAGAAAAACCAAAAAAGACACGTAAAAAGAAAGCTTAACAAATGCCAGATATAGTACACGTAACATACCAACAAACAGGAAAAAGCAAAAGCACCAACGAATTGGGTATGCGAGAAATGCAACAAAAAGCATTTGAAGCGCGTACTGCTCAATATTTACTCATTAAAGCACCACCAGCTTCAGGAAAATCTCGTGCCTTAATGTTTATTGGTTTAGATAAATTAATCAACCAAGGGATTAAAAAAGTCATTGTCGCAGTACCTGAAAGGTCCATAGGTAGCTCATTTGCCAAAACAGAGTTAAAAAAACACGGTTTTTTTGCAGATTGGATTCCTAATCCTAAATACAATCTATGTACACCAGGAGGCGAACAAAGTAAGGTGAAAGCGTTTTTAGAGTTTTTAAAAACAGATGAGCAAATTTTAATCTGTACACACGCTACCTTACGTTTTGCTTTTGAAGCTATAGATGAAAAGCAATTAAATGATTGTTTGTTGGCTATTGATGAATTTCACCACGTATCTGTAGATGGCGATAATAAATTAGGCTTGGTGTTAAGTAGTGTAATGTCTAAATCTAATGCACACGTAGTCGCAATGACAGGTTCTTTTTTTAGAGGAGATTCTGTACCTATTTTATTGCCAGAGGATGAAGCTAAATTTATAAAAGTAAAATACGATTACTACCAACAGTTAAATGGCTACAACTATCTAAAGTCGTTAGGAATTGGGTATCACTTTTATCAAGGCAGATATACATCTGCTATCAATGAAATATTGGATGAAAACAAAAAAACGATTGTTCATATTCCAAGTGTTAATTCTGGAGAATCTACAAAAGATAAATACGAAGAAGTTAATAGAATTATTGATAGTTTAGGAGAACTGGAATATCAAGACCCAGAAACAGGCGTATTGTATGTTAAGAGCAAGAAAACAGGCAATCGTTTAAAAATAGCCGATTTAGTTCACGATAACCAGAAGGATAGGGATAAAATACAAGAATATTTGCGCAATATTAATAGTGTTGATGATATAGATATTATCATAGCATTGGGTATGGCAAAAGAAGGTTTTGATTGGCCTTATTGCGAACACGCTTTAACTGTAGGTTATAGAGGGTCGTTAACTGAAATTATTCAAATTATAGGTAGAGCAACAAGAGATAGTGAAAACAAAACGCACGCACAATTTACCAATTTAATAGCGCAACCAGACGCAGAAGATGATTTGGTGAAACTATCGGTAAATAATATGTTGAAGGCTATTACTGCTTCCTTATTAATGGAACAAGTTTTAGCACCAAATTGGAAGTTTAAACCAAAATTCCCAGAAGAAGATGAGGAAGACACAGACGAAGACGATGATACAATAAAAATTAGAGGCTTCAAGCTTCCAAGTTCACAAAGAGCTAAAGATATTATTGAAAGTGATTTGAATGACCTAAAGGCTAAAATTATGCAAGATGACCAAATGCTAAAAGCAATGCCTGGTAATGTGGACCCAGAGGTTATCAACAAAGTTCTAATTCCTAAAATTATAAAAGAGACTTATCCAGATTTATCAGATGATGAGGTTGAGGCAGTACGCCAACACGTGGTGGTAGATTCAGTCATTAAAAATGGAACTATTGAAGAACAAGGCGATAAACGCTTCATTCGTATGGCAGATAGTTTTGTTAATATTGATGATATTAATATTGATTTAATAGATACAATCAACCCTTTCCAAAAAGCATTTGAGATATTATCTAAATCGGTAACTGCATCAGTATTTAAAGCCATTCAAGAAACTATTGATGCTACAAGAATAACAATGACCGAAGAAGAGGCTATTATTTTATGGCCTAAAATAAAGAATTGGATAGCTAAAACAGGAGAGCAACCCAGCATTCAATCTTTCGACCCTCAAGAAAGACGTTTAGCAGAAGCTATTATATTTTTAAAAGAGGCAAAACGTAAAGCAGCAGCTAATGAGTAAGAAAAAAACATTAGACGATATTTTTAATGATGATGAGTTTGGAATTTTAGATTCCAAACCCAAAATCTCTAATGTGAAAACTGAAGATGAACGCTTAATTGAATCGTTCCAAGAAATTAATGCTTTTTACGAAAAACATCGCAGAGAACCAGAAGCCACCAATGTTACCGAGTTCAAATTACTTTCAAGATTAAAGGCATTAAGAAATGACGCAAATAAGACAGCCATTTTAAAGCCTTATGACAACCACAATTTACTTAACACTAAAGAAGAAGTAAAGTCAGTTGCAGATATTCTAAAGGATGATGATTTAGGAATATTAGATACAGAAGAAACCTTATCAATTTTTAAATTAAAGAATGTACCAAGTTCAACAGAAAGAGGTGAAACAGATTTTGTAGCTCAAAGAAAAGCAATGAAGGATAAGGACTTTTTACCTTATGAAGCAATGTTTAAAGAAATACATCGCAAATTAAGAGAGCGTAAAATTTCATTAAAAAGGTTTAGAAACGCTGAAAAGAATTTAAAAAAAGGCAATTATTATGTTTTAGATGGTGTACTTCTATATCTTGAAGAAACTAATATAGCAACAGACAATGTCACTCTACCATCTGGTGATAGATTGCGTAAAGATGGGCGTACTCGTATCATTTTTGAAAATGGTACAGTTAGTAATATGTTATTTAGGTCTCTTGGAAAACAATTACTTAATAACGGTCATTTAGTTACAAAAACTGAAACTGAAACATCAAAAGAGTTATTTGATAACGTAAATTCTGTTAATGAAGAGGATTTAGATACAGGTTGGATATACATATTAAAGTCGAAGTCAACTAATCAGAAAATCACATCTATAAATAATTTGTATAAGATAGGTTACTCTACCGTTCCTGTTCCAGAACGTATTAAAAATGCGTCAAAAGAAGCTACCTATTTGTTGGCAGATGTTGATATAATAGCATCTTATAAAACATATAATTTAGAAGCCCAAAAGTTTGAACACTTAATACATCGCTTTTTTGCAGAAGTATGCTTAAACATAGATATAAATGATGATAAAGGCAGGAGAATAACACCCAGAGAATGGTTTGTTGTTCCTTTACCAATAATAGATAAAGTGATTCATCTTATATTATCTGGTGATATAGTTAATTATAAATATGATAGTACTAATGAAGTATTATTAACAAAGTAAATGATTAATAAAATTAAAAAATACAAAGTATTAATAACTATTATATCTATAGTTACAGCTGTTATTCTAATAGTACTAACTATTGATGCTATATATGAAATAGATAATTGGAAGTGGTTTAATATTGATTTTGACAAAAGAGACCACATAGTCTCTGCGTACGGAGCATTAATTGGTGGTGTATTAGCTTTCTTATCTATAATGTTTGTTATATATCAAGTATTAGAGCAAAGAGAACAAATTCTTCAAGAAAAAGAAGATGCAGTTAATGAGAAAATTGAAGAACAAAGAGATTTATTAAAACTTTTAAGTAGTTTTTTAGGCTCAATAATTAACGACATAAAACAACAAGGCAAGGACCTTACAACTTTTTATAAGAGTGAATTAGAGTACCCAGCATTATCAAATCAAACTTATTTTACAGTAAACGAAAATTTTAATAGAATAATAGAAATGGACTATATGTCCGTTTATAAGTCGTTTAGACACTTCTTTAAAAAAGAAAAAGACTGGGAAAAGAAATTTCTTAATTTTTATAGGAATATTGATTTCTATTTAAAAATCACACCTCACATAAGAGAAAAATATTCTTCCCAATTAGATGAAAAAGTAAAGCGCAAATATTCCATACAATCTGATATACAAGCATTTTTAACCGACCTTCATAACATTAGGAATAAATATCTTAAGTTATATCCTATACCACCATTTAACCCATTTAACTCACCATATTTTTCCGTATTAACGGAGTTTTGGATAGATTACTTGAATTATATAAATTTTTTAAAAAATAGTGCTAATAAATCTAAAATTGATTCAGACTTATTGGATTTAAAAGTCACTTATTACGAGCCGTTATTTAATGAGTTATTGTTCCTTCAAAAAAAACGTGTTCCAACTGAATTTGATGAGATAGAGAAATTAACTGAAGATTTAGGTAAAATAATTATTAAAATTGACGAGCTTAAATTTTTTGCTAAAAATTACGCTAATGATGTAAAGAAATATTGTGATTCATACTATGTAGAAGATAATATTAATCTAAAGAGTTTAATAGAATTGAAAGAGTTAATTGATATAACATTAAAAAAAAAAAAAATGAGTAAAAAGAAAACCAAAATAAAACTTGCAAGAGCTTATGAGTTAAGAGATTTTGAAATATCTCATTATTGGAAAAGAGCACAATACTTTTGGGGTTTTCTTGCTGTTATTTATGCAGGCTTTTTTGCTACAGTTTTAGGTTTTGAAAAAGATGGTAATTTCAATATCAATTATATTTTAATTGTATGTTCCGTTGGTTGTATTTTTTCATTTGCTTGGTATCTTGTTAACAGAGGCAGTAAAATGTGGCAAGAACATTGGGAGGTTATTATTAATTTATATGAGAAAGAGTTAGATAGAGAATTATATAGTATTAAGCCTAAAGTTAAAAGTCATTTTTTTAATGCTGGTAAATTTTCGGTTTCAAGAGTTAATATAGTGGTTAGCTTTTTAGTATTTGTTTCTTGGATTGGTTTATGGGTTTATACTATCATTGAGTACAAATTACCGTTAAAATCATATATTCTTACAGCAATTATAACATTAATAGGTTTATTTTTAGTTTACTTCTTTGGTAAAGGTAAAAATGATAAAAAATAGCTGTTGGTATGCGACAGGATTTGAAGTATTATTCTAATACAGCTCATATTATTCTTAATTCTGAAACACAGTACCTATCAAATAAAACAATCATTTCAACATTGTTTAAGAGTCAAACAACTAATGATTTTGAAAATGTTGTAAAGAATAGAATTACAATTATAGATAGTTATTACTCAACTCAAATGAGTAAACGTTTATATGGTATTGATGAATTAGCTAAAGCTATTTCAGTTTGTTCTGATGATGCTTTAAAAAACCAGACAGCAAAATTCCTTGATAGCCCAAGTGAGGATAATATAATAAGCTCGTTATTTTTGAAAGAATATGGTATAGACAAATCGGGTAAACCTTTTGGTAAAGCTATCTCGTTAATATCTAAATACATCTATTTTTTAAATGATGGTAATTTTCCAATTTATGATAGTTTGGCAATAGATTCATACAAACTACTTAAAAAGAATGGTCTTATAGGAACTAAAACAGCAATAAACGAGGATAATTATTTCGATTATATCAAGCGTCTTAATTCGGTAACTAATATCAACGATTATGAAAAGTTAGATAATCTACTTTGGTTAATAGGTAAATTATCAAAAGGTAGTTTTTCAATCTTAATGAATAAAAGTAAGTATGGAAATTTAATCAAAGATTTAAGTGTAAAATTAAAGTCGGTTAAGAGTAAACAAAAGGATAATCTAATTCATCAACACATCAAAGAAATATATCAAACTTCAGATTTATTTACTGATAATCAAAAGACCTGGGTCTGTAAATTAAACTCTGTCTGATGTTCCAATTCCTCTGGGGCTAGCCCCAGAGGAATTGGTGTTTAAAATCAGCGGTATCCTATCTCCAAATTTAATATAAAGTTGTTGAACGGTCAAGCTCCAATTATGCAATGGGCTTGTCCACTTTTTTTCGATGTTCTTGGTGGCTAGATAAACCAGCTTCAATAGTGCCATATCGTTGGTAAAAGCCCCTTTGGTTTTGGTTACTTTTCTCACTTGCCTATGGAAGCCCTCTACAGCGTTGGTGGTGTAAATGATCTTCCTAATAGGGTCTGTGTACTGGAAGTATTGTGAGAGTTCTTCCCAATTGCGTTGCCAACTCTCGATTACCACCGGGTATTTATCACCCCATTTTTCTTCCAGGGACAATAATTTATCTTCAGCAACTTCCTTGTTGGTCGCACGGTAAACTAATTTCAGGTCGCGCATGAACTCCTTTTGGTCCTTGGATGCGATATATTTCAGCGAGTTGCGGATCTGGTGGACTATGCACAGTTGCACCTGGGCTTTTGGAAAAATGCTCAAAATGGCTTTTGTGAAGCCTTTGAGGTTATCTGTACAGGCAATCAGGATATCTTCAAGGCCACGCTGGTTGAGATCGGTCAGCACCTGTAGCCAAAAATTGGCACCCTCGCTCTCAGAAATGTACATTCCCAAAACTTCCTTGTAGCCTTCCTTGTTGATCCCTAAAATATTGTAAAGTGCCTTGTGCGTTATCTTACCGTCCACCTTTACCTTGTAGTGCATCGCATCGAGCCACACAATACAGTACATAGCTTCCAGGGGGCGGTTCTGCCAAGCTTTAACATCAGGAATGATCCTATCCGTGATCTGGCTCAAAACCGTATGGGAGATATCCGTACCGTACATTTCCTTGATATGAGCGGAGATGTCCCGATAACTCATTCCAAGCCCATAGAGACCTATTATTTTGTCCGAGAGGTTATCCGCTAGAATCGTCTGGCGTTTCTTTACAAGCTCTGGTTCAAAACTGCTTTGGCGGTCCTGAGGGGTATCGATTTCAAAAGTGCCGAAACCGCTCTTGACCCTTTTCTTGCCCTTGCCGTTACGCTTGTTGCCCTTGGAACGCTGGGACTCGTCCAGATGACCGTCCATTTCCGCCTCCAGGGCTTTCTCAATGAAATTCTTCAGCATAGGTGCAAAAGCACCATCCTTGCCGAAAAGACTCTTACCTGACATAAATTGGTCAAGTGCCTTTTTCTCTAATTCTTTTTGTTCTTCGTTTGTCATGATTCTGTCTGAATAAAATTAATGATTAAATTTAGTTCAGACAGAGTTTAATTTACACCCTCAAAGACCTTTTTTGGATTTGTTTTTAGTCTAAAGTAACAAGTCCCCACAACCCAAAACCCAGTTTTTTGCGAAAAAGCAAAAACCCTCTGTCTTTTGTGTTGTTCCGCGCACCATACAAGTTTAGCGTTTTTTTTTCTTATAGGTAATAGCATATTACAGCTTTGGTTTTTCATAAAATCAAACCAAACTGCAATAAGCTATAAAGTATTATTTTATCATAAAAACCCTAAACTCACCCAAGCTATGTTTACATAATGCGTAGTTATAACAACTGAAGCGTTATAACGGTCATTATGTAAAATATCCGCTTTTGCCCACGCTCAAAACAGAACTAAACAAGAAACATCCGTAAGTTATTTAAACCTTAAAGGGTTTTTAATTAGATAATCAGATGCCATACGTTCAATATCATCATTGGTATATTGTTTATGCTTTACTATCCAATCATTTATTTCAGCTTTTTGAAAATATAGACGTTTACCACGTTTAGAATGAGGTATCTCTTTTGTGCTTGTTAATTTATAAATTGCAGATGGTGTAATACTTAAATAATTAGCAACTTCCTTAACATTCATTATTTCAGGTATAATAACACCTTTAGCTTTAGCGTCTTTAGTGGCATAGATATTTTGCAATAACTTTTCAATTCTATCTAATCTCTCGCTAATAATTTCAAAAGGATTTTCCATAATTTAGTTTTATTATTACTTAATCTTATTATTACAAATTATATGTACGAATTATTCAATCTATTTCACAATAAAGTTTTACAACGTATTAACCGGTATCAAAAATTATATTATTTTGGAGAAGATAGTATTCGTTATGATTTTTATCAGTCTGCGTTAATTTGTTATAATTTAAATACTACTGATTTAATTTTAGAACAGAATATTCCAAATACACAGTTTGAAGGCAATCCCAATGAAAGACCTGAATATGATTTACGTATAGACCCTAATGAGTATTTGAAGAATGGCATTTTAGGAGAATTTGCCTTTTTTAGACTAACAGAGAACAATCGAAATCTACCTCGTCCTAAATTGCACGGTAAATTATTGAATGACATATTTAGGTTGTCTTTATTAAAGCATTACAATAACGCAGAGAACAATCCTATTTATGCCAATTTTAATGATTACAAATGTTTTATGATTTGTGTAACAGACGATGAAATGATAAATTATGGTCAAGGTAACAATGTTATTCAAATACAGGAAGAATATGATTTAAATAATGATTTTATAAATCAATTATCTACCACTTGTAGTAGTCAAATACAAACTCGTTTTCTAAACAAAGCAAACAATTTAAATATTATTCCAACTGCAAGAAAGGTATTTGAACAAATAGAACCTGAAAATGCAAATACACCATTATGGTGTACTTGGATTTGGGAAGTAGACTACAGATAAATAAAAAAAGGTAGCAAATATAGGTAGCTACCTTACGCCAACGCTCAATGCTATAAAGGTCAAGCCCTCTGGGTTTTGAATAAAACTTTTTAATCAAAATTGGTAAACACACAACAAGGTTTTAGTATAAAAAACTTTTATCCAAAAACCTTGACAGCATCACCCACGCTACCAAAACATCAGCTTTCTTTTTTTGTTTTCTTTTAAAAATTAATAGTAAAAGAAAAAGCCCTATGATGCAAAACCATAGGACTCTTTCAGCTTCAAAGGTCAGAATGAAACTTATGCCACTTCTACGATGTTTAAAACGTTATATGCGCCATTTTTAAGCGGATATTGAACACCGTTAATCTCTTGAAAGAACTCAACCAAAAGCAGGTAAATATCGTTTCCTGTACCTGTTGGCACACCTGCTGGAATTAATGTTTGCGATGCAGAGGTCGAATCAATCGGAATATTTACAGTCGGACTGTATTCAAGGGACTATCTCATAAAGTGTGTAAGTTAAAAAAATAGCGGGGGCCGGCCCCCGCTATTTTTTTGTTTAATTTTAAATATTTACACATTATGAAGAAAGACGATTTAATTTCAGATGATTTTCTGAAG
>NZ_QEHR01000019.1 GCF_003095375.1 Marixanthomonas spongiae
GTAAGTTAGTAAACCTTCAGGAAGGATTAAGCTTAGCAGGGGTAAATCAGTCTCTTTATTCATTGGAAAATATTTATCCGCAAAGAAAACTATTTTTCACTCTAGACCCAACTTTTGGACTTGATCCGTAATTGTACCCATTGCTGAGATTGTTTCGCCTTGTTGGAAGACGAATTTGATGTGTTCATAGTACTTTGGGCGTATAGTATGCCAAAAGGGGCAATAAAGCACAAAGCCAAAAGTAATGTAACTCTTTTCATAATTTTATTATTTTAATATTAAATTAATTTTAAAACTATAATTACGTCCAATTAAAGTCAAGTGTAAACGAGTGGATTGTCAAAATAAATGAGTGTATTGCGACTATTGGTTAGTTTGGAGGTACGCTTTTCTGAAAAAAGAAAGATAATTTAGTTTTTTTAACTAGAAAATTAATGCATCCGGATTCTCTACCGTGAAGTTAAATCTCATCATTTTAGGATAGAAATCACTTGCTTTTGTTTCTAAATACAATAGCTTTAAACTTATCCATAAAATGGGTAATAAAAAGCAGTTAAACTCTCTGTATCTTTTTCAATACAACAACCTTTTTGTAATTTTAGGCTTTAAAAAAAATAGTGATGAAAGTGAAAGAAAAAGTAGCTTCCCTGAGGGAAGAAATGAAGAAAAATATTATTGATGCCTTTATCGTGTATGCCGACGACCCACACATGAGCGAATACCTCCCGGCGGAATGGCAAGAGCGAACATGGCTCTCCGGGTTTAGCGGTTCGGCGGGATTTGTAGTGGTCACTTTAAATAAGGCTGGGCTTTGGACCGATGGCCGGTACTTTACCCAAGCTCCCAAAGAGTTAAAAGGCTCTGGCATCGATTTGTTTAAAGATGGCGTAGAAGGCACACCTCATTATATCGATTGGATTATTTCTGAAACTTCCAAAGGCGCCACGGTTGCCGTGAATGCTCTGGCTACGTCTCATTCCAATTGGAAGGAATTGCAACAAAAACTGGATAAAAACAACCGAACCCTTAAAAGTTTACCGTTGCTGGATAAGGTGTGGGCCAAACGCCCTGCGCCCAGTAAAAATCCTGTTTTTGTACAGCCTATGGAACGGGCGGGCCAATCGGTGACCGATAAACTTGCAGCTATCCGCAAAAAGATGAAAGCCGAAGGCGCTACGGCACACGTAATATCCAGTTTGGACGATGTGGCTTGGACACTCAACTTGCGCGGTAGCGATGTGTCTTGCAACCCCGTATTTTTAGGGTATGTACTAGTAACGATGAACCAATGCTCCCTCTTTGTGGATGTCGATAAATTAAATGAAGAAGCCAAAGACCTAATGAAAGAAGCAGGTGTGGAGTTAAAATCTTATCATGATTTCTTCGATTATCTCGAAAAAGTAGAAAACGAAACCATTTTAATAGCTCCCAACTGCAACCAAGCTGTTTTTGAAGTCTTAAAAGAAGACAACACCATACTTGAAAAACCTGCGCCCGGACACCTAATGAAAGCCGTTAAGAACAATACCGAGCAAAAAGGATTTGAAGAAGTTATGGTGCGCGATGGCGTGGCTATGGTGAAATTTTTGCATTGGCTTACCCATACGGCAGGAAAAGAGGAGTTGGACGAATATACCATTGGTAAAAAACTATACGACTTCCGTGCGGCCGGAAAAAATTTCATTGGCAATAGTTTTGGCAGTGTGGTTGGCTATAAGGGCAACGGCGCCATTATTCATTATTCCGCCAAAGCTGAAGACAGTGCCAAAGTAACCAATGACGGCAGTATCTTGGTCGATTCCGGCGGGCAGTATTTGGAAGGCACTACAGATATTACCCGGACATTTCCGTTAGGAGAAGTTTCAGATGAGTTTAAAAAAGACGCCACAACAGTCTTGCAGGGAATGATCCAGTTATCATTGGCCAAATTCCCAAAAGGCACAAAAGGGGTGCAACTTGATGCCTTGGCGAGAATGCCTTTGTGGAAGGAAGGAAAAGATTACAACCACGGCACCGGGCACGGCGTGGGCAGCTTTTTAAATGTGCACGAAGGACCACAAAGCATCCGTAAGGAAATCAATCCGGTGGAATTGCAAGCGGGGATGGTACTCTCCAACGAACCGGGCTATTATGTGGAAGGAGAGTATGGAATTCGCCACGAAAACCTTGTCTTGGCCAAAATCTGGAAAAAAACCGAATGGAACACGTTTTACGAATTTGAAACCCTAACGCTGTGCCCTTTCTTTAAAAGCATCATCGTTAAAAGCATGCTCTCACAAGAAGAGATAGATTGGATCAATGCCTACCATAAAATGGTTCAAGAAAATTTAGAACCACATTTGGAAGGTGAAGTTAAAGATTGGTTTCTTGATCTAGTCTCGCCCTTGTAATTGCTAAGGATAATTTCAGAATAAAAAAGTTCTATTTACTTTTTTCATGAAGCTTTAAGGAGCAGTTGACAGTTGCTCGCACCCTTTTTTATAATAATGTTGCCGCTGCTCTTCTGGAACTAAAAGGCCTCCAGTTGCCCATACAATATGGGTTGCATTGTGCAACGGCAGTTTATGTTTTTTTGCATATTCTGTTTTTTGCATCAAGGGTGGGCCTATAAAACCAGCGGTTGCAGAAGGTTCGAGAAAAATGTTTTCGGTGTCTTTTAATTGTGCCAAAAGCTTGAATAACCGTTTATCTTCCACCGTAAATATACCGCTCACCAACTGTTTGCTTATTTTGGTTGCAAAATGTGAAGGCCTTCCCACAGCTAACCCATCGGCTTCTGTTTTGTTGTCAAGCCCAATATCCTGAACACTGATGTCGCTCATTTCTCCAGTAACCAATCCGGTCAATACAGCGGGGCAGTGCGTGGGTTCTATATAAAAACAATGTACGTGATCGCCGTAAATTTGTTTTAGCCCAAAAGCTGTTCCACCGGGCGAACCTCCCACACCACAAGGGGAATACACAAACAAGGGATGTGAAGCATCCACTTTAATATTTTGTTCTTCTATTTGTCTGGCAATCCGTAAGGCACCAACGGTATAGCCCAAGAAAAGATTTCGGGAGTCTTCATCATCGACAAAATACGCTTGGGGATCGGCCTTGGTTTTTTCCCTTCCCGCGGTAATAGCTTTGCTGAAATCGCCATCAAACTCGATGACTGTGACACCTTTATCGCGCAACAGGTCTTTTTTCCATTTTTTGGCATCGGATGACACATAGACCGTAACCTGAAATCCTAATGCTGCACTGATGATCCCGATGCTCAACCCGAGGTTTCCGGTAGAGCCCACGCCAATTTTATAATTACCGAAAAATTTGTTGAATTCACCTGAAGTTAAAAAACTGTAATCGTCTTCCTTGTCCAACAATCCTGCATCCATGGCCAATTGTTCCGCATATTTCATGATTTCAAAAAATCCACCCCGGGCTTTAATGGAACCTGAAACGGGAAGTTCGTTATCACATTTCAGCAACAACCGTCCTTTTATGCTTTCATCGGTTTCATTTAAGAGCGATTGCATGGCCGCAATTTCCCGTAAGGGCGATTCCAAAATTCCGTTGGTTGCTTTGGTTTCAGGAAAGCCTTTTTCAAAAAACGGGGCAAAACGGTTCCATAGGCGTTCTGCTGCTTTCATATCCTCCAAGGTGATGGAAAACCCAGTATGTGCTACCGAATTCAGTTCTGGATTTAACCAAGAAACCGGTTTGGCGTCCATAATGTCCTTTAAAATGGGTGAAGCGCTTACTAAGGATTTTATCTTGCTTTTAGAATACATATTTGGACTTTTTAGGAATTTCAGCTTATTATTTAGAATGATTAAAAATAACAAAACTGTATTGATTTATGCTTAAATTGAAGTTAATCTTTTTTGAAGACGAAAGCAATTGAAGCTTTTACATTTCAGAAAAACGACTATGCATTCCTACTTTTACACCATCACTGAGGACTATCGGGTTTGACCTTTAAAACAATGGACTTGCCTTATTTCCAACATAAATATACCGTATCTTTGCCAGCTGAATGTGGTTTACCATGGCGCAGCAAAAAAACTCTGGAAATACGGAAGCTAAAAATTCGGTTCCACACCAAGAACCGACCAGGGATTCTGAACCTAAGTCCAAGGATTTAACCCAGAAACCAAATAAAAACCCCAGCGCTAAAAAGAAAAGATCATTTGCCGAACGGTGGAAAACCAACCGGTTTTGGCTGGTTCGCGGCACGTATTATGTGCTGTACTCTGTATGGATGGTCGTGATGGCTATTGGTGCTTTTATCGCTTGGTTAATAGCCCTGTTGTTTATATGATACAAAAGTTCCCATTGAAGATATTGCATGGGTATGTGTTGCTTTCGGTAGTTCTTTTTTTAGGGGTACAAAGCTTAAAACTCTTTTCTGTTACCAGCCCAGACTGGGTGCTCCATTACCTAAACGATTTTTTGACCATCCCGATCGTGGCGACGTTGTGTTTGCACAGCGTGTGGTTTGTTAAAAAAGACCGCAGCATCCGTCTGAATGTCTTTACAACACTTAGCTTGGTTGTTTTGTACTCAGTTTTGTTTGAATATTACCTCCCACTGCAATCGCATCGATATACAGCCGATATCTGGGATGTGGCCTGTTATTTTTTAGGCGGGACGGTTTTTTATTTTCTTCAAGAACCAATGCGTTTAAGCAAAACAGCAGAAACAATAGATTAGTTTAGTACACCATTTTTTATTGAATAAAATCAGTTAAAACCGTAAAAAAAGTATGGTAAAAATAAATTTGGCTCTAACTTCTTTTTTCATTACTTGTTTAAACAGGACGCTTCTTTAAACTTGAGTTCTAATAGTTCATTGTTTTACCTACTTCTTCTTCAACTGATTTTACTTTATCAATCGCAAATAAAATAGACACAACTTTTTGGAGAACTTATATATGCTTCGGAAATGCCCAACACTTTTAAGATACTTTTAAACATAAGAAAACCAGCGTGTTAAAAACATTAAGACTTGAGTGTAATCTTATGTTAATCCTTTGTCTGCTCCCTAAATAAACTTTAATTTAAACCTAAAAACACAACCAACCGCTATCAATACACAAAGTTGCATCACTTCGGGTTGTCTTAAAAATTAGGTTATGGCAAAAGAAAATAAAACTTCCGAACACGAAAAAGAAAACAAAGAATGGCTAGAATCTTTCCGATGGATTTTAGAAAATGAACCAAAAGAGCGCGCCGAAACCATCTTAAAACTGCTACAAGATGAGGCTGTAAAAAAAGCCGTATTACCGACCGAAGATTTTACTATGCCTTATTATAATACAATCCCTTCCGGGGAAGAAAAAGCATATCCTGGAAATATAGAAATTGAAGAAAAATTAACCGCTTACATCCGGTGGAATGCAATGGCAATGGTGGCAAAAGCCAATAGAGAAAACGAAGGAATTGGCGGTCACATTTCCACGTACGCTTCTATTTCTAATCTATGGGAAGTTGGTTTTCATCATTTTTTTAAAGTTTACGAAGATGGTAGCGCAGACAATGTTTATTTTCAAGGCCACGCCTCGCCCGGCGTGTATGCACGGGCTTTTCTCGAAGACAGACTAACCGAAGAAAATCTGGAAAACTTCCGTAGAGACGTTTTTTCTCCCAAAGCGCTTACTTCTTATCCGCATCCTAAAATAATGCCTAATTTTTGGAATCATCCTACCGTTTCTATGGGTTTGGGCGCTATAATGGCTATTTATCAAGCCCGGTTTAATAAATATTTGCAAGATCGCGGCTTGGTTAAAGAGAACAAACAAAAAGTCTGGGCTTTTCTAGGCGATGGCGAAATGGACGAACCCGAAGCTCGCGGTGCTATTAGCATTGCGGCAAGAGATAAACTGGAAAATCTAATTTTTGTAGTCGATTGTAATTTACAGCGTTTAGACGGTCCGGTTCGCGGTAATCATAAAATTATTCAAGAACTGGAAGGACTTTTTAAAGGCGCCGGTTGGAATGTGATTAAAGTTTTATGGGGTAGCGAATGGGATGCGCTTTTCGAAAAAGATAAAAGCAACAAATTGCTCAAACGCTTAACAGAATTACCGGACGGAGAATTACAAAAATATGCTTTTGAAGATGGCGATTTAATGAAAGAAGAACTTTTTGGCGATGATGAAGATTTAAAAGAATTAGTAAAAAATATTTCTCCCGAAGAATTGAAACGCTTTAAAAGAGGCGGTCACGATTTAACCAAAATCTACAACGCTTACCAGGCGGCCGTAGAACATAAAGGACAACCCACCATTATTTTGGCGCAAACCATTAAAGGTTACGGACAAGGGGATTCCGGGGAAGCGAGTAATGTGGCGCACCAAACCAAAAAAATGGACGAAAAAGGTCTAAAACACTTTCGGGATTATTTTAATGTTCCAATTTCCGATGAAGATTTAGAAGATATTCCTTTTATAAAACCACAAAAAGACAGCGAAGAACTAAACTATCTTTTCGAAAGAAGAAAAAAGTTGGGCGGATTTCTTCCGACAAGGAAAGACAAAACCGAAGCTTTAAAAGAACCGGACGCCGCGATTTTTGAAAACTTTTTTGAAGGTTCTGACGATAAAGAAGCGGCCACAACCGGGGTTATGGTGCAAATTGTGAGTAAACTTTTAAAAGACGAGAATGTAAAAAATCTAATCACCCCAATCATTCCGGATGAGTCACGAACCTTCGGTTTAGAATCGCTTTTTAGTCAAGCAGGAATTTACGCCCCGGAAGGGCAAAATTACGAGCCGGTAGATAAAGACACACTTTTATTTTATAAAGAAGAAAAAAAAGGCGCAATTTTAGAAGAAGGTATTACCGAAGCCGGCTGTATGAGCGAGTTTATCGCAGCCGGAACCGCTTATTCCAATCAAGGTGTAAATACCATTCCGTTTTACTTTTTCTATTCTATGTTCGGTTTTCAACGGGTTGGTGATTTGATTTGGGCAGCTGCAGATGCCGGGGCTAAAGGTTTTTTAATTGGTGGAATTTCCGGTCGCACCAGTATTCCAGGAGAAGGTTTACAGCACCAAGACGGACAAAGTCATTTAAACGCTTTGGCTTTTCCTAACCTCAAAGCGTACGATCCTACTTTCGCGTATGAACTTGCAATTATCGTTCAAAACGGAATTAAGGAAATGTACGCAGACAAGAAAAATTACCTGTATTACTTAAGCGTGGTAAACGATACTTATCCGATGCCAAAAATGCCTGAAGATGTAAAAGATGGCGTCTTAAAAGGGCTGTATAAATTTAAAGCAGCTTCAAAAACTAAAGAAAGAAAAGCACATCTTTTCGGTAGTGGCGCTATAATGAAAGAAGTTTTGGCTGCAGCCGAAATTCTAGAAGAAGAATACGAAGTAGCGGTAGATATTTGGAGCATTACCAGTTATAAAGCCTTATACGATGATGCAATTGATACTGAAAGAGAAAATAAACAGCACGCCCAACTCAATCCCGAACCAAATTACATTGAGCAATGTTTAAAAGACGAAAACGGAGTTTTTGTTGCGGCGTTAGATTACGTGAAGGCATTGCCGCTGGCTGTTTCCAAATGGTTTCCTGCAAAACTGACCACCTTGGGAACAGATGGTTTCGGCAGAAGCGACACCCGCGAACAATTGCGCCATTTTTTTGAAGTAGATGCAAAAAACATCGTGTACGCGGTTTTATACGATTTGGCAATGCAAGACGATTTTCCTACCGAAGAACTTAAAAAAGCAATTAAAAAATTAGAAATCAATCCGGATAAAAAGAATCCGCGCAAATACGATTTATAAAAACTCTTTAAAAATGGCAATAGAAGTAAAAATACCACAAGTAGCAGAAGGCGTAGAGAGCGCAACAGTAGCCGAAGTTTTGGTTTCAGAAGGCGATAAAGTTGAAAAAGACCAATCTTTAATCAGTGTAGAATCCGATAAAACTTCCGTGGAAATTCCTTCTTCAGATAGCGGAACTGTAGAGGAAATAAAAGTAAGCGAAGGCGATGAGGTAAAAGTTGGCGATGTAATTTTAACATTGACGGAAACAGATTCGGAAGAAAAAGAAGATGAAGACGAAGGGGAAGATGAAGTCGAAAACGAAACTGAATCTGAAAATGATGATAAAGCGGAAAAAGATTCGAAAGAGAAGGATGAATCCAAAAGTGAGGAAGAATCCGAAAAGAAAGATAAAGAAAGTAAAGAAAGTAAAGAAGATACAGGTTCTGATGAAAAAGAGGAAGAAGTAGAAGAGGAGAAATCTGATAAAACAGAGAAAGAGGAAAAAGGAAAAGAGAAAAAGAAAAAATCTGCTGAAAGCGAAGAGGAGAAAGAGGAAGAAGCTGAAGAGAAAACTGAAAAAGAATCTGAGAAGAAAAAACAAGAAAAATCCGACAAAAAAGAAAGTGATAAAGAAAAAAACGAAGAGAATCTGCCCGCCGCTTCGCCCGGCGTTAGAAGATTAGCTAGAGAATTAGGGGTAGATATTCATAAAATAAAAACAGAAAACGACAGAATCAGTAAAGAAGACGTAAAAGCTTTCGCAAAAAAAGACGAAGAAAGTTCCACCGAAAGTACGTCAACCAGCTTACCGGATTTTAGTCAGTGGGGAGAAACAGAAGAAAAAAAGCTTTCCAGCATTCGCAGCGCAACTGCCAAAAATGTTTCTAAAGCTTGGAAAGAAATTCCGCACGTCTTTCAATTTGAAGAAGCCGAAATTAGCGGCATTCAAAAATATATAAATGAGCACCAAGAAAAAGCTAAAGATGCCGGCGGCAAACTTACCATTACCGCAATTTTAGTTAAAATTTGTGCAACTGCCTTGCGCCAATTTCCAAAGTTTAATGCCAGCATAGATTTTGAGAATCAGAAAATGATTTTAAAAAAATACATTAACATTGGCATTGCGGTAGATACCGATAAAGGCTTGTTGGTTCCGGTAATAAAAAATGCCGACAGAAAATCTATTCTAGAAATAAGCACAGAAATTACTGCGCTAGCTCAAAAAGCTAGAGACGGAGAACTAAAACCCGATGAAATGAAAGGCGGTAATTTTAGTATTTCTAACCTTGGCGGCATTGGGGGCACCAACTTTACTCCAATAGTTTTACCACCGCAAGTTGCAATTTTAGGGGTTTCTCGCGCTCAAAAACGACCAATTTTTAAAAATGATGCGTTAGATGCCGGCACTATTTTGCCATTAAGCCTTTCTTATGATCATCGCCAAATAGATGGCGCAGAAGGCATTCGTTTTCTAAAATGGATTGCACAAGCGCTGGAAGATCCGTATGCTGCTTTGTTAGAAGCTTAATATATTAAAAACAATTTTATGTCAGATACAAAAAAACGAGAATTGGTTATTATTGGAGCCGGGCCCGGCGGTTATGCTGCGGCTTTTAGAGCGGCAGATCTCGGTCTAAAAGTCACTTTGATAGACAGCGAACCTAAGCCGGGCGGCGTTTGTCTTTACAGAGGATGTATTCCGTCAAAGGCTTTGTTGCACGTTGCCAAAATCAAACAAGAGGCAGAAGAAGTCAAAAATTGGGGTTTAGCATTTGATAATCCGAAAATTGATCTAGAGAAATTACGAACTTTTAAAGATAAAACCATCAAAACGTTAACTGATGGTTTGGCGCAGCTTTCCAAAAATAAAGACATAGAATATATTCAAGCTAAAGCGGAATTTGCTTCGGAAGAAAAAATCGTAATTCATCTGGAAGATGGCGATAAATATACACTTCAATATGAAAATCTGATATTGGCCACCGGCTCCACCAACATAGATTTACCCGACATAGAACTGGATCATAAAACGGTAATCGGTTCTACAGACGCGCTTGAATTACCAAAAATTCCCGAAAAAATGTTGGTAATTGGCGGCGGTTATATTGGTATGGAAATGGGAAGCGTTTATGCCAATCTTGGCGCAAAAATAAGCGTTGCAGAAATGACAGAAAACTTATTACCCAACACCGACCAAGATTTGGTAAAGGTTTTTGAAAAAGAGCACGCTTTCGCGGAAGTTTTATTAGAGCATAAAATCGAAAAAGTTTCCGTAGAAAACGAAAAAGCAAAAGTTCTTCTTAAAAACAAAGATGACGAGGAAAAGGAAAAAGAATTCGATCTCGTTTTGGTCGCAATAGGCCGTAAACCCAATACATCTTCCTTAAAGTTAGAAAAAGCTAATATTGCTATTGATGAAGATGGGTTTATAAAAGTGAATAAAAAACTGCAAACCAATCAAAAACACATTTATGCTATTGGCGATATAACACCCGGTCCAATGTTAGCGCATAAAGCTTCGCATCAGGCCAGAATAGCAGCAGAAGTCATTGCGGACAAACAAAGCGCGGCTTATGATGTACGTTCTATTCCGGCAATTGTATTTACCAATCCAGAAATTGCCTGGTGTGGCCTTACCGAAATCGAAGCAAAAGAAAAAAACACCAATTATAAAGTTTTAAAGTTTCCTTGGTCGGCTTCGGGACGAGCACGAGCAATCGGAACTGCAAATGGCTTAACAAAATTGCTTATCGAACCAGATAGCGGAAGAATTTTAGGTGGGGGAGTTGCCGGTAAAAATGCCGGTTCACTAATTCCTGAAATTTCGCTTGCTATAGAAATGGGAGCAACGGCAGAAGATTTGGCGCTTAGTATTCATCCGCACCCAACCTTATCGGAAACCATTATGGAAGCTGCCGAAATCTATATGGGTGGCGCTACACATATTGGAAAAAAGTGATTATAAATACAGAAAACAGGGTTCAATAAGCTTTGCTGTCAACATAAATTAAAAGGGTTTTAGGGAAACGTTAAGAGAGATTCAGCAATCTTATTTTTAACTTTAGTCTGTTGATTTATTGTGCTTGCACCTATTTTGCAGTACTTGGCCAATAGATGAGTATATGGGATTGAATATTTCGAACGTCTGCATGGAACTGAAAAGAAAACTAATTTAAAAAACATACTTATGAAAACCTTAGCCAAATTATCTCTTGCTTTATCATTTCTTTGTGTAGTGGGTTGCGATTGGGGCCATGGAACAAAAAACACAGAGGATGGTTCCCAAGAAGTAGATTCATCAAAAATCATGCACATTAACAGACCAGATAAAGCCAAAACTGGTGTAGGGCCCATTAAAGAAAAAGTAGAACTCGGCATGCACATCGATCAAGAGATGGCCGCAAAGGGCGAAAAATTATTCAAAAGGGAATGTTCTACCTGTCACGAAATCCATGACAGCAATAAAGGCCCAGCTTTAGGTGGGGTTTTACAGGAGCGGTCCCCACAATGGGTGATGAACATGATTCTAAACCCAGGAGGGATGATCGAGCATAACGTGCAGGTAAAGGCCATGAAAGCAGAATATGAATACACCATGGTTGATATGGACCTAACCGAAGAGGAAGCCCGGCAAATTGTGGAGTATTTGAGAAATTATTGAAAAAACATATATTATCCTTTATCCTACCAAACACTACCCAATTCAATACCTAAAATTAAAAAAGCCCGTAAACAGTGCGTTTACGGGCTTTTCAGCGGAGAAAGAGGTAAGTGAACCTCTTTCTCAGCGTCTTTATTTATCGATGTTTCAGTCCTGTACCATTATGAGGTCACCTAATAGGTCACCTTTAAAACCTTGTGTTAAAGATACGAAATTTACTTGATTAATCCTTGTACTTTACTGATTTCAAAGCCCATAAAGTCGCAAAATTCATCAATAGTAACTAATTGGTGTGACTCTTTGTTAAGGTGTTCTTTAATCTTGCTGATTATAGTTCTACCATAACGCTCACTTTTACCTGTTACCACTTGCACGTCTTTAGGGTAAATACAGATTCTGCTCATTGGCTCAAAATTTAAAATTAATACTCTAACTATACTTTAGCTATACCGTAGCTCTAAAGCTCTTATATACAATATACGACAATTATCGCAGTGAAGAAACTATCTATTTCGGAAGTTTTGGCAAGTTGTAAACAGTACGGAAGTGCTTATAAACATTGATGCTTTATAGCACGTATATTTGATTGTTCATCATTTAAAAATGTATTGTTATGGCAAAGTTAAAAGGTATTATTAAACTCGAAGGAACGTTAGATAATTTGACGTTTTACAAGGGTAAAGAAGGCTATTTAGTAAAGACTAAAAGCGGTGTTTCAAAAGAGCGTATTCAAAACGACCCTGCGTTTGAGCGTACTCGTGAAAATGGTTCTGAATTTGGTAGTTCTGCATCTTCTGGTAAGTTGTTAAGAACTTCTGCAAGAAACTTAATGATTAGAGCAAAAGATAATCGAGTTTCAAGCCGTGTTACACAAGTAATGACGCAAATTAAGAACTTTGATACAACCTCTATAAGAGGCGAAAGAAATGTAGCTACAGGATTAGCAACCACAGAGGGTAAAGCTGCTTTAAAAGGCTTTGATTTCAACAATAGAGCTATTTTAAGTGCTGTTTTGTTTGCTCCGTTTACTGTAGATAGTTTGACTGGTGAAATTTCAATCCCAAATTTAACGCCTACTAACGATATTTCTTATCCGAGTGGTGCAACTCACGTTAGTTTTACATCGGCTTTCTTAAAAGTTGATTTTGATACTACAGAAAATGCGATTGAATACGACACTATCCCACTAAGTGTGTAAGTTTAAAATAACAGGGGTTGGACTTTTTTAAAGTCTGACCCTTTTTTCATAGATCGTTAGGAACTGATTTAAAATGATGCCCCAGTTCCTTATAGGCATTGTC
>NZ_QEHR01000020.1 GCF_003095375.1 Marixanthomonas spongiae
TTCAGAAAATCATCTGAAATTAAATCGTCTTTCTTCATAATGTGTAAATATTTAAAATTAAACAAAAAAATAGCGGGGGCCGGCCCCCGCTATTTTTTTAACTTACACACTTTATGAGATAGTCCCCCTAATAAATTTGTAGAAATCAAATAAACCTATATCCCTATGAAAAAACTAAACACATTAATTTATATTGCTTTGGCAATCCACCTTGTTTTACTGCTTCTTATTGGTATTGAAGGAAGCGATGATGAAGACGTTATGAAATTTTTAGCAATTTTTATTTCAATTCCTGTCTCCATAAATTTTATTGGCTTTTGTTTACTGCAATTTACCAGTATTTCCAAGTTAGGAGCTAAAATATTTATGTATTCAAGCTACATCTTTGTTCCAATAGGGTTGATTGGGGTAACAGGGGCAAAAAAAATATTAGATGATATAAACAAAAAATCAATTACCAATGAAAACCTATAAACTAAAAGAAAAGGGACAAAAAAATTCTATGATAGCTGTTGTTGTTATAACCGCTATTTTACTCGTATTTTTTATAACAACTGGATATATATTGTTTCCTGTAGTACCTGCATTAATAGTATTGATTTTTTCATATTACTGGCATAAAAAAAATGATGTCCTTGTTTTTGATACAGATTACCTAGAATTTAAATTTTCCCCATTTCAAAGTAAAAAATTTATAAAATATACCAGCTTAACAGACCTTAAATATAACCCTAAAAAAAAGGTAGTATTACTTTTTACTGATGAAAAAAAAGTGAAGCTTCCTCTCGGTGGTTTAGAAGATCAAGATGCAGAGGAAACCCTATTGTTTCTAAGGGAATTAGTAAAACAAGATAATGTTGCAGCTTAAAATGAAACCTTTGAAAAAGCGATATATAATATTTGTTTTCGTGTGCTTTATTTCAAATTCTCACGCTCAAACCAATGAAATTAACAAACACGATTTGGAACAACTTACAGAACAAATTTTTAAAAAGCATTATAAAGAAAACTATACTGCTCACCAAGTTAGAAAATCTAAAAGTCTTTTAGATAGTATCTTTCTTCACACAAACCCTTCCCATAGCATAGAAATAAAAGCAGACTACACAACTAAGGCACCAAGTATTAAAACGGTAGTTTCGAAAGATAAAAAAGTACGGGTAGTTACGGCTTACCCACTCAACCTACCCGAAATAAAGGTTGTTCAATATTCGAAGAACAAAGAAGAGTTGTTTCTTTTTTCAGATTATGTAGCACAATTAAAATTAGAAGGTGAGGTAAGAATGCAAATTGATGCTATTTACAATTTAAGTGCAGATACATACTTGTTTAGCTGTACCCGTTTTGGGTTTTGGACCAATCCAGTAGATGTGCATGCTTTTACGGTCAATCTAATCTCAGGTAGTTTTGATTCAAGTACCAACATGCTTTTTTCAGAAAAATTGGAAACGTTTTACCCTCGATTTTCCCCTGAAATTGACACCAAGCCTTATTTTAAAATAATATTTAATAAAGAAGATAAGATACTTACAACCCCTATTCATAAAGATGGAGAAATAAAGGGAATACATCTATACAAATACGACAATGTAAAAAAAGAATTTACATCATTGGCCATAGAAGAAGCACCACCAAAACAAAAAAAATAAAATATGAAAAAATTAGTATTGATACTTATCGTCGCTCAACTTTTAATTTCTTGTTCAACAGATGACGATCCCCGAAGCGATTACCCTAAAAAAATGGACATTACATTCCAGTTGCAGGCTAGCGATGTGGATAGAAATGTTCAAATTAAATCTTCGATTATTGGAAAAGATTTAGAAATTATAAACAAATCTAACGGTAATACGGTATTGCCATATAAAAAAGAATACATTCAACAAAAAATACCTTTTGATACAAACCTTGTTTTAGAGTATCAGGATTATTCTACTGTAATGATAGGGGAGTCTTTTCAGCCCTATACCATCACATTATATATTAAAATAAACAACGATATTGTTTCCAAAAAAGAAGTAGAAATACGTGAATCTGGACAGGTTGAATTTACCCTATTTGATATAGAATAGCATAGTTATGAAATACGTTTCCCTGTTTTGTTTATTTGTTGTTTTACTTTTTTTAGGATGTAAAAGAAACACTCCTACCGCAGAACAATTAAAAATATATAAAGAAGCAACACATAAATTTCCCAATACGGTAACCAAAAAAGAACGTGCTACGGGATTGGAATTAAACATTCCCTTTCATTACAATATTGAAAATGTGAACGCTCAGTTTAAAGAAGAGTTAAGAACAGTCACCACGCCTTCTAAAATTTTTAAATTAGGATCAAACCTAACAACCTTTAACAGTTTTGATGGGAGTATCTATTTAATTGAAAACAGCCAAGTTGATGCGGTTTCAATGGGTAAAATATTGAAAAAATATTCATCCCAGATAAAATGTGTAGAATATCAAGATGCAGAAAGTATCATTTTCCGCGATCAATATATGGTCTATACAACAGTTTTCTATCGCTATTTCGAGGAAGAAAAGATTCATCTTATTTTTGAAAGCACTAATGTTAGTCAAGGAAATGGTGTATATATTGGCGAAAAAGGTGATTCACCACTATTGTCACGAGCCATGTACGATTTACAGGTTGCTAAAACACTGGTAGAAGAAAGAGCTCAGGTAAAATTAGATACGGTATCCTGGAAAACATTTAAAAACAACCTAACAGGTAACCAACATCAGGCATACAAAGATGTAGCCTCACAAATAGTAAAAGTTGCTGATACCATAGCTTTAAATACAGCTGATGAAAGTCCTTATGGCAAGATTATACCTTATGTAGGAATGATCAAGATTCAAGGAAAAAGCCCTTTGTTAAAAATTTTCAATACGACGAGCTCTGGAAAAGAAACAACCAAATTACTTTCAAAAGAGATTGAAGCTATTAATTATTATACAACTAGAGAATATGAGATACTGCTGTTAAATAGAGATAAAAATGCCTTGGTTTTGGCATTGGAGCCCATCTATTTTTCAGCGCAAAGTGATTACGTACACGTTTCTATTAATTTGTACACCAATAAAAAAGGAGAGCAATTTTTATTATATGTTTTTCCTAAAGATGAAGCCTTGGCTTATTTCTATTCAAAATTTTTAGCTACAATCCAAAATATGGGTGAAGGGGTATGATCAGCACTGTTGATGAAGAGTACAAAGCGGCCAAAGAAGTAAAAAAAGGAAACCTCCGTTTGCGTGCAAAATACCATTCATTTACAACTTGGATATATGAAACATTTGGGTTAAAGCCCTTACATATAATGACTTTTGAACTACCCGATGCCATTCGGTTAGAGATAATTTTTGAATACGAAAAAGAAACCCGGTTTTTTGAAAGTTTCGGTGTTGCGGATAGTTTATTCAACAAAAAAAAATCAAAACGAATAATCGATTATTTTTCCTTCCATTTTTTGCCAAAAAACCATAAAAGACTTTTTGTCACCTTTAGCAGTTTTGCCCCATTTGCAATTTCCGAAGCACAACAGAAAATGACCGTGGCCGGTATTAAAAGTATAGAAAGCAAGTATAAAATAATATGGAAAATACATAGTGGATACGTATTGTTTTATACCATCAGACAACAAAACGATAGTCGCAACAATGTCATAAAAAAACAAATTATAGAAGATTATTACAGGTGTATAAAACCCTATGATAAATTTGATTATATAAGCTTAGACAATGTACCAATCCATTTTACCAGCAAAGAACATTTTTACAAAAATTATGGTGGTAATTGGTATAACCTATATAGGTAGGACTCCAAACTAAAAACTATGACATTACAAACCAACCTATTTCCAATAGTTGATGAAATAAGCAAGTTGTTGTTCCGAGAACATTACCAACCGGCAATGGCGATGCAACTGTATTATTTGCTTACAGATACAGAAGCACCTCAAGCAGAAAAAACAAATAAGTTTACCGATGCTATAATTGAGTTATTAGAAAACCTGAACTTTGCTTATGTCAACGATTTTTCACTTGATACATACGACGTATCTTCCATATCCATCTTTTTTTTAGATGAGGCCATTGAATTTGATGAAGGTATTTGTGAAGATGAAGAACTTGACACTCTTTACTTAACTTTAGATGACCAATTTAAAAAGTACAATCAAAAAGTACTACTTATTCACACTTCTGGCTGTGAGCTTATATTTTTGCCATTACCGATTGCGAGTGCTATAAAACTTCAAAGAATCTGTTTGCATTTTGATTACTTCAAAATATCGGATTATATCTATGACACCAGTATTGTTTTCAGAGACCCTTTTGAGGTTTTACCTATTATATGCGATAAGCAAGTTCCAGAAACACCTATAGTTTTTAAAAGTAGAAAAATAAGCTTTGATTTGTTTTTCCAAATCTTGGACAGCCCTTTATTAAATGGAACAAGTCACTTTTCGACCTGGAATACATTAGAAGAATCTGTTGAAATTTTGAAAGATAAAGGACAGAATAAGAATTTTATAGAAAAAATTCTAAATAAACGAAACAAGCATACCTATTCTATATTTATTAAGAATAAAAACCAAGAATTATCATTGGTGTGGTCTTCTAAAAAACCTGATGAGCTATTGGTATTTTATACCTCACAAATACCCCAATTATTGGAGCAACCCTATTTTTTGCAAAGACATACCCCAGAAAATAATATTATTTCTGATAAACATCCTATGTACCAACTATGGGAACGAACATTGGAAGGAATAGAAAATTTTGAGTTTTATAAACCCCAAATAAATTATAAACAATTATGGCAACTAGTAAATAGCCCTAAATTTTCTGAAACTGATTACGAAACAGTTTTTAAACACCCGACCAAACCCATTACCTACCAAATACGTCATATAAGACACGCCAACCCCAAAAAAGAAATATATCCTATGTTGGCAATTCAAGTAGGGAGCGACTTTTTTTATTATCGATCCTATGAAAAGGGTTACCATGCTTTTTTTAGCCCTGAAAATGGAGAGTATGAATTAATCTTGACATTGCAGAACAAGCGATATTTCTGGGCCGTTATCTTATTTACTGAAATATATAACCTAATTAATTCAAATTCTTTGTAAAAACTCCCTGTTTATAGGGATATATGGTTTGCGGTATAAGTCTAGTTTTGAAATAAATAAAAAACCATGTATAAACTACAGTTTTTAACCACATTGATATTAGTGTTTTTTACAGTTCATTGCAGCAATGCTCAGGACACTATACCAGAAGAAAATGAATTGGGCACCTCTTATCTCACACTTTCATTTACAGATTGTATAAAGAAAACAGATGCAGTAGGGGAAATCTTTCAAAATAAAATAGAAGAAATTGAAACTATTGCCCGAAAGAATGATTTCAAAAAATTTAATATCATCGCTAAATCTATGAACATAAGTAAAACAGAAAAGGCTTATGGGTAATATATAGCTTTCTCAATTGACTTTACGTATACCCCAGAACTAATAACTACATTATTTAACGAAGCTAAAGGTTGGGAACTTTCATTGTCGGTAGAAGATTCTTGGTAAACCATTGTTGTTCATTGGTACCGTTGTGGAATAGTATCCGAAGTCATTTACTTAATGCTATTCGTGATTTATAATAAAAGCTGTATCAATCCCTATTATCAAGTGGGCATTTATTAAAGTAACGATGTCTTGGCCTTTACTAACCAAACGCTATTTATGAAACAAAATAACTATTTAGTATTATTATTTGTAGTATTTATTGCTTCTTGTCAAAAAACAGATACGTCCAGTACTGTTGAAGTTTCTGATAAATCAACGATAAAGACAACATTATTTGATGAAGATGGAAACATACGTGATATCATTTATAATGATATGAGCGATGAAGAATACATAGAATATAAAAGTCAAATCCGAGAACAAAATAAATTAAAGCAACAAATAAGAGAAGCCGAAAAACAAATTAAGTTTAGCATCTATAATTTCAGTGCGGGGGCAATAAAAAAAGTAACTGTTTTGCTAAATCAAAATAATAATAAAGGAGAGGTTTTAAATCGGGGTTCATTTCCAGTCCCTATAAAGTGGAGAGAAAAAAATTGTATTATTACCTTAACCCCTCTAGAAAACCATAAAACTCAATATAGAAAGTTTAAGCGCATTGACTATAAAACCATTCAGCACCTTCCTAATGATAGCTCTGAAGGGAAGCTGTTTTATGGAGAACTTGGGTATCAAGATAATTTGAAAATTTTGAAGATTATAGAAAAAATGGAAGCCAAAGCTGGTTCTCGATAAGAAAATTATATAGTAAGCAAGGCCAACAGGAGTGTGTTTGGTGCTGTACAACCTTACAAACAGATATTCTTTTCAGTTTTAAATAAAAGTAATACCTTCGATTTTTTTCTTTTGAAACGACTTAAAACAAATACCGGTTTTATATTATTTTTATTGCTAGCTGTGCAGTTATCCAAAGCGCAAACTGCAACAAAAGCAACCTCTTTATTTAAGAAAGGAGTTTCATTAATCGATACCGACCAACAATATGATGAAGGGATTAAACTCTTAGATTCCGCATTACTTTATTCGCCCTCTAAGCCCATAGAAATCCAAATAAATTTTGCCAAAGGGGTTGCGTTAAATTCGCAAGGAAATCCCTCATTGGCAGCACTGAGTTTACAAAAAAATATTCCGCTTATAAATACATTTGGCCCAGATTTAAAAAATAAATTCCATGCCAATAATTATAGGGTCTTGGGAGATATTTTTAAAAGTAAAGGAGAACCTGTTAAGTCGATGGAGTTTTATCAAAAGGCACTTCGTTATGCTGAAAAGCACAACAAAGCAAGTAAAGCTGTTGTGTTGCATCAAATAGCAGTTCTCTTATTGGAAAAAGAGGAATATACAGAAGCAGAACGCTATCTTAATCTTGCAACAGGTCAATATTTGAACGAGTCGTTACGACTGGGTAAATACTTAAATTTGGGCGAAGTTTATGTCAAGACCAACAGGTATAAAAAAGCTGAAAAACAGTATGAAGCAGCGAAAGATTTAGCGTTAAATACCAATAATAATAATGCTTTAAGCCATGTTTATTTGGGATTGGCCACTATACATTTTGAAAGAAAGGAATACGTCAAGGCGATACAGTTTTACGAGCAGGCCAATACCTTAGCTAAACAATTAGGAACGAAACAAACAGAGGCTTCTTCTTTATTGAATTTGGCACTTTCTTATACTAAAACCGGGCAACATTTTAAAGCATTACCTTATTTAAAAGATGCTGAAACTATGTTGGGTGACTCTTCTTCCAAAATGCTCCAAATGCATTTGAACGCCATTTTTGCTTCGGTTTATGAGAACATGGGATCTTATGAAAAAAGTATAGTTCATTTAAAAAAAGAAACAGAGTTAAAAGAGAGTATTTTCAATGCTGAAAAAAACAAACAGTTTGAAGAGCTTAAAATAGCCTATGAAACTGAAAAGCAACAACAAGAAATCGAATTCCTTACGCTTCAAAAAAAGAAAAATGAATTAGAGCTTTTTAGGCAAGAAGAAGCTTTAAAAAACCTTAGTTTAGAAAAAGAACTCGAAGGGACTAAACAACAAAACACTATTTTACAACTTCAACAAAATACAACTGAAAGCGAAAATAAAATTGCACTATTAAAGAAAAACCAAGAAGTAGCAAAGGCAGAAGCAGAGCAGTCCAAGCTTTTAAAAAATGCTTATTTAATTGGTTTTTTTGTATTGTTGATTCCTCTTAGTGCTTTGCTGTTTATGTATTATCAAAAACTGCATGCCGAACGTGAATTGTCTAAAAAACAGAAAGAATTAAACCAGCAACAGATAACCGAACTGGTAAAGGATCAACAACTTAATACAATTAAGGCATCCATAAAAGGACAGGAGCTAGAAAGAGAACGTATTGCCCAAGAATTACACGATTTTATTGGAGGAAACTTGGCAGCTATAAAACTACAATTAGAAAATTTTAAATTAGAAACCCCTAAGTTACAAACGGTGTTAACCCATTTAGATGAAACTTATGAACAGGTACGCCATTTATCACACGACTTATTATCAAAAAAGATTAAAGAAAATTCATTTATTGATTTAGTGGATGATTACCTTAAAAGTTTATCTGCCTCAAGTGATTTAAGTATTAACTTTTTACCCTTTAACGAACACCTAATTAACCAATCTAATATTAAAATTCAAACAGCATTATACAAGATATTACAAGAATTGGTTAATAATACAATTAAACACGCAAATGCTACAGTTATAGATGTAAATGTGAGTGCCTCAAGTAATTTTATTAATCTTCTTTTTGAAGATAATGGTAAAGGGTTTGAAAATAAAAATACCTTAAAGGGAGTCGGGTTAATGAATATTAAAAAAAGATTAAAAAAAATAAACGGAACATTAAATATCGATACTGTTTTAGGTAGAGGAACTTTAATCGATATAACCATACCATATAAAAATGAGCTATGATGCACAAACTAATTCTTGTTGATGATCATAAAATGTTTTTAGACGGACTTCTCAATATTTTAGAAGAAATACCTTCAATTGAGATAGTTCTAAAAACTGATAATGCTAAAACTGTAATAACTTATTTAGAACATCATGATCCTGTTGATTTAATTGTTTCAGATATAAGCATGCCAGATATAAGTGGAGTTGAATTGAGTGCATACGTCAAGAAAAAAAATCCAGATACTAAAATGTTAATTGTAAGTATGCATAATAACCCTTCTATGTACCATAAATTGAAACAAATCAATGTAGATGGATATATTCAAAAAAATGCTTCAAAAACTGTACTCTTAGAAGCTGTAAAAACAATTTTAGGAGGATCTGTATATTTCTCTGAAAGAATTAAACAAACATATAATGAAAGTTTGTTCCAAAGTCAAAAAATAAAAGATGCCCCTCTTAGCGATCGGGAATTAGAAGTACTTAAATTAATTGCTCTTGAAAATACAACTAACGAAATAGCAAAGCAACTCTTTATAAGTAAGCATACTGTTGAAACTTACCGAAAAAACCTGTTGTTAAAATTGGACGCTAAAAACCTAGCAGGTTTAACAAAGCATGCTATTTACCTAGGCTTGGTATAAAATTTATTACTTATGAAAATACAAAGCAATAACTTTCTTTGTTAAATAGAGCAGTTATTAAAAAAGATGGGACTATTTCCTTAGTTGCCAACATAAAAAAGAAACACTACTTTCCAAAAAATGATTTTGTTGTCGGTTTTTACCGATGATGTAGAAAAAGATGTATTTAAATGTAAATATGGAGCTTTCTATGATACAAGGAACAAGAAAGACTTGAAATTGCAATATACTGCTATAGTAGGCGGCTTCATTAGCGTATCAATACTTAAAAAAGGAAAGTTTGTTGATACTATATGTATGTTAAAAGCCTGGTTTGAAATTGAATAATGTTATTCTATAAGAACTTATTTTAAGCGGACACTATCCCGCTAAGTGTGTAAGTTTAAAATAACAGGGGTTGGACTTTTTTAAAGTCTGACCCTTTTTTCATAGATCGTCAGGAACTGATTTAAAATAATACCCCAATTCCTGATGGGCATTGTCCATTTTTTGGTTGCTTCACGCACTGAGAAATATACGGATTTCATTACGGCATCGTCTGTTGGGAAAGAAAGTTTGTTCTTGGTGTACTTTCTTATTTTCCCATTCAGGTTCTCGATAAGGTTCGTGGTATAGATAATCTTCCTGATCTCCAGCGGGAATTCATAGAACACCGTGAGCTCTTCCCAGTTGTCCCGCCAGCTCTTTATGGCATAGGAATACTTGTCGTTCCATTTTTGGGCAAAATCCGCTAAGGCCACCTTTGCTGCTTCTTGGTTGGGAGCATTATAAATATGCTTCATGTCTGCTGTAAAGGCTTTCTTGTCCTTCCATACAACGTACCTGCAAGCATTACGGATCTGGTGGACTACGCAGATTTGGGTCTTGGACTCCGGGAACACGTTCTTGATAGTGTCGGTAAAACCGTTCAAGTTGTCAGTGGCCGTTATGAGAATGTCCTCTGTGCCACGTGCCCTGATATCGGTCATTACGCTCATCCAGAAGGCCGCCGATTCGTTCTTGCCGAGCCATAAGCCCAAGACCTCTTTTCTGCCGTCCCGGCGCAGGCCGACGGCAATATAGACGGTCTTGTTGATGACCTTTGAGTTCTCTCGTACCTTGAAGACGATACCGTCCATCCAGACAATGAGGTAGACCGGTTCCAAGGGGCGGTTCTGCCAAGCAACTATGTCACCGGATACTTTTTCGGTGATCCTTGATACGGTCGAGGTGGATACGTCAAAATCATAGACCTCACGTATCTGCTCTTCAATATCGCTATTGCTCATCCCTTTGGCGTAGAGCGATACGATGACGTTTTCGATGCCATCGACCATATTGCCCCGTTTGGGGACAATCATAGGGTTGAACGAGGCCTCCCTATCCCTGGGGACGGTGATCTCCGATTCGCCGAAGGATGTCTTTATTTTCTTCTTGGAGTGTCCGTTGCGCACATTGTCTCCACCGGATCTTTGGTGCTTGTCATAATCAAGGTGGCCATCGAGCTCACCTTCGAGCATCTTTTCGATCCCCCGTTTTTGGATCTGTTTTAAAAAGCCCGTGAGTTCTTCGTGAGACTTGAACTGCTTCAGAAAATCATCTGAAATTAAATCATCTTTCTTCATAATGTGTAAAAATTTAAAGTTAATAAAAAAATAGCGGGGGCCGGCCCCCGCTATTTTTTTAACTTACACACTTTATGAGATAGTCCCTCAAAAACCCAGAAAATGTTGGATCAAGAACATTTTCTGGGTTTTTGAGTTTTTAAGCAAATAATTTTTCAAGTCTGTACAGGAAGAATTCAGTTCTTCTTACGCCTCTTAATTGTGCTCTAAATGCTTTAATTTTTGCATTAAA
>NZ_QEHR01000021.1 GCF_003095375.1 Marixanthomonas spongiae
TTGGTATCTTTGCTCTCGGCTGAGCTGTTTATATTTCATTGCAACGCAAATTTAGCACTTGGCCAATCATTGGGGGCTAGCCCCCAATGATTTTTAATTTGAGTTGCACTTATTTGTTGAACTTAGGTTATATAAACTGAATCCCAAAATTAAATTTCCGAAGATATACCAATTGAGTTTTTGATATTTCAAGTATTAAAAAGGTGTTGTTTTACATCAAGGAGCCGACGATTTAACATCGCAAGCTTTAAATACAACTGGATTTCTTTTTAGCTTTGGCAGGAGTATCTAATTTGTAAGGTAACGGTTCTCTATATTATTCAAAAAAAAAAGCCCCGTATGGAATTTCCATACGGGGCTTAGCTTATATCAATTTTGTAATTAACTTATTGTTTTACGATTCGTTTTACAATACTGGCATCGGTTGCTTCAATTTTCACAAAGTACATACCAGATGCAACTTGCTGCAATGAAATGACCGTTTCAACCCCTGCATTTTTGAGGTTAATGGTTTGTATTATCCTTCCATTAACATCGGTTATAACGGCAGCGGTAAGCTCCTTGTTGCTTTTGTTCGCCAAGGTTACTTGCCCGTTCGTTGGGTTGGGGTATAAAGCAACATTGTTGTAAAAATCGGCATCGCCCACACCCAAAATGATATCAACTGTAACAGTAAAAGTACACGTAGTCTCATTTTCGCCATCGAAGGCGGTCATGGTCACTATTGTTTCCCCTTCCCCTATTTCAGTTCCCGCTGCGGGGTCTTGGGTCAAGGTTGGGTTAGCCGTACAGTTATCGGTAGCAGTGGTTTCTCCAGTATAATCGGGCAAGGTAAACATTTCGCCTTCGTTTACCATCTCGGTAACATCTTCTGGACACGTAATTTCAGGTGCAACAGCATCGGCGGTAACTTCGGTTGCGGTACGCGCTGCAAGGCAACCTTCAAAAGCAGCAACACCAATATCGTCGTTTGGCACACCATAATCTGAAGCTTCACAAACCCCACTCCAATCGGCAGCGGAATCGGTATCACCATTTCTCCTGAAAGATCCATTACATTCGGTTAGCAATGAAGCTCCGGTCCCGGTCCAATCTAAATCGGCTGCCGTAATGTTAAAGCCGTTGATGTTCACGTTGAGGCCGGCAATTTGCGAAGCCGAAAAATTCCAGAATACAGAATCGACTACATTTCCATCGGCATCGATAATGATGATCCAGCCGGTACCATCGTTGTCCCAGAATAGGTTACTGCCCCAATAGTCGGCACCGCCATCATCATTAAACTGAACAACAGCATCACTGGCCATTTGCCCTAAAGTTTGAGTATCTGGGTTCATAGCATTTATATCGGTATAAGGATCTTCGCTCACGGCAACGGTGTAACCCGAATAATCTTGAGCCGTCCCTACATTTTGAATTTCAAATCGATCTGGTGTTTCCAAAGTAATTTCAGAAATAACCAATTTTGATAAAGGACCGTCAGGATTCTCCTGCGCATAGACTGTGGTGGAACCTGAAGGCGTAAAGGTGTACGATTCGCCTTGCGCCAGTAAGTTTCCTCCAAATTCGGCATCGTACCATCCAATGACATTGTTTGGATCGTTAGGGGTTGCCGTAACGGTAACCTCATCGCCCACACAGAAATCTGAAACGCCTTGCGTTGTAGGACCATCAGGAATGGCCAACACTTCAATGGTATCGCTATCGGTTGAAGCGGTTGTACATTGTCCTTCTGGCACTTCATACGAAATGGTATGCACCCCTACGCCCGCTACGGCAGGATCGAAAGAGTAGGTAAGCCCGTTACCATCATCAGTAACACCAGGACCACTGTAAACACCGCCAGCAGGGCTTCCGCCACTTAAACCGGTTAGTATTTCGGTACTTGCACATACATCTTCTGGCGCTACAAATGAGGCTTGCGATGGGGGCAAGTCAAAAGCTTCGGTTCCATCGTTCACACTGCTTGAAGATCCTTGGTCTGCACTAAAGCCCAATCCTCTTTTGGCGAAGGCTTCCCAAATTAAACATTCGTTGGCACCACCATAGATGGCTTGGTCTGCTGCAATAATAGCATCCCTGCCATCCACAAAACCTGGACTACAAGGTTGCAGTTTCATTCCTTCCATTACAAGCGCCATGGCCATAATATTACCGGCATCTTGATTTACATCGCCTGTAAAGTTGTAGATATCGGGATCATAACCATGCTCATCTATTAGAGCCCACGCCATTTCCCATAACATTTGGGCCCAAACGGAGCCTATTCTATGTACACTGAAACTTCCTTCTATGGAACTATAGGTATCTGGGTTAACTGACATATCGGTACTGTAAGGATAGGTACGAATACCTGGACCACCTTGACCTTCGCCAAATAAATAGGTTCCTACGCCTCTAGAATCGGTACCTACATCGCCAGGCTGTATGGTTATCAAAGCGCCAAGATAATCGCCCCAGCCTTCGCCCATTTGCTCATCATTGTTCAAGCACTCGGTATTGTTGCCACCTCCGGTCAACCTATTGGAAATACCGTGGGCAAACTCGTGAACGACCACTAAATTGTCAAAACATCCATCCCTGTTACCACATATATACATATTCATGGATGGGTTAAGCCCATCTGGTGGGGTACCAAATGTAGCGTTGCACCATTGTTCAATCTGAGCATTTGCGTTAACGGAATCCCCGCCGGAGCCACCATTTCCGTAGTTGTTTTCCTGAAAGTTTCCACTCGCAGCATCAAACCCATAGATATAAGTTAAATCGTGAATGGCATTGTTAAGGTAAAAAAGCTGGGTAATGGCCGCATCTTCATATTGATTGGAGTTAGTCCACGTTTGGTTGAAGCTGTAACCTGTGAAATCCAAAGCACTCCCACCATCTGGACGGTAGCCGGAGTTGTTGCCGGCTTCGTAAGCATCTACGTTGTTACCTTGCGTATCGGTATGTTCGGCCCCAGGGTTGCCGTCGGTATCGTGCCAGCCATAGGGAGAGGCTACCGCATCTGCAGGGCTATTTATAATAGACCTATTACCATAAAGTGGGCTTTCCAACGGAAATTCGAACACCTCATAACATTCGGTACAACCTGTCTCAGCTGCCAGTTCTTCGTAATTTGGAATATCGAACAGGTTTTTGTTGTAATCCAACGGCTCTTTTTCGTGATCGTGCTCGTGGTCCACAGTACAGCTTAACATCCAATTGTTCTGCTCTAAAATTTCACCAGTTGTAGCATCGATGCGAAGGCTCCACCAATCTTGTCGGCTTTTTTCTTCAATGGATATATCCCATGCCAATGCTAATTTATTGTCTGCTGTAGGTTGGTAGGTTAATTTAGCAGGGATTTTGCTCAATGAAATACCTCCTTTGCTGAAGGTCGTTTTCTGGCTTGGCCCATTTTTTTTCTGAAGTTCAGTTAACGAACCATCTAGGGTGTACCCCAGTTTCCCGGCAGCATTTTCTATGGCTGTTCTTGCCGAAATGCCCGGTGCCTTTCCGCCTATTGCTTTCTCTGAAGCATTTTTTAAGAAATTAATGGAACCCGACAACGTTTCTCCGTTGGGCAATAGGTGCAAACTGGAAGCCGTGCCATTAATTTGAATGCCGTTGAGGGTTTGCGCAAGATAGATATGTGTAATTCCACTGGCCGTACTGGTATGTTGGCTGGTTACTTGCCATTGCAAATCTTGCTGGGTAAGCTGGTTATTCTCTAATTTTTGCTGAAATTCAGCTTGAAGGTTTTGAGTAAAATCCTGAGCGTTCATTTGGGTTAAAAAACCGCAACTGAAAACTAAAATTAAACTCAATGTAAAATTTTTCATAGATGCATTTAGTTTAAGTAGTTGTTAAATTTTCGTAAAACTAACAATATTTCGCTTTTATTCAAATATTTCATTCATACAGACTGAAATTTAACACTTTTTCAATTGTTCTTGGTTTTTATTGAACTATTACAAGTTGGTTTGACACAGTTTCACAATTTTTACAAGGCTTTATCCATTTCACAAAAAACAACTCCCTTTCTTGACAAAATGTTCATGGCAACGGCATATATAGAAATTAATTCATTATTTTAGCAAGAACTTAAAACCAAACGATGAAACAACCGGACGAACTGATCTTAGCCATGCAAGATGGCGACGAAAAAGCTTTCTCAAAATTATATACTATGTATTCCGAAGCTATGTTCGGCATTATTTACAGCATCGTGTTAGACGAAGGGGATGCAGAAGAAGTGATGCAGGATGTTTTCATAAAAATTTGGGACAACTCGCAATCGTACAATGTAAAAAAGGGACGGTTTTTTACGTGGATCCTTAATATTGCAAGAAACACGGCAATAGACAAAACCCGACCCAAGGCTTATAAAAACTCCAAGAAAAACCTTAGCACCACTAATTTCGTAGATATATTAGCTACGTCCGATAACCTAAACAAAAAAACCAATGCCATCGGGATCAAAAAATATCTGGCTGCATTAAAACCTGCATGCATCAAAATAATCGACTTTTTAATCTTTAAAGGGTACACACAAAAGGACGCTGCCAAAGAAATAGACATTCCGTTAGGAACATTAAAGACCCGCAACAGAAAATGTATGCAGGACTTAAAAACAATTGTATTAGGATAATATGAATGCACAAGAACTTATAGAATCGGGTAATTTAGAACTCTACGTCGCTGGATCGCTTTCTGCTGAAGAAGCCAAGGAAGTAGAAGACGCCATTGAACAGCACCCTGAAGTAAAAGAACAGGTAGAGTTGATCGAAGACAGTGTCATTACATTGGCCGAAGCTGTTTCGCCTCCGCTTTCGGCCCTTATCTGGTCTCAAATAGTAGAAAATATAAACAGGGTGAGGTCAATTTCAGAAAGAAAACCTTCAACCAATTGGGGCGCCATTACCGGTTGGGCCGCTGCAATTTTGGCACTTGCCGGAATTTTCTGGATGCTTAAGGAGAAAAACGACCTGCAAGACCGGGTAAGGTACACCACCACCCAAAATGCCGTGCTGGAAGAAAAAGCAAACAAAGCCGAAAGCCAACTGGCCGAAGCCGAAGATGTGCTGGATATTGTACGTTCCAAAGAATATAACACCTACACCCTACCGGGCAATCAAGCCGTTGCGCCACAGTCTTTTGCGAAGGTTTATTTGAACAAAAAAGACAAAATTGCCTATATAGACGCAAAAGGACTGCCGGAACCACCTCGTGGCAAGGTTTATCAAGTATGGTCGTTGACCATGCAACCTTTAACGCCGACTAGCGTTGGCCTCTTGGATTCCTATGCGGAGTCTGACACTAAACTTTTTAGGGTCGATATGGGTGCAGTAGCTGCTACCGAAGCTTTTGGTATCACCTTAGAGCCTGAGGGCGGAAGCGAAACCCCTACTATGGATCAACTCTATACGTTGGGCAAGGTCACTCCTTAAACTATAACAATCTCTTGTTTATTGGGTTTTAGAACGCAACAAAATAGGGCTTAGCTCTTCTTATTTATAAGCAACGATAACAATCAAACTGTTTTTTGCATTTGTCGTGATTATGTGAATTATTAAAAAACAATCTCATGAAACAGAAACTTTCAACCCTTTTTACAATTGCTTTTATTATTACCGTCATTGGCTTTTTAATGGACGGCGACCCTAAAGAACCTAGTATGGTGATACGCTTTGTTGAGTTTTTTGCGATGACCGCAACTATTTTTCTATTGATTTCCGTCGTGTATTTTGCCGCTGTATTTGTGTTTAAAAAAGTGGGGACGAATAGTAAATAACCACGAGCATAGGAGGTGGTTATATAAAATAAAAAAAGCACCCTCTGGAAATACCAGAAGGTGCTTAACTAACAAAAAAACTCTGAAAAAACCGGCATAACCAGTCGTTGATTCTATAGTATTCTATAGATGATCAACCTTTCTACATATATGTACGAAGATAAAGCGGTTACGGTTTTACAATTGGGCGATTTTTTTTGACAAAACCGGGCCCATTTCGTACCAAGCACCCGAAAGCTCTTCTTTTAAAGGTTTTACCTTATCTTCCATTCCATTTGCTTTATAGACCATAGCGGAATAATATTGGGCCATAGGCTCAAAGGTCTTACCTGCCACATGTGCTTCAATAGTCTGCAATGCGCCATTTTTGTTTCCGGATTTTAATTGTGCCAAAGCCAAAAGGCTATATGTTTCAGGCGTAGCGCGGTTTCCGACTTCTTTTTTGGCCAACGCAAGAGCTTTTTCGGGAGCCTTTTCGGCATACAATTCAATTAAATAGGTGTTGTACATACCACCGTATAGAGTATCTGAAACCATTTCAACAAACTTGTCTTCATTGGCTTTCACAGCCTCTTTGTTATTGGTGTATTCGGCCATTTCAGCTTTCAGCAGATAATAGTTGGGCGATTTATGGTTTACCAAAACCGAATCCAGAATACGGTTGGCTTCTTTTGTATCTTTTTCATAGGAATACGCTATCCATGCCAGCCCTTTTTTCACATAAGGATTATCCGGTTCAAGCTCCAAGGTTTTCAAATAGTAATTGTACGAATCATTAATCCTGCCGGCGTGGCCGTAAAAATCGGCCAAATTACTGTACGACCATACTTTAAGGGATTTGTTACCTCCAGATTCTGCGATGGTTTTCGCTTTATCCATATACTTGATGGCCGCATCGAGATCACCTTTGTGGTCGTTCCACTTGGAAACCCTAATCAAATAGTTAAAGTCGCTATTGTTTTTTACGTTGTTGAGCATGGTGTAGGCTTTGTCGTATTTGCCCAGCTCCATATACACGTCGAAAAGCATGAGTTCGGTTTCATGTTTATTGGAAACACCCTTATAGCTTTCTTCCAGTATTTTTTTGGCCTCTTTAAACCGATGTTGCGAAATGTAGGTTTTTGCCAAGGCACGGGTGTATCCATCTTTATTGGTGGCCGATATTGCTATGGCCTTTTTCTGCAGCTGTTCTGCCTTATGCAGGTTTTCTACATCGCCCGTTGCGGCAAATAATGCCGCGTAGCCTCCTGCCAAAGGGCCGAGATCGCCTACTCCGCTACTGTCTGCTGCCAAACGTTTGTTCCAAAATTCCTTTTGTGATTGAGCAGCTTCATACGCGGAGTTGTCTTGTGCACTAAGGTATGTATTGTAATCTTCTTTGCTTGTTACGGGCGTTGTTTCCGCATTCTTTTCTTGTTTTTGATTGCATGAACCAAAAACACAAAGAAGGCATATAATAAGTATTTTTTTCATTGGTTATTTTTTATCAGTTCAAAAAAATAGATAGTACGTTTTGCATAAAAGAAAAGAGCAATGAATTGCCCTTTTCTTATTTTTCTCCTATTATGTTATATTACATATTTGGAGTTTCCAAATAAGGGAAGTCAACTACTTGACGATCGCCAAAGCCTACACTGTCGCTTATCAACAATGGTGATCCATCGCTACCATCAAAATTGAGGTTGTTTATGTCTCCCCCACCAAACATCAATATCAGGGATATGTCTATCACATCGTCATCAATATTTCTACCGGTTAGGGCTACTTCTGTTGAAGGGTCAAAGTAAACAGTTTGTGCATTTGGTGCCACTTGCAGGGCATCAAATTCTGCCAATACCTTTGAAAAAGTAGGGGCATCCAATCCTAAAATATTGGTTTCGTAATTTACGTTCGCAGGATCCAGGCCAAGTGCTTCGGCATATACATCGTGATAGGTTTCCAAAGTGTTCTCAAAAATAGGCGTGAAATCTGCCCTTCCGGTTACTGTTGTGGTATTAAAGTTGTTTTTTACTTCAGGAGAACCGCTGAAAACTGTATTGATTCCGGGGCGTCCCATAATATCCTCTTGCACATAAGTGCCAGTAAAGGCTTCTTCACACGGCCCGCAAGCGGAACCGCCACAATCGACGCCTTCTTCATCTCCGTTTTTAATACCATCATTACAGGTAGCCAAGTTTATTACGTTGTCGTCGTCATCGCTACATTGCACAAACAGTAAAGATGTACAGATAGCAATAAATAGCATACTTAGTTTATATATTTTCATCATTTTATGTTTTTATCGTTATGTTATTGTTTTCTTTTTGCTGAAACCCATACGTTATAGGCCGGCGGCAGTCCATTTATTCCTACTGCTCCGCCAACATGTGCTGGTGCGGTTCCTAACATGGAGTTAGGTACTTCTACCGAAACGGCCAACACATTAAGATCTTCAAAAAAGTCGCTTGCTTCGGCAGGAGGCAAAAATCCTTCTGGGGCAACTTCTCCGCTAATTACTTTGTTAAAACGGTTAAAGTCAAAGAAAAAACCGTCTCTTCTAGGGCCGGCAAAAAACTTCATACCGTCTTCTTCGGTCACTTCTACATTTTCTGAAGTTGAAATTTTCACCCTGTGCCGCGGGCCGGAAGTCTCTACTATACTGCTCAAACCCTGTGTCTCGGGGGCTACGGGACCAAAAAAGTACATTGAATCCCCTCTTTTTATGGCTTGTATAACCAAATCCTCTTTAAAATCGCCGGTATTATCGATATTAAATTCTAATAATACGTTTTCATCAAACGCGGCGTTATTGGTTACATCGCCAGGTGCCAAAGGCCCCTGAATGGTCGCAATCAATACGGTGTTGTCTGGGTTATTGCCCTCAAAAGCGTACAGATCTGCAATATCAGTTGTAGTTCCTTCCACCGATGGTGAGTCGATGTGGTCGGCAGCGATCAAAAATATGGCGAGTACGGCTATGCCCACTCCACCAATTGCTGCAAAAATTGTTGTTTTTTTCATGATTGTTTTTTTATCGATTAATATACATTCTATTACATTTACGGTTAAAATACACCTACGGTTTTACCAAAGCTGTTAATTTCCTGTTAATCTAAAATTAAAAAGTTGTAATTAACGGAGAATCAACAATTAAAACACCTTATCATGAATCCCTCTGCTTCAGGCTGGATCCCTAAATTCATCCATCTTTTCACTTCGGAAAGTGATAGTATGCACTTTGAATCCTCCGAAGTATTTTACCACACCTTGAAAAAATCGGGTTTTTTATATGGGATTCCTGTTAAGAGCCTTTCAACAATCCCAATAAGTTCCTTATCGCTTACCAAAGAAGAATACGGTAAAACAAACCTACTGCATTCTTTACTGTATCTATATTGGGTAGAAAATAACAGCACCAACTACCATGAGGCTGTTGCCGCTATCATTTCTTTTTACAAACAGCTTGAAAAACAGAAAAAAGGATGGCGTAAACGGTTTTCTTTTAACAGTTCGGAAACGGCCACCCTTGAAAAAATAATGGCTTCCCGTTTGCAGGAAAACACCTTTCTCTCCAAAAAAGAGGCCGCTTCTTTATTAACATATTCGCTGCTCTTTCTCGATGTGCTCAATTTTAAAACCTATTTAAGCCAACCGGCTGGCATCAAGGAAAAAGCACAATTGCTGGAACACCATTTGATACACTGTTGCTATTTGGCTTTGAACAGCAAAAAAAGAAAAACCAAATACGATCTTTTGTTGATAGACCTGTTTGCAGCTTCTTCGTCACCTTTTAAGGAAAAGACGGACCACATGAAAGAAAAGAACAACGATCCCCTTGTGTTTTTATCAAATCAAAACCTCTTGACAAAAAAATACGCAATGGACCTGTGCTGTTTGGCCGTGTGGGACGATAGGGAAATAGACCCTTCGGAAATAGAGTTTTTACAACAATTGGCTCAAAAGCTGGGACTCCCTGATACCGATGTGGAGAAAAGCCTTGACGATTTGCGGGATTTTTCAAAAGAGCACGCTAAAAAAATAAAGTTGTTTGAATATGAACACCCTGTAAAACACCTGTACCGGCAATCTTCAGCAACGGTCAAACTGCTTATCCTTCGCAACAAAAAACGATTGCAAAAAGAACTGGAAGAAAGTGGCGAGTTGGTTGTTTTATTGGGAAAATCTACAACGAGGGACCTTTCAGCTGAAGAAAAACAAAAAGTGAAGACGCAATTATTGGATATATGCAAGACCATCCCTTCGCTAACGGTGTTCCTCCTGCCGGGCGGCACTATTTTATTGCCATTGCTGATCAAATTTATCCCAAAACTGTTGCCGTCTGCATTTAACGATAACAAGATAGATGAATAGTAAAAAATGGGTAGCGGGTAGTCTGAAGCTGGGAGTTGGAAAGATTAAGGATCAAGTCCAAAAGTTGGGTCTAAAGTGAAAAATAGTTTTCTTTGCGGATAAATATTTTCCAATGAATAAAGAGACTGATTTACCCCTGCTAAGCTTAATCCTTCCTGAAGGTTTGCTAACTTACTTTACCATTGTTGGGTTTGATAAAAAAACCATTAAAGACCCCTTATACGTTAATCGGCTGACCATTTATTTAGGAGAAAAAAAGGAAATCCCCGAAGCCTATAAAAATCACCAATATAAAGCTAGCGGCTTTATGGAGCCCCGAATAATTGAGGATTACCCAATCAGAGATAATTTGGTAAGCTTAAGCTTGAAGCGAAGA
>NZ_QEHR01000022.1 GCF_003095375.1 Marixanthomonas spongiae
AAAAGTTCATTGATATATTGAAATTGACAGCGAGACACGGGATGGGAACGTTCCGTGTCGATATTGAAAAACTAAACTAAGTATGACTCTTGAGATTTTTTTGGGTAGGCTTTTTCGTCACGGGTATGTAAATTTATTTATGAATCTACGATGAAGAGTTTGATCCTGGCTCAGGATGAACGCTAGCGGCAGGCCTAACACATGCAAGTCGAGGGGCAGCATAGATTGCTTGCAATCTGATGGCGACCGGCGCACGGGTGAGTAACGCGTATACCACCTGCCTCGCACAGGGGAATAGCCCAGGGAAACTTGGATTAATGCCCCATGGCCCGCGGGCGCAACATTGCGCCCTCGGTAAAGATTCATCGGTGCGAGATGGGTATGCGTCCTATTAGCTTGTTGGTAAGGTAACGGCTTACCAAGGCTGTGATAGGTAGGGGCCCTGAGAGGGGGATCCCCCACACTGGTACTGAGACACGGACCAGACTCCTACGGGAGGCAGCAGTGAGGAATATTGGACAATGGGCGGGAGCCTGATCCAGCCATGCCGCGTGCAGGAAGACGGCCCTATGGGTTGTAAACTGCTTTTACAGGGGAAGAAACCCCGCCACGTGTGGCGGGCTGACGGTACCCTGCGAATAAGGACCGGCTAACTCCGTGCCAGCAGCCGCGGTAATACGGAGGGTCCGAGCGTTATCCGGAATCATTGGGTTTAAAGGGTCCGTAGGCGGGCGGCTCAGTCAGTGGTGAAAGTCTGCAGCTCAACTGTAGAATTGCCATTGAAACTGGCCGTCTTGAATCAAAGTGAAGTGGTTAGAATGAGCAGTGTAGCGGTGAAATGCATAGATATTGCTCAGAATACCGATTGCGAAGGCAGATCACTAACTTTGCATTGACGCTGAGGGACGAAAGCGTGGGGAGCGAACAGGATTAGATACCCTGGTAGTCCACGCCGTAAACGATGGTTACTAGCTGTTGGGCCGATTGGGGCTCAGTGGCCAAGCGAAAGTGATAAGTAACCCACCTGGGGAGTACGTTCGCAAGAATGAAACTCAAAGGAATTGACGGGGGCCCGCACAAGCGGTGGAGCATGTGGTTTAATTCGATGATACGCGAGGAACCTTACCAGGGCTTAAATGCAGTCGGACAGGGGCGGAAACGCCCCCTTCTTCGGACTGGCTGCAAGGTGCTGCATGGTTGTCGTCAGCTCGTGCCGTGAGGTGTCAGGTTAAGTCCTATAACGAGCGCAACCCCTGTGGTTAGTTGCCAGCGAGTAATGTCGGGAACTCTAGCCAGACTGCCGGTGCAAACCGCGAGGAAGGTGGGGATGACGTCAAATCATCACGGCCCTTACGTCCTGGGCTACACACGTGCTACAATGGCAGGTACAGAGAGCAGCCACTGCGCAAGCAGGAGCGAATCTACAAAGCCTGTCTCAGTTCGGATCGGGGTCTGCAACTCGACCCCGTGAAGCTGGAATCGCTAGTAATCGCACATCAGCCATGGTGCGGTGAATACGTTCCCGGGCCTTGTACACACCGCCCGTCAAGCCATGGAAGCTGGGAGTACCTGAAGTCGGTGACCGCAAGGAGCTGCCTAGGGTAAGACCGGTAACTGGGGCTAAGTCGTAACAAGGTAGCCGTACCGGAAGGTGCGGCTGGAACACCTCCTTTCTAGAGCGACCTTTCCTTGACCGGAAAGCAAGCACATGCCTTTGGGAAGGCCGGACACAGAGAAGTCCGGGTCGTGCTTGGTTTAGCTGTCAATTTTCAATTATTAAAAATAGATATGAGATATCAGATATGAGATGTGGGGCAAAAGCACTTATATATAAGGGTAAGGTCTAAAATCCAAGTTCTAATATCTAATGTCTATAAAAAGACAGTCTCATAGCTCAGCTGGTTAGAGCGCTACACTGATAATGTAGAGGTCGGCAGTTCGAGTCTGCCTGAGACTACGGATAAAAAAGCACGGGGTACGGATTTAAAAGTACGGGTGCACGTTCATTGCAAATTGAAAGGAAATTCTGGAAGTTGGGGATTCAACATTCGTAATTCTGAATTCTAAATTCTGAATTCCAAATGGGGGATTAGCTCAGCTGGCTAGAGCGCCTGCCTTGCACGCAGGAGGTCATCGGTTCGACTCCGATATTCTCCACAATTCATAATTCCGAATTTATAATTCAGGATTAAGAAAAACGTTCATTGACATATTGGGAAATAAGAATACGAGAAAAGCAATAATTAAAGTAAAACGAAGTACGAAGTACGAAGTTTGAAGTACGGAGTTTTTTGAACTGTGTACTGCTTACTGACTGCTGAATACTTCAAATTGAACAACTCATTAAAGAGCAAAAAAGTACAATAAGCAAACTAAGAGCGTATGGGGGATGCCTAGGCTCTCAGAGGCGATGAAGGACGTGATAAGCTGCGAAAAGCTGCGGGGATTGGCACATACAAGTTGATCCGCAGGTATCCGAATGGGGCAACCCACCATATTGAAGATATGGTACCCGAAAGGGGGCAAACCCGGGGAACTGAAACATCTAAGTACCCGGAGGAAGAGAAAACAACAGTGATTCCGAGAGTAGCGGCGAGCGAAATCGGATTAGCCCAAACCAATGTTGTTACGGCAACATTGGGGTTGTAGGACTGCAATGTTCAATGCTGGATGAATTAGAACAAGTTGGAAAGCTTGGCCAGAGAAGGTGACAGCCCTGTATGAGCAAAGAAAGCAGCGATAGCAGTATCCTGAGTAGTGCGGGGCACGTGAAACCCTGTATGAATCCGGCGGGACCATCCGCCAAGGCTAAATACTCCTGAGAGACCGATAGTGAACCAGTACCGTGAGGGAAAGGTGAAAAGAACCCTGAACAAGGGAGTGAAACAGAACCTGAAACCATACGCTTACAAGCGGTCGGAGCCAACTTGTTGGTGACGGCGTGCCTTTTGCATAATGAGCCTACGAGTTACTGTTGCCAGCGAGGTTAATCCCTTTTAGGGGAGGAGCCGCAGCGAAAGCGAGTCTGAACAGGGCGCTTTAGTTGGCAGTAGTAGACGCGAAACCGTGTGATCTACCCTTGGGCAGGTTGAAGCAGTGGTAACACACTGTGGAGGACCGAACCCGTTGACGTTGAAAAGTCTTGGGATGACCTGAGGGTAGGGGTGAAAGGCCAATCAAACTCGGAAATAGCTCGTACTCCCCGAAATGCATTTAGGTGCAGCGTTGACATATAGTTTTATAGAGGTAGAGCTACTGATTGGATGCGGGGGCTTCACCGCCTACCAATTCCTGACAAACTCCGAATGCTATAAAATGTTGGTCAGCAGTGAGGGCATGGGTGCTAAGGTCCATGTCCGAGAGGGAAAGAACCCAGACCATCAGCTAAGGTCCCAAAATATACACTGAGTTGAATAAACGAGGTTGGACTGCCCAGACAGCTAGGATGTTGGCTTGGAAGCAGCCATTCATTTAAAGAGTGCGTAACAGCTCACTAGTCGAGCGGTCCGGCATGGATAATAATCGGGCATAAGTGTATTACCGAAGCTATGGACCCCGTGTATTCGGGGTGGTAGGGGAGCATTCTGTTTGCGCCGAAGGTGGACTGCGAGGTTTGCTGGAGCGGACAGAAAAGAAAATGTAGGCATAAGTAACGATAATGCGGGCGAGAAACCCGCACACCGAAAGACCAAGGTTTCCTCAGCTATGCTAATCAGCTGAGGGTTAGTCAGGGCCTAACGCGAACCCGAAAGGGGTAGTGGATGGACAACAGGTCAATATTCCTGTACCTGCCCGCGCTAAAAGCGACGGAGGCGAAAACTGGGTGCGTGCTGACGGAATAGCACGTTGAAGGGAGCGGCAACGCCCCGACAGTACACCAAGGCTACGGCTGCGGTGACAATCCCGGGGACCGACTTCCAAGAAAAGCGAGCGTGGCAGCCTGTACCGCAAACCGACACAGGTGGTCGGGATGAGAATTCTAAGGTGCTCGAGAGATTCATGGCTAAGGAACTAGGCAAAATGGACGCGTAACTTCGGGAGAAGCGTCGCCCCCTTACGGGGGGGCCGCAGTGAAAGAGTCCAGGCGACTGTTTATCAAAAACACAGGGCTCTGCTAAATCGAAAGATGAAGTATAGGGCCTGACACCTGCCCGGTGCCGGAAGGTCAAGGGGAGACGTAAGCTTCGGCGAAGCGTTGAACTGAAGCCCCGGTAAACGGCGGCCGTAACTATAACGGTCCTAAGGTAGCGAAATTCCTTGTCGGGTAAGTTCCGACCTGCACGAATGGTGCAACGATCTGGACACTGTCTCGGCCATGAGCTCGGTGAAATTGTAGTATCGGTGAAGATGCCGGTTACCCGCTGTGGGACGAAAAGACCCCGTGAACCTTTACTATAGCTTAGTATTGACCCTGGGCAAATAATGTGTAGGATAGGTGGGAGGCTTTGACCCCGCGTCGCCAGGCGCGGTCGAGCCACTGTTGAAATACCACCCTTTATTTGTTTAGGGCCTAACCCCGATTTCGGGGGACAGTGCTTGGTGGGTAGTTTGACTGGGGTGGTCGCCTCCAAAAGAGTAACGGAGGCTTCTAAAGGTCCCCTCAACACGGTTGGCAATCGTGTGCAGAGTGCAATGGCATAAGGGGGCTTGACTGAGAGACACACAGGTCGATCAGGTACGAAAGTAGAGCATAGTGATCCGGTGGTTCCGCATGGAAGGGCCATCGCTCAAAGGATAAAAGGTACTCCGGGGATAACAGGCTGATCTCCCCCAAGAGCTCACATCGACGGGGGGGTTTGGCACCTCGATGTCGGCTCGTCACATCCTGGGGCTGGAGAAGGTCCCAAGGGTTGGGCTGTTCGCCCATTAAAGTGGCACGCGAGCTGGGTTCAGAACGTCGTGAGACAGTTCGGTCTCTATCTACAGTGGGCGCAAGAAATTTGAGTGGATCTGACTCTAGTACGAGAGGACCGAGTTGGACCAACCTCTGGTGTACCAGTTGTCCCGCCCGGGGCACCGCTGGGTAGCTACGTTGGGAAGGGATAAGCGCTGAAAGCATATAAGCGCGAAACCCACCACGAGATGAGATTTCTTTAAAGGGCCGTGGGAGACTACCACGTCGATAGGCCACAGGTGGAAGTACGGCAACGTGCGCAGCCGAGTGGTACTAATAGCCCGTAAGCTTATGTACGCCGCCGCTCCCCCCGAAAGGGGGGAGGGCAACTCTTTGCTTGAGCGGTATCAGTTTTGGTCATTGCCCTTTTCGTGTTCTTTCCCTATATGTTATAATATCAAGTCCCCGATTACCGGGACGAAGGCTTAAGGTGGTTATAGCGACGGGGCTCACCTCTTACCATTCCGAACAGAGTAGTTAAGCCCGTTTGCGCCGATGGTACTGCACCGTGGGAGAGTAGGTCGCCGCCTTCTTACAGGCCCCCCATCATTGTGATGGGGGGCTTTTTTT
>NZ_QEHR01000023.1 GCF_003095375.1 Marixanthomonas spongiae
CAGTGAAAACGGTGCCATCACTAAACAGTTGATTAAAGAATAACCTGTTTTTATACCTTAGTTTATCAGTTATATTCAAAATGCCCGGGGGACAACCTCCGGGCTTTTATTTGTACTAGTTGGTAACTATACCACCATCAAATATTGATTTTCTTATCATATCTATGTACAAAAAAAACCTAAGAACTTCGACAGGTGCCATTAAACAAAGTCAAATAAAAACTCATTTAATTAACCAAAAAAACAAGAAAAACACCATTGTTTTAATACATTGTAGGAAAATACATCGATATTTTATTGCACTTTATCGATATTATTATTTCATTCTTCACGTATTTTCGTATTAATTTTTGGTTTTATTTAACTTTTATAAAAATTGAAATATCTATAAACCCTCAAGACGGTTCTTTATATAAAATGATGATTTGCAAAATATTAGCCTAATTAAATAAGTGAAACACGGCCCATACATCTATACAAACACAACACCGATAATTAGGCCATCTATATTTTGTCTATATAAAAAAGTGCGATTGTTCTTATTAAAACTATTTATTTGTACGACATTTCGCTAAAAATAACAGTATGTCAAAGTTTTTAATGACCTATGGTTAACCCTATTACAAATTAATTTTAAATAAGTATTACCCAAATTTTATAATCTTTATTAACCTTCAATCAATATGACAAAAAAACTACCCCCCGCCAATTCTTTGGTAAAAATTTTATACGAACGATTTATCAGGGAAAAGAAACCTACGGCCTTATCGGCCATGTGCTGTATTGGGCTTTTGCTATGTACGATTCTTCCTGCTCACGCAAGCAATCCGCCATCAAAATTAAAAAGCGGCAAACAACAAACGGCCATCGGCCCCGTGATGGAAGCACCCCCCAGCTGTTTTATCAATTTAGGACTCGACTCTTGGAGTGTGGAAGGCGATCCCTCCCACGGAAACTGGATACCGGCCACCGATGGAAGTAGTGTACGACAGACCGTAAACAGTGATCCTTCCTTTTATGTAAGCAATGCAGACTATTTTAATACTACCATACAAGGGGAGTTTATGGTACAAACTACAGATGATGATGATTTCATTGGTTTTGTATTGGGATACCAGTCGCCCAATTCTGGGACTTCCAACGATGAATATAATTTTATCCTTTTTGATTGGAAGCAAGCCGCACAGATCTGTGCCAATCAAGAAATGCGACTTACCCGTGTTCAGGGAACCGCAACAGATGTTATGAGTGTTTTTTGGTGCCAAGATAATGCCATAAATGATGTATTGGCCAGAAGTACTGCTTTAGGTGGATGGGCCGACAATACCGCATATACCTTTCAAGTAGAGTATGGTGCTACCAACATAAGTGTATGGGTTAATGGTACGCAGGTATTTGATGTGGATGGCACTTTTGAAAGTGGCCGTTTCGGGTTTTATAATTATTCACAACCAACGACCCTTTACAGAAATTTCTCGCTTCCGTTCTCTGCGGTTATCAACAAAACCGATGAAAGTTGTACAGGGGCCAACGATGGAGCAGCCACCGCTGTTGTTTCTGATTTCGCCACAGGACCTTATAGTTATCTATGGAATACAGGTGAAACCACCGAGACCATTACAAACTTGGCACCAGGAACATACGATGTAACCGTTACCTCTCAAGATGGGTGTACTGCCAACGCTTCGGTTACCATTGGCACGGCTCCCGATACAACTGCGCCAGTGGCCGTGTGCCAAGACATTACTGTACAATTAGATGCGCTGGGCAATGCCTCTATTACTGCAGCCGAAATAGACAATGGATCTACCGATAATTGCGGAATCGCTTCCACTGCTATAGATATAAACAGTTTTAACTGTAACAACATAGGCGCCAACGCCGTAGTATTAACGGTTACCGATAACTCGGGCAATACAAGTACCTGTACCGCCACCGTTACAGTAGAAGATAACATAACACCTGTGGCACGTGCAAAAAACTTGACCTTACAACTCAACGACCCTACCGGTCTTACACTAAATCCTGCAATGGTAGATAATGGCAGTAGCGATAATTGCTCGTTTACCCTTTCATTAAGCAAAACCAACTTTAGCTGTACAGATATTGGCACCCAAAATGTAATCCTTACGGTAACTGACACCGCCGGAAATACAGCTACCGCCTCGTCTGAAATCACCATCTTGGCTCCAGACCCCTTTGTGGTTACCTCTCCTGGAGTTACGGAAATTACAACGCCCACTGTATTATCAACCATAGATAATGCGCTTTCCATAAACTATAACGACCCTGTAAATGGAGCATTGGTTTTTATTGATTCAAATTTTCAGGTAGGAGACGAATTAGCTCTGGATAGCGGTTATACCCTTCCCAGCGGAGTCACTTCTTCTTATAACGCAACTTCCGGTATATTGACCATTTCAGGAACACTAACGCCAGCACAGATAGAAACATTATTTCAAAATGTGCAATTTAGAACCAGCAGTTCCAATAGTGTGGACCGCACCATACAATTTACCATGGGAAGCAGTATTGCCAACCCAGAAAATGATCATTTTTATGAATACATAAACGGAAACTTTACGTGGACGCAGGCAAAAGCCGATGCCGCCACACGTAGCCTGTATGGTTTACAAGGATATTTGGCCACAGCTACCTCTGCAACCGAAAACGATTTCATTAAGAACAATTTAATTAATGACGGCTGGTTAGGCGGATCTGATGATTTTAATCAAATAAACACGGCCGTAGGCTCTACGCTTTTTGCCAACCAAGGTGAAGCCGAAGGAAAGTGGTATTGGATAACCGGTCCTGAAGCAGGTACACAGTTCTCAAACGGAGCCACTCCGGTAGGAGGTGAATATGCCAATTGGAACAGTGGGGAACCTAACAATTCCAGTGGTTCTGAACACTTTTTACAAATTTATTTTGCAAATAACGGAAGATGGAACGACTTAGGCAGCAGTCAAAATTTAGGATATATCGTAGAATACGGTGGAATGCCCGGTGATGCCCAATGTTTTTCTTTTTCAGGAAATAAAGTAGTACAATTAAATCAAGCTCCCGAACTATCGCCCATAGCAAACGATACGGGATGTCCTGGACAGCCTTATAGCACAACCCTTGTTGTAACAGACAACGAAGATGCACTGGCAGACCTTTCTTTCTCAGCTACCTCTAACGACCAAACCGTGGTTCAAGACAGTAATGCAACGGTTACTTTTGATGGAACCGATTATACGCTAGAGCTAACTCCAGAAACTTCCATTCAAGGTACTGCCACCATTACAGTTACCGTAACCGATACAGGAGGGCAAAGTGATGTGGAAACTTTTGATTATACTACGGAAGATACCGAAAACCCAGTGGCAAACTGCGTGGCACCTTTCACCGTACAATTGGATGCGACCGGTAATGCGGCCATCACGGCAGCGGACATCGACAACGGCTCGACCGATAACTGTGGGATCGCTTCCACTACCATCGACGTCAGCAGTTTTGATTGTTCCAACGTAGGCGATAACACCGTCACCCTCACCGTGACCGACGTAAACGGAAACAGCTCAACGTGTACAACTGTAGTTACGGTTGAAGACACCGTGGTACCAATTGCAAACTGCGCGGCACCTTTCACCGTACAATTGGATGCGACCGGTAATGCGGCCATCACGGCAGCGGACATCGACAACGGCTCGACCGATAACTGTGGGATCGCTTCCACTACCATCGACGTCAGCAGTTTTGATTGTTCCAACGTAGGCGATAACACCGTCACCCTCACCGTGACCGACGTAAACGGAAACAGCTCAACGTGTACAACTGTAGTTACGGTTGAAGACACCGTGGCACCAATTGCAAACTGCGTGGCACCTTTCACGGTTCAGTTGGATTCCAATGGTGAAGCTTCCATCACGGCAGCGGACATCGACAACGGCTCGACCGATAACTGTGGGATTGCCTCCACTACCCTCGACGTCAGCAGTTTTGATTGTTCCAACGTAGGCGATAACACCGTCACCCTCACCGTGACCGACGTAAACGGAAACAGCTCTACCTGTACAACTGTAGTTACGGTTGAAGACACCGTGGCGCCAATAGCCAATTGCGCGGCACCTTTCACCGTACAGTTGGATTCCAATGGTGAAGCTTCCATCACGGCAGCGGACATCGACAACGGCTCGACCGATAACTGTGGGATCGCCTCCACTACCCTCGACGTCAGCAGTTTTGATTGTTCCAACGTAGGCGATAACACCGTCACCCTCACCGTGACCGACGTAAATGGAAACAGCTCTACTTGTACGACTACCGTTACTGTTGAAGATACTGTGGCACCTACTTTATATTGCAATGTAGATTTAACCGCCGACACTGATTTTGGAGAATGCTATGCAACGGTATATTTCCCAGATGCATTGGCAACGGATAATTGTTCTGGAGTAACCGTAGTTCAAACGGCTGGTCTGCCATCTGGCAGTCAGTTTCCGGTAGGCGTATCGACTGTTGAATTCACCGCTACCGATGCCAGTGGAAACAGTAGCGTTTGTACCTTCGATATTACCGTTGAAGACAATGAAGCACCTATTGCGGTGTGTGAGAACATCACGGTTCAGTTAGATGAATTTGGCTCGGCTTCCATTACCGCTGCTGATCTGGACGGCGGTTCTACCGATGCCTGTGGTGTTGATACCATTGCAATCAATCAAGATACTTTTGATTGTAGCAACGTTGGCGACAATAATGTAACCTTGACCGTAACCGATGTAAACGGAAACGTTTCTTCGTGTACCGCTGTTGTGACTGTGGAAGATATCACCGCTCCTGAAGTGGTTTGTCAAGATATTACCGTTCAATTGGATGCTACTGGTACGGTAAGCATTACAGGGATGGATGTAGATGGAGGTTCAACCGATGCGTGCGGTATTGCTAGTTATGATCTGGACATCGATACGTTTAACTGCTCCAATGTAGGTGTTAACGCCGTAGCATTAACGGTTACCGATAACAATGGCAATACAGCAACTTGTACGGCTATGGTTACAGTAGAAGATACCATAGCACCAGATTTAGTATGTACCGACTTTACCTTGGAATTAGGCCAGGACGGCACCGCTACCCTATTGCCGGACGATGTGATCGCCAGCTTGGATGAAGCCTGTGGCATTGAAACCACCGCAGTGGATATTACCGAGTTTGATTGTAGTGATATTGGTACACCAGTTACCGTGCAAG
>NZ_QEHR01000024.1 GCF_003095375.1 Marixanthomonas spongiae
CTGTAAAGGGTAAGCTGTTCCCGGTCTTGTCCTTGTTGGTATTCCATTCCTAAAGATAAGGCAAATTAAAATTATATCCTTGGAAAAAGGCTGCAATAATGGCATGGTTTTGAGACAGTCTGACGGTTTTGTATATGGCTCGTAGCGTGCAAATTAGCGGTAACTATTCAGTTAAGCACAAGCCGAATTTTTTAATTTTCTTATTACCTTTTCTTTTCAATAAGCCAAATTAAAAAAATTTGGCGGACTTGCAAATATTCCATAACTTCGACTAAGCAACTAACTAGCTATGAGTTATATACGGTGTTGTGTGTAGTGCTTTTTATTCAGTCGCTAAATCCATTTTTTGGTTCAGCAATTCCACGTTGAAATTGATTTTTGCGTTTAATGCTCTAAATACTTTTAAAATCGTTTCAAATCTTGCATCGGTCAAATTATTTTCGATTTTCGAGATTTGTGCTTTTTTTACGCCAATCAATTCTCCAAGTTGCGTTTGAGTCAATTTCCGTTCTTTTCGAGCCTGTTTAATCGCTTCTCCAATTAAGTCAAGTCGCAATTCATTTTCGTAAGCATCTCTTTCCTTTGTGCCTTTTTTTCCAATGTATTTGTCTTTTGCTTGTTCAAGTGTGTATGTTTTCATCGCTTCTTGTTTTTGCTGTCAAAATATTTGTTCATTAATTCAGTCGCTTTGTCAATTTCCTTTTTTGGTGTTTTCTGCGTTTTTTTGACGATTCCGTGAGTTGCGATTACAATAGTCACTTTATTGTCCGTTTTGTCCCAAAATGCAAAAAGACGATATTGCTTTTTGTTATATAATGTCCGAAATTCCCAAATATCCGAAGTCAGTTTTTTAAAAAGAGTATTGTCGGTTTTAACTTTCGCTTTGTCAATATTGAAAAGGATTTTCTCCCGAGCTTTTTTATCAAGTCCGTCCAAAAAATCAAAGACCTCTTTAAGAAACTCAACTTTAAATTTTTCCGTCATTCAGATATTAGTTTGTTACAAAGATAGAAGTTTCCTTTTTAGTAAACAAATTTAATTTTGAAAACGGTTTTTTGCATTACACACAACGGGATTATATATGGCAAGTAGCGAGCAAATATGGGTTAATTTTCAGTTCGTCACAAGCCAAAGCTTTTGAGTTTTGATTTTTAATTTTAGTTCAAAAAGCCAAATCAAAAGATTTGGCGACCAACCAAATATACCAAAATTTCCGGTTTAGAAAAGCTTAGCTATTTGTTATATATGTTGTTGGTTGTAGCTTTTTATCATTCGATAATACTGTAACTATATTTTAAATTGTAGTATTTCGAACGTCTTGATGTATATTTACTCGTATTTAACCAATCATTTTCCCAAGTTCTAATGTATGTTCTGTAACCTTTTAAATTATCAGTATAAAAAATAGTTGTTTCACTATTTAGCTCATTAGTTCTGCTACCCATAAATTCGATACCAAGATAGAAACCATTTTTAGGAATTTTAAAATTTAAATAAGAAAGATCAATTCTTAATTCTTTAGACTTATAAGGAAGTTCAAAGATTAAATCCTTTTTAAAAAATCTTTCTTTTGTTGGGTCGCCATTTTCTGCACGTTTGTAAAAATGAATTCTTATTTTATTTAGAGGTTGATTTTTTTGTTTAAGATAATATATTTCAAATGAACCAAAAATTTCATTTGGTTTATCTATCAAAATACCATAAGTTGTTCCTCTGGCAGGAGTTACCATATATTTTCTTTCTCTATTTCTATTCCAAAACCAATTCTGTTTTCTATTAATATTTTTGTTTTTATTAATTGAATTAATTACAATTTCCTCTAATTGATTAATATCTGGTTTAAGATAAATAGCAGTTTTTTCTTTAAAATCTCTTACTTCAATTGTGTCATTTACAAAACCCACATGTGAAAATATTATTTTCTTGTTACCATAACCTGTTGTATCTAATTTAAAAAGCCCACTCTCATTAGTATATATTCCTTTAGATTTATTCTCGACTTGAACCGTGCAATATATTAATGGTTTTTTTGTATCATTATTTAATACTTGTCCTGATATTTGATTCTGAGAATGAATAGAAATGCTTAAAAGTAAAATAAAATAAAACCTCATTTATTATTTATTTTGCTAATAGTATAACTAATTTTTTATTTGAAAATTATCGATTTTGAACTTTTAGTTTGCTTTTAACAATGTTTTATTTACAAGTTACAACCAACGGTTTAGTATAAGAATAGTAGCGGTTTCTGAAACGCTAACTTTTCGGTTAAACACAGACCTTTTTTATATTTATTTACTTTCGTTTTAGCGATAAAACCGCTATTATTTTTATACAATGTTGTACCCAGTTTTTTCTTCTTTTTTCCTTTTAAACATCAAAATTAAACTTGTGATAATGAAAATCAAAAAAGGTATTTGAAAAGCTAAATAATTGAACTTTTCAATAGGAACTTCTGTTAATCGTTTAATAATTGGTGTAATCATTAAAAAAAATGTCAATATCTTAAAAAATCTCTGTTTGTAATAATTCGTGAACACCATAATGAATCCGATTAGTCCAAAAACTGCAAATATTTGGTCGCTATTTCCAAATTCAAAACTTGTCCAAATTAGCCAAAACAAAAATGGAAGTCCAATTATTTCTCCCGTTAAAATAATTATGGAATATGAGGTCAAAGCAATTATTTTTAAAATTTTCTCTTTTTTCATTCCTTTTTAAATATCATTGCTTGTCCAGCATCAGGGTCTCCAAATCCGAAAATAATTCCATAAGGAATTTCATTATTCATCAGTCCAGCATTTTGTACATCACTTGGAAGTCCTAAAAGGTAAATTCCCCAATGTTTTTTTAAATTTCCACTTCCATCTCCAATAAAACCAACAGTCGAAATTTTCCATTCGCCAGTTTGAGTAATCAATCCGATATAAGTTGGGTCAAAAGTTTCAAAAACAGGTAAATTCACGACTTTAAATGTTCCGTTTGAATTAATCTCTATTTTCGGAATAACTTTTTGATAGTTCAATGAATCTTTAAATTCCGTAATATTATAATCCACTGTTTGTTTCTCAAAAACGTAAGTTCCAATTAGGTCAGATTCTTTTGGTTCATTTGTTGTGTATTTGTGAGCATATGGGTCATACTGACAACTTATTAAAATTGTCAATATTAAAAATCCGAAAATTTGATTCCATTTCTGCATTTTCTGAAATTGGGTACAACGGTCTGGTGTATGGCTCGTTGCGTGCAAATTAGCGATTAATTTTCGGTTGAGCCACAAGCCAGATTTTTAAATTTTACTATTTATTTTATTCTTGGAAATCGTCAAATTTAAAAATTTGGCGACTTTCCAAATATGCCTTAACTTCGATTAAGCAACTGAACAGCAATGAGCTATACACGTTGTTGTGGCACGTTTTTCTGCGTTTCAAACTCTTTTTAAATATCCAGTTTTATTTTCAGATGATATTCATTTGTTCTTCTAACTGGTCTATAACTTTCTAAAACTGCATCTGAATTATAAATCAGTAATAATTTGTCATTTGGTTTTATTTGAGCTCGCATTTTTTTAAGTGCGTTCGCTTTTTTGGTTTGGAAAAAAGATTTTGCAACATTAAATCCTTCGCCTATAAGTTTTGAAATTCCGTCGCTAGCATAAATGTCATTATCATTATAATTATCGTGACCAAATTCGACTTGATACTCGTCATAATTTATTTCATTAATCGCTCCATTTAGTAACTCCTTAATTCCGTACAGAATTGTCAAATCCGACATAATTCTGTTTGCTGATTCGAAGAGTGTAACATTTGGATAAGGTCCAGAATTTATTTTTTCCCTTTTCAAGTCCGTTAAAAATTTCAACACATTTTCAGACTGTAATTTCAGCGGTATATTTTCGAGTAAATTTAGATAATCGGCGATCGCTTTTTCAATATTCGTTTTATTCAGGCGATTTGGTATTTGATCAATTATTCTACTCAAATTTTAATGTTTTCACGGTTTTTTTTAAATGTGCCACAACGGCAGTCTGTCTCAAAACTACCAATTAATTCTCTTAAAAACAGTATTTTTCGGATTTTGGTGAAATCCATCGGTGTGCCGGCATTTTTTGAAAGTTGCTTTTACGTGCCCCCAAACAGTTT
>NZ_QEHR01000025.1 GCF_003095375.1 Marixanthomonas spongiae
CTGTAAAGGGTAAGCTGTTCCCGGTCTTGTCCTTGTTGGTATTCCATTCCTAAAGATAAGGCAAATTAAAATTATATCCTTGGAAAAAGGCTGCAATAATGGCATGGTTTTGAGACAGTCTGACGGTCTCGGCTATGAGTAGTTGCGTGGTTTAGCACTTAACTTTGCAAGTACACACCAAACTGAAAATCCGCGAGGATTTTCAGAAGTAGGCGAGAACAAGCAATTACTTATAGCCATTGTTGGCATTAGTTATTTTCTTTAGTTAAAAATTCTTTTTCAATTGCTGATTCAATTGTTTCTACAATTGTACTTGCTTTAAAAACAATTCCTAAATCAATCATTTCCTGACCAACAGAAATGTTTTTATGGTTTGTAGGAATCGGTACGCTTATAATTTCGTTTACAGAATTTCTGAAAAATACAGCTGCAACAATACCTAAAAAGAAAAGTCTGGTTCCTCCCATAAGTCCACCACCTTTGTTTGTGTATGCTCCGGAATTATATAGCAAAACTGGACTTCCGCTGGAGCCTCCAAAGACTGAGGCATCAATTAGAAACTTTTTTTCGTTTTCAAAATCCACTGCGTAATGTGTAGCAGTTGTTCCTTGTCTTAAAATTGGCGTGTGGTTTTTTCTATCCCAAATCCCATTTGGATATCCAATAAAAGTAATGTTTTCAATAGCATCAATTTGTTTAACTTGTTCTTCGTTAGGAATGTTTTCTGAAGAAAGGTGATGGTAATAAACATCTACATTAAACTTGTTTTTTAATTGCTCTAATAAAGGAATTAATGGTGTAACAGTTACATCAATATTAGGGTCGTCATTACCTCTCCATAATTTTTCAAAGTCATTAAATTGTAGTCGAAAAGAATCTCCCAAAGTTGGTTTGTCATCTTTTTTCTTGATAAAGGTAATTCCACCTTGAACAGCATCTTTAACAACGTGTTTATTCGTAACGATTGACAAAGCTTGTACATCCTTATATTTGTGTAGAAATATAAATCCAGTTCCTGAACCATTTTCACCTTTTTTATTTACAGTGTCGATTCTAACTGTAACAAATAATAATTTTTCTGCAATTGAAGTTACTTCCATTTAGTTCTAATTAATGCCAACGGTCTCGTATAACCGTCAGTTACGGGAAAATCAGCAGTGATTTTTCCGCTGACGGTTTAAAGTTAGTAAAAAGGCGTGAATTCCGATAAGGAATTCCGCCGTAATTGCGGTTATACATTGTTGTGCAACGTTATTTTTATATTTTTTTAAATTCGGTTCCGTTCCAGATTTCAGTGCTAACTTCAACAATATTGTGTAAACTCATCAATTGGGTTTTTTCGTCAATCAAGGCAGAATTAAAGATGATTAAACTGCTATCTTTTTTATATTCAGAACCATAGGTGGAAAAATAATCATTATAAATTTTTCCATTTGTTCTGTCCACAATAACACCGCTTTGACAAGGAGAACCACAACCCCAAATCACTAATGTATATTTTCCAGCAAAGTTAATACCGTTTTTACATTCTTCTTTGATTCTTGTTATGTTACGTTTTGCCCAGGGAAATTTCTCAAAATCTGGTTCTACTAATTCTCCATTGTAAATTTTAACTTTAAAATCAGAGAAAGTGACTTTTGGATTGTATTTTTCGTAAACCTCAAATCTCTTTTTATCCAAATTTTTGGCAACAAATAGTATGTCATTTTTAAAATCAATAATTTTAAAATCCGAAAATTTTAAACTATCAGCTACCTTTATTATTTCTATTTCAGCACTTTTATTTCCAATTACTAAGTAGCCTTTAGAATTTATTAACGTGTCTATTGATTCTGTCAAAAATTTTGGTTTTTTGGCTTCCTCAATTTTGGTCGAATCAATTTTCTTATCGTTGGAAGTTTTTTTTTGACATCCGACAATAAAAATCAATAGAATTATTAAATATTTTTCGAGGTTCATTCTAATGTTGCACAACGGTCTCGGCTATGAGTAGTTGCGTGGGTTCGCATGAAACTTTGCAAGTACACACCAAACTGAAAATCCGCGAGGATTTTCAGAAGTAGACGAGAACAAGCAATTACTTATAGCCATTGTTGCCACCCGTTTTTGTTATTTGTTGCATCTTTTAATCCAAATCTATATCAATATCACCAACTTTCTCATTTCCATAATATAATTCAAATACTGGTTCCTTATCGAGCTTTTGAATTGCGAAAAAAGCATCAGCGATAAAAGAATTCATTGTTATTGGCGCATAGTAGATTCCTGAAATTATTGGATTTTTATCAGTTCCAAAATTTATTTGGCAAGTAATATTCTTATAACCTTCAAATTGATAATCTTCAAAAGTGTCTTTAATTTTTGGGTCAAAATCGGGAACACTTTGATAAGGACGACCTCGTTTATTAAGTAATTTAGTTTTTAATAGTTCTTTGCCTTGATAAGTTGGTACACCAATTGAAAATGATTTATAACCCACAAATTCCACAAGTTGGTATCGAACTTTATTTACAGTATCCAATAAGGAAAATGGATTTACATCAACATCCTTTTTATTCTCGGATTTGATTTTTGATTTTATCATTATTTTTTTCAAACCATCCCCTTTTACTTTTACGTTCTGTTGCGTATGAAAAAGAGTAGGAGCTTTTTTAACCTTTTTTATTTTAATTGTTATATTGTCATTAACTGTAACTTCTTGAGCAATTATATAATTTGTCGAAATAATTGCTATTGAAAAAATGAAGATAATTTTTTTCATACTTTATTTATTTAAAATTTGGTTTAGTGGTATTTTAACTCCTATATAATATGCAGTTCTTAAAAGTTCGTCCTCAACAATTCTTGAAAACGGACTATGTATTCCGACATCAATTATTAGAAGTTTTGGGAATCTATAGTTTAGGCCGAGTTTAATTGGAAAGTCAAAATTTTTAGTTTTTTCATTCAATTCTTCATTTTCAAAATGAGGTGTTTTAGTCATATATGCTATTCCGGCTCCTAGATTTAAATATAATTCTCCATTCCTAATTAATGATAAGGAAGTATAGGGAATAAAATTAATAGAGGTAAACTCGATATCCTTAAATTCTGTAGATGTTGTTTTGGTGTAAAATAATTCTCCAGCTATCGCAATACGTTCTTCAAGGAAAAATTGGCTAAAAACTCCAAAACTAAAATTACTTTCATATCCTGTTGTTCTTGAACCTTCTCCACCATATTCTCCAATTATGATAAATGAGTCATCAGGTATGTTAAACGATGTTCTTTCGTAATTAAACATTGGACCAATTTCAAATTCTTGTGCAAACGATAGTCCGCAAATCAAAAGCATTAATAGTAAAGTAATTTTTTTCAAAGTTTTCAATTTTTTTTAAATGGGTGGCAACGGCAGTCTGTCTCAAAACTACCAATTAATTCTCTTAAAAACAGTATTTTTCGGATTTTGGTGAAATCCATCGGTGTGCCGGCATTTTTTGAAAGTTGCTTTTACGTGCCCCCAAACAGTTTAA
>NZ_QEHR01000026.1 GCF_003095375.1 Marixanthomonas spongiae
CTGTAAAGGGTAAGCTGTTCCCGGTCTTGTCCTTGTTGGTATTCCATTCCTAAAGATAAGGCAAATTAAAATTATATCCTTGGAAAAAGGCTGCAATAATGGCATGGTTTTGAGACAGTCTGACGGTCTCGTATAACCGTCAGTTACGGATTAAAGTACGCAAATTTTTCGGTTTAGAACTGGCGTTAGCAATTCCGAGTGGATTCGGACGTAGTCGAATCCGCCGTAATTGCGGTTATACATTGTTGTGTGCTGGCTTTTTCCGGTTAAACATTTTTTTAATATTCGGACTAATTATTAGCAATATTAAATAGTCAATAATTAAACTTACAATCAAATATACATATTGATAATTCAAATCAATTTTATCTCCTAAATTCCCGTCTAAATATTCGCTAAAAACTGTTGTTGGGATAATTCCTTTTGCATAATATAAAATGAAATAATTCCACGCAAAGCTTTGAAGACCTGCAATTTTTGAAGTCGGTTCAGGTAAAGTCAGATAAAGAATTAGAAAAAATATAATTTCAATTCCTAGAAGTAAAAGCAAGGATTTTTTTGTTTGATTAAGTCCAATCAAATTCCGATTTGGGTTTTTGAATCCAAATATTATCCAAGGAATTAATAATAGTATTGAAATCATCCTTCTTCAGGCCACTTTTTTGTTGACGACTTAAAAACTTTAGATACTCCAACGCTCAATCCATACCAAACTATATAAGTTGAGTCAGTTTCCATTTCATAAAATGCAGGACTATCTATTTTTTCATTTAGTCCAAGTTCAGTTACATCTTTTGGCAATCGGTTATTTGTTTTCTTAAACTTCTCAACCTTTTCAATTAGCATTTCAGCATATTCTTGTCGGTCATTTTTGAATTCGCAATTGTAGATACCAATTAATAGAACTATGGTCAATATTTTAATTACCGATTTCATTTTTTTAGCTTGCACACAACGTGTTTGTATATGGCTCGTAGCTTGTAAATTAGCGATTATTTTCGGATTAAGCACAAGCCAGATTTTTAAATTTTACTATTTATCTTTTTTTATTGGAAATCGTCAAATTTAAAAATTTGGCGACTTTCCAAATATGCCTTAACTTCGTTTAAGCAACTGCCCAGCTATGAGCTATATACGTTGTTAGCCACTGGCATTATTCACAACATTATGTTTTCAGTCGTCCATTCATCATTATCGAAACTCGAAAAAACCACAGCATCAAAAACACAAGGATAAATATCGGCTTTTTCACACAATTCTTGAATTCCGTCTGACACAAAATGATAATAATTATTATCGCTCAAAAGTGTTGATGACAATTTTATTGGAAATCCAAAATCATTAAGCCAACTTATTATTCGTGAATCGAGTGGGATTTCGTATTTCGTCAATCCGAGAGCTTGTAAAAAGTTTCGTGATTGTTTTGGACCGAAACCCTTTAAACGTAATTTTAAATAATCAGCTAATTCTCTTTCGCTATTTTTCGTTTGGTTAGCGTTTAAATATTCGAGTTTTTTTATTAATTCCCAATTGTTCTTTTTTAACTCGTCAAAATTTATTGAAAAATATTTGCTGTTTTTATTTATAAATCTCGTTAGCCCGTTTGTGAGAAAAATCTGTTTTATAAACTTCTCTTTATTTTCTGAATTTTCGATTAATTCTGCGGTAACTGGAAATGGTTTTTGGCTCAAAAATTTTCCAACTAATGAATTTGGTCCCGAACGTTGTTGTGAAGTCAGCAAACACATTATCATCGAGTGAATTAAATTATCTTTAGTTATCGACAAATTCATTTTCTCAACATTCCGTTCAATACGAGTTTTTAAGAACTGATTATTGTTTTCACGAACAACATTTTTTATTTTTTGAATATCGCTATTTTCTATTTTCCAACTAAATGTCATTGATTGCAGAATGTTTTTCCTTGCTTGTGGCTAACGGCAGTCTGTCTCAAAACTACCAATTAATTCTCTTAAAAACAGTATTTTTCGGATTTTGGTGAAATCCATCGGTGTGCCGGCATTTTTTGAAAGTTGCTTTTACGTGCCCCCAAACAGTTTAAA
>NZ_QEHR01000027.1 GCF_003095375.1 Marixanthomonas spongiae
ACCGTCAGACTGTCTCAAAACCATGCCATTATTGCAGCCTTTTTCCAAGGATATAATTTTAATTTGCCTTATCTTTAGGAATGGAATACCAACAAGGACAAGACCGGGAACAGCTTACCCTTTACAGCACATGCCTGGACGACATGGTCCCCGATGACAACAGCGTCCGTTTTATCGACCAATTTGTAGAAACCCTCGATCTGGAAAATATGGGCTTTACCAGCTTAGCGGCCCAAGGGCGCCCGCCCTACAGCCCGGGCGATCTGCTTAAGCTCTATATCTACGGGTATATGAACCGCATGCGCTCCTCGCGCCAGCTGGAAAAAGAATGTCACCGCAACCTGGAGGTCATATGGCTTCTGAAAAACCTAAAGCCAGACCATAACACCATTGCCCGCTTCAGAAAAAACAACTCAAAGGCGATCCGGCGCGTATTCAGGGAGAGCGTCAGCATTGCCAGAAATTTCAACCTTATAGGAGGGGAGCTCATTGCCGGGGACTCTACGAAACTGCGGGCCCAGAACAGCAAAAAAAACAACTACAACAAGAAGAAGGTACAGCGCCACCTGGACCATATAGACGAAAAGCTTGCCGCCCACAACAAAGCCCTGGCCGAGGCCGACAACGACAAAAAAGCCGAGATAGAAAAAGAGATCGCCCACCGCAAGGCACAGCGTGGGAAATACGAACAAATTCAAAAAGAGCTGAACGAAAACACCAGTACGGAAAACCCACAGCTCTCCACCTCGGACCCCGACAGCAGGCACCAGATCGTGCGCGGGATGATCACCGAGGTCTGTTATACCGCACAGACCACCGTAGATGCCAAACACAAATTGTTAGTGGATTACAAGCTCAGCAACCAGAACGACAAGAAAGCAATGGGGATGATGCTCAGGAGGGCAAAATCCATTTTAAGGACCGGTTCGTTCACCGCCCTTTACGACAAAGGGTACCATACGGGCAGTGAATTTCACATAGCGGACCAATTGGGGATAAAAACCCTGGTTGCCATTCCCGCCATAGGACGAAAAAGCCAGGCCCCAGACCCCGCTTATAATGCTGAACATTTCACATACAATTCCAGTGACGATACCTACACCTGCCCGCAGGGACACCGTTTGACTTCCAATGGCACGCGTTACAAAGGGCGCAACTACACCTTTAAACAATATAAGACCAGGGCCTGCAAACAGTGCCCGGTACGGGACCGATGCACCAGGGCCAAGGCAAACGGTAAAGTGATACAGCGGAGCCAGTTCACACAGAATATTCAAAACAATGCCCAACGGGTCCGCAAGAACGAAAGCCTTTATAAAAAACGCCAGGCTTTGGTGGAACACCCTTATGGGACATTGAAGAGGCAATGGGGGTTTGACCACATCTTGACCAAAAAAGGGATCATGGCGGCCAGTGCAGATTTTGGGCTCATGGCCATCGCCTATAACCTGAAAAGGATCTTGAAGCTGAGCAAGGAGAACAAACTCGACCTTACGGCCCTTAAAAACGCTATATATCACCTAGAGGTGCTGCTGGATCTCATTTTAAACTGTTTGGGGGCACGTAAAAGCAACTTTCAAAAAATGCCGGCACACCGATGGATTTCACCAAAATCCGAAAAATACTGTTTTTAAGAGAATTAATTGGTAGTTTTGAGACAGACTGCCGTT
>NZ_QEHR01000028.1 GCF_003095375.1 Marixanthomonas spongiae
GACACTATCCCACTAAGTGTGTAAGTTTAAAATAACAGGGGTTGGACTTTTTTAAAGTCTGACCCTTTTTTCATAGATCGTTAGGAACTGATTTAAAATGATGCCCCAGTTCCTTATAGGCATTGTCCATTTTTTAGTTGCTTCACGTACTGCCAAATATACAGATTTCATTACAGCATCGTCTGTTGGAAAAGAAAGTTTGTTCTTGGTATACTTTCTTATCTTCCCATTTAGATTCTCGATGAGATTTGTGGTGTAAATAATCTTCCTAATTTCCACAGGGAACTCATAAAACACCGTAAGGTCTTCCCAGTTATCGCGCCAGCTTTTGATGGCATAGGAATATTTATCGTTCCATTTTTGGGCAAAATCCTCCAAGGCCATTTTGGCGGCTTCTTGATTGGGAGCATTGTATATATGCTTCATATCTGCAGTAAAGGCTTTTTTATCCTTCCATACGACATACCTGCAAGCATTTCGGATTTGGTGGACCACGCATATCTGAGTCTTGGACTCTGGAAACACGTTGCGGATGGTATCGGTAAAACCATTGAGGTTATCGGTCGCCGTAATTAGGATGTCCTCTGTGCCGCGGGCCCTGATGTCAGTCATTACGCTCATCCAGAAGGCCGCCGATTCGTTCTTTCCAAGCCATAGGCCCAAAACTTCTTTTTTGCCGTCACGACGCAGGCCGACGGCAATATAAATGGTCTTGTTGATAACCTTTGAATTCTCCCGTACCTTGAAGACTATACCGTCCATCCAGACAATGAGATATACGGGTTCCAATGGACGGTTCTGCCAAGCAACTATATCTCCAGATATCTTTTCTGTAATCCTTGATATGGTCGAGGTAGACACGTCAAAACCATAGACTTCACGAATCTGCTCCTCAATATCGCTGTTGCTCATTCCTTTGGCATAGAGGGACACAATTACGTTTTCGATACCATCGACCATATTGCCCCGCTTAGGTACTATCATAGGATTGAACGAGGCATCCCGATCTCTGGGAACAGTAATCTCGGATTCGCCAAAGGATGTTTTGATTTTCTTCTTGGAGTGCCCGTTGCGAACATTGTTACCTGTGGATTTTTGATGCTTGTCGTAATCCAAGTGGCCATCGAGCTCACCTTCGAGCATCTTTTCAATCCCACGTTTTTGAATCTGTTTCAAAAAGCTCGTAAGCTCTTCGTGGGATTTGAATTGCTTCAGAAAATCATCTGAAATTAAATCGTCTTTCTTCATAATGTGTAAATATTTAAAATTAAACAAAAAAATAGCGGGGGCCGGCCCCCGCTATTTTTTTAACTTACACACTTTATGAGATAGTCCC
>NZ_QEHR01000029.1 GCF_003095375.1 Marixanthomonas spongiae
AGAAAAAAAGGAAATCCCCGAAGCCTATAAAAATCACCAATATAAAGCTAGCGGCTTTATGGAGCCCCGAATAATTGAGGATTACCCAATCAGAGATAATTTGGTAAGCTTAAGCTTGAAGCGAAGACGCTGGGATGTTTTACTAGATCAGAAATGGATCAAGGTAAACCGGAGTTGGGGAGAAATTATTGCACAGGGTACTCGTCTTTCAAAAGAGTTCGCTGATTTTTTAAAAGAAGGCGACCGATAATACACCACTAAACAGCAACCAGGTAGCAGGGTTTTTTGGTGTTTCAGGTAAAAAGCTTCAACGTCAGTACAAAAACCACTTAAGTCATTACCAAGACTGGGAACAAAAATCCCATGCTAAGAAATGGTTGCTCTATCCTCAAAACATAGGGCCTTTTCTTTCTATTGACGAGACCGCTTTATCGCAGGGAGAGCTCTATACGATAATCACCAATAAAGAAGCTAAAGGAAAGAAGGGAGCTTTGGTAGGTATTTTCAAAGGAACCCGTGCAGAGCCAATCATTGACAGGCTTCTTAAACTCCCGTCGTCCATCCGGGATAAAGTTCAGGAGATAACCTTGGATATGGCTCATTCAATGAAGCATATCGCAAAGGTCTGTTTCCCCAAAGCTACACAGGTAACGGACAGGTTCCACGTTCAGAAACTAGCCATTGAAGCATTGCAAGAACTTCGAATAAAATACCGGTGGGAAGCCATTGACCAGGAGAATGAGCAAATAAAGCAAGCAAAGAGCACCAATAAAGCTTTTCTGCCAAAACCCCTTCCTAACGGAGATAGTAGAAAACAACTCTTGGCCAGAAGCAGGTATTTGCTCTACAAGTCAAAAGACAAGTGGACCAATGCTCAAAAAGAAAGAGCAGCCATCTTATTTACCGAATATCCTGAAATAGAAAAAGCATACAAGCTGGTAAATAAGCTCAGAAATATCTTCAATCAAACAAGAGAAAAAGGGATAGCCTTCACAAAACTAGCACACTGGTACAAAGAAGTAGAAGAGTCTGGTTTTAAAAGTTTCAACACAGTGGCCAACAGTATCTATTTAAATTACCACTCCATCCTAAACTATTTCACCAACCGAAGCACAAATGCCTCGGCAGAATCTTTTAATGCAAAAATTAAAGCATTTAGAGCACAATTAAGAGGCGTAAGAAGAACTGAATTCTTCCTGTACAGACTTGAAAAATTATTTGCTTAAAAACTCAAAAACCCAGAAAATGTTCTTGATCC
>NZ_QEHR01000030.1 GCF_003095375.1 Marixanthomonas spongiae
CCTAAGTTCAACAAATAAGTGCAACTCAAATTAAAAATCATTGGGGGCTAGCCCCCAATGATTGGCCAAGTGCTAAATTTGCGTTGCAATGAAATATAAACAGCTCAGCCGAGAGCAAAGATACCAAATTGGTGCTTTGTTGGAGGCAGGAAACAACAAAAGTAAGATAGCCGATATCCTTGGCGTCCACAAGAGTACAATTGGCCGGGAACTGAAGAGGAACATCGGCAAACGTGGACAGCACGCAGGCAAATACCAGCCTCGCCTGGCACAGGGCAAGACCGAAAAAAGGCACAGGTCCAAGCACAAGTCGGTAAAACTGACAGAAGAGCTCAAGGACCAGGCAGCCGGATGGCTAAGGAAGGAACGGTGGAGCCCCGAGCTCATTGCGGTCGAATGGAAAGTCCTTGGCATAGAAGGGGTTTCCTTGGAGTGCATCTATCAATGGATATGGGAGTGCAAAAAAAGCAACCGAAAAGAGAACCTGCCCTATAAGGACCTTTACCGTTACCTGCGCCACGGCAGGCGGAGGTCCAAGCGCGGCAACCATAAAAACAGCCGGGGCACGATAAAGGACAGGGTGTCGATAGAGGAGCGCCCGGATGTTGTCGAAAGCCGGGAGCGTCTGGGCGATGTGGAAGTTGACCTGATGATGGGCAAGGACCACAAATCCGCCTTGTTGGTGATGACAGAACGGTCAACATTGACAACCACGATGGATTTTTTGGAAAGCAAGGACTCAAAATCGGTACAGGAAAAAATAAACGGACGGATATCCCGTATAGGGAGCAGCTGGATAAAAACAATGACCTTTGACAATGGAAAGGAGTTTGCGGGGCACGGTGAAATAGCCAGAACGCACAATGTGAAGACCTATTTTACCAGACCGTACACCTCGCAGGACAAAGGCACGGTAGAGAACAGGATCGGGCTCATTAGACGTTTCTTGCCAAAGAAAACAGACCTGAACCTAATAAGCGAATACAGGATAAGGGAAATTGAAAGACTGATAAATAACAGAAGAGTGAGAAAGTTTGGCTACATTAGCCCAATAGAAAAATTAAAATCAACTTGGCCAGTTGCACTTATAACTTGAACATGGC
>NZ_QEHR01000031.1 GCF_003095375.1 Marixanthomonas spongiae
CTGTAAAGGGTAAGCTGTTCCCGGTCTTGTCCTTGTTGGTATTCCATTCCTAAAGATAAGGCAAATTAAAATTATATCCTTGGAAAAAGGCTGCAATAATGGCATGGTTTTGAGACAGTCTGACGGTTTTGTGTAAGCGTCAGTAACGGGAAAATGCGCGAGTATTTTCCGCTGACGCACCTAATTTAGCTAAACGAGTTGAATTTCCGATTAGGAAATTCAGCCGTTATTGCGCTTACACGTTGTTGTGTGCTGGCTTTTTATTCCACAATATTTTTATTTTCGGACTTATGATTAACAAAATCAAATAGTCCATTATTAAACTTACAATTAAATATATCCATTGATAATTTAAGTCAATTTTGTCTCCGAGATTTCCGTTGATAGATTCTCCAATTAACCAAGTTGGCACAATTCCTTTTGCGTAGTAAAGCATAAAATAATTCCACGAAAAACTTTGAAGTCCAGCAATTTTTGAAGCCGGTTCTGGTAAACTCAAGTAGAGAACAAGAAAAAAGGCGATTTCGATTCCTAAAAGTAAAGTCAGTGACTTTTTGGTTTGATTAAGTCCAATGAAATTTTTACTCGGATTTTTGAATCCAAATATTATCCACGGAATTAACAATAGAATTGAAATCATATTTTTTCAGTCTTTTTTATATTCCGTTTACTGAAAATGAGCAGTAAGAAAAATAAAATTCCACAACCATAAGTCAATACCAATAAAATATCGTGTTGCAAGCATAAATCAGTTCCAGTAACTTGTGATATACATTCTCCGAAGTCAGTTTCATATTTAATACTTACAGATGTGTTTAAAGTCATATAGTAAAATAATGGAACTCCAATTAATGTTAAAATCAATAAAATTATGTAAATCGGTTTTCTCAATTATTCTCGGTTTTCAGCTTGCACACAACGGCAGTCTGTCTCAAAACTACCAATTAATTCTCTTAAAAACAGTATTTTTCGGATTTTGGTGAAATCCATCGGTGTGCCGGCATTTTTTGAAAGTTGCTTTTACGTGCCCCCAAACAGTTT
>NZ_QEHR01000032.1 GCF_003095375.1 Marixanthomonas spongiae
CTGTAAAGGGTAAGCTGTTCCCGGTCTTGTCCTTGTTGGTATTCCATTCCTAAAGATAAGGCAAATTAAAATTATATCCTTGGAAAAAGGCTGCAATAATGGCATGGTTTTGAGACAGTCTGACGGTCTCGTATAACCGTCAGTTACGGGTTTATATGCGTTAATTTTCGGTTAAGCACTGACGTTAGCAATTCCGAGTGGATTCGGACGTAGTCGAATCCGCCGTAATTGCGGTTATACATTGTTGTGCAACGTATTTTTATTTCGTTTGTCAATTTCTAATGCTCTTTTGTAAAAGTCTTTAAATTCAATTTTGTCATATTTCGCTCTCATTGCTGAAAGAACATCTGTCAATCCTAAACTGCACCAATCCCACAACATTGTATCAAAATTGTACTTATACATTTGTTTTCCGACTTCAGTTCTTATTTGGTCAACTTCGCTTTCATTTATTCCATTCTCTTTAAGTCTTTCTAAAACTCTTTGCTCATTTTCTTGAGTAAATTCTGTGTCAAGATAAGGTTCCAAAATCCAATCCCAATTCCAGCTATGTTTGGTCAATTTTATTTTGTTATTTTTCGCAAACTCTTTTAGTTGTTCCTTTTTTTCTGCTGATACAAAAATTATATCATTGTCAACGTATATTTTACAAGTTCCGAAATCCACGCTCAAAGAGTCAATTTCATTTGCTTTGATAGTTTTGTCAGGATAGGCAATTGAAGGTTCAAATGGATAGTATGAAATTTCTATTTCATTTTCCGTAATTTTTGATTTTCCAATTCCACACAATAGATTTTTCATTTCATATTCAGTCGAGTTAAAAAAAGCACCTTTAGAAGTTTCTTTTTTTGTCGATTTGAATATGTTCTTTAGAAAGTTAATTGCGTTTGTCATATGTTGCACAACGGCAGTCTGTCTCAAAACTACCAATTAATTCTCTTAAAAACAGTATTTTTCGGATTTTGGTGAAATCCATCGGTGTGCCGGCATTTTTTGAAAGTTGCTTTTACGTGCCCCCAAACAGTT